>NZ_CP051154.1:0-2400000 GCF_012317045.1 Leifsonia sp. PS1209 | reverse complement strand
CGAACCCCTCCACGCCGGATTCGTCGGCAAGGGGATGCTGGACGCCGCCGTCCCCGGCGAGGTCTTCACCTCCCCGACGCCCATGCCGATCGTCGAGGCCACCAAGGCGGCCGACGGCGGGGCGGGGGTGCTGCACATCGTCAAGAACTACACAGGGGACGTGCTGAACTTCGAGACGGCGGCCGACCTGGTCGCCGCGGAGGGCATCACGGTCACCTCGGTGGTCACCAACGACGACGTCGCCGTGCAGGACTCCCTGTACACGGCGGGCCGCCGCGGCGTGGCCGGCACCGTGCTCGTCGAGAAGATCGCCGGAGCAGCCGCCGACAGAGGAGACGACCTCGCCGGGGTCACCGCCATCGCCGAGCGGGTGAACGCCAACGTCCGGTCGATCGGACTCGCGCTCTCCGCGGGTACGGTGCCGCACGCCGGAGAGCCGGGCTTCGACCTCGCGGACGACGAGATCGAGTTCGGTGTCGGCATCCACGGCGAGCCGGGCCGCGAGCGCGTGAAGGTGCAGCCGGCCGACGCCCTGGTGGACAGGATGATGGCGGCGATCCTCGACGATCTGCCGTTCTCCTCCGGCGACTCCGTGCTGCTGTTCGTCAACGGGATGGGCGGCACCCCGTTGTCCGAGCTGTACATCGTGTTCCGGCGCGCTGCACAGATCCTGGACGAACGCGGCATCACGCTCGGCCGTTCCCTCGTCGGCAGCCTGGTCACCTCGTTGGAGATGCAGGGCGCATCCATCTCGGTACTGAAGCTGGACGACGAACTGACCGCCCTCTGGGATGCGCCGGTGCACACCGCCGCACTCCGCTGGGGACTCTAGAGAATCGACGAGGAGAGGAGGCGCTCATGGCGCTCGACACGAACTGGGTGAAGGCCTGGATGACGGCCGCTGCGGCGGTCATCGCCGAGCACAAGCACGAGCTGAACACGCTCGACCGCGAGATCGGCGACGGCGACCACGGCGAGAACATGGACCGCGGTATGCACGCCGTGGTGGATGCGCTCGGGAAGCTGCCGGAGGACGCGACGCCGAACGCGGCGTTCCGGTCGATCGCCATGACCCTCATCTCCACCGTCGGCGGCGCATCCGGCCCGCTCTACGGCACGGCGTTCCTGAAGGCGGGGGACCCGATCGGCGACGCGACGGAGATCGACGCCGCGACGCTCGTCGCCGTGCTCGCCGCCGCCCGCGACGGCATCGTGTCGCGCGGCAAGGCCGAGGTCGGCGACAAGACCATGATCGACGCCTGGACGCCGGCGGTCGATGCGGCCAGGGCGGCGCAGGAGGCCGGGGCGTCCGCCGCCGACGTCCTGCGCGAGGCGGCGGACGCCGCAGAGGCCGGAGCCGTCGCGACCGAGCCGCTCGTCGCCCGCAAGGGGCGCGCGAGCTACCTCGGGGAGCGGTCTGCGGGGCACCGGGACCCCGGTGCGCAGTCGACCGCGCTGCTGCTGCGCGCTGCGGCGGAGGCGGCAGCCGATGACTGAGCGCGTCGGGATCGTGTTCGTCTCGCACAGCGTGCAACTGGCGGAGGGGGTCGTCGCCCTGGCCGGGCAGATGGCGCCGTCCGTGCGGTTCGTCGCTGCCGGCGGGACGGACGACGGCGGGATCGGGACGAGCTTCGCGAAGGTCAGCGCAGCGGTCGGCGATGCCGAGGCCGGGGCGGGGGTCGTGGTCATCAGCGACCTCGGCTCCGCTCTGCTGACGGCGGAGACGGTGCTCGACCTGCTCACCGACGAGCAGCGCGCGCAGGTGGCCGTTGTGGACGTGCCGTTCGTGGAGGGCGGTGTCGCCGCGGCCGTGGCCGCGGAGAGCGGCGCCGACCTGGCCGCCGTCGTCGCGGCGGCGGAGGACGCGCGGTCGGCGTGGGCGGAGGCGGCGTCGTCCGCATCCGGTGCTGCGCCCGCATCCGGTGCTGCCGCATCCGCCGGACCGGGTGGCCGCTACGTGCGCGAGGTCGTCCTGCGCAACAAGGACGGGCTGCACGCGAGGCCAGCCGCCGAGTTCGTGAAACTCGCGAACACCTTCGGCGCGTCCGTCACCGTCAACGGCAAGGATGCGAAGAGCCTGCTCGGCATCATGTCGCTCGGTCTCACGGCGGGTACGACCGCGGAGATCGCGTCCTCCGACGACGACGGCGTGCCCGCAGTGGATGCGCTGGCTGCCCTCATCGAGACCGGTTTCGGGGAGGCCTGAAACCCGCTAAATACATGTAATGACAGACCGCCCTCCTCGCGGCCAGAATGAAGCCAGTTCCCACCAGGGAGACAACCGAACAGCAGAGGAGGGCGGAGCGATGAGCTCACCCGCTACCACAGTCCCGACGACGGCAGCCAAGACGTCGTGGCTGCCGCTCATCGTGGTCGTGCTGACGCAGATCCAGGCGTCGTTCGCCGTCAACACCCTCACCGTCTCGATGCACGGCATCACGACCGACCTGCACATGGCCGCGACGTCGGTGGGCACGGCGATCACCGCCGGCACCTTCGCGATGGCGGCTTTCATCCTGCTCGGTGCGAAAGTGGGCGCGCGGTTCGGCACGCGGCGCGTGTTCCAGATCGCGGTCGTCATCCACGCGGTCGCGATGGCGGTGGTCGCGCTGAGCGTCACCCCGGCCATGCTGTTCATCGCGCAGGCGGTCTCCGGCGCCGTGATCGCGCTCGTGGCCCCGGCGCTCACGGTGTTCATCGCCACCAACTACAAGCGCGAGCAGCAGGCGACCGCCATCGGACTCCTCGCCGCCGCCATCCCCGCCGCCGGTGTTCTCGCCCTCCTGATCGCCGGCACGTTCGCCTCCACCATCGGCTGGCGCTGGTCGTTCTGGCTGATCGTGGCGCTCGGCGTGATCAACTTCCTGCTCAGCTTCCGCTTCAAGGTCGTTCCGCCGCAGCGCGACCTCGCGATCGACTGGACCGGAGCGCTGATCGCCGCCGTGACGATCATCCTGCTGAGCTTCGGCTTCAGCGGCCTCGAACCGTGGGGCGTCGTGCTGGCGACGGACGGAGCGCCGTTCACCATCCTCGGGCTGTCTCCCGCGCCCGTGCTGATCCTGCTCGGCCTCATCGGCGGCCAGCTCTTCTTCGTCTGGCTGCGCAAGCGACAGACGGAGAAGAAGCCGCGCATCTTCGACCTGCGCGTGCTCGCGACCGGTTCGGAGCGCGCCGTGACGATCTGCATGGGGACGATGCTCTTCGTCGGCACGGCCGCCAACTTCCTCATCCCGCTGTACATCCAGGTGGTTCAGGGCAGAAGCAGCTTCGAGACCTCGATCGCCGTCATCCCGTACACGCTGTCGATCTTCGTGGCCAGCACGTTCGTGGCGACCCTCTACAAGCGCTTCTCGCCGCGGGTGCTCGCCCGGTTCGGCTTCATCGTGGTCGCGGCCGGGCTCGTGATCCTCGCGTTCAGCGTGCGGAACGAGTGGGAGCAGTTCGTGGTGGTGGTCGGGCTGATCGTGCTCGGTATCGGCCAAGGCTCGATCGTCGCCCTCGTCTTCAACACGCTGCTCTCCGCTGCCCCGAAGAAGCTCGCCGGGGATGTCGGAGCCTGGCGAGGGCTCGTGCACAACCTCTCCGGCAGTGTCGGGATCGCGGTGGCGAGCGTGTTCGCGGTCGGGATCCTGGGCAGCCTGCTCTCGTCGAGCCTCGCCGACCACCCGACCCTGCCGCCCGCGCTGGTCTCGCAGGTGAACCTCGACGACGCCAACTTCGTCACCAACGATCACCTGAAGGACTTCCTGGCGACGAACACGGACGCGACACCCGCGCAGGTCGACGAGGCCGTCGCCGTGAACGCCGACGCACGCCTCCGGGCGCTCAACATCTCGCTGCTCGGCCTCGCCGGTATCGCTCTCCTCGCGATCATCCCGGCGGGCAGGATGCCCGGACGTCGCCCTGGCGACCTGCCCGAGCAGCTCGAACCGTCCGATCCGGAAGACATCCAGTCCCCGGACGACCCCGTCGCCGAGCAGGGCGACACCGTGACCACCCTCGCAACCTCGAAGGACTGAACCCATGACTTCCAGCGCGTACAAACTCATCCCCGGCTCGTTCACCTCCGTGCCGTCGATCGTCCCCGAGCGGGTCGTCGACTTCGACGCCGTCGCCTCGTTCTCCGCCGACCTGGATGCTGTCGGCGTCACGGTCGGCTCCGACGGCGACGTGGATGCGTCCATCGGTCTCGACAGGGACGCCCTCTCCCGCGCCGGCTTCGACGGGAAGGCAGGCCAGACGCTGCTGGTGCCGACCGGCTCGGCGCCGCTGCTCTACGCGATCGGCACGGGGGACGCCTCCGGGATCGACGCGGACGCGCTGCGCGACGCGGCCGCCGCCTTCGCCCGCGCGGCGTCGTCGTCCGCGCGCGTCGGGCTGCGGCTGACCGACGTCGGCTCCGTGCCCGCCGAGCGGGTCGGACAGGTGGCGGCGGAGGGCGTACTGCTCGCCCGATACCGGTTCAGCGAGCTGAAGCGCGACCCGAAGGTGACCGAGCTCACGGCGGTGGAACTGCTCGCCGACGGCGTGGACGCGTCCGGGGTGACGGCGGGCATCCCGAGCGGCGTCGTCAGCGCCCGGGGAGCGAACGTCGCCCGCGACTTGGCGAACACGCCTCCCGGCCACCTCACCGCCACCGACTTCGGCGACCTGGCGCTCTCCCTGGCCGAGCGATTCGGCATCGAGGTGGAGGTGTTCGACAAGCAGCAGCTGATCGAGCTCGGAACGGGTGGCCTGCTCGGGGTGAACGCGGGAAGCGCGGAGGAGCCGCGCATGATCAAGCTCCGGTACACCCCGAACGGCGAGCCGACCGGGCACCTGGCGATGGTCGGCAAGGGCATCATGTACGACTCGGGCGGCATCAGCCTCAAGCCGTCCGATCCGATGCACCTGCTGATGAAGATGGACATGGGAGGGGCTGCGGCGATCTTCGGCGCCTTCACGTCCCTCCGCGACCTGGGCTGCACCACGACCGTGACCGCGTTCCTGATGTGCACGGACAACATGCCCTCCGGCAGCGCGTACAAGCTCGGCGACGTGCTCACCGCCCGCAACGGCACCACGATCGAGGTGAAGAACACGGATGCGGAGGGCAGGCTCGCGATGTGCGACGGACTGGCGCTCGCGGCCGAGGAGAAGCCGGATGCGATCGTGGACATCGCGACGCTCACCGGGGCGGCGCTGATGGCGCTCGGCCCGATCCGCGCCGCGCTGTTCGGAAACGACCAGGCGTTGGTCGACCAGGCCACCGCCGCAGCCACGGCAACGGACGAGAAGGTGTGGCAGCTGCCGCTGGAGAAGAAATACCGCAAGGCGCTCGACTCCGACATCGCGGACATCGCCAACCTGGGCGGCCCGTTCGCGGGGGCGACGACGGCCGCGCTGTTCCTCAACGAGTTCGTCGACGGCGTGCCGTGGGCCCATCTCGACATCGCGGGCACGATGAACTCCGAGACGGACGACTCCTGGCGCTCCAAGGGCGCAACCGGCTTCGGCGCCCGCCTCCTGACCGACCTCGCGCTCGGCTTCCGTCCGGTCCGCTGACGCCTCTCCCAAACCATCGAGTCCGAACTTATTCACGCCCTGCACCGGCGTGTCGCGTGAATAAGTTCGGACTCGATTTTCAGGGGAGGAGGGGGAGGGACATCTCGAGTTCGCGGGTGCTGGGGTCAAGCGGGTACGGGACGGTGCTGCCCGTGAGGGCGAAGCCGCGGCGGGCGTAGAAGCGCTGGGCGGGTGTGTTGGCCTCGTGCACCTGCAGGAGCAGGCGTGAGCCGCGCGGACGCGCCCAGGCGATCACCGCATCCAGGAGCGCGTCGGCCATGCCGTGCACGCGGCCGCGGAACTCCGGCGTGATGTAGACGCCCACCAGGTGCGGGGCCGGAGCGCCCGTCGCGTGGAAGCCGCCCATCGTGCCGAGCCAGCGGCCGTCGTCGGCGACGGCCGCGAACAGGCGGCTCGTCGTCGTGGGGTTCGCCGCCCGGTTGCGCCAGTGCTCGTCCGGATGCGCGCGGGCGTGGTCGAGCGTTTCGAGGAACGCGATGGGCGTGTCCTCGAGCATCTCCAGCCGGAGGGCGCGGTACGCCTGCCAATCGTCCTCGACGCTCGCGCGCACGGTCCAGCCGGTCATGCCTGCCCGGCGTCGCCGTTCGCCAGCAGCAGCTCGGCCTCGGCGAGCAGGATGGCCGTGCAGAGCCCGTCCAGCGCCGTCTCCAGCTCCGCGAGCGGAGGGAACGTCGGCGCGATCCGGATGTTCGTGTCGCGCGGGTCGTCGCCGTACGGGAAGGTCGCACCGGCGGGGGTGACAGCGATGCCGGCCTCCGCGGCGAGCTGCACCGCGCGCTTCGCGCAGCCGTCGAGCACGTCGAGGCTGACGAAGTATCCGCCCTTCGGCGCCGTCCAGGTGCCGCCACCGTACGGCGCGAGACGGCGCTCGAACGCTTGGGAAACGGCGGCGAACTTGGGTTCGAGGATGGCGCGGTGCTTCTCCATCTTCTCGGCCAGCCCGTCCGCATCGCGGAGCAGCTGGACGTGACGGAGCTGGTTGAGCTTGTCCGGGCCGATGCTCTGCGCCGACAGGTTGTGCAGCATCCACTCGACGTTGGCGGGCGAGCCGCCGGCGAACGCGACGCCCGCGCCGGGGAAGGTGACCTTGGACGTGGAGGCGAACACCAGAGGGCGGTCGGGGTTGCCGGCCTCGGCGGCCAGGGCGAGCACGTCGATCGGCGCCGGGCGCTCGTCGGTGAGGTGGTGCACGGCGTACGCGTTGTCCCAGAACAGGCGGAAGTCGGCCGCCGCGGGCAGCGAGACGAGGGCGCGGACGACCTCCTCCGAGTACACCGCCCCGCTCGGGTTCGAGTAGACGGGGACGCACCACATTCCCTTGATGCTGTCGTCGGTGGCGAGCAGGGCGGCCACCGCATCCACGTCGGGGCCGTCGTCGTTCAGCGGGACGGGGATGAGGCGGATGCCGTAGCGCTCGCAGATCGTGAAGTGCCTGTCGTAGCCGGGCACGGGGGCGAGGAAGCTGATCGGCTGGGCACCCCACGGACGCTCGCCGCCCGGCACGCCGTGCAGCAGCGCCTGGACGATGACGTCGTGCATGACCGTGAGGCTGGCGTTCCCGAGCGCGAGGAGCTGCGGCACGGGAACCTGCATCGCGTCCGAGAAGATGGCGCGCAGCTCGGGCAGCCCCGCCGCTCCTCCGTAGTTGCGGAGGTCGGTGCCCGCCGCATCCCGGTACGCGCCGTCCGGCAGGTGCAGCAGGTCGTTCGAGAGGTCGAGCTGCTCGGCGGACGGCTTGCCGCGCGTGAGGTCGAGCTTCAGACCGGCGCTGCGCAGTTCGTCGTACGCCGCGGCGAATTCGGCGTGAGCGGCGCGGAGCGCGTCGGGGGACAGGGCAGCGAGGGCAGATGGCGCGGAAGTCACCATCCGATCGTAGCCGCGCCCGCAGTGGCGTGGGCTCCTGGCGGCGAGCGTGTGCGAACATCGCAGGTGTGGCGGAAGATGTGAAGACGCGCGGCCGTTCGAGGCTGCGGATGAGCGCGGCGTTCCTGGTCGGTTTCATCGTGGCGATGATCACCGGGGTGCTCGGAGCGTGGCCGTTCGCGGCGATCACCGGATGGGCAGCCGCCTGCGTGGTCTACATCGTCTGGGTGTGGGCCATCGTCTGGCGGATGGACGCGGACAAGACGCGCAGCCACGCGACCAGGGAGGATCCCGGCACCAGGACCTCCGACCTGCTGCTGCTGATCGCCAGCCTGGCCGGCGTCGTCGCCATCGTCGTCGTGCTGGTGGCCGCCCGGCAGGTGCACGGCGCCCCGCAGGCCTGGCTCGCGCTCCTCGCGATCGCCTCCGTCGGGCTGTCCTGGACCCTGGTGCACACCATCTACACGCTCCGGTACGCCCGGATGTATTACCACAACCCGGTCGGCGGCATCGACTTCAACCAGGAGGCGCCGCCCCGGTACAGCGACTTCGCCTATCTCTCGTTCACCCTCGGGATGACGTTTCAGGTGAGCGACACCAACATCGGCAACCCGCACATCCGGCGCGCCATCCTGCGGCACACGCTGCTGTCGTACCTGTTCGGCTCCGTGATCCTGGCGACGACCGTGAATCTGGTGGCCGGGCTCACCTGATCCAGTGGACGAAGCGGTAGCGCATCCCGTTCGCCGCGGTCTGCCAGTCCTCCCGCTCGACGGTCCAGCCGGTCGGATCGAGTTCCGGCGCCCAGGTGTCCCCGTCGACGGCGATGTCGATCTCGGTGACCTCGATGCGGTCTGCGGTCTGCGCGGTGAGCGCGAACAGCTCGGAGCCGCCGATCACCCAGGTGGCCGCATTGGGGGAGGCGGCCAGCGCCTCGTCGATGCTGTGCGCGACGACGGCGCCGGGCGACGACCAGTCGGCCTGACGGGTGACCACGACGTTCGTGCGGCCGGGGAGCGGACGGAACCGCTCCGGCAGCGACTCCCAGGTGCGCCTGCCCATCACGACGGTGTCGTCGCCGGTGAGGGCGCGGAAGTGCTTCAGGTCTTCCGGCAGGTGCCAGGGCATGGCGCCGCCGGAGCCGATCACGCGGTCGTGCGCCTCGGCCCAGATGAGCGCGACCGTCATACGGCGACCAGCGCCCGGATGGCCGGGTGGTGCTGGTAGTCCTCGATCACGAAGTCCTCGTAGCGGTAGTCGAAGATGCTCTCCGGCTCCCTGGCGAACCGCAGCGTCGGTGCGGGGTACGGGTCGCGGGACAGCTGCTCCTCCACCTGGGCGACGTGGTTGTCGTAGATGTGGACGTCACCGCCCGTCCAGACGAACTCTCCGGGCTCCAGGCCGACCTGCTGGGCGACCATCATGGTGAGCAGCGCGTAGCTGGCGATGTTGAACGGCACGCCGAGGAACATGTCTGCACTGCGCTGGTAGAGCTGGCAGGAGAGCTTGCCGTCTGCGACGTAGAACTGGAAGAAGGCGTGGCAGGGCGCGAGCGCCATCTGCGGGATGTCCGCGACGTTCCAGGCGGACACGATGATGCGGCGGGAGTCCGGGTCGCTGCGGAGGGTGTCGATCACCTGGCTGATCTGGTCGATGTGGCTGCCGTCGGGCGCCGGCCAGGATCGCCACTGCACGCCGTAGACCGGTCCGAGCTCGCCCTGCTCGTCTGCCCACTCGTCCCAGATGGTGACGCCGTTCTCGCGCAGCCAGCCGACGTTGCTGTCGCCGCGGAGGAACCAGAGCAGTTCGTAGGCGATCGACTTGAAGTGCACCCGCTTGGTGGTGATCAGCGGGAAGCCGTCCGCGAGGTCGAATCGCAGCTGGCGGCCGAACACGCTGCGCGTTCCTGTGCCCGTGCGATCGGACTTCTGGGCGCCGTTCGCGAGCACGTCGCGCAGCAGGTCTTCGTACGGTGTCTCGATCGTCTCGCTCATCGAGTAGATCGTAGCCCCGAACCGGCGTGTGGACCTGTCACATCGCTAGGCTTTCGTCATGGAAGGCGACGAGGTCGAACCGGACCCCGGCTCCCTCACCGACGACGAGGTGAAGGAGCTCGTCGGCCACGACCTGGCTGCACACGACACGCTCGCGGCGATCGAGCACCTGGAGAGCGTGCTGGTGGCCCGCGCGACCGCTGCGATCCCGATCCAGTACCCGCCTGATGCTGACGACGCGGACGCCGCCGCGGACGCCGACGCCGAGGAGCTGTCGGACACCGACGGACTCCCCACCCAGCTCATCAGCTTCGACGACCTCCCCACTCCGCGTGTCGAGCCCGGCGCCCAGCCGACCTTCAGCGCGTGGATCGCACCGTCCGCGCGGGTCCCGCCCGCCGGGCAGCGGAGGCCGGAGCCGCTCGATCTCGTGCCTCTCGAACTCGCGCCGCGGGACTCGGAGCCCGTGCCCGTCGTGCCGCTCGCCCCGCTGCCGGTCGAGCATCCGGATGCGCTGAGCCTGGACTCCGTGCCGCTCCCGCTCGTCGGCACCGGCGCCATCGCCGCCCACGACCTCGGGGTCGCAGGGCCGGTCGGCGACGCCATCGACGACGACCTGGTGGACGACGCCGACGACGTGCGCCTGCCAACCGGATCGCTCGCGGCTCCGGTGGCGAGCGCGCGGGTGGCGACCGGGGAGCGCATCCTGTTCGGCGACGAACCCGTGCCAGCCCCTCCGTTCGAGGTGGAGGACGCCGACCTGCGGCCGACGCCGGTGGAGCGGCGGGTGGGGCGCGCATCCCGGCTCTTCTGGCTGTGGTTCGCGGCGACATCGTCGCTGATCAGCGTCGGCGTCGGTGCGACCCTCTTCACGCTGGGCCTCAGCCTGCGGCAGATGCTGGTCGCCACGCTGGTCGGGGTGGCGCTGTCGTTCCTGCCGCTCGGACTCGGCACGCTCGCCGGGAAGTGGAGCGGGCAGCCGACGATGGTGGTGTCCCGGGCGACGTTCGGCCTGCGCGGGAACGTGGTGCCGGCAGCCCTCGCGCTGCTCACCAGGCTGTTCTGGGGCGCCGTGCTGCTGTGGCTGGCCGGAGCGTCTGCCGGCACGCTGTTCACCGCGGAGGGCTGGGCGGCCGACCCCGTGCTGCCGACGACGGCGGGCATCGTGGTGACGATCGGCGCGGCGCTCGCGGTCGCATACTTCGGCTACGCGCTCGTCGCGCGCGTGCAGCTGGTACTGACCATCGCATCCGGTGTACTCATCGTCGTGATGGTGGCCGTCACCTGGCGCTTCGTCGACCTGCCGACCGCGCTCGCCGCGCCCGACGCGATCTGGCTGAGGGTCATCACCGGCGCCGTGCTCGTCTTCAGCTACCTCGGGCTCGCCTGGGCGAACAGCAGCGCCGACGTCGCCCGCTACCAGCGGCCGACCTCGTCGGGTGCGACGGGGATGCTCTGGGCCACCTTCGGGGCCGCCCTCCCGCCGTTCGTCCTCATCTCGTACGGCGGCCTGCTCGCCGCGTCGAACAGGGCGCTCGCCGAGGACTTCGCGAGCAACCCGGTGAGCGCGTTCTCCCGGCTCGGCCTCCCGGGCTGGTATCCCGTGCCGCTGCTGCTCGCCGTCGGCCTCGGCCTGATCTCGGGGCTCGTGCTGAACATCTACTCCGGCGGGTTCACCCTGGAGGCGCTGGGCGCTCGCCTGGGCAGGAGATGGAGCACGGTCGCCGTCGGCGGCGCCATCGCGCTCGCCGGGTTCGTGCTCGCCGCGACCGTGAGCGACCTGTCCAGCGTCGTCCGGAGTCTGCCGACGACGCTCGCCGTGCCCGTGGCCGCGTGGGCCGGGCTGTTCGTCGCGGAGATGATGCTGCGCACCCGGCGCTTCCACCAGCCGTCCCTGCTGCACGCCGGCGGAGCATACCCGGACTGGCGCTGGACCAACCTCGGGATGCTCGCCGCCGCCACGGTGATCGGCCTCGGCCTGATCTCGTCCGACCTGCCGTGGCTGCGCTGGGAGGGCTACCTGTTCCGGCTGCTCGGCGTGGCACCGGGCAGCGACCTCGGCACGACGGACATCGGCGTCGTGGTCGCGCTCGGCATCGGCCTGCTGACCCCGATCGTCGCGGGTGTGCCTGCGCTCCGCCAGCAGGAAGACTCCATCGACACCGCGGCGCTGTCCCTCGGCAAGTAGGCTCTATCCCGTGCCCCATACGCTTGCTTCCGTCCGCGAGACCGTCGAGCGGCTCTGGCCGCTCTCCGGAGCAGAGGCATGGGATGCGCCCGGTCTCGTCGCCGGAGATCCGGCAGCGCCCATCGAGCGTATCCTGCTCGCCGTCGACGCGGTCTCCGCGACCGTCGGGGAGGCCGTCGACGGGGGAGCGGACCTGCTGCTCACCCACCACCCTCTGCTGCTGCGCGGCGTGACGAGCGTGGCGGAGGACAGATACAAGGGCGCGATCCTCGCACGACTGATCAAGGCGGACTGCGCCCTGATCGCGGCGCACACCAACGCCGACGTCGTCGCCGACGGCACCTCCGCTGTGCTCGCTTCGCTGCTCGGGCTCACCGCCACGACGCCGATCGCGCCTTCGGCCGGGGGAGCGGGCGACACCGGCATCGGCAGGATCGGGACGCTCGCGGAGCCGACGACGCTCGGCGCGCTCGCCCGGCGCCTCGCCGAGATCCTGCCCGCCACAGCGGGCGGCATCCGGGCGGCGGGCGACTACCAGCAGCCGGTCAGCACCGTCGCCGTCTGCGGAGGAGCAGGAGACTCGCTGCTCGGCACGGACGCGGTGCGCGCCGCCGACGTCTACATCACCGCAGATCTCCGCCACCACCCGGCGTCCGAGGCGCGCGAGCAGGCGGCCGTCGGAGGGGGGCCTGCCCTCCTCGACGTCTCCCACTGGGCGAGCGAGTGGCTGTGGCTCGACACGGCGGCCGAGCAGCTCAGGCGGGAACTGCCCGGCGGCGTCGTCGAGGTCAGCGACCTGAGAACAGACCCGTGGGACTTCGCGATCCTCCAGTGATCGCGCCCCGCACACACCAGCCATCCACAGAGAGCGGACAACCGTGAAAGCCAGCCCCACCGACCAGAACGAGCTCCTTCGCCTCCAGACGGCGGACACCCGCCTGAACCAGCTCAACCACGTCGCCAAGAACCTCCCGCAGCTCGCCGAGCTCGCTGCGCTGCAGCCCGACGTGGATGCGCTCCGCACCCGCTGGATCGCCCGCACGGGCGAACTCGAGGACTCCCGCGCAGAACTGAAGCGCGTCGAATCCGATGTCGCCGTTGTCGAGGCGCGCATGGAACGCGACAGCGGACGCCTGCAGCAGACCTCCTCCACCAAGGACGTGCAGGCGCTCGAAGCCGAACTGACCGCGCTCGGCAAGCGCCGCGACGACCTCGAGGAGATCGAGCTCACGGTGATGGAGCGCGTCGAGGAGCAGGAGGCGGCGCTCGCCGCCGTCGAGGCGGAGCGCGCGGAGCTCGACAGCAGGGTCCAGGCGCTGGAGGCGGCGAAGGCCGACGAGCTGGCGAAGGTGGATGCGCAGCGCACGGCCCTCGCGAAGGACAGGGAAGCGATCGTGTCCGGCATCCCCGCCGACCTGGTCGAGCTCTACGAGAAGCAGCGCGCCCGCTACGGCATCGGAGCGGCCCTGCTCGTGCGCGGCGTCTCGATGGGCAGCAACGTGAAGCTCACCGAATCCGACCTGTCCGTCATCCGCCGCGCGGCGGACGACGACGTCGTGCTCTGCCCGGACAGCGGCGCCATCCTGATCAGGAACGAGGAGTCCGGGCTCTAGCCGCTGCGATAGTCTGGAGGCGAATGGGCCGGCAAGACGGTCGCGTCGGTCTGCTTCGGCAGGCCGCCGAGGAACGTCCGGGCTCCACAGAGCAGGGCGGTGGGTAACACCCACCCGGGGCAACCCGCGAGACAGTGCCACAGAGAACAGACCGCCACGGGATGCGACCTTCGGGTCGTTTCCGCGGTAAGGGTGAAACGGTGGGGTAAGAGCCCACCAGCGACCGGGGTGACCCGGCCGGCTCGGTAAACCTCGCCCGGAGCAAGGTCAGACAGGAAACGTTGAGGCTGCTCGCCGAGTTTCCGGGTAGACCGCTAGAGGGCGGCGGTAACGTCGTCCCGAGATAGATGGCCGTCCACGGTGCTTTCGCACCAGGACAGAACCCGGCGTAACAGCCGGCCCATTCCTCCACCGGGATGCCCAACCGGAATACTCGAGGGGACGGATCGAGGCAGGGTGACAGCGAAGCAGCCGAACACCAGACGGATCGCCGAGACGGCGAGTGCCCTCACGGCGCTCGTGATCGTGCTCGTCGCGATCGGCTACTGGTTCTGCGTCTGGTTCTTCTTCACCATGCCGTCGTTCGTGACGCCTCCCGTCGACTCGTTCGAGTTCGCCGCCCGCGCCGACATGTTCCAGAGCGCCGTCGGCAACCTCGTCTACTGGGTGGCCGCGTTCGCGGTGACGCTGGGACTCGCGCTGCTCACCACCGTCGCCGGGGTGCGCGCGGTGCAGATGCTGTGGCAGTGCACACCGGATGCACTGATCGTGGACCGGGTGGACGACACAGACCCGGCGACCACCGTGGCGAAGCTCGATCTGAACCGGCCGGGTCAGTCCGGGTCCGGCACGAACCGGTAGCCCATCCCCGGCTCGGTCAGCAGATACCGCGGGTGCGCAGGCTCGGGTTCCAGCTTCTTGCGCAGCTGCGCCAGGTAGAGCCGCAGGTAGCCGGTGTCGCTCGTGTACTGCGGCCCCCAGACCTGCGTCAGCAACGCCTGCCGGGTCACGAGCCTCCTCGGGTTGCGCACGAGCACGTCGAGGATCGCCCACTCCGTCGGGGTCAGCCGCACGGGCTCCTCCGCGCCGCCGGTGCGCCTGGTCACCTGCCGGGCGGCCAGGTCGACGGCGATGTCCCCGAAGGTGACGACCGGTTCGTCCGTCGACGGCGTCTGCCGCCTCGTCAGCGCCCGGATGCGCGCGAGCAGCTCGTCGGCGGCGAACGGCTTGGTGACATAGTCGTCCGCGCCGGCGTCCAGCGCATCCACTTTGTCGGCGGAGTCCGTGCGGCCGGAGACCACGAGGATGGGTACGGACGTCCAGCCGCGCAGCCCCTGGATCACTTCGATGCCGTTGAGCTCCGGCATCCCGAGGTCGAGCATCACCAGGTCAGGGTGGTGCTCGACGGCCTGGCTGAGCGCCTCCGCCCCGTTCGTGGCCACGCTGACCTCGTAGCCGCGGGCGGTCAGCAGGATGCGCAGCGCCCGGAGGATCTGCTGGTCGTCGTCGGCGATCAGGATTCTCACGCTGGCTCTCCTCCGTGCTGCACGGTGGACGCGACGGGAAGCGCCACCACCATCGTCAAACCGCCGCCCGGGGTGTCCTCCACCTCGAGCGTTCCGTCCATCCCCTCCACGAAGCCCTTGGAGAGTGCGAGTCCCAGCCCGATGCCGGTGTCGTTGTCGGTGTCCCCGAGCCGCTGGAACGGGACGAAGACGGCGTCGCGGCGCTCGCCGGGGATGCCGGGCCCGTGGTCGATCACGCGCACCTGCACGCGGCCGCCGAACTCGCTGGCCGCGATCACCGGGCGCGCGTCGGCCGGGCTGAACCGGATGGCGTTGCCGAGCAGGTTGACGAGCACGCGCTGCAGCAGCACGCCGTCGGCGGCGACCGGCGGCAGGGTGTCCGGCAGGTCCAGCTCCACGTCGGCCGGACCGACGCCCAGCTCGTCGAGCGCGGCGGGCACGACGTCGTCGATGTCGGTCGGCGCGAGCGAGACCGCCAGCACACCCGCCTGCACCCGGCTCACGTCGAGCAGGTTGGTGACGAGCTGGGCCAGGTTGCCGAGGCTGTCCTCCGCGGTCTCGAGCAGCGCATCCCTGTCGGCTCCTGCGAGGGTGATGTCGGTCTGCCGGAGGGTGGTGACGGCGGCCGTCGCCGCGGCGAGGGGGCGACGGAGATCGTGACCGACGGCGGCGAGCAGGGCGCTGCGCACCCGGTCCGCCTGGGCGAGCGGGCCGAGTTCGCTGGCCGTCGCCTGCAGGTCGCGGTGCTCCAGGGCGGCGTCGAGCTGGGCGACGATCGCGGCGAGCAGCCGCCGGTCGCCCGCTTCGAGTGTCCGCCCGGAGAGTTCGAGGGTTCCGCGGGTGCCGACCGGGATGCTCTGGGTGTGCTCGTCGTCGGACGGCTCCCCATCGGTGGAGACGACGTCCTCGCCGTCGAGCAGGCGCACCCCGGAGAGCCCGAACGCCTCCCTGGTGCGGGTGACCAGCGCCTGCAGCGCGTTCTCCCCGCGGATGACCCCGCCGGCCACGGTCGCGAGCAGTTCGGCCTCCGCCGCCGCGCGCTTCGCCGCCCTGCTCCTGCGGGCGGCCTGGTCGACCACCAGGCTGACGAGCGCGGCGATCACCAGGTAGAGCACCAGCGCAAGCAGGTGCAGCGGCTCGCTGATGGTGATCGTGTAGAGCGGTGCCACGAAGAAGAAGTCGAGGGTGATCCCGGACAGCAGGGCGGCGAACAGCGCGGGCCAGATGCCGCCGACGAGCGCGACGATCACCACCAGCAGCTGATACGCGAGCACGTCGCTCGTCATCGATTCCGACGAACGCATGCTGGTGAGCAGCCAGGTCAGTAGCGGACCGCCGACGAGGGCGAGCGCGAACCCGTAGACCTGCCGCCGAGCGGTGAGGCCGCCCCGGACGCGCGGCAGCGAGAACCGGCCGCCGGCCCGCGCGTGCGACACGATGTGCACGTCGATGTCGCCGGATTCCCTGATCACGGTCGACCCGATCCCCGGACCGGTCAGCAGCGCGGCGAGGCGGCTGCGACGACTGACGCCGATGACAAGCTGCGTCGCATTCTCCCCGCGCGCGAACTCGACCAGCGCGCGCGGGATGTCGCTGCCGACCACCTGGTGGTAGCTGCCGCCCAGCTGCTCGACCAGCGCCCGCTGCGCCGCGAGCGCTCCGGGAGTGGCCTCGCGGAGGCCGTCCTGGCTGGTCACGTGCACGGCGAGCAGCTCTCCGCCCGCCGACCGTGCGGCGATCCTGGCGCCGCGGCGCAGCAGGGTGTCGCCCTCCGGACCACCGGTGAGCGCGACCACCACGCGCTCCCTGGCCTCCCAGGTTCCTGCGATGCCGTGCTCGGCCCGGTACTGCTGCAGCGCGCTGTCGACCTCGTCGGCCAGCCAGAGCAGCGCCAGCTCCCGGAGTGCGGTGAGGTTGCCGAGCCGGAAGTAGTTGGAGAGCGCGGCGTCGATGCGGGCGGCCGGATAGACCTCGCCGTCGGCGAGCCGGTCGCGCAGCGCCTGCGGCGCCAGGTCGACCACCTCGATCTGGTCGGCGCGGCGGAGCACGGCATCCGGGATCGTCTCCCGCTGCTGGGCGCCGGTGATCTGCTCCACCACGTCGTTCAGCGACTCGATGTGCTGGATGTTCACGGTCGACATCACGTCGATGCCCGCGGCGAGCAGCGCATCCACGTCCTGCCAGCGCTTCTCGTGCTCCGAGCCCGGGGCGTTGGTGTGGGCGAGCTCGTCGACCAGCGCGAGCTGCGGGGCGCGGGCGATGACCGCATCCAGGTCGAGCTCGGTCAGCTCGACGCCGCGGTGCTCGACGGTGCGGCGCGGCACGACCTCCAGGCCGTCCAGCATGCCGGCCGTCGCCGCGCGGCCGTGCGTCTCGACGACGGCGACCACCACATCCTTGCCGAGCGCCAGCAGCCGCTTGCCTTCTTCGAGCATCGCGTACGTCTTGCCGACGCCCGGCGCGGCGCCGAGCATCACCCGCAGGTGGCCACGTGGCATTTCTTCTACTCGTCCATCTTCGCCAGTGCGATGTTCAGCTGGAGCACGTTCACGGTGGGCTCGCCCAGATAGCCGAGGTCCCGTCCCTGAATCTTAGACTCGACGAGCGCGCGGACCGCTGCAACGGAGAGCCCGCGGGCGTGCGCCACCCGCTGCACCTGGTCGAGCGCGTACGCGGGCGAGATGTGCGGGTCGAGCCCGGATCCGGATGCGGTCACCGCGTCGATCGGCACGTCGGCGACGGCGATCCCGTCGTCCTTCGCGACGGCGGCGGTGCGCTCCTTCACCGCTTTCAGCAGCTCGGGGTTGTTCGGGCCGAGGTTGCTGCCCGAGGACGCCGCCCCGTCGTAGCCGTCGCCCGCGGCGGACGGCCGAGACTGGAACCACTCCGCGAGCGCGTTGCCCTTCTTGTCCGTGAAGCCCTGCCCGATCAGCGCGGAGCCGACCGTCGTGCCGTTCTCCGAGATCAGCGAGCCGTTCGCCTGCGCGGGGAAGGCGACCTGGCCGATGCCGGTCAGCACCAGCGGGTAGACGATCCCGAGTGCGACGGTCAGCACGATCATCGCCCGGATGGCGACCCAGTAGTGGCGCCACGCGCCACGCATTCCGTTCATGGTTGTCGTTCTCTCTTCCTGGATCCGGCCTTAGAAACCGGGGATCAGCGCGACCAGCAGGTCGATCAGTTTGATGCCGATGAACGGGGCGACGATGCCGCCGAGACCGTAGATCAGCAGGTTGCGGCCGAGCAGCGCCGACGCTTTCGACGGCCGGTACGTCACGCCGCGCAGGGCGAGCGGGATGAGCAGCACGATCACGATGGCGTTGAAGATCACGGCCGAGAGGATCGCGGACGCGGGGGAGTGCAGCCCCATGATGTTGAGCGCAGCGAGCCCGGGGAACGCGCCGACGAACATCGCCGGGATGATCGCGAAGTACTTGGCCACGTCGTTCGCGATGGAGAACGTGGTCAGGGCGCCGCGGGTGATGAGGAGCTGCTTGCCGATCCGGACGATGTCGATCAGCTTGGTCGGGTCGGAGTCGAGGTCGACCATGTTGCCCGCCTCCTTCGCCGCCGACGTTCCGGTGTTCATCGCGACGCCGACGTCGGCCTGCGCGAGGGCGGGCGCGTCGTTCGTGCCGTCGCCGGTCATTGCAACGAGGTTGCCGCCCTCCTGCTCCCGCCGGATCAGCGCCAGCTTGTCCTCCGGCTTCGCCTCGGCGAGGAAGTCGTCGACCCCGGCCTCCGCGGCGATGGCCTTCGCCGTCAGCGGGTTGTCCCCGGTGACCATCACGGTCCGGATACCCATCCTGCGCAGGTCGGCGAAGCGCTCGGCCAGGCCGTCCTTCACGACGTCCTTCAGGTAGATCACGCCGAGCAGGGTCGCGACGCCGCTCGCATCCCTGGTCGCCACCGCCAGTGGCGTTCCACCGACGGACGAGATGCGCTCCACGGCGGCGTCGAGGTCGCGGAGGGCGCCGGGCGCAGCGGAGGAGGACTCCCGCACCCAGGAGACGACGGCGCTCGCCGCGCCCTTCCGCACGCTGGTGCCGTCCGGGAGGTCGAGGCCGCTCATCCTGGTCTGGGCGGTGAACGGGACGATGTCGCCGCGCAGGTCGCCCTGGTGGCTGTAGCCGAGCTGTCCGGCGAGCGCCACCACGGAGACGCCCTCGGGGGTCGGGTCGCTCAGCGACGAGAGCGCAGCAGCGCGGATCAGTTCCATGCTGTCCGCTCCGCCGACCGGCGTGAACTCGGCCGCGCGGCGGTTGCCGTACGTGATGGTGCCGGTCTTGTCGAGCAGCAGCGTCGTCACGTCGCCCGCCGCTTCGACGGCACGGCCGGACATCGCCAGCACGTTCCGCTGCACCAGCCTGTCCATGCCGGCGATCCCGATGGCCGAGATGAGCGCGCCGATGGTGGTCGGGATGAGGCAGACCAGCAGGGCGATCAGCACGGGAACGGTCGGGGCGGCATCCGAGTATCCGGCGGCCGGCGCCAGCGTGAGCACGACCACCACGAAGATGATCGACAGGCTCGCCAGCAGGATGTTCAGAGCGATCTCGTTCGGTGTCTTCTGCCGGGAGGCGCCCTCGACCAGGCGGATCATCCTGTCGACGAACGTCTCGCCCGGCTTGCTCGTGATCCGCACCAGGATGCGGTCGGAGAGCACACGCGTTCCTCCGGTGACCGCGCTCCGGTCCCCGCCGGACTCGCGGACGACAGGGGCGGACTCGCCGGTGATGGCCGACTCGTCCACCGACGCGATGCCGCGGACGATGTCGCCGTCGCCAGGGATCAGCTCCCCGGCCGTGACCACCACGAGGTCGCCCAGCCGGAGCTCGCTCGACGCGACCTGCTCGACCGTGGCGCTGAGCGCATCCGGGTCTGCGGTCTCGTCGTAGCCGGTGACCCGGTTGGCGACGGTGGTCGACCTGGTGGCGCGCAGGCTCGCGGCCTGCGCCTTGCCCCGCCCCTCCGCGACCGCCTCAGCGAGGTTGGCGAAGATCACGGTGAGCCAGAGCCAGACGGCGATGCCCCAGGTGAACGCGAGGTTCTGCTGTCCTGCGCTGTGGCCGCCCGCGCTGTCCGCACCGCCGAGGAACGGCTGCGCGATGGCGAGCACGGTGGTCAGCGCAGCGCCGACCTCCACGATGAACATGACGGGGTTGCGCCACATCGAGCGCGGGTCGAGTTTGCGGATCGCTCCGGGGAGCGCCGCGACGAGCTGCGCGAACGAGAACGCGCGGGCCGTCTGCCGCTGTGAGGTGATGGTGGTCATGGTCTACTGCAGCCCTTCCGCCAGGGGACCCAGCGCGAGTACGGGGAAATAGGTGAGGGCGGACACGAGCAGCACGGTCCCGACCAGCAGGCCGACGAACTGCGGCCGGTGGGTGGGGAGGGTGCCGGCTGTCGCCGGGATCTTCGCCTGCCCGGCGAGGGAGCCCGCCAGAGCCAGGACGAACACGATCGGGAGGAAGCGCCCGAGGAACATCGCCGTGCCGAGCGCCGCGTTCAGCCACGGCGTGTTCGCGGTGAGTCCCGCGAACGCCGAGCCGTTGTTGTTCGCGGCGGAGGTGAACGCGTAGAGCACCTCGCTGAAGCCGTGCAGGCCGGGGTTGAAGATCGAGGTCTTCTCCACGTCGGCCCTGATCGCGGGGATGGCGAAGCTGAGGCCGGTGCCGACGAGCACCAGTGTCGGGGTGGTCAGGATGTACAGGCTCGCCAGCTTGATCTCCCGCGGCCCGAGCTTCTTGCCCAGGTATTCGGGGGTGCGGCCGACCATCAGCCCGGCGATGAACACCGCGATCACGGCGATCACGAGCATCCCGTACAGTCCGGCGCCGACGCCGCCGGGGGCGACCTCGCCGAGCATCATGTTGATCATCGCCATCATGCCGCCGAGCGGACTGTAACTGTCCAGCATCGAGTTCACCGCACCGGTCGAGGTGAGTGTGCTCGTCGTGGTGAACAGCGTCGAGCCCAGGGTGCCGAACGCCTGCTCCTTGCCCTCCAGCGACCCGCTCGACAGCTCGAAGGCCGTCATCGCGGCGAGCGAACCGAGGAACAGCACGCCCATCGTCGCGAGGATCGCGTAGCCCTGACGGCGGTCGCCGACCATCGTGCCGAACGCGCGGGGGAGCGAGAACGGGATGAGCAGCATCAGCACGATCTCGACCAGGTTCGTCCACGCGGTCGGGTTCTCGAACGGATGCGCCGAGTTCGCGTTGAAGAAGCCGCCGCCGTTCGTGCCGAGCAGCTTGATCGCCTCCTGCGACGCCACCGGTCCGCCCGGGATGCTCTGGGTCGCTCCCGTCAGCGTCGTCACGTCGTGGAATCCGGCGACGTTCTGGATGGTGCCCCCGGCGATCAGCACGACGGCCGCGATCACCGAGAGGGGCAGCAGCACGCGAACGGTCGCGCGCAGCAGGTCGACCCAGAAGTTGCCGATGGTGCCGCTCGACCGGCGCGCGAACCCGCGCACCAGGGCGACCGCCACGGCGATGCCGACGGCGGCGGACACGAAGTTCTGCACCGCGAGCCCGGCGAGCTGCACGGTGTATCCCATCGTCGCCTCTGGCGAGTACGACTGCCAGTTGGTGTTGGTGACGAACGAGATCGCGGTGTTGAACGCGAGCCCCTCCGGCACGGCGGGCAGGCCGAGCGCGTACGGCAGGAACTCCTGCAGCCGCTGCAGCCCGTACACGATCAGGATGCCGACCACCGAGAACGCGAGCACGCCGCGCAGGTAGGCAGGCCAGGACTGCTCCGACGCCGGGTCGACCCCGATCATCCGGTACACGCCGCGTTCGACGCGGAGGTCCTTCTGCGAGGTGAACACCCGGGCCAGGTAGTCGCCGAGGGGGCGGTACGCGATGGCGAGGATGAGCGCGAGCGTCGCCAGCTGGGCGACGAACAGCCACACCACCACTAGAAGCGCTCCGGCTTCACCAGGGCGACGACCAGGTACGCGATCGCGGCGACCGCGAGCAGGGCACTGATCACATCGAAGACGATCACAGCTTCTCGACCCCCCGGCCGACGAGCCCGACGACAAGCGCGAGCACGACGATTCCGAGGAGGTAGACGACGTCCAGCACGACTCTCTCCATCCATCAGGATGTCGCGCCATCCGACGCGACCGAGGAGAGTCCACACCCTGGCGGGGCGCGGGATGCGCGTCCTAACGCATCCCTAACGCCGGCCGGGTGAACGTATACGGCGTCCTAACGAGCGGCGAGCGCGGCGGCCCCGAGGATGCCGGCGTTGTTGCGGTGCACCGCGGGGACGATCTCGGTCTTCAGGTCGAGCAGAGGCAGGAACTCCTGGTAGTTCTTGGAGACGCCGCCGCCGACGATGAACAGGTCCGGCGTGAACAGGAACTCCAGCGTCGAGTAGTAGGTCTGCAGGCGCTTCGCCCACTTCTCCCAGCTGAGGTCCTCGCGCTCCTTCGCCGAGTACGCCGCCTTCGACTCCGCGTCGTGACCGTCGATCTCCAGGTGGCCGAGCTCGGCGTTCGGGATGAGCACGCCGTCGTAGATGAGGGCGGAGCCGATGCCGGTGCCGAGCGTCGTCATGATGACGAGCCCCTTCTTGCCCTTCGCCGCGCCGAACTGGGACTCGGCGTATCCGGCGGCGTCCGCGTCGTTGACGAAGTGGATGTCGCGCGCGAGCGCCTTCTCGAACAGGTCCTCCGCGCGGAGGTCGATCCACTTCTTCGACACGTTCGCCGCGGAGAGGGTGACCCCGTGGCTGACGATGGCCGGGAAGCAGACGCCGACGGCCGCATCCGGGTCCTCCGCTGCGAGGCGGTCGACGATCTCCTTGGTGGTCTCGACGATGTCGTCCGGCTTGCCGCCCTCCGGCGTCGGCAGCTTGACCCTGTCGCTGATGAGTTCCCCGGTGTCGAGGTCGACGAGACCTCCCTTGATCCCGGTTCCCCCGATGTCGATTCCGATTGCCTGGTTCTTCGAACTCATGGCACGAATCTACCCGTACCGGGATGCGCGGCGCGCGCTCAGGGGAGGGTGAGCACCTCTGCGCCGCGTTCGGTGACCACGAGCGTGTGCTCGAACTGGGCGGTCATGCTCTTGTCGCGGGTGACGACGGTCCAGTCGTCCTCCCACATGTCCCACTCGTGCGTTCCGAGGGTGAGCATCGGCTCGATGGTGAAGACCATGCCCACCTCCATCACGTCGTCGTGCAGCGGGGCGGAGTCGTAGTGCGGGATGATCAGCCCGGAGTGGAACGCCGCCCCGACGCCGTGACCGGTGAAGTCGCGCACGACGCCGTAGCCGAAGCGCTTGGCGTACGACTCGATGGCCCGGCCGATCACGTTGACCTGCCTGCCGGGGGCGACCGCCTTGATCCCGCGGTTCAGGGCCTCCCTGGTGCGCTCGACCAGGAGGGCGACCTCCTCGGTGGCCGTGCCGGCGATGAAGGTCTGGTTGCTGTCGCCGTGGAAGCCGTTCTTGTACGCCGTGATGTCGATGTTGACGATGTCGCCGTCCTCGATCACGGTGTCGTCCGGGATCCCGTGGCAGATGACTTCGTTGACCGAGCTGCAGATCGACTTCGGGAAGCCGCGGTATCCGAGGGTCGACGGGTATGCGCCGTTGGCGATCAGGAAGTCGTGCCCGATCACATCCAGCTCCTCGGTGGTGACGCCCGGGCGCACGTTCTCGCCGACCAGGGCGATGGCCTGCGCGGCGATCCTGCCGGACTCGCGGATCAGCTCGATCTCGCGAGGCGTGTAGACGTCGGAGCCGGTGTACGGGGCCGGGGCCTTCTTGCCGACGTACTCGGGCCTGGCGATGCCGGACGGCACGCGGCGCTCGGGGGTGACGCGTCCGGGAATGAGGTGACCGGCGGAATCCTTGGGCATAGGATCAAGCTTATGACCGGCGAGAATGACCACGGCATCAGCCAGGATGCTGAACACAAGTTCTGGTACAACATGAAGACCGGCCAGGTCGAGCAGGGCTTCCTGTCTCCTGCTCCCGACCGGGTCGGCCCGTTCGACACGCACGCCGAGGCGGAGCACGCCCTCGAGAAGCTGCGCGAGAACAGCGCCAAGTGGGCAGAGGAAGACGCGGCGGAAGGCCGCTGAGCCTCTAGAAGCTGTGCTCCTCGGCGGGGAACGTGCCGTTCTGCACGTCCGCCTTGTACGCCGTCGCCGCCTGCGTCAGCACGCCCTGCAGATCCGCGTACTGCTTCACGAACTTCGGAATGCGACCGGTGGTGAAACCGGCCCAGTCGGTCCACACCAGCAGCTGCCCGTCCACGTCCGGGCCTGCGCCGACACCGATGGTCGGGATGCGCAGCTCGGCGGTGACGCGCGCGGCCACGGCAGCGGGCACCATCTCCATGACGACGGCGAACGCGCCCGCCTCTTCCACGGCGTGCGCGTCGGCGAGCAGCTGCTCTGCCCCGTCGCCCCTGCCCTGGATGATGTGACCGCCGAGCCCATGCTCGCTCTGCGGCGTGAAGCCGATGTGCGCCATCACCGGGATGCCCGCATCCACGATCCGGCGGATCTGCTCTGCACTGCGCACGCCGCCTTCGAGCTTCACCGCGTGCGCCCCGGTCTCCTTCATGAACCGCACGGCCGTGTGCAGCGCTTCGAGCGGACCGGTCTCGTAGGAGCCGAACGGCATGTCGGCCACCACGAACGCGCGCTTGACGGCTCCGGCCACCGCGCGGGTGAGCGGGATGAGCTCGTCCACGGTCACCGGGAGCGTCGTCTCGTAGCCGAGCACGTTGTTCCCCGCCGAGTCTCCGACCAGGAGGAAGTCGATGCCTGCCGCGTCGAAGATCTGCGCCGTCAGCTGGTCGTAGCTGGTCAGGCCGGTGAACTTCGTCCCCTCCTCCTTCGCGATCTGGAAGTGGCGCGTCCGCACCCTCTTCAGCGACTGCATCGACGACGTCGTCGGGTGGGTGGACGGCATGGGGGACATGTCAGACATGGCCTCAGTCTAATGACGCGCCAGGACCACCGATTGGGGTGCGTTCCTCGCCTGAATCCGGGTGCGGAAACCACTAGTCTGGGAAGGCTGACGAAAGGGGCAGGATGGACAAGCAGCGCGACTTCGTTCTTCGCACGATCGAGGAGCGTGGCGTCAAGTTCGTGAGGCTGTGGTTCACCGATGTCGTCGGCACACTCAAGTCCGTCGCCATCGCCCCCGCCGAGGTGGAGGGTGCCTTCACCGAGGGCCTCGGCTTCGACGGCTCCGCCATCGAGGGACTGACCCGCGCATACGAGTCCGACCTGCTGGCGCTGCCGGACCCCACCACGTTCCAGATCCTCCCGTGGCGCGGCGAGATCGACCCGACCGCCAGGATGTTCTGCGACATCACGACGCCGGACGGCCAGCCGTCGGTGTCCGACCCGCGCAACGTCCTGAAGCGCACGCTCGAGAAGGCGGCGGACCGCGGGTTCACGTTCTACACGCATCCGGAGATCGAGTTCTACCTGCTCAAGTCGTCGGCGTTCGACGAGAACGGGCCGGAGCCCGTCGACTCCGCCGGCTACTTCGACAACGTGCCGGGCGGCACGGCGCACGACTTCCGCCGCCGCTCGGTCAGAATGCTCGAAGACCTCGGCATCTCGGTCGAGTTCAGCCACCACGAGGCCGGCCCAGGCCAGAACGAGATCGACCTGCGCTACGCGGACGCCCTCACCACGGCGGACAACATCATGACGTTCCGCACGGTCGTCAAAGAGGTCGCCATCGAGCAGGGCGTCTACGCCACCTTCATGCCCAAGCCGCTCTCCGGCCACCCCGGCTCCGGGATGCACACCCACATGTCACTGTTCGAGGGCGACACCAACGCGTTCTTCGAGGCGGGCGCCGAGTACCAGCTGTCCACGGTCGGCCGCCACTTCATCGCCGGTCTGCTCCGCCACGCGCCGGAGATCACCGCGGTGACCAACCAGTTCGTCAACTCGTACAAGCGTCTCTGGGGCGGCGACGAGGCGCCGAGCTTCGTCTGCTGGGGTCACAACAACCGGTCTGCGCTGGTCCGCGTCCCGCTCTACAAGCCCAACAAGGGCCAGAGCTCGCGCGTCGAGTACCGTGCCATCGACTCCGCGGCCAACCCGTACCTCTCGTTCTCGCTCATGCTGGCCGCCGGCCTCAAGGGCATCGAGGAGCAGTACGAACTGCCGCCGGAGGCCGAGAACAACGTCTGGGCGCTCAGCGACGCGGAGCGCCGCGCGCTCGGCTACAACCAGCTCCCCGCCAGCCTCGACCACGCCATCTCGCTGATGGAGGACTCCGAGCTGGTGGCCGAGACGCTGGGCGAGCAGGTGTTCAACTACGTGCTGCTGAACAAGCGGCAGGAGTGGTCGGCGTACCGCGCGCAGGTCACCCCGTACGAGCTGCGCACCAACCTCGAGATCCTTTAGGCGCCGTGCCGCGCGACCAGCTCTCACTGACCACGCTCGCGCGGTCGGGGTTCGTCGGTCTGAGCTCGGTGCGGGCGCAGCTCGACGAGCTGACGGCACTCACCGGCGTGCCGGTCGAGGATGCGCTTCCCGCGTTCGCGGTCGCGGCCGACCCTGACACGGCGCTCGGCTGCACGCTCGCCCTGGTGCGCCGCGCACCTGACCGCGTCGCCCCGTACCTGCGCAGGCAGGACGCTGCCCAGCGCATCCTGCGGGTGATCGGCGCGTCGGAGGGGATCGCCGAGTTCTTCCTGCGCCAGCCGGACCAACTGGATGCGCTGACCGAGCGGGTCGAGCGCCTCCCGTCCGCCGCCGAGCTGCGCGACGACCTCCTGGATGCGGTCGGCGCGGTCGACGGGTTCGCCTCGGTGACGGAGGAGGCGGCCTGGACGGCGCTGCGCATCCGGTATCGCCGCAGGCTGGTGCAGCTGGCGAGCTTCGACCTGGAGCAGGACGACCCGGTCGACGGGTTCGATGCCGTTGCGGCCGCGATCTCCGACCTCGCCGCCGCCGCCCTCGAAGCATCCCTCGCCATCGCCCGGCGGCAGGTCAGCGGCACGGGCCCTGGACGGTTCCCCGAGGCGGAGGTGCGGGCCACGCGGCTCGCCGTCATCGGAATGGGCAAGGCCGGCGCCCGCGAGCTCAACTACGTCAGCGACGTGGACGTGATCTACGTGGCGGAGGGCGACGAGGAGGCCGGGGTCAGCTCCGGCCGCGCCGTCGACATCGCCACCCGCCTCGCGATGCTGACCATGCGCGGCATCCACGATCCGGCGATCGAACCCGGCCTCTGGGAGGTCGACCCGAACCTCCGGCCCGAGGGCAAGGACGGCGCGCTCGTGCGCACCCTCGAGTCGCACATCGCCTACTACGACAGGTGGGCCAAGGGCTGGGAGTTCCAGGCGCTGCTCAAGGCGCGCCCGCTCGCCGGCGACCTGGGCCTGGGGGAGCGGTACGTCGCCGCCATCGCCCCGAAGGTGTGGAGCAGCGCGTCCCGGGAGAACTTCGTCGAGTCCGTGCAGCGGATGCGCGAACGCGTCACCGACAACATCCCGGACGACGAGGTGCACTACCAGCTGAAGCTCGGCCCAGGCGGCCTGCGCGACGTGGAGTTCACGGTGCAGCTGCTGCAGCTCGTGCACGGCAGGACCGACGACCAGGTGCGCCAGCGCGACACCCTCTCCGCCCTGGCCGCCCTCGCAGCGCAGGGCTACATCGGCCGCGAGGAGTCCGCAGACTTCTCCCGCGACTACCGCACCCTGCGCCTGATGGAGCACCGGCTGCAGCTGCGGCACCTCTCACGCACGCACCTGATGCCACGCGACGAGGGAGACCAGCGCGTCCTCGCCCGCGCGACCGGGCTCGCCCCGGGCGCCGAGCAGCTGTTCGAGCGCTGGAACGCGATCAAGCACCGGGTGCGCGGGCTGCACGAGCGGCTGTTCTACCGGCCGCTGCTGAGTGCGGTCGCCTCCACGTCGAGCGAGGACACCAAGCTCACCGGCGCCGCAGGGCTCACCAGCGAGCAGGCGGAGGCGCGCCTCGCCGCGATCGGTTTCCGCGACCCGCGCGGCGCGCTCGCCCACATCGGCGCGCTCACCGGCGGGGTGTCCAGGCGCGCCACCATCCAGCGTCACCTGCTGCCGGTGATGCTGCAGTGGTTCGCCGACGGCGCCGACCCCGACTACGGCCTCCTCACCTTCCGCCGCCTCAGCGAAGACCTCGGCTCCACCCACTGGTATCTCCGGATGCTCCGCGACTCCACGGGGGCCGCCGAGCGTCTGACGCGGGTGCTGTCCGGCTCCCGGTTCGCCGGGGAACTGCTCGGGCGCATCCCGGAGTCGGTGGCCTGGCTGGAGTCGGAGGACGACCTGCGCCCCCGCTCGGCCGCGCTGCTGCGCGAGGAGACGCGGGCGATCCTCGGCAGGCACTCGTCGGCGGAGTCCGCGGCGTCTGCACTGCGCGCCGCCCGCCGCCGCGAGGTGCTGCGGCTGGCGTTCTCGGGCATCCTGGGTTTCAGCACCATCGAGGAGCTTGCGCAGGGCCTCACGGCCGTCACCGAGAACGTGATCGCCGGGGTGCTGGAGGCGATCCGCGACAACCGCGACGACCGCGACCTGTTCGAGTTCGCCGTGATCGGGATGGGCCGCTTCGGCGGCCGCGAGCTCGGCTTCGGCTCGGACGCCGACGTGATGTACGTGTTCCGTCCGCTCGGCGACGACCAGGAGGCCGCTCACCGCGCCGCCCTGCAGGTCGTCTCGGAGCTCGGCAGACTCACCGAGGACAACGTCCTCCCACTCGACCTGGACATGGGCCTGCGCCCCGAGGGCAAGAACGGCACCCCGGTGCGCTCGCTCGAGTCGTACCGCGCCTACTACCAGCGCTGGTCGCTCACCTGGGAGGCCCAGGCGCTGCTGCGCGCCCGCGGGGTGGCGGGGGATGCGGCACTGCTCGACGACTTCGAGACCGTCGCCGACGAGGTGCGCTATCCGGCGTCGATCGCCGAGCAGGCGGTCCGCGAGGTCAAGCGGATCAAGGCGCGCGTCGAGAGCGAGCGCCTCCCGCAGGGCGCGGACCCGGCTCGCCACCTCAAGCTCGGCCGCGGCTCCCTCAGCGACGTCGAATGGTTCGTGCAGCTCATCCAGCTGCAGCACGCGGCCGCCGTCCCCGACCTGCAGACCACGTCGACCCTGGATGCCGTCCGCGTCGCCGCAGAGACCGGCTACGTCACGGCCGACGACGCCGCCAAACTCCGCGACGCCTGGGTCTTCGCCTCCCGCGCCCGCTCCGCGATGACCCTCTGGACCAACAAGACGGCCGACGTCCTCCCCTCCGACCGCGTCGCCCTCGACGGCGTCGCCCGCCTGATGGAATACCCACCCGGCTCCGCCAGCCGCCTCGAAGAGGACTACCTCGCCGTCACCCGCCGAGCCCGAGCCGTCTTCGAGCGCTCCTTCTACGGCCAGCCCGACCGCCCGGCCCCCACCGCCTGACCGCCCCCGTCTCCGTTCAAGCGGAGATATCGCGGCCCCGGGCCGCATTCTCCGCACGAGCGGAGTTCCCGACGGCGTGTCGTCCGGGATCTCCTGCCGAACAACCGGCATCGTGACGGTGTGCAGACCTGGTGGACGCCCCGTCGAACCGTCGTCTTCATCGCCGCGTTCCTCGTCGCAGCCCTGGTCGTCTCCGGCGGTATCGTCCTCCTGAAGGTCCACGAGGCGACAGCGGACTGGTGGCCGAGCGCCATCCCCACCCGGGTGCAGTACGCCGGTCGCAACTACACCTGCTTCGGCGCCGGCCCCGGCTTCACCACCGGACTGCCCGCGCGCGGCCACACCATCGGTGGCGGCATCATCTATGCGCCGAGCGTCGAGCCGGACACGTTCATCGTCGTCAGCGACGGAAAACGCATCGTCGAGTGCCCGCTCAGCGGCGGCCTGTGACGTCGGACGGCCGAAGCGCCCAGTTCACTCCCGCGCCCGAAAACGCCGGAAGGCCGCACCCCCGAAGGGATGCGGCCTTCCGCACGTCAGAGCGTCAGACGCCGAAGTACAGCTCGTACTCGAACGGGTGGGGACGCTGCGCGAGGGGCTTGATCTCCTTCTCGCGCTTGTAGTCGATCCAGGTCTCGATGAGCTCCGGGGTGAACACGCCGCCTGCGAGGAGGAAGTCGTGGTCGGCCTCGAGCGCATCCAGGACCTCGGCGAGGGTGCCGGGGACCTGCGGGATGTTCTTGGCTTCCTCGGGCGGGAGTTCGTAGAGGTCCTTGTCGACGGGCTCGTGCGGCTCGATGCGGTTCTTGATGCCGTCGAGGCCCGCCATGAGCTGCGCGGCGAACGCGAGGTACGGGTTGCCGGACGCGTCGGGGGCGCGGAACTCGATGCGCTTCGCCTTCGGGTTCGTGCCCGTGATCGGGATGCGGATCGACGCCGAGCGGTTGCCGGCCGAGTAGACCAGGTTGACCGGGGCTTCGAAGCCGGGGACCAGGCGGTGGAACGAGTTCACCGTCGGGTTCGTGAACGCGAGGACGGCCGGGGCGTGCTTGAGCAGGCCGCCGATGTACCAGCGTGCGATGTCGGAGAGGCCGCCGTAGCCCGCCTCGTCGTAGAACAGCGGCTTGCCGTCGTTCCACAGCGACTGGTGGGTGTGCATCCCGGAGCCGTTGTCGCCGAACAGCGGCTTCGGCATGAAGGTCGCGACCTTGCCCCACAGCTCAGCCGTGTTCTTCACGATGTACTTGAACTTCAGGATGTCGTCTGCCGCGTGCACCATCGTGTCGAAGCGGTAGTTGATCTCGGCCTGGCCGCCGGTGCCCACCTCGTGGTGTGCGCGCTCCAGGATGAGGCCGGCGTCGATCAGCTTCAGCGAGATGTCGTCGCGCAGGTCGGCCTGCTTGTCGACCGGGCTGACCGGGAAGTATCCGCCCTTGTACGGCGTCTTGTTGGCGAGGTTTCCGCCCTCCTCGACACGACCGGTGTTCCAGGCTCCCTCTTCGGAGTCCACCGAGTAGAAGCTCGAGTGCTGGTTCACCTCGTAACGGACGTCGTCGAAGATGTAGAACTCGGCCTCGGGGGCGAAGAACGCGGTGTCCGCGATGCCGGTCGATGCGAGGTACTTCTCGGCCTTCTTGGCGACCTGGCGCGGGTCCTTCGAGTAGATCTCGCCGTTGCGCGGGTTGTAGATGTCGAAGACCATGATGAGCGTGCGCTCGGCACGGAAAGGGTCGACGTACGCGGTGGAGACGTCGGGGATGAGCTGCATGTCCGATTCGTGGATGGACGCGAAGCCTCGGATGGACGAGCCGTCGAAGAGCTGACCGACGGAGAAGAACTCTTCGTCGACGGTCGAAGCGGGGATGTTGAAGTGCTGCTGCACACCGGGCAGATCGGTGAAGCGGATATCAAGGAACTTGACGTCGGTGTCCTTGATGAACTTGAGCACCTCGGAAGAATCACGGAACATGCGGAGGACTCCCAAAATGGATTGAGGTGGTGGACTGCACCTGCAGCCCAAGACAACACCGTACGGGGAAGGAGTTTCCCCGGAGTGACGCAATTGTTTCCGGCGTGTTACGCATACCCGTGGCCGGTAAACTCGTCTGGTGCCACAGAACCCGCCATCCTCCGCCTCCGGCAACATCGCGCCGAGCCGCTATCCCGGTGAACGACTGGGATTGCCGGAGACGGGCAGAGGCTCGGTCGGGCGTGCAGGCCGCCGCATCGGCGCCATCGTCATCGACTGGGCGATCGCCTACCTGATTTCTTTCGCGTTCTTCCGCACGGACGGGATCGTGAACGGCTGGGCCACCACCGGCATCTTCGTGCTCATGCAGATCCTGTTCATCCCGACCATCGGCGGCGGCATCGGCCACCGGGTGTTCGGGATGCGCGTTGTCGCGATCCGCGGCGGCTGGGTGGGCCTCTGGCGTCCCGTCGTCCGCACGCTGCTGCTCGCGATCGTGATCCCCGCGCTCGTCTGGGATTCCGACCAGCGCGGCTTCCACGACAAGATCGCCGGCACGGTCCTCATCCGGGCCTGACGGCGCCGCCACTGCCGTCCCTCCCCGCCGCACCCAAAGCATCGAGCCGGGACTTCTGCACGCGACACGCCGGTCGGGCTGGTGCAGAAGTCCCAGCTCGATGGATGCGCGGGGCGGGGTAAGCGGGCGAGCGGGCTCTAGCGAGCGCGCTGGGCGCGAACCTTCATCGGGTCGATGCCCTTGGGGATCGGCATCGAGTTCTCCAGCGACTGGAGACGGTTGCTGATCGCCATGACCTCGGCCTTGGTCAGGGTGGGCTTGATCTTGGCGAGCACGCGCGGGATCTTGTGCAGCGGGGTGGCGTCCGCATCCGGTCCGACGCTGATCGTCGTCACGGGCACGTTCGGCAGCACGCGGGTGACCTTGCGGCGCTCCTCGTCGATCATCCGCTGGGTGCGGGTCTTCGGGCCTTCGCTGATGAGCACGACACCACCGCGGCCGGTGGCACGGTAGATCGCATCCTGGGTCTTGCCGTTGACGGCGACCGGCATCTCCGAGCCGCGCCAGCTGCGCTTCAGGGAGCTGCGCAGCACGGCGCCGACGGCGCCGGGCTGGCCCTCGATCTGCGAGTACGCAGCACGCTCGGCGCGACGCCCCAGGATGATCAGGCCGATCAGCACACCCGCGAGCACGCCGGCGAGGATCCACATCGCCATCGTGAAGCCGTTGCCGTCGGACAGGAAGATCGCCAGAAGCACGCCGACGATGATCGGGGCCACGATGCCGCCCACGATGTACAACACCGCCCGCTTGTCGTAGCGGCGGGTCATCTGGAAGACCTGCCACATCTGCTTGAGCCGACCGGGCTCCTTGGTGGACTTGTCCTTGCGTGCCATAGTCACAAGGATACCGGCTCGGCCGCCCGCGCAGTGACGTTGTTCGCGGTCAGGATACGGCCTGGGCGAACCCGAGCGACGCGTCGGCCAGATGGCGGAGTTCGTCCGGCACCTCGCGGCCTTTCGCGTGCATCGACTGCGCCCAGAGTCGCCCGGCGCGGTACGACGAACGGACCAGGGGACCGGCGAGCACACCGAGGAACCCGATCGCCTCCGCCTCCTCTTTCAGCTCGACGAACTCATCCGGATGCACCCACCTCGCCACCGGCAGATGCCGCGGGCTCGGCCGCAGGTACTGGGTGATCGTGATGATGTCGGTCCCCGCGTCGTGCAGGTCGCGCAGAGCCTGGCTGACCTCTGCGCGCTCCTCGCCCATCCCGAGGATGAGGTTGGACTTGGTGATGAGCCCGGCCGCACGTCCCTGCGTGATGACGTCGAGCGAGCGCTCGTAACGGAAGGCCGGCCGGATGCGCTTGAAGATGCGCGGGACGGTCTCGACGTTGTGCGCGAAGACCTCGGGCTCGGCGGAGAAGACCTCGCCGAGGTAGTCGGGGTTGCCGGAGAAGTCCGGGACCAGGATCTCGACGCCCGTGCCCGGGCTCTGCCGGTGGATCTCGCGGATCGTCTCGGCGTACAGCCACGAGCCTTCGTCGGCCAGGTCGTCGCGGGCGACGCCGGTGACGGTGGCGTAGCGCAGGTCCATCTTCGCGACGGACTCTGCGACGCGGCGTGGCTCGTCGGTGTCGTAGTCGGCGGGCTTGCCGGTGTCGATCTGGCAGAAGTCGCACCGCCTGGTGCACTGGGCCCCTCCGATGAGGAACGTCGCCTCCCTGTCCTCCCAGCACTCGAAGATGTTCGGGCAGCCGGCTTCCTGGCACACCGTGTGCAGGTTCTCGCCCTTCACGAGGTTCTGCAGCTGGCGGTACTCGGGGCCCATCTTCGCTTTGGTCTTGATCCACTCGGGCTTGCGCTCGATGGGGGTCTCTGCATTGCGGATTTCGAGGCGCAGCATCTTGCGTCCCTCTGGCGCTGCGCTCACGCGACGGTCTCCAGTCCTGTGTCGAATTCTCTGTCGAAGCGTGCCTGGATGAGGGGGACGACGTCCTCCGGGGTGACCGTGCGGCCGAGGACGCGGCTGATCGAGGTGACCCCCGCATCCCGGATGCCGCAGGCCACGATCGCGTCGTAGGCCTCGAACCCGTTGGAGCAGTTGAGCGCGAACCCGTGCATGGTGACGCCCTCGGCGACGCGGATGCCGATGGCGGCGATCTTCTCGTCGCGCTGGATCCCGCGGATCCATACGCCGGAGCGTCCCTGCACACGTTCACCGTGCACGCCGACGTCTGCAAGAACGTCGATCAGGATGCTCTCCAGCCGCCGCACGTATCCCACGACGTCGATGGGCTCGGGAAGGCGGAGAATCGGGTATCCCACGAGCTGCCCCGGCCCGTGCCAGGTGATCTTCCCGCCGCGGTCGACATCGATGACGGGTGTCCCGTCGGTCGGCCTTTCGTCGGGCTCTGTGCGTTTCCCTGCGGTGTACACCGAGGGATGCTCGAGGAGGATGACAGTATCGGGCGCCCGGCCTGCAACGACATCGGCGTGCACGGCACGCTGCTGTTGAAGGGCCTCGAAATACGGCACGGAGTTGGCGCTTAGCCCCGTGACGACATAGTCGACCACGCAGCAAGTCTATGTGCTTGCGCGCTCTCCACAGGGCGGCTGTTTGGCGAGTTGTCCACGGGTTGGGGTGCGCCGCGTCGCGAGGGTTCCGGATGCTCTGGAATTGGTCCATGCCGACTGCACCGACCACGTCCCGCCCGCCCCTGCTGAGCCGCACGCCCGACCTCGCCCGCCTCGCCGTCGCCCGGGCGAGGGAGAGGGGCTGGCAGGTGCTCGGCACGCTGTCGGCCGAGCCGGACGAATTTCGGCAGCTGATCCGGGCGCCGGAGCAGGCGCATCCCGTGGTGGCCTGCCTCCGCACCGGCGTGGATGCTGCGGACGCGACAGCGCGCGAGGCCACTGCCAGACGCGATTCCCACTCGGAGCACGTCGTGGGGGTTGTGGGCGGCGAGGTCGCGCGCGGTCTGCCGGAGGGTTGGCTCATCGTGGAACACGCTCCAGGAGGAACCCTTGCCGCCTTACTTGCCCGGCGCCACCTGATCCGCGCAGACGAGGCGGCCACCATCCTGATCGGGGTCGCGTCCGGTCTCGGCGCCGTGCACGAGTCCGGATGGTCGGCGAGCGACCTGGCCCTCGACGGGGTGGTCTTCCGCCGCGATGGCTGCCCGGCGATCGACGCCCTCCGCCGCGCCTGCCCGCTAACGGAGGCGACCGCCGTGGCGGACCGGATCGCGTATCGCGCGGTGGCGCAGCAGCTCTGCGCGGCGGTCCCTGCGCCGGGCGGCTGGCGGCTGCTGGATGCGGTGGATGCGGCACTCGCGCCACCGCGCCCCGGTGCCGACCGCGCGCCTACAGCCGTGTGGGAGCGGGTGCTGGCGGGCGTGCTGGCGACGATCGAGCCGGGTGTGGTGCGGTTGACGGAGTCGGGAACACCGCACGCGCCGCGTCCACCGTCCGTGGCACCGAGTGCCCTCCCACCCGGTGAGGCGGACGAGCCACCGGGTGCGCCGCGACGATCGCAGGGCGAACTGATCGACGCGGGCCTCAGCCTGGTCAATGGTCACGCTGAGCCCACAGGCCGCCGCGAGCCTGTGTCTGGCCAGGTCGCAGCGGCGTCGGACCGTCTGCACGACACCATTCCGCGTCAGTCGTTCGATTCGAACGGGCGGATGTCTGCGACGCGAACCTCGCTTCCGCGAACCTCGATGGTGCACTCCGTGTCGAGCTCAGCGCTGAACCCGGTCTCGGCGTTCGAACCGGCCGCGGAGCTCAGCGACCTTCTCCTGGACGGCAGACCCATCGCGCACGTCGCAGAGCGTGTTCGCAGCTGGTTCGCGGTGCGGAAGAAACTCGTCGCGATTGTGCTGATCCCGGCCGTCGTCGTCGGCGCCGCGCTCCTCCTGCTGTCAGGCGGTCCGGCTCAGAACACGTCGTCCGAATCCTCTGCCGGCGCCGGTGCATCGTCCGCGACTGGTGCATCGTCCGCGACTGGTGCACCGTCCGCAGCCGAAACCTCCGGCTCGCCCAGCACGCCCGGGTCGAACGGCCGGTCTTCGCCTAGCGGGGCAACACCCTCAGCTCGCGCACCAGCGTCAGAAGGTTCGCTGGACGCGTCCCACCTCCCCACGCCACCAGCGAAGCCCGACGGCGCGACGACAGCCGGGGGAGCGAACTCCACCGCTGCGCAGACGGAATCCACCGTGCCCGGCGAGCCGGTGGCCGCTGCCACACATCTGCTGCAGGCCCGCCACACGTGCTTCACAGCACGCGTGCGACAGGTCTCGTGTGTGGACGAGCTCGTCCAGGACGGCTCGCCGGTGGCCGCGACCGACCGGGCGGCGATCGAGGACGGGACGGCCGCCGACGGGTACGACTACGCCGGAGCCGCCGTCGAGCTCGTGCAGCGCTGGGGGGAGGCGGCGCTCGTGTCCGTGGCACCGGATCGCGCACGCACCCCGAAAAGCGAACCGGCCTCGCTCCTGATGGTCAGGAGCGAGGCCGGGTGGCGTCTGCGGGAGGTGTTCCCGTGACAGTGACTAGATGCCGAGGTTCGCCTCGAAGTTGCCGCCCTCGAGACGGTTCTTGACCGCGACGAGGAAGCGGGACGCGTCGGCGCCGTCGACGATCCGGTGGTCGTACGAGAGGGCCAGGTACACGGTCGAGCGGATCGCGATCGAGTCGGTTCCGTCAGCCGAGATGACGACGGGACGCTTCGTGACGATGCCGGTGCCGAGGATGGCCACCTGCGGGAGGAACACGACGGGGGTGTCGAACAGCGCGCCACGCGAACCGGTGTTGGTCAGCGTGAACGTGCCGCCGGCGAGCTCGTCGGGCTTCAGACGATTCTCGCGGGTGCGCTCTGCGAGGTCCGCGATCTCCTTGGCCAGGCCCGCGAGGTCGAGCTCGGACGCGTTGCGCACCACAGGGGTGAGCAGACCGCGCTCGGTGTCGACGGCGATCGACATGTTCTCGTGGTCCGGGTAGACGATCGAGTCGCCGTCGATGGTGGCGTTGATGACGGGGTACGTCTTCAGCGCCTCGGCGGCGGCCAGAGCGAAGAACGGGAGGAAGGACAGCTTGACGCCGGTCTTCGACTGGAAGTCGGCCTTGACCTTGTCGCGGAAGGCCGCGACCTTGGTCACGTCGACCTCGACCACCGAGGTGAGCTGAGCGGACGACTGCATCGACACGACGGCGCGCTCGGCGACGACCTTGCGCAGACGCGACATCGGCTGCGTCGTGCCGCGCAGCGGGGACACCTCGGGAGCCGGGGCGGCCTCAGCGGAGGACGATGCAGCGGAGGCGGCGGGTGCGGCAGCCGCGGAGAGGATGTCCTCCTTGCGGATGCGCCCACCGACGCCGGTGCCGGTGACGGTCGACAGGTCGATGCCCTGCTCGTTCGCGAGCTTGCGAACGATCGGGGTCACGTAGCCGGCGTTGCCGGCGTGCGCGCCACCGGATGCTGCGGGAGCAGCGGCCGGGGCCGGAGCAGCCGCCGGAGCAGGTGCGGCGGCGGGAGCAGCAGCGGCAGGAGCCGGAGCGGCCTGGGCAGGAGCAGCCTGTGCGGGCGCCGGTGCGGCCTGCGCAGGTGCGGCTTCCGCGGCGGGAGCCGGGGCAGCCTGGGCCGGAGCAGCCTCGGCAGCGGGGGCCGGAGCAGCCTCGGCAGCGGGGGCCGGAGCGGCCTCCGCGGCAGGAGCCGGCGCAGCCTCAGCAGCGGGCGCCGGTGCGGCGGCCGGAGCGGCCTCAGCCGGAGCCGCCTCAGCAGCAGGTGCCGGTGCGGCCTCAGCAGCAGGAGCCGGCGCAGCCTCAGCAGCCTCCGCCGGAGCGGCCTCGGCCTCAGCGGCGGGCGCGGCCGGGGCCTCGCCTCCGCCGGAGCCGTCGCCGATCGTCACGAGCGCGGTGCCCACCTCGACGGTCTCGTCCTCCTGCACCAGGATCGCCTCGATGACGCCCGCGACGGGGGAGGGGATCTCGGTGTCGACCTTGTCGGTCGAGACTTCGAGCAGGGGCTCGTCCACCTCGACACGGTCGCCAACGTTCTTCAGCCAGCGGGTGACCGTGCCTTCCGTGACACTCTCGCCGAGTGCCGGGAGGCTGACGGATTCGCTCATGAGCTTGTCTCCTTCAAACCAATTCGTTCAGTAGTTTATTGCAGTCGCGCCGACCGGCGGCGGACTAAAGGGTGTGCAGCGGCTTGCCAGCGAGGTACATGAAGGCCTCGCCGAGCGACTCGTTCTGCGTGGGGTGCGCGTGGACGAGCGGGGCGATGTCTTCGGGGTATGCCTCCCAGTTGACCGCGAGCTGTGCCTCGCCGATCAGCTCACCGACGCGGGCGCCGATCATGTGGACGCCGACGACGGGGCCGTCGACGACGCGGACGACCTTGACGGAGCCGCTGGTGCCGATGATCTCGCTCTTGCCGTTGCCCGCGAGGCTGTAGTCGTAGCTCGACACCTTGTCAGCGCCGTACTGCTCGACGGCCTTGGCCTCCGTGAGACCGACCGATGCGACCTCGGGGTCGCAGTAGGTGACCTTCGGGATGTTGACATCCGGGACGATGATCGGGTTGAGGCCCGCGATCTCCTCCGCGACGAAGATGCCCTGCTGGAAGCCGCGGTGGGCGAGCTGCAGGCCGGGGACGATGTCGCCGACGGCGTAGACGCCGGGAACGCTCGTCTGGAGGCGCTCGTCGGTGATGACGAAGCCGCGGTCGAGCGTGATGCCCGCCTCCTCGTAGCCGAGGTTGGCGGTCGACGGGCCGCGGCCGACGGCGACGAGCAGCAGCTCGGCGTCGACCGTGTCGCCGTTCTCGAGCGTCACGACGACGCCGTCGTCGTTCTGGGTCACGCCGGAGAACCGGACGCCCAGGCGGTAGTCGATGCCGCGGCGGCGGAACGCGCGCTCCAGCGACTTGCTGATGGTCTCGTCCTCGTTGGGGACGAGGTGCGGGAGGGCCTCGATGATGGTGACGTCCGCGCCGAAGGACTTCCAGACGCTCGCGAACTCGACGCCGATGACGCCGCCGCCGAGCACGGCGACCTTCTTGGGCACGAAGTCCAGCTCGAGGGCCTGCTCGCTCGTGATGACGCGGCCGCCGATCTCGAGACCGGGAAGCGAGCGCGAGTACGAGCCCGTGGCGAGGATGACGTTCTTGCCGACGATGGTGTCGTCACCGACCTGCACCGTGGTGGGGGAGGTCAGGCGACCTTCACCCTCGATGACCGTGATCTTGCGCGCCTTGACCAGGCCCTGCAGTCCCTTGTACTTCTTGGCGACGATGCCCTGGCGGTATTCCGTCACGCCGTTGATGTCGATGCCCTGGAACTCCGTGACGATGCCGTACTTCGACGACTCGCGGGAGTAGTCCGCCACCTCGGCCGCGTGAAGCAGGGCCTTGGTGGGAATGCATCCTCGGTGCAGGCAGGTGCCTCCGACCTTGTCTTTCTCGATCATCCCAACGGTGAAACCGAGCTCGGCCGCACGCAGCGCTGCTGCGTAGCCTCCACTCCCACCGCCGAGCACCACAATGTCAAAGTTCTGCTCAGACACCCAGCTACTCCCTCGCGCATCAGGATTCGTGACACGACCCTGCCCCGAGGGGTCACTCGTGGGCAGGCGTTTGTTTGCGGCAAGAATTTTTCTTGCCCATACGACCCTACTACTTCCGGGAAAAGTCCTCGGCCAACCGGATGAGGGCGCGCACGGTGACGGCGGTCGGTCCCTTCCCGGTGAAACCGTAGGGAGAGGCGGGCCCCTTGGCGGGTCCCGCGATGTCCAGGTGGGCCCACGGGATGCGCGGCGAATCCTCAGCATCGCCGGTGCGGCCGACGAACTCCTGGAGGAAGACGGCGGCGAGCAGCATCCCTCCCGCGGTGTTTCCGGGGTTGGCGTTGGCGATGTCCGCGACCTCGGAGTTGATGGTCGCGCGCAGCTCGCCGGGAAGCGGCATCGGCCAGAGCAGTTCGCCGGACGACTTCGCGGCGTCGACGACCTCTCCGACCAGCTCGTCGTCGCCCATGACGGCGGCGTAGCGGGTGCCGAGGGCGACCATCGCCGCCCCGGTCAGGGTCGCGACGTCCACGATCGCGTCCGGGCGCTCCTCGCTCGCGGCGACTAGGCCGTCGGCCATCACCAGCCGGCCCTCCGCGTCCGTGTTGAGCACCTCGACGGTCCTGCCGCCCCGGATGCGCAGCACGTCGTTGGGCCGGATCGCCGACCCGGACGGCATGTTCTCCGCGATGCAGAGCCACGCGGTCACTTTCACCGGCAGTTCCAGCCTGGCCGCGGCGAGGACGACGGCGAGCACGGTGGCCGCTCCGGTCATGTCGTACTTCATGCCGACCATCCCGGTCGGCGGCTTGAGCGACAGCCCGCCGGTGTCGAACGTGATGCCCTTGCCGACCAGCGCGAGGTGCTTGGCCGCTCCGGCAGGGGAGTACGTGACCTTGACGAGCCGCGGCGGGCGGGTCGAGCCCTGGCCGACGCCGAGGATGCCGCCGAAGCCGTCCGCTTCGAGCTGCTTCTCGTCCCAGACACGCACATCCACCGGCAGCCCGGCGGCCGCGCGCTCCGCGGCGTCGGCGAGGGTCGCGGGGTAGAGGTCGAGGGGCGGCGTGTTGACGAGGTCCTTGACGAGCGCGACGGCCTCGGCTGCCGCCGTGGCGCGGGCGACGAGTGCATCAGCACCGGATGCGTCCCCCGGCGTCCCGACGACTTCGATGGCCGCCACGGGCGCTTTCACGGACGCCTTCGACGCCTCGCGGTATGTGGTGAACGCATACGAGCCGAGCGCAGCGCCCTCCAGCACGGCGGCGAGCTGCTCGTCGCCATCGGCAGGCAGCGCGACGGTGACGGACGCGGTGCCCGCGAGCTGGCGGATGCCGCTGCCCGCCGCGTAGCGCAGAGCGTCGGCATCCACGGTCTCCGGCAATCCGATCACGGCGATGGACGGTCCGCCTCCTCCGCCGGGGAGCCGGACCAGCTCGTCCCGTCCCCCTCCGAAGCCGACGGCCTGCAGCTGCGCGGCGACATCGCCCGCGGCCGTCAGGGCGGCGTCGACGGCGGAGTTCGCCACCACGTCGACGGAGCCACCGGATGCGCGTGCGCCGATCAGGAGCACGTCACCGGACGGGGACACGGCGGAGGCGGACGAAAGCGAGAGAGAAGGGACGGTCATGCCTCGAATCTAGCCGCTGCCGCGCGCCGGCAGCCGTGTTCGCTGTGGGCGTGTGCCTTCCGGGCCGGTTCGCAGGGTCCGCCGGGAACGGGCGGCTTAGAGTTGAAATATGCGCGATCCGGGTGACCTGTACGAGCTCAACGCGGCCCTCTCGGAGGTGCCGGCTGGCCTCAACCTGGTCGCGGGCCTGACCGGATTCGCCGACGCGGGTTCCGGCGTCAGCCAGCTGGGCACCTATCTGCTCGGAACGCTCGACAACGAGGTGGTCGCCACCTTCGACGCCGACATCCTGCTCGACTACCGTGCCCGCCGGCCGATCATCTACTTCGACCAGGACCACCTCACCGATTACCAGCCGGCCACGCTCAAGCTCTACCTCGCGTACGACGAGCTGCGCCAGCCGTTCCTCCTTCTGTCCGGCTTCGAGCCCGACTTCCAGTGGGAGCGGTTCACGCAGGCCATCCTCGACCTCATCGACAGACTCAAGGTGAAGTCGGTCACCTGGGTGCACTCCATCCCGATGCCCGTGCCGCACACGCGCCCGATCGGCGTGACCGTCAGCGGCAACCGCTCCGACCTGATCGACTCGATGTCGATCTGGAAGCCGCACACGCAGGTCCCGGCCAACGCGCTGCACCTGCTCGAGTTCCGGCTGCAGCAGCTGTCGTACCCGATCGCCGGGTTCATCCTGCTCATCCCGCACTACCTGGCAGACACCGAGTACCCCGCCGCGGCCATCGCCGCGCTCGACAGCATCAGCGCGGCCACCGGGCTGATCTTCCCCACCGACCGGCTGCGCCAGGAGGACAGGGAGTTCATCGCGAACATCGACGAGCAGGTCGACTCGAACGCCGAGCTCGGCCGGCTGGTCGGAACGCTCGAGGAACGCCACGACAGCTATATGGAGGACAACCAGCTGCGGTCGCCGCTGACCGACCGCGATGGCGAGCTGCCGAGCGCGGACGAGATCGCCGCCGAGCTGGAGAACTTCCTCGCGTTCCGCCGCCATGGCGACGAGGAGAACGGGCCCACCGCGTCCTGACGCGCATCCCGGCCGGCGTGGTCGGTAATACGCTGGAGGAGTGAATTCGCGGCGCTCCTGGCTCATCTTCGGGATCGGCGTCTTCGCCTACCTGATCGCGGTCATGCAGCGCACGAGCATCGGCGTCGCCGGAGTAGCAGCGACCGAGCGCTTCCACAGCACGGCGTCCGTGCTCTCGACCCTCGCCGTCGTGCAGCTGATCGTGTACGCGGCCATGCAGATCCCGGTCGGCGTGCTGATCGACAGGGTCGGCTCGCGCTGGCTGATGGCGGTGGGCACAGCGCTGATGATCGTCGGTCAGGTAACCGTGGCGTTCGCGCCGACCATCGGGGTCGCCATCCTGGGGCGCATCCTGGTCGGGGCGGGGGATGCGACGGTGTTCACCTCGCTGATGCGCCTGATCAACTCGTGGTTCCGCGGGCGCCTGGTGCCTCAGCTGTCCCAGTGGATCGGCAACATCGGCCAGCTGGGCCAGGTGCTGTCCGCCATCCCGTTCGCGATCATCCTGCACCAGGCGGGATGGACGACCGCGTTCCTCAGCGCCGCATCGCTCTCGGTGATCGCGCTCGTCGGCATCGTCGCCGCGATCTCGGACAGGCCGGTCGGCTCGTCGGAGGGCCCGCGTCCCGCCACCTGGGGCGAGTCCATCCGGCAGCTGCGGGTGAGCCTGGCGCGGCCGGGCACGCAGCTCGGCTTCTGGTCGCACTTCGTCACCCAGTCCTCCGGCACCGTGTTCAGCCTGATGTGGGGGCTGCCGTTCATGGTGTTCGCGCTCGGGATCGACCCGGCGGAGGCGTCCGGGCTACTGATCGTCGCCGTGGTCGCCGGTCTCATCTCCGGTCCCATCCTGGGCGTGCTCACCGCGCGCCACCCGCTGCGGCGCAGCAACCTGGTGCTGGGGATCGTCGCCATGATGGGCGTTGTCTGGGCCGTGGTGCTGCTCTGGCCGGGAACGCCGCCGCTCTGGCTGCTGATCGTGCTGCTGATCGCGATCGGGATCGGCGGACCCGGCTCCCTGATCGGGTTCGACTTCGCCCGCACCTCCAACCCGCTGCGCAGCCTCGGCTCGGCGAACGGCATCGTCAACGTCGGCGGCTTCCTCGCCAGCTTCGTGATGATGTTCCTGATCGGGCTGGCGCTCGACGGGCAGAACGGCGCCCGCGTCGCTGCGGGGGGAGCATCCGACCTGTATGCCCTGGATGCGTTCCGCTGGGCGTTCGCGATCCAGTACGTGATCGTGGGCATCGGCGTCGGATTCCTGGTGCGTGCGAGACGCCGCACCCGCCGCCTGTTGTCCGAGGACGAGGGAATAGAAGTGGCCCCCTTGTGGGTTCTACTCTCTGACGCGTGGAAGAGACGCGGACGAGGGGCGGCCGGCTGAAAGCGGCTGGGCGGCGGCGGAGCACCGATGGTCGGGGGCGGCCATGAATCGTGCAATAATAGTTGATCGGACCCGTTCATATCCAGGGGCTCGGAGCATGGAAAACTGCACCGCGCACAGACCCAGGACTTGACATGGGTCTTAGTAATGTCCGCACGCAACCTGAGCCAGGCCAAGGCGCTTCGGATTCTCGGCCCCTCCGCTTGGTATGAAAGGTGTTCACATGGCAACCCGTGCAGCAACGAAAGCTCCAGAAGCCGAGGTGACCGAGGCCGAGGTCACTGAGACGGCAGCGAAGAAGACCGCAGCGAAGGCCGCTCCGGCAGCGAAGAAAACGGCAGCGAAGGCTCCCGCGAAGAAGGCCCCTGCGAAGACGACCGCCAAGAAGGGCGCGAGCAAGGCCAAGGGCGACGACGAGCTCGGCGACGACGACGCCGTCGAGATCGACGAAGAGGAGACCGCGGAGGTCGAGGTCGAGGCAGCAGCCGACGACAGCGACGACGCGGAAGAGAAGTCGGACGACGACGACGCCAAGCCCGCTGCGGCCGACGAGCCCCTGCCGACGGGAGCACTCGTGCTCCGCGCCGTCGACGAGGACGACGACATCCCGGTGTACTCCACCACGATCACCGGCGCCACGGCAGACCCCGTCAAGGACTACCTGAAGCAGATCGGCAAGGTCGCCCTGCTGAACGCGGCGGAGGAGGTCGAGCTCGCGATGCGGATCGAGGCCGGCCTGTTCGCCGAGGACAAGCTCGCCAACACGCCGAACATGCCGCGTGAGCTCGAGCGCGAGCTCAAGTGGGTCGCGCGCGACGGCCAGCGGGCCAAGAGCCACCTGCTCGGAGCGAACCTCCGACTGGTCGTCTCGCTCGCCAAGCGGTACACCGGTCGCGGGATGCAGTTCCTCGACCTCATCCAGGAAGGTAACCTGGGCCTCATCCGTGCCGTCGAGAAGTTCGACTACACCAAGGGCTTCAAGTTCTCCACGTACGCCACCTGGTGGATCCGTCAGGCGATCACCCGCGCGATGGCCGACCAGGCCCGCACCATCCGCATCCCGGTGCACATGGTCGAGGTCATCAACAAGCTGGCCCGTGTGCAGCGGCAGATGCTGCAGGACCTGGGCCGCGAGCCCACGCCGGAAGAGCTGAGCCGTGAACTCGACATGACCCCCGAGAAGGTCATCGAGGTGCAGAAGTACGGCCGTGAGCCGATCTCGCTGCACACCCCGCTCGGCGAGGACGGCGACAGCGAGTTCGGCGACCTGATCGAGGACACGGAGGCGGTCGTCCCGGCCGACGCTGTGGGCTTCACGATGCTGCAGAAGCAGCTCGAGAGCCTCCTCGACTCGCTCTCGGAGCGCGAGGCCGGAGTGATCCGGATGCGCTTCGGGCTCGGCGACGGAATGCCGAAGACGCTCGACCAGATCGGTGACACGTTCGGGGTGACGCGTGAGCGCATCCGTCAGATCGAGTCGAAGACGATGGCGAAGCTCCGCCACCCGTCCCGGTCGCAGTCGCTCCGCGACTACCTCGAGTAGGCCGGGGGAGTGCGCTACAGGCTAGCGGTCGTCGCCGGTCGTCTCGCCCGCTGGCTGCTGCGCCTGCGCGGCGGCGGCTCGGCTGTGCCGGGACGCGTCGCGCTCGCGATCGCGCCGAAGTTCCTGGAACGCGCCGTCGCCGAGCTTCCGCTCGGCGTCGTGTTCGTCTCCGGATCGAACGGCAAGTCGACCACGACGAACATGCTCACGGGCATCCTGCGCGAGCACGGGTTGACCGTGTTCACCAACCCGTCGGGAGGCAACCTCCCGCAGGGGATCGCGTCCGCGCTGCTCGCCACCGTCCCGCTGGACGGACGCGTGCGCGCCGACGTCGGCGTGATCGAGGTGGACGAGGCGTACGGCGTCGACCTGGCGACCATCCTGAAGCCACGGGGCTCGCTGCTGCTGAACGTGCAGATCGACCAGCTCAACCGGTTCTTCGAGCCGACCAGGGTGGTCGGGATGCTCCGCTCGATCGGCGCATCCTCTTCGGAGTTCGTCGTGGTGAACGCCGACGACGACAGCCTCGCGCGGGTCGGCGCAGAACTGCTCGCCGAGGGCCGTGACGTGTCGACGTTCGCGGTGGCACCGTCGATCATCGACGCGTCGCCGAACGGGCTCGCCAACGTCAAGGACGTGTCCGGCGTGCCGGCGGGAGCGCTTCCCGTGCCGTCCGTGTTCGTCAGCGAACTGGACGCGCGCAGTGCGCGCCTCGCGTTCGGCGGCGAGAGCGTGCAGGTTGCCCTCCCCGCCCGCGGACTGCACTACGCCGTGGATGCGGCCGGTGCGACCGCGATGGCCCGCCGCCTGCTCGGCGACCGGTTCCGCCCGGAGGCCGTGGTAGCCGCGATGTCGTCGCTGCGCACGGTCTACGGCCGCGGCGAGACCCTGCGGGTCGGCGACGAGGACATCGAGATCATCATGATGAAGAACCCGCCGAGCCTGCAGCTGAACCTCGACTACCTCAGCGCGCCGCCCGAGCAGGTCTTCGTGGCCGTCGACGAGGGAACGCCGGACCCGTCCTGGGTCTACGACATCGACCTCTCCTCCATCGAGCACGTGGATGTGGTCTCCGGCACGAAGGCGTGGCAGTTCGCCACCCGGTTCGCGTACGCGGGCATCCCGGTCGACCAGGTCGTCCCGGAGCTGAAGCCGGCGCTGACCGCGTTCCTCGCGCTGCCAAAGCCCGCGACCGGCACCAAGACCATGATCGTCAACTACGAGCAGATGATGCTGATCCGCAAGCAGCTCGGCTTCCTCGACCTGGAGGGCGGCGAACGATGAGCGTGTTGCGCATCCTGCACCTGTACCCGGCCGAGCTGGGCATCAACGGCGACGCCGGGAATGTGACGGCCCTGGTCGAGCGCGCCCGCTGGCGTGGCATCGACGCCGAGGTCGTCCGTCATCCGGTCGGCGGCGTGCTGCCGGAGTCTGTGGACATCGTGCACATCGGCAGCGGACCGCTCTCGTCGCAGCGGGCGGTGCTCGCCGACGTGCAGCGCATCGCCCCCGCGCTGCGGGACTGGCGGGACGCCGGCATCCCGATCCTGGCGATCGCGGGAGGCTGGCAGCTGCTCGGCACCGAACTGGTCACGGCCGACGGCGAGCGTCTGGCCGGGGCCGGCGTCTTCCCGACGCGCGCCCAGCTGGGCGCGGCCAGGCACGTCGGCGAGATCGTCGTGCGCACCGCGCAGGGAACGGTGGCCGGCTTCGAGAACCACTCGGCGACGACCACGCTGGAGGGTGCTGAGCCATTCGGCCAGGTTGTCAGCGGCACCGGAAACGACGGCGGCCAGACCGAGGGCGTCGCGCTGGCCGCGGCCATCGGAACGCACCTGCACGGCCCCGTGCTGCCGATGAACCCCGCACTGGCCGACCGGATGCTCGCGACCGCCCTGCGCACCGAACTCGCGCCTGTGCAGCAGACCGAGAGCGTCGACCGCTACGCGGCCAACGCGCGCCGCGCCATCGCCGACCGCCTCGGCGTGAAGCTCTAGCCCGAGTCCGGCCCCGGGCCCCGGCGGCTGGCTGCCTGGCCGCCCGCCTGCCCTACCGGCCGCCCTCACCACCTACCACGCCGCTCACCCCCCCCATCACGCCCGAACTCCGTTCGAACGGAGTTCCACCCGGCCCGCGAGCGTTTCTCCGCACTAACGGAGTCGCAGACGGCGTGTCGCCCGGATTCTCCGGTGTTGCGTAAAGGAGGAAGTCTGAGCCGACACGCCGCGGGTGCATCCTGTGCAGCGGAGGTAGGGGGCGATCCGGCTGGAATCTCCGCTTGAACGGAGCGGGCCAGCGCAGGGAAAGATGTGCGGCGGTGGGGGTGCGTGGCGCGGTCAGCCGACGTAGACGCGGGGGACGCGCTGCGCGACGCCCGTGAGCATCTCGTCGGCGATCGTCTCCGCCCAGTCCGCCCACTTCTCGGCGATGACCTCGCCGTTGACGCCAGGACCGAACAGGATCGCCGTGTCGCCGACCTCCACGCGGTTCGCGCCGACGTCGACGAGCATCGAGTCCGCGTCGACCGCGAGCACCGGGCAGGGCAGTCCGCCGATGGAGACGTGCGCCTTCGCGATGCCGAGGGTCGGCACGCCGTCCGCATAGCCGATGCCGAGGCGCGCGTGCGTGGTGCCGCCGACGTGGATGCGGGTGACCGGCGCTTCGAGGCGCATCGCCGGGATGAGGCCCAGGTCGGCGCCCGTGCTGTCGTCGAAGGGGGAGACGCCGTATGCGGCGATCCCGAACCGGACGAGGTCGAACCGCGCCTCGGGCATCCGGATGCCCGCCGAGCTCGCGGCGAGGTGCAGGATCTCGAACGTGGCCCCGTGCTCCTCGGCGACGACGACCGCCTCCCGGAACTGGGCGAGCGCCGCCTCGTCGTCGGCGATGGAGGCGTCTGCGAGGTGCGACCACGCCGCCCGGATGCGCACGATGCCCTGTTTCTGCAGCGCGACGGCCGCATCCACCAGTCCCGGCCAGTCTTCGCGGGTGGCGCCGTTGCGGCTGAGGCCGGTGTCGACCTTGAGGTGCACGACGGCGGGACGGTCGGCACCGGAGGCGGCGATCGCGTCGAGCTGCCAGCGTGCGGAGATGCCCAGCTCGATGTCGGCCTCGATGCCGGCGCGCCAGTCGGTGTCCGCACCGTGCAGCCAGGCGAGCAGGGGGACGGTGATGCCCGCCTGCCGCAGCACCAGGCCCACCGGGATCTCGAGGACGGCCAGCGACGCTGCGCCGGCGTCGATGCCGGCCTCCGCGACAGGGAGCAGGCCGTGGCCGTACGCGTCCGCCTTGACCGCGAGCATCAGCTCGGACGGTGCGATGAGGGAGGCGAGATGCGAGACATTGTGGCGGAGCGCCGCGAGGTCGATGACCGCGCGCGGCAGGGGCTCCGCGATGGCGTCGACGATGGTCATTCGTAGACCCTCTCGATGCGGCGGCCGAGCCGCGAGGTGATGACGGCGGCGGCGATGCCGATGAGGTCCGCCAGTTCGCCCACGGACGGTTCGCCCTGGGCCGGGTCCCCGAACAGCACCGCGTCGTCTCCGGGCTCGGCGGTGAAGTCGTGGAGGTCGACGACGAACTGGTCCATCGCGATGCGGCCTGTCACACGGCCCACGAAGTTTCCGATGCGGACGGGCGCCTTGTTCGAGACGACGCGCGGGATGCCGTCGGCGAAGCCGAGCGCGACCAGCGCCAGCGTCGTGTCCTGCCGCGTGCGGTAGGTGTAGCCGTAGGAGACGCCGCTGTCGGCGTGCACGCGCTTGACGGCGATGACCTCGCCGGAGAGCCGCATGGCCGGACGCCCCCCGCCTGCCAGCCCGAAGAGCTCGGGCCCGGCGACGTGTGGGTCGACAGCGGCATCCGGATCGGCGACGCGTGCGCCGGAGACTCCGGCGTCCGCCAGATCGGCCTGGTCTTCAAACCGGGAGACGAGAAAACCGCCGACCCCCGCATCCGACAGCGCACGTGCCACGGGGATGAGCCCGTGTCCGTACGCGTCGGCGCGGAGGTCGGCGGTGAGGTCGGTGAGCGGCCCGGTCGCCGCAGCGTTCGCCAGGATGGCGTTCAGGTCGATGACGGCGCGCCTACGCACGCCCCTCGGCCGTCCACTCATGTCTGGGTGACTCGCTGCAGTGCCGCGAACGCGTTACGCGCGCTGCTCTTCGAAGAGACGTGCCGTCTCATCGTGCCAGCTGTGCGCGATCTGCGAGAGCTTCTCCTGGTGCTTCTTGCCGTGGTGGGCACAGAACAGGAGCTCGCCGTTGTTCACGACAACGCGGATGTATGCCTGGGCTCCGCAGCTGTCGCAACGGTCGGCCGCCGTCAGTTGCGGCCCCGATGCGAGCTCGTCAACCGCACCGTTCTCCGTGGTGATCGTCGACATGTGATGCTCCTTTCAGATCGCAACCGTGAACTCGGTACTTATATAGAACCACGTTCCGGACGGAACACTGCCCGATTCGCCCGCTATTTCGCTGAACGCGTAGCACACACTCAGGCGGGTGTCGGTGACGGGACGCACAGCCGGCACTCCGTAGGCTGGAGAGTGTGTGACGTCGGCATCCATCCGGCGCATCGGAATCGCAAGGAGCGCTCGTGGCGAGCTCGGACTATTCGGCCAGACATCTCTCCGTCCTGGAGGGGCTGGAGGCGGTGCGGAAGCGCCCCGGCATGTACATCGGATCGACGGACTCCCGCGGTCTCATGCACTGCCTGTGGGAGATCATCGACAACTCCGTCGACGAGGCGCTCGCCGGGCACGGGTCGACCATCGAGGTCGTCCTGCACGCCGACGAGAGCGTCGAGGTGCGAGACAAGGCCCGCGGCATCCCCGTCGACATCGAGCCGAAGACCGGTCTGTCCGGCGTCGAGGTGGTCTTCACGAAGCTGCACGCCGGCGGCAAGTTCGGCAGCGGATCGTACGCGGCCTCCGGTGGCCTGCACGGCGTCGGCGCGTCCGTCGTCAACGCACTCTCCGAGCGGCTCGACGTCGAGGTCGACCGCGACGGCAAGACCTGGGCCATGTCGTTCCACCGGGGAGAGCCCGGCATCTTCGACGACGGGAAGAACGAGCCGAGCCCGGATGCGCCGTTCACGCCGTTCGTGAAGAACAGCGAACTGCGCGTGGTCGGCAAGGCGGCCAAGGGCGCGACCGGCACGCGCATCCGGTACTGGGCGGACAGGCAGATCTTCACGAAGGGTGCGGACTTCCAGGCCGACGACCTGGTGGGGCGCGCGCGGCAGACCGCGTTCCTGGTGCCCGGCCTCAGCATCAGCATCGACGACAAGCGCAGCGACGATGGAGAGAAGACCACCTTCGAGTACCAGGGCGGCATCTCCGAGTTCGTCGACTTCCTCGCGCCGGACAGCCCCATCACCGAGACCTGGCGGCTCACCGGCAGCGGCACGTTCACCGAGACCGTCCCCGTGCTCTCCGACAGCGGCGCGATGCTCCCCACCGAGCTCACCCGCGAGTGCGAGGTCGACATCGCCCTGCGCTGGGGAACCGGATACGAGACGGTGATGCGCAGCTTCGTGAACATCATCGCCACGCCGAAGGGCGGAAGCCACCAGACCGGCTTCGACCAGGGGATGCTCAAGTTCCTCCGTGCGCAGGTGGAGCAGAACGCGCGCAGGCTGAAGGTCGGCAACGACAAGCTGGACAAGGACGACGTGATGGCCGGCCTCACCGCCGTCCTCACCGTGCGCCTGCCCGAACCGCAGTTCGAGGGCCAGACCAAGGAGATCCTCGGGACGCCCGCCGTGCGCGCGATCGTGGCCCAGGTGGTGCAGAAGGCGATGGCCGAGCGGTTCTCGTCGACCAAGCGCGACGACAAGGCGCAGTCGGCTCTGCTGCTCGACAAGGTCGTCGCCGAGATGAAGTCCAGGATCTCCGCGCGCGCCCACAAGGAGACGCAGCGCCGCAAGAACGCGCTGGAGACCTCGTCCCTGCCGGCGAAGCTGGTGGACTGCCGGTCGAGCGACGTGGCCAACAGCGAGCTGTTCATCGTCGAGGGCGACTCGGCGCTCGGCACCGCGCGGCGTGCGCGCGACAGCGAGTACCAGGCGCTGCTGCCGATCCGCGGCAAGATCCTCAACGTGCAGAAGGCGTCGGTCTCCGACATGCTCTCCAACGCGGAGTGCGCGGCGATCATCCAGGTGATCGGGGCCGGTTCCGGCCGCAGCTTCGACCTGGCGACGGCGCGGTACGGCAAGGTCATCATCATGTCCGACGCGGATGTGGACGGTGCGCACATCCGGACGCTGCTGCTGACGCTGTTCTTCCGCTACATGCGGCCGATGATCGAGGAGGGTCGCGTGTTCGCGGCCGTGCCCCCGCTGCACCGCGTGATCGTCGTGAACCCGGGCTCCAAGCCGAACGAGACGATCTACACGTACTCGGAGGCAGAACTGCAGGCGGTGCTCGCCGACCTGAAGAAGCGCAACAAGCGCTACCAGGAGCCGATCCAGCGCTACAAGGGACTCGGCGAAATGGATGCGGACCAGCTGGCGACCACCACGATGGACCGCCACCACCGCACCCTGCGGCGCGTGCGCGTCCCGGACGCCGAGCAGGCCTCCCGTGTCTTCGAGCTGCTGATGGGCAACGACGTCGCCCCGCGCAAGGAGTTCATCATCGCCGGGGCCGACGACCTCTCCCGCTCCCGCATCGACGCCTAGCGAAGCCATCGAGCCCGTACCCAAACAATCGAGTCCGAAGTTGTTCACGCCAGCGACGGCGTGTCGCGTGAATAACTTCGGACTCGATTGTTTTGGGGCGGGGGAGCGCGGTTAGGCGAGGCGGCGGCCGACGGAGGCGACGACCATGTCGAGCGGGGTGCCGGAGGCGTCGCGGCGGACGAGCGTGTCCGGGAGGGCGCGTGCAGCGCCGTCGGCGGCGACCGCGAGGGCGGGCGCGCGGCCGACCCAGGCGAGCTGCAGTTCCGTCTCTCCCTTGAGGAAGCGCTGGGAGCGCACGCCGCCGGTTGCGCGGCCCTTGGCCGGGAACTCGGCGAACTCGCTCATCTTGCCGCTGCCGGGGTCCGCGCCGAGGAGGGTGTCCCCTCCGGCCGCGATGGTGACGACGACGGTCTCGTCCTTCTCGTCGGCCGGCACGCTGCCGAAGTAGACGACCCGCGCATCCGCGCCGAGGTTGATTCCGGCCATTCCGCCCGCCGAACGACCCTGCGAGCGCACGGCGGTGGCGGGGAAGCGCAGCAGCTGGGTGTCGCTGGCCACGAACACGAGCTCGTCGGTGTCGTCGCCCTGCACGGCTCCGACGACCTCGTCGCCCGCCTTCAGCGCGATGATCTCGAACTCCGGCTTGTTGGCCCAGTCGCCGGGGGAGACCCGCTTGACGACGCCCTGCTTGGTGCCGAGCGCGATGGCCCGCGGCGCGTCGAGCGACACGATCGCGAGCACCTTCTCCTTGCGGTCGGCCATCGCCAGGTAGTCGCCGACCTTCACGCCGGCGCCGAGCTGGATCGAGTTGACAGGTGCGGCGGGCAGGTCGACGGGGGAGAACCGGATGAGGCGCCCGCGGTTGGTGACGGCACCGATCTCGGTGCGCGTCGTGGTGTCCAGCTGCGACAGGATCGCGTCGTGCTTGCTGCGCCTCGCCGGGGCAGCGATACGGTCGAGGCCGCCGTCGTCGCCCGGCTGCTGGTCGACCCGCAGGATGCGGCCGGTGGTGGACAGCAGCACCCGGCAGGGCACATCCGCCACTTCGAGCACCACCTGCTGCTTGCCGCGTGCAGACGCCGTCGCGATGGACGGACGCGCCTCGGTGAGCAGGGTGCGGCGCGGGGTGCCGAACTTTGCGGCGACCTGCTCCAGCTCGTCGGAGACGAGCGCGTTGATGCGGTCCCGGCTGGCGAGCAGTTCTTCGAGCTCGGCGATCTCCGCTTCGAGCTGGGCCTTCTCGGTCTCCAGTTCGATGCGGGAGAACTTGGTGAGGCGGCGCAGGCGCAGCTCGAGGATGTAGTCGGCCTGCAGGGTGCTCAGGTCGAACACATCCATCAGCCGGGTGCGTGCCTGCTCGGTGTCGTCGCTGGCGCGGATGACCTGGATGACCTCGTCGATGTCGAGGATCGCGATCAGCAGGCCCTCCACCAGGTGCAGGCGTTCCTTGCGCCGGGCGAGCCGGAACTGGGAGCGCCGGGTGACCACCTGGATGCGGTGCCCGAGATACACGGACAGCAGCTCGTGCAGGCCGAGGGTCTGCGGGCCGCCCTCCACGAGCGCGACGTTGTTGATCGAGAAGCCGTCTTCGAGCGGGGTGTGCCGGTACAGCTGCTCCAGCACCGCCTCCGGGCTGAACCCGGTCTTGATGCCGATCACCAGCCGCAGACCGTGTTGCCGGTCGCTCAGGTCGGTGACGTCGGAGATGCCGGAGAGCTTCTTCGCGTTGACGCCGTCCTTGATCTTCTCGATGACCTTCTCGGGGCCGACGAGGTAGGGCAGCTCGGTGACGACCAGGCCGCTCTTGCGCGCGGTGATCGACTCCACGGTGACCTTGGCGCGGGTTTTGAAGCTGCCGCGGCCGGTCGCATACGCGTCCCGGACGCCGGACAGGCCGACGATCGTGCCTCCGGTGGGGAGGTCGGGGCCCGGCACGTATTCCATCAGGTCGTCGAGCGTGGCATCCGGATGCGCGAGCAGGTGACGCGCGGCGCCGACCACCTCGATGAGGTTGTGCGGAGCCATGTTGGTCGCCATGCCGACCGCGATGCCGCTCGCGCCGTTGACCAGGAGGTTCGGGAACGCGGCGGGGAGCACATCCGGCTGCATCAGCTGGTTGTCGTAGTTGGGGACGAAGTCGACGACGTCCTCGTCGAGGTCCTCCGTGAGGGCGAGCGCCGCCGCCGCGAGGCGCGCCTCGGTGTAGCGCGGGGCGGCCGGTCCGTCGTCGAGCGAGCCGAAGTTGCCGTGGCCGTCGATCAGCGGAACGCGCAGGGTGAAGTCCTGCGCCATGCGCACGAGGGCGTCGTAGATGGCGCTGTCGCCGTGCGGGTGCAGCTTTCCCATCACCTCGCCGGTGACGCGGGCGGACTTGACGTGACCGCGGTCCGGACGCAGACCCATCTCGGTCATCTGGTACAGGATGCGCCGCTGCACGGGCTTCAGGCCGTCGCGCGCATCCGGGAGCGCACGCGAGTAGATGACGGAGTACGCGTACTCGAGGAAGGAGCCCTGCATCTCGGTCGTGACGTCGACGTCTTCGATGCGTTCGGTGGTGCCCGCTGCGGCCTGGTCGTCTGCTGGTGTCATTCGTGCAATCTCGGGAGGGGAGAGAGGGGCGGCGAGGTGGTCACGGGTGTGACAAACTGGGCCGGATGCCCCCCATGCTACCGGCCGCGTTCACCACACGAGCGAGCCTTGCCGCTGTTCTGCCAAGTTCCCTGGCGGCGCTGGGCGGCGGGCAGAACGCCCTCGGCCTCCCGTCACTCGACCACGTGGTGGTCGTGGTGGTCGACGGCCTCGGCGCATCGTCGCTGCGCGCCCGCTCCGGCCACGCCCGCACGCTCGCCCCGCTGCTCGGCAAGACGACGACCATCGACGCGGGCTTCCCGACCACGACGGCCTCCGCGCTGGCCACCCTCGCCACCGGCACGATGCCCGGCGAGCACGGCCTGGTGGGCTACCGCGTGCTCGACGCCGCAAACGACAGGATCGTCAACCAGCTCTCCGGCTGGGACGACCGCCTCGACCCCGCCACCTGGCAGCGGTCGCGCACGGTCTTCGAGCAGGCCCGGGATGCGGGGGTCGCCACCCGCGCGATCGGGCTGCCGAAATACAGTGAGTCCGGCTTCACCGCCGCCGTGCTGCGCGGGGCGGAATTCGTCGGCGGCCGCACGATGGCCGACCGGTTCAGCGCGGCGGAGCAGATCCTGCAGACGCCCGGCCCCGGCCTCACCTACCTCTACGTCGCCGAACTCGACCAGCTCGCCCACGCGAAGGGCTGGGAGTCGCCGGAGTGGACGTCCGCCCTGGAGACCCTGGATGCGCTGGTCGCCTCCCTGGCCCGCCGCCTCGGCCCCCGGCAGGCCGTGCTGCTGACAGCCGACCATGGTGTGGTCGACGTTCCCGTCAGCGGCCACATCCTCTTCGATACCGCGCCCGAGCTGGTCGACGGTGTGCGCCTGATCGCGGGGGAGCCGCGCTTCCTGCACCTGCACCTCGACCGTGCGCACGACGCGGAGACCGTCGCAGAGCGGTGGCGCTCCGCGGAGGGCGACAGGGCGTGGATCGCCACCAGGCAGGAGGCGATCGACGCCGGCTGGTTCGGGCCGACCGTGCATCCGGAGGTCGCACAGCGGATCGGCGACGTGCTCGTCGGTGCACGCAAGCGGGTGGCGTACTACGACGCGCGCGACCGCCTCGACACCGGACGCGGCATGATCGGCCAGCACGGCTCGCTCACGGACGACGAGACGCGGGTTCCTCTTCTCCGCTTCGGGGCTGCGGGCTGATTGTGGCGCGTATGTGAAGTTTATGATGCTAACCTGCTAAAGCCGTATGTGTACGGGGGAGAATGTTCCGCTTTGCATATCGTGTACAAGCAGGTTAGGAAATTATGAAATTCTCGAAGCGACTCATCGCGGCTGTTGCATCAGCTGCCGTTCTCGTGCCGGCTGCGCTCATCGCTGCACCGGCGAGTGCGGCTCAACAAGGGGGCTGCCCCGACGGAACCTGGTGTGTTTTCGATGGGAGGGACTTCAATGTCGACGCGTTCATTGGTTGGCCTGGTAACTCAGGGAGCACCCTGAGCATCGGCAACGGTTCGGTTCAGGTCACCAAGTCGATGGGCAACCGCACGTCGTCCTGGATCAATGCCTCGAATACCAAGTGGCTTGACCTGCGAAACACGCTGACCTGGGTGTCGCACGAGCGTGTCGATGTAACTGCTCCGAATGAGTGGCACCGTATCGGCGTCGCACAGGACAACAAGGCCGACTTCGTGTTGGTCGGCTAAGACAACCGCGCTACGCATGCCGCTGGGACTGGGGCGCTCATGGACTCCAGTTCCAGCGGCGCTTGAAACATGAGGAACGATGAAGACGAATCGACTTCTTGGTGTGCTCGCGCTTGTGGGCTTGTCGTGGGGGCTGCTGACGGCCTGCTCCGCGGCTCCTTCCGATGGCGCGGGCGCCGATCTGGGCGGGAGCATTCCGCAATATGACCTGCCCGCTACCCCCGATGCCAACATCAGAACCCAATTCGAAGGAGCAGCCCTTCCGGACGATATTGCACAGCAGGCGAAGAACAAGCTCATCGACACGTGCATGGCGTCCGCCGGCGTCACGTATCGACAAGGGATGTTCGGGGCGGTGCTGCCATCGATCGATGAGATGGTCGGCATCGCCGATCTCAGCCTGGATGATGCGAAGAGGGAGGGCTACGGAGCAACCGCAAAGGACGATGCGGAAGAGCCGGTCGAGGACGCATCCCGACGCGCATACTTCGGTGACGGGGCGCGAGTCGATGTCCCCGACGTGTTCGGAGAAGGAATGTCCAGCTATTCCGCGACCGGATGCGAGGCGGAGGCTCTCGCATCGATCTACGGAACGGTCGAGGCTGGGAACCGGATCACCGGTTTCTCGATGCTCCGCGCGGTCATGCTCGTCGCTGAGCATGCGAAGAAGTCGACCGAATACAAGAAGGTCGTTCAAGCATGGGCGGGATGCATGGCCGAGGTGACTTCCCACCAACCGGCAGATCCGAACACTGCGAGAGCAATGGCTGAATCGATGGCCGCCAGTGAGGCTCATGAACTCGCTGTCGATGACGCGAAGTGCCGGACTCGCACAGACTTCACGTCGCGCCACAATGCGATCGTCGATCGCCATCTCACTGGATTCAAATCCGCAATCGAGCCCGTCCTCGTGGAGTATCGGGCACTCAAGGACCGCGCCCAGGTGACGTCCAGGGAGATTCTCAACGGATGAATCGTCGACGAGTGCTCGCCGTCGTCGCTACGGGGGTGATCGTATTTACCGCTGCAGGATTCGTGTTGGGTCAATCACTGAAGAGCCCTGGACAAAAGGCAGCGGAAGCGCACCCGCCCCCGCCAACGGTCACGAGCGTCCCGATTGCGACGAAACGGCTCCGATCTGCCGTTCAGGTGATGTGCTCGGCGACCCATGAGCGCGTCGTCGAACTTCGTTTCGACGACGGGGCGGAGAGCGGAAAAGCGATTGTCACACGTGTGGGAGCGGCCTCGGAAGGGCAGTTTGCGATCGGTTCTCTGCTCATGGAGATCAATGGTCGTCCTGTGTTCGTCTTTCCCGGGGAACTTGAGTTCTATCGTGACCTCCGCGTCGGCATGAGCGGGCCCGACGTGTTCCAGCTCCAGGAGGGTCTGAGAACACTCGGCCACCTATCGGCGCAGGCGGACGGAGAATTCGGACAGGCAACACTTGCGGCAGTCATCGCGTTCTACGATGAACGCGGTTACGACACGCCTGTCGACGAACGCGGCCAGCCGATTTCTTCGGCCCCGATCGAGGGATCAGAGACCAGCGGACAAGAGTCCCCTGGAACGCAGCGTTCGGTTGGCCACACGCGCTACTTCCAGAGTGACGAAGTGATCGTCACGTCGACGGATCGAGTCAGTGCGATCGGGGAACTCCCCACGAGAGGTTCCGACATCAGTAACTCGCGGGTCGCGTTCGGAGCGGGCACCCAAGTGCTGCAGTGCGCAGCGCCGAGCGGCCGTCTTCCCACTTCGCTTGTTCCCGGACAATCGGTGATCCTCTCCGACTTCCCGGATCTCGCAGGGTTCACCGTTGCCGATATCGTCCATGAGCCTTCGCCCGCGTCGCAGACGGGATCGGCGGTGCCGGACGTCGGCGTTGCCGAGAGCGGCGAGTCAGCGCGAATCATCGTGCCCGCCGATGTGCAGCTCACGAAGTCACGTTATGTGGCCCAGGTCGTAATCGAACTCGGCCCGGCGGACGCGCTCACAGTCCCCGCGTCTGCGGTTTGGACCACCGGCGCGGAGTCGTTCGTGACAGTTTCGCAGCGCGGAAAGAAGCCGTCGACAAGAGACGTACCTGTAAAGGTCGTTTTCTCTTCTGAAGGCGAATGCAACATAGCGGGCGCACTCGAGGTGGGTCAGGAAGTCATCGTTGATGGTCGATCCTGATGTCACGCCGATGGTGCGGATTCGCGCGCTGACCAAAGATTACATTTCAAATGGCGAGCAGCGACGCATCCTCAACGATGTCGACCTGGACCTTCACCGCGGCAGAGTCATTGCACTGGTCGGTCGCTCGGGATCGGGAAAGTCATCACTTCTGAATACTCTCGGCACCTTGCTTAGCGTCGAACACGGCAGCGTCGAGATCGACGGTCTGAACATCGCTGACCTGTCCCAGAAGGAACGGGCGAGTTTTCGGGTGCGACACATCGGATTCGTCTTTCAGGCCTTCCACCTCATCCCATACAAAACCGCCGTCGAAAACGTCCGATTGCCGTTGACGATACTGGGGGTCGATCGGGCCGAAGCGCTGCGCACGGCCATCGCAGCGCTCGAGTCCGTTGGACTCGGCCAGCGCATGAACTCGCTGCCGTCCATGCTTTCGGGTGGTGAGCAGCAGAGGGTATCGATCGCCCGCGCGCTCGTCGCGAATCCTCGACTGCTGCTCTGCGACGAACCAACGGGGAATCTCGATACGCAACGTGCCGACGAAGTGTTCGGGCTGCTTCGTTCGGTGACGACCAGTGAACGATGCACTGTTATCGTCACACACGATCGTGACCTTGCTGCGCGGTGTGACACCGTGCTCGCAATCGTTGACGGGGCTGTCACCGATGTCACTCGCGAGATCCGGAGGGACCGTGAAGTCACGACCCATGCCCCCGGCCCGTTGACCGCTGGCCTCAGCTTCGGGACCGCGCCGCACTCGCAGTCGGGCCGAAATCGTGAACACAAGCGAAGAGGAATCGCATGGCGGCTGGCGTTCGGTGAAGCCGGAAACTCGCTCGCGTCTCGGGGAGCTCGCAACGTGCTCACCGCGCTCGGGATGGTGTTGGGCATCGCTGTGCTCGTTACGACCTCCGGACTCTCCGCCACAGCGGCGGCGCAGATTTCAGACACGTTCAACGGTTTCCTTGCGCACCGAATCACCCTCACTCATGAGACGCTGCTCCGTGACGTGACGACCCGGGAGCTTCTCGCCGTCAGCGAGGGCGACCACGTGCGGCGCGTCTCCTCACTCAACGGTGTCAGCAGCGTGGGTGTCGTCGCCACCATCCCGTTGGCAGGGGACCAGGAGATCTCCGGATTCCGGCGCGACGCAGTTCCTGAGCGCAGAGCAGCGAAATCCAGTCCATCGTTTCGCCTCATGGTCGCGTCGCCGTCCGCGTTGCCTGTGCTCGGGGCGAAGATCATCGCAGGTGCACGATACGACGATGGGCACCAGGCGCGCGGGGATGCGCTCGCGATGGTCGGAAAAGGAGTGATGCGCGATTTCGGTCTCACCTACCGACCCGGCCTGAAGATCTTTATCGGACAGAACGCCTTCACGGTCAGCGGTGTGCTCGATGATCGGAGAGCGGAGGGGGCTCTCGTCAACTCAGTCGTGCTCCCGCTCAACGTGGCCCTCGACGGCGACGTGCCGCTTGTCGATGACGCGAAGGTTCTCGTCGAGGTTCAGCCAGGGGCTGCGGAGCAGGTGGGCGAGGAGAGCAAGCGAATCTTCGACCCCGTTCGACCTGAGCGTGTTTCGGTCGGCTTCCCTCTCGAACCGACGACGCTCAAGGACACCATCGATGCCCAGACAACACTCGTCATGTACATCATGTCTGCGATCATCCTGGTGATCGGCGGAGTGGGAATTATGAACACCTACCTCGTCTCGGTGATGGGGCGACGTCGAGAGATCGGACTCAGGTTGGCCCTCGGGACTACCCCGCGAGGGATTCTCGGGCAGCTGGCGCTAGAGGCTTTGCTGCTCGGCTTCGTCGGCGCTGTCGTCGGCGTTGTTATGGGAGTAGACCTCGTCATAGGGCTGTCAGCGCTCAACGGCTGGGCGCCGGTGATAGACCCGCTCATCCCTGCGGTGGGAGCGGCTTCGGGAGTGGTGCTCGCTCTACTCGCCGGGCTCTATCCGGCGGGGCGGGCTGCGAGACTCGATCCCACGACAACCCTGAGCGGAAGCTGACGTGCGATCCATCGCTTGCTCAGTGAGAACGGATGCTGGTTCTGTTCCGCGTTGGAATACCAGCGGGGTCTGCAGCAGCGTTCGAGATTTCGGTCACGGGTCGAAGCTTCCGCCGACCGATCAGCAGACCGCGCCCCAATCGGTACCAGTGCGCGATGCCGCGGCCGGGGCCCCAGTCTTTGAGCATCATCGCTCGCTTCTCGATGACGTGCCAGGACAGCCAGGCGCATCCCGCTGTGATGGCCGTCGCGCCGAGCAGGAACGGGAGATAGCCGAGCCTGTACAGACCGAAGTACGCGAGCGTCTGCTGCACCAGGAAGCCGTAGATGTAGACGCCGTAGGAGTAGTCGTTGGTGCGGCCGACTCTGCGGAGGGGAGCGGGGAGCACCGCGCCCAGCCAGAGCACGAAGTAGACGCCGGCCGGGACGCCGAAGACGGCGTATCCGCCGGTGAACAGGGTCGCGAAGTAGACGATCCCGCTGATCACGCCGAGGCGGTGGTCGAGGGGGACGGAACGCGAATACACCGCGATCAGGGCGCCGACCATGAAGGGGTAGCTGAGGCGCAGCATGAGCTCGCTGGTCAGCAGGGGGAAGACGGACTCGACGGCGTGCGGCTGGAGGATCTGCAGGATCTGGGCCACGAACAGCGCGACGACGATGACGGCGACGACGAGCCTCGCCTTGCGCAGCACGGCCGTGACCAGCAGAACGGCGATGACGAGGTAGCAGGTCCACTCGTAGGTCAGCGACCAGAGCGAGCCGTTGAAGACGCTGGCGCCGGTGAGCAGTCCGTACGGCGTGGTCGTGGCGAAGATGTCCCGGATGCCGTACGACCCGATCGCCAGCGTCCAGTTCGACGCCAGGTAGTGCCACGGGCTGCCGGGCGCGAGCGCGAAGTAGGACAGGAAGGTGTGCCCGTCCAGCATCCAGATCACCGGGCCGACGGCGAACGCGGCGACCAGCAGCACAACGAGGAAGCCGGGGAAGATGCGCAGCGCCCTGCGCCAGAGGAACTGCAGCAGGTCGGTCGACAGGCCGCTCTTGGCGATGAGATAGCCGCTGATGGCGAAGAAGCCGCCGACCGCGAGCGCGCCCAGATTCGCCTGCTCCCCGGTGTAGCGGGAGAAGCCCTCGTCGAAGCCGCCGAGCGGGAAGCTGTGGTCGACCAGGACGACGAACGCCAGCACCAGGCGGATGAAGCCCAGGGCGTTGTCGTGGCCGCGGAGGCCGACTCCGATGGAGCGCAGGGAGGCGTCGGCGGATGGCATCCGATTATCCTAGACGACCGCCACGAAGCGGATGCTCCGGGCGGTCACGGCGACTAGGCGAGGTCGTCGTCGGTGCGGGCACCGAACACGATCTCGTCCCAGCTCGGCATGGATGCGCGGCCCTTCTTGCTCGCACGGGCCGAGGCGGATGACGCGGACGATCCGGACGGGTCTGACGCGGACGACGACTGCGACGACGGCGTGGACGGCGCAGACTGCTCCGGCGCCGACGGTGCCTGCTCGACGGGCGTGTCGAAGATCGCGATCGGCTCGTCGACCACCCGGAACGGAGCGTCGCCCGCCTCCGGGACGTCGCGGAGCACATCCACCGGCTCGTCGTACACGGCGGCCTCGCGCTCACCGCGGCGGCGGCGCAGGGCTTCCAGCAGGTCGGCGGTCTGGTGCAGATCGCGCGGCGTCTCGTCGTCCGCGCGCTTGATGGCGGAGACGGCGATCGAGTTGTTCGCGCCGTTCGGGGCACGGTTGTAGGTCAGCGGTTCGAGCGGCTGCGTGATCTCCGGGCCGAGCAGGTCGGGGGCCTCCGGGAACGTGAATGCTCCGCTGTCGAAGCGCGACTCGTCCGGCTCTCCCTCGTGCGGCATCACGGCGCGCAGCCTCGGGATGAGGGTGCCGCCCTTCAGCTCGCCCGCCTGGGAGAGCGTTGTCGCCTCCGAGTTGAGCGGCGAGAGCGAGTGCTTGCGGGCGTCGTAGCCCCAGCGGGCGTCGTGGTCGATCTGGTCGGCCGTGAACTCCAGCTTGACGATCCAGCCGGCCTCGCTGTCCTTCCAGCTCGCCCAGCGCTCGCCGGCGACGCCGAGGGAGGCGAGCCTGTCGCGGATGACGGAGCCGAACGTGTTGCCCTCGCCGAGCGGATCGACGTCCGCCGTGGTGACGACCGGAACGCTCAGCGCGCTCGCGACGATGTGCTCGCGCTCGGCGACGATCGGTCCCTCGAAGCGCTGCACGTAGTCGAGTGGCGCACCGGTGACGCTCGCGACGTCCTCGGCGGACATGCCGGAGCGGATGTGGGCCTGGACCTCGCGCGGCGACAGTTTGGGCGCCGTGGCCGACGTCTCCTGCCTGACCTGGCGGATCTTCGACTGCAGCACATCGTCGACGGCGATGCGGAACCGCTCACCGTCGTCACCGACGGCGAGCAGAGCGCCGTTCTCGACCCCGATGACCTTTAAATCCTGCATGGTGGATGCCTTCCCAGCTGCGTACGTACCGGCCCAGGATGCCACGGGAAGTGCCTGATTCCGGGGAATAACCGTGGCGTGCCGGAAGTTGAAAACCGAGCAATAGCCGAGAGGCACCCGAGTGGTTTGCTATTCGCACCCCGATGATGCAAACTATGGCCGCCGATTGCGAAGAATCGGCCGTTAAGTACGAGAAGTGGATGGGCATGGCAACGGATTACGACGCACCGCGAAAGACCGAAGACGACTCCGAGTCGATCGAGGCCCTCAAGGAGCGAGTCCCGGACAAGATGTCCGGAGTTGTCGACGTCGAGGACGCGGACAACCCTGGTGGTTACGAGCTTCCCGGAGCCGACCTGTCGGACCTCGACCTGGACGTCGTGGTGCTCCCGCCGCAGGCGGACGAGTTCACCTGCGTGAACTGCTTCCTGGTGAAGCACCGTTCGCAGATCGATCACGAGACGAAGCTCGGACCGATCTGCGTGGAGTGCGCCGCCTAGCAGCGATCGCTCACGACGCGAGTCGAGCCTCACCGAGAACCCGGACCAGCTGGTCCGGGTTTCTTGTTGAGATCAGCCAGTACGGCGCCGGGTCGCTGGCGTCGAGCACCGGGATCTTGACCACGGGTTTCACCCAGCCGCGGATGAGCATCCAGGCGCGCGCATCCAGCAGTCGGCCGCGCTGCAGCGACGCGTCCTCCCCGGTGTACGCCGTCGGCTCCCCGACGAACTCGAGTGGGATGCTGGCACGCCCGGCGATCAGCTCGGTGCTGGTGACCCTGACGGGCGCGGCGGAGGCCATGATCATCCCGACGATCGCCAGGTAGAACACGATCGCCAGGACGATGCCCACGATCATGTTGATCGGCGCGAACACGAGGATGGTCGCGGGAATCACGAGGGCGGTCGAGATGTAGAGCCACGGGGCGGGCCAGAGGCGCTCACGGTACAGGTCCATGCTCCTATTCGATCAGACTTCTGCACTACCCTCGACACGTGACCGATACCGTTGACGTTCCGATCATCGCGAACACCCTCCCTGTCTACGCCCACCCCGGCGACGCCGGCGCCGATCTGTGCGCGGCGGAGGCCGTCACGCTCGCGCCGGGACAGCGGCACACGGTGCCGACGGGCGTCTCCATCGCCCTCCCGGACGGGTTCGCAGCGTTCGTGGTCCCGCGCAGCGGCCTCGCGGCGAAGCACGGCATCACCATCGTGAACGCGCCGGGCACCGTGGACGCCGGATACCGCGGCGAAATCCGGGTGACCGTACTGAACACCGACAGTTCGATGCCGTACGATATCGCCGTCGGCGACAGGATCGCCCAGCTGATCGTCATGCCGGTCACCAGGGCCGTCTTCCAGCCCGTCGACCGGCTGCCGGAGAGCCACCGCGGAACAGCGGGTTTCGGGTCGTCCGGCTACAGAACCACCCAGTCAGGAGAACACGCTTGAGCGACACCAACGACACCACCGGCGACAGCTGGGAGAAGTCGGCGCCGGAGGATCGCGCGACGGAGGGCCCGCTCGACGAGAGCGAAGCCAACCCCGTGCGTCCGTACGTCGACCTCGGCGGGGTCAAGATCCTCCCGCGCGAAGGCCTGCACCTCCGCCTCGAGGTCGAGGAGGAGACCCAGCGCGTCGTCGCCGTCGGACTGGACTACGCCAACTCCACACTGCAGGTGCAGCCGTTCGCCGCGCCGCGGTCGAGCGGTCTGTGGCACGAGATCCGCGAGCAGATCACCGAGCAGGTGAACCGCCAGGGCGGCCGCACCTCCGAGCGCGACGGCGTGTTCGGGCCGGAGCTGGTCGCCGAGATCCCCGTCGCCGCCCCAGCGGGCGGTCCGGGCGAGACGCGCGTCGCACGCTTCGTCGGCGTCGACGGACCGCGCTGGTTCCTCCGCGGTGTGATCGCGGGAGACGCGGCCATCAAGCCGGACGCCGCAGCTCTCGTCGAAGACCTCTTCCGCAGCATCGTCGTCGTCCGCGGCAACTCCCCGATGCCGCCGAGGGACCTCATCCCGCTCCGGATGCCGACCGCGCCGGAGTCCGGCCCGGACAGCTACACCTCCCTCTAGGCAGGACACCGTGACTGACCGCTCCGGCAGGGAGCACGACGACGAGCGCCCGTCCGGGCACCCGTCCGAGCAGGAGAATCCAGCTGCCGCGTCCATCGGCGAGTCCATCGCCCGGGCAGCGCAGAAGTCCGGGCTCGGGCAGCTGGCAGACAGCGACACACCCACCGGCGTCGCGCTGCTCGGCGCGCTCGGCGGCATCCGCGGCCTGGCCGAGACGATCATCCCGGGCCTCGTCTTCCTGATCCTGTTCACGTTCACCAAGGACGTGCCGCTGTCGATCGGATGCTCGGTGGCCGTCGCGGTGATCTTCACGGCGATCCGCATCATCGGCAAGACGCCCGTGACCCAGGCCATCGCCGGTCTCCTCGGCGTCGGCATCTCCGCCATCCTCGCCCTCATCACCGGGCGGGGAGAGGACAACTTCATCCTCGGGATCTGGACGAACGCCGCATACGGAGCAGCACTGCTGATCTCGATGCTGGTCCGCTTGCCACTGATCGGCCTGGCGGCCGGCTACCTGATGGGCGACGGGCTCGCCTGGCGCAGCGTCCGCAGCAAATTCCGGGTGATGCAGGCGCTCACGTTCTTCTGGTTCCTGCTGTTCGCCGCCCGGCTGCTCGTGCAGGTCCCGCTCTACCTCGCGCACACCGACGCGGCCACGAGCGCCCTCGCGCTCACCAAGCTGCTGATGGGGGTCCCGCTCTACGCGCCGCTCCTCCTGATCACCTGGTTCGTCGTGCGCGGACAGTTCCCGACTCCGCAGAAGAAGCCAGCAGAGGGGTAGGCCATGCTGGATGCGCGAACCAGGGAGGGGCTGACCAGCGCACAGGTCGCCGAACGTCACAGGGACGGTCGCGGCAACATCCAGCGCCAGCCGAGTTCGCGCTCCATCGGCGACATCCTGCGGGAGAACATCTTCACGCTGTTCAACGGCATCCTCACCGTCTGCTTCCTGGCGGTGATCGTGCTCGGCGACCTGCGCGACGGGTTCTTCTACGGCGTCGTCGTGGTGAACGCGCTGATCGGCATCGTGCAGGAGGTGCGGGCGAAGGTCGTCCTCGACCGCGCAGCACTGCTCGCGGCGCCGGAGAGCAGGGTGCGCAGGGACGGCGCTGTCGTCACCGTGCCGGTGGAGGGCGTCGTGCTCGACGACCTGCTCGTGCTGCGGCCGGGCGACCAGCTCCCCGCCGACGCCCGCGTGGTCGAGAGCACCGGCCTGTCGCTCGACGAGTCGATGCTGACGGGGGAGTCCGACCCGGTCTTCAAAGACGAGGACGCGTTGCTGCTGTCCGGATCGCTTGTCGCCTCCGGCACCGGATACGCGGTCGTCACCGCGGTGGGGGCCGACTCGTACGCGAGCAAGCTGACCAGCGAGATCCGCCGCCACTCGCTCGTGCACTCCGAACTGCGCGACGCGACCAACCGCATCCTGGTGTACCTGTCCTGGATCCTCGGCCCGGTCATCCTGATCACCCTCGTCGGCCGCGTCTTCGCATACGGAGGGTGGAGCGAGCTGTTCGTGGACGCCCGCTGGCGCCGGGCGCTGCTGGACGCGGTCGCCGCCGTGGTCGGGATGATCCCGGAAGGCCTCGTGCTGCTCACCAGCCTCGCCTTCGGGGTCGCCGCCATCCAGCTCGCCGCCCGCAAGGTGCTCGTGCAGGAGCTCGCGGCGGTGGAGGTCCTCGCCAGGGTGGATGTGCTGTGCCTCGACAAGACGGGAACGCTCACAACCGGGGAACTCGTCTTCGACAGGACGGAACCCGCCGGACAGGACGTGCCGGAGGAGCTGGCCAGGATCGCGCTCGCCGCGTTCGGCGCCGACGATGCGGGCAACGCCACATCCGGCATCCTGTCGAGCGCGTTCCGCTCCGATCGCTTCCGGGTGCTGAAGCGGGTGCCGTTCTCGTCGGCCACCAAGTACAGCGGCCTGGTGATGACCGTCGACGGCGAGGAGTCGTCCTGGGTGCTCGGAGCCCCGGAGCGCGTGCTCGCCGCGCACCAGGACGAGCTCGCGAAGGCGAACGCCATCGCGGCCACCGGCCAGCGCACGCTCGCCCTGGCGCGCAGCGCAGAGCCGCTGCCACCCGGCTCGCACGTGTCGCTGGACGGCAGGGTCGTGCATCCCGCACTGCTCGTCGTGCTGAGCGAGACGGTACGGCCGGAAGCACGGCAGACCCTCTCATACTTCAGTGAGCAGGCGGTGCGCGTCGTCATCATGTCCGGCGACAACCCGGTCACCGTCGCCGCGATCGCTCGCACCCTCCACCTCGACGGAGAGGCAGTGGATGCGTCCACCCTCGCCGACGACGCGGCGCTCGCCGAGGCGCTCAGCACCGCCAGCATCTTCGGCAGGGTGAGCCCGGAGCAGAAGCGCACGGCCGTCGGCCTGCTGCGCGAGCAGGGCAGGACCGTGGCCATGACGGGCGACGGCGTCAACGACGCGATGGCGATCAAGGACGCGAACCTCGGGATCGCGATGGGCAGCGCGACGGCGGCGACCAAGGCGGTGAGCAGGCTGGTGCTGCTCGACAACAGGTTCGACCGGCTGCCGGACGTGCTCGCGTTCGGCCGCAGGGTGATCGCGAACGTCGAGCGGGTGTCCAACATCTTTTTGGCGAAGACGGTCTACGGCATCGTGCTCGCGCTGGTGAGCGCCGCCCTGCTGCTGCCGTTCCCGTTCCTCCCTCGCCAGCTGACGCTCGTCTCGACTCTCGCCATCGGCATCCCGTCGTTCTTCCTGGCGCTGGCGCCGAACGCGCGCATCTACACGCCGGGGGTGCTGCACCGCGTGCTCAGGTACTCCATCCCGACCGGGCTGATCGCCGGGGCGACGGCGATCGTGGCGTACCTGCCGCTGTACAGGAGCATCCCGCTGCGGGAGGCGAGGAGCGTGACCACCATCGCGCTGTTCTGCGTGTCGCTCTGGATCCTCTGCGTGCTGACCAGGCCGCTCAGCGGGCCGAGGCTCGCGCTGCTCGGCTCCGTGGCGGCCGCGATGGTGCTTGTCTGCGTGATCCCGTTCACGGCCGAGTTCTTCCAGATGCACGTGCCGCTGTCGCCCGAGCTGGTCTGGGGGATCGCGGTCGGGGCGGTGGGAGCGGCGGGAATCGAGCTGTTCTACCGGTTCGCCAAGCGGCGTGGCCTGGTCTTCGACCGCGTCTGACGCGTGGTAGATTTATCTTGACGTCAAGATATCTTTTTCAGCGGACGACTTAGGATTGCCTTGCTGGAAACACACTTCGACGGACAACCAAGATGGACATTCGAAGGCATGCGTCACCAGGCCTGCCGATGAAGGAGAGGGCAACGTGTCTGCGGTAAACAGCTTCGGTGCAAAAGACACCCTGACGGTCGGGTCGACCGACTACCAGGTATTCCGGATCGACAAGGTCGACGGATACAAGAGACTTCCGTTCAGCCTCAAGGTTCTCCTGGAGAACCTGCTGCGCACGGAGGACGGCGCGAACATCACCGCCGACCACATCCAGGCCCTCGCGGGCTGGGACCCGGCAGCGGAGCCGGACACCGAGATCCAGTTCACGCCGGCGCGCGTGATCATGCAGGACTTCACCGGCGTCCCCTGCATCGTCGACCTCGCCACCATGCGTGAGGCCGTCTCCGCGCTCGGCGGTGACCCCAAGAAGATCAACCCGCTCGCTCCGGCCGAGATGGTCATCGACCACTCGGTGATCGCCGACCTGTTCGGCACGGAGAACGCGCTGGAGCGCAACACCGACATCGAGTACGAGCGCAACGGGGAGCGCTACCAGTTCCTCCGCTGGGGCCAGACCGCGTTCGACGACTTCAAGGTCGTCCCGCCGGGAACCGGCATCGTGCACCAGGTCAACATCGAGTACCTGGCGCGCGTCACCATGACCCGCGAGGTCGGCGGCGAGCTCCTGGCGTACCCGGACACCTGCGTCGGCACGGACTCGCACACCACGATGGTCAACGGCCTCGGCGTGCTCGGCTGGGGCGTCGGCGGCATCGAGGCCGAGGCGGCCATGCTCGGCCAGCCCGTCTCCATGCTCATCCCCAAGGTCGTCGGCTTCAAGCTGACCGGCGCCATCCCGACCGGTGTGACCGCGACGGACGTGGTGCTCACCATCACGCAGATGCTGCGCAAGCACGGCGTCGTCGGCAAGTTCGTCGAGTTCTACGGAGCGGGCGTCGCCGAGGTCCCGCTGGCGAACCGCGCGACCATCGGAAACATGAGCCCGGAGTTCGGCTCGACCGCCGCCATGTTCCCGATCGACGACGTGACCCTCGACTACCTGCGCCTCACCGGCCGCAGCGAGGAGCAGATCAAGCTGGTCGAGGAGTACTCGAAGCTGCAGACGCTGTGGCACGACGCCTCCGTCGAGCCGGTTTTCAGCGAGTACCTCGAGCTGGACCTGTCGACGGTCGTCCCGTCGATCGCCGGACCCAAGCGCCCGCAGGACCGCATCGAGCTGAGCGGCGCCAAGGCGCAGTTCGAGAAGGACCTCGTCGACTACGCCGAGATCTCGCACGACATCGTCGACCTGACCATCTCGGAGTCGTTCCCCGCCTCCGATCCCGGCGAGCTGAGCCCGGAGGACTCGCGGAGCACCCACGAGCACCACCACCACAGCCACGCTCCCAAGGCCGCGTCCAACCCGACGCCGGTCACCCTGGCCGAGAACGGCGCGGAGTTCACGATCGACCACGGAGCGGTCGCCATCGCGGCGATCACCTCGTGCACGAACACGTCGAACCCGTCCGTCATGCTCGCGGCCGGGCTGCTCGCCCGTAACGCGGCGAAGAAGGGCCTGAAGGCCAAGCCGTGGGTCAAGACCACGCTGGCTCCCGGATCCAAGGTCGTCACCGACTACTACGAGAAGGCCGGTCTCACCAGCTACCTCGAGGAGCTGGGCTTCTACACGGTCGGCTACGGCTGCACCACCTGCATCGGAAACTCCGGCCCGCTGATCGACGAGATTTCGCAGGCGGTCAACGACAACGACCTCGCCGTCACGGCGGTCCTGTCCGGCAACCGCAACTTCGAGGGCCGCATCAACCCCGACGTGAAGATGAACTACCTGGCGAGCCCGCCGCTGGTGATCGCGTACGCGCTCGCCGGTTCGATGAACTTCGACTTCGAGGTGGATGCGCTCGGCACGGACGCGGACGGCAACGACGTGTTCCTCAAGGACATCTGGCCGGACGCCGCCGAGGTGCAGGAGACCATCGACTCGTCGATCAACGAGGGCATGTTCACCCACGAGTACGCGAGCGTGTTCGAGGGCGACGAGCGCTGGAAGTCGCTGCCGACCCCGACCGGTTCGGTGTTCGAGTGGGATGAGAAGTCCACGTACGTGCGGAAGCCCCCGTACTTCGACGGCATGACGCTGGAGACCACCCCGGTCACCGACATCGCCGGCGCTCGCGTCCTGGCCAAGCTCGGCGACTCCGTCACCACCGACCACATCAGCCCGGCCGGCAACATCAAGGCGGACAGCCCCGCCGGACGCTACCTCGACGAGCACGGCATCGAGCGCAAGGACTTCAACTCCTACGGCTCGCGTCGCGGCAATCACGAGGTGATGATCCGTGGAACGTTCGCGAACATCCGCCTGAAGAACCAGCTGCTCGACGGCGTCGAGGGTGGATACACCCGCGACTTCACGCAGGAGGGCGGCCCGCAGTCGTTCATCTACGACGCGTCGCAGAACTACCAGGCGCAGGGCACCCCGCTGGTCATCTTCGGCGGCAAGGAGTACGGCTCCGGTTCGTCCCGCGACTGGGCGGCGAAGGGCACCAGCCTCCTCGGCGTCCGCGCGGTCATCACGGAGAGCTTCGAGCGCATCCACCGGTCGAACCTGATCGGGATGGGCGTTGTGCCGCTGCAGTTCCCCGCTGGAGAGAGCTGGGCGTCGCTCGGCCTCGACGGCACCGAGATCGTCTCGATCTCCGGGCTCGAGGAGCTGAACCAGGGTACGACGCCGAAGACGGTCCACGTTGTCGCGGAGCCGAGTGCAGACTCGCCCGCCGACAAGCAGACCATCGAGTTCGACGCCGTGGTGCGCATCGACACCCCGGGTGAGGCGGACTACTACCGCAACGGCGGCATCCTGCAGTACGTGCTGCGGAGCCTCGTCTAGGCGGTGCAGCAGTGAAGGGCCGGTGACCGAATGGTCACCGGCCCTTTTCGTTCGGGTGGTCGCGCGATTACGCGGCGGCGTACGGCAGCTCCGCCCCGTCGCGGGTGGTGTGGAGGTTCCAGTAGTGCTGGGCGATGGTGTCCGGCTGGGTCTCCGGGCCGCCGGCTCCGATCCAGGCGAAGATCGGCACGTGGGCGACGTAGACGCCGGTTCCGGCAGTGGCCCGGTGGAGAGTGAGTGCGTAGGTGCGCAGGGCGCCGGATCCGATGGCGGTGGCGGCGAAGTCGGCGTGTCCGGCCAGCGGGTCCATGGACGATCCTCCCGTCGTGTAGAGGATGGTCCCCGCGCCGCGCTCGATCATGCCGGGGAGAACTTGCTCTGTCGCCGCGATGCCGCCGTAGAGGTAGTAGTCGAGCTGCGGCTGGATGCTGTCGCGGTCGGCTTCGAGGGCGATCGCGTTCCGCAGCCCGGGCACGGGGTTGTGCGGGGCGGGCGAATACTCGAGCACGTCGACGGGGCCGAAGCGCTCCGTGATGCGTCCGAATGCTGCGGCGACGGAGGCGGGGTCCATGACGTCGGCGGCGAAGCCGGCCGCGTCGATACCGGCGGCGGTCAGCTGGGCGGCGAGGTCGTCGAGCTTCGCTTGCGTGCGGGAGACGAGGGCCACGGAGAAGCCCTGGCTTCCGAAGACTCTGGCGATGGACAGTCCGAGACCGGATCCGGCTCCGACGATGGCGATGGTGGGCATTTCTGGTTCCTTTCGATGGCTTACATACTTGTGGTGCGGCAGCAGACTGGATGTACTGCATGCGTTCGCGGAGGAGGACAGTGGGATGGCACGAGCCAGGACGATCAGCGGGCCCTGTCAGGCCTGGCCGGAGGAGAGCGCCTTCATCCGTGAGGTGCTCGACCGGATCGGGGAGAAGTGGACGGTCCTGATCATCAGCACGCTGGGCTCCGGTCCGCTGCGATACTCCGATCTGCAGGCGAGCATCCCGGGCATCTCGCAGCGGATGCTCACGGTGACGTTGAAGGCTCTGGAACGCGATGGGCTCCTCACCCGCACGGCATACGCCGAGGTCCCGCCGCGGGTCGAGTACGAGCTGACACCCCTGGGCCGGTCACTGCTGGAGGCCGTGATGACCCTCGCCGGCTGGGCGGCCACCCACCACGAGGACGTGGCCGCCAGCCGCCGCGCGCACGAGCTGACCGGCGTCGGCAGGGAGAAGTCCGCCAGGCCTAGCCCGATGCGGCCGGTGCCTGCGCGCTCGCGGTGAGCTGGTCGAGAGCCTGACCGTAGACGGCGACGGACTGAGCGCCCGACGCCGCGATCCGGCGGCCGAAGACCGTGAACGGCACCCCCTGGGCGCCTAGCGCGGCGCCCTCGGAGACATCGGCCACGACATCGTCGGCGAACTCGTCGCCGGCGAGGACCTCACGCACGCGGTCGCCGTCGAGGCCGAGGGAGCGCGCGACTTCGACGACAGTGTCCGCGTCGTACGGGTCGATCTCGCCGGAGAAGAACCGGTCCTGGAGCCGGGAGAAGAACTCGAACCCCCGGCCGGACTGCTCGGCGAAGTGCATCACGCGGTGCAGGTCGAACGTGTTGGCGTTCTTCCTGCCGAGGTCGAACTCCAGGCCTTCGCGGTTCGCGATGCCCTGGATGCGCCTCTCCGCCTGGAGGACGGCCGATGGGTCGCCTCCGTGCGTGCGCATGAACGCAGCGGCGATGGGCTCCGGCTCCTTCGGCGCGTCCGGGTTCAGTTCGAACGAGCGGATCTTGAGCTGGAATCGTCCCGCATCCGGCCTGGCGTCGATCGCGCGCTGGAGCCGATGCTTGCCGACGTAGCACCAGGGGCACCCGAGGTCCGCCCAGACCTCGACGACGATCTGGTCCTGTTCGGCCGTGCTGTTCTGTTCCACACTGATCACCTCACGATTGGTTCGTAACGTCATTCTGAGTGTGTTCGGCGAGGCGTACAAAAGGCACATCGACGTGCGTGCGATGGGGTGGATCTGGCGATTCCGAGCGAGCTTCGATTTGCACGCGCCTAGACTCGAAGCATGAGCATCCTCGAGACCATCCACGGTCCCCGCGATCTCGACAGGCTCTCGGAAGAGGAGCTCGTCCAGTTGGCGGTGGAGATCCGCGCGTTCCTCGTTGCGAACGTCGCGAAGACGGGCGGTCACCTCGGGCCGAACCTCGGAGTCGTCGAGTCGACCATCGCGATCCACCGGGTCTTCGACTCGCCGCGCGACGCCATCGTCTTCGACACCGGACACCAGTCGTACGTGCACAAGCTGCTCACCGGGCGGCAGGACTTCTCCCAGCTGCGCCAGCGCGGCGGGCTCGCCGGATACCCGCAGCGGTCCGAGTCCGAGCACGACATCGTCGAGAGCTCCCACGCCTCCAGCTCGCTGTCGTGGGCGGACGGCATCTCGCGCGCGTTCTCGATGACCGGCCAGGACGACAGGCACGTCATTGCGATGGTGGGCGACGGCGCCCTCACCGGCGGTATGACGTGGGAGGCGCTGAACAACATCAGTGACGACAACACGCGCCGCCTCATCATCGTCGTCAACGACAATGGCCGCTCGTACGCGCCGACCATCGGCGGCATGGCCCGCTTCCTCAACACCGTGCGCACCCGCCGCAGCTACCGCAACCTCTACCTGTCGAGCCGCAAGGCGTTCGACAAGCTGGGCGGACCCGGCCAGTCGTTCTACCGCGGCATCCGCGGGGGACTGCACGGCTTCCTCAGCAGGTTCTCGAACAACGAGGCGCTCTACTCCAACCTCGACATCAAGTACATCGGGCCGATCCACGGCCACGACATCGAGGCGATGGAGGAGGCGCTGCGCCAGGCGAAGAACTACGGCGCCCCGGTCATCGTCCACGCCATCACGCAGAAGGGCCGCGGCTACGAGCCCGCGCTCCGGGATGCGGCCGACCAGTTCCACGCGGTCGGCCAGATCGACCCGGAGACCGGCGAGCCGATCGAGAGCTCGAGCAAGCCGTCCTGGACCAGCGTGTTCTCCGACGAGATCGTGCGGCTGGCCGAGAAGGACGAGAAGATCGTCGGCATCACCGCGGCGATGCTGCGCCCGACCGGGCTGCACAAGTTCGCCGAGCGCTTCCCGGAGCGGGTGCACGACGTCGGCATCGCCGAGCAGCACGCCGCGACGAGCGCCGCCGGTCTGGCGTTCGGGGGACTGCATCCCGTCGTCGCCATCTACGCCACGTTCATCAACCGCGCCTTCGACCAGGTGCTCATGGACGTCGCCCTGCACAAGGCGGGCGTGACGTTCGTGCTCGACCGGGCGGGCGTCACGGGACCGGACGGCCCGAGCCACCACGGCATCTGGGACCTCGCGATCCTGCAGGTGGTGCCCGGCATCCGGCTCGCCGCCCCGCGCGACGGCGCCCGCTTCCGCGAGGAGCTGGCCGAGGCCGTCGCCGTGCAGGACGCTCCGACGGTCCTGCGCTTCCCGAAGGGTTCGGTCGGGGCGGACATCGACGCCGTCCGGCGCACCGACGACGGCGTGGATGTGCTGCACGAGTCCGACCGCAAGGACGTGCTGATCGTGACCGTCGGCCCAATGGCCGACCTGGGGCTCAAGGTGGCGGACGGCCTGGCCGCGCAGGGGATCGGGGCGACCGTCGTCGACCCGCGCTGGGTGGTCCCGGTGGCCACGAGCATCCTGGACCTGGCGGCGGAGCACCGCATCGTGGTGACCATCGAGGACGGGATCCGCGTGGGCGGCATCGGCACGCGCGTGCGGCAGAGCCTGCGCGAGGCGGGCATCGACACCGCGGTCGACGAGCTGGGCCTGCCGGACGAGTTCATCGACCACGCGACGCGCGAGCAGATCCTCGACGAGGCCGGGCTCACCGCGCAGAAGATCGCCCGCGACCTGGTGGCGCAGGTGCTCGGCAGCCGCATCCCGATCGCTCGCCCGCTGCCCGCGGACGAACTGAGCGAGCGGCACCTCGACGCGTAGCGGCGCCGCTTAACTACTGTCAGCCGACGCGGTACACGTGCTCCACCGCGCCGCTCGGGAACGCCGTGGTGCCGACGAGCGCCAGCGGGCTGCTCGCCTGGGTGACGGGCAGCAGCGGCTTACCAGAGCCGACGAGCACCGGCACGTAGGTGATGTGCAGTTCGTCGAGCAGGCCGGCGTCGGCGAACTGCGCGGCGATCTGCCCGCCGCCGACCACCCATACGTCGCGGTCGCCCGACGCTTCGCGCAGTTCGGCATCCAGTGCGGCGAGGTCGCCCTCGAAGAAGGTGATGTCCGCGCCGGCGATCGGCGGAAGCACGCGGTGCGTGACCACCCAGGTGGGGAGGCCGGCGTACGGCCATTCCGTGGTGTCGTCGGCAAGCAGGAACTCGTAGGTGGCCGCTCCCATCACGATGGCTCCGATGCCGGAGATGAAGCGCTGGTAGTGCTCGTCGAACTCCTCGAACCCGAACTGCAGGAGCCAGTCGATCCTGTCGTCCGTGTCTGCGATGAATCCGTCGATGGAGGACGCGACGTAGTACTTCGTGAGAGCCATGCTGTGAAGCTAGCAGGAGCATCCGACAGTGGAATTGACTTGAAGTGCACTCGAAGTCTTATCGTGGCAACCATGACCGATACAGCGACGGAACTCTCGATCTCCGAGGTAGCGGAGCGCACGGGCCTGACGACCCACACGCTCCGCTACTACGAGCGGGAGGGGCTGATGCTCGCGCCTGTCGGGCGCGCGTCGTCCACACACCGCCGGTACACCGAGGCCGACGTCAACTGGGTCGTGTTCCTCACCAAGCTGCGCCTCACCGCCATGCCGATCGCCCGGATGCGCGAGTACACCGAGCTCGCACGTCGCGGCGACGACACCACCGCCGAGCGGCTGGAACTGCTGCTCGTGCACCGGATGAACGTGTCCAGGCAGCTGGAGGAGGTCACGGCCAGTCTCGCCGCCATCGACCACAAGATCGGTCTCTATCAGGAGAAGGTAACCGCATGAAGAAGATCACACTGGGCACGGAGAAGCTCGAAGTCTCGCGTCTTGGACTCGGCTGCATGGGCATGTCCGCGTTCTACACCGGCGCAGGAGACGACGACGCCGGCTCGATCCGCACCATCCACCGCGCCATCGACCTCGGGGTGACGTTCTTCGACACCGCAGAGATCTACGGCCCGTACGCCAACGAGGAACTGCTCGCCCGGGCGTTCGCCGGCAAGCGCGACCAGGTGGTCATCGCTACGAAGTTCGGCACGATCCTGCACCGGACCAACGACGAGCGCGGTCTGGACGGGTCGCCGGAGAACGTGCGTCTCTCGGTCGAGGGGTCGCTGCGCCGCCTGCAGACCGACCACATCGACCTTTACTACCAGCACAGGATGGACCCGGACACGCCCATCGAGGACACGGTCGGGGCGCTCGCCGAGCTGATCGACGAGGGCAAGATCGGGCACTACGGCCTCTCGGAGGCCGCACCGGAGACGATCCGCCGCGCCAACGCCGTGCATCCCGTGACGGCGATCCAGACCGAGTACTCGCTCTGGTCCCGCGACCCGGAGGCCGAGATCCTGCCGACGGTCCGCGAGCTCGGCATCGGCTTCGTGCCGTATTCGCCGCTCGGCCGCGGCTTCCTCACCGGCACCATCCGCACGCTCGACGAGCTGGCGCCCGACGATTTCCGCCGCTTCAACCCGCGGTTCGAGGGCGACAACCTGGAGGCGAACATCCGGATCGTCGAGCAGGTGGATGCTGTGGCCCGCGAGGTCGGGGCGACTCCCGGCCAGGTGGCGCTCGCCTGGCTGCTGGCCCAGGGCGACGACATCGCCCCCATCCCCGGCACCCGCCGTGTGGAGAACCTGGAGCAGAACGTCGCCGCCGACCAGCTGGAGCTGTCGCCGGAGCAGCTGGAACGCCTCGCCGCCGTCGCTCCCGCTGTGGGGGACCGGTACGCGGACATGACGCCGCTCAACCGCTAGCGGGCACCCTCACGACCGGGGCCCCGGATCGCAGCGCGCGATCCGGGGCCCCGGTCGTTCTCGGCGGCCGGCTCAGCCGAACCGCAGCGTGATCGTCCTCGCCTCGGGGCGCAGCGCGTGCTCGGCGGCGACGTCCGGCCCGCAGGCCCGCGAGCCGAGCCCGTGCTGGGCGGCGTCGACGAACAGGTGGGTCGTCGCGCTGGGCGGCAGCTCGTGCGGGTGACCGGCCGCAGCCACCTGCTGCGGCGTGTGCCTGCTGAGGCTGAAGCCGGGGCGGCGGCCTGCCGTATCCGGCACCAGCGTGATGCGCAGGGCGTCCGCACCGTCCGTTCCGAGCGTGAGGGTGCGCACGTCGGCCCGGTGGCCCGTCTCCTGCGGGCGGGCGTACGCGACGTTCAGCTCGTCCACGGTCGCGCCGTATCGACCGACCTGCGCGGCCGTCATGCTGTCCGGGTACGCCTCGAGCGGGCCGCGGCCGAACCACTCGGCGCGGTCGACCGGCGCGTCTCCGTCCGGCAGGTCGAAGCGCAGGCCGATGCGCGGCCAGACGGTGTCCCAGCCGGTGGACGGCACGATCTCGGTGCGCAGAGTGAGCGTGCCGTCGGCGTCGAGCGTCCAGAGCGCATCCACCCACACGGCTGCTGGCGAGTTGGCGGCGGACACGCGCGTGCGCACCAGGAGGGCGTCTTCAGCGTGCTCGATGGAGACGATCCTGTGCGTCAGCCGGTCGAGCCCCGCCGCCCGCCAGAGCGCAGCACTCGACACCCCGGGGACGCTCGCGTCGTCCTCGCCGGGCTCCGCACGGGATGCGCCTTCGTCGTTGTCCGTCGGGGCGCGCCACAGTTCCAGGCGCGGACCGGCCACCTCGCGCCCGTTCAGGCGCACCAGGGCTCCGTCCTCGAACTCGGCCGGGCCGAGCGTCAGCCGTGCGGGAACCCCGGCGACGAGAGCCGGTGCCACGGGACGCGCGCTGACGTTCGGGATGCGAGCGCTCCTGTCCACCTGACCGCTCGCGACCACGTGCCCGGCCTCCGACCACGGCGTCGCGGCCTGCAACACGGCGTCGATGGTCAGCCAGGTCTCCGCGTCGTCGGCGACCTCCACCGCCGGCAGCGGCACCGTCACGGACTCCCCGGCCGCCAGCGCATCCACCGGCAGCTCGCCGCGCGCCACCCGGCGCCCGTCGTGCTCGACCCGCCAGCGGAACGACAGGTCGGAGGTGTCTGCCGTGTGGCGGAGGTTGGTGAGCGTCACCGTCCCGTCTCCGACGTCGAAGCGGATCGGCTGCACGACGGCCTTGTACTCGGCAAGGCCGGGCGTCGGGGTGTCGTCGCTCAGGATCATCCCGTCCATCACGAAGTTGCCGTCGTGCACCACCTCGCCGAAGTCCCCGCCGTACGCATAGAACGGGGTGCCGTCGGCCGTCTCGGTCAGGATGCCGTGGTCGCGCCACTCCCAGACGAAGCCGCCGTGCAGGCGCGGGTGCTCGTGCACCAGCCGCTCGTACGCATCCAGTGCCCCCGGGCCGTTGCCCATCGCGTGGGCGTACTCGCAGAGCAGGAACGGCTTCGTCCGCTGCCGGGCGCCCTGGCCGGGCGTTGTGCCGAGCAGGGGGTAGCGGGACCCGTCCGTGCCGATCTCCGCCGTCTCGCGCACGGAGGAGTACATGCGCGAGTACACGTCGGTGTACTCGCCGGTGTAGTCGCCCTCGTAGTGCACGGGACGCCCGGGGTCGCGGTCGTGCACCCAGGCGGCGTTGGCCGCCAGGTTCGCGCCGGTGCCCGACTCGTTGCCGAGGGACCAGATGACGATGCTCGGATGGTTCTTGTCGCGTTCGACCGTGCGCCGGATGCGGTCGAGGTATGCGTCGCGCCAGCGCGGGTCGTCGCTCGGGTTGCCGACCCAGCCGCCGTGCTCGGCGCCGGACGCCTCGAAGCCGTGGGTCTCCAGGTCGCACTCGTCGATCACCCAGAAGCCGAGCTCGTCGGCGAGGTCGAGCAGGCGGGGGTGCGGCGGGTAGTGGCTGGTGCGGATGGCGTTGACGTTGTACCGCTTCATCCTGGCCAGGTCGGCGTGGGCGTGCTCCTCGTCGAAGACCCGGCCGCGCACCGGATGCGTCTCGTGCCGGTTCATGCCGTGGAAGACCACGCGGCGGCCGTTCACGAGGAAGCGGTCGCCGACGATCTCGACCGTGCGGAAACCGGCGCGCAGCGTGATCGTCTCCGCCGCGTTCGACACGGTGACGTCGTAGAGGCGCGGCGTCTCCGCCGTCCACGGTTCGACCGCATCCAGAGTCAGCGTTGCGACCTCCGCTGCGCTCTGCCAGGTCTGCTCCACCCCCAGCTCCAGGATGCGCACGGTCACCGGGTACGCGGACGCCGCCGCGGTCAGCTCCACGTCCAGGGCGCCGGCGCCGTCGAGGAATCCGGTGCGCAGCCACACGTCGTCGATCCCGCCGGCCGGGCGCGCGAGCAGGGTGACGTCGCGGAAGATGCCGGGCAGCCACCACTGGTCCTGGTCCTCCAGATAGCTGGCGGCCGACCACTGGTGCACCCGCACCACGATCACGTTCTCTCCGGGACGCACGACGCCGGTCACGTCGAACTCCTGCGCCAGCCGCGATCCCGTGCCGATCCCGACCTCCTCGCCGTTCAGCCAGACGCGGTACAGCGACTCGACCCCGTCGAACCGCAGCAGCACCCGCTCCGCCCCGTCGAAGTCGTCGGGCAGGGTGAAGCGCCGCCGGTGGTCACCGGTCGGGTTCTCGTCGGGGACGTGCGGAGGGTCGATCGGGAACGGGTACTGCACGTTCGTGTAGATCGGCCGTCCGTACGCGCCGTCTCCGTGCAGCACCCAGTGCGAGGGGACGGGGAGCTGCGCCCATCCGGAGTCGTCGTAGTCGGTCGCCGCGACGTCGTCCTGCACGGCGGCGGTGGGGGAGAGCCGGAACGCCCAGTCGCCGTTCAGCGAGAGCGACGGCGCGTCGGTGTGCAGCCAGGACCGCGGGGCGCTTCGTGCGCCGCGTCCCGGCGCGGTGTCGGACAGGTAGGCGGGTGTCAGCACTACTTCACTGCTCCTTCGGTGAGACCGCCGCGCCAGAACCGCTGCAGCACGATCATGGCGATGGCGAGGGGAATGATCGACAGCAGCACGCCGCCGGTGGTCAGCTCGTAGAACTCGGGCAGCCGGTCGGTCTGGCTGCGCCAGTTGTTCAGGCCGAGGGTGATCGGGTAGAGCGTGTTGTCGGAGAGCATCACGAGCGGCAGGAAGTAGTTGTTCCAGATGCCGACCAGCTGGAACAGGAACACGGTCACCAGCGCGGGCACCATGATCCTGAGCCCGACCGTGTGGAAGATGCGCAGCTCTCCCGCGCCGTCGATCCTGGCCGCCTCGATGAGGGCCGTGTCGACCGTCGCGTCTGCGTAGATCCGGCAGAGGAACAGGCCGAACGGTGAGACGAGCGAGGGCAGCAGCACCGACCAGTACGTGTTCGCCATGCCGAGCTGGCTGAACAGGAGGAACAGCGGAAGCGCCGTCGCCGTGCCGGGCACGAGCACCCCGCCGAGCACCAGCCCGAAGATCAGGCCGCGCCCGCGGAAGACGTACTTCGACAGCGCGTACCCTCCCGCGGCGGCGAAGTACGTCGCGAGCACGGCGCCCACTCCGGCGTAGAGGACGGAGTTCGCGAACCAGCGCACGAAGATGCCGCCGTCGTAGCTGAGCACCTCCCCGAGGTTGTGCCAGAGCGCGAAGGTCGGCGCGAACCAGAAGCCGTTGGTGGCGAAGAGGTCCTGCGTGGTCTTCGTGGACGCGACGATCACCCAGTAGACCGGCACGAGGAAGTAGACGGCGACGACGACCAGGATGCCCGTGACCAGGATGCGCATCCCCGGCCGGCGTCCTGCGGAGCGGTCCGGTCCCGTGCCGTGCGCCTTCTGCGCGGTGATCGACGAGGTGCCCGGTGCGGCGACGCTGCCGGTCGTGGTCTCTGTGGCGGTCATTTCGCCCTCCTGGTGGTCGATGCGAGGGTGGGCTGCGATGCGCGGCCGGGCTTCGGCTCGCGGCTGCTCGTGAGGCGGAGGAACGCGAACGACAGCAGGAACGCGACCAGCGCGATGAGCACCGCCTGCGCCGCCGCGACGTTGTAGTCGTTGTACGCGAACGCCGTGGTGTACGCGCTGAGGTTGGGCGTGTACTCGCTGTCGATCGCGGGGGAGACCGTCTGCAGCACCTGCGGCTCGGCGAAGAGCTGCAGGGTGCCGATGATCGAGAACACCGTGGTCAGCATCAGCGCCGGCTTGATCAGCGGCAACTGGATGCTCGTGGCCACCCGCCACGGGCTCGCGCCGTCCACCTTCGCCGCCTCGTACACCTCGGTCGGGATCGACTTCAGCTGCGCGATGATGATCATCATGTTGTAGCCGGTGTACGTCCAGGTGACGATGTTCGCGATCGACCAGAGCACCGTGTCCGGTCCGAGGAAATCGACCTGGAGCCCGAACGCACCGGCCAGATCGACCAGCGGGCTGAGTCCAGGCACGTACAGGAACGACCACAGGATGGTCGCCACGACCCCCGGGATGCCGTACGGCAGGAAGTACACCGCCCGGAACATCCCTGGCCAGCGCGCCGACGCCGACTCCAGCAGCAGGGCGAGCACCGTGCAGAGCGCGATCATGAACGTGACCTGCACGACGCCGAACAGCAGCATCCGGCCGATGGAGGCGATGAAGTTCGGGTTCGACAGGGCCTGGGCGTAGTTGGCGAACCAGGCGAACTCGCTCGTCACGCCCTTCTCGCCGAACACGCCCTGCCTGGTCACCTTGGTGAAGCTGCTGCCGACCGCGACGACGATCGGCAGGATGAACGTGAGCAGGAACAGCGCGAGGAACGGCGCGAGCAGCACCCACGGCGCCCACGCGGTGCGGACGCCCTTCACGAGTTCACCTTCTCGATGCTGAGCCCCTTGTTGCGGAACGCGGTGATGATGTTCTTCTCGCTCTGCGCGATCGCATCCACGAGGGACAGCCCTGACGCCTTCTTCCGGAAGCCGTCGGCGAGGATGTTGAACGACTGCTGCGTGATCGGCCACCACGACCAGTCCTGGTTCTGCTGGCGGGAGGCGGGAAGGAAGACCTCCTCGTTGTAGTTCTGCCCTCCGAAGAACTTCGACGGCTTCTGCCTGCTCGCCCCGATGTAGTCGGCGGACGGCGACCAGCCGATGCCGCTGTTGGCGATCATCGCGTCGATGCCTTCGTGGCTCGTGGTCATCCACACGGCGAACTCGAGCGCCTCCTTGGGATGCTTGCTGTTCGCGAGCACAGCGGCGGTCGACCCTCCGAGGTAGCTGGACCCGTAGCCGACCGCGTCGCCGGAGCCCCAGCGGGCCATCGGCGCGACCCGCCACTTGCCCTCCCCGCCGGAGACGCCTTCGAGGAGCGCATCGCCCCAGCTCGCGCTGGTCAGCCCGGCGATGGTGTTCGAGGCGGCAGCGGCGAACCAGGGCGTCGTGTACGCGCCGTATGCGGTCTGGATGACGCCGTCGTCGATCGCCTTGTCGAAGAAGCGGGCGGCGGTGAGCGTCGCGTCGTCGGTCATGTCGATGGTCCAGCGGTCGCCGTCGACGGCGAACCAGGATGCGCCGGCCTGCCCGGCGACCGCGGCGAACCAGGACGGGTCCGCGTAGTTGAAGGTGTCGATCCAGGAGCCGGCCTTGCGGAGTTCCGCTCCGGTGCGCATCCACTCGTCCCAGGTGGCGGGGGCGGAGGCGCCGACCTTCTCGAACAGGTCTGGACGGTAGTAGAAGGCCATCGGCCCGGAGTCCTGCGGGATGGCGTAGACGCCGTCCACGTAGCTGACCTGCTTCCACAGGGTGGGGTCGTAGCGGTCGGCGTAGTCGTTCGCGCCGTACCTGGCCAGGTCGACCAGCCCGTTGACGAGCATGAACTCCGGAACGGAGCGCAGCTCCACCTGGGCGAGGTCCGGACCGCCTCCCGCGGCCAGCGCCGAGTACAGCTTCTGGTATCCGCCCGAGTTGCCTCCGGGGATCCAGACGGCCTCGACCTGCACATCCGGATGCGTGGCGTTCCACACGTCCGCGACCTTCTGCAGGTCTTTCAGCCAGGCCCAGTACGTGAGCGTGATCTTCTCGCCGGCCGCAGCGGGCTGCACGAGCGGCCTGCTGTTGACCGAGGTGGTGCCGGGGGTGCTGCACCCGGCGAGAAGGGCCGTGGCTCCCGCCGCGGCTCCGAGGGTGAGGAGACTTCGTCGTGTGAGTTGCGTCATGTCCTTCACTTCGTCGTGAGTGGAAACGTGTATGCCGACCATATACAAAACTAGCTCGGGTGACCTAATTTGGTTTCGTGGACATCCAGACCTCCCGCCCCCGACGCCGTGGGCCGTACGCGAAGAGCGCAGCGCGCCGCCGCCAGATCGTCGAAGAGGCGTACCGCGTGTTCGCCACGCGCGGCTACCACGCCAGCTCCCTGCGCGAGATCGCGACGGCGGCCGGGATCAGCCTCTCCAACCTGCAGCACTACTTCTCCGGCAAGGAGGACGTGCTGCTGGCCGTGCTCGAACTCCGCGACGAACTCGGAGCCGGGGAGGCGAGCAGGGCGCACGACGAGCCGTTCGAGACGCACATCGTCGCGCAGGCGGCGGCCAACGAACGCATCCCGGGGCTGATCGCGCTCTACAGCGTGCTCTCCGCTGAGGCGGTCACCGCCGACCACCCCGGCCGCGAGTACTTCCTTGGACGCTACGACGCGCTCCGCACGGAGTACGAGGCAGAGTTCGCCGCGCTCCGCGCCGACGGACGGCTGCGCGACGGCGTCGACCCGGCGCTCGCCGCGGCGTCCGTGATCGCGCTGTGGGAGGGCATCCAGTTGCAGTGGCTGTACACGCCGGAGCGGATCGACGCGGCGGCCGCACTGCGTGCCTACCTCGACCTGGTGATCCTGCCCGAGTCGACGAAAAGCCGGTAACTGCGCCGAAGTCGGGTGAAATCGGCACGGTTACCGGCATCTCGCTGGTCGCTGGTGCTACGCGACGCCCTTCACGGGGGGATGCTGGAACGTGTCCCCGAAGACGCGCTCGGACGCTCCGACCCTGTCGAGGTACGGCGTGATGCCGCCCATCTGGAACGGGAAGCCCGCGCCGAGGATCATGCAGAGGTCGATGTCCTCCGGGGCGGCGACGACGTGGTCGTCCACGAGCATCCGGTGGATCTCGTCGGCGAGGCCGTCTTCGAGCCCGCGCAGGATCTGGTCCTTGGTCCACGGGTTCTTGCCGCCGGAGACGATCTTCGCCGCCTGCTTGTCGATGCCCTTGGCCCTGCCCTTCGAGTCCTTCTCCAGGAGGGTGCCGTGCTCGGCCAGCCTGTGCAGGTTCTCGCTGCGGTAGAACCGGTCGGGGAACGCGGCGTGGTGCGTGTCGAGGACGTGCGCACCGACCTTGAGGCCGACCAGGTCGAGCAGTGCCGACGGGGGCATCGGGAGGCCGAGCGGCGCGAACGCCTCGTCGACCGTCTCGAACGGCGTTCCGTCGTCGACCGCGTGCATCGCCTCGCCGAGCACCTTCGCCAGCACGCGGTTGACCACGAAGCCGGGGGTGTCGGCGGTGATGACCGCGTTCTTCTTCAGGGCAGCCGCCGTGACCATCGCGGTCGACAGGGTCGCCTCGTCGGTGTTCGGTGTGTTCACGACCTCGATCAGCGGCATGACGGCCACCGGGGTGAAGAAGTGGAAGCCGACCAGCCGTTCCGGGTGCTTCAGCTTCGCGCCGATCTTCTCGACGGACAGCGAGGAGGTGTTGGTGGCGAGCACGGCGTCGTCGGAGATGTACTGCTCGATCTCCGCGAACACGTCCTGCTTGACCGACAGCTCCTCGAACACGGCCTCGATCACCCAGTCGGCGTCGGCGAACAGCGACTTGTCCGTCGTGCCGGTGACGAGCGCGCGCAGGCGGTTGCCCTCGTCCGGAGAGATGCGGCCCTTCTCCTGCAGCTTGCCGATCTCGTCGTGGATGTACGCGACGCCCTTGTCGACGTGCGCCTGGTCGAGGTCGGTGATGACCACGGGCACCCGCAGGCGACGCACGAACAGCAGCGCGAACTGGCTGGCCATGTATCCCGCGCCGATCACGCCGACCTTGGTGACCTTCTTGGCGAGCTTCTTGTCCGGAGCACCCGCCGGGCGCTTCGCCCGCTTCTGCACCAGGTTGAAGGCGTAGATGCTGGCCTGGAACTGGTCGCCGGAGATGAGTTCGGCGAGCACGTCGTCCTCGCGCTCGAAGCCCTCCTCCTTGGTGCCGGACTTGGCGGCCTTCAGCAGGTCGAGCGCGGCGTACGGCGACTTCGGCACGGTGCCGATGCGGCTCTCCAGCATCTTGCGGGCGATGCCGATGGCCGCATCCCACTTGACCATCCGCTCGACCTTGCCCGGCACGTTCGGGCGCTTCACGGTGAGTTCGCCGGTGAGCACCCTGTCCGCCCAGCGCAGCGAGTCCTCCAGGAAGTTCGCCGAGTCGAAGATCGCGTCGGCGATGCCGAGGTCGAAGACGTCCTGCGGCTTCAGCATCCTGTTCTGCTTCAGCGGGTTCTCGACGATCACCTTGAGGGCGTTCTCGATGCCGATCAGGTTCGGCAGGATGTACGCGCCGCCCCAGCCGGGGATGAGGCCAAGGAAGACCTCCGGCAGCGCGAACGCCGCCGCCGACCTGTCGATGGTGCGGTAGTCGGCGTTCAGGCCGATCTCCACACCGCCGCCGAGCGCGAGCCCGTTGGTGAAGACGAACGACGGGACGCCGAGGGTGGCCTGCTTGCCGAGCACGTAGTGACCGAGCTGGGGGAGCAGCTTCGCCACCTCGACGCTCGGGATGTCGCCCACCCGGGAGAGGTCGGCGCCCGCCGCGAGGATGAACGGCTTGCCCGTGACGGCGACCGCGTCGATCTCGCCGCGGCCCGCACGCTCCGTCAGCTCGTCGAAGGTCTTCCCCAGTTCGAGGAGGGTCGCAGGTCCCATCGTGTTCGGGCGCGTGTGGTCGCGCCCGTTGTCGAGGGTCACCAGCGCGAGCGTCTTGCCGCTCGGCAGCGGGATGTCCTTGACGAACGAGTGGGTGACGACCTCGTCGGAGGTGAGGTCGACGAGCGGGCTGAAGTCGATCTTGGAATAGTCGGTCACGTCTTTATGCCTTCCGAGCGCGCTTTGTGATGTGAGGGTCTCCGACACGCGCTGACTGACGCCGTCGTAGAGCCCTGATGTCCTCGGAGGAGGCTATCGAGCCGGGCGGCGTGCCGCACATCGCTTGCCGCTGTGCACAACGGCGCGGGCGTGGATGGTGCTTCGCATTGGCGGAACCTTACAGTCCGGCTGGGGTGACGGGCGCTGAGCGGCGTGGGGTCGGATTTGACCGTTTGTGATGCGTAAAATTGTCACATCTGGAACATTAACGTTACAGTGCGGCGTATCAGTAATGAGGCTGATGCGACACAACGAGGTGAAAATGACCACAGCAATTCGACGGCCCCTCTTTTCCATCGCGGCGGCAGCGGGGGCTCTTTGCCTCGCGCTGACGGGCGCAGCGAGCGCTACGGGAGCGCCTGCCGAAGTGACGGCGTCGCCTCTGTCAGCGGCTGAGGCGCAGGTTCTTCGCGCAACGCTCGCGAAGTTCGACGTGCCCGTCGCGACGCAAGATGAGCTCATCGCACGCGCCCGAGCAGGCCAGGTGTGGGATGCCAGCACTACGAATGCCGTCCCGGTCTCGGAAGAACGCGGTGTCGTCAAGGACGGATTCGAGTATGACGTGAAGCGGTTCGCCGACGGCTCTGTCGCATACGTCGGGCTCGAGATTCCCGCTGTGGAACAGGGCGGCGGACCCCAAGGACGGGCGATCTCGCAGTGTCGCTATCAGAGCGGGTCCGGCTACTCGAACGCGACCGGCTGCCAGATCGATGGCGCGTGGGGGACCATCTTCGTCGGCGCGATCAATGTGGGCTACACCCTGGTCCAGGGCGGGTCGGATCAGATGATCGACGGCGGCTATGGGTTCCAGCGCTGCGTCTACCCGACGTCGTGCAGTTCGCCTGTCCGCGTCTCGTGGAAGAAGTCCGAGAACAGTTCCGCTGCGTACCAGCGGTGGCAGGCTGATGTGAGCGGCGGCTATCTGGGCAGCTGGAACGTCTGGGTACAGTTGAATGTCGGCGGCGATCGCGCCTGGCAGACCAACTCCTGAAGGGATCTGCGGTGAGCAATCCTGAGATTCCCGCGGTGTTTGACGTTGCCGGGGTCGCCATCGCGCTCGTCGCGGCTGTTCTCGTGGTTGCGGCGCTCGTCAGCGTGTCGGTCTCGAGGTCGGTGACGCCCCCGCAGCGAGTCGCGTGGCTCCTCGCAGTGCTCCTTCTGCCCGCTCTCGGCGCCATCGCCTGGTTCGCGACCGTTGCGGTCGAGCGGACGCGCGGGCGGGTGACGCGGACGACCAAGTAGCGCCAGCCGAAGCCAGCCACGGAAACACGAATGCGCCCGATGTCTTCATCGGGCGCATTCGCGTTGTCGTGCAGGAGGGCACGACTAGCCGCGGTAGTGGGGGTTCTCCCAGATGACGCTTCCGCCCTGGCCGAGGCCGACGCACATCGCCGTGAGGCCGTAGCGGACCTCCGGGTGCTCCTCGAACTGGCGGGCGAGCTGGATCATCAGGCGCACGCCGCTGGCGGCGAGCGGGTGGCCGACGGCGATGGCGCCGCCCCACTGGTTGACGCGCGGGTCCTCGTCGTCGATGCCGAAGTGGTCGAGCAGCGACAGCACCTGGATGGCGAACGCCTCGTTCAGCTCGAACAGGCCGATGTCGTCGATGGTGAGACCGGCCTTGCGGAGCGCCTTCTCGGTCGACGGCACCGGGCCGATGCCCATGATCTCCGGCTCGACGCCGGCGAACGCGAAGCTCACCATGCGCATCTTCGGCTGCAGGCCGAACTCCTTCACCGCGTCGCCGGAGGCGAGCAGGCTCGCCGTCGCCCCGTCGGTCAGGGGTGACGAGTTGCCGGCCGAGACACGGCCGTGCGGGCGGAACGGGGTGCGCAAGGTCGCGAGGGACTCCATGTTGGTCTCCGGGCGCATCCCCTCGTCCTGGGTGGCGAGGCCCCAGCCGCTCTCGGAGCGGATGGCGACGGGCACCAGGTCGGGCTGCAGCTTGCCGGCCGCGTACGCTGCGGCGGTCTTCTGCTGGCTGCGCATCGCGTAGCGGTCGGAGCGCTCCTTGGTGAGCGCGGGGAACCGGTCGTGGATGCGTTCGGCGGTCATGCCCATGTTGAGGGCGTCCTCACCGACCAGGCGCTCGGAGAGGAAGCGCGGGTTCGGGTCTGCGCCGAAGCCCATCGGGTGGCGCCCCATGTGCTCGACGCCACCGGCGATGGCGAGGTCGTATGCGCCGAACGCGATGCCGGAGCCGAGGGTGGTGACGCTGGTCATGGCGCCCGCGCACATCCGGTCGATGGCGAAGCCGGGCACCGATTTCGGCAGGCCGGCGAGCAGTGCTGCCGTGCGTCCGAGGGTGAGGCCCTGGTCGCCCTGCTGCGTGGTGGCCGCGATGGCCACGTCGTCGATCCTGTCCTTGGGCACATTCGGGTTGCGCTCCAGCAGCTCGATCATGGCCTTGACCACCAGATCGTCCGCGCGCGTGTTCCAGTACTGCCCTTTTTCGCCGGCTCGCCCGAACGGAGTGCGCACTCCATCGACGAAGACGACATCAGCTCTATCGGCCACAATGCCTCCCAAATCAGGTCGGATTCGATCCTAGGGATGCGATGCGCGCCGGAAGAATCGTTTGATTCTTTCTACGAATCCGCTTCCGTGGCGTCCGGGCCGTTTTGGCTGGCTTCCACAAAGGCCTGGGCGATCGCCTGTGAGGTTGCCTCAATCTGCCAGGGCCGTGCACCCCACTGGGCGAGGGCCGCGCCGATGGATGCGCTGTCCAGCGACTCCGGCGGCGCCCACGCCACCCGGCGCAGCGTCTCCGGCGTGAGCAGGTTCTCGACAGGGATCGACAGCTCCTCGGAGAGGGAGGTGACAGCGGCGCGCGCCGCCTTCAGCCTGGCGTCCGCCTCCGGGTTCCTGTCCGCCCACGCGCGCGGGGGAGGCAGGGTGTCTCCGTTGCCGCGCATCACGGGAAGGTCGTCGGTGGTGCGGCCGGCCTCGATGGCCTCCCACCAGCGGTCCAGCTCCGTGCGGCTGGCGCGGCCGTTGAACTCGCGGAGCGACGCGAGACCGCGCTTGGTCTCGGGCATGGCCTTCGCCGCGGCGGTGAGGGACGCATCCGGCACCAGGCGGCCGGGTGCGATGTCGGTCGTGCGGGCCAGCTCGTCGCGGCTCAGCCACAGCTCCCGCGCGACGGCCAGGTTGCGGATGCCCCTGATCGAGTGGATGCCGGACAGGCGCCGCCACGGCTCGTTGCGCACCACTTTGAGGTCGCGGGCCAGCTCGTCGTCGAACTCCTGCTGCGCGATCGCGGTCTTGCCCTGTTCATCGAGGAGGGCGGCGATCGCATCCCGCAGGTCGGGGAGCAGCTCGACGTCGAGAGCGGCGTAGACGAGCCACGGCTCCGGCAGCGGCCTGGTCGACCAGTCTGCGGCGGAGTGCTCCTTGGCGAGGTGGATGCCGAGCAGCTCCTCCACCACGGTGCCGAGGCCGACCCTGGGCATCCCGAGCAGGCGGGCGGCCAGCTCGGTGTCGAAGACGTGGTGCGGGTCGAGTCCGACCTCGCGCAGGCAGGTGAGGTCTTGGGTGGCGGCGTGCAGCACCCACTCCTCGTCGGCGATGGCGGCGTTCAGCTCGTCGAAACGGCCGACGGCGGGAGGGTCGAAGAGGAAGGTGCCAGCATCACGGCGGAAGACCTGGATGAGGTACGCCCGCTGCGAGTATCGAAAGCCGCTCGCCCGCTCCGCGTCGACGGCGACGGGTCCGTTGCCCGCCGCGATGGTCTCGACCGCGTCGAGGTATTCGTCCCTGGTGTCGATGACGTGATGATCAGCCACGCGGGGTCCGTCTCGTCAGCAGGCTCACACCCTCGCCGGTCGGCGGGAGCCCGGCCAGCATGCAGAGCAGCTCGCCCCAGCCCTCGACGTGCGCGGAGATGTCGCTCTCCAGTGGGCTCCAGGATGCGCGCAGCTCGATCTGCGACCCGTCGCCCTGGGCGGCGAGCTCCCCGAAACCGGTGGAGATGATCTTGGTGGCCGTGCCGCTCGCCGCGGTGTACTTCGCCTGCCGGGCGTCCAGCGCATCCACCAGCCACGACCAGGCCACGTCGGCCAGGAACGGGTCGAGCCCGATGTCGGTCTCGAGCGGCGCCTGCGCGAAACAGACGATGCGGAACGGACCGCCCCACGCCTCCGGCTCCGCCTCGTCGTAGAGCAGGATGAACCGGCCGGTGCCGAGGTCGGAGTCGCTGCCGTGCCTGGTCGGCCGCACGTCGGCCGCGAGCGCGACGGAGTACGGCGCGAGCTGGCCGGGCGCTGGGATCTCGGTGACCACGAGCTCCGGACGGGACGTCGCGTGGCGGATCGTCTCCAACGCCGCGGCGAACTCCGGGGGAGTGCGTGGGGTCGAGGGTGTTGTCGGCACGATAGGAACACTAGGGTCCTTTGCCGGGTGGCGACGGTAAGGCACGCCGCCTGGGGAAGTCCTGAACACCCCGTCGCCGTATCGGGGTTACGCTGACGGCATGGCGCGTTCGACGTTCGCGAAATCCGTCCGCACGGCCGTCGTCGCGGCCGCCGTCCTCGGCCTCGCGGCCGGAGCGGGAGCCGTCCTCATCATGACGAGGGTGGCGCGCACCGTGGTCACGCCGGTGCGCAAGCGGCCGCAGAACCAGAGCATCCGGGCTGTCGACCTGGATGCGGGGACGGTGACGCTGCGCGAAACACCGGACTCGTCGGTGCCGGGCCGCTACGGCCTGTGGTTCGCCGAGGAGACCGGATACGCGAAGATCGGCGGCGTGATCTCGCGCGAGGACGGCTCGGTCACCCGCACCCTGGAGTCCGTCGCCTTCGGAGACCTGCGCCCCGGCCGGGGACGCATCAGCGGCTACTACTACCTCGAACCGTCAGAACTCGGCCTTCCCGTCGAGAGCGTCACCATCGACACCGAGCTGGGCGAGGCCCCCGCCTGGCTGTTCCCGCCGGACGACGGGCCGGGCGACCGCTGGGTCATCCAAGTGCACGGCTGGGGAGCCACCAGGCAGGAGGGCCTGCGCGCGGTCCGCACCTTCCACGACCAGGGATACACCACCCTGCTCGCGTCGTACCGCAACGACGGGGACGCCCCCAACAGCGCTGACCGCCGTTACGGCCTCGGCGGCACGGAATGGCACGACATCGACGCGGCGCTCCGGTATGCGGAGGACCACGGCGCCACCTCCATCGTCCTGATGGGCTGGTCGATGGGCGGAGCCGTCGTGCTGCAGACCATCACGCGGTCGTCGGCGCTCGGCCTGCTCCGCGGCATCATCCTCGAATCGCCGGTGATCGACTGGATCGACACCCTCGAATACCAGGCCAGGATGCTCCGCCTCCCCGACCCGATCACCCAGGGCGCCCTGCGCCTGATCGAGTCCACCTGGGGCGGCCCGTTCACCGGCCAGGCAGCGCCGATCGACCTGACCAGCATGAACTTCGTCGCCCGCGCGGCCGACCTCAGCCTGCCGACGCTGATCCTGCACAGCGACGACGACGGCTTCGTGCCGTCCACCGCATCCCGGGCGCTGGCCGCAGCGCGCAGCGACATCGTCACCCTCGTACCGTTCGCGACCGCCCTGCACACCAAGCTCTGGAACTACGACGAGGAGCGCTGGAGCACCTCCATCGCGGGCTGGCTCAGCGAGCACATCGACGTGGATGCGCCGACGGCGGCGGAATCGACAGAAGCCGCAGAAGCAGCGGGCTAGGCCGCCAGCTTCTCCCGCACCTGCCGCTTGGTGCGGCCGAGCAGCGCCGTCATGCCCCGGATGCGCAGCGGGGACACGGCCTGGGTGAGCCCGAGCGTCTGCGGGTAGTCGTCCGGAACGGCCAGCACCTCCCCGGCGGTCAGACCGGCGAGGCCCTGGGCCAGGATCGACGCGAACCCGCGCGTGGTCGGGGACTCCTCCGGCGCGGTCGCGTAGAGGTGGACGATGTCGTGCTCGTCCACCTCTACGAAGATGTAGACCGGCGACTGGCATTCGACGACCCGCTCGAACAGATCCGAATGGTCGCGGTACCGCTCGGGGAGGTCGGGAAGCTCCTCGGAGAACTCCAGCAGCAGCTGCAGCCTGTCCGGCTGCTCCAGCGCGAGGAAGTCGTCGCGGATCTCCGCCAGGGCTGGTGCGAGAGCGGGTGACGTCGAAGCCGGATCAGTCATACGACAAGGCTACTTCGCCGGGACCTCGCCCGGCTCGCTGCCCGTGACGATCGGTACGCGCACAGCGGAACCCCACTCCGTCCACGACCCGTCGTAGTTGCGCACGTTCTCGAACCCGAGCAGGTGCGTGAGCACGAACCAGGTGTGGCTCGACCGCTCGCCGATCCTGCAATAGGCGATCACGTCGTCGCCCTCCTTCAGGCCCGCCTCGCCGAGGTAGATGGCCTCGAGATCCGCGCGGCGCTTGAACGTCGCATCCGGAGCGGCAGCCCGCGCCCACGGCACGGACGCGGCGGACGGGATGTGCCCTGCCCGCAGCGCGCCCTCTGTCGGGTAGCCGGGGATCTCGGTGCGCTCTCCGCTGTACTCCTCGGGGGAGCGGACGTCGATCAACGGCTTCCCGAAGTGGGCGAGCACGTCGTCCTTGAACGCGCGGATGACGGTGTCGTCGCGCTCCACCACGGGGTACTCCACCGGGGTGACGCTCGGCTTGTCCTTCGTGATCGGGCGGCCCTCGGCGATCCACTTGTCCCTGCCGCCGTCGAGCAGGCGGACGTCCTCGTGACCGAACAGGGTGAACACCCAGAGCGCGTACGCGGCCCACCAGTTGTTCTTGTCGCCGTAGATGACCACGGTCGAGTCGCGGGCGATGCCCTTCGAGCCGAGCAGCTCGGCGAAGCGCTCGCCGTCGACGTAGTCGCGCTGCACCGGGTCGTTGAGGTCGGTGTGCCAGTCGATCTTCACGGCGCCGGGGATGTGACCCGTCTCGTACAGCAGCACGTCCTCATCGGACTCCACGACGACCAGTCCGGGTTGCCCGAGGTGCTCGGCGAGCCATTCCGTGCTCACCAGCCGTTCTGGATGTGCGTAATCGGCGAAAGCGGGGGACTGGTCGACCTCGATGGACATCGTGCATTACCTCCAGGGGGCGCCTCGTGGGCGCGAGGGGAACTATCGGCTCGGTCGGTTTAGGCTGGACACCCCGACACTGTGCGAACTTACGTACCAGGCTATCTGCGCGTAAACCGGTGCGGTAAGACTTCGACACAAAGGTGCAGCTTCCATGACGATCGACCAGACCGGCGCTCTGGTGCGCCTCGCCGACCGTGCCCCGCAGATCACCGGGGCGGAGATCGCGTCGTCGCTGGTCCCGCCGTCGCAGTTCGAGAACGCGACGTTCGAGTCGTACCGTCCCGATCACGACTATCCGTCGCAGGCGGAGGCCGTCGGCATCCTGCGCACGTTCGCGAAGTCGTGGGAGCCGCAGCGTCCGGCCGGACTGTTCAGCCGCAACCGCAAAAAGGCGGAGACCAAGCCGGGCGTCTACCTCGACGGCGGCTTCGGCGTCGGGAAGACGCACCTCCTCGCCGCGCTCTGGCGCGAGGCACCCGGACCCAAGTACTTCGGCACGTTCATCGAGTACACCGCGCTGGTCGGCGCGCTCGGCTACGCGGGCGCTGTCAACCTGCTGCGCGGCTCCACACTGATCTGCATCGACGAGTTCGAGCTCGACGACCCGGGCGACACGATGATGATGACCAGGATGCTCGGCGAACTCGTCGCATCCGGAACCAGGATCGCGGCCACCAGCAACACCCCGCCGAACGCACTGGGCGAGGGACGGTTCGCCGCGAGCGACTTCCTGCGCGAGATCCAGTCGCTGTCCGCCAACTTCGAGACCATCAGGATCGACGGACTCGACTACCGCCGCCGTGACACGGAGGGCAGGGCCGTCACCGTCGAGCAGGACGAGTACGACCGCATCACCGGAGCCCTCGGTGCGCGCGGGGAGACAGTCACCAGCGACGACTTCGACACGCTGATCGCGCACCTCGCCACCGTGCACCCCTCCCGCTACATCAAGCTGCTCGACGGCGTCGACGTCATCGGCCTCACCGGCGTGCGCATCCTGCACGACCAGATGGCGGCGCTGCGCCTGGTGGCGTTCATCGACAGGGTCTACGACGCGGAGATCCCGATCGTGCAGACCGGGGTGCCGCTCAGCGAGGTGTTCGACGAGGACATGCTCGGCGGCGGATACCGCAAGAAGTACCTGCGCTCCGTCTCCCGCATGATCGCTCTGACCACCGGAGAGCTCCCCCCGCACGACTGACGACGCTCGACGATGACGCTCGACGGATTCCGGGCGGCACGAAACACGATGTTTACACGCATTGTGGATGCGTAACAGACCCGAAACACGAGCATCCCTCCACGGAAACCTCCCGTGATGAAACTGGGCACACCCCGAAACGCTCACCGATCAGCCAGACCGGGGCCCGTGCGCATTCATGAGAGAGGTAGACCAACGTATGTTGCTACACACAGCAGCGGACTACGCAGAGGCAGGGACCGTCAACTCCCTGTGGCTGCTCGTCGCCGCAGCCCTTGTTCTGCTGATGACCCCCGGCGTCGCCTTCTTCTACGGAGGAATGGTCCGCGCCAAGAGCGTCGTCAGCATGATGATGATGAGCTTCGGCGCGATGGCGATCGTGGGCGTCCTGTGGGTGTTCTACGGGTACGGCCTCGCGTTCGGCAAGCCGCTCATCCCACACTTCCTCGGAACCCCTGACTGGTTCCTGTCCAGCCTGATGGGCAAGGACGGCATGACCCCCGACCTGGGCGGCCTCGCCTTCGCCGGGTTCCAGGCCACCTTCGCGATCATCACCGTCGCCCTGATCTCCGGCGCGATCGCCGACCGCGCCAAGTTCGGCGCGTGGATGGTGTTCGCCGGCATCTGGGTCACGGTCGTCTACTTCCCGGTCGCGTACTGGGTGTTCAACCTGGCCGACGGCTGGGCGCCCGCCCTCCTGCACGTCAACGACTTCGCGGGTGGTACAGCGGTCCACATCAACGCCGGAGCCGCCGGCCTCGCACTCGCCCTGGTTCTCGGCAAGCGCGTCGGCTTCCAGAAGGGCATGTCGAAGCCGCACAACGTGCCGCTCACGCTCCTCGGCGCAGCGCTCCTCTGGTTCGGCTGGTTCGGCTTCAACGCTGGCTCGGAGGCCGCAGTGGACGGCGTGGCGGCGATCGCCTGGATCAACACCCTCGCCGCTCCGGCTGCCGCCACCATCGGCTGGCTGATCGTCGAGAAGTTCAAGGACGGCAAGCCCACCTCCATCGGTGCGGCATCCGGTGCGGTCACCGGCCTGGTCGCGATCACCCCGGCCTGTAACATCCTGACCCCCGGGTTCGCGATCCTCCTCGGCCTGGTCGCCGGTGCCGTCTGCGCCGTCGCCATCGACCTGAAGTTCAAGCTCGGCTTCGACGACTCGCTCGACGTGGTGGGCATCCACCTCATCGGCGGTCTCATCGGAACGCTCTGGATCGGCGTCTTCGGCTTCACCCACATCGACGGCGACGCCACGAAGGGCTTCTCCAGCCTGCTCTACGGCGGCAGCTTCGCCCAGCTCGGCGCGCAGGCGATCGGCGCGTTCAGCGTGATGATCTACTCCTTCGTCCTGGCCTGGATCATCGGAACGGTCATCCAGAAGACGATGGGCTTCCGCGTCAAGAACGAGGACGAGCTGGCCGGCGTCGACACGGTCGTGCACGGCGAAGAGGGCTACGCCCTCGAGACGGTCTGATCGGACCGACCAGCAGCGCAGTAACCACAGCACGCGAGCGGGGTGTCGCCTTCGGGCGGCGCCCCGCTTCGCGTGCGCGCCAGTAGTGTGTTGATGCCCGGTTCGCGCGACGAGGAGGACGGATGACGCCAGCCACGAGCGCGCAGGTGGACGCCCTCCTGCTCCTGGTGAGCGCCACGTTCGTGATGGCCGTCGTGCCGGGGCTGGCATTCTTCTACGGCGGCATGACCGGCGCGCGCGGAGCCTCCCAGGCGTTCAGAGCGGCCCTCACCGGGTCGGCCATCGTCGTCGTCCTCGCCGTGGTGGGCGGCTACGGGATGCTCGCGGGGGATCCGCTCATCGCCCACGTCGTCGGGCGGCCGGACTGGGGGCTCGCCAGGGAGTTCACGCCGGGCAGCGGGACGGCATCCACGATGTACCCCCTGGCCAGGGCCGCCTACCTGATCGCGGTCTGCGCCGTCGCCGTGACGATCCTCGGCGCCGCTGTCGCCTCCCGGGTGACCCTGCGGGCCTGGGCGGTGTTCTCCGCGCTGTGGAGCGTGCTGGTGCTGTTCCCCGCCGGCTACGCGGTCTTCGCGCTCAGCGACGGCTGGGCGGTCTCCGGGATGCACGTGATCGACTTCGGCGGCGCCATCCCGGTCAGCCTGGCGGCGGGCAGCGGAGCGGCGGGGGTGATCCTCGCCTGCGGTCACCGCGACCATCCCGTGGCCGGAGAGCGGCGCCTGCCGCTGGTGGCGGTCGGCGGGGCGCTGGTCTGGGTGGGCTGGTTCGGCCTCACGGTCGGTTCGGAGGGCGCCCTCGACGCCTTCGCACCGCTGATCGCGCTGAACACGCTGATGGCGTCCGCCGGGGGAGCGCTGATGTGGATAATCGTCGACAGGGTGCTGCTGCGTCGGCCGACGGTCACCAGCGCACTCTGCGGCGCGGTGGCCGGCCTCGTGGCGATCACCCCGGCCTCCGGCGTGCTCACCATCGGCTGGTCCCTGCTGCTCGGCGCCCTGGCCGCCGTCGCCTGCGCCAGCATGGTCGACCTGGCCGCCCGCGCCCGCTTCGGCGTCCCGATGACGATCTGCGTCATCCACATCGTCGCCAGCCTCGTCGGCCTGCTCTACATCGGCCTGTTCGCCACCGGAGACGGGATGGTCGACAGCGGCAACTTCGACCTCTTCGTGTCCCAGGCGGTCGCAGGTCTCGGCGTCGCCGCATACTCATTCGTGGTGTCGCTGGTCATCGCGACGGTGCTGCGGCACACGATCGGCCTCACGCGGCTCCGGTATGGTGCCAGCGATGGTCTGGCCGATGGCGCGACGTCGCGTGGTATGCCGTCGCAGGCTGAGCCGGTTCGGCGTGACGATCCGCTCTGACGCCGGCAGTGGATGCACTGCGCCCTGCGGATTCGATGGACAATCCGCGGGGCGTTTCCGTCGTGCGCCAGCGTGGAGGCTAACGCTTCGAACGACTTCTTGAGCCCGTTCTGCTGACGATCGTGCCGAATACCCACGCAATCGCCGCAATGACGATTGCCGCGGTGAGCATTGCGCCTATGGGGAGGGTGCTCTCAGTGGTGGGTCCGGCCACGATCGACAGCCAGATCGCAGCAGCAATCAATCCGAGTGCGACGCCGGACAGAAGGGCGGTGATCCAATGGATTCGAATCATGACGATCCCTATTCTTACGGTCTCCTCCAGCTATTGCGCTCAGCAGACGAAGCCGGCGAGGGACATCTCGACGCCGGTTCCGTTCTTGCTGCATTGATCGATCGACCACGCCGAGTAGGCCGCGACCGCGCCGACTGCGACGAGAGGAAGCGACGTGGGCGGGAACGCTGCAGAAAGCGCCCCGAGTACGCCCGCGACTCCGGCTGTGCCTGCGATGGCTTTCACGACCTTCGGTGTGATGCACGAATCCAGCTTGAAGTGATAGCCGATCCAGTCGTACCAGAACGCGTTCTGGCCACGGCAGGTAGCGCGGGCGGACACCTGCGACGGAAACTCGCCGTTGTCGTTCACGACGTGACCCCCGCCGATCGCCACGCCACGTGCATAATCGCGCGCGAGTTCGTTCGGCACGCCGCTTCGGAGTGCGGCGGCGAAATCGAAGGTGACCATGCCGTGAACGTTCGTGGATGCCGCGTCGATCCGGGATCGGTTGGCTTGGAGCTCGTCGACTTGCGATTGCACCTCGGGTGGCAACTGCTCCGTCGACGTCACGGCCACATCGACAGTGCTAGCTCTGCCGGTGAGCGACGCGCTCGCTGGCGATGGAACCGCGAGCGCAATGAGCGCGGCCGTAGCCGCCGCGGCGACGAGTGATGTGAACCTCATTGTTCTCCTTGGCTATGGTAAGCATCATGGATGTTGCGGAAAATATACCAGACATCTCCTATGGTCGACAATGGTTCGCTGTGCTCCGGTATCGTGCCAGCGATGGCATCCCGGATGAACCTGCTGCGCGCGATCGCGAACGCGCTGCTTCCCACGCAGAAGAAACCGCGGCGCGCGACGCCCACGAAGACCACGACACGGGCGGCACCCCTAACTGACGCCGCCGAGCCCGGTCGCACAGGCCCGTCCGCCACGGTCGAGGTCGACCCGCGCGCTATCGGCAGGGTGACGATGACGTACAGCCCGGCCACCGACGGCGACGCCGACCCCGGCGAGGTCGTCTGGACCTGGGTGCCGTACGAGGAGCGCGACGGCCGAGGCAAGGACCGCCCCGTGCTCGTCGTCGCGGCCGAGCCTGGCGGCACGGTGCTGGCCGTCCAGCTCACCAGCCAGGCGCATCCCGGTCGTTCGGAGTACGTTCCGATCGGCACGGGAGGGTGGGATGCGCAGCGCAGGCCCAGCTACGTCAACACCGACCGCGTCTTCCGGGTGCACCAGTCCGGGATGCGCCGCGAGGCGACGGCCCTCGACCGCCGCCGCTACGACACCGTGCGCGACGCCCTCGTCGCCCGCTACCGCTGGCGCTGACCAGCGCTGTGCTCCAGGGTGACTGCGGGTACACGAAAGGCCACGGTTTCCCGTGGCCTGCTGTGGGCGATACCGGACTCGAACCGATGACCTCTTCCGTGTGAAGGAAGCGCGCTACCAACTGCGCCAATCGCCCTGGGGTTTCGCTGCCGTGAACCGGCTGCGAGACTCGATACTAGCCGACGAACGGGGCCCGGCGCACATCCGGCACGCGACACACCCGGCTGCATGACCCGGTTTGGTTTTCCGCGTCGGCATCGGCTAAAGTCATTCAAGTGCCGCAGAGATGCGGAACGAAATGCGGATGTAGCGCAGTTGGTAGCGCATCACCTTGCCAAGGTGAGGGTCGCGAGTTCGAATCTCGTCATCCGCTCGAGTCAGCCCGACCGAAAGGTCGGGCTTCTCACAACGGTGGTGAACCCAAACGGTGGATTGGCCGAGAGGCGAGGCAGCGGCCTGCAAAGCCGTATACACGGGTTCGAATCCCGTATCCACCTCCAACCTGGAACCATCCAGGCTTGGGCGATTGGCGCAGCGGTAGCGCGCTTCCCTGACACGGAAGAGGTCACTGGTTCGATCCCAGTATCGCCCACACAGAGAAGGCACCACACGAAGAAACCCTTGGGAAACCGAGGGTTTTGTCGTTTCCGCGGGGAGCGCGTTCGAGCTGCTCGCCTGGAACGAATCGGCCGCTGACCTGTTCCGGGATGCCACCACCGCCCCCGACCCCAACCTCGTCCTCTGGGTGTTCCTGGCGCCCGCGGCCCGAGATGCGCTCTGCGATTGGAGCGGGATCGCCCAAGGGGTGCTCGCCCGCTTCCGCACCAGCGCCGGGTGGCATCCGGGATCAGCCACGCTCGCGCGCGTCCAGAGCGAGCTCCTCGACGCGAGCCCCGAAGCCCGGGAATGGTGGCCCCGCTACGACATCGGCGAAAATCGCGCCGGAGCGAAAGGCGTGCGCACGCTCTCCGGACAGATCCTGCTGCTCAGCTACGCCTCGTTCCGGGTGGCGGACCGTCCGGACCAGGTCCTCACGATCCACCGTCCGATCGAGGCGGCGGGAGTGCCGGAGGGCGGTCGCGCGGGGTCCTGAGAGAATACAACAGTGTTGTATATTTAGATGGACACAACCGACGTGCACATCTGAAAGGTCGCCACCGTGGAACTCACCAGGCACGCCCATGCCACCGTCGTCATCGAGCAGGACGAAACCGTCGTGCTCGTCGATCCGGGGGTCTTCACTCCCAATGCTCGCGAGTTGCTCGCCGGCGCGACCGCGGTGCTCGTCACTCACGATCACTTCGATCACTTCGACCTCGATGCTGTGCGGGATGCGTTGGCGGCCGTTCCAGGACTCGTTCTCTACGGACCGGGTTCGGTGGTGGACGCGCTCGTGACCGCCGGCCTGGGGAAGGCGCAGCTCGTGCGCGTTGAGGACGGGGATGCCTGGGCCGTCGGTGATATCTCCGTTCGTGCATTCGGTGGCGATCATGCGCTCATCAACCCGCGCATCCCGGTGCCGCACAATGTCGGCTACCTGATCGGTGATGTTGTCTTCCATCCCGGGGATTCATATGCCGTCCCGCCCTTTGCGGTCCACACCCTGCTTGTGCCGGTCAGCGGCCCCTGGGTCAAGATCGGCGAAGCGATCGACTTCATCGCAGCGGTGAGTCCCACGCAGACCGTGCTCGTGCACGACATCATGCTCTCCGAGATCGGGAGGGGATCGGCGTCGACGTTTCTCGGCGCAGACGGAGTGACCGGGGTATCGCTCGTCGCACTTCGCCCGGGCGAATCAGCCGCGCTCTGACGCGTTGAATGGGAGGGTGACCATGTCTTATCTCGACCTCGCAGAGGACCTCCGGCTCGCCGTCGGTGAGTTCGTCCGCGCCACGCGCGCCGAAACCGATGTTCTTCCTCGCGTCAAGGCCGACTCTCTGAGCCAACTGGAGAGGAGGGGCCCGCAGACCATCGCGCAACTCGCTGCTGCCCGCGGCGTCCGGCATCAGGGCATGAGCAGGGCGGTCGCCGAACTCGAATCGCACGGGCTCGTGCACCGGATGCGCAATCCCGCCGATGCACGCGGGTGGGTCATCTCCCTGAGCGAACGAGGTCAGGCGGCCCTCGAGGCCGACCGGACGGCTCGGCGGGACACCGTCGCGCGCGGCATCGAGGACCGGCTCGACGCGAACGAGCGCGCACTGCTCGCGCAGGTTCCTGCCTTGCTGCGCAAGCTCGGATCCTGACTCCCGCGGTGGGCCTCTCCGCCAGAAGCGCGACCTCCCGCAACCACGAGCAGTGCGATCACCGCGACGACGAACCCGCCGAGTACGACCAGCCCGTCGGCCCCCGCCACACTCCTCGCGCGAGCAGACCGGCGCCGATCAGGATGGCGCCGTACACGCCGGCCGTGCTGTCGGCGCTGCCACTGTGTGTCGTGACGGTCCCGTTGCCATCGGTACGCCGCCACTCGCACGCGCGGCCCAGCGGCCATCCGCTGAGGCTCTGATTCACGACGTCGCCGCCCTCGCTGATGACCGCGAGGGGTGAGGACGGACCTTCCTGCCGACAGGTGTTGGTCGTCGCAGACGCGATCATAATGAAGCCTGCATACAGGCCGTACGCCACCATCAGTGCTCCGGCGACGGTGAACGCGGCACGAAGGCCCCGGCTCTGAGACCGTGTGTGCATCTTCCCCCCTCCCTGCCAGTCTTCGCGGCCACGCGCGAATGCGCATCATCCGCTGGGATGGTTCACGGGTTCATCGCAGCAGGCCGAAGGGGTACGTTGTCCGTGATGATTGAAATGCAGACAATGGTCCGAACGACCATAGCGATCAATGGCACCGGCTATTTCCTGGCGCAGGGCCAGGATATTGAGGACCTGCAGAATCGGATCGAGGCGGCCGCTGCGTCGTCCGGACGGTTCGTCAGCTTCACCGTGGTCGGCAATCGAGCGGTGAGTGTGCTCATCACCCCGCGGAGCCAGGCGGTGATCTCCGTCGAGACCGTCCAGTTCGACCCGCGTGACACCGGCGACGACGAGGAGCCGTTCGGGGGCCTCTTCGACTTCTGACGGGAAAAGCCACCCACCCCACGCGCACTAAGCTTGAACGGTTCCGATTCAATCGATCCAAGGAGTGGAAAAGGTGGCTGACGGCTTCGAGCTCTTCACCGACCGTTCCGTTGTCGCGATGCGCGTCAACGGCGAGCTGAAAGATCTCGCAACGCAGGTCACGACCACGGACACCGTCGAACCGGTGACCATCGACTCCCCGGACGGGCTGAACATCCTGCGGCACTCGACCGCGCACGTTCTCGCGCAGGCCGTTCAGGCGATCAACCCGGAGGCGAAGCTCGGCATCGGGCCGCCCATCACCGACGGGTTCTACTACGACTTCGACGTCGCGGAGACTTTCACCCCGGAAGACCTCAAGGCGCTCGACAAGGAGATGTCGCGCATCGTGCGCGCCGGCCAGCGTTTCGTGCGCAGGGTCGTCACCGACGACGAGGCGCGCGCAGAGCTCGCGAACGAGCCGTACAAGCTGGAGCTGATCGGGCTCAAGGGCGGCGTCGTCCACGGAGACACTGCAGCGTTCGACGAGAGCGAGTCCGTCGAGGTCGGCGGCGCAGAGCTCACCATCTACGACAACGTCGACCCGAAGACGGGGGAGACGGTCTGGAAGGACCTCTGCCGCGGCCCGCACCTGCCCAACACCCGGATGATCGGGAACGGCTGGTCGCTCACCCGCGTCGCGGCGGCGTACTGGCGCGGCAACGAGAAGAACAAGCAGCTGCAGCGCGTCTACGGCACGGCCTGGCCGACCAAGGACGAGCTGCGCGCATACCAGACCCGCATGGAGGAGGCCGCCAAGCGCGACCACCGCAAGCTCGGCTCCGAGCTGGACCTGTTCAGCTTCCCGGAGGAGATCGGCTCTGGACTGGCGGTGTTCCACCCCAAGGGCGGCATCATCCGCAACGAGATCGAGAACTTCATGCGCGAGCGCCTGATCGCGAACGACTACGAGCTCGTCAACACCCCGCACATCACCAAGGGCCGGCTGTACGAGATCAGCCAGCACCTCAACTGGTACAAGGACGGGATGTTCCCCGCCATGCACCTGGACGAAGAGGTGGATGCGGAGGGTCACGTCACCCGCCAGGGCCAGGACTACTACCTCAAGCCCATGAACTGCCCGATGCACAACCTGATCTACCGGGCGCGCGGCCGCAGCTACCGTGAGCTCCCGCTGCGGCTGGCGGAGTTCGGCACGGTGTACCGCTACGAGAAGAGCGGCACGCTGTCCGGCCTGACCCGCGTGCGCGGCCTCACCCAGGACGACGCGCACATCTACGTCACCGACGAGCAGATCAAGGACGAGGTGGCCCGCCAGCTCGAATTCGTGCTCGAAACCCTGCGCGGCTACGGCCTCACCGACTTCTACCTCGAACTCTCCACGAAGGACCCGGACAAGTACGTCGGCTCCGACGAGAGCTGGGAGCAGGCGACCGAGACGCTGCGGCAGGTCGCGGTGGAGTCCGGTCTCGAACTGGTCGCCGACCCGGGCGGTGCCGCGTTCTACGGCCCCAAGATCTCGGTGCAGGCGCGGGATGCGATCGGCCGCACCTGGCAGCTGTCCACCGTCCAGCTCGACTTCAACCAGCCCGAGCTGTTCGAGCTGGAGTACACGGCGGCCGACGGGACGCGCAAGCAGCCCGCGATGATCCACCGCGCACTGCTCGGATCGATCGAGCGGTTCTTCGCGATCCTGCTGGAGCACTACGCCGGGGCGTTCCCGGTGTGGCTGTCCCCGGTGCAGGTCGTCGGCATCCCGGTCGCCGACCAGTTCGGCCCGTTCCTCGACGACGTGATCGCGCGCCTCAAGGCGAAGGGCGTCCGTGCAGAGGTCGACCACTCCGACGACCGGATGCAGAAGAAGATCCGCACGCACACCAAGGCGAAGGTGCCGTTCCAGCTCATCGTCGGCGAGGAGGACGCGTCGGCCGGCACGGTCAGCTTCCGCTTCCGCGACGGCACGCAGCGCAACGGCGTGACGGTCGACGAGGCGATCGACAGGATCGTCTCCGCGATCGAGAAGCACGAGCAGGTCGACACGGCATGGCTCGACTGAGCCTCGACGACTACGCGGACGCCTCCGGAGCGGACGGGACTCCCGCCGCATCCGGAGCGGACGCCGCAGCCGCAGCCGGGGGAGCCGGGGCAGCCGGGGACGTCCGCATCGACGACCCCGGCTACCTCGTCGGCGTTCCTGACGAGTTCCAGCGCCTCTGGACGCCACACAGGATGGTCTACATCCAGAACGGCCAGCAGCCGGGCGCGGACGACTGCCCGTTCTGCGTCGCGCCGAGCATGAGCGACGAGGATGCGCTGATCGTGGCGCGCGGGACGCATGCGTACGCGCTGCTCAACCTGTTCCCGTACAACAGCGGCCACCTGCTGGTCTGCCCGTACCGCCACATCGCCACCTACGACGAGGCGACGCCGGAGGAGGTCGCCGAGATCGGCAGCATCACCCAGACGGCGATGCGGGTCATCCGGCAGGTGTCCAAGAACGACGGCTTCAACATCGGCATGAACCAGGGCGCCATCGCCGGCGCGGGGATCGCCGCGCACCTGCACCAGCACATCGTGCCGCGGTGGGCTCAGGATGCGAACTTCCTGCCCATCATCGCGAAGACGAAGGCGCTGCCGCAGCTGCTCGGCGAGGTCCGCGCCGCCATCGCGGACGCCTGGCCGAACGACTGACCGGCGGTCCCGTTCAGCGCACCTGGCGCACGGCGAACTGCTCGCGCGGGTGGGCGTAGAACTCCTGCGACTCGACGAGCTGCAGCTCCCGCTCCCCGGACTCGAGCGTCCTGCTCAGCAGGTCGTAGATGCTCGACACCGTCTTGCGGAGCGCGGACTCCGCACTGCCGTCGCGCAGGTAGTGCGCCGTGAACAGGGCGGCCGTGACATCGCCGGAGCCGTTCGCCTTCATCGGCAGCCGCGGGGTCTGCACGATCCAGGCGCCGCTGCCGTCGACGGCGAGCATCTCGATGGTGTCCGGCTCGGCATCCGGTCGCTCGACGCTCGTGACCAGCACAGTGTCCGGGCCCATCGCGCGCGCAGCATCCACCGACTCCAGGGTGGACTCGAGCGTGTCCGGCGAGGTGCCGGTGAGGAACCCGAGCTCGAACTGGTTCGGCGTGATGATGTCGGCCACCGGAACCACCCTGTCGCGCAGCAGGTCCGGGATGGCCGGGGCGACGAAGCATCCGGACTTCGCGTTGCCCATCACCGGGTCACAGGCGTAGACCGCATCCGGGTTCGCGGCCTTGACCCGCGCGACCGCGTCGATGATCACGTCGCCGATGCCCTCGCCGCCCTGGTATCCGGACAGCACGGCGTCGATCTGACCGAGCACGCCGCGCTCCTCGATGCCGGTGATGACCTCGCGCACATCCTCCGGCGCGATCAGCGGCCCGCGCCACGCGCCGTAACCGGTGTGGTTGGAGAAGTTCACCGTGTAGACCGGGAGCACCTCCACCCCGATGCGCTGAAGCGGGAAGACGGCTGCGGAGTTGCCGACGTGGCCGTACGCCACCGCGGACTGGATGGAGAGGATCTTCATCCCTCGATCCTCTCATCCCTTCGGGTGGCGCTCATCCCGCGGCGAGGTTCAGCGTGCGGCGTCGGCCAGGTCGTCGGCCAGCCGCACCGTCTCGTCCTCGGTGAGGTCGTGGACGGTGAGCCGCAGGTGATGGGAGAGTGCAGCACGCTCGGTGAGCAGGAACTCGTCGCCGGTGCGCGCCAGCCAGCCGCGCCGCATGAGGCGTTCTGCGACCGTCTTCGCCTCGATCGGCAGCTCGACCCAGAGGTTGAGGCCGTCGCCCGCCTCGGTCGGCAGCCCGCGCTCGCCCAGCAGTGCCGCGAACGCCGCGTTGCGCTCCGCGTAGTGGCGCCCCGCCTCCGCGATCTGCTCCTGCACCGCCTCGTCGGTGAGCTGCGCGAGCACGAGGCGCTGCAGCAGGTGGCTCACCCAGGTGGTGCCCGGACTGAGCCGCAGGGCGAGGCGTTCGGCGGTCTCCGGGTCGGTCGCTGCGATGGCGAGGCACATGTCGGGGCCGAGGAACTTCGAGACGGAGCGTACGAGCGCGAACCGGCGGTGGGCCGGGCCGATCAGCGTCTCGTACGGACGCTGCGACAGCATCGAGAAGTGGTCGTCCTCGATGACCAGGACGTATGGATGCTCGGCCAGCAGCGCGCGCAGGGCTGCGGCCCTCCGCGGCGTGAGGGTCGAGCCGGTGGGGTTCTGGGCGCGCGGGGTGCAGATGATCGCGCGCACGCCGGCGTCGAGGGCGTCCTTGAGGCCGGCGACGGTCATCCCTTCCGCGTCGACGGGGACGGGCACGGCCCGGTAGCCGCCGAGCCGCACCGTGTGGATGCTCGCCAGGAAGCACGGGTCTTCGAGCGCGACCGCGTCGTCGCGGAGCAGGGCCTGGGCGAGCAGTCGTTCGACGGCGTCGACGGCGCCGCTGGTGACGGTGATCCGGAGGTCGACGCCGGGGAGGTCGGCGGCCGCCCAGTCGCGGGCGTGGCGTTCGAGGGCGGGGTCGATCACCGGCTCGCCGTAGAGCACCGGCCGGCCGGCCGCGCGCCCGAGCGCTCTGCTCGGGTCCGGGATGCGGCGGGTGTCCGGGTTGCCTGTGCCGATGTCGCGCAGCACGGTGTCGGCCGCGTAGCCCTCCTGGGCGACGGCCTCGTGCCCCGCGACGACCGTGCCTGCCCTGCCGCGCGCGACGACGACGCCGGCCTGGGCGAGCATCCGGTATGCGGCGACGGCCGTGTTGCGGTTCACGCCGAGCAAAGCGGCGAGCTCGCGGACAGGGGGGAGTGCGTCCCCGGTGCGGAGTTCGCCGCGCTCGTGCAGGCCGCGCACGCTGTCCGCGATCTCCGCGGCCGTCGTGCCTGTGATGATCTGTTCCATGACGCTCCCGAGTTTAGCGAGCGCGAAGCCGGGTGCTATCGTTTGGCATAGGTCAAAGATGAATTAGTTCCAGACGAGAGGACCACGATGGCTGACACCGAACAGAGCGCCGCCACCGGATCGAACCGGGTCAAGCGAGGCCTGGCAGAGATGCTGAAGGGCGGCGTCATCATGGACGTCGTCACCCCCGAGCAGGCGCGCATCGCCGAGGACGCCGGCGCCGTCGCCGTCATGGCCCTCGAGCGCGTTCCCGCGGACATCCGCGCCCAGGGCGGCGTCGCCAGGATGAGCGACCCCGACCTGATCGAGGCCATCATCGCCGAGGTGTCCATCCCGGTCATGGCGAAGGCCCGCATCGGCCACTTCGTCGAGGCGCAGGTGCTCGAGGCGCTCGACGTCGACTACATCGACGAGTCCGAGGTGCTCTCGCCCGCCGACTACGTCAACCACATCGACAAGTGGGGCTTCACCGTCCCCTTCGTCTGCGGTGCGACCAACCTGGGTGAGGCGCTGCGCCGCATCAACGAGGGTGCGGCGATGATCCGCTCCAAGGGCGAGGCGGGCACCGGAGACGTTTCCGAGGCGACCAAGCACATCCGCAAGATCAAGTCGGAGATCGCCGCTCTCAGCGCGATGAGCAAAGACGAGCTGTACGTCGCGGCCAAGGAGCTGCAGGCGCCGTACGACCTCGTGGCCGAGATCGCGGAGACCGGCTCGCTCCCCGTCGTGCTGTTCACGGCCGGCGGCGTCGCCACTCCCGCGGACGCCGCGATGATGATGCAGCTCGGCGCGGACGGCGTGTTCGTCGGCTCCGGCATCTTCAAGTCCGGCAACCCCGAGCAGCGCGCCGCGGCGATCGTGAAGGCCACCACCTTCTACGACGACCCCAAGGTCATCGCCGAGGTGTCCCGCGGACTCGGCGAGGCGATGGTCGGCATCAACGTCGCCGACCTCGCAGCACCGCATCGTCTCGCCGAGCGCGGCTGGTAAGTGACGGCGGAATCGACGGCGCCGGTCGGCGTCCTGGCCCTGCAGGGAGACTTCCGCGAGCACATCGCGGTCCTGCGCGGGCTGGGCGCCGACGCGGTGCCGGTGCGCAGACCCGCCGAACTGGCGGAGGTGGCCGGGCTGGTCATCCCCGGCGGCGAGTCCAGCGTGATGGACAAGCTGTCCCGCACCTTCGGGATGGCCGAACCATTGAAGCAGGCCATCGCGAGCGGGCTGCCGGTGTACGGCACCTGCGCAGGGCTCATCATGCTGGCCGACCGGGTGCTCGACGGCATCCGCGGCCAGGAGAGCCTCGGCGGGCTGGATGTGTCCGTGCGGCGGAACGCGTTCGGCTCGCAGCTCGACTCGTTCGAGACCGACCTGCGCATCCCGGCAGTCGGCGACGAGCCGATGCACGCCGTGTTCATCCGGGCGCCGATCGTGGAGAGCGTCGGCGAGAAGGCGACGCCGCTCGCGCAGCTGGACGACGGGCGTGTCGTCGCCGTGCGGCAGGGCAACCTGATCGGCACGTCGTTCCACCCGGAGATCACCGGGGACACGCGGTTCCACGAGTACTTCCTCGGGCTGGTCCGCGAGCGCGCGGAGACTGCGGCGTAAGCGTCTCCCCGGCACGCGGCGTCGCGCATCCACGGGCGTCGTGCGGGGAAGTGAGGCCCGGCGCGTCCTACAATGGTCAGGATCTTTAGACGTAACTGAGGGAGCACCAGTGTCCGGGCATTCCAAGTGGGCAACGACCAAGCACAAGAAGGCGGTCATCGACCAGCGCCGCGCCAAGTCGTTCGCCAAGCTGATCAAGAACATCGAGGTCGCGGCCAAGATGGGCGGCGCCGACCTGTCTGGCAACCCCACCCTGGTCGACGCCATCCAGAAGGCGAAGAAGACCTCGGTCCCGAACGACAACATCGACCGCGCCGTCAAGCGCGGTGCCGGACTCACCGGTGAGTCCATCGACTACGCGACGATCATGTACGAGGGATACGGTCCTAACGGCATCGCCCTCCTCATCGAGTGTCTGACAGACAACAAGAACCGCGCGGCCGCCGAGGTCCGCACGGCGATGACGCGCAACGGCGGCACCATGGCCGACCCGGGCAGCGTCGCGTACAACTTCCACCGCAAGGGCGTCATCGTCGTCCCGCACGCGGACGGCCTGACCGAGGACGACGTGCTCACGGCCGTCCTCGACGCCGGTGCGGAAGAGGTCACCGACCGCGGTGAGTCGTTCGAGGTGCAGACGGAGGCGACCGACCTGGTCGCCGCCCGCACCGCCCTGCAGGACGCGGGGATCGACTACGACTCCGCCGATGTCGAGTTCGTCGCGAGCCTCAACATCGAGGCGGACGCGGAGACCGCGCGCAAGGTGTTCCGCCTGATCGACGCGCTCGAAGACTCGGACGACGTGCAGAACGTCTACACCAACCTCGACCTCACCGCCGAGGTCCAGGCCGAGCTCGGCGAAGACGAGTAGCGACAGGCCATGTCGGTGCGCGTACTCGGCATCGACCCCGGTCTGACCCGCTGCGGCGTCGGGATCGTGGATGTGCGACCCGACCGCACGGCGACGCTCGTCGAGGTGGTCGTGGTGCGCACTCCGCCGACGATGCCGCTAGAACAGCGACTGCTCGCCGTCGGAGACGAATTGGAACGGCTCTTCGACGCCCATCGTCCGGCGGCGGTCGCCATCGAGCGCGTCTTCGCGCAGCAGAACCTGCACACGGTGATGGGGGTCGCCCAGGTGAGCGGAGTCGCGCTGCACGCCGCTGCGAAGCGCGGGCTGCCCGTCGCGCTGCACACCCCGTCCGAGGTGAAGGCCGCTGTGACCGGATACGGTTCGGCGGACAAACGGCAGGTGCAGACGATGGTCGCGCGCATCCTGGGCCTGGCGGAGGTGCCGAAACCGGCCGACGCCGCCGACGCGCTCGCCATCGCGATCTGCCACGCCTGGCGCGGCGCCCCCGCAGCACCTGCATCGGCTGGAGCAGTGGATGCGCGGTCGCTGACCCCCGCGCAGGCCGCGTGGCGCGCCGCGGAACGCTCCACCCGGGCGTCGGCGGCGCCCCGTAGGCTGGCCAAGTGATTTCCTCCCTCCGCGGCGCGGTGCTCCAAGCGGCAGGCGGCTCGGCCGTGATCGAGGTCGGCGGTGTCGGGTTCTCCGTGCAGCTGACTCCCGACCACGTGCTGTCCCTGCGCGTCGGAGACGAAGCGTTCGTGTACACCTCCCTCATCGTCCGCGAGGACGCCCTGCAGCTCTTCGGCTTCGCCGATGTCGAGCAGTTGCAGGTCTTCGAACTCCTGACGAGCGTGTCCGGCGTCGGTCCGAAGTCCGCCATCGGCGTGCTGTCCGTGCTCGCCCCCGACCAGATCGCCGAGGCGGTCGCCGCCGATGACGACGCGCCGTTCCGCAAGGTGTCCGGCATCGGCCCGAAGACGGCGAAGCTGATCGTCGTGCAGCTCGCAGGCAAGCTCGCCGTGACCCGCAGGGCTCCTGTCGCCGTGAGCAAGCCGGGCACTCCGTCGTCGGTGGGGGACAGTGTGTTGGTGGCGCTGGTCGGTCTAGGCTGGCCCGAGAAGGTGGCGGCGGAAGCCGTGGCCGAGGTCGTCGCCGATACGGACGAGAAGCTGCGTGACAGCGTGCAGACCCTGCTTCGGCTCACCCTGGCGCGACTCGGGCCTGCGGCGCAGACCGGTGCATCGTCGCAGCGAGGGCAGGTGGCCCGATGAGCGACGACGACCTCACGACCCCCGAACTCGAGTCGGAGTCCGAGCTCGCCTTCGAGGGAGCGCTCCGCCCGCGCTCGCTGGCCGAGTTCGTCGGCCAGGCCAAGGTGCGCGGTCAGCTCCAGCTGCTGCTCACCGCGGCGAAGATGCAGGACCGCACGGCGGACCACATCCTGCTCGCCGGTCCTCCCGGACTCGGAAAGACCACGCTCGCGATGATCGTTGCGCACGAGAGCGAGCGTCCGCTCCGGCTGTCGAGCGGCCCGGCCATCCAGCACGCCGGCGACCTCGCGGCGCTGCTGTCGTCGCTGACGCCGGGGGAGGTGCTCTTCATCGACGAGATCCACCGCATGGCGCGCTCCGCCGAGGAAATGCTCTACCTCGCGATGGAGGACTTCCGGATCGACATCATGGTCGGCAAGGGAGCGGGCGCCACGTCCATCCCGCTCGACCTCGCGCCGTTCACCCTGGTCGGGGCGACGACGCGGTCCGGGCTGCTCCCGAACCCGCTGCGCGACCGCTTCGGCTTCACGGCCCACCTCGAGTTCTACGACGAGGCGGAGCTCACCCAGGTGCTCACCCGCGCGGCCGTCATGCTCGACTTCCAGGTCGACAAGGCCGCTCTCGCCGAGATCGCCGGCCGGTGCCGCGGAACGCCGCGTATCGCCAACCGCCTGCTGCGGCGCGTGCGCGACTACGCGCTCGTGCACGGCGGAGAGGCCGATGTCGCCGCCGTCCGCGCAGCGCTCGACCTCTACGACGTGGATGCGCTCGGTCTCGACCGCCTCGACCGCGCGGTCCTCACCGCCATCCTCGAACGTTTCGAGGGCGGTCCGGTCGGCCTGAACACCCTCGCGGTCTCCGTCGGAGAGGAGGCTGAGACGATCGAATCGGTCGTCGAGCCCTTCCTGGTGCGGATCGGACTGCTCTCGCGCACCCCCAGAGGGCGGGTGGCGACCCCCGCTGCGTGGCGTCACTTCGGGCTCTCCGGCCCCAAGCTAGGACTCTCACAGCAACCATCACTGATAGATGACATATAATTCAAGCTGGCCTCTCGGCCACTCCCACAAACCCCACCGGAAGGTTTGGCAGATTTCATGCCCATTGACCCGTTAACCATTGTGATGGTCGTCATCTTGGCGGCCCTCATCTTCTTCATGTTCCGCAACAGCCGCAAGCGCCAGAAAGAGCAGGCTGAGACGCGCTCGAAGATGGTCCCTGGCGCAGAGGTCATGACCAACTTCGGCCTGTACGGCACGCTTCTCTCCGTCAACGAAGACGACAACACGGCCCTCGTCGAGACCAGCCCTGGCACCGTCCTCAAGGTGCACCGCCAGGTGCTCGCCCGCGTCGTCGAGCCGACGACCCCGGAGCCGGCAGCGGCCGACGTGGTCTCGTCCGAGCCGCAGCTCAACGAAGACAACGCCATCCCCCTGTCCGAGCCCGAGTTCGGCGAGCGTCTCGACGACGCTTCGAAGAAGCCCGGCTCGAAGAGCGACGACTGATCCGTTAATCCCTTTGTGCGACGGCGCCGGTGCCGGCGTCGTCGCGCGCGTAGAAAGCTGAGTACCTAGGTGGCAAAGTCGACCCCGGTCAAGAAAGCCTGGCGTTCGTTGAGTTGGCTTGGCGCCATCGTGGTGGTTCTCCTCGGAGTCCTCACGGCCGGTGTCATCTGGGGAAATGCCACCTGGCTGCCCAAGCTCGCCCTCGACCTCGAGGGTGGAACGCAGATCATCCTGGCCCCGCAGGTGGAGAACGGTCAGACCGTCCAGCAGCAGCAGCTGGACCAGGCCGTCTCGATCATCCGCCAGCGCATCGACGCCTCCGGCGTCTCGGAAGCGCAGATCTCCACAGAGGGATCGCGGAACATCGTCGTGTCCCTGCCCGGAACGCCGGACCAGGCGACACTCGACCGGGTGAAGGCCAGCGCGCGCCTCGACTTCCGTCCCGTCCTCGCCACCAGCGGGCCGACCAACGAGGTCGTCGGAGCTGACGGCAAGAGCACCCCTGCCCCGAGCCCGGCTCCCGGACTGCAGTCGACGCCGTCCACCAAGCCGACGAACGGCAGCGACCTGGCCTGGGTCACGCCGGAGCTGCAGGCGCAGTTCGACGCGTTCTCGTGCACCACGGCCAACCTGGAGAACGTCAACCAGGCGCCGACGGACAAGCCCCTCATCACCTGTGACGACGCCAAGACGGTCAAGTACCTCCTCGGCCCCGTCGAGGTGAAGGGCCAGGACATCAAAGACGCGAACAGCGGCCTCGCCCAGTCCTCCAGCGGTGTCAGCAACGGCCAGTGGGCTGTCAACATCATCTTCAACGACGCAGGCACCAAGGCGTTCGCGGATGTGACCACCCGCCTCAACGGACTGCAGGGCGCACAGAACCAGTTCGCGATCGTGCTCGACGGCAAGGTCATCTCGGCACCGACCACGAACGCGGTCATCACGGACGGCCGCCCGCAGATCACCGGTAACTTCACCGAGTCGACCGCCAAGGCGCTGGCCGACCAGCTGAAGTTCGGCGCCCTGCCGTTCAGCTTCAAGGTGCAGAGTCAGGACACCATCTCGGCCACCCTCGGATCGACTCAGCTGATGAGCGGTCTGATCGCCGGCGCGATCGGCCTCCTGCTCGTCGCCATCTACACGTTCTTCCAGTACCGTCTGCTCGGTTTCGTGACGATCATCTCGCTGGTGGTCGCCGCGGTGCTCACACTGCTGACGATCTCCCTGCTGTCGTGGCACTACGACTACCGACTGTCGTTGGCAGGTGTGGCGGGTCTGATCGTCGCCATCGGATTCACAGCCGACTCGTTCATCGTCTACTTCGAACGAATACGTGACGAGTTGCGCGACGGCAGAGGGCTCGAGTCCGCCGTCGAGGCGGGCTGGACCCGCGCCCGCCGCACGATCTACGCGTCGAAGGCCACCAACCTCCTGGCCGCCATCGTGCTCTACGTGCTCGCCGCGGCGAACGTCCGGGGCTTCGCGTTCACGCTCGGTCTCACGACCATCATCGACGTGATCGTGGTGCTGCTCTTCACGCACCCGACGCTGCAGCTGCTCGCGCGCACCAAGTTCTTCAGCACCGGTCACAAGGCCTCCGGTCTCGACCCGCAGGCCCTTGGCGCCGTGTACCGCGGCGCAGCCCAGTTCCGCAAGCCGACGGTCACCGTCAGCGCGGGCAAGGCAGCGTCGAGCAGCAAGGAGGCGGCTCGCCGCCAGACCATCGCCGAGCGCAAGGCTGCAGAGCTCGCCGGTGCTTCCGCGTCGTCGTCATCGACGTCCTCTGATCGCTCGACCGAGGGGAAGGACTCCTGATGGCCAGCCGACTCACCAAGTTCGGAAACGACCTCTACACCGGCGCACGCTCGTTCGACTTCGTCGGCAAGCGCAAGATCTGGTACGCCATCGCGGCAGCGATGGTCATCATCTCCATCCTGATCCCCGTGCTCAAGGGTGGCTTCAACTTCAGCATCGAGTTCCGCGGCGGTTCGCAGTTCACGGTGACGAACGTCGAGACCACCGACCAGGCGAAGGCCCAGGAGGCGCTCACCAGCGTCGTCCCGGACGCCGTGGCCCACGTGAGCTCCGTCGGCTCGGACGCCGTCCGCGTGCAGACGGACCAGCTCTCCGAGGCGCAGACCAAGCAGGTCGCCGACGCGCTGGCGAAGGCGTACGACGTGCCGGTCACCGAGGTGGCCTCCACGTTCATCGGCCCGTCGTGGGGCGCCGACGTCACGCAGCAGTCCATCCAGGGTCTCGTGGTGTTCCTGCTCCTCGCGTTCATTGCGATGGCGCTGTACTTCCGCACCTGGAAGATGTCGGCGTCGGCCATCATCTCGCTGTTCCACGACCTCATCATCACGGCGGGCATCTACGCGCTCGTCGGGTTCGAGATCTCGCCGGCGACCATGATCGGCTTCCTGACCATCCTCGGATACTCGCTCTACGACACCGTCGTGGTGTTCGACAAGGTGCGAGAGAACACCAAGGAGGAGATGGACCTCACGAGACGCACGTTCGCGGAGTCGGTGAACCTCGCGGTGAACCAGACCCTGGTGCGCTCGATCAACACCGCCGTCGTCGCCGTGCTCCCCGTGGCCTCGATCCTCTTCATCGGTGCGTTCTGGCTCGGTGCAGACACACTGCGCGACATTTCGCTCGCGCTGCTTATCGGCATCATCGTCGGCACGTACTCGACCATCTTCCTGGCCGCGCCGATGTACTCGCAGTTCCGCGAGGGCGAGGCAGCCGTGCGCAAGCACGACCAGAAGGTGCTCGCCATCCGTCCGAAGGCTGCTGTGCAGCCCGAAGCCGTGCCGGTCGCGGCGGAATAGCAGGAGAGCGTGAGCGGTTCTTATCTGTCGGAAGACGAGGTGAGCGCCGAGCGCGCGCACGAGCTCGTCGAGTCGGGTTCGGCCTGGCTGCTCGATGTCCGTGAGGCGCACGAGTGGGAGGCCGGGCACGCACCCGCCGCTCACCACATCCCGCTGTACGAGATCGAGTCGCGCCAGCACGAGCTGCCGGAGGATCAGCAGATCCTGGTGGTCTGCCTCTCCGGAGGCCGGTCGCGGCTCGCGACCGATGCGTTGAACCGTGCGGACTATCCGACGGCCAACGTCGCCGGCGGGATGTACGCCTGGCAGGCGAGCGGAGCGCCCGTAGTGCGCGACGACGGCTCGCCGGGGGCGGTCGCCTGACCGCCGGAATCCGCCCTGTGTCAGAACAGGGTGCGAGGACGGCGATAATGGACGACAGGAGGCGCGCACATGGTTGATACTTCGACACCACAGGCCGCTTCGCTGCGCCGTCTCGTTCCCCGCATCTTCTCCCGCGCTCAGCCCGCTGGCGCGGTCGACACCCTGATCCGCACGGTGCGCCTGCACCACCCGAAGGCCGACCTCTCGCTGATCGAGCGCGCGTACGCCGTGGCGGAGCGCGCCCACTCCGGCCAGAAGCGCCGGTCCGGCGAGCCGTACATCACGCATCCCGTCGCTGTCGCGCAGATCCTCGCCGACCTCGGCATCGGAGCTAAGACGATCGCCGCCGCGCTCTTGCACGACACGGTGGAAGACACCGAGTACACGCTCGACGAACTGCGGGATGCGTTCGGCGACGAGATCGCGATGCTGGTCGACGGCGTCACCAAGCTCGACAAGGTCAAGTACGGCGACAGCGCCCAGGCCGAGACCGTCCGCAAGATGATCGTCGCGATGTCGAAGGACATCCGCGTGCTGATCATCAAGCTGGCAGACCGCCTGCACAACGCGCGCACCTGGGGCTTCGTGCCCGCCGCCTCCGCCACCCGCAAGGCGACGGAGACGCTGGAGATCTATGCTCCGCTGGCGCACCGCCTCGGAATCCAGACGATCAAGTGGGAGCTCGAGGACCTGTCGTTCGCGGTGCTCTACCCGAAGCTGTACGCCGAGATCGAGAGCCTGGTGCGTCAGCGCACGCCGGAGCGCGAGCGCCTGGTGCAGCAGGTCATCGACGCGATCAACGACGACCTGAAGGCCGCCAAGATCCGCGGCAAGGTGGTCGGCCGCCCGAAGCAGTACTACTCGATCTACCAGAAGATGGTGGTCAGGGGCCGCGAGTTCGACGAGATCTACGACCTGGTCGGCATCCGCATCCTGGTCAACTCGGTGCGCGACTGTTACGCGGTGCTCGGCCAGATCCACGCCAGGTGGACGCCGATGCCCGGCCGGTTCAAGGACTACATCGCCACCCCCAAGTTCAACCTGTACCAGTCGCTGCACACCACGGTCGTCGGTCCGGAGGGCCGTCCCGTGGAGATCCAGATCCGCACGGAGGAGATGCACCAGCGCGCGGAGCTCGGTGTGGCTGCGCACTGGAAGTACAAGGAGCAGACCACCGGCAAGAGCGCCGGGGGGCCGGCCCGCTCGGAGACCGACCTCGCCTGGCTCGCCCACATCTCGGACTGGCAGGCGGAGACCGCGGACCCGAGCGAGTTCCTCGACTCCCTGCGCTTCGAGATCGGCGCCAAAGAGGTCTACGTCTTCACGCCCAAGGGGCGCGTGATCGGTCTCCCGGCCGGTGCGACCCCGGTGGACTTCGCGTACGCCGTGCACACCGAGGTGGGTCACCGCACGATGGGTGCGAAGGTCAACGGCCGCCTGGTGCCGCTGGAGAGCTCGCTGACGACCGGCGATGTGGTCGAGGTCTTCACCTCGAAGAACCCCGACTCCGGTCCGAGTCAGGACTGGCTGAACTTCGTCAAGAGCCCTCGGGCGCGGAACAAGATCCGTCAGTGGTTCACCAAGGAGCGCCGCGACGAGGCGATCGAGCAGGGCAAGGACGCGATCGCGCGAGCCATGCGCAAGCAGAACCTGCCCCTGCAGAAGCTGATGTCGCAGGACTCGCTGATCGAGGTGGCCTCGCTGCTCAAGTACGACGACGTCTCGTCGCTGTACGCGGCCGTCGGCGAGGGGCACGTCTCCACGCAGTCGGTGATCGAGAAGATCGTCGCCTCCGTGCAGACCGAGGCGGAGTCCGACGCCGGCGACATCGACCTGCCCGTCAAGGGGCGTTCGCGGAAGCTGCGCGACAGCGACTCCGGCGTGCTCGTGCGCGGCGCACCGGACATCCTGGTCAAGCTGGCCAAGTGCTGCACCCCGGTGCCCGGCGATCCGATCGTCGGATTCATCACCAGGGGAGCCGGCGTCTCCGTGCACCAGTCGAACTGCCACAACGTGCAGTCGCTGATGCAGGAACCCGACCGCATGATCGACGTGGAGTGGGCGCCGAGCTCGAAGAGCGTGTTCCTGGTGCAGATCCAGGTCGAGGCGCTCGACCGGTCCGGCCTGCTCTCCGATGTGACGCGCGTGCTGTCCGAGCATCATGTGAACATCCTTTCTGCGACGGTGACGACGTCGAGCAACCGCCTCGCGCTCAGCAGGTTCGTGTTCGAGATGGGTGACACCACCCACCTCGACCGGGTGCTGAACGCCGTGCGACGCATCGACGCCGTCTACGACGTCTACCGGGTCAGCGCGGGCTGACCGCGAGACGCGGAGCGGTCAGGGCTGTCTGGGCCGTCGGAGCCGTCTGGGCACGACGCCGAGGCCGCACGGCGAACTCGGCCAGGGCGGTGAGGCGGTCGACGCGCGCCAGGGAGCGGCGGGCGCCCCAGCGCGGTGATGCGCGCATCCGGGAGCGGAGGGCGGCCACGGAGACGCCGGAGATGCCGAGCAGGTGGCGCACCTGCGCTGCGGTGTCTGGCGGGAACCGTCCGTCGGCGCAGATCAGGTCGAGCGCCGTGCGCTCCGGTGACGTGACCCGCGCAGCGCCGACGCGCTCAACGTCGCCGCGCGCGAACGTCGACTGCCTGCTGTCGAATTCCGTCGGGATGCGCCCTCCGCGGTTGCGCGTGTCGACGCACACCTGCAGGCGGGCGGGCGGAGAGGCGCGCGCCCCGTGGATCCACGCCGCCGTGCCCCTGTCGGCGATCACGTACGGCGGGGCTTGCGCGGTGAACGCGTGGGCGCGCAGCTCCGCGGACTCCGGAGTGTCGAGCGTGGCGAACGAATCGCCCACCCGGTAGAGCTGGCCGTCGAGGCAGAGCGCCATCAGTTCGGCGAGAGGGAGGACGTCGGGACCGAGGAGGCGGGGGAGGAGTGCTGTCATGCATCCACTGTGCGGTGGAGGGACGCGGAAAAGACTCAGGCCGCCGAATCTGTGCAGATTCGGCGGCCTGTGAAGAACTCGGCGGATTAGCCGAGGGCGTCGAGCCAGATCTTCCTGGCGTCGAGCGCCTCCTGCGCTTCCTTCACCTTGCGTGCGTCGCCGCTCGCCTTCGCGTCGTCGAGCTCCTGCTCGAGCTTGGCGATGGCGGCGTTGAGCTGGCTCGCCAGACCCTCGGAGCGGGCCTTCTTCTCCGGGTTGTTCTTCTCCCAGTGCTCTTCGTCCAGCTTGCGGACGGCGGCCTCGACCTTGCGCAGACGGTCTTCGATCGGACGCACCTGCTCGCGCGGCACGCGGCCGATCTCGTCCCAGCGCTGCTGGATGGAGACCAGTGCGTTGCGGGCGGACTCGCGGTTCGTGGCCTTCAGCAGCGGCTCCGCCTCGTCGAGGAGGGCCAGCTTGAGCTGGAGGTTGGCTTCGTACTCGACGTTGTCGCGCGCATCCACTTCCGCCTTCGCGGAGTAGATGGCGTCGCCGGCCGCCTTGAAGCGCGCCCACAGCGCGTCGTCGTTGCGCTTGCCTGCACGACCGGCGAGCTTCCACTGGTCGAGCAGCTGGCGGTACTCCGGCACGCCGTCGGCACCGCGCGGGATGAGCGCCTCCGCCTGCTCGATGAGCGCCGTCTTGCGGGCACGCACGTCGCGGTGCTGGTTGTCCAGCTCGGCGAAGAAGGCCTTGCGGTTGTGCTCGATGGTGGAGCGGGCGGCGCGGAACCGCTTCCACAGCTCGTTGGCCTCGTTCTTGGGGATGCGGGGACCGTCGTGCTGGTGGCTCTGCCAGCGGGCGAACAGTGCATCCAGTGCTGCCGTCGTCTGCTTCCACTGCGTACGGGCCGGATCTTCGGCGGCGAGGGCTTCTGCCTCCTCGACGATGGCGGTGCGCTCCGCGACGGCCTGCTCGACAGCGGCCTTGGCCTCTGCGGTCTGCTGCTCGGTGAGCTCTTCGACGGTGCCGCCGAGCGCATCCAGCCGGGTGGCGAGGGAGGCGAGGTCTCCGACGGCGTTCGCACCGTCGATGGTGGTGCGGAGGGTCGCGACGGCCTTGGCGATGTCGGAGGCCGGGGCTCCGCGACGGGCGCGCTGCTCGAGGAGCGTCACCTGACCGGCGAGGTCGGTGAACTTGCGCTCGAAGTACGCGAGCGCCTCCTCGGGAGTTCCGTCGGGGTACTGGCCGACGGCCCGCTCGCTCTCACCCTCGCGGACGAAGACGGTGCCGGTCTCATCGACACGACCCCACGGTTGCTGATCAGTTGTAGCCAAGAGCCTCACCTTGCTGATGTGCGGTGCGGGCGCAGAACGCCCCACGGTTGCGAAATAGCCTATTGCACGAGGGCGCGGCGTGCAGCCGTCGGCCCGCCCTCGTGCGTCACTTCACGGTGAAGCTGTCGATCTTCGTGGCGACCGCCGGCTTTCCGTCGGATTGTCCGTTGGCCGTTCCCTTGTCGGCGACGTCCGAGATCAGGGTGTCGAGACCGCTCGTGACTTTGCCGATCACGGTGTATCCGCCCGCGCTGTCCGAGCCGATCGTCGTGTCCTTGTAGACGATGAAGAACTGGCTTCCCTGGCTGCTGGCGTTGTTGCTCTGCCTGGCCATCGCGATCGTGCCCGCCGGGTACTTGTCGTCCTTCGGCGCGTTCTCGATCGGGCCGTACGAGTATCCGGGGCCGCCGCTTCCGTCGCCCTTCGGGTCGCCGCACTGCAGCACGTAGAAGCCGCCGTTGGTGAGGCGGTGGCAGGTGAGGCCGTCGTAGAACTTCTTCTGGGTGAGCGCGATGGTCGACGCGACGGCCTGGGGTGCCTTCGCGCCGTCGAGCTCGACGCCGAGCGGGATGCCGTTGATCGTCATCGTGCCCGTCCAGGTGCGGTCCTCGGCGAGCGTCTTCGGCGGAAGCGTGAGGGCGGCGGAGGACGCGGACGGCGACGGGGAGCCGGAGGCGGTCGGCGTGCCGGGCTTCGCGAAGAAGAGGAGCTGCGTTCCGATGGCGAGGACGACGACGATCAGCACGGCGACGCCGGCGATCCAGTTGTCGCTGACGCGCCGCTTGACCTTCTTTTCGTGGACGGTCTGCCGCGCCTGATACGCGCGCAACCGCTCCCGTGCCTGCCTGGCTTCGCGGTCGTTCTGCTTGCTTGGTGCCACGTGTGTCCTCCGGAGCGCGCCGTCGTGCGAAATACTCGACCCGTCGCGCAACGCCCGAGGATCAGGATGAACCCTATTGGACCCGCCTCTGAGCGGCAAAGTCGCCGCTCCCAGGTTCGGCGGCAGGGGAGCGGCGGCGGGAGTGTCGGTGGGAGTGTCGGTGGGAGCGACTAGCCTGGTCAGGTGGTCGACGTGCAACCTGGGCTCCGCACCGGAGCGACGCCTCTCGCTGTGCGGATGAGGCCGAAGTCGCTCGACGAGGTGGCCGGGCAGAAGCACCTGCTGCGCCCGGGATCGCCGCTGGTCAGCCTGGCGTCCGACCAGAGCGGGGAGACCGGCTCGGTGTCCGTCATCCTCTGGGGTCCTCCCGGCACGGGCAAGACCACGCTGGCGCAGGCCATCGCACACTCGTCCGGCCGCCGGTTCGTCGAACTGTCCGCGGTGACCGCCGGGGTCAAAGACGTGCGCCTGGTGATGGACGAGGCGCTCTCCACCCGCGACCTCTACGGCGTCTCCACCGTGCTGTTCCTGGACGAGATCCACCGCTTCACCAAGGCGCAGCAGGATGCGCTGCTCCCCGGCGTCGAGAACGGCTGGGTCATCCTCGTGGCGGCCACGACCGAGAACCCGTCGTTCTCCGTCATCTCGCCGCTGCTGTCCCGTTCGCTCCTCCTGACTCTGGAGACTCTCAGCGACGACGACCTCGGCACGGTCATCGACAGGGCCGTCGCCGACGATCGCGGTCTCGGCGGGCACTACACGCTCGACGCGGAGGCGCGGGCGGCGATCGTCCGGCTGGCGTCCGGGGATGCGCGACGCGCGCTCACCGCGCTCGAAGCCGCGTCCGTGAGCGCGGCGTCGTCGACCCCGGCCACGTCGAAGAAGAAGCCGGTGATCACGGCCGAACTCGTCGCCCAGGCGGTCGACAGGGCTCTGCTGCGCTACGACAGGAACGGCGACGAGCACTACGACGTGATCAGCGCATTCATCAAGTCGGTGCGCGGTTCGGACGTCGACGCCTCCCTGCACTACCTCGCGCGCATGATCGAGGCGGGGGAGGACCCGCGCTTCATCGCCAGGCGCATCATCATCCTGGCGTCGGAGGACATCGGCCTGGCAGACCCGCAGGCGCTCGTGGTCGCGGTGGCGGCGGCGGACGCCGTGCAGCTGATCGGGATGCCGGAGGGGCGCATCCCGTTGGCGCAGGCTGTCGTGCACCTGGCGACGGCTCCGAAGTCCAACGCCGCGTACATGGCACTGGATGCGGCGATCGCCGACGTGCGCGCCGGCCGCATCGGGCGCGTGCCCAAGCATCTGCGCGACGCGCACTACCCGGGCGCGAAGCGGCTCGGCCACGGCAAGGGATACAAGTACCCGCACGACGACGCCCTCGGCGTGCTGCAGCAGCAGTACCTCCCCGACGAACTCCGGGATGCGACGTACTACGCACCGACCGAGCACGGCAACGAGCGGGACGTGTCCGCACGGCTGGCGAAGCTGCGCAGGATCGTGCGCGGGCGCTGACCCGCGATCTGCTAGACTTCTCTGGCCTAGAAGCGTGCTCGCGTGCGGCTGCGTCGAGCAACGTCTTCGAAGGGACAGGCCCTGTAGCCGGGCCTCCCCGGCACATCCCTCTACTTTTGCAGGACGAACATGTGTGCCTGCGTTCATTGTTAGAGAGACAACCGAAAGGAAATCGTGTCTACCAAGTCACGTACCCGTAGCAAGACCCGCCTCTCGCGGTCGCTGGGCATCGCCCTGACCCCGAAGGCAGCGAAGTACCTCGAGAAGCGCCCGTACGCCCCCGGCGAGCACGGCCGCACCAAGCGCAAGGCCGACTCGGACTACGCCGTTCGTCTGCGCGAGAAGCAGCGTCTGCGCGCCCAGTACGGCATCCGCGAGAAGCAGCTGAAGATCGCGTTCGAAGAGGCTCGTCGCACGCAGGGCCTGACCGGTGAGAACCTGGTCGAGCTGCTCGAGATGCGTCTCGACTCCCTCGTGCTCCGTGCAGGCTTCGCCCGCACGACCGCACAGGCGCGTCAGTTCGTGGTGCACCGCCACATCCTCGTCGACGGCCAGATCGTCGACCGTCCCTCGTTCCGCGTGAAGCCGGGTCAGCTGATCCACGTCAAGGCTCGCTCGGAGGGCACGGAGCAGTTCCAGGTCGCAGCGGCCGGCGGACACGTCGACGTCCTGCCGAAGACCCCTGGCTACCTCGAGGTCGAGCTCGACAAGCTGCAGGCGCGCCTCGTGCGTCGCCCGAAGCGCGCCGAGGTCCCGGTGACGTGTGAAGTCCAGCTCGTCGTCGAGTACTACGCGGCTCGCTAAGCACAGCGCTCAGAACGGCAGGGGTCGTGGCATCAGCCACGGCCCCTGCTGTCGTTCCAGGCACCGTGAACGGCCCTGGTCACATCGGGCCCTGCTGGGACTACGCTTGATCCGTATGCCGTTGACGGAATGGAAGGTGGCCTCGTGTCCGGTGGCGATATCGCAGGACTGATCGCGGCGGGCGTCTTCGCTGTGCTCGTGGGTTTCATCGCGATCCCGTTGGTGAAGTTCGGGCGCGTGCTCGATCAAACCAGGGATGCGATCAAAGAGGCGAGCGACGGCATCACGCCGATCCTCGACGAGACGGCGACGACCATCCACGAGACCAACAAACAGCTGGCGCGCGTCGACGTCATCACCAAGAACGTCGCGGACGTGACGGGCAACGTCTCCGCCCTCGTGTCGTTGTTCGCCGCAACGGTCGGCGGCCCACTGATCAAGCTCGCCGGGTTCAGCGCAGCGGTCAGAGCCGCGTTCGGCTGGACACGGGGCTCTCGACGTTCCCGCAACACCACGCACTAAACTGACCGAGGCGCGCGGGAGACCGCCGGCAGGAGGTCGGCGCCCGCGTCGTATCCATCGAGGGAGAATCAGGACATGAAGAGTTTTCTGTGGCTCGTCGTCGGCGTCGCGATCGGGTTCGTCGTCGCGCACAAGGTGAACGAGACCCCGCAGGGGCGTCAGTTCTTCAGCAGCATCGACAAGAAGGCGCGCGACTTCGGCGAGGCCGTCTCCGACGGCTACCGCCAGCGCGAGGCGGAGATCCGCTCCGCCATCGACGGCGACTGACCCCTCCCTCCCCGTACCACCGCTCACTACCGCTCGGAAACCATGCAGACTGCTGAAATCCACCGCCGCTGGCTCGACTTCTTCGCCACGCGCGGTCACACCGTCGTCCCGTCCGCCTCTCTCGTCAGCGACGACCCGTCGTTGCTGTTCACGGTGGCGGGCATGGTGCCGTTCGTGCCATACCTGACCGGGCTCGTCCCCGCGCCGTTCCCGCGCGCGACGAGCGTGCAGAAGTGCATCAGGACGCTCGATATCGACGAGGTCGGCAAGACCCCGCGGCACGGCACGTTCTTCCAGATGTGCGGCAACTTCTCGTTCGGCGACTACTTCAAGGAGCAGGCGATCACGTACGCCTGGGAGCTCCTGACCACGCCCGAGGACGACGGCGGCCTCGGCTTCGACCCGAAGGACCTCTGGGTCACGGTCTACGAGGAGGACGACGAGGCGCGGGAGATCTGGAAGCGTGTCGCGCAGCTTCCGGATGAGCGCATCCAGGGTCTCGGCAGGGACACGAACTACTGGTCGACCGGTCAGCCGGGCCCGGCCGGCCCGTGCTCGGAGATCTTCTTCGACCGCGGCCCCGCGTACGGCATCGACGGCGGTCCTGCGACGGACGACGACCGCTATGTGGAGATCTGGAACCTGGTCTTCATGCAGTACCTCCGCGGCGAGGGAACCGGCAAGTCCGACTTCGAGATCCTCGGCGACCTGCCGAAGAAGAACATCGACACCGGCATGGGGCTCGAGCGCGTCGCGTTCCTCAAGCAGGGCGTCGAGAACATGTACGAGATCGACCAGGTACGCCCTGTGCTCGACCGTGCCGCCCAGCTCGCGGGCAAGGAGTACGGCGCCGTCCACGACGACGACGTGCGCCTGCGCGTGATCGCCGACCACGTGCGCAGCGCCCTGATGCTGATGTCCGATGGCGTGACGCCGTCGAACGAAGGCCGCGGGTATATCCTGCGCCGCCTGCTGCGCCGCACCGTGCGTGCGATGCGCCTCCTCGGCGTCGACCACCCCACCTTCCCCGAGCTGTTCACCGTGTCCAGGGATGCGATGAAGGCCGCATACCCGGAAGTGGATGCGGACTTCGCGCGCATCTCGCAGCTCGCGTACGCGGAGGAGGAGACGTTCCTCCGCACGCTGGTCGCGGGCACGAGCATCCTGGACACCGCGGTTGCGAACACGCAGCGCGCTGGCAAGGAGCAGCTGGCGGGCGACACCGCGTTCCTGCTGCACGACACGTACGGCTTCCCGATCGACCTCACGCTCGAAATGGCGGAGGAGGCCGGCCTCAGCGTCGACCGCGCGGCGTTCGACAGCCTGATGGCCGACCAGCGCTCCCGCGCGAAGGCGGACGCGAAGGCGAAGAAGACGGCACTGGCCGACCTCTCCGTCTACAGCGCGTTCCGCTCGCAGGGCGAGACCGTCTTCACTGGGTACACCGAGCTGGAGACGGAGTCGAGCATCCTGGGCCTGATCGTCGACGGCGCGTCGGTGAACAAGGCGACCGAGGGGCAGATCGGCGAGGTCATCCTCGGCGCGACCGCCCTCTACGCGGAGTCCGGCGGTCAGGACGCCGACGCGGGAACCATCGTCGGCCCCGGCTACGAGCTCGAGGTGCTGGATGTGCAGAAGCCGGTCAAGGGGCTGATCAGCCACAAGGTCTTCGTGCGCAGCGGAGAGGTCGGCGTCGGTGCTCCGGCGACATCGCTGGTCGACAAGGACTACCGTCGCGGCGCGCGCCAGGCGCACTCGGGAACGCACATCATCCACGCGGCGCTCCGCCAGGTGCTCGGTTCCAACGCGCACCAGTCCGGCTCGTTCAACAAGGCGGGCTATCTGCGTCTCGACTTCTCCTGGAACCAGGCGCTGTCGGCGGAGACGCGCAGCGAGATCGAGGAGATCTCGAACAACGCGATCCGCGACAACCTCGAGGTCACCACGCGCGAACTGCCGCTCGCCGAGGCCAAGGCGCTCGGCGCGATGGCGCTGTTCGGCGAGAAGTACGGCGAGACCGTGCGCGTCGTCGACATCGGCGGCCCGTGGTCGCGCGAGCTCTGCGCGGGCACGCACGTGATGTCGAGTGCGGAGATCGGGATGATCAACCTGGTCAGCGAGTCGTCCGTCGGTTCGACGAACCGTCGCGTCGAGTCGCTCGTCGGGCTGGAGGCGTTCCGCGACCTCGCGGTCGAGCGCACGATCGTGTCCCAGCTGTCCGGGTCGCTCAAGACGCCGCGCGAGCAGCTGCCGGAGAAGATCGCCGACCTCCTCGCCAACCTGAAGGCCGCGGAGAAGCGCATCGCGGCGTTCGAGGCGCGCGCCGTGCTCGACAAGGTTCCCGCTCTGCTGGAGTCCGCATCCCGTCACGGGTCCGTCACGGTCGTCGCGAGCGACGCAGGCACGCTGAACTCGGCGGACGACCTGCGACTGCTCGCCACCACCGTGCGCGAGCGCCTGGGCTCCGACCCCGCCGTCGTCGCGCTCGCGGCGCGGGCGGCGGACAAGCCGGTCGTGATCGTCGCCACCAACCAGGGCGCGCGCGACGCCGGCGTCAACGCCGGTGCTCTCGCGAAGACCGCATCCGGGGTGCTCGGCGGCGGGGGAGGCGGCAAGCCCGACCTCGCCCAGGGCGGAGGCACGGACGTCGACGCGATCCCTGCCGCGCTCAGCGCGGTGACCTCGGCGATCGGCGGCTAGGGCGTCGTGCGCTCGGGAGTGCGCCTCGGCATCGACGTCGGGAAGGTCAGGATCGGCGTCAGCCGGTCCGACCTGCACGGGATGCTCGCCACCCCGGTCGAGACGGTGCAACGCTCCAAAGATGCTGCGGATCGCCGCAGGATCTCGGAGATTGTGACGGAACTCGGAGTTTTCGAGATTATCGTCGGGTTGCCTTTGGCGCTCTCGGGCGCGCACACCGCATCCACGGCCGACGCCGTCGGATTCGCTGAAGCGCTCGTCACGGAGGTGGGTGTGCCGGTGCGGCTGGTCGACGAACGATTGACGACCGTTTCGGCCCATTCGGCACTCCGGGCGTCGGGAAAGAACTCGAAAAGCGCGCGTCCGGTGGTGGATCAGGTGGCTGCCACGATAATTTTGCAGCACGCCCTCGACGCGGAGCGCGCTTCAGACCGTCCGCCGGGCACACCCGTTGAACCGAACATTGGACCCTAGTTTGTCGCAGAACCCTCCTACCCCGGGGCACGGCGAAACCAGCCAGCCGGACGGCCAGCCAGCACCCCCGCTGTTCCCGTCGGTCAACCGTCAGCCTCTGACGCGGCGCGAGGCGAAGGCCAGAGAAGCGGCAGCGGCGAAAGCGGCGGCGGGACCCGACGCGGACGCAGCGCGGAGTGGCGCGGCTGACCCGTCGGGCCAGCAGGCTCCTGCACCCGCGGCACCCGCCACGCCCGCGCGCTCGGTCGCTCCGCTCGACTTCGACGCCGTGATCACCGGCCCGATCGCCGCCCAGCGCGACGGCAGCATCCCGGAGCAGGCGGAGGAACGCGAGCGGGAGACCGTCGGCGCCCGTCGCTCCAACTTCATCAGCGCGCGAGGACCGGCCGCGGACGCCGCCCAGGAGCCGGTGACCTCCGACCCGTTCGCCACCTTCGAAGAGCTCGCGGCCCAGCACGACGAGCACGCACCGGATGCGCAGCAGGACTCCCCGCTGGTCTGGCGGCAGCAGCACTACCTCTCGCACACCGAACCGCCCAAGAAGAAGCGCAGCCTCAAGCCGCTCTGGGTGACCCTGATCATCGTCGCGATTTTCGGCGGCCTGATCGGCGGAGCGTACGCGGTGTTCCAGCCCCAGATCGCGAAGCTCGTGCAGGCCATCACGCCGGTCGACAACGACTACACCGGCAACGGCACCGGCCAGGTGCTGTTCACGATCAACTCGGGCGACAGCGGCTCGGACATCGCGAACAACCTGGCGAAGAAAGGCGTGACGAAGAGCTACGAAGCGTTCTACACGCTGCTCCTCCGGCAGAAGCCGGAGCCGAACTTCCAGCCAGGACTGTTCAAGCTGGCCAAGCAGATGAGCGCCCAGGCGGCACTCATCGCGCTGCAGGATCCGGCGTCGAAGATGGAGAACACGGCGGTCATCCCCGAGGGCACGGCCGAGAAGGACATCCTGCCGATCGTGGCAGAGGCGACCAAGCTGCCGGTGGCCGACCTGCAGGCGGCAGCGGCGAATCCCGCGCAGTTCGGGGTCCCCGCCGAGGCGAAGACGCTCGAAGGATTCCTGTTCCCCGCGACGTACACGTTCACCCCGGGGATCACCGCGCACGACGCGATCAAGACGATGGTCGATCGCAGCTTCCAGGCGCTGGATGAGGCGGGCGTCGCTCCCGCCGACCGCTGGAAGACCGTGGTGCTCGCCTCCATCGTGCAGCGCGAGGCCGGGCTGGCCCCCGACTACCCGAAGGTGTCCAGGGTCTTCCTCAACCGGCTGGCGCAGGGCTGGGACCTGCAGTCGGATGCGACGGTCGCGTACGGCACAGGCAACACGCACACGGTGACGACGACCGACGCCGAGCGCGCCGACGCGGGCAACCCGTACAACACCTACGTGCATCCCGGGCTGCCTGTCGGGCCGATCTCGAACCCGGGCGACCTCGCCATCGGAGCGGCGATCCACCCGGCGGACGGACCGTGGATGTTCTTCGTGACCTGGAATCTGAAGACCGGCGAGACCATCTTCTCGACGACCGTGGAAGAGCACGACGCCGCGGTGGCGAAGTGGCAACAGTGGATGAGGGACAACCCCGGCTATGAGTGACGAACGCGGCGTGAACGGCAGCGAAGGAGCAGCGGAGGAAGACGGCGTCTCCGAGGCGGAGGCGGAGGCGACGATCGCCGCCATCGTGGAGGCGGAGCGCGCGGCGGAGGCCGAGGAGGCCGCCGTCGCCGAAGCGGAAGAAGCGGCGGAGCTGGAAGAGCCGGAGGACGAGGCTGAAGTGGAGGCTGAGGCTGAGGCTGAGGCTGAGGCCGCGCCTGTCGCCGCCAAGAAGCCGGCCGCCACGTCCAGCAAGCCGCGCGCTGCCTCGTCGAAGGCGGCCAAGCCCGTCACCCGCAAACTCGCGGTTCTCGGCTCGCCGATCGAGCACTCCAAGTCGCCTGCCCTGCATCGCGCGGCGTACGACGTGCTCGGACTCGACTGGGAGTACGACGCCGTCGATGTCACCGCCGACGACCTCACCGGTTTCATCGACGGCCTCGGACCGGAGTGGCGCGGGCTGTCGCTGACCATGCCGCTGAAGAAGTCGGTCGTCCCGGTGCTCGGTGAGACCGACAGGATCGCCGAGCAGACCGGTGCGGCGAACACCGTCCTCCTCGACGACGGTGTCGTGCGCGGCTTCAACACCGACGTTCCCGGGTTCGTGCGCGCGCTGTCCGCCGCAGGGCTCGAGAGTGCGCACTTCGTGCACATCCTGGGCGGGGGAGCGACGGCGGCGTCCGCGCTCGTCGCCGCCGCGGAGCTCGGGGCGGAGAAGGTCGACATCTACGTGCGGTCGCTGGAGCGGAGCGTGTGGCTCGAACCGCTCGCGCACCAGCTGGGCCTCATGGTGCGCATCCGGCCGCTCAGCCAGGCCGACCGGTCGCTCGACGTGCCCGACCTGGTGATCAGCACCCTGCCGGGCGGCGCGACGACGGATGCGCTCTACACCGACTCCACGCGTCGCAAGGCCGTGCTCTTCGACGTGTCGTACGACCCGTGGCCGAGCGCGCTCGGCCGGTCGTGGAACGCCGTCGGCGGCCACGTCGTCTCCGGACTGGCGCTGCTCGCGCACCAGGCCCTGCTGCAGGTGCGGATCTTCGTCTCCGGCGACCCTCTGCAGCCGCTGGACGGCGAGGAGACGGTGCTGGCGGCGATGCTCGACGCGGTCGGGATCGACGCTGCGGGAGCACTGCTGGAGGACTGAGCCCTCTGTCCGCTGTGCCAGAATCGAATCATGCTTCGTTGGCTCACGGCCGGGGAATCCCACGGTCCCGAACTCATCGCCCTCCTGGAGGGGCTCCCCGCAGGGGTGCCCGTCTCCCTCGACGCCGTCCGCGCCGATCTCGCGCGCCGGAAACTCGGCTATGGGCGTGGTGCGCGCATGAAGTTCGAGCAGGACGCGCTCGACATCTCGGGCGGCGTCCGCCACGGGTACAGCCTCGGCAGCCCCATCGCGCTGCGCATCGGGAACACCGAGTGGCCCAAGTGGGTCGACGTGATGAGCGCCGAGCCGGTCGACGAGCAGAAGCTCGCGAGCGGCCGCGGAGCACCGCTCACCCGCCCGCGCCCCGGTCACGCCGATCTGGTCGGGATGCAGAAGTACGGCTTCGACGAGGCGCGCCCCATCCTGGAACGGGCGAGTGCCCGTGAGACCGCCGCCAGGGTCGCGCTCGGCGCCATCGCCCGGTCGTTCCTGGCCGAGCTGGGCATCACGCTCGTCAGCCACACCCTGTCGATCGGTCCGGTGCGCGTTCCGGAGGGTTCGCCCCTTCCGCTGCCGAGCGACGTCGACGTGCTCGACGCCGATCCGCTGCGCTGCTTCGACCCGGCGACCAGCGCGCTGATGGTCGAGGAGGTGGATGCCGCACACAAGGATGGTGACACCCTCGGCGGCGTCGTCGAGGTGCTCGCATACGGACTTCCGCCCGGACTGGGTTCGCACGTGCACTGGGACCGCAGGCTCGACGCGCAGCTGGCGGCAGCCCTCATGGGCATCCAGGCGATCAAGGGCGTGGAGGTCGGCGACGGCTTCCTGACCACGACGCGCCGCGGCTCAGAGGCCCACGACGAACTGGTGGCGGAAGACGGCGAGATCGTCCGCACCAGCGACAAGGCCGGTGGAACCGAGGGCGGCATGAGCACGGGAACCGTGTTGCGCGTGCGCGCAGGCATGAAGCCGATCGCGACGGTGCCGCACGCCCTCCGCACCATCGACATCGCCACCAGCGAGGCGGCGGCCGCCCACCACCAGCGCTCCGACGTCTGCGCCGTCCCCGCGGCCGGTGTGGTCGCGGAGGCGATGGTCGCGCTGGTGCTCGCCAACGCGGTCGTCGAGAAGTTCGGCGGAGACTCCATCGCGGAGACGGCGAGGAACCTGCGCGGCTACCTCGACGCCATTCCGCAGAACCTCGCGACGGAGCGCCTGTCGGCGCCATACGCCTGAGCACCGCACCCGTGACCATCGTCCTGATCGGTCCGCCGGCGGCGGGCAAGTCGCGCATCGGCAAACGGCTCGCCGCGCGCCTGAAGGTCCCGTTCGTCGACACGGACTCGCTGATCGTCGCCGAGCACGGGCCCATCTCCGCGATCTTCGCCGAGCGCGGGGAGCCGCACTTCCGCGCGCTGGAACGCGCGATCGTGGCCAGGGCGCTCGGAGAGCACGGCGTGGTCTCGCTCGGCGGGGGCGCCGTCATCGACCAGGGCACGCAGGCCGACCTGGCCGACGCCCGAGTCGTGCTCCTCACCGTGAGCCCCGAGGCCATCGCGGCCAGGATCGGCAACGGCAAGCGACCGCTGGTCACCGACGTGGAATCGTGGAAACGACTCGTCGCCGCCCGCACCGACATCTACACAGCACTCGCCGACTACACGGCAGACACATCGACCAGACCGATCGACACCATTGTGGAAGAGATCGCGGCCTGGGTCGAGGAAGGACAGCGATGACCCCCATCGAGAACGACCAGCCCACCGGGAACGACCAGCCGACCGGCAACGACCGGCCGACCGAGATCCTGGTCCCCGGCGCAGACCAGTACCCGGTGGTGGTCGGCCGCGGGCTGCGCACGCAGCTGGCCGACCACCTCGGCGGCGGCGTCGCCAAGGTGCTGATCGTCCACCCGCCGACACTGGGCGCGGCCGCTGCCGAGTTGCGCGAGTCGCTGGTCGGGCAGTTCGAGGTGCTGCTGGCCGAGGTCCCGGATGCGGAGGCGGCCAAGCGGGTCGAGGTCGCCGCGTTCTGCTGGCAGGTGATGGGGCAGGCCGACTTCACCCGCTCCGACGCCGTCATCGGCTTCGGTGGTGGCGCGGTGACCGACCTCGCCGGCTTCGTCGCGGCCACCTGGCTGCGCGGCGTCCGGCTCGTGCAGGTGCCGACGACACTGCTCGGGATGGTCGACGCGGCCGTCGGGGGCAAGACCGGCATCAACACGGCGGAGGGTAAGAACCTCGTCGGCGCCTTCTACGCGCCGGCCGCGGTGATCTGCGACCTGGACACGCTCACCTCGCTCCCGCGCAACGAGATCCTGGCCGGGTTCGGCGAGGTCGTGAAGTACGGCTTCATCGCCGAACCGGAGATCCTCGACATCATCGAGCGCGACGTCGACCGGGCCACCGATCCGTTGTCCGACGAGTTCCGCCGCCTGGTCGAGCTGTCCATCGGCATCAAGGCGCGCGTCGTCGGGGAGGACTTCACCGAGCAGGGACTCCGCGAGATCCTCAACTACGGCCACACGCTCGGGCACGCCATCGAGCACGCCGAGCGCTACCAGTGGCGCCACGGCGCCGCCGTCTCCGTCGGCATGATGTTCGCGGCGGAGCTCGCCCGGCTGAGCGGACGGCTGAGCGACGAGGTCGTGGACCGGCACCGTCGCATCCTGGAGTCCCTGACGCTGCCGGTGAGCTACCCGCTCGGCCGGTGGCAGACGCTGCTCGCGTCGATGCAGCGCGACAAGAAGGCGCGGGGGAGTCTGCTGCGCTTCATCGTGCTCGACGACATCGCCCGGCCGACCGTGCTCGCCGGTCCCGACCAGAGCCTGCTGTTCGCCGCGTACCAGGAGATCGGTTCGTGACGACCGCGACGACCGTGACCGAGCTGGCGGCTGCGCGTCCGCTATCCGCCGCCGCTGCGCCGGTAGGCTGATCCGCTATGAGCAGTGTTCTCGTCCTCAACGGCCCGAACCTCGGGCGTCTCGGCACCCGCGAGCCCGACGTCTACGGTGCGGAGACCCTGGACGACCTCCGGGTCGTCCTGCAGTCCGACGCGCCGGAGACGACCATCGACCTCCGCCAGACGGACGACGAAGGCCAGCTCCTGCGCTGGCTGCACGAGGCGGCGGACAGCGGAGCTCCCGTCATCCTCAACGCGGGCGCGTGGACCCACTACTCCTACGCGCTCCGGGATGCGGTCTCGCTCGTGACCAAGGCCGGCGGCACCGTCATCGAGGTGCACCTGTCCAACCCGCACGCGCGCGAGGAGTTCCGGCACACCAGCGTCATCTCCGCCGTCGCGAGCGGGGTGATCGCCGGATTCGGGTTCGATTCCTACCGCCTGGCGCTCGCCCACATTCGCCGAAACGCCGACTGACAACTAGAATCTCTTGAGGCTGCCGCCGCGTCCTTCGTGCGTGGCCGGCCACCGTGGACCGCTCCGGCGCGCATCCACCCGGATCTTCTCCCACAATCGAACGGAACTCACGCATGGCAACAACCGCTGACATCAAGAACGGCATCGTCCTCAACATGGACGGCCAGCTCTGGACCGTGATCGAGTTCCAGCACGTCAAGCCGGGCAAGGGCGGCGCGTTCGTCCGCACCAAGCTGAAGAACGTCACCAGCGGCAAGACCGTCGACCGCACCTTCAACGCCGGATCGAAGATCGAGACGTCGAACGTCGACCGTCGCGACTACCAGTACCTGTACCAGGACGGCGAGAACTTCGTCTTCATGGACACCAGCGACTACGACCAGATCAGCATCTCCGGCACCGTCGTCGGCGACGCAGCCAACTTCATGCTCGAGAACCAGAACGTCACCGTCGCGCTGCACGAGGGCGAGCCGCTCTACGTCGAGCTCCCCGCCTCCGTCGTGCTGGAGATCACCTACACCGAGCCGGGCCTGCAGGGCGACCGCTCCACCGGCGGCACCAAGCCGGCGACCGTGGAGACCGGCTACCAGATCCAGGTCCCGCTGTTCCTCGAGACCGGCACCAAGGTCAAGGTCGACACCCGCACCGGTGACTACCTCGGTCGCGTCAACGACTAGATGAGCGCCAGGACCAAAGCCCGCAAGCGTGCTCTGGACGTGCTCTACGGAGCGGACGTCCGGCAGGTCGCGCTGAACCAGGCACTCGCGACCGAGGCGGAGCGCGCGGCCAGCGAGCCGCAGCGCGAAGCCTCGTGGCTGTACGCCCGCGAGATCGTCGACGGGATCATCGACAACCAGGACGAGATCGACGAGCAGATCGAGACGTACGCGCAGGGCTGGACCCTCGCGCGCATGCCGATCGTCGACCGCGCCATCCTGCGCATCGGCGTCTGGGAGCTGCTCTTCAACGAGCAGGTGCCGGACGGCGTCGCCATCTCCGAAGCCGTCGAGGCGGCGACCGTGCTGTCCACGGACGACTCGGCCGGCTTCATCAACGGTCTTCTCGCGAAGATCGCGCAGAACAAACCGAAGTAAGACCAGCGCCCGGCCGCCGGGGAGCGCCCGACCAGGGCGCATCCCGGCGGGGGATCGCCAGACCAGCGGAACGAGAGCCATGCGCAGCACCACCTCCCTTCGACGCTCATCCGGACGGCGAGCGGGGGTGCGCGCACTCGGCGCAGCGCTCATCGCCATCGCCCTCGTGGCCGGCACGGCCGCGTGCTCGCTGGTCGGGGGCAACGGCTCGGTCCCTGTCGCCACGGCGAAGGCTCCGACCGGCACGGACGGCGCGGTCAACTTCGACGACGGCTACATCAAGGCGGGCACGGGAACCAAGCACGTCGACATCTGGTTCGACCCGATGTGCCCGGTCTGCGGCGCGTTCGAGAAGGCCAACGGAGACACACTGGCGAAGGCGGTCTCGGACGGCACGATCACGCTCCGCCTGCACCCGCTGACGTTCCTCGACCGGGCATCGAACGGCACCGGATACTCCACCCGCGCTTCCGCGGCGCTCACCTGCGTGGCGGTGAAGGAGCCGAACAGCGCTCTGGACTACTACACGGCGCTGTTCGCCAACCAGCCGGAGGAGAACTCCAACGGGCTGACCAACGAGCAGCTGGCGAAGCTCGCCACGGACGGCGGCATGACCGACATCACCGACTGCCTCGGCCGCAGCGGCCCGTATCAGGCGTGGGCGCAGGCGAACACTGCGCACTCGCAGACCGGTCCCATCACCGTGGACGGCACGAAGGTGCTGGACACCATCCAGGGCACGCCGACCGTGCTCGTGGACGGCAAGCAGTTCACCGGCAAGGTCGATGACAGCGCCGCGTTCACCTCGTTCCTCGCGAAGAACTGAGCATCGCGGGCTCCTGCTATGCTCGTTCGCGGTAGACATCCTTTAACAGCCGTCCTGTGAGGCGGGGAAGGAGGTCGGCATGACAGTGCGAACAGTGCTGCAACACGCTGACATCACCCGGGCGTTGACTCGGATCTCCCACGAGATCCTGGAGTCCAACCGGGGTACGAACGATCTCATCATCCTGGGGATCCCCACACGCGGGGTCGTCCTCGCGCGGAGGATCGCGGAGAACATCCAGCGGATCGAGCCACAGGCGGTCGCATCGCCGGCCGACCTCGTCGGCGCGCTCGACGTGACGATGTACCGCGACGACCTCTCCCGCAACCCCACCCGCACCCCGGCGCCCACCTCGCTGCCGGGCAGCATCGACGGCAAGACCGTCGTGCTGGTCGACGACGTGCTGTACTCGGGGCGCACCATCCGGGCGGCACTGGATGCGCTGAGCGACCTGGGCAGGCCGCGCGCGGTCCGGCTCGCCGTGCTGGTCGACCGCGGCCACCGCGAGCTGCCGATCCGGGCGGACTTCGTCGGCAAGAACCTGCCGTCCGCCGCCTCGGAGCGCATCAACGTGCTGCTCACCGAGATCGACGGGGACGAGGCAGTGACCATCGAGGACGGCCTGACGGACGCCGCGGATGCCGAGGGCAGTGCGGAGGCCGGCGCATGAGGCACCTCCTCTCCACCCGCACCCTCGGGCGCGACGACGCCATCCGCATCCTGGACGTGGCCGAGGACATGGCCGACGTGCAGGAGCGCGAGGTCAAGAAGCTTCCGACGCTGCGCGGCAAGACCGTCGTCAACCTCTTCTTCGAGGACTCGACCCGCACCCGCATCTCGTTCGAGGCTGCGGCCAAGCGGCTCTCCGCCGACGTGATCAACTTCAGCGCGAAGGGCTCCAGCGTCTCCAAGGGCGAGAGCCTGAAGGACACCGCGCAGACGCTCGCCGCGATGGGCGCGGACGCCGTCGTCATCCGGCACAGCGCATCGGGAGCCCCGCAGACGCTCGCCGCCAGCGGCTGGATCGACGCCGGCATCGTCAACGCCGGAGACGGGATGCACGAGCACCCCACCCAGGCGCTGCTCGACGCGTTCACCATGCGGCGCAGGCTGCACGGTGCTGCATCCAGGGGCCGCGACCTCGACGGCGTAACGGTGACCATCGTCGGCGACATCCTGCACTCGCGGGTGGCGCGCTCGAACGTCTGGCTGCTGGAGACCCTCGGCGCCGACGTCACGCTGGTGGCGCCGCCCACCCTGCTGCCGGTGGATGCGTCCGGCTGGCCGGCGAGGATCGGCTACGACCTCGACGCCGCGATCGACGCAGGACCGGACGTGGTGATGATGCTCCGCATCCAGGGCGAGAGGATGAACGCGGCGTTCTTCCCGAACACCAGGGAGTATTCGCGCCGTTGGGGGCTGGACGACGAACGTCTCGCCCGGCTCGGCGACGGTAGCATTGTGATGCACCCCGGTCCGATGAATCGGGGTCTGGAGATTTCGGCGGCGGCGGCGGACTCGCCCCGCTCGACGGTCAGGGAACAAGTGGCCAACGGGGTTTCCGTTCGAATGGCCGCTCTGTACCTCCTGCTGTCCGGTGGAGATCGGGAGGACTTGGCATGAACGAGAAGTATCTGATCGCGGGAGCGACGCTCGCAGGCGGCACGCGTGCCGACCTGCTGGTGAGCGGCGGCAGGATCGCGGAGCTGGGCACCGGGCTGTCCGCTGCCGGCGCGACGGTGGTCGATGCGGACGGGCTGCTCGCGCTCCCCGGCCTGGTCGACCTGCACACGCACCTGCGCGAGCCGGGCTACGAGCAGAGTGAGACGGTCCTGACCGGCACCCGCGCTGCGGCGGCCGGCGGCTTCACCTCGGTGTTCGCGATGGCAAACACCTCCCCGGTGGCCGACACGGCCGGTGTGGTCGAGCAGGTGCTGAGCCTGGGCGACGCCGCAGGCTACGCCACGGTGCGCCCGATCGGCGCCGTCACCGTCGGCCTGGAGGGCGAGCGGCTGGCCGAGCTCGGCGCGATGGCAGACTCCCGTGCACGCGTGCGGGTGTTCTCGGACGACGGCAAGTGCGTCTCCGACCCGCTGCTGATGCGCAGGGCGCTCGAATACGTCAAGGCGTTCGACGGCGTCATCGCCCAGCACGCCCAGGAGCCGCGGCTGACCGTCGGCGCGCAGATGAACGAGGGTGCGCTGTCCGGCGAGCTGGGGCTGGCGGGCTGGCCCGCCGTGGCCGAGGAGTCGATCATCGCGCGGGATGTGCTCCTCGCCGAGCACGTCGGCTCCCGCCTGCACGTCTGCCACGTCTCGACCGCCGGTTCCGTCGACGTGATCCGCTGGGCGAAGGCCCGCGGCATCGACGTGACGGCCGAGGTCACCCCGCACCACCTGATCCTCACCGAAGACCTGGCGAGCGGCTACGACGCCCGATACAAGGTGAACCCGCCGCTGCGCCGGTCGGAGGACGTCGAGGCGCTGCGGGCAGGGCTCGCGGACGGCACCATCGACATCGTCGCCACCGACCACGCCCCGCATCCCGTCGAGTCGAAGGACTGCGAGTGGGATGCCGCCGCGTTCGGCATGGTCGGCCTGGAATCCGCGCTCTCGGTGGTGCACGCCTCCGTGGTGCAGAACGGGATGCTCGGCTGGGCAGACGTCGCCCGCGTGCTCTCGCACACCCCGGCGCGCATCGGCAGGCTGGCCGGTCACGGCCAGGCGATCGAGCAGGGGGCTCCCGCGGAGTTCACCCTCTACGACCCCGCTGCCTCCCGGTCGTTCTCCACCGGAGACCTCGCCGGAAAGGGCATCAACTCTCCCTATCTGTCGATGACGCTCCCCGGCCGCGTCATCGCGACCTTCCACCACGGGTACCCGACCGTCTTCGACGGCGCGGTCTCCGACGCGGAGGAGGTCGCCGCCCGCGCGAGGGCGGTCGCCGGACACTACGAGGAGGCACTGCGTGGATAAGCTCGTCCCCGTCCTGGTCGTCGCGGCCGTCCTGGTCGTCGCTGTCCTGCTGATCGTCTGGGGCTGGCGACGACGCGTGCGACGCGACCGATCGGCGGGCGGCGGATACGCTGCCCCGGCTGCGGCCCCCGCCGCAGCCCAGCCGCTCGCGCGCGTCGCGACCTTCTACGTCGCCACCACCAAGGGCGGGGAGCACCTGGAGCGCCTCGCGCTCCCCGGGCTCTCGTTCCGCGGCAAGGCCGAACTGAGCGTGACGGAGGACGGCGTCAGCGTCGCCATCCCCGGCGAGCAGCCCGTCTACATCCCGTCGTCGGCGATCACCGGCCTCGGGGCGGCGACCACCGCCATCGACCGCGTGGTCGAGAAGGACGGACTTCTCCGTCTCTCCTGGACCACCAGCGGCGGCGTGGCGGCAGACAGTTTCTTCCGGGTCGTCGACCCGGCCGACCGGGCGCCGGTGATCGCCGCGGTCGAATCCATTCTCCCCGCCGGCCATCAGGCGGGAACCAGCACGGAAAGTGAGGTGTGACGTGGCGCAGGCAACCCCCGCCGTCCTCGTCCTCGAAGACGGAACCCGCTATGTCGGACGGGCGTACGGCGCTGTCGGCCGCACGTTCGGCGAAGCGGTGTTCTCCACCGGCATGACCGGATACCAGGAGACGCTGACCGACCCGAGCTACGCGGGCCAGATCGTCCTGATGACGGCTCCGCACATCGGCAACACGGGCACGAACGACGAAGACATGGAGTCCCGCCAGATCTGGGTCGCCGGCTACGTCGTGCGCGAGCCCAGCCGCATCGTGTCCAACTTCCGCGCCCAGCGCAGCCTCGACGACGACCTGGTCGCCCAGGGCGTCGTCGGCATCAGCGGGATCGACACGCGCGCGGTGACCAGGCACATCCGGTCGGCGGGCGCGATGCGTTCCGGCATCTTCTCCGGCGAGGACTTCGACCTCACCGACGGGGAGCAGCTGGAACTCGTGCGGTCCACCTCGACGATGGCGGGAACCAACCTGTCCGCCGAGGTGTCGACGCCCGAGCCGTTCACGGTCCCCGCGGTCGGCGAGAAGGTCGGCTCCGTCGCCGTTCTCGACCTCGGTGTGAAGAAGTCGACGCTCGAGAACCTCGCAGCGCGCGGCCTCGACGTGCACGTGCTCCCGCAGATGGTGTCGGCCAGGGATGTGCTGGAACTGCAGCCGTCCGCCCTGTTCTTCTCGAACGGGCCAGGTGACCCCCAGGCGTCCGGCAAGCACGTCGCGCTGCTGCAGGAGGTGCTGAGGGCCGGCGTCCCGTACTTCGGCATCTGCTTCGGCAACCAGCTGCTCGGCCGCGCGCTCGGCCTCGGCACGTACAAGCTGCCGTTCGGCCACCGCGGCATCAACCAGCCGGTGCTCGACAAGCGCACCGGCCGGGTGGAGATCACCGCGCAGAACCACGGGTTCGCCGTGGATGCGCCGATCGACGGTGTGTTCGACTCCCCGGCGGGCTTCGGCCGCGTCGAGGTCAGCCACTTCAGCCTCAACGACAACGTGGTGGAGGGGCTCAATTGCCTCGACCTCAACGCGTTCAGCGTGCAGTACCACCCCGAGGCGGCCGCAGGGCCCCACGACGCCAACTACCTCTTCGACCGCTTCCTCGACATGATCACTGCTCGGGAGAACGGCGCAACCGCATCGCAGGGAGACTCCGAGTAATGCCGAAGCGTTCCGACATCAATTCCGTCCTGGTCATCGGCTCCGGCCCGATCGTCATCGGGCAGGCCTGTGAGTTCGACTACTCCGGCACCCAGGCGTGCCGCGTGCTCCGCGAGGAGGGCGTGCGCGTCATCCTGGTGAACTCGAACCCGGCGACCATCATGACCGACCCCGACTTCGCCGACGCCACGTACGTGGAGCCGATCACGTGGGAGGTCATCGAGACCATCATCGCCAAGGAGAAGCCGGATGCGATCCTGCCGACCCTGGGCGGCCAGACCGCTCTCAACGCCGCCATCCAGCTGCACGAGCACGGCATCCTGGAGAAGTACAACGTCGAGCTGATCGGCGCCAAGTTCGAGGCCATCCAGAAGGGCGAGGACCGCCAGATCTTCAAGGAGCTGGTGATCGAGGCCGGCGCGGAGGTCGCGCGCTCGCACATCGCGCACACCGTCGAGGAGGCCGTCGAGTTCGCCGAGGACCTCGGCTACCCGCTGGTCGTCCGTCCGTCGTTCACGATGGGCGGCCTCGGGTCCGGCTTCGCGTACACCGAGCAGGAGCTGCGCCGCATCGTCGGCGACGGCATCCACCAGAGCCCGACCAGCGAGGTGCTGCTGGAGGAGTCCATCCTGGGCTGGAAGGAGTACGAGCTCGAGCTGATGCGCGACACCGCGGACAACACGGTGGTCGTCTGCTCGATCGAGAACGTCGACCCCGTCGGCGTGCACACCGGTGACTCGATCACCGTCGCCCCGGCCCTCACGCTGACCGACCGCGAGTACCAGCGGATGCGCGACATCGGCATCGACATCATCCGCGCCGTCGGCGTCGACACCGGCGGCTGCAACATCCAGTTCGCCGTCGACCCGGCGAACGGCCGCATCATCGTCATCGAGATGAACCCGCGCGTCTCCCGCTCGTCGGCGCTCGCGTCGAAGGCGACCGGCTTCCCGATCGCGAAGATCGCCGCGAAGCTCGCCATCGGCTACCGCCTGGACGAGATCCCGAACGACATCACCAAGGTCACCCCGGCGAGCTTCGAGCCGACGCTCGACTACGTGGTCGTGAAGGTGCCGCGGTTCGCGTTCGAGAAGTTCCCCGCCGCCGACCCGACCCTCACCACGACCATGAAGTCGGTCGGAGAGGCGATGGCCATCGGCCGCAGCTTCAGCAGCGCGCTGCAGAAGGCGCTCCGCTCGCTGGAGAAGCGCGGGTCGTCCTTCCACTGGGGTGCGGAGAGCCGCACCGTCGAGGAGCTGCTGACGAGCATCCAGACCCCGACGGACGGCCGGATCGTGGATGTGCAGCAGGCGCTCCGCCTCGGAGCGACGCCCGAGCAGGTGTTCGAGGCCACGAAGATCGACCCGTGGTTCCTCGACCAGATCGTGCTCATCAACGAGGTCGCGGAGCAGATCCGCACCGCGGAGACTCTCGACACCGACACGCTGCGGGATGCGAAGGACCACGGCTTCTCCGACGCGCAGATCGGTCAGCTGCGCGGCTTCGGCGAGGCGGACGTGCGCGAGATCCGCCACATCCTGGGGGTGCGTCCCGTCTACAAGACGGTGGACACCTGCGCGGGCGAGTTCCCGGCCCTCACGCCGTACCACTACTCCAGCTACGACCTGGAGACCGAGGTGGAGCCGAGCGACAGGCGCAAGGTGGTCATCCTGGGCTCCGGCCCGAACCGCATCGGTCAGGGCGTCGAGTTCGACTACTCCTGCGTGCACGCGTCGTTCGCACTGAGCGACGCCGGGTACGAGACGGTCATGATCAACTGCAACCCGGAGACGGTCTCGACCGACTACGACACCAGCGACCGGCTCTACTTCGAGCCGCTCACGCTGGAGGACGTGCTGGAGGTCATCCACGCGGAGAGCCAGAGCGGCGAGCTCGTGGGCGTCGTCGTGCAGCTCGGCGGCCAGACGGCGCTCGGGCTGGCGAAGGGCCTGGAGGCCGCAGGCGTCCCGATCCTCGGCACCACGCCCGAGGCGATCGACCTGGCGGAGGAGCGCGGCCTGTTCGCCGAGATCCTCGAGAACGCCGGACTCCTCGCGCCGCGCAACGGCACCGCGTTCGACTTCCCCGGCGCCGTGCAGGTGGCGGAGCAGATCGGCTACCCGGTGCTCGTGCGCCCGAGCTACGTGCTCGGCGGCCGCGGCATGGAGATCGTCTACGACAGCCCGTCGCTGGCCGACTACTTCGAGCGCGTGGCCGGTCAGGGCATCGTCGGGCCGGCGCATCCACTGCTGGTGGACCGCTTCCTCGACGACGCCATCGAGATCGACGTGGACGCGCTCTACGACGGAGAGACGCTCTACATCGGCGGCGTGATGGAGCACATCGAGGAGGCGGGCATCCACTCGGGTGACTCGAGCTGCACGCTTCCCCCGATCACGCTCGGTCGTCGCGAGATCGACAGGGTGCGCGAGGCGACGCTGAAGATCGCGGAGGGCATCGGCGTGCGCGGCCTGCTGAACGTGCAGTTCGCCATCGGCGCCGGCGTGCTCTACGTGCTCGAAGCGAACCCGCGTGCGTCCCGCACGGTGCCGTTCGTGTCGAAGGCGCTGGGCATCCCGTTGGCGAAGGCCGCATCCAGGATCATGGTCGGCGCGACCGTCGCCGGGCTGATCGAGGAGGGTCTGCTTCCGCAGCAGGACGGCTCGATCATCCCGATGGACTCGCCGGTCGCCGTCAAGGAGGCCGTGCTGCCGTTCAAGCGCTTCCGCACCAAGGAGGGCAACGTCGTCGACTCGGTCCTCGGCCCGGAGATGCGCTCGACCGGTGAGGTCATGGGCATCGACAAGGACTTCCCGCGCGCGTTCGCCAAGAGCCAGTCGGCCGCGTACGGCGGCATGCCGCTCGGCGGCACGGCGTTCGTGTCGGTCTCCGACCGCGACAAGCGCTCGATCGTGCTTCCGGTGCTTCGCCTGCAGGAGCTCGGCTTCTCGATCCTCGCGACAGAGGGAACGGCGGAGGTCCTGAACCGCAACGGTATCGCCGCCAGCGTCGTGCGCAAGTTCAGCGAGACGGAGAACGTGGATGCGCCATCCATCGTCGACCTGATCAACCGCAACGAGGTGGATGTGGTCATCAACACCCCGAGCGGCCGCTCCGCCCGCGCGGACGGCTACGAGATCCGCGCCGCTGCGGTGGCCGGAGACAAGCCGCTGTTCACCACGATCGCCGAGCTGAGCGCTGCGGTGGCATCGGTGGATGCGATCCGCGAGGGCTTCGACGTCAAGTCGCTGCAGCAGTACGCGATCGAGAGGGCCGCACGCGCGTGAGCTTCGGTGACCGGCTCGCCGGAGTCTTCGCGGCCAGCGGGCGCCTCTGCGTCGGCATCGACCCGCACGCGCACCTGCTGGAGAGCTGGGGCCTTGCGGCCTCGGCCTCCGGCGCGCGCGAGTTCGGGCTCGCGGTGGTCGAGGCGACGAAGGGACGGGCGGGCATCGTCAAGCCGCAGGTCGCGTTCTTCGAGCGCTACGGCTCCGCGGGGTACGCGGCGCTCGAAGAGGTGATCGGGGCCGCCCGCTCGGCCGGGCTGCTGGTGATCGCCGACGCGAAGCGCGGGGACATCGGCACCAGCGTCACGGCGTACGCGGAGGCGTGGCTCACCCCCGGCGCCCCGCTGGAAGCGGACGCGATGACCATCGCGGCGTTCCAGGGCGTCGGGTCGATCGAGGAGCCGATGCGGCTGGCGGAGGCGAACGGCAAGGGCCTGTTCGTGCTCGCCGCGACCTCCAATCCGGAGGCGGCGGCCATCCAGCGCGCGGTCGTCCAGGACGGCCGGCGTGCGGGGAGCACCGTCGCTCGTGCGATCATCGAAGACGTGCAATCGTTCAACCAGGCGCAGACCCCCAGCGCATTCGGGTCCGTCGGGCTCGTGCTCGGCGCGACCCTCGACCTCACCGGCTTCGGCATCGACATCGCGGGGGAGCCCGGCGTCAACCGTGCTCCCGTGCTCGCCCCGGGCTTCGGCCACCAGGGCGCGAAGGTGGAGGACGCGTCCCGGCTGTACGGCTCGTTCGCGGGCGGCGTGATCGTGAGCGAGTCGCGCGGGCTGCTCGGCGCCGGTCCGTCCGGCCTGGCCGACGCCATCGCGCGCCGGGCGGAGGAGGTGCGTGCGAGCCATGTCTGACCAGACGACAGCAGAGGGAACGACAGCGGCGGGCACGGCAACATCCCACCGGCCGGCCCCGCCGGAGGTCGACCGTGCCGCCGCATCGCAGGCCGCCGTCGCCGCCCGCCGGGCACGCGCGGCCGTCAAGGCCGCTATCGCGCACCAGGAGATCTCGCCGCTGACCGTCCTGGACAAGGCGACGGCCGACCCGGAGGGCGTCGAGGGGCGGCTGCGGGTCACCGAGTTCCTGCTCAGTGTGCCCGCGATCGGCACCACCAAGATGCAGGATGCCCTGCGCACGCTCGCGATCTCGCCCGCCAAACGGCTGGGCGGCCTGGGCAGGCACCAGCGCCTGCGCCTCCGCGACTACCTGATCGACCGCGAGGCGAAGGCCGGGCGCCTGAAGAACCACCTCGTGGTGCTGGCAGGACCCACCGCCGTCGGCAAGGGGACGGTCTCGACGTACATCCGCGAGAACTATCCGGATGTGCTGCTCTCGGTCTCCGCGACCACCCGCGCCCCGCGGCCCGGCGAGGTCGACGGCGTCAACTACTACTTCGTCGACGACGCGGAGTTCGACAGGATGATCGCGGACGGCGAGCTCCTCGAATACGCCACGGTGCACAACGCGTACCGTTATGGCACGCCGCGCAAGCCGATCGAGCGCGCGCTGGACGAGGGCAAGAGCGTGCTGCTCGAGATCGACCTGCAGGGCGCGCGCAGCGTGCGGAAGGCGATGCCGGAGGCGCGGCTGATCTTCCTGCTGCCTCCGACCTGGGAAGAACTCGTCCGCAGGCTCATCGGCCGCGGCACGGAGGAACCGGCGGAACAGCAGCGCAGACTCGAGACGGCGAAGGTCGAATTGGCCGCTCAGGACGAGTTCGATCACCGCGTCGTGAACACCGACGTGGCCGAGGCGGCGCGCGAGGTCGTAGACTTGATGAAGATCCGCGCGGCGCCGTCGCGCCCGTAGACCGTTTTCGTCGCGTCATTCAGACGCCGTCGCAGCCTGCGACCACCCACGATCCGTTCAACCTGCAAGGAGCAATACACGCATGGCACTCAGCAACAAGGGCATCATCGACCCGCCCATCGACGACGTTCTCGCCAAGGTCGAGTCCAAGTACGCTCTGGTCATCTTCGCCTCCAAGCGCGCACGCCAGATCAACGACTACTACGCCGACCTGCACGAGGGCAGCCTGTTCGACAACGTCGGACCGCTGGTCGACTCGTCGGTCGACGACAAGCCGCTGTCCGTCGCGCTGCACGAGATCAACGAGGACAAGCTCACCATCAAGCCGATCGCCGAATAGCGACGCCCCCGGGCCCTGCGCCCGGTCAGGAGCAGTGCCGTGGGAGAGCCGCGTCGTCAAGGCGATGGCGTCGTTGAAGGGGAGGGCGTCGTGAGCGCACGATTGACCATCGTCGTCGGGGTCACCGGCGGCATCGCCGCGTACAAGGCCGTCGGCGTGATCCGTTCGCTGGTGCTCGAAGGGCACTCGGTGCACGTGGTCGCCACCGAGGCGGCCCTGCGCTTCGTCGGACGCCCGACGCTGGAGGCGATCAGCCGCAACCCGGTGGCGACCGACCTCTACGAGGGCGTCGCCGAGGTGCGGCACGTCGCCATCGGCCAGTCGGCCGACCTGATCGTCATCGCTCCCGCAACGGCCAACACCATCGCCAAGCTCGCGGCGGGTCTCGCCGACGACCTGCTCGGCAACACCGTGCTCGCGAGCACGGCCCCACTCGTCATCGCCCCCGCGATGCACACGGAGATGTGGCGCAACGCCGCCACCGTCGCCAACATCGCCACCCTGCGCTCGCGCGGCGTGACCGTCGTCGGACCGGCGAGCGGTCAGCTCACCGGAGCAGACTCCGGCCCCGGCCGGATGGAGGAGCCCTCCGTGATCGTGCGGGAGGCGCTGGCCGCGGTCGGCGCGCATCCCGAGCGTGCAGCGGCAGGGGATGCAGCGCAGGCAGCAGTGGATGCGTCGGCGCCCGCCACCGAGGCCCCGACAGCCCCCGCTACTCCCGTCGCGGCGTCCGCCTCCGGCGCGGACATCGTCGTGCTCTCCGAGCGCCGCAGGGCCAACGAGGCCGCGCGCCGCCCGCGCGGAGGAGACGACCTCGCCGGAAAGCGCGTCGTCGTCACCGCCGGGGGCACGCGCGAGCCGCTCGACCCCGTGCGCTTCCTCGGCAACCGGTCGAGCGGGCGCCAGGGCGTCGCCGTCGCCAGCGCGGCGCTCGCCCGCGGAGCGGAGGTCGTGCTGATCGCCGCCCACCTCGAGGTCGAGCCGCCGGAGGGCGTGGAGCTGATCGAGGTGCAGACGGCACTCGAACTGCAGGAGGCCGCGACCGAGGCAGCGCGCGCCGCCGACATCGTCGTGATGACCGCCGCCGTCGCCGACTACCGGCCGGCCGAGGTCCGCGACACCAAGATCAAGAAGGCGGTCGCGGGGGAGACCCTCACGCTCGAACTGGTCGCCAACCCGGACATCCTGGCCGGTCTCTCGGCTGCACGGCGCGACGGTCAGGTCATCGTCGGCTTCGCGGCGGAGACGGAGCCCGACCCGTCGGCGCTGATCGAACTCGGCCGCAGCAAGCTCGCGTCGAAGGGCAGCGACTTCCTGGTGATCAATCAGGTGGGCTGGTCGCAGGGCTTCGCAACGGACAGCAATGAAGTCGTGGTCCTCCGCCGGGGCGGGGATATAGTGATGGAGGCCTCGGGGACCAAGTTGTCGGTGGCCGATCGTATTCTCGACGTCATCGCCTGACGAGCATCTCGGGCACCGTCCGAGCAGCCACAATCCGGCTAAGGAGAACAATGGCAGATCTGCGCCTCTTCACGTCCGAATCGGTCACGGAAGGCCACCCGGACAAGATCTGTGACCAGATCTCCGACAGCATCCTGGATGCGCTCCTCACGGTCGACCCGCACAGCCGCGTCGCCGTCGAGACCCTGGTGACCACCGGCCTCGTGCACGTCGCCGGCGAGGTGACCACCAAGGGCTACGTGGAGATCCCCGCCCTGGTGCGCGCCAAGCTCGTGGAGATCGGCTACGACTCCTCCGACGTGAGCTTCGACGGCACCCAGTGCGGCGTGTCCGTGTCGATCGGCGCGCAGTCTCCCGATATCGCCCAGGGTGTCGACGACGCGCTGGAGACGCGCGCGGAGCAGAGCAACGACGACCTCGACCGGCAGGGCGCGGGCGACCAGGGCATCATGTTCGGCTACGCCACCACGGAGACGCCGCAGTACATGCCGCTGCCGATCTGGCTCGCGCACCGCCTCTCCGAGCGTCTCGCGACCGTGCGCAAGGACGGAACGCTCGACTACCTGCGGCCGGACGGCAAGACCCAGGTGACCATCGGCTACGAGGGCATCGTCCCGAAGTCGGTGCAGACCGTCGTGCTCTCCACCCAGCACGCGCCGAGCGTGTCCAACGAGCAGCTGCAGGCCGAGGTGATCGAGGAGATCATCGCCCCCGTGCTGCACGAGGCCGGGCTGGAGTCCGCGCACGTGCGCACCCTCATCAACCCGACCGGCCGGTTCGAGATCGGCGGCCCGAAGGGCGACGCGGGGCTCACCGGCCGCAAGATCATCGTCGACACCTACGGCGGCGCGAGCCGTCACGGCGGAGGCGCGTTCTCCGGCAAGGACCCGTCGAAGGTCGACCGCTCCGCGGCGTACGCCATGCGCTGGGCGGCGAAGAACGCGGTCGCCGCCGGTTTCGCCGACCGGCTCGAACTGCAGATCGCCTACGCGATCGGCAAGGCGGCGCCCGTCGGGCTTTACGTCGAGACGTTCGGCACCGGCCACGTGCCGGAGGACCGCATCATCTCCGCGATCCGCGAGGTGTTCGACCTGCGCCCGGCCGCGATCATCCGCGACCTCGACCTGCTGCGCCCGATCTACGCGAAGACCGCGACGTACGGCCACTTCGGCCGTGAGCTGCCGGACTTCACCTGGGAGCGTCTGGACCGCGTCGACGACCTCCGGTCGGCCGCAGGCCTCTGACGATGGCGGCGGCCGGCCGGGTCGCCCGCATCGTGATCGACTCGGCGCTTCCCCAACTCGATCACCTGTTCGACTACGGCGTGCAGGATGCGCTCGACGCTGACGTGCATCCGGGGGTGCGAGTCAAGGTGCCGCTGCGCACCGGCGCCAGGATGGTGTCCGGGTTCGTGGTGGAGGTGCTGCCGCGCGACCAGATCGACTACGAGGGCGAGCTGACGCCGATCGACCAGGTGGTGTCGACGGCGCGCGTGCTGACACCCGCAGTGTGGGCGCTGGCCAGGAAGCTGGCCGACCGCAGCGCGGGGACGGCGAACGACATCCTGCGCTTCGCGGTGCCCCCGCGGTCGGTGCGCGTGGAGAAGGCGTGGCTGGCTGCCCAGGCGGCGGTGGCCGCGGGCGACCAGCCGGATGCGCCAGGTAGCGCGAGCACTCAGGAGGCGGCGCACCCGCACCCCGCACCCATCGGCGGCTACGGCGACGGCGTGCTGGAGGCGGCCGTCGCTGCGGGGGAGCGGATCGCGCTCCGCACCATCCCCGGCGTCGTCCGCACGCCGGAGGGCGAGTGGGTCGGCCAGTGGGCCGTGACGCTCGCCGGTGCGGCCGTGGCCTGCTGGGCGGCGGGGAAGACCGCGATCATCGCCGTCCCCGACTACCGCGACCTCGACCAGCTCGCCGCGACGCTGCTCGCGCTGGCTCCCGCCGAGGCCGTCGTGCGCGTGGACGGCCGGCAGACAGACTCCGAGCGGTACAAGGCGTTCCTCGGCGCGCTGTCCGGTCCCCGCATCGTGATCGGCAGCCAGTCCGCCGTGTACGCGCCCGCCGACGACCTCGGCCTGCTGATCGTCTGGAACGACGGCGACCCGTTGCACGCGGCCAGGCAGGCTCCGTACATCCACACGCGGGATGCGGCACTCGTGCGGCAGGAGCAGCAGGGCGGCGCGCTCATCCTGGCCGGGCGCATCCGGAGCGTCGAGGCGCAGCGGCTGGTGGAGCTGGGCTGGCTGCGGGCGGTCGACCCGGAGCGCATGGTGTGGCCGAAGGTGATCCTGAGCGCGAACCAGACGGCGGAGGAGCCGGTGGCGCGGGCGGCGCGCATCCCGTCCGTGGCGTGGAAGACCGCGCGCGCGGCGCTCGACGGCGACGAGAAGACGCCGGCGGGGCCGGTGCTGATCCAGGTGGCGAGGCCCGGGTACGCGCCGCAGATCGCCTGCGCGAAGTGTGGGCAGGCCGCGCGCTGCAACCGCTGCACGGGCCCGCTCGGGCAGCGGAGGGCCGGAAGCGTTCCGTCCTGCGGCTGGTGCGGGGCGCTCGCGACCAACTGGCACTGCGACCACTGCGAGCACGACCGGTTCCGGCTGGTCACGCTGGGGTCCGGCCGCACGGCGGAGGAGCTGGGGCGTGCGTTCCCCGGGGTGCGCGTGATCGTGGCGGACGGCGAGCATCCCGTGCAGTCCGTGCCGGATGCGCGCGCCATCGTCGTGGCGACCCGCGGTGCTGAGCCGATCGCCGCGGGCGGGTACCGTGCCGTGCTCCTGCTCGACGGCGAGCGGATGCTGGCGAGGGAGACTCTGGGTGTCGCCGAGGACTGCCTGCGCTGGTGGACGAACGCGGCCGGGCTCGCCGCGCCGGGAGCGCCGACCGTGCTGGTGGGGGTCTCGGGCGGTCTCGCGCGCGACTTCGCCACCGGTCGGGTCGCGGAGTTCGCGCACGCCGAGCTGGTGGACCGCCGCGCCCTGCACTTCCCTCCCGCTGTGCGGCTCGCGTCGATCGCGGGGGCGCCGGACGTGGTGGAGGCGGCGGTCGCCGCCGTCGATCCAGCGCTGCTGATCGACGTGCTCGGCCCGGCGACGGTCGACGACGCCACCGTGCGCGCGATCCTGCGCTTCGAGTACGCGAAAGGGCAGGAGGTCGCGACGGCGGTGCGCGGCGCGATCGTCCGCAACGCGAGCAAGCGGCGCAAGGCTCCGGCGGGCAAGACCGGGTTCCGCCCGGCGCCGACGCTGCGCGTGCAGTTCGACGACCCGGAGATCATCTGACCCCTGTGCCTCCGATCCCTGGCCGTCCGACCCCGGCCGGTAGGATCGACGGTGGCCGCGGAGCTCGCGGCCGACGTTCCCGACCGAAAGAACCCGCTATGCCCCGATTCCCGTCTACGCCGCACCGCACGGAGAACGAGGGATGAGGCTGGTCTTCGCCGGCACCCCGGCGGTCGCCGTCCCCGCGCTGCGGCTCCTGGCCGAGCGGCACGAGGTGGTGGCCGTGCTCACCAGGCGCGACGCGGAGCTGGGGCGCAAGCGCGTGCTCACGCCGTCCCCGGTCGCCGCTGCGGCGGACGAGCTGGGCATCGAGACGATCAAGGCCAACCGGCTCGACGAGACGGTGACGGAGCGCATCCGGAGCCTGGCGCCCGACCTCGGCGTGATCGTGGCGTACGGCGGTCTGGTGCGCGAGCCGCTGCTGTCGACGCCGCGGCTCGGCTGGGTGAACCTGCACTTCTCGCTGCTTCCCGCCTGGCGCGGCGCCGCTCCCGTGCAGCACGCCGTGATCGCCGGAGACGAGGTGACGGGGGCTGCGGTGTTCCAGCTGGTGCCGGAACTGGACGCGGGCGACGTCTTCTCCGAGCTGACCCGCGCGATCGGGGCCGACGAGACGGCGGGCGACGTGCTCGGTGCGCTCTCGCTCTCCGGTGCCGAGCTGCTGGCGGACACGGTGGATGCGCTGGCCGACGGCACGGCAGCCTCCGCGTCGCAGACCGGCGCCGTCACGCTCGCGCCGAAGCTGTCGCTGGCCGACGCGCACCTCGACTTCCACCAGCCGGCGGCCGCGGTCTACGCCAGGCAGCGCGGCGTGACGCCGGAGCCCGGAGCGTTCGCGCTGCTCGGCGACGACCGGTTCAAGGTTCTCGCCGCCCGCCCGGCCCCGGACGCGGACGAATTGGCCCCCGGCGCGGTCGCGCTGCAGGGCAAGCGGGTCGTGGTCGGGACGGGCACGCATCCGCTGGAGCTGGTGACGGTGCAGCCGGCCGGGAAGAAGGCGATGGCTGCCGCCGACTGGTGGCGCGGCCTCTCCGCGGCGAACGGGGTGGTGCTGCGATGAGCGAGCGGAACTGGAACCAGAGCGGCCAGGGCGGTCGCGGCGCGCAGGGTGGCCGCGGAGCGCAGGGTGGCCACGTGCAGCCGGCCCGCAGGGTCGCGTACGACGTGATCGCCGCCGTGCGCGACTCCGACGCGTACGCCAACCTGCTGCTGCCGACGCGCATCGCACGCGCGGGCCTCAACCCGGGCGACGCCGCCCTCGCCACCGAGCTGACGTACGGCACGCTCCGGATGCAGGGATACTACGACCTCGTGATCGCCCGGGCGGCCGGGCGTCCGGTCGACCGCATCGATCCGCCCATCCTGGATGTGCTGCGGCTCGGCGCCCACCAGCTGCTGTCCACGCGGGTGGCGCCGCACGCGGCCGTCAACGAGTCCGTCGCGCTCGCCCGCAGCGTCGGTTCGCGTTCGGCGACCGGGTTCACGAACGGGGTGCTGCGCGAGATCGGCCGGCACAGTCCGGAGGAGTGGCGGCAGCGCATCCTGGCCGACGCGAAAGGCCAGGACCAGGAGCTCTCCGCGCTGACCTCGCATCCGGTGTGGATCGTGCGCGCCTTCCGTCGCGCTCTCGAAGCGGAGGGCAGGGAGACGGAACTCGCCGACCTGCTGAACGCCGACAACGCGGCGCCCAGGGTCAACATGGTCGCGCTTCCCGGGCTCGCAGACCTGCCGGACGACGCGACGGAGGACAGGTTCTCTCCCGTCGGCTTCACCGCGGGCGGCGGGGATCCGCAGGCCAGGGTCGAGGAGGCGGGCGGACGTCTGCGGGTGCAGGACGAGGGATCGCAGCTCGCCGCACTCGCGCTCAGCAGGGCGCGCCCGATCGTGCCGGGTGAGCAGTGGCTCGACCTGTGCGCCGGTCCGGGCGGCAAGGCGGCACTGCTGGCCGCCGAGGCGCGGCTGGGTGGTGCGACGCTCACCGCCAACGAGGTCGTTCCCGCGCGTGCAGAGCTGGTCCGGCGTGCGCTGGCCGCGCTGCCGGAGCCCGTCGAGGTGCTCGAACTGGACGGCACGACCGTCGGAGAGTCCCACCCGGAACAGTTCGACCGCATCCTGCTGGACGCCCCGTGCACCGGGCTCGGTGCGCTGCGCCGCCGGCCGGAGGCGCGGTGGCGCAAGACCCCGCGTGACGTCGCAGAGCTCACCGGGCTCCAGGCGCGGCTGCTCGACGCGGCCATCGCCGCCGCGAAGCCCGGCGGGCTCATCGCCTACGTGACCTGCTCCCCGCACATCGCGGAGACGCGGGGCATCGTCGCGGCGGCGCTGGACGCGCACGACGACGTCGAAGCCGTCGACACGCCGTTCGTGCTGCAGGAGCTCGCGCTGGAGCGCCTCGACCTCGCCGGCGACGGCCTGGCCGCCCAGCTGTGGCCGCACCGCCACGGCACGGACGCGATGTTCATCGCGCTGCTCGCCAAGCGCTGAGCCGGCAGGGGTCGCCGGTTTTGTAGGCTGGAGGCATGCCAGTCCGGATCAACCCCAGCATCCTCGCCGCCGACTTCGTCAACCTGGAGCGTGACCTCGGTCGCATCGCCACTGCCGACCTCGTGCACGTGGATGTGATGGACAACCATTTCGTGCCGAACCTGACGTTCGGTCCGCAGATGGTGGGGCGCATCCAGGATGTGTCCGCGATCCCGCTCGACGTGCACCTGATGATCGACGACCCGGAGCGCTGGGCGCCGGGATACGCGGAGCTCGGCGCGTTCTCCGTCACCTTCCACGCCGAGGCGGCCACCGAGCCGGTCACGCTCGCCAGGCGCCTGCGCGAGATCGGCGCGCGGGCGGGGATCGCGCTCAAGCCGGGAACGCCGGTCGACGACTACCTCGACCTGCTGCCCGAGTTCGACCAGGTGCTGGTGATGACCGTCGAGCCCGGCTTCGGCGGCCAGTCGTTCATGCCGGAGACCATGCCCAAGCTCGCCAGGCTGCGCGCGGCGGTGGATGCGACGGGCGCCGACGTGTGGCTGCAGGTCGACGGCGGGATCACCGAGGAGACCATCGCCGTCGCCGCCGAGAACGGTGCGGACACCTTCGTGGCGGGATCGAGCGTGTTCAAGGCGGAGAACACCGAGCGGCAGATCGCGCTGCTCCGTGAGACGGCCGCGCGCCACAGTCACCCGGTCAGCCGCTGACGACGACCGGCGCCCCCTCCCGTCGGCGGATCACGGCCGGCACGGTCGCGATGCTCGCCACCGAGATCAGCGCGGCGACGGCGAACACGTAGAAGCCGCCCGGATACGCCAGGTCGAGCGTCACGAGCACCCCGGTGATGGCCGGTCCGGCGATGGCGCCGATGCGCCCGATGCCCGCGGCGAAGCCGAGCGCCGTGCCGCGCACCTCCGGAGGGTAGAGCTGGCTGACGAACGCGTAGACGAGCACCTGCGCGGAGAACACGAAGACGCCGGTGACGAAGATCGCCGCGTACAGCAGCACGACCTCGTCCATCCGGATGCTCAGCAGCGCGAGGAACACCGCGGCGAGGAAGAACCAGACCAGGGTGACGCGCTTGGTGCCGTTGCGGTCGGCGAGCGTTCCGGCGAGCACGAGCCCGGCGACGGCGCCCAGGTTGAGGACGAGCAGCAGGCCGAGCGCGTCCCCGGTGTCGTAGCCGGCGACCTTCATGAGCTGCGGAAGCCAGGTGTTGAGGCCGTAGACCAGCAGCAGCCCCATGAACGACGCCGTCCAGATGCCGATGCTGGCGAGCAGGTACGGCCGCCGGACGAGGACACCGACGGTCCCCGCCGGCCGGGCTGCTCCGTCCGCACGACGGGCGAGGACGGCTGCCGACTCCGGCAGCGTGAACCAGAGCAGGGGAAGCACCACGAGCCCGGCGAGGCCGCCGACCAGGAACATCAGCTGCCAGTTCGGCACGATCGCGAGGGCGAGCAGCGCGGTGAGGACGGCGCCCGCGTGGTAGCCGGTCATCGTCAGCGTCGTCGAGCGCCCGGTGCGGGTGGACCCGGCGAACTCGCCCACGTAGGCGAGCACGGTCGGGATGCACGCCCCGAGCCCCAGCCCGGCGAGCAGTCGCAGGGCGCCGAAGACGAACACGTTCGGCGCGGCGACGACCGCGATCGTGAACACCGAGAACAGGGCGACGCAGGTGATCAGCGTCGCGCGCCTGCCGTAGCGGTCGGTGAGCGGGCCCACGGCGAGCGCGCCGATCCCGACCCCGACGAGCCCCGCTGTGGCCACGGCCGTCGCGCCGCCGGGGTCGAACCCGAGCGCGCCCGTACTGATCAGGGTCGGGATGACCGTGCCGAGGACGACGAGGTCGAAGCCGTCGAGCGCCACCACGATCCAGCAGAGGATGACGGGCCAGACGCGGGCGGTGGACGGGGGTGAGCTCGTCATCGGAGCCTCCTTGCTGTGATGCGGGGTGGTACTGGTGGTGCGTGGTGCTGCGGTTCGTGCGTCACGGCGACGCGATGGCCAAACAGATGTTCGCCAGGCGCACGCTCGTGCGCCACCAGAACGCACCGTAGCATGGTGGGACGCGCAGGAAGGAGTCGACGTGGCCAATTCGCCGTCGGGGGAGTCGCTGATCACGCGGCTCGTCCGCATCCTGAGCACGCTCGACTCCGGGCACCCGCCGATGAACGCGACCGCCATCGCCCGGCTCGCCGACCTCCCGGTGGCGACCGTGCACCGGCTGGTCGCCGAGCTGAGCGCGATCGGCTGGCTGGTGAAGGACGAGCAGGGCAGGATCGGCCTGGGCCTCGACCTCTGGGAGCTCGCCCACCGTGCCCGCTCGCCGTACACGCACCTGCTCACGATCGCGCGCCCCGCCATGCAGGAGGTGCAGCGGGTGGTCGGGCAGAACACCCAGCTCGGCGTGCTCACCGCGGACGGCGACGAGGTGCTCTACCTCGAGTGCTACGCGGGCGAGGGGTCGGTGGAGAACGCGGCGACGACGGCGACCCGGCTTCCCGCATACCGGTCGTCGGCCGGGCACGCGATCGTCGCGTTCGCCGACCGCGCGGTGCGGGAGGGCTTCATCGCGGACTGGGAGCAGAGTCTGCCCGGCCTCCGGCACCGGCTGGCCGGGGTGCGCACGAGCGGCCACGCCGTCGTGGAGGGGATGATGCATCCGGACACCGCCGGGGTCTCCGTGCCGGTGCGCGAGCCAGGGCTCGAGGTGGTGGCGGCGCTCAGCGTGGTCGTGCCGCGGGACCTCGCCGTGATCGCCGCGGTGATCGGGCCGCTGACCGAGGGTGCTGAGCGGATCACCGCAGCGCTGCGGGTCGACGCGCTCGCCGTTCTCAATGAACGAGAAGGGCGCTCCGCCGCTCGGCCGTCCTGACAAACTGACCGCACTCGTCAGAACCATCAGGAGGAGTGCAGCTATGGCAGCGCGCAAAGAATCGACCAGGGTCGCGATCGTCGGCGGTGGCCCGGCCGGTCTGATGCTCTCGCACCTCCTCGCGAGAGACGGCATCGACAGCGTCGTCGTCGAGCGGCGCACACGGGCCGAGATTCACGCGACGGTGCGTGCGGGCATCCTGGAACCCGGCAGCGTCCGGATGCTGGTGGAGTCCGGCGCCTCCCGACGCGTGCTGGAGAAGGGCGACAGGCACGACGGCATCGAACTGCGCATCGACGGCGACGGCCACCGGATCGACTTCCAGGACCTCGTCGGCCAGTCGGCGTGGCTCTACCCGCAGACCGACGTGTTCGCCGACCTCGCCGACGCCCGCGAACGCGACGGCGGCGACGTGCGCTACGCGGTGCAGGACGTGACGGTGGTAGGGGTGACGGACGCGCATCCGCTCGTCGTGTTCACCGAGGACGACGGTTCTGCCGTCGAGCTGAGCTGCGACGTGGTGATCGGCGCCGACGGCTCGCGCAGCGCCTGCCGCAAGCTGATCCCGGATGCGCAGCGCCGCAGCTACTTCCGTGAGTACCCATTCGCGTGGTTCGGCATCCTCACTGAGGCGCCGCACAGCGCGGAGGAGCTCATCTACGCCGCATCGGACCGCGGCTTCGCGCTCATCAGCCAGCGCAGCGAGACCGTTCAGCGCATGTACTTCCAGTGCGACCCCGGCGAGGACGCCGACCAGTGGAGTGACGCACGCATCTGGGACGAGCTGCAGAGCCGCGTCGCAGGCAACGGCTTCTCCCTCGCCGAGGGACCGATCACCGACCGCGTCGTACTCCCATTCCGCAGCTTCGTCTGCGAACCACTCAGGCACGGTTCGCTGTTCCTCGCGGGCGACGCCGGACACACCGTGCCTCCGACGGGCGCCAAGGGGCTGAACCTGGCGCTCGCCGACGTGGGAGTGCTGCACGAGGCGCTGGCCGAACTGCTGCTCGGCGGGAGCGCGTCCGGCGTGGACAGCTACAGCGACCGTGCTCTGGCCAGGGTGTGGAAGAGCCAGCACTTCTCGTACTGGATGACGACGCTCCTGCACGAGCAGCCGGGCGCGAGCGATTTCGACAGGCGCAGGCAACGCGGCGAGCTGGAGTCCATCGCCTCCTCCCGCGCAGGCTCGGCGTTCCTCGCGGAAGGCTACACCGGCTGGCAGCATGCCGCCGTCGCGCAGCCCGTCGCCTGACCAGCAACACCCTCCTCCACGAAAGGACGCCGATGTCACCCACGACCCCACCCACGACGCCACCCACCCCACCGAACCCGCTCCGGCCGCAGTCGGAGCTGAGCGCGGAGATCCAGGCCATCCACGCCGCATACGCGGACGGGCGGGCGGCAGGCACGCCCGAGGAGCGCGGCACGCGGCGTGACTTCCCGCCGTACCGCAGCTCCCTGCTGCGCCATCCGACCAAAGACCTCCGGCACACCGACCCGGAGACCATCGAGCTGTGGTCGCCCGCGTTCGGCCACCGGGATGTGCACCCGCTCGAGGCCGACCTCACCATCCAGCACAACGGGGAGCCCCTCGGCGAGCGGATGGTCGTGACCGGCCGGGTGCTCGACGGGGACGGCAGACCGGTGCGCGGCCAGCTGGTGGAGATCTGGCAGGCCAACTCCGCCGGGCGATACATCCACAAGCGCGACCAGCACCCCGCCCCGCTCGACCCCAACTTCACCGGGGTGGGACGCTGCATCACGGGGGCGGACGGCAGCTACCGCTTCACGACGATCAAGCCGGGCCCGTACCCCTGGAAGAACCACCACAACGCGTGGCGTCCGGCCCACATCCACTTCTCCCTGTTCGGCACGGACTTCACCCAGCGGATGATCACGCAGATGTACTTCCCCGGCGATCCGCTGTTCGCCCTCGACCCGATCTACCAGTCGATCGTCGACCAGGGGGCGCGCGACCGGCTCGTCGCCCGGTACGACCACGCCGTCACGACGCACGAGTGGGCGACCGGGTACAGCTGGGACATCGTGCTCAGCGGCTCGGGGCGTACCTGGATGGAACCAGAAGGAGACGACGAATGAGCACAGCGCTCGCCCCCACGCCCGGCCAGACCGTCGGCCCGTTCTACGGCTACGCCCTCCCGTTCGCCGGCGATTCCGAGCTCACCCCGCCGGGGGCGGCAGGCACCATCCGGCTGCACGGCACGGTCACCGACGGAGCGGGCGTGCCCGTGCAGGACGCCATCCTCGAACTCTGGCAGGCCGACGAGCACGGAGCAGTGCCCCGCGCCACCGGCTCCCTCCGCCGGGACGGCCACACCTTCACCGGATGGGGGCGAGCGGCCACCGACGACGACGGCCACTACACCTTCAGCACCCGCACACCCGGACCGACCGAGCAGGGCGCGCCCGCCTTCTTCGCCGTGCTGGTATTCGCCAGAGGACTCCTCGACAAGCTGCACACCCGCGCATACCTCCCCGACGACGAGACGGCGCTCGCCGCAGACGCCTTCCTCGCCGCGCTGCCGGAGGACAGGCGAGGCACGCTGATCGCCGAGCGGGAGCCGGACGGCTCGCTGCTGTTCGACATCCGGTTGCAGGGCGACGACGAGACCGTGTTCATCGACTTCGGCGGCGACCGGCGATGACCGACGGAGACGTCGGCATCCTCGATCCGGCGGTAGCGGCATCCGGTGGCGCGGCGCTCTGCACGGACCTGGCCGTGGTGCAGGCCATGCTGGACACCGAGTTCGCCTGGGCGCAGGTGCTGGTCGAGCACGGCATCGGCGACGCGGCCTGGCTGCCGGTCATCGAGGATGCCTGCGCCGTCGAGCGGTATGACCTGGCCGCCATCGCCGCGGACGCGGCGGGCGGGGGCAACGCGCTCATCCCGCTGCTCGCGCGGCTCAGGGCGACGACGGCCGAGCGGTCGCCGGAGGCCGCGGCGTTCCTGCACCTCGGGGCGACCAGTCAGGACATCGTCGACACGGCGCTGCTGCTGGTCGCCACTCGGACGCTCACTGCGACCGCGTCCGCTCTGGATGCGACGGCCGACGCCCTGGTGACCTTGGTGGGCGAGCACCGGTCGACGCTGATGGTCGCGCGGACGCTCGCGCAGCACTCGCTGCCGTCCACCTTCGCCCTCAAGGCGGCGCACTGGCTGGCCGGGATCACGGCAGCGCGGAGCCGGCTGAGCGCGCTGCTTCCGACGCTCCCGCTGCAGTGGGGTGGCGCGGCGGGCACGCTGGCGTCGCTCGACACCCTGCGCGGCGTGGACACGCTCGCCCTGGTGGATGCTCTGGCCGCACGCCTCGGGCTGGCCGCGCCGGTCGCGCCCTGGCAGACGAACCGGTGGCCGGTGCTGCGCGCCGGAGGAGCGGCGGCCGAGGCGGTGGCGGCGTGCGCGGTGATCGGCGCGGACGTCGCACTCCTCAGCCGTCCGGAGTTCGGAGAACTGTCCGAGCCGCGCGCCGACGGCCGCGGGGTGTCGTCCGCGATGCCGCAGAAACAGAACCCGGTGCTCTCCGTCCTGCTCAAGCGGGAGGGGCTGCGGGTCGGGCTCGACCTCGGCGCGCTGACCGCCGCCGCCGCCGCGACCGTGGACGAACGCTCGGACGGCGGCTGGCACGCCGAGTGGACGCCGCTGCGGTCGCTCGTGCGCTCGGCGGCGGTGTCTGCGGAACTCGCGGCCGAACTGGCCGGCGGACTGGGCGTGCATCCGGAGCGGATGCGGCAGAACCTCGGGCTGGCCGGTCCCGTGCTGTTGAGCGAGCGGGTCGTGGCCGTGCTCGGCCGGGCTCTCGCCGACCGGGGCGACCACGACGGTCCGCGTGACGTGCGGGCGGCGATGACCGCAGCACGGGATGCGGCCACCGGCGACACCGGCGACACCGGCGCCATCGAGCGTTCCCTGCTCGCTACGCTCGGGGCGGACCGGCTCGCCGCCGCGCTCGGCGGCACGACGCTGAGCGACCTGCTCGATCCGGCGGGCTACCTCGGCAGGGCCGACGACTTCTGCGTCAGGATCGTGGCGGAGGCGACCACACGGACACCCCTCGGCAAGGAGCCACGCGCATGAGCGTTCCCACCATCGTCCTCACCGCCCTCGCACAGCGGGCAGGTGACCCCGCCACGCCCGTGCTGGTGCTCGGGCCGTCGCTCGGAACGTCGGTCAGCGCCGTCTGGGCGCCGGCCGTGCCGTACCTGGCCGAACGCTACACCGTGATCGGCTGGGATCTGCCCGGTCACGGGCGCAGTCCCCGGCCGGATGCGCCGTTCACGCTGGCCGAACTCGCCTTCGGTGTGCGGGCGACGCTCGACGCGGCGCGTGCCGCCGGCGACCTCGGTGACGGCGCGCTGTTCGCCGCGGGGGTGTCGCTCGGCGGCATCACGACGCTGCGCCTGGCCCTGGATGCGCCCGCCCTGTTCTCCGGGATCGGACTCGTCTGCTCCGGCGCGAGGATCGGCGAACCGGGCGCGTGGCGGGCGCGGGCGGAGACGGTGCGTGCGCAGGGCACGCCGACCATGCTGGCCGGGTCGGCACAACGCTGGTTCGCGCCCGGCTTCCTGGAACGGGAGCCCGAGGTGTCCAGCCGCCTGCTGCACTCGCTGTCCGATGCGGACAAGGACGGATACGCTGCGTGCTGCGACGCGCTGGCGGAAGCCGACCTGGTGGACGAGCTGCCGCGCATCCCGGTGCCGGTGGTGGCGATCGCGGGGGAGCACGACGGGGTCGTGACCGGTGAGGACGCGTGGATCGTGGCCAGCGGTGTCGCTGCGGGCTCCGCCGAGTGGGTGCCGGGTGCCGGGCATCTCGCGTCGGCCGAGCGGCCCGAGCGCGTGGCCGAGATCCTGATGCGGCACTTCGCGCGGGCTGCCGACAGCGCGGTCAGCGACAGCTACGGGGCCGGGATGCGCGTGCGCCGCCAGGTGCTCGGCGCCGAGCACGTCGACCGGGCCACCGCGCGCAGCGCCGGAGCGGTGGACGAGGACTTCCAGGAGCTGATCACCCGGTACGCCTGGGGTTCGATCTGGACCAGGCCCGGCCTGCCGCGCACGATGCGCAGCGCCATCACCCTCACGGCGCTGATCGCGGGCGGGCACTGGGAGGAGTTCGAGCTGCACCTGCACGCTGCGCTGCGGAACGGGCTGACCGTCGCCGAGATCCGCGAGGTGATCATGCAGAGCGCCGTGTACTGCGGCGTCCCCGCGGCCAATCACGCGTTCTCCATCGCCCGCGGCATCCTGGCGTCCGACAGCGCGCGGTAGGATGTTCACCAGACGCACGCCTGTACGCACAGCGAACATGGCGCGCAGCAACACGCAGTGAAGGAGACCCCGGTGCAGCACGCATACCTCTACGACGCGGTGCGGACGCCGTTCGGCCGGTTCGGCGGCGGGCTCGCCGCGATCAGGCCGGACGACCTGGCCGCGGCGGTGGTCTCCGGGATCGTCGAGCGGAGCCCGGCTCTCGACCCGGAGCGGATCGACGGCGTCGTGTTCGGCAACGCGAACGGCGCCGGCGAGGAGAACCGCAACGTGGCGAGGATGGCGACCCTGCTCGCCGGGCTGCCCACGAGCATCCCCGGCACGACGGTCAACCGGCTCTGCGGCTCGTCGCTCGACGCGGCGATGATGGCGAGCAGGGAGATCGAGGTGGGCGACGTCGACCTGCTCGTCGTCGGCGGCGTCGAGTCGATGACGCGTGCGCCGTGGGTGCTGCCGAAGACCGAGCGCCCGTATCCCGCGGGCGACCTGGGCCTCGCCTCCACCACGCTCGGCTGGCGGCTGGTGAACCCGGCCATGCCGGCGGAGTGGACGGTTTCGCTCGGCGAGGCCACGGAGATCCTGCGCGAGAAGTGCGGTGTGACGCGCGAGCGGCAGGACGCGTTCGCCGCGCGCTCGCACCGGCTTGCGGACGCCGCCTGGCGCGCAGGACGATACGACGACCAGGTGCTCGGGATGGACGGGATCGCGCTGGAACGCGACGAGAGCATCCGGCCGGGGAGCACGGTCGAGGTGCTCGCCGGGCTGAAGACGGTGTTCCGGCCGGCGGGGGACACCGCGGAGGGCGGCACGGTGACGGCGGGCAACGCGTCTCCGCTCACCGACGGAGCAGGCGCACTGCTCGTCGGCTCGGAGGCCGCGGCCGACCGGCTCGGCCGGGCACCGCTCGCGCGCGTCGCCGGGCGAGGAGCGTGGGCGAACGAACCGCAGCTGTTCGGCTTCGCTCCCGTCGAGGCGGCGAACCGTGCGTTGAAGCGCGCGGGCATCACCTGGGCGGAGGTGGGCGCCGTCGAGCTGAACGAGGCGTTCGCCGCGCAGTCGCTCGCCTGCCTGGACGCGTGGCCCATCGAACTCGCCATCGTCAACGCCTGGGGCGGCGCCATCGCCATCGGCCACCCGCTCGGCGCGACGGGCACCCGTCTGCTCGGGACGCTCGCCGCGCGGCTGGTCGCCGAGAACCAGCGCTGGGGCGTCGCGGCCCTGTGCATCGGCGTCGGCCAGGGACTCGCGATCGTGCTCGAGAACGTGAGCGGAACAGCCGTCAGCACCACCGCAGTCAGCACCACCGCCGTCAGCACCACGCCGGGAGACGCAGCATGACCACCATCACCGACAGCGCGCTGGAGGCCGTGTCGTGCATCCAGGACGGCGCGACGGTGCTCATCGGCGGCTTCGGCAAGGCCGGGCAGCCGGTCGAGCTGATCGACGCGCTCCTCGAACACGGTGCGACCGACCTGACGGTCGTCAACAACAACGCGGGTAACGGCGACGAAGGTCTCGCCGCGCTGATCGGGGCGCGCCGGGTGCGGAAGATCATCTGCTCCTTCCCCCGCCAGTCCGACTCGCACCGCTTCGACGAGGAGTACCGCGCGGGCAGGATCGAGCTGGAACTCGTCCCACAGGGCAACCTCGCCGAGCGCATCCGGGCGGCGGGTGCGGGCATCGGCGGCTTCTTCACACCGACCGGCTACGGCACCAGCCTCGCCGACGGCAAGGAGACCAGGATGCTCGGCGGCGTCGGCCAGGTGTTCGAGCTGCCCATCCACGGCGACGTCGCGCTCATCACCGCGCGCACGGCCGATCGGCAGGGCAACCTCGTCTACCGCAAGACGGCCAGGAACTTCGGCCCGATCATGGCGACCGCGGCGGCGACCACGATCGCCCAGGTCGGCGGCGTCGTGCCGACCGGCGCCATCGATCCGGAGACCGTGGTCACCCCGAGCATCTTCGTCAACATCGTGGTCGACCTGAAGGAGTCGCTGTGAACGCACCACTGACCAGGGCTGAGCTGGCCGAGCGCGTGGCCGCCGACATCCCGCCCGGATCGTTCGTGAACCTCGGGATCGGCCAGCCCACGCTCGTCTCTGACTACTTCGCACCAGGCCAGGACGTGATCCTGCACACCGAGAATGGGATGCTCGGCATGGGCCGCCAGGCGGTCGGCGAGGAGATCGACGACGACCTGATCAACGCCGGCAAGATCCCGGTGACCGAGCTGCCCGGCGCGTCGTATTTCCACCACGCGGACTCGTTCGCGATCATGCGCGGCGGCCACCTCGACGTGTGCGTGCTCGGCGCGTTCCAGGTGTCCGCCTCGGGCGACCTGGCCAACTGGCACACCGGGGAGCCGGACGCGATCCCGGCCGTCGGAGGGGCGATGGACCTGGCGACCGGCGCCAAGCAGATCTTCATCATGATGAACCTGTTCGGCAAAGACGGCAGGAGCAAGCTGGTTCCCGTCTGCGACTACCCGGTCACGGGCATCGGATGCGTCAGCCGGGTGTACACCGACGTCGCCGTGTTCGAGCTGGCGGACGGGCGGGTCACGGTGACCGACACCTTCGGCGTGACCGTCACTGAACTACAATCGAGGCTCGATGTCCCGCTCGACGTCGCGCCCGGACTCGCCGGGACCTGAGCAGGGGCGTCGCAGGGCACGGAAGGGGAGCCAGTGGCGCAGGCGGAGAAGTCAGTGGACGATCCGTCCGCGAAGCCGGCGGAGGTCGGCGACGACCACTTCGTGCAGTCGCTCGCGCGCGGGCTCGCGGCCATCCGCGCCTTCGACGCCGACGACCCGGCCATGACGCTCAGCGAGGTGGCCAGGAAGACCGGGATGAGCCGCGCGGCGGCCCGGCGCTTCCTGCTGACCCTGATCGACCTCGGCTACCTGCGCACGGACGGCCGCGAGTTCCAGCTCACGGCCAAGGTCCTGGAACTCGGATACGCGTACCTCTCCGGCCAGTCCCTCCCTCGGCTCGCCACTCCGGTGCTGGAGGAGCTCTCCGCCGAACTGGGGGAGAGCGTCTCGATGGCCGTGCTCGACGGCACGGACATCGTCTACGTCGCCCGGGTGCACACGCGCAGGATCATGTCGGTCTCCATCGCGGTCGGCACCCGGTTCCCCGCGTACGCGACCTCGATGGGACGCGTGCTACTCGCCGGGCTCACCGAGACACAGATCGGCGCCGTGCTCGCCCGCAGCGACCTCCGGAAGCTGACCCCCAGGACCACGACGGATCCGGCGGCGCTCCTGGATGCGATCCTGGCCGTCGCGCGGGACGGCTGGGCGTCCGTCGACCAGGAGCTGGAACCCGGCCTGCGGTCCATCGCGGTGCCGGTGCGCAACCCCGCGGGCGCCGTCGTGGCCGCGATCAACGTGTCGCTCTCAGCCGGGCTGCTGCCCCCGGAGGACGACGTGGAGCGCACCACGCGCATCCGGAGTGCACTGCTGTCCGCGGCCGATCGGCTGCTCGACATCCAGCGGACCGTCGCCGTTCCGCCGCCGATGTCCGGCGGGCCGTTCGCAAGCTAGTAGCCTGTAGTGGTGAAAACCTTCGACGACCTCTTCGCCGAGCTCAGCGAGAAGGCCGCGACCCGCCCGGAGGGTTCCGGCACGGTTCGTGAGCTGGATGCTGGCGTGCACGCCATCGGAAAGAAGATCGTGGAGGAGGCGGCCGAGGTCTGGATGGCCGCCGAATACCAGTCGGACGAAGAGACGGCCGAGGAGATCTCGCAGCTGCTCTACCACCTCCAGGTGCTGCTCATCGCGAAGGGCCTCAGCCCCGCGGACGTGTACCGACATCTGTGACCGGTACACCCGCGTCCTGATCGTCCCCCTGTACACGAAAGACCACCCATGCTGAAGATCGCCGTTCCCAACAAAGGCTCCCTCTCCGAGACCGCGGCGCAGATGCTGCACGAGGCCGGATACGTCGGCCGCCGCGACCCCAAAGAGCTGATCGTCACCGACGCCCGCAACGACGTCGAGTTCTTCTACCTGCGCCCGCGCGACATCGCGACGTACGTCGGCTCCGGCGCGCTCGACGTCGGCATCACCGGCCGTGACCTGCTGCTCGACTCGGGCTCCACGGCCGGCGAGATCGCCTCGCTCGACTTCGCAGCGTCCACCTTCCGGTTCGCGGGCCCCACCGGCTCGTTCTCCGCGCTGGCCGACCTCGACGGCAAGCGCGTCGCCACCAGCTATCCGGGACTCGTCGGGGCGTTCCTCGCCGAGAACGGGATCGCCTCCACCCTCATCAAGCTCGACGGCGCCGTGGAGTCCGCCGTGCGTCTCGGCGTCGCTGACGCGGTGGCCGACGTGGTCGAGACCGGCACGACGCTGCGCAAGCAGGGCCTGGAGATCTTCGGCCCGGTCATCCTCGAGTCGGAGGCCGTGCTGATCTCCTCCGCGTCGCCCGCGGCCGGCGTCGACACGCTGCTGCGCAGGCTGCAGGGCGTCATGGTCGCCCGCCAGTACGTGCTCATCGACTACAACCTGCCCGCCGTGCTGCTCGACAGGGCGGTCGCCCTCACGCCCGGCGTCGAGTCGCCGACCGTGTCCCCGCTCGGGGAGCCGGACTGGCTGGCCGTGCGCGTGATGATCAAGCGCGACCAGGTCAACCACATCATGGATGCGCTCTACGAGCTGGGAGCGCGTGCCATCCTCGTCACGTCGATCCACGCTGCGCGGATCTGATGTCCGTCGCCGTCCGGGTCATCCCGTGCCTCGATGTGGCAGACGGCCGCGTCGTCAAGGGCGTCAACTTCCAGAACCTGCGTGACGCGGGCGATCCTGTCGCGCTCGCGCGCCGGTACTACGAGCAGGGGGCGGACGAGCTGACCTTCCTCGACGTCACGGCGACGGTCGACAACCGTTCGACCACCTACGACGTGGTGCGCGCGACGGCCGAGCAGGTCTTCATCCCGCTCACCGTCGGCGGCGGCGTGCGCAGCCCGGAGGACGTCTCCCGCCTGCTCGCCAGCGGGGCGGACAAGGTGGGCGTGAACTCCGCCGCCATCGCCCGGCCCGAGCTGGTGGCCGAGATCGCCGACCGGTTCGGCGCGCAGGTGCTCGTGCTCTCGCTCGACGTCAAGCGGTCGGCGGCGACCGCATCCGGATTCGTGGTCACCACGCACGGCGGCCGGACGGAGACCGACCTCGACGCCCTGGAGTGGGCCGAGCGCGCGATCGGGCTGGGGGCCGGCGAGCTGCTGGTCAACTCGATCGACGCCGACGGCACCAAGGAGGGCTTCGACACCGAACTCATCCGGTTGATGCGCGGCATCAGCAGTGTTCCCGTCATCGCCTCCGGCGGTGCTGGGAAGGTCGCAGACTTCGTTCCAGCCATCGAGGCGGGGGCGGATGCGGTACTCGCCGCGAGCGTGTTCCACTCCGGTGAGATGACGATCGGCGATGTGAAGGACGAACTCGTCCGCGCCGGGTTGGAGATCAGGGCATGACCGCAGCAGACCCCGCCATCATCGAGCGCGTCGCCTTCAACGGTGACGGCCTGGTCCCGGCGATCATCCAGCAGTGGGACACCAAAGAGGTCCTGATGATGGGCTGGATGGACGCGGAGGCGCTCAGCCGCACGCTCACCGAGGGGCGCGTCACCTTCTGGTCGCGCTCCCGCCAGGAGTACTGGCGCAAGGGGGACACGTCCGGGCACGCACAGTACGTCAAGGGCGCTGCGCTCGACTGCGACGGAGACACCCTGCTGGTGACTGTCGAGCAGATCGGCGCCGCCTGCCACACTGGAACCCGCACCTGCTTCGACGCCGACCAGCTCACACCCGTGGTCGGCCACGTCGAGGCGAGCCCCACGGAGGATTCGTGATCGACACCGTCACCAGCTCCACCACCCGCGACGCGTTCGCGCGGCTGCTCGACGACCACAGGGTCGTCCCGGTCGTGCGCGAGCTGTTCGCGGACGGAGAGACCCCTGTCGGCATCTACCGCAAGCTCGCGGACGGACGCCCTGGCACCTTTCTGCTCGAATCGGCGGAGCAGGGCGGCATCTGGTCGCGGTTCTCGTTCGTCGGCGTCTCCTCGTTCGGCGTGCTCACCCAGCAGGGGGATGCGGTCCGCTGGCTCGACTACGGCATCCCGGCGGAGCGGGCCATCGGCTCCACCGCCGACCTGCCGCCGCTGGAAGCCCTCGCCGCGCTGTACGCGCGGTGGCAGACGCCGCGCATCCCCGGCCTGCCCCCGCTGACCGGGGGACTGGTCGGCTTCATCGGCTGGGAGGCGATCCGCCAGATCGAGCGGCTGCCGCACCAGCCGCCCGCGGACTACGACATGCCCGGTCAGGCCCTCGCGTTCTGCTCCGACCTGGTCGTGATCGACCACCGGTACGGCACCGTGCAGCTGATCGCCACCGTGCTCAACGACGGCGTCGACGACGCGGACACGATGTGGGAGGCCGCCCAGCAGCGGCTCGACGCGATGCAGGCCGGTCTCGCCCGGCCGTCGGAGGCGTGGCTCGCCCAGGTCGACCTGGGCACGCCCGCGCATCCGGTGTCGCGCACGGCGAAGGACGACTTCCTGGCCGCCGTGGTGACCGCGAAAGAGCGGATCGTCGACGGCGACATCTTCCAGGTGGTCATCTCCCAGCGCTTCGAGCTGGACTGCGAGGCCGCGCCGCTCGACGTGTACCGCGTGCTGCGCTCGCTCAACCCGAGCCCGTACATGTACCTCCTGGCGCTCGAACGGCCGGACGGCGGGGAGTACTCCATCGTCGGGTCGTCCCCGGAGGCGCTGGTCAAGGTGCAGGATGGGCGCGCGTTCACGCATCCCATCGCCGGGTCCCGACCGCGCGGAGCCTCGCCGGAGGAGGACCTCGACCTGGAGACCTCGCTGCTCGCCGACGACAAGGAGCGCGCCGAGCACCTGATGCTGGTCGACCTGGCCCGCAACGACTTGCTCAAGGTCTGTGCGGCCGGTTCCGTCGAGGTGACGGAGTTCATGCGCGTCGAGCGGTTCAGCCACATCATGCACATCGTGTCGAGCGTCGAGGGCGACGTGCTGCCGGACAAGACGGCGGTGGATGTGTTCCGCGCCACCTTCCCGGCCGGCACCCTCTCCGGCGCCCCGAAGCCGAGGGCGCTGGAGATCATCGACGAGCTGGAACCGGCGCAGCGCGGTGTGTACGGCGGCGTGATCGGCTACTTCGGGTTCTCCGGGGACGCCGATCTCGCCATCGCCATCCGCACGGCGACCATCATGGACGGCGTCGCCCGCGTGCAGGCCGGAGGCGGCCTGGTGGCGGACTCCGTGCCGCAGAGCGAGTTCGAGGAGTCGCAGAACAAGGCGGCTGCCCCGCTGCGCGCGGTCGCCGTGGCGAACGCGATGAGGCGGGTGACCGGTGAGCGAGCAGTCTGAGCCCGTCGTCGAGCGTCCCGTCTCCCGCAGGGCCAAGTACCTGACGCTGCTGGCGCTGCTGGTCGGCAGCGGCCTCGCCCTGCTCGCATCCACGCAGACCTGGTTCACGGTGCACCTCACCGACGTCGCGGAGCACACCACGACGCTCGCGGTGCCCGGGTCAGCGGCTGCGCCGGCGCTCACCGCGCTCTCGCTGGCCGGGCTGGCCCTCGCGGCCGCGCTGGCCATCGCCGGTCCGGCGTTCCGCATCGTCCTCGCGCTGCTCGGGCTGCTGCTCGGCGCCTCCGTGCTCATCTCCTCGATCAGCGCGCTGGCGGACGCCCTCCGCGCCTCGACGGCGACGATCACCACGGCCACAGGCGTCGCGGGGTCCGCGTCGATCGCACGCCTGGTCGACACGGTCGCCGCCGAGTTCTGGCCGGGCGTCGCCGTGGCGGGCGGGGTGGTGCTTGTACTCGCCAGCGCGGCCGTCGTCGTCACGAACCGGCTCTGGCCGGGCTCGTCGCGCAAGTACCAGACGCGCTTCGAGGACGAGGACGGCACGACGCTCCTCCTCGACCACGACGCGGAGGCCGAGGGCGCCGAAGACGGCGCGACCGTCTCCGAAGACGCGGAGGCGCGTGCCGCCGCGGACGGAGAGACCCCATCCGGTGCAGCGGCCATCGACAAGGACACCGCCATCGACAGCTGGGACGACCTCAGCCGTGGCGAAGACCCCACCCGCTGACCCACCGCTAGACTTGAACAGCACCACCCCGATCCATCGTGCGCGACGTTGAGCGCCGCGCACCTCACGAAGCAGGAGTCCCATGAGCACCGAGTCAGTCGAGCCAGGCCACGGTCACTCGCCGGCGGCGTGGACGGCCGTCATCATCATGCTGGTGGCCTTCGCCATCGGCGCCGTCGCGTTCTTCTTCGAGGCGCCGATCGTCGTCTGGTCGGCCGCTGGACTCGCGATCGTCGGTCTCATCGTCGGCTGGGCCATGAAGAAGGCCGGATACGGCGTCGACGGCACGAAGTACCAGCCGAAGGGCCACTGACGCGTGCTGGACGACCTCGTCGCCGGCGCCCGTGAAGACGCCGAGCGGCGCCGGGCAGAGCGCCCGCTGTCCGTTGTCGAGGCCGAGGCGGCCGACCGTGCTCCCGCTCTGGATGCGCTGAGCCACCTCGCCCCCGCCGACCGCGTCAAGATCATCGCCGAGGTGAAGCGCGCGAGCCCGTCCCGCGGCTCGCTCGCCGACATCCCGGATCCAGCGGCCCTCGCCGTCTCGTACGAGACGGGGGGAGCGAGTGCGATCAGCGTCCTCACCGAGGAGCGCAGGTTCAAGGGATCGCTCGCCGATCTGGAGGCCGTGCGCGACGCCGTCTCCATCCCCGTGCTGCGCAAGGAGTTCGTCTCCGACCCGTACCAGGTGTTCGAGGCGCGCGCGGCGGGAGCCGACCTCGTGCTGCTCATCGTCGCTGCGCTCGACCAGCGGAAGCTCGTCGAGCTGCACGAGCTGATCACCTCGCTCGGCATGACCTCGCTCGTCGAGGCGCACACGGCGGACGAGCTCAGCCGTGCGCTCGACACGGGCGCAGGTCTCGTGGGCGTCAACGCCCGCAACCTCTCCACGTTCGAACTGGACAAGGACCTGTTCGGCCGGCTGGCCGACCGCATCCCGTCCGGTGTCATCCGCGTCGCGGAGTCCGCCGTGAAGTCGGCGGACGACGTCGCGCACTATCGGGCGGCCGGCGCAGACGTCGTCCTCGTCGGCGAGGCTCTCGTCACGAGCGACCCCGTCGCGACGCTCGAAGAATTCCTGGTGGCCTGATGTCCCTGCGTTCCGAAACCGGCCCGTACTTCGGCGACTTCGGAGGGCGTTTCGTCCCCGAATCCCTCGTCGCAGCCCTCGACGAGCTGTCGGCGGCCTGGGAGGCCGCGAAGGCCGACCCGGCGTTCCACGCCGAGCTCGACGAGCTGAACCGCTCGTACACCGGGCGTCCGTCGATCATCACCGAGGTGCCGCGGTTCGCGGAGCACGCCGGTGGGGCACGCATCATCCTGAAGCGCGAAGACCTCAACCACACGGGCTCGCACAAGATCAACAACGTGCTCGGCCAGGCGATCCTCACGAAGCGCATCGGCAAGACGCGCGTGATCGCGGAGACCGGCGCCGGGCAGCACGGCGTCGCCACCGCGACGGCTGCAGCGCTGTTCGGGCTCGAATGCACCATCTACATGGGCGAGGTCGACACCGAGCGCCAGGCGCTCAACGTGGCCAGGATGCGCCTGCTCGGCGCGGAGGTCGTCGCCGTCAAGACGGGATCGCGCACCCTCAAGGACGCGATCAACGACGCCATGCGCGACTGGGTCACCAACGTCGAGAATACCAACTACATCTTCGGCACCGTCGCGGGCCCCCACCCGTTCCCGGCGATGGTCCGCGACCTGCAGAAGATCATCGGCGAAGAGGCGCGCCAGCAGGTCATCGACCTCACCGGATCCCTCCCGGATGCCGTTGTCGCCTGCGTCGGTGGCGGATCGAATGCGATGGGCATCTTCCACGCCTTCCTCGACGACGAAGACGTGCGCCTGATCGGCTACGAGGCCGGGGGAGAAGGCGCGGAGACCCCGCGCCACGCCGCCACCATCACCAAGGGACGCCCCGGCGTCCTGCACGGCGCGCGCAGCATGCTGCTGCAGGACGAGGACGGCCAGACCATCGAGTCGCACTCGATCTCCGCCGGGCTCGACTACCCGGGCGTCGGACCGGAGCACGCGTGGCTCGCCTCCATCGGCCGGGCGCAGTACCTGCCGATCTCGGATGCCGAGGCGATGGATGCGCTGCGCCTGCTCAGCCGCACGGAGGGCATCATCCCCGCCATCGAATCCTCACACGCTCTCGCCGGGGCACTGAAGCTCGGCCAGGAGCTCGGGAAGGACGCCGTCATCCTGGTGAACCTCAGTGGCCGCGGAGACAAGGACATGGAGACCGCAGGACGGTACTTCGACCTGATCGACACCGACGCGGTGCAGTCGTGACCGGCGCGCAGCACGGCGTCGAGAGCGTCATCGCCCGGCGCAACGCCGACGCATCCGGTGCTCTGATCGGCTACCTGCCCGCCGGGTTCCCCGACCTGAAGACCAGCATCGACGCGGCCGTCGCGCTCGCGCAGAACGGCGTCGACGCGATCGAACTCGGCCTGCCGTACTCCGACCCCGTCATGGACGGCACGGTCATCCAGGCCGCCACCCAGCAGGCGCTCTCCAACGGGTTCCGGCTGCGGGACGGCTTCACCGCCGTGCGCGAGATCACCGCCCAGGTGGATGTGCCGGTCCTGGTCATGACCTACTGGAACCCGGTGCTGCAGTACGGCGTCGACCGGTTCGCCGACGACCTGCTCTCCGCGGGCGGAGCCGGGCTCATCACGCCCGACCTCATCCCGGACGAGGGAGCAGCCTGGCTCGCGGCCTCCGACCGCACAGGGCTCGACCGCGTGTTCCTCGCCGCCCCGTCGTCCACCGACGCGCGGCTGCGCCAGACCGTTGAGGCGAGCCGCGGCTTCGTCTACGCCGTCTCGACGATGGGCATCACCGGAGCGCGCGCCGACGTCGACTCCGCCGCCCGCGCCCTGGTGGCGCGCCTGCGCGACGCCGGTGCGACGAGCACCTGCGTGGGCGTCGGCATCTCGACGGCCGCCCAGGTGGCCGAGGTGCTCCAGTACGCCGACGGCGCGATCGTGGGCTCTGCGCTCGTGAAGGCGCTGGCCGACGACGGCGTCGCGGGCGTCTCCCGCCTCGCTGCGGCCCTCGCAGAGGGCACCGCCGCCTAGGCGCGGCGGCTCTTCCAAACAGAATTAGACTATGGTGGCCGCGCGTGGTCTTCGCGCGGTCTGATCAACACGAAAGGTGAGTCATCGGGTGTTTGCGACGATGAGCAGCTGGTACGCGAGCATCCCCAGCCCCGGGCCGGAGTGGCAGCAGATCCCGATCGACATCTTCGGGCTGCACTGGCGCATCCAGACGTACGCGATCTGCATCCTGATCGGCATCGTCGTCGCCGCCATGTGGACGTCGCGGCGGCTGTCGAAGCGCGGGGGAGAGCCGGGCGTCGTGCTCGACATCATCCTCTGGGCCGTGCCGCTCGGCATCATCGGGGCGCGCTTCTACCACGTGATCACCCACCCGGCCGACTACTTCTTCCCCGGCGCCGACCTGCTCAAGACGCTGTACATCTGGGAGGGCGGGAACGCCATCTTCGGTGCGCTGATCGGCGGAGCCGTCGGCGCGTACATCGGCTGCCGCTGGTCCGGCATCCGGTTCTGGTCGTTCGCGGACGCCCTCGCGCCGGCCATGCTGCTCGCGCAGGCGCTCGGCCGTCTCGGCAACTACTTCAACCAGGAGCTGTTCGGCCTGCCGACCAACCTGCCGTGGGGCCTGCAGATCGACGCGGGCAACAAGGCCATCCCGGTCGGCCTGCCGGACAACACGCTATTCCAGCCGCTGTTCCTCTACGAGATCATCTGGAACGTCATCGGCATCGCCGTCATCATCCTGCTGGAGCGCAAGTTCCAGCTGCGCTGGGGCAAGGCATTCGCCGTCTACCTCATCTGGTACGGCCTCGGTCGCTCCTACCTGGAGTCGATCCGCATCGACCCGAGCGAGTTCAGCTTCCTGGGCATCCCGACCAACGTGTGGGCCGCGTTCGCCGCCGTCGTGCTCGGCATCGTGCTCTTCATCGTGCAGAGCCGCCGCCACCCCGGACTCGAGCCGAGCGTGTACCGGCCCGGTCGTGAATGGGTTCGGCCCGATGCTGAGGTAGACTCGGACGACACCTACTCGGATGACGAGGTTTCCGGCGCCGACGCCGCGGAGCCCACCGAAAAGGACGCAGCCAAGGCCACAAGCCCACTCGGCTCGTAATCACTCGTCGAGGCCATCCCCGAGCCTCATCACCCTCACCGTCTCCCAAGGCTGCACCGAGCCTGTCGCGAGCGGCGGAACCCCCTCCCTCAGTCCAGGGCCGATGGCGTCCCCCCGCACCACCGAACAAGTGAGGACGGTCGTTGATGGCGCTTCAGCCCACCCACACCCGATTCAGCACCACCCCCGTGAAGCAGGGTCTGTACGACCCGGCCCACGAGAAGGACGCCTGCGGGCTCGCGATGGTCGCGACGCTCCGCGGAACGGCCGGTCACGACATCATCGACGCCGCCCTGGATGCCCTGCGCAACCTGGAGCACCGCGGCGCCGTCGGCTCCGACGCAGGAACGGGTGACGGAGCGGGCATCATCACGCAGGTGCCGGACGCCTTCCTGCGCGCCGTCGCCGGCTTCGAGCTTCCCTCCGCCGGCCGCTACGCCGTCGGCAACGTGTTCCTGCCCGTCGACGAGGCGGAGCGTGCAGAGGCGAAGGCGGCCATCGAGGCCATCGCCGCCGAGCAGGACCTCACCGTCCTCGGCTGGCGCGAGGTCCCCGTCGCCGCCGGCGAGATCGGAACCCTCGCCCGCAACGCGATGCCGTTCATCGAGCAGCTCTACGTGTCGAGCACCCGCACGGGCGACGACGGCGAGCAGGTCGGCGGTATCCTGCTCGACCGGCAGACGTTCTTCCTGCGCAAGCGGGCGGAGCGCGAGCTCGACATCTACTTCTCGTCGCTGTCGAGCCGCACCCTGGTCTACAAGGGCATGGTCACGACGCTGCAGCTCGAGCCGTTCTACCCGGACCTCTCCGATCAGCGCTTCGCCTCCAAGCTGGCGCTCGTGCACTCGCGCTACTCCACGAACACCTTCCCGTCCTGGCCGCTGGCGCAGCCGTTCCGGATGATCGCGCACAACGGCGAGATCAACACCGTGCAGGGCAACCGCAACTGGATGCGCGCCCGCCAGTCCCAGCTGGAGAGCGAGCTCCTCGGCGACCTGTCTCCCGTGCTCCCGATCGTCACGCCGGGCGCCAGCGACTCCGCCTCGTTCGACGAGGTCGTGGAGCTGCTGTCGCTGTCCGGCCGGTCGCTCCCGCACGCCGTCATGATGATGGTGCCGGAGGCGTGGGAGAACCAGACCGAGATCGAGAAGTCGCGCCGCGACTTCTACGAGTACAACTCGATGCTGATGGAGCCGTGGGACGGCCCGGCGGCGATCGTCTTCACCGACGGCTCGCTGGTCGGCGCGACCCTCGACCGCAACGGCCTGCGCCCGGGCAGGTACGTCGTGACCAACGACGGCCTCGTGGTGCTCGCCAGCGAGATCGGCGTGCTCGACATCGAGCCGAGCCGCGTCGTCCGCAAGGGCCGCCTGCGTCCGGGGAAGATGTTCCTCGTCGACACCGTCCAGGGCCGCCTGATCGAGGACGACGAGATCAAGGCCGACCTGGCAGCCGGCGCGCCGTACGGCGAGTGGCTGGATGCCGGACGCATCAACCTGAAAGACCTCCCGGAGCGCGAGCACATCGTGCACACCCCCGCGTCGATCACGCGCCGCCAGCGCACGTTCGGCTACACGGAGGAGGAGGTGCGCATCCTGTTGAAGCCGATGGCGACGACGGGTGCCGAGCCGCTCGGCGCGATGGGGTCCGACACCCCGGTCGCCGTGCTCTCCGACCGCCCGCGCCTGCTTTTCGACTACTTCACGCAGCAGTTCGCGCAGGTCACGAACCCGCCGCTCGACTCCATCCGCGAGGAGGTCGTCACCTCGCTGAAGCTGGGCCTCGGTCCAGAGCGCAACCTGCTCGTCGCCGGTCCTGAGCACGCCAAGCAGGTCGTGCTCGACTTCCCGGTGATCGACAACGACGAGCTGGCGAAGATCCAGCACATCGACCCGCGTCCGGGCAGCCGCCTGACCACCACGGTCAAGGGCCTCTACCGGTTCGACGCCGGCCCCGACGCGCTCGAGCTCCGGCTGAAGGAGATGTGCGACGAGGTCGACGAGGCTATCGCGGCGGGGGCGCAGTTCATCGTGCTCAGCGACCGCGACTCCACGAAAGACCTGGCGCCCATCCCGTCGCTGCTGATGCTCGCGGCCGTGCACCACCACCTGATCCGTGCGGAGAACCGCATGAAGGTGGGCCTGATCGTCGAGGCCGGTGACGTGCGCGAGGTGCACCACATCGCGCTCCTGATCGGCTACGGCGCGTCCGCGATCAACCCTTACCTGGCGATGGAGACCTGCGAGGAACTGGTCCGCAGTGGAGCCATCACCGGCGTGACGCCCGAGAAGGCCGTCAAGAACGTGATCAAGGCGCTCGGCAAGGGCGTGCTGAAGATCATGTCGAAGATGGGCATCTCGACCGTCTCGTCCTACGCGGGCGCCCAGGCGTTCGAGGCCGTCGGCCTCAGCCAGGAGTTCGTCGACCTGTACTTCACCGGCACGACGAGCAAGCTCGGCGGCGTGGGCATCGAGGTCATCGCGGCCGAGAACCTGTCCAGGCACGAGAGCGCGTACCCGGCGGAGAGCGCCATCGTCGCGCACGAGCGGCTGGCGACGGGCGGCGAGTACCAGTGGCGCCGCGACGGCGCCCCGCACCTGTTCAACCCGGAGACGGTGTTCCGCCTGCAGCACTCCACCCGCACCCGGCGCTACGACGTCTTCCGCGAGTACACGAAGCTGGTCGACGACCAGGCGGAGAGCCTGATGACGCTGCGCGGCATGTTCACGCTGCGCACCGGCGTGCGGCCCGCCGTTCCGCTCGACGAGGTGGAGTCGGTCGAGTCGATCGTCAAGCGGTTCTCGACCGGCGCGATGAGCTACGGCTCGATCTCGCGCGAGGCCCACGAGACGCTCGCCATCGCGATGAACCGTCTCGGTGGCAAGTCGAACACCGGTGAGGGAGGAGAGGACCTCGACCGTCTCCTCGACCCCGAGCGCCGCAGTGCGATCAAGCAGGTGGCGTCCGGCCGGTTCGGCGTGACGAGCATGTACCTGACGCACGCCGACGACATCCAGATCAAGCTCGCCCAGGGCGCCAAGCCGGGCGAGGGCGGTCAGCTGCCCCCGACCAAGGTCTACCCGTGGGTGGCGCGCACCAGGCACGCGACGGCCGGCGTCGGACTCATCTCGCCGCCCCCGCACCACGACATCTACTCGATCGAAGACCTCAAGCAGCTGATCTTCGATCTGAAGCGTGCCAACCCGGATGCGCGTGTCCACGTCAAGCTCGTCAGCGAGTCCGGCATCGGCGCTGTCGCGGCGGGTGTCGCGAAGGCCCTGGCCGACGTCGTGCTGGTCTCCGGCCACGACGGCGGAACGGGAGCATCCCCGGTCAACTCGCTCAAGCACGCGGGCACCCCGTGGGAGCTCGGCCTGGCGGAGACGCAGCAGACGCTGATGCTCAACGGGATGCGCGACCGGGTGGTCGTGCAGGTCGACGGGCAGCTGAAGACGGGACGCGACGTGATCGTCGGCGCCCTGCTCGGCGCGGAGGAGTTCGGCTTCGCCACGGCGCCGCTGGTCGTCTCCGGCTGCATCATGATGCGCGTCTGCCACCTCGACACCTGCCCGGTCGGCGTCGCCACCCAGAACCCGGAGCTGCGCTCCCGGTTCTCCGGCAAGCCGGAGTTCGTGGTGAACTTCTTCGAGTTCATCGCGCAGGAGGTGCGCGAGTACCTCGCAGAGCTCGGCTTCCGCACGCTCGACGAGGCCATCGGCCACAACGAGCTGCTCGGCGTCGACGGAGCGATCGACCACTGGAAGGCATCGGGACTCGACCTCGCGCCGATCCTCACCGGCCCGGAGTTCTCCGCCGACGTCCCGCGCAAAAACGCGAGGACGCAGGATCACGAGCTGGACAAGCACTTCGACAACCACCTCATCCAGGAGAGCGCGGACGTGCTCGCCCGGGGCGGTCACATCGAGCTGAACCTGCCCATCCGGAACACCGAGCGCGCTGTCGGCACCATGCTCGGCCACGAGGTGACCGTGCGGCACGGCGAGAACGGCCTGCCGACGGGGTCCATCGAGATCACCCTCACGGGGTCGGCAGGGCAGTCGCTCGGCGCGTTCCTGCCGAGCGGTATCACGCTGCGGCTCGAAGGCGACTCGAACGACTACGTCGGCAAGGGTCTCTCCGGCGGCCAGATCGTCGTCCGCCCGCCGAAGGGCAGCGTGTTCCCCGCGGAGGAGAACGTGATCGCCGGCAACGTGATCGGCTACGGCGCGACCCAGGGCAGCATGTTCATCCGCGGCATCGTCGGTGAGCGCTTCCTGGTCCGCAACTCCGGGGCGACAGCGGTCGTCGAGGGCGTCGGCGACCACGCGCTCGAGTACATGACCGGTGGACTCGCCGTGATCCTCGGCTCGACCGGGCGCAACCTCGGTGCCGGCATGTCCGGAGGCACCGCGTATGTCTACGACCTGCAGAGGGACCTCGTCAACCGCGATTCGCTCGCCAGCGGGGAACTGGAACTGCTGCCGCTCGGGAGCGCGGACGTGGAGATCGTGCGCGACCTGCTCGAACGGCACGTGGCCGAGACGGAGTCGGACCTGGCCGCGAGGCTGCTGGCGGACTTCGACGAGACCGTCGCCCGGTTCGTCAAGGTGCTGCCGCGCGACTACGCGGCCGTGCTGCAGATGCGTCAGGACGCCGTCGACGAGGGACTCGACCCCGACGGCGACATCGTGTGGAACAGAATCTTGGAGGTGACCGGTGGCTGACCCCAAAGGCTTTTTGAAGGTTACGGAGCGCGAGCTTCCCAAGCGCCGGCCCGTGTCGGTGCGACTGATGGACTGGAAAGAGGTCTACGAGGCCGGCGACCCCGCCCAGCTCCGCAGGCAGGCCGGTCGCTGCATGGACTGCGGCGTGCCGTTCTGCCACCAGGGCTGCCCGCTCGGGAACCTCATCCCGGAGTGGAACGACCTGATGTACCGCGGTGAGGGGCGTCAGGCCATCGACCGGCTGCACGCCACCAACAACTTCCCGGAGTTCACCGGGCGGCTGTGCCCGGCTCCGTGCGAGTCGTCGTGCGTCCTCGGCATCAACCAGCCGGCGGTGACGATCAAGCAGGTCGAGGTGTCGATCATCGACCAGGCCTGGCAGAACGGCTGGGTGCAGCCGCACCCGCCGGAGCGCCTCACCGGCAAGACGGTCGCCGTCGTCGGTTCCGGCCCCGCCGGTCTCGCCGCCGCCCAGCAGCTCACCCGCGCCGGTCACACCGTCGCCGTGTACGAGCGCGACGACCGCATCGGCGGCCTGCTGCGCTACGGCATCCCGGACTTCAAGATGGAGAAGAAGCACCTCGAGGCGCGTCTCAACCAGATGATGGCGGAGGGCACCCGCTTCCGCGCCGGCGTCAACATCGGCGTCGACATCACCTGGGACGACCTGCGCGCCCGCTACGACTCCGTCGTGGTCGCCACCGGTGCGATGGTCCCTCGCGACCTCCCCATCCCGGGCCGCGACCTCAGCGGCGTGCACTTCGCGATGGAGTACCTCGTCCAGCAGAACAAGGCGGGCGCCGGCGACCAGGTCGCCGACCAGATCTCCGCGGAGGGCAAGCACGTCGTGGTCCTCGGCGGTGGGGACACCGGAGCGGACTGCATCGGAACGGCGCACCGCCAGGGCGCTGCCAGCGTCACCAACCTCGCCATCGGCAAGCAGCCGCCGTCGGAGCGCCCCGGCCACCAGCCGTGGCCGATGACGCCGACGCTGTTCGAGGTCTCCTCCGCACACGAGGAGGGCGGCAAGCGCGAGTACCTCGCCTCCACCGTCGAGTTCCTCTCCAACGAATTCGGAGAGGTGCGCGCCATCCGCGTCGCGGAGACCGAGTACCTCGACGGACGCCGCGTGCCGAAGGCCGGCACCGAGCGCGAGATCCCCGCAGACCTCGTCCTCCTCGCCCTCGGCTTCACCGGCCCTGAGCAGGACGACCTGAATGCGCAGCTCGCCCTCCCGTTCGACGAGCGCGGCAACGTGACCCGCGACGCCGACTACCAGACCAGCCAGCCCGGCGTGTTCGTCGCCGGCGATGCTGGGCGCGGACAGTCGCTCATCGTGTGGGCGATCGCAGAAGGTCGTGCAGCGGCCGCCGCCGTTGACCGGTATCTTGAAGGGGAGACGCATCTGCCGTCCCCCGTCCGCCCCACCGACAGGGGAATCCTCGTCTGACTGAACGGACTCCCCGGCACCCCGCGGGCGTCATCACCGAATCGAGCGCCGTCAGGGGCGCAGAATCACGGAGCAAGCAAAAAGTATGAGAAGGGCGAAAATCGTCGCGACCCTCGGGCCAGCGACCTCGAGCTATGACAACATCCGCGCGATCATCGACGCGGGTGTTGACGTGGCCAGGATGAACCTGAGTCACGGAAGCTACGACGTCCACGAGGGCGTTTACGCCAACGTGCGCAAGGCCGCCGACGACGCAGGCAAGCCGGTCGCCGTCCTGGTCGACCTCCAGGGCCCGAAGATCCGCCTCGGCAAGTTCGAGGCCGGTCCATACGACCTCGCCGAAGGCGACATCTTCAAGATCACCACCGAAGACATCATCGGCACCAAGGAGATATCCTCCACCACGTTCAAGGGGCTGCCCCAGGACGTCAAGCCGGGCGACTTCCTCCTCATCGACGACGGCAAGGTGCGCGTGCAGGTCGTGGAGACCGACGGCACGGTCGTCACCACCAAGGTGATCGTCGCCGGTCCCGTCTCCAACAACAAGGGCATCAACCTGCCCGGCGTCGCGGTCAACGTGCCTGCGCTGTCCGAGAAGGACGAGGCGGACCTCCGCTGGGGCCTCAAGCTCGGCGCGGACCTCATCGCGCTGTCGTTCGTGCGGAACGCCGCCGACATCGAGCGCGTGCACGAGATCATGGCGGAGGAGGGCCGCAAGCTCCCCGTCGTCGCCAAGATCGAGAAGCCGCAGGCCGTCGACAACCTCGAGGGCATCATCGAGGCGTTCGACGCGATCATGGTCGCCCGTGGCGACCTGGGCGTCGAGCTGCCGCTCGAAGCCGTCCCGATCGTGCAGAAGCGCGCCGTCGAGCTCGCCCGCCGTGCGGCCAAGCCGGTCATCGTCGCCACGCAGATGCTCGAGTCGATGATCTCCAGCCCCGTCCCCACCCGCGCGGAGACCTCCGACGTCGCCAACGCCGTCCTCGACGGTGCTGACGCGGTCATGCTCTCCGGCGAGACCAGCGTTGGCGAGTACCCGGTCATCACGGTGCAGACCATGGCGCGCATCGTGGAGTCGACGGAGGAGCACGGTCTCGACCGCATCCAGCCGCTCGGCACCAAGCCCCGCACCCAGAGCGGAGCGATCACCCTCGCCGCCGTCGAGGTGGCCGAGTTCGTCGAGGCGAAGTACCTCTGCGTGTTCACCGAGTCCGGCGAGTCCGCCCGCCGCATGTCGCGCATCCGGAACAAGATCCCGATCCTGGCGTTCACGCCGGAGGAGTCGGTGCGTCGTCGCATGGCGCTGAACTGGGGCGTCGAGTCGTTCGTCGTCTCGCGCGTCACCCACACCGACCAGATGGTCGCGCAGGTGGACGAGGCTCTGAAGTCGACCGGCCGCGCCGTGAACGGCGACAAGGTCATCATCATCTCGGGTTCCCCTCCCGGAATCCCCGGAACCACCAACGACATCCGCGTCCACAGGGTGGGCGACGTCCTCTAAGACGTCAGGATGTGCGAACGGCCCCCGCGATGTGCGGGGGCCGTTCGGCGTTTCCCACGGAGTTCGCAGCATCCCCGAGGGTTCGCCGACCCGCCACAGGCGTAGTCTCGACTCCATGAAACGCCGCTGGGTCCGTTGGCTTCCCGCCGCTGTCGTGCCTGCCGCGATCGCGGCCGGTGTCATCATCGCGCCGCTCACCGCCGGGGCCGCCGATCTTCCGTCGAAGACGCCGGACGAGGTGCTCCGGCTGGTCGCGGCGAGTGACGTGAAGGCGTTCTCCGGCACGATCGAGCAGAGCTCGGAGCTCGGGCTGCCGTCGATCCCGTCGACCGGGCCAGGGTCGGGTTCCGGCTCGGCGTCGGGTTCTGCGTCCGGTGATGCCGCGAGCATCCTGGAGCTGCTGACCGGCGACCACACGGCGAAGGTGTACGTGGACGGCCCGGCGAAGCAGCGCCTCCAGGTGCTCGACCAGCTGGCCGAACGGGATGTGATCCGCAACGGCTCCGACGTCTGGCTCTACACGTCGACCGGCAAGAAGGTCACGCACGTGACGCTGCCCGATCGCTCCACCGTGAAGTCGCCGGACAACAGGCGACCGGACCCGGATGCAACGACGGGCGCGGCCACGACCCCGTCGCAGCTGGCGCAGACCTTCCTCGCGGCCGTCGATCCCAGCACGTCGGTCACCCTTGGCGACCCGGTGAAGGTCGCCGGACGCGACGCGTACGACCTCGTGCTCACCCCGAAGACCGACGCGACGCTCGTCGGCTCCGTCTCCATCGCGGTCGACGGCACCACGGGCATCCCGCTGCGGGTGCAGGTGGATGCACGCGGCCAGAGCACGCCGGCCTTCGAGGCCGGGTTCAGCGAGTTCAGCACGGCGACGCCGTCCGCGAGCGTGTTCGCGTTCACGCCGCCGAGCGGCGCGACGGTGACGGAGCAGGCGCTTCCCGCCCCGGGCGAGAAGAAGGCGGAGGCAGGCTCGCACGCCAAGCCGACCGTCACCGGCACCGGCTGGGACGCGGTCGTCAGCGCACCGGCTGGCTCCGTTCCCTCCGACCTCACCTCGTCCCCGCTGTTCGCTCAGCTGACCACCCCGGTGGACGGCGGACGCGCCTTCAGCACCTCTCTCGTGTCTGTGCTCGTCACCGACGACGGACGGGTGTTCGCCGGCGCGGTGCCCGTGTCCGCCCTGCAGGCCGCCGCTCGGTGACCGACGCAGCCGCCGCCATCACGACGAGCGGCCTCAGCAAGCGGTTCGGCTCGCGCACCGTGGTCGACGGTATGGACCTGCACGTCCCGCGCGGCTCGGTGTTCGGGTTCCTCGGGCCGAACGGGTCGGGCAAGACCACGACCATCCGGATGCTGCTCGGGCTGGTCTCCGCGTCAGCCGGGGAGATCCGGCTGTTCGAGCAGCTGATGCCCGCCAGCGGGGCGACCGTCCTCCCGCGGGTCGGGGCGCTGGTCGAAGGGCCGGCGTTCGCGCCGTACCTGTCCGGGACGGCCAACCTGCTGCGCCGCGACTCCGCCGACCGCTACGCCCCGTCCGCAACGCGTCGCGCGCGTGTCGCCGCCGCTCTCGACCGAGTCGGGCTCACCCACGCGGCGGGAAGGAACGTGCGCGCGTACTCGCTCGGCATGAAGCAGCGCCTCGGCATCGCCGGCGCCCTGCTCACCGACCGCGATCTGCTCATCCTGGACGAGCCGACCAACGGCCTCGACCCGCAGGGCACCAGGGAGGTGCGCTCGCTCGTGCGTTCCCTCGCCGACGAGGGACGCACGGTGTTCGTGTCCAGCCACCTGCTCGCCGAGATCGAGCAGATCTGCACGCACGCCGCGATCATGCGCACCGGACGGCTGGTCGCGCAGGGCTCGCTCGACGAGCTGCGCGGCGCCACGGGACCGCGCGTGCGCGTCGAGACCCCGGATGCGCGGGCGGCGGCGACCATCCTCACCGGGCTCGGGATCGCCCCGGCCACCGCCACGGCGGCCAACTCCGGCTCTGGCACGACCACCGAGTCCGGCAGCGTCCTGGATGCGCCGCTCCCCGTCCCCGCGCCCGCCGCGGAGGACATCGTGGCGGCCCTCGTCGCCGGCGGCGTGCGGGTGCGCGGCTTCGGCGTGCACGGGTCGACGCTGGAGGAACGTTTCGTGGAGCTCACCGGGGAGGGCTTCGATGTCGAGCAGTGAGACGGCGACCGGCGGGGGAGCAGGGGCGGAAGCCGCGCCCCCGCATCCGGTGCCGACGGCGAATCGGGCGCGTCCGGCGGCCGGGTGGTCGCTGCTCTGGTCGGAGCTGTCCGTGCTGTTCCGGCGCTGGCGCACCTGGGCGATGCTCGCGGCCCTCGCCGCCATCCCCATCCTGATCGCCATTGCTGTGCGGCTGACCGGCGGGGCGCGCGCCGGGCGTGGTCCGGCCTTCCTCGACCAGATCACCGCGAACGGCCTGTTCGTCGGCTTCACGGCGCTGGTGGTGTGCGTTCCGCTGTTCCTGCCGCTCACCGTCGGGGTGGTCGCCGGAGACACCATCGCGGGGGAGGCGAGCCACGGCACGCTGCGCTACCTGGTGATCGCCCCGGCCGGGCGGCTGCGGCTGCTCGCCGTGAAGTACGCGGGAGCTGCGGCATTCTGCATCGCGGGGACCCTGGTGGTGATCGTCGCCGGGTCGGCGATCGGCGCCATCCTGTTCCCGATCGGGCCGGTCACCCTGCTGTCCGGCACGCAGGTCGGGCCGTTGGATGCGTTCGGGCGCCTGCTCATGATCGGCGCGTACGTGGTCGTGTCCCTGCTCGGGCTGTGCGCCATCGGACTGTTCTTCTCCACCCTGACCGACGTGCCGGTCGGTGCGATGGCGGCGACCATCGTGCTCTCGGTGGTGTCGCAGGTGCTCGACCAGCTGCCGCAGCTGGAGGCGCTGCATCCCTGGCTGTTCAGTCACTACTGGTTCGGCTTCGCCGACTTCCTGCGCGACCCGGTGAGCTGGGACGCGTTCGGCAGCAACGCTCTACTGCAGCTCGGCTACGTCGCGGTGTTCGGCGCGCTGGCGGTCGGCCGGTTCACGACGAAGGACATCCTCTCCTAGGGCTCGCCCTACGGAATGGCTTCCGCGGCCGATTCGAGGTCGGACTTCGGGTGGTCGCGCTGCGTGGCGATGGTGACGCCCGCCGCGACGCAGACCACCGCGATCCCGAGCAGCTGGATTCCGCTGAACGACTCGTGCAGCACGAGCACGCCGAACAGGGTTGCGATGGCGGGCCCGAGGCTCGTGATGACCGCGTAGAGCCGCGGGGTGATCCTGCGCAGGATGAACGTGTCGAGGCTGTACGGGATGGCGGAGGACAGCACGCCCGCTGCCACGAGCATCCCGAGCACCGGCCAGTTGAGACGGCTGTAGTCGACCACGAACAGGGCGATCGGCAGCAGGATGATCGTGGCGACCACGCTCGCGACGCTCAGCCCTTCCAGCCCCGGCAGGCGTGTGGCGACGCGGCGCGTGAGCAGGATGTACGCCGCCCAGCTCGCGGCGGCCGTCAGGGCGAGCACGACCCCGAGCGGGTCGATCGCACCCTCCGTGCCGGTGAGCAGCACGACGCCGCCCGCCGCGAAGAGCGCGCACACCACATCCACGACCCGGCGGGAGCCGGCCAGCGCGAGCGCGAACGGTCCGAGGAACTCGATGGTGGCGGCGATGCCGAGCCCGAGCCTGCCGACCGCCTCGTAGAAGCTGAGGTTCATGGTCGCCAGCACCACGCCGAGCGCGATGGCCGGCCAGAGGCGCCGCCAGGTGAGTTCCGCCCGCTTCGGGCGGTAGAACGGGAGGACCGCGATGGCGGTGATGACCTGCCTGACCGCCACGACCACCACGGACCCGACGATCGGGATGAGCAGCCCGGCCACCGACGATCCGAAGTTGATGCTGACCTCGGTCGCGACCTGGGTGCCTGCGCCGATCAGGCGGTCGCGTCTGGGTGTCACCAGACGAGCTTATGGGGTCACGGCACCAGCTCACGCCGCATGATCGCGCGCGTGGCCGAGGGCCGCCGCACCACCGCGAACCCGGCGGACTCGAACAGCGAGACCGTGCCGTGGTAGCGCTCCGCAGCGCTGAGCGACGGCCGGACGCCCGGGTCGACCGGGTAGCCCTCGATCACCTCCGCGCCGCGCTCCGCCGCGTGCTCGACCGCTCCGGCGAGCAGCGCGCGGGCGACCCCGCGCTTGCGGTGGTCGACGCGCACGACGAAGCAGGTGACCGCCCACGGGTCGTCGGGATCGCCCGCCAGCCGTTTGGTGATCGGCGAGCGCCGCAGTCCCGGATACGCGGTGTACGGCTCCACGGCGGACCAACCGACCGGCTCGCCGTCGATGCGCGCGATGACGCCGGGGGATCCCTGCTCGACGGACGTGTGCAGCAGCGCGGTCTTCTCGTCGGTGGACGTCGCGCGGAACTCTCCGCCGCTCAGCTTGAACCACTGGCACCAGCATCCGGAGGGGTCCCCGCGCTCCCCGAACACGGTGCGCAGCTCGTCCCAGGTGTCCGCTCCGACGGATTCGACGGTGATCGACGGCTGTGTCATGCCGCCACGCTACCGCGCGTGCAGCGCCCCGGCGAGGATCGTGGGGTGCTCGACGTGCCCGAAGTGCCCGGTCGCCGGAATCACCACAGCGCGGAAGTCCGGGATGATCGCCGCCAGCCGGTCGTCGTCGTCCGCACCGACGAACACGTCCCTGTCGCCGTGCAGTGCCAGCACGGGGCACCGGATGCGCGCCCAGCGGGCAGCCGCGGGGTACGTCGTCGCGCAGTGCAGCGCCCGGAGGAACGCGCCGGGGCGCAGGTCGTGCGCGAGGTCGTGCACGGCCTGGCGGTCGACCACGGTGAACAGGGGAGCGGCCAGCAGTGTCAGGATCCCGCTGCCGTCGAGCGCGCGGACGAACCGCGCGGCGTACGGTCCGAGCCCCGCGAGCATCCGGATGCCCACGGCGAGCAGCATCAGCGGCGCGTAGTTCAGGAGGCGGCCGAGCGGGCCGAGGCGGTCGCCGCGGCCGCCGAACGTGGTCGCGGAGACCAGCAGCACGGACTCGGTGGCTGCCGGTTCGCGCACGGCCAGTTCGAGCGCGACGAAGCCGCCGAGGGAGTGGCCGACGAGACGCCAGCGGGTGTATCCGAGGGAGCGGGCGACCTGGGCCACCGCGTCGGCCAGGCCGGTCGCGTCGAGCGCCGACAGGTCGTCGACGGGGGAGTCTCCCCAGCCGGGCAGGTCGGGCACGACCAGGTCGGCCACGGAGCCTCCCGTCTCCGCGGCGCCGATGGCCGCGCGCCAGGTGGTCCAGGAGCCGGCGGCACCGTGCAGCAGGATCGTGGCGGTGTGCGACTCCCGGGGCGTGTGGCGCACGGTCACGGGTCCGAGCGCTGTGTCGACGGTGGAGACATCCATACCTGTTGTTCGGAGCGGTCCCCCCGTAGGATGCCGAGCGAGGGGAAGGAATCCTGTGACGACACCGACCACCACGCTCACTCCCGAGACTCTCGACCGATTGGATGCGTGGTGGCGAGCCGCCAACTACCTCTCGGTCGGCCAGATCTACCTGCTGGACAATCCGTTGCTGCGCGAGCCGTTGACCCGCGACCACATCAAGCCGCGGCTGCTCGGCCACTGGGGCACGACGCCCGGCCTGAACTTCATCTACGCGCACCTCAACCGGGTGATCCAGGAGCGTGACCTGGACACGATCTTCGTCGCCGGCCCCGGCCACGGCGGCCCAGGAGTGGTGGCGAGCGCCTACCTCGACGGCACGTACAGCGAGATCTACAGCGCGATCGACAGGAGCACGGACGGGCTCCGCCGCCTGTTCCGGCAGTTCTCGTTCCCCGGCGGCATCCCGAGCCACGCCGCTCCGGAGACGCCGGGGTCGATCCACGAGGGCGGCGAGCTCGGCTACGCGCTCTCGCACGCGTACGGTGCGGCGTTCGACAACCCGGACCTGCTGGTCGCCGCCGTCGTCGGCGACGGGGAGGCGGAGACCGGCCCGCTCGCGACCGCCTGGCACTCGAACAAGTTCCTCGACCCCGTCACAGACGGCGTCGTGCTGCCGATCCTGCACCTCAACGGCTACAAGATCGCCAACCCGACCGTGCTGGCGCGCATCCCGGAGAGCGAGCTGTTCGACCTGATGCGGGGATACGGCCACACGCCGTACCTCGTCTCCGGCGGCTTCGACGGGGAGGACCCGCGCGCCGTGCACGAGCGGATGGCGGAGACGATGGACCGCATCGTGGACCAGATCGCGGGCATCAAGGCGGCCGCCGCGGCGGGTGAGCTGACCGAGCGGCCGGCCTGGCCGATGCTCATCCTGCGCACGCCGAAAGGCTGGACCTGCCCGAAGGAGATCGACGGGCATCCGGCGGAGAACAACTGGCGGTCCCACCAGGTGCCGCTCGCCGATGCCCGCGACACCGAGGCGCACACGCGCCTGCTGGAGAGCTGGATGGCGTCGTACCGGCCGGAGGAACTGTTCGACGAGTCGGGAGCCCCGGTCGAACTCGTCACCGCGCTCGCGCCGGACGGCGACAGGCGGATGAGCGCCAACCCCGTCGCCAACGGCGGACTGCTGCGACGCGACCTGCGGCTGCCCGACTTCCGGGAGTACGCGGTGGATGTCCCGTCGCCGGGCGAGACCGTCGCAGAGGCGACGAAGGTGCTGGGCGAGTGGTTCAGGGACGTGATGGAGGCGAACCCGCGCGACTTCCGCCTGTTCGGGCCGGACGAGACGGCCTCCAACCGGCTGCAGGCCGTCTACGACGTGACCGCCAAGCAGTGGAACGCCGAGTTCTGGCCGATCGACGAGGACAACCACCTCGCCCGCTCCGGACGGGTGATGGAGATGCTCAGCGAGCACCAGTGCCAGGGCTGGCTGGAGGGCTACCTGCTCACCGGCAGGCACGGGGTGGTCAACTCGTACGAGGCGTTCATCCACATCGTCGACTCGATGTTCAACCAGCACGCCAAGTGGCTGAAGTCGTCCAGGGAGATCGAGTGGCGGCGGCCGGTGGCATCGCTCAACTATCTGCTCAGCTCGCACGTCTGGCGGCAGGACCACAACGGGGCGTCCCACCAGGATCCCGGCTTCATCGACCACGTGGTCAACAAGAAGGCCGACATCGTGCGGGTGTACCTGCCGTTCGACGCGAACACGCTGCTGTCGACGTACGACCACTGCCTGCGCTCCGTCGACTACGTGAACGTGGTGGTCGCCGGCAAGCAGCCGGCGCCGAACTGGCTGACGATGGAGGAGGCGATCGCCCACTGCACCCGCGGCATCGGCATCTTCGACTGGGCGGGCACCGAGGTGGACGGCGAGGAACCGGATGTGGTCCTCGGCTGCGCGGGCGACATCCCGACCCTGGAGGTGCTGGCCGCCGCGTCCATCCTGCGGGAGCGCATCCCGTCGCTGAAGGTGCGCGTGGTCAACGTGGTCGACCTGATGCGGCTGCAGAGCGAGGGCGAGCATCCGCACGGTCTCAACGACCACGCGTACAACGCCCTGTTCACCACCGACAAGCCGGTGATCTTCGCCTATCACGGCTACCCGTGGCTGATCCACCGCCTGACCTACCGGCGGGCCGGCCACGACAACCTGCACGTGCGCGGCTACAAGGAGGAGGGCACCACCACGACGCCGTTCGACATGGTGATGCTCAACGACCTGGACCGGTACCACCTGGTGATCGACGTGCTCGACCGGGTGCCGGGCCTCGCCGCCCGCGAGGGCGCGTTCCGCCAGGAGATGCAGGATGCGCGCATCGCCGCCCGCGAGTACACGCGGGCACACGGCGAGGACATCCCCGAGGTCGCGGAGTGGACCTGGGCGGGCGGCACGCGGACGACGCGCTTCGACACGACGGGTGGCGACAACGACTGAGGGCTGAGGACGACCTGCGCGGTCAGAGCGGGGAGGCCGCCGTCGGATCGACGACGGTGAGCTCGGCGATCTTCGCCGCCCGGCCGTCTCCGGAGGAGCGGCCGGTGAGCCTGCGGCCGATCCACGGCAGCACGTAGCGCCGGTAGTAGTCCGCGGTGCGGCGGGACCGCTCTCCCGGCGAAGCGGCGGCGACCTCCTCCACGCCCCACTCCGCGGGAACGGGGACGCCGAACGCGGTGAGCACATTGCTCGCGACGCGCGCGTGGCCGAGCGGGTTGAGGTGCAGGCGGTCCGGCGACCAGTAGCGCAGGTCCCAGAGGGTCTCGTCGGCCCAGTTGTCGACGAAGGTGACGTTCTCGAGCGGGAGGTGGCTGCGCACCGCATCGGCGAGCTCGTTGCCCCGGCGGCGCACCAGGCCGCCCATCGGCAGGTGCGCCGACGGGTTCGCGCCGCTCAGCAGCAGCAGGTGGATGCCCTCCGCGGTGACGCGCTTCGCCGCATCCACCAGCTGGGTCGCGACGCCGTCGATGGAGACGCGGGGCCGCATGATGTCGTTGCCTCCGCCGTTCAGGCTGATCAGCTGCGGGTGCTGGGCGATGGCGGGCGGCAGCTGCTCCTCGATCAGCGGGCTCAGCTTGCGCCCCCGGATGGCGAGGTTGGCGTAGCGCACGTCCTCGCCGTCCCTGCCGGCCGCGATGGCCAGCCCCAGCGCGACGAAGTCGGCCCAGCCGCGCGTGCGGCCGTCCGGCAGTTCGTCTCCGACACCCTCCGTGAAACTGTCGCCGACGGCGATATAGCTCGTGAACACATCGCTACGTTACCCGCCCGCTAGTAGCATGGGCGCCAGTTCAGCCAGTGCAGACGAGCAGAGGAGCCCACGATGTCCCGAGTCAGTCCCTTCCTGTGGTTCGACGACCAGGCGGAGCAGGCGGCGGAGTTCTACGTCTCGGTCATCCCGAACTCGCGGATGCTGGACGTCAGCAGGTTCGCACCGGATGCGCCCGGTCAGGCGGCCGGGGTGTCCAGGGTGCGGTTCGAGCTCGACGGCGTGGGGGTGATGGCGCTGAACGGCGGCCCGCTCTTCCCGTTCACCGAGGCGTTCTCGTTCTCGGTGACCGTCGACGACCAGGCGGAGGTCGACCGGCTGTGGGATGCGCTCACCTCCGACGGGGGAGAGCCAGGGCAGTGCGGCTGGCTGAAAGACCGGTGGGGCCTCAGCTGGCAGATCGTGCCGTCCGTTCTGGACGAGCTGATCAGCGATCCGGATCCGGCGAGGTCGAACCGCGCCGTGCAGGCGATGCTGAGCATGGGCAAGCTGGACATCGCCGCCCTGCGCGCCGCAGCGGATGGCTGATCCGGGCTGAGCCGGCCGGGCGCCGCTACTGCGCGATCAGCGCCTGCCAGGCGAGCAGGTGCTCCGCGGTGACCCCGCGGTATCCCGCGATCCCGGAGAGCTGCTGCCGCGCCAGCGCGGTCTGGGCTTCGAGGGCGACGGCGGTGTCGTCGCCGAACGTGTACTGCGGCCCTCCCGCGACGGCGGGCGTGTCCGTCTCGACGCCGACGGTGAACGGTACGGATCGCGCTGCGGCAGCGGTGGCGGCCGGCTGGGCGAGCGCGACGATCCCGTCGGCGACCGCCGCGTGATCGGAGAACGCGACGATCGCGACCGTGTCGAGGTGGGGGAGCAGGCTGTCGAACGCCGTGGAGGCTCCGTACGGCTTCGCTTCCAGCCACCACGGCAGGTCGGCGCCGATCGGCGTGCCGTTCGCGACGGCGGCCGCCGCGTCGAACATCGTGCTCAGCTGCGGCACGATGACGCCGAGGTCGGGTTCGCCTGCCGCAGACGCCCACGGCTCGACGTCGAACTGGATCGCGTCGAAGTCGGCCGTGGCGAGCGCATCGTGGGTCCACTGTGCGGCGAGCTGCGGCTGCCTGGCCCACTCCGGATCCCCGCCGAGCGCGGCGACGGTCGTCACGCCTGCACCGTGCAGCGCCTCGACGGCCTGGGGCAGCCAGGTGGCGAACGCGCCCTCCTGCGGCGCCCACGGCACGGACAGGTAGACGCTGGTCAGGTGATGCTCAGCGGCGAAGGCGGCGAGTGCATCCGGCTGGAACTGCTGCTGGCCGAGGCCACGGGCGTCGGTCGCCGGGTCGATGGGGTTGCCCCACGCCCACACGCTGGTGATCGCGGACGGCGACGAGCCCTCGGAGACGTTGGCGACCGCGTTCGCGGCGGCGGGTGCCAGCACGGCGGCCGCCAGAACGACGAAGCCTGCGCCGGCGATGGCCGACCTGATGCCTCGGATACGCATGCACACCCCTCTCCTGTTTCGTCAAGCGAATAAGGCGCTGTCATTTCGGGTGTGCAGCAGTCCCATTGTGGCAGGAGGTGCGGGGGACGTTAACCCTCATTCCGGGGTACATCCTGCGGGATGACCACGCTCGCGAACATCCGGAGCCGCCGGTCGTCGGTCGGGGTGTTTCCGATCCGGGAGGCGAAGACCTGTCCGAGCTCCGCGCCGAGTTCGGCGAACTCGGCGTCGCTCAGCCAGAGCCCGGACATGCTGTACCCAGCGCCGTCGGCGACCAGGTCGGGCGCCCCGGCGGCCAGGTACTCGTCGAACGCGGTGAGGAGGTGGGCGATGTACGCCCGGAACATCGCGGCGTGCTGCTCGGTGCTCAGGGTCGCCAGCTCGTCCGGCGTGACGCGTGCGGCATCCACGCGGAGGGCGAGGGTGCGCTCGACCCCGCCGCGGACCCGCCGCTCGGAGACCACCTCGAGGACGCCCGCGTTACTGAGAAGTGAGACGTGGCGGTAGAGCGTCGCGGTCGGCACGTCGGAGAGTTCCTCGGCGAGCTGGGCGGTCGTGAGCGTCCTGTCGCCGAGGAACGCCTGCACGATGCGCAGCCGCACGGGGTGGAGGAGGAGCTCCGAGCTGTTCATCCGCCCAGTCTAGAGGTTTTGTTCTCGCTCGTGATAATGTTCTCGCATTCGAGAACAATCGTGGAGGGATCGACGGTGCATGTGAATCTGGACCTCGGCTCGCTGCCCGTGGCCGTGCTCGTGATCCTGGGCATCGTCCTGGCCGCGCAACTGGTGCTGCTGGTGTGGGCGCTGGTCGATCTGGTGCGGAGGCCGACTGCCGCCGTGGCGTTCGGCAACAAGTGGGTGTGGGTGGCAATCATCGTTGTCGTCAACCTGATCGGGCCCATCCTGTACTTCATCGTCGGGCGCCTGCGGGTGGTGCAGGAGCAGCCGGTGCAGGCTCCGGTGGCCAGGGTGACGATGGCCGAGGTCGCCGACGCCCTCTACGGCAGGCGAGACGGCACACGGGACGACAGCCGAAACGATGGGGGAGACGCATGAGCGCCGCGCTGGAGCTGGTGGGGCTGACCAAGGAGTTCCGCGGGAAGCGCGCGCTCGACGCCGTGGACCTGAGCGTCGCCGACGGCTCGATCTTCGGCTTCCTCGGTCCGAACGGTGCGGGCAAGACGACGGCGCTGCGCATCGTCACCGGGCTTGCCCGGCCGACCAGCGGGACGGTGCGGGTGCTCGGCCAGGACGTCGCCACGGCGGGCAACGCCGTGCGCGCGCAGCTCGGATTCCTGCCGGATGTCCCCGCCTTCTACGAGTGGATGACGGCGCCGGAGTTCATGCGGTTCGTCGGCGGCCTGTTCGGGCTGGAGCACCGCATCCTGAACCAGCGGACGGCGATGCTGCTCGACATCGCCGGGCTCGCCGGGTTGACCACCAGGATCGGCGGATACTCGCGAGGGATGAAGCAGCGGCTCGGGATCGCGCAGGCGCTGATCAACGCGCCCCGTCTGCTGCTGCTCGACGAGCCGACGAGCGCCCTCGACCCGATCGGCCGCAAAGACGTTCTCGACATGCTCGACGCGCTGCGCGGCCGGGCGACGATCTTCTTCTCCTCGCACATCCTGGGCGATGTGGCGCGCGTCTGCGACACCGTCGCGATCCTGAACCACGGGCGCGTGCTCACCCAGTCGAGCATGCACGAGCTGAAGGAACGCCACAGCGGCCACCGGATCGTGCTCGAGGTCACGGACGGCGCGGATGCGCTGGCCGCCGCCATCACGGCGCAGCCGTGGGCCACGTCGGTCTCCCGTGGCGGCCACGGCACCATCGAGGTGCTGGTTGCCGACCAGGATGCCGCACAGCGCGAACTGCCGGCGCTCGTCGCCGCGCAGCACGCCGGGCTGGTGCGGCTGGAGGCGGTCGAACCCGGTCTGGAAGACGTGTTCGTCGAGCTGGTCGGGGAGGTGGCGTGATGCGCTCCGCCCTCGTGTTCGCCCGCAAGGAGGCGTTCGAGATCCTCCGCACCTGGCGCGTCTTCGTGCTCCCGGCCATTCTGCTGCTCTTCGCACTCACCGGCCCGCTGCTCGCCAAGTACACCCCGGAGATGCTCGCCGCGGTCGCCGGAAACCAGTTCTCCTCCCTGAAGCTGCCGCCTCCGACCGTGCTCGACGCATACGGCCAGTGGATCAAGAACCTCGGCCAGATCGGGATCTTCGCCCTGGTCATCATCTACGGCGGGATCGTGTCGGGCGAGCGACGCGGCGGCACGGCGATCCTCGTGCTCACCAAGCCGGTGTCGCGGGTGGCGTTCGTGGTGGTGAAGGCCATCGTCAACGCGGTCTACCTCGCGGTGCTGCTGGTGGCCGGGACCCTCGTGACCTGGGCGGTGACCGCCGCCGTGTTCGGCGAAGCTCCCGGGGGCGCCCTGTGGTCGTCCGCGCTGGTCTGGCTCGTGCTCGCGGTGTTCTACCTCGCCGTGATGACCCTGTTCTCGGTGCTCATCCCATCGGCGGCGGGCGCGGCGGGCGCTGGACTCGGTCTGTTCGCGGTGATCTCGGTCGCCGGCGTGTGGAAGCCGCTCGCCGACTGGTCGCCCGCGGGACTACTCGGCCAGGCCACGTCGCTGGCGGCCGGGGCGCCCACGGACGGCGACGCCGTGCTGTGGTCGGTGCTCATCTCGCTGGCCGTCGCCGTGCTGGCGGTGCTGGGCGCCGCCGCGCTGTTCCGGCGGCAGGAGCTGTGACGCGCACGGCGGGCCGCTAGAGGACCTTCCGCACCACCTGGCTGCCCGCCGTGACGACGGTCCGCGGTGCGACATCCTTCGCGATCACCGCGCCGGCCCCGATCACGGCGCCGTCACCGATGGTCACCCCGGGGGTCACGGTCACGTTCGCGCCGATCCAGACCTCTGCGCCGATCACGATGGGCGCGGCGGTGATGCCGTCGTAGCGCTCGGACGGCGCGACGGGATGCCCGGCCGTGCTGAGCGTGACGCCGGGGCCGATCATCGTGCCGTCGCCGATGGTGATGCCGCCGATGTCGTAGAACGAGCAGTTCTGGTTCACGAACACCCGCTCACCGAGGGTGAGCCCGAGTCCGTGGTCGCAGTAGAACGGGGGATAGACGGTCAGCCCGGCGGGGAGCGGGCCGCCGATGATCTCGCTCAGCAGCGCCGCCCGCCCGGGCTCGTCCGTGAACGGAAGAGCGTTGAGCCGCGACGTGAGACCGAGCACGGTCTGCACCCGCTCCGTCACCGCCCGCGACTCGGGGGTGCGCCGCGGGATGAGCCGCTCGCCGCTCATCGCCGACCGCTCATCGCCACCCGGCTGCCGGCGCGACATCCCGCACGATCGACTCCAGGATGCGCGCGTTGAACTCGACGCCCAGCTGGTTCGGCACCGTCACCAGTACCGTGTCCGCCGCCTGCACGGCCTCGTCCGCCGCGAGCGCGGCCGCGATCACGTCCGGTTCGCCGACGAAGCTGCGGCCGAATCGGGCGAGTCCTCCGTCGAGGTGACCGACCTGGTCGCTCGACTCCGCCACGGCGCTCGCTCCGAAGTAGCGGCGGGTCTCGTCGTCGATGATCGGGATGATGCTGCGGCTGACCGAGACGCGGGGCTCGCGCTCGTGACCTGCGTCGCGCCAGGCATCCCGGAACATCCGGATCTGCTCGGCCTGCAGCTGGTCGAACGGCACCCCGGTGTCTTCCGTGAGCAGGGTGGAGCTCATCAGGTTCATGCCCTGCTCGGCCGTCCACACCGCCGTGGCGCGGCTGCCGGCACCCCACCAGATGCGCTCGTCCAGGCCGGGAGAGCGCGGCTCGATGGCGAGCGGCTGCGAGACGCCGGTCATCTGCGGGTTGGACATCGCGATCCCGGCCCCGGCGATCGCGGCGCGGAACACCTCGGTGTGGCGGCGCGCCATGTCGGCGTCGGACTCGTCCTCCGCCGGCACGTAGCCGAACGACTCGTAGCCGTGCAGCGCCGTCTCCGGTGACCCCCTGCTGATGCCGAGCTGCAGTCTCCCGCCGCTGATCAGGTCGGCCGCCGCTGCGGACTCCGCGGCGTAGAGCGGGTTCTCGTAGCGCATGTCGATCACGCCCGTGCCGATCTCGATGGTGCTCGTGCGGGCGCCGATCGCCGCGAGCAGCGGGAACGGAGACGCCAGCTGCCTGGCGAAGTGGTGCACGCGCACGTACGCGCCGTCGACGCCGACCTCCTCGGCGGCGACCGCCAGCTCGATGGTCTGCTGCAGAGCGTCCGCCGCCGTGCGCGACACCGAGCCGGGGATCGGCTGCCAGTGGCCGAAGGAGAGGAATCCGATGCGTTTCACAGTGAACACAATCATGCCCCCGATCCGGGTATTCCGCAGGTCGCCTGCCGCGGCGTATCGTCGCAGGGTGGTCGACTGGTTGTGCGCTGCGTGCGCCGTGGAGTTCCCCGCGGGAGACGAACCTCCCGCTTCGTGCCCGATCTGCGAGGACGAGCGGCAGTACGTGCCGCCCGGCGGGCAGGAGTGGACGTCGCTGCAGGCGCTGCAGCGTGCGGGGGAGCGGGTGACCGTCACCGAGCTCGAGCCCGACCTGTACGCGCTGCGGTCCGAGCCGAAGATCGGCATCGGCCAGCAGAGCATGCTGCTGCGCACGCCCGAGGGCAACCTGCTCTGGGACCCGACGGGCTACGTCGACGAAGCCGCGGCCGCTGCCGTGCAGGATCTCGGCGGCGTCGCGGTCATCGCCACCAGTCACCCGCACATGTTCGGTGCGCAGACCTCCTGGTCCAGGATGCTCGGCGACCCGCCCGTGCTGGTTCACACTGCCGACCGCGACTGGGTGCAGCGGGACGAGCCGAGCATCCGGACCTGGAGCGGAGACGAGGAGGTGCTGCCCGGCGTGACGCTGCGCACGATCGGCGGCCATTTCCCCGGCAGCGCGATCGTGCACTGGGACCGCGGGGTGGTGCTCGCAGGAGACACGGTGTTCCCCGGCCCGTCGCAGCGCTGGGTGACGTTCATGCGCAGCTTCCCGAATGCGATCCCGCTGTCGGCCGCCGTCGTGCGGCGGACGGCCGACAGGGTCTGCGAACGGCCGTTCGCCCGGCTGTACGGCAACCTGGGCAACGTGGTGCCCGTGGATGCGCGCGCGGCGGTGCTGCGCTCGGCCGAGCGCTACATCGGCTGGGTGAGCGGCGTGTTCGACGAACTCACCTGAGCGGCGACCTACGCGAGATACGGGGCCAGCTCGAACTCGAGCGCCGGCTTCGGCTTCGCCCCGACGATGGTCTTCACCACCTCGCCGTTCTGGAAGACCTTCATCACCGGCAGCGACATCGCACGGTAGGTGGCCGAGGCCTGCGGGTTGTCGTCCGCGTTGATCTTCACGATGCTGATGCGGTCGGCGTGTTCGTCGGCGAGCTGTTCCAGGATGGGGCCGAGCGCGCGGCATGGGCCGCACCACTCCGCCCAGAACTCGACGATGGTGGTTCCGGATGCGGCGAGCACGGCCTCCGGGAATGTGGCGTCTGTGACGGCGTTGAGTGTTGTCATGCGGCGAGGCTAGACCGTGACCTCTGGGTCAGGGTCAAGCTGTGCGAGCATGGAATCCGGAGGTGCGCATGGAGACACTGACCCAGGAGCAGATCCGGGAGTCGTTCGTCAACTGTTCGAGGAGCGAGGCGGCCGAGCTGCCGTTGCCGCCCGGCATGCACGAGGTGGACTGGTCGAGGCGGGAGTACCTCGGCTGGCGCGACCCGCGCATCCCGCAGCGCGGCTATGTGGTGGTGCCGACCGAGAACGGCCCGGTGGGCATCGTGCTGCGCGCCTCCGACGCGTCGATGCGGTCGCACGCGCCGTCGATGTGCGGCTGGTGCCAGGATGTGCACGCCACCCGCGACGTGTACCTCTACGTGGCCAGGAGGGCCGGGCAGGCCGGTCGCAACGGCGACACGGTGGGCACGATGCTGTGCGGCGGCTTCGAGTGCAGCGAGAACGTGCGGAGGACGCCGCCTCCCGCGTACGTCGGGTTCGACGCCGACACGGTGGTCGCCGACAGGATCGCCGGGCTCGCCGAGCGGGCACGGCGCTTCGCGGCCACGGTCGTCGGCGCGCGCATCTGACGCATCCGCTGTCGCGGCCGCTGGATCGGGCCGGTGACTCCGGGCCGGGCACGGAAACGCCGGACCCTGGCGCGCCGCCCGGAAGATCCGGATGCGCGCTCAGAGCCCGGCATGACCGGACGGAGCCCTACTTCACCACGTAGCCGTTCAGCGCTGCGGCGACCGAGGCGCTGACGGCAGCCGAACCGCCGAGGATGACGATCTTCTTCGGCTTCAGGCGGGTCAGCTCAGCGGCGATCGACTGCGGGATGGCCGTCGACTGGGTGAGCAGCACCGGCGCGTTCGCGATGCCGGCGACCGGAGCCCCGGAGAGCGCGTCGGGGAAGTTCGTCCCGACCGCGATGTACGCGGCGGCAACGCCTGGCGCGAAGTTCGCCTGGGACACCTTCGCGCTGGTGATGTACCGATCGTCCCCGGAGATGCGCGTGACGGAGCCGGACGTGTACGACTTCAGCGCCGCCTCGACGGACGTGTTGATCGCGTCCGTCCCTCCGAGCACCACGATCTTGCCCGGACGCAGCCGCTGCAGTTCGCCGGCGACACTGGGCGGGATGCTCACACTCGTCACGAGCAGGAGCGGCCCGCTGTGCGCGGAGCCCGCCGCGACGGAGGCGCCGGTGAGGGCATCCGGGAAGTTCATCCCTGTCGCGATGTACGCGACGGACGGATTCGCCCCGAAGGCGCTCTTCGACACGGCGACGCTGGTCTCGAACCGGTCGGAGCCCGCCAGCCTGGTCACCCCGCCGGACGTGTATGCGCGGAGCGCGGACACGGTGCCGTCCGAGATCGCCGTCGGACCGCCGAGCACCACGATGCGCGCCGGTCTCAGGCGTTTGAGCTCCGTCGCGATCACGTCGGGGACGCCGTACGGCTGCACCAGCAGCACGGGTCCGCGCTGTTTACCGGCGGCCGGGCCCCCGGCCAACGCGTCCGCGTAGTTGTATCCGGACGCCACGTACGCCACGGGGACGCCGGGGGAGAAGGTGGACGATAATGCCGCGCTCGTGCCGAATGCGTCGGCGCCGGCGAGACGGTTGCCGAGGGCGAACGCCTGCAGGTCCTTCAGCGAGCCGTTGAACACATCCTGGTCTCCGGGGAACGGCCCGACGCCGTTCGCGAACTGCCAGATCGTGTACGAGCCCCAGCCCGGCGGAAGCGGAGGGGTGCTGATGTTGGAGTAGTTGGCGACGAACAGGGGGTACGCGCCGAAGGCCGCGCTCCCGCCCGTGCACAGGTTCCACCAGTTGGTGTTCGTGTAGATGGCGGGCGCGATGCCGGTCATCGCCGTGACGGTGTTCACGAAGTCGGCGACCCAGGCGACCATCTGCGGAGCGCTCAGGCCCCAGCAGGTGTTGCTGCCGCCGTACGGGTTGAACTCGATGTCGAGCAGTGGGGGCAGGGTCCGGCCGTCCGCCGACCAGCCTCCGCCGTTCTGCACGAAGAAGCGCGCCTGCGCGGCGCCCGACGAGGTGTTCGGCGTGGCGAAGTGGTAGGCGCCGCGGATGATGCCGACGTTGTACGCGCCGCTGTACTGCGTGGAGAACTGACTGCTCTTGTAGTCGAGGTCCTCCGTCGCCTTGATGTACGCGAAGCGTCCGCCGTCCGCCCAGACCTGGTTCCAGTTGATGTTGGTCTGCCAGCCGCTGACGTCCAGACCGCGGACGCCGGGCGGGAACGTGGTGGCCGCAGCGCTGAACGTGCGCGCCTGGCTTCCCGCATCGTTGCCCGCTGCCGCGTCGGCGGCAGCACCGCTGAGCGAGAACGTCGAACCCATCGAGTGGTTGCGGGCGGCGTTCATCTCCGCGAGGGCGGGATCGGCCGCGACGGTCGAACCGGGCGCTGCTGCGGTGGGCGCGGGCGCTGCGGGCGCGCTCGCATCCGGGGCTGCTGCCGGTGGAGTGGCGGGTGCCGCATCCGGTGTGGGTGTCGTCGTCGGCTGCGCGGTCGGAGCAGCGGTGGGCGCCGCCTCCGAACCGGAAGCAGGTGCCGCAGGCGACGTGGATGTCGTGGACGGTGACGGCGACGGCTCTTGCGCCGCAGTGGCGGGGAGCTGAGCTCCAGCCACGACGAGACCGACCGTCGTCACGAGTGTGAAGGTCGTGGCAAGGCCGACCCTGAGCCTGGAACGCATGGTTGTTTCTCCCCTGACCGCCTGTCGGTGCGGTCCCAGGCAGACTAGTTGAGGTTCGGCCGATGCACAGCCCTACGCGCGGGCTGTCCCCACATCCGGGGGTGCGTTTCCGGGGGCCAGGTCATTGTGCCGGTGGTGGGACTCGAACCCACACGCCCTCTCGGACAAAGCATTTTGAGTGCTCCGCGTCTGCCATTCCGCCACACCGGCGCACAACAACACCTGAACAATACCGTAGGCTTTTGTCCGTGACTGACCAGGAAGCTACACCCACCGCACCACGGCGCGTCGTCGTCGCCGAAGACGAATCCCTCATCCGGCTCGACATCGTCGAGATCCTCCGTGACAACGGATTCGAGGTCGTCGGAGAGGCCGGAGACGGCGAGACCGCCGTCGCGCTGGCCACCGAGCTGCGTCCCGACCTGGTGATCATGGACGTCAAGATGCCCCAGCTCGACGGCATCTCCGCGGCCGAGCGCCTCTCGAAGGGCCACATCGCCCCCGTCGTCCTCCTCACCGCGTTCAGCCAGAAGGAGCTCGTGGAGCGCGCGACGGAGGCGGGAGCCCTCGCATACGTCGTCAAGCCGTTCACGCCGAACGACCTGCTGCCCGCCATCGAGATCGCTCTCGCGCGCTACGCCCAGATCATCGCCCTCGAAGCCGAGGTGTCCGACATGGTCGAGCGCTTCGAGACCCGCAAGCTCGTCGACCGCGCGAAGGGCCTCCTCAACGAGAAGATGGGCCTCACCGAGCCCGAGGCGTTCCGCTGGATCCAGAAGGCGTCGATGGACCGCCGCCTCACCATGCACGACGTCGCCCAGGCGATCATCGAGCAGCTCGCTCCGAAGAAGTAGAACAGAGCCCAGAACGTTCAGAAGCGCGGCCCGGTACATCCGGGGCCGCGCTTCTGTGTTCGTGCGGGGGATGCTGGCGTCAGCGATCCTTGATCAGGTTCGTGATCCGGATGGTCGAGCAGCGGCGGCCCTGCTCGTCGGTGACCGCGATCTCGTGCGTCGTCAGCGTCCGCCCCAGGTGGATGGGGGTGCACACGCCGGTCACATAGCCGCTCGTCGCCGAGCGGGTGTGCGTCGCGTTGATCTCGATGCCCACCGCGAGCCGGTCGGCGCCGGCGTGCAGGTTGGCGGACATCGAGCCGAGGGACTCGCCGAGCACCACGTACGCGCCGCCGTGCAGGAGGTCGGCCGGCTGCTGGTTGCCCTCGACGGGCATCCTGGCCACGGCCCGTTCGATGGTGAATTCGAGGATCTCGATCCCCATCTTCTCGGCCAGTTTGCCGAGGCCCCTCTGGTTCACGTATGCGAGCGCGTCCTCGGTCATCGGCGGCCTTTCTCACCTTCGTCTGTCCGGTCGTCTGGGTGTCACAGGTGCCTTGTAGGCTGTCCTGGTGTCAGACTCCGAAAAGCCTACCCTCCTGATCATCGACGGCCATTCGCTGGCATTCCGCGCCTTCTATGCGCTCCCGGTGGACAGCTTCGTCAACCGCGAAGGCCAGCACACGAACGCCATCCACGGCTTCATCGCGATGCTCATCAACCTGCTCTCCCAGCAGCGTCCGACCCACATCGCCGTGGCGTTCGACATCTCGCGATACTCCTTCCGCACGAGGGAGTACCCGGAGTACAAGGGCACCCGCGGCGAGACGCCGTCCGAGTTCGTCGGGCAGATCCCGCTGCTGGAAGAGGCGCTGCACGCGATGAACATCACGACCATCGCCAAGGAGGACTACGAGGCCGACGACATCCTGGCCACGCTCTCCGCGCAGGGGGCCGAGCAGGGATACCGGGTGCTCATCGTGTCCGGCGACCGCGACACCATCCAGCTGGTCAACGACGACGTCACACTGCTCTACCCGAATGTCCGCGGCGTCTCGGAGCTGAAGGTCTACGACCCCGCCGCCGTGCGCGAGCGCTACGGCATCGAGCCGCACCAGTATCCGGAGATCGCCGCTCTCGTCGGCGAGACCAGCGACAACCTCATCGGCATCGACAAGGTGGGGGAGAAGACGGCGGTCAAGTGGGTGCAGCAGTACGGCACCGTCGAGAACCTCCTCGCCCACGCCGACGAGATCAAGGGCGTCGTCGGGCAGAACCTGCGCGACCAGCAGGAGAACGCGCTCCGCAACCGCCGCCTCAACAAGCTGCTGACCGACGTCGACCTGCCCGTCGGCCCCGCCGACCTCGAGCGCCGCCCGCTCAACGAGAACGCCGTGCGCGACATCTTCGCCAAGCTGCAGTTCAAGACCCTGCTCGACCGGCTGCTCAAGACCGCGGCGGAGGAGGGCCAGCTGGACGGCGCATCCGGAGCGAGCGCGGCGATCGAGACCGGCGCCATCGCCATCCCGCCGGTGCGCACGATGGTCGACGAGGAGCTCGCGAACTGGCTGGCCAAGGCGTCGGCGGACGGCAACGCCGTGGGCGTGCAGGTCGAGCTCGGCCCGGCCGGCGTCACCGGATTCGGTCTCGCCGCCGACGACGACACGGTGTACGTGCCGTGGGCGGCCGGCCGCAAGGACTACGACGCCCTCGAGGAGTGGTTCGCGAGCAGCGCGCCCAAGTATTTCTTCCGCGCCAAGCCGCAGTTCAAGGCGATGAGCCGCGCCGGGCTGATCGTGGACGGGCTCGCCTTCGACACGAGCATCGCATCCTGGCTGGTGCGTCCGGGCGCTGCCGCCCAGTCGCTCGCCGAGCAGGTGTACGAGGTGCTCGGCGAGACGCTGCCGGTGTCCGACCCCAACCAGCTGGTCGCGCTCACGGATGCGGTGAGCCCGGCGACCGAGGCCTGGTACATGCGGAGGGTCGCCGAGGCGCAGATGATCGCGCTCGACGACGGCACGCGTGCCGTGCTCGACGACATCGAGCTGCCGCTCGTCGCCGTGCTCGCCGAGATGGAGCTCACCGGTGTCAGCATCGACAGCGAGGTGCTCGCGCGTCTCCGCGGCGAGCTGACAGACAAAGCCAACGACTACGCCGCCCGCGCATACGCGGAGATCGGGCGCGAGGTCAACCTGGGTTCGCCCAAGCAGCTGCAGCAGGTGCTCTTCGACGACCTGCAGATGCCGAAGACGCGCTCCACCAAGACCGGATACTCCACCGACGCCGCGTCTCTGGCCGACCTGCAGGAGAAGAACCCGCACCCCTTCCTCGGTCTGCTGCTGCAGCACCGGGATGCGACGAAGCTCAAGCAGATCGTCGAGACGCTCGAGCGCGCCGTCGAGCCGGATGGGCGCATCCACACCACCTACGACCAGACCGGCACGAGCACCGGCCGCATCTCGTCCAACGACCCCAACCTGCAGAACATCCCGGTCCGCACCGAGGAGGGCAGGGAGATCCGCTCCGCCATCCGCAGCGGCGAGGGGTTCGAGACGCTGCTGACCGCCGACTACTCGCAGATCGAGATGCGCATCATGGCGCACCTCTCCGAAGATCCCGGCCTCATCGAAGCGTTCAACGCCGGGGAAGACCTGCACCGGTTCGTCGGCGCCCGCATCTTCGGCGTCGCGCCGGAGGAAGTCACCTCCACGATGCGGTCGAAGGTCAAGGCGATGTCGTACGGCCTCGCATACGGGCTGAGCGCGTTCGGGCTGTCGAAGCAGCTGCGCATCGAGACGTCCGAGGCGCGCCAGCTGATGACGGACTACTTCGAGCGGTTCGGCAACGTGCGCGACTACCTGCGCAACGTCGTCGAGCAGGCCCGCGTCGACGGGTACACCGAGACGATCTTCGGACGCCGCCGCCCGTTCGCCGACCTCACGAGCACCAACAGGGTGCTGCGCGAGAACGCGGAGCGCGCTGCGCTGAACGCGCCCATCCAGGGCTCGGCTGCCGACGTCATGAAGATCGCGATGCTCGGCATCGCGGGGGACCTGATCGACCAGAAGCTCGAATCCCGGATGCTGCTGCAGGTGCACGACGAACTGATCTTCGAGGTCGCGAGCGGCGAGTGGGACGCGCTGGAGGGCATCGTCCGCAACCGGATGGCGCACGCCGCCGACCTCCGCGTGCCGCTCGACGTGCAGGTCGGCCGCGGTCCCAACTGGGACGCGGCGGCCCACTGACCCTGCGGCTCCTGCCCATCCTGCCCGCCTCCGGCGGCCCGGCGAGATGCCAGCAACTGACGCGAATCCCGGGCGTTTCGCGACAGTTCCTGGCATCTCGCGGATCGGGCATGGTGAGGAGGCGGGGTGCCGCAATAGGGTCGAGGTATGACAGAAGAGAACCGCACACCCACTCCGGTCGACACGATCGCCGAGGAGTGGGTGGACACCCAGCTCGAGTTGTATCCGGAGTTCCACGTCTGGCTCGGCCGCCCAGGCCGGGAGGGCGAGTACGCCGACTATTCGCCGGCCGGTGCCGAGCAGGCCGTCGGCAAGGTCAGGGAGACCCTGGCCAAGATCCAGGCCGCCGAGCCCGTCGACGACATCGACAGGGTCACCAAGATGGACCTCACCCGCGACCTGCAGCTCACCGTCGAGAAGCACGAGGCCGGTTTCAACCAGCGCGACCTCAACGTGATCGCCTCTCCGGCCCAGGAGCTGCGCGACATCTTCGACCTCGTCCCCACCGACACGGAAGACGACTGGGCCAACATCGCGAAGCGGCTGCACAATCTGCCCGCCGCGATGGACGGCTACATCGAGACCCTGCGCAGCGGGATCGCGAGCGGGAACGTCCCGGCCATCCGGCAGGTGCGCGAGGTGCTCGCGCAGGCGAACAAGCAGGTGGCGGACACCGGCTTCTTCTTCGAGTTCACCGAGGGTGCGAAGGCCGGAGACGCCGAGCTTCCCGCATCCCTCTCCGCCGATCTGGCAGCGGGCGCGAAGGAGTCGGCGGCCGCGTACGCGAAGCTGGCCGGCTTCCTGAAGGACGAGCTCGCGCAGCACGCCCCCGAGAAGGATGCGGTGGGCCGCGAGCTCTACGCCCTCGCCTCGCGCAGCTTCCTCGGCGCCACGGTCGACCTCGACGAGACCTACGAGTGGGGCATCGAGGAACTCGCCCGCATGGTCGCGGAGCAGGAGTCGATCGCGCGCGAGATCAAGCCGGGAGCGACCGTCGCGGAGGCCATCGAGTTCCTCGACGGCGACGCCAGCCGCAAACTGCACGGCACGGACGCCCTGCAGCGCTGGATGCAGGAGACCAGCGACCGCGCCATCGAGGAGCTCGGTAAGTCGCACTTCGACATCCCCACCGAGATCCGCAGGCTCGAGTGCATGATCGCGCCGACCCAGGAAGGCGGCATCTACTACACCGGCCCGAGCGACGACTTCGCCCGCGCCGGCCGGATGTGGTGGAGCGTCCCGGAGGGCGTCACCGAGTTCGACACCTGGCGCGAGCTGACCACGGTCTACCACGAGGGCGTCCCAGGCCACCACCTCCAGATCGCGCAGGCCACCTACAACAAGGCGCAGCTCAACTCCTGGCGCCGCATCGCGGGCACCTCGGGCCACGCGGAGGGCTGGGCCCTGTACGCGGAGCGCCTGATGGAGCAGCTCGGCTACCTCGACGACCCGGCCGACAGGCTCGGGATGCTCGACGGTCAGCGGATGCGCGCCGCTCGCGTCGTGCTCGACATCGGCGTGCACCTCGAGAAGCAGCTGCCGGACGGCTCCGGCCCGTGGACGGGGGAGTACGCCTTCCAGTTCCTCGGCGAGAACGTGAACATGAACGACGGCTTCGTGCGCTTCGAGGTGAACCGCTACCTCGGCTGGCCCGGCCAGGCGCCGTCGTACAAGATCGGTCAGCGCATCTGGGAGCAGCTGCGCGACGAGTACGCGCGTCGCGAGGGGGCGTCCTTCGACATCAAGGCGTTCCACAAGAAGGCGCTCGACATCGGCGGTGTCGGCCTCGACACCCTGAAGTCGGCCCTGCTCGACTGAGCACCGGATGGCGACCTCGCCGTACCGGGTCGTCCTCGGTGACGCCTTCGACGGCCTGCATCCGCGGCTGAAGGCGTACTTCGACGGCATCCCGGAGGGTGGTCACGGCTTCGGCCGGGGCGTGTTCGACACGGTCGGCACGCCCCGGCGCTGGCTGTGGCCTGCACTGGCGGTGCTCGCCAGGGCGCACGTCGTGTTCCCCGTGTGGGAGCACGACGTGGCATTCACAGTGTGGAACGCGCCCGGCGTGACGGCCGGCGGCGTCCCGTCCGTGCGAGCGACGCGGGTCTTCCTGCTCGCCTCCGGGCGACGCGCGATGGTCGACGAGATCACCGTCGACGGCGGCGTCATCGTGGACACGCTCGGCCGACCCGCCCGCGTGTCGGCGCACTTCGCCGCCGCCGTGATCGACGGCGGGCTGACGCTCACGTCCACCAGGGTGGCGTTCCTGCTCGGGAGGGCGCGCATCCCGGTGCCGCGGCTGCTTGCTCCGCGGGTGCAGCTCACCGAGCGCTACGACGACGAACGGGATGCACAGCTCGTCTCGATCAGGCTCGACCTGCCGGGCGTCGGTAGGCTCTACGAATACGCGGGGACGTTCCGCTATCAGATCGAACAGGGGGAGCGGGACGCGTGAGCCACCGCATCGTCATCGCCGGGGCATCCGGATTCATCGGCCCGTACCTGACGGAGGCGTTCCGCGCATCCGGGGCCGTCGTGCAGACCATCGGACGCAGAGGCACTGATGCCACCTGGGCCGACCAGGACAGCATCCGGCGGGTTGTCGACGGTGCCGACCTGGTCGTCAACCTGGCCGGCAAGAGCGTCAACTGCCGCTACACGGACGCCAACCGCGCCGAGGTGTTCCGCTCGCGGCTCGACACCACCAGGGCCATCGGCGACGCGATCGCCGCGAGCGACAGTCCTCCTCCGCTCTGGATCAACTCGTCCACCGCCACCATCTACCGTCACGCGGAGGACCGCGCGATGACCGAGCGCGGCGGTGAACTCGGCACGGGATTCTCGGTGAACGTCGCCACGGCGTGGGAGAGGGCGTTCTTCGAGCGAGACCTGCCGTACACCCGCCGCGTCGCGCTGCGGATGGCCATCGTGCTCGGCGACGGGAGCGCGCTCGCCCCGCTGATCAGGCTCGCGCAGTTCGGGCTCGGCGGCCCGCAGGTCGACGGGCCGTGGTTCGCGACGGCCGCGCGCAGGAATGCCGGCACCTTCCACGAGTTCCGCGCCCGCGGAGGGCGGCAGCGGTTCAGCTGGGTGCACATCCGGGACGTGCTGGGTGTCATCGAGTTCGTGCGCGCGCATCCGGAGCTCGACGGCGTTGTCAACGTGTCGTCGCCGAACCCCACGGACAACCGCACCTTCATGGCCACGCTGCGACGCGTCCTGGGCGTGCCGTTCGGGTTCCCGGCATACCGGTGGATGCTCGAGGTCGGCTCGATCGCGATCCGCACCGAGACCGAACTCGTGCTGAAAAGCCGCTGGGTCGTGCCGGAACGGCTGCTCGAAGCCGGCTACGAATTCGCTCAACCGGACCTCGAGCCGGCACTCGCCGAGATCGTCGCCGCCCGCGGCTTGCCGCCCACCGCATTACACAGCTAGACTGGACTGTCACATTTGTGGCACCTCTATCCGCCTGCCGTTCGCGGAACAAAACAGAAGCACTATCGCGACCGGCCTGAATTATGTCCATAACGGAGCACTCACTACATGACAACCGCAACGACCGACAAGGCACCCAAGCAGGTCGCCATCAACGACATCGGATCTGCTGAAGACTTTCTTGCCGCGGTCGAAAAGACGCTGAAGTTCTTCAACGACGGAGACCTCATCGAAGGTACCGTCGTCAAGATCGACCGCGACGAGGTCCTCCTCGACGTCGGTTACAAGACCGAGGGTGTCATCCCCTCCCGCGAACTCTCCATCAAGCACGACGTCGACCCCACCGAGGTCGTCGAGGTCGGCGACACCGTCGAGGCGCTCGTTCTCCAGAAGGAGGACAAGGAAGGCCGCCTCATCCTGTCCAAGAAGCGTGCGCAGTACGAGCGCGCGTGGGGCGACGTCGAGAAGATCAAGGAAGCCGATGGCGTTGTCACCGGTACCGTGATCGAGGTCGTCAAGGGTGGACTCATCGTCGACATCGGCCTCCGTGGCTTCCTCCCGGCGTCGCTCATCGAGCTCCGCCGCGTGCGTGACCTCACGCCGTACCTCGGCCAGGAGATCGAGGCGAAGATCCTCGAGCTCGACAAGAACCGCAACAACGTGGTCCTGTCGCGCCGTGCCCTGCTCGAGCAGACCCAGTCCGAGAGCCGCACCACGTTCCTGAACAACCTGCACAAGGGTCAGGTCCGCAAGGGTGTCGTGTCGTCGATCGTCAACTTCGGTGCGTTCGTCGACCTGGGCGGCGTCGACGGTCTCGTCCACGTCTCCGAGCTCTCCTGGAAGCACATCGAGCACGCCTCCGAGGTCGTCGAGGTCGGTCAGGAAGTCACCGTCGAGATCCTCGAGGTCGACCTGGACCGCGAGCGCGTCTCGCTGTCGCTCAAGGCGACGCAGGAGGACCCGTGGCAGGTCTTCGCCCGCACCCACGCGATCGGTCAGGTCGCACCGGGCAAGGTCACCAAGCTGGTTCCGTTCGGTGCGTTCGTGCGCGTCGCAGACGGCATCGAGGGCCTCGTGCACATCTCGGAGCTGTCCGGCAAGCACGTCGAGCTCGCCGAGCAGGTCGTTTCGGTCGGCGACGAGGTCTTCGTCAAGGTCATCGACATCGACCTCGAGCGTCGTCGCATCTCCCTCTCGCTGAAGCAGGCGAACGAGGGCGTCGACCCCGAGGGCACCGAGTTCGACCCGGCGCTCTACGGCATGCTCACGGAGTACGACGACCAGGGCAACTACAAGTACCCTGAGGGCTTCGACCCCGAGACGAACGAGTGGAAGGAAGGCTTCGAGGCCCAGCGCGAGAAGTGGGAGCAGGACTACGCTGCAGCCCAGGCTCGCTGGGAGGCCCACAAGAAGCAGGTCGCCAAGGGTCTCGAAGAGGCCGCAGCCGAGGGCACCGCGTCCACCGGCGGTTCGACCTTCACCTCCGAGTCCACCTCGGGCGGAACGCTGGCCGACGACGAGTCGCTCGCCGCTCTGCGCGAGAAGCTCAGCTCGAACTCCTAAGCGGTTCATCCGGAACGGCCGGTCCCTCACGGGGCCGGCCGTTCCGGCGTTAACGCGAGCGTGCCGGCGGCGGCACGACGCGGCTAGCATGGTCTGGTGCAGCTGATCGGACTCACCGGTGGGATCGCCTCCGGCAAATCGACCATCGCCCGCCGCCTCGCCGAACACGGGGCCGTCGTCGTCGACGCCGACCGCATCGCGAGGGAGGTGGTCGAGCCGGGCACCCCGGCGCTCGCGCAGATCGCCGAGACGTTCGGGCCGCAGGTGATCCGCGGGGACGGCAGCCTCGACCGGCCGGCACTCGGTGCGATCATCTTCGCCGACGAGGATGCGCGGCTGCGGCTGAATGCGATCACCCACCCCGCGGTGCTCGACCTGTCCACCGAGCGTTTCCGTGCGGCGGGGGAGGCCGATCCGGATGCCGTCGTCGTCTACGACGTGCCCCTGCTGGTCGAGTCGGCCAACGAGTACCCGTTCGATCTGATCGTGGTGGCGCACGCGTCCGCGGACACGCGCATCCGGAGGCTGGTGGAGCTGCGGGGGACGGACGAGGCGGAGGCACGGCGCAGGGTCGGCTCGCAGGCGACCGACGAGGAGCGTCTGGCGGTTGCCGACGTGGTGATCGACACCGACGGCACCCTGGAGCAGACGCTCGCGCAGACCGACGCGCTGTGGGACAGGCTGCGCGGCTGACAGCCGTTCCGCTCAGAGCGCACACCGCCAGGAATGTCGGTGGTCCTTCCTAGACTGGACACATGCAACCCACGCGCGCCGTCCGTCCCTTCGAGGTCGTCAGCGAATACCAGCCGAGCGGCGACCAGCCGCAGGCCATCGCCGAACTCGCCGGTCGCATCAACGCCGGCGAGACCGACGTCGTGCTGCTCGGCGCGACGGGAACAGGCAAGTCGGCCACCACGGCCTGGCTGATCGAGCAGGTGCAGCGGCCGACGCTCGTGCTCGCCCACAACAAGACCCTCGCCGCCCAGCTGGCCAACGAGTTCCGTGAGCTCATGCCCAACAACGCGGTCGAATACTTCGTCTCCTACTACGACTACTACCAGCCGGAGGCATACGTCCCGCAGACGGACACCTTCATCGAGAAAGACTCCTCGATCAACGCGGAGGTCGAGCGGCTGCGGCACTCCACCACCAACTCGCTGCTCAGCCGTCGCGATGTCGTCGTGGTCTCCACCGTGTCCTGCATCTACGGCCTCGGCGCCGCGGAGGAATACCTCGAGGCGATGGTGGCCCTGCAGGTGGGGGAGAACGTCGGGCGCGACAAGCTCATCCGTCGTTTCGTCGGCATGCAGTACGAGCGCAACGACATCGACTTCTCGCGCGGCAAGTTCCGCGTGCGCGGCGACACCATCGAGATCATCCCGGTCTACGAAGAGAACGCGGTGCGCATCGAGCTCTTCGGCGACGAGATCGAGGCCATCTACACACTGCACCCGCTCACCGGCGAGATCATCTCCAAGGTCGACGCGATCTCGATCTTCCCCGCGACGCACTACGCGGCCAGCCCCGCCACGATGCAGCGCGCCATCGGCACCATCCAGACCGAGCTGCACGACCGGCTGGTCGAGCTGGAGCGCGAGGGCAAGCTGCTCGAAGCGCAGCGGCTCAGGATGCGCACCCAGTTCGACATCGAGATGATGGAGCAGATCGGCTTCTGCTCCGGCATCGAGAACTACTCGCGCCACATCGACGGCCGTCAGCCCGGCGAGGCGCCGAACTGCCTGCTCGACTACTTTCCGGACGACTTCCTCGTGGTCATCGACGAGTCGCACGTCACCGTGCCGCAGATCGGCGCGATGTACGAGGGCGACTCCTCGCGCAAGCGCACGCTGGTCGAGCACGGGTTCCGCCTGCCGAGCGCGCTCGACAACCGCCCGCTCAAGTGGAACGAGTTCAAAGACCGCGTCGGCCAGACGGTCTACCTGTCCGCCACGCCCGGCCGCTACGAGATGGGCATCGCCGACGGCGTCGTCGAGCAGATCATCCGCCCGACCGGTCTCGTCGACCCGGAGATCGTCGTGAAGCCCACCAAGGGCCAGATCGACGACCTGCTCGAAGAGATCCGGCTGCGCGTCGAGCGCGACGAGCGCGTCCTGGTCACCACGCTGACCAAGAAGATGGCGGAGGAGCTCACCGACTTCCTCGCCGAGGCCGGCGTCAAGGTCCGCTACCTGCACTCCGACGTCGACACCCTCCGCCGGGTCGAGCTCCTCACCGAGCTGCGCGCGGGTGTCTACGACGTGCTCGTCGGCATCAACCTGCTGCGCGAGGGTCTCGACCTCCCCGAGGTGTCGCTCGTGGCGATCCTGGATGCGGACAAGGAAGGCTTCCTGCGGTCGTCGACCTCGCTCATCCAGACCATCGGCCGCGCGGCGCGCAACGTCTCCGGCCAGGTCCACATGTACGCGGACGTGCTGACCGACTCGATGAAGAACGCCATCGAGGAGACCACCCGCCGCCGCGAGCGGCAGGTCGAGTACAACAGGGTCAACGGCATCGACCCGCAGCCGCTGCGCAAGCGCATCGCCGACATCACCGACGTGCTCGCCCGCGAGGGCGCGGACACGGCAGCGATGCTGGCCGGCCGCGAGGCGAAGAAGAAGAGCCCGACGCCCAACCTCCGCAAGGGCGGCATCGCCGCGCAGGGCGCGAACGAACTCGAGGCTCTCATCGCCGACCTCAACGGCCAGATGCTCGCCGCCGCCGGCGAACTGAAGTTCGAGCTGGCCGCGCGCCTCCGCGACGAACTCGGCGACCTCAAGCGCGACCTCCGCCAGATGGAGAAGGCGGGCCACCTGGGCTGAGTGGGCCTCGGGCTCTCCATCGGGCGACCGGTATACGGTGGCAAGGTGAGCGCGATGACGACGGCGGGGCGATGAAGCGTCATCGGATGCTGCTCGCCTGCTCGGCGCTCGCGCTCATCGCCGTGGTCGCGCTGGCCGTGCAGGGCGCCCCGGTCTTCTCCGGGATGCGCTGGGTCCCTCCCGCGGAATCCCAGCCCCCGCTCCCGCAGAACCTGACGGGCCCCACCGCCTCCGGGTCACCGGCTCCGCGCGAGCTGCAGCACGTCACGCGGTTCGACATCTCCTGGTTCGTGGTCGCCGCCGCCGTGATCGTGCTCGTCGTCGTCGCAGCACTCATCTGGCGAGCGGTCCGTCGCCGTCTCACCCTCCCGGAACGGGATGCGTTGCCGCTCCTCCCCGACGCCCTCGGCGACGCGCCACCCGAGGATGAGCCGACCCCGGAACCCGTCCAGGTCCGCCGCGGCCTCGACCTGGCCTACGACCGCCTGACCGAACCGCGCGAACCCCGAGACGCCATCGAACGCGCCTGGCTCGGACTCGAAGAGGCGGCCACAGACTCCGGGATGCGCAGACTCCCCGCCGAAACCCCCGGCGAGTTCACCACCCGCGTCGTCGTCCGCGTCGCCACCGACCGCGACGCCGCCACCACCCTCCTCGACCTTTACCTGCTCGCGCGTTTCAGCGCGGCACCGGTCACGGCCGACGAGGTCGCCCGCGCCCGCTCCGCAGTGGATGCGCTCCGCGCGTCCTGGACCACGGCGCCCCGCAGCGCAACCGGAGGCCCGCGGTGACCGGGGACGAGCGCGCCGCTGCGGCCGAGCACCTCGCGCCCGCGCGCGCCCCCAGCAGGCGTCTCCTGTTCTCCGTCGGTTTCCGCTGGCGCATCGCCGGGTGCATCCTGCTCGCGGCAGTCGCTGGCTTCGTCGCCTGGTTCTTCGGCCTCGACCCCGAGCACGCCATCGGTCTGGCCGCGATCATCCTGGCGGCCGGTGCCTGCGCGACGGTTCTCGGCGAGCAGGCGGGAGTGGACTGGCTTCCCGACCCCGTGCTCCCGCGCGACGGTGCCCGCCGCGACGTGTCCCAGCTCGGCTGGGCGCTGCACACCCGCGGCGGGGGAGTCGCGCCCGAGGCTGTCCGTCGCCTCCGCTCCGTCACGGCCAGCACCCTCGAACTCCACGGCCTCGACCTCGACAACCCCGCAGACGCCCCCGAGATCGCCCGCCTCCTCGGCCCCGACACGGTCCGTCTCCTCCGCCGGGGCACCGCCGAGTCCCCGAAGCCCGCCACCTTCGAGGCGATCGTCACCGCCCTCGCCCGCCTCGCCGAAGCCCCGATCGGCCCCGTCGACCCCGACGGCGACGGGGGCGACCACCACACGGTCGGCAGAGCCGAGCCACACGCAGCATCCACCGCCCCCACCGCGTCCACCGCATCCACAGCCCCCATCGCATCCACCGCCCCCATCGCATCCACCGCCCCCATCGCATCCACCGTCCCCATCGCATCCACCGCCCCCACCCCGCCCCAGGAGCCGCACCCATGACAGCCGCCACCCCCGACCTGCCCGCCGCCTCCCGCGACCTCCCCGCCGCACGACCCGCCGCACGTCCCGCTGCGCTCCCCGTCGCTGAGATCGCCCGGCTGAGCGGCGATATCCTCGACCGTGTCGGCAGCGTCGTCGTCGGGATGCGCCCGGCGCTCGAACTGGCACTGGCGACCATCCTCGCCGGGGGTCACGTGCTGTTCGAGGACGTCCCTGGCCTCGGCAAAACGCTCGCCGCGCGCAGTATCGCGTCGGCCATCGGTCTCGATTTCCGGCGCCTGCAGTGCACCCCCGACCTGCTCCCCGCCGACATCACCGGCTCCTTCGTGTACGCACCTGCGTCGGCCGAGTTCGTCTTCCGCCCGGGGCCGATCTTCACCGGCCTGTTCCTCGCCGACGAGATCAACCGCACCTCGCCGAAGACCCAGTCCGCGCTGCTGGAGGCGATGGCCGAGGGTCAGGTCACCGTCGAGGGCCAGAGCTTCCCGCTGCCGGAGCCCTTCCACGTGGTCGCCACCTCCAACCCCATCGAGTTCGAGGGCACGTACGCACTGCCGGAGGCGCAGCTCGACCGGTTCATGGTGCGGCTGAGCGTCGGCTATCCGGATGCGCAGGGCGAGAGCCGCGTGCTGCTCGCGCGGGTGAGCAGGCGCAGGGAGGTCGCGACGGTCGAGCCGGTGATCGACGCCGCCACCCTCCGTGCCATGCAGGACGGCGTCGAGCTGGTCGACGTCGACGAGGACATCGCCGCATACTGCGTCGCCCTCGCCGCGGCCACGCGTCGTCACCGGTCGGTGGAGGTGGGGGCGTCGCCGCGCGGTTCGCAGGGGCTGCTACTCGTCGCGCGCGCTCGCGCCGTGATGGCCGGACGCGACTTCGTGATCCCCGACGACGTCAAAGCCGTCGCGGTGCCCGTCCTCGCGCACCGCCTCTCGCTCACCGTCCAAGCCTGGACGAGCGGTGTGCAGGCCTCCCAGGTGGTCACCGAGGTGGTCAACTCGGTGCCCGGTCCTCCGTCGGTCGGAGCAGCACGGGATGCGGCCCGCGCGACTGTCCCGGATGCGGGGCTCCCCGGGTGACCGCCGAGGAGCCGGGCCGCCCGTCGCAAGCCCCTACGACGCCGACGACCGCCGCCACCCCAGCCGCCTCCGCGACCACTGCTGCCGCCGCGGCCACCGCCGCCACCGCGGCCACCGCTGCCGCCACCCCCGCCGCCACCCCCGCAACCACCGCGGCCACCCCGTGGGACCTCAGCCCGGCCGTCGTCGCGGCGCTGGTCGTCGCGCTCGTCTGCCTCGGCGCCGGTTTCATCGCGAGCAGGGTCGAGCTGGCCCTGGTCGGCGTCCCGTTGCTCATCGCGGCGGCCTACGGCTGGGACCGCCGCCCCGGCGACCGCATCCCGCTCGCGTTCTCGGCGTCGGTCGAGCCCGCACGCGACGGGTCCACTGGCCGCTCCCCAGCAGCTCCTGCTTCCTCCACCAGCCCGTCGATCCCCACGACCGAGACCACCGCGCCCACCCGCACCACTCAAGGCGCCATCGTGCGCGCAATCGGCTCCGTCACCACCCCCACCTCCACCGCGCCCACCCGCATCGACGCTGTCGGCGTCCGCATCGCGCTCCCGAACCGCCCGCCGCTCGATACCGTGCTCACCCCGCGTTCCGCGGCGCGCATCCCGGCCGACATCGTCGTCGTGCACTCCGGCCCCCAGCGGCTGCTGCGGCTGACCGCCCGCGTCATCGGCGCAGACGCGTCGTTCGTCGGCGACACCGCGGCGGCGCCCGCGCTCGACCGGGTGGTCCGTCCGCGGGTCGTGCCGGTGCGGAGTCTGCCGCTTCCGGCCCGGCTGATCGGGCTGACCGGGCCGCACCCGTCGGCGCGTCCGGGGGATGGGGGCGAGTTCCGGGATGTCGACCGTTTCCAGCCGGGGGACAGGCTGCGCCGCATCGACTGGAAAGCGACCGCCCGGCGGGCGCAGAGCGCCGGTGAGCTGTTCGTCCGCCGCACGATGGCCACCTCCGACGCCGCCGTCCAGTTCGTGATCGACAGCAGGGACGATCTCACCGGGAGCGTCGCGGACTGGGCGGCCATGCATCCACTGCCCGGCGTCTCGTCGCAGGATCTCGCGCGGGAGGCGGTCGTCTCGCTGGCCGGAGCGTACGTCGCGGCGGGGGACAGGGTCGGCTTCGACGACCTGGCGGACCCTGCCCGCGCCATCCCTCCCCGGGCGGGCGCCAGGCATCTGCACCGGGTGTCGCGCGCCGTCGAGCTCACCGGCCCGCGCGGTGCGGCCACCGAGCGGGTGCGCGCGCCGATCCTCGCCCCCGGCGCGCTCGTCTACGTGATGTCGACGTTCCTCGACGAGCAGCCGCTGCGCCTCGCGCTCGTCTGGCGGGCCGCCGGGCACCGGGTGATCGCGGTGGATGTGCTGCCAGCCAGGCTCACGCGCGACCTTCCCCCGAGGGAGCGGCTGGCGCTGAAAGTCGTCGAGGTCGAGCGCGCTCTGCGTTTCGGCCGGCTGGCCGCGGCGGGCATCGACGTGCTCGCCTGGCAGGACAGCGACGACAACGGAGCCGAATCTGGCACAAGGGATGCGCGCCTCCGCGAGCTGAGCAGGCCGAGGAGGTCCCGGTGAGCGGCGCAAACGCCACAGAACCCGTGCTCGGCGTCACCGTTCCCGGGTGGACTGTCCGTGCCCTCTTCGGCGCCATCGCCCTCGCGCTCTGCCTGACCGTCGCAGACTCCGGATTCTGGCTGGCCGTGTCGCTCGCCCTCACAGCCGCGGCCGTCGCGGTGCCGCGCTGGCTGACGGCGTGGTTCCTCATCGGGGCGCTCGCGTTCACCGTGCTGCTGCATCCGCAGTCCGTCGGCGAGTGGCGGGTGTACGCGCTGATCGCCGGGGCGCATGCTCTGCACCTGACGGCATCGTGGATGCTCGTGGTGCCGCCGCTCGCCCGGCTGCAGCCCGCCGTGCTGCTGCCGTCGCTGCTGCGGTTCGTGATCGTCCAGGTGTCCGTGCAGCTCGCCGCGGTCGGGCTGCTCGCGCTCACGACGAGTGCCGGGGGCGGTGCGACGGTGTGGCCGGCGGTGCTCACCGGGGTCGCGGTCGTGGCGCTCTTCCTCGTCGCGGCGCCTCTGCTGCTGCGCCGTCCGCACCGTCCGGCGGGGCAGCAGGACGATCCCCGGTAGCAATGTCGGTGGTCCGGCATAGACTCGGCGGCGAGCGGTGACAGGTCTGTCGATGAACCGGTACAATCGAACATATCTTCGATCTGTGCCGGCGTGCGATCTGCGCTGGGCGAACACAGCCGACCTGGGGCGACGAGTAGCGGAGAATTGATCGAGTGACTGAAATTGATCGGGTGGTTATGGGCAAGGTGACGGGTTCACACCTCAGCGTGCGAGGAGCGCGGGTGCACAACCTGCACAATGTCGACCTCGAGATCCCGAGGGACTCGCTCGTGGTCTTCACCGGGCTGTCCGGTTCCGGCAAGTCGTCGCTCGCCTTCGACACGATCTTCGCCGAGGGGCAGCGCCGATACGTCGAGTCGCTGTCGGCGTACGCCAGGCAGTTCCTCGGACAGGTCGACCGACCGGATGTCGACTTCATCGAGGGCCTGAGCCCCGCCGTGTCGATCGACCAGAAGTCCACCAACCGCAACCCGCGGTCCACGGTCGGAACGATCACCGAGATCTACGACTACATGCGTCTGCTCTGGGCGCGCATCGGCGTCCCGCACTGCCCGGTCTGCGGTGAGCCCATCCAGCGCCAGACCGTGCAGCAGATCGCCGACCAGCTGATGGAGCTCGAAGCAGGCAGGCGCTACCAGGTGGTCAGCCCCGTCGTCTCGCAGAAGAAGGGCGAGTTCGTCGACCTCTTCAAGGAGCTCGCGGCATCCGGATACTCGCGCGCCATCGTCGACGGCCAGCAGATCCAGCTCAGCGAGCCCCCGACGCTCAAGAAGCAGTACAAGCACGACATCTCGGTGGTCGTCGACCGTCTGGTCGCCGGGCCGGACATCCTGAGCCGCCTCACCGACTCGCTGGAGACCGCGCTGCGGCTCACCGACGGGCTGGTCCAGGTCAACTTCGTCGACAAAGAGGGCCCGGATGCGTGGCGCACGTTCAGCGAGAAGCTGTCCTGCCCCAACAACCACCCCATCCAGCTCACCGAGATCGAGCCGCGAACCTTCTCGTTCAACGCGCCGTTCGGCGCCTGCCCGGAGTGCTCCGGCCTCGGCACGCGCATGGCGGTGGATGAAGACCTGCTGCTCGGCGACGAAGACCTCAGCATCGCCGACGGCGTCATCGTGCCGTGGACCACGCAGGGCAAGGGACTGTTCCAGTACTACGAGAAGCTGCTCGACGGGCTCGCCCGCGACCTCAAGTTCTCGCTGAAGACGCCGTGGAAGAAGCTCCCGGACGAGGTGCGCAACGCGGTCATGCGCGGCGACAACTTCGAGGTCAAGGTCAAGTGGAAGAACCGCTACGGCCGTGAGATGAGCTACACCTCGGGCTTCGAGGGCGTCGTGCCGTACATCGAGCGCCAGTACCTGCAGGCCGAGACCGACACGCAGCGTGCGCGCTGGGCGGAGTACCTCCGCGAGGTGCCGTGCTCCGTGTGCGGCGGCAAGCGGCTGAAGCCCGAAGTGCTCGCCGTTCTCGTGCACGGCGCGAGCATCGCCGACGCCTCCGAGCTGAGCCTCAGCGACGCGCGCGTCTTCATGGACAAGCTGCACCTCACCGAGCGCGAGGAGAAGATCGCCGCCCAGGTGCTGCGCGAGATCAAGCTGCGTCTCGACTTCCTCATCCAGGTGGGGCTCAACTACCTCGACCTGTCGCGCGCAGCGGCCACTCTGTCGGGTGGCGAGGCCCAGCGCATCCGGTTGGCGACGCAGATCGGCTCTGGGCTCACCGGCGTGCTCTACGTGCTCGACGAGCCGAGCATCGGCCTGCACCAGCGCGACAACCGCCGTCTGATCGACACCCTCGTCGCGCTGCGCGACCTCGGGAACACGCTGATCGTGGTCGAGCACGACGAAGACACCATCCGCACGGCCGACTGGGTGGTCGACATCGGACCGGGCGCCGGCGTCAACGGCGGTCACGTCGTGCACTCGGGCTCGTACGACGAGCTGCTGGAGAACAGGGATTCGCTCACCGGCGACTACCTCTCCGGCCGCAAGGAGATCGAGATCCCGGCCAAGCGCCGCAAGATCGACAAGAAGCGCATGATCTCCGTGGTCGGCGCCGAGGCCAACAACCTCAAGAAGGTCACGGTCGACTTCCCGCTCGGCACGTTCGTCGCCGTCACCGGCGTGAGCGGGTCCGGCAAGTCGTCGCTGGTCAATGACATCCTGTATCGGGTGCTGGCCAACAAGCTCAATGGCGCACGCAAGCTGCCGGGCAAGCACAAGGCCGTCACCGGGCTCGAGAACCTCGACAAGGTCGTGCACGTCGACCAGGCGCCGATCGGACGCACGCCGCGCTCCAACCCGGCGACGTACACCGGCGTCTTCGACCGCATCCGCACGCTGTTCTCCGAGACGATGGAGGCGAAGTCGCGCGGCTACCTGCCCGGCCGGTTCAGCTTCAACGTCAAGGGCGGGCGCTGCGAGGCGTGCTCCGGAGACGGCACGATCAAGATCGAGATGAACTTCCTGCCCGACGTCTACGTGGCGTGCGAGGTGTGCGGGGGAGCGCGGTACAACCGCGACACCCTGTCCGTGCACTACAAGGGCAAGAACATCGCCGAGGTGCTCGACATGCCGATCAGCGAGGCGGCGGAGTTCTTCCGGCCGATCTCGGCGATCCACCGCTTCCTGCAGACCCTCGTGGATGTGGGGCTCGGCTACGTCAGGCTCGGCCAGAGCGCCACGACGCTCTCCGGAGGCGAGGCGCAGCGCGTCAAGCTCGCCACCGAGCTGCAGCGCCGCTCCAACGGGCGCAGCGTGTACGTGCTCGACGAGCCGACCACCGGTCTGCACTTCGAAGACGTCCGCAAGCTCCTGCTGGTGCTGAACGGGCTGCTCGACAAGGGCAACACCGTGATCGTCATCGAGCACAACCTCGACGTGATCAAGTCCGCGGACTGGATCATCGACATGGGGCCGGAGGGCGGAGCAGGCGGCGGAGAGGTCATCGCGACCGGAACGCCGGAGCGCGTGGCGGAAACGCCGGGCAGCCACACCGGATACTTCCTCAAGGAGATCCTCCAGGGCGAGAGCGCCCGGGGCGCCGCGTAGGCCGGGCGCGTGGCAGACACCGTCAGCTACCGGCCGAAAGCCGGTGAGATCCCGACCCAGCCCGGGGTGTACCGGTTCCGCGACGCCAACCGGCGCGTGCTCTATGTCGGCAAGGCCAAGAACCTGCGGGCGCGGCTGAGCAACTACTTCCAGCCGCTCCGCAGTCTGCACGAGCGCACCAGGCGCATGGTGACCACCGCAGCGTCGGTGGAGTGGACGGTCGTGGCGACCGAGTTCGAGGCGCTGCAACTCGAATACACCTGGATCAAGGAGTTCAATCCGCCGTTCAACGTGCAGTTCCGGGACGACAAGTCGTACCCCTACCTGGCGGTGACACTGGGGGACCGCATCCCGCGGGTGATGGTCACGCGCAACCGCGGCGTGAAGGACGCGCGATACTTCGGGCCGTACACGAAGGTCTGGGCGATCAGGGACACGGTCGACCTGATGCTCAAGGCGTTCCCGATGCGCAGCTGCTCCGACGGTGTCTACCGCAGGGCGGAGCTCACCGGGCGTCCGTGCCTGCTCGGCGACATCGGCAAGTGCGCCGCTCCCTGCGTCGGGCGGATCAGCCCGGAGGATCATCGCGAGCTGGCCGAGGACTTCGTCTCGTTCATGGCGGGCAACGACACCAAGTACATCCGGGTGATGACCGAGCGGATGAAGCAGGCCGCGAGCACACAGGACTACGAGGCCGCCGCCCGCCACCGTGACGCGATCCAGGCTCTCGAAGCGGCGATGGGCAAGAGCGCCGTCGTGCTTCCGGACAACGTCGACGCCGACGTGTTCGGCATCGCGCACGACGAGCTGGCCGCCGCCGTACAGCAGTTCATCGTGCGCGGAGGCCGCATCCGGGGTGTGCGCAGCTGGGTGGTCGACAAGGAGCTCGACGTCGAACTCGGCGACCTCGTCGAGACCGTGGTGCAGAACGCGTACGAGGGATCGGATGCTCCGCCGCGCGAGATCCTCGTGCCGGAGCTGCCGGACGACGCCATCGAACTCGAGCAGTGGCTCACGGCCCGCCGCCACGAGATCGGCGACCCTGGAGCACCGCGCGGACGCCTCACCGGACGGGTCGAGCTGCGGGTGGCGCAGCGCGGAGACAAGGCGGCGCTCGCCCAGACCGTCGAGATGAACGCCAAGAACGCGCTCGTGCTCTACAAGACGAGGCGCAGCTCCGACTTCGTGGCCAGGTCCAAGGCGCTCAACGACATCCAGGATGCGCTCGGCATGCCGGATGCTCCCCTCCGGATGGAGTGCTACGACGTCTCGCACCTCAGCGGCACCAACATCGTGGCCTCGATGGTCGTGTTCGAGGACGGGCTGCCGAGGAAGGACCAGTACCGGCGGTTCAGCATCCCGGAGTCGACGGACGACACGGAGTCGATCTACCAGGTGATCACGCGCAGGCTGGCGTACCTGAAGAACCCGGAGGCGGAGTTCGCCGAGCCGGGGGCGGAGGGCGCGCAGACGGGTGCTGCTCGCGCCGCCGCCGTCCAGACCGACGACGCCGGCGACGATCCAGAGATCGACATCGACGCCGAGCTCGCGGAGGCGGCGGAGAAGCGGCGCAAGAAGTTCGCGTACCCGCCCAACCTGCTCATCGTCGACGGCGGCCAGCCGCAGGTGGCTGCGGCCAGGCGCGCGCTGGAGGAGTCCGGCGTGCAGGGCATCCAGCTGGTCGGCATCGCCAAGCGTCTCGAGGAGATCTGGCTGCCGGACTCCGACTTCCCGGTGATCCTGCCGCGCAACAGCGACGCGCTGTTCCTCATCCAGCGCATCCGCGACGAGGCGCACCGGTTCGCCATCACGTACCAGCGCGCCAAGCGCAGGCGCGACATCGGCTCGGTGCTCGGCGAGATCCCGGGCCTCGGCCCGTCGAGGGTCAAGGAGCTGCTGAAGCATTTCGGCTCCGTGGCGCAGCTCAGGAAGGCGACTCCGGACGAGATCGCCGCCGTGCGCGGCGTCGGACCGACCCTGGCGTCCGCCATCCATGAACGACTCGCCAGTCGCTAGGCTTGGGGGACACCTTTCGAGCGGAGGACAAGGCTGATGAGCACCGACACCGAGCAGCAGGAAGTGCTGATCGTGACCGGGATGTCGGGAGCAGGGAGGTCGACGGTCGCCAACGCGCTCGAAGACCTCGACTGGTACGTCGTCGACAACCTCCCCCCGCAGATGCTCCGGCCGCTGATCGAGCTGGCCAATCGGGCTGAGTCCGGTCTGCCGCGCATCGCCGCGGTGGTGGATGTGCGCGGCCGCAACTTCTTCGTCGACCTGCGCGACCTCATCCAGAGCCTGCGCGAGGGCACCAAGGTGCGCGTGCTGTTCCTCGAAGCGACGGACGCGGTGCTGGTGCGGAGGTTCGAGCAGGTGCGGAGACCCCACCCGCTGCAGGGCGACGGCACGATCCTCGACGGCATCACTGCGGAGCGCACGCGGTTGCGCGAGATCCGCGAGGCGAGCGACATCATCGTCGACACCTCCGATCTGAACATCCACCAGCTCGCCACGAACATCACGGAGACCTTCGCCGCGGAGAACACAGCGGGTGTGCAGGTGACGCTGATGAGTTTCGGATTCAAGTACGGCCTGCCGGCCGACGCCGACCTGGTGACGGATGCGCGCTTCCTGCCCAACCCCTTCTGGAACCCGGAACTGCGGCCCTTCACAGGGCTCGACGCCGTCGTGCGCGACTTCGTCCTCGAACAGCGCGGCGCCGCGGAATTCATCGACGCATACGTCAGTGCTCTGCGCCCGATCCTCGACGGTTACCAGCGTGAGAACAAACGGCACGCCACGATCGCGGTAGGCTGCACGGGGGGAAAACACCGGTCCGTGGCGATTGCGGAAGAGCTCGCTACCCGGTTGAAAGAGATCCCTGGGCTCGCGGTGAACACAAAACACCGCGACCTCGGCCGTGAATGAAGCCGGCCACAGCCTCCACGGCCCCACGACAGGCCGTTCGAACAGAAAAGGAACCCGATTGGCTCTCACCGCCGACGTCAAAGACGAACTCACGAAGGTCGAGGTCAGCAAGACCACCGTCCGGGCAGCCGAACTCGCGACCATCCTGCGGTTCTCGGGTGGCCTGCACCTGATCAGCGGCCGCATCGCGGTCGAGAGCGAGCTGGACACTCCGGAGCTCGCCCGCCGCGTCCGTAAGGACCTCGCGGAGCTGTACGGCGTCCGCAGCGAGGTCTCCGTCATCTCCGCATCCGGTCTGCGGCGCACCAGCCAGTACCTCGTCCGCGTGCTCGACGGCGGAGAGACCCTCGCCCGCCAGACGGGACTGCTGGATGCGCGTCGCCGCCCGATCCGCGGCCTCCCGAACCGTCTCACCACGGGTTCCCGCGAGGAGCTCGCCGCCGTCTGGCGCGGTGCGTTCCTCGCCAGCGGATCCCTCACCGACCCCGGTCGCTCTGCCGCGCTGGAGATCACCTGCCCGGGCAACGAGTCCGCGATGGCGCTCGTCGGTGCCGCCGGCCGCCTCGGCGTGGCCGCGAAGGCCCGCGAGGTCCGCGGCGTGCACCGCGTCGTGATCCGCGACGGCGACGCCATCAGCGCCATGCTCGTGCACATGGGCGCGGCGAAGACTGTCGAGAACTGGGAGCAGCTGCGCCAGCGCCGCGAGGTCCGTGCAACGGCCAACCGCCTGGTGAACTTCGACGACGCCAACCTGCGCCGCTCCGCCCAGGCCGCCGTCGCCGCCTGCGCCCGCGTCGAGCGCGCACTCGAGATCCTCGGCGACGACGTGCCGGAGCACCTGCGGTACGCGGGGGAGCTGCGCCTCAACTTCCGCGACTCCAGCCTCGACGAGCTCGGCCACCACGCCGACCCGCCGATGACGAAGGACGCGGTCGCCGGGCGCATCAGGAGGCTGCTGGCGATGGCGGACAAGAAGGCCGTCGACCTCGGCATCCCCGGCACGGAGGCCAACCTCCCGTCCGACCTCGACGAAGTCTGAGTCTGTTCGACGGGGAAGCAACCCCTGGCCAACTCGGTTGGCGTTACTAGACTGGAAATGTCGCTCGAAGCCCGGTGTGAACGGATCGCGCCGGGAACCAAATGAGGAGATGAGTAATGGCTGACTACACGCTCGCAGACCTTCCATACGATTATTCGGCGCTTGAGCCGAACATCAGCGGTCGGATCATGGAGCTGCACCACGACAAGCACCACAAGGCGTACGTCGACGGTGCGAACACCGCCATCGCCAAGCTGGCCGAAGCACGCGACGCCGACGACCTCGGCAACGTCAACAAGCTCCAGAAAGACCTGGCGTTCAACCTCGCCGGTCACGTGAACCACACGGTGTTCTGGAACAACCTGTCGCCGGACGGGGGCGACAAGCCGACCGGTGAGCTCGCGGCCGCGATCGACGAGTTCTTCGGGTCGTTCGACAAGTTCCGCGCGCACTTCACGGCGTCCGCTCTGGGCATCCAGGGCTCCGGATGGTCGATCCTGGCCTGGGATTCGCTCGGCCAGAAGCTCATCATCGAGCAGCTGTACGACCACCAGGGCAACCTCGCAGCAGCCACCGTGCCGCTGCTGCTCCTCGACATGTGGGAGCACGCGTTCTACCTGGACTACGTGAATGTCAAGGCGGATTACGTCAAGGCGTTCTGGAACATCACCAACTGGGGCGATGTGCAGGAGCGCTTCACGCGGGCGCGCGAGAAGACCTCTGGCCTCCTGCTACTGTCATAGCGGGAACGGTGTCCCGGATGGTTCGCCGCCCGGGACACCGCCGTCCGCTCCCTACCCACAACACCGCGCCCGTCGGGCGCCCATCAAGTAACTGGAGACATCTGTGTCCGTAAAGATCGGAATCAACGGGTTCGGTCGCATTGGTCGTAACTTCTTCCGTGCCGCTCTGGCCAAGGGCAGCGACCTCGAGATCGTCGCCGTCAACGACCTGACCGACAACAAGGCGCTTGCGCACCTGCTCAAGTACGACTCGATCACCGGTCGTCTGGACGCCACGGTCGAGCTCGACGGCGACAACATCATCGTCAACGGCAAGGCCATCAAGGTCCTCGAAGAGCGCGACCCCGCCAACCTCCCCTGGGGCGAGCTGGGCGTCGACATCGTCATCGAGTCGACCGGCCGCTTCACCAAGTCGGAGGATGCGCGCAAGCACATCGCCGGTGGTGCCAAGAAGGTCATCGTCTCCGCCCCCGCGACCGGTGACGACGTCGCCACGATCGTCCTCGGCGTCAACGAGGAGACCTACGACAGCGCCGTGAGCGACATCCTCTCGAACGCGTCCTGCACCACGAACTGCCTCGCGCCGCTCGCCAAGGTCCTGCTCGACAACTTCGGTATCGAGCGCGGTCTCATGACCACGGTCCACGCGTACACCGCAGACCAGAACCTGCAGGACGGCCCGCACAGCGACCTCCGCCGTGCGCGCGCAGCCGCTGCCAACATCATCCCGACCTCGACCGGTGCCGCGAAGGCTCTCGGCCTGGTCATCCCGGAGCTCGTCGGCAAGCTCGACGGCTACGCCCTCCGCGTCCCGGTCATCACCGGCTCGATCACCGACCTCACGGTCGAGGTCGGCAGCCCGGTGACGGTCGAGCAGGTCAACGCGGCGTACAAGGCTGCTGCCGAGGGTCCCCTCAAGGGCATCCTCAAGTACACCGAAGACCCGATCGTCTCCACCGACATCGTCAGCGACCCGCACTCGTCGATCTTCGACGCCGGCCTGACCAAGGTCATCGGCGGCACGCAGGTCAAGGTCGCGTCCTGGTACGACAACGAGTGGGGTTACTCCAACCGTCTCGTCGACCTGACCGAGTACGTGGCCGAGCGCCTCTAACGACAGGGAACCGACGTGACGCTCCGCACACTTGATTCACTCGGTTCGCTCGCCGGCAAGCTGGTCATCGTCCGCTGTGATCTGAACGTCCCTCTGAAGGACGGCCAGATCACGGACGATGGCCGCGTGCGAGCGTCGATTCCCACCCTGAACGCCCTGATCAATCAGGGCGCGAAGGTGGTCGTCATCTCCCACCTGGGACGCCCGGAGGGCGCCCCGGATGCGAAGTACAGCCTGGCGCCGGTTGCTCAGCGGCTCTCCGAGCTGCTGGGCAAGCCGGTGACCTTCGCCAAGGACACCGTCGGCTCCGGCGCCCAGGATGCGGTCTCCGGCCTGCAGGACGGCGACGTCGCCCTGCTGGAGAACCTCCGGTTCAACCCGGGCGAGACTAGCAAAGACGAGGCGGAGCGCCAGGCGTTCGCGGCGAAGCTCGCCGCCTTCGGCGACGCGTTCGTCTCCGACGGCTTCGGTGTCGTGCACCGCAAGCAGGCGAGCGTCTACGAGCTCGCCAAGGCTCTCCCGAGCGCGGCCGGCCAGTTGATCGCCACCGAGCTGGATGTGCTCGACCGCCTCACCGAGAACCCGGAGCGTCCGTACGCCGTGGTCCTCGGCGGGTCGAAGGTCTCCGACAAGCTCGGCGTCATCGGCCACCTGCTCCCGCGCGTCGACTCCCTGCTGATCGGCGGCGGGATGCTCTTCACCTTCCTCGCCGCTCTCGGCCACAAGGTCGGGTCGAGCCTGCTCGAGGCCGACCAGATCGACACTGTCAAGGGTTACCTCGCCACGGCGAAGGAGCTCGGTGTCGAGATCGTGCTGCCACGGGATGTGGTCGTCGCGTCGAAGTTCGGCGCGGACGCCGAGCACGTCGTGCGCCCGATCGACGGCATCGAAGACACCGACTGGGGCTCTGCGGGGCTCGGCCTCGACATCGGCCCGGAGACGGGCACGCTGTTCGGCGAGTACATCCGCCGTTCGCGCACGGTGTTCTGGAACGGCCCGATGGGCGTGTTCGAGCTCGCGCCGTTCGCGGCGGGCACCAAGGCCGTCGCGAAGGCGCTCACCGAGGTCGACGGCCTCGGCGTCGTCGGCGGAGGCGACTCGGCGGCCGCCGTGCGCGCGCTCGGTTTCTCAGACGACCAGTTCGGTCACATTTCTACGGGTGGCGGTGCGAGCCTCGAGTTCCTCGAGGGCAAGCACCTGCCGGGACTGGAGGTCCTCGGATGGCAGCAGTGAGCTCTTCTGTGCGGCGTACGCCGCTCATCGCGGGCAACTGGAAGATGAACCTCGATCACCTGCAGGCGATCGCGTTCGTCCAGAAGCTCGCGTGGAGCCTGAAGGACGCCAACCACGACTTCGCCAGTGTCGAGGTCGCGGTGTTCCCGCCGTTCACCGATCTGCGCAGCGTGCAGACGCTCGTGTCCGCCGACAAGCTCCCGCTCGCCTTCGGCGCGCAGGACGTCTCCGAGCACGAGTCCGGCGCGTACACCGGCGAGATCTCCGCGACCTTCCTCGCACAGCTCGAGTGCCGCTACGTCATCATCGGCCACTCCGAACGGCGCACGCTGCACGGTGAGACCGACGAGCAGGTCGCAGGAAAGGTCGCCGCAGCGCTCGCGCACAACCTGGCGCCGATCATCTGCGTCGGCGAGACGGCGGAAGACCTGGAGGTCCACGGCGCGAGCGCCGTGCCCGTCGCCCAGCTGCGCGCCGCACTCGCGAACGTGTCCTCCGCGGCCGACCTGGTGGTCGCGTACGAGCCGGTCTGGGCCATCGGCTCCGGCCAGGCTGCCACGCCGGAGCAGGCCGAGCAGGTCTGCGCCGCGCTCCGCGCCGTGCTGGTCGAGGTGCTCGGTGAGGACGTCGCGGCCAAGACGCGCATCCTCTACGGCGGCTCCGTCAAGTCCGGCAACATCGCGAGCTTCATGCGCGAACCGAACGTGGACGGCGCCCTCGTCGGAGGTGCGAGCCTCGATGTGGCCGAGTTCGCGAGCATCGTGCGATACCAGAAGCACGTCGGACTCTGACCCCACCGGTTATACTGGTCGTTGGTCTTCCCGGGCGCTGAGCCCCGGGTGCTTTGCGAAAGGTACGTCGTGCAAATTCTCCAGGTCGTCCTGCAGGTCCTGCTGGGCATCACCAGCCTCCTGCTGACGCTGCTCATCCTCCTGCACAAGGGGCGCGGTGGCGGTCTCTCCGACATGTTCGGTGGCGGCGTCACGTCCAACCTCGGCGCATCCGGTGTGGCCGAGCGCAACCTGAACCGCATCACCGTGGTTCTCGGGCTCGTCTGGATCATCTGCATCGTCGTGCTCGGACTCATCACCAAGTTCGATTCCGGCGCGTAAGCGTCCATAGGTCACAACGAGGAGCAGCATGGCATCCGGAGGAAGTGCAATTCGGGGTTCGCGCGTCGGCGCGGGCCCGATGGGGGAGCAGGATCGTGGATTCCACGCTGAGCGCATCACCATCTCTTACTGGGACGCACTCGGCAACGAGACGGTCCGTCACTTCGCGGCGAACCTCCCCGAGGAGGAGATCCCCGAGGTCATCGATTCGCCGTCGTCGGGTCTTCCCGCCGGTCGCGACAAGGAGAACCCGCCGTCGGTGGCGAAGCTCGAGCCGTACAAGACGCACCTCGCATACGTGAAGGAGCGCCGCACGGAGGAAGAGGCGGAGCAGCTTCTCGAACACGCGCTCAACCAGCTCCGCGCGCGCCGCGGCAAGCTGAGCCCCACCAACTAGCAGCACGCACGAAGAAGCCCCGCCGGTCAGCGACCGGCGGGGCTTCTTCGTGGTGTGGCGGGTTGCCGTGGCGAGGTGTCAGTAGCTCGGAGCGATCAGGTTCTCCGGCACGTCGACGGCCGCATCCTGGTCGACGAAGAACACCGTGCGCTTGCGTCCCTTGGCTCCCGCGACGGGGACCTCGGTGTAGCTGGCGCCCGCGAGGGCGAGCCCGAGCGCGCTGGCCTTGTCGCTTCCGGCGAGCACCAGCCATATGCGGTCGGAGGCGTTGAGCACCGGACGCGTCAGGCTGAGGCGGGCGGGCGGAGGCTTGGGGGAGTCGCGCTCGGCGATCACCGTGGCCTCCGTCTCCCGGATGCCGGCGCGGTCGGGGAACAGCGACGCGATGTGACCGTCCGGACCGACGCCGAGGAAGGTGATGTCGAACCGGGGGGCGCGAGCGCCGTCCTGTGCGAACGCCTCCAGCTCGGCGGCGTACACCGAGGCGGCCTCGTCGATGTCGGCGATCTCATCCGACGCCGGGAACGGGTGGATGTTCTCCGGCGGCACGGCGATGTGGTCGAGCAGGGCTTCGCGGGCCTGTCGCTCGTTCCTGTCTTCGCTGGCCTTCTCGACGAACCGCTCGTCGCCCCACCAGAAGTGGACCTTCGACCAGTCGACGCTGTCCCTGGCGGGCGACGCGTTGATGGCTTCGAGCACCGCGATGCCGACGGAGCCGCCGGTCAGCGCGATGTTCGCCTCGTCCAGCTCGTCGAGGATGTCGACGGTCTTGGTGAGGAAACGCGCGGCGACCGATCCGGTGAGCGCCTGCTTGTCGGGGTGGACGAGCACCCTGCGTTCGTTGGTCATGCTGTGGCGCCCGCTCCCTGGTCGGCGGTCTCGAGCTGGTCGAGGCCTCTGGTGATCACCTCACCGTACAGATCATCAGGGTCCAGCCTACGCAATTCCTCGGCGAGGCAGTCGCGCAGGCTCCGGCGGGGCAGCGAGAGGTCGTGCGTCGGCTGGTTCGGCTGCGACAGCCTGGCGACGTTCGGGACCTCGCGCTCCAGTTCGATGACTCCGGATGCGCGCTGCATGCGCACACCGTGGATGCCGCTGGAGCCGGTGGCCCGCGAGGTCAGGTCGTACTGGACGGGCACCTGGAGCTGCAGCGCCAGCCAGGACGCGAGCAGCATGGTCGACGGGGAGTCGGCGGCGCCGGCGACCTCGACGGCCGTGATCGGCTCGTACGGCGGCTGGTCGAGCACAGCGGCGAGCTGGGCGCGCCACAGGGTGAGCCTGGTCCAGGCGAAGTCGGTGTCGCCGGGGGCGTACGTCTTCGACAGGTGACGCAGAGCGGACTGCGGGTCCGGCTGCGCTGAGGCGTCCGTAATGCGGCGGGTCGCTATGCGGCCGAGCGGAGACTTCGAGACCACCTCCGGGGCGATCCCGGGCCACCAGACGACCACAGGGGCATCCGGGAGCAGGAGCCCCGTCACGAGGCCCTCCTCGTCGCTGGCGGTCTCTCCGTATGCACGGAGCACGATGACCTCGCTCGCGCCGGCGTCTCCGCCGACGCGGATCTGCGCGTCGAGCCTGCCGTCGCCGTTGGAGGTGCGCTCCTCCTCGGTGGAGACGACGATCACGCGCATCGGGTGCTCGCGAGAGGCGTCGTTGGCGGCCTCGATGGCCTCCTCCTCCTGGCCGAGGTGCGTCGCGATCACCAGGGTGAGCACGCGGCCGAGAGCAACGGCGCCGCCCTCCTCACGGATCTTGACGAGGGCCTTCGAGATGTTGCTCGTGGTGGTATCGGGCAGATCGACGATCATGGACGCCTCCAAACGCGGCCGTCGCGGGCGAGAAGCTCGTCCGCGGAGCTCGGGCCCCAGGTGCCGGGCCGGTACTGCTCCGGCTGGCCCTGGGTCGCCCAGAATTCTTCGATCGGGTCGAGGATCTTCCAGGAGAGCTCGACCTCCTCATGACGGGGGAACAGGGGCGGGTCGCCGAGCAGCACATCCAGGATGAGCCTCTCGTACGCCTCGGGGCTCGCCTCGGTGAACGCGTGGCCGTAGCCGAAGTCCATGCTCACGTCGCGCACCTGCATGCCGGCGCCGGGAACCTTGGAGCCGAAGCGGATGGTGACACCCTCATCCGGCTGCACGCGGATGACGAGCGCGTTCTGACCAAGGGCCGACGTCTGGCTCTCCGCGAACAGCTGCTGCGGAGCGCGCTTGAAGACGACGGCGATCTCGGTCACACGGCGGCCGAGCCGCTTGCCTGCACGCAGGTAGAACGGCACGCCGGCCCAGCGGCGGGTGCCGATCTCCAGCTTGATCGCCGCGTAGGTCTCCGTGGTGGACTCCGGGTTCATCCCGTCCTCTTCCAGGAAGCCGACGACCTTCTCGCCGCCCTGCCACCCGCTGGAATACTGACCGCGGGCGGTGGAGGTGCCCAGATCCTTCGGCAGGCGCACCGCCGCGAGGATCTTCTCCTTCTCGGCGCGCAGGTCGGCCGCGTCGAAGGAGATGGGCTCCTCCATCGCGGTCAGCGCGAGCAGCTGGAGCAGGTGGTTCTGGATGACGTCGCGGGCGGCGCCGATTCCGTCGTAATACCCTGCCCGGCCGCCGACGCCGATGTCCTCCGCCATCGTGATCTGCACGTGGTCGACGTAGTTGGCGTTCCAGATCGGCTCGTACAGCTCGTTCGCGAAGCGCAGCGCCAGGATGTTCTGGACCGTCTCTTTGCCGAGGTAGTGGTCGATGCGGAACACCGAGTCGGCCGGGAAGACCGACTCGACGACGGCGTTGAGCTCGCGTGCCGTCTTGAGGTCGCTTCCGAAGGGCTTCTCGATGACGACGCGGCGCCAGCCGGTCTCCGACTGGTCGGCGAGGCCGGACTTGCGCAGCTGCTCGGTGACGAGCGGGAACGCCTTCGGGGGGATCGACAGGTAGAACGCGTGGTTGCCCATCGTTCCGCGTTCCTTGTCGAGCTCCTCGACCGTGTTCTTGAGACGCTCGAACGCGGCGTCGTCGTCGAACTCACCCGGCACGAACCGGATGCCCTGGGCCAGCTGCTTCCAGACGTCGTCTTCGAACGGCGTGCGAGCGTACTGCTTCACGGCGTCGTAGACGACCTTCTCGAAGTCCTGGTCCTCCCAGTCGCGGCGGGCGAACCCGACGAGCGAGAAGCCAGGCGGCAGCAGGCCACGGTTGGCGAGGTCGTAGACAGCCGGCATCAGCTTCTTGCGCGACAGGTCACCTGTCACGCCGAAGATGATGAGGCTGCTCGGGCCGGCGATGCGATTCAGTCGGCGATCGGAGGGCAACCGCAGGGGATTGAACTCCGGGGTGATTTCCACCGGGGACATTGAGCTCCTAGTCAGGACGATGACGCTGTTAGTTGACGGCCTCGAACAGCGAGACGACACTCGCCTCGGGGTTCGTCAGGTTCAGGGTCAGGACGGGACGGCCGTGCTCGCCGAGCACGCTCGCGTCGCCTGCCGCCTGGGCCTGGATGAGCTGGCCGAAGGTGAACGGACGGTCGGGGATCTCCAGGTCTTCCGGCGCGTCGGCCGTGATCTGCAGGAACACGCCGACGGCGGGGCCGCCCTTGTGGAACTGGCCGGTGGAGTGCAGGAAGCGGGGTCCCCAGCCGAACGTCACCGGACGCTTGGCCTTGGCGGCGAGGAGGTCGCGCATCCCGGCGAGCTGCGGGAGGGCGAGACGGTCGACGTATGCCTGGATGGAGACGTAGCCGTCCGGTCCGAGCTGGGCGAGCAGCGCATCCACTGCGGCATCGAGGGTGGTCGCGCCGTTCAGGAAGTCGCCCGTGGTGCGGACCTCGACGCCGTTCGCGACGAACGCGGGGGCGGCGGGCTCCGGACGGTTGTCGAGCAGTGCGCGTGCGGCGACCTTGGCGGCCTCCACGTCGGGCTGGTCGAACGGGTTGATCCCGAGCAGGCGGCCGGCGACGGCAACGGCGTACTCCCAGACGATGAGCTGCGCGCCGAGGCTGCCGGAGACGAGGATCTCGCCGTCGTGGCGGTTCGCGGGGAACAGGTGGTGAGCCTCCGCGTTGTCGACGAGCCGCACGATCTGCAGGTCGGGGAGGTTCTCTCCGACCTCGGGGGAGAGCGGGTCGAGGACCACGGGGAGGAGGCCGGTGCCTTCCTTGCCCGTCGATTCCGCGATCAGCTGCTCTGCCCAGTCGGCGAAGCCGACGATGTGCGTGCCGTCGGCGATGATGCCGAGCTTGTCCTTGAGCGGGTTCGTACCGGCGATCGCGGCGCCGAGCACGAGGCCCGGGTTCTCGTCGTTGTCGACGGCGAGCTCGATCAGTGTGGCCTCTGCCTCGTCGAGCAGCTCGGCGATGTCGACACCGGCGAGCCCGGACGGCACGAGGCCGAACGCGGTGAGCGCCGAGTATCGTCCGCCGACGTTGGGGTCGGCGTTGAAGACGCGGTAGCCGGCCTCACGGGCGGAGACATCCAGCGGCGATCCGGGGTCGGTGACGACGACGATGCGCTCAGCGGGGTCGATGCCTGCGTCGCGGAACCACTTCTCGTAGACGCGACGCTGGCTGTCGGTCTCGAGGGTCGAACCCGACTTGCTCGAGATGACGACGGCGGTCGCGGCGAGGCGGTCGCGCAGCGCGGAGAGCACCTGGCCGGGGTCGGTGGAGTCGAGCACGGTCAGCTCGGCCTCGGCCGTCCTGGTGATGACCTCCGGAGCGAGCGACGAGCCGCCCATGCCGCCGAGCACGATGTGGTCGACACCCTTGGCGTGGAGCTCCTCGCGCAGGGCGGTGATCTCGGCGACCAGCGGACGGGAGATCGCGACGGCCTCCGTCCAGCCGAGGCGCTTGGCCGCCTCGGCTTCGGCAGCAGGGCCCCACAGCGCGGGGTCCTGTGCGGTGATCCCGGACGCGACGCGGTCTGCGACGAGCTGCGGGACCACGGCCTTCACGGCATCGGCGGTGGCGCCGGTGACGTGGATGCGGAACGTCACTTCGCTGCCTCGAGAGCTGCGGTCACGGTGTCCAGCAGCTCGTTCCAGGAGACGACGAACTTCTCGACGCCCTCCTTCTCGAGGACGGCGGTGACATCGTCGTAGTCCACGCCGAGCGCTGCGAGCTTGTCGAGCACGCCCTGCGCGTCCGCGTAGTTGCCGGTGACGGTGTCGCCGGTGATCACGCCGTGGTCGAAGGTCGCGTCGAGCGTCTTCTCCGGCATGGTGTTGACCGTGTTCGGGGCGACGAGCTCGGTGACGTACAGGGTGTCGGGCAGGCTCGGGTCCTTGACGCCGGTGGACGCCCAGAGCGGGCGCTGCTCGTTGGCGCCCGCCGCGACGAGTGCCTTGGCACGGTCGGTCGCGAACGCCTCCTCGTAGACCTGGTACGCGAGGCGTGCGTTCGCGACGCCCGCCTTGCTCTTGAGCGCGAGCGCCTCGTCGGTGCCGATCGCGGTCAGGCGCTTGTCGATCTCGGTGTCGACGCGCGACACGAAGAACGAGGCGACCGACTGGATGCCGGAGAGGTCGATGCCTGCGGCCTGAGCCTTCTCGAGACCGGCGAGGTACGCCTCGATCACGCCGCGGTAGCGGTCGAGGCTGAAGATCAGCGTGACGTTGACGCTGATCCCGGCTCCGATGGTCTCCGTGATGGCCTCGAGGCCCTCGACGGTCGCGGGGATCTTGATGAGCACGTTGGGCTTGTTCACCTTGGCCGCGAGCTTCTTGGCCTCGGCGATGGTGCCCGCTGCGTCGTGCGCGAGGCCGGGCTCGACCTCGATCGACACGCGGCCGTCGGTTCCCTCGGTCTGCTCGAAGACCTCGTTGAAGATGTCGCTGGCGGTGGCGACGTCGTCCGTCGTGATCTCGAAGACCGCGTCGGTGACGCTGGTGCCGGCCGCTGCGAGCTCGCGCACCTGCGCGTCGTACGCCTCTCCGTTGGACAGTGCCGTTGCGAAGATCGTCGGGTTGGTGGTCACGCCGACCACGTTCTTCTCCGCGATGAGCTTCTGCAGTCCGCCGGAGTTGATGCGCTCACGCGACAGGTCGTCGAGCCAGATGCTGACGCCTGCGGCCGAAAGCTGGGCGGTGGGGGTGGAGTCTGTCATTTTCTTCTATCTCCTCTTGTCTCGCGTCAGAGCGACGCGAGCGATTCCTTGGCTGCGGCGACGGCGTGCTCGGTGGTCATCCCGAACTCGCGGAACAGCGTCTTGTAGTCGGCCGATGCGCCGAAGTGCTCGATCGAGACGCTGCGGCCGTGGTCGCCCACGTACGAGCGCCAGCTGAGCGCGAGGCCTGCCTCGATCGAGACGCGGGCCTTGACGGCGGAGGGCAGCACGGATTCCTTGTACTCGTCGCTCTGCTCTTCGAACCACTCGAGGCTCGGTGCGGAGATGACGCGGGCGTTGATGCCCTCTCCACGCAGGACCTCGCGGGTCTCGACGGCGATCTGGAGCTCGGAGCCCGTGGCGATCAGCAGCACGTCCGGGGTGCCGTTCGGCGCCTCGGCGAGCACGTACGCGCCCTTGGAGACGTTGGCGGCGGACGCGAACGTGTCGCCGCTCGCCTCGCCGTCACCGCGCTCGAACACCGGGATGTTCTGACGGGTCAGCGCGATGCCGGCCGGTCCCTTGCGGCGTTCCAGGATGGTCTTCCAGGCGTACGCGACCTCGTTGGCGTCGCCGGGGCGCACCACGTCGAGCTGCGGGATGGCGCGGAGCGTCGAGAGCTGCTCGATCGGCTGGTGCGTCGGGCCGTCCTCGCCGAGGGCGACGGAGTCGTGCGTCCAGACGAAGATCGACGGCGCCTTCATGAGCGCTGCCAGACGGACGGCGGGGCGCATGTAGTCGCTGAAGATCAGGAACGTGCCGCCGAACGGACGCGTCGGGCCGTGCAGCACGATGCCGTTCAGGATGGCCGCCATCGCGTGCTCACGGATGCCGAAGTGCAGGACGCGACCGTACGGGTTGCCCGTCCACTCGTGCGTCGAGTGCTCGGACGGGACGAACGACGCCGCTCCCTCGATGGTCGTGTTGTTCGACTCTGCGAGGTCGGCCGAACCGCCCCACAGCTCGGGGATGATCGGTCCGAGTGCGTTGAGCACCTTGCCGCTCGCCGCGCGGGTCGAGATGTCCTTGCCGGCCTCGAACACCGGGAGGGCAGCCTCGACGCCCTCGGGGAGTTCTCCGGTGAGCAGGCGGTCGAGGAGCTGCTTGCGCTCCGGGTTCGCTGCCGCCCAGGTGTCGAAGCCCTTCTGCCACTCCGCACGCTGCTCCGCGCCGCGCTCGACGGCCTTGCGGGTGTGCTCGATGACCTCGGGGGCGACGTCGAAGTTCTTGTCGGGGTCGAAGCCGAGAACCTCTTTGACGGCGCGCAGCTCGTCGGTGCCGAGAGCCGAACCGTGGATCTTGCCCGTGTTCTGCTTTTTCGGGGCCGGCCAGCCGATGATCGTCTTGAGGATGATCAGCGAGGGCTTGTCGGTGACGGCCTTGGCCGCCTCGATGGCGTCGTGCAGCTCCTGCACGTCTTCCTCGTAGACGCCCGTCTTCTTCCAGTCGACGACCTGGACGTGCCAGTGGTACGCCTCGTAGCGCGCCTTGACGTCTTCGGTGAAGGCGATGTTGGTGTCGTCCTCGATCGAGATCTGGTTGCTGTCGTAGATCGCGATGAGGTTGCCGAGCTGCTGGTGGCCGGCGAGCGAGGATGCCTCGCTGCTCACGCCCTCCTGCAGGTCGCCGTCGCCGGCGATGACGTAGACGAAGTGGTCGAACGGGCTCGTGCCCGCCTCTGCGTCCGGGTCGAACAGGCCGCGCTCGAAGCGGCTCGCGTATGCGAAACCGACGGAGGACGAGATGCCCTGGCCGAGCGGGCCGGTGGTGATCTCGACGCCGTCGGTGTGGCCGACCTCGGGGTGGCCCGGCGTGAGGGAGCCCCAGGTGCGGAGCTTCTCGAGGTCGTCGAGCTCGAGGCCGTATCCGCCGAAGTACAGCTGGATGTACTGGGTCAGCGAGCTGTGGCCCGCCGAGAGGATGAAGCGGTCGCGTCCGAGCCAGTGCTGGTCGTGCGGATCGCGGCGCATCACCTTCTGGAACAGCAGGTAAGCGGCCGGAGCGAGGCTCATGGCGGTTCCGGGATGCCCGTTGCCCACCTTCTCCACCGCGTCCGCCGCGAGAACGCGAGCGGTGTCTACTGCCTTGTTGTCAATGGGATCCCATTGCAGAGCTGCCACGTGAAAACTGACCCTTCGTAGATATGGTGAGGGCCGTCGTGGTCCCGCACCGGTGTAGGTAGTGCGCGCCGTGGACGTCATCGGCGCCGGACTGCATCCGTGCGACTCCTACAAAAGGATGCATGGATGTTCGGGTCCGGCTGGCGAGCACCTCCAAGTATAGGTAACACACCCGAAACGTGGGGTGTTCCCTCAGCCGGTTGTGGATAACCCGTCCCCGGAGTAGGCGGGGGAGGAGTCATCGGACGGGTATCCTAGAATCACTGGGGGAGTCGGACGAATCGTTAGAGGAGCAATGGACGTCGCTGTAGAAAGCCGTGTCGAATCGGGCCGAATCGGCGTCGCCCGCAAGGTCAAGGCCTACTTCTCGCTGACGAAACCGCGTGTCGTCGAGTTACTTCTCGTGACGACGGTGCCGACGATGATCCTCGCCGGCCACGGCATCCCGAACCTGCTGCTTGTGCTCGCGACGGTGGTCGGCGGATACATGTCCGCCGGTTCTGCCGGGGCGTTCAACTGCTACATCGACCGCGACATCGACCGCGTGATGAAGCGCACGAAGAACCGCCCGCTCGTCACCGGAGAGCTCAGCGACCGCGAGGCGCTGGTCTTCGCATACGCGCTCGGCGTCGCCTCCGTGCTGGTCCTCGGCTTCTTCACGAACTGGCTCGCAGCGGGGCTCTCGCTCGTCGCGATCCTGCTCTACGTGGTCTTCTACACGCTGATCCTCAAGCGCCGCACCCCGCAGAACATCGTCTGGGGCGGCATCGCGGGCTGCATGCCCGTGCTGATCGGCTGGGCGGCCGTGACCGGCTCGCTCGACTGGCCGGCGTTCATCCTGTTCGGCGTCATCTTCCTCTGGACGCCACCGCACTACTGGCCGCTGTCGATGAAGTACCGCGACGACTACAAGGAGGCGGGCGTCCCCATGCTCGCCGTCGTCCGCGGCCGCGCCGTGGTCGGCCTGCAGGTCATCCTCTACGCCTGGGCGATGGTCGCCTGCTCGCTGCTGCTCATCCCGGTGGCGCACATGGGTCTCGTCTACACCACGATCTCCGTGGTGGTCGGCGGCTGGTTCCTCTACGAGTCGCACCGGCTGTACAACCTGGCGATCCGCCACGCCGCCGTCTCGCCGATGCGCGTGTTCCACGGCTCCATCGCCTACCTGACGCTGATCTTCCTGGCCGTCGCGATCGACCCGCTGCTGCCGTTCTGACCATGACCGCGCTGCGCACGGAACGCCTCGTTCTGGATGCGCCGCGCGAGTCGGACATCGACGCGGTCTTCGCTGCGTGCAGCGACGCCGTCGTGCAGCAATGGATCCCGATCCCGTCTCCGTACACGCGGGAGGACGCGGAGTTCTTCGTCCGCAGCTACGTGCCGCACGGCGCGGCGAGCGGACGCTTCTGCGTCTGGGCGCTCCGGATCGACGACGGACCGCTGCTCGGCACGATCGAGGTGCGCAGGGACGAGGCCACGGGCTCCGCCTCCGTCGGCTGCTGGCAGGCACCGGATGCGCGGGGTCACGGCTACATGCGGGAGGCGCTCGCGCGCATCCTGTCGTACGCCTTCGCCCCGGAGGGACTGGGCCTCACCCGCCTGCGCTGGGAGTACCTGGTCGGCAACGAGGCGAGCAAGCGCCTCGCGACCGCGGTGGGCTTCGCGTTCGACGAGCGCAGCCCGCACGCCGTGGACATCCGCGGCGACGCCAGGGAGGCGCTGTTCGGCGTGCTCGAACGACCGGCGTCAGGCGACAGCGGCCCCGCGCTCGACTGACGTTGCGTCCGCCGCGGCGTTGCCCGCGACGGGCGCTTTCAGCGACAGCACCACGGCCGTCATCGCCGCGGCGAGGCTCGCGGCCAGCATCATGTGGACCCCGACCAGCACGCCGGGCAGCCCGGTGTTGGCTTGGATCAGGCCGACCGCGATCTGCACCAGCTCCACTACGAGAAGAAGGGCGGCGTAGCGACGGACCTTGGTGGCGGTGAAGCGCAGGGACGCGATGACGAGCACCAGCGTCAGCGCGAACGTGACGTAGGCCGGGATGGCGTGCACATGCTGCAGGATCTCGGGGTTCAGGTTGTTGCGGGGCGCCTTCGCGTCTCCGGCGTGCGGGCCGGATCCCGTGGTGAGGATGCCGACCAGGATCGTGACGGCGACCACGAAGCTGGTGATGTGGGTGACGATGGCGAACCAGGCGGGCACGGCGCGCATCCGGGGGCCGGGTGTCGTGTAGAGCCGGAAGAGGAAGGTCGTGCACAGGGCGACGAGAACGATGGACACCACGAAGTGCAGTCCGACGACGTACGGGTTCAGGTCGGTGAGGACGCTCAGACCGCCGATGACCGCCTGGGCCGGGATGCCGAGCCCGGCGAGCAGGGTGAGCCAGAACAGGTCCGGGCGCTCCTTGCGCAGCCGCAGGATGGCGACGAACGCGACGATGGCGACGATCCCGAGCAGGACGCCGAGAAGTCGGTTGCCGAACTCGATGACACCGTGGATGCCCATCTCGGGTGTGTTGACCAGCGAGTCGGCCGTGCACTTGGGCCACGTCGGGCAGCCGAGGCCGCTCGACGTCAGACGCACCAGACCACCCGTGCCGACCAGGATGATCTGCCCGACGAGGTAGATCCACGCGATGACCTTGAGCCGGACATCGACACGGTCGGGCAGCCAGGCGATGATGCGGTTCATTCTGGGTCTGGTTTCCTTGCTTCTGGATCGGATACTCGGGCAACGCGCAGGCGCGTCTCTACTATTACCGGTCTGCACCTGTAGAATTGGTGGGTTCGAGAAACGCGCTGGAAACGCGCGTGCCTGCAGTGCCATGCAGCCGGGGCGACGATGCCTGAGTCTCCGAACAGTTTAGGTACGCACACCAGCCACCCGCACAATCAGGACACTCGTGCCAGTCGTGAATTCGACCGGGGCGGGGGGAATGAGCCGGAATGATAGCCGGTTACGAGTGGAAGGAAACGAGGTAGATATGTCAGACATCCTGATCGACCGCCCCGAACTCGACAGCCTTGGGCAATACGAGTTCGGCTGGGCGGACTCCGACGCAGCCGGGCAGTCCGCGCGCCGAGGGATCTCGCCAGAGGTGGTGACCGATATCTCCGCGCTCAAGAACGAGCCGGACTGGATGCGCGAGCGTCGCCTCAAGGCGCTGCAGCTCTTCGAGCGCAAGCCGATGCCCACTTGGGGCGCCGATCTCTCCGAGATCGACTTCGACAACATCAAGTACTTCGTGCGGTCCACCGAGAAGCAGGCCCAGACCTGGGAAGACCTGCCGGAGGACATCCGCAACACCTACGAGAAGCTCGGCATCCCCGAGGCGGAGCGCCAGCGTCTCGTCGCCGGTGTCGCCGCCCAGTACGAGTCCGAGGTGGTCTACCACCAGATCCGCGAGGACCTGGAGCAGCAGGGCGTCATCTTCCTCGACACCGACACCGCTCTCAAGCAGCACCCGGAGATCTTCCAGGAGTACTTCGGAACGGTCATCCCGGCCGGCGACAACAAGTTCGCCGCGCTGAACACGGCCGTCTGGTCGGGCGGCTCGTTCGTCTACGTCCCCAAGGGCGTCCACGTCGAGATCCCGCTGCAGGCGTACTTCCGCATCAACACCGAGAACATGGGGCAGTTCGAGCGCACCCTGATCATCGCGGACGAGGGCAGCTACGTGCACTACATCGAGGGATGCACGGCCCCGATCTACAAGTCCGACTCGCTGCACTCCGCCGTGGTCGAGATCATCGTGAAGAAGAACGCGCGCGTCCGGTACACGACCATCCAGAACTGGTCGAACAACGTCTACAACCTCGTCACCAAGCGTGCAACGGCCGCTGAGGGCGCGACGATGGAGTGGATCGACGGCAACATCGGGTCCAAGGTCACGATGAAGTACCCGTCGATCTACCTGATGGGGGAGCACGCCAAGGGCGAGACCCTGTCCGTCGCGTTCGCCGGCCCCGGCCAGCACCAGGACGCCGGCGCGAAGATGATCCACATGGCTCCGTATACGCAGTCGTCGATCGTCTCCAAGTCGATCGCCCGCGGAGGCGGCCGCGCAGGCTACCGCGGTGAGGTGCGGGTGGATGCGAACGCGCACCACGCCGCGAACACCGTGCGCTGCGACGCGTTGCTCGTCGACTCGATCTCCCGTTCGGACACGTATCCGGCCATCGACATCCGCGTCGACGACGTGCAGCTCGGCCACGAGGCGACCGTGTCGCGCGTGAGCGAGGAGCAGCTCTTCTACCTGATGTCCCGTGGGCTTCCGGAGGACGAGGCCATGGCCATGATCGTGCGCGGGTTCATCGAGCCGATCGCCAGGGAGCTCCCGATGGAATACGCACTCGAACTCAACAAGCTCATCGAGATGGGCATGGAAGGCTCTGTCGGCTAAATGACCACCGCCACCCCGAAGACAATCGAAACCGAGGGAACGGCAGCGCCGAAGCACATGCGCAGCGCTGTGCCCGTTCAGACCCGCTCCGACCGTTTCAAGTCCACCGTCGTCTCCGAGTTCCCGGACGTCACCGGCCGCGAGGCCGTCTGGAAGTACACGCCGGTCGCCCGTCTCGCCGAGCTCATCTCCGGCGAGCTGGACGGCGCGCCGTACGTGTTCGACGCGAGCGTCGCACCCGGCGTCACCGCCGAGTGGGTCGGTCGCGACGACGCCCGCATCGGCAGCGCAGGAATCCCGGAAGACCGCGCGTCCGCCAACGCCTGGACCGCCTTCCAGGAGGCGCTGCTCATCTCCGTCACGGGAGACGACGCCAAGGAGTTCACCCTCACCAGGTCCGCCCTGGGCGGCGCACCCCGCGCAGCGCACACCATCGTCGAGGCGGCCCCAGGCAGCCGCGCGACGCTCATCCTCCAGAACAGCGGGGCGGCGCACCTCACCGAGAACGTCGAGTTCCTGCTCGGCGCAGGCGCCCAGCTCACCGTCGTGACCGTGCAGGAGTGGGACGACGACGCACTGCACGTCGCCACCCACTTCGCCACCATCGGCCAGGATGCGCTGCTCAAGCACGTCGCGGTCACCCTCGGCGGCGGCGTGGTGCGGCTCAACCCGTCCGCGCACCTCGCGGGCGAGCGGGCGGACGCCGAACTGTTCGGCGCATACTTCGCCGACGCCGGCCAGCACCTCGAACAGCAGGTGTACGTCTTCCACGACGCACCGGCCACCCGCAGCCGTGTCACGTACAAGGGCGCGCTGCAGGGCGACGGAGCGCGCACCGTGTGGATCGGCGACGTGCTGATCGGCCCGAAGGCCGTCGGCACCGACACCTACGAGCAGAACCGCAACCTCGTGCTCACCGACGGCGCCCGCGCAGACTCCGTGCCGAACCTGGAGATCGAGACGGGCGACATCGTCGGGGCGGGCCACGCCAGCGCGACCGGCCGTTTCGACGACGAGCAGCTGTTCTACCTGCAGTCCCGCGGGATCACGGAGGACGAGGCACGCCGACTGGTCGTGCGCGGCTTCCTCGGCGAGATCGTGCAGCAGATCGGCTCTCCCGCGCTGCAGGAGCGTCTGCAGGACGCCATCGAGGCCGAGCTCTCGTCCATCGTCACGGTGGGGAGCTGATGGGCACGCGCGTCTGCTCCGCCGACGAGCTGGTGGTCGACCAGGCCACCCGCGTCGTCGTCGACGGCACCCCCATCGCCGTCGTCAAGGACTCGGCGGGAGACATCCACGCCATCGGAGACACCTGCACGCACGGCGAGATCTCGCTGTCCGAGGGTTTCGTCGAGGGCGACACGCTCGAGTGCTGGGCGCACGGCTCGCAGTTCTCCCTGCTCACCGGCAAGCCCATGAACCTACCGGCGTACGAGCCGGTCCCCGTCTACCAGGTCGAGCTCATCGACGGTGACGTCTACATCGACCCGAACGCAACGAAAGAGATTTAGTCCATGTCAGTCCTTGAGATCCGCGACCTCCACGTCACCGTCGAGACGGAGCAGGGCGTCAAGCCCATCCTGAACGGCGTCGACCTGACCATCCGCGAAGGCGAGATCCACGCGATCATGGGCCCGAACGGGTCGGGCAAGTCCACTCTCGCGTACACGATCGCCGGGCACCCGAAGTACACCGTCACCGGCGGCACCATCACGCTCGACGGCGAAGACGTCCTCGCGATGACCGTCGACGAGCGCGCCCGCGCCGGCCTCTTCCTGGCCATGCAGTACCCGGTCGAGATCCCGGGAGTCACCAACACCAACTTCCTGCGCACCGCCAAGACGGCTATCGACGGCGAGGCTCCGTCGATCCGCTCCTGGGTCAAGGACGTCCGCGAGTCGATGGGCAAGCTCAGGATGGACTCGTCCTTCGCAGAGCGCAACGTCAACGAGGGCTTCTCCGGCGGAGAGAAGAAGCGCAACGAGATCCTGCAGCTCGAGCTCCTGAAGCCGAAGTTCGCCGTGCTCGACGAGACCGACTCCGGCCTCGACGTGGATGCGCTCAAGGTTGTCTCCGAGGGCGTCAACCGCGCCAAGGAGAACACCGGCCTCGGCATCCTCCTGATCACGCACTACACGCGCATCCTGCGCTACATCAAGCCGGACTTCGTGCACGTCTTCGTCGCCGGCCGTGTGGCGGAGCAGGGCGGCCCCGAGCTCGCAGAGCGGCTCGAGGAAGAGGGCTACGACCGTTTCGTGGATGCTCCGGAGCCGGCCAAGGCCGACGCCGCCGAGCTGACAGAGGCGTAGGCTTCCGGTATGCCCGCCACGCTGAGCTCCGCGCTCTTCGACCAGGTCGAAGAGGCGCTGAAGAACGTCATGGACCCCGAGCTCGGGATCAATGTCGTCGACCTGGGCCTCATCTACGACCTGGCCTGGGATGACGAGAACAACGCCCTCATCATCTCGATGACCCTGACGAGCGCAGGCTGCCCGCTCACCGACGTGCTGGAGGAGCAGACCGCAGAGTCGCTCGACGGCATCGTCGAGGCGTTCCGCATCAACTGGGTGTGGATGCCGCCGTGGGGTCCCGAGCGGATCACCGACGACGGGCGCGACATGATGCGCGCGCTCGGCTTCGCCATCTAGCAAGACACCGTGCGAGTGGTCCCGGACCGCCGCGAGCAGCAGCTCGCGCGCGCTCCGGGACCACTGGCGTGAACGACGCCTTCCCGAACGACACCTTCCCGAACGAACGAATGGATTGACTGTGCTTGCCGTGCAAGACCTCGAGCTCCGAGTCGGAGCCCGGTTGCTCATGGAGAACGTGAGCTTCCGAGTCGCGCCCGGCGACAAGATCGGTCTCGTCGGCCGCAACGGAGCGGGGAAGACCACGCTCACCAAGGTGCTGGCCGGCGACCTGCTGCCGAACGGCGGAAAGGTCGATCGCACGGAGGAGCTCGGCTACCTGCCGCAGGACCCGCGTTCCGGCAACCTGGAAGACCTGGCGCGCACCCGCATCCTGGACGCCCGCGGCCTCGGGTCGATCGTGCTCGGGATGCAGCAGGCGACGCTCGACATGGCGAGCTCGGACGAGAAGGTGTCCGCCGCCGGAATGAAGAAGTACGGGTCGCTGGAGGAGCGCTTCCAGATGCTCGGCGGGTATGCCGCCGAGGCGGAGGCCGCGTCGATCGCGAGCAACCTGAACCTGCCGGACCGCATCCTGGACCAGCCGCTGAAGACGCTGTCCGGTGGTCAGCGGCGTCGCATCGAGCTGGCACGCATCCTGTTCTCCGACGCGCGCACGATGATCCTCGACGAGCCGACCAACCACCTCGACGCGGACTCGGTGATCTGGCTTCGTGAGTTCCTGAAGAACTACACCGGCGGTTTCATCGTCATCTCGCACGATGTGGAGCTGGTGGGGGAGACCGTCAACCGCGTCTTCTACCTGGATGCGAACCGTCAGGTCATCGACATCTACAACATGGGCTGGAAGCACTACCAGCGCCAGCGCGCCGCCGACGAGGAGCGCCGCAAGAAGGAGCGCGCCAACGCGGAGAAGAAGGCGGGGGTCCTGCAGCTGCAGGCCGCCAAGTTCGGCGCGAAGGCGAGCAAGGCCGCCGCTGCGCACCAGATGGTCGCGCGCGCGGAGAAGCTGCTGGCCGGGCTCGAGGACGTGCGCGCCGTCGACCGCGTGGCCAAGCTGCGCTTCCCGACGCCCGCACCCTGCGGCCGCACCCCGCTGCAGGCCAGCGATCTCTCCAAGAGCTACGGCTCTCTGGAGATCTTCACCGCCGTCGACCTCGCGATCGACCGCGGCTCCAAGGTGGTCGTCCTCGGGCTGAACGGCGCGGGGAAGACCACGCTGCTCCGGATGCTCGCCGGCGTCGACAAGCCGGACACCGGCCAGGTGGAGCCCGGTCACGGCCTTCGCATCGGCTACTACGCGCAGGAGCACGAGACGATCGACGTCGACCGCTCCGTTCTGCAGAACATGATGTCCGCGTCACCGAATCTGGCCGAGACGGAGGCGCGCCGCGTGCTCGGCTCGTTCCTGTTCACCGGCGACGACTCGCACAAGCCGGCCGGCGTGCTGTCCGGTGGGGAGAAGACGCGTCTCGCCCTCGCGATGATCGTCGTCTCCGGTGCGAACGTGCTGCTCCTCGACGAGCCGACGAACAACCTCGACCCCGCGAGCCGCGAGGAGATCCTGGATGCGCTGGCGCACTACGAGGGCGCCGTCGTCCTGGTCAGTCACGACGAGGGTGCCGTCGAGGCGCTGAACCCCGAGCGCGTCCTCATCCTGCCCGACGGCGTCGAGGACCACTGGAACAGGGACTACCTGGAACTGATCTCGCTGGCCTAGCGCGTCGCGTCTAGCGGGTCGCGTCGATCAGTTCGTCCTCCACGTCGGAGTCCGTCCGCTTGAGCGCCCGCTTCCGCTGGCGCTCGGCGGCCTTCGCCTGCTCCTCCGGGGTGTGCTCGTTGCGCTTGCGGTACTCCGTGAGCAGCGCGTAGCCGAGGCCGAAGAAGCCGATCAGGGCGAAGATGATCCACTGGATCATGTACGACCAGTGCAGTCCCTCATCCTGGGTGGGCGGGTCGGTGACCGTGGGGGTCGGCGTCGACGCCGGTGACGGCTTCTGCGAGTCGAGCAGGCCGTACGCGCCCGTGTACACGTCGTCGGTGCCGAGCTTCTGCTTCACAACGGAGAGCTGGATGGTGCCCACCTGACGGCCGACGGCCGTGCGGCCCGGGATGGCCGGCTCGCTGGCCTTGAGGCGGGCGACGACGGTGACGGTGCCGGACGGGGCGGCGGGGACGCTGTCCGGCGCATCCGTGGTGTTGCCGGTCGGCACCCAGCCGCGGTCGATCATGAACAGGGCGCCGTCTGCCGTGCGCAGGGGCGTGAGCACCTCGAACCCGGGGCTGCCGTTGAACGGGCGGTTGCGCACCAGCAGCTCGTCGTCCTTCTGGTACGTGCCGGTGACCTGCACGCGCGTCCACTCCTGCTTCGGGGAGTACGCGTTGAGGGAGCCGAGCTCGTCGGTGAGCGGGACGGGCTTCGAGTAGAAGTTGTCGGAGATCAGCGCGTTGGCCGCCGCCGCCTCCTTGCTGCGGGCGAGCTGCCAGGCGGACAGGCAGCCGCAGGCGATCGCGAACGCGACGGCGAACGCCAGGTAGCCCAGCCAGCGACGGGAGAACGCGAACCGCCAGCCACCGCTGCCGCTCACGCCGTCGTCCTCTCGGCCACCGGGGGCACGACGGGATGCACGCTCAGTGGGAAGTCCCGCGCGCCCAGGAACTCTCTCAGATAGTCGACGTGCTCGTCGCAGGCGAGCCAGACCTTCACGCGGTCTTCCGAGTGGATCTTCGGGTTGCGCCATTCGATGCGCCAGGCGGCCTGCTCACGGCAGCCCGCGCGCGAGCACGTCAGGGGTTCCGGTTCACCGAAGCCGATCACTCGTGCGTGCCTCTCGAATCGTCGTCTGCGCGTCCCGCCGATGGTGGAGGGGTCATGGGAAGGATATTCCCCGGACGCTGAACTTCCGCTCGACGCGGGTCGGTCGAGACGTTCGCGACGACCACGGCGAAGTACGGCAGGAAAATGGCGCCGATCAGCGGGATGATCGCCCACCAGCCCGGAACGAACAGGATCGCGAAGATGCAGACCACACGGATGCCCATGGCGACCGAATACTTGATCATCCGGTGTCGTCGCTCTTCGTCGGGGGAGAGCGGAAGATTCGTGATCGACGGGTGTGGTTGCTTCATGTGCGTTCCACCAAGACTACGTCCATAAACTGGTGAGCGTTTCTATTGAGAGGAAAATGCATGACTACCCAGCGCACCGTGCTCGTCACAGGAGGAAACCGCGGCATCGGCTACGCCATCGCGGAGGAGTTCCTGGCCCAGGGCCACCGGGTGGCCGTCACGGCCCGCTCCGGGGAGGGCCCGGACGGCGCGCTCACCGTCCGCGCCGATGTCACGGACTCCGCGGCTGTCGACGCGGCGTTCGCGGAGATCGAGGAGAAGCTCGGGCCGGTGGAGGTCGTCGTGGCGAACGCGGGCATCACCCGCGACACGCTGCTGATGCGCATGACCGACGAGGACTTCGACACGGTGGTCGACACCAACCTCGGCGGCTCGTTCCGCGTCGTCAAGCGCGCATCCAAGGGGATGCTCAAGGCCAGGTTCGGCCGCATCGTCTTCATCTCGAGCGTCGTCGGGCTCTACGGCAGCGCCGGTCAGGTCAACTACGCGGCGTCGAAGGCCGGACTGGTCGGCATGGCCCGCTCGATCACCAGGGAGCTCGGCGGGCGCGGGATCACCGCCAACGTCGTGTCGCCCGGCTTCATCGAGACCGACATGACCGCTGCGCTGCCGGAGACGCAGCAGGCCGAATACAAGCGCAACATCCCGGCCGGACGATTCGCCACCGCCGGCGAGGTCGCGAAGGTCGTCGCGTGGGTCGCGGGGGAGGACGCCGGATACATCTCGGGCGCCGTTATTCCTGTCGACGGCGGTCTTGGTATGGGACACTAAACCTATATCGGAATACTGACATACAAATGGCAATGTAACTAGCTCTGTGGTCACCCCGCGGGATAGGTTGACGCGCAATCGGGATGCGGACGGCGAATCTTCGCCGGCACCTCCGCATCCCGTACAGCGCGACAGCGCTCGATTCAGAGGTGGCACAACAATGGCGAAGACGCTCACGCCCAGAGTCAAGGTCCTAGCGGCCATGGGCATCGTCCTGACGGCGGGCATCGGCATGACGCTCGCGGCGTTCACGGACACCGGCAACGTGGAGACGCAGTTCACGTCGGGCTCGCTCGACCTGAAGTTCGACGCGGATCAGGACGGCAATCCCACCAACTACCTGGTGGACTTCAGCGCGGGCTTCGACAACCTGGCCCCGGGTGACACGGTCGAGCGCGACCTGCAGGTCTTCAACTCCGGCACGATCGACGCGAACCTCGACCTCGGCGTGCCCCAGATCACGAACGACGCCGGCGCACCGGCTGCCGCGCTGGAGGACAGCCTGAGCATCGTGATCACCGACACGAGCGACGCGTCGACGCTCTACAGCGGACCGCTGACGGCCGCGGCGTTCTCGGCGCTCGACATCGCCTCCGGGGGATCGGTCAACGGGCGCACGCTGCATCTCGAAGTCACGCTCGACCCGACGGCAGCCACCGATGTCGCCGGCCAGAGCGTATCGGTGGTGTTCCCCTTCACTGCATCGCAGGCGTAGGCCGGCAGCGACGACGAGGAGGACGAGGGGATGACCATGGAGGCAGACCTGCCGGCCCAGCGGGCGTCGCTGATCTCAGACCCGCCGGGGCTGGTGTTCGGAGACCTGAAGCCCGGCGACTCGGTGGACGCGACGGTCACCGTGACCAACAGCGCACCGTACCCGGTCCGTCTGAGCGATCACGTGACACGTGACGGCCAGCTCTTCCAGGGCGCGCATCCCCTCGTCGTGTCGTTCACCGTGACCCCGGATGCGGGCAGCGCCCGGTGCGCAGCGCTGGACGACGCGCTGCCCGCTCACGCCACGGTGACCGTGCACGTCAGCGCCGCCTTTCCCCCTGAGGCGGGGAACGAGTACCAGGCGCAGAGCGGAACGGCGACGCTGTTCTTCACGGCGACGCAGGTCGCGCCGCAGCAGTGCGACGGCGCGGTCGTCGCGCGGCCCCCGCGCGCGGACACGCCACCGCACTTGCCGAACACCGGGATCGAGGTGTCCGGGGTGGTCGTGCTGGCCGTCGCCCTGCTCGTGCTCGGCGTCGCGGCACGGGCGGCGTTCCGGCGGAGGGAAGGACGGAGGGAGCACGAGTGATGGCACCACGGCGTGTCCACCTCCTGGCCGTGGCCGGGCTGCTGTTAGCCGCGCTGACTCCCGCCTCGTCGGCGGGGTTCGTCGACGGCGGGAGCGTGGAGACGCGCTTCGCGTCCACCGCGGGGGTACCGGTGCTGTTCGCCGGCGTCGAGGCCGGAGTGGACTTCTCCCTCGGCTGGACGGCGGCGGGGCAGCTGTACTCGTGGGGAACCAACGGCCTCGGGCAGCTCGGCCTCGGCGACACCGTCGCCCGGGATGTGCCGACCAGTGTGGCCATTCCCGGCGGCGCCGCGGTGGTGTCCGCGTCTGCGGGGGTCGACGGCTCCGTGGCGCTGACCGATACGGGGGATGTGTACACCTGGGGCAACAGCGAGTACGCGCCGAGCGGGGCCGTCCCCGGGCTCATCCCCGAACTCTCGGGGCAGGACGTGATCGGCGTCTCGGCCGGCGGGTTCTACTTCCTGGCGTGGACGAGCGACGGACGGCTGTTCTCGTGGGGGAACAACGGCGGAGGACGGCTCGGGCGGGCAGGCGCGGGAGTGCTGCCCGTCCCGGAGCAGGTGACGGCGCAGGGCCTCGCCGGCCGGTTCGTGACCAGCGCGGCGGCGGGGAGGCACTTCGGCACCGCGGTCACCGACGACGGAACGACCGTGCTGGGCTGGGGGTCGTTCTTCAACAACCAGCTCGGCGTGACGTTCAGCGGACTCCCGGCCGACGGGACGGTCGCGGGCGTCAACGCCGGGGACGCCTTCGTGTTCGCCTGGATGGCCGACGGGCGCCTGTACAGCTGCGACGGCACGTTCGTGTTCGCCCAGAACGCCACCCTCTCCGGCGTCCCCATCCGGCACGCCGTCGCCAGCCTGCCCCAGTCGGGCCCGAGCTCATTCTTCGCGTGGGGCGACGACCATGTGCTCTACGGCTGGGGGCTGAACAGCTCGGGGCAGCTCGGCCTCGGCGACTCCGTCGACCGTGCGACGCCGACCCCTGTGCCGCTACCCGGCGGAATGGATGTGGGCGATGTCGCGGAGGGCAATCAGCACTCGCTGCTCATCGGCACCGACGGCGTCTATTCGGCGGCCGGGTCGAACACGGCCGGGCAGCTCGGCACGCACGACACCGTCGGCAGGAACTCGTTCAGCTCACCGATCGTCGTCCACCGGTGGCCGTGATGCCGAGACGGCAGAGGCCGCTCGGGCGGATCGCACGGATCACGCTCAACGCCGCCGCCGTCGCCGGGGTGCTCTGCGTGGTGGTCGGCGCCGTCGCGTTCGTCACCGGGGTGCGTCCGATCATCTTCCAGACCGGGTCGATGGCGCCGGGCATTCCGGCGGGCTCCTTGGCGCTGACCGTGCCCGTCACCGCCGACGACATCCTGGTGGGAGACGTCGTCGGCGCGCCGCGCGTCGGCGACGGGAAGCTCGTGACGCACCGCGTGGTCGGTGCAGAGCGCCACGGCGACCTCCGGCTCATCCGGATGCGCGGCGATGCCAACGAGGCGGAGGACGCCACCCCGTACGACGTGACGGACGGCGCCCAGCGACTGGTGTGGTCGGTGCCGGGCGTCGGGGAGGCGATGGCGAGCATCCGGAGCCCGTGGCTGTTCGTCGGGCTGATCGCGCTGCTGGCGCTGATCGCCGTGCCGACGAGGCGCGCCAGGCACCGGGCGAAGAAGCGTGCATCCGCGCGCGCCACCCGGCGCGCGACGTGGATCAGCCTCGCAGCCCGAGCAGCGGAAGCACCTGGGACAGATCCTGGCGGTCCACCACCACATCGGCCGCTGCCCGCACCGCCGGCTTCGCGTTGAACGCGACGGACAGCCCGGCCACCGCCATCATCCGGAGGTCGTTCGCGCCGTCGCCGATCGCGACGGTCTGAGCCAGCGGGATGCCGGCGTCCTCCGCCCACGCGCGCAGCGCGGACGCTTTGGCCTCCGCATCCACGACCCCGCCGGTCACGGCTCCGGTGAGGACGCCGTCGACGACCTCCAGCCGGTTGGCGCGCCAGTGGTCGAGGCCGAGGCGTTCGCCCAGCGGGTCGAGCGTCTCGTGGAAGCCGCCGGAGACGACGCCCACCACCCCGCCCGCCGCGTGCACCCCGGCGATCAGCTCTGGGACGCCGTCCGTCACCGTGATGCGCTCACCGACCCGCGAGAACACGGAGGACGGCAGTCCGGCGAGTGTCTTGACGCGCTCGCGCAGGCTCTGCTCGAAGTCCAGTTCTCCGCGCATCGCGCGTTCGGTGACCTCCGCCACCTCCTGGCGTGCGCCGGCCTCCTCGGCCAGCAGCTCGATGACCTCGTCGTGGATGAGGGTCGAGTCTGCGTCGAGGACGACGAGGAAACGTGCTGCTGTTGTTGCTGTGGTGCTCCTCCCGGTCATGGAACGACGTGCACTCCCTTGCCGACAACGGTGAGCCCGGAGTCGGTGACGGTGAAGCCGCGTGCGCGGTCGCGCTCGGGGTCGACCCCGATGGATGCGCCTTCCGCGACCACCACGTCCTTGTCCAGGATCGCGCGGCCGACGAACGCGTTCGCGCCGATCACCGCGCGCTCGAAGACCACAGAGTCGACGACCTTGGCGCCGGAGTCGACGGTCGCCCACGGTCCGAGCACACTGCGCTCCAGGTGGGCGCCCGAGATCACGGAGCCGAGCGACACGATCGAGTCGATGGTCGTGCCGAGCGCTCCGCGGCCGTCGCGCACGATCTTCGCCGGGGGCGAGTTGAGCACCTGGCTGAAGATCGGCCACTCGCGGTTGTAGAGGTTGAACACCGGGAGGGCGGAGATCAGGTCTTGGTGGGCCTCGAAGAACGAGTCGATCGTTCCCACATCCCGCCAGTAGTAGCGGTCGCGGTCGGTCGAGCCCGGAACGTCGTTGCGGTTGAAGTCGTAGACGGCCGCCTCGTCGCGCGCCACGAAGTCGGGGATGATGTCTCCACCCATGTCGTGGTTGGAGTCCGGCCGGTCGCCGTCGCGCACGACCGCGTCGATCAGCGCGTCGGCGTCGAAGACGTAGTTGCCCATCGAGGCGAGCACCTCGCCGGGCGAGTCCGGCAGCCCGATCGGGTCGCTCGGCTTCTCGCGGAACGCGCCGATCCTGTCCGGGCGCTCCGGGTCGACCTCGATCACGCCGAACTGGTCGGCCAGGCCGATCGGCTGGCGGATCGCCGCGACGGACGCGGGAGCGCCGGATGCGATGTGCGCCTCGATCATCTGGCCGAAGTCCATCCGGTAGACGTGGTCGGCGCCGACGACGACCACGATGTCCGGCTTCTCGTCGCGCAGCAGGTTGAGGCTCTGCAGGATCGCGTCGGCCGAGCCGCTGAACCAGCGCTTTCCGAGGCGCTGCTGGGCGGGCACGGACGCGATGTACGAGTTGAGCATCCCGTCGAGCCGCCAGGTCTGCGAGACGTGCCTGTCGAGGCTGTGCGACTTGTACTGGGTCAGGACGACGATCTGGCGCAGCTGCGAATTGATGAGATTCGAGAGCGCGAAGTCGATGAGTCGATACTGCCCGCCGAACGGAACGGCCGGCTTCGCGCGGTCTGCCGTCAACGGCATCAACCGCTTCCCTTCGCCACCCGCGAGAACAATGCCGAAGATCTTCTTGCCTGCCATGCCACCACAGTAGAGGCAACATGCGACCTGTACTAGCGTTCACGACATGCGCGTTGATCTTCTGACCCGGGAATACCCGCCGGACATCTATGGCGGAGCCGGTGTGCACGTCACCGAACTCGTCCGGGCGTTGCGCACGGACACGGAGGTGCAGGTGCGCTGTTTCGGCGAGCCGCGCACCGAAGAGGACGTGCACGCATACCGCGTGCCGCATGAACTCGCCGGCGCGAATGCCGCGATCAGCACACTCGGCGTCGACCTGCAGATGGCGCAGGACTGCGGGGGAGCCGACCTGGTGCACTCGCACACCTGGTACGCGAACAGCGGCGGCCACCTCGCGAAGCTGCTGCACGGCATCCCGCACATCGTCACCGCGCACAGCCTGGAGCCGCTGCGGCCCTGGAAGGCCGAGCAGCTCGGCGGCGGATACCGCGTGTCGAGCTGGGCGGAGAAGACGGCGTTCGAGGCCGCGGACCGCGTGATCGCGGTGAGCGAGGGGATGCGCCGCGACATCCTGGCCGCATACCCCGCGCTCGACCCCGAGCGGGTGACCGTGATCTACAACGGCATCGACCTCGACCGCTGGCAGCCGCTCGACGACGACGACCGGGCGAGAGCGCTCGGCATCGATCCCGACCGTCCCGCCGTGATCTTCGTCGGCAGGATCACCAGGCAGAAGGGCCTGCCGTACCTGCTGCGCGCCGCCCGGATGCTGCCGAAGGAGGTGCAGGTCATCCTCTGCGCTGGAGCGCCGGACACGCCGGAGATCATGGCGGAGGTCAGCAGGGGCGTCGAGCAGCTGCAGGCGGAGCGCGACGGCGTGGTCTGGATCGACAGGCTGCTGTCACAGGAGGAGCTGCGGGTGGCGCTGACCGCGTCCACCGTGTTCGTCTGCCCGTCCATCTACGAGCCGCTCGGCATCGTGAACCTCGAGGCGATGGCCTGCGGGCTGCCGGTGGTCGGCACGGCGACGGGAGGCATCCCCGAGGTGATCGTGGACGGCGTGACGGGACGGCTGGTGCCCATCGAGCAGGCCACGGACGGCACGGGGACGCCCACCGATCCGGATGCGTTCGTCGCCGACCTGGCAGCGGCGCTGACCGAGGTGGTCGGCGACCCGGAGCGTGCGGCTCTGATGGGCAGCGCCGGCCGGCTGCGGGCCGAAACGGCGTTCAGCTGGGCCTCCATCGCGGAGCAGACACGGGAGCTGTACCGGTCCGTCCTGGCCTGATCGCGCCGCTAGGCTAGAGGGTATGTCCAGCGTTCTTCAGCTTCACGATGTGTCCGTCGTCCGCGACGGGAATGCGGTTCTCGATTCGGTGAACTGGACGGTGGAGCCCGACGAACGGTGGGTCGTCCTCGGCCCGAACGGCGCAGGCAAGACGACGCTGCTGCAGATCGCCGCCGCCGCGCTGCACCCCACCTCCGGTGAGGCGGAAGTGCTCGGCGAGCCGATCGGTCACAGCGACCTGTCGGAGCTGCGCCCGCGCCTCGGCTTCGCGTCGAGCGCGCTCGCCCGGCGCATCCCGCGCACGGAGACGGTGCTCGACGTGGTGATGACCGCCGCGTACGCCGTGACCGGTCGCTGGAACGAGGAGTACGAGGAGATCGACGAGAGGCGCGCCCGCCGCGTCCTCGGCGAGTGGAACCTCGACCACCTCGCGGAGCGCACTTTCGGCAGCCTGAGCGACGGAGAGCAGAAGCGCGTGCAGATCGCGCGGTCGGTGATGACCGACCCCGAGATCCTGCTGCTCGACGAGCCGGCGGCCAGCCTCGACCTCGGCGGTCGCGAGGAGCTGCTGCAGCTGCTCGGCGGATACGCGAGCGACCCGAGCTCTCCGGCGATCGTGATGGTCACCCACCACGTCGAGGAGATTCCGCTCGGCTTCAACAGGGCACTCCTGCTGGCCAACGGGGGCGTGGCCGCGCAGGGCACGCTCGACGAGGTCATCACGGCGGAGCGTCTCGGTGAGACGTTCGGCGTGGACGTGGAGCTGACCGAACTGGACGGACGCTACAGCGTTCGTGCGCGTCGCGGCTCCGCTGACTGAACATCTGCTAAACTCGATAGCTGGCCCACCAGCCGACCTACTTTCCGCGCTGGGCTCGATGCATTCCTTCGATGCTCAGGCCACAACCGACAATTCACTACGCAACAAGGAAGTCCTGATGAAGACTGACATCCACCCCGACTACGCTCCGGTGGTTTTCCGCGACCTGGCCTCGGGTGCGGTGTTCCTCACCCGTTCGACCGTCACGAGCGAGAAGACGATCGAGTGGGAAGACGGCACCGTTTACCCGGTGATCGACGTCGAGATCTCGTCCGAGTCGCACCCGTTCTACACGGGCAAGCAGCGCATCATGGACTCCGCCGGTCGCGTCGAGAAGTTCAACTCGCGCTACAAGAACTTCGGCAAGTAACTCACGCCAACGAGGAAGGCCCCGACCGTTACGGTCGGGGCCTTCGTCGTTCTGGTCGGTGGATCAGTAGGTGTACGTGTTGGGGTTCGCCGCGACGACCGCGACGAGGATCACGAAGAAGATGATGCCGAGGATGATCTCGGCGAAGCCGATGATGATCGCCGCGATGGCGAGGCCACGGCCCTGCTCACCGGTGCGCTTGATCTGCGAGAGGGCGACGAAGCCGAGGATGATGCCGACGATGTTGACGAAGAACGCCAGGATGAAGCCGACGATCGCCATCGTGTTGTAGCCGCGGGCGGCCGGAGCGCCCTGGTACGGCTGCTGGTATGGCTGCTGGCTCTGCGGCTGCTGCTCAGGAGGAAGTGGCTGCGGGTTGAGGTTTGAATCGCTCATACCCGTTATGGTACCAATCAGCAGATTCTAAGCCAACCGACAGAAATACATGTAGAGGCATGGACCTCAGCGGAGTGGCCAGGCTCCAGAGGTCGTGAAGCCGGGGTCGCGCACGCGGCGCATGTACTCCTGGAAGTCTGCGGCCTGCTCGCGGCACCAGTCCACCTGCATCCGGTGCAGCTCGGCGGCCTCGAAGGCGAGCGCCTCGGTGTGCACGCGGGCGAGCGCCTGGGCGACCCGTCCGGCGGCGATGGCGTCGGCTCCCGCGTCGTGGGCGTCGGTCAGGTCGACGCCGTAGTACGTGGCCGTGACCTCGAGGGTGCGCTTGCCCCTGCGGTACTTGTCGACCGCCTTGTCGATCACGAGCGGGTCGACGATGGGGCCGGGGGAGACGAGCGGGGAGACGCCGTGACGACGCGCCTCGCGGTCGAGCAGGGTGAAGTCGTACGGCGCGTTGTACGCCACCACCGGGATGCCGCGGCTGAAGAGCTCCCGCAGCGCATCCACGATCTGGGCGGTCGCGACGGCGGCGGGCATCCCGTTGGTGGAGGCGTGCTCGGTGGTGATGCCGTGTACGGCCGTGGCGCCGGCCGGGATCTCCACGCCGGGGTCGACGAGCCAGTCCTGGCGCTGCACGATCGTGCCGGTGTGGTCGAGGAGTCCGACGTGCGCTGTGACGATGCGCGCCGTCTCCACATCGATGCCGGTGGTCTCCAGATCGAAGACGCCCAATTCCTGATGCCACGTACTCATGGATTCAGCGTATGAGCGACCACCGTCAGGCCAGGGACCGACACGGCCCTCGCCAGGATGCTCAGCTGTGGCGGGGCTCGATGTGCAGCCAGTAGAAGTTCTGCGTGCCGAGCGTCAGCGTGAACCGGCCGTCCTCCGCGACGGTCGGGAACTCCGCGCCGCCGAACAGGTCGTACAGCGTCGCTCCGGCGAACTCCGGCGCCTCCAGCGAGACCGACACCGGGTTGTGCGCGAACGAGAACACGCACAGCACGTCCTCCGGCTGGTCGCCGAAGTGCGAACCGCTGCCCTCGTACGAGCGCACGAACGCCAGCACGGACTCGTGGTTGGTCTGCAGCACCCGGATCGTGCCGAGCCCGAACACCGGATGCGCCTTCCGCACGTGGATCACGTTGCGGATCCAGTGCAGCAGCGAGCGCGACTGGGCGAGCTGGGCCTCCACGTTCACCTGGTTGTAGTGGTACACCAGCGACTGGACGACGGGCAGGAAGAGCTTGCCGGGGTCTGCGGTGGAGAAGCCGGCGTTGCGGTCCGGCGTCCACTGCATCGGCGTGCGGGAGCTGTCGCGGTCGGGCAGCCAGATGTTGTCGCCCATCCCGATTTCGTCGCCGTAGTAGAGGAACGGGCTGCCTGGGAGGGAGAACAGCAGGGCGTGCGCCAGTTCGAGCTCGGCGCGCGAGTTGTCGAGCAGGGGAGCGAGGCGGCGCCGGATGCCGATGTTGGCGCGCATCCGTGGGTCGTACGCATACCAGCCGTACATGGCCTGCCGGTACTCCTCGCTGACCATCTCGAGCGTCAGTTCGTCGTGGTTGCGGAGGAAGACGCCCCAGGCGGAGCCGTCCGGCACGTCGAGCGTCTCGGACAGCACCCTCACCAGCTCGGCGGACTGCTGCGAGCGCAGCGCATAGAAGATGCGCGGCATGACGGGGAAGTCGAACGCCATGTGGCACTCCGGCTCCTCCTCCGTTCCGAAGAACGCGGCGACCTCGCGCGGCCACTGGTTCGCCTCGGCGACCATCATGCGGCCCGGGTACTCGCGGTCGACCATCTCGCGCAGCTTCTTGATGAAGTCGTGCGTCTTCGGCTCGCCCTCGCCGTTGCCCTCGTCGGACTCGTAGAGGTAGGGGATCGCATCCAGCCGGAAGCCGTCGACGCCGAGGTCGAGCCAGAACCGGACGATGTCGAACATCGCCTCGTGCACGGCCGGGTTCTCGAAGTTGAGGTCGGGCTGGTGCGAGAAGAAGCGGTGGAAGTAGTACTGGCGGCGCGCCTCGTCGAACGCCCAGTTGGAGTCCTCGGTGTCGACGAAGATGATGCGGATGTCCGGCCACTTGTCGTCGGTGTCGTTCCAGACGTAGAAGTCGCCGTACGGCCCCTCCGGGTCGGAGCGGGACTGCTGGAACCACTCGTGCTGGTCGGACGTGTGGTTCATCGGCAGGTCGATGATGATGCGCATGTTGCGCTCGTGGGCCTTGGTCACGAGGTCGCGGAACTCGTCGATCGTGCCGAACTCGGGGAGGATCGCGCGGAAGTCCGACACGTCGTATCCACCGTCGCGCAGCGGCGACTGGAAGAACGGCGGGAGCCAGAGCGCGTCGATGCCGAGCCACTGCAGGTAGTCGAGTTTCGAGGTGAGCCCGGCGAGGTCACCGGACCCGTCTCCGTTGCTGTCGACGAACGACCGCACCATGACCTCGTAGAACACCGACCGGCGGTACCACTGCGGGTCGAGGGTGAGCCCGGGCAGCGTGATGGGCGCAGTGAAACTCACGGTTCTCCTTCCGGCACGGTGGCCGACTGCAAGCGATTACAACCAGTCGAGTCTAGGTGGTCGCGATAGTGCCGTGTCCAGTCCTGCGAGCACATTGCCGGGGGTGGCATCCGCGCTGCCTAGACTGGTCTGCGATGAGCCCTTCCTCCGCACATACTGCTTCACCATACGCCGACGCGCTCGACCGTCTACCGGTGCGCACGGCCGAGGTGTCGATCCTCGGCGGCACCACCCGGTACTGGGACTACGGAGACCCGTCGGCGCCGACGACGCTCGTGCTGGTCCACGGCTTCCGCGGCGACCACCACGGCCTGGAGCCGGTGGTCGCCCAGCTGCCCGGCGTGCGGATGATCTCACCCGATCTGCCGGGCTTCGGAGCATCCACCCCTCTGACGCAGGCGAAGCACGACATCGACGGGTATGCGCGCTGGCTGCGGGCGTTCGCCGGGTCGCTCGGGATCGACGGCAGGTTCGTGCTGCTCGGCCACTCGTTCGGTTCCATCGTGGTGTCGGCGGCCCTGGCGGACGAGGCGGCACCGGATGCGCTGCACCCGAACGACGTCGTCCTGGTCAACCCGATCGGCCAGCCGGCGCTCGAAGGACCGCGCGGCATCATGACGCGCCTCGCGATCTTCTACTACTGGCTCGCTGCTGCGCTGCCCCGTGGCCTCGGCTTCGGCCTGCTGCGCAACCGCGCGATCGTGCGCGTGATGAGCGTGACGATGGCGAAGACCAAGGACAGATCGCTTCGGCGCTGGATCCACGACCAGCACGACCGCTACTTCAGCGCGTTCAGCGACAGGGATGTGGTGCTCGACGCGTTCACCGCCTCGGTGTCGCACGACGTCAGCGAGTACGCGGCGCGCATCCCGGAGCGGACGCTGCTGGTGGCGGCGCAGAAGGACGACATCACGCCCATCTCCGCCCAGTACCGGCTGCAGAAGCTGTTCCCGGATGCGCGGCTCGTCGTCATCCCCGGCGTCGGCCACCTCATCCACTACGAGACCCCGGCAGAGGCCGCCAGAGCGATCGAGGACTTCCTGGCATGAAGATCGTGTTCGACTGCCGTTACACCAGAATCGGCCGCCACGACGGGATCAGCCGCTACACGGCCGGGCTCGTCGGAGCCCTGGCGAAACGCCACCCCGTCACCATGCTGATCAGCGACCACCGCCAGCTGGAGATGCTGCCGAACCTGCCGTGGGAGCTGATCGGTTCTCCGACCAGCGCGGGAGAGCCGTGGGTGGCCAAGCAGGTCAACCGGCTGAAGCCGGACGTGGTGTTCACGCCGATGCAGACGATGGGCGGCTGGGGCCGCCGCTACCGGCTGGTGCTCACTGTGCACGACCTCATCTACTACCGAAACCGCACGCCACCGCGCGATCTGCCAGCGCCCATCCGGTTGCTCTGGCGGCTGTACCACCTGGCCTGGTGGCCGCAGCGGCTGCTGCTCAACCGGTCGGATGCGGTGGTGACGGTCTCGCAGACCACCAAGCAGCTGATCGCCGAGCACAAGCTGACCAGGCGGCCCGTGCACGTGGTGCCGAACGCGGCCGACATGCCGGAGCTCGACCCTGTCCGCGCATCCCGTACCAGCCCGGAGACGAAATCGCTGGTCTACATGGGCTCGTTCATGCCGTACAAGAACGTCGAGACGCTCGTGCGCGCCGCAGCGCTGCTTCCCGACTACGAGCTGCACCTGATGAGCAGGGTGAGCGACGCGGAGCGTGCCAGGCTGGCCGCTGTCGCCCCGGAGGCGCGGATCGTGTTCCACAACGGGGCGAGCGACGAGGAGTATGCGGACACGGTCGCTGCGGCGACGGCCCTGGTGTCGGCGTCGCACGACGAGGGGTTCGGCATCCCGCTGGTCGAGGCGATGACCCTCGGCACGCCCGTGGTGGTCAGCGACATCCCGATCTTCCGGGAGATCGGGGGAGAGGCCGCGCTGTTCTTCGAACCGGACTCCGCCGAGCAGGCCGCCGCGCGCATCCGGCACCTGGAGGAGGAGGGCGTCTGGGCCGCCCGATCGGCCGCGTCGAAACGCGAAGCGGAGCGCTTCACCTGGGACGCGTCGTCTGAACATCTTCTCACGGTGCTCACCGCGGCGGCTGCAAGGGCGAAACGAAAGCTCGATTGATGTCATAATCGCGTCGATGTGCAGTGGTGCACACTTCGAATGAGGGGGACGGGGAATGTCGATGCGACGCTGGGGGAGGACGGCCGCTGCCGTCGGGATCGTGGCGGTGACCGCGATGGCGGGAGCCGTGTTGGGGGCGCTGCCCGCGAACGCGAGCCAGGACCTGTACGGGGTGGTGAACACGATCCCTGTGGTTCCCGGTGGTGGCGACGGGATGGCGACCATCCCCACCATGGCGGTCGACCAGGGCACGAACACCCTGTTCGCGCTGGTGACGGAACGCGCGCACAGCGACCTCTCCGTGCTCGACCTCACCGACGGCTCTCTGACGAAGACGCTGCCTCTGCCGGTCATCCCGCTGGGGGTCGCCATCGACGAGGCGCGGCACCTCGTCTACGTCACGGTCGAGGACCTGAACGCCGGGACCACCTCGCTCGCGGTGTTCAGCACCACGAGCCTGACGCAGGTGGCGACCATCCAGCTCGGCGCTGTGCATCTGATCGGTTCCAGCGGGGACAGCGGGATCGCCGTCGACACCGCGACGGGCTCGGTCTACGTCGTCGGGGACCGGCAGGTGGGCGCAGCTCAGACGCCATCCTTCCTGGTGCTGACCGCCGCGCAGATCGCCACCGCGGTCGGCGGTACGGCTGTCACGCCGACGCCGGTCGCGCTCCCGGCCACACAGCAGCAACCGGCCGGGATCGCCATCGACCCCGCTGGCGGCGTCGTGTACGCGGTGACGTCGTCGCCGACGGACTCCACGCTGTTCTCGCTCAGCACGGCGACGAACACGGTGACACGCACCGTGCCGCTGACGGGGATCGCGCACGTCACGACGGTCGACCCGTCCACCGGCACCGTGTACGTCTCCCGTCGCACGTCGGCGTTCTCGTCCGCGTACGAGCTGGCGATCGTGCCCCGCGGGGGCTCGGCCGTGACCGCGACCATCGGCCTTCCCGCCCAGGCGGAGGCGCTCCAGGTCGACCAGACGGCCGGCACGCTCTACGTCGCCGTCTCGCAGCCGTTCGAGGGCGGAACCGCGAACGCGGTGCTCGCGGTCACCACCGCGTCGAAGACGGTGGTCGGCTATGTCCCCGTGCCGACGCCCGCCGGTCTCGCCGTGAACCAGGCGACAGGGTCCGTGTACGTCTCCGGTGCGAACTCGGGCAACACGCTCGTGTCCGTGGTGCGGAAGATCACCACCGACCGGGTGGCGGGCAGCGACCGCTTCGCGACCTCGGTGGCCGTCTCGAAGAAGGCGTTCCCCGGCACGGCGCCGGTCGTCTACGTCGCCTCCGGCCTGAACTATCCGGATGCGCTGGCGGCAGGACCGGCAGCGGTGAAGCGCGGCGGCCCGCTGCTGCTCACACCGCCGACCGGGCTCACGCCGGATGTCGCGGCGGAGGTTGCACGGCTCAAGCCGGCGAAGATCGTGGTCGCCGGTGGCGCAGCATCCGTCTCCGACCACGTGCTGAGCCAGCTGCGCTCGGCGGCGCCGTCGGCGACGGTGAGCCGCGCAGCGGGCGACGACCGCTTCTCCACCTCGCGCTCCGTGGTGACGGGGGCGTTCTCGTCCGCGACCACCGTGTACCTGGCCTCCGGGCTGAACTTCCCGGATGCGCTGTCGGCCGGAGGGGCTGCGGGGTCGAAGGGCGCTCCCGTGCTGCTCGTCAACGGCGCTGCGGACTCCGCTGACGCGGCGACGACGGCGCTGCTGAGGTCGCTCGGGGCGACGAAGGTCGAACTGGTCGGCGGAACGTCGGTGATCTCGAGCGGCGTCGAGTACTCGCTGACGCAGAGCGGCTTCGCGGTCAGCCGTCTCGCCGGATCGGACAGGTACTCCACGGCGGAGGCGGTCAACGTGACCACGTACCCCACCGCATCCACGGCGATCATCGCCACCGGCTTCGGCTACCCGGATGCCCTCGCGGCGAGCAGCTGGGCAGGCAAGACGTCCTCGCCGCTGTTCCTCGCTCCCGGCAGCTGCGTGCCGACTGGCGTGCTGGCCGACATGGGCCGCCTCGGCGTCCGTACCGTCACCCTGATCGGTGGCCCGACCGTCCTGACAACGGCGGTCGAGGGGCTCACGCCGTGCGGAGGGATGTAGCGGAGGGCTGAGCGCGGCTCAGAGTACCGACGCCGTGAACAGGTCCCTGTCCTCCGGGTGGAGGTTGAAGCGGTCGAGCGTGAGCGTGCCGTCCTCGTAGACGAACTCGTGAGATTCGGCGGAGACGAACTCGTTTTGAGCATGTATCCTGCGTTAGCGTGAAGTATTTCAACGAGTTGACGCTAATAGTTCAATGCTTCGAACGTGAGGTTAGGCGAGAGCGTGCCGCGGACCTGCGTAAGCCATGAGAGGCCAAAGTGCGCAGCATGCGATCAGGGCGACGGGAGCTCTGCGGCAATTTTGGGGCATCCTACGGATCACCCTTGCTCTTGACGCGATACTTCTGAATCTACTAGCTGTCCTCATCGGGATCTTCGGTGGATTTGCCCGCGCGTTCGATGGCGAATCGAGGAGTTCTCTTTCGGAAGGTGGTGTCCTGTCGTTGGGGGCGGCTGCTGCACAGGTGCCGCTGCGTTGGGCTCGCCAGATCCGTAGCGACGATGTCTGGGATCTAATCCTTGTCTTGTCGTCCTGTATCGTCGCGCTCGCGATAGCAACGCTCGGCGTTGAACGTTCCGACAGCGAGCTCGCGCGGCGCAGCCTGCGACAGCTGCGTGCTCTCGCGCAGTTCATCGGCTTCGTCACACTCAACCTCGGGCTAATGTTGCTTGCGCAAATCCGATCGAATGTGAGCTTCGTGACGTGCGCCGTCCTCGCTTGCGGTTTGATTTTGGCATTTGCGTGCGTCGCGGCCTCCCGAAGCTTGCAAGCCGATACCAGGAACCAACTCGTCCGAGAAAGACAAGCGGTTCTTGCCTCGGTGCGCCAAACGTTTCCTCTAGAAGCAAGTCGGCTTGAGAGAAAGGTCGACCAGGCACCAGGCAGCCGTCCCCCGGTCCTTCGTTACGTTCTGATCGCCGCGGGGTGGCTTGCTTTGGTGTTCGTCCTCACAGTCGGCAGTGCGACGGCTGCCATCACCACACATTACGGACTCTCGGCTTGGCCTACACAGGCGGTTTCTGCGTCCATTGGACTAGTGGTGGCGATCTTCTTCGTGTGGTGCCTGTTAATCTTCGTAGCCGCGGTTCTTGCCGAGATAGTTATCTTGGTACCGAATGCCCGCGAGAAGGGCTGCATAAACGTCCTCCGTTGGACGCCAAGTGTTGCAGTCCTCGTCTTAACTGGGCCTGGTGGTCTCGTGGTTGCTACGCAATCGGGTGAAGAGTCCTTGCAGGTGACAATTGGAGTGCTTCTATCCGTGGGCTGCTTCGCTACTCAGGCCATGGTTGCGTCGCCTCTGGCCTGGCTGTCGCGTGGGTCGAAGTCTGGCTGGACACCTCGTGGGGCTGCTCGCTTCGCCCGCGTCGGATTCGAATTGAGGAAGGCGGACCGACTTACACACCGAATCGAGGTTCAGAAAGAACTCTTTGGAAATAGGCGGGACCGTCTGCGAGCGCGATCGACAGGTCCTCGAAACTTCAATTCGAGTCGCGTGCCCAAACGCGTGAAGGTACTCCACGTCCGGAAGCCTTTCAGCAGCCGACGTCCAAGAAGTTAGATGTGGACTGGTTGTGGTTCGGCGTTGAACCCATTTGGGAAGTCCGCGTCCATGGGCAAAGGGCCGGGAGTGACCTTCTCGGCCGCGCACTTCATCGAGGCACCCTTTGTCGGACGCAGGGTGCTACCAGGTGTGGTGATCGAGTTGGACGCCTCATGCCGATTCGCTTCACGGCAGTTCAGTGATGCACGGCGTACGGGCCCCCACGACACCAGAATCTGCGTGGCTGTCGACCGAATCTCGGACACCGGAGGGCTGAGCGCGGCTCAGAGCACCGACGCCGTGAACAGGTCCCTGTCCTCCGGGTGGAGGTTGAAGCGGTCGAGCGTGAGCGTGCCGTCCTCGTAGACGAACTCGTGCACGGAGCCGTTCGGGATGACCTCGCCGGGGCCGGGCAGCGCGTGATCGGTGACGTGGCGCACCAGGGAGCCGATCACGCCGCCGTGGCTGACCACGATGACGGACTCGCCCTGGTGCCGCTCCCCGAGCTCCAGCAGGGCGGGGAGGGCGCGCTCGACGACCTGGTCGCGGGATTCGCGGCCGGGCACGGGCGTGCCCTCCGGCCAGCGGGCCAGGATTTCGGCGCCGGTGAGGCCCTCCGCGTCGCCGTAGCTGCGCTCCGCGACCTCGGGGAGCGGCAGGGGAGCATCCAGACCGGTGTGCGACGCGATGATGCTGGCCGTCTCGCTCGCGCGGCTCAGCGGGCTCGCGTAGATGGCGTCGTAGCTGCCGCCGGCGAGCGCGCGGCCCGTGGCCTCCGCCTGCTCGCGCCCCGTGTCGTTCAGCGGGATGTCGCTCGACCCCTGGATGCGTTTGGCGAGGTTCCAGTCGGTCTGACCGTGGCGAACAAGGGAGATTCTGGTCACGCGCGTCCTTTCACTGCGAGGACGCGGAGGCGGCTGGGCTAGGTGAGCCTGGCGGCGAGTTCGACGAGTGTCTCCGTCGTCCCTGCGTTCAGCTTAATGGTCGCGCGACCGTCGCCCTTGGTGTCGCCCCTGTTGATGATGACGATGGGCAGCTTGCGCCGCCTCGCCTCCTCCAGCAACCGGATGCCCGAGTTGACCGCCAGGGACGACCCGGCGATGATCAGCGCCTCCGAGCTGCGGACGAGCGCGCTCGCTTCCCGGTATTTCTCCGCAGGGATGAACTCGCCGAAGAACACCACGTCCGGCTTGAGGCGGCCGCCGCAGACCGTGCAGTCCGGAACCTGGAACGCATCCACGTCCGTGACGATCGCGTCGCCGTCCGGGGCGATCTCGACGGCGCCATCCGCATCCAGCCACGGGTTGGCCTTCTCGATGCGCGCGGCGATGGCCTCACGGGCGAAGATCTGGCCGCAGACCAGGCAGAGAACGCGATCCATCGCGCCGTGTAGGTCGACCACCTTGCGGGAGCCCGCCTGCTTGTGCAGGCCGTCGACGTTCTGGGTGATGACGCCGTTGGCCGCGCCGCCGAGCTCGAGCGCCGCGATGGCGCGGTGGCCGTCGTTCGGGGCCGCCGCGGCGAACCGGCGGTAGCCCAGGTGGCTGCCCGCCCAGTACCGCTTGCGGAAACCGTCGTCGGCGAGGAACTGCTGGAACGTCATCGGCGTGCGCTTCGGAGCGCCCTCGCCGCGGTAGTCGGGGATGCCGGAGTCCGTCGAGACGCCGGCCCCGGTGAGCATGGCGAAGCGGCGGCCGCTCAGCAGGTCGACCGTCGCGTCCAGGTCTCTGGCCAGTTCGGGAGAGAGCTCCGTCGTCACCGTTGCCACAGGCATCCTCCAGTCGGTTCTGTCAGAAGTCTAAACACGCGAGTTTTCCGGAATGTTTCCGACGACTGGCAATCTGTAAGCTGCACCGCGATTCTCCGGCGCAGGAAGAGAGGCACCAGCCGTGCGCATCCACCGCATCACCGACCTGACAGCCGACGGGCTCGCCGACTACTCGCGGCTCACCGACGTGGCCCTGCGCCGCGTCAGCGAGCCGGAGGGAGGCCTGTACATCGCGGAGTCGTCGAAGGTGATCACGCGCGCACTGGCGGCCGGGCACCGCCCGCGCTCCGTGCTGCTGCAGGAGCAGTGGCTACCAGACATCGAACCGCTACTGGCCGAATACCCGGACGTGCCGGTGTTCGTCGGAGAGAGCGGCGTGCTCGAAGAGCTCACAGGCTACCACCTGCACCGTGGGGCCCTGGCGGCGATGCATCGGCCGGTGCTGCCCGATCCCGCCGACCTGCTCAGGGATGCGCGGCGCGTCGTGGTGCTGGAGGACATCGTCGACCACACGAACGTCGGGGCGATCTTCCGCTCGGTCGCCGGCCTCGGCGCCGACGCCGTGCTGGTGAGCCCGCGCTGCGCGGACCCGCTGTACCGCAGGAGCGTGCGCGTCAGCATGGGCACGGTGCTGCAGGTGCCGTGGACGCGCATCCCGGAGTGGGACGAGGCAGCGCCGATCCTGCACGACGCCGGGTTCGAGATCGCGGCGCTCGCTCTCGCCGACGACGCCGTCGAGCTCGCGGCGTACGCGTCGGACGCTCCCGAACGGGTGGCGCTCGTGCTCGGGTCGGAGGGCGACGGGCTGAGCAGGAGGGCGCTGGCCGCGGCGGACACGGTGGTGACCATCCCGATGCTGCACGGGGTCGACTCGCTCAACGTGGCGTCGGCGAGTGCCGTCGCACTCTGGGCGTTGACGCGTTGACCGCGCGTTCTCAGCCGACGCCTCGGTAGCCCCGCATACAATTCTCGGGTGTCAGACCAGCCTCGCCGTGTGTCCCCCCAGGTGTACCGCCGTCGCCGGATCGTCGTCTTCAGCCTCGTCGGGGTCGTCCTCGCCAGCCTGATGTACCTGTCCGGCTCGCTGTTCGGGCCGGTGCCTGCGACCGCCGCCGTGGTGCAGCACGAGAAGAGCATCGCGCAGCCGGCGGCCCAGCTGGCTTGGCCGGGATGGGGTGCGAGCGCCATCTCCGCACCGGATGTGGACGGCGCCACCGAATACCACGGCAGCGACAAGAGCTTGCCGATCGCGAGCGTGACGAAGACGATCACCGCGCTCGTCGTGCTCGACGCGAAGCCGATCAGTGGAGGGTCGGAAGGCCCGACGATCGACTTCACCCAAAAGGACGTCGACATCTGGAACCGGGTGATCGCCGACGGCGGATCGTGGGCGCCGGTCGTGGCCGGCACCTCGATGACCGAGAAGCAGGCGCTCACCGCGATGCTGCTCCCGTCGGCGAACAACTACGCGATCTCGCTGGCCAACTGGGCGTACGGCTCCACGGACAAGTTCGTGAAAGCGGCGAACGGGTGGCTGGCGGACAAGAAGTTCACCGGCACCCGCCTCACCAGCCCGGACGGCCTGGACCCCGGCAGCGTCAGCACCACGAAAGACCTGATCGGCATAGGCAAGCTCGTGCTCGCCGACCCCGTGCTCTCCTCGATCGTGTCGCAGAAGTCCGCGACCCTCCCCGGCGCAGGCGCGCAGGACAACACGAACACGCTGCTCGGCTTCGAGGGCATCGACGGGATCAAGACGGGCAACACCGACGAGGCGGGCAACTGCCTCCTGTTCTCCGCGGAGATCGGCGTGGGAAGCAACAAGGTGCGCGTGGTCGGCGCCGTGCTCGGCGCACCGACCCACGACGACCTGTGGGCGGCCGTCAAGGCGCTGCTTGTCAGCATGAAGGGCGGCTTCCACCAAGTGGATGCGTCGACCGTCGGGCAGCAGTACGGCACGTACTCGACCCCCTGGGGAGCGAAATCCGCCCTCGTCTCCACCTCGACGAAGAGCTTCGTCGTGTGGTCGGACACGCCCATCCAGGTGGACATGCAGACGCGCACCATCCAGTCGGGCCGCAAGGGCGACGTCGTCGGTCAGGTGACCTTCACCCTCAACGGCAAGACCCAGACCGCCCAGCTCGCGCTCGCGAAGGACGTCCCTGACCCCGGCCTCGGCTGGCGCCTCGCCCACCCGGGCGGCCTCGGCGCCTGACCCGCGCGCGCCTCAGCTCGATCGGTGGGGCTAGGGGAGGCGGAAGGGGCCCGCGTCCGGACGCTTGGGGAGGACGTGGTCGCCGGAGGACTGGTGGCGGATGCGCCGGACCACCCAGGGCACGAGGTATTCGCGCGCCCAGGAGATGTCTTCCGAGCGCGCCTGGCGCCAGGTGCGCGGCGGCAGCGGCTCCGGCTGCAACGGCTGCAGGTCGTTGTCGACGTTGAGCGCCGCGAGCACCATGCGGGCGACGGTGTGGTGCCCGAGCGGGGCGAGGTGCAGGCGGTCCGGCGCCCACATCCGCTGGTCCTGGATCTCGGTCAGCGACCACTGGTCGGCCACGATCGCGTCGTACTTGGCCGCGACGGCGCGCACGTTCTCGTTGTAGATCGCGACCTTGCCGCGGATGCCGCGGAACACGGGGGAGAAGCCGACGTCGACACCGGTGAACACGACGACGGTCGCCCCGTCGGCGCTGAGCTGTGAGACGGCCTGGTCGAACAGCGCGGCGATCTGGTCGGGGTCCGTGCCGGGCCGGATGACGTCGTTGCCGCCGGCGGAGATGGTGATCAGGTCGGGACGCAGGGCGACCGCCGGGGCGACCTGCTCATCCAGGATCTGCTTGATCAGCTTGCCGCGCACGGCGAGGTTGGCGTATGCGAAGTCGTCGGTCTGGCTGCTCAGCACCTCGGCGACGCGGTCGGCCCAGCCGCGGTGTCCGCCGGGGCTGCCCGGCTCAGGGTCGCCGATCCCTTCCGTGAACGAATCGCCGATGGCGACGTAGCGGGACCACGGATGCTGCGCTTCGGACATACCTTCATTCTGCACCTTGGCATCCTGGGCGCACGTTCGGGCCGCACTCAGACGGGACGCAGGAGGCACGCAGACGGCACGCCCGGGCCGTTCCGCCCGGTGAGCGAGTGTCGGTGGGAGCCGGTAGATTTGATCCAAGTGGAACAGCCGACCGAACCCGATACCTCGCTTCGCCCTGGTGCGCACGCCGGAACCTTCGCTGCTGAACACCTGTCGCCCTCCTTCCCGGAGCGCGCGGCCTGGGGAACAGCGGGAAAACTGCGTGCGTGGCAAGCCGAGGCCCTCGACGCGTACTTCGAGAACGAACCCCGCGACTTCCTCGCGGCGGCGACCCCCGGCGCAGGAAAGACCACGTTCGCGCTCCGTCTCGCCACCGAACTGCTCGCACGGCGCGTCGTCGAGCGGATCACCGTCGTCGCCCCGACCGAGCATCTGAAGCGGCAGTGGGCGGAGGCGGCCGAGCGTGTCGGCCTGCACCTCGACCCCGAGTTCAAGAACTCCGACGGCCGGTACGCCCGCCACTTCAAGGGCGTCGCCGTCACGTACGCGCAGGTCGCGATGCGGCCCAGCCTGCACAAAGACATCACCGAGAACTACCGCACCCTGGTCATCCTCGACGAGGTGCACCACGGCGGGGATGCGCTCAGCTGGGGAGACGGCATCCGGGAGGCGTTCGAGCGAGCCACCAGGCGGCTCTCGCTCACGGGTACGCCGTTCCGCTCCGACACGGCGCCCATCCCGTTCGTGACCTACCTGCCAGACAAGGCGGGCATTCGCACCTCCCTCACCGACTACAACTACGGCTACGGCCGCGCTCTCGCCGACGGCGTCGTGCGTCCGGTGATCTTCCTCGTCTACGCCGGGCACATGCGCTGGCGCACCAAGACCGGCGACGAGATGGAGGCGCGACTCGGCGAGGGCAACACCAAAGACATCACCTCGCAGGCCTGGCGCACCGCCCTCGATCCGCGCGGCGAGTGGATCCCGGCCGTGCTGAACGCTGCGGACCGGCGCCTCACCGAGGTGCGCAACGCCATCCCGGATGCCGGCGGCCTTGTCATCGCCACCGACCACTACGCGGCGCGCGCGTACGCCGACCTGCTGCAACAGATCTCGGGGGAGCCGGTCACGGTCGTGCTCTCCGACGAGAAGGAGGCGAGCGACAGGATCGCGGCGTTCGCCGCAGGCACCTCCCGGTGGATGGTCGCGGTGCGGATGGTGTCGGAGGGCGTCGACGTGCCGCGGCTGGCCGTGGGCGTGTACGCGACCAGCGCATCCACCCCGTTGTTCTTCGCGCAGGCGATTGGACGCTTCGTGCGGGCCAGGCGTCGCGGCGAAACGGCGTCGGTGTTCCTGCCGAACGTCCCGACGCTGATGGCGCTGGCGAACGCGCTCGAACTGGAGCGCGACCACGCGCTCGACCGGCCGACCGACGAGAACGCCGAGGGCGACTTCTTCAACCCGGAAGACGCCATGATGGCGGAGGCGAACCGGCAGGAGCGCGCGTCCGAGGGCCTGATGGACGAGTTCTCGTTCGAAGCGCTCGGTTCCGAGGCCAACTTCGACAGGGTGCTCTACGACGGGCAGGAGTTCGGCAGCTTCGCCGTTCCTGGCAGCGACGAGGAGCTCGACTTCATCGGGCTGCCGGGCATCCTGGAACCCGAGCAAGTGCACGAACTGCTCACGCAGCGGCAGCAGCGGCAGGCGCGCCGCACCAGCTCCCGCCCGCAGTCCGCGGAGGGACACCCGCCCGCGCCGCTGTACCGCAACCTCAAGGAGCAGCGCAGCCTGCTGAACAGCCTGGTCGGGCTGTACTCGAAGAACACGGGGGAGCCGCACGGGCTCATCCACGCCGAGCTGCGCCGCGTCTGCGGCGGCCCCGCCGTCGCGCAGGCGAGCGTGACCCAGCTGCAGGCCCGCATCGACTACCTGCGCAAGCGGCTCGGACGCGCGTAGCCGGTCGCGCTCAGTCCAGCGGGCCGCGCACGCGGTAGCGCAGATGGAGCACGCGGTCGCCCTGGATCACCGCGGGGTCGTCCAGCAGGCGGTGCGCGTCGGCCGCGCCGAAATAGCGCTTGCCCGTTCCGAACACCGCGGGCGCGACGTCCATCCGCACCTCGTCGACCAGCCCGGCGGCGAAGACCTGGCCGCCCACGTCCCCGGCGGCCACCTCGACGACGCGATCGCCGGCGAGCCGCTGCGCCGTGGCCACAGCGGTCTCGATGTCGTGGACGAAGTGGAAGGGCGCTGCGGGATCCCAGCCGTCCGGTGCCGGCCGGTGCGTCACGACGACCACGTGGTCGACGCCGCTGGGCGGCCGGCCGTCCCAGCCGTCCGTCAGGTCGAAGACGTGGCGTCCGACGATCGTCACCGCGATGCTGTCCCAGTACGGCCGGACGTAGTCGTACGACGCCCGAGACACCAACAGCACGCCGCTCTCATCCAGGGGCACGTCCCCGCTGGTGAGCCAGTCGAACAGCGGCCCAGGCTGGTCGTCGCTGTCGGCGATGAAGCCGTCCGTCGACACCGAGGCGTACATGACCACCGAGCCCACGTGGTGCTCCTCTCCGTCTGAGTGCCCCCAGTATGCCAACGGGCGGCCGCAGTGCGCGACCGCCCGTCTGGCAGTTCCGGATGCGCGTGCCGCCTAGATGACGCCCATCGCGATCATCGCGTCCGCGACACGGGTGAACCCGGCGATGTTCGCACCGAGGACGTAGTCGCCCGGGGCGCCGTACTCGTCGGCGGTCTCCGCGCACCGGTCGTGGATGCCGACCATGATCTCGGCCAGACGGCTCTCGGCGTACTCGAAGCTCCACGCATCCCGGGACGCGTTCTGCTGCATCTCGAGTGCAGAGGTGGCGACGCCGCCCGCGTTCGCCGCCTTGCCGGGCGCGAACAGCACGCCCGCGGCGGTCAGGACCTTGACCGCCTCCGGGGTGCACGGCATGTTGGCACCCTCGACGACGGCGGCGACACCGTTGCTCGCGAGCGTCGTCGCGGCATCGCCGCCGAGCTCGTTCTGGGTGGCGCAGGGGATGGCGACGTCGATCGTCGTCTCGGCGGCGAGCGCCCAGATGTCGCCGCCCGCGCGGTAGTCGGAGGCGGTGCCGCGCGCCTCGGCGTAGTCGCTCAGCCGTCCGCGGCGCTGCTCCTTGATCTCGCGCAGGAGGTCGAGGTCGAGGCCGTCGCGGTCGTAGACGACGCCGGAGGAGTCCGAGCAGGCGACGACGGTTCCGCCGAGCTGCTGCACCTTCTGGATGGCGTAGATCGCGACGTTGCCCGATCCGGAGACGAGCACGCGGGCGCCGTCGAACGAGCGGCCGCGGGTGGACAGCATCCGGTCGGCGAACACGACGGCGCCGAAGCCGGTGGCCTCCGTGCGGACGAGCGAGCCGCCCCAGCCGATGCCCTTGCCGGTGAGGACGCCGGACTCGTAGCGGTTGGTGATGCGCTTGTACTGGCCGAACAGGTAGCCGATCTCGCGACCGCCGACGCCGATGTCTCCGGCGGGCACATCCGTGTACTCGCCGAGGTGGCGGTACAGCTCCGTCATGAAGGACTGGCAGAACCGCATCACCTCTGCGTCCGACTTGCCCTTGGGGTCGAAGTCGCTGCCACCCTTGCCTCCGCCGATGGGCAGGCCGGTGAGGGCGTTCTTGAAGATCTGCTCGAAGCCGAGGAACTTGACCGTGCCCAGCGTGACGGTCGGGTGGAACCGCAGACCGCCCTTGAACGGGCCGAGCGCCGAGTTGAACTCGACGCGGAAACCGCGGTTGATCTGCACGCGCCCGGCGTCGTCCGTCCACGGCACGCGGAAGATGATCTGGCGCTCCGGCTCGCAGAGCCGTTCGAGCACGGCGGCCTCGGCGTAGCGCGGGTTCCTGGCGATCACCGGGCCGAGAGAGTCGAAGACCTCCCTCGCGGCCTGATGGAATTCTGGTTCGCCGGCGTTCCGCTTCAGAACGTCGTCGAGGAGGGTTGTGAGGTCAGTAGTCACTCGCGGCCTTTCGATGGTGCACAAGATTTCTGAGTCTACTCTCAGACACCTGACCCTCTCCGCTGTGTGACGACGGCCGGTGCGCGGCTGGTTCGGGCCCGGTCGCGCCCGGCTCGCCGGGGTGAGGTGAGCCTGTGCATGCTGGCACAGCGGGCTCCGACTTCCTAGGCTGAGCGCATGACCGAGCGACAGGTGGACGGGCAGCACGCCGACGAACCGCACAGGGAGGGTCTGGCGCAGCGGCTCAACTGGCTGCGCGCCGGAGTGCTCGGCGCGAACGACGGCATCGTCTCCGTCGCCGCCGTGGTGGTCGGCGTCGCCGGTGCGACGAGGGACATCGCCCCGATCCTCACGGCCGGTGTCGCCGCCCTCGTCGGCGGCGCCATCTCGATGGCGCTCGGCGAGTACGTCTCGGTGAGCAGCCAGCGCGACAGCGAGCACGCCCTCATCGCGAAGGAGCGCAGGGAGCTCGCCGAGATGCCGGAGCAGGAGCTCGCGGAGCTGACCGGGCTCTACGAGGCCAAAGGGCTGAAGCCGGAGACGGCGCGGCAGGTCGCCATCGAGCTGACGGAGCACGACGTGCTCGCCGCCCATCTGTCGGCCGAGCTCGGGATCGACCAGGACGACGTGGTGAGCCCGTGGCACGCCGCGCTCGCCTCCGCCGTGGCGTTCACGATCGGCGGCCTGCTGCCGCTGCTGACCATCCTGCTGCTGCCGGAGGCGGTGCGCATCCCGGTCACGTTCGTGGTGGTGCTGGTCTCGCTCGCGATCACCGGATATGTCGCCGCGTACATCGGAGGGAGCCCGCGCGGCAAGGCGACGCTGCGGGTGGTGATCGGCGGTGCGCTGGCCCTGATCGTGACGTTCGCGATCGGCGCGCTGCTCGGCACGAGCGGAGTGGTGTGATGGCGGAAGGAGAGGCCATGGCCGGCTTGAAGGACAAGAGGGACATCGTCGCCAACTGGCTGCCCCGCTACACCGGGACCGCCCTGGAGGACTTCGGCGACCACATCCTGCTCACCAACTTCGGCGACTACGTGCAGCGCTTCGCGGAATGGTACGGAGCAGAGGTGCGCGGCGCCGACCGGCCGATGCCGAACGCCACCGCCGACGGCATCACGATCATCAACTTCGGGATGGGCAGCCCCAACGCCGCGACGGTGATGGACCTGCTGAGCGCGGTGCAGCCGAAAGCGGCCCTGTTCCTCGGCAAGTGCGGGGGAGTGAAACGCAAGAACCAGCTCGGCGACCTCGTCCTCCCCATCGCGGCGATCCGCGGCGAGGGCACGTCGAACGACTACCTCCCGCCCGAGGTGCCCGCACTTCCCGCCTTCCAGCTGCAGCGCGGCGTCTCCACCACGATCCGCGACTTCGGTCACGACTACTGGACGGGCACGGTCTACACGACGAACCGCCGCGTCTGGGAGCACGACGAGAAGTTCAAGGCGAGGCTGCGCGAGACTCGCGTGATGGCGGTGGACATGGAGACGGCGACGATCTTCGCCGCCGGCTTCGCCAACCGCATCCCGTGCGGCGCGCTGCTGCTGGTGTCCGACCAGCCGATGATCCCCGAAGGCGTGAAGACCGCCGAGAGCGACCGCGGGGTGACCGGGATGTTCGTGGAGCGGCACATCCGGATCGGCGTGGAGGCGCTCCGGCTGGTGCGGCGCAACGGCCGCAGCGTGCGGCACCTGCGGTTCGAGGACGAGTAGCGCCCCTACCGGAAGTCGCGCGACACCGTGCGCATCCCGGCGTCGAGCGGCTCCAGGCGGTCGGCGATCACGTTGACGACGCCTTCCTCGCTGCGTTCCAGCATGCCCCGGATGATCATGGCCGGGGCCTCGCGGGCGACGCGGCGGTAGCGGTTCCAGACGCCGACGGGGCAGATCACGTTGATCAGGCCGGTCTCGTCTTCCAGGTTGAGGAAGGTGACCCCGGCCGCCGTCGCCGGACGCTGCCGGTGGGTGACCACGCCGCCGACCTCGATGCGTCTGCCGGACTCCGCCGTGGCGAGGCCGTCGGCCGAGTAGACGCCGCGGGCGCGCAGGTGCGGGCGGAGGAAGCCGATCGGGTGGTCGTCGGTGGAGATGCCGGTGGCCCACAGGTCGCTCGCCAGCTGTTCGGCCGGGCTCAGCATCGGCAGCAGGGGAGGCTGCACGGAGATCGAGGTGCCCGCCAGGTACTCCGGCTTCTCCTGGGCGGCGTTCCCCGCCTCCCAGATCGCCTGGCGGCGGCTCAGCCCGAAGCTCTCGAACGCTCCGGCAGCGGCGAGCGCCTCCAGCTGGGCCACGTTCAGCCCGACGCGCCGAGCCAGGTCGCCGAGGCTCAGGTAGCGGCCACCGGATGCGCGCTCGGCGACGATGCGCTCCGCCAGCTTCTCGCCGATGGTCGTCACCCCCGCGAGTCCCAGCCGCACCACATGGCCGGCGTCCCTGCGGTGCAGCGCGTGGTCGAGCGGCACGCTGCGGTCGAACGGGGCGATCTCCGGCTGGTCGTGGTCCAGGCACGGGTCGGTCCCCGTCGGGCCGGCGGCGGCCGCATCCATCGGTTCGAGCACGGGGAACACCATCGAGCGTTCGATGTCCGGCCGCTCGACCACCACGCCGTGCCTGCGCGCGTCGGCGGTGAGGGTGCGCGGCGAGTAGAACCCCATCGGCTGCGCCCGCAGCAGGGCGGCGAGGAACGCGCCCGGGTAGTGCAGTTTCAGCCACGAGCTCACGTAGACGAGCAGCGCGAAACTGATCGCGTGGCTCTCTGCGAAGCCGAAGTTCGCGAACGCCTCGATCTTGGCGTAGATGGCGTCGGCGTCGTCGCCGACGATGCCGTTGCCCGCCATCCCCGCATACAGTTTGTCGCGCAGCGAGCCGATCTTCTCCTGCCCGCGCTTCGACCCCATCGCCCTCCGCAGCAGGTCGGCGTCCTCCGCCGTGCAGTCGCCGACGGCGACCGCCATCTGCATCAGCTGCTCCTGGAACAGCGGCACCCCCATCGTGCGTTCCAGCACGGGCACCAGCGCCGGATGCAGGTAGGTCACCTCCTCCTGGCCGAGCTTCCTGCGGATGTACGGGTGCACGGCGCCGCCCTGGATGGGGCCGGGACGGATGAGCGCGATCTCGATCACCAGGTCGTAGAACGCGCGCGGCTGCAGGCGGGGCAGCGTGCCGATCTGCGCCCTGCTCTCCACCTGGAACACGCCGATCGAGTCCGCGCGGCAGAGCATGTCGTACACCCCCTGCTCCTCCTTCGGGATGCTGTCGAGCGTCCACTGCTCGCCGAGCGACTGCGCGATGGTCGACATGGCGTAGTCGATGGCGCTCAGCATCCCGAGGCCGAGCAGGTCGAACTTGACCAGGCCCATCCAGGCGCAGTCGTCTTTGTCCCACTGCAGCACGGTGCGGTTCTCCATGCGGGCGTGCTCGATCGGGCAGACTTCGCCGACCGGGCGGTCGGTGAGCACCATGCCGCCGGAGTGGATGCCGAGGTGCCTGGGGAACTTGAGCACCTGGCTGGCCAGGCCGACCACCGCATCCGGGATGTCGTGGTCGGCCGTCGGCTGGATGGAACCCCACGAGTCGATCTGCTTCGACCAGCCGTCCTGCTGCCCGGTGGAGTATCCGAGCGCCTTCGCCATGTCGCGCACCGCGTTCTTCGGCCGGTAGGTGATGACGTTCGCCACCTGCGCAGCGTTGTGCCTGCCGTACTTGCGGTAGACGTACTGGATGACCTCCTCGCGCCGGTCGGAGTCGAAGTCGACGTCGATGTCCGGCTCCTCCTCGCGCATGCTCGACAGGAAGCGCTCGAACGGCAGCGCGTACTTGATCGAGTCGACGGCGGTGATCCCGAGCAGGTAGCAGACGGCGGAGTTGGCGGCGGAGCCACGACCCTGGCAGAGGATGCCCTGGCTGCGGGCGAACCGCACGATGTCGTAGACGATGAGGAAGTAGCCGGGGAAGTCTTTGGCCTCGATCACGTCCAGCTCCCTGGCGATGCGCTCCCGCTTGGCCTGGTCGGTGGCGATGTCCGGGTAGCGCTCCTCCGCGCCGCGCCAGGTGAGCTCGCGCAGCCAGCTCATCGGGGTGTGGCCGTCCGGCACCTCCTGCTTCGGCAGCTTCGGGCGGGCGCTGCGCAGCCGGAACTCGAGATCGTCCGCGACCTCCACCGTGCGCTCGACGGCGCCGGGGTAGCGGGCGAACCGCGTCGCCATCTCGCGGCCGGAGCGCAGGTGCGCCGCGTCGGAGGCGGGCAGCCAGCCGTCCATCTCGTCGAGGCTTCGGCGGGCGCGCACGGCGGACAGCGCGGAGGCCAGCGGGTATTGGGCGGGGGAGGCGTAGTGCACGTTGTTGGTGGCGACCACGGGCATCCCGAGCCGGGCGGCGATGCGGGCGAGCACGTCGTTGTCCGTGGTGTCGCGCGGGTTGCCGTGGTCGATCAGCTCGACCAGCACGTTGTCGCGGCCGAACAGCTCGCCGAGCCGCGCCACCTCCCGCTCAGCGGCCCGTTCGCCGTCGGAGGCGAGGGCGAGCCGCACGTCTCCTTTGCGGCAGCCGGTGAGCACCATCCACTCTCCGGATGCGCGCCGCGCCAGCTCAGCGACGTCGTAGACCGGCCGCCCCTTCTCCTCGCCGGCGAGCTGGCCGTCGGTGATCGCCGCCGCCAGCCGGTGGTAGCCCTCCTGCTTCTTGGCGAGCACGACGAGGTGGCTGCCCTCCGGATCGGCCTCTCCGTTCTGCGGGCGGCTGAGCTCCAGCGACAGCTCGGCGCCGAACACGGTCTTGACCCGCTCGTACGCCTCGGCGGCCTCCGCCAGGTGGACGACCCCGTACAGGCCGTCGTGGTCGGTGACGGCGAGGCCGTGCAGCCGCAGCCTGGTCGCCTCCTCCAGCAGTTCCTCCGGCGAGCTCGCACCGTCGAGGAAGCTGAAGTTGGTGTGCGCGTGCAGCTCGGCGTACGGCACGTGGCCGTCCGGCTCCTCCTCCTGCACGATCGGGGCCGGGGTGTACGCCGGTCGTTTCCTGGACGACGGCCGCTCGTCGGCCTGCTCGCTCGTGCGCCGGCCGGAGAGCCTCCGCTCGAACTCCGACCACGGGATCGGCGGGTTGTTCCAGCCCATCAGCGTTCTCCGCCCGGGTCAGTCTTACCCGGCAGGTCAGCCATCCCGCCCGGGTCAGCCATGCGCGGCAGGTCAGCCATGCGCGGCAGGTCAGTCATACCGCGCCTCCGCCTGCCACGCGCCGTCCGCGAGCACCAGCAGCCACGCGTTCCCGTCAGCGTCGACCACCTGGAAGCGATGCGCCGTGCGCGAGGCGGCAGCATCCCACCAGCGTTCCCGCACCGGCCACGGGCCCGCCCAGGAGTCGACGGGGCGCGCATCCCGTGCCGTGCCCGTCGACGAGAACCGGACGATCGGCTCCGTGACGACGCCGCGCCCCGTCACCCCGACCTGCTCGCCGTCCGCACCGAGCACCACCACGGGACGCGGCGCCTCGAACACGGTCGACGGCGCCGGGGCCGGCAGGCTGCCCGGCCACGGCTGGTCGGCGCGCGCCACCCCGACGGCGCGGTCGCCCCACGGCACGAGTACCTGCCGCTCCGCGAGCCCACGCCCGCCGCCGATGGTCGCCGTGAGCACCGCGTCGTGGCCCAGGATGCTCTGCACCCGCGACAGCCCGTGATGGATGCGCTCGTCCGCGCCCCCGCCCCACAGCCCCTCCTCGTGGTGGCCGATGTCGTCGACGGCCTCCGGCTCCACCAGCACCCGCGCGATCGGGGAGCCGAGCCCGCTCTCGATGCTGCCGGAGCCCTGCAGCTGCCAGCGCACCCTGTCGACCACGTCGGCCGCCGAGAACAGCCGGGGGTGCAGCCAGCTGCGCTCGCTCACCTTGCCGGACTCGTCCGTCACCTCGATGCGCAGCGCCGTGCACACCAGCCCCGCCTTGGTGAGACCGCCGATGAACGCCTCCGCCGTTCCCCGGAACGCGAACGTCACCTGGTCCACCCTGTCGAGCGGCGGCTCGAACTCGATCGCGCGTTCCAGCTGCTTCGGCGGCGTGCGCGGCACCACCGCCGTGCTGTCGAGCCCGCTCGCGATGGTGTGGCACCAGGCGCCACGCTCCCCGAACCGTTCCCGCACATCCGTCGCCCCGAGCGCGGCCAGGTGGCCGAGGGTGTGGATGCCCAGCCTGCGGAACAGCGGCGTCAGCTCGTCCTGCCCGAGCTGCGCGATGGGCAGGGGGGAGAGGAACGCGGGGGAGTCGCCGGGCGGGATGACCCTGATGCGCTCTGCACCGGTCGTGCGGGCCGCCTGCTCGGCGGCGAACGGGCCGTCCGCGATGCCGATGCGCGCGTCCGGGATGCCGAGCCCTTCGAGGCAGCGCAGCAGTTCGGCGGCGGCCTGCTCCTCTCCGCCGTAGTAGCGGGCTGGACCGCGGGCGCGCAGCACGCAGGTGCCGGGCCGGATGGGCTGGACGCCGGGGGTGATCTCCTCGATCGCGGCGAGCACGGGGTCGAAGGCCCGCGCATCCAGGACGGGATCGTACGGCAGCACCTGCAACTGGGTGCAGCGCGCCTGGGCCTCCCGGATGCGCAGGCCGCGCGTGACGCCCTCCGCGCGCGCTGCGGCGGAGCAGGCGAACACGAGGTTGCGGTCGAGGAGCGCCAGCGGGGTGTCCTGCGGCAGGTCGCCGGCCTGCAGGGCGGCGATCACCGGCCAGTCCGGGCACCACAGCACGATCGCGCGGGTGACGGCCGGCATCTCAGCTCACCGCTTCCAGGCGCGTGGTGCCGGACGCCGAGCGGAAGCTCTCGTCGAGGGCCGGCAGCCAGAGCTCCGCGCGGCGGAGCTGGCCGGAGCCGCCGCGCGGAGCGGATTCGACGGTCACGCGGCGGGAGGAGAGGTAGCCGGTTCCGCCTCCGAGCCCGTCCCAGCCGCTGCGGGAGACCGTGAGCGTCGCCTCGACCTGCGGCCAGTCTCCCACCACGATCAGGGTGGCCTCCCGCTGCCGCAGCCGGGCGTTGAGCCTGGCGATGTCGCCGTCGCGCGCCCGGCTGGTGGGGGCGACGACCACGACGCTCAGCACATCCACCACGGCGGCGGTGACGGTCAGCCACTGCTCGCCGGGGTGCGGGACGAGCACGAGCCGGTCGAGGTCGATCCCGAACCGCCCTGCCGCCTCCGCCCCGAAGTCCGGCATCCCGACCACGCCGCACCACGCACCGGATGCGCTCGGGCCGGCCAGCATGGCCATCACGAGCGTCGTCGACCCGCGCACCGCGTATGCGGCACCGGCCTTCAAGGCACCGCCGGGCAGCAGAGGGGAGAGCGCCGGGTGCGTCTCCAGTCGCCTGCTCTCCAGCGTGGTGGCCTGCATCTGCCGGATGCGCGACTGCAGCTCGTGCACCTGCGCGCGGTCGACGACCGGCTCGGCGACGGTGGCTGCTGAAGAATGCATGCCTCTATTTTCGAACATATGTTCGACGATGGCAAATGCATTTTCGGGCGGCGCCGGGCGCGTCCCATCCCGCGCGGCGCACTCCGCTCCGGCGGAGAACTGGCCGCTTTCACGTCGTTTCTCCGCTCCAGCGGAGTGCCGGACGGCGTGTCGAGGGGAATCTCCTGCGCAACGGATGCAGACCCGCGGCGCGCGCAACACCGGATGCGCGTGGCGACACGCCGCGCATCCATCCGCTCAAGCGGAGATGCGGCCGGGGGGCGCCGGAAACTCCGCTCAAGCGGAGATGAGGGCTGGAAAGCGGGCGGCGCCGGGCAAACGAAAACGGGGCCGCGCCGAAGCGCGACCCCGTTCGAAGCTCAGGTCAGAGCGGGCGGATGTTCTCCGCCTGCAGGCCCTTGGGGCCCTGCGTCACCTCGAACTCGACCTTCTGGTTCTCCTCGAGCGAGCGGTAGCCGCTCGAAGCGATCGCCGAGTAGTGGGCGAACACATCAGCGCCGCCGTCGTCGGGAGCGATGAAGCCGAAGCCCTTTTCAGCGTTGAACCATTTGACCGTACCAGTAGCCATATCTCCTCCAGGAGCGATATTCCTCGACCCCGACTGTCGGGGCCTCGTCGCGTGTTCTCCTGCTCCTGTAAAGCTGGCAACGCTCCGGGTTTGGGACGCACCTATCCAACACATGCAAAACACACGACTGGCCTTAGCCTAGCCGCCAACCGCGAAAAACACACCAGTGACGCAGAATCCGACCGTCGCGGTTCGTCACGGTTCGGTGACGAAGTCGATCAGGTGCTCCACCCTGCCGAGCAGTTCCGGCTCGAGATCGGTGAAGTTACGGACGCTGCCCAGGATGCGTTTCCAGGCGCGGGCGGTGTCCGCCTGGGTCTCGTGGGGGAGTCCGAGGGCGGCGCAGATCCCCTTCTTCCACTCGATCGAGCGCGGGATGCTCGGCCAGGCGTCCAGCCCGACGCGCGCCGGTTTCACGGCCTGCCAGATGTCGATGTACGGGTGCCCGACCACCAGGACGTGCTCTCCGTACGGCCCGCGCTTCACCGCGTCGGCGATCCTGCTCTCCTTGGAGCCGGGCACGAGGTGGTCGACGAGCACGCCGATGCGGCGGGACCGGTCCGGCGCGAACTCGCGCACGATCGCATCCAGGTCGTCGACGCCCTCCAGGTATTCGACGACGACGCCCTCCACGCGCAGATCGTCTCCCCAGACCTTCTCCACCAGCTCGGCGTCGTGCCGGCCTTCGACGAAGATGCGGCTGGCGCGCGCGACCCTGGCCTTCTGGTCGGCGACGGCGAACGATCCGGATGCGGTCCTCGCCCGCGCCCCTCCGCCCTTCGCGGCGTGCACCAGCGTGACGGGCGCACCGTCGATCAGGAAGGATCCGCTGAACGGGAAGACGCGCTTCTTGCCGAAGTAGTCCTCCAGCTCGACGGTCTGCCCTTCGATGCGGGTGACGGCGCCGCAGAAGCCGCTCACGGCATCCTCGATGACGAGGTCGCGCACCGCTTCGACCTCGGGCACGGCCACGCGGCCCGCGTTCTTCCAGTCGGTCGCCAGCACATCGGCTCCGTAGCGGTCGTCGTTCACCCGGAGAGACTAGAGGGTGCGGGGGAGGTGGAGGGGGAGCCACGCCATCAGTCGAAGATCCTCACCAGGTGCCAGCTGCGGCTGGTGTTGTCGTGCCGCACGTCGAACACGTGCGCGCATCCCGTGTCGTCGGTGGCCTGGAAGCGCCAGCCGCCGATCTCCCTCGGCAGGCTGCCGACGCCGTAGCGGTGCTCGCCGAACGGCCGCCACCAGGCGCAGACCTCCGCCCACACCGTCGGCGTGTCTGTCACGCGGTATCTGGTCGCCCGCCACACCAGCCTGGTCGGGATGCCGTCGTCCGTCGTCCACACCGCGACGGACTCTCCGATGTCGGTCATGCCTCTCACCTCGCTCGTTCGAACGTTTGTTCGATTAACGAGTGTAAAGCCATCGACCGACGAATGCACCTGCGCCATACTGTGTGCATGACCGACCTGACCGATCCTTCCGGCGCGGCCCTGCGACTCAGCAACGACGAGCGGGAGCGCGCCGTCGCCGCCCTGCAGGCCCACGCGGCGCAGGGGCGCCTGACCGACGCCGAGGTGCAGACCCGCGTGCAGTCCGCCCGCTCCGCCGTGACGCGCGGCGACCTCGCCCCGCTGTTCGCCGACCTCCCGGGGCGCGTCGACCTCGACGGCACGGGCGCCGCGGCAGGTGCCGGTGCTGCTGCAGGCGCTGGGGCAGGCGCCGCCTATCAGGCACCCGACTACGCCGCGCAGTCGCCCTCCGACCCGTACGAGCAGCGCTCCGGACGCACCGGGGACCGCCGCTGGGGTCTCGCGATCGTGTCCATCGCGCCGTTCGTGGCGCTCATCCTGTTCTTCGTGACGAGCTCGGTGTGGGGATACGCGTACAGCTGGCTCTGGTTCCTGCTGGTCCCGATCGCCGGGGCGCTCGTCTACGGCGGGGACGGCGGCAGAGGCCGCGACCGCCGCTAACCGACCGTCGCTAGCCGACCGTCGCGCCGAACAGCAGTCCGAGCAGGTACGTCGCCGCGGCGGCCCCGTACCCGATCGCCAGCTGGCGCAGCGCGCGCTTGAGCGGGGACGCCCCGGACAGCAGCCCGACGATGGCGCCCGTCCCGAGCAGCACGATCCCGACCAGCAGCGCGGCCACGAGCACCGCCGTCGTGCCCTGCAGGCCGAAGAGGTACGGCAGGATCGGGATGAGCGCTCCGGATGCGAAGAAGCAGAAACTCGAGAGCGCAGCGTTCCAGCCCGTGCCGACCGACTCGTGCTCGTCGATCACCTCGCCCGTCACGGCCTGCACCGACGCCGTCTCCACGGCGCGCGCATTCAGGCCGGCGAGCACCTCGGCGGCGTGCGCCTTCGCCTCGTCCGGCGCCATCCCGCGCGCACGGTAGACGAGCGTGAGCTCGTTGGCGTCGACGTCGAGGTCGGGCAGCGCAGACCGCGTCTCCGGGTTGGGGCTGGACGCTTCGAGCAGTTCTCGCTGCGACCGGACGGAGACGTATTCGCCTGCGCCCATCGACAGCGCGCCGGCGAGGAGGCCGGAGATGCCGGTGAGCAGCACCACGTGGGTGGCGACGCCGCTCGCGCTGATGCCGAGCACGAGCGCGAGGTTGCTGACGAGCCCGTCGTTCGCGCCGAACACGGCGGCGCGGAACGTGCCGGACAGCCGCTGCCGTCCCCGGGCGGCGAGCGCGCGGACGACCTCCTCGTGGATCTGCTCGTCCGCGGCCATCTGCGGCGTCGCATCCACGTCGTCGCTGTAGGGGGAGCGGGCCTCGGCGCGCTGCGCGAGCGCGAGCACGAAGACCGAGCCGAACCGGCGGGCCAGGAGGCCGAGGAGCCGGGTGCGGATGTCCCCGCGCAGCGGTCGGCCGACGTCGTCGCCGAGCAGGGTGAGCCAGTGCTGCTCGTGCCTGCCCTCCGCCTCGGCGAGCGCGAGCAGGATCTCGCGCTCCTCGCCGGTGCGGCGTCCGGCGAGGTCGCGGTAGACCGCGGCCTCCGCCCGTTCGTCGGCGAGGTAGCGGCGCCAGCGGCGGATGTCCGCTGGACTCGGGTTGCGCTCGGCTGCGGTCGTCATAACGGTTGGAAAGTCTAGGCGATGGATGCGCCGCTGAACCGTTCGCCCCACACCCTGGCCAGCTCGACGACCTCCGGCGGCGCGATCACCTGGAACGGCGCATCCGCGGCGGCCAGTCCGAACAGCGCCCACTCCGCACTGTCCGCAGACAGGTGCACGCGGGTGGTCTCGGCATCCACGGCCTCGGCCGTCGCCCACCGGCCGATCGCGCTCTCGACCTGCGCGACGGGCGCGTGCACGATCGCGTCGACCGCGAGCGTCTCCGTCGCGGCGCCGAGGGATGCGGAGACATAGCTGGCCGCGTCGTCGGCCGGCAGGGCACGCGGCCGGAACCGTTGCCCGGTCGTCCGCGGCTCGGCGAGCCTGTCGAGGCGGAAGCTGCGCCAGTCGAACCTGCCGAGGTCGTACGCCACCAGATACCAGCGCCGCTCCACAGATACCAGCCGGTGCGGCTCGACGTGGCGGTCGCTGCGCTCCCCGTCACGGCTGACGTACACGAAGTGGATGCGCTCCTCGTCCCTGCAGGCCTGCGCCACCACCGTGAGCACCCCAGCGTCCACGCTCGGCCCCTGCCGCATGGCACCGGCGACGGTCGCGGAACGGAGCGCATCCACCCGGCTGCGCAGCCGGGACGGCATCACCTGCACCACCTTGGCGAGGGCACGAACGGAGGCGTCCTCGATCCCGGCGATGCCGGACTGCGCTGCCGTCCGCAGGCCGACAGCGAGCGCGACGGCCTCCTCGTCGTCGACCACGAGCGGGGGAAGGGAGGCGCCGGCCGCCAGCTGGTATCCGCCGTCGACGCCACGGCTCGCATCCACCGGGTACCCGAGGTCGCGCAGTCGGTCGATGTCGCGGCGCAGGGTGCGCGGAGACACCTCCAGGCGTGCCGCGAGCTCCGGGCCCGGCCAGAAGCGGTGGGTCTGCAGCAGGGAGAGCAGTTGGAGAGTGCGCGATCCCGTGGTGTTCACCCTGCCATCATCCCGCCGATTGCGGACGAACGGTGTCCGCAATCGCTCAGTGCGGGACGAGCGGCGTCGCCCCCGGCCGGGACAGGGTGAGGATCGCCTCTGCGACGTGCGGGTCCGCCTCCAGCGCCCCGCCGATGGCGACGAGGTCGGCGGCCACGTCCGACTCGCGATCGTTTCCGACCAGATCGACGGCGGCGACCACGTAGATGCGCTCCGGCCCCACGTACTCCAGGTGCAGGTACGTCACCGTCTCCACCTCGGGATGCGCGAGCAGGGCAGCGAGCACGGCCTGCGTCGCCTGGTCGGAGCCCTGCTCGCCGAGCAGGAAGCGCCGGTTCCTGTCGATCAGCACGAGCGCGACGACGGCGAGCAGCACGCCGACCAGGATGGAGCCCAGCGCGTCGTACACCGCGTTCCCGGTCAGCTCGTGCAGCAGCAGGCCGAGGAAGGCGATCAGCAGACCGATCAGCGCGGCGGCGTCCTCGAAGAACACCGCGCGCAGCGTCGGGTTCGACGTGCGGAACACGTGCGAGAGCGTCCCGATGCTTCGCTCGTCCGCGCCCCGGCGCGCCTGCCGGTACGACTGCACGAACGAGAACCCCTCGAACACGAACGAGACAGCGAGCACGACATACGCGACGGCGTAGTCCGCGCCGCGGTCGGTCGCGCCCAGCTCCGAGACGCCGTGCGTGATCGACACCACGGCGCCCGCCGTGAACAGTCCGACCGCCGCGAACAGCGACCACACATACGCCTCGCGCCCGTACCCACCCGGATGCGCCGAGTCGCGCGGCCGGGACGCCGAGCGCTCCGCCTGCAGCAGGAACACCTCATTGCCCGCATCTGCCCAGGAGTGCGCGGCCTCGGCGACCATCGAGGCCGATCCGGTGAGCACCGCCGCGATGGTCTTCGCGACGGCGACGACGACGTTCGCGCCGAACGCGATGACGACCGTGAGGAGGCTCGATGAGGAGGGGGAGTCCGGCATAGCGGCAACAGTAATCCGCACGGCGGCCGTTCTGCCCCGTGAAATGACGAAAACCCCGGTCTTTCGACCGGGGTTTCTCTGTGTGTCCGAGGGGGGACTTGAACCCCCACGCCCTATACGGGCACTAGCACCTCAAGCTAGCGCGTCTGCCATTTCCGCCACCCGGACAGGTGTTTCATTCCAGCGACCGAACCGGCCGCCGAAGAAAGACATTAGCACGTCTGCAAGCACATGCTCGACCTGGCCGAGCATCCCGGGCGTGGCGTCGCGCTCCGCGTTGGCGACGGCCGGAAGCGCCGGTAGCGTTGGGCGTATGACGGATGCCCTGAGCGACGAGCAGCTGGACGAGACGGCCATCATCGCGCGCGATCTGATCCGCTTCGACACCACCAACTACGGTGAGGGGAAGTCGAACGGCGAGACGGATGCCGCGGAGTACGTGGAGGCCCGCCTCCGCGGGATGGGCCTGGAGCCGCAGCTGTTCGACTCCGACCCCGGCCGCACCAGCGTCGTCGCACGCGTGCCCGGCCGCAACGCGGACAAGCCGGCGCTCGTCGTGCACGGCCACCTCGACGTCGTGCCCGCCGACCCGCGCAACTGGTCGGTCGACCCGTTTGGCGGCGTCATCAAGGACGGCCTGCTCTGGGGTCGCGGCGCCGTCGACATGAAGAACATGGATGCGATGATCCTCACCGCTGTCGGCGATCTGCTCGCAGCGGGGGAGCAGCCGGAGCGCGACCTCGTCGTGGCGTTCTTCGCCGACGAGGAGGACGGAGGACGACGCGGCTCGCACTTCCTCGTCGACAACCACCCCGAACTGTTCGCCGGAGCGACGGAGGCCATCAGCGAGGTCGGCGGATACTCGATCGACCTCGACGGCCAGCGCGCATACCTGATGCAGACGGGGGAGAAGTCGCTCGTCTGGATCAAGCTGATCGCCCGCGGCCGCGCATCCCACGGCTCCCGCCTAGTGCGGGACAACGCGATCACCAGGCTCGCGGAGGCCGTGGTCGCCATCGGCCGCCGCGAGTGGCCCATCCAGCTCACCGATACCACCACGCAGCTGCTGGCCGAGGTCTCGCGCATCCTGGACATCGACCCGGAGCAGGTCGGGCCGGACGAGGTCGTGCTGCGCACGGGCACCGCCGCCGGGTTCATCCTGGCGACCCTCCGCACCACCACGAACCCGACGCTCCTCGACGCCGGATACAAGCACAACGTCATCCCGGACACGGCGGAGGCGCTCATCGACATCCGCACGCTGCCCGGCGAGGAGGACGCCGTGCTCGCCCAGGTGCAGGAGATCGTCGGCGACGACATCGAGATCAGGATCATGCACCGCGACGTCGGCCTGGAGGCCGCGTTCGGCGGCCCGCTGATCGACGCGATCGTCTCCACCATCGGCGAGCACGACCCCGGCGCGCCCGTGCTGCCGTATCTGCTCTCCGGCGGAACGGACAACAAGGCGCTGAGCAAGCTCGGGATCACCGGATACGGCTTCGCACCCCTGCAGCTGCCGAAGGAGCTCGACTTCCCCGGGATGTTCCACGGCGTCGACGAGCGCGTCCCCCTCGACGCGCTAGTGTTTGGCAGGTCCGTGCTGCGCGACCTCCTCCGCAGCTACTGACCGTTCCCCGCCTCACGTCAGCACCGAAAGCACCGCATGGAATTCATCAACGCCCTCATCCTGGGTCTCGTCCAGGGGCTCACCGAGTTCCTCCCGATCTCGTCGAGCGCGCACATCCGGATCGTCGGTGAACTGCTCGGCACGGGCGGCGACCCCGGCGCCCGGTTCACCGCGATCATCCAGCTGGGCACAGAGGCGGCGGTGCTGCTGTACTTCTGGAAGGACATCGTCCGGATCATCGGGCAGTGGTTCCGTTCGCTGTTCGGCAAGGTTCCGCGCAACGACCCGGATGCACGGATGGGCTGGCTGGTCATCCTCGGCAGCGTGCCGATCGTCGTGCTCGGCCTGTTCTTCCAGGACGCGATCGAGACCACGTTCCGCTCGCTCTGGATCGTGGCCGTCACGCTGATCGTGTTCGGCATCCTGCTCGGGATCGCGGACTACGTCGGCAGCAAGACCAGGCGGCTCAAGGAGCTCACCTGGGGTCACGGCATCATCTTCGGCCTCGCGCAGGCGCTCGCGCTCATCCCGGGCGTCTCCCGCTCCGGCGGCACGATCACGGCCGGGCTGTTCATGGGCTACCAGCGGCGGGCGGCGGCGCGATACTCGTTCCTGCTGGCGATCCCCGCGGTGTTCGGCAGTGGTTTCTACCAGCTCTACAAGGCCATCAAGGAGCCGTGCACGGAGGCGCTGGCCGCGGCGCACACCTGCACCGTCGAGGTGTTCGGCCCGGCGGAGACCGCCGCGGCGACCATCGTGGCGTTCGTGGTCGGCCTCGTGGTGATCGCGTTCTTCATGGGCTACATCTCACGACGCAGCTTCCTGCCGTTCGTGATCTACCGGATCGCGCTCGGCGCGCTCCTCATCGTCCTGCTCTCCACCGGAGTGCTGACCGCCTGACCCGCGGTCCCCGCGCTCCGAAGCAATCGAGCCGGGACTTATGCACGCGACACGCCGAGTGTGGGCGTACACAAGTCCCGGCTCGATGGCTTGGGGCTGTGGGGTGGGTCAGGAGCGCCAGGGCTCGTCGGGGCGTCCGCCGGCCTGGCCGTCGCGGCCGTCTCCGCGGCGGCGGAGGTAGCGCTCGAACTCCTGCGCGATCGCCTCGCCGCTCGCCTCGGGGGAGTCGACCGTGTCGCGCGCCTGCTCCAGCTGCTCGATGTACGCGGCCATCTCGTCGTCGTCGGCCGCGAGTGCGTCGATGCCCGCCTCCCACGCCGCAGCCTCGTCGACCAGCGTGCCGCGCGGGATGGTCACATCCACCAGCTCTTCGAGCTTGTCGATGAGCGCCAGCATCGCCTTGGGACTCGGCGCGTTGTGCACGTAGTGCGGGACCGACGCCCAGATCGTCACCGTCGGGATGCCGACCGCCTCCGCGCCCTCCGCGATGGCGCTCAGGATGCCGACAGGGCCCTCGTAGGTGGAGCGCTCGATCGACAGCTCGGCGCGCACGGCGGCGTTCTCGCTCGACGCGAAGATCGAGATCGGGCGGGTGTGCGGCACGTCGGCCAGCATCGCGCCGAGGAAGACGATCACGCCGATGTCCGACGCGAGGGCCGCATCCAGGATCTCGGCGGTGAAACTCTTCCAGCTGCGCGACGGCTCCGTGCCCAGCAGAAGGTAGATGTTGCCGACGTTGTCGCCGCTCACCCGCACAGCGTCGGCGGCGAGGTCGCCCGCCAGGTCGTGGGCGGCAGCACCGGGATGCGCAGGCCCGTACATCACGGCCGAGGGCCAGACGAGGTGGCGGTGCCCGTCGTCGTCGGTCACGACGGGCCGGTTGAACTGGAAGTCGAAGTAGAGCTCTGGATCGACCTCGGAGATGGGCACGACGTCGAGCACGTCCTTCAGCGTCTTGACGGCGCCGCTCGCTGCCTCTCCGGCGTCGTTCCAGCCCTCGAAGGCGACGACCAGGATGCGGCCGCCGAGGAAGTCGTTTCCGTCAGTCACAGTGGATGTACCTCTGTCCTCTCCAAGCGACCGTGCGGACGCCATCCATCCAGGATAGGCCCGCCGGTCACCGGTAGGCTTGTGGCCCGTGACCTCACTGACTCCTCCGAGCCCGCCGGCCGCCGTTTTCTGGGACATGGACGGCACCCTCGTCGACACCGAACCGTACTGGATGGCCTCCGAAGTGGAGCTCGTCTCCTCGTTCGGCGGCGTCTGGACGCACGAGGACGGCCTGCAGATGGTGGGCCTCGGCCTCTGGAACTCCGCCGAGATCCTGCGCGCGCACGGCGTCGACATGCCCGCGGACGAGATCGTGCAGTGGCTCACCAACCGGGTGCAGGAGAAGCTCGACAGCGACGGCGTTCCGTGGCGTCCCGGCGCGCGGGAACTGCTCGCCGACCTGCGTGAGCGCGGCATCCCGACCGCCCTCGTCACCATGTCCGTGCGCCGGATGGCGGAGCAGATCGTCGCGCACATCCCGTTCGAGGCGTTCGACGTGATCGTCAGCGGCGACGAGGTCACCGAGCCGAAGCCGCATCCCGAGCCGTACCTGCGCGCCGCTGAGCTGCTGGGCGTCGACCCGGTGGATGCGGTGGCCATCGAGGACTCGCTGGTCGGGCTCAGCTCCGCCGTCGCCTCCGGTGCGGCCACCATCGGGGTGCCGCACATGGTCGCCATCCCGGAGAGCGATCAGCACACCATCTGGGACACCCTCGACGGCAAGACCGCCGACGACATCGCGGCCGTCGCCGCAGCGAAGGGAGCGCTCCTGTGAGCGACGAGACGACCACGCAGCCGACCTACGCGCCGCAGCCGCAGAACAGCGGCCCGTTCCGCGCGGGCGACCGCGTGCAGCTGACGGGGCCGAAGGGCAAGCTCAACACCATCACGCTCGAGCCGGGCAAGGTCTTCCACACCCACCGCGGCATCCTGGAGCACGACACCATCATCGGCCTGCCCGACGGTTCAGTCGTGACCAACAACGTCGGCGTCGAGCACCTCGCGCTCCGCCCGCTGCTCAGCGACTTCGTCATGTCGATGCCGCGTGGCGCCGCGATCATCTACCCGAAGGACGCCGCCCAGATCCTGTCGCTCGCCGACATCTTCCCCGGCGCGAACGTCGTCGAGGCCGGCGTCGGCTCCGGCGCCCTCTCGCTCTGGCTGCTGCGCGCCATCGGACCCACCGGCACGCTGCGGTCGTTCGAGCGCAGGGACGAGTTCGCCGACGTGGCGCGCGCCAACGCGGCCACCTTCCTCGGCCACGACCCGGAGAACTGGACCGTCACCGTCGGCGACCTCCAGGACGCGCTCCCGGATGCGGTGACCGACCAGAGCGTCGACCGCGTCGTCCTCGACATGCTCGCCCCGTGGGAGTGCCTCGACGAGGTCACCGCCGCGCTCAAGCCGGGCGGCGTGCTGCTCTGCTACATCGCGACGGTCACCCAGCTGTCCCGCGTCGCCGAGGCGATCCGCGCCTCCGGCGACTACACGCACCCGCAGTCGAGCGAGACGATGGTGCGCGGCTGGCACGTCGAAGGACTCGCCGTGCGCCCTGACCACCGGATGATCGGCCACACCGGCTTCCTCATCACGGCGCGCCGTCTCGCCCCCGGCTCCGTCCTGCCCGAGCTGAAGCGCCGCCCGTCCAAGAGCGACTACAGCGACGACGACGTCGAGGCCTGGACGCCCGGAGCGCTCGGAGAGCGGCAGTCGAGCCCGAAGAGCCTGCGCAAGCGGGTCAGGGCGGCGGCCGCGAGCGCCGAGCTGGCGAAGGCCCGCTCCGCGGAAGCGGCGGAAGACGCCGCGCACGAGGACGACTCCACCATCAACTAGCATGGGGAGCCGGGCGACCATCGTGTCGTCCGGAATCCCACCGATCGCACCGAAAGAGGACTCGTGCGCAGAGCTACCGCACTCGTCGTAGCAGCAGGACTGCTGGCCGTCACGCTGACGGGATGCTCGTCAGACCCGAACGCGAACTGCGACACCGCGCTCAAGCCGGGTACGGCATCCAACCTCATCACCGCGACCGGAAAGCTCGGCTCGAAGCCGAAGGTGAGCTTCCCGACGCCGATCGACACCAAGACCTCGCAGAGCACCACGCTCATCGACGGTAGCGGCGAGCAGGTCCGCAAGGGCCAGATGGTCGAGATCCAGTACACGCTGCTCGACGGCGAGACCGGGGCGACCGGCAGCGCGAGCTCGTACTCGAAGTCCGAGCCGACCCTCATCCCGGTGGGCGCCACGAACATCCCCGGCATCAACGACGGGTTGCAGTGCGCCACCGTCGGCTCGCGCATCGCCATCGCGATCGCCCCGAAAGACAGCGGCTCCGACGGCGCAACCAGCTCGGTCGTCGCCGTGATCGACCTGGTCGGCGCGTTCCTGCCCAAGGCGGACGGCGCCGTGCGCCCGTCGGTCTCCGGCTTCCCGACCGTGGTCCTCGCACCCACCGGCCAGCCCGGCATCACCATCCCGTCCGGCTCGGCCCCCACGGCCGTCCGCAGCGAGACGCTGAAGGCCGGAGACGGCGCGACCGTGAAGAAGGACAGCACCGTCGTCCTGCACTACACGGCCGTCGGCTGGGATGCCAAGAACGTCGTGTTCAGCACCTGGCAGAACGGCGCGCCCGACCTCGTGGCGATGGCGTCCGGTCAGTCCAGCGCCAACCAGGCCCTCCCGCAGGCGATGCTCAAGGAACTCGTCGGCCAGAAGGTGGGCTCGCAGGTGGTCGTCGAGACGCCCAAGGACTCCAGCATCCCGGCAGCAGCGTGGGTCGTCGACATCCTCGGAGTGCGCTAGCCGATTAGGATGGACGGGTGCCTCCGTCCTCGTCTTCGCCCTCCCGTGTGCCGGTCGAAGAGCGGCTGTTCAGCCTCGTGCTCGCGCTGCTCGCGACCGAGACGGGTCTGACCAAGAACGAGATCCTCTCGACCGTGCAGGGCTACCGCCAGCGCTTCGTCACCCACGGTGACAACAGCAGCCTGGAGCGGCAGTTCGAGCGCGACAAAGACGACATCCGCGAGCTCGGCGTCCCGCTCGAGACCGTGGAGTCCCCGGGCGACTCCGGAAACAATCAGCTGCTGCGCTATCGCATTCCCAAGGGGGCATACGACCTTCCGGCCGACGTGACGTTCTCCCCGCAGGAGATCACGCTGCTCGGACTGGCCGCCACGGTCTGGAAGGAGGGCTCGCTGTCCGGCGAGTCCCGCAGGGCGCTGATGAAGCTGCGTTCGCTCGGCGTGGAGGCCAACGACCCGATCGTCGGATACGCGCCACGGCTGCGGGCGAGGGACAGCGCCTTCGACCCGCTGAGCCAGGCACTCGAACGCAACGCCATCGTGCAGTTCCCCTACCTCAAGCCGGGGGAGAGCGCATCCAGGACCAGGACGGTCGCGCCGCTCGCCCTGGTGCAGCACCAGGGCCGGTGGCACCTGCAGGGCATCGACCAGGATGCGCACGGCTCGCGCACCTTCCTGCTCTCGCGGATGGTCGGACCGGTCAAGGTCACGGCCCGCACCTTCGAGCCGGAGGGCTCCGATTTCGCCGCGAAGGCCCTGGCCGACCTGGAGAGCATCTGGCAGGCCAACGTCGCGACCATCGAGGTGACGGCGGGAACGGACGCGGCCACGCGACTCGGCAAGCGCTACGGCGACGCCGTCCCGACGAAGGGCGACGGCGAGTCGTTCGTGCTCACCGTCAACTACTCCGACATCAACATCCTGGCCGACCAGCTCGCGAGCTTCGGCCCGGAGGTGCTGGTGCTCGCTCCGGATGCGCTGCGCGACGCCGTGCGCGACCGTCTCGTCGCCACGGCGGCCGCCCACGAGAGGAACGACCGTGGCTGAGCGCCGCAAGCCCATGCAGGCGCAGGACAAGCTGGCCTTCCTGCTCGCCCTCGTGCCGTACCTGATGGACAGGGACAGGGTGAGCGTCGCGGAGGCGGCGGAGCACTTCGGCGTCGAGAAGGCGCAGCTGCGCGACGCCGTCCGGCTGATCGCCGTCTCGGGCGTGCCGGGGGAGACCAACCAGTACCAGCCGGGCGACCTGTTCGACATCGCCTGGGACGACTTCGAGGACAACGACCAGATCGTCCTCACCCACCAGGTGGCCATCGACGACTCCCCGCGGTTCTCCGCGCGGGAGGCCGCCGCGCTGATCGCCGGGCTGCAGTACCTTTCGGCTCTCCCGGAGAACGCCGACCGCGATGTGATCGGCTCGCTGATGGCCAAGCTCGCCCGCGGTGCCTCCGCCGCGCCCAGCCAGGTGGCGGTCGCCGGCTCGGAGACCGACGCCACGCTCGCCGTGATCCGGGATGCGGTGGCCGGCGGCACGCAGCTTGATTTCGACTACCTGAATTCCCGCGGTGAGCGGGAGCGTCGCAGGGTCGACCCGCTGCGCATCGAGTCCATCGACCAGGACTGGTACCTGCGCGGCTGGGACCACCTCCGCACCGCGATCCGCACCTTCCGGCTCGACCGCATCGACGACCTGCGGGCCACCGACCAGCCGATCACCTACCGGCCGGGCGACGTCACCCTCCCGGAGACCCTGTTCGAGGGCACGGAGGACGACCTGCTGGTGACCATCGAGGTGTCGGCCTCGGCTGTCCCGTTCATCGAGGACTACATCCCGGAGGGCGCATCACGGCAGGAGCAGGACGGGCTCGTGCGCACCAGCGTGCGCGTCGCGCACTTCCACGGTCTGAAGCGGCTGGTCGCCGGGCTGTCCGGCGTGCTCACCGTGCTCGACCCGCCGGAGGCCCGCGCTGTCGTCGCCGGCTGGGCGCGGGCTGGGGCCGACCGCTACCGGTAGCAGCCGCGGCCTGTCGCTATGCTGATGGCATGCCGTGGTGGTCGTGGGTCCTGATCTGGGTCGTGCTGGTGCTCGGCCTGCTCGGGATGCTCGCCTTCTTCGCCGTCCACCTGTTCCGCAAGGTCGTCGCGGCCGGAAGGGAGGCGTCTGCGCTCATCGAGAAGGCCGATGTCCTGTCCCGGCGTGCGGAGGACCTCACCGAGGCGGCGTTCCACCCCGCCGTCTTCGCGGACGCCAGCGCACTGCGCGCGGAGCGTGTGCAAGCCAGCGCCGATCGCGCGGTTGCGAGGCAACTTCGCAGGGATGCACGGGTCAAACGCGGTAAACTGCTCGTCAATGCCGACGCAGCTCGGTATTCCTACTTGATCACGAAGGACTAACTCATGCTCGGCGGCCTTACCGGATGGCACCTGCTCATCATCCTCGCAGTGATCCTGCTGCTCTTCGGTGCGCCGAAGCTCCCCGCCCTCGCCAAGAGCATCGGCCAGTCGATGCGCATCTTCAAAGGTGAGGTCAACGAGATGAAGAAAGACGGCGACAAGCCGGACGCCTCGTCGACCACTCCGGCCGACGGCAGCACCACCGCCTCGCCCGAGACGCACACGAAACCGTAATCGGTGGCCTCCACTAAGCGAGGCAAGAACCGCGAAGGACGGATGACGCTCGCCGAGCACTTCGTCGAGCTTCGCAAACGCCTCTACCGCTCTGCCATCGCGCTGCTCGTCGGCGCTGTCGCCGGCTGGTTCCTGTCCGGGTACCTCCTCGACGCGATGCGCGTCCCCATCACCGAGATCGCCACACAGCAGGGCCGCGTCGCCACGCTCAACTACGACAGCATCACCGGGGCATTCGACCTCAAGATGCAGATCGCCATCACCATCGGCGTCATCATCTCCAGCCCGGTCTGGCTCTACCAGATCTGGTCCTTCTTCGTCCCCGCGCTCAGCCGCAAGGAGCTGAAGTACGGCCTCGGCTTCTTCTTCACCGCCGTCCCGCTGTTCCTGATCGGCGCATACGTCGGCTGGCTGCTGGTGCCGCACATCGTGTCACTGCTGACCAGCTTCGCGCCGTCGGACGACTCGGCGATCATCTCGGCGAAGACGTACTTCGACTTCATCCTGAAACTGTCGCTGGCGGTCGGCGTCGCGTTCGTGCTCCCGGTGTTCCTGGTGCTGCTGAACTTCGTCGGGGTGCTGAGCGCATCCTCGATCATCAAGTCGTGGCGCTGGGCGATCATCCTGATCGTGCTGTTCACCGCCATCGCCACTCCGGCGGCCGATGTGCTGTCGATGTTCCTCCTCGCGGTGCCGATGGTCGTGCTCTATCTCGCCGCATACGGGGTCGCCTGGCTGCACGATCGGCGTGCCGCGAAGGCCGCCATGCGCCTGGAGGCCGAACTGGCGGCATAGGCTTGGTCGTGTGACCGATCAGCTGTCTCCAGCCGAACGCTACGCGGCGTCGCGCACGCGCACCCGCCAGCCTCTCGTCGAGGCCTTCCGTGCGGGGCTCCGCTTCGACCTCGACCCGTTCCAGCGCGAGGCCTGCGCGAGCCTCGAAGAGGGCAAGAGCGTGCTGGTGGCCGCTCCGACGGGAGCCGGCAAGACGATCGTCGCCGAGTTCGCCGTGTTCCTCGCGATGCGCGAGCCGAACGCGAAGGTCTTCTACACGGCGCCGATGAAGGCGCTGAGCAACCAGAAGTTCCAGGAGCTGGTGGACGAGTACGGGCCGGAGTCCGTCGGCCTCCTGACCGGCGACACCAACGTCAACTCCCGCGCGCGCATCGTCGTGATGACGACCGAAGTGCTGCGCAACATGCTCTACGCCGACTCCGACCTGCTGACCGACCTCGCATACGTGGTGATGGACGAGGTGCACTACCTCGCAGACCGGTTCCGCGGCGCGGTGTGGGAGGAGGTCATCATCCACCTTCCGCAGTCGGTCCGGATGGTCTCGCTGAGCGCGACGGTGTCCAACGCCGAGGAGTTCGGCGACTGGCTGCAGGCGGTGCGCGGCGACACGGACGTGATCGTGTCGGAGGAGCGTCCCGTCCCGCTGGAGCAGCACATCCTGATGCGGTCGAAGCTGATCGACCTGTTCGACTCGTCCGGCCTCGCGGCGACCAACCGGGTGAACCCGGAGCTCGTGCAGATGGCGCGCTACGGCGGCCGGGTGCTGAGCAGCAGGCAGATGCGGGACGTCGGGCGCTACCACTCCAGGGGCGGCCGTCCGGACACGTACCGGATGGACAGGGCCGACCTCGTCAAGCTGCTCGGCGAGCACAACCTGCTCCCCGCCATCTTCTTCATCTTCAGCCGCAACGGCTGCGACCAGGCCGTGCGCCAGACGCTCCGCTCCGGCGTGAAGCTGACCCAGCAACACGAGCGCGACGAGATCCGCGCGATCGTCGAGGAACGCTGCAGGACCCTGCTCGACGAAGACCTCGCCGTGCTCGGGTACTGGGAGTGGCTCGAAGGACTCGAGCGCGGTGTCGCCGCCCACCACGCAGGTCTGCTGCCCGCCTTCAAAGAGGTCGTGGAGGAGCTGTTCCGCCGCAAGCTGGTCAAGGTCGTCTTCGCGACGGAGACGCTCGCGCTCGGCATCAACATGCCGGCGCGCACCGTGGTGCTCGAGAAGCTGGAGAAGTTCAACGGGGAGGCGCGCGTCCCGATCACGCCGGGGGAGTACACCCAGCTCACCGGGCGCGCCGGCCGCCGGGGCATCGACGTGGAGGGCCACTCGGTCATCCAGTGGCAGGACGGCCTCGATCCGCAGGCTGTCGCCTCGCTCGCGTCCCGCCGCAGCTACCCGCTGAATTCGAGCTTCCGCCCCACGTACAACATGGCGGTCAACCTGATCGACCAGTTCGGGCGCGAGCGCACCAGGGAGATCCTGGAGTCGTCGTTCGCCCAGTTCCAGGCCGACCGTGCGGTGGTCGATCTGGCGCGCAAGGTGCGCCAGCAGGAGGAGTCGCTCGCCGGGTACGAGAAGGCGATGACCTGCCACCTGGGCGACTTCCGCGAGTATTCGGGCATCCGGCGCGAGCTGAGCGACCTGGAGCGCAAGGGCTCCTCGATGGAGCACGCCTCCCGGGCCGACCGCGACAAGCGCCAGCGTCGGCTGACCGCGCTGCGCAAGCGGATGAAGGAGCACCCGTGCCACCGCTGCCCGGACAGGGAGAACCACGCCAGGTGGGCGGAGCGCTGGTGGAAGCTGAAGCGCGAGACGGACGCCCTGAGCTCGCAGATCCGGTCGCGCACCGGAGCCGTCGCCAAGGTCTTCGACCGCGTCTCCGACGTGCTGCTCGAACTCGGCTACCTGAACCGGGAGGACGACGTCACGACGCTCACCGTGCACGGCCGCACGCTCAAGCGCATCTACGGCGAACGCGACCTGCTCGTGGCCGAGTGCCTGCGCAGGAACATCTGGAACCAGCTGGATGCGCCGAGCCTCGCAGCGATGGCCTGCGCCCTGGTCTTCGAGCCGCGCCGCGACGAAGGTCTCGCGCACGAGCGCACCCTCCCGCGCGGAGCATTCCGGCCTGCCCTCGACAAGACCATCGACATCTGGAGCAGACTCGACGACCTCGAACGCGAGAACAGGCTGCCGGGCAGCGAACCGCCGTCGACCAGCCTGGCGATGGCGATGCACGCGTGGGCGAAGGGCACCAGCCTGAACACGGTGCTCTCCGAGGCGGACATGGCCGCCGGCGACTTCGTGCGCTGGACGAAGCAGACCATCGACCTGCTCGACCAGCTCTCACTCGTCGCGCAGGGCCCGGTGGGACGCACGGCACGGCAGGCACTCGAATCGATCAGGCGCGGCATCGTTGCTTACTCATCCGTCGCCTAGCATTTCTGCGGCGAACGCCGAACCACGTCCTCTAAGCTCTCCACTCGTGACCCAGACCCCCCGCGCCGTGCTGCCCCTCTGGCTCGCACTGGTCCTGGCCGTGGGGGCCGGCCCCGTGCTGGATGCGGGATTCCCCGATCGCAGCTGGTGGCCGCTCACCTTCGTCGGCATCGCGATGGTGCTGCTCGCCGTGCGGGGACGCAGAGCCGGCAGCGCTTTCCTGGTGGCCTGGGTGGCGGGGGAGTCGTTCTTCCTGTTCCACGTGGCCTGGACGGCGCTGTACCTCGGGCCGCTCCCGTGGGTGGCGCTGTCGACGCTGGAGGCGATCTTCTACGGCCTCGGCGGGATGCTCATCGCGCTCGCGTACCGCTGGGTGCCGCGCGCCTGGCCGACCAGGCTGGGACGCCTCGGGCTGCTGCCGGTGATCGTCGGCGGCCTCTGGACGCTGCGCGAGTACGTGTCCGGCAACTGGCCGTACGGCGGGTTCTCCTGGGGCCGTGTCGCCGAGTCCCAGGCCGAGAGCCCGTTCGCGCCGCTCGTGGCGTGGCTCGGCATCTCCGGGCTCAGCTTCGTGATGGTGTGGCTGGTGGCGCTGCTGCTGGAGGTCTGTTTCGTGGCGGACCTGCGGGCCGCGTGGCGAGCATCCATCGCCATCGGCGCCGTCGCCGTCGTGCTGGTGGTGCCCGCGTGGCCCGCGACGACCAGCGGCACCACCAGGATCGCCGCCGTGCAGGGCAACGGCCCGGCGGGGTACTTCGACAACGCGCCACCGGATGCCGTGCTGAACTCGCAGATCGCCGAGACGGAGAAGATCGAGGACGAGAAGGCCGACATGGTCGTCTGGCCGGAGGGCGCCGCCCAGCCGGACCCCACCCGCGACCCGCAGTCCGCGGCGATCCTGGATGCGCTGAGCCGCAAGATGGGCGCGCCGTTCATCGTCGGCACGATCACCTACCGCGACGGCAAGTACTTTAACACCTCGCTGCTCTGGAAGGACGGCAAGGGCGCCGTCGACTACTACGACAAGAAGCATCCGGTGCCGTTCGGCGAGTACGTGCCGGACCGGGCGTTCTGGCGGCCGTTCGCGCCCGACCTGATCGACCTGATCGGCCGCGACTACACCCCGGGCACCAGGGACAACGTCTTCGACGTGAACGGCGTGCGCGCCGGGATCTCGATCTGCTTCGACATCGTGGACGACCAGCTGCTCACCGACATGATGCAGGGCGGCGCGCAGGTCATCCTGGCCCAGACGAACAACGCCGACTTTGGGCAGACCGACGAGAACGAGCAGCAGCTCGCCATCGCCCGCCTGCGCGCGATCGAGGCCGGCCGGTCGCTGGTGAACATCTCCACCGTCGGCAGCAGCCAGATCATCGGGCCGAGCGGCCGGACCATCGCGGAGATCCCGCCGTTCAAGCCCGGCCACATGATCGCCGACGTCCCGCTCGGCACGACGACCACGCCGGCCACCCTGCTCAGCCGCGGCATCGAGTTCCTCGTCGCCGGCCTCGGCCTCTTCGGTCTCCTCATCGCCTGGGGCGCACGGAAAAGGCCGTCCTCACCGGTGGGGTGAGAACGGCCTCGGTGTGGCGGGGTCAGGCGCCGATCTTGTGCTCGCCCGTGCCGCGCCGGGAGCGCAGGTAGGTGAGCCTCTCCTCGAGGAGTTCCTCGAGTTCGGCGCGGGTGCGGCGCTCGAGCAGCATGTCCCAGTGGCTGCGCGGCACCTTCACGTCCGAGCGGTCGACCTCGACGGGGGTGTCGCCGACCAGCAGGGTGGCCTCGTGGCCGCAGTGCTTGCACTCCCAGGTCTGGGGTGCATCAGCCTCGGCGGAGAAGACCATGTCGGTCTCCTTGCCGCATTCGGGGCATAGGTAAATGTAACGGGAACGCGGGGAGTACACGACGCCTTCTTCGCTCTGTAAGCTCTGGGCGCCAAGCCTCATTCCGCGCAAACTGCGATCTGCCATTGTGTGGTTCTCCTCTGTGCGCGCGTGCTTCACAGTTATAAACCCACAAGCTGGGGGTTCTCTTTCCGTCGGACCCGTACTCTCAGGGCCCTCTCAGGTCAGATTCGCGCGTCGACCAGCGCTTTCAGTGTGTCGCAGCGGTCGGTGACGAGGCCGTCGACGCCGAGGTCGAGCAGGCGTGTCATGTCGGCCGGATCGTTCACCGTCCAGACGTGGACCTCCACGCCGGCGTCGTGCAGGATGCGCACGGTGCGCCTCGAGACGAGCCGCAGCGGGCCCTGCCGCTCGGGGACCTGCACGGCGACGAGACCGCGCAGCGCGCGGCGCACGGCGGAGGTCGAACCGGCCTTGGCGGCGGCGATCGCGGGGAGGACGCGCGAGACGGAGGCGGAGCTCGCCACGCCGGGCAGCGCATCCACGGCCGCCCTCCTGCGCTTCTCGTCGAAGCTGGTGATGAGGACGCGGTCGGTGGCGCGCGCCTTCAGGATGGCCGCGGCGGCCGGGGCGGCGGAGGCGAGGTCCTTGATGTCGATGTTGAAGCGGGCGTCGGGAAACGCGTCGAGGGCGTCCGCGAGGGAGCAGTACGACTGACCATCGCCGAGCTGGATGCGTCGCAGCTCCGGCATGGTGAGCTGGCCGACGCGCACGGCGCGCCCGGCGACGCGGGAGAGGTCGGGGTCGTGGCTGATGACCGCGACCCCGTCCGCGCTCGCGTGCACGTCGGTCTCCAGGTGCGTCGCCCCCGCGTTCAGCGCGCGGAGGAACGCGAGGAGGGTGTTCTCCGGGGCCCCGACGGCGAGGCCCCGGTGCGCGATGATCCGGGGGAGAGGACCGCTCAGGAACGTCACGCCGGCGGAGTCTGCTCTCCGGGCGCCGCGTCGCCCTCGGCGGGCGCTGCGGGGGTGACGCCCGCATCCGGAGCCGCCGCCGCCGCAGCCTCTGCGGCCGCTCGCGTGGCCGCCTCCGCCTCGGCGTGCGCGTCGGCTGCTGCTGCTGCCGCGTCGGCCTGCGCGGCCTTCACGGCATCCCTGTCCACCGGCGCAGGATCTCCCGACGAGCCGGGCATCCCGGGCATGCCGGGAACTCCCTTGTCGCCGAACGCCTTGCCGATGCCCTGCAGCGCCTGGGTCAGCTCGCTCGGGATGATCCACAGCTTGTTCGCCGGGCCTTCGGCCAGCTTCGGCAGGGTCTGCAGGTACTGGTAGGCCAGCAGCAGGTTGTCCGGGTTCCCCTCGTGGATGGCGCCGAACACGGTCGTGATCGCCTTCGCCTCACCCTCGGCCCGGAGCACAGCAGCCTTCGCGTCACCCTCCGCCTTGAGGATGGCGGCCTGCCGCATACCTTCGGCGTTGAGGATCTCGGACTGCTTGGTGCCCTCCGCGGTGAGGATGACGGCTCGGCGGTCACGCTCTGCGCGCATCTGCTTCTCCATCGAGTCCTGGATGGAGATGGGCGGGTCGATCGCCTTCAGCTCGACGCGCGATACTCGGATGCCCCACTTGCCTGTCGCTTCGTCGAGGACGATGCGCAGCTGGCCGTTGATGTTGTCGCGGCTGGTCAGCGCCTCTTCGAGGTTGAGGCCACCGACGACGTTACGGAGCGTGGTGGTGGTCAGCTGCTCGACGGCGCCGAGGTAGTTCGCGATCTCGTACGTCGCGGCACGCGCATCCGTCACCTGGAAGTAGACGACCGTGTCGATCGACACGACCAGGTTGTCCTCGGTGATCACCGGCTGCGGCGGGAAGGAGACCACCTGCTCGCGCATGTCGATGAGCGGCCGCACCTTGTCCACGAACGGCACCACCACGTTGAGCCCCGGGCTCAGCGTCTTGTGGTACCTGCCGAGCCGCTCCACCACGCCGGCGCGCGCCTGCGGGATGATGCGGATCGCCCGGAACAGGGTGACCAGGACGAAGATCACGATGATGACGATGATGACCGTCACCACGATCCCCACGACCAGTTGACTGGCGTCTGTCACGACGCACTCCTTTCTGTGAAGTCGTCGGCTCCCGCGGCGATCGGGGCGGGCGCCACCACGGCGGTCGCCCCCTCGATGGAGACGACGACGACGTGCTCGCCGGGCACCAGCTGCGCCGGCGGGGCGGTGAGGCCGGTCGCGAGGCGCGCCGTCCAGGTCTCGCCGACCGCCAGCTTGACCTGGCCGGTGGTGCGGGAGACGGTGTCGACGACGGTGCCGGACATGCCGATCAGTGCGGCGACGTTGCTCTTGGTCGGGTCGCCCCCGCGTTTCAGTGCGTGCAGGAGGGGCGGCCGGATGAAGAAGATCAGGATGATCGAGAGCGCGGCAGCGATGATCAGCTGCAGCCACCAGGGCGCTCCGACCAGGCCGGAGACGAGGCCGCCGACGCTTCCGACGGCGATCATCAGGAAGACGAAGTCCAGGGTGAGCATCTCGATGATGATGAAGACGAGGATGAGGACCAGCCAGGCGATCCATGCGAAGGATGCGATGTCCACGGCGACTCCCTTCACTGTCGTACTGACGACCGTAGCAGGTGCCGAACCGGCGGTGCGGAACCCACTTGGTAGTCTCAGGGACGAGAAACCCATCTTTCTAGGAGTCTTCGTGTCCAACCCTCTCGCAGCTGGTTCCCTCGCCGGGAAGCGCGCGCTCATCACCGGTTCGTCTCGCGGCATCGGCGCCGACACGGCGCAGTATCTCGCGTCGGCCGGGGCCGCCGTCGTCATCAACTTCCGCAACAAGGAGGCTCGCGCCGTCAAGCTCGCGGACAGCATCAGGGAGGCCGGAGGCACCGCCATCACGGTGGGTGCAGACCTCACCGATCCCGCGTCGGTCGACGGGATGTTCGACACGGTCCGCCAGGAGTGGGGCGGACTCGACATCCTGGTGCTGAACGCATCCGGTGGCATGGAGTCCGGCATGGCCGAGGACTACGCCATGCAGCTGAACCGGGATGCGCAGGTCAACACCCTGAACGCCGCGCTCCCGCTGCTCGCCCCCGGCTCGCGCGTGGTGTTCGTGACCAGCCACCAGGCGCACTTCATCACCACTACGCCGACGATGCCGGAGTACAAGGCCGTCGCCGAGAGCAAGCGGGCGGGGGAGGACGCGCTGCGCGCGCTGCTGCCTGCTCTCGAGGAGAAGGGGATCGAGTTCGTCGTGGTCTCCGGCGACATGATCGAGGGAACGATCACCGCGACGCTCCTCAACCGCCTGAACCCGGGCGCCATCGACGCGCGCAAGGAGGCGGCGGGCAAGCTCTACAACGTGAGCGAGTTCGCGGCAGAGATCGCCCAGGCGGTCGTCGACCCGATCCCGGCCGACCACACCCGCCTGGTCGGTGACGTGTCCGATTTCGTGCCGGTGGCCGAATGAAGGCCGCGGACCTCGGACTGCTGACCGGCGTCTCCACGCCGACCGTGCACCCAGGCGGTGCGCGCGCTGTGGTGTCTGTGACGCATCCATCGCTCGAGGCGGACGCGACGGTCGGGCAGCTCTGGACCGTGCCGCTCACCGGCCACGCGGCGCCCAAGCGGCTCACCCGCGGCTTCCGGGACACCGCTCCGCGGTTCTCGCCGGACGGCCGGCTGATCGCCTTCTTGCGCGCGGCGCCCAAGGCCGCGCCGCAGCTGTACGTGGTGGATGCGGCGGGCGGGGAGCCCGTGCAGGTCACCGACCGGAAGCTCGGCGTCTCCGAGTTCGCCTGGTCGCCCGACGGCCGCACCCTCGTGTTCGTCAGCCGCGTGCCCGAGCAGGGCAGGTACGGCACGGTCGACGGCCTGGAGGCCAACGCCGAGCCGCCCCGCCACATCCGGACACTGAAATATCAGGCGAACGGGCTGGGCTACATCGTCGACCGGAGGGCGCACCTGTTCAGCGTGCCCGTGCCGGATGTGTGGGGCGAGCCGGTCGCGGAGGCCGCGCCCGAGGCGGACGGGAGCACCGCATCCACGCCGCTGGTGGAAGAGCCGGAGCAGCTGACGACGGGGGAGTGGGACGACGGTTCCGTCGCGTTCTCCCCGGACGGCGCGACCATCGCGTTCGTCTCCGCCCGCCACGACAGCCGCGACGACGACCTGCGCTCCAGCGTGTTCCTGCTGGCCGCCGACGGGTCGGGGGAGCCGCGCGACGTCACGTCGGAGCACGGCAGCTTCTCGGTCTCCGAGCTCGCGTACGGGCTGAACGGTGTGCTGTACTTCACCGCCCAGGATGTGGGGGAGAGCGGCAGGGACTTCGTCGGCCGCAACGCGGCGCTCTACGCGATCGACCAGGCCGGCGACGCGCCCCGCCGCCTCACCGACCCGGAGACGGTCGACCTCACCGAGAGCGCCATCGTCGCGTACCAGGACGATTCGGTGCTCGTCACCGACCGCAGCAGGGGAGCGCTCGTGCTCACGGCGGTCACGGCGAGCGGCGACGTGCGTCGCCTGACCGACGCGACGACCGTCGTCGGCGGAGTCGGTGTGGCCGGCGACGTGGTCGTCGCCTCCGTCGCAGACGCGGAGACCGCCGGCGACGTCGCCATCGTGGCCGACGGCCGCCTGCGGAAGCTCACCGACTTCTCGGCCGGGCTGCGCGCGGCGGGCGTGCTGCCCATCCGGGAGCTGACCGTGACGGCGCGCGACGGGTATCCGGTGCACGGCTGGGTGGTCGCGCCGGAGGGCGACGGTCCGCATCCGGTGCTGCTGAACATCCACGGTGGGCCGTTCGCGGCGTACACCGGCAGCGTGTTCGACGAGGCGCAGGTCTATGCGGCTGCCGGCTACGCCGTGGTGATGTGCAACCCGCGCGGTTCCGCGGGATACGGCCAGGAGCACGGGCGCGTGATCCGGCAGGCGATGGGCACGGTGGACTTCACCGACGTGCTCGACTTCCTCGACGGCGCCATCGCGGAGAACCCGGCGGTCGACGCATCCAGGGTCGGCATCATGGGCGGCTCGTACGGGGGATACCTCACCGCCTGGACGATCGGACACGAGCACCGCTTCGCCGCCGCCATCGTCGAGCGAGGATTCCTCGACCCGGAAGGGTTCGTGGGGACGAGCGACATCGGCAGCTTCTTCGGCGACGAGTACGTCGGAACGGACGCCGACCTCATCCGGTCGCAGAGCCCGCAGGCCGTCGTCGGCGAGGTGCGCACGCCCACGCTGGTGCTGCACTCCGCCAACGACCTGCGCTGCCCGCTCGGGCAGGCGGAGCGCTACTATGCGGCGCTGAAGCGCAACGGGGTGGATGCGGAACTGCTGATCTTCCCGGGAGAGGATCACGAGCTCAGCCGTGCCGGACGGCCGCGCCACCGGCAGCAGCGGTTCGACGCGATCCTGGACTGGTGGGCGAGGCACCTGCCGAGCGAGCAGAACGGGCGCTAAGCGACGCGTCTAGCGCATCCGGAGACACGAACGGTCCCTGACCACCGAGCTTTCGCGCGGTGGTCAGGGACCGTTGTCGTTGTGTTGCCGTTTAGGCGGTAGCCGTCGTTGCTGCGGACGTTGCCGCGAGCACGTCCCTGCCGAACGTGAACGCACGCACGATCCCGATGATCCCGAGCACGATCAGCGCGACCGCGGCGAACACGAGCAGGAACAGCGCGGACGACGCGGGAAGGAACAGCACGACGATCCCGGCCAGGATGCTGATGATCCCGAAGGTGATCGCCCATCCGGACGACGCGGCACGGCCGGCTTCCGCGATGGACATGATGCCCTCGATGATCCAGGCGACGCCGACGAAGGCGATGGCGAGGATGACGAGCGTGGCCGCAGCGACGGTCACGTTCTTGAGGGCGATGATCCCGGCGAACACCAGCAGGGCGCCGAACACGATGTGCATCGCGCGGATGCCGCCGGTGATCCCCTTGCTGAAGATCCCGATGGCGAGCCGCATGATGCCGGCGACGATGAAGTAGAGCCCCAGGAAGAACGCCACGACGGCGAGCGTCTTGACCGGCCAGAACAGCAGGACGACGCCGAGGATGACCGCGACGGCGCCACTGATGCCGAGGGCGGCCCTGACGCCGTTGATGGCGCCGCGGGTCAGGTCGGCGGCGTTGAGGGCGAACTCCTGGAACGGAGCTGAGGTGGAGCCTGGTGACGTCATGATGATCCCCTTGATCCTTCGGTGCCGCGTGCGAGAGCGGCTCTGCTGCCGACACTAGCGCTCCCTGGGTGTTCGCCGGGAGGGTGTTGCGGCGTTTCCAGGGGGAGTGGCGACGGGGCGGCGCGGTAACGTCGAGGGAGGGGGACTCACTGAGGAGCGCCACATGACCACGAAATCGCCTGCAGCAGACGCGGACGACGCGCAGAACGCGTCGTCGACACCCTTCACCGCCGAAGAGCGCGCGGCCATGAAAGAACGCGCGAAAGAGGTCAAACGCAGCCGCAGCCGCGGCGCCTCCACGGCGGCGGACGGCGCGGCGGACGTGCTCGAGAAGATCGCCGAGATGCACGGCGACGAGCGAGAGTTCGCCGAACGGCTGCACGCGGCGATCACGGCGAACATCCCGGAGCTGACGCCGAAGACCTGGTACGGGATGCCCGGCTACGCCAAGGACGGGAAGGTCGTCGTCTTCTTCCAGAGCGCGGAGAAGTTCAAGACTCGATACGCGACGTTGGGATTCAACGAGACGGCGCGGCTGGACGATGGGGAGATGTGGCCGGTGGCGTACGCGCTGGAGACGTTGAGCGACGCGGTGCTGGCGCGGGCGATGGAGTTGGTGCGGCGGGCGGCGGGATGAGCGGTGGGTCGGCCTCGATGGATTTGTGATATTTATGTTCTGAGGCAGGCGGTCATTCCGGTCGAGGCACGTACGTGTCCGTCACGCGGACGCGATAACGGGGTCTGCCATGATTGAGCCATGACTTCGTGGGGCAGGCGATCTCTGGATGTGGCGGGCATAGGGCTCATCGCGCTAATGGCACTGAGCGGGTGTGCGACGGCGCCGACCGCAACGCCGTCACCTGCTGCTGTGGTGACCCAGGCGCCGACTTCTCCCGCTCCGACCGATCAGGCCGCGTCAGGGGCCGTCGAGAGTTATCTCGCCTGGCTCACGGCCTCACGTACGCCCGACGTCGATGCGGCCTGTGCTGCACTCTCACCGGATCTCATTGCGCGCATGATCGCGGAACTCAACGGCACAGTGCCCACGCCGGTCGGCAGTTGTGAAGAGATGATCGCCGCGACGGCTGCGCTCTACCGAGCGGTCGGCGATGACGCATCCGTCGACGTCGCGGTCCAGCACGAGACATCGACGGATGCCACACTCTTCGTCACCTATCTGGCCTCGGGCGATTGCGGCACGGTCGTCATGAAACGTGGGGGAGCGAGCTGGATCATCACCGAGCAGTCGCAGGAATGCGCTCAGTGACCCATCACGCCTCGGCGTCGCGCGTCGGCTTCTTCCACACAAGCCATTTGCGGTCGACCTCGTCCGCGAGGTCGATCCTGAAGCGTTCGGCGATAAGCAGCACCTGTGCGATCGTGTGACGCTCGGCGTAGTATTCCGAGACCGACTCGACCTCGTGCTGCAGGTCCTCGATGTGCATCCACGCAGTCTTGCAGGGGGAGAAGGTGTGGAACTCCTCTTCGGTGGCACAGCGGGGATCACCCGCTGACGGATGGGGCTTGCGAACCGACCCGCTGCTCTGACTATACTTAGGCAAATGCCAAAGTATTACGATGAGGTCGACGCCGTACTCCGCGCGCTCGCGGATCCTACGCGCCGAGCTGTCGTCGAGCGTCTCGCCGTGTCTCCGGCGGTGGTGTCTGAGCTGGCCGAGCCGTTCGCGATGACCCTGCCGTCGTTCGTGCAGCACCTCGGGGTGCTCGAGGACGCAGGGGTGATCGTGTCGGAGAAGCAGGGCCGTGTCCGTACGGTGAGCCTGCGTCCGGGCGCTCTCGACGTGCTGCAGCTGTGGCTCGGTGAGCAGCGCACCCCCGCGGAACACCAGGCCGACAGGCTCGGCATCCACCTCGCCCGCGCAACCCAGAAGGAGAACTGACATGTCCCGTGTCCGCATGGATCTCTTCACGTCCATCGATGGCTTCACCCCAGCCGACCAGACGCCCGACAACCCGATGGGCGAGGATTGGAGCCGGCTCACCGCCGCGTACACCGCGACCCGCACCTTCCGCGAAAAGATCTTCGGCGACACCAGTGGGCGAGGCACCACCGGAGTCGACGACCGCTACGGTGCCGCGTTCTTCGACGGCATCGGCGCCGAAATCATGGGCGCCGGGATGTTCGGACTCCACGCCCATCCCACCGATTCAGACTGGACGGGCTGGTGGGGTCCGAATCCGCCGTTCCATACCCCGGTCTACGTGCTGACCCACTCCGCACCGCGCCCCTCGATCGCGATGGAGGGCGGCACGACGTTCCACTTCCGCGACGCCGCCATCGACGACGTCCTCCGCGAGGCGCGCGATGCGGCGGGCGGCCTGGATGTGCGCATCGGAGGCGGCTACGGCACGGCGCGCGCAGCACTGGACGCCGGACTCGTCGACGACCTGCACCTCATGATCGCCCCCGTCTTCCTCGGTCGCGGCCATCGGCTCTGGGACGACCTCAGCGGCTTCGACACCACGCACACCGTGACGTCGGAAGTCGCCGAGAGCGGCGTGATCCACGTCACCCTGACCCGATAGGAGACCCACGTGACACACGAACGCAGGCTCGCACGCTCCGGCTTCACCCTCACCCGCGACTATCCCGCACCGGTCGAGAAGGTGTGGGGAGCGTTCGCGGACGAACAGCAGAAGCGGAGCTGGTGGGGAGCAGGTGACGAGGCCGAGGCCCGTGTGTGGGTCTTCGACTTCCGCGTCGGCGGGCGCGACATCGACGAAGGCCAGTTCCACAACGGACCGCTGTCGCGATACGAGGCGACCTACACGGACATCGTCGAGCACTCACGCATCGTCACCACGTACGACATGTGGCTCGACGGAGAGCACATGTCCACGTCGCTCGCATCGCTGGAGTTCGAGCCCATTGCCGGGGGCACGCGCTTCACGCACATCGAGCACGGCATCTTCTTCGATCGATTCTGGGCGGACGGCGACGGACGCGAGGCCGGCACGCGTGGCCTCCTCGACGCGTTGGAGCGGTATCTCGCGCGGTAGCCAACTCCAGACAGCCTGTAGCTGATAATGCACATTATGTCAGCTAGTTGACCAGCCCGCCCCCTTCGCGGGACATCGGCGCGGGCGTGCGTTCGCGTAGCATCACTCACGGCAGCCGTCAGCGACGGGATCCTGGCCGGATTGCGTGGCATCGCTGCGACCACTCGCTACGGCGGTGCGGATCGCTATGCCGTCTCTGCGGCCGTGCTCAAAGGGTTCGGGACACCGTCGACGCATATCTATTTGACCACCGGTCAAAACTTTCCGGATGCCCTCGCGGCCGCCCCGCTCGCCGGACGGACCGGCGCGACGCTGGCCACCGTTCCGGGCGGTTGCGTCCCCGTCGACACCTTCCGCGCAATCCAGCGCCTCCGACCGTCATCGGTGACGATTCTCGGCGGCACATCCGCGGTCGGAGCGGACGTCGCTTGGCTCCGCAACTGTTGACGCATTCCCTGCTCCGGGGGCACGGGAACCCAGCCGAACGTTGAAGCTTGAGGTCACGCCGAGGGCGTCACCCGTCGCCACCCAACTGAACCGTGTACGCGGGAACGAACCGCACCGTGACCTGCGCCGGGTCGATCCCCTGCGCTTTCAGCACGTCCTCCAGCGAACTCGTTTCGGGGATCGGCGGCTCACCGGTGAGGGTCAGGATGGCGTCGGTGTTGGTCGCCGTGAGCTGGGTGATCTCCCAGCCGTTCTGTTGCGCCCACGGCTGGGCCGCCTGCCGGATGGAGTTCTCCAGCAGTTCCTGGTCGGTGAAACGGGCGGAGGTGATGGCCAGGGGAACGCCGATGATCAGCAGCGTCACCACGATGGAGAGGATCGCACGGTGGCGCCTCCCCCAGCCTCGTTTGACCAGCGACTCCCCCGTGGTGGTCCGGGCGTCGCGTGCGGCCGAGCCGATCCGGTAGCCGGTGAGGATGATGACCCCGGTGGCGAGGATCGCCGCGACGTTCGCGCCGAACAGCAGCAGTGCGCCGGCAGCCTCGCTCCACGAGCCGGACTCCAGTGTCAGGCCGACCACAGAGAGCGGCGGAACGAGCGAGATCGCGATCGCGACGCCCGGCAGCGTGTCGGAGATGTCCTTCCGGACCAGTGCCACCGCGCCGACCGCGCCCGTCGCGAGCGCGGCCAGGAGGTCGATCAGGCTCGGCGAGACCCGCGCGGCGACCTGGCTGTTCGTGGCGGCCACCACGGGGGCGGCGACCAGCAGGCCGACCAGGTAGCCGATCGCGACCGCCGTGGCCGCGCCGCAAACGACCAGGATCCAGCTCAGCAGGAGGTTGCGTCTGTCGCCGGTGACCGTGGCCAGCACGATCCCGAGGATCGGGGTCATCAGCGGGGCCACGATCATCGCGCCGATGACGGTGGCTGCTGAGTCGCCGACGACACCGGATGCGGCGATCACGGACGATAGGCACAGCAGCAGCCAGAACCGGCTGAACTTCGACGACGCCTGCACACCCTCGAAGAAGACGGCGGCACGCATGTCCGCGGCCGAGTTCATTCGCTCTCCCCCTGTGCACCGCTCTCCCCCGGCACGCCGACCGACGCGAGCGCATCCCGATTGGCGCGGCGGACCGCGCGGCCCACCCATTCGTCGCCCTTGTAGATGTTCTGCGCGCCCAGTTCGTCCGCGAGACCGGAGGCGACGATCTGGAGCTGCACTTCCGGTTCGCTCACCACCAGCTTGAGCGAGGACCCCACCGCCGCGAGGGACGCGGCGAGCCGGCGCAGCACCTCCACGAGCGCCAGGTCGAGCTGTTCGGCGCCGCGGAGCCGGATGATCACCACCGACCCAGCCGAGCGAGCCGTCACCGCGGGGAGCTGCTGCTCGAACAGCGGCGCGCTCGCGAAGAACAGGCTCCCGTACGGCCGCAGGATCACCACGGAGTGCCCGGGGATCTCGGCGGGCGGGTCGGATTCGCGCATCCGGCCCCTGGCGTCGATGATCACCTGCCGGACGCGGACCCGGGTGGACTGCTGTGCCACGAACAGGACGATGCCCAGCCCGACACCGACCAGGACGGCGAACTGCAACGGGATCAGCAGAGTCAGGATGAAGGTCACGGCCATGATGGCGGTCTGCAGTGCGCCGCCCTTCACGACGGCGGCGATGCGGGCGGGCCGGATCGACGTCACGCCCACCACGATGAGCAGCCCCGCCAGCGCCGGCATCGCGGTATGCGCGACGGGCACGGAGGCCAGCAGGATCACCAGCGCCATCACCGCGCCGGAGATCAGCAGCGACAGCCGGGTGCGTGCGCCCGCGGACACCAGGAGCGCCGACGCCGACATCGACCCGCCGACGGGCATCCCGCGGAATACGCCGGAGACGATGTTGCCGACGCCCTGGCCGATGAAGTCCCGGGATGCGTCCGCCGGCTTGCCGTCCGCCGTCGGAATGCCCGCCGAGACGCCTGCACCCTGCACCAGGCCGACGAACGCGAGTGAGATCGCCGGGACGATCAGGGTCGGCACGTCCCCGAGCGACGGGAGGACGGGACCGGGAAGCCCCGCAGGGACGGTGACGCTATCGCCCAGCACCGTCACCTGCGCCTGCACCCACAGGTTGAGGAGCACGGCGACGACCGAGCCGAGGACGACGGCGACGACGAGCCCCAGACCGCCGACGGGCGTGGGCTGGAGCACGACGATGGTGAGAATGGTGACTGCACCGACGATCACGGCGGGCACGCTCCACTGGCCGATGTGCACGAGCAGGTCCACTGTCCGCACGATGCGGTTCGCTCCGCGCGCGTCGTAGCCCGTCAGATTCGGCAGCTGCCCGAGGACGATGTTCAGCCCGACGGCCGTGATGAATCCCGTCATGACCGCCGTGGGCACGAAACGCACCAGGCGGCCGCCACCCAGGAGCCCGGCGACGATCATCGCAACCCCTGTCAGCACGGCCAGGGTGAACAGCGCCCTGTCCGGATCCGGCCGGGCCGCCAGCTCGGCGTCGGCGATCACCAGCGACATCGCCCCCGTCGCCTGCACCGCCATGAACGTGCTGCTCGTGAAGAGCGCGGCACCGACCATCCCGTAGAGGTAGCCGTACAGGCCGGCCAGCGGATTCACGCCGGCCAGCAGACCAGACGCCAGCCCGTCCGGGACGCTCTCCGCGCCCAAGACCAGCCCCGCCATGAGGTCTTTCCCGAGCGTCTTACGGTTGAACCAGCGCCTCAGCGTGTGCCGCATGGCCCCACGCTAGTCAGCCTGGCGGCTTCCGGGCAGTCCCCACGTTCTCCGGCGCCGCCGCTCCCCTGCCAGCCGCTCCCCTATTCGCCGGCGCGGTATTCCGGATGCACGTCGCGATCGAGACCCCTCGCCGCGCTGAGCTTGAGGAGCAACGCGTACAGCTGGTTCCGGTCGGCGTTGCTCAACCCGTCGGCGAGTTCGGCCTCCTGGCTCTCCGCGGCGGTCCGCAGTTCGCCGAGCAGGCGGCGACCCGCATCCGTGACCGACAGGATCTGGCTGCGGCGGTCGGTTGCGCTGCGCTCCCGGACGATCAGGCCCGCGGATTCCAGGGAGTCGATCAGGGCGACGACACGGCTCTGCGCCACCCCCAGCTTGTCGGCGAGCTCGCGCTGGTTCATCCCCGGGTTCCTGCCCAGGATGCGCATCACCCCCGCTTCCGGAGGTGCGATCCCGAGTGCGCGCGTCTTCTCTGCGAAGTTCTCTGCGGCGAGTGTGCCGAGCTGGGTCAGCAGGAATCCGATGCGCGCCGGTCGGCTCGGGATGGGCATGGCTCCACAATAGAGCATTGACTTACTAATTCATATGGTGAATCATTCTGTCCATGACGCAAACCCCAGCGACGCGCAGACGCCGACCGGACGGGCCCAATGCTGGGGTCCTCGGCATCGTCGCCCTCGCTCTCACCATCGCCTCCGTCGCCGTGCCACCGCTTCTCGCCGCCGGCGCCTTCTTTCCGTCGCCGACGGGGTCGACCGCGGCCGTGAGCGGCTATTTCTCGGGGCATCGCGACGCCGTCACGCTCACCGGCTTCCTCGTCTTCGCCGCCTCCGTTCCGATCGGCATCTACGCTGCCACCGTCTACGCGAGGCTGCTCCGACTGGGGGTGCGCGTGCCGGGGCCCACGATCGCCCTGTTCGGCGGCATCGCCGCCTCTGTGCTGCTCTCGCTGTCCGGGCTGCTGACCTGGGCACTCGGGCAGCCCGTCTCCGGCCAGTCCCCCGCGCTGCTGCACACGCTCGCGTTCGTCACGTACGCCATCGGCGGGGTCGGGTTCGTCGGCGGCCTCGGGCTGCTGCTGGCCGGGATCGCCGTCCCTGCCCTCATTCTGCGACTCACGCCGCGCTGGTTCGCCTGGGCGGGCCTCGTCGTCGCCGCGCTCAGCGAGCTCTCCTTCTTCGCTCTCGTCCTGCCCCCGCTCGCCGTCCTGCTGCCGGTCGGCCGCTTCCTCGGTCTGGCCTGGCTTCTGGCGGCCGGTTTCCTGCTGCCGCGCAACCGGCACGACGTGCCAGGGCGGGAGGAGCGATGAACGCTGTTGCGCGCCCCGGCGCGCTGCTGGACGGAAGGGTCGCGTGGGTGACCGGAAGTTCGCGCGGGATCGGTGCGGCCATCGCGGCGGCGCTGGCGCAGGAGGGCGCTGCCGTCGCGGTGCACGGCAGGGACGCGGAGGCGGCGGCCGCGGTTCGCGACCGGATCGTCGCCGCCGGAGGCCGGGCGGCCGTCGTGCTCGGCGACGTGACGGAGCCCGACGACATCGAGCGCATGGTCGGCGAGGTCGAGTCGCAGCTCGGCCCGATCGACGTCCTCGTCGCGAACGCGGGCGGCAACCCGGTGCGTCCCGGACTGCTCGAGGACATGACCGTCGAGCAGTGGCGCTCGGCCGTCGACGCCAACCTGACGGCCACGTTCGCCACCATCGCCGGTGTCCTGCCCGGGATGAAGCAGCGCGGGTCCGGCGCGATCATCACCATGTCGTCTGCGGCGGCGCGCCGTCCGACGCCGCAGTCGCCTGTGGCATACGCGGCGGCGAAGGCGGGCATCGAACTGCTCACGAAGTGGCTCGCGGCCGAAGCGGGTCCGAGCGGGATCCGTGTGAACTGCGTGGCGCCGGAGACCATCCTGACCGAGCGGAACCAGGACATGATCCCGGCCGAGATCCAGACCCAGCTGATCGCCACGCATCCGGTGCGTCGTCTCGGCACCCCGCAGGACGTCGCCGACGCGTGCGTCTTCCTCGCGAGCGACCGGTCGGCATGGACCAGCGGGGTCGTCCTCGACGTCGCGGGCGGATCGGTGCTGCGCTAGCCGGGATGCGCCGGGACCGCGGCCGTCAGGGCCAGGCGTTCACCCGAAGCGCACCCCGGCGAGCTGCTCGGACAGGTCCCAGATCCTCGCGCCGTCCTCTGCGCGCGCGAGCCGGCTGTACAGCGGCTGCTCCGCGGGCGCGCCGCTGAGGTGGTTGAACCCTTTCGGGCCGTAGAAGCGACCGCCCAGCGCCTCCGGGCTGGTCGCCCCGTACGCCGCGGGGAGCGCGGCCGTCTCCGGAGTGCCGAACAGGATGCCGAGCCGCGACAGGCCCCGGATGCTGCGCACCGCCATCGTGTCGTGCGGCCGACCGATGCCGGGCTGCGCCGCCAGCAGGTTCGTCGCCGCGATGCCCGGATGCGAGAGGTTGCTGCGGATCCCCCAGTCGCCGGCGACGCTGCGGCGATGCAACTCCATCGCGAACAGCCCGAGCGCGATCTTGGACGACGAGTACGACGTGAACGCGCCGTACGAGCGTTCCCACTGGAGGTCGTCCCAGTTGACCGCGTGCTGGTTGGCCGACACCGAGACCTGGGTGGTGACGTGGGCGCGGCCGTCGCGCAGCAGCGGCAGCAGCCGGGCGCTCAGCGCGAAATGTGCGAGGTGGTTCGTCGCGAACTGCACCTCGAAACCGTCGACGGTCTCCTGCCTGGTCGGCGGCGACATCACCCCGGCATTGTTGATGAGGATGTCGATGGGTCGCCCCTCCGCCACCAGGTCGTTCGCCAGAGTCGCGACCGAGTCCAACGACGAGAGGTCGAGCATCCGCACCTGCACGGACGCGCCCGGCGTGGCTTCGCGGATGCGCTGCGCGGCCGCCTCGCCCTTCTCCCGGTTGCGGACCGGCATGAGCACGTCCGCGTGCGCGCGAGCCAGCCGCGCGGCGATGTTGTAGCCGATGCCGTCGCTCGCTCCCGTCACGAGCGCGAGCCGGCCGCGCAGCTCCGGGACGGCGATGTCGATGGGTGTGCGGGGCATGGGCGCTCTCCTCGTGATGGGCAGAAGTCCATCCTGCGCGTTCGCGCGGGCAGAGTACATGCCCACTCGTCACCGCCCACTCCCCTCCCGCCGCCGCGCCCGCGCCATCCGCGCCACCCGGATGCGCGCCCGCAGCCGCGCGCGCCCGGAGCGCAGCCGCTCCCGGAACACCCACGCGAGCGCCAGCCCCACGATCACGAGCGGCAGCAGCTCGGGGGCGAGGATGAAGGCTCCGAAGACGATGTCGAGCGTCTCGAAGCCGATGAGGGATGCGGCGGCCACCCAGGTCCAGCCGCTGAAGAGGGTGGCGCGCGTGTGGAGGCGTCGCCAGAGGGAGTCGTCGTTCATGGGTCCGTCCGTTGTCGGTGGGTGATCGGTCGTCGTGCCGATCGCACCGCGCGGACGGGGAGGTCAGAGCGCGCGCAGCGGTCGGCCGATGGCGCGACCGGGCGCGCGGGGCGCCGGGAGGCCGATGAGCGGAGCGCGTCGGACGGCGGGTGGCGGTGCTGCGCCGACGGGTGAGACGCGGCGACGCTCGCCCGGAACGGCCGTGGCCGCCGAGGCCGTGCGCACCACTGCCCGCGCCGCACTCGCGATCACGACCGCGGCAAGAGCGAAGGCCACCAGCACCGTCGCCACCATCACCAGGGCGGACAGCCGGGCGGCGGGGTCAGTCGAGACGAGCAGTTCGAGCAGCGCCCATTCGATGACGGACATGCACTCCCCTCCCCCGTGCAGCATCCGGATGTGGTCGAGCCTAGCCTGCCGTCCGACGCGCCCGATACTCTGGTGCTGCGCATTCAGCGGCAGGCCGTCCGGCCCGTGGATGCGAGAACCCCCTTGCGAAACGGAGACGCTCGATGACCATCCGGAGCGGTCCGCTGGCGCGGCGGCTCGGCCTCGGCGACGCGGTCGTCATCGGGCTCGGGTCGATGATCGGGGCCGGGATCTTCGCCGCGTTCGCTCCGGCGGCCGCCGCGGCCGGCGCCGGGTTGCTGATCGGGCTGGCTATCGCTGCGGTGGTCGCATACTGCAACGCGTCGTCGTCGGCGCAGCTGGCCGCGCAGTACCCGACCTCGGGCGGCACGTACGTCTACGGGAGGGAACGGCTCGGCGAGTGGGCGGCATTCCTCGCCGGATGGGCGTTCGTGATCGGCAAGACGGCCAGCTGCGCGGCGATGGCCCTGACCTTCGCCGCATACGCGGCCCCTGCCGGATGGGAGAAGCCCGTCGCGGTCGCCGCGATCCTCGCCCTGGCCGCCGTGAACTATTTCGGCGTCTCCCGCACCGCCGGGCTCACCAGGATCATCGTGGTGTTCGTGCTCGCCGTCCTCGCGCTGGTCGTCATCGCGGGGCTCACCGCCACCGGCACACCGCGCGCCGACCTGGGGCTCGGGATGTTCGACCACGGCTGGTACGGCATCCTGCAGGCGGCCGGGCTGCTGTTCTTCGCGTTCGCCGGGTACGCCCGCATCGCCACGATGGGCGAAGAGGTGAAGGATCCTGCACGCACCATCCCGCGCGCGATCCTCGGCGCGCTGGCGCTCGCGCTCGTCGTGTACATCCTGGTCGCGGTCACGCTGCTGCTCGTCCTCGGGCCGGAGCGGCTCGCCGCATCCACTGCTCCCCTGGCCGATGTCGTCGCGCCCACCGACTGGACCTGGGCGGCGCCCGTCGTCAGGATCGGCGCGGCGGCCGCCGCGCTCGGGGCGCTGCTCGCGCTGATCGCCGGGATCGGGCGCACCAGCCTCGCGATGGCGAGGAACCGGGACCTCCCCGCCTGGCTGGCCGCCGTGCATCCGGTGCACAAGGTGCCGCACCACGCCGAGATCGCGCTGGCGGTCGTGGTCAGCCTTCTCGTGGTGACCGTCGACCTGCGCGCCGCCATCGGGTTCTCGTCGTTCGGTGTGCTGCTCTACTACTTCGTCGCCAACGTCGCCGCGTTCACCCAGGACCGGCAGCACCGCCGGTATCCGAAGCCGGTGCAGGTGCTGGGCGCGCTCGGCTGCATCGTGCTCGTCGCGACGCTTCCGCTGGTGTCCATCGGGGTGGGGATCTGCGTGCTCGTCGTCGGGGCGGTCGGGCGACTCGTGGTGCTGCGCCGCCGCAGAGCGCGCGTGTGACGCTCCCCCGCGTGCGCCGGCGGCGTCACTGGCCGGCGACCGCGCTGCCGGTGAGTTCGTGCCGGGAGAACGTGTAGACGATGCAGTAATACGTGCGGTCGCCGGTCGCCCACTTCTCGCTCGTGTCCGGGTAGCGGAGGTCGAGCTGGACGTCCTCGTTCCAGCGGGCGACCCAGTCCCAGTTCAGGAACGGTTCGCAGAGGCTGCTGACCTGGGTGTCCAGGGCATCCTTGCCGGGGAACGCCGCGCCGGCCGGCTGCGGGAGTGAGCCCGTGGTCAGCAACTGCGCGATATGCCGCTCGGCACAGTCGACCACCGGATATGCGTCCGCCCACTTCGAGTCGTAGGTCTGCAGGCAATCGCCGGGCTTCAGCGAACCGACCGGCTGCGACGGCACGGTGGCGACGTGGGTCGCGGTCGGGCGCGGCGGGAGGCCGAGCGGAGTCGGAGCGGGCGGCGGCAACGGTGGATGCGGTGCGGCGGCCGGCGAGGAGGATGAGGCAGCGGCCCGCGCCCCTCCGGCGGGAAGCCCGACGGTGGCGATCCCGAACACCAGGACGGCGACGCCGATCGCGGCCGTGACGGCGACCAGGATCAGCCAGCCCCGCCGCGACAGCCCGTCGCCGGTGGGCGTGACCCTCACGGGCCGTTCCATCGCAGCCTCCTCCGGTCGGCACAGCGCGGGAGATCTCAGACTATGAGCCGAAACGTCGTCGGGCAATCGCGGCTACTCTGACCTCATGCCGCGCATCGGATTCTCCGCCGACCTCCTGCGGCCGGCGACCGGGGACGCCTCGCACCGCGTCACGTACATCGAGCTGTTCTTCGACCTCGTGTTCGTGTTCGCCATCACGCAGGTGTCGCACATCCTGATCCACGAGCAGAGCGGCCTCGAACTCGTTCACACCCTGGTCCTGGGATGCATGGTGTGGTGGATGTGGGTGTACACGACCTGGGCGTCGAGCTGGCTCAACCCAGAGACCGGCGCCGTGCGAGCGCTTTTCATCGTGATGATGTTCTTCGGGATGCTCGTGTCGATCGCGATCCCGGAGGCGTTCGGCGACCGTGCGCTCCTGTTCGCAGTGAGCATGGTGGCGTTGCAGCTGAGCCGCAGCCTGTTCACGATCTTCGCGTTCGCGCGCACCCAGCCCGACCACGCCGTGAACTTCGTCCGCATCAGCGTGTGGCACGCCGCGGCGGGAGCCGTCTGGATCGCGGGGGCCTTCGTGCCGGAGGACGCACGCCTCTGGGTCTGGCTCGCGGCCCTCGTGATCGACCTGATCGGGCCGAGAGCCCGGTTCTGGACACCCGGCCTCGGCACATCGGACCTGCAGACCTGGAACGTCTCCGGCGAGCACATGTCCGAGCGGGTCAGCCTGTTCGTGATCATCGCGCTCGGCGAATCCATCGTCGTCACCGGGTCCACCTTCGGCACCGGCAGGATCGACGCGGCGACGTTCGGCGCCTTCGTCGCCGCGTTCGCCGGGACCGTGCTGATGTGGCTGCTCTACTTCACCCACAACCAGCGTCGCGGCAGCGAGTTCCTCGAACAGGCGGACGAGCGCGGGATGATCGCGCAGACGGCGTTCACGTACATCCCGATCCTGTTCGTGTTCGGCATCGTGCTGACGGCGGTCGCCGACGGTCTGGTGCTGCACGACCCGACCGGGGACACCGAGCTCTGGGCGGCCGGGCTGCTCACCGGCGCTGCGGCGCTCTACCTCGTCGCGAACGCGCTCTTCCGCCGCGCGGTCGGCGGATCGTGGCTGATCGCGCAGCTGATCGGCGCGGCGGTGGTGCTCGCGCTGTTCGCTCTCACCCCGGTGCTCACCCCGCTCGGGCTCAGCTGGGCGGTGAACCTGGTGCTGCTCGTGGTCGTGCTGTCGGATGCGCTGAACCGGCGTCGGCGGCGTCCGGCACCGGATGCGTCATCCGCCCACGTCTGAACCGTCGGGAACCTTCACCAGGTCGTCCGGCCGCCAGGTCTGGTCGTAGAACTCGCTGGTCGTGCCGTAGAGCCGGAAGGCGACGATGAAGTCGCGCCCCGGAACGGTCTGCACGAACGCGGCGTCCGTGACATCCTGCGGCTTGGCCGGCCCGAACCAGAGGTCGATGGAACCGTCGTCGTTCTGCGGGATCTCGTAGTAGCCGTTCGTCGACGGAAGCAGCTGCTCCGTCTCCGGCATCGTGCCGTCGATGACGTTGTACGCCGTCGCCGCCCAGAACAGCCCGGCCGGGATGTTCGCCGGCAGGTGCAGCCGGTAGGTGGACGAACCGGTGAGGAAGTCGCCGTCCGCATCCCGGTAGGTGAACGGGTACTTGGATCCCGCGCCGGTCGAGTGGATGTTCATGGCCGGCGCAGACGAGTACGCGTACTGGAAGAAGCGCGCCCGGGTGTTGACGTCGAGGTAGCTCTCCTGCATCCACTCCGCGGTGCCGCCCGCCCACGCCTGCTCCCACTGCCGGTCGTGGTAGTAGCGATTGCGCTGGTCGTCCCTGCCGAGCTGGGCGAGGGCGAGGATCATCTTCGGCGCCGTCTCGACCGCGCGCTGCAACTGCTCGCTCTGCCAGCCGGTCGGCTCGAAGGGCTGACCTTTGACGATCCCGATCGAGGCGAGGACGCCCCGCAGTTCGGGGTCGATCGCCGAGACGGGCTCGACGTCGACGAATTCCTTGAGCTTCGTCCAGTACGTGGCATCGGTCGGGTACATCATGTCGAGCCGGATGCCGCTGGCGTTCGGGAACTCCATCGGCAGGGCGTCTTTCTCCTCCGTCCACAGCGGAAAGATCCTGGTGCGCTCGGCGACGGCCACGCCGGCCGCGGGATCGGGCTCGCCGTCCCCCTGGCCCATGATCGTGCGGAAGAACAGGAAGACGTTGAACGTCGACGAGCGGAAGGTGAAGTACCCGCCGGGGACGTGTCCGTCGTAGCCGGGCGGCAGCAGAAGGTAGAGCCCGCCGCGGGCCCGGTCGGGACCGATGGCGCCGACGTCGGTGATGGTGCGCTGGAAGAAGTCGGTGAACATCCCGATCACGTTCGCCGGTGCGTTCACCACCAACGGCCCGGTCTCCCGCAGATCGAGGTAGCTCATCGCGTAGATCACGTCCGCGTTGGGCGTGGGTACCCAGGTGCGGCTGTCCATCCTGTCCTTCCAGATCGGCAGGACGTTGTATCCGCTGCCGAACTGCGCTTCCGAGCCGTCGCGCATCCCGATCACGTTCAGCGCCGGCTGCATCGTGAAGTACGTGTGGATCGCGCGCTGGTAGTACAACTCGGCCCGCAACGCCTCGGCCTCCTCCTGGGGCAGCCAGTTGCCGTCGTTGATCTGCCGGACGAGCGGGGAGGCGTGCTGGTCGCTCATGTTTGTTCCTTTCACTGGGGTGGGTACTCGGTTGTGACGTAGAACGGGTAGACCGCGGCCACCTGGCCGTCCAGTTCGATCTGCCAGCGATAGCCGGCGCCTGCGGCGAAGTGCAGGCCGGAACTGAAGTTGGCGGCGATGACATGGGTGGCGGGCAGCACACCGGCCGGCACGTCGATCCCGGGCGACGCGCCAGCGGTGAACCGCACCGTCCTGGCGATCCGCACCTCGATGCTGCCGCCGTCCCCGTCCGCGATCCGGACGCTGTCGCCGTTCGCGGCAGCCAGTGTCAGCTCGACGATCACCGGATGCGCGGGGCGCGTGGGCAGCGCGACCGTCGCCCACACCGCGAACGGCACCGACGCGGTTCCGGCCGGCGTGACGGTCAGGATGCGCAGCCCGGCCCCGACCATGTTCGCCTTGCCGGAGTCGTCCACGTTGACGAAGTCGGCGAGCGTCATCGACACCGTCGCCGGGAGTTCCGGCGACAGCGGTTCAGGTCGCGCGTGCATGAGGGGAACGGCTCACAGGGCGAACAACGCCCACTCCGGTCGGCAGAGGCGACGCTCCTGACCGGACTGGTCGACCACCCACTCGTCGTGCGTGCTCGACACATAGGTGGCGAGCAGCGTCTCTGCCGCCCACCCGTCGGCGCTCCTGGTCCACCGCACCAGGTGGATGTTCTCGCCGCAGCGGGGCGCATTCCCCAGCGGGATCTCGAATTCCGTCATCGTTCCTCCCGAGCGTCACGGTCGTGTCTTCTGCGGATCAGTAGCCCGGCACCGAGCAGCGCGAGCGCCAGGATGGCGACCGGGAGCGTGTCGGAACCGGTGTCGGAGAGCGCCGGAGCGGCGGGGTCGAACGTGTTGGTGACAGTGATGTCCACGGGCACGGCGTCGCCGACGGTGACCACCCCGACCGAGCCGTCACCGTCGTTCGGGGTGATCGTGGTGCGGTCCGCTCCGCCGTCGGAGCTCTCGGTGACCCGGCAGGTCGCTCCCGCCGGAAGGTCCGTGTACTCGGCCGTCAGCGATGTGGAGCGCGAGAGCGTGCGGTCGGGGCCGCCGGGGATCGCGACCGGCGCCGGCATCCCGTCGATGGCGGCGGTGCAGCTCAGATGGACGACGAAGGAGCCACCGCCGCGTTCCCCCGCCCCGTCGCCGGCGATGACCTTGTGCACGGTCAGCGAGCCGACGTCGAACGTGTTGACGACGTTCAGCGTCACCGTCTCCCCCGCCACGACCAGGGTCGGGCCGGCGGGTTCGCCGTTCTCGTCGAGCACCTGGGAGGACGTCGCCCCCGCTGCTCCTGTCTCGCGCAGTAGACAGACGGCGTCGGCGGGAAGCAGCTCGTAGTCCGCGGAGTACGCGGTGTCCGCGCTGAGCGTCCTCGTCGCCCCGCCCGGCACGACCACGGGCGTCGGCACCCCGTCCACCGGATGCACGCAGGCCAGCGCCACGGTGAACGGTCCGGCGCCGTACAGGTCGGCCCCGTCTCCCGTGCGCACCTTGTCGACGTGGATCGCGCCGGTGAGGAACGTGTTGGTGGCGGTCACGGTGACCGTGTCGCCCGAGCCGACGGTGACCTCGCCCGGTGAGACGACGGACGCGTTCGCTCCCCCGGCGCCCGGCTCTGTCACGGCGCACACGGAGCCGGCCGCGATCCCGGCGACGACCTTCTGGAGCGGCTGCGTGCCGCCGAGGGTGACGTCTCCGTCCCAGGTGCTCCGCGATCCGGATGCGTCGTCGAGCGTGCACGACACGTGCAGCACGAAGGGGCCGGCGCCGAACGCCGCTCCGCCCGCGCCGTCGACCACCTTGACGAGGCGAATCGCGCCGACGCCGAACGTGTTCGTGACGGTCACTGTCGAGGTCGGGTCCGTCCCGGCATCCGGGGTCAGCACGACTGTCGTGCTGTCGCCAGCGGTCGGGCCGGTGGTTCCTCCGGAGGTGACCGTGGTCGTCGTAGTCGAGGCAGCGCCCTTGGCGTCGGTCTCCGTCACCACGCAGGAGGCGCCTGCCGGGAGCCCGCTGAGCGTGAGGGCTTCCCCGTCGGTCAGGTCGGCCGTCATCGGCCGCAGCGGTCCGTAGCCGTCGGCGTACACGGCGGCGCCGAGGAAGGTGCAGTCGACCGTGACCGTAAACGGGCCGTATGCGATGGGGGTGCCGTCCTGATCGACCGCGTTCGAATCGACGCTCTTGACCACGACCAGACCGGCGAGGTCGTACACGTTCGTCACCGAGATCACCGGGACGGGGTCGGTGCCTGTGCCGACGACGACCTGGGTCGCGGTGCCGGAGGTCTGGCCGGCGTCGTCCTCGACGACGGTGCACTCGGCCCCCCAGGGCAGATCGTCGACGGTCACAGGGGTGCCGGGCGTCAGGGTGACGGGGATCGGGTCGAGAGCGACGCCCGCCGACACGCAGCGGAGCTCGCCGGTGAAGGTGGCCGGCGCGTAGCCGGCTCCGGCGCCGGTCACCTGCTTGATCACGGAGACCGGGCCGGTCGCGAGGGCGACGCCCACCTTGTTGCCCTCCGTCTGCGCGGTCACGGTCGGCGTGGCGCCGACGAGCACCCGGCCGGCGACGCCGACGGTGTTCCAGGCGATCGGGTCGTCGAGCCCGGTCGGAGGCACGGCGGGGGTCCTGGTCGTGACGTCGATCGCGATGGCGCCGCCCGGCGCGATGGTCGGATCGAACGTGACGACGAACTTCAGCCCGGTCACGGTCGTCGGGTCGACCGCCGCATCCCAGGGCGTCCACGCTCCGGGCGGGCACGCGACGCCCGTCGTCGACAGGTCGTCGGTGCACGGAGCGGCGTCCGTCGTGTAGTACTGCGCGAGGGTCGCGCCGGGCGGTGCAGAGGCGAGCACCGCACTGCCGGTGTATGTCGGCCGGAACTCCGAGCCGCGGGGCAGCGGGGTCAGCACCCCGGTGTCTCCCGGCGTCGGCAGCTTGTCGATCGCCACCATCCTGTCCATCGGAAGCGTGCCGGTGTTGATCAGGTTGAGCCGCCACACCTCGGTGCCGCCCGGCTTGGTGATCGGGACGCACGGTCCGGCGTAGAAGCCGTCGGCGTCGGGAACGCAGGTGACGGCCGGGTTGGTGGACTCCACGCCCAGCTCGGTGTCCGTGGCGCGGACGCCCTTGATGCCGCGGAGGGCGCCGGCGGTCTCGACGGTGACGGTGGTGTCCGTCGAGCAGGCCCCGGTGGCGGGGTCCAGGGTGCCGCCGCAGCTGTCGAACGGACGGTCGCCGGCGACGCTCAGCGTGTTCGTCACGTTCGTACCGGCCGCGAGCCCTGTGCGGAACATCAGCGCGATCGTGATCGTGTACGTCTGACCGACTTCGAGCACCGTCCCCAGCGGGAAGGTGAACTGGATGCGCGCTCCGGCCTGGCTGACGGTCGCATCCACGTCGGCGGGATCGGTGGGCATCGGAGGTCCGCCCGGGGGTGCGGGTGCCGCCCCGGCCAGGGCGTAGCTGTACGGGCTCGTCCCCGGGTCGGCGAACGGGTCGAAGACGAGGAGCGGTCCAACGGCGTCGGTGGGCAGCTGGTCGGTGATCACCGGGTCGGTGACGGCGATGGCGCCGGTGTTGGTCACGGTGAGGGTGTACGGGATGACCGTGCCCGGTTGCTGCACGCCTGCGGGCGACTTGGACACCTGCACCGCGCTGGTGGCGTGCAGGTACTGCACGATCGCGGTGCTCGAGTCCGTGGCGGTGTACGGAGGGCCTCCCGTTTCGAAGGTGCCCTCCGCCAGGGCGTCGACCGTGTTCGTGAAGGTGCCCGCCGCGCTCTCCCCGGGCGCTGGAGCGTTCGTGGAGAGGTCGCTCGGCACCGGTCCGCCCGAGCGGAGGTCGGCGCGGCGTTGCGCGCTGATGGCGACGGTCTGCAGCGGAGACGGCTGCAGGAGGTCGCCGTTCAGCTGGGTGAAGACGAAGCGGATGCCCTCCACCTGGTCTGCAGTCACCCCGGCGGGGAGCGGTGACGCGTTGGCGTCTGCCTCCGTCTGGCGCACACCGAGGATCCAGGTGCCCCCGTCCGCCTCGCAGTCCGCCGTGGGGTCGCCGAAGCTTCGGCCGGTGCACACGTCGATCTGGACCCGGTCGATCGGGGCCGTGAGAGCGAGCGGGGTGGAGAAGCCCACGAAGTCGAACGCGTTCCAGAACGTGCCGGAGGCGTCGGACAGGGTGATGCGCCTCGCCCGGACCGTGCCCCCTGGCTGACCGGACATCGTGACCGTGACCGGAGAGTCGTCCGGCTCCGTCTGCTGAGCGGGGACGATGGTCTTCGAGGTGGCGACGGTCAGGACGCCGTCGGCGAGTTCGATCGACCCGGAGGCGTTGGTGGTCGGGCTTCCGCCGGCGGCGCCGCCCTCGTCGCTCACGCCCGCCTGGGCGACGTTCTCGACCGGCGAGAACTCCGCGGCGGTCACCGGATCCCCCGACGTGCGCCCTGTCGCCCGCAGCCGGGTGTCGAAGACGACCGTCGACGCCTCGCCCGCCTGGATGCGCCCGGTGTGGACGACCCGCAGCGACACCACGTCCGCGAGCTGGGCCGGTGTCAACGCGAGCGCGTCCGCGATCGAGTATCCGGTGGTCACTCCCCCGGCCGTCGTCAGCTCCACGGTCGAGGCGGTGGCCCCGGCGGGGACTCCGATGCTCTCGAACTTCACGAGGTCGAAGACCTCGAACGGGGTGGATGAGCTGCCGGGCGCCGGATCGCTGATGGTCAGGTTGTCGACGCTGGCCGCCGTGGTGTTGGTGGCGACCAGGGTGATCCGGCCGGACGGGTACAGGGCGGGGTCTACGCCGGCCTGCGGCACACCGAGCGGACCGCCCTCCCACGTCTTGCTCAGGGTGACGTTGAGGGGGACGTCCAGGAGCCGCACGATGTCGGCGGCGGTGTCCGTGACCGTCGAGCCGTCGACCGACGACGTGCCGGTTGCCCGGGCGGTGTTCTCGATCTCCCCCGCTGTGCCCGTGTTGTAGAGGCGCGTCGCGATGACGGGGTCCGGCGTGGTGACGGGCGCCCTGACCTCGTCGCGCAGCTGGAAGGTGAGCACGATGGCGCGGTCGTTGCCCGTGGAGCGGGCGACGCCGGAGCCGACCGGCGGAGCCGTCGGGTCGCCGGCCGATGCGCTCGCGCGATCGGGGCTCTCGGCGTACGTCATCCGCATCCCGACCGTCGACGCCTGTTCGGCTGCGGTGAGGGTCAGGCCGGGGAAGGTGCCGATGCAGGCGGCGGGGCAGGGGTCGTTCGCCGCGTCGACCCAGGCCGTGCCGTTGTAGAGCTGAACGGAGGTGACCTGGTCGTAGATCAGATGCGGGTCCTGCGCTGCGGTGATCGCCGGGATCCCGACGAGGTCGAAGGCATTGAACACCGAGTCGGACAGTGCGGTGGTCGCCGGGTCGGACGGGTCGGAGATCACCATCGTGCCCAGGTTCGCCCTGCCGCCGGTCGACCAGTCGAGGGTGGCCGTCGTCTGCGCCTCGCTCCTGGCCGTGAGCACCTTCGGGGCCGCCCAGCTCTTGGTGAGGAAGTCGTCGCCTCCAGGAAGTACTCCGGCGATCAGGTCGACGACGGGGCACGGCGACGGGATCACGGCCGATGCCGATTCGCCGCCGACCCCTGTCGCCGAGGACGCCGCGCAGTTCTCGATCGTCTCGTCGGTGCCGGTCGCGGGACCGCTGCCATCGCGGAGCTGGTCGCGCAACGACATCGTCACGTTGGGCTGAACGGTGGTGCCAGGGGGGAATCCATCCGGTGCGGTGTAGACGAAGCGCAGGCCCTGGATGTCGTCCTGCAGGTCGGCCGGGATGTCCATCGAGAACACTGTCGGCCCCGCGATGCCGACCGCACCGGGCAGGTCGACCCACTGTGTCCCGTCCCAATACTGGATGGTCAGCGTCGAGCCGGCGGGAACGGCCGTCTGCGTGATCGCCGTCGCGTCGAAGTGGTTCCACCAGTCGGTGAGCGCCGGCGGGTCGCCGGGAGGGTCCTGCACGACGATGGTGGTCGCATCCACGGTCGATTGCGGGAACGGGCTGGTGGAGGCGGGCAGCTGCACCGTCACGAACTCTCCGGCGGAGGACGCGATCTCGTTCGGGCTGATCACCTTGCCGATCGTCGTGTCGAGCCGCGAGGTGTAGACCGTGAGATCGGCGGTGGCCGTCGCCGTCCCGGTCGTGCCGGACGCCGACGTCCCATCGACCGTCTGGCTGTTGCTGATCGTGGTCGAATCCGTGGTGATCCCCGCGTCGGTGTCGAGGGTGAACGGGATGCTCGCGCTCGCACCGGGAGGGATGGTGCCCGTGAACGTGACGGAGAACCGCGCGACGGATTTCGCCGGGTCGGGGGCCGGGATGCTGTCCGGCGTCGTCGAGGTGAGCACCTCGTCCGTGCCGTCCGCGTAGTAATAGTGGACGCTCACACCGGTGGCGCCGTCCGGCCACTCCACGCCGCTCGTGAACCCGGCGAACGACGTCCCGGCGGGGAAACCGTCTGCGAAAGGATCGGCGCCGGTCAGTGTGGGCTCGGTGAAGCTCAGCTCCGTCAGCGGGACGGCGCTCTGGTTGGTGCCGCCGATCGTGACCGTCGTCGGGTCTCCGGCGACGATCGGGTTCGGATTGAACGACTTCGTCGCGGCGACCGTGACGACGCTGGACTGGATCGTGTAGTCGGCGGAGGCGGTGCCGGTCGCGGTGTCCGTGCCGTGCGTCACCTCGCTCTGCACGGTGTTGTCGACCACGAACGCAGCGGTGAGGTCGGCGACGTCCGGCCGCTGCACCAGGTTCACCTCCACGGACCCGCTGGCATCCGCGGGGATCGGCTCGCCTGCCGAGTTGCTGAACGTGATCCTCACCCCGGAGACGCCGTCGGCCGGGACGCCGCCCGGAAGCACGGCGGTCGGCCCCGGGGTGCCGAGCACCCACTTCGTGCCGTCCCAGACATCGACCTGCACCTGATCGGCGGGAGCGGGGAACGTCACGGTGCCGAGCGAGTCCAGCGCGAGGTGGTCGAACGGATTGGGAGTCGCCGTCGGGTCGGGCGGATCGGTCAGGACGATGCTGTCGACGCCGGCATTGGAGGTGTTCGTGCCGGTGAGCGTCAGCGTCGTCGGGGTGCCGGGGTCGGCGGGAGCGCCGGTCGGATCGAACGATTTACTCGCCGTCGTCGCAAGGTCGAGGGGCACGATCGGTGTGACGCTCGCGGTCGAATCGGCCGGTGCCAGCTGGTTGGTCGCCGTGAGCTCCGCGGAGTTCGGGACCGGGATGCCGCTCGCCTCGAACGGCAGGTCGTCCCGCGCCCGGACGGTGATGGTCACGACGCCGGTGGCCGACGCCGGCAGCCCGATGGCGCCGGGCGGATCGTCCAGCGGCGAGTTGAAGACCACCGTGACGTCCTGACCGGACACCTGCGGGGTCTCCGCCGACAGCCCGGTGCCGACGGACACGCTGACGACCTCGAACGCGCCGGGGACCGAATCCGTGAGGGTCGCGTTCGTGCATCCGGTGCCGATGTCCACGGCCGAGCAGCCGACTTCGAGGGTGTAGGTGAACGTCTCCCCCGGCGCGACGGTCGTCGCCGACGCCGTCTTGGTGAGCGTGAGCTCACTCGGCCCTTCCGCGGCGGCGGGGGCCGCGGCGACGGGGATCATCGCGAGAACGAGGAGCGCAGCAAGCGCACCTCCAGCCAGCCGACCTGCCCCTGATCGTCTCGCCGAGCGCATCATGACACCGAATCCCCATTCGCTTCGTCACGCGCTCCGAACTATACGAGGATGTACAGAAACCCTCTAGACCCCTCTTTCCACCCCAGCGGATTCGGGACCGGTCAGATCCGGATCGGAAAGGTGGCGAGAAGCACGACGCCGAACAGGGCGAAGGCGATGGCCGTGCCGATCAGGACCAGGCGCCCCGTGCGCGGGATGGCGCGCTGCGACATGGCGGCGAGGAAGAGCACCAGCGCGAACATGACCGTGAGCAGCGAGTAGTTGTCTCCGCGCGCGTTGTCCGTCAGTGCGGCGTTGTAGCGCTCGTCGGCGCGGTCGTTGAGCTTCTTGGCCTCCGCCGTGCCGGGAGGAACGTAGTCGGACCGGACGAACGGCCCACGATCGACGCGTCCCTCAGCGGTCCAGGCGTCGAAGGCGACGGCGAACTCCGGCGAGAACCGCGCCTCGATGTAGTCGACCAGCTGGGTGTCGCCGCGGGCGTCGGCGAGCACCCACTGTTCGAAGACGCCCTGGTCGAGCGCCCGCGCATCCCGTGCCTGGCTGGCATAGTCGCCGGCCTGCACCCTGGCGCTCGACGCCTGGCTGAACGCGATGGACATCTCCCCGCCCCACTTCGAGGACTCGAAACCGCACCACGCCGTGAGCACGGCGACCGTGGAGAGAACGATGACGGCGATGGTGTCGACGGTCGGCCGGCGCCTCCTCCCCACCCGCTGCGGCGGTGCCTCCCCGGTCACGGCGCCGCTCGGCTCCTCCATCGTGCTCCCCCTTCTCGAGTGTTCGAGATCGAACAGGTCCTGGATGCGCTCAGCGCGTGAAGCTCACGTGGATGACAGCGTACGGTCAAACGGTTTCCGCGGTCCAGGGTGCTGGTGTGTGAGCCATAACGGCGGAGTCGTAGGGCGACACGCCGCTGTACTCTCCGCACAAGCGGAGTCCGGACCGCCGCGCGACCGCGTGTCCGCTGGAACGGAGACGGCGGCGTCCGCTGCCGCGCATTGGTGAGGACGGAAGAACGGCCCGAATGCTCGCGGTTCTCCGTTCGGGCGGAGAAACGGGCGGCGCGTCGCGCGCGTTCTCCGCGTGAACTACTCGCGGCCGGACGCGCCAGCGGCCGGTGTGAAAGGCTGGCGGTATGCCGTCGCCGCAGTCGTTGAGTGAAGAGGACCGCCGCATCGTGGCGGTGTGGGCCGCGGACTGCGCGGAGCGGGTGCTGCCGCTGTTCGAGGAGGAGGCGCCCGACGACGACCGGGCCCGGGATGCGATCGCACGAACCAGGGCGTTCGCGCGCGGCGAGCTCGGGGCCGCCGAGGAGATCCGTCGCCGGTTCGTGGCGGGTCGCGCGGCGAAGGCGGTCAGCTCGCCGGCCGCGGTCGCCGCCGCGCGGGCGGCAGCGCAGGCGGCCGGCGTCGCGCACATGGGCGCGCACGCCCTCGGCGCAGCGGCGTACGCGGCCACGGCGGCGGCGCTCGCCGCACCGGAACGACCGGATGCGCTCGACGCCGAGATCGCCTGGCAGCTCGCGCGGCTGAGCGCGGAGGCGAGGACCGCCCTCGCGACCCTGCCCCCGCTCGGCCACGACTCCGCCGGGCCGCTCGGGCCCGGGCTGCTCGCCTCCGGCCTGCGCGGCGAAGTCATCCGGCGGCTGCAGGCTGCGGTGGCGGTGGGCGCCGGGGACTGACCTCAGCCCGCGGCCACCTCCACCCGCCGCAGCTCCCCCGCCGACCCGAGCTCCAGCACCTCCGTCAACCCGAGCCGCGTCAAGAACCGGTCGTCGTGACTCACCACCAGCACCGCGCCGCGGTAGGCGGTGAGCGCCGTCACCAGCTGGTCGACACTCACCAGGTCGAGGTTGTTCGTCGGCTCGTCCAGCACCAGCAGCTGAGCGGGAGGGTCGGCGAACAGCAGCCGGGCGAGCGACACCCGGAACCGCTCGCCGCCGGAGAGCGTGCCGACCGCACGGTTCACGTCGCTGCCGGAGACCAGCAGGCGGCCGAGCTGGTTGCGGAGCTGCGCATCCGGAACCTGGGGCGCCACCGCACGCAGGGTGTCGAGCACGCTGCGCGACTCGTCGAGTCCGGTGAGCCGCTGGCTGAGATAACCGACCCTGTCGGTGTGCAGCACCCCGCCGGCCCGGCCGGACTCAGACGCGCGTCCGGCGACCAGGTTCTCGAGCAGCGTCGTCTTTCCAACACCGTTCGCGCCGACGATCGCGATGCGCTCCGGACCCTGCACGATGATCGTGCGGTCTGTGCCGTGCAGTTCACCGATGCGTCGGCCGGAGGGCACATCCGGGTCGGGCAGCTGCAGGCTGATCTTCTGGTCGGGCCGGATACGCGCCGCCGCCGCCGCTCTGTTCGCCTTCGCGGCGTCCAGCTTGTCGTCGAGCCCGGCGCGCAGTTTGCCCGCGGAGTTCTCCGCCCGGGACGCCAGCCCGTTCATCAGGATCTTCGACCCCTTCTTGTTCTCGTTCGCGGTCTTCGCCGTTCGCGCCCGCTTGGCGAGCTTGCTCTCCGCCTCTGCGCGCTGGCGGTGTTCCGCCTTCACGGCGTGCTCCGCCGCCTGGGCAGCGAGCACGGCGGCCGCCTGCTGCCGGTCGAGGTTCTCCTTCCACTGGCTGTACGGGCCGCCGAACACGGTGAGCCTGCCGTCGTAGAGTTCGGCCGTCTGATCCATCCGGTCGAGCAGGTCGAGGTCGTGGCTGACGACTACGAGGGTGCCCGGCCAGGTGTCGAGCAGGTCGGCGAGCATCCGTTTGGCGTCGCGGTCGAGGTTGTTGCTCGGCTCGTCGAGCAGCGTGATCGGCAGGCGCCGCACGCGGAGACCGGCGATGGCGATGAGCATGACCTCGCCGCCGGACAGGGTGCCGACGCTGCGGTCGAGGTCGGCGGAGCTGAAGCCGAGGCGGCGCAGCTGCTCGTCGGCGCGGGACTCGATGTCCCAGTCGTCGCCGACGGTGTCGAAGTGCCGCTCGTCGACGTCGCCGCTCTCGATGGCGCGCAGGGCGCTGACGATGGGCGCGATGCCGAGCAGGTCGGCCAGCGTCGTCGCATCCCGCCAGGTCACGGACTGCGCGAGATAGCCGATCTCGCCGGTGGTGCTGATGCTGCCGCTCGTGGGGGTGAGCTCGCCGGCGATGAGCCGCAGGAGCGTGGACTTGCCCGCTCCGTTGTCGCCGACGAGGCCGGTGCGGCCGGAGCCGAAACTGCCGGTGACGCCGGCGATGGCCGGCTCGCCGTCCGGCCAGGAGAACGAGAGGGTGGACAGGACGATGGATGCGTTGGACATGGATCCCCTAGAAGTGCGCGCTCGACCGAATGCGGGAGCGGAATGATCAGAAACCTGCCCGCGTCCCGGCGGATCGCCGGTGTGCGGGTTCGACGGCGTCGCACGTCGGCGCTGCCCTGCAGAGGACTCCCCTGCCGAGGGCTGTGCGCTGACGCTGCTGCGGGGCCGCCACCGAGAAGTCGGTGGCTAGGCTCTGTCGATTTCGGGGATCAGCACAGGGTCCACTGTAACGGTATCCCTGCCCATCGCAGGCACCTTGTATGGTGGGCCGATGAGCGTTCCGGAGACCTGGATCGAGCACCGCCGCTCCGACGGCGAACTGCTCGGCTGGATGGACCAGGACGGCGACGGCTTCGTCGCCGTCGACCTGCTCGGCCGCCGGGTGACCGGTGTGGTCGACTGGCTCGACGCCGAGGAGCACCTGGATGCGCTCGGCATCGGCTACCTGGCCGACCCGTTCGAACTGCGCCTCGACGACGGCCGCTGGCTGCGCGTGCGCATCACCGAGGTGTCGACCGACGCCATCCGGGTGAAGAAGGACGACTGGGGCGACATGAACGCCCCGCTGGTCGAGTACACGGTCGGGTTCCCGCTGCCGGACGGCCTCCGTCCGATGGGGCCCGACCGCACGGTGTCTTTCCCCGACGGCTTCACCTCCGCCACGCCGTGAAGCACGATCTCCGGAAGGAGCTCGCCAGCTACAGCGCAGCACGCGGACGGTTCGACGTCGTCACCGTTCCCCCGTTGCGCTATCTCATGGTCGACGGCCACGGGGACCCGAACACGGCACCCGCATACCAGGCGGCACTCGCAGCGCTCTACCCGTTCGCGTACAAGCTCAAATTCTTCAGCAAGAACGAGCTCGACGAGGACTACACGGTGATGCCGCTCGAAGGGCTCTGGTGGGCCGACGATCCTGTAGCGTTCACCACCGGCAGGGACAAGTCGCTCTGGTCGTGGACGCTTTTGAACCTCATTCCGGCCTGGATCACCGACGAGCATCTCGACGCCGCGCGCTCCGCAGCGGCCCGCTCGGTGGGCGGCGCGGCGATCGACGCGGTGCGGGCGGAGTGGCTGGACGAGGGGCTCTGCGTCCAGACGCTGCACGTCGGCTCGTACGACGACGAGGCGCCCGTGCTGGATGCGCTGCACACGGAGTTCGTGCCGGCCAACGGGATGCGCATGGTCGGCCTCCACCACGAGATCTACCTGAGCGACGCGCGGCGGACGGCGCCGGAGAAGCTGCGGACCATCCTGCGGCAGCCGGTGGCGCGCATCCCGAGCATCCCGAGCATCCCGAGCTGAGGCGGTCTGCGGCCGGGCGGCCTTGCGTCTCCTCCCGTTCCCGCATACCGTTCGAGCCGACTCCCCCACCCATCGACCAGAGGAGAGACCATGCCTGCAAACCCGGCGGACGAGCTGTCGCCAGCGGAGAAGCGCGAGGACCAGCTGACCACGGCCCCGAAGTCCACCGAGAAGGATGCGAAGCCGCGCATCAGCACCGAGGAGCCGGAGCCCGGCGTCACCAGGATCGACATCCGGGACGACGCGAACGCGCGGCCGGGGAAGCCCGACACGGAACGAGGCTGACGCGGGCGTAGGCTCGAAGTCCCGTCCGGAAGGCCCCACGCATGACCATCAGCACCATCGACACCCGCACCGCACTCATCGTGGTCGACCTGCAGAACGCGATCCGCGCATACCACGTCGCCCACCCGGTCGAGGAGGTCTTCGCCAACGCGGGGGCGCTCGCCGACGCGTTCCGCGCTTACGGACTTCCGGTGGTGCTGGTGAACGTGGCGGGGCGCGCTCCCGGCCGCATCGAGGCGCAGCCCGGCGCCCAGGCCCAGAGCCCGATGGGCGAGCGCCCGGCCGACGCGCTCGAATTCGTGTCGGAGCTGCACCGCACCGAGAGCGACCACGTGGTCACCAAGCGCACCTGGGGTGCGTTCACCGCCACCGATCTGGATGCGTACCTGCGCTCCGAGGGCGTGACGCAGGTGGTGATCGCCGGGATCGCGACCAGCGCGGGCGTCGAATCCACCGCGCGGCAGGCGCACGAGTTCGGCTACAACGTCACCCTCGCCACCGACGCGATGTCGGACAGGAGCGCGGAGGCGCACGATCACGTGGTGAGCAGCGTGTTCCCGCGCATCGGCGAGACGGGCACGACGGCGGAGGTCAGCGAGTTACTCGCGAGCACGCGGGCGTAGCGGCCGGCAGGGGTGGATGCGCGACGCCGCTACTCCCCCGTCCTGTCCTCCACCGCTGCCAGTTCTCGCGGCAGCCGCTCCACGATCTCGCTCGCGAGGAAACCGAGCGCCGCGACATCCCGCGCCAGCGACTCCCCTGCCGCCGCATGCAGGTACGTGCCCCACGCCGCCGCCTGCAGCGGACCGCAGCCCCGGGCCGCGAGCCCGGCGATCGCGCCGGCCAGCGCATCCCCGCTGCCCGACGTGCCGAGCCCCGGTCCGCCGTCGCGGACGTGCAGGAGCGTGCCGTCGGGGTCGGCGATCCAGCCGTGGCAGGTGACCACCGCATGGTAGCGCCGAGCGATGCGGAGCAGGTCGGCCGGCTGGTCGTCCAGCGGGCGTCCGAGCAGGAGCGCGGCCTCGTCGAGGTTGGGCGTCAGGATGCGCGCGCCGCGGCCGAACCCGCGAAGGACCTTCCGTCCGGTCACTGCCAGGGCGCCGAGCGCGTACGCGTCGAGCACCAGGGTCGCGTCGCGGGAGACGACACCGGAGAGTGTCGTCAGCATCCGCTTCGTTTCGCCGATGTCGTCGAGGCCGGGTCCCACCAGCACGGCGTCCGCGCCGCCCACGTCTGCTGCGGCCGCCGTGACCGACCGGCCGCGCACCGCGCCGTCCGCGTTCTCTGCGAGCGGCACGATCCCGCACTCCGGCAGGGCCACAGCCACCGCCGTGGCCGAGGCCTCCCCGACCGCGAGCGTCAGGCGTCCGGCGCCGACCCGCAGGGATGCACGCCCGGCGAGCAACGCAGCGCCAGGCGAGCGTTCGGCACCGCCGACCACCACCACGTCCCCGCGGGACTGCTTCGACGCGCCGGGGGCAGGAAGCTCCCAGCGGCGCAGGTACACCGCATCCACTTCGGCGGCCGTGCCCGCTGTGCCGCCTTGCTCAGTCGTCGACACGGGCCGCTCCCGGGTGTGCCGTCGCCGGGAGCCCGGCGTCGTGGAGGTGCGCGTCGTCGGCGAACGCGTCCAGCCGCCAGCCGGCGCCGTCGCGTTCCAGTGTCGTCAGGGAGGCGTTGCCCACGATGCGGGAGACCAGGAAGTCGTCCAGCTGCCGCTCCGTCCACCCGCACAGCACGTACAGGAACACACTCACCACCGCGTCGTGCGTGAACAGCACGACCGGCCGTCCGTCGGCCGTGTCCAGGTCGCGGAGGAACGAGCGGAGCCGGAGGGCCACGTCCGTCCACGCCTCGCCGCCCGGCGGGCGGTAGTAGAGCTTCCCCAGCCAGCGCCGCCTGGCCGCCTCCATCGGGAGCCGCGCGTCGACGCCCCGGGTGGTCAGCGCATCCAGGATGCCCAGCTCGCGGTCGCGCAGACGCTCGTCGATGGTGAACGGCAGGGCGCCGACCAGCGCGAGCTCGGCCGTGCGCACCGCGCGCCGGTACGGAGAGCTCCAGAACAGCGCGCGCTCCGGGTGCCCGTCCAGCGCGTCGGCCAGCCGCGGCCCCACGGCGGTGGCCTGCTGCTCGCCGAGCGGGGTCAGCGGAACGTCGGGGTCGCGCGCCTGCACGGCGATGGTCTCCGCACCGGCCAGCTCGGCGGCGGTGGCCGCCACGTTCGCTGTGCTCTCGCCGTGACGGATGAAGATCAGCTTTCCGGCAGTCATGGCGCGGAGTGTACGCCGCACCCGGACCGGATGGCGGGGGCTTGCCGAACAGCGGATTCGGTGTTCGATGACCGTCATGACAGACCGACGAGACGACAGAGAAACCGGCTTCGACCAGACCAACGGACTGGCCGACGGCCTCGACGGAGACGACGGAGGCGCCGTCGACCCCACCCCGGACAAGAACGTCATCGGAGACGTGATCGGCGCGCTCGCCGACCCGGACGACGACCTCGGCACCCGGCGCGACGGCGACGCCGAACGGGAGGCCGACGACCCGGGCGACGGCGCAGAGGGCGAGACGCCGTACAGCGAAGAAGGGAAACCGTAACGAGCATGGCCGACCAGGACTTCACCCCGCGCACCGCGATCGTCACCGGCTCGGATTCCGGGATCGGCAAGGCGACGGCCGTCGCGCTCGCCGAAGCCGGTCTCGACGTCGGCATCACCTGGCACTCCGACGAGGACGGCGCCGAGGAGACCGCCCGGCTCGTGCGGGACGCCGGCCGCCAGGCGTTCACGACCAGGCTGGACACCACGGACGCCCCCGCCTGCGGCGACGTGGTCGACGCGCTCGCCGACCGGCTCGGCGGCTGCGACGTGTTCGTCAACAACGCAGGCGTCAACGGCGGCCCCGCGTTCTTCGACACCGACTGGGACACCTGGCGTACCACGGTCGCCGCCGACCTCGACGGGCCGTTCGTGTGCATCCAGCGCGTCGCCAGGCGGATGGTGGATGCGGGACGCGGCGGACGCATCATCGCCGTCACGAGCGTGCACGAGCACCAGCCGCGGGTCGGGTCCGCCGCATACGATGCCGCCAAACACGGCCTCGGCGGGCTGATCAAGACGCTCGCCCTCGAACTCGGCGAGTACGGCATCACCTGCAACTCCGTCGCGCCCGGCGAGATCTCCACCCCGATGAACGACGCGGACGACGAGGATCCACGCCGGGTGCACCGGCCGGGCATCCCCCTCGGCCGCCCCGGCGACGCCCGCGAGGTCGCCGCCGTGATCGCGTTCCTCGCCTCCCCACAGGCGTCGTACGTCACCGGCGCATCCTGGACCGTCGACGGCGGGATGCTGCAAATGGGTCCGCAGGCCGGCTCGCACCTCACCGGCGACGAGTGGCGGAGGGCGTGACCGATCACCCGCCCGGACGGTCGGACAGGAACCCGGCCAGCGCCGCGCTCAGCTCGACCGGACGCTCCTCGGCGACATGGTGACCGGAGTCGATCGCCCAGCCGCGCACGTCGGTCGCCCAGTCGCGCCAGATCGCGAGCGGGTCTCCGAACAGTTGCTCCAGGTCGTCGCGCCCCGACGACAGCACGAGCAGCGGCTGATCGATCTTCCTTCCCGCCGCTCGGTCGGCCGTCTCGTCGGCGCGGTCGACGGTGAGGCCGGCGCGGTAGTCCTCCAGCATCGCGCGCACCACGCTCGGCTTGCGCACCGCCTCCCGCCACTCGGCGTGGTTCTCCGCCCCCATCGCCTCCGGATCGCCGTGGTACCAGCGGTCGGGATCGGCCAGGATGACCCGCTCCGGCGTGCCGGGCTGAGCGAAGAAGAACCAGTGCCACCAGGCGGTCGCGAACTCCGGGGTGATCCGCTCCAGATGCTCGACGATCGGGATGCAGTCCAGCAGCGCCACCCTGGTGACTCGCTCCGGGTGGTCCATCGCCATCCGGAACGCCACGTAGCTGCCCCGGTCGTGACCGACCACCGCGAAGCGTTCGTGCCCGAGCGCATCCATCGCCGCCAGCAGGCGCTCGGCCGTCGCCCGCTTCGCGTGCGGGGCGTGGTCGGGCTGAGGGTCGGGGGCCGTGGATGCGCCGTAGCCCGGCAGATCGGGGACCACCACGGTGAAGCCGGCCTCCACCAGGCGGGGCGCCACCCGATACCAGGTCGAGCCGGTGCGCGGGTGGCCGTGCAGGAGCAGGACCGGCGGGCCCGTGCCCGCGTGGCGTACGTGCACGACGGTGGGGCCGTCATCGACGCCGTCGGGGTCGACCAGGATGTCGTCGACCTCGAAACCCGGGAACATCCGGCTCAGAGCTGGTCGTCGTCGAGCGGCTCGGCGGCGATGTCGTCGGTGCCTGCGTCGAGGTCGTCGGCCCCCGCGCCGTCCCTGCGCGGTTCGAACACGCCGTCCGCGTCGTACGGCTCCCGCGGGTCGAGAAGTTCGTCGGCGTCCTCGGTCTCTCCGGTGCCGGTGGTGTCTCCGGTGTCGGTGGGTGCCGTGTCGAGGGGCTCCCCCGACGGGCTCTCCGGTGCTGTCTCGCGTGCGTCACTCATGATCGTGCTCCTTCGCCTGTCGATCCTGCTCACTACTTGCCTGCGGACTCTTTGCGGTCGATGCCGCCGAGCAATTCCTTCAACGCCTTCTCGATGCTGGCGTGGTCGTACTGCCCTGCCCTGCTCTCGCCGGAGATGACGGCGCAGCGGTGCAGTTTCCTGAAGTCGCCGTACGGGAACGAGTACCTGCCTTTCGTGCCCTCGTTCTTGGAAGGGTCCTCGCCCAGATGCCACTGGGCGTACTCGGCGATCCCGTGCTTCTCGATGAACGCGTTCTCCTCGTCGGCCGACGGGGCGTGCTCGCTCCAGTCGTCCCGCTCGTCGGCCACCAGTTCGCCGCGGCGCAGCAAGCCGCGCGCGTGCGTGAGCGCCTTCTCGTTGAGCTGAATCGTCACTGCGTTCTCCCTCGTCTCTCGCCCGGCCGCCGACGTGCGGTGCAACGGCGACCGTGCGGTCGGGGCACGGTCGCCGCCGGAGCCGGGGGTGCGGTATCGTCGGCCGCCCCTGTCGTCGGATCGACCCGCCATCCGGCTCGCCGATCACCGTGCCCCCAGGACGACGCGCCGTCAATCCCCTGGCGAGGCCGATCCGCGGGTGCCTTGTGCGGCCCCGTCCCACCAGTCCAGCACGCGCGTCGCGTGGAACGTCAGCCATTTCGACGGTTCGCCCGGAGCCGCGTCGATCTCGAACCACACCCTGCCAGGGTGCCGGTACCCCTGCAGCCAGGTCCCCTCCGGGGTGCGGGATGCGCGGATCAGCTCCACGGCCTCAGCCAGCCGCGGGTCGGGCGGGGTGTCGTCGTGCAGGGTGGCGGCGCGGAAGTAGTCCGCGGCGTGCAGGGCGCTGTACTTCCAGCGGAACGGATACGCGAACCTGGCCACCCACGGAGCGACCAGCTCGCCCGTCGACTGCTTCCGCAGCAGACGGCGTTCGAGCAGGTACTCCTCTCCGGCGTGCCTGGCCTCGCGGAGGGCGTCGCTGCCTCCCGTCGCGCCTTCGTAATAGAGGAGCCCGTCGAGCGAGTTGAGGGTCGAGTGGAACGACGACCGCGTCGAGCCTTCCACCCAGTCGCAGTTCCACCCGCCGTCGGCCATCCGGTGCTCGAGGAACCACTGCGCGATCCCCGAGACATCGGCGCCCAGCCAGGCTCCGTTGGCGAGGGTGAACGCGTTGATGCAGCAGTCGACCTCGCCTCCCCAATAGGGCAGGTCCTCGTACTCCCACCGGCTGTTCGCGGCCAGCAGCTCTGCGGTGCCCGCAAGCGCGTCTGCGTCGACACCCCACTCGCGCAGCGCGTTCAGACTCCAGGTGGTGGCGGTGTACGGCTGGCCGCCCTCGTCACGCTCATCGGGATGGTCGAACTCGGCGTCCCCGGGGAAATACGCGCCACCGGCCCACTGCCCGTCGGCGTCCTGTTCGGCCAGCAGCCGCGCGCCGAACCCCTCGGTGGCGACCCTGGACCGCGTGGCGGCCCACACCTCCGGCGGGGCGCCGAGCAGATCGCGCTCCACCCGCCAGCGCAACGCAGGATCGGAGTCGAGCATCCAGTCGAGAACAGCGGTGTCCGTGCTCATGCCCAGCAAGGTACACCTGCGGTGGTCACTCTTCTTCGTCGAGGTCGGCGCCGTCGTCCTCGTTCGCCGTCTCCTCGATCCAGTCCACGTCGTCGTCGGCGAGGTAGCTGCCCGGGGGAACGTCCTCGGCCACATCCTCGGCCCCGACCACCTGCACCACGCCGCCCGCTTCCACGATCGACGCGACCAGCGCATCCGGGAGCGCGTCGCCATTGTTGTCGATGAGCCACTGCTGCTCGGAGGGGCCCAGTCTCCCCCACCACTCCTCGATACCCATGCCCGCAGTCTGCCACCGTCGCCCGAGCGGCGGGAGGGGCGGGATGGTCAGAGCGCGTCCCCGCCGAGCATCCGTTCGAGCAGCGAACGCACCTGCTGCTGCTCGTCGGCCGCGAGCGTCGAGGTGTACGGCGTCAGCTCGGTCCTCAGCTCGGCCGTGAGGCGGGAGGACAGGTCGTGCCCGCTGGCCGTGAGGAGCACGTCCACGGCGCGCCGGTCGGTGGCGGACGGGGCGCGTTCGACCAGGCCGCGCTTCTCCGCGCGGTCGACCAGTCCGGACAGCGTGGACTTCTCCAGGCCCAGATAGTCGGCGATGGCGGTGATGCGCAGCCGGCGGTCGCGCAGGATGCCGAGCACCCGCAACTGCGTCAGCGACAGGTCGTTCTCGGCAGCGAGCCTGCTGAGCACCCCCATTGTCCGGTAGGAGAACTGGACGAGGGCGTCGACCAGCGCATCCTGGTCGCCAACGCCGCCACCGCTCTCCCGATCCGTCGCCGTCATCGCGCCTCCTTGACATAGATGGTAATACGAACTAATAATACTTCGTGTTACCAACTATACGACGGAGGTCCCGATGAAAGCAGCACTCGTCTCATCGTTCGACGCACCACCCAGCTACGCCGAGGTCCCCGATCCCTCGGCGTCCTCGCCCGACGACCTGGTCGTCGAGGTCATCGCCGCCGGGCTGCACCCCCGCGTGCGGTCGCAGGCGGACGGCAGCCACTACACCAGCACCGACGAGCTCCCGCTGATCCCCGGCATCGACGGGGTGGGCCGCGACGCGTCCGGAGTGCTCCACTACTTCGTCCTCGCAGACACTACCGCCGGCTCGATGGCCGAACGCACCGTGATCGATCGCCGCCGCAGCATCGTCCTCGCCCCGGATGCCGACCCGTTCGCCGTCGCCGCCGCCATGAACCCCGCGATGTCGTCGTGGCTCGCCCTCCGCAGCCGGATGCGGTTCGAGCCCGGCCAGAGCGTCCTGGTGCTCGGCGCCACCGGAAGCGCGGGCGGACTGGCCGTGCAGCTCGCGAAGCGCCTGGGCGCATCCCGGATCGTCGCGGCCGGACGCGACGCCGCGAAACTGGCGGCGCTCCCCGCCCTTGGCGCCACCGAGGTCGTCTCCCTCGATGGCGACCCCGCCGCTATCGCCGACGCCATCGGACGGTCGGCCGCCGAGGTCGACGTGGTCCTCGACTATCTCTGGGGAGAGCCCGCCGCCGCTGCGCTCACGGGCCTGATCACCGCCCGGCCGGACAGAGGCCGCGCCATCACCTGGATCCAGATCGGCTCGGTCGCCGGCGGCACCGCCCCGATCCCGTCCGCCGCCCTGCGTGCGGCGGACCTGCGGATCATCGGCAGCGGCCAAGGCTCCGTCCCGCCCCGCGACATCCTCGCGTCGCTCCCGGAGCTTGCATCCCTCATCACTGCCGGTGCGTTCGACCTGGATGCGGTCGCCGTGCCGCTCTCCGAGGTCACGTCCGCCTGGTCGGACGCCGCGACCACGACGAGGCGCATCGTGCTCACCCCGTGAACCGGCCGGTCGCCCGGCGACCAGCGGTGGATGCTCACGTCACCGATCGACGCCACCGCGTCGCCCGGGCGTGTGACCTCATCGACGATCACGACGCGCGCCCGCGCGTCACGAGAACCGCACGTCCGCTGCATCCACGACCGCAGCCTCGCGCCCCGGCGCCCGGTGGTTCCCCCAGTACAGGTTCGTGTGCGCCACCACCAGATCGGGCGTCGGCGCGCCCCACTCGCTGAGGTCTTCCGTGGTGTGCGCGTCGCCGACCAGCGTCACGTCGTAGCCGCGGGTGAGGCCGCCGTGAATGGTCGACCGGATGCACTCGTCCGTCTGCGAGCCCGTCACGACGATGCGGTCGACGCCCGCATCCGCGAGCACCTGTTCGAGCGCGGTCTCCTCGAACGCGTCGGCGTAGTGCTTCGGCACGAGCGGTTCGCTCTCGGCACGCACCAGCTCCGGGACGTACTGCCAGGCGTCGGTGCCCTCTTCGATGTTCTCGTCGGAGTGCTGGATCCACACCACCGGCACCCCCTCGACGCGCGCCCTGTCGACCAGCGACCGGATCGTGCCGACCACCTCGTCACTCCGGTACGCCCCGCCGATGACGCCGTTCTGCACGTCGATCACCAGCAGTGCTGACGCATCCCGTCCCTCGAGTGTCGACATTGCCGCCCCTTCCCCGAATCCGCCGTTGGCCTCTGCGCCAGACGCTACGCCCAGCTACCGACAGCGCTAGCCCAGCGTCCGCGTCCGTCTGCTCGCGTGCCCGATCGGCACGACCACCACCGACCGGTGCTGCGCGCGCGTCAGCTGCACTGCCACCGACCCGGACAGCCACTCCTCCACCGCGTGTCCGAATCCCGACTGGTGCGTTCCGACCACGATCAGCGGAGCATCCACCTCCTCGGCCACGCGCGCGAGCGCCCGCGACGGGTCCCCGGCCAGGATGCGCAGCACCCACCCGTTGCTGAGGCCGCGCCCCATCCCGCCACCCGACGGTCCTGCACCCACTGCCCAGCCACCCGGCTCCCCCGCTCCGGACGCCTCCGCCTCCGCATCGCCGTCCGCCTCCGCGGCATCCACCCGGGTGTCCGCCAGCGCATCCGTGATCGCCGCCGCCAGCTCGATGGCCAGCCGCTCGTCGTCTGGTCCGACACCCTCGGGATGCAGCGACGCCTCCCTGCGCAGGTCGGCGCGCTCCCACTCGGTCAGGTAGCTGTCCGGCGTCACGTAGCCGCAGAGCAGAGCCCGGTCGAGGCGCGCGGCCAGCGCGGCGGCCTCCTGCACGACCGCGACCGGCTGTCCCGGGTACACCCCGGCAACAATCGGGCCGGTCATCGTCGACACGCTCATGCCTCATTGTCGCCTCGCCGCCGCGACGGGGCAACCGTGCGGCGGCGGGGCGACCCCGGATGCGCCGGTCAGCCCTGCTGAGCGGGCACTGACCCTGCGATGTTCACCAGCCAGGACACGCCGAACTTGTCGACCGCCATCCCGAAGCTGTCTCCCCACGGCGCCTTCGAGAGGGGCTCGATGACCGTGCCGCCCTCGATGAGCTTGGCGAAGTATCCGGAGAGCTCGGCTTCGTCGTCGCCGCTCAGCGAGACCGAGATGTTGGAGCCTTCCGCGAGGTCCATGTGCTTCGGCACGTCGGCCACCATCAGTGTGAAACCCGACGGGGTGGTCAGCTGGGAGTGCATGATGAGGTCTTTCTCGTCCGGGTCTGTGCTGACCTGGAACTCGGCGAATGTGCTCCGCTGCACTTCGCCCCCGAACACCGACTGGTAGAAGTCCATCGCCTCGCGCGCCTGAGTGCGGAAGTTGATGTATGGGTTGAGCGTGGAAGCCATGAGCCTTGTCTTTCTGTCGAGTGCGTCCGGCCGCCGAAGGGCCGGTACGGGTTCAGCGTAGCCACGGCCACCGACGTTGCACGAGTGCAGATTTCCCGCTGAATTACTGGCATTTGTGGGCAGACGCAGCGCGGTGTGCGGCGGTCAGCGCAGATACGCCCCGACGATCAGTTCGCCCCTGATCTCCCCCAGCCGATCCAGGATGCGCTCGACCAGCGCGGCGTTCACCGACCCCGCCATCAGGTCATACGGCCCGATCGGCTGCAGCTTGCCGCACCGGATGCGCACCACCTCCCAGCCGGACGCCCGCAGCAGCCTGTCCTTCTTCCTGTCCGTCGCCTCCCGCGGACCGACGTGCTCCAGGCCGTGCCGCCCGGTGGTGTCGTATTCGATCGCGACGCGCAGCTCGGGGATGACGATGTCGGGCCAGACCTCCAGGTGCGAGAAGAATGGCCGCGCCACGCGCACGGCGTTCCTGCCGAGGTCCACGTCGAGCCGGTCGGCGATGCGCTGCTTGAGCGCCGGCTCGGCGGCGGAGGCTGGGCGCGGCGCCCACCTGCTCACGAACGCCTCGCCGACGGCCACGGCATCCGCACCCGCCGCGGCGTGCCGGCACACCGGGCAGCGTCGGCCGCCCAGGATGCGCTCGATGCTCGCCTGGTACACCGGGTGCCCCTTGTCGCACTGCCAGGAGTGCTTCGCCGCCGTGCCGTTCTCCTCCGACACGGCCACCCGCGACCCCGGAGCCGCCAGAGTGACCAGCTCTTCGCGGGTGAGCCGCTCGGTGTCGAGCCTGCGGCAGAGGAAGCAGCGGTCATCGCCCGGCTCGTGCTCGATCCTGCGCGGGTCGCGCGCGTGACCGCAGGCGTGCATCCCGTCGTCGGGCTGCGGCTGCCGGATGCGGCGCGGGGCCGCTCCCTCGGCGCAGGCCGGGCACCACGCCGAGCGCCGTCTGGTGCCGCCCGGCCGGGACCGCTGCTCCTCCGGGGTCGCGACGAAGCGGTGCCCGGAGTCGCACTCCCAGAGCAGGTAGACCTCGGCGGCGGGCGGCACCTGGCTGAGCACGATGCCGTGGTTGAGGTCGGGGTGGTACTGCCGGATCAGCATCGGGTACCGCTCCCAGTCCGTGCGGTAGCGACCGATCGGGTACGGCGTCGCCTCGCCCTTCGACCACTGGCGGCGCGCCCACCACTGCTCGACGCTCTCCGGCACGCCAACTCCCTCCGACCACTGCCGTCAGCGTACGCGGCACCACCGTCAGAGCAGGTACGGGACGATCGCCTTCCGCTCCGGCGGATAGTCGGCGAACGTCTCGCGGTACCAGCGGTGGTTCGCCATCGCCCGCGGTGCGAGGTTCGCGATCGTGTACAGCGCGAACGCCAGCCCGGCCAGCGACCAGGTCGCGATCGCCCAGCCCGTCCACTCCACCATCTCGCCCAGGTAGTTCGGGCTGGACACCCAGCGATACCCGCCGCCGTGCGGGATGCGGTAGCCGCCGGCCGAGGCCCCGCCGTCCCGCGCATCCCGGCCCCGCACATCCCGCAACCGGCGCAGGATGCGGTCGGAGCCGATGTTCAGCGCGAACCCGGCGAGGAACACGGCCACCCCGATCCAGAACCGCGGGTCGGCCAGCCAGCTGTTCGCGTACTCCCCGTACTGCGAGATCCAGCGCGCGTTCACCCACGCGTTGAGCAGGTTGAACAGGATGGCCATCGCCACCACGGACACCGGCATCCGCGAGCCCGTCCGCATCAGGAACGGGTAGACGAACGCGCGCTGCACGTAGTGCAGCTGCCAGAGCGCGAGGAACAGCAGCGGCACCAGCTCGGAACGGTGGTCGCCGAGCAGGAAGAACAGCAGGAAGACGATCGACGCGGGGCTCTCCATGACCACCCAGCCGACCCTCGCCGGCACGGTCGGACCCCATCCGGAGCGGCCGTGCCGTCCGTACGGGGCGACGATGAAGCACAGGGCGACGAACGTGACGACGGCGAGGGCGATCTCGGCGTACACGAACCAGCGGTATGGGCCGTCGGGCATGCCGGGAGTTTAGCGGCGGCGCGAGCGGCAGGAGGGGTGGTGGTGGCGAGTCGACCCGATCAGCACGCCACCACCGAACGAAGCCGCTCGGAAGGAGCCAGAAAGCCTCGATCCTGCAACGGTATGCAGTCGGAATGCGCGCAAAAAGCCGTTTCGCGCCGCAGGATCAGCCGGTTTGCGCCAGGCGCGTGCGATCGGCGCGCGAGAACAGTGGAGGGTGGGCCCTGCCGGGATCGAACCGACGACATCCACGGTGTAAACGTGGCGCTCTACCAGCTGAGCTAAAGGCCCTTCAACGCGTCAGCCTAGCCGACGTGGGCGGGCAGCAATTCCAGTGCGGCGCGGTACGCCTCGATCGAGCGGGCCTCTCCCGGCGCGGTGATGAACGAGGCGCGGATGATGCCGGATTCGTCGATCACGAAGGTCGCCCGGTTGGCGAATCCCTTCTCCTGCAGGAAGACGCCGTACTCCTTGGCGATCTCGCCGTGCGGCCAGAAGTCGGCCAGCAGCGCGAAGTCGTAGTCCTCCTGCTCCGCCCACGCGCGCAGCGTGTACTTCGAGTCGACGGAGATGCCGATGAGCTCGACGGCGTGGTCCTTGAACAGGTTGAGGTTGTCGCGGAGCGCGCACAGTTCTCCGGTGCACGTTCCGGAGAACGCGAGGGGGAAGAAGACGAGCGCTACCGCCTTCTTTCCACGGAAGTCGCTGAGTCTGACCGTCTCGCCGTACTGGTTGACGAGTTCGAAGTCGGGTGCCTGGGTGTCGTTCTCCAGAGCCATTGTGTGTCCTTTCACGCTCGCGGCCCGGAATGCCGCGCACGCACGAGGACACAGCTTAGACCTCGTGCCCGTGGAGTCAAATGCCACGGTCACCGGGAGGCTCGGAGTGAGGCTAGGCTGGCAGATGGTGCCATCGCCCTTGTTGTGACCCGACAGCGATCAGCTCCGTCTACCATCTATCCGACACAAGAAAGAGGTCGAGGGTGACTGTAAACGACCAGGACCCGTACTCGGTGAATCACATCGATTCGGACCCGGAGGAGACCGCCGAATGGCAGGAATCCCTCGACGCACTGGTTGCGGCCCATGGCCACGAGCGCGCTCGTGAGATCATGCTGAGCCTGCTCAAGCGCTCCAAAGAACTGCAGCTCGGTGTTCCGATGGTCCCGACAACGGACTACATCAACACCATCTCCCCCGAGAACGAGCCGGAATTCCCCGGCGACGAGGAGATCGAGCGCAAGTACCGTGCCTGGATCCGCTGGAACGCGGCCGTCATGGTGCACCGCGCACAGCGCCCCGGCATCGCCGTCGGCGGCCACCTCTCGAGCTACGCGTCCAGCGCGACGCTCTACGAGATCGGCTTCAACCACTTCTTCCGCGGCCAGGACCACCCGGGCGGAGGAGACCAGGTCTTCTTCCAGGGTCACGCCTCCCCCGGCCCGTACGCCCGCGCCTTCCTCGAAGGCCGCCTCAGCGCCGACCAGCTCGACGGCTTCCGCCAGGAGAAGTCGCACGCGGGCGGCGGACTGTCCTCGTACCCGCACCCGCGTCTCATGCCGGAGTTCTGGCAGTTCCCGACCGTGTCGATGGGTCTCGGACCGATCAACGCGATCTACCAGGCGCAGCTCAACAAGTACCTCACCAACCGCGGCATCAAGGACGCGAGCGACCAGCACGTCTGGGCGTTCCTCGGCGACGGCGAGATGGACGAGGTCGAAAGCCGCGGCCAGCTGCAGGTCGCAGCGAACGAGAAGCTCGACAACCTGACCTTCGTCGTCAACGCCAACCTGCAGCGCCTCGACGGCCCTGTGCGCGGCAACGGCAAGATCATCCAGGAGCTCGAGAGCTACTTCCGTGGAGCTGGCTGGAACGTCATCAAGGTGATCTGGGGCCGCGAGTGGGACGACCTGCTCGCCCGTGACACCGACGGCGCGCTGGTCAACCTGATGAACCAGACCCCGGATGGCGACTACCAGACGTACAAGACGGAGAACGGCGCATACGTGCGCGAGAACTTCTTCGGCCGCGACCCGCGCACGCTGGAGCTCGTCAAGGACTACACCGACGACCAGGTGTGGGGCCTCAAGCGCGGCGGCCACGACTACCGCAAGGTCTACGCGGCGTTCAAGGCGGCCACCGAGCACAAGGGCCAGCCCACCGTCATCATCGCCAAGACCATCAAGGGCTACGGCCTCGGTCCGAGCTTCGAGGGCCGCAACGCGACCCACCAGATGAAGAAGATGACGCTCGACAACCTGAAGACGTTCCGCGACGCCATGCGCATCCCGGTGACGGATGCGCAGCTCGAGGAGAACCCGTACCTCCCGCCGTACTACAACCCCGGCGCGGACGACGAGGCCATCCAGTACCTGCACGACCGTCGCCGCGCGCTCGGCGGCTACGTCCCTGAGCGTCGCAGCAAGTACACGCAGCTCAACCTCCCGGACGACTCGGCGTACGCCATCTCCAAGAAGGGTTCAGGCACGCAGGAGATCGCCACCACCATGGCGTTCGTCCGTCTGCTGAAGGACCTGCTGCGGTCGAAGGACTTCGGTCACCGCATCGTCCCGATCATCCCGGACGAGGCGCGCACCTTCGGCATGGACGCGTTCTTCCCGAACGCGAAGATCTACAACCCGAACGGCCAGCACTACACCTCGGTCGACCGTGAGCTGCTCCTGGCGTACAAGGAGAGCCCGCAGGGTCAGATCATCCACGTCGGCATCAACGAGGCGGGCGCCCTCGCGGCGTTCACCAACGTCGGCACGTCGTACGCCACGCAGGGTGAGCCGCTCATCCCGGTGTACGTGTTCTACTCGATGTTCGGCTTCCAGCGCACCGGCGACGCCATGTGGGCAGCAGGCGACCAGATGGCGCGCGGGTTCATGATCGGCGCGACCGCCGGCCGCACCACGCTGACCGGCGAGGGCCTGCAGCACGCGGACGGCCACTCGCTCGTCCTCTCGAACACGAACCCGGCCGTCGTCTCGTACGACCCGGCGTACGGCTACGAGATCGGCCACATCGTCCGCAGCGGTCTGGAGCGGATGTACGGAGGGAACCACCCGGATCCCAACGTCATGTACTACCTCACGGTGTACAACGAGCCGATCGTGCAGCCCGCGGAGCCGGAGGGCGTCGACGCCGACGGGATCGTGCGGGGCATCCACCGCCTGCGCGCGTCCGACGTGGCCGGCCCCAAGGCGCAGCTGCTCGCGTCCGGTGTCGCCGTGCCGTGGGCGCTCGAGGCCCAGCACCTGCTCGCGCAGGACTGGGGCGTGTCCGCCGACGTCTGGTCCGTCACCTCGTGGTCGGAGCTGCGCCGCGACGGCCTCGCGGCGGAGGAGCACAACTTCCTCTACCCGCAGCAGGAGAAGCAGGTGCCGTACGTCACCCGCAAGCTGCAGGATGCCGACGGCCCGTTCGTCGCGGTGACCGACTTCATGCACGCGGTCCCCGACCAGATCAGGCAGTTCGTCCCCGGCGAGTACGCGACGCTCGGTGCAGACGGATTCGGCTTCTCCGACACCCGTCCCGCCGCGCGCCGGTTCTTCAAGATCGACGGCCCGTCGATGGTCGTCCGGACCCTGGAGCTGCTTGCGGCCCGCGGTCAGGTCGACCCGAACGCTCCGGCGTGGGCGATCGAGAAGTACCTGCTGCACGACGTCAACGCGGGCACCACCGGCAGCGCCGGCGGCGAGAGCTGACGCCGGGCACCGTGCCGAAGACGCCGGATCGGGTGCCGGGCAAGCCCGCGGAGAGGTCGAAGGCCGACACGCTGGCCTGGCTGCGCAAGATCTCCGGCGAACTCGCCACCGCAACGCTGAAGCGCCTCGAGGACACTCTGCCGTGGTACCGCGACATGCCTCCGGGCAGGCGGTCCGCGGTGGGCCTCGTGGCGCAGGCAGGCATCTCGTCGTTCATCTCCTGGTTCGACGATCCGCGGTCGACGCCGTGGATCGCCGCAGACGTCTTCGGGGCGGCTCCTCGTGAGCTGCTCCGGAGCGTCAGCCTGCAGCAGACGCTGCAGCTGATCAAGGTGACGGTCGAGGTCGTCGAAGACCGCGTGAAGAACGGCGGGGAGGCTCTCCGCGAGGCGATCCTGCTCTACTCGCGCGAGATCGCGTTCGGAGCGGCGGACGTCTACGCCCGCGCCGCCGAGGCACGCGGCCTGTGGGATGCGCGCCTGGAGGCCCTGGTGGTCGACAGCATCCTGACCGGCGAGTACGACGACGAGCTGCCCAGCAGGATCGCCGCGCTCGGCTGGCACGGCCACGGCGAGGTCAGCGTGCTCGTCGGCACAGCGCCGAAGCTCCTCGACGTCGACCAGCTGCGCCGTACGGCGCGGCACATGTCGGCGGACGTGCTGATCGGTGTGCAGGGCAGCAGGCTGGTGCTCGTGATCGGGCGCGCCTGGCCGAGCGCCTCCACCCCGGACGACGCCATCGGGGCCACCCCGGTCGTCGGCTTCCTCGAGATCGCGCAGCAGCTGGAGCCCGGCTTCGGTGCAGGGCACCTGGTGCTCGGCCACGAGGTCCCGAGCCTGGTGGATGCGTCGAAGAGTGCGAAGGCGGCCCTCGCCGGTTTCGCGGTAGCTCGCGCCTGGCGCAACTGCCCGCGTCCCGTGCACGCGGACGACCTGCTGCCGGAGCGTGCCCTCGCGGGCGACGGGCTCGCGCGAGCGACACTGATCAACCGCATCTACCGGCCGTTGCAGGCGCACTCGACCGAGCTGCTGACCACCCTCTGGTGCTACCTCGACAACGGGCGGTCCCTGGAGGCGACGGCGCGCGAGCTGTTCGTGCATCCCAACACGGTCCGCTACCGGCTGAAGCGCGTCTCCGAGGTGATCGGCTGGGACGCCACGGGGGCGCGCGAGGCGCTCATCCTGCAGGCGGCGCTCATCGTCGGTTCCATCAACGAACCGGATGCGCCCCGCCGCGCCTGACCGGCTTGTATCGTTCAAACAAACGTTTCCAAGATACTTAGTACCTCCTCGACACATCCGCCGCGCGGAAGATTGGCAGACTGGAACCCGTGATCGTCATCGTGTGCCCTGGGCAGGGCTCCCAAACCCCTGGATTCCTCGACCCCTGGCTCACCGAGCCGCGGTTCCGCGACCAGCTGACCGGCATCTCCGACGCCGTCGGCATCGACCTGGTCGCGCACGGAACGGTCAGCGACGCCGACACGATCCGCGACACGGCCGTGGCGCAGCCGCTCATCGTGTCGGCGGGCCTCCTCACTCTGTCCGCGCTCTTCGCCGACGGCCGCCGTGACCGCATCGGCGGCATCGCCGGTCACTCGGTCGGCGAGCTGACGGCTGCTGCCGGCGCTGGCGTGCTCAGCGAGACGGACGCCGTCGCGTTCGTCCGCGAGCGCGGAGCCGCGATGGCCGCAGCCGCCGCGCAGACGCCCACCGGCATGAGCGCCGTCATCGGCGCCGACGAGACCGAGCTACTCGCGAAGCTCGACGAGCTCGGCCTCTCCCCCGCCAACTACAACGGCGGCGGCCAGATCGTCGTCGCCGGTGCACTGGATGCGCTCGCAGCGCTCTCCGAGAACCCACCCGCCCGCGCACGGGTCATCCCGCTGCAGGTCGCCGGTGCGTTCCACACCCGCTACATGGCTCCGGCCGTCCCCGCTCTCGAAGCGTTCGCGGCCACCCTTGCGACGAGCGACCCCACCCTCCCGCTCTGGACCAACAAGGACGGCTCGCTCGTCTCCTCCGGCGCCGAGTTCCTGCGCCTGCTGGTCGGCCAGGTCTCCTCCCCCGTGCGCTGGGATCTCTGCATGGAGGCGTTCCAGGCCGCCGGTGTGACGGGTATCGTCGAGGTGGCCCCGGCCGGCGCTCTCGTCGGCCTCGCCAAGCGCGGGCTGAAGGGCATCCCGAGCGTCGCCGTCAAGACGCCGGACGACCTGCCCGCCGCGTTCGAGCTCATCGACCAGGCCGCCTAGGAGACGCAGATGACCAAGCCAACCCTGCAGCAGGCCCACGGCCCGCAGTACACCCGCATCCTGTCGATCGGCGCAGCACGCGGCGACCTCGTCGTGCCGAACGACGACCTGGTCGGCCCGATCAACTCCTCCGACGAGTGGATCAGGCAGCGCACCGGCATCGTGACCCGCACCAGGGCGAGCCACGACGTACTCGCCGTCGACCTCGCGACCGAGGCGTCGAAGGAGGCGATCACCGCATCCGGCGTCGACCCCGCGCTGATCGACCTCGTGATCGTCGCCACCATCAGCAACGCCCGCCAGACGCCGTCGCTCGCCGCTGTGCTGGCCGACCGCGTTGGCGCGAACCCGGCAGCCGCGTACGACATGAACGCCGCGTGCGCCGGATACGCGTACGCCGTCGCGCAGGCGGACGCCCTCATCCGCACGGGCGTCGCCCACTACGCCCTCGTCGTCGGCGCCGAGAAGCTCTCCGACGTCGTCGACCCGACCGACCGCACGATCTCGTTCCTCCTGGGGGACGGCGCCGGCGCCGTCGTCATCGGACCGAGCGAGTACCCGGGCATCTCGAAGACCATCTGGGGCTCCGACGGCTCGAAAGCCGACGCGGTCGGGATGGATGGCACCCTGGTCGAGTTCCGCGACGGCGAGAAGCCGTGGCCGACCCTCCGCCAGGAAGGTCAGACGGTCTTCCGCTGGGCGGTCTGGGAGATGGCCAAGGTCGCCAAGCAGGCGCTGGATGCCGCCGGCGTCACCCCGGACCAGCTCGCCGCCTTCATCCCCCACCAGGCCAACATGCGCATCGTCGACGAGTTCGCCAAGCAGCTCAAGCTGCCGGAGACCGTCGCCATCGCGCGTGACATCGAGACGACCGGGAACACCTCGGCCGCCTCCATCCCGCTGGCGACCCACCGGTTGCTGCAGGAGAATCCCGAGCTGTCCGGTGGACTGGCATTGCAGATCGGCTTCGGCGCGGGCCTCGTGTTCGGCGCACAGGTCGTCGTGCTGCCCTAAACTGTTCAACGGTCAAACGACACCCCTCAAGGAGAAAACACCATGGCATTGTCCACCGAAGAAGTTCTCGCCGGCCTGGCCGAGCTCATCAACGACGAGACCGGCATCGCGACCGACACTGTCGAGCTGGGCAAGTCGTTCACCGACGACCTCGACATCGACTCCATCTCGATGATGACCATCGTGGTCAACGCCGAGGACAAGTTCGACGTCAAGATCCCGGACGAAGAGGTCAAGAACCTCAAGACCGTCGGCGACGCCGTCGAGTTCATCGTCAAGGCTCAGGCCTAAACCCCGCACGAGAAACGTCCTTCGCGGTCGGGACCGGCCCGGCATCCCCGGTGTCCGGTCCCCCGCGGTTGGCCGCGCCACGAGCGCGTGCCGTGTTCCATCTACGGAGAGTTGCCGTTATGACCAAGAAGATCGTCGTCACCGGCGTGGGCGCAGCGTCGCCTCTCGGTGGCACCGCCGCTGAGAGCTGGAAGGCGCTGCTCGCCGGCGAATCCGGAGCCAGCACCATCGAGAAGGAGTGGGTCTCCGAGCTGGAGCTCCCCGTCACGTTCGCCGCGCAGGCGAGGGTCGACGCAGCCTCCGTGCTCGAACGCCACGAGGTGAAGCGCCTCGACCCGTCCAGCCAGTTCGCGCTCATCGCCGGACGTGAGGCATACGCGGACGCCGGCTCCCCCGAGGTCGAGCCCGAGCGTCTCGCCGTGGACTGGGCCACCGGCATCGGCGGCGTCTGGACCCTCATCGACGCGTGGGACACCCTGCGCGAGCGCGGCCCGCGCCGCGTCATGCCGATGACCGTGCCGATGCTCATGCCGAACGGCCCGGGCGCCGCGATCGGAATGGACCTGCACGCCCGTGCCGGCATCCGCACCGTCGTGTCCGCCTGCGCGTCCTCCACCGAGTCCATCGCCAACGCGTACGACCACCTGCAGCAGGGCCTCGCCGACGTCGTCATCGCCGGTGGCTCCGAGGCGGCCATCCACCCGCTGCCGATCGCATCGTTCGCCGCGATGCAGGCGCTGTCGAAGCGCAACGACGACCCGGCCACCGCATCCCGGCCCTACGACGTCACCCGTGACGGCTTCGTCCTGGGCGAGGGTGCAGCAGCGCTGGTGCTCGAGACCGAGGAGCACGCCAAGGCCCGCGGCGCCAAGATCTACGCCGAACTGGTCGGCGGCTCCGTCACCAGCGACGCCTACCACATCACCGCTCCCGACCCCGAGGGCTCCGCCGCAGCGCGCGCGATGATCGCCGCCGTCGAGGGTGCAGGGGCGTCGCTGTCCGACGTGGCGCACATCAACGCGCACGCCACGAGCACGCCGGTCGGCGACATCGCGGAGTACAACGCGCTGCGCCGCGTGTTCGGCGACCTGCTCGACGGCATCCCGGTGTCCGCGACCAAGGCATCCACCGGTCACCTGCTCGGTGGCGCCGGGGCGATCGAGGCCCTGTTCACGGTCATGGCGCTTCACGAACGCGTCGCACCGCCGACGATCAACCTCACCGAGAAAGACCCGGAGATCCCGCTGGATGTGGTCACCGCGCCGCGCGCGCTGGGCGGTGGCGACCTGCTCGCCATCAGCAACTCGTTCGGTTTCGGCGGCCACAACGCCGTCGTGGCGTTCCGCTCGGTCTGATCCGGACCCTGCGCAGCACGCACGAAGGCCCCGACCGGTCAACACCGGTCGGGGCCTTTCGCGTTTCACCGCGTGCGGGCGGCAGCGCATGATGCCTGGGCCGGCCCGCCGCGGGAGTCTCGTGGCTCGGTGAGCCGGCGCCTCAGCCGACCTTGTGCAGCCAGACCACGCTGGTCTCGTCACTGGCGTGCCGGAAGGGCTCCAGTTCGTCGTCCCACGCCTGGCCGAGCGCAAGCCGAAGCTCGCGGTGCAGTTCGCGGGCGTTCGCCCCGGCGATCTCCATCGCGTAGCGCACCCGGTCCTCGGGGATGACCATGTTGCCGGCCGTGTCGGTCTGGGCGAAGAAGATCCCGAGGTCGGGGGTGTGCATCCACCGGCCGCCGTCGCTGCCGAGGCCGGCGTCCTCCGTCACCTCGTAGCGGAGGTGCTCCCAGCCGCGCAGGGCGGACGCGATGGCTGCGCCCGTCCCCTGGGGTCCCTCCCAGAAGAACTCGGTGCGCTGGGCGCCCTTCAACACCGGCTGCGCCTCCCAGGTGAAGTTCACGGCGCGACCGATAGCGCGTCCCGCCGCCCACTCGATGTGGGGGCAGAGCGCGCCAGGGGAAGAGTGCACGTAGAGCACTCCTCGACTTGCGTGTGCCGCCATGATGTCCTCCGTTCGATTGGATGCGTCTTCCCCAACGACCAATCGGCGGTCTCACCGGCACGATATGAAGTTTGCCGCAGCCCGAGGGCTGCTCTTGTGAATTATGCCGTAGAACTATCGGATGTCACAAGGTTGCAACGGTTTTGCAGCGGCGTGGCGGCGAAACGGAATAGCATACTGAGTATGTCGGTCCAGAACGGTTTTCTCGCGCTGCTCACCCAGGGCGCCGCATACGGCTCGCAGTTGCAGGGCGAGTTCCTCGCGCGGGCGGCCCACCGCCGCCAGCTCAACGCCGGGCAGGTCTACTCGACGCTCGACCGCATGGTCGACCAGGGGCTCGTGCAGCCGGCGGGCGCCACGGATGACGGCCTGCCGCTCTACGCGCTGACCGCCGACGGTGCGGCCGCCGCCGAGGACTGGCTCACCTCCGGGCCGGTGGATGCGCGCCCGGACTGGGACGAGATGCAGGACCAGGTGCTGATCGCGGCCTCCCTCACCGGTGCAGACGCGCCCGCCGTGGTGGCCGACTACCGCCGGGCGTTCGTCGAGAAGATCCGCGAGCTCACCCACGACGCGGACTCGCGCGCCGTGCTCGCCGCCAACCGCGCGGCCGAGCTGGGCGCCCTCGCCGCCATCGAGTGGCTGGACGAGGTCGCCTCCACCCTCACCGCGCATCCGGATGCGCTGCTGCAGCACCGCTCCCCCGACCGTCCGCGGCGGGGCCGCCGCCCGGCCGACGCCTCCTGACCCGCTCGGGGTCAGTGCAGGAGGTCGCCGGACTTGGCGAGGACGTTCTTCTCGCCGGCCTCGATGGGGACGGCGAAGCGGTTCTGCGCGGGCGGCAGCGGGCAGTTGAAGTTGTAGCTGAACGCGCACGGCGGCAGGACGGCGAGGTTGAAGTCGAGCGTCACCGTGCCGTCCGGGTTCGGGGCCACGAAGAGGAAGCGGCCGACCGAGTACGTGGAGTCGCCGTTGGTGCTGTCGGCGAAGACCAGCTGCAGCGCCCTGCCCGCCTTGAACGCGGCGAGGTTGTAGTCGACGCCGTCCTTGCTGAACGTGATCTCGCCCGGGATCACCTTCTCGCGGGTGCTCCCGTCGTCTTTGAGGTGCTCGAAGCCGAGCGTCTTGCCGCCCTCGATCGGGGTGAACTGCGCCTGGATGATCCACTCCGGGTTGAAGTCGAAGGCGTCGATGGAGCCGAACTCCTGGATGGCCTCCGAGTTCGCGTCCCAGACCCGCAGCGCATAGTCGCCGTCCTCGCTGGCGATGACGAACCCGGTGACCGTGTCGCTGAAGACGATCTCGCTCGGGTTCGCGTCGTCCTTGCCGCGCACGATGGCCTCGCCGTCGACCGGCGTGCCGTCGACCACGATGCCGTCGGCCGCCGTCGCGACCACCTTGAGGCCGGACTGCCCCTTCGGCAGTGGAGCCCACAGGCCGGGGACGCCCCACACCGGCTGCGCCGCCGCCTCCGGGTCGCCAGTGATCCACTGCGTGTTCACGAGCGCCAGGTTGCCCTTCGGCGCCGTCACGGCCTGTTCGCGGCGCTGCCGGTACCTCGCCAGGATGTCGCGGGGGTCTGCTGGCGCTGTGGCGGTGTCTGTCATGGTCTCCATCCTCGGTCAGATCACCCTCCACAACCAACTCCGACACAGCTTCATTCCGTGCCGACGGCCGTGAGGCTCACTTGGCCTCCGCGTATGTGTCGACCACGGCCGCCGTCACCGGGAACTCGACGGGGAACGTGCCGAACAGCAGCCGTCCCGCTGCCTCCGCGGAGGCGACCACCGCAGCAGCGGCTTGCTCGGCGAGCTCGGCGGGGGCGTGCACGATCACCTCGTCGTGCAGGAAGTAGACCAGGTGCGGGCTCTGCAGCAGGGGTGCGTCCCCGCCGAGCGCCGTGAGCCGCTGACGGAGGTCGGCCATCCAGCACAGCGCCCACTCGGCCGCACTCCCCTGCACCACGAAGTTGCGGGTGAACCGCCCCCAGTCGCGCGCCTGGCTGCGCGCCCTGCGCTCGTCGGCCTCCGTCGAGTCCGGTGCGGACGCCGCAGCCTGCGTCTGCGCCCAGCTGCCTCCCGGCCGCGGGGAACTGCGTCCCAGCCGCGACGTGACCACCTCACCGCGCTCACCGGCCCGCGCCGCCTCCTCGACGAGCCGGATCGCGCGCGGGAATGCCCGGGTGAGCCGCGGCATCAGCCTGCCGCTCTCCCCCGTGGTCGCTCCGTACATCGCTCCGAGCATCGCCACCTTCGCCTGAGAGCGCTCCTCGACGGCCCCGGACGCGACGATGCCCTCGTACAGGTCTTTCCCCCGTCCGGCCGCCGCCATCGCCTGATCGCCCGCCAGCCCGGTCAGGATGCGGGGCTCCAGCTGGGCGGCGTCGGCCACGACGAGCTTCCAGCCGGGGTCGGCGACCACCGCTCCGCGCACCTGCCGCGGAAGCTGCAGCGCGCCGCCGCCGCGGGTCGCCCAGCGCCCGGTGACCACGCCGCCTGGCACGTAGTCCGGGTGGAAGCGCCCATCCTGCACCCAGGTGTCGAGCCAGGTCCAGCCGTTCGCGGAGAGCAGGCGGGAGAGCTTCTTGTACCGCAGCAGCGGGGCGATGGCCGGGTGGTCGATCTCCCGCAGCTCCCAGGAGCGGGTGGAGGTGACCATGAGCCCTGCGCGCTTGAGCGCCTTGAGCACCTCCGGCGGGCTGTCCGGGTTGAGGTCCGGGCTCTCCAGCGCGGCGCGGAGTTCGGCGGCCAGGTCTTCGAGCACGCCGGGCCGTCCGTTCGCCGGCGGGCGAGGACCGAACAGGCCGGTCAGCAGGGCGTCGTGCCGTTCCGCGCTGTACGGCAGCCCGGCGGCGCGCATCTCGACCGCGATCAGCGCCCCGGCCGACTCGGCGGCGAGCAGCAACCGCAGGCGGCCCGGCGCTGTGCTGCCCGAGACGGCCGCCCGCTGCGCCTGGAACTCCTCCAGCGCGGACGGCGCCTGCTCGCCGTGGGCCTGCTCGTCCAGGTCGAACAGGGCGGTGTGCGAGGCCGGCTGCTCCTCGGCGAAGGCGGGCTGCGCATCCCAGGCTCCGAGCGGCGCGGTCGCGAGCGCGGAACCGGCGGACAGCGTGGAGAGCCGGAGGATCGTGTGGCTGAGCTGCAGGTCGTCGCAGCGCTCCACCCGGACGCCGGCGGCGAGCAGCGGCGGATACCAGCTGCGGGTGTCGCTCCACACCCAGCGCGGGCGGTCGGCCTTGTCGGTCTTCTCGCCCTTGTCCGCCTCTTCCGCAGCGACGAACGCGGCGAGCTCCCCCGCCGGGATGGTCTGCTCGCCGATCACCGTGCCGTCGCCGGCGACCCTGGTCGCCAGGACGCTGCCGGGCGACGGCCGGTCGAGAACGAGGTGCACCCATCCATTCTGCGGCCCGCGTGCGACATTCCCCGCCGTGTCTTGCCCCCGGTCACCAAGCTGAGGATAATTCAGTCAGCGACGATGCCAACCCGAAAGGCGATCGACGATGACCGCATACCTGCACGACAGCCAGGGCACCTGGATCGCGTTCCGCGCCGGCGACGGCGGACGCTTCCTGTTCAACCCGGACGGCGACTGGATCGGCTGGTTCCCCTGGGGCGACGACGAAGCGACCACCCCGGACGGCCGCTACCTCGGCACCGTCGTTGGCGACCGGCTGCTCGCCCAGGACGACCGCCGCTTCCGCGGGACGCCGGACTATCCGGGCGCGCCGCGCTATCCCGGCCAGGTCAGCTATCCGGGAGCTGCCGCCTTCGTGAGCATGCCCGTGGGGTACCAGGATGTGGCGGGCGCGCTGCTGTGGCCGCGCATCGCATCCTGAGCGTCGTCGGTGGTCGCTGAGGCAGCCCGCGCCTCAGTCCGCGAGACCCGCCAGCCGCGCCCGCAGCTCCGGCCACGATGCCGCGAACCCCGGATGCAGCGGCAGCTCGGTCACGCCGCCCACGTCCACCCAGCGCAGCTCGATGCTCTCCGGGTCGGCCACCAGCGCCTCGAACGGCCGCACGGCCTCCGCGACGACGGTGGTGTACGACCAGAACCCCAGGTCGAGCACGCTCGTGAACAGCACGCTCACCGCATCCCGGGGCACAGACGCCTCCTCCGCCGCCTCGCGCAGCGCGCCGTCCACCGCCGACTCCCCGTCGTGCCTCGCGCCGCCCGGCAGCCCCCAGGTGCCGCCGAAGTGACTCCAGTCGGCCCTGTGCTGCAACAGGATGCCCCTGCGGCTGTCGTGGACAAGCAGCCCCGCCGCCCCGAACCGGCCCCAGAACCGCTGACCGTCCGGACCCTCGACCCACGCATCGCCACTGTTCACGGTTCAACGTTAGTCGCCGTTCGGCCGGGCCTTGTCACACGCTGTCACGGTTCTACAGTGGTGCCATGACCAGTTCCGGGACGCCTGCCTGATGCCCGCCGTGCGCAGCGCGGGCATCCTCCTCTACCGCCGACGGGATGCGGTGGAGGTGTGGATCGCGCACATGGGCGGCCCGTTCTGGGCACGGAAGGACGAGGGGGCGTGGTCGATCCCGAAAGGCATCGTGGAAGCCACGGACGTCTGCGGCGAGCTCGCCGCCGCCATGCGCGAGTTCGAGGAGGAGATCGGCTCGCCGCCGCCGGCGACGGACTACGTATCGCTCGGCGACTTCCCGCTCTCGTCGGGCAAGAAGGTCGTGGTGTTCGCCGCGGAGGCGGACGGCTTCGATCCGGAGACGGTCACCAGCAACGCGTTCGAGCTGGAGTGGCCGCCGCGCTCCGGCCGCATCCAGGCGTTCCCGGAGATCGACGACGCGCGCTGGCTGCCGCTCGAACTGGCGCGCGCCAAGCTCACGAAGGGCCAGCGCCCGATCCTGGATGCGCTGGTCGCGCACCTCGGGTCGTGACGCGCGGGTGCCGCCGCCCACGAACCTGCGCGCCCGCTCCCGTCACCGGGTGGGCGTAGCATGCGGCACATGCCCATCAGATTCGAGAACGTCGGGATCGCCGTGCGCGACCTCGAAGCGACCATCTCCTTCTTCACCGACCTCGGCCTCACGGTCGTCGGCCGCGACACGATCAGCGGCGAGTGGGCGGACACCGCCGTCGGCCTCGACGGCAACCACGCCAAGATCGCCATGCTGCAGACGCCGGACGGCAGCGGCCAGCTGGAACTGTTCGAGTACATCCACCCCGACGCGATCGAGACGGAACCCACGCTGCCCAACGAGATCGGGATGCACCGCGTCGCCTTCTCCGTCGACGACATCGACGCCGCCATCGCCACGGCCGCGAAGCACGGCTTCCACCCGCTGCGCGGCATCGCCACGTATGAGGACGTCTACAAGCTCAGCTACGTGCGCGGCCCGAGCGGCATCATCGTGATGTTCGCCGAGGACCTGCGGAAGGGCTGAGCGGGCGGCGCAGCACTCCGTCGCCGCCCTCGGCGCCGTCGCCACCCGGATGCGCCCTAGAATCTCTCAGGCGAACTCCCGCAGGGCGGCGCTGTACCGCTCCGGGCTTGCGCGCGTTTCCGCGGTGACGAGGATCGCGTGAGAGCCGATGCGTCGAGTGAAAGTACCGCTGCAGGGGATCTCCACGACCTTCGTCAAGCCGCCTTTCCACGCATCGACCAGCGCCGCAAGAGAGGAGCGCTCCGGCTGCGCTCCCGGGTCGGTCAGCCGAGCCTTTCGACGCTCGAACTGAGCGTGCATCCACTGCTCCGCGTCGTGCGTGATCGCCTCGTCGCCGAGCTCGTCTCTCCAGGACGGACCGACGAGCTCGCGGAGGAGTTCGGCACGCTCGTCCGACCCGTTCGCGGTCGCCTGCAATCGATCGAAGACATCCGGGTCGCGGACGGTGCCCGCGTGGCGCAGCACCTGCTCCCAGACGTCGGGCCACGCCTCCTCCCAGGCTGCGATCGGCGCAGACTCCCGCTGCGTGGCTCCCAGGAGGGTAGGTGCGTCGACCAGCAGAGGCGGCAGATCATCGCCGTGCGGATCGAGGCGCCACGCCTCCCTGATCCACAGCAACTCCAGCAGAGACTGCAGGTCGTCCTCTACAGTGATCAGCATGTCCCGCGGCCACGGGTTTCCCGGCATCGGCTCAGTAGCGAACAACGAACTCCCCCTCGCACTGCAGTAGGGCGGACGGGACTTGAACCCGTGACCGGCGGATTATGAGTCCGATGCTCTAACCAGCTGAGCTACCGCCCCGTGTGCCCGTCAGTCGCTGCTGGGCACCGGTGGGGCCGCGTCCGTCACAGGGTCGGCCACCGGTTCCCCACGATACAGGCTTTCGAAGGTGCTGATCGTGCGCTGGATGTCGTGTGCGGCGACGATGCGGAGCGACGCGTTCTTGAGCACATCCAGCTCTTCCTGCGGCATCGTGAGCACGTGCTGCAGGCGGTCGGCGAGGTTCTGGGCGTTGCCCGGCTCGAACAGGTAGCCGTTCTCTCCGTCGTGGACGAGGTGCGGGAGCGCCATCGCGTCGGCGGCGACGACGGGGAGGGCCGAGGCCATCGCCTCCATCGTCGCGATCGACTGCAGTTCGGCGATCGACGGCATCCCGAACACCGTGGCGCGGGTGTACGCCTGGCGCAGTTCCTCGTCGGTGACGTAGCCGGTGAAGGTGACGCGGTCGGCGATCCCGAGCTGTTCGGCGAGGGACTGCAGGTTCTTCAGCTGGTCGCCGCCACCGACGATCTCGAGTTTCGCATCCAGGTCGGACGGGAGCAGGGAGACCGCCTTGAGCAGCACGTCGATCTGCTTCTCGCCGGTGACGCGGCCGACGAACAGGATGCGGTTCTCGGTGCGCGGGGTGAAGTCCGGCGTGTAGTTGTGGGCCTCGATGCCGCAGGAGATCGCGTGCACGTTGCGGAGGCCGGTGTACTTCTCGAGGAACTGCGCGGCCTTCGCGGTCGGCGTCGTCACGGCCTCTGCGCGACCGAAGGTGCGGCGGGCCGCCTTCCAGGCGAGTCCGATCGCATAGTCCTGGATGAACCGCGGCAGGAGGGTGAACTCCAGCATGTTCTCCGGCATGAAGTGGTTGGTGCCGATGATCCGGATGCCGCGCTTCTGGGCTTCCTGGGACAGGCCGCGGCCCACGACGATGTGCGACTGGAAGTGCACGACGTCCGGCTTCACCTCGTCCAGGATGCGCGCGCTGTTCTGCTTGATCCGCCACGGGATGGCGAACCGCAGCCAGTCGTGCGGGTACCAGCGCCAGCTGTAGAGCCGGTGGGCCGTCATCTTCTGCCCCTCGTGCTCCTCCGTCCACGTCCCGTGCTTGCGGCTCGCCGCGGGAGCGACGATGTGCACGTTGTGGCCGCGCTCGACGAGACCGGCTGCGAGGCGCTCCGCGAAGCGGGCTGCGCCGTTCACATCGGGGGCGAAAGTGTCAGCCCCGATGACGACGGTCAGCGGTTTCTTCGTCGTGTCGGAAGGCTGGGCGGGCGTACTGCTCGGCTGTCCGCTCGTATCGGGCACGTGGTGAATCCCTACGTTAGTGGGCCGGGATGGTGAATCCGGCGACGGTCTTCGCTCGCCGATCGGGGCCCGACCGGCTGATTCAACGGCCTAGTCTAAGCCGGATTCCGCTGCTTTGTCGGCAACAGCGGCGGCCACCGGCGCGGCGGACGCCGCCTGCGGGTGGTGTTTGGCGAGCTGGAACACGCCGTAGATGGCCACGGCGCCGGAGAGCACGAAGCCGACCATCGCCCACCAGGGGGCGCCGGCCGCCTCGTCCAGGATGACGATGCCGATGGTCACGGCGACCAGCGGATCCACCACGGTGAGCCCGGCGATCACCAGGTCCGGAGGGCCGGACGAGTAGGCGTTCTGCACGAAGTAGGCGCCCAGGATCGCGGCAGCGAGCAGCGCGACGATGCACAGCACCAGCAGCCAGTCCCACTCCTGCCGGGAGATGCGGTCGATGACCACCTTCGCGAGCGTCGCCACGAAACCGTAGAGCACGCCGGCGCCGATGATGTACATGATCGCCTTGAAGCGGCTGCGGAAGAAGTAGAACATCACCGCGAAGGCCAGCAGCACGACGGCGAGGATGATCAGGATCTCGATCAGCGCCCGCGAGGTGACGGGCCGGTCCCGGGCGAACACCGCCGCGATCAGCACGAACGCTCCCACGCCGCCCACGCACAGGCTCACCGCGATCACCGACCGGTGGTTGAGCTTCACCCCGCTGACCCTGGCGTTCAGGATGCTCGTGATGACGAGCCCGACGACGCCGAGCGGCTGCACCAGGATGATCGGGGACAGTTTCAGGCTGACCAACTGGAAGACGATGGCGAGCCCGAGCAGCACCGTGCCGATGACCCAGGACGGCCGCGCGAGCAGCAGGCCGAGCTGGCGCAGGTTCAGGCCGGACTGCTGCGACCCCTGCGTGTTGGCCTCGACCTTGGCGACGCCGTGGTGCTGCAACTGCGCGCCGATGGACAGGAAGCACGCGCCGATGAGCGCGATCGGGATGCCGAGGAGCTGACTCGGCTCATAGGCCAGGTCGAGCGCATCCATCAGTTCCGTACCCACCCCACGACCCTATCCAGTTTCACCCCGATATTCTTGCTGAATGGCCGTCCTTCCCATCCGGATCACCGGAGACCCTGTTCTGCACACGCCCGCCGCTCCCGTCACGGAGTTCGACGACGCCCTGCACACCCTCGTCGACGACATGTTCGAGACGATGGATGCTGCGCCCGGCGTCGGTCTGGCCGGCCCGCAGGTGGGTGTCCCGCTCCGCCTGTTCGTCTACGGCTGGACGGACGACGACGACGTCGTGCACCGCGGTGTGGCGATCAACCCGGTGCTCTGGATCAGCCCGGCGACCATCGACGAGCTCGACGAGGACGCGGAGGCGGAGGGCTGCCTGTCGTTCCCCGGCGAGCGGTTCCCGCTGCGGCGCGCCGCGAGCGCCATCCTGCAGGCCGTCGACCTGGCCGGTGAGCCGTTCGAGGTGCACGCGGACGGCTGGCTTGCCCGCATCTTCCAGCACGAGTTCGACCACCTGGACGGCATCCTCTACGTCGACAGGCTCGACCACCCGTACGGCAAGGCCGCCAGGAAGGTGCAGAAGAAGAACAGCTGGGGCGTGCCCGGGCTGAGCTGGCTGCCCGGCCGCGATCACCTGGACGACTGACCGCGCGGCTGACGCGGGCTACTTGCCCAGGTCGACCCCGTGCACCCCGTTGTGGAACTTGAGCGCGGGGAACACCACAGACAGCGAGAACCCGACGCCAGGAACGGTGGATGCGTTCAGCACGCCCCCGAACAGCGCCGCGCGTTCCCGCATCCCGGTGAGGCCGGCGCCGTCGTACGTCTCGGTGAGGGCGCGCAGGTCCTCCTCGATCGTGTACTGCGTCGCCTGGTCGACGGCGGGGCCGTCGAGGCCCATCCTGCGGGCGGCGGAGCGGATGCCGTCGTCGTCGACGCTGACCTGCAGGCCGTCGCCCGTCCAGGTGAAGGCGATGGCGACGGCGGTGCCGGGCCCGCCGTGCTTGAGCGCATTCTCGAGGCTCGACTGCAGGATGCGGAACACGGCGAGCTCGGCGCCCTGACGCAGCTCGAACCGGTCGCCGTTCTCGGTGAACGTCACGTCGAGTCCCGCATCCCGCATCACCCGGAACAGGTCGCGGGCGGAGTGCAGACTCGGCTGCGGCATCGCGGCGCTCTCCCCGTCGCGCACGACGGTCTGGATGCGCCGCAGGTCGCCGAGCGCATCCCGGGCGGACGTCTCCAGAGCGGCGACGGAGCGGTCGGCCGCCTCCCGGTCGGTGGCGGCCGCGTACCGGATGCCCTCGGCCTGCGATGCGAGCCTCGACACCGACTGGATGGCCACATCGCCGAGTTCACGCACGATGCGGAACCGGCCGGCCTGCTCGGCGAGCTCCAGTTCGCGGTCGATCCTGTCCCACTCGCTCTCCTCGCGCTGGTTGCTGAGCCTGGCGCGGGAACCGCGGGCGAGCAGCCATAGCACGAGGAAGACGACGGCGGCGACGAGCAGCACGGCTCCGGCGATGGCGAGCACGAGCACGAGACTCCTGGCCTCTGTCGCTGACAGAGCGTTCATGGCCTATCCTTCCGGCCGTGACGGGGGTCTCCGGCCCGGACGATCATATCCGTCCGCCCGCCCCCGCGCTGTCGTGCCGCCGTCGCCGGTCCGCGCTGCTGGCGCCCTCCGCTACTGCCCGGACGGGCGGTTGGCGCGCAGGACTTCGAGCCTGGCGCGGTACTCCACCTCGTCGATATCGCCCTGGGCGAAGCGCTCGGCGAGGGTGGCCTCCGCGGAGCGTGTGCCGCCGTCGTGACCCCAGCCGCGGCCGTAGCCAGGGCCGTAGCCCGCTGCGGCCGCTCGACGCCAGCGGCGCCCGAGGAAGACGAAGAGGAGCACGAAGAAGGCGATCCAGAACAGCGGGATGAGCAGGAACAGGAAGCCGAACCCTCCCGCCCACGGGCCGACCCAGTGGGCGGCGACGGTGGTCGCGGCGATGGTGCTGAGCATGATGATTCCAATCGTGACTGCGGCCCGCGTCGGATGCGAACCGTCACCATCAGCCTCGCCGTCTCCGCTGTTCCGCGAATCCGCCCCGCGGAGTGAATCGCCGTACTCCGGCGGGAGCAGCAGTGGCCGAGCGGGCTACGCTCACTGCCACCCCGGCTGCACGAGACCGCTCTCGTACGCCAGAACCACCAGGTGCACCCTGTCGCGCGCATCCAGTTTCTGCATGATGCGGGACACGTGCGTCTTCGCGGTCAGCGGGCTGAGGAAGAGCCGCTCGCCGATCTCGCCGTTGCTGAGTCCCTGGCCGACCAGGGCGAGCACCTCGCGCTCGCGCTCGGTGAGCGCGTCGAGCGCCGTGGTCGGCGGTGCAGGGCGCAGCCCGCCGGCGACGCGCTCCAGCAGCCGCCGGGTGACGCCGGGCGACAGCAGCGCATCCCCCGCCGCCGCGACCCGCACGGCCCGGATCAGGTCGACCGGCTCCGTGTCCTTCACCAGGAAGCCGCTCGCGCCCGCCGTGATGGCCTGCGCCACGTACTCGTCCAGCTCGAAGGTGGTCACGATCACGATGTGCGTGCCACCCAGCTCGGGGTCGCGCACGATCTCCTCCGTCGCCCACAGCCCGTCGCCGTCCGGCATCCGGATGTCCATGAGCACCACATCCGGATGCTGCTGCTTCACCAGGGCCACGGCGTCTCTGCCCGTCGCCGCCTCGCCGACGACGTCGATACCGTCCTCCGCTTCGAGCAGCGCCCGGAAGCCCGCGCGGACGAGGTGCTGGTCGTCGGCCAGGAGCACCCGGATCACGGGGTCGCCGCCGTGCGGATCGGGATGCGGGCGGTCACGGTGACGCCTCTAGTCGCCCCTGCGGGACCGCCGGGCACCGCTTCGAACCGGCCGCCGAGCAGTTCGGCGCGTTCGCGCATCCCGAGCACGCCCTTGCCTCCCGGCTCCTCGATGCCCTCCGGAAGTCCCCGGCCGTCGTCGGCGACGGAGACGATGTAGTCGCGGTCGTCCTGGCGCAGCGAGACGTTCACGGTGCTCGCCTGGGCGTGACGCCCGACGTTGGTCAGCGACTCCTGCACGATCCGGTAGATCGCGAGCTGGATGGCGGGAGCGGGAACGCTGCTGAGCGCGTTGTCGTAGCGGACGTCGAGCCCTGCGCGCTGGTAGGTATCCACCAGCGACGGGATGCGGTCGATGTCCGGCTCGGGGGCGCGCGCGGCGCCGTCGCCCTCCGACCGCAGGAAGCCGAGCACGCCGCGCACCTCCTCGAGGGCCTGACTGCTGGTGGCCTTGATCGCCTCCAGGCTCTCCCTTGCCTTCTCCGGCCGGGAATCGAACAGGTGAAGGCCGACCCCTGCCTGCACGCTGATCTGCGACAGAGAGTGCGCGAGCACGTCGTGCAGCTCCCTGGCGATGCGCAGACGCTCGGCCTCCGCGGCGCTCTCCCGCCGCGCGGCGATCGTCCGCGACAGTTCCCGGTAGCGGTCGCGCCTGTTCCGGATGGCCTCCCCGACGCCGACGAGCAGCAGCAGGATGAGCGCGACGATCAACGGCCGGATGCTCGCGGTCGGCTGGGCGCTCAGCAGGTACGCCGCGAGCGGGCCGAGCACGGCCAGCCCGGCGAGCGTCCCCCACGCCCAGACCCTCGCGCCGCGCACGACGGCGCTCACCACCGCGAGGGCGAGCGGGACGGCCGCGAACGGCGGTCCGGCGCTGACCGCGATGGCCGGGGCGCAGAGCAGGCCGATCACGGCCACCACGACCCCGGGATGCTCGCGGGCGGCGAGGAGGACGAACGACGCAGCGAAGGCGACGAGCACGAAGACCAGGGAGAGCGCATCCTGGCGCGCGTCGTGCAGGGCGATGATGACGCCGGGCACCTGGATGATCGCGGACAGGATCACCGGGAACCAGCGGGCCGCCGGCGGCCGGGGCCGGTTGGCCCAGCCGCGTTCGGCGCGCGAGAGCCGCGCTTGCTCGTCCGCGGTCCAGGCCATCCGTCCATGCTAACGAGCGCACCTGGGCGCCACGACCGCCGGTGGGAGGTTCACGGGTACTCCCCCGGGAGTACACACCCGCCGGCGCGTATGCCGTCGCGGACATACACGCGTGCGGAAACGAGGAAACCTCCGGACTTCCGTGGAAGTCCGGAGGTTTCACTGCTCTGGATACTGCTCCCCGAGATGGACTCGAACCATCAACCTGCCGGTTAACAGCCGGCTGCTCTGCCAATTGAGCTATCGAGGAATGCTTGAATCAGCGTAGCTACTCTAGCAAGGAATCATTGCCCCACAAAAATCGAGCGTGACGCCCGCGCGCGTCGCGGCCGATCGGCGTCGACGGTCAGTAGCCTTCGGCGGGATCGACCACCCCGACGAACCGTCCGTCGTCGAGGAAGGCGCGCACGTTCAGCCGGATGCGCTCCGCCAGCAGCGGCGCCGTCATCTCCGGCGTGTCCGCCTGGTGCGGGGTGATCAGGCAGTTCGGCTCGTCCCAGAGCGGGTGGCCGTCCGGGAGCGGCTCCGGGTCCGTGACGTCGATCCCCGCCCCGGCAATCGTGCCGTCGGCGAGGGCCGTCACGAGTGCGTCGCTGTCGACCAGCCCGCCGCGCGCGATGTTCACCAGATACGCGGTGTCCTTCATCGCGGCGAACTCCGGAGCGCCGAACAGGTGCCTGGTGCCGCCGGTGAGGGCTGCGGCGACCACCACGACGTCCGCGTCCGGCAGCACATCGCCGAGCCGGTCGGCGGTCACCGTGCTGGACGCCCCGGCGACGGGCTCCGGCGATCGGCGGACGGTGGTGATGTCCGCGCCGAACGGTTCGAGCAGCCGGATGAGCTCCAGCGCGATTCCGCCGGCCCCGACGATCACCACGCGCAGCCCGTAGAGCGACCTGCCCTCCTGCTCGGTGGCCCAGGAGCGGGCGACGACGCGCTTCGGCAGCACCCGCAGCAGGGCGAGAGTGAGCGCGAGGGCGTGCTCGGCGACCGGCTGGGCGTACGCGCCCTTGGCGCTCGTCCAGAGCAGGCCCGGCCTGTCCTCGGCGGCAAGCACATCGGCGAACGCGTCGACCCCGGCGTACGGCAGCTGCACCCAGCCGATCTGTGGATGCGTCTTCAGCACGTCGGCGAGACCGTGCGCATCCCGGTAGGTGAGCCACACCAGGCCGCGCGTCTCGTCGGAGAGCTCTGCGACCGTGCCTCCCCCGGCGTGCACGGCGTCGACGAACGTCTGCTCCGGCTCCGGCAGGACGGCGATGGGGCCGGGCTCCGGCCGCCGGTCCGCAGGCACCGGATCTGCGTCGACGGCGAGGACGGCGCGGTGCTGCTGTGCTGCCTGGCCTGCCTGAGCGGACTTGGCTGACTGGGCGGACGCTGATCCTGTCATCGGTTCTTCTCCGTACGTCTCGTGCGACGCTCGGTGCGCCGCTGCGGTGGTTTGAGTGCCTTCGCGAGCCCGTCGACGAAGGGATGCTGCGGGTCGGCGAGCACGTCCTCGATCGGCCCGTAGCCGACGACGCGGCCGCCCTGCAGCACGATCGTGTTGTCGCTCGCCCGACGCAGCACGGACAGGTCGTGGCTGACGATCACGGCGGAGAACCCCTCGTGGTCGCGCAGCTGCGCGAGCAGGTCGATCACCGCATCCCGCACGGTCGCGTCGATGCCCGCGGTCGGCTCGTCGGCGACGAGCACGGACGGCCCGAGCACCAGGGCGCGGGCCAGGGCGACACGCTGCCGCTGACCGGCGCTCAGCTCGTACGGGTACTTGCTCAGCACGCTCAGCGGCAGGTGGACGGTGTCGAGCATCGTCGCCGCCCGGGCGCCGGCCGCCCTCCTGCTGTAGTGCTCGTCGCGCTCGAAGATCGGCAGAGCGACGTTGTCGGAGATGGTGAGCGACGGCTCGAGCGTGTTCGCCGCATCCTGTGCCAGGTAGCCGACGTGGAAGGTGACCTCGGCCAGGTCGCGCTTCTTCGCCTTGCGGAGCGACTTGCCGAGCACGGTGGCGTCTCCCCCGCTGATCCTCGGACCGGGCTCAGAGGCGCGCAGCGGCAGGCCGCGTCCAGCCAGGATCGCCGCCAGCGTCGACTTGCCGGAGCCCGTCTCGCCGAGCACGCCGAGCACCTCCCCCGTCTCCACGCGGACGTTGATTCCGCGGAGGGCGACGCAGGAGGCGCTCGGGCCCCGCGCTGGGTATTCGACGGACAGGTCGCTGACGACGATGGCGGGGTTGGAACTCACACAACGACCCTAGGCGCTCTCCGCCCGCAAAACGCGCAGCGCCTCCCGCCGGTCGGCCTGTTCGACCGGGTCCGGCACCGGAAGGGATGCGAGGAGCCGCTGCGTGTACGCCTGCTGCGGGTTGCCGAGCACCTGCGCTCCCGTCCCCTCCTCCACCAACTTGCCGCGGTGCAGCACCGCGATGCGGTCGGCCAGCAGGTCGACTACGGCGAGGTCGTGGCTGATGAACAGGGCGGCGAAGCCGAACTCCTTCTGCAGCTCGGCGAACAGCTCGAGCACGCGCGCCTGCACGGACACGTCGAGCGCCGAGGTCGGCTCGTCCGCGATCAGGAGGGTCGGTTCGAGCGCGAGGGCGCGCGCGAGGCTGGCGCGCTGACGCTGGCCACCGCTCAGCTCGTGCGGGAACCGGTCGCCGTAGCTCTTCGGCAGCTGCACGGCCTCCAGCAGGTCGTCCACCCTGCCCCGCGCATCCGACGGGCTGGATGCGCGCCCGTGCACCACGAGCGGCTCAGCGACGCAGTCCGCGATGGTCAGCAGCGGGTTGAAGCTCGACGCCGGGTCCTGGAAGACGAATCCGATGTCGCTGCGGACCGGCTTGAACTGCCGTTCCTTCACGCCGTTCATCTCGATCCCGAGCACGGAGAGCGATCCGCCGGTGACCTTGTTCAGGCCGCCGATGGCACGCCCGATGGTCGTCTTGCCCGACCCGCTCTCCCCCACGAGGCCGAGCACCTCGCCGGCGCGGATCTCGAAGTCGACGCCGTCGACCGCCACGAACCCGGGCCGCCCGAGCCTGCCGGGGTACTGGATGCGCAGGCCGTCCGCCTTGACCACCGGAACCGCCTTCGCCCAGTCGTCGCCGCGCGACGCCGCCCTGTCCTGCGTGGACGACAGGCCCTGTCCCACCTTCGGAACGGACGCCAGCAGCTTCTTGGTGTAGTCGGCCTGCGGCGACGCGAACAGCGTGCGCGCATCCGCCTCCTCGACCAGCTTGCCCTGGTACATCACGGCCACCCTGTCCGCCAGGTCGGCCACGACGCCCATGTTGTGCGTGATGAGCACGATGGCGGCGCCGAACTCGTCGCGGCAGCGGCGCAGCAGGTCGAGGATCTCGGCCTGCACCGTCACATCCAGTGCCGTCGTCGGTTCGTCCGCGACGATCAGGCCCGGGTTCAGCACCAGTGCCATCGCGATGACGATGCGCTGCTTCTGGCCGCCGGAGAACTGGTGCGGGTAGTACTTCACCCGCTTCTCCGGCTCCGGGATGCCCACGCGTTCGAGGATCTCGATCGCCTGCTGCTGAGCGGCCTTCTTGGAGATGTTGCTGTGGGCGCGCAGGCCCTCCGCGATCTGCCAGCCCACCGGATACACCGGGTTGAGAGCGGTGGACGGCTCCTGGAACACCATCGCGACATCCGTGCCGCGCACCTCGCGGAGCTGGCGCTTGCTGAGGCTGATCACGTCGGCCTCGCTCTGGCCGTCCCTGCTGCGCAGGATGACGGCGCCGGAAGCGGTCGCGGTCTCCGGGAGCAGCCCGAGGATGGTCTTGGCCGTGACGGTCTTGCCGCTTCCGGACTCTCCGACGATCGCCAGCACCTCGCCGGGGGCGACGCGCAGGCTCACGTCGTCGACCGCCTTGACGGCGCCGGCGTCGGTGGAGAACGAGACCATCAGGTTGTCGATCTGTACGACGTCGCTCATGGCTTGACCTCGATTCCGTGTTCGTCGAATGATTCCCCGCCCTCGAGGCCGTCGACCCCGCCCGGTCCGGCGGAGAGCGTGCCCCCGGGGACCACGGAGGTCTCGGCCACCAGGCCGGACGCCTTGGCGACGGCCCTGCGGCCGCGCAGGCGCGGGTCGGCCAGGTCGTTCAGGCTCTCGCCGACGAGCGTGATGCCGAGCACCACCAGCACGATGGCGACGCCGGGGAACACCGAGGTCCACCAGATTCCGCTCGTCACGTCGGACAGCGCCTTGTTGAGGTCGTAGCCCCACTCGGCTGCGGCGGTCGGCTCGATGCCGAAGCCGAGGAAGCCGAGGCCCGCGAGCGTCAGGATCGCCTCCGACGAGTTCAGGGTGAAGATCAGCGGCAGCGTGCGGGTGGAGTTCCGCAGCACGTGGCGGAACATGATGCGGGTGTTGCTCGCACCGACCACCTTCGCGGACTCGACGTACGCCTCCGCCTTGATCCGCACGGCCTCCGCACGGATCACCCGGAAGTACTGCGGGATGAACACGACGGTGATCGAGATCGCCGCAGCCAGGATGCCGCCCCACAGGTTCGACTGGCCGCCCGAGATCACGATGGCCATCACGATGGCGAGCAGCAGAGACGGGAACGCGTAGATCGCGTCGCAGACCACCACGAGCACCCTGTCCAGCCAGCCGCCGAGGTAGCCGGAGACCAGGCCGAGGAAGATGCCGATGAAGATCGACAGGATCACCGCGACGATGATCACCGAGATCGCGGTCTGCGCGCCCCAGATGGTGCGCGAGAACACGTCGTAGCCGCCGACCGTGGTGCCCCAGATGTGGGCGCCGTTCGGCGGCTGCTGCGAACCGAACTGGCCGTTCGCATCCCGCAGCTGCGCGAAACCGTACGGCGCGATCAGCGGGGCGAAGATGGCGACCAGGATGAAGATGCCGGTGATGACGAGGCCGGCCACGAGCATCCCGCGCTGCAGGCCGACGCTCTGCCGGAGCTGGTGGACGATGGGCAGCCTGTCCATGATGCTGCGCTTGGCCATCTCAGTACCTCACTCTCGGGTCGATGAGCGCCGCGATCACGTCGACGATGAAGTTCGTGAGCGCCACCACCACGGCCAGCAGGGCGACCATGCCCTGCACGGCCACGAAGTCGCGCGCCTGCAGGTAGTGCGCCAGCTGGAAGCCGAGGCCCTTCCACTCGAAGGTGGTCTCGGTCAGCACCGCTCCGCCGAGGAGCAGCGCGATCTGCAGGCCGATGACCGTGATGATCGGGATGAGGGCGGGCCGGTACGCGTGCTTGCGCACGAGCCGGTACTCGCTCACTCCGCGCGACCTCGCCGCATCCACGTAGTCGGTGGAGAGCGTGCCGATCACGTTCGTGCGCACCAGGCGGAGGAAGACGCCGGCGGTGAGCAGGCCGAGGGCGACCGCGGGCAGGATCGCGTGCATGAGCACGTCGCTGACCACCGCGGGATCGCCGGTCTGGAACGCGTCGATCAGGTAGATGCCCGTCTTGTTGGGCAGCAGTTGCATCTCCAGCTCGGAGCTGGTGGATGCGCGGCCTGCGACAGGAAGCCAGTTCAGCCAGATCGAGAACACCAGCTTGAGCAGCATGCCGGCGAAGAACACCGGCGTCGCGTAGCAGAGGATCGCGAAGACGCGGAGGGACGCATCCTGGCCCTTGTCGCGGAAGTACGCGGCGACCATGCCGAGCGGGATTCCGACGATGAACGCGACGATGAGCGCGTAGAACGCGAGCTCCAGCGTCGCCGCCCCGTAGGTGAGCAGGATCTGGGTGACCGGCTGGTGGTCGGTGAAGCTCGTGCCGAAGTCGCCCCTCAGGATCTGCCCGAGGTAGTCGAAGTACTGCACGATGAGCGGCCGGTCGTATCCGGCCTCGTGGATGCGCTGCTGCAGCTGCGCGGGAGGCAGCTTGCCGCCGAGCGCCGCGGTGATGGGGTCACCGGTCGAGCGCATCAGGAAGAAGACGAGGGTGACGAGGATGAAGATCGTCGGGATGATGAGGACGGCACGGACCACGAGGTAACGGCCGAGACCGCCCCCCGATCGTCGCTGCTTCGTCTTCGCTTGTTCTGGCGCGGGCGCTCCGGGCGCGGCCGCACCGGTGACAGTGAATGTCATGGGAGCCAATCGTGGGTGATTCGAGAGCGGGGGCGGACCGCACGCTGCGGTCCGCCCCCCGGTTCGGCTAGCCGGCTAGCCTCGGCTGTCAGCCCTTGGAAAGGGCAGCGTAGCGGAACTTGAACGACGGGTCGAGCGTCTTGTCCGTGCCGTTCACGGTCTTTCCGACCACGGCGACCTGTGCGCCCTGCAGCAGCGGCAGAGTGGACAGGTCGGCTCCGACCTTCGCCTGGATCTCTTCGATCAGCTTGGTGCGCGCAGCGGCGTCGGTCTCGCCGAGCTGCTTCTCGATGAGGGCCTGGACCTCCGGGTTGTCGTAGTGGTTCGCAAGGAAGTTCTCCTTGATGAAGAACGGCGACAGGTAGTTGTCCGCGTCGGAGTAGTCCGGGAACCAGCCGAGCTGGTACGCCGGGTACACGTCGGCGGTGCGGTCCTTGGAGTACTGGACCCACTCGGTGGACTGCAGGTTGACCTTGAACAGGCCGCCGGCTTCCAGCTGCTCCTTGACCAGGGCGTACTCGTCACCGGAGGACGGGCCGTAGTGGTCGGGGCTGTACTGGAGGTTCAGCGCGACGGGCGTGGTGACGCCTGCTGCCTGGAGGGCCGCCTTCGCCTTGTCGAGGCTCGGTCCGCCGTTTCCGTCGCCGTAGAGGTCCTTGAGCACGGTAGTCGCGCCGGTCAGGCCCTGGGGCACGTAGGAGTAGAGCGGCGTGTACGTGTCCTTGTACACCTGCTTGGCGATGGTCTCGCGGTCGACGAGGTCGGCGGCCGCCTGACGGACGGCGAGCGACTTCTTCGCGTCGGCCTCCGGCGTGGTCGCGCCGTACGGCATGGTGTTGAAGTTGAACACGATGTAGCGGGTCTCGCCACCCGGTCCCTTCACGACCTTGACGTTCTTGTCGCCGGAGAGGCTGTCGATGTCGGTCGCCGTGAGGCTGCGGAACGCGACGTCGATCGCGCCCTTCTGGATGTCGAGCTTGAGGTTCGACGACTCGGCGTAGTACTTGACGTTCACCTTGTCGGTGGCCGCCTTGCCGAGAAGACCCTTGTAGTCCGGGTTCGCCTTGTACGCGATCAGGTTGTTGAAGTCGTAGCTGGTGATGTCGTACTGGCCGGCGAACGCGTGGCCCTTGACGATGGTCTGGTCCGGCGTCACCTTGTCGGCGGAGAAGACCTGCTCGTCGACGATCGGGCCTGCCGGGCTCGACAGCACCTGCGCGAAGGTCTGGTCGTTGGCGATCTTGAGCTTGAACACGACCGTGGTCTTGTCCGGCGTCGAGACGCTGTCCAGGTTCGCCAGCAGCGAGGCCGGGCCGTTCGGGTCGTTGATCTTCTTCTGACGGTCGAAGGTGAACTTGACGTCGGAGGAGGTCAGGTCGTGGCCGTTCGCGAACTTGAGTCCGGGCTTCAGCTTCACCGTGTACTCGTTCGGCGAGGTGAAGTCGGCGCTCTCGGCGATGTCGGGCTTCACATCCGGGCTGCCGTACGGCGAGTTCAGGAGGAACGGGTAAACCTGGTTCATCACGGCGAACGAACCGTTGTCGTACGAACCGGCCGGGTCGATCGAGGTGATCTTGTCCGTCGTTCCGATGGTCAGTGCTCCACCGCCGCCGCTGGAGCCGTTGTTGTTGCTCCCTGAACAGCCGGCGAGCACCAACGCCGTCGCCGCGAGTGCGGCGGACACGGCCAGCAGGCGCTTGCCGCTGATGTGTGCGGATCTCATATCCGAGTACCTCTTCCTGGTGTGGGGTCACCGACTCGGCGCGCAGAGATCTGCAGCTGTGCCGAATCGCGTAGGTATGTCCTAACACGAAATGCGCGCGATCGAGGAATCCTGCTGCACTTCGTAGCGAGATCTTTACGTTAGTGCAACATAACTGCGCTCATGCGCGCACCGTGCACAGGAATCGAGCTTTTGTGCCCTATTCTCCGCGCAACCGCATGCGCTCGGCGTCGATCGACGCCATCGCCACCTGAAGGGAGCGTCGCAGCTCGACCTCCTGCTGGTCGGTGCGGGCGAGGCGGTTGGTCAGCTCCGCCTTCTCCCTGAGCAGGTCGCGGTCGATCAGGCCGTCGACGATCGAGCGGGCGTAGCGCGACACGTCGCCCGCCGCCTGCGGCAGGGCGGCAACGGCGAGGGCGTTCACGGTGGGACCGTAGCCCTGTGGGACCTCCGCCATCACCCTGTCGACCCAGCCAGGATCGGTCATGGTCGTGAGCTGGCTGGCGATCGCATCCCGGATCACGGCGTGCGTCGGATTCACGAACGGCACCTGCACGGCGCGGGCCGCCCGTTCCTGGCCGACCTCGGCGGGTAGCTGCAGCATCACCATCAGCGACTCGCGCTCCGTGCGCTGGGTGGGATCGCGGAGGTCGGCCTGCTGCACGACCGGTATGGATGCTGCTCCGTCGGCCTGGCCGTTGCCCGCGCCGTTCGCGTTGCCGCTGCCGCCCTGACCGCTGCCCGCCTGGCCGCGGTCGGCCTGGCCGCGCTGCTCGGCCCTCTGCTCTCCCCTGCGGGCCGCCTGGACGGCGCGGAGGGTGTCCTGGAGGTCGGCGCCGGAGAGCCGGGCAAGTTCGCGGGCGTAGCCGTTCTGCGACGCTGGGTCGCGGATGGTGGCGACGATGGGCGCCCCACTGCGCATGGCGGAGGTGCGGCCCTCGACGGTGTCGAGGTCGTACTTCTCGACGACCTGCCTGATCATGAACTCGAACATCGGCTTCTTGGCGTCGATCATCCGGCGCACGGCGTCGTCGCCCTTGGCGAGGCGCAGGTCGCAGGGGTCGAGGCCCTCCGGACCGACGGCGACGTAGGTCTGGGCGGAAAACCGCTGCTCTTCGCCGAACGCGCGCGTCGCGGCTTTCTGGCCGGCCGCATCCGGGTCGAAGGTGAAGATGACGGAGCCCTGGCTGTTGTCGTCGCCCATGATGCGCCGGATGACCTTGATGTGGTCGACGCCGAACGCGGTTCCGCAGGTGGCGACGGCGGTGGTGATGCCCGCGAGGTGGCAGGCCATCACGTCCGTGTAGCCCTCGACGACGACCACCTGGTCGAGCTTGGACACGTCCCGCTTGGCGAGGTCGAGCCCGTAGAGCACCTGGGCCTTCTTGTAGACCGGCGTCTCCGGGGTGTTGAGGTATTTGGGGCCCTTGTCGTCGTCGAGCAGACGGCGCGCGCCGAACCCGATGGTCTGACCGGTGACGTCCCGGATGGGCCAGATCAGCCGCCCGCGGAACCGGTCGTAGACGCCGCGGTCGCCTTGCGAGACCAGCCCGGCGGTGGTGAGTTCCTCCGTGGTGAAGCCTTTGCTGCGCAGGTGCTTGGTGAGCTCGTCCCAGCTTTTCGGCGCGAAGCCGACCCCGAACCGGCCGGCGGCGATAGCGTCGAAGCCGCGCTCCCCCAGGAACCGGCGGCCGATCTCGGCCTCCGGAGAGCCGAGCTTGCTGCGGAAGAACTCCTCCGCCGCGCCGTTGGCGGCCAGGATGCGCGCCCGGTTGCCGTGCTCGGACGGCCCGCCCGTGCCGTCTTCGTAGCGCAGCTGGTAGCCGATCCGCGCCGCCAGCCGCTCGACGGCCTCGGTGAACGAGACGTGGTCCAGCTTCTGCAGGAACTCGTAGACGTCGCCGCCCTCACCGCAGCCGAAGCAGTGGTACCGGCCGACGGCGGACCGGACGGTGAAGCTGGGACTCTTCTCGTCGTGGAACGGGCACAGCCCTTTCAGCGATCCGACGCCGGCGGACTTGAGGCTCACGTAGTCGCCGACGATGTCGGCGATGTTGGTGCGGGCTTTGACCTCTTCGATGTCACTCTGTCGAATTCGGCCGGCCATACAACGATTCTAGTGATCCGCGCCGACTCTCCGGTCGCGTCGCTGTCAGTCGCGCTGCTTGGACCGTTTCCGCGTGTTCTGCGCGATCTCGATGATGGCGACGAACACTTCGATCCCGACCCTCAGCAGCAGCACGCTCAGCATGGCGCCGACGAGCGTGATGATGACGCCGAACAGGAACACGAACGCGCCGACGAAGGAGTGCGTGCCGATGGCGAGCGTGAGGCTGTAGATCAGCGACAGCAGCGTGCTCAGCCCGATCAGCACGAGCCCGACGACGTAGACGGGCCCTGCCAGCTTCCTGGTGACGTAGTTCGTGAACGTGAAGTCGAACAGCGACGAGAAGAACCGGGTGTCATCGAGCCGGTCGGCAAAGTCGGTGACGGTGCGCCCGTGCGCGGCGGAGGGTGCGCCCGCGCCTGCGCCCGAGCCCGGGGTGGGCGGGGGGTAAGTGCCGCCGGTGGGGCCGGTGGGAGGGATGGGTGGAGCCGGAGGCGCGGGAGGTGTGGTTCCGGGGGTGAAGGGCGGCTCGGCTACGGTCGCCTCCGGGAGACGGACGGTCTCGGCGGTGGGTTCGGCGGTGGCGGCGGGCGCGGTGGGACTTACCACCGGCGTTGCTTCGACAGCGGGGGTGGGCTCAACGGTCGCCGTGGGCTCCATCACTGCGGTGGGGTCGACAGCGCCCAGGACAGGCTGGTCGGCAGCGGCAGGCGCGTCGGCGCCTGGAGCACTGGTCACGGATGGCGAAGCCTCAGCCTCGGACAGCGGCTCGACGGGCGACGACGAGGTGTCGGCGATGGGGTTCGCGGCGCCGAGCGCAGCATCCATGATCGAGGGAGCCTCGCCCTGGGGCGCTGCCGGAGCCGGCTTGTTCGCGGCGGCACGCCTGCTGCGCGTGGCGGACGGCACCTTCGCGGCCGCTGGCTTCGCCGTGGCAGGCTTCGCCGTGGCAGGCTTCGCCGTGGCAGGCTTTGCCGTTGCGGACTTCGCGGCCGCCGGCTTCGCAGCCGCGGAGGCTTTCGCGCCGGTGGCCGGTCTGGCCGACGAGGCGCGCGGCGTGGTGGTTTTCGAGGCAGGAGTCGGCGGCGTCACCGTCGACGGCGTCGTCGGCTCGGGCGCGCCCGCCGCACGCGCCGTCGTCTTCGGCGTGGTGGCGCGCGGGGCCCGGGGTGCTCGCTTGGCGGGCGCCGGGGTGGTGGCATCGGGTGGGGTCGGCTGGTCGCCGTCCGCCGGGGGTAGTGGGGTGCTCATCTTTTCCTCTCGATGCCGAGAACACCAGCATTCTGCACTGGGGTCGGCGTTTCAAGCCCGCTGAGTGAACTCATCGGCGACTCAGTGCTGCACCAGCCGTTCGTACCAGCTGAGGGCGGACTGGTCAGTGAGGCTGGCGACCTGGTCGACGATCACGCGTTTGCGCTGGGTGTCGTCGTCCGCGTCCTTCCAGTCCTCGGCGAAGCCGGGGTCCAGTTCGGCCGGCCCGCGCGAGTAGAGCAGGTCGGCGAGGGTGGTGAGGATCTGGCGCTGTTGCGCGTAGATCGGCTGCCGGGTGTTCCGTGACATCACGAACGTGGCGACGATGCCCTTGAGCACCGCGATCTCGGCCTGGATGGCGGACGGGACGACCACGTCCGCACCGAACCGGATGAGGTCCGTGCTGCCCGACGTCTCCTTCGTGGCGTGCACAGCGGCGTGGGCGAACCGGCCGATCAGCTGGCTGGTGAGGTTCTTCAGCCTGGCCTGCGACCGGCGGCTGCCGTCCCACCCGTCGAGCCAGATGTCGAGGTTGTCGAGCCGGTCGAACGCCGCGATCAGCTCGTCGTGGCTGAACTCTCCGCCGATCCAGTCGTACATCGAGCGCACCAGGTCGTCGTGGTCGACCCTGCTGCCGAGGGCGGCGACGTCGATGTAGCCGTTCACCACGGCGTCCTCGAAGTCGTGCACCGAGTATGCGATGTCGTCGCTGAGGTCCATCACCTGGGCCTCGATGCAGCGCACGCGGTCGGGTGCGCCCGCGCGCATCCACTCGAACACCGCGCGGTCGTCGGCGTAGAAGCCGAACTTGGCTCTGCCGCTCGGGTCGGCGACGGAGGAGCTGTCTGGCCACGGGTACTTGCAGCTGGCGTCGAGGCTGGCCCTGGTGAGGTTGAGCCCGTATGGCCGGCCGTCGCGGCCGAACACCTTGGGCTCCAGCCGGCTGAGCAGCCGCAGCGTCTGCGCATTGCCCTCGAAGCCGCCGATGTCGTCGGCCCAGCTGTTGAGCGCGCGCTCGCCGTTGTGCCCGAACGGCGGGTGGCCGATGTCGTGCGCGAGGCAGGCGGTGTCGACGATGTCTGGATCGAGACCGAGACTGTTCGCCAGCTCCCGGCCGACCTGGGCGACTTCGAGCGAGTGCGTCAGCCGGTTCCTGGCGAAGTCGAGGCCGGCGGTCGGACTGAGCACCTGGGTCTTCGCCGCCAGCCGCCGCAGCGCGCTGGAGTGCAGCAGGCGCGCGCGGTCGCGCGCGAAGTCGCTGCGCCTGCTCGAGTGCTGCTCGGGCAGCCATCGCTCACGATCGTGCTCGCTGTACCCGGACGCCTCCGCCACCTGACCGGACGCGCGGCCGTCGTGACTGTCGTGGCTGTCGTGGCTGTCGTGACTGTGGCCCGCGCCGTGCCCCACCGGACTATCCACCACTGTTGTGCACCTCCGCGTCCGCGACCTCTGCGCGCTCGAACCCGTCGAGGTCGCGGCTGGCGAGCCAGCCGTCCGGCAGCGCCGGCTTCTTCGGGGTGCCTGCACGGCCGCGCTGGCCCTCTGCCGCCTCTCCCGGGTACTCCTGGTCCCAGTCGAGCGTGGCGAGGAGGTCGTCGAGGTGCGCGAGCGTGTCGACCGTGGCGAGGCTCGCCCGCAGGTCGCCGCCCACCGGGTAGCCCTTGAAGTACCAGGCGACGTGCTTGCGGATGTCGCGGCAGCCCCGCTCCTCGCTGCCGAAGAACTCGACGAGCAGCTCGGCGTGCCTGCGGAACGTCGCGGCGACCTGTCCGAGCGAGGGATGCGCCTGCGCCCGCTCCGCCTCGGCGGCGTCGATCTGCCCTGCCCGGGCGCGGAACGCCGCGGCGAGGTCGCCGAACAGCCACGGCCGGCCGAGGCAGCCGCGCCCGACGACGACACCGTCGCACCCGGTCTCCTCGACCATCCGGATGGCGTCGGCCGCCGACCAGATGTCGCCGTTGCCGAGCACGGGGGTGCCGGTGATGGTCTCTTTGAGTTTGGCGATGGCGGACCAGTCCGCGTGGCCGGAGTAGAACTCCGCGGCCGTCCTGGCGTGCAGCGCAATGGAGGCGACTCCCGCGCCCTCCGCGGCCTTCGCCGCTTCGAGGTAGGTGAGGTGGTCGCTGTCGATGCCCTTGCGCATCTTGACCGTGAGCGGGATGGACCCGGCCGCCTCCACAGCTCCCTCGACGATCTCGCGGAACAGCCCGAGCTTCCACGGCAGTGCAGCTCCCCCGCCCTTGCGGGTGACCTTGGGCACCGGGCAGCCGAAGTTGAGGTCGATGTGGTCGGCGCGATCTTCCGCGACCAGCATGGTGACCGCCTCGCGGACGGTCTTCGGGTCGACCCCGTAGAGCTGGATGGAGCGCGGCGTCTCCGACTCGTGATGGGTGATCAGGCGGAGCGATTCCGGGGTGCGCTCGACGAGGGCGCGCGAGGTGATCATCTCGCTCACGTAGAGACCGGCGCCGAATTCGCGGCAGAGCCTGCGGAACGCGGTGTTCGTGATCCCGGCCATCGGCGCCAGCACGACGGGCACGTCGAGGGCCAGCGGACCGATGGTCAGCTGTGGCGCGTGGCTTATCGTTGCTGTAGTAGACATTTCCCCAATTCTCCCAGATAGAGCGGAGCAGCATGACCGACGGACCAGAAGCTGTGGAGAATCACGGCGGAGACGCGGCTGTGCAGGGCGACGGAGCAGCAGGCACGGCACCCACCGGCCGGGCCCGCGTCGAGGCCGACGCCGCAGCGCGCGGGGTCAGCATCCGGGTGATCGAGCGTCCCGCAGCCCGCAGTCTCGAGGAAGCGGCCCAGCTGCTCGGCATCGAGCCGTCCGACATCGTCAAGACCCTGGTGGTCAAGCGCAGCGACGACACCTTCGTGTTCGCGCTGGTGCCCGGCGGCCGCAAGATCTCCTGGCCCAAGCTCCGCGCCGTGCTGCATGTCAACAAGCTGCAGCTTCCGGATGCGGCGGTCGCCCTCGAAGCGACGGGCTACGAGCGCGGCACCATCACCCCGTTCGGCTCCACCACCGCGTGGCCGGTCGTCGCGGACACGAGCATCCAGGGCCGCACCGTCTCGATGGGTGCGGGCGAGCACGGATACTCGCTGTTCGTCGACGCCGACGACGTGGTCGCCGCATACGCGGCGACCGTCGCCGACATCACAGACCCGGAGTGACCTGACCGGTCGCGCCGGGGATGAGGCACGAATCGCCCTCGCAGGCGGCGGCGTTCACGTCGCCGAACGCGATCAGCGGAAACTTCGGGGCGTCCGAGGCGGTCGCCTCGACGGGCTCCGCCGCGCTCACGCCGTGACCTCCGCGCGCTCGGTCCACACCTGTTCGAGCACCTGCGCGAACGTGGCCGCGTCTTGCGCGCCGGAGACGCCGTAGCGTCCGTCGATCACGAAGAACGGGACGCCCTGGATGCCGTACTCCTGCGCCAGCGCCTGGTCGCCGCGCACGTCGGAGAGGAACTCCTCCGACTCCAGCGCTGCGACGGCCGCCGCGCGGTCGAGTCCGACCTCTGCGGCGAGGTCGGCCAGGTCGTCGATCCTGCCGACGTGGCGTCCCTCCACGAAGTACGCCTTGAACAGGCGCTCCGCGAGCTCCAGCTGCTTGCCGTTCGCCTTGGCGAAGTGCAGCAGCTCGTGCGCCTTGACGGTGTTGGTGTGCTTGAGGACGTCGAAGTCGTAGTCCAGGCCCACCGACGACGCGATGCCGGTGACGCGCTCCAGCATCTGCGTCACCTGCTCGGCCTGCATGCCTTTGTGCCCGGCGAGGAAGTCGATCTCGCTGCCGTCGAAGTCGACGGGGGTGTCCGGAGAGAGCTCGAAGGAGTGGTATTCGACCTCGACGGCGCGGTCGTCGCCGCCACCGGCGAACAGGCCGCTCCCCGCTTCGAATTTGCGCTTGCCGATGTAGCACCACGGGCAGGCGATGTCGGACCAGATGTCGATCTTGATGGGTTCACTCACACCAGGGCCAACGGATGCGGTCACGCCTTCATTCCCGGAGCATCCACTGCCCCGCCGAAGCGCCGGTTGCGGCTGGCGTAGATGTCGACGGCGTTCCACAGGTCGGTGCGGCTGAAGTCCGGCCAGAGCGTGTCGAGGAAGACCATCTCGGCGTACGCGCTCTGCCACAGCATGAAGTTGCTCGTGCGCTGCTCCCCCGAACTCCGCACGAACAGGTCGACGTCCGGAAGGTCGGGCGCGTACAGGTGGCGCTGGATGCTCTTCTCGCTCACCGCGGACGGCTTGAGCCGGCCGGCGGCCACCTCCTCCGCGATGCTGCGCACCGCATCCGCGATCTCGGTGCGGCCGCCGTAGTTGACGCACATGGTCAGGGTGAGCACGTCGTTCCCCGCGGTCAGCTGCTCGGCGAACTGCAGCTCCTTGATCACCGACGACCAGAGCCGCGGCTTCCTCCCCGCCCAGCGCACCCGGACCCCCCACTCGTTGAGCTGGTCGCGGCGGCGGTGCAGCACGTCCCGGTTGAAGCCCATCAGGAAGCGCACCTCGTCGGGCGACCGTTTCCAGTTCTCGGTCGAGAACGCGTAGACGCTGAGGTGCTTCACGCCGAGCTGGATGGCGCCGGCGACGACGTCGAGCAGCGACGCCTCCCCCGCTTTATGGCCTTCGATCCTGGTGAGCCCTCTGCCGTTCGCCCAGCGTCCGTTGCCGTCCATCACGATGGCGACGTGGTTCGGCACCGCCGCGGCGGGGATCGCGGGCGGGTACAGGCCGGTCCAGTCGAGCGGGCGGAACTCCACCGCATCCTTGTGCGTGTAAGGCTTGGGGCTCATCCGTTCGCTTTCCGTTCGTGCTGTACGTGCTGGAGCGAGCGCAGGCCGCGCTCCAGGTGCCACTGCGTGTACGCGGCGACCACCCCGCTCGCCTTCGACCGCGTTGCGTCGTCCGTCTCGTCCGCCGAGGCCCAGTCCCCGGTGAGGAGAGCGCCGAGCAGCGCGATGGTCTGCGCATCCAGCCGGGGAGCGCCCTGCGGGGCGCAGTCGTCGCAGACCACGCCACCGAGCTGCACGACGAGGTGGTCGTGCGGTCCCGGCGCTCCGCAGCGCGAGCAGTCGAGGAAGCTCGGCGCCCAGCCGGCGAGCGACAGCGCGCGCAGCAGGTAGGAGTCGAGAGTCATGGACGCGCCGTGCTCGCGCTTGGACAGCGACCGCAGGGCGCCGACCAGCAGGAGGTACTGCTGCAGGGACGCCTCGGCCTCGGTGAGCCTGTCCGCCGTCTCCACCATCGCGTTCGCCGCGGTGTAGCTGGCGTAGTCGTCGGCGATCAGCGCGCCGTACGCCCCGAGCGACTCGGCCTGCGTGACCACATCCAGGCTGCGGCCCTCGTAGAGCTGCACGTCGGCGACCATGAACGGCTCCAGCCGCGACCCGAACTTGGATGCGGTGCGCCGCACGCCCTTCGCGACCGCACGGACCTTGCCGTGCTGCCGGGTGAGCATGGTGACGATGCGGTCGGCTTCCCCCAGTTTGTGGGTGCGGAGCACGACGGCTTCATCACGGTAGACAGGCACACTCCAGTATCCCGCGTAACGCCGACAGTCCCGTCAAGCCGCGCATGGTAGAAGTGACCTATGAGCACGACGGCCTTCACGATTCCGCTGTGGGCCGACCTGGTAGCCGTCGGCGTCGGCAGCCTGCAGGGCGCGATGTTCGCCTCCGGGTTCCGCGACCGCAAGCTCGACCTGCTGGGCGTCGCCATCATCGGCGTCGCGACCGGCGTCGGCGGTGGTCTGCTGCGCGATCTGCTGCTGGTCACCCGGCCCGTCGCGCTGCTCTCCAACTGGTACCTGCTGACCACCGTCGTCGCCGCACTGCTCGGGATGCTGCTCATCCGGCTGTTCCGGAGGCTCGACCCGATCATCACCTTCCTCGACGCGCTCACCATCGGGCTGTTCGGCGCGATCGGTGCGAGCAAGGCGCTCGCGCTCGGCCTGCCGGAGGTGCCGGCGGTGTTCGTCGGCGTGGTGTCCGCGGTGGGCGGGTCGATCCTGCGCGACATGCTGCTGAACCTGCCGATCGCGCTGATGCACGTCGGCTCGCTCTACGCCGTCGCCGCGGGCGCGGGCACGGTGGTGCTCGTGGTCCTGGTGGATCTCGGCGTGCCGCTCACGGTGGCCGCGGCGGTCTGCGTCGCCGTCACCCTGGTGATCCGGCTGCTGGCGGTGCGGTTCGGCTGGAGCCTGCCCGAGCAGCGCGAGCTGGGGCGCATCCCGCGTCCACGCTGGCCGCGCATCCCGCTCGGCCGTCGCACCGCCGAAGCCCGCACCGCCGAGCGCACAGAGACGGGCTCGATCCCCCGTTACAAGCTCGACCGCCCCGACTGACGCCCCCACACAATCGAGCCGGGACTTATGTACGGCCACGACCGGCGTGTCGCGTACATAAGTCCCGGCTCGATTATGTGTGCGGGCGGGTGGGTCAGGCCGAGACGAGGTCGGCGGGGGCCGCGGACCCGGAGGTGGCGCGGATCGCGCGGTTGACGGCGGAGACGACGGCCTTGAAGGAGGCGGTGGTCGTGTCCGCGTCGATGCCGACGCCCCAGAGGCGGGTGCCGTCGACGTCGACCTCGACGTAGGCCGCAGCGAGAGCGGACTCGCTCGCGGACAGCGTGTGCTGCGAGTAGTCGTACAGGTGCACGTTGATGCCGCGGTCGTTGAGGATGTCGAAGAACGCCGCGATCGGGCCGTTGCCCTCACCGGATGCCTTGGAGACGGTGTCCCCGTCGCGCAGCGTCACCGTGAGAGCGACGTGGTCGCCTGTCTCGTTGGTGGTGCTGGTGCTGCCCAGCTCGAAGCGGCCCCACTTGGCGTCCGCGTCGGAGACGGGCGCCGGCAGGTACTCGTCCTGGAAGATGGCCCAGATGTCGTCGCTCGACACCTCTCCACCCTCCGCGTCGGTCTTCGCCTGCACGACGCCGGAGAATTCGATCTGCAGCTTGCGCGGCAGGTCGAGCGCGTGGTCCGTCTTCAGCAGGTAGGCGACGCCGCCCTTGCCGGACTGCGAGTTGACCCGGATGACCGCCTCGTAGCTGCGGCCCAGGTCCTTCGGGTCGACCGGCAGGTATGGAACGGCCCAGACCAGGTCGTCGACCGAGACGCCCTCGCGCTCGGCCTGCGCGGCCATCGCCTCGAAGCCCTTCTTGATCGCATCCTGGTGCGAGCCGCTGAACGCGGTGAACACCAGGTCGCCGCCCCACGGGCTGCGCTCGCCGACCGGCAGCTGGTTGCAGTGCTCGACGGTGCGCTTGATCGAGTCGATGTCGCTGAAGTCGATCTGCGGGTCGATGCCCTGCGTGAACAGGTTCACGCCCAGAGTCACCAGGTCGACGTTGCCCGTGCGCTCCCCGTTGCCGAACAGGCAGCCCTCGATGCGGTCGGCTCCGGCCATGTAGCCGAGCTCGGCGGCGGCGACGGCGGTGCCGCGGTCGTTGTGCGGGTGCAGCGACAGGATGACGTTCTCGCGGTGGTTCAGGTGGCGGGACATCCACTCGATCGAGTCGGCGTAGACGTTCGGGGTGGCCATCTCGACGGTGGCCGGCAGGTTGATGATGACCTTGCGTTCCGGGGTGGGCTCGAAGATCTCGAGCACCTGGTTGCAGATGTCCGCGGCAAACTCCAGCTCGGTGCCGGTGTAGCTCTCGGGCGAGTACTCGTAGTAGATCTGCGTGCCGGGGACCACGGACTCCATCTGACGGCACAGGCGCGCGCCTTCCAGCGCGATGTCGACGATGCCCTGCTTGTCGGTGCGGAAGACGACATCCCGCTGCAGGATGCTCGTGGAGTTGTAGAGGTGCACGATGGCCTGCTTGGCGCCGACCAGCGATTCGTAGGTGCGCTTGATGAGGTGCTCTCGGGCCTGGGTCAGCACCTGGATGGTGACGTCGTCCGGGATGGCGCCCTCTTCGATGAGGCTGCGCACGAAGTCGAAGTCGGTCTGGCTGGCCGACGGGAAGCCGACCTCGATCTCCTTGTAGCCCATCCGGACCAGCAGGTCGAACATGATGCGCTTGCGCTCGGGGCTCATCGGGTCGATGAGTGCCTGGTTGCCGTCGCGCAGGTCGACGGCGCACCAGCGCGGTGCGACCGTGATGCGGTTGTCCGGCCAGGTGCGATCGGGCAGCTCCACCCGGATCTGCTCATGGAACGGGCGGTATTTGTGGATCGGCATGGCGCTCGGCGCCTGAGTGTTCTTCATGGTCTGTCTTCTCCTCGCGAGGTGTGGTGGAGAGCCAACGACGAACTCCGCGACGAGTGAGGCCCAGAACTAGGACTCGTCGCGGCAGCTAAGGAGGAGCAGACCGTACACAGAAACAAGCGTAGCACGGGCCCCGGAGCGCGGAACGGCCGCCTCGGTCAGCTCCGCCCGCTGGCCAGCGCCACCGCCTGCCGCACCGACAGCTGCGGCAGGTATGCGCGCACCAGCGCGATCCCGATGGCGGGAAGGGCAACAGGATCCGGGTACGCCATGATCAGCGGGTGCAGCTCCGGCTGGAACTTCCGCTTGAACTTCAGCAGCGACCGGAACCCGTACACCGGTTCCAGCGACACGCTCAGGAAGTTCAGGATGCGGTCCATGCCGCGTGCATCCGCCTCCCCTCCCGCCGCGGTGTGCGCGAGCGGTGCGGCGGACAGGCTCATGAACTCGACCCCCTCGTCGCGCATCCGGGTGGCGGCCTCGGCGATCAGGAACTCCATCACGCCGTTGATGCTGCCGGGGCGCCTGCGCATGAAGTCGAGGGTCCAGCCGACCACGAGCCCGTCGCGGTAGCTGGGCAGCCAGCTGGTCACTGCTTCGATCCTGCCCGCCTCGTCGACGGCGAGCATCAGCATCACGGCCGGGTCGCGGAGTTCGTCGAGGCCGCCGAGGGTGAAGCCCATCTCCGGCAGGTCCTTCTCGGCCACCCACTGCTCGGAGATGTCGGAGAGCTGCACGGCGGCGCTGAGCGGCAGAGCCTGGAACGTCGTCCACTCCGCCCGGATGCCCGCCCGCTGCGCCCGGTTGATGGAGCTGCGGACGTCCTGCCACTTCTTGCCCGTCGTCTCCCACTGCTGCGGGCGGATGACGGTCTCCTCCGCCACCACCATCGTCGACCAGCCCATCTCGTCGAAGAGCGGCTGCAGGCCGGCGTCCACGCTGTAGAAGACGGGCGTCCAGCCGTTGTCGTCGCAGAACCGGGCGAACCGGTCGATCGAGCGGTCGTGCGGGGGCTGCCCACCGAACGGGCCTCCCAGGGTGATGGCGACCCTGCCAACCACCCGGTATGCGATGGCCCGGCCGTCCACGGGGTCGAACCAGTAGTCGTTCCCCGGCCAGGTGGCCATGAACGAGATCGGGTCTCCCCCGCCGCGTTCGAGCAGGCTGCGCACGCGGCCGGCGTCCGTCGCCCCCTTGCGCCAGGATGCGCGGCCGCGCATCACGGGCAGGGCGCCGAGGATCACGATGAGCCAGAACACGGTGCCGATGTTGCGGTAGACGAAGATCGCGAGCGGGGTGGTCGGCAGGTACTGCACGGGCTCCCTGCGCAGGAAGCTGACGGGCACGAACCGTTCGAGCACATCGTCCAGCAGGTCGCTCAGGTCGAGCGGCCTGGTGAACCCGGTGTCCTTCTGCAGGTAGCCGATGAGCACGTAGAGACCGGCGAGCACGACGCCGGAGACCAGCACCGTGAGCACGTAGCGGCGCACGCTCTTCGCCGGCGGACGCACAGGGAAGTGCTGCCGGAAGGCGATCAGCAGGATGGCGATGGCGAGCGGCAGCAGCGCCGAGAGCGCCAGGATCGCCGTCACCTCCCAGTAGCGGGCGCCGACGTGCGGCCGCGGCGCTGCGCCGAGCGGGAGGATGCCGAAGTAGAGCGCGGAGAGCAGGGCGAGCAGCGCGTTCACCGCGACGGCGAGCCAGAGTGCGAAGCGGTTGCCGCGCAGCAGACCGTATGCGGCGACCAGCAGCACGAGGAGCGGCAGCACGGAGAGCAGGATCGGGCCGAGCCCGTTGATCCGCTCGATGGTGAGATCGTGCACGCACTGCCTGGTCACGGCGAACGCCTGGCAGCGTTCGAGCAGCGAGCCGCGGTCCGGCACGTCGGAGGTGAACAGCAGCGCGATCGGCGACAGCAGGCCGTAGCGCGACGTGGTGAGCAGTCCGATCACCGGCCCGACCGCGGTGATCGTGACGGCGGAGGCGAGCAGCACCCGGATCTCGTGGTGTGAACTGCGCACCCAGCCGGCGAGCCGCGCCCCCGGTCGCAGCAGCACGCCGAGCCCCAGCCCGGCGAGCACGGCGAGCAGCCGGTAGACGTCGGACGGCATCCCGGAGTAGAGCACGTACATCACCGCGATCAGCACGGTCAGCACCCGGATGCGCCTCCGCCAGAGGGCGCCGGCGAACGCGCTCGCGGTCATGATCGTGCCGCCGAGGGCGGTGAAGACGTCGAGCACGACGAGGTTGTGGACGTTGCGCGCCCACATCTCCCCCGTCGTGGAGGCGAGCAGCTGCAGAGCGACGCCTCCGACCGTCCCGACCACAGCGGTGGCGAAGTACGCCAGCGCCGTCCGCCAGGTGCCCATCAGCTGCTCGGCGGCCCCGACCAGCACGACGGTGAGGATGAGCGCCACGATCAGCTCGGCGAGGTCGTCGGTGAACAGCACGGAGGTGATCGGGGTCCACCAGTGCCCGTCGATGAGCGGGCCGGGCCCGGTGCCGAGCCAGATGTGCAGCGGACGCCGAGGGCCGTGGATGGGGCCAGTGACGAGGGCGAGCACGAGGATCAGCCCGGTCATCGCCGTGGTGAACGGGTGGGTCGCGATCAGTGCGCCCGTGCGCCGGCCGAGCCTGCCGAGCCGTGCCGATGCGTCCTTCACGAGGTGAGTCCCATCTGCGCCGCGATGAGCGGGAAGCCGTACTGCAGGGTGTGACGCACCGTGTTCCAATCGTGGGCCGTTCCCGGCGAGATGAGCAGGGTGGCGCGGACACCGGCCTTCGTCGCGTCCGCCTCCAGGGTACGGGCGAACGCCGTGTACTTCGCGTCGTTCTGGCCGACGCCGAGCACGATGGTCGAGTTGCGGTACGGAGCGTGCTGCGCCAGCTGGTGGGCGGGCTGGGCGTCCTCGAACGCCTGCGCTGACCCGCCGAAGCCCATCCGGATGGTCGTGGCGCGGTCGCCGAGGGTCGGTCCGAGCTCGCTCGACGACGCGAGGGCCGATCCGAACCGCTCGGGGTGTCCCGTCGCGAACTGCACGGCGCAGGTAGCGCCTTGCGAGTAGCCGAACACGCCCCAGGCGGCCGGGTCGCTGCTCACCCGGAAGTGCGCGGTGATCCAGGCGGGCACGTCCTTCAGCAGGTAGGTCGCCGAGTTGCCGAACGCTGCGGAGTTCACGCACATCGGGTTGCGCCCGGGGCCGCCGAGCTGGTCGGCCGCCACCACGATGGGCGCGATGCCGTGGTGCTGGGCGGCGAACGCATCCATCGTCTGGTTGATCCGTCCCGCGGTGAACACGTCGGCGGGAGCGCCCGGCTGGCCGGGGAACGCGTAGAGCACGGGAAGCACGGGAGGGTGCGCGGTGAGTGCGGCGGGCGGGAGGTAGACGACGGCCGTGCGCGCGGCGAATCCGGACTCGGTGGACGGGATGCGCACGACGCCGACCTTCCCCTTCGCGGGGATGGAGGCGGGCGGCGTCCAGGTGGAGGCGTAGTCGGTTCCGATGTCCGCCACTTCACCCTTCTCGGCGTGGAAGGACAGCGCCGGGTACGGCACGACGCCGAGCACGTCGTTGAGGTCGCGGTACTCGCCGAAGTCGACGTTGATCCCCGCGCCGGCCGTCAGCACGAAGACCGGGATGCTCAGCACCGCGACGACCTTTCTCCACCAGCGCGAGCGGAACAGGTTCGCGATGGCGAGCCCGATCCCCGCGAACGCCAGGATCGCCCACATCCTGGTCACGGGCGTGAGCGTCACACCGAACACGTCGAACACGTCGACGAGCAGCCAGGAGACGAGCCAGCCGATCAGCGCGCCCGCGGCGGCGGAGAGGAGCCCGGCGACGGTTCGGCGCAGCGTCGGCCGCACCAGCAGATAGAGCACGAGGACGGCGGAGAGCACATCGACGGCCACCAGGAACGGCGGCTTGTCGATGCGCAGGGTCATGAGCCAGTTCAGGGCCGTTCCTCTCCAAAAGCATGCAAAGCGGTTCGATTATGGAGCGCTCAGGCTGCGGAAAGCTGTAGCCGGGCTGACATTCAGCCGACTCCGAGGCTTCGCAGCCTGAGCGCTCGTTCAGTCGACCGCCAGGGCGGCGACGGGCGCCACCGCGGTGGCCCGCCGTGTCGGCGCGAGCGAGGCGAGCAGGGCGAGGGCCGCGGCCGCCACCACGATGATCGCGAGGAACGGCCAGGGCAGCACCGGAGCAAGCAGTCCGCCGCCCGGGATGCTCCCCAGCAGCGACTGCGCGCCCACCCAGCCGTACGCCGTGCCGAGCACCAGCCCGGTGACCACGGCCGCGATGGTCAGCTGGGCGCTCTCGGCGAGGATCATCCTGCGCACCTGGGCGGCACTGAAGCCGAGCGCGCGCAGCAGGCCGAGTTCACGCCGCCGCTGCAGCACGCTGAGCGACAGGCTGTTGATCACACCGACCCCGGCGATGATCGCCGAGAACCCGACGAGCACGGTGAAGATCAGCATCGTGACCGTGAGGACACTTTCAGCTCCCTCGTACATCCCGGGCTCGTTCTTCGCCGCCTCACGGATCATCTGGAGGTAGGACTGCGCGGCCACCACGAACATGGTGATGAGAGTGACGCCGATGACGAGCCCGATGGTGGTGCGCGAGCTGCGCTCCGGGTTCCTGACGGCGTTGGCGGCGGCGAGCCTGCCCGCCGCTCCCCGGCCGAACAGCAGCCCGACCGCGCGCAGCACGCCCGGCATGAAGAACGGGGCCGACAGCACGATCCCGGTGAACGACAGCACCCCGCCGGGCAGCGCGATCAGCACACCGTACCCGCTGGCGATTGGGATCCCGCTCGTGGCGAGGACGCCCAGCCCGAGCAGCAGGCCGAACACGAGCAACCCGACGCCGGAGACGAGCAGGACGATCGCGACGACGAGGCGACCACGCTGGCGCACGGCGGCGGCCGGACGCTCCTCCGCGGCACCGAGCGCCTGCACCGGCGTGACGGTGAGCACGCGGCGGCTGCCGACCCAGGAGGCGAGCCAGGTGGTGACGATCACCACGGCGACCGGCGCGAGCAGCGCGGGGGTGATCACCGGATAGAGCACATCCGGCAGCACCCCGACAGCGACGAAGAGGCGCACCGCCGCGAGCGATAGCACCGCCGCAGCGACGCCGCCGATGCTCGCGCCGACGAGTCCGACCGCGAGCCCCTCGCTCGCCACCGAGCGCCGCTGCGCGCGGGCGCTCGACCCGATCAGGCGCAGCAGCGCGATGGTCCGCGTGCGGCCGGCGATCATCGTCGCGAAGGTGTTCGTGGTGACGATGGCTCCGACGTAGACGGCGATGATGAAGAACACCCCGGCGACGATCCCGAGGGCGACCCCGACGGCGCCGTGCTCGGCGACCGGGCTGTCGGCGATGTATGCGGACAGCACGCTCGTGGTGGACAGCAGGGCGACGCCGAACGCGGCGCTGAGGGCGGCGACCAGGATGCTCGCGCGGTGGTCGCGGGCGTTCGCGCGGAACGCGGAGAACGGGCGGCTCACGCGTGCTGCTCCATTCCGAGCATGTACGACGAGATCTCTTCCGCTGCTGAGCGTCCGCGCTCGGCGGCGACACGGCCGTCGGCGAGGAACACGATGCGGTCGGCGTAGCTCGCCGCGATGGGGTCGTGGGTGACCATCGCGATGCTCTGCCCGTATGTGCGGCTCGCCTCGGCGAGCAGGGTGAGCACCTCGCGGCCGGTGCGCGAGTCGAGGTTGCCCGTCGGCTCGTCGGCGAAGATCAGGTCGGGGCGGGTGGCGAGCGCGCGCACGATGGCCACACGCTGCTGCTGGCCGCCGGACAGCTCGTGCGGGCGGTGGGTGAGCCGGGCGCGCAGGCCGAGGGAGTCGATCAGGTGGTCGATCCACTCGCCCTGGGTGCGCGTCGGGCGGCGGCCGTCGAGTTCGAACGGCAACCGGATGTTCGCGGCGACGTCGAGCGTCGGCACCAGGTTGAACGACTGGAACACGAAACCGACGCGACGGCGCCGCAGGACGGTGAGTTCCGCATCCCCGAGCCGGGTGATGTCGGTGTCACCGAGGAACACCTGGCCGCCGGTGACCGTGTCGAGTCCGGCCATGACGTGCATCAGCGTCGACTTGCCCGATCCGCTCGGGCCCATGATGGCGGTGAAACGGCCGGCCGGGATGCCGAGCGAGACGCCGTCGAGCGCGTTCACCCGTCCAGCACCCGTGCCGTACGACTTGGTCGCATCGACCACGCGGGCCACGAGCGGCTCCTCCGGCGGTGTGATCGGAGAGGCGGAGGTCACGGTCTCGGTGGTGATGTTGTCCATGCTCACCACGCTAGGGACGCGGGCAGGGTCTCCGGATCGGGCGGCAGGGCTATCCGCGATCAGCCGGAAGGATGATTCTTGCGCCCGTTCCCTACTCCGCCGCGGTGAGGCCGTGCTCGAATGCGTAGACGACCATCTGCACGCGATCCCGCAGCCCGAGCTTGCTCAGGATGCGGCTGATGTGCGTCTTCACCGTCGCCTCGCTCAGGTACTCCGTCGCCGCGATCTCCGCGTTGCTGAGACCGCGCGCTGCGAGCACGAAGATCTCCCGCTCCCGCGCGGTGAGGCTGCCGAACTCCTCCGGCTCCGGCTTGACCGGCTCGCTCGACGAGAAGTACTGGAACAGCTCGCGCGTCGCCCCCGCCGCGATCACGGCGCTGCCCGCGTGCACCGTGCGGATCGCCGCGAGCAGGAACTCCGGCTCCGCATCCTTCAGCACGAAGCCGCTCGCGCCGCCCCGGATGGCGCGGGCAGCCGCCTCGTCGAGGTCGAAGGTGGTCAGCACCACGATCCGCGGCGCACTCCTGGCCTCGCGGGCGGCGCTCTCGATGATCTCGGTCGTCGCCGCGATCCCGTCCATCACGGGCATCCGGATGTCCATCAGCACCACGTCCGGCGCGGTGTCCCTAGCGAGCTGCACGCCCTCCGCCCCGTTGGCCGCCTCCCCGACGAACTCCAGGTCGGCCTGCGATCCCACGAGCATCCTGACCCCGGCGCGGAACAACGGCTGGTCGTCGACCAGCAGCACCCGGATGCGCCCGGTCGCGGCCTCGACGGCGTCCGTCAGCTGGTCGCCGCTCACGCCGTCTCCCCCGCCGGCAGGAACGCGTTCACCAGGAACTCGCCGCCGGCCGGGCCGGCCGCGAGGCTCCCTCCGGCGAGCGTCGCCCGCTCGCGCATCCCTGGCAGGCCATGGCCGACGCGCGGAAGCGCTCCGGTGGCCGGGGTGTCGGTCAGGACGGTCTTCATGGTGTTCCTCACGGTGATGGTGATGCCGGGTCCTCCGTCGCGCTGCGCGACCTCGGCGAGGACGACGGTGGCCGGCATACTGGTGTCTCCGTGCCGGAGGGCGTTGGTGAGCGCCTCCTGCACGATGCGGTACGCGGCGATCTGCTGGGCCGAGCCGAGCATCCGGTAGCCGCCGATGCGTTCGACGGTGACGTCGAGCCCGGCCGCGCGCACCTGCTCGACCGTGCGGTCGAGGTCGTCGAGCGACGGCTGCGGACCTTCCGGCTGGGCGTGGCGCAGTTCGGCGAGAAGCACCCGCACGTCGCCGAGAGCGGACCGGGCGGTGGATGCGATGGTCTTGAGCGCGACGTCGACCGCATCCGGGTCGGCGTGCCGGGCGTAGCGTGCGCCGTCCGCTTGCGCGATCACCACCGCGAGCGAGTGCGCGACCACGTCGTGCATGTCGCGCGCGATGCGGGTGCGCTCCTGCTCGACCACCACGTCCTCGACGGCGCGCGCCCTGTCGAACTCCGCGACCACCTGGGCGCGCCTGGACATCCTGGCGTTGCGCCAGGTGCGCATGAGCAGGCCGAGCACCCAGGACAGGCCGAGCACGGTGGCGCTGACCACCACGAGGAAGACGAACTCGAGCGCCAGCCGCGAGATGGCGCCGGAGAGCAGGTCGAGGTAGCTCTGGTTGAGGGCAGCGGTAAGCGAGAGGTACAGGGCGGCCACCACCGCGCCGAGACCGGCGGAGATGAGCCCGGACCAGCGCACGATCCTGTCCCCGTACGCCGCCGTCGCGTACAGCACGACCAGGATGGCCACATCGCTGAACTGGATGCTGTGGCCCGTAGTCATCTGTAGCACCGCGGTCAGCCAGGCGATGGCGAGGGCCACGGCCGGGGAGATGCGGCGGACGGCGACCGCGACCGTGAAGCCGATCACCACCACGATCGCCGACCGGGCTCCGCCGTCTCCGGAGATGCCGAACAGCCCCGCCGAGTCGAACGGCAGGCACAGCACGGCGAACAGCACGGCGCCGGCGATGTCGAACGTCAGCTGCCGTCTGGTGAGGCGGCGCACGAGGCCCGTGCGGTTGGGGTCGCTCTCGGGAACGGGGGTGCCGCCGGAGGAGGCGAGCCAGACGAGCACGGAGTGGTTGCCCGTCTCGGGACCCGGCCCTGCACCCTCCTCCGCGCCGGCGCCGACACTGCTCGCGCGCTGCCGGGCGACGAGGAACCCGAGCAGCCAGCCCGCAACGAAGGTCACCGCGAGCAACAGGCTCATCAGCAGCAGCCCGACGCCCTGGCTGGTGTAGTAGCCGCCGATCACCGGCCCGATCAGCGGGAACTTCAGCTCGCCGCGCACCGTGAACAGGTAGGCCAGCATCGGCGCGACCAGGATGGCGGACGCGAAGTCGAGCCAGCGCACCACCGGCCCGGAGTGCGCGGCGATGCCGAACACCGCGATCAGCACGGCCACGGCGGACAGCACCCGGAACGGCATCGGCATCGAGACCGACTCGGTCGCCTCCCCCAGCACCGCGAGCCAGAGCAGCCCGAGCGAGACGGGCGGAAGCACCCGGGAGACGGCGACCGCCGCGCAGTAGAACGTGAGCGCGAGCGCCGACTGGAACTCGAACGGAAGTCCGGCGATCACCCACGAGAGGAAGAGGACCACACCGAGCGCAGGTTCGAGGACCCAGCGGTACGGGACGATCCTCTCCACCAGGCGGGTACGGTACGGCATCCCTCTACGGTACGGGGCCGACGGGGGCCGCACCGCCTCGAACGGCCGATTTCATCCCAGGGATGTACGCCGCGGCGCTCCTAGAACCCGAGCCGGCCGAGCTGCTTCGGGTCGCGCTGCCAGTCCTTCGCCACCTTCACCCTGATCGACAGGAACACGTGCTTGCCGAGCAGCTCCTCGATCGGCTTGCGCGCGGTGGCGCCGACCTCCCGGATGCGGCTGCCGCCCTTGCCGATCACGATCGCCTTCTGGCTGTCGCGCTCGACGAACAGGTTGGCGTAGACCTCCACCAGGTCTTTGTCGTCGCGCTCGATGATGTCGTCGATGGTCACGGCCAGCGAGTGCGGCAGCTCGTCCTCGACGCCTTCCAGCACGGCCTCGCGGATGTACTCGGAGATGCGGTCCTCCAGGCCCTCGTCGGTGACGGCATCCGACGGGTACAGCGGTGCGGGAGAGACCGGGAGCAGACGCATCAGCTCGGTGGTCAGCGTGTCCAGCTGAATGTGGCTGGTCGCCGACAGCGGCACGATCGCCTCCCACTCGCGCAGCGCGGAGACCGCGAGCAGCTGCTCGGCCACGGCCGCCTTGCTCGCCGCGTCGATCTTGGTCACGATCGCGACCTTCTTGGCGCGCGGGTACTCATCCAGCTGCTCGTTGATGAACCGGTCGCCCGGGCCGATCTTCTCGTCGGCGGGGATGCAGAAGCCGATCACGTCCACGTCGCCGAGGGTCGACTGCACGAGCGAGTTGAGCCGTTCGCCGAGCAGGGTGCGCGGCCGGTGGATGCCCGGGGTGTCCACCAGGATCAGCTGGCCGTTCTTCTGGTGCACGATGCCGCGGATGGCGCGGCGGGTGGTCTGCGGCTTGGAGGACGTGATCGCGACCTTCTCGCCGACGAGCGCGTTGGTCAGCGTGGACTTGCCGACGTTGGGGCGGCCGACGAACGACGCGAAGCCGGCGTGGAAGTCGTTCACGAGTGGTTCTCCTCTTCCGGCGCGCCAGGCGCCGAGATCAGTGCTGCGTCGCGTTCGACGAGCACGGTGCTGACGTGTTTGCGGCGGCCCTCTGTGCGGTCGACCGTGAACCGCAGTCCGTGAGTGGATGCGGTCGAGCCGACCTCCGGCAGGCGGCCGAGCGCCTTGGCGACGAGGCCACCGACGCTGTCGACGTCGTCGTCGTCCAGTTCCAGGTCGAACAGCTCGCCCAGTTCGTCGATGGGGAGGCGGGTGCTCACGCGATAGCGCCCCTCGCCCACCTGCTGCACCAGTTCCACCTCGTGGTCGTACTCGTCGGAGATGTCTCCGACCAGTTCCTCGATCAGGTCTTCCAGGGTCACCAGCCCGGCGATGCCGCCGTACTCGTCCACCACCATCGCCAGGTGGTTGGACTCCAGCTGCATCTGCCGCAGCAGCGCGTCCGCCTTCTGCGACTCCGGCACGAACAGTGCGGGCCGCACGATGTCGCCCATCGTCAGCTCGTCGGCGCCAAGCGGGCTCTCGAAGCTGAGCTTGGCCACATCCCGCAGGTACAGCACACCCACGACCTCGTCGGGGTCGCCGTCGATCACGGGCATCCTGGACACGCCCTTGCTGAAGAACAGGCCCATCGCGGTGCCGAGTCCGGCCGATTTGTCGATGGCGACCATGTCGGTGCGCGGGATCATCACCTCGCGCACCACCGTCTCGTTGAACTCGAAGATCGAGTGGATGAGCTCGCGGTCGTCCTCTTCCAGCACGTCGAACTCGGTGGCTTCGTCGACGATGCTGAGCAGCTGCTCCTCGCTCGCGACCGGCGCGGAGCGCGCCCGCGACGGCGTCACCCGGTTGCCGAGGGCCACCAGGCCGCCGGCGATCGGGCCGAGCAGCACCCGGATGAACCGCACGAGCGGAGCGGTCAGCCGCAGCAGCATCGTGGAGTTGGCGCGTCCGACGCTCCGCGGGCTCGCACCGACCAGCACGAACGACACCGCCGTCATGATCAGAGCGGACAGCAGCAGCGAGATCCACCACTCGTCGAAGATCTGCTCGAAGGCGAGCGTCACGAGCACCGCAGCGGTGGTCTCCGCGGTGATGCGGCTGAAGTTGATCGCGTTGAAGTACGCGCCTGGATCGGCGGCGATCGCCAGCAGCGACGCCTTCGACCGCGAGGTCTCGGCCAGCTCGGCGATGTCGTTCCTGGACTGCACGGACAGCGCGGAGTCCACAGCGGCCATCAGGCCGCCGAACGCGACGAGCAGGAACGCGACGATGAAGAACAGCGTTGCGAGCATCCGGTGCCTATCGCTGTCGGTCGTAGCGGGAGAAGCCCACCAGGATGTCGCGCTGGATGCCGAACATCTCGCGCTCCTCGGCCGGCTCGGCGTGGTCGAAGCCGAGCAGGTGCAGGATGCCGTGCGTCGTCAGGAGCAGTAGCTCCTCCATCAGGGAGTGTCCGGCCGTCTCGGCCTGAGCCTGGGCGACCTGCGGGCAGAGCACGACATCGCCGAGCAGCCCGGCGGGAGCAGGCTCCTCCTCCGTGCCGGGGCGCAGCTCGTCCATCGGGAAGCTCAGCACGTCGGTCGGCCCAGGCTCGTCCATCCACTGCACGTGCAGCTGCTCCATGGCCGCCTCGTCCACCAGGACGATGGCGAGCTCCGCATCCGGATGCACGTGCATGATGTCGAACGCGTACCCGGCGAGCCGCTGCAGCGCGGCCTCGTCCACCTCGATGGCCGACTCGTTGTTGACTTCGATACTCATGGGCCGGGCCTAACGTCGTTTCGGGAAGCGGTCGCGCGGGACGGCGGAGCGGCGCTCTGCGCGGTTGGCGAACTCGGCCGCCTGCTCGCGCTCGTAGTGCAGCGCCTGCTTCTGCGCGTCGTACTCGGTGTATGCGTCGACGATGCGGCCGACCAGGGTGTGCCGGACCACGTCGTCGCTCGTCAGACGCGCGAAGTAGATGTCGTCGATGTCCTTCAGCACCCGCGTCACCAGCCGGAGACCGCTGGCCGCCGTCGGCAGGTCCACCTGCGTGATGTCGCCGGTGACGACCATCCGCGAGCCGAAGCCGAGCCTGGTGAGGAACATCTTCATCTGCTCCGGCGTGGTGTTCTGCGCCTCGTCGAGCACGATGAACGAGTCGTTCAGCGTGCGTCCGCGCATGTACGCCAGAGGGGCGACCTCGATCGTGCCGGCCGCGAGCAGCTTCGGCACGATGTCCGGGTCCATCATCTCGTTGAGCGCGTCGTACAGCGGGCGCAGGTACGGGTCGATCTTGTCGGTGAGCGTGCCGGGCAGGTAGCCGAGCCGCTCGCCGGCCTCGACGGCCGGGCGGGTCAGGATGATCCTGTTGACCTCTTTGCGCTGCAGGGCCTGCACGGCCTTCGCCATCGCCAGATAGGTCTTGCCCGTGCCGGCCGGTCCGATGCCGAACACGATGGTGTTGTGGTCGATGGCGTCGACGTACTGCTTCTGACCGAGGGTCTTCGGCCGGATCGCCTTGCCGCGCGCGGTCAGGATGGCCTGGCTGAGCACGTCGGACGGACTGAGGTTCAGGCCGGTGTCCAGCATCTTCGCCGAACTGGTCACCTCGGCGGGGCTGATCTCCTGGCCGTTGCGCACCATCAGCAGCAGCTCCTCGATCAGCCGGCGGGCCGCATCCACCTGGGACGCGTCGCCAGTGAGCGAGATCTCGTTGCCGCGAACGTGCACGCTGACCTGCGGGTACTGCCGCTCCAACGTGGTGAGCAGACGATCCTGCGGGCCGAGCAGCCGCACCATCTGCACGCCGTCGACGTGCAGGCGCGCTTCGGAATCCGATGCTCCCGCTGCAGGCGTTGATTCGCTAGTCGGCAAGGCTTCCTTCCTCGAGCTCTCCGCTCAGAACGTGGGCGTGCACATGGAACACGGTCTGTCCCGCATTGGCCCCGGTATTGAAGATCAAACGGAAATCACCGTCGGAGTGTTCCTCCGCCAGCGATTTCGCCGTCGCGACCAGCTCGGCCAGCAGGGCGGGATCCCCCGCCGCCAGCTCGGTCACGTCGCGGTACTGCTGCGTCTTGGGTACGACCAGGAGGTGCACGGGCGCCTTGGGCGCGATGTCCCTGAACGCGATGATGCGCTCGCCGTCGTAGACGATGTCGGCCGGGATCTCGCCCGCGATGATGCGGGAGAAGATCGAAGGCTGCTCGGTTTCCATGTCTCCCATCTTAAGCGCCACGCCTCACCAACGGCCGATGGATGCGTTCAGCACGGCCAGGGCCGCCGGCCCGGCCGTCGAGGTGCGCAGCACGGTCGAGCCGAGGCGCACGAGCTCGGCGCCCGCGCCGCGGAACGCGTCGAGCTCGGACGGCGCGATGCCGCCCTCCGGGCCGACCACCAGCACGAGAGGGCGCGCATCCGGCTGCAGCGACGTGAGCGGCACGTCCGCGTCCGGCTCCAGCACGAGCACCCGCGCGTCGGCGCAGTGTGCAGCGACCTGCTTGGTCGACGCCAGCTCTCCGACCTCCGGCACCCAGGCGCGGATCGACTGCTTCGCCGCCTCGCGCACGATGGTCGCCCAGCGCTCGCGGCCCTTGGCGACCTTCTGCCCCTCCCAGCGGGAGACGGAGCGGGATGCTGCCCACGGGATCACCGCATCTACGCCCAGTTCGGTGGCGGCCTGGATGGCGAGCTCGTCGCGGTCGCCCTTCGCGAGGGCCTGCACGAGCGTGATGGCGGGCGCAGGGCGCTCCACCTGCTGCACCGCGGCCACGTCGATGGTGAGCGCGGCGTTGGTCGCCTCCACCACCTCGCCCGTCGCCACGAGACCCCGGCCGTTGCCGATCATCACCGACTGGCCAGGCCGTGTGCGGTTGACCGTCGCCGCGTGCTTCGCCTCCGCGCCGGTGATCGACAGGCGCTCCCCGACCGCCGCCGTCTCCAGGTCCTCCCGCAGGTAGAGCGAGCTCATGCCGGGATCAGACGTTCAGGAAGCGGTCGCGCAGCTTGGCGAAGAGACCCTGCTGGAAGCGGGCCAGCGACGGCTCCTCCTGCTTGTGCGTCGAGGCGAACTGCTTGATCAGCTCGCGCTCCTTGTGGTCGAGCTTCGTCGGGGTGACCACCTGGATGCCGACCCGCAGGTCGCCGCGTCCGCTGCCGCGCAGGTGCGTGATGCCGCGATCCTTCACCGTGATGATGTCCGCGCTCTGGATGCCCGCCTTCAGCTCCAGCTTGATGTCGCCATCGAGCGCCTTGACCGTGGCCGTCGTGCCGAGGATCGCATCCGTCATCGCCACTTCGAGCGTGCAGAGCAGGTCGTCGCCGTCGCGGCTGAACACGTCGTGGTGCTTGACCTTGATCTCCAGGTAGAGGTCGCCGTTCGGGCCGCCGGCGGGACCGGCCTCGCCGCTGCCCGGCATCTGCAGCCGGAGGCCGGTGTCGACACCGGCGGGGATGTCCACGGGAACCGTGCGGCGGGCGCGCACGCGGCCCTGGCCCTGGCAGGTGACGCACGGCGTCGCGATGACGGTGCCGTAGCCACGGCAGGTGCCGCAGGGGGTGGAGGTCATCACGTTGCCGAGCAGCGAACGCACGGAGCGCTGGATGCTGCCGGTGCCGTGGCAGATGTCGCAGGTCACCGGAGCGGTGCCCGGCTGGCAGCACGAGCCGTTGCAGGTCTCGCAGACGATGGCGGTGTCGACCTCGAGGTCGCGGTGGGTGCCGAAGATGACCTCGTCGAGGTCCACCTCGACGCGCAGCAGAGCATCCTGGCCGCGCTCGCGGCGGGACTTCGGCCCTCTGGCCTGGCCGCCCCCTCCGAAGAACGTCTCGAAGATGTCGCCGAAGCCGCCGAAGTTCTGGCCGCCTCCGCCGAACCCGGCCTGCGGGCCGAGGTCGTATTGCTCGCGCTGCTGCGGGTCGCTCAGCACGTCGTACGCGTGGGTGACCAGCTTGAAACGCTCGGACGCCTCGGCGGACGGGTTCACATCCGGGTGCAGTTCGCGGGCGAGGCGGCGGTACGCCTTCTTGATCTCATCGGGGGTGGCGTTGCGCTCAACGCCCAGGACTTCGTAGTGGTCGGCCACAGACGGCTTTTCCTTCTCGTTCGTTGTCTTATTCGCCGAGCAGGCGGGAGAGGTAGCGGGCCACCGCTCGCACGGCGGCCATGTTGCTCGAATAGTCCATGCGGAGCGGGCCGAGCACGCCGAGACGTGCCAGCTCCGACCCGGATGCGGTGTAGCCGCTCGAGAGTACGGAAGTCTCCGCGAGCCCGAACGACGCGTTCTCGCGCCCGATGCTCACCGCCACCCCGTGCTGGTCGCCGGCCATCTCGCCGAACAGCTTCAACAGCACGACCTGCTCCTCGATGGCTTCGAGGACGGGGAAGATGCTCCCCGTGAAGTCGTGTTCGGTGCGCACGAGGTTCGCGGCTCCGGCCATCACCAGCTTGTCCTGGCGGTTCGCGGCGATCTGCTCCATGAGGGCCGTCGCGACGGGGTCGACCAGCGCCCTGGTGCGCTCGGTCAGAGCATCCGGGAGCTGGGAGAGCCTGGCGGTCGCGTCGCTGAGCGACAGTCCGGCCGCAGCGCCGTTGATGGCGCCGCGGATCTCGGCGACCTCCTCGTCGGACAGCTCGGCGCCGAGCTCGATCACGCGCTGCTCGACGGCGCCGGAATCGGTGATCAGCACGCTGAGCAGCCTGCGCGGCGCCAGCGTCACCAGCTCGATGTGCCGGATGTGCGACCGCGTCACAGACGGATACTGCACGAGCGCGACCTGGTTGGTCAGCTGCGACAGCAGCCGCACGGTGCGCGCCAGCACGTCGTCGAGGTCGACGGACTCGCCGAGGAACACCTCGATCGCCTGCCGCTGCGCCTGGCTGAGCGGACGCATCTCGGCGAGGTGGTCGACGAACAGCCGGTAGCCCTTGTCGGTGGGGACGCGCCCGGACGAGGTGTGCGGGGCGGCGATCAGGTCTTCCTCTTCGAGCGCGGCCATGTCGTTGCGGATCGTCGCCGCCGACACGCCGAACGCGTGCCGCTCGACGATGCTCTTCGAGCCGACCGGTTCGCGTGACGCGACGTAGTCCTGCACGATGACGCGCAGCACCTCGAGGCTCCGCTCAGAAACCATGCGACCCGCCTCCCGAAGACCTTTAGCACTCACTGAACCTGAGTGCTAATCATAACGCGCTGACACGCCCACACGATCATTGCCCCGCCGGGAGCGGCGGCAGTACGGTATGCGCACAGGTCCGAATACGTGCCTGCCCCTCACGAAAGGCTTCGACCATGAGTGACCCGAACCAGCCGCCGGTCAACCCGGAAGGCGACGGCGTTCCCCCGCAGCAGCCGAACGTCCCCCCGGCGCAGCCGCAGCAGCCATACGGTCAGGTCCCGCCGCAGCAGCCGAACGTTCCTCCGGCGCAGCCGCAGCAGCCGTACGGCGGCCAGGTGCCCCCGCCGCAGCAGCCGTACGGTCAGCAGCCGCAGCAGCCGTACGGCGGCCAGGTGCCCCCGCCGCAGCAGCCGTACGGTCAGCAGCCGCAGCAGCCGTACGGCGGCGCGGGCGCTCCTGCCGCCGCTCCGCTCGACGCGGCGTCCGACAAGCAGTGGGCGTCGTTCGCCCACCTCGGCGGCATCCTCTGGATCCTGCCGTCGCTGATCATCTTCCTCGTCTTCAAAGACCGCGGGCAGCTGACCAACCAGGAGTCGAAGGAAGCCCTCAACTGGCAGATCACCTGGATCATCGTCTGGATCGCCTCCCAGATCGTCGGTGCCGTCCTGGCGTTCACCGGTTTCGGCTGGCTGATCTTCGGCCTGCTCATCCCGTGGATCCTCTACGTCGTGAACCTCGTGTTCTCGATCCTCGGGTTCGTGAAGGTGAACAGCGGAGGAACCTACCGCTACCCGGTCAACTTCCGGTTCATCAAGTAGCGCGCAGACCGCGTCCGCAGAGCACCGCCCGGAGGACGCCGAGGGACCCAGGTCTCTCGGCGTCTTCCCAGTTTCGGGATGTTTGCCCTACTGTTATGGCTGACGATCCCGTCCACGACCCGCCCGAACTCCGGGCGCAGCCAAGGAGAGAACATGTCCGCAACGCCCCCGCCGCCGCCTGGTGCACCGTACGGAGGCCAGTCCCAGCAGCTCAGCCCCTCGGATGAGAAGCTGTGGGCGACCCTGGTCCACATCGGTGGCATCATCTTCAACTGGATCCCGGCGCTCGTCGGCTACCTCGTCCTCAAGGACAAGGGCCCGTTCGTCCGCGCGCACACCGCGACGGCGCTGAACTTCCAGATCACGATCTTCATCGCGTACATCGTGGGCGGCATCCTGACGATCGTGTTCGTCGGCGTGCTGATCATCGCTGCTGCGGCCATCCTGAACATCGTCTTCAGCATCATCGCGGCGATCAAGGCCAACCAGGGTCAGTATTACGTCTACCCGGTGGCGATCAAGTTCGTCAGCTGACGTTCGACCGCTTCGTCGCGCGCCCCGGCTTCCGAGCCGGGGCGTTCGTCGTTTCCGCGGTGTGTGCCGGGCGCGTGTCGTCGGCGCCGGGCGACGGTGTCAGTCGTCGAGCAGCCTGCGGACGACCGCGTCGGCGAGGAGACGGCCCGACAGCGTGAGCTCGATGGTCCCGCGGAGCGCGGCCCGCGCATCCACCAGTCCGTCGGCGATCAGCCCGGCCACCGCCGTGCGGCCGTATTGGTCGAGCTCAGCGGTCGCGATCCCGTCCCGGATGCGCGTGAGCAGCAGCACGCGCTCCACGCGCCTGGTCTCAGCATCCAGGGTCTCGCGGCCTGCTGCGGGCGACTCCCCGGCGAGCACGCGGCCCGCGTAGGCGGCGGGATGCTTCACGTTCCACCAGCGGACGCCGCCGACGTGGCTGTGCGCGCCCGGACCGACGCCCCACCAGTCGTGGCCCTGCCAGTACGCGAGGTTGTGGCGGGAGCGGTGGTCGTCGTCCGTCGCCCAGTTGCTCACCTCGTACCAGCCGTACCCGGCAGCGGCGAGACGGGCATCCGCGAGCTCGTACATATCGGCCTGCAGGTCTTCGTCCGGCTCCGCGACGACGCCGGACTTGATCTGCCTGGCCAGCTTGGTGCCGGTCTCCACGATCAGCGAATACGCGGAGAGGTGGTCGGGGCGGCAGGCGATCGCCGAGTCGAGCGACCGCTCCCAGTCGGCCAGCGACTCCCCCGGCGTTCCGTAGATGAGGTCGAGGCTCACCTGCAGGCCGGCATCCCTCGCCCACTCGACCACGAGCGGCACCCGCTCCGGATCGTGGGTGCGCTCGAGCGTCGCGAGCACGTGCGGCACGGCGGACTGCATCCCGAACGAGACGCGCGTGAATCCGGCGTCGGCGAGGCTGCGCAGGTAGTCGGCGTCGACCGAGTCCGGGTTGGCCTCGGTAGTGATCTCGGCCCCCGGTGCGAGCCCCCAGGCGTCCCGGACCGCGCCGAGCATCCCGGCCAGATCGGAGGCGGGCAGCATGGTCGGCGTTCCCCCGCCGAAGAAGACGGTCGACACGGAGCGGGCGGGCAGCCCGCTGCCGTCGAGCGCTGCGGCCGCGAACGCGACCTCCCGCTGGGCGTGGCCGGCGTATTCGGACTGGGAGACGCCGCGCAGTTCGGTGGCGGTGTACGTGTTGAAGTCGCAGTACCCGCAGCGCACGCGGCAGAACGGAACGTGCAGGTACACCCCGAACGCACGCTCGCCGACACCGTCGAGCACGCTGGACGGCAGCAGTCCGTCGGCGGGTGCAGGGTCGCCGAGGGGAAGAGCGCTCGGCACCTCAGGCCGCCCTGGCGGGAAGCAACGACCGCAGATACCGGGCGGTGTACCGCCGCTGCGCCAGCCGAAGAACGGGCGACGCCAGCCGGTAGAGCGTGGTCGACGGCCGATAGAACGCGCGCACGACGAACCACACCGACCCGTCATCCCTCAGCTCGACGATGAACGCCTCCTCGCCGGACTCCGGATGCCCGTGCAGCGTCCCATACGCGAACCCGGCCCGCTGCGGCTCGTCGATGACGTACACCACCCTGACCGGCGCGGACACGGTCAGCGGCCAGAACGGAATCTTCAGCACGGCGGTCATCCCGTTGGCGATATACGGCGACCCGTCGTCGGCGAAGATCGCCTCGGACGGCCGGTGCTCCTGCATCTTCGCCGGCGTGCCATCCGGGTTGAACACGACACCCTCATACTGGACGCCGGTGCCCTCGTGGGTCTCGGTGACCTTGATGCCGCTCCCCCGCTGCACACCCCAGGTCATCAGCGCAGTGACGGTCGACGCGAACCGCTCCTCCCCGCTGCCGATGCGCGCCTGGCGGATGAACGACTTGTAGCCCTTCGGCGGGTAGTAAAGCAGGTCGGCAGCCTGCGTCCCACCGACCGCACCATAGGTGACCGGCTCATCGGTGAACGTGGAGCGACGCATGGTGACAACTTTACTTGGCGCGTTGCGTGCGGGAAAACGCTGCGGATCGGGTGCGGGCGACGATGGCCTACTTCTTGTCCTTCTTCTCCACGTCGCCACTCAGCGCCGCGATGAACGCCTCCTGGGGCACTTCCACGCGGCCGACCATCTTCATGCGCTTCTTGCCCTCCTTCTGCTTCTCGAGGAGTTTGCGCTTGCGGGTGATGTCGCCGCCGTAGCATTTGGCGAGCACGTCCTTGCGCATCGCCCGGATGCTCTCGCGGGCGATGATGCGGGCGCCGATCGCGGCCTGGATGGGGACCTCGAACTGCTGGCGCGGGATCAGCTCGCGCAGGCGGCCGGTCATCAGCACGCCGTACGCGTAGGCCTTGTCGCGGTGGACGATGGCGCTGAACGCATCCACCTGTTCGCCCTGCAGCAGGATGTCGACCTTGACCAGGTCGGCCTCCTGCTGGCCGGTGGGTTCGTAGTCGAGGGAGGCGTACCCGGCGGTGCGGCTCTTCAGCTGGTCGAAGAAGTCGAAGACGATCTCGCCGAGGGGCATCGTGTAACGGATCTCGACGCGGTCCTCGCCGAGGTACTCCATCCCGAGCAGCGAGCCGCGGCGGCTCTGGCAGAGCTCCATGATGACGCCGACGTAGTCCTTGGGTGCGAGGATCGCGGCCTTCACCATCGGCTCCTCGACCTTGGCGATCTTGCCGCCGGGGAACTCGCTCGGGTTCGTGACCGTGATGACCTTCTTGTCCTCGGTGGTCACCTCGTAGATCACGCTCGGAGCGGTGGTGATGAGGTCGAGGCCGAACTCGCGTTCCAGGCGCTCGGTGACGATCTCCAGGTGCAGCAGACCGAGGAAGCCGCAGCGGAAACCGAAGCCGAGGGCGACCGAGGTCTCCGGCTCGTAGACGAGGGCGGCATCCGACAGCTTGAGCTTATCGAGCGCCTCGCGCAGCTCCGGATAGTCGCTGCCGTCGATCGGGTAGAGGCCGGAGAAGACCATCGGCTTCGGCTCGGTGTATCCGGGCAGCGCTTCGGTCGCGGGCTTCGCGGCCGACGTGACGGTGTCACCGACCTTCGACTGGCGAACGTCCTTCACGCCGGTGATCAGGTAGCCGACCTCGCCGACGCCCAAACCCTTCGAGGGGGTCGGCTCCGGTGCGGAGACGCCGATCTCCAGGATCTCGTGGGTGGCCTTGGTCGACATCATCTGGATGCGCTCGCGCGGGGACAGCTTGCCGTCGATCATGCGCACGTAGGTGACGACGCCGCGGTAGCTGTCGTACACCGAGTCGAAGATCATCGCGCGCGGTGGAGCATCCTTGACGCCCACCGGGGCCGGGATGAGGTCCACGACCCGGTCGAGCAGCGCATCCACGCCCATCCCGGTCTTGCCGGACACGCGGAGCACGTCCTCCGGCTTGCCGCCGATGAGGCTGGCGAGCTCTGCGGCGTACTTGTCCGGATCTGCGGCGGGCAGGTCGATCTTGTTCAGCACCGGGATGATCGTGAGATCGTTCTCGAGCGCCAGGTACAGGTTCGCGAGCGTCTGGGCCTCGATGCCCTGCGCGGCGTCGACCAGCAGGATCGCGCCCTCGCACGCGGCGAGCGACCGGGACACCTCGTAGGTGAAGTCGACGTGGCCGGGCGTGTCGATCATGTTGAGCGTGAACGCCTGACCGTCGTCGTCGCCCCACGGCATGCGCACGGCCTGGCTCTTGATCGTGATGCCGCGCTCACGCTCGATGTCCATGCGGTCCAGGTACTGCGCGCGCATGTCGCGCTCGGCGACGACGCCGGTGATCTGCAGCATCCTGTCGGCCAGGGTGGACTTGCCGTGGTCGATGTGGGCGATGATGCAGAAATTGCGGATGAACGCCGGATCGGTCGCGGCGGGCTCGAGGGCCTTCAGAGCTCGTGGTGACATTGTGCTGCGATTCTCCCACGCGGACCGGCGCGTCTCCTATTCGAGGTTCAGGCGAAGCGCTCTGAGCGCTCGACCACGACGCCGGCGCCGTCCTCCCAGCGGTAGACCTCCGTGCCCTCGATGAAGACGCGCTCTGCCCGCGAGTTGACGTCGAGCGGGTCGCCGGACCAGACCACCACGTCGCCGTCGAGGCCGGGCGTGAGGGAGCCGACGCGGTCGTCCAGTTTCAGGAACGACGCCGGGTTCACGGTCAGCGCCTCCAACGCGGTCTCGCGCGGGAGGCCCTCCTTCACCGCGAGCGACGCCTGGTGCACCAGGAAGTTGATCGGCACGACCGGGTGGTCGGTCGTGATGGCGACGCGCACGCCCGCCGCGGCGATCTTCGCGAGGTTGGCGATGGCCCTGTCGCGCAGCTCCACCTTCGAGCGGGAGGTGAACATCGGGCCGAAGATCACCGGGATGTCGCGCTCGGCGATCACGTCGGCGAGCTTGTGCGCCTCCGTGCCGTGGTTGATGACGAGCCGGTAGCCGAACTCGTCGGCGAGGCGCATGGCGGTGGCGATGTCGTCGTGGCGGTGGGTGTGCTGGTCCCAGGCGAGCTCGCCGTCGAGCACGCGCACCAGCGTCTCCTTGCCGAGGTCGCGGGCGAACGGCTTGCCCTCCTGCTCCGCGTCGTCGCGCTGGGCGCGGTAGTTCTGGGCGTCGACGAACGCCTCGCGGATGATCATCGCGACGCCGAGCCGGGTGCTCGGGGTGACGTTCTTGCCGCCGTACACCCGCTTCGGGTTCTCGCCGAGCGCGGACTTGACGCTCACGGCCTCCCGCAGCACCTGCTCGTCGATGGTGCGTCCGCCCCACGACTTGATCGCGACGGTCTGCCCGCCGATCGGGTTGCCGGACCCCGGCTTGACGACGATGGACGTGACGCCGCCCGACAGCGCATCCCGGAACCCCTCGTCGTCGATGTTGATGGCGTCGATGGCGCGCACCGCGGCCGTGTTCGGGGTGGTCATCTCGTTCGTGTCGTCGCCGGCGGGGCCATTGGCCTCCTCGTGGATGCCGACGTGACCGTGCGACTCGATGAAACCGGGAAGCACCCACTTGCCGCTCGCGTCGACCGTGCGGACGCCATCCGGGATCGTGATGTCCGCGCTGGTGCCGACGGCGGCGATCTTCCCATCCTGGATGAGGACGGTGCCGTTCTCGATCGGGTCACCGGCGACCGGGACGAGGTATGCGTTGACGATGGCGACGGAAGAGGTTGTGGTCATGGCTTCGACCATACGCCTGGGGTGGGGGTGGTGAGGCGGGTGGCCGCGGGTGGCGTGGAGCGGGGCGTCGGAGTGGGCGGGACCACGGGCGATGCGGTGGCGTGCGCCGAGACGGGCGAGGCCGGCGAATGAATATCACGTGGCGGGAATGGATCGGCGGCGGCGGCGTTTCACGGGAGCATGAGCATTCTCCTGACCGGCGCGACCGGCTTCATCGGATCATCCGTCCTCCCCCGCCTCCTCGAGGAGGGTCACAGCGTGACCGCCCTGGTGCGCGACGAGGAGAAGGCCGCGCGAGTCGAGGCAGCCGGGGCCACCGCGCTCATCGGCGACGCGAGCGACGCCGAGCTCGTCGAGCGGGCGGCCCGCGAGAGCGACGGCGTCATCCACCTCGCATCGGCCAAGGATGTCGACCCGGTCTTCGTCGACGCCGTCCTGCGCGGCCTCGAAGGAAGCGGCAAGCCGTTCGTGCACACCGGAGGCATCTGGTCGTACGGCGCCAACCCGGACATCACCGAGGACTCCCCCTCCGCCCCGCCAGCGCTGACTGCGTGGCGCCGGGCGACGGAGGAGCGCGTCCTCGCCGCAGAGGGCATCCGTACGGCGGTCGTCGTGCCCGCCGTCGTCTATGGCCACGGCGCAGGGATCGCCAACGTGCTCGTGGATGCGCCCCGCGGCTCCGGCGTCGCACCCGCCCTCCGCCTGGTCGGCGACGGCGAGCAGCACTGGACGACGGTGCACGTGGACGACCTGGCCGCGCTGTACGTGCTGGTGTTCGAGAACGGCGACGCCGGCGCGGTCTACCTCGGCGCGAGCGGCGCGAACCCGACCGTGCGCGAGCTCGGCGAGGCCGCGGCGTCGGCGGCCGGTGTCTCCGGCGGCGTTGAGCCGGAGAGCGCGGACGAGACGCGCGCCCGCCTCGGCGCGGACTTCGCCGACGCGCTGTTCCTCGACCAGCAGGCACGCGGAACGAAGGCCCGCATCGACCTCGGCTGGGAGCCGAACGGGCCGACCCTGCTCGACGAGCTGGTGAGCGGGTCGTACGCTCCGGCCGCCGTCGGAGCGGGCACGGCGGACTGAGCGTCCGCCTCATCGACTCCGGGGGTGCTCCGCCTGCCTGACCTCGCGTGCAGCGCCCCCGGACCGGTTTGGCGCAGAGCCCGCTCGCTGGTAAAGTTGTTTGTTGGCTTGCGTGTGGGTTCTTCCGCACGACTGCCGCAAGGCGCCCTCTCTCGCTGAGCGGCTCATCCGAAACTCACTTCGAACGAAAGTAACCACGTGGCAAACATCAAGTCGCAGATCAAGCGCATCGGCACCAACAAGAAGGCCCAGGAGCGAAACAAGGCTGTCAAGAGCGAGGTCAAGACCGCGGTCCGCGCGACCCGCGAGGCCGTTGCAGCCGGCGACAAGGACAAGGCGACTTCGGCGCTGAAGCTCGCTACGAAGAAGCTCGACAAGGCGGCCAGCAAGGGCGTCATCCACAAGAACCAGGCCGCCAACAAGAAGTCGGCGATCGCCAAGCAGGTCGCAGCCCTCTAAGCAGCACCAGCATCCCGGACTCTTCCGGCAGCGAAGAGCCCCCGTCGTGACGACGGGGGCTCTTCGCGTTTGTGGTGGGTGGGTCAGGGCGCGTGGGATCGGGTGGTGGGATGACACGGCCGCGCGCGAGGAAACGGCGGATGTGGTGGCTCGGCCGGACGTGCGGGATGGGTCGGACGCGCAGGATGGGTCGGGCGCGCAGGATGGGTCGGACGGGCAGGATGGGTCGGACGCGGGCTCAGCCGAGCGTGGCGCGCTGCGTCAGGCGCCGCGGCCGCGGGCGCTGACGATGCGGATCATGCGTTCGAGGGCGAAGACCGGGTCGCGGCCGCCGCCCTTGACATTGGCGTCGGTTTCGGCGAGGACCTCGATGCAGCGGCCGAGGCCGTCTTCCGTCCAGCCCTGGAGGTCGCGTTTGGCGCGGTCGACCTGCCAGGGGGCGAGGCCGAACTGCTGCGCGAGCTGGCCGGAGCCTCCGCGTGCGCCGGACAGCTTCGCCATCGTGCGGACCTTGCTCGCGAACGCCGCCACCATCGGTACGGGGTCGGCGCCGGACGCGAGGGCGTGCCGCATCGTGACCAGGGCCTCTCCGTAGCGTCCGGCGATTGCAGCATCTGCGACGTGGAAGGCGTTCGTCTCGACGCGGCCGCCGTAATACTTGTCGACCGTCGCCTCGGTGACCTCGGCGGCGGTGTCGGAGATGAGTTGCTGGCACGCGGCGGCCAGTTCGGCCAGGTCGTCGGCGAACGCGGACGTCACCGCGCGCAACGCTCCTGCCGTGATCTTCTTGCCGGCGTTCCGGAACTCGGCCTGGGCGAAGTCGTACTTGTCAGAGTCCTTCTTCAGCTCGGTGCAGACCACCTCTATGCCTCCTCCGCCTCCGGCCCGGATGGCGTCGAGCAGCTTCTTGCCGCGCACGCCGCCACCGTGGCGGAGAACCACGACCGTGCCGTCCGCGGTGCTCGGCAGGTAGTCGAGCATGTCGCTGAGGAACGCGTCGTTGCACTTCTCGACCGCCTCGACCCTGATCAGTCGGGGCTCACCGAACAGGGAGGGGCTCGCAAGAGTAAGCAACTCCCCCGGCGCGTAGTCCGCCGCGTTGATGTCGCTGATCTCGAGACTCGCGTCCTCGGCCTTGAGAGCGTCGCGCAGCATCCGGATGGACCGGTCGGCGAGGAACCCCTCCGGACCGGACACCAGCACCACCGGCGCCGTCCTGATCTGGTTCCACGCGAGCTGCGGGATGACGGCGCTCGGCGCCCGCCCCTTGCTCGCGCTCGCCCTGCTGCCGCCTCGTGCCGCCACGTTCCTCCTCGGTCTATTCCAGTGTACGGGCGGCCACCGTCACCGGGCGCCGGGGCGGATGGCGGGACGGTGGATGCGGGCGGTGGGTCGCGTTCCGCCCGGGAACTGGTGCTGACGGCCACCGGGCTGGCGAGAGCGTCGGGGGTCGCGGGTGGTAGGTCGCGTTCTGTCCAGAGATCGACGCGGCCGGGGACGGGGCCGGGTGAGACGAGGAGGAGGCCGGAGTGGTCGGTGCGGGCGACGGTGCTGCCCGTGGCGGCGAGCATCCCGAGGGCGGAGCGGGTGGGGTGTCCGTAGCCGTTGTCCGCGCCGACCGAGACGAGGGCGAGGCTCGCGTTCAGGGCCGAGTACAAGCGTGGGCTTTGGTCAGCGGAGCCATGATGGGCGACTTTGACGACGTCGACCGGGCGGAAGTCTCCCGTGGCGAGAAGCGCATCCTGGCTGGTCTCGCCGAGGTCGCCGAGGAAGATCGAGCGCATCCCGTGGCCATCGAGGGCGACCGTGATGCTGCCGGGATTGCCGGCCAGCGCCGGTGTTCCCGGTGGCGGCTGGGGCGGCCAGAGGACCGTCCAGGTGGCGGCGCCGAGCGTTCCGTGCGCGCCGGCGACGACCTGCTCGACCGTCGCGCCCGATTCGCGGAGGGAGTCCAGGGCGCGGGTGTCGAGCTCTCGGCCCGGCTCCCCGACGAGTGCGCGCTCCACCCGGCCGAGGACGGCAGGGAGGCCGCCGACGTGGTCGACGTCGAAGTGGGTGAGGATCAGCAGGTGGATGTGTGCGATGCCGAGGGTGTCGAGGCAGGCGGTGGCGAGGGCGGGTTCGCGTCCGACGTCGATCATGGCGACATGGTCGCCGTCCCGGATGAGGAGTGCGTCGCCCTGGCCGACATCGCAGGCGGCGAGCCGCCAGGTGTCCGGGAGCGCGACGGCGCGGCCGATGACGGTTCCGCCGAGGATGCCCAGGTAGCCGACGGTACCGAGAAAGAGGGAGGCGGTGGCCACGGTGGCGAGCATCCCCCGTCCGACACGTGGGCGTGCCAAGGCCAGGACCGTGACCGCGACCAGAGCCGCCGCGCAGAGTAGGACGCCGACGATGCCGTCGGCCCACGGGAGCGCGCTGCCTGGGAGGGCGCTGGTGGCGGTCGCGACCTGGGCGATCCAGGCGGACGGCGCCCACGCCGCCCAGACGAGCGCCTGACCGAGCGCGGGGAGGAACGGCAACGCGACGCAGGCGAGGCAGCCGAGGAGCGTCGCCACCGGTGCCGCCGGTGCGGCCAGGAGGTTGGCGGCGACGCCGTAGAGCGGAAGGGTCGGCGAGAGCAGGATGAGGACCGGTTGACAGGCGAGCTGGGCCGCCACGGGTACCGCGAGTGCGACCGCCAGGGTTTGCGGCAGCCACCTGCTCAGGATGCGCGCGAGCGGGCCGGCGAGCAGCATCAGCCCTCCTGTGGCCAGGACCGACAGTGCGAAGCCGTAGTCGCGGGCGAGCCAGGGGTCGTGCACGAGGAGGACGATGACCGCCAGTGCGAGCAGCGGGAGTCCCTGCGAGGGGCGTCCCCGGGCGATGCCGACGAGGACCACCACGGCCATCGTGGATGCACGGATGACGCTTCCGCCCGGGGTCACGAGGATGACGAACGCAGCCAGCGCGAGGAGGGCGACGAGGACGCGGGTGCGGCGCCCGAGTCCGAGTCGTGCGGAGACGAAGAAGGCGACGGCGGTGATCATCGCGCAATTCGCGCCGCTGACCGCGGTGAGGTGACTGAGGGAGGCGGCCTTCATGGCGGTGTCGAGGTCGGCGGGGACGGCCGTCTCGTCGCCGATCGCGAGACCGGGGAGGAGCGCGCCTCCGTTGCCGGGGGTGATCGCGGAGGCGGCGGCGAAACGGTGCCGGACCTGCTCTGTCCAGGCGAGCCACCAGGGTGGGTCGTCGAGTGGGGTGGCGGGCGCGGTGGCGGAGAGGGTGAAGGCGGTGGGTTCGCCTGGGGCGTTCGCGGTGAGGGTGCCGGTGACGCGGACGAGGGCGCCGAACGGTGGTGGGGGTGCTGAAGGTGGGAGTGGGGCGATGACGGTGACGGGGGCGGAGATGGGGGTGGGTGTGGGTGAAGGTAAAAGAACCGATTGGGCGGTTCCGCGCCAGCGCGCGCGCTCGGCACCGTCGAAGCCGGGTGAGATGTGGTGCGGGGTACTGTCGACGCGCACGGTCATGGTGACTCGCTGACGGTCGGCACCGTCGGTGAGGATCGGCGGCGTTCTCGTCTGAGCCTGCGTGGCGACCACGCTGGTAACCAGAGCGACGGACGCGAAGGACACGCTGCAGAGCGTTGCGAGGAGCGCTGCGCGGTGGTTCGTGCGCGCTCGAGGCGGACGCCGTCGAGCGGTCGCCCGCGCGCGCCCGACCAACACCGCGACGAGCAGGGCGCCGGCGGCGAGGATCCAGCAGGCGACGGCGAGCGGGCGGGCCGCATCCGGGGCTCCGATGGTGAGTGCGGCGGCGACCCAGAGGGAGACGGCCGGTGGGATCAGGCGGAGGTCGGGTCTCATACGGTCACCCGGTCTTTGAGGCCGTCGAAGAGTTTCTGGCCGATGCCGGTGATGGCGAGGAGGTCGGCGGGCGAGGTGAAGCGGCCGTTCGCGGTACGCCAGTCGAGGATGCGGGAGGCGAGGGCGGGGCCGATACGCGGGAGAGTCTCGAGGTCGGACTGCGTGGCGGTGTTGAGATTCACCGTGGACGCGGAAGAGCCAGACGCGGCAGCACCCGAACCGGCAGCGGGCGGCGGAGGAAGCGGCTCTCCGGCGCGCGGGACCGCGAGCTGCTCGCCGTCGGTGACAGGGCGGGCGAGGTTGACGGTGCTGAGATCGGCATCCTCGGTGAGCCCGCCCGCCGCGGCGACCGCGTCGAGCACGCGCCCTCCCGCTGCGAGGGTGACCAGCCCCGGGTTGGCGACGGCTCCGAGCACGTGCACCAGCAGTTCCCTGCCCGGCGTGGGCGAAGGGTCACCAGCACTCGACGGAGACGGTGCAGGCGCATCGACCGTGGTCGTGGAGCCCTGCTGGCCGAACGCCGACACGACGACCGTCACCACCAGAGCTCCCAGCAGCAGGACGACCGCAGCGCCTACCCCGAGACGAACCCGCCCAGACCGTGGCACAACGACATCCGCCACGTCCTCCGCAACACCCGCAGCACCCGCTTCACCATCCGCATCCGTCTCCCGCATCCCCTCACGCTACGAACTAGGCACACTCCCCCAGCGCCCCACGAAAAACCCGTGGAAAACACCGACGGCCGCCCTCCCTGTGGAGAGCGGCCGTCAGAGCCAACGCAGAACGACTAGCCGCGCGCCCGCGTCGCGATGTTCACCAGGCGCGGCGCGCGCACGATCACGTTCACGATCTCGCGGTCGCCCACCGAGCGCTTCACGGCCTCGGAGGCGCGTCCGAGGGCTTCCAGCTCGTCCGTCGAGATCTTCGGGGAGACCTCGAGGCGGTCGCGGACCTTGCCGTCGACCTGGATGACCGCGGTGACCGACTCCTCGATCAGCAGCGTCGGGTCCGGCTTGCGCCACTGGGCCAGCGCGACCGCGGGCTCGTAGCCGAGCATCGACCACATGTCCTCCGCCGCGTACGGCGCGAACAGGTTCAGGGCCATCGCCGTGACCTCTGCCGCCTCGCGCACGGCGGGGTCGGCGGGGCCCGCGCCGCTGTCGATGGTCTTGCGGGTGGCGTTCACCAGCTCCATCAGGCGCGCGACGACGACGTTGAACTTGAACGCCTCGACCAGTCCCGGCGCGTCGGCGAGGAAGCGGTGGGTGACGCGGCGCAGAGCCGTGTCCCCGTTCTTCCAGACCGCATCCGGGCTGCTGGTCACGTCGTGGGCGACGCGCCAGGCGCGGGCCAGGAACTTGGCGCTGCCGGACGGCGAGACGTCCGCCCAGTCGATGTCGTCCTCCGGCGGTCCGGCGAACGACATGGTGAGGCGGACCGCATCCACGCCGTGCTCGTCGAGCTGCTCGGACAGCTTGACCAGGTTGCCGCGCGACTTGCTCATCGCGGAGCCGTCCATCAGCACCATGCCCTGGTTCAGCAGCGCCGTGAACGGCTCAGTGAAGCTCAGGTAGCCCTGGTCGAACAGCACCTTGGTGATGAACCGGGAGTACAGCAGGTGCAGGATGGCGTGGGTCACGCCTCCGACGTACTGGTCGACGGGCGCCCACTTCTCCGCCTCTGCCGGGTCGAACGCCTGCGTGTCGTCGCGAGCGGACAGGAAGCGCAGAAAATACCACGAGCTGTCCACGAACGTGTCCATTGTGTCCGTGTCGCGGGTGGCAGGCCCACCGCAGTTCGGGCAGGCCACGTTGACCCAGTCCGACGCCGCTCCCAGCGGGCTGGTGCCCTTCGGCTGCAGGTCGAGGCCCTCCGCGGGCGGGAGCAGCACCGGCAGGTCGGACTCCGGCACGGGAACCTCGCCGCAGACCTCGCAGTGGATGATCGGGATGGGGGTACCCCAGTACCGCTGGCGCGAGATCAGCCAGTCGCGCAGGCGGAAGTTCTTCGCCGGCACGCCCAGGCTGCTCGCCTGCAGCGCCTCGGTGACGCGACGGATCGCGTTCGACTTGCTCAGCCCGTCGAACGGCCCGGAGTTGATCAGACGGCCTTCGCCGGTCAGCGCGACGCCGGTCTCCGACGGGTTCTGCAGCGGCAGGTCGTCCGGCAGGATCGGCTCGCCGGTCTCCGGGTCGGTGTGGATGACCGGGATGGCGCCGGTGACGGGCTGGTTCGTGTCGACGACCACGCGCACGGGCAGGTCGAAGGCGCGGGCGAAGTCCAGGTCGCGCTGGTCGTGCGCCGGCACGGCCATGATCGCGCCGTGACCGTAGTCGGCCAGCACGTAGTCCGCCGCCCAGATCGGCAGCTTCTCGCCGGTCAGCGGGTTGATCGCGTGGCGTTCCAGGAAGACGCCGGTCTTCTCGCGCTCGGTGGAGAGGCGGTCCATCTCCGTGGTGCCGCGGACAGCATCCAGGTAGTCGTCGAAGCGCTGCTTGACCTCCGGACGCGCATCCTTCACCAGCTCGGCGGCCAGGTCGGAGTCGGGGGCGACTACCATGAACGTCGCACCGTAGAGCGTGTCAGGACGCGTCGTGTACACCGTGACCGGCTCGTCGCGGCCCTCGATCGCGAACTGCACGTCCGCGCCGGTGGAGCGGCCGATCCAGTTGCGCTGCATCGACAGCACCTTGGACGGCCACGCGCCCTCCAGCTGGTTCAGGTCGTCCAGCAGGCGGTCGGCGTAGTCGGTGATCCGGAAGTACCACTGGGTCAGCTTCTTCTTGGTGACCAGGTTGTCGCAGCGCTCGCAGCGGCCGTTGACGACCTGCTCGTTCGCCAGCACCGTCTGGTCGAACGGGCACCAGTTGACCGAGCTGGCCTTGCGGTACGCCAGGCCCTTCTCGTACAGCTTCAGGAACAGCCACTGGTTCCAGCGGTAATACTCCGGATCGCTGGTCTGCAGCACGCGATCCCAGTCGAAGCTGGGCGCGTAGCGGCGCATGCTGGCCTTCTGCTGCGCGATGTTGTCGTTGGTCCAGCCGTTCGGGTCGAGCCCGCGCTTGATCGCGGCGTTCTCCGCCGGCAGACCGAACGAGTCCCAGCCGATCGGGTGCAGCACGTTGAAGCCCTGCTGACGCCAATAGCGGGCGATCACGTCGCCCAGCGCGTACGCCTCGGCGTGACCCATGTGCAGGTCGCCGGACGGGTAGGGGAACATGTCGAGCACGTATTTGCGCGGACGGGTGTCCGCCGGGTCGTCCGTGGCGAATGGCTTCAGGTCGTCCCAGACCGGAAGCCACTTGTCCTGAATGGCGGCGAAGTCGTAGTGCGCGCCCTCGGCCGGCGCGTTCGCTGAATCGTGCTCGTGTGCCACGTGACTCTCATTCTTGAAGGTGCTTGGCCGCTGTCGAGTGGATGCGGCCGGGAAGACGTCGGGCGGCGTGCGCCCAAACATCCACACTACTAAACGTTGCGGTCGGCCGATCCGTTCCCTGGTGGCTGTGCGTCCGCTGCGAACAGCCCGGCGGCGGCGAACAACGCCCGCGCTTTGATCCGCACCTCTTCCAGTTCCTCCTCCGGCACGGACAGCGCCGTGATCCCGCCGCCTGCGCCGATGCTCACCCGCCCGTCGCGGAACACGACGCTCCTGATGACCATCGCGAGGTCGGCGGCCCCGTCGAGGCCGAGGTAGCCGAAGCATCCCGAGTAGACGCCGCGCGGGCCGCGTTCCAGCCCGGCCAGGATGCGCATGGCGCTGAGCTTCGGAGCCCCCGTCATCGAACCGGCCGGGAAGCACGCCTCCACCGCGTCGACCGCGCCGAGGCCGGCGCGCAGCCTGCCCTCGACCGTGCTGACCAGCTGGTGCACCTGCGCGTAGCTCTCGACGGCCAGCAGGTGCCGCACGCCGACGGACCCGACCTCGCTCACCCGGCCGATGTCGTTGCGCATCAGGTCCACGATCATCACGTTCTCCGCGCGCTCCTTCTCACTGGCCTCCAGCTCGGCGCGCAGGGCGATGTCGGCGGCGACGGTGGCGCCGCGCGGCCGGGTGCCCTTGATCGGCTTGCTGAGCACCCCTCCGGAGGCGGTCACCGCGAGGAACTGCTCGGGCGACGAGCTCACCAGCGTCGTGCCCCCGATGCGCACGAACCCGGCGTGGTGTGCCGGGCTCGAGCTGCGCAGCCGCAGGTGCACGGCGAGCGGGTCGGCGTCGCTGACGGCGTCGGCCCGGTTGGTGAGACAGAGCTGGTAGGCGTCGCCCGCGCGGATGGAGTCCTGGCAGGAGCGGATCATGGCGAGGTATGCGGCGTCGTCGTGCCGCCAGTGCGCCGCTGTCCGCTCGGGCAGTGGATGCGCGTCCGCGTAGCGCGCCGCTGCGCCGTCGGCCGCGTGCAGGCGTTCGGCCGACTCGGCGAGCCAGCGGTCCGCATCCTGTCCGTCCGCGTCCTCCAGCACCAGCAGTTCAACGCCTCCGGTGCCGTGGTCGAACACGACGGCACGGTCGGCGAACAACATCGCTGCCGCAGGCCCGTCCTCCGCCGCGAACGGCACCCCGAGCGCCGCTGCCCCGGTCTCGTAGCCCAGCCAGCCCACCCAGCCGAGCGCGAACGACGGTTCGCGCGTGCGCGCCGGAACCAGCTCACGGGTGGAGAGGTCGGCGCGAAGCAGGTCGAGCATGGTGCCAGGACGCGTCGTGGACCCGTCGCCGTCCGTCACCTGCACCGAACCGCTGTCCAACGCGGCCGTCGCCACGATCGTCCCGGTCGCGAGGATGCTCCGCCCGCTCTCCGCATCCGGTCCGGCGTCCAGCCAGACCGCATCCGGCGCGTCGGCGAACAGCGCGACGAAGGCGTCTGCGGCGTCCGGTCGCCCGTCGAACTGCTGCACACGGAGACGGGTTGGCACTGCATTAGCCTAGGCGAATGGATGCGCGCACCACCCTCTCCGATTGGCGCGACGGCGAACTCGTCGCACTCGACGACTGCGAAGTGGTGGAGCAGACGCTCGACGTGGCCGACTCGTTCCTGGTGGACGACGGCCGGGTGCTCGCGCTCGGCCTGCACCGCTCCCGGTTCCTCGACTCCGCCCGCGAGCAGGGTTTCCGCGACCGCGCCGAGACCGAACACTTCTGGGACGCCGCCGTCGCGACGATCCCCCGCACCGGCGCCTGGTTCCCGCGGTTCGAGCTGGCGACGATCCGGGATGCGCACCGCCTCCGCTTCCGCCTGCGTCCCGCTCCCCCGCTGACCGACTCCGTCGTCCTCGCGACGGCCGACGGCGACCCCCGCCGCGTGCCGGACATCAAGGGTCCGGACATCGCCCAGCTCGGCGTGCTCCGCCAGCGCGCCCAGCAGGTCGGAGCCGACGAGGCGGTCATCCTCGACAACGGCCTCATCTCCGACGGAACGACCACGGCCCTGCTGTGGTGGCGCGGCGACACGCTCGCCACCCCTCCGCTGACCTTCGCGAAGGTCGACAGCGTGGCGGCGCGCACGGTCCGCGGGGTGGCGGCTGCGCTGCGCATCCCGGTCGACGAGGAGGCCGTGACCCCCGCCGAACTCAAGGGAACGGTGGTCTGGGCCGTGAACGCGCTGCACGGCATCCGGGCGGTGACGTCGTGGGTGGACGGGCCGCAGCTGGCTCAGGATGCGGCGCGTGCGACCGCGTGGCGCAGCCGGCTCGCTGCGCTGGCGCGGGAGGTGTGAGCGGAGCGCCGCTCGCTACGCCCCGTGCATTGTCGCTGTAATGCCCCTTCGCGCTACAGCTACCAGCTGACCCTCCCGTCCGGCGGTCAGATCGTTCCTGCAGGGCGAGGCTATTTCGTGGTCAATGGGGAGGGTGACCCGGTGACCTTTATCGCTGAGCCGTGGGCCAAGGACGCACGCGGCGTTGCCGTACCGACACACTATGAGCTGAACGACACGACGCTCACCCAGGTTGTCGACCACAGGGGCACAGCGAACTACCCGATCGTGGCCGATCCGGCGTTCGTGTGGGAGATGGGTCTCCCTTCGGTCAAGCTCAATCGTGCCGAGACCAAAACCGCGACGACCATGACCGGAATGGCAACCGTCTGCGGCTGGGTGACGCGGCTCACAGGCTATGTCGGAGGAGCGCTGTGTGGAGCGAACGCCGGGTCCATCCTGGTCAACAGTCAGCGCGCATACAACGCTGGCAAGTGCGAACAGCTCTTGATCGGCCCCGGCGTCATCGGGAGCCTCGCGTATTCGGGTGGCTACTGCAAGTGACCATCGTCGACGCGTTCCGACCCGAGGTGCGGCAAGCACTCAACGCCACGATGCCGCGCAAGGTCGCATCGTTCGCATCGATGCTCCTGCTGGTTGTTCTGGCGTTCACCTTCGGAGCGGTCGTTCCGTGGTGGATCTGGCTCGTTGTGCTCGCTGTCGACGGAACGATCTTCCTCGCCCTGGGTAACTTCTGGGCCGGACGGGATGCGGTGGCTACGCAGCGTCGCGGGGACTGAACAGGAAAGGCGTATCGGAGAGGCGCACGTCCGCGCCTCTCCGTTCGTCACCCTTCGCTAGCGGCGGAAATTGCCGAGGAAACTGTCCGCAACAGCAACACAGACTTCGCCGACTCTCGAGAGCCAATGCCGGAAAGCCACTCCGGTCACTCGATTGGGTCGACTCATTGATTCCTCGATCCGCTCGGCGTCTCGCACCAGCCTAGCCGCCCCTCGAGACGCAGCCTTCCGGATACCAGAATCTCCTACGCCACCACCCGCCCGTCCTCGATCCTGACGCTCCTGTCGATCAGCTCCGACGGCACCCGCGTGTGCGAGATCATCAGCACGCTGCGCCCGTCCTGGGCCGCGGTCGTGAGGATGTCGCGCACGACCGTGTCCGCCACAGCGCCGTCGACGTTGGCCGTCGGCTCGTCCACGATGAGCACGGGGAAGTCGGCCAGGATGGCGCGGGCGAGCGCGATGCGCTGTGCCTGACCGCCGGAGACGAGAGCGCCGCGCTCCCCCACCGGCGCGTCGAGCCCGCCGCGTTCGGCCGTCCACTCGCCGAGGCCGACGCGGTCGAGGACGGCCAGGAGGTCGGCGTCCGTCGCGGTGTCCCGCGCGAACAGGAGGTTCTGGCGGAGGTCGGCGTCGAACAGGAACGGCTGCTGCTCGCAGAGGCCGACGATCCTGCGCACATCGTCCTGCCGCGCCGAAGAGGCTTCGACGCCGTCGATCGTGTAGCTGCCCGAGTAGTCGATGAGCCGCGTGAGGACGTGGGCGATGGCGGTCTTGCCCGCGCCGGTCGGCCCGGTGAGCAGGACCCGCTCGCCGGGCGCGATCCGCACATCCACGTCGGTCAGCACCGGGATGGATGCGCCGGGCCAGTGCGCGCCGACCCCGGTCAGGCGCAGCTCGGGGACAGACCGCACCACGAGTTCGACCGGAGCATCCCGGTCGACGGGGATGCCGGAGGGAAGCGTCTGCGGGGCCGTCTCCGCGATGCGTTCGGCGCTCGCGACGACCTGACGCCACGAACCGAGCGCGAGCGGCACCATCCCGAACACCTCGAACACCGCGAGCGGGAGCAGCGCGACGACCGCGAGCTCCGGGCCGTCGATCCGTCCGGCGCCCAGGGCCGGGATGCCCGTGGCCAGGGCGATCGCCGTGGCGGCGCCCGCCAGCACGGAGACCACAGCGCCGGTCAGCGCCACCCCGACCGCCCGCGAACGCACGGCCGCGGTGAGCGCGGCGCTCGCGTCGTCGACCCTCCTGCGCGCGGTGTCGAGCGCGCCGAAGGCGGTGAGGACGTCCAGGTTGCGTACGAGGTCGCTGACCGCGTCGCTGAGGTCGGCGCGCAGCGGGGCGAGCCTCCGCTCCGCCCGGCCGGACGCCCAGGTGTTCACGAGGGTGCCGACGACGAAGCCGAACGCGAGCGTCAGGAGCAGGCCGAGGGCTGCCTCCGGGAGCAGCAGGAACGTGCCCGCGACCGTGAGCAACGCGACCAGGCCGGACGTCGCCAGCGGCTGGACGACACGTAGCGGGTAGTTCTGCAGCTCGTCCACGTCGTTCGCCAGCCGGGAGAGCAGGTCGCCGCGACGCGTGCCGCCAAGGCCGTCCGGTGCGAGCGGGACGAGCCGCCGGTACAGCTCCGCGCGCACCTCCGGCAGCTGCCGGAAGGCGGCGTCGTGCCCGGCCAGCCGTTCGAGGTAGCGGAAGAACGCGCGCCCGAGGGCGAACGCCCGCACTCCGACGACGGCGAGCGAGATGTACATCAACGCCGGCTGTTCGGCGGCGCGCGCGATCAGCCAGGCCGACGACGCGAGCAGCGCCACGGCGCTGCCGCCGCTCAGCACGCCGAGCGCGATGGCCGACCACAGCCGCCGCACGGGAGGCAACGCGAGCCGCAGCACCCGGCGGGCGCCGGGAGACGCGCGGTGCAGGCCGCCGGAGGACGGGACGCCCGCGTCGATCACTCGTTCACTCGACACGGCTTCCGGCCTCCATCCTCAGCACCAGGTCGGCGGCGTCGGCCACCTGGTCCCGGTGACTCACTACGAGCACGGCCACACCGTCGTCTGCGATCCGGCGCAGCGTGCCGAGCAGTCGCGCCTCAGCGGTCTCATCCAGGGCCGAGGTCGGCTCGTCCAGGAGCAGCACAGTCCCGCCAGAAGCTACAGAGGCACCGGATGCGCGCAACCGGTACAACGCCCGCGCGACGGCCACCCGCTGCGCCTGCCCTCCGGACAGCCCGGCTCCCCCGACGCCCAGCATCGTCTCCGGCGCCAGTTCGTCCGCGGCGGCCAGCCGCAACGCCTCGGCGACCAGCGCCGGTTCGGGATGCGCGGAGCCGAGCGTCACGTTCGACGCGATCGTCCCCGCGATCAGGCCGGGCGTCTGCGCAGCCCAGGCGACGGCGTCGCGGCGACCGGCCGCATCCACCGCCCCGCCCGCGCTGATGGTCCCGGTGAACGGCACGAACCCGAGCACGGCGGCGAGCAGCGAGGACTTCCCGCTGCCGCTCGGCGCGGTCAGCACGGCGAGGGTGCCGGGCGGGATGTCCGCGGAGAACCCGGTCACCACCTCCCGGTCGTCGTAGGAGATGGTCACGTCGTCGAACACGAGTCCGGGCTGTCCGGAAGACGAAGCAGCACCGGCCGCAGCACCCGCAGCCGCCCTGTCCTCATCCAGCACCGCGAACGCCGCCTGCGCCGCCTCGATCCCCTCCGTCGCCGCGTGGAAGCTCGCGCCGACGTTCCGCAGCGGGAGGAACGCCTCCGGAGCGAGCAGCAGCACGAACAGGCCGACGGACAGGTCAAGCTGCCCGTTCAGCAGCCGCAGCCCGATGGCCACAGCGACCAGCGCCACCGACAGGCTCGCCGCGAGCTCCAGCACGAAGCCGGAGAGGAACGACATGCGCAGCACCTTCATGGTGTGCACCCGGTAGTCGTCGCTCACCGACCGGATGCGCGCCTCCTGCCGGTGCTGACGTCCGAACAGCTTGAGCGTCGAGAGTCCGTCGACGACGTCGAGGAAGCCGCGCGACAGCCGGGACAGCGCGGACCACTGCTTGCTCTGCGCAGCCTGGGTCGCCCAGCCGACGAGCATCATGAACACCGGGATGAGCGGCAGCGTGATCACGACGATCAGCCCGCTGGTCGGGTCCTGCCAGAAGATCACCAGCACCAGGATGGGCGTGGCGATGGCCGTCAGGATCAGCTGGGGAACGTACTTGGTGAAGTAGCCGTCCAGCGCATCCAGCCCGCGGCCGACCGTCACGGTGACGTCGGCCGTGCTCCGCGTACGCAGCCAGCCCGGACCGAGCCGGCCGATGGCCGCGACCAGCGCGCTGCGCAACTGACCGACCACCGTCGCCCCTCCGCGGGCGGCGGCGGACTCCGCAAGCCAGCCCACCGCCCCGCGCACGAGCACCACCAGCGCCAGCCAGCCCAGCAGCCCGGCCAGCGCCGCCGGCTGCTCCCCCGCGACGCCGCGCACCACCAGCTGCGTCACCAGCCAGGCGAACAGCACCACGCACGCCGTCTGCGCCACGGCGAGCACGCCGCCCACTGCGAGAGTGGTGCGCGCCGCCGCCGCGTAGCGCAGCAGCCGGGGATCGAGGGGACGCACGGGTCAGCCGGCCTCGACGGGCACCGGCGCCTCGGCCGGGATGCTCGCCCGGGTGACGCGCTTGCGGAAGATCCAGTACGTGAACGCCTGGTAGAGCAGGATCAGCGGCAGGAAGATCGCCGCGACCCAGGTCATCACCGTCAGCGTCGTCTGCGAGCTGGACGCGTTCGCGATCGTCAGGCTGTTCTCCGGGTTCGGCGACGACGGCATCACGTTCGGGAACAGCGCGGCGAACAGCGACACCACGGCCAGCGCGATGGTGACGGCCATGAACGTGAACGACCAGCCCTCCGCCCCGCGCAGGTTGGCGACCCAGGATGCGATCAGCGCGACGGCGGCGAGCAGGGCCAGCACCACGAACACCACCGAGAAGTGGGCGATGGCCGTCCAGAGCAGGAACGCCGCGGCCACCACGATCGCGGCGAGCCCGGACTTCACCGCCAGCTTCCTGGCACGCTCGCGGATCTCGCCGTCCGTCTTGAGCGAGATGAACACGACCCCGTGCGTGAAGAACAGCAGGAGCGTGGTCAGCCCGCCGAGCAGCGCATACGGGTTGAGCAGGTCGAAGAGCGTTCCGGTGTAGTTGTACTGCGCATCCAGTGCGACGCCCTGCACGATGTTCGCGAACGCGACGCCCCAGAGCAGTGCAGGCAGCAGCGAGCCGACGAAGATCATGCCGTCGAACCACTTCTTCCAGCGCGAGTCCGGCCGCTGGTGCCGGTACTCGAACGAGACGCCGCGCACGATCAGCGCGAGCAGGATGAGCAGCAGGGCCAGGTAGAACCCGCTGAACAGGGTGGCGTACCACTCGGGGAACGCCGCGAACAGCGCAGCCCCACCCACGATCACCCAGGTCTCGTTGAGGTCCCAGACCGGGCCGATGGTGTTGATCATCACGCGGCGGTCGACGTCGTCCTTGCTGAGGAACGGCAGCGCCATCCCGACGCCGAAGTCGAAACCGTCGAGCACGAAGTATCCGACGAAGAAGAACGCGACGATACCGAACCAGAGAATTGCGAGATCCATCAGAGACTCCTAGTAGACCGTCGTGACAGGGACGTGGTTGCCGTCGTCGTCGACGTGCTCCTCCGCGGGAGCAGGACCCTTCTGGGCCGCGCGCTTCATCAGCGAGAACTCGACGACGGCGAGCGTGCCGTACACCGCGGTGAACGCGATCAGCGAGATCAGCACGGTGAGGCCGGTGACCCCGGGCGACACCCCGTCCTCCGTCTTCATCAGGCTGAACACGATCCAGGGCTGCCTGCCCATCTCGGTGAAGACCCAGCCGACGATCATGGCGAGCATCGAGAGCGGGAACGCCCAGATCGCGGCCTTCCAGACCCACTTGTTGGTGGGCATCCTGCCCTTGCGGGTGAGCCAGAGGCCCACGACGGCGACCAGGACGTGGAGCATCCCGAGCCCGATCATCCAGCGGAACGCCCAGTAGGTGATCCAGATGGTCGGCGTGTAGTCGCCGGGGCCGTAGAGCTGCACGTACTGCGCCTGCAGGTCGTTGATGCCCTCGACCGTGCCGTTCAGCGTGTGCGTCGAGAGGAACGACAGCAGATACGGGATGCGGATCGAGAACAGTTCGTGCACGCCGTCCGGGGTGCCGAGGGTGAAGATCGAGAACGACGCGTCCGCGCCGGTGGAGGTCTTGTAGAGCGCTTCCGCCGCCGCCATCTTCATCGGCTGGGTCTGGACCATCGCGAGGCCGAGCTGGTCGCCGCTCAGCACGGTCAGCGCACCGGCGCCCACCATCACCCACAGGCCGAACTTGAGGGCCGGGCGCATCGTGTCGAGGTGCTGGTTCCTCGACAGGTGCCAGGCCGCCACCGTGATGATGAGGCCGGCGGACACCATGAAGCAGGCGAAGATCGTGTGCGGGAAGGCGGCGAGGGCCACCTTGTTGGTCAGCACGGCGCCGATGTCGGTGAGCTCCGCCCTCCCCTTCTCGGCGTTGATGCTGTATCCGACCGGGTTCTGCATGAACGCGTTGGCCGCGATGATGAAGTACGCCGACAGGATGCTGCCGGCGGCCGTGACCCAGATGGTCGCCAGGTGCAGGCCGCGCGGGAGCTTGTCCCAGCCGAAGATCCAGAGCCCGATGAAGGTCGCCTCCAGGAAGAAGGCGAGCAGGCCCTCCAGCGCGAGCGGTGCGCCGAAGACGTCTCCGACGAAGCGGGAGTAGTTGGACCAGTTCATCCCGAACTGGAACTCTTGCACGATGCCGGTGACGACACCCATCGCGAAGTTGATCAGGAACAGCTTCCCGAAGAAGTGGGTCAGCTGCAGGTAGTGCACCTTCCCCGTGCGGTACCAGGCCGTCTGGAAGATCGCGACGGAGGTGACCAGCCCGATCGTCAAGGGGACGAACAGGAAGTGGTAGATCGTCGTCAGCCCGAACTGCCACCGTGAGAGCAGAAGTGGGTCAAGGAGTTCGTGCACGGGTGTGTCCACCTTCCTCGTCGATTTCTACGCTCTGTAGAACTCGACTTCTACAAAGTGTAGAACATTCTCAGCGTGCCGCGGTACCCTGGATCCGTGGCCAATCTCGGAGAACTGGAACGAGCGATCATGGACGCTCTGTGGAACAGCGGAGCCCCGCTCTCCGCCAACGAACTACGCGACAAGCTAGCGGCATCCAGAACCGACGGCAAGACTCCCGCCCTCACCACCGTGCTCACCGTGCTGTCCCGGCTGGAGCAGAAGGGCTTCGCCGAACGAGACAGGGATGCGCGCCCGCACCTCTACACCGCAGCGGTCTCCCGTGCCGGCCACGTCGCCGACCTGATGCGCGAAGTCCTCGAGACCTCCAGCGACCGCAACGCGGCGCTCGCGTACTTCGTCGGCTCGGTCGACGAGTCGGAGGCGGAGACGCTGCGCCACCTCCTCGACGCCCGCACCTCCTAGCCTCCCGTGCCACCCGTCAACGAGATCGCCGTGCTGCTCGGCGTGCTCGCCGTCGCCCTCGCCTGGCCCGTCCCGGTGCTCCTCGCCCGCGCGAAGTGGCCGGCGTCCGCACCGGTGCTCGCCCTCGCGCTCTGGCAGTCCATCGCGCTCGCCGGTGGCATCTCGATGATCGGCTCCCTGCTGCTCTACGGGCTGCAGCCGTTCGGGCTCGATCTCTGGTCGCGCATCCAGGGTGCGGCCTCGACCGTGTTCTCCGGCCCGCTGCCCGCCGGGGCGTCGCTGCTCAACACCTTCGCCCTGAGCGCAGCCGTCCTCCTCACCGTGCACCTGCTGCTCAACCTCGCACTCACCTCGGCGCGCAGCAGACGCCAGCGCCACCGCCACCGGGAACTCCTCAGCCTGCTCAGCGAACCGCTGCCGGACACCCCGAGCACGCGCATCATCGACCACCCGGCCCCCGCGGCGTACTGCCTGCCGGGCGCGAAGAGCGTGACCGTGCTGTCCGAGGGCATGATCGCGCTGCTCACCCCGGAGCAACTGGATGCGGTGGTCGCCCACGAGCACGCCCACCTGCGCCAGAAGCACCACCTGCTGCTCGACGCGTTCCGCTCCTGGAAGCGGGCGCTCCCCTGGTTCCCCATCGCCAACAGGGCTCAGGATGCCGTCGCCCTGCTGATCGAGATGCTGGCCGACGACGCCGCCCGGCCAGCGGCCGGCGACCGCGTGCTCGCCGACGCCATCCGGGTCGTCGACGACACCGGCACGGCCGGCGCGGTGCTCGGCGCACCCAAGGACAGCCGCACCCCGGAGGAGCGCAGGCACGCCATCGCTGCGCGGGTCGAGCGCCTCGATTCGGCGAACCGGCCGGTGAGCCCCGCGCTCCGGCTGACCGTGGTCGTGCTCACCGCCGCCCTGGTGATCGTGCCGCCCGTCCTGGTGCTCACCAGCTGACACTGCGCGTTCGTTCAGCCCGCGCCCAGTAGCATTTCCCCATGCCGAAGAAGGGGCCGCAGAAGGGCTCGTACGCCAAGGGAATCGCCAAGCGCGAGGAGATCCTCACGACGGCGCTCGACGTCTTCGCCCAGAAGGGCTACCGCGGCGCGTCCCTCCGTGAGATCGCGAGCTCCGTCGGCCTCAGCCAGGCCGGGCTCCTGCACCACTTCTCGTCGAAGGAGGAGCTGTTCGCCGAGGTGCTCCGCAAGCGCGACGAGGTGGACGAGCACGCGCATCCGGAGGGCGGCAGCGTCCGCGGCTTCGACACGCTCGTCGACATCGTGCGCCACAACGCCGACGTGCCCGGCCTCGTCCAGCTGTACGCGACCATCTCCGCGGAGGCGGCGGACGAGGACCACCCCGGCCACGCATACTTCGTCGAGCGCTACGCCATGCTGATCCGCGCCATCGAGGAGCACGTGCGCGCCGAGCAGAGCGCAGACCGCATCGACCCGTCGCTCGACCCGCTGCAGGTGGCGCGCCTGGCCATCGCCGTCGCCGACGGGATGCAGGTGCAGTGGATGCTCGACGACAGCGCGGACATGGCGGCCACCCTCGAGTACTTCTTCACCCTCATCCGGCGCGAGCCCCGGGATGCGCGGACGGCGACGCCGTGAACGAGGCGCTGACCTGGATCCTGGACATCGTCCAGAGCGTCGACCCCGTGCTCCGCACCCTCCTCGCCGGTGTCGGAATCCTGCTGGAGACCTCGATCCTGATCGGCCTGATCGTGCCGGGCGACACCATCGTGCTGGTCGCCAGCACCGCCGTGGCGAGCCCGATCGAATACTTCGCGCTCGTGGTCGTCGTGATCGTCGGAGCGCTGGCCGGAGAGAGCATCGGCTTCGCCCTCGGCCGATACTTCGGCCCGAAGATCCGGGCCAGCAGGCTCGGCCTGAAGCTCGGCCAGAGCAATTGGGACAAGGCGGAGGCCTACCTCGCCAAGCGCGGAGGGATCGCGGTGTTCCTGTCGCGCTTCCTGCCGGTGCTGCACTCCCTCATCCCGCTCACCGTCGGCATGAGCCCGATGCGCTACCGCACCTTCATGGCCTGGACGGCGCCGGCCTGCGTGATCTGGGCGTTCGCCTACGTGTCCGTGGGGTCGGCGGCCGCCGGCAGCTACCGCGAGCTGTCGCAGGAGCTGCACGGCGCCGGCTACGTGTTCGTCGCCATCATCGCCGCCTTCATCGTGCTGGCGTACATCGTCAAGAAGGTGCTGCAGAAGCGCGAAGCCAAGCACATGGACGCCGCACACACGGATGCGGCGGTCCGGGAACCCGAACCGCCGCACCTCGACGAGGCCTAGCCCCGCCCGTCGCCTTCCGGCGCTCCTGCTACTTCTTGATGGGGTGGCTGGACAGCCACTCCTTCGCCAGCGCATCCGGCTGGGTCTTGCTCGCGCCCTGGTTCTTGCCGTTGAGGTCGATCAGGTCCTCGGTGGTGAGCTCGGCCGACACCTTGTTCAGCACGTCCTTCACCGTGGAGCTGGCCTTCTTGGAGTTGATCAGCGGCACGATGTTCTGCGCGGCGATCAGGCTCTTCGGGTCTTCCAGCGTGACGAAGCCGTTGTCCTTGATCGCGGGCGTCGTGGTGTAGATGTCCGCCAGCTGCACGTCGCCGTTCTTGAGGGCTGCGACGGTCAGCGGGCCGCCGGAGTCGCTGATCGGCTTGAGCGTGGCGGTCACGCCGTACGCGCTCTTGAGCCCGGGGATGCCGTACGGGCGCTCACCGAACTCGGGGTTGGCGCCGACCGTGAGCGGCTCGGTGACCTTGGACAGGTCGGAGAGGCTCTTCACGCCCCACTTCTCCGAGAACTCCTTGGTGACGTTGTACGAGTCCGCGTCCTGCGCCTTGGCCTGGTCGAGCACCTCGAAGCCGGACGGCAGCGCCTTGGAGAGCGCCGCGTACACGTCGTCGCTGGAGGTGTCCGTGCTGGACTTGTCGTAGAACTGCAGCAGGTTGCCGGAGTATTCGGGGATGAGGTCGATCGAGCCGTCCTGCAGCGCCTTCAGGTAGACGTCGCGCTGGCCGATGCTGGGCTTCAGGTTGACCTTCACGCCGTTGGCCTCGAGAGCCTGGCCGTAGATCTGCATGAGGATCTCGGACTCGCCGAACGCGGCGGAGCCGATGGTGACGGTGTCGCCGGACGACGACGACGTGGACGAATTGTCCAGTGCTCCGCCGCCGGACGAGCACGCGCTGAGAGCCAGCAGGGCTCCCGCCGCGAGGACGCCGGCCGCGATGCGGCCTCTCTTCGATGCGAACATGTTCGTTTCTCTCTTTCGGTGGGTGCGTTGGGACTGTGGGATGGAAAAATCAGAGGTTGGTGCCGAGCGGGCGGTTCGGGACGGACGGCCCGAGCGGACGCCACGGGTCCTTCGTGCGCACATCCTGGACCTTGCCGGCCGCGACGCCGCGGGGCACGACGAGCCGCTGCACGATGGCGAACAGCCCGTCGGTGACGAGGGCGAGCGCGATCACCAGGATCGAGCCGCCGAGCATCTCGTCGTACTTCTGCACGGCCAGCCCGTCGAACAGGTAGCGGCCGAGGCCGCCGACCGGCAGGATCGCGGCGACCGTCCAGGTGGCGACCACCTGCAGCGCAGCAGAACGCAGCCCGCCGATGATGAGCGGCAGCGACAGCGGGAGCTCGACCTTGAACAGGATCTGCAGCTCGGTCATCCCCATGCCGCGGGCCGCGTCGATGGTGCGCCTGTCGACGGATTCGAGGCCGGAGTACGCCCCGGCGAGCACCGGAGGGATCGCCAGGATGGTCAGCGCGATCAGCGGTGGGACGATGCTCAGGTTGAGCGTGATCAGCGCCAGGTAGACCACCAGACCGAGGGTCGGGATGGCGCGGAGCGCACCCGAGACGCCGATCGCGAGCCCGCGGAACCGGCCGGTGTGCCCGATGGCGAACCCGATCGGCAGAGCGATCACCGCGGCCAGGATGAGGGTGAGCAGCGAATACCAGACGTGCTCCCCCAGCCGGGCGGCGATCCCGCTCGGCCCTGCCCAGTTCGCGGGATCGAAGACCCAGGCGAATGCCGCGAGGATGTCGGTCATGCGCCGGTCACCGCCTTCAGCGCCGCCCGGCGGGCGGCGCGCTTGGTCGTTCCGAGCCTCGTCCACGGCATCAGCAGCCTGCCGAGCAGCACGAGGGCAAGGTCGAAGACGAGGGCGATCACGATGATGCCGACGATGCCCGTGACGACCTCGGCGTTGTTGTACTGGTTGAGGCCTTGGATGAACATGGTTCCGAGGTTGCTTACTCCGACGAGCGACCCGACGCTCACCAGGCTCACCGTGCTGACCGACACCACCCGCAGCCCGGCGAGGAGCACCGGTCCGGAGAGCGGCAGCTCGACAGCCCAGAATCGGCGCCAGGTGCTGAAGCCGATCGCCGTCGCCGACTGCATGACGTCTCCTGGCACGCTTGCCAGTGCATCAGCGGTCGTGCGCACCATCAGCGCGAGAGCGTAGAGACTGAGCGCGACGACCACGTTCTTCGGATCGAGGATCTTCGTGCCGATCAGCGCCGGCATCGCCACGAACAGCGGAAGCGACGGGATCGCGTAGAGGATGCCGCCGAGGGTCAGCACCAGGCCCCGGGCTCCCCGGTAGCGGTTCGCCACCCAGCCGATCGGCAACGAGACGATGAACCCGATGATGATCGGGAAGACGCTCAGCGTGACGTGAGCGACCGTGAGGTCCCAGACCAGGCCGATGTTCGACCACAGCCAACTCACGACGCTTCCTCACCCTGCGCCGGAGCACCCACGACCTGTGCGGTCGTGGCCTTTGCCTCGGGGAGGGCGGAGCCCTCCGAACGCAGCACACCGGCCGTGCGGCCGTCGCTGTCCACGAGCACGCTGCCCGTCGGGGTCTCCTCGATGTGCAGGGCGCGCTTGCCCCTGTCTGCGCCGACGAACGACGCGACGAACTCGTCGGCCGGGTTGGCCAGGATCTCGGCGGGCGTGCCCTTCTGCGCGACGATGCCGCCCTTCCGGAAGATGACCACCTGGGTGCCGAGCCGGAACGCCTCGTCGATGTCGTGGGTCACGAACACGACGGTCTTGTCCAGCTCCCGCTGCAGATGGATCAGCTCGTTCTGCAGCTCGTCGCGCACGATCGGGTCGACGGCGCCGAACGGCTCGTCCATCAGCAGGATGTTCGGGTCGACCGCGAGCCCGCGGGCGACGCCGACGCGCTGCTGCTGGCCGCCGGAGAGCTGGCTGGGGTACTTGTCGGCCAGGGAGCGTTCCAGCCCGACCGTGTCCATGAGTTCCAGGGCGCGCTCCCGCGCATCCCGTTTCTTGTCGCCGCGCAGCAGAGGAACGGTGGCGATGTTGTCGACGACCTTCCTGTGCGGCAGCAACCCGGAGTTCTGCATCACGTAGCCGATGCTGCGCCGCAACTGCACGGGCTTCAGGGACATCACGTCCTGGCCGTCGATCTCGACGGTGCCGCTGCTGGGGTCGACCATCCGGTTGATCATGCGCAAAATGGTCGTCTTGCCGCTGCCGGACGAGCCGACCAGCACCGTGATCTCACGCGACGGGATGACGAGGGAGAAGTCTTCGACCGCGACCGTACCGTCGGGAAACTGCTTCGTTACCGAGCGGAACTCGATCATGTGTGCGGCTCATTCCTCGAAGTTGGCATCGGATCGACACAGGCCTGTCCTTTCAGCCAAACACGATTGAGGCGCTTTGGCAAAGGATTGCGTCGAAATGTGGCGCGGGCGGTCCGGAACAACCGAACCCCCTTTCCGTGTCAGTGGCACTGCACACTCTGTTCGGTGTGGAGGACGTATCGGATGGCAACATGCCACCACCCACTGACATTCCCAACTAGAGGAGGTGTTGCGAACTACTCAGGCCTTGTCGCCGTAGCGCTTCTCGAGGTACTCGCGGGCGACGACCCTGGCCTCGGCGATGAAGCGCTCGTCGCCGGCGGGGTCGAGCACGAAGGCCCTGTTGATGAGGGAGTCCATCATCTCCACCACGACTTCGAGGTGGAAGGTGAGCTCGTCGCCGGCCGGGAGGCCGAATTCGTCGGAGAGGATCTCGGCGAAGCGGTGGGCGAAGAAGTCGTCGTCCTGCGCCTGCTCGTCCTCTGGCGCTCCCGAGCGCTCCGCGTCGGTGAAGCGGATGATGCGGAAGCCGGGCTCGGCGCGGAACATGCCGACGAACGCGTCGATCGCGCACTCGACGGCCATCCACCAGTGCTCGGGCTCCTGCGCCCTGATGCCCTGCACGACCGCCTGGCGGTAGCGGAGCACGGCGCGGTCGCGCAGCGCCTGGAGCAGCACGATGCGGTCCGGGAAGTAGCGGTAGACAGTTCCGATGGATGCGCCGGCTCGCTCGGCCACCATCGCGGTGGTGAGGCGGTCGAAACCGATCTCGTCCACCACCTCCGCAGCGGCGTCGAGCAGCGCGTCTATGCGTGCTGCGCTCCGCTCCTGGATGGGTTCGGTTCGCACCAGTGGTGCTCCGGATGTGTTCTGACCGGCCACGAGGTCGTTGATGGGCACGAGGGCTACTCCTTTTTTTCCTGCAGATCAACAATACGTCTGTCGGGTCCCCAGCCCCACGGCGTTCAGTACCGTGATAATCGGATCATATTCGGGGAAACCTCATTTATGCCGGGGAATTCGCTCCGACTCGCCGCATACTGCATCCCCAGATCTGGGGGATGCGCACACGGGTGTCCAGCGTCCATGAGAAACTAGTCAGATATGCCCGCCACCCCTGACAAACGCGGCGCGAGCGTCGAGCCCATCATGCATCGCGCGGCGCGCATCGAGGATGCGTTCCACGATTTCCGCGCCCGCCGCGCCCGCAAGCGCGGATATCTGGCGACCGTCGTGCCGTACGCGGGCTACGGAGCCCCGACCTGGGCGCGCATCCTGGGCAGGGTGGTTCTCGCCAAGGAGCCGAAGCCGGGCAGCAGGGCGGAGCGCAAGCACCGCAAGCGCGAGGAGAGCATCCGGGGCTGGCGCTCGTTCACCAGCGTCCCCGTCTCCGACACCCCGGTCACCATCGAGATCGAGGGCGACCGGCACACGGTGATGCCCGACCGCGGCGGCGTGATCGACACGGTCATCCCCGTGCAGCTGACGCCCGGCTGGCACACGGTCAGGATGTTCACCGAGCAGTCGACACGCGTGTTCGAGGCCCCGGTCTTCATCGTCGACCCGAAGGCGACCTTCGGCATCATCTCCGATGTGGACGACACCGTCATGGTCACGGCGCTCCCCCGCCCGCTGCTCGCCGCCTGGAACACGTTCGTGCTCGACGAGCACGCCCGCGTCGCCACGCCCGGCATGTCGGTGCTGCTCGAACGGCTGGCGGCCACGCATCCCGGCACGCCGGTGATCTACCTGTCGACGGGGGCGTGGAACGTCGCTCCGACGCTCACCCGTTTTCTCTCCCGCAACCTGTTCCCGGCCGGTCCCCTGCTGCTGACCGACTGGGGGCCGACGCACGACCGCTGGTTCCGCAGCGGGCGCGAGCACAAGCGCGTCAGCCTCGAACGGCTGGCCCACGAGTTCCCCGGCCTCAAGTGGCTGCTGATCGGCGACGACGGCCAGCACGACGAGATCCTGTACGGCGAGTTCACGACCGCGCACCCGGACAGCGTCACCGCCGTCGCGATCCGGCAGCTGTCCAACAGCGAGGCGGTCCTCGCCGGTGGCCGGTCGAAGGCAGAGAAGCACACCGAGCTGAGTGGCGCGCCGTGGGTGTACGCACCGGACGGTGCCGGACTCAGCGAGCAGCTCAACGACCTCGGGCTTCTGCACTAGTCAGACCTTCCGTGGCTGCGCCTGGCGTGTCGGCGGTGTCCGGGATACTGGGGCCATGACAGCACGCCGCGCCGACCTGCTCAGGATGCGCAGACGCGCGCAACTGCTCGACCCTCCCGCAGCGGGCGACACGGCGGCGGGCGACCCGACCGCCGTCGTGCACCGGATGCTCGCGGTCCAGGCCCAGGACTTCGGCGCCGCGTGCTGGGCGCTCGGCGCCCGCTGCCCGGGCAGCACGCGCGACGACGTGCTCGCAGCGCTCGACGCCGGTAGCATCATCCGGTCCTGGCCGATGCGCGGCACGCTCCACTTCGTCCCTCCCGTCGACCTGCGCTGGATGCTCGGGGTCACGACCACCCGCATGGTCGCCGGTCTCACGGCCAGGCACCGGCAGCTGGAGCTTGAGTCCGCCGACTTCGTCCGTGCGCGCGACATCGCGACCGACGCCCTCGCGGGCGGAGGACGCATCGGCAGAGCGGAGCTGATGGCGCTGTGGGAGGCGAACGGCATCGCGACGGCCGGGCAGCGCGGCTATCACCTCATTTACTTCCTGGCCCAGACCGGCGTGCTCTGCTGGGGGCCGACGCACAAGACGCAGCAGGCGCTCGTGCTGCTGGACGAGTGGGCGCCGCCCGCCACGGCCAGGCAGCTGGAGCCGGACGAGGCCCTCGGCGAGTTCCTGCTGCGGTATCTGCTCGGGCACGGCCCGGCGACCGTCAAAGACTTCGTCTGGTGGACCAAGGGCACGATGGCGGGCGCGAAGACGGCCATCGCGGTGCTCGGTGACCGCATCGGCCGGCTGGAGGTGGACGGCGTCGAGTACCTGGTCGCGGCGGAGCACGCGGACGGCGGGGAGCACGCGGAGGACAGAGGCAAGGCATCCCGTGCGGCCGTCGACCTGCTGCCCGCGTTCGACGAATACCTGCTCGGCTACCAGGACAGGTCGCCGGTGATCGACGACGCGCACTTCACCGTGGTCGTGCCGGGCAAGAACGGGGTGTTCGCGCCCATCCTGGTCTCCAAGGGACGGGTGGCCGGCACGTGGAGGCGCACGACGGCATCCACGTCGGTGGCCGTCGAGCCGCTTCCGTTCGGGCGGCTGACCGCGGCCGAGCGCGCCGGCGTGAAGCGCGCGGCGACGGCGTACGGGCGCTTCCTCGGCCTGCCAGCGACGGTCACCGCGGAGGGCTGACGCCGGTAGCCTGGGATCGTGGCTCCACGACTTCCCGCCAGCATCCGCATCCCTGCCAACATCAGGACAGCGAGCAGGGTTCCCTTCCTGCAGGTGGCGAAGACCGCGGTCGCCATGATCCTGTCGTGGGTGATCGCGAGCCTGCTGCTCCCCGGCGAGCTTCCCGTGTTCGCGACCATCGCCGCACTGCTTGTGGTGCAGCCGAGCGTGAACCAGTCGGTCGGCAAGGCCATCGAGCGCAGCATCGGCGTGATCGTCGGCGTGCTCATCGCGTACGGCATCGGCCTCGCGTTCGGCACCAACAGCTGGATCGTGCTGGTGGCGGTCGTCGTGTCGATCATCCTGGCCTGGGCGCTGAAGCTCACGCCGGGCACCGCCAACCAGGTGCCGATCACCGCGATGCTCGTGCTCGCGGTCGGCGCGTCCAACCCGGAGTACGCCCTCGCGCGCATCGTGGAGACGATCATCGGCGCCGTCATCGGCGTGATCATCAACATCGCGATCGTGCCCCCTGTGCAGTGGGAGCCCGCTCACCGCGCCATCCTGGGGCTCGGCTCCGAACTGGCGGCGACCCTCGACCGGCTGGCGACCGCGCTCACCACCCCGCAGACCCCGTCGCAGCTGAACGCGCTGCTCATCGAGGCGCGGCTGCTGCGCCCGATGGAGAAGAAGGCGGACGCCGCCGTCGCCCAGGCGGAGGACAGCCTCACCCTCAATCCACGACAGGGCAAGCACCGGGTGGCCCTCGACCACGACCTCGAGCTGTTCGCCCGGTTCCGGCCGATCATCACGCGCGCGCTCGGCATGACGCGCGCCTACCGCGATCACTACGACGACACGCTCGCGGGCGAGCCCACCATCCAGGCCATCGCGGAGGAGCTGCGGAGGTCGGCGCACGACCTGCGGCTGCTCGCCCGCGATCCGGATGCGCCGGTCGTCGAACCCGGCACGGAGACCGCAGGGCTGCCCGTGCTCACCGCTCCCCTCGTCATCGCGACGCCCGACCCGCGCCACTGGGTGCTGCTCGGCTCGCTGATGGAAGACCTGCGCCGCGTGCACGACGAGATCACCGGGGAAGAGACCGCCTGATCGGCGAGTGTGGCCGTAGCATGGCCGCATGTCCGCTGACAGCAGCCCTCCTCGAGGCTCGGCGGCCGAGGTGGCCGACACCGACGACGCCCCGGTCTCCACCAGAAGACTCGAAGCGTTCACCGACGGCGTCTTCGCCATCGCGGCGACGCTGCTGGTCCTCGACCTCGACGTCACGAAGCTCGGCGACATCCACACGGATGCGCAACTCTGGGCCGCCCTCGGCGATCAGTCGTTCGGGTTCGTCAGCCTCATCATCAGCTTCCTGCTGCTGGCGACGCTGTGGCGCATCCACGTCTGGCAGTTCGAGTACGTGGTCAAGGTGGACCCGCGCGCCACGCTCCTCAACACGGTGCGGCTGCTCGGCGTCGTGCTGATCCCGTTCACCACGAGCCTGGCCAGCGAGTACAACGGCTTCGTCGCCGGGCGCATCCTGCTGCCCATCAACTTCCTGTTCGTGATCGGTCTCACGGCGCTGCACTGGTTCTATCTCACGTCGCCGAAGCGCTCACTGGTCGCCGGCCTCTCCCCCGCCGCTGTGCACTCGACGAGAGCTGGCACCATCGTCGCCCTGGTCCTGGCGGCATTGACGGTCGCGCTCGCGCCGTGGTTCGGCTCGCTCGCCTTCCTGGTGCAGTTCCTCAACCCGGTGTTCGACCGCTTCCGTGCTGCGAGGCCGCCCGGTGTGCGGAAGCGGCACCACTGATGTGGCGTCATTGACCCGGCACCATTGACCCGAAACGACGACAGGGACCCCGCCGAAGCGGAGTCCCTGTCTGTACGGTGTCGCGGCGCTTACGCGTCGGCGAGGACCGCCTGGAGCTCGAGCGTGATGGTGACCTGCTCGCCGAGGAGCACGCCGCCGGTCTCGAGGGCCGCGTTGTAGGTGAGGCCGAAGTCCTCGCGGTTGATCGTGGCCTTGGCGGTCGCGCCGGCCTTGTAGTTGCCGTACGGGTCCTGGCCGAAGCCGCCGAAGTCGAAGTCGAAGGTGACCGGCTTGGTGACGCCCTTGATGGTGAGGTTTCCGTCGACGAGGAAGTCGCCACCCTCGTGGCGGACGCCGGTGGACACGAAGTCGATGGTCGGGAACTCGTCCGCGAGGAAGAAGTCACCGGTGCGCAGGTGCGCGTCGCGGTTCTTGTCCTTGGTGTTGACAGAGGCGACGTCGGCCTTGGCGGTCACGGTGGACTCGAGCGGGTTCTCCGCCGTGACGAAGGTGGCGTCGAAGTTCTCGAAGACGCCCTTGACCTTGCTGATCATGAGGTGACGGATGCTGAAGCCGACCTCCGAGTGAGCGGGGTCGATGGTCCAGGTGCCTGCCTTGTATCCGGGGATGTCGATGGTCATTCGTTGATCTCCTTGAAGTTTGTCTGCGGCGCTCCGCACGCCGTACAGGTACATGCAAGCGTATGGACCGTTCCGCTATTCCGGAAATCCGAAAAAAAGTTGACGCGTCACTCTTTTACCGCGAGCGAGCGCCGCAGTTCCAGGAGTTTCCTGGCATCCGCATCGATCTGGGCGGCTGGGATGCGGCCGGAACCGACGGCCGCCACGACGGCATCCACCAGCGCATCCGGGTCGAGGCCGGCCGCCGCTGGATCGGCGGGGAGCACGTAGAGCAGCATCGTGTTGCCGGCGGCAAGCGCCTGGATCGCGTTCTCCCGCTGGTCGGCGTACTGCGCGAGGCCGGAGTCCTGGAGCATCCGCATGTCGTCGGTGATCGTCACCCCTCGATAGCCCAGCCGGTCGCTCAGGATGCGGTGCCAGGGCGCGGAGAGCGACGCGGGAGCCGCATCCACCGCGCTGTAGACGAGATGGCCGAACATGACCAGCTCGGCCCCCGCCGTGATCCCTGCGGCGAAGGGTGGAGCATCCCTGGTCTGCCAGTCGGCGACGCTGAGGCCGGTGGCCGGGATGCTCGTGTGCGAGTCCGCCTCCGTCTCGCCGTGCCCAGGGAAGTGCTTGAGCGTGCTGTAGACCTGGCCGCGCTCCCCGGTCACCGACGCCGAGACGCGCTCGGCGGCCGCGGCGGGCGTCGTGCCGAGCACGCGGTCGAAGATGAACGAGCCGGGGTCGGCCGTCGTGTCGGCGACCGTGCCGAAGTTGACCGTGACGCCCGCCTGCTTCAGCAGGGCGCCGCGCTGGGCGAACGCCGTCTGGGTCGCCGCCGGCGGCTCGGACTTCAGCGCGTCGGCGCCGGGCAGCGAATCCCAGGGCAGCCGGGTGACGTCTCCACCCTCCTCGTCGATCGCCACCAGCGGGGGCAGCTCCGGATCGGAGGCCGTCATCGTCGCGTTCTGGGCGGCCAGGGCGGCCGGGCTCGCCGGGATGTTGTCGCCCATCAGGATCATGCCGCCGACGCCGTACCGGTCGACGAAGCCGCGCAGAGCGGACCCGTCCGTGCCGGGCTGGTGCAGCATCAGGAGGCTCGCGACCTTCTGCCGGAGCGTCATGTTCGCCAGCCGCGCCCGCGCGTACGCGGCCACCGGATCGGCGGTGGCTGTCGGCGACGGCGTGGCCGTGGAGCTGTGTGCGGCGGACGCTGTGCGACCCGCTGCTCCGGATGGCGCGCCGGTCGCGCATCCCGTGACGGCGACGGCGGCCGCGACCGTCAGCGCAAGCGCTGCCGTCCGGGTTCCTCGTCGACTCCTCACCTCTCGATGGTAGTCGCGCAGCGGGGCGGCCGCCGGTCGGCCGCCGGTCAGCCCTTCACGGCGCCGCCTAGTCCCGCCGAGCGCAGGAACAGCCCCTGGAACACCAGGAACAGCACGATCGGGATCAGCGTGGAGATCGCCAGCGCCGCGAGGTACACGTCCAGCTGGATCGCCGCCTGCAACGTCGGCAGGCGCACGGACAGCGGCTGGATGGCCGGATCGCGCAGCACGAGCAATGGCCAGAGGTAGTCTTTCCATGCCGCGATGATCGCGAACACGGACACCACACCGAGGATCGGCTTCGACATCGGCAGCACGATCGACCAGAACAACCGGAACGGTCCGGCGCCGTCCGTCCGCGCCGCCTCGAACACCTCGCGAGGCAGGTTGTCGAAGAACCGCTTGATCAGCACCACATTGAACGCGCTCGCGCCCGCCGGCAGCCACACCGCCCAGAACGTGTTGATCAGCGACTGGCCGAGCAGCGGCGGGTTCAGGATGGTGAGGTACAGCGGGACGAGCAGCACCACCGACGGCACGAACAGGGTGCCGAGGATCAGTCCGTAGAGCACCTTGCCGTACTTCGGCCGGAGCACGCTCAGCGCGTATCCGGCCGTCGTCGCCACCACGATCTGCATCACCCAGGAGCCGAGCGCCACCCAGATCGTGTTCATGAACTGCACGTCGATGTGCACCGTCGACCACGCGGTGGAGATGTTGGCCCAGTCGACGCCGTTCGGGAACAGCGCCATCGGGGTCCTGAGCGTGTCCTGCGTCGGCGTGATCGCCGACTTCGCGAGCCAGAGCAGCGGCCCGAGCCCGACGACGATCAGCAGCAGCAACAGCACTAGATGGGTGATGCGCGTCCCCCACCGGATGCCCGGCTTGCGCCAGTCGGACGGCGACAGGATGCCGCGGTCCCCCGCAGCGTCACCGCATCGCGCCTGGCCCCGTCGCCCCTGGCCGCGCCTGCCGCGGCCACCGCGCCCGCGACGCCCTCCGCCTCTCCGGCCGCCCTGCTGCAGCCCGGCGTCGTCGAGTTCGTCGGTCATGACGTTCATGACCTCCGGCGTGAAATCGGTCGAGGTGGTCAATTCTGGCTCCAAGACTTGGTGAGGCGGAAGTACACGAGCGAGAGCACGGCGAGGAACGCGGCGAGCATCAGACTGAGGGCGGTCGCCGCCCCGTAGTCGCCGCCCAGCGAGTTCTGGAACGCGTAGCGGTAGATGAGCAGCAGTACGGTCACGGTCGAGTTGACCGGGCCGCCGCCGGTGAACAGGTACGGCTCCAGGAACACCTGCGCCGTGCCGATGATCTGCAGGATGAGGGTGATCAGCAGGATGCTCCTCAGCTGCGGCATCGTTACGTGCCAGATCTTCTGCCAGATGTTCGCGCCGTCCACTTCGGCGGCGTCGTAGAGTTCCGGCGCGACGCCGGTGATCGCCGCCAGGTAGATGATGATGGTGCCGCCGGCGGCCGCCCAGGTCGCCTCGACCACCAGCGACGGCATCGCCTGGGTCGCATCCTGGATCCAGGGCTGCGGCGGGATGCCCACCCAGCCGAGGATCGTGTTGAACACGCCGGTCGGGCTCGCGTCGTAGAAGAACTTCCACAGCAGCACGGCCACCACCGGCGGCACGACCACTGGCAGATACGCCAGGGCGCTGTAGAGCCCTTTCGCGCGCTTGACCTCGCTCATCAGCACGGCGGCAATCAGCGGGATCGGGTAGCCCAGGAGGAGCGCGAGAAACGCGAACCAGGCCGTGTTGCCGATCGCGGTCCAGAACAGCGGGTCGTTGACGACCTGCACGAAGTTGTCCCAGCCGACGAAGGTGGGGGCGGAGACCAGATTGGTGTGCTGGAAGCTCATCACCACGCTGCGCACGATCGGCCACCAGGAGAAGACGCCGAAGATGACGATCATCGGCAGCAGGAAGAGGAGGTTGCTGAGGCCTCCTCCGCGCAGCCAGGTGATCGGGGTGCGCCGCGCCACGCGGCGCGCTGTCGGTCGCTGGCGGTCGATCGCTGTCATTGGGTCGGTGCTTTCTGTCGGTGTCGGTCGGCGGGCTGCACGGTCGGCGGGACGCGTGCTGCGTCCCGCCGACCGGCCTGGTGCACTACTTGTCGGCGTCGACCAGTTTCTGGATGTCGGAGTCGACCTTGGTCAGCAGCTGATCGATGTTCGCGTTCTTGTCGGTCAGCACGGCCTGGACGACCGCATCCAGTGCTCCGTAGAGCTCCTGGGTGTGCTTGTTCGGCTCCGGCACGAGGTTCGCGTCGAAGATCTTGTCGGTGAACGGCGCGACGTTCTCCAGCGGGATGTTCACCTCCGGCTTGATCCACGACATCGTCTGGTCGTACGTGGCCTTGTCGAACACCGGCAGCGTCGGGACGCCGACCGGCTGGTTCGACTTCGCGAGCACCTTCGCGTCCGCGACGGCCTGGTCCTCGTTGAGCAGCTTCTGCATGTAGTAGAAGTCGATCCACTTCACGGCAGCCGTCTTCTGCGCCTCGTTCGACTTGGGGCTGACCGCCGCGACGTTGCCGCCGACCAGCACACCGGCATCCTTGTTGCTCGCGTCGATCGGCAGCATGGTGAGCCCGTAGTTCTTCGGGTCGACGTTGTTCTGCTGCACCAGCGCGGTGAGCACGTCGGAGCCGGACGGGTACATGGCGATCTGCCCGGCACCGAACGCCTGGTTGATGCCGCTCCAGTCGAGCAGGAAGTTGCTGCCGACCGAGTTGTCCTCCCAGCGCAGGTCGTGCAGGAACTGCAGAGCGTCCTTGGTGACCGGGTTGTTGGTGGTGACCTTCGTCTTCCCGCCGTCGGTGGTCTCCATCCGGCCGCCGCGCGCGTACGTCGTGGTGGTCAGCTCCCAGCCGCCGGTGTTGCCCTGCGTCATCTGCATGTATCCGGCGACTCCAGGCACCTTCTCGGAGATGGTCTTCGCGTCCTTGCGGACCTCGTCCCACGTCGTCGGGGGCTTGTCCGGGTCGAGCCCGGCCTTCTGGAAGATCTCCCTGTTGTACGAGAGGCCCATCGCGTACGGACCGTACGGGATGCCGTAGATCTTGTCGCCGCTCTTCGCCACGGCGAGCACGTTCTCGTTGAACTTGCCCGCGTAAGAGAGAGCCGAGACTTCTTTGGTGATGTCGGCGAGCTGGCCGGCCTGCAGCAGGGACTGCGAGTCGGTGAACGGCACGTTGAAGACGTCGGGGAGGGTGCCGCCGGCGAGCTGGGTCGAGAACGTCGGCCCGGTCCACTGGTACTCCTCCGACTTGACCACGATGTTCGGGTTCGCCTTCTCGAACTCCTTCACGCGGTCGTCGAACGCCTTGAACGCGGCCTTGTCGCTGCCGGGGATGAGACTGGCAACGGTGATGTGCACCTTGCCGTCGCTCGAATCGCCGCTGCCGGAGCCTGAGCATCCTGCGAGCAGGCCGACCCCGGCGATCGTGATCGCTGCGACTGCTGCGATCGTTCGTGGTGACCTCATTGTCGGTTCCTTTCGGTGGTGTGGTGTGATGCGGTGTGGTGCGGGGATGGAAGCTGCGTGCGCAGCCAGGCTGTGGAGTCCGGGGGCAGCAGACCGTCGACGAGCGGGTCGCTGCTGAGCAGGATGGCGGTGTGTTCCGGCAGAGCCACCGCGTCGGTGGAGAGGTTGGTGACGCTGACGAACTGGTCGCCGCGGGAGAACGCCAGGGTGCCGGGAGGGCCGTCGATCCAGCGCAGGGGTCCGTCGCCGAGCCCGGGCTCCGACCGCCGCAGCCGCAGGGCGTTGCGGTACAGCCACAGCATCGAGCTGGCGTCGGACTGCTGGGCCTCGACGGTCAGGCCCGCCCACGCCTCCGGCTGCGGCAGCCACGGTTCGGCGGACGCCTCACGCGGACTGAATCCGAACGGTGGATGCACGCCCCGCCACGGCAGAGGAACGCGGCAGCCGTCGCGGCCGGGATCCACCCCGCCGGAGCGGAAGTGCATCGGGTCTTCGAGCCGGTCCGCCGGCAGGTCCTCGACCTCCGGGAGGCCGAGCTCGTCGCCCTGGTAGAGGTACAGCGAGCCGGGCAGGGCGGCGGTCAGCAGGGCGGCGGCACGGGCACGGCGACGGCCGAGCGCCAGATCCGTTGGCGTGCCGACGCGCTTCTTCGCGAACGCAAACGACGAGTCCGCGCGGCCGTAGCGGGTGACCGGCCGCGTCACGTCGTGGTTCGACAGCACCCAGGTGCTCGGCGCATCCACGGGGGCGTGGGCGGCGCGCGTCTGGTCGATGGATGCGCGGAGTTCGCGCGCATCCCAGGGCCTCGCCAGGAAGTCGAAGTTGAACGCTGTGTGCAGCTCGTCCGGCCGCAGGTACATCGCGAACCGGTCGATCTCGGGCAGCCAGATCTCGCCGACCAGCACGCGGGTGCCCGGGTAGGAATCCGCGATGGCCCGCCAGCCGCGGTAGATGTCGTGCAGTTCGTCCCTGTCCTGGTTGGGGTGCTCCCCCGGCCCCGGATGCTCGGGCACCTCCGGCAGGCTCTCGTCCTTCACGAGCAGCGCGGCCGAGTCGATGCGGACACCGGCGACGCCCCTGTCGAACCAGAACCGCAGGATCGCCTCGTGCTCGGCACGCACATCCGGATGGTTCCAGTTGAGGTCGGGCTGCTGCGGCGTGAACAGGTGCAGGTACCACTCGCCCGGCGTGCCGTCTGGGTTCGTGGTGCGGGTCCAGGTCTCGCCGGAGAAGTTGGACACCCAGCCGGTGGGGAGCTCGTCGCCGTTCTCGCCGCGGCCAGGGCGGAACCAGAAGCGTTCGCGCTCCGGAGAGCCTGGACCGGCGGCCAGCGCGGCCTGGAACCACGGGTGCTGGTCGGAGATGTGGTTGGGGACGACGTCGACGATCGTGCGGATGCCGAGGGCGAGCGCCTCCTGGATCAGCGTCTCCGCCTCCGCCAGGTCGCCGAACGCCGGGTTGATGGTGCGGTAGTCGGCCACGTCGTAGCCGCCGTCGGCGAGCGGCGACTCGTACCAGGGCGTGAACCAGATCGCGTCGACCCCGAGGTCGCGCAGGTAGCCGAGGTGCTTCCTGACACCGGCGAGGTCGCCGATGCCGTCTCCGTTGCCGTCGGCGAAGCTGCGGAGATAGATCTGGTAGATCACCGCGCTGCGCCACCAGAGCGGGTCGGCCGTGGACGGCGAGAGCGCTGGCGCGGCGGGGCCTGCGGCCTGCTCGGCGGCGTCGGCGGTCTCTACGGCGTCAGCAGCGGCGGCGTCTGCAGCATCAGCGGTGGGGGCGGTGGGCTGCGCGCTCAGCACGGGGAGGTCCACGGATGTGCCCTTCGGTCGGGCGACCTCCCGCGGTGCGGTGCGCGCCGACCATCCGTGGCGCGTCCGCGCCGCTCAGGTCGGCGGTTCGGTCGTCGCGATGACGTGTCCGAACTGCCGGCTCCGTCGTCGTGGAGCCGAATGTAGCGTTAATGACAGTTCGCTGCAAGAACGCGACACTGAGTAATTTGTTTGCGCACATTTGCACTGAATTGCATAACAATTACGCGTGCTGAGCCGGTCCCGTCGACCCTCGGACAACCAGTTCCGGTTCGAAGAACAGCTCGTCCGAGATGGCGGAGTCGCTGGAGATCTGCCGCAGCAGCAGCTCGATCACGGTGCGCCCCATCGGCTCGATCGGCTGCCGGACCGTGGTCAGCGGCGGCTCCGTGCAGTTCATCAGCGCCGAGTCGTCGTAGCCGACGATCGACACGTCTGCCGGCACGGAGAGTCCGGCGCGCCGCACGGCCCTGATCGCGCCGAGCGCCATCGGGTCGCTGGCGCAGACGATCGCCGTCACCCCGGCCTTGAGCAGCCGCGCCGCCCCGGCCTGACCGGCCTCCAGCGAGTAGAGCGAGTGCACGATCAGATCATCGTCGAGCTCGGCTCCCCAGCCCGCCACGATCCGCCGGGCGGCGGCGAGCTTCCGCTGTGACGGCACGTGATCGCGCGGCCCGAGCAGTAGCCCGATGCGCTCGTGCCCGAGCGAGCGGAGATGCCCGAGCGCCTGCGCCGTCGCGACTGTGTCGTCGCAGGACACAGTGGCGAACGGGAGGTCGTCGACCGGCGCGTTGACCAGCACCGTCGGAAGGTTGAGGTCGGTGAGCCTGGCGTAGTGCTCGTGCGACGCATCCTGCTGCGCGTACGCCCCGCCGACGAAGACCACGCCGGACACCTGCTGCTGCAGCAGCAGCTCCACGTAGTCCGCCTCGGAGATGCCTCCGGCCGTCTGGGTGCAGAGCACCGGCGTGTATCCGTTCTGCGCGAGAGCGCCGCCGATCACCTCCGCGAAGGCGGGGAAGATCGGGTTCTGCAGCTCGGGGAGCACGAGCCCCACCAGCCGGGCACGCTCTCCGCGCAGCTTGGTCGGGCGTTCGTACCCCAGCACATCCAGTGCCGTGAGAACCGCCTGTCTCGTCGCCTCGGACACCCCTGGTTTCTCGTTCAGGACGCGGCTGACCGTCGCTTCACTGACCCCGACCTTGCGAGCGACCTCGGCGAGACGTTTCGACATGCGCTCAGCATACGCAATTCCTTGCAAGACAGCGCAAGTCTTTTGCAAGCCCTCCGGACGGCCTAGCATGGCGGCCATGACGAATGCGACGGCGGCGAACAAGGTCACGGCGCTGCTGCTCGCCAGCCACCGGGGTCCGACCGTGGTGGTCACCGCCGTCGCGACCGTGCTTGGCGCGAGTCTGGGCTATCCGCCCGGCCGCCTGGCGGTGCTGGCGCTCGCGATCCTGCTCGGCCAGTTGTCCATCGGCTGGTCGAACGACTGGCTCGACGCAGCACGGGATGCGCAGGTCGAGCGGGCGGACAAGCCGGCCGCCCGCGGCGCGATCGGCGTCGGCACCGTGCGCACGGCGGCCTTCGTAGCCCTGGTCGCTGCCGTCCTGGTCACCCTCGTGCTCGGCCCGTTCGCCGCCGTCGCACACGTGGTCGCCATCGCGGGCGGCTGGGCGTACAACCTCGGCCTCAAGGCCACGGCCGTGTCGTTTCTGCCGTTCGCGGTGAGCTTCGGCATCCTGCCCGCGATCGTCACCCTCGGACTCGAGCCGCCGCGACTCGCGGCCGCCTGGGTGGTCGCCGCCGGCGCACTGCTCGGTGTCGCCGCGCACGTCACCAATGTCCTGCCGGACCTCGCCGACGACGACCGCACGGGCATCCGGGGCCTGCCGCACCGGATGGGGGCCGTGCCGAGCGGGCTGCTCGCCTTCGCCTGCCTCGCCGCGGCCAGCGTGCTGATCGCGTTCGGGCCCGGCTGGCCTCCGCGCATCCCGTTGCTGATCGGGCTGGCCATCGGCGTGGTCATCGCGGTGACCGGGGTCGTCCTGCTGCTGCGCCGCTCGCCGACGCGGCTGCTCATGCAGCTCATCATGGGCTGCGCCGTGGTCGACGTGGTGATGCTCGCCTTCGCCGGTCAGTCGACCGCGGTCTGAACCTTCTCCGCGGCCGGCTCGTGGTTGCGGATGCCGACGGCCGAGACGATGCCGCCGACCAGCATCAGCCCGGCGGCGACGATCATCGCCCTGTCGAGGCCCGCCCGGTCGAGCGTGCCTCCCACGATGAGGCCGATCATGGCCACCGTCACCAGGCCGGCGATGCGCGAGACGGCGTTGTTCACCGCGGAGCCGATGCCCGCCTGGGCCGGATGGATGGCGCCGAGGATCGCGCTGGTGAGCGGGGCGACCGTGATCGAGAGGCCGACGCCGAAGAGCAGGACGGCGGGCAGGAGGTTGGTCCAGAAGTTGACGTCCTCCCCCATCATCAGCAGCCAGAGGAACCCGCAGCCGGCGATCACCGGCCCGATGGCCATGAACAGCCGCGGACCGTACTTGCCCGCGAGACCGCCGAACACCCCGGACAGCAGCAGCATGCACAGCGTCGACGGGATGAACACGAACCCGGCCTCCGTCGCCCCGAACCCGGCGACCTGCTGCAGATAGAGCGTGACGGTCAGCGGCGCGAAGGCGAGCGCACCGTAGACCAGCGCCGTCGCGATGTTGCCGACCCAGAAGTTGTGCACCCGGAACAGCCCGAGCGGCAGCATCGGCTGCTTGGCCCTGGTCTGCCAGAAGAAGAACGCCGCGAGCGACAGGATGCCGACGATGAGCGGGAGGAAGACGCGCGGGCTTCCCCAGCCGTACACGCCCTGCTCGATCAGCGCGAACACGGTTCCCGCCAGGCCGAGGGAGCCGAGCACGGCGCCCAGGATGTCGACGCGGCCGCCCGTCCCGTGGTCCTGCTTCAGCCCGATCATCATGGCAAGCGTGATGCCGATGGGGATGACGTTGATCACGAACACCCAGCGCCAGGAGAGCGTGTCGACGAACACGCCGCCGAGCACGGGGCCCGCGATCATGGCAACGCCCGTCCAGGCCGTCCAGCGGCCGATCGCCTTCGCCTGCGCCGCGCCGGAGAACGTCGAGATGATGAGCGCGAGGGAGCTCGGGACGAGGAGCGCGCCGGAGACACCCTGCAGGGCTCGCGCGATCACCAGGAACACGCCTGACGGCGCGAACGCGCAGAGCAGTGATGTCACGCCGAAACCGATCAGGCCCGCGTACAGCACGCGCTTGCGGCCGAACACGTCCGACAGCGACCCGGCGATCAGGATGAGCGACCCGAGCGTCACGAGGTAGCCGTCGACCACCCACTGCTGCAGCGGCAGCCCGCCGCCCAGCTCCTTGTCGATGGCGGGCAGCGCCACGTTGATCACCGCACCGTCGAGGAAGGCGACGAAACTGGCGAGGATCGCGATGACGAGCACCCGGAGTTGCGACGAAGACATACGCTCGGTGGTCATGTTCTCAGTAAACGGGGAGCGAGCCGTAATGGCAACCGCAGACACCTCCCAGCGTGCCGCGGGTGCGCGCAGGGCGTAGCCTGACCCTGAAATGTCCGACGAGCCGCGCCCTGTCTCCGCGCGCTCCGGGCCAGCAGCGACCCGGATCGCGGTCATCACCCGTGCCTCCTGGCTGCTCGTGCTGGTGCTCACGGCCGTCTTCCACTTCCTCAGGGGCGCGCCGGTGGATGCGTGGATCTTCCTCGGCGGCGCCGTGCTCATCGCACTCGACGCGCTGGGCTGGCTGCACATCCCGGTGCGCGCGCTGCCCGACGGGCAGACGCTGTCCCGGCGGGTGATCGCGTTCAGCCTGATCGGCGTCGCCGCGCTCACCTTCGCGTTCGCCCCGCTCTACGGCGGCGCGGACACCGCACTCGTGGTGGGCCTCGGGGTGCTGCTGCTCCCGGTGGTGTGGGCGGACCGGCCCCGCGCATCCGGAGCAGTGGATACGGGCGGCAGGCCACAGAGCCAGGACGCGGCACCGGAGGCGCGCGCCGCGATCCGCCGCGCCGCCATCGCCTGGTCGGCGGTGATCGTCGCCGGCTGCGCGTGGGAGATCGCCGCGTTCTTCCTCGGCCGCTCCTCCCCCGCGGCCGAGAATGCGTTCCCAGCACTGTCCGACCTGGTCGACCCGGCCGTCGCCTGGCCGCCCGCCCGCGCTGCGCTCGTCGTGCTCTGGCTCGCCGGCGGTTACGCCCTGCTCAGGAGAGGACGGCGATGAGAGAGGTCACCATCGCGGGCTTCCTGCTGTGCGGCGCCGTCATGGCGCTGCTCGTGCTGCGGTCGCACCGCGACCCGCTGCGGCTGGCGCCGTTCTCCGCCCTACTGGATGTGGTGCTCGCCGACCGCGCGGCCCGGTTCACCATCCTGCTGTTCTGGTGGTGGCTCGGCTGGCACTTCCTGGCGTCTCCGCCGTCGCCGTGAGGGCGGCCCGCCTAGTTGTTCCCCTTCGTACACGTCGCCTGGGCCGCCGTCTGCCCGGTGATGCTGCTCGGCAGCTCGACGGGACCGGAGGTCGCGGGCGCGCCGGGGGTGGCTGGCGCCGACGCATCCGGTGCGGTCGGGTCGGGCGTCGTCGGGGTGGTCGGCTCGGGCGTGCCCGGCGCCGTCGGGTCTTCCGCCGCACGGCCGATGCTGCCGGTGAGTTTCACCGGCTGGTCGTTGACGAGGGCCGTGTTGATGGCGGAGGCGGCGTTGTCGTCGACGATCACCCTATTCACGTCGTCCGGATCGGTGATCGCCGGGTACTGCAGGAACACCATGTTGTCGAGCCCGGTGTCTTTGAGGGCGAGCGCGATCTCGACGAGCGTCGTCGGGTTGGTGAGCGTGTCGGACGGGGTGATGTTGTCGACCGCCGCCTTCGCCAGCCCGTACAGCTGCACCGGATTGCTGAGGACGCCGCCGGAGACGACCTTTCTGGCCAGGGCGGAGAGGAAGACCTGCTGGTTGCTGATCCGGCCGAGGTCGCTGCCGTCTCCCACCCCGTGCCTGCTGCGGAGGAACGAGAGCGCCATGTCGCCGACCAGGGTGTTCTCGCCGGCGGGAAGGTCGAGTGGCGGGGTGGTGTAGTCGTCGGTGACCGGGGTGGCGAGACAGACGCTCACTCCGCCGATGGCGTTCGACATCGCACTCACGCCGTTGAAGTTGATCACGGCGCCGAACGGGATGTCGATGCCGGTCAGCTGCTCAACGGTCAGCACCACGCAGCCCAGCCCGCCGCGCGACAGCGCCGTGTTGAACATCGCGCTGCTGGAACCGTCGATGGTGCCGCCGCCGTTGGGGGCCGGGCAGTCCGGGATCTCCACCATCAGGTCGCGGGGGAAGCTCACCACCATGGCGCTCTTATGGTCCTGGGCGATGTGCAGCAGCATCGTCACATCGTTGTTGCCTTCCCCGGTGCTCGCGTCCTGCTCCTCCGCCGAGTCGTAGACGCCGCCCAGGTTGCTGCGGCTGTCCGTGCCGGTGAGGAGCAGATTCACGCCGCCCTGGATCGCCCCGACGTTCGGGATCGCCTGCTTGGTGTGCCCGGGCAGTGCCGGAAGCGCCACGCCCGTCTTCACCGAGCGGGCGACATCCCAGACGGCGAACGCCGCCACAGAGCCGATGCTCACCACGACCACGGCGACCGCGGCGGCGAGGACGCGCATGACCGTGCCGACGGCGCGGCGGCGGGGCAGACGGCCGTGCCGGACGGCGGTAGGCCCCTGTGCGCGCTGGTGCCGGCGCGGGAGGTCGGTCATCGAAGGTCCTTCGGAGGGTCGGGCGAAAGAAGGGATGACGGAATCCTAGCTACAAGTCCTCGCGATGACCTTGGAGGCTCACTGGGTGTTCTGAAAGCCCCCTCACGCCGCTCAGCCCTGCGCGCCGGCCCTGCGCGTCCGCGCACGCAGCGGCGAGCGGTGCGCCAGCTCGACCACGATCGCCCTGTCGTTCCCCGGATTGGCGGGATCGAACCACAGCCGGGTCTGCTGCCCGTCCTGGATGGGGTCCGCCGCCGTGATCAGCATCGGCCGCTGCACCCAGCGCTGCGTGCCCTGCAGGTCGGTGAAGCCGAACGTGACCGTGGTGAAGATCCGGTCGCTCTCGCGGAACATCGTGTATCCCTTGTCTGTGACGACCGCCGTCACCTGCGTGCCCGTCCGCATCGCCGCCTCGTCCGCGTTCTCGCGCCGCGCACGCGCACCGGCCGCCGCGATCCCGAGCACCAGGCAGACGACCGCGAGGGCGATGAGCCCGTAGCCGATGGTCGTGACGAACGCCGGGCCGCTCTCCGCAGACACCACGATCACGCCCGCCCCTGCGCCGAGCAGCACGGCGGCGTTCCCGTACATGATGCCGAGGTCGCCCCGCTTCATCACGAGCGCCGCCCACGCGATCGACGCCCCGATGGCGAGCATCATCCCGAGCGGGATGGCGATCAGGATGAGCACGGGCGGCTCCTCCGGCTGGGTCGCCATCATCGTCCCGAAGCCGCCCCAGCCGTACCCGGCGGACAGCCCTCCGACCAGCAGCAGGATCAGCGTGACGACCACACGCACGTTCGACGGCCGTCGCTCGGCTCGCTCGCGTCGGGCGATGGTCGGGTCGACGGTGCTCATGCCCTCATTCAATCGGCATCGGGATGAGCAGCACAAGAACCCCTTGTCCCGCGCCCGAGCGGCGTGCGACACTATCCATCGTGATCCGTTAGCAGCGATTTCCTACTCCCCACGACCGTGGGTGAGTCGACCGATCCTGCAAACAAAGGTTTCTCATGTCACGTTACGATCACACCCGTCCCGCCCCGGCCTTCACCATCTCCGCCGTCACAGTGCCGGACACCATCGACGCACCGGACGCCGCCGACTTCATCGGCCTGGCCGCCGTGCGCAGCGCGGTCATCGCCGAGCTGCGCGGCGACACCTCGCCGCTGCCCGCCCCCGAGATCGCCGCCGCCGAGCTCCTCCCGAACTGGAAGGACGAGTCCATCGGCAGCAGGGGCTTCGTCGCCCACGTGGACGGCAGGGTGGTGGGGCGCGGCACTCTCGTGCTCCCCGCCGGTGCGTCCGAGTGCTGGGCGGCGGTGGCGGTGCTCCCCGGCTACCGCGGCGACGGCATCGGCGCGGCCATCTACGCCCGGCTCGAACAGCTGGCCGTGGATGCCGGCCGCCGCACCATCCAGAACCAGACGGACTACGCGGCCGGGATCGGCGGCGACAGCCTTCCTGCGCCCACCGGGTTCGGCTCCATGCCGCTGGACCTCGCCTCCACCCGGTTCCTGCTCCGGTTCGGCTTCACGCTGGAACAGATCGGGCGGCTGAGCAGCCTTGCCCTCCCGATGGAGGCAGACGTCATGGCCTCCTGCCTGCGGGAGGCGCTGGCCGCTTCGGCCGGGTATCGCACGGTCACCTGGCAGGGCCGAACGCCCGACGCCTGGGTCGACGCGCTCGCCCTCATGCGCACCAGGATGAGCACCGACACCCCGAACGCCGGGATCGAACAGTCCGAAGACGTCTGGACCGCCGAGCGCGTCCGCTCCGTCGACGACCACTGGGAGGCGAGCCCGCGCACCATCATCACTACCATCGTGGTGGATGCGGAGACGGGAGAGCCCGCCGGGTACACCGAACTCGACGTGCCCGCCGAACCGGACCGCCCGGTGGAGCAGATGGACACCCTCGTGCTCGCCGGCCACCGCGGCCGCCGCCTCGGGATGCTGCTGAAGCTCACCAACCTGCGCGAGCTCGGCGACCGCTTTCCGGCCAGCAGGTCGGTCGAGACGATGAACGCGGAAGACAACCGCCACATGCTCGATGTGAACGAGGCCGTCGGCTTCCGCCCGCTGGCGTACTCGGCCCGCTGGAAGAAGACGATCGGCTGACGGCCGGTGGATGCGCGGGGCGGGGTGGGCGCGCCGGCCCCGCCCCGTGCATCCGGTGTCACGCGTCTCGGCGGCGTCCGCTCGCTCGGGCGAGGAGACCGGCGGCGCCCGCGCCGACGGTGATCAGGGCGAGTGCTGCCCACCACGCCGCGCTGTCGCCCGCGCGCGATCCTGTCGCTGCGAGCGCCGTCGTGGGTGCGGCGGTGGTCGCGTCGGCGAGGTCGGACGTTGACGGTCCGGGGTCGTCCACTGGCTGCGTCCCCGTCCCCGTCCCCGGCTGCCCGGGCTCGCCCGCTCCGCCTCCGCCGCCCGCTCCCCCGTCGCCGGGCACGGTCACCGCGTCGTCCGACGCCCACGCCGCGGAGAACGTCTGTGCCGCCATCAGCGGCTGCAGCACGTCCCGCACCTGGTCGTCGGCGAAGTGGCGCCGCATCGCGCCGTGGTCGACCGCGTTGCCGACGGCCGCGAGGACCATCGACTGGTCGAGCGACAGGTAGCGCTTCGCGATCGTCCCGCTCTTCACTGCGACCGCGTCGTAGAACCCGCCGGGCCCGTACGCGTGCAGGTCGTGCTCGATGCCGCGCAGGTTGGCGACCGCGGCGGCCGGGTCGTAGCCGAGTGCGAGGAACGAAGCGTGCGGCGTCACGACGCCGTCGCCGAAGGACGGGTCCGGATTGTGGCCGCGGTCGGCGTCCGGGCAGTCGCGGTACGGCTGGTCGACGTCGGTGTTCTCCTGGTCGGAGAGGTAGCCGTCCGCCTTCATCCCGGCGAGGTCGACGCCGTACTCGCGGTAGCCGCCCGCCGGGTTGCTGGACGGCGAGAACCCCCAGTATCCGTAGCCGGCGTCCTCTCCGTGCTTCTCCTGCACCGCGACGGTGATCGGGTGGTTGAGCCCCCACGAGGTCGGCCCCCACTGCTCCTCCGGCACCAGCAGCGACGGCATCAGCGCCTCGAACATGCTCCCGCCCCAGCTCGGCACGAACGACATCCCGTCGTACGAGTACGCCCCTTCGTACACGGTCAGCCCGTCGTACACCCGGTTCTGCCCGGTGGGCCGCTGCTCCTGCCACGACCAGTCGCAGCCGTCCGGCATGGTGCGGAACGTGCCATACATCCCGGATGCGGGGATCTGCCCGTTCACGATGCCCAGGTAGGTGGCGATGCGGCTCTCACTGACGGTGGTGTCGTAGTGGTGGCAGGCGTAGACGAGCGTGACGGGCGCGCCGTTGTAGGCGGGGGCCTCGCATCCTGTCTCCCCCACGGGCGGCGTCTCCCAGAAGCCGCCGCGGTTGGCGCCGGCGGGGAGCACAGGCTGCTTGCCCTGCTTGTCGTAGAAGACGCCGAAGTCCATCGAGTCGTAGAGGGCGCGCGCCCGGGCGCTGAGGGCCGGATCGCTGTCCGCCTCGGCGTTGGCGACCATCCGGAGCCCGGCGGCCAGCCAGCCGTTGTCGACCGTGCTGAGGAACGGGTTGACCACGGTGCCGTTCTCCGGCCAGGTCGTCAGCTTCGACCCGTCCGCCGGCGAGTACCAGTTGTAGAACATGCCGCTCGCGGCGTTCCGCTCGAGCGTCTCGAGGGTGCCGATGGTGGTCGCCACCCTGTCGTGCGCCTCCGCCCCGCCGATGATGCCGAGGTCGCGCACCGCGAGCGTCGACCACAGGTAGCCGCCGATGTTCGTCGGCGACGTGAAACCGGATGCGGTGGCCGGGCTGAGGTCGCCGCCGATGTTGTCGGCGGGGAGGCCGGTGGTGGGGTCGGTCATGGCGGCCATCGACCGCCAGGTGTCCGCCGCCCACCGGGTGAGCTCCGCGGTGTACGGGGTGGCGTCGGTGGAGGCGGGGCCGGTGGTGTCGACGGTGCTGGCGGTGGGTGGGGCGGCGCTCGCGGGCGCGGCGATCGCCCCACCGACGAGGGCGGAGGTGACCAGCGCGACACCCGCGCCGATCGCTCTGGAGAGGGTGGGAGGGGGCATCGTCGTCCGCTTCATTGCTGGCTTCCTTCGGTGTGGAGCATCCCGAGGTGATCGTGCTGGGATATCGATTCCGGACAGTGTATGCGCATACATCCCGAAATGGCAACCACTTCGGCCCGACGACCGAAGGTCAAGGCGGACGCGAAAAAGGGTCAGCCCCCGCGATTTCTCGCGGGGGCTGACCCTTCGGTGGTGGATCTGAGGGGACTCGAACCCCTGACCCCCTGCATGCCATGCAGGTGCGCTACCAGCTGCGCCACAGACCCAGACGCTGTTCCCGATCTCTCCGAAACAACTCGTTTAGCCTACTACATGATCCAGGTCTGGAAGAAACCAGCGCGACGCTCGGGCGTGCCGCGGTCAGTCGAAGAGTTCGCTGAGCCAGTTCTCGCGCTTCTTCTTGTACGGGTACTGCTGCTGCGCGTGGCCGGGCTGCTGGTACCCCTGCTGCGCGGGCTGCCCGTACTGCTGCTGCTGGCCATACGGCTGCGCTCCGCCACCCGCTCCACCTCCCGCCACCGGCTGCGCACGGTCGATGATCTTGTCCAGCTCTCCGCGGTCGAGCCACACTCCGCGGCATTCGGGGCAGTAGTCGATTTCGATTCCACTGCGCTCGCTCATCACGAGGGTGGCGTTGTCTGTCGGGCATCTCATGCCGTCAGTCAATCAGCGCAGCATGAGAGAACTCTCACACACTGCGCAAAGAACGCCGAACCGGGATGCGCTACTCGGCGCCCTCGTGCACGGGCAGTTCGAGCGGGATGACCGGGCAGTCTTTCCAAAGGCGTTCGAGCGCATAGTACATGCGGTCTTCCTCGTGGAAGACGTGCACGACCAGGTCGCCGAAGTCGAGGAGGACCCAGCGGCCCTCCGCCTTGCCTTCGCGGCGCAGGGTTTTGACGCCCGCCTCGTTCAGCTGGTCTTCGATCTCGCCCGCGATGGCGATGACGTTGCGCTCGACACGGCCGCTGACCAGCAGGAACGCGTCGGTGAGGGGCAGCGGGCCGGAGACGTCGAGCGCCACCAGGTCTTCCCCGGACTTGGAGTCTGCTGCCTTCGCTGCGAGCTGCAGGATCTGCTTGGCGTGCTCTGTCGCGGTCACGGTCGGGCCTCCGTCGTGGGGGCGGCCGGGTGGAACAGGGTGGAAAGGATGATCAGAACACCTTCAAGACGTAAGCGGAGATGAGGAGGCCGATGACACCGACGGCGAGCACGCCGGCGGTGACGATCAGCACGACGGGCAGTTTGCCGCCGCGCTTCTTCGGCGGGGCGATGACGCCGCGGGTCGACGTGTGCGAGCTGATGGCCCTGGATGCACGGATCGGCGCGACTTCGGATGTGTTGAACTCGTTCTCGTCGCCGTCGAGCAGGCGGTCGAGGTCGGAGGAATCGATCCTGTCCGGGTGGGCGCCCGTTGCGCCGAGCCCGCGGGGCAGGTCGATCGAGCCGGTGACGAGGATCTCGCCGGTCGCGGTGAGCGGACCGGTCGCGTCTGCGGTGGGCAGCACGGGCAGGATGAGCGCGTTCGTGGTGGTCGCCGAGCCGGACTGGCCGACGTTGCGCGAGATGATCTGGTCGAACGGCTGGTTCTTGTCATCCAGCTCGGCCGCCGTCGACCAGTGACCGGTCGGCGGGGTGAAGGGCTGGCGTTCCAGCGTGCTGTCGGCCTCGTCGGAGCGTGCGTCCGCATCGGAGCCGGACGACTTCTCGGCAGGCGCCGACGTCGGTGCGAGCAACGACGAGTCGGCAGTGGATGCGCTGACCGAAGCGGCCGGAGCAGCGGTGCCCTCCGGCGAGGAGGCGGGAGCGGACGACGCGGCGCTTGCTGCGCTGTCGGACGACGCCCCGAGCGGGGCGAACGGCCACGCGGTCGGCGACGACGACGCGACCTCCGGCTCGGCGGCCGGACGCGCGGGTGCCGGGTCGGCGGGCGGGGTGAACGTGACAGGGATGACCGCATCCGGCTGCCCGGCCTGCTGGTTGGCCTCCTGGGCCTGGAGCATCGCACGCAACTCGCGACGCGTCAGAGCACGCTCGGGGGTGGCTTGCGTGGCGGGCGGGGTGCCCTGCGACGCTGGCGTTGCGGGTGCGGGTGCTGAAGCCTCGGGCTTGACGACGGGGACGGGAACCGTCACCGGCTCCGGCTGGGACACGTCACTCGCCTGCTTGAACATGGTCGACGACTCCGGTGCATCCTGAGTGGTGGACGCAGCGGGCGCAGCGGGCGCGGCCGGAAGATCGAAGGCGTTGCCGAACGTCGGCAGGTTCGGGCGCGACGGCGGCGTGACGCCCGGCTCCTCGAAGGCAGAGGCGGGGATCGCGGGCCGCTCGGCGGCCTCGTCCGTGCCTGCATCGCCCTGGGCGTCGCGGTCGGCCTGGTCGGACGAGAACGTGTACGGCGTCGTCAAGGTCGGGATCTCGCCGCCAGGCGTCGGCTGAGCCGTGCCAGCACGGCGGGACGCCTGGCCGGCAGCCTGCTGTTCCGCCGAACGCTCGTTCTCGCGCGCCTGTCGCCGTGTCTGTGGCGGCGGGTCTTGCCACAAAGTCATGCCACACTCCGATACAGATGGTGTTTGGAGATGTACTGAACAACCCCGTCCGGCACCAAGTACCAGACCGGGAATCCCCTGCTCACCCGGGTCCGGCAGTCGGTTGACGAGATCGCCAAGGCCGGAACTTCCAACAAGCTTACGTCCTGGGTCGGCAATCCAGAAATACTCAAGTCATGTCCCGGACGACTCACAGCCACGAAGTGCGCGAGGTCCCAGAGCTCCTGCACATCCCGCCAGCTGAGGATCTGCGCAATGGCGTCCGCCCCCGTGATGAAGAAGAGTTCGGCGTCCGGCCGTGACTCGTGCAGGTCGCGCAGGGTGTCGATCGTGTACGTCGGACCCTCGCGGTCGATGTCGACGCGGCTGACCGTGAAGCGCGGGTTGGAGGCCGTCGCGATCACCGTCATCAGGTAGCGGTGCTCCCCCGGCGTCACTTCGCCCTTCTGCCACGGCTGGCCGGTCGGGACGAAGATGACCTCATCCAGATCGAACGACTGGGCGACCTCGCTGGCCGCGACCAGGTGCCCGTGGTGGATGGGGTCGAACGTGCCGCCCATCACACCGATGCGCGTGCGACGCTTCTCCGTCAGCTGCATTCGTCAGGCAGTGGTCAGTGACCCTGGGTGGGGTGGCCGTCGCCGTGGTGCGTGGCGCCAGGCGCTCCTGCGTGGGAGGCGGCACCGGGGCCCGCCTTGTGGCTGTGGCGGTTCGCCACGTCGCGGTACGACCAGATGACGAAACCGAGGACGGTGAAGATCACGATCGCGATCGCGCCGTACGCCCATGTCGGCATGGGGAGTTCAACGTGCGTTTCGGCCTCGGCCAGCAGCAGCGACAGGTGGGTCATCGAGTTTCTTCCTTTCCGGTGGCGCGAACGCCTGCGAACCAGTCTAGTGGCGCGTCACGCCCTGAACTGCCCTGACCCGCGGACGATCCACTTGGTGCTGGTCAGCTCCGGCAGGCCCATCGGCCCGCGCGCGTGCAGTTTCTGGGTGGAGATGCCGACCTCCGCCCCAAAGCCGAACTCGCCTCCGTCGGTGAACCGGGTGGAGGCGTTCACCATCACCACCGCGGAGTCCACCTCCGCCAGGAAGCGCTCCGCGTTGGCGAGATCGTTCGTGATGATCGCCTCGGTGTGCTGGGTCGAGTACGTGCGGATGTGCTCGATCGCCTCGCCCAGGTCGTCGACGACCTTCACCGAGATGTCGAGGCTCATGTGCTCCGTCGCCCAGTCCTCCTCGGTGACGGGAACGGCGGACTCCGCGTAGCCGATGGAGCGCTCGTCCGCGTGGATGGTGACCCCGGATGCGGTGAGTGCGCCGAGCACGGGAGGCAGCAGCCGGTCGGCGGCGGAGCGGAGCACGAGCAACGTCTCGACGGCGTTGCAGACGCTCGGCCGCTGCACCTTGGCGTTCCGCACGATGTCGACAGCCCAGTCCTCGCGGGCGGACTCGTCCAGCACGATGTGCACGACGCCCGCGCCGGTCTCGATCACGGGGACCGTCGACTCGGTGACGACCGTGCGGATCAGGTCGGCGCTCCCCCGCGGGATGAGCACATCCACGTAGCCGCGCGCCTTCATCAGCTGGGTGGCGCCGTCGCGACCGAACTCGTCGATGGTCTGCACGGCGTCGGACGGCAGCCCGACGGAGGCGAACGCATCCTGGATCACCGCGACGAGCACGCGGTTGGTGTTGATCGCCGCGCTTCCGCCGCGCAGCACGGCGGCGTTGCCGCTCTTCAGCGCGAGGGCCGCGATGTCGACCGTGACGTTCGGGCGCGCCTCGTAGATCGCGCCGACCACACCGAATGGCACGCGCACCTGCGTGATCGACACGCCGTTCGGCAGCGTGCTCCCCCGCACGGCCTCGCCGACGGGGTCGGTCAGGCCGACGACCTCCAGCACCGCGTCCGCCAGCGCGCCGAGACGCGTCTCGGTCAGCGTGAGCCGGTCGAGCAGACCGGTCGACAGCCCGTTCTCACGGCCGTTGGCCAGGTCGAGCTCGTTCGCCTCCAGGATGCGCGGAGCCTGCGACCGCAGACCGGCCGCGACCGCGCGGAGAGCGGCGTTCTTGGCGTCGGTGTTCGCCGTGGCGAGCACGCGCGACGCCCGCTTGGCAGCTGCGAGCTTCTCGACGAGCGAGAGCGATTCGGTGATGGTGTCGACCATGACTCAAGTTTAGGGCGCTGCGACCGCATCCCGCGCTGGGGCGAACCAGGTGCCGACCGCCTCGCCGCCGAGGGCCTGCGAGACGTTCGACGTGGCGGTCAGGATGACGGCGGTGCCGTTCTCCGCGGCCTGGCGCGCAGCGGACACCTTCGTCAGAGCACCGCCCGTGCCGACGCCGGACAGCCCGGTCGACCCGATCTCGACGCCCTCCAGGGCGTCGTCGTACTCGACGACGTCGATCCGCTCCGCGCCCGGCTCCTGCGGCGGCTTGGTGTAGAGCGCATCCACGTCGGACAGCAGCACGAGCAGGTCGGCCTCGACCAGCAGGGCGACGAGCGCGGCCAGCCGGTCGTTGTCGCCGAACCGGATCTCGTGCGTCGCCACGGTGTCGTTCTCGTTGACGATGGGCAGGATGCGCAGGTCGAGCAGCCGCTCCATCGCCCGCTTGGCGTTGATGCGGTGCGTCGGGGTCTCCATGTCACCGGCGGTCAGCAGCACCTGGCCGGCGACGATGTCATACCGGTCGAGGCTGTCCTGATAGCGGTAGATGAGCACGTTCTGCCCGACGGCGGCGGCGGCCTGCTGCGTCGCCAGGTCGGTCGGGCGCTCCTGCAGCGCCAGAAAGGGGATGCCCGTCGCGATCGCACCGGACGACACCAGGATCACCTGGGTGCCGCGCCCGTGCGCTTCGGCGAGAGCATCGACCAACGGACCGATCTGCCCGGCGTTCTCCCCGCTGATGGAGGACGAACCCACCTTGACGACGACGCGTCGCGCGGTCGGGACCTGGCTGCGGTCGTCGATGGTCATTCCGAATCGGTCTCCCTGTTCTGGCCGCCCTGGCTGTTCTGCCCCTGCTCGCCCTCTGCGGGGGCGAGGTCTGCGACATCGTCCGCGTAGTCGTCGTCCTGCCAGAGGCCGGCCTCGCGCTCGCGCAGCAGCTCGGCTCGGGCCTCCGCCTTCGCATCCATTCTGTCGAAGTAGTCCTCGCGACGCTGGTTGCGGGTGGGGCGGGCGTTGCCGTCGAGGCGCACATCCGTTCCGCGGGGCGACGTGATGAGCTCGGCCGTGGAGGTGAGGGTCGGCTCCCAGTCGAAGACCACGCCGTTGTCCCTGCCGATGACCACGGTGGACCCGGAGACGGCTCCCGCCTTGAACAGCCGGTCCTCGACGCCGAGCTTCGCCAGCCGGTCGGCCAGGAAGCCGACGGCCTCGTCGTTCGAGAAGTCGGTCTGCGCGACCCAGCGCTCCGGCTTGGCGCCCAGGATGCGGTAGACGGGGCCGTCCGAGCCGCCCTCGACCTTGACGACGAACCCTCCGTCGTCCACGGCCTGCGGGCGGATGACGATGCGCGGGCGCTCGGCTTCGGCGGCCGCCTGATCCGCGCGTGCCTGCTCGACCACCTCGGCCAGGGCGAAGGACAGCTGACGCAGGCCCTCGTGGCTCACGGTCGAGATCTCGAACACGCGGTAGCCGCGCGCTTCCAGGTCGGGCCGGACGAACTCGGCCAGCTCGCGGCCCTCCGGCACGTCGATCTTGTTCAGGGCGATGAGCTGCGGGCGCTCCAGCAGCGGGGTCTGGCCCTCCGGCACGGGATACGCGCCGAGCTCGCCGAGGATCACGTCGAGGTCGCTCAGCGGGTCGCGGCCGGGCTCCAGCGTCGCGCAGTCGAGGACGTGCAGCAGGGCGCTGCAGCGCTCGACGTGGCGGAGGAACTCGAGCCCGAGGCCCTTGCCCTCGCTCGCGCCCTCGATCAGCCCTGGCACGTCGGCGACGGTGAAACGGGTGTCTCCCGCCTGCACGACACCGAGGTTGGGGTGCAGCGTGGTGAACGGGTAGTCGGCGATCTTCGGCTTCGCGGACGACAGCGCCGCGATCAGGCTCGACTTGCCCGCCGACGGGTAGCCGACGAGCGCGATGTCGGCGACGGTCTTGAGTTCGAGGAGGACGTCGCCCTCCCAACCCGGCGTGCCGAGCAGCGCGAAGCCGGGGGCCTTGCGCTTGGGGTTCGACAGGGCGGCGTTGCCGAGCCCGCCGATGCCGCCGGGAGCGACGACGTAGCGCATCCCCGGCTCGTTCATGTCGATCAGTTCGACGCCGGACGGGTCTTTGACCACGGTGCCGACGGGGACGGGGAGTTCGAGCTCTTCGCCGAGGTGGCCGCTGCGGTGGTCTCCCATGCCGAAGCCGCCGTTCTGCGAGGAGCGGTGCGGCGCGCGGTGGTAGGCGAGCAGCGTGGTGACCTGGGGGTCGGCCACGAGGACGATGTCGCCGCCGTTGCCTCCGTTGCCGCCGTCCGGTCCTGCCAGCGGCTTGAACTTCTCCCGTCGGACGGAGACGCACCCGTTGCCGCCGTTGCCGGCGCGCAGGTGCAACGTCACGTGATCCACGAACGTTGCCATGGGGGTCCCTCGTTTCCTGACTGTTCAGTCTGTAAATGGAGAAAGGGCGGGCCGAAGCCCGCCCATCCTCGAATGCTGGTGCGTGGTGCGGGGCTTTACGCCTCGGCGGCCACGATGTTGACGACCTTGCGGCCGCCCTTGTTGCCGAACTCGACCGAGCCGGCTGCGAGGGCGAACAGGGTGTCGTCGCCGCCACGTCCGACGTTCACGCCGGGGTGGAAGTGGGTGCCGCGCTGGCGGACGATGATCTCGCCCGCTCCGACGACCTGGCCACCGAAGCGCTTCACGCCGAGGCGCTGTGCGTTCGAGTCACGACCGTTGCGAGTGGAGCTCGCTCCCTTTTTGTGTGCCATCTGCTTCTTCTCCTAAGCCTGAGGTCGATCGGCTACTTGATGCCGGTGATCTTGACGCGCGTGAGGTCCTGACGGTGCCCCTGGCGCTTCTTGTAGCCGGTCTTGTTCTTGAACTTCTGGATCACGATCTTCGGGCCACGGAGGTCGTTGAGGACCTCAGCGGTGACCTTGACCTTCGCCAGCGAACCGGCGTCGGAGGTGATCTTGTCGCCGTCGACAAGCAGCACAGCAGCCAGCTCGACGTTGCCGTTCTTATCAGCCTTGATCCGGTCCATCGTCACGATGGTGCCGACCTCGACCTTTTCCTGCCGGCCTCCGGCGCGCACAACTGCGTAAACCACTTTTACGTACCTTTTCTTCGGGGAACAGCTCCCCTCGGCTCGATGAGCCGCGGACCTGGTCCTGTCTGTTTACTCTTCAGGAAGTTACTGGCGAGTCCGTCTTCGTCGCAGTGCGACGGAGCGGCTCTCAGAAAACCATGATGGTCGAGCGGGATACGCCCGACACACACCAACGGTCAACTTTACCCGACGACCCTTCTATCGTCAATTCAACGAGAGGGCTCCGGGGCCGATCGACGCCATCGACGGCGTCGGTTCCTATGATCATTGTATGACGGTCCTGATCGATCCCCCGGCATGGCCCGCCCACGGCATGTTGTGGTCGCACCTGGTGAGCGATTCCAGCCTCGACGAGCTGCACGCGTTCGCGGCCGCCAACGACATCGCGCGGCGCGCGTTCGACCTCGACCACTACGACGTGCCGGACAAGCGCTACGACGAGCTGGTGGCCGCGGGAGCCACCGCCGTCGACGGCAAGGAGCTGGTCATCCGGCTGCGCGCCAGCGGACTACGAGTGAAGGCGCGGGATCGAGTGCGCAAGCACTGACCCCGCGCCTTCACGCGGTTCGGGATGCGGTGGGCTACTCGCCCTGCTCCGCCCGGATGATCTCTGCCCGCGTGATCTGGGGCGCGGTGTCTCCACCGACGATCGCCGCCGTGCTCACCCTGCGGCTGCGTCCGCGGCCCTGACCGGGCTGCTTCGGCTGCGGAAGGGCGTCCAGCACGGAGTCGAGCAGCAGCTCGGCCTCCTTGGTGGGCGTGCGACGCGTCACAGGAGCCGCTGCGGGCTCAGGGAGCTCGATCAGGGGCACGGACGCGTCCGCGCTCTCGCGGGACGCTGCCGGGCGCTCAGCGGGCGCCTGCGGCTCGCGGGGCTCGCGCTGCTGCTGCTCGCGCACCGGCGCCGCCTCGGCCTGCGGGGCGCTCTCCTGCGTCGCTGGCTGCTCGGTCGCAGCCTGCTCGGCCTCCGCCGCCTTGACCCTGTCGCGCTTGCCGCTCTTCCTGCGGGACTTCTTCGGAGCATCCTGCTGCTGCTCCTGCTCGCCGGCGACATGCTTGCCGTGAGCGGACTCCGCGGAGGCGGCAGGCGCATCCACCGGCTGGTGCTCGTCGTGCGGGTGGGCCAGCGTGCTCGCCGCGATCTGAGCCAGCGCGTTCTTGGCGTCGTCGGTGATGGCGTGGGTCACGCCGGTGGGGGTGCCACCGCCGTTCCCGTTCGAGCCGCCGTTGCCGTTTCCGTTCGACGATCCGTTGCCGTTGCCGTTGCCGTTCGACGAGCCGTTTCCACCGGACTGCTGGCCGCCACGGCCGCGGCGGCGCTCGCTCTGCGGCTGCTGCTGCGGGGTCTGGCGGTGCTTGACGACCGGGTCGTGGTGCACGATGACACCGCGGCCCGCACAGGCCTCGCACGCCTCGCTGAACGTCTCGAGCAGGCCGAGGCCGAGCTTCTTCCTCGTCATCTGCACGAGGCCGAGCGAGGTGACCTCTGCCACCTGGTGCTTGGTGCGGTCGCGGCTCAGGCACTCGATCAGGCGGCGGAGCACGAGGTCGCGGTTGGACTCGAGCACCATGTCGATGAAGTCGACGACGATGATGCCGCCGATGTCGCGCAGACGCAGCTGGCGGACGATCTCCTCGGCCGCTTCCAGGTTGTTCTTGGTGACGGTCTCTTCCAGGTTGCCGCCGGAGCCGACGAACTTGCCGGTGTTGACGTCGACGACCGTCATCGCCTCTGTGCGGTCGATCACCAGGGACCCACCGGACGGCAGCCAGACCTTGCGGTCGAGCGCCTTCTCGATCTGCTCCGTGATGCGGAACTCGTCGAACGCATCCCGCTCGCCCGTGTACGCCTCGACGCGGTCGAGGAGGTCGGGGGCGACCTGGCGGAGGTAGTTCTCGATGGTGCTCTGCGCATCCTGACCGGCGATGATCAGCTTCTGGAAGTCCTCGTTGAAGACGTCCCTGACGATCTTGATCAGCAGGTCGGGCTCACTGTGCAGCAGCGCGGGCGCCCCGACGGTCTCGACCTGCCTGCTGATGTCCGCCCACTGCGCGGTGAGGCGCGTGACGTCGAGCGTCAGCTGCTCCTCGGTCGCGCCCTCGGCGGCGGTGCGCACGATGACGCCGGTGTTCTCCGGCAGGACCTCTTTGAGGATCTTCTTCAGACGGGCACGCTCGGTGTCCGGAAGCTTGCGGCTGATCCCGTTCATCGAGCCGTTCGGCACGTAGACGAGGTAGCGGCCGGGCAGCGAGACCTGGCTGGTCAGGCGGGCGCCCTTGTGCCCGACGGGGTCCTTCGTGACCTGGACGAGCACGCGGTCGCCCGGCTTGAGCGCCAGCTCGATGCGGCGCGGCTGGTTGCCGGTCTCCGCGGCATCCCAGTCGACCTCGCCGGAGTACAGCACGGCATTGCGGCCGCGGCCGATGTCGACGAACGCAGCCTCCATGCTGGGCAGCACGTTCTGCACGCGACCCAGGTAGACGTTGCCGATCAGCGACGCCTCCTGCGACTTGGCGACGTAGTGCTCGACGAGCACCTTGTCTTCGAGTACGCCGATCTGGATGCGGCCGCCCTTCTCGCGCACGATCATCTGGCGGTCGACGGACTCACGGCGGGCGAGGAACTCGGCCTCGGTGATGACGGGTCGGCGGCGGCCGGCGTCCCGGCCGTCGCGGCGGCGCTGCTTCTTGGCCTCGAGACGGGTCGAGCCCTTGATGCGCTGCGGCTCGGTGATGAGCTCCGGCTCGCGCGGGGCGCGGACCTTGACGACCGTGTTCGCCGGGTCGTTCGATCCAGAGCGGTTCTCCTCGCCGGCGCGGCGGCGCGAACGGCGGCGGACCGTGCTCGGCTCGTCGTCGTCGTACTCGTCGTGCGGGAGCGGAGGCAGCGGCAGGATGTCCGGGGCCTGGAACAGCAGTGTCGTCGGCGGGAGGCCGGGCAGCGCCGTGTCCGCCTCGGCGGCGGGAGCATCCGGTGCGGCAGGAGCGGCAGGAGCTGAGCCTGCGGCGTCCGTGCTGTCCGTCCCCGCGTCGGCGGGCTGGGCCGCGCCGGCATCCGGAGTCTGCTCCGTCGTCACCGCCGGTTGTCCGGCCGGGAACGGGCCGGAGCCGATGATGTCGTCGTGGTTGTCGTGGATCTTCTCGTCCATGGGTGTTCTCTCCTGGACGGCGGGCGCGGTCGAGGCATGCCCGGCCACCGTCGGCGCGGAGGACGCAATGGCCTCACGCGAATCGTTCGCAGGCACGGCGGAGGCGCTCTTCTTGGCGCTCTTCCTGGAACCGAAGAGGCGCGATCGCTTCCTGGGCCCCGCTTCCGATCCGTTGTCCTGCGTGTTGTCAGTATTTTCGTTTTCCACCATCGCTGGTGCACTCCTCGACCAGCCGCGGTCTCCCGCGCGCCGGGTACTTTCATAAGGGCAGCAGACGCGTTGCGCCTGCGACCGCCAATCCTTCACGCGTGCGGTCGGCTCGTGGCGCGGTCCGCAGGCGATCTCGTTTCTGTACGTTCGTTGTCGGTCGGCCACCTCGGCCGGCCGTTCGGGCGTCGCAACGCCCATAAGCCTTCGCTGGCGTCTCTCCGGCACACGCCGCAGAAACCAGTTGCAACGATTATCGCATGACCGCACCAGGAACGCGGCTGCCTCTCAGGTCGACACGCGATCGGTCATGCCATAATCCGACTGTGTCCACCACTACAGCCGAGCGCCGCCCGACCGTACTCGCCATCTTCCTGATCGTCGCCGGGGCCATCGGCCTCTGGGCTGCTTTCATGCTCACGATGGACAAGTTCCACCTTCTCGAGAACCCGGATGCGCAGCTGTCGTGCAACTTCAGCCTGCTCGTCGGGTGCACGAAGAACCTCAACTCCTGGCAGGGGTCGCTGTTCGGCTTCCCCAACCCGCTGCTCGGCCTGATCGGCTGGACCGCGACCATCGCGGTGGGCGTCGGGGTGCTCGCCGGGGCGCGCTTCGCCAAGTGGTTCTGGATGCTCTTCAACCTCGGCGTGATCGGCGCGATGGCCCTCGTCATCTTCCTCATCACGCAGTCGATCACCGTGCTCAACGTGCTCTGCCCGTGGTGCATGGTCACCTGGCTGGTCACCATCCCGACCTTCTGGGCCGTGACGCTCTACAACCTCAAATCGGGCAACATCCCCATCCCGGAGTCCGGGCGTGTCTTCTTCGGCAAGCTCTACTCCTGGGTGCCCCTGATCACGGTGATCTCCTACGCGATCGTCGCGATCCTCGCCCAGATCCAGCTCGACTGGATCAACAACGTCTTCGTCTAGCCCCCATAAATTCGAGTCCGAACTTATTCACGGTGACACTCGGCGTGTCGCGTGAACAAGTTCGGACTCGATGGGTTCTAGGCGAACCAGAGGGCGAGCTCGCGCGCGGCGGACTCGGGCGAGTCGGAGCCGTGCACGAGGTTCTGCTGCACCTTGAGGCCCCAGTCGCGGGCGAAGTCGCCGCGGATGGTGCCCGGCGCGGCCGTGGTCGGGTCCGTGGTGCCGGCGAGCGAGCGGAAGCCCTCGATCACGCGGTTGCCCGCGAGGCGGATCGCGACGATGGGGCCGGACTCCATGAACTCGACCAGCGGCTCGTAGAACGGCTTGCCCTCGTGCTCCGCGTAGTGCGCGGCGAGCAGGTCGCGGTCGGCCTGCAGCATCCGGATGTCGACGAGCGAGTAGCCCTTCGCCTCGATGCGGCGCAGGATCTCGCCCGTGAGGTTGCGAGCGACGCCGTCCGGCTTGACGAGCACCAGGGTCTCTTCGACGGGGGTGGTCATGGATTCTCCGTTCCGTTTGCGGCCGCGTGCGCGGCCTTCTTGTTGCGGTCGATGCGGGCGCCCGCGATCATGCAGTACGCCCACATGGCCGTGAAGATGGCGCCGACGATGAAGAAGGCGGGGACGAGGAAGCCCGCCGCCACGACGACGAGCTGGACGAACCAGCCGAGCACGATGCCCACCGGGGAGCGCAGCGTGCCGATGGCGACGATCATCAGGACGACGAGCGCCGCTCCCCCGCCGAGCGCGACGCCGGCGGGCAGCGAGCCGAGGCCGAACAGCACCAGGGCGCCGAGGAAGACGACGATCAGCTCGAAGCCGAGCACGATCGAGCCGAGCAGTTCCCTGACCGTGCGCTCCCGGCGCGGCCGTGCGGCCTTCGCGGGCTTCTCCGCGTCGCTCACGAGCTGGTCGGCTTCCACTCGCCGGCCTCCGCGATGGCCATCGCGTCGCCGACGAGCACGATCGAGCCTGTGACGACCACGGCGCGCTTCGGCTCCTCCGCCGCCCACTCTCGGGCAGCATCCAGCGCCTCCTCGAGGTCGCCGTAGACGATGGTCGCCTCGTCGCCGACCTCGTCGAGCACGATCTCGCCCAGCTCGTCGGCCGGAAGCGCGCGATCGGAGCGCGGCTCCGTCACGTAGAACTGGGTGGCGACCGGGGCGAGCGCGCGCACGATGCCGCGCGCATCCTTGTCGGCGAGCGAGCCGAATACGAAGGTCAGCTCGTCGAAGTCGAAGTAGCGGCGCATCGCATCCGCGAGGGTCTGAGCGCCCGCCGGGTTGTGGGCGGCGTCCACCAGCACGGTCGGGTCGACGCCGATCAACTGCAGGCGTCCCGGCGAGGTCGCCGTGGCGAAGCCCTCCTCCAGGAGGTCGGCCTTGAGCGGCTGCGTGCCCCGGCCGAGGAACGTCTCGACGGCGGCGACAGCGACGGCGGCGTTCTGCGCCTGGTGGTCGCCGTACAGCGGGAGGAACAGCTCGTCGTACGTGGCGGCAAGGCCCCGGATGCTCACCAGCTGCCCGCCGACGGCCACCGAGGTGGATGCCACGTCGAACGCTCCGGGCTGCACGGCGATGGTGGACTCGGTGAGCCCGGCCGCGGTGGTCAGCTCGGCCAGCGCATCCGGTGTCTGGGCGGAGCTCACCACGTCGGCGGCGGGCTTGATGATGCCGGACTTGGTGCGCGCGATCTCCGCGACGGTGTCGCCGAGCGCCTTGGTGTGGTCGAGCGAGATCGGGGTGAACACCGCCACCTGGCCGTCGCCGACGTTGGTGGAGTCCCACTCGCCGCCCATGCCGACTTCGATCACGGCCACGTCGACCGGCGCGTCGGCGAATGCGGCGTACGCGAGCACGGTCAGCGCCTCGAAGAACGTGAGCGGCGCCTGGCCTTTCTCCGCGAGCTCGCCGTCGACGATCTCGATGTACGGCTGCACGTCCTCCCAGTTGCGCACCAGCGCTTCGTCGGAGATCGGCTGGCCGTCGATCACGATGCGCTCGTTGAAGCGCACCAGGTGCGGACTGGTCAGCAGGCCCGTCCGCAGGCCGTACGCACGCAGGATGCTCTCGGTGATGCGGCTCGTCGACGTCTTGCCGTTCGTCCCCGTGATGTGGACGATCGGATACGCGCGCTGGGGGTCGCCCAGCAGCTCGACGGCGCGCCGGGTGGCATCCAGCCTGCGCTCCGGCGCACCCTCTCCGATGCGCGCGAGCAGCGCCTGGTAGACAGCGTCCGCTTGGTCGCGGAACTCCTCGGACTCGTCGCTCACTCTGCCTCCTCGATCCTGGTCACGCCGACCGTGAACTCCCCCGCGTTGGCGAACTGGCCGGCGGAGAAGGTCTTCTCGAACGCCGCCTCCGCCGCAGCGAACTCGACGACGAGCGCCAGCGTCTCCGTGGCGATGTCGACGTCTCCGGCCAGGCCGAGCGCAGCCACGTCGTCGCCGTGCGCGAACGCCAGGTTCAACCGGATGCGGTCGCTCACGTCGAGTCCTGCCGCCTTGCGGGTGTCCTGCACGGCGCGGATGACGTCGCGCGCCAGGCCCTCGGCCTGCAGCTCCGGCGTGGTCACCGTGTCGAGCAGCACGAAGCCGCCGCCCGGCAGCAGCGCCAGCGCCGACGTGGACTCGCCGTCCGCCTGCGCCGTCTCGAGCACCAGCTCGTATTCGCCGTCGGCCAGTTCGACGCCACCCGCCGTCACGACGCCGTCGGTCTCCGACCAGTCGCCGGCGCGGGCGGCTTGGATGACCTGCTGCACCTGCTTGCCGAGCCGCGGACCGGCGGCGCGCGCGTTCACGGTCAGCTTGCTCGTGATCCCGTAGCTGGCTGCGCTGTCGTCGTGCAGCTCGACCAGCTCGACCGCCTTGACGTTGAGCTCGTCGCGCAGGATGCCCTCGAACGGGCGCAGCGCATCCGCGTTCTCGGCGACGACGGTCAGCGAGGCGAGCGGCAGCCGGACGCGGAGCCCGGCCTGCTTGCGCAGCGACAGCGTGGTGGAGCTGATGCTCCTGATGCGGTCCATCGCATCCACCAGCGCGTCGTCCGCGGGGAACTCTGCGGCGTCCGGCCAGTCGGTCAGGTGCACGCTCCGCTCGCCGGTGAGGCCGCGCCAGATCCGCTCGGTGACGAGCGGCAGCAGCGGGGCGGCCACGCGGGCGACCGTTTCGAGCACCGTGTAGAGGGTGTCGAACGCCTCGGTGCCGTTGCCCTCCGCATCCACGCCCTGCCAGAAACGGTCGCGCGAACGCCGCACGTACCAGTTGGTGAGAATGTCGGCGAAGTCGCGCAGCTTAGCGGCCGCGAGGGTGCTGTCGAGCGCTTCGAGGTCGGCCGTGACGTCCTCGACGAGGTCGCGCGTCTTGGCCAGCAGGTAGCGGTCGAGCACGTCCGTGGAGTCGGTGCGGCGCTTCGCCTCGTATCCGGTGGCGTTCGCGTACAGGGAGAAGAAGTACCAGGTACTCCACAGCGGGAGCAGCACCTGGCGGACACCCTCCCGGATGCCCTCCTCCGTCACGATCAGGTTGCCGCCGCGAAGCACAGGGCTCGCCATCAGGAACCAGCGCATCGCGTCGGAGCCGTCGCGGTCGAACACCTCGTTGACGTCCGGGTAGTTGCGCAGCGACTTCGACATCTTCTGCCCGTCGCTGCCGAGCACGATGCCGTGGCTGATCACGTTCTTGAACGCCGGGCGGTCGAACAGGGCGGTCGACAGCGTGTGCAGCATGTAGAACCAGCCGCGGGTCTGCCCGATGTACTCCACGATGAAGTCGGCCGGGTTGTGCCCGTCGAACCACTCGCGGTTCTCGAACGGGTAGTGCACCTGGGCGAACGGCATCGAACCGGAGTCGAACCAGACGTCGAGCACGTCCGGGATGCGGCGCATGGTCGAGCGGCCGGTCGGGTCGTCCGGGTTCGGGCGGGTGAGGTCGTCGATGAACGGCCGGTGCAGGTCGGGCTCCCCCGCCGCGTTCGTCGGGATGGCGCCGAAGTCGGCCTCCAGCTCGGCCAGCGAGCCGTACACGTCGATGCGCGGGTATGCGGGGTCGTCGCTCTTCCAGACCGGGATCGGCGAACCGAAGTAGCGGTTGCGCGAGATCGACCAGTCGCGGGCGTTGCCCACCCACTTGCCGAACTGGCCGTCCTTCACGTTCTCCGGCACCCAGTTGATCTGCTGGTTGAGCTCGCCCATCCGTTCGCGGAAGTCGGTGACGCGGACGAACCAGCTCGACACCGCCTTGTAGATCAGCGGGTTGCGGCAGCGCCAGCAGTGCGGGTAGGAGTGCTCGTAGCTCGCCTGGCGGAGCAGCCTGCCGTTCTCGCGCAGCAGCGTGGTGAGCGGCTTGTTCGCCTCGAACACCTGCAGGCCTGCCACGTCTTCGATCACGGGCAGGAAACGCGCTCCGTCGTCCACCGAGATGATCACGGGGATGCCGGCCGCCTCGCAGACGCGCTGGTCGTCCTCGCCGTATGCCGGCGCCTGGTGCACGATGCCGGTGCCGTCCTCGGTGGTGACGTAGTCGTCGACCAGGATGCGCCACGCGTTCTGGGTGCCGTACTCCTCGACGTCGGCGTAGTAGTCCCACAGCCGGTCGTATGTGACGCCCTCGAGCTCTGCGCCCCGGACGCGACGGGTGATCGCGGCCAGCGCATCCGCCGCCGACTCGTAGCCGAGGTCTTTCGCGTAGTTGCCGACCAGCTCGGTGGCGAGCAGGTATTCGCCGCTCAGCACCTCGTCGTCGGGGGTGCCGTGCGCGTCGGCAGCACCGTTCGGACCGGCGGGCACGACCGCGTACTCGATGTCGGGGCCGACGACCAGCGCGAGGTTGGTCGGCAGGGTCCACGGGGTGGTCGTCCAGGCCAGGGCACGCACGCCGGTGAGGCCGAGCGCCTCCGCCTTCGCCCCGGTGAGCGGGAAGGTGACCGTGACGGTCTGGTCCTGACGCATCTTGTAGACGTCGTCGTCCATCCGCAGCTCGTGGTTGGACAGCGGGGTCTGGTCGCGCCAGCAGTACGGCAGCACGCGGTAACCCTCGTAGGCGAGGCCCTTCTCGTGCAGCTGCTTGAACGCCCAGATCACCGACTCCATGAAGGTGACGTCGAGGGTCTTGTAGTCGTTGTCGAAGTCCACCCAGCGCGCCTGGCGGGTGACGTACTCCTGCCATTCGCGGGTGTAGTGCAGCACCGAGTCCTTGGCGGCCTGGTTGAAGGCCGCGATGCCCATCTCCTCGATCTGGCTCTTGTCGGTGAGCCCCAGCTGCCGCTCGGCCTCCAGCTCGGCGGGCAGGCCGTGGGTGTCCCAGCCGAACCGGCGCTCGACCTTCTTGCCGCGCATCGTCTGGAAGCGCGGGAAGACGTCCTTGGCGTAGCCGGTGAGCAGGTGGCCGTAGTGCGGCAGGCCGTTGGCGAAGGGAGGGCCGTCGTAGAAGACCCACTCCGGCGCATCCTGCCGGTTGTCGATGGATGCGCGGAAGGTGCCGTCCTCTTTCCAGAACGCGAGGACCTCTGTCTCGATCTCCGGGAAGCTCGGGCTCGGGCTGACGCCCGCCTGCTCGGCGTCGCGCGCCGACGATTCGTCCGGTGACTTGGGGTACGGCATCTCACTCCTGGCAGGTCGTTCGTCTGCACGAGGACGCCGGACGCTCGAAACGTCCGCCGCGGTACCACCCCGCTTGCCGCATCCACTCACGGTGTGGACGCGACCGCTCTTCGTTGGCTGTGACGGGCCAGACCCGTTCGGTTCTACTGGGCGCGCCTCGCGGTGCGCTGTTCTTCCGAAGACTCGCCGGTGATCGCCGGGTCGATGTCTGTACGCACGATTCTAGCTCGTTTACGAGCGGATTTCGGGCACTTCGCCCAGCGCGGACGCGTACCCGGCGCAGACCGGCCCGACCGCGGCCACGATCACCGGCGCGAGCGGACCGCGACGCACGCCGCTGCGCGCCCAGACCGCCGCAGCAGCACCCGCCGCCCCGATCACGGAGGTGGCGATGGCGCGCGGGAGGAGCGCTTCCTGCCTGTCGCCCAGCCGCGCGGCGACGAAGGCGCTCAGCTGGCGCACCAGCGCGAGGAAGCGCGGGAGGGCCGACGCCTCCAGCTCGCCGTCCGTGCCCATCAGCTCGTACTGCGTCACGGCGAGCGGGAGGCGGGCAGGGCCGAACTCGTTCGCGAGAGCGGTCACCGCATCCAGCACGGCGGTCATCGGAGGAGCGCTCGGGTCGGCGGCGGCCAGCACCCTGTCGAACCCGCGCAGGCTCTCGTCCACCTCCAGCCAGAGCAGGTCGCTCTTGGAGCCGAAGTAGTTGAAGAAGGTGGCCCTGCTCACCCCTGCTCGGCGCGCGATGTCGTCGACGGTGGTGCCGTCGTACGTCTTCTCCAGGAACAGCTCACCGGCGGCCTCGGCGAGCATCCGGCGACTGGATGCGCGGGGGCGCCCGGAGCGGGAATGGTCTGCCTGTGCCACGCGTTACCTCCTCGCGCCTATTATTGGACCCGGTCCACATATTAACGGACCACTGCAGCCCGCCAGACAAGGAACCCCGTGACCTCCCCCAACGCGACAGCACCAGACACCATCGTCCGCAGCGACACCGACCGTCCAGGCATCACCCCCGGCACCGCCCGCAGGGTGACCATCGCCTCGTTCGTCGGCACATCGCTCGAGTCGTACGACTTCTATCTGTTCGCCTACTTCAGCGCGTTCTTCGTCGGCCCGCTGTTCTTCCAGCCGCTCGGCGTCTTCGGCGGAGTGCTCGCCGGGTTCCTCACCATCGCGGCCGGTTTCGTCATCCGGCCCATCGGCGCCATCGTCTTCGGCCACCTCGGCGACAGGATCGGCCGCCGCCCCACGCTGCTCATCACCATCCTGATGATGGGCATCGGCACCGGCCTCGTCGGCGTGCTGCCGACATACGCGGTCGCCGGCTGGTTCGGCGCCATCGCCCTGGTGCTGCTCCGCCTCGTGCAGGGCCTGTCGCTCGGCGGGGAGTGGGGAGGCTCGATCCTGCTCGCGACCGAGTACGCCAACCCGAAGCGGCGCGGCTTCTACGCCGCCCTCCCCCAGCTCGGCTCCCCCGTCGGGTCGATCCTGAGCGCCGTGGTGTTCATCCTGATGTCGACGCTGCTCAGCCCGGAAGACATCGCTGCGTGGGGCTGGCGCATCCCGTTCCTCACGGCCATCCCGCTGCTGCTCGTCTCGCTCTACCTGCGCTGGTCGATCGACGAGACCCCGGTGTTCAAGCAGCTGCTGGAGACCGGCAAGCGCGACAGGTTCCCTGTGCTGCAGGTGTTCCGCAAGGCGCCGACCGGGTTCGTGATCGCCATCGGCGCCGCGATCCTCGGCATCGGCTCGTACTCGCTGATGAACACGTACATGGTCGACTACGGCACGGCCGTGCTGAAGTTCAGCTTCTCCGACCTGCTCATCGCCACCACCATCGGCGGACTGCTGCAGCTGGTGACCATCCCGCTGTTCGGCGTCTGGGCGACCAGGATCGGCTCGGCGCGCGTCGTCGCCATCGGTGCGATCGGCACCCTCGTGATCGCGTTCCCGATGTACTTCCTGCTGCAGTACGCGACCTTCCCCATCCTGGTCGGCAGCATGATCGTCGGCGGCATCCTCCCGACGCTGTCGTGGGCAGGGCTCGGCGGGCTGATGTCCGACCTGTTCCCGAGCGACGTGCGATACAGCGGGCTCTCCGTCGCGTACAGCATCGCCGCCCTTCTCACGGCGTTCGTGCCCGCGCTGACGCTGCTGCTCGGCAACGCGACGGGAAACGCCTGGTGGCACCCGGGGATCGTGCTCGGCATCATGAGCGTGATCACCCTCGTCGCCGCCCTGTTCGCCGCCCGCCGCAGGCCGATCATCGACGAGGTCGTCTCTCCCGAGTGACGCTCAGGTACCCTGGAGGGACTGCACACTCAGGCACCTCACCATCGACACGGTGCCGCATATAGCGAATCGGAGAACGATGAACGCCGCCAACCCGGTGCCTGACAAGCCCGCCCTCGAAGGCCTGGAGGCCAAGTGGGGCTCCCACTGGCAGAGCGCAGGAACCTACCTGTTCCCCCGGGATGCGGCCCTCGCCGCCGACCGCGAGTGCATCTACTCCATCGACACGCCCCCGCCGACGGCGAGCGGTTCGCTGCACATCGGTCACGTCTTCAGCTACACGCACACCGACGTGATCGCCCGCTACCACCGGATGCGCGGCCAGCACGTCTTCTACCCGATGGGCTGGGACGACAACGGCCTGCCCACCGAGCGGCGCGTGCAGAACTACTACGGCGTCCGCTGCGACCCCACCCTGCCGTACGACGCCGACTTCGTGCCGCCGTTCGAGGGCGGGGACAACAAGTCGAGCAAGGCCGCTGACCAGAAGCCGATCTCGCGCCGCAACTTCATCGAGCTGTGCGAGCGCCTGACCGTCGAGGACGAGAAGCAGTTCGAGGCGCTGTGGCGTTCGCTCGGCCTCTCCGTCGACTGGACCCAGACGTACCGCACCATCGGCCAGGAGGCGCTGTTCACCTCCCAGCTGGCGTTCCTGCGCAACATCGAGCGCGGCGAGGCGTACCAGGCGATGGCCCCGACGCTCTGGGACATCACCTTCCGCACGGCCGTCGCCCAGGCGGAGCTCGAAGACCGCGAGCAGCCGAGCGCATACCACCGGGTGTCGTTCCACGGCGCAGACGGGCCGATCTGGATCGAGACCACGCGTCCCGAACTGCTGCCGGCCTGTGTGGCCCTGGTCGCGCATCCCGACGACGAGCGGTACAAGCCGCTGTTCGGCACCACCGTCACCACGCCGGTGTTCGGTGTCGAGGTCCCGGTGCTCGCTCACCACCTCGCGCAGCCGGACAAGGGCTCAGGCATCGCCATGATCTGTACCTTCGGCGACATCACCGACGTCACCTGGTGGCGCGAGCTCGACCTGCCGAACCGCGCGATCATCGGCTTCGACGGCCGCATCGTCAGCGAGGCGCCGGACGCCATCGCGTCCGAGGCCGGCAAGGCCGCGTTCGCCGAGCTGGCGGGCAAGACCGTGTTCTCGGCCAAGCAGGCCGTCGTCGAGCTGCTCCGCGCCTCCGGCGACCTGGAGGGCGACCCCAAGCCCATCCAGCACCCGGTCAAGTTCTTCGAGAAGGGCGACAAGCCGCTCGAGATCGTCTCGACGCGCCAGTGGTACGTGAAGAACGGCGCCCGCGACGAAGCACTCCGCGCGCGGCTGATCGAGCTCGGCCAGAGCATCGACTGGCACCCCGAGTTCATGCGCGTGCGCTACGAGAACTGGGTCGGCGGCCTCACCGGAGACTGGCTCATCTCGCGCCAGCGCTTCTTCGGCGTGCCGATCCCTGTCTGGTACGCGCTCGACGGCGACGGCAACCCGGTGTTCGACGAGCCGATCCTGCCGTCGCACGACCAGCTGCCCGTCGACCCGTCGTCGGATGCTGCCCCCGGCTTCGAGGAGTCGCAGCGCAACCAGCCCAACGGCTTCATCGGCGAGCACGACGTGATGGACACCTGGATGACCTCCTCGCTCACCCCCCAGCTCGCCGGCGGATGGAAGAGGGACGACGCGCTGTTCGACGCCGTCTACCCGTTCGACCTGCGCCCGCAGGGCCAGGACATCATCCGCACCTGGCTGTTCTCCACCATGCTCCGCTCCGAGCTGGAGAACCACGTTGCCCCGTGGGCGCACACCGCGCTCTCCGGCTTCATCGTGGACCCCGACCGCAAGAAGATGTCCAAGTCCAAGGGCAACGTCGTCACGCCCGCCGACATCCTGGAGAAGCACGGCTCGGACGCCGTGCGCTACTGGGCGGCATCGTCACGCCTCGGCACCGACGCGGCCTTCGACCCGCAGAACCCGACGCAGATCAAGATCGGCCGGCGCCTCGCCATCAAGATCCTGAACGCGGCGAAGTTCATCCTGGGCTTCGCGGCGACGGGCGCCGACGACCTCGCACTGGTCACCAGCCCCCTCGACAGGAGCATGCTGCACAACCTGGCCGCGGTCGTCTCCGACGCCACCACGGCGCTCGACGGCTACGACCACGCGCGCGCCCTGGAGATCGCGGAGACGTACTTCTGGACGTTCTGCGACGACTACCTCGAGCTCGTCAAGGAGCGCGCATACGGAGAGCAGAGCGCCGAGCAGACCTCGGCCGTCGTGGCCCTCCGCATCGCACTGTCGGCGTTCCTGCGCCTGTTCGCCCCCGTCGTGCCCTTCGCCACCGAGGAGGCGTGGAGCTGGTTCAACGACGGCTCCGTGCACACCGCGGCGTGGCCGGAGGCGTCGGAGGTCGCGGGCGCGTGGCCTGACGACGCAGCAGTGCTCGGCATCGTCGGCCGCGCGCTGACCGCCATCCGCGGCGCGAAGACCACCGCGAAGGCGTCCCAGCGCACGCCCGTCGACTCGGCTGTCATCGCCGGCCCAGAGGCCGAGATCGCGGCCATCGAGAGTGCGGCGGGCGACCTCCGTTCGGTGGGCAAGATCGCCGAACTGCGTTTCGCTGCAGCCACTGACCTTTCCGTGACCGATATCCTGCTGGCCCAGGCCCCGAGCGAGGAGGAACGATGACCGTGACGGTCCGGAGTGTGGAAGACAACGAGTTCTTCACCTGGCTCGACCTCTACGCAGGCTACGGCGAGTTCTACGAGCAGCCGCTGACGGACGAGAAGGCGCTGCTCGTGTGGAGCTGGATCACCGATCCGGACAACGAGCTCGAGGCGTACTTCGCGGTCAACGACGATGGCACACCGATCGGTCTCGCGCACGTGCGCGAGTTCGTCCGACCGCTCGACGGCAGCCGCGGTCTCTACCTCGACGACCTGTTCGTCGCGAAGGACGCCCGCGGAGACGGGGCGGGCACGGCCCTCCTCGAAGCGCTGCGCGACCGCGCCCGCGAGCACGGCCTGTCCGTCGTTCGCTGGATCACCGCGAAGGACAACGAGACGGCCAGGCGCGTCTACGACCGCGTGGCCGAGAAGACCAAGTGGGTCACGTACGACCTCGTCCCGTGAACCCCTCGCGCGCATCCACCACCCCCGACGGCATCGACCGGCCGGGATGCGCGCGATAAGGTCGAAACACACGCACCACGATCCAGCCGTGCGGGGAAGGCGAACGGAGGCACCCATGTCGATTGAAGTCCGACCGGTCGCAGACGGCGATTTCTTCGCCTGGCTCGACCTGTACGAGAAGTACGCGGCGTTCTACGAGACCCAGCTCACCGACCAGAAGGCCCTGCTGCTCTGGTCCTGGCTGACCGCTCCCGACCACGAAGAGGACGGACTGGTGGCCGTCGAGGACGGTCGCATCGTCGGCCTCGCCCACGTCCGCGAGTTCGCCCGCCCGCTCGAAGGCGACAGGGGCCTGTTCCTCGACGACCTGTTCGTCGCGGAGGAGGACCGCCACAAGGGCATCGGCCGCACGCTCATCGACGCCGTCCGCTCCCTGGCGGAGGAGCGCGGCCTCGGCGTCGTGCAGTGGATCACCGCGCGCGACAACTCCGAGGCCCAGCAGGTCTACGACTCCGTCGCCACCCGCACCTCGTGGGTCACGTACGAGATCGACCTTCCCGCTGCGCGGGCGAGCGCCTGATGCAGCTGGGAACGCGCTGGTCCGTCGGTGGCGAAGCGCCGAGCAGCCTCCCCGAGGTGGTCGCGTACGCGGTCACGACGGTCGAGGAAGAACTCGTGGCGACCGACGTCGCCACGGACGGCTGGAAGTGGACGCTCACCTGGCTGGAGGGCAAGCCGGTCGTAGAACTCGACGACGGCACGGTCATCCGGTTCAACCCGCAGGAGGACTCGGCGACGATCACGCAGCCGGTCCAAGGCGAGCCGGACGAGTTCGATCAGGACTGATGGATCCGCTGAGTCGCGCATCCATCAGCGCGGCAGCTGAGGCAGCTGACGTGCCGCCTCGTCACGGGTCCGCTCGACGGCCGCGAGCTGGTCGGCGAAGGCCGGAGCGGTGCGGAACGTCGCGCGGCGCACGCCCCACTCGGTGAGGGCGCTGCCGAAGCGGATCGCGGTGCGCTGGGTCCAGGTGGCCTGGTGGATGCTGGGAACAGTGACGTCGATGACGGTCATGATCCGGTTCCTTCCGTGGTGGTTTCGTGCGCCGGTTCGTGTGAACCGGCGGAGAGCAGGAGTCGCACCGCGATGAGCGTCAGTGCGAGGACGACGGCGCCGCCGATGACGAACGGCAGGCGCAGGTCGATGCGGGCGATGAAACCGCCCAGCACCGTGGCGATCGGGGTGAGCCCCCAGCCGATGGTGCGCACGATCCCCATCGCGCGCCCCAGCATGTCGTTGGGGACGATGGCCTGACGGAGCGCGCCCCACGGCACGTTCCAGACCGCGACGCCGAACGCGCCGACGGCGTATGCCACGATCGCGACGACGACGTTGGCGGTGACCCCGACGCAGAACATGCCGATCCCGCACACGAGCATCGAGCAGAACATCACCGGACCGCGGCCGAAGCGCTCGACGAGCCTGCTCGCGATGAGCGCGCCGATCAGGGCTCCGACGCCGACGCCCGCCGTCACGACGCCGATGAGGGCGGCGGGGACGGAGAAGGTCTGCAGCAGGAGCAGCACGACACTCCCTTGCGCGAACGCGAGGGCGGAGGCGGTCAGCGAGGTCAGGATGATCATCGTCCGCAGGAACCGGTGGTGGACCAGGAACGAGACGACGGCGCGGAACGGGGGCCGGGTGTCGGCGGCCACGCCGTCTGCACTCTGTGCGGCCTGTGCGGCTTGTGCGGCCGCCCCCTTCCGGTACGCGCCGGCAGCGGCGGCGGGAATCGTGAGCGCCAGCAGCCCGGCGATCAGGAACCCTCCACCCGTCAGCCAGACCGGCAGCGCGATGGCGGCGGCGAAGAGGAAGCCGGCGATCGGGGTAGCGATGAAGTTCTGCACCACGATCTCGGCCGACTGCATCCGGCCGTTCGCCCTGTCGAGCTGATCGCGGGTGACGAGGCTCGGGACGACGGTGGTGGTGGCGTTGTCGAAGACGGTCTCGCCCATCCCGAACAGCAGCACGCAGCCGTAGAGCAGCCAGATCGTCAGCGAGTCCGTCGAGACGAGCACGGCCAGCAGGGCGGCGACGGCGAAGCGGAGCGTGTTCGCGACCGCCATCGCGATGCGGCGGTCGACCCTGTCGAGCAGCATGCCGGCCGGGATGCCGAACAGCAGCCAGGGCAGGAACGTCACGGCGCTCAGGCCCGCGATGAGGGCGGGATCCCTGGTGAGCGTCGTCGCAATCAGCGGCACGGCCGTGCGCCCGATCCCGTCGGCGAGGTTGCTGGCGATGGCCGACGTCCAGAGCCTGTTGAACCCGGCGCTCATCGGCGCCCTGGTCACCCGCTGCTGGGTGTCTGCGCTCATCGGTCGCTCGCCTCCACCAGCGGGAACGCGTTGAACTGCACCTGCACGCGGAGGCTGCCTTCCGCGCCAGCGCCGTCTCCGCCGCCGTCGTGGCTGTCAGGGCCGTTGCCCTCGGCGCGCCACTTGTCGCGGAGCCTGGTCTGCATCGCGTAGTACTCGCGGCCGAACTCGGCCAGCTGGTCGATGGTGAGCTGGAGGTGCGACGTGGAGAGGGTGCTGGCCTGCATCCACTCGGTGCCGTAGACGTCGAGGCCGCGGCGCAGGAAGGCCGTGAGGCGGCGCTCGTTGTTCTGCTGCCACTCGCGGGAGATGAGCTCGTTGGCTTCCCGGCCTGCCGGGGTGGCGAGGGTCTCGGGCGAACCGATGGTGACGCCGCCGGGTGCCATCTTCCACCAGCGCTCGCGGCCGGACCCCTTCTCGGCGTCCTCCACGATGATGCCGTGCTTGGCGAGCTGCCGCAGGTGGTAGCTGGTCGACCCGCTCGACTCCCCCAGCCGCTCGGCGAGGCCGCTGGCCGTCGCCGGCCCGAAGTCGGAGAGCTCGTTCATGATCTCCACCCGCAGCGGATGCGCGAGCGCCCGGAGCGCCTCCATCCCCAGTGCGTCGTGCATCGGGTACGAGATCGCCGGGGGCTTCGTGCCGGCGTTCTGCGGCTGCTCGGGCTTTTCTTCGGTGGCCATGGTGAGAGAGTAGCAATGCAAAGACTTCTTTGCAACAGGTTCTTTGCAATTGGTTCTTTGCAATCATTCGTTTGCATGGGATCCTGCGCGGCGGCGGTGTGCGGCCCTAGGCTGGATCAATGGCAGACACGAACCCGTTCTTCTCCCCCAGCACGCTCCCGTACCAGTTGCCGCCGTTCGCGGACATCCGGGACGAGCACTACCGGCCCGCCTTCGACAGGGGTTTCGAGGAGCAGCTGGCGGAGGTGGCGGCGATCACCGCCTCCACGGACGAGCCCACCTTCGAGAACACGTTCGTCCCGCTGGAGAAGTCCGGCCAGACCCTGCAGCGGGTCGCCGAGGTCTTCTTCAACAAGAGCTCGTCGGACTCCAGCGACTTCACCAACGCGCTCGAAGAGGAGATCGCTCCCCTGCTGGCCGCCCACCAGGACGCCATCCGGCTCGACCCGGCGCTGTACGGCCGAATCAAGGCCATCTACGACGAACGGGATGCGCTGGGGCTCGACCCCGAATCCCGCTACCTGGTCGAGCGGTACTACGAGGAGTTCACCCTCGCCGGCGCCGGCCTCAGCGACGCGGACAAGGAACGGCTGCGCGAGTACAACCAGCAGCTGTCCACTCTGACCACCCGATTCGAGAAGAACCTCCTGGCCGACACCAACGACCTCGCGGTGGTCTTCGACGACGTCGCCGACCTCGACGGCCTCGGCGACGGCGCGATCTCCGCTGCGGCGGAGGCGGCGAAGGAGCGCGGCCTCGACGGGAAGTACGTGGTCACCCTGGTGTTGCCCACCGGCCACCCGTTCCTCGCGAGCCTCACCACCCGTGGGGTGCGGGAGCGGATCATGACGGCATCCCGTTCCCGCGGCATCCGGGGCGGAGACAACGACAACCGTCAGCTCGTGCTCGACATCACCCGTCTGCGCGCCGAGCGCGCCCGGCTGCTCGGCTTCGAGACCCACGCCGGCTATGTCACGGCCGGGCAGACGGCCAAGACCCCGGAGGCGGTCGCGGCCATGCTCGGACGGCTCGCGCCTCCTGCCGCCCGCAACGCCCGCGCCGAGCAGGCCGACCTGCAGCAGCAGCTTCCCGTCGGCACCGAACTGGCCGCCTGGGACTGGGCGTACCTCACCGAGAAGGTGCGGCAGGCGAAGTACGACATCGATGTCGCCGCGATGCGCCCGTATTTCGAAGCGGAGCGCGTGCTGCGCGACGGCGTCTTCTACGCCGCCACCAGGCTCTACGGCATCACGTTCGAGGAGCGTCCCGACCTCGTCGCCTACCACCCGGAGGCGCGCGTCTTCGAGGTGCGCAACGAGGACGGCTCCGAGCTCGGCCTCTACATCCTCGACCTGTACACGCGCGACTCGAAGCGGGGCGGAGCGTGGATGAACCCGCTCATCTCCCAGTCGGCGCTGCTCGACTACCCGACCGTCGTAGTCAACAACCTCAACGTGCCGAAGCCCGCCGCCGGGGAGCCCACGCTGCTCAGCTACGACGAGACCAACACACTCTTCCACGAGTTCGGGCACGCCCTGCACGGGCTGTTCGCGCGGGTCACGTATCCGAAGTTCGCGGGCACGAACGTCTACCGCGACTTCGTCGAGTTCCCCAGCCAGGTCAACGAGATGTGGATGCTCTGGCCGGAGATCCTGGAGAACTACGCCGTGCACAACGAGACGGGCGAGCGGATGCCGCAGGAGCTCGTCGACAAGCTGCACGAGTCCGAGGCGTTCAACGAGGGCTTCCAGACCAGCGAATACCTCGCTGCGACGCTGCTCGACCAGGCCTGGCACGCGATCACCGCCGACGACACGGTCGCCGACGTCGCCGCCTTCGAGGCGCAGGCCCTCGCGGACGCCGGCCTCGACAACCCCGCCGTGCCGCCCCGCTACGCGAGCACGTACTTCGCGCACACCTTCTCGGGCGGATACGACGCCGGGTACTACTCCTACATCTGGAGCGAGGTGCTGGATGCGGACACGGTCGCCTGGTTCACCGAGAACGGCGGCCTCACCCGCGACAACGGCGACCGCTTCCGCCAGCGCCTGCTCGGCGTCGGCGGCTCGAAAGACCCGCTGGAGGCCTACCGCGACTTCCGCGGCCGCGACGCGGTGATCGAGCCCCTGCTCGAACGCCGCGGCCTCGCCGACTGAACCGCCGGTCTCCCCCGCGCGCGCTCCGCTCCAGCGGGGCGTCGCGCGGGGAGGCCGGGTCGGTCGCGCCCGCCGGGCTGCACGCGGCCCGAGCCGCGCTGGATTCGCCACCGTTCCACAGGAACCTCGCGGCGACACGCCGTCCAGATCTCCGCAACAGCGGAGTCTCGGCCGCGCCCCACCCCACTTCTCCGCAGTAACGGAGTCGCGCGACGCCGCATCCCGAACTCCGCTGCAACGGAGATAGGACGCCGCCGCATCCCAAGACTCCGACGTTGCGGACGGGTGATGCGGCGTGTCGCCGGGAACTCCGCTACTGCGGAGCCCCGCCAATCAGGTGAATGCGCGTTACGCGGACTTCTCCTCGCGGCGCGGACGGTGAGGCACGATCGTGGGCGCTGCGTTCTCAAGCACCGCTTCGCGGGTGACGACGACGCGGGCGACCTCTGCGCTCGACGGCACCTCGAACATGATCGGCCCGAGGACCTCTTCCATGATCGCGCGGAGTCCGCGGGCGCCGGTCTTGCGGAGCACCGCCAGGTCGGCGATGGCTTCCAGGGCCGGCTGCTCGAACTCGAGCTGCACGCCGTCGAGCTCGAACATGCGCTGGTACTGACGCACCAGGGCGTTCTTCGGCACCGTGAGGATCTGCATCAGCGCATCCTGGTCGAGCGGCGTCACCGTGGTGACCACGGGAAGACGGCCGATGAACTCCGGGATGAGCCCGAACTTGTGCAGGTCTTCCGGCAGCACCTCGCTGAACAGGTTGACGTCGTCGCCCTTCGAGTGCAGCGGGGCGCCGAAGCCGATGCCCTTCTTGCCTGCACGCTGGGAGATGATGTCTTCGAGCCCGGCGAACGCGCCGGCCACGATGAACAGCACGTTCGTGGTGTCGATCTGGATGAACTCCTGGTGCGGATGCTTGCGCCCGCCCTGCGGAGGAACGGAGGCGACCGTGCCCTCGAGGATCTTGAGCAACGCCTGCTGCACGCCCTCGCCGGACACGTCGCGCGTGATCGACGGGTTCTCTGCCTTGCGCGCGATCTTGTCGACCTCGTCGATGTAGATGATGCCCGTCTCGGCGCGCTTCACGTCGTAGTCAGCGGCCTGGATGAGCTTCAGCAGGATGTTCTCGACGTCCTCGCCCACGTAGCCCGCTTCGGTGAGGGCTGTCGCGTCGGCGACGGCGAACGGCACGTTGAGCCGCTTCGCCAGCGTCTGGGCCAGATAGGTCTTGCCGCAGCCCGTCGGGCCGATCAGCAGGATGTTGCTCTTCGCGATCTCGACGTCGTCCATGACGTCGGCCGAGGTGATCGACGCCTTGGCGCGAACCCGCTTGTAGTGGTTGTAGACAGCCACCGCCAGCGCACGCTTCGCGGCCTCCTGGCCGATCACGTACTCCTCGAGGAATCCGAAGATCTCCTTGGGCTTCGGCAGGTCGAATTCGCCTGCCGTCTCTTCGCCTGCTTCGGCGAGTCGCTCTTCGATGATCTCGTTGCACAGCTCGACGCACTCGTCGCAGATGTACACGCCCGGTCCGGCGATCAGTTGCTGGACCTGCTTCTGGCTCTTGCCACAGAAGGAACACTTGAGCAGATCGGCGCTTTCCCCGATGCGTGCCATCCCTCTCCCCTCCTTCTCAGGGTCTTTCCCGTCGAGCCTAACCTGTGCGAGCGACATTGGCGCGCACCTGGCCGCATTTGGTCACGCGCGCCACGCGCATCCCGTTCTGCCTACAGCAGATGGCGGAAGTACCGGCCGGGCGCGTCGAGGAACGAGCGCCAGTGCCGCACGATCTCCAGCTCCTCCCAGGTCGTCGACCGGATGCCCCACTCGCCCACCTCCAGGATGCGCGCGCCGGGCAGCGCTGCCAGGATCGGCGAGTGCGTCGCGCACAGCACCTGCGTGCCGCGCGCCACCATCTCGTTGAGGTTGGACAGCCAGCGCAGCGACGACTCGAACGACAGCGCGGCCTCCGGCTCGTCGAGGCAGACCAGGCCGGCGACGTACTGCGGGTGATTCAGCTTGTTCTCGAGCAGGTCGTTGAACGACTCGCCGTGGCTCAGCGTGTGCAGGTGCGCATCCGGACTGCCGGGCAGCGACTCCAGATAGGAGTAGTAGCCGTGCATCGTCTCCGCCCGCAGGAAGAATCCCCAGCGCGGCGCGGACGGGCTGCGCTCGACCAGCAGCCACTCGCCGAGAGGCGACTCGCTGGGTCGGGTGCTGTGCGAGCCCTGGTTGCTGCCGCCCTCGGGCGGCAGTCCGTACGCGGTCGCGACACCCTCCACGATGGTGGACTTGCCGCTGCCGTTCTCGCCGACCAGGAAGGTCACGCCCGGCGCGAGCTCCAGCCCGTTACGGAGCACCTGCGCGACGGCCGGGATGTTCGCGGGCCACGCATCCGGATCGTACGGAGCATCCTGATAGGCCCTGACACGCCGAACGGGGCGACCGTCGTCCAGACGATCGCCCCGTTCGTTCATCGCGGAAGGCTCCGAGATGCTGTCTTACTTGACCAGCGCCGGCAGCGTCTTGCGGCTGGTGAGCACCTGGTCGATCAGGCCGTAGTCGAGCGCCTCGGCGGCCGACAGGATCTTGTCGCGGTCGATGTCCTTGTTGACCTGCTCCTGCGTGCGGTTGGAGTGGCGCGCGAGCGTCTCCTCCAGCCAGGTGCGCATGCGCATGATCTCGTTGGCCTGGATCTCGATGTCGGACGCCTGCCCCTGTCCGGCCTCGCCGACGGCGGGCTGGTGGATCAGGATGCGGGCGTTCGGCAGCGCGAGACGCTTGCCGGGGCTGCCGGCCGCGGTCAGCACGGCGGCCGCGGAGGCCGCCTGGCCGAGCACCACGGTCTGGATCTGCGGGCGGATGTACTGCATCGTGTCGTAGATCGCGGTCATCGCGGTGAACGAGCCACCGGGCGAGTTGATGTACATCACGATGTCGCGGTCCGGGTCCTGACTCTCAAGCACGAGGAGCTGGGCCATGATGTCGTCGGCGGACGCGTCGTCCACCTGCACGCCGAGGAAGATGATGCGGTCCTCGAACAGCTTGGCGTACGGGTCCTGGCGCTTGTAGCCATAGGCCGTGCGCTCTTCGAAGCTCGGGAGGATGTAGCGCGATCCCGGAGCCTGGACTCCGTTGAACGCCTGACCTCCGAAGTTGGGGATGTTCATGTCGATTCCTATTCCTTCCGAGGTCTTACTTCTCGTCCGCGGTTCCGCCGCCGCCGACGACCTCGGTCGCCGTCTCGCGGATGTGGTCGACGAAGCCGTACTCGAGGGCCTCCTGCGCGGTGAACCAGCGGTCGCGGTCACCGTCTGCGTTGATCTGCTCGACGCTCTTGCCCGTCTGGGCCGCCGTGATCTCCGCGAGGCGCTTCTTCATGTCGAGGATGAGCTGCGCCTGAGTCTGGATGTCGCTCGCGGTGCCGCCAAAGCCGCCGTGCGGCTGGTGCAGCAGGACGCGGGCGTTGGGGGTGATGTACCGCTTGCCCTTGGTGCCGGCGGTGAGGAGCAGCTGCCCCATCGACGCCGCCATGCCGATGCCCACCGTGACGATGTCGTTCGGCACGAACTGCATGGTGTCGTAGATGGCCATGCCGGCCGTGATCGACCCACCGGGCGAGTTGATGTAGAGGTAGATGTCTCGCTGAGCGTCCTCCGCGGCGAGGAGAAGCAGCTTCGCGGCGATCTCGTTCGCGTTCTCATCCCGGACCTCGGACCCGAGCCAGATGATGCGGTCCTTCAGCAGTCGGTCAAAAACACTGGGTTGCATGCCCATGTCGGCCATGTGTCGCTCCATTTCCTTGTCGCTTCGTGAATGAATCTATCGGAGCCCGTGGCCCATTTCCGGCCTGTTCGCCCTGGGCAGACGAGCGCGCCGCCGGTGGGGTCGGGCGGCGGGGTCGGCGGTCGGGTCCGACCGCGATCAGCTGAGCGCGAGCATCGCGACGCCGCCGAGCACCACGACTGCTCCCGCCATCCGCTGGGCCGGCCGCGGCTCGCGCAGGATCAGCCACCCGGCCAGGCTCACCAGCACCACGCTCAGCTCGCGCGCCGGGGCGACGAGCGACACCGGGGCCAGCTGGATAGCGCTCAGCACCAGGATGTACGACAGCGGAGAGAGCACGCCGACCACCACGGCCTGCCAGCGGAACCGCCGCCACACCGCGACGACTTCGGCGCGCCGGGTGATCAGCACGGGCGCGAGCAGCACCACCTCGCCGAAGCTGCAGCCCACCATGAAGGCCACGGGCGAGACGCCGAGGTCGTTGACGGTGAAGGCGTCCCAGAGCGTGTAGATCGCGATGGTCACGCCAGTGAGGAGACCGTAGAGGATGCCGGGGCCGAGCATCCGGGGTCGGCGGGAGGGGCGCATCCCGGGCTGCGGCGTGGTGGGCTGCGGGTCCGCGCCTGCTGCGGGTCGCCCCGTGGTGAGGCCGATGCCGACGATGCCCGCCACCACCACCGCGGCGCCCGCCAGCGCGAGGGCAGATGGATGCTCGTGGAACAGCACGATCGCGAACACCACGGAAAGCAGCGGCCCCGTGCCGCGCGCCATCGGGTACACCACGGAGATGTCGCCGTGCGCATACCCGCGCTGCAGCACCCACATGTATCCGACGTGGATCACCGCCGACACTCCGGAGCCGATCAGCAGCCAGCGCAGGTCCGCACCGTTGATCGCGATGTCGACGCCGGCGATCGGCAGCCACAGCACCGTGGAGGCGATGGCACCGAGCAGGATGAACGGCAGGCCGCTGGCGCTCGCCCGTTTGGAGGCGAGGTTCCAGGTGGCGTGCGCGAACGCGGCGACGATGACGAGGAGAAGGGCGACGGGTGGCACGAGGATCCTTTCGTTCGCCGCGATGGCACGGCGAAGGGATCCTCCGGGCTTTTGTCCTGTCAGATGACGGCGGCGCTGCGCGCTGCCGTGGTGCCGCTCGGACCAGACCTCCCGCGAACTCTTCCGGGGAACGGAACCCTAGGCACTGTCGAGGACAACGCTACCGGGTCGTGAGGTCGCGCGCACACGCGGCGACGGCGCGCCGGTACAGCGGCAGGCCTCCGCCTCGCGCCCGGCGACGTCACCCCGGGTACGCGAAAGGCCGGGCACTGTGCGTGCCCGGCCTGCGCGTGTGATGCTACTTCTTCTCGGAAGCTGCCTTCTTCTTCGGAGCAGCCTTCTTCTTGGGCTTCTCCTCGGCCGGGGTCTCCTCGGCGGCGGGTGCCTCATCGGCGGCCGGAGCCTCATCGGACGCGGCGGTCTCGGCGTCGGCTTCCTCGTCGTCCGGAGTGATGGTGAACTCGCTCAGGTCGACCTTCTTGCCGTTGCTGTCGACGACCTCTGCGCGGCTGAGGACGATGGTGAGCGCCTTGTTGCGCGCGACCTCTCCGACCATCGACGGGATCTGGCCGTTCTCGCTGAGGATCTTCACGAACTCGTTCGGGTCCATGCCGTACTGCGATGCACCCTGGATGAGGTACTGGCTCAGCTCGTCCTGGTTGACCTTGACGTCTTCGACACGGGCGATCTCGTCGAGCAGGATCTGCGTGCGGAAGGTCTTCTCGCTGGACTCGGCGACCTCTGCGCGGTGCACGTCGTCTTCGAGACGGTTCTCCTGCTCCAGGTGGCGGTGCACCTCGTCCTCGACCAGCTGGGTCGGGACGGGGATCTCCACCTGCGCGAGCAGCGTGTCGAGCAGCTGGTCGCGGGCGGCGGTGCCCTGGCCGAACGTCTTCGAACGCTCGACCTGCTCGCGGACGCTCTCGCGCAGCTCGGCGATGGTGTCGAACTCGCTGGCGATCTGCGCGAAGTCGTCGTCCGCCTCCGGAAGCTCGCGCTCCTTGACGGCGGTGAGGGTCACGGTGATCTGGGCGTTCTCACCCTCGTGGTCTCCACCCATGAGCGGAGCCTCGAATGTGGTGGTCTCACCGGCGGTGAGCGTGTCGAGCGCCTCGTCGATGCCCTCGATGAGCTCGCCGGAGCCGATCTCGTAGGAGATGCTGTTGGCAGTGTCGACCTCTTCGTCACCGATCACGGCGACGAGGTCGATCTGCGCGAAGTCGCCCTTCTTGGCGGGGCGGTCGACGGTGACGAGCGTGCCGAAACGGCTGCGCAGGTTGTCGAGCTCGGTGTCGACGTCCTCGTCGCTGATGTCCGCGGCGTCGACCGTGATCTTCAGGTCGTTGTATGCGGGCAGCTCGATCTCGGGGCGCACATCCACCTCGATGGTGAGCAGCAGGTCACCGGAGAAGTCCTTCTCGTTTGGCCACTCGGTGATGTCGGCCTCCGGACGTCCGAGCGGACGCACGTCGTTCTCGTCGACGGCCTGACGGTAGAACCCGTCCAGCCCCTCGTTGACGGCGTGCTCCAGGACGGCAGCCTTGCCGACACGCTGGTCGATGATCGCCGGCGGAACCTTGCCCTTGCGGAAGCCCGGGATGTTGACCTGCTCAGCGATGTGCTCGTAAGCGTGCTTGATAGACGGCTTGAGCTCCTCCGGCGTCACCGAGATGGTGAGCTTGGTGCGAGTGGGGCTCAGCTTTTCGACCGTGGTCTTCACGTTGTTGGCTTCTCCTGATAATTGAAACGATGGTCTCGTCGGAAATGACTGGTCGGGGCGACAGGATTCGAACCTGCGACCTCCCGCTCCCAAAGCGGGCGCTCTAGCCAAGCTGAGCTACGCCCCGGGTTCTAGCCAACCCGCCCGGTCCGTTACCCCGACACGAACAAACCCGTCGGGGGCGAAAGACCACGCGCAAGTCTACTGCACGACCATGACCCGCCGCGCGCCAGAGCCCTCACGGCGGTCCGCCACGCGCGTGGCGGTCGGACCGGGGTCCGAACCTGTACTACGATGTTCTGGTGCCCATCGCGAGAGTGGGAACGGGGATGTAGCTCAATGGTAGAGCCTCAGTCTTCCAAACTGATTACGCGGGTTCGATTCCCGTCATCCCCTCCACATATTCGGCTTCTGATCAGCCACTTCCTTTCACCGTTCCGGGCCTAGCCAGGCGGTCGCGCCCATTGCGTGCCCATTGCGTACCGGTAGGTGCCGGTGAATCGGGTCTCGACCTCCGTATAGACAGGTATGGGACGACCAATGAGAGAGAACCGAGCCGAGGGCGGACGCATCCGCCAGCTAGCCAGCGGGCGCTACCAGGCGCGCTACGTGGGACCTGCCGGGACGGAGCATACGGCTCCGACTACCTATCCGACGTGGAAGGATGAGCATCGCTGACGGCGTGGACAGCACCACCGACATGGGCGAGGCCATGATGGGCTTCCTTGCCATCTTCGCTCAGATGGAGCGGCGGTTCATCCAGCGCCGAACGCGGTCCGGACTCGCTGAAGCTCGGGCACAAGGACGCGTTGGCGGTCGCCCCCGCGCGCTCAACTCGCTTCAAACCCAGACCGCGGTGAGGATGTCTGACGAGGGTCACCGCGTCCGAGACATTGCCAAGACGCTGAAGGTGAGCGAACCGACGATCTATCGATACCTCAGCGCAGCCGAGAAGTAACTCACGCTGCGTGTTCACCCGAGCCAGGTTTAGCTTGCTGCATTCGACCAGCGAGCTTCCGTACCCTGCGATCCTTTTCGATCATTCCGATCACGTAGCTCGTGACTTGCACGCACCCGGCGACTGACCATACCAAGAGCACGATAGGAACGCTGGCTGCAATCCAGATTGCCCACCACTCCGTGGTGGTCGAGAGTGGCGCTAGTACGGCCACTACGAGGCTCGTCACGCTGGCACCTACGGCCACGATCGCCACTTGTTTGAACGGCAGAAGCACGCCTGCAATCCCGCCCTCTACCCGCTCGATCAGTTGGTGAAACTCGGGGCTGATCGAGGACAGCAGCATAGCCATCGGGGCCAGCACTAGCGCCGCCACACCTGCGCCGATACCGCACAACGTGATCATGAAAGCGAACCCATTCACCTGCAACGCTGGCACGAGCGCGACGAGCAGCCCAAGCCCTATGCCAACAACTAGCCCGACGGCGAAGTCCCAAGAGAGCAGTAGCGCCCCGGCTCGGGTGCTCTGCGCGCGCTGAAATAGCGTACGCCGAGAAGGATCATCGGCTGATCGGTCGGTCGGTCTCAGGCCGTTCGACACGTTGTCCATGCGTGTCATTGTTCTCCCCTAGCTGAGCCTTCGCTAGAACCCCACGGAGTTCGTCTGACGGTACTTCCCCCGTGTCGGGATCCACGGGGACCTCTTCCGATTCTTCTTCCGCTCCGACTCGTGTGCTGTACACAGTCTCATGAGCGTCCGACCCTTCACCTCGCACGCCATGATATTCACCCTCGCCGTACCCTCTCCCAATGTGCGCCTCGGTCTCCAGAAGGAAGTCAGCTTGCGTGTTGATGCCCTTCTTCTCATTTCGGGCCTCAAGCTGAATAACTTCGCTCTCGAAGTCATTCATGATCTCTTCGAGATCTCTTGCTCCGTGATAGTGGGGATTCGGCTCTCTGATCGTGAACTTGACGCTGACAACCTTCGACACGGTCTCTTTCCACTCCGCAAGCGACATCGGGCGCTTTAGTCCCTCCAGACGCCAACGCTCCCCGTCAGCGTTCAGCAACGCTTCGAACGCTCCGATCAGGGAGTTGATCTTGATGACTGATCCTCTGGGCTGCATCGCCGCGGATAGGGTCACGAGGTCGATCGCGAAGGGAGCGGTTAGTCCGCTAGGAATCGCAGTCGGGACAAAATCCTGTAGTTCGTCGTCCCAGATCTCGGCCGTACCGGACTCGCCCTGGAAGCCGATTCTTCCGGTAAGAACACGAGGTGCGCTAGAGCCGTCGACCTCCAGCACTGTTTGACCCACGATCCACTCGCGGCCATATCGGTTCGCCCGTCTCCCTGGTGCGACGGCTTTGAGAATGTGCTCCTCTGGAGAGTCGAGCAGTGTCTGCTGGGCTGGCGGGATAAACCTGAGCGTGAAGACTCGACCGGGGCGCGTGTGCTGCATAGCCATGAACATAGCGTTTGGGATGCCGCACCCAGCTTCGCGAAGACCCGGTGTGTCGGCGCTGAGCCATCGAATCGAGCTGACCGTGTCACGCACCTCGCCCTGGCTCGATCAGAAAGGAGCGCGTGCACTTTCCGTGCCCATTTCATGCCCATTTCGTACCCGCGTGTATGCTGACCTTTGCTCGGTTCAAAAGAAGTTCTAGCAGGTCAGGCCCGAATTCATATGGTTTGAGAGGGCAGTTGGTTTGGTCTTCCAAACTGATTACGCGGGTTCGATTCCCGTCATCCCCTCCGTACTTCCCTCGCCGGTCGCGTTTCTTCCCGTCGCGCGCGTCGCCGCATCCGTGGGACAACGCTGCAACCTCTGGCCAGACCCGTCGAGAACCGCCACTGTCACGATTTACGACACACCAACAGCCAGTGACATATTTCGTTACAGATCATCGGTATGTTTTACGCCATGGAAGAGCTATACAGTTTTCGCGAGGCGATAGCCGACGCCGACAATCGCTATCCTGAGCGCTCCGTGCTTCTCGGCAACGGATTCAGCGTGGACTACAACCGTCAGATCTTCGCCTACGACTCGCTTGCGCAGGAGGCATCGCTCGCTGGACTCTCCGTTCCTAAGGAAGCCCTCTTCGAGACGGTGGGCTCGTCGAACTTCGAGGTCGTCGTCGAGAAGCTTCACTCCGCGGCGAACCTTCAGCGTTTGTACGGCGGAGATGACGACGTCGCTGCGGCGTTCGACGACGATGCCGACGTTGTACGCAACGGGCTGGCGGACGCTCTCGCAGCGCGCCATCCGGAGCGCGCGCAAACCCTCAGCCACGACCAGGTCATCAGCGCGCGGCAATTCCTCTCCTGCTTCACGACCCTGTTCAGTCTCAGCTACGACCTGCTTCTCTACTGGGTAATCAATCAGGAGACACCCGGAATCGCGGTCCCGCGGGCCGACGGCTTCGGATGGCCATCGACCCGCGATAAGCAACGCCACATCTGGAGAGCACGGCCGCGTACGCCTCAGAGCGTGTTCTTCATGCACGGCGCGCTCCATTTCTTCGTCGAGGACAACCTGCTGAGAAAGCTCTCTTTCGGGAACGACGGCCCTCTCGTCGACGGATTACGTGCCCGACTCGACCAGGGCGAGTATCCACTTGTGGTGACGGAAGGCACGCGCGAAGAGAAGGAAGCCCGCATCGACAAGAGCCCGTACCTCCGACATTCGCTGACGCGTTTTTCGCAAGTACGGGGTGCGCTGTTCATCCATGGCGCGTCGCTGTCGTCGAACGACGATCATGTGTTCGATCGCATCGCCATGGACACGAGCAGTGTCGAGGCCATCTACATCTCGCTCAGGGATCCGAAGAGCGGTTCGGGTAGGCGCGTCGTCGATCGCGCCCGGGAGATTCAGGAGCATCGCAGATCGAACGGCGGCCAGAAGCTCCGGGTCGCGTTCTATGATGCAGCTTCGGCCAGCGTGTGGCGGAGCACGCCCTAGCGATACCTCAGCTCAACACCTCGCTGGTAGCTTCGGCACAGGCTGCGACGTGAGTAACGGGGCTTGAACCCGCTACCTCCTAGCAATTGACTGGTGAAGTCCCGTCATCCCCTCTGATTCCGGCTTCCGCGTCACGCTCGCACGTGCAGCAGCACGTCCTCGGAGGCGAACCCCGCCCGTCTGTAGAACGGCACGGCCCCGGCGCTCGAGTGCACCGTGACCCGTTCCAGCCCGAGGTCCGCTGCGCGTTCGAGCACGGCACGCACGAGCCGTGCTCCGATGCCCGAGTTCCGAAGCTCGGGGACGACGTAGACGCACTGCACGTCGCCGGACGCGCGATCGAACGCACGCGCGCTCGGCACCCGCTGTGTGATGGCGAGCCAGGCCATCCCGATCACGATGCCGTCGGACGCGACGGCGGCGAAACAGGTGTGCGTCGACGTGTGGGCGCCGCCCCATTCCGCGAACCGCTCGGAGAAGACGTCTCGCGACTCGTCCGGCGAGCCACCGTTCTCCAGCAGCGAATCCCAGCGCAGCGCGCCGACGTCGACCAGTTGGGAGGGTGAGGCGATCCTGACATCCACGGCGACGTTCATCCGGTCACACTACTGAAGGGCCGCATCCGGGGCTGTGAATGCCGCGCACCATTCTTGGGCAGCTGCTACCGTCGCCTCGCGATCCCACGACGTGGTGTCCAGCACGGTCAGCGTGTCGGGCGCACCGACGCGCGACTGCCGCAACTCCTCGTTCAGGGCGACGTGACGGTCGACGTCGATTCCTTTCCTACTACCGGGCCTCCCGATGATCCGGGCGCGGATCGTCGCTTCGTCGGCGGTCAGAGCCAGGAAGTGGACGGGGACGGATGCCTCCATCCGGGTGGTGAGCACCTGCTCGGGGAGGGCGACTCCGCAGAGGACAGGGATGAGTCCGTTGTCCTGGATCTCGAGGCCGAGCTGCCACAGATAGGCCCAGAACGCCAGGTAGTCGCGGCGGCCGTCGGCGACGGCGTGCGCGCCGGATGCAAGAGTGTCCCCATCCAGCGCCAGCACACCCGAAGCAGCGGCCAGCGCCGCGCAGACGAGGGACTTTCCCGACGCAGGCACGCCCGTCACGACCAGAAACGGCAGGTCAGGGCGCTCGCGTTCCGCGCCACAGAAGTCGCACACGACAACGCGACCCGTTACGCTCCCCCGGCCATAACTCCCGCACTGCACGCACACCATCGCCATGCACCCATGTTCGTGCACCTCCACACGACAACGCTCAGCGACCCACGCACAACGCAGAAGCGGCCGCTCCCCCGCAGAGGAACGGCCGCTCGCACGGAAACCGCGGGGACTACTCCGTCCCCACCGCCTTGTCGGCGGCGTCGCGGGCGCCGTCGATCTGGCCCTCGAATTTGCCTCCGGTGACCTTGTTGGCCGCGTCGGCGACGCCGTCGAGGAGTTTGTCGCTGATGTCTTCGGCCTGTTCGCTCTTGAGGGCGTTCTTGACCTGGTCGCTGTCGAGGAACTCTTTGGCCTTGCTGGTGATGTCGTCGAATCCGGCCATTGTGGCACCTGCTTTCGTCGATGGATCGAAGTGCCTACATTCTGGTGTTCCCGCCCGCGCGCGGCAAGGGTCAGCGTTGCAGGAAGGCCAGCACCGCGAGCACCCGGCGGTGGTCGTCTCCGGAGTCCTCCAAGCCCAGCTTCTGGAAGATCGCGGTGACGTTCTTCTCGACGGCGCCCACCCCGATGACGAGGCGCTGGGCGATCCCGGCGTTCGTCCTGCCTTCCGCCATCAGCTGCAGCACCTCGCGTTCGCGCGGGGTGAGCGACGCGAGCGGGTCGGTGCGGCGGACGAGCAGTTCGCGGACCACCTGCGGGTCGAGGACGGTGCCGCCGTCCGCCACGCGGGTGACCGCATCCCGCAGCTCGTCGAGGGAGGCGATGCGGTCCTTCAGCAGGTAACCGGTGCCGCCCTGGCCGCTCGCCAGCAGCTCCTGGGCATACGTGCCCTCCACATACTGGCTCAGCAGCAGCACGCCGATCTCCGGATGCGTCGCCCGCAGCGTCAGCGCAGCGCGCACGCCTTCGTCGCGGAAGGTCGGCGGCATCCGCACATCCAGCACCGCCACATCCGGCGCGAGCGAGCCGATCGACTCCAGCAGGGTGTCCGCGTCGCCGTACGCGCCGACCGTCTCGAAGCCGGCCTCGTCGAACAGCCGCACCAGGCCCTCGCGCAGCAGCACGGAGTCGTCGGCGATGACCAGGCGGAGACCGTCAGGAGAATTCACCCCACCAGCCTAGAGGGGCCGCACAGCACGAAGCGGCGGGGCGCCCACCCGAATGGATGCGCACCCCACCGCCCACACGCCGCCAGCAGGCAGCCAGCACGCCGCCGACTACACCGGGATGCGCGCCCCGATCCTCGTCGGACCGCCGACCGGGCTGTCCACCACGAACTCGCCGCGCAGCCCGTGCACGCGCTCGCCCAGTCCGGCGAGGCCGTGGCCGGCCACCGCCGACGCTCCCCCTGCACCGTTGTCGGTCAGCCACACGCTCAGCCACGCCGCGCCCGTCGCCGGGTCGACCGTGCGGTCGAGGAACAGCCGCGCCTCGGTCGCTCCGGAGTGCTTGGCCAGGTTCGCGGACAGCTCCGCCGCCACGAAGTACACGCTTCGCTCCAGCTCGGGCGAGAACCGCACGCCGGGCTCGATCGACGACTCCACCCGCAGCGGGATGGGGCTGCGTGCCGCGAGCGAGTCGATGGCGGCGACGAGTCCCCTGTCCTGCAGGATCGGCGGGGCGAAACCGCGGGACAGCGCCCGCAGCTCCTCCAGCGTGTCGTGCGCCTGCTGGCCGGCCTCCGCGAGGATGGCGCGGGCAGCATCCGGATCGTCGGCGAGCTTCCGCTCCGCAGCGGCGATGTCCATCTGCAGCCGCACCAGCCGCTGCTGCGGGCCGTCGTGCAGGTCGCGCTCCAGACGGCGCAGCGCCTGGTCCTCCGCCACGATGGCCGCGCCGCGAGAGGCGGACAGGTCGGCGACCTCGCGCTGCAGCGCCTCCGAGCGCCACGCCCCGAGCATCCCCTGCGCGATCACACTGTGCAGCGAGATGAGCCCGCGGGTGATGAACGGGAGGGTCAGGGCGAAGATCACGCCGAGGACGAGGTCGAGGATCGCCTCGCCCATCACGGGATCGAACGTCGAGCGGACGTTGAACACCCAGTCCACGATGATCCGCGACAGGTACACCTCGCGGTCGCCGTTCGGGATGAACCGTTCCCAGAACCACGCCGTCAGGCCGCCGAGCGCGACAGCCGACCACGCGATGGTGAGCGTCCACGAGACGATGCTGACGATGGGGTTGATGATGAGCGTGTGCAGCAGGTACAGCCAGTAGTGCCCGTTCACGAACGGACCGAACATGGTGCGCCAGAACGTCTGCGGCCGGGACGGGTCCGTCCACTGCGGTTCGGTGATCTCCGGACGGCCTGCCCAGCGCAACCGCGTGATCTCGAGCGTGCCGAACGCACGGACGACGTAGAACGTGGCGATCAGCACGAACAGCCCGACATAGATGATGAGCGTGCCGACGCCCGTCCAGAACAGGGTCAGCCCCACCGACATGCCGACGATCGCGATCGGCATGGTCAGCAGCAGGAACCCGAGCTCGCGGGGAACACCGCGCCAGAGGGCGCCGTACCCTCGCCGGGATGCGGCGGGCGCCGTCTGTGCAGGGGATGCGCCGGCGGGCTGGTCGGGGGTGCTCACAGCATCCAGAGTGCCAGACGCCGCGGCGGCGTGGAGCGGAGGGGTGTCAGTGCTCATGGTGTGGTCTCCTTGATCATGACTCCAGCCTTCCGAACCGGCGGTACGGCCGGTATCGGGTGGCCGCCCGGACCGGTACGGGGGTTACCCCACCCTTAGTTAGCGGAGGCTCAGCTTCGTTGCGGAATTTCACCGAACGCGTAGCGTTGTCACCAGTCAGATGAAAGGACGCCAACCCATGACGGACATCGCCGCAACCCAGAGTGTTTCGAACCCCGACGTCGCCGCAGGAGTCGCGCAGTTCCTGAGCCCGGTCGTCATCGACCTGACCGCCCTGGTCGTCAACGGAAAGCAGGCGCACTGGCACGTGCGCGGCGCCAACTTCATCGGCGTCCACGAACTGCTCGACACGATCGTCGCGCACGCCCAGGAGTGGGCAGACCTCGCCGCGGAGCGCATCGTCGCCCTCGGCCTCCCGGTCGACGCCCGCCTCGGCACCGTGGCAGCGAAGACCAGCACCACCGAACTCACCGCCGGCTTCCGCCAGTCGAACGACACGATCGCCGAGGTCATCGGCCAGATCGACGCAGCGCTCGCCAACGTGAACGCCGCTGTCAAGGAACTCGACGAGCTCGACCAGACCAGCCAGGACATCGCCATCGAGATCGCCCGCGGCCTCGACAAGGACCGCTGGTTCCTGTTCGCGCACATCAGCAAGTAACGTCCGCTCAGACACACGGAAAACGGCCCTGGATCGCCCGACGATTCGGGGCCGTTCCGTGTGTCAGGCGATGGATACTGCGGCCGGCCGGGCGCTACACCCAGCCGACGCGGTCGTGCGTGAAGCGGCCGCCGAGCAGGGTCGCCGCCACGGGCATCCCGCGCAGGTCGGCGGAGCGGCAGGTGAACGGGTCGGCGTCGAGCACCGCGATGTCGGCCGGCTCCCCCAGGCCGATGTGCGACCGGGTGGATGCGCGCAGTGCGGCATCCCGCGCCAGCGCCTGCTCCGAATGCCACGGCTCCCGGCCGTCGCGTGAGCGGGTGACCGCGGCCGACAGCGCGATCCACGGGTCGAGCGGCGCGACGGGAGCGTCGGAGCCGAACGCGATCACCGCCCCGGATGCGTGCAGCTCGGCGAGCGGGAACGCCCGCCCCGTGCGACCTCGCCACAGCACGTCGGCGACGTCGCGGTCGTCCATCGCGTGCTCCGGCTGAACGCTCGCGGTGACACCCAGGCGCGCGAAGCGGGGAACGTCGGCGGCGTCGAGCAACTGCGCGTGCTCGATCCTGCCGCCGCAGCCGACCTCCTCGAACGCGTCGAGGGCGAGGGTGTTCGCGCGGTCGCCGATGGCGTGCACGGCCGGTTCGATGCCGTTCGAGGCGGCCAGGCGCATCCACTGGACGAGTTCGGCGGTGCTGAGGTTGGCGACGCCGTGGCCGCCGTCCGGATAGGCGCCGACGCAGAGGGCGGTGCGGGTGTTGAGGGAGCCGTCGCTGATGATCTTCGCAGGACCGACGGTGAGCAGCCCGTCGGTGCCGCCGATCGCCGCGCCGGTGCGGAGGCCGGCGGCGATGGCGCGTTCCAGGTCGTCCGGGTAGATGCCGAACTCGACCCGCAGCGACCGGGCGGCGCCGGACGCCGCTGCGCCCATCCTGCGCCGCCACACCTCCACGTTCCAGCCGTACTCGAGGTCGACGATGCCCACCACGCCGCGCGCAGCGGCGGCCTCCGCCGCCTCGGCCGCCCACCGGTCGAGGGTGGCGTCGTCCGCGGCCGACAGCATGCTCGTCACCGCGAAGCTCGCGTCCTCGCGGAGCACGGCGGCCGACGGGTCGTCGGCGGTGTCCGGAGCGAACCGGCGCGCGGCGGCGGTGCTCAGCCAGGAACAGTGCAGGTCACCGGCGATCAGCACGACCTCCCGGCCTCCCGCCGCCGCGTCGAGCAGCGCGCGGGTGGGCTGGTCCGGCCAGAGGGCGTCGTGGAAGCCGAAGCCGACGAGCGGCTCCTCCGCCTCCGCGCCCGCGCTGCGCTCCGCGGCGATGCGGTCGCGCACCAGGTCGGCGGCCTCCGCGGCCGAGTGTGCGTGGGAGAGGTCCAGGCGCCGCGCGGTCTGCGCCCACTGCGTGAAGTGGACGTGCTGATCCCAGAGCCCCGGCACGATCCAGCGGCCGTCGAGATGCGCCACCCGCACGCCGTCGCCACCTGCGGTCGACGCCGACCGCGCGTCGACGCTCCCGGTCGGGCCCACCGCGGCGATGCGCCCGTCGCGCAGCAGCACGTCGTGCGCGCCATCCACGCCCGGGATGCGCGCCCCCGTCAGCAGTACATCCGCCGTCACCGGGCTGCGCGCATCCGGTCGTGCACCCTGCGCATCTCGGCGGCGAGGTCCCGGCTGGCGTAGACGCCGTCGCCCTCGAGTTCGCCGATGATCCTGTCGACCGTCTCGGCCGGCTTGTTCTGGCTGAGCTTGCTCTTGGCGACGATCTTCGTGGGGGTGAGGCGCATCCCGACGGTGCCGGAGGAGATGCGCTGCGCGTACGCGGCGTCCTGCGGCGTGCCCTCCATGCGGCGCGGCGACGGCATCCGGTCTTCGAAGTGGTCGACCAGCCGGCCGAGCACGGCGAAGTTCTCCTCGTCGCTCAGGATCTCCGGGACGCCGCTGAGGTGCGCCGCCGTGAAGTTCCAGGTGGGCACGGCCGGGTTGGCGTCGTACCAGCCGGGCGAGATGTAGCCGTGCGGACCCTGCACGATGACGAGCAGCTCGTGCTGCCCGAGTTCGTGGAGCAGGTCGTCCGGTCGGCCGACGTGGGTGACGATCGAGAGATCGTCCCGCGACTCGTCCACCAGGATCGGGTAGTGCGACGCGACGAGCCCGGTCTCGGTCGAGCTGACGATCGTGGCCCACGGGTTGAGGCGGATCAGCCGCTTGATCTCCTCGACGTCGGCGAGGGCGAAGCTGGGATTCTGTCTCATCGTCGGTCTCCGCTCAGGCCTGGTCTTTGGGGCACCAGTACAGTTTGCGCCCTCCAAGCAGCTCCATCACGATGTGCGTGCCGCACACGCGGCACGGCAGTCCCTCGCGCTTGTAGACCCAGTGCCGGTCTTCGCGGCTCGCCATCGCCTTGCGGTACGCCTCGGGGTCGAGGTCGTCCATCGTCATCATCTGGCCGGTCTCCACGCCGATGCGCAGCAGCCTGCCCCAGTCGCGCCAGAGCTCGCGCACCGTGTCCTCCGGCACCTGCTTGCCGGGCGTGTGCGGGTTCTGCCTGGCACGGAACAGCAGTTCGGCCCGGTAGACGTTCCCGATGCCCGCCACCACGTTCTGGTCCATCAGCAGCAGGGCGATGGAGGTGGGCTTCTTCTGGACGGCGGTGACGAACCGCTCTTCTGCCGCCTGGTCGTCGGAGAGGAGCGGGTCCGGGCCGAGCTTGGCGATCACCGCATCCACTTCTGCCGGGTCGAGCACCTCGCACGCCGTCGGGCCGCGGAGGTCGGCGACCGCGGTGTCGCTGAGCAGCCGAACGCGCACCTGGCCGATCGGCTCCGGCGGGAACGTCGTGATCTCGTCCTCCACCTTCTCCGACTCCGCCATGCGCAGCCGGGTGCGCCGGGGCGCCCCGATGCTGTGCAGCGAGTTCTCGCCCGCACCGTCGAGCACCGTGTCGTCGTCCACGGCGGTGCCGCGCTGGTTGGTCTGCCCCATCCGGCCGTTGGCCGCAGCGATGGTCGGGTCGATGCTGATGTCGCCCGCGAAGTCCCACGCGCCGTATATGCCCAGGTGGATGCGCAGCCACAGCCCGTTGTCGAACTCCAGGAACATCTGCTTGCCCACGGCGCGGGCGTCGGTCATCACGTGCCCGTCGATGCGGGATGCGCCCTCGGCGAAGCGCCCTTGCGGCGACGACACCTGGATGCGGTGCCCGACGAAGTTGCTCGCGAACTGGCGCGCGATGCGGTGGACGGAGTGACCCTCGGGCATCAGCGGTCCACGTTCTTGCCCGCGATGTCTCCCGTCGCCTCGTATTCGGCGAGCTGGGCGATGCGGCGCACGTGGCGTTCCTCGAACGAGAACGGCTCTGCGATGAAGACGTCGATGAAGCGCGTGGCCTCTTCGACCGTGTGCTGTCTGGCTCCGATGGAGATGACGTTGGCGTCGTTGTGCTGGCGGGCCAGCTGCGCCGTGCTCTCGTTCCAGACCAGGGCGGCGCGGGCGCCGATCACCTTGTTGGCCGCGATCTGTTCCCCGTTGCCCGAACCGCCGAAGACGACGCCGAGAGCCTCCACCCCCGCCTGCTGGTCGGCGACGACCGCCTTCGCGGCGTTGATGCAAAACGCCGGGTAGTCGTCGATGGGGTCGTAGGTCGTGGGACCGTGATCGACGACCTCGTGACCGGCCTCGGTGAGGTGGGCCTGAAGGTGGGTGCTGAAGTCCAGACCGGCGTGGTCGGTGGCGATGTGGATGCGCATGCACCCAGTTTAGGGACGGCCACCGACGCCGAGGGACCGCTGACAGCCGATGCGTCTAGGGTTGTCCATTGGACACAATCCGTCGAATCTTCAAGGAGTCAGCGTTGCCAGGAGAAAACCTCACCCGCGTCGAAGCCCAGGAGCGTGCTTCGCTCGTCAGCACCCATTCCTATGACGTCGTCCTCGACCTGACGACCGGGCCGGAGACGTTCCTCAGCACCACCACCGTGCGCTTCGACGCAGAAGAGGGAGCGTCGACGTTCATCGACGCGATCACCCGCACGGTCCACAGCGTCACCCTCAACGGCGTCGAGCTCGACCCCGCGCAGGTCAGCGACGGCGTGCGCATCCAGCTGGACGGCCTGCAGGCGCAGAACGAGCTGACCGTGGTCGCGGACGCCATCTACACCAACACCGGTGAGGGCCTCCACCGCTTCGTCGACCCCGTCGACGGCGAGGTCTACCTCTACAGCCAGTTCGAGGTGCCGGACTCGCGCCGCATGTTCGCGGTGTTCGAGCAGCCGGACCTCAAGGCCGAGTTCACCTTCACCGTGACGGCGCCCGCGCACTGGGCCGTCGTCAGCAACTCCCCAACCCCCGAGCCGACGGACGCCGGCGACGGCGCGAAGACCTGGGCCTTCCCGGCGACCAGCCGCATCTCCTCGTACATCACCGCGCTCATCGCCGGCCCGTACGAGTCCGTGCACAGCGAGCTCACCAGCCGCGACGGCCGCACCATCCCGCTCGGCGTCTACGCGCGCAAGTCGCTGGCCGAGTACCTGGATGCCGACTACATCTTCGAGAAGACCCGCCAGGGCTTCGCCTTCTACGAGGAGAAGTTCGACTACGCGTACCCGTTCGAGAAGTACGACCAGCTCTTCGTGCCCGAGTTCAACGCGGGTGCGATGGAGAACGCCGGGGCGATCACCTTCACGGAGACCTACGTCTTCCGCTCCAAGGTCACGGACGCCATCAAGGAGCGTCGCGTCGTCACGATCCTGCACGAGCTGGCGCACATGTGGTTCGGCGACCTGGTGACGATGAAGTGGTGGAACGACCTCTGGCTGAACGAGTCGTTCGCCGAGTACGCCTCCACGCTGGCCACCGCAGAGGCCACGGAGTGGCACGAGGCGTGGACCACCTTCGCCGCGATGGAGAAGAGCTGGGCGTACAAGCAGGACCAGCTGCCGTCCACGCACCCCATCGTCGCGACCATCAACGACCTGGAGGACGTGCAGGTCAACTTCGACGGCATCACGTACGCCAAGGGCGCCTCCGTGCTCAAGCAGCTGGTGGCGTGGGTCGGCCAGGACGACTTCCTCGCCGGTGTCGCCCAGTACTTCAAGAAGCACGAGCACTCCAACACCGAGCTGCGCGACCTGCTCGTCGAGCTGGAGGCGACCAGCGGCCGCGACCTCACCGACTGGTCGGAGAAGTGGCTGGAGACCGCGGGCGTCAACACGCTCCGCCCGGAGATCGAGGTGGATGCCGCCGGCACCATCACGTCGTTCTCCGTGCTGCAGACCGCTGCGGCCGACTACCCCACCATCCGTCCGCACCGTCTGGCGATCGGGTTCTACAACCTGGTCGACGGCCGCCTCGTGCGCGACCACCGCATCGAACTCGACGTCGACGGTGAGCGCACCGACGTCGCCGAGCTGGTCGGCCTCGCCCGTCCGGCCCTCGTGCTGCTGAACGACGACGACCTCGCGTACGCGAAGATCCGTCTCGACGAGCAGTCCCTGCAGGTGGCCATCGAGCACCTCTCGTCCATCGAGAACCCGCTCGCCCGCTCCCTCGTCTGGGGCGCCGCCTGGGATGCGACCAGGGATGCCGAGACGCCGGCGAGCGACTACGTGCGCCTCGTCCTCGGCAACATCGCGCCGGAGACCGAGTCGACCACCATCCGCACCACGCTGAGCCAGCTGCTCCTCGCCGCTGGGTCGTATGTCGCCCCCGAGCGACAGAAGGCGGCCACCGAGGAGGTCGCCTCCACGCTGTGGACGCTTGCGCAGCAGGCGGAGGCCGGAAGCGACGCGCAGTTCCAGTTCGTCAAGTTCTTCGCCGCCGCGGCGTCGACGGACGAGCAGCTCACGAACGTCGCCGCCCTGCGCGACGGCACCGTGACGCTGCCCGGCCTCGAGGTCGACACCGACCTCGCCTGGGAGCTGCTGATCGCCCTCGCGGCGGGCGGCAAGGCCGGTCGTGCGGAGATCGACGCAGCCCTCGCGAGGGACAACACGGCGAACGGCGCGCAGTTCGCCGCCCAGGCCGCAGCGAGCATCCCGACCCAGGAGGGCAAGCAGGCCGCCTGGGACTCGGTGTTCGCCACGGACACGGCGCCGAACACGATCGTGCGCTTCACCGGCCTCGGCTTCCAGCGCGCGGCGGACAAGGATGTGCTCGCCACGTTCGTGACGCCGTACTTCGAGGCGCTGCAGAGCGTGTGGGAGTCGCGCAGCTACAAGATCGCCGAATACCTGGTGGCGGGCATGTACCCCGCACCGCTGGCGAACGCCGCCCTGCGCGACGCGACCCGTGCCTGGCTCGACGCGAACGCCGAGCCTGCCGCCCTGCGCCGCCTCGTGGTCGAGAACCTGGCCGGCGTCGAGCGCGCTCTCGCCGCACAGGAGCGCGACGCCCGCTAGCCGGGAACGACTGACGCAGCAGCAGCACCATTGAGTGGCCCCGCATCGCCCAGCACATCCCGTGCCCGGGCGGTCGCGGGGCCACTCGCGTCTCCGGGCACGCGCGTCTCGTACCGGGGTACGACAGCCACCGGATGCGGGACCAGACCGCGCGGGGATGCCGCAAACCCCGCCGGTTCAATAGGGTCTAACCATGATCCAACTTGACCGCCTCACCAAGACGTACGGTGCGAAGACCGCCGTCAACGACATCACGGCGACCATCCAACCGGGCAAAGTCACCGGCTTCCTCGGCCCGAACGGCGCGGGCAAGTCGACGACCATGCGCATGATCATGGGACTCGACCGGCCGACGCACGGCACGGCCCTCGTCAACGGGAAGCGCTACGCCGACCACTCGTCGCCGCTCACCGAGGTCGGCGCGCTGCTCGACGCGAAGGCCGTCCACACCGGCAGGAGCGCGTACAACCACCTCCTCGCGATGGCGGCGACCCACGGCATCCCGAAGCGGCGCGTGCACGAGGTCATCGGCCTCGCCGGCCTCGAAGCCGTCGCGGGCAAGCGCGTCGGCGGCTTCTCGCTCGGCATGGGCCAGCGCCTCGGGATCGCGGCGGCCATGCTCGGCGACCCCGCCACCCTCATCCTGGACGAGCCGGTCAACGGCCTCGACCCGGAGGGTGTGCTCTGGGTGCGGCAGTTCGCCAGGCACCTCGCCTCGGAGGGCAGGACCGTGTTCCTCTCCTCGCACCTGATGAGCGAGATGGCGCAGACCGCCGACCACATCATCGTCCTCGGCCGTGGCCGCATCCTCGCGGACGCCCCCGTCGCCGACATCCTCGCGGGCGCCACCCGCAACGCCGTCCGCGTCCGCACGCCGCAGGCCGAAGAGCTGGCCCGCGCCATCGCGGGAGCGGACGTCACGATCACCGGGATCGAGGCCAGCCTCCTCGAGGTCTCCGGCCTCACCAGCGCCCAGGTCGGAGAGGCCGCCGCCCAGTTCGGCATCGTCCTCCACGAGCTGACCCCCCTCAACGCCTCCCTCGAAGAGGCCTACCTCGAACTGACGCAGGACGAGGTCGAATACCGCACGGAGGTCTCCCGATGAGCACCGCAACAGCAACCGCCCCCATCCGGCACACCTCGCTCGGACACCTGAACTTCGCCCGCGTCGTACGGTCGGAGTGGATCAAGCTGCGCTCGCTGCGCTCGACGTTCTGGACGTACGCGATCGTCGTGGTGATCGGGCTCGGGATGACCTGCCTGGTCGCGTTCACCATCCCCGACACGATCGCGAAGCAGGTCCCGGCCGCCCAGCACTCGGCGTTCGTGGTCAACACCGCGTCGTTCGGCGTGACGTTCGGCCAGCTGGCCGTCGCCGTGCTCGGTGTCCTCGCCATCAGCGGCGAGTACTCGACCGGGATGATCCGGTCGTCCTTCGCAGCCGTTCCCAAGCGCCTGCCCGTGCTCGCCGCCAAGGCGATCGTGCTCTTCATCGCCTCGTTCGTGGTCGGCGTCGTCACCGTCGCAGGCTCCTGGGCCATCGCGGCCCCCGTGCTGTCCGGCAAGGGCTTCTCCGCGGACTTCGCCTCGGCGGACACCCTCTGGGCGATCGTCGGCGCCGGAGCCTACCTCGGCCTCGTGTCGGTGTTCGCGCTCGGTCTCGGCACGATCCTCCGCGCAGGGGCAGGCGGCATCGCCGCAGCGCTCGGTGTGGTGTTCCTGCTGCCGATCATCGTGAACCTCGTCGGCTCGCTGACGAACATCGAGTGGATCACCAAGGCGAACAACTACCTGATCAGCGCGGCAGGCGCCGGCATGGCCGGGTCGGACAACGGCGGCTTCGAGCCGTGGGCGAACGTGCTCATCGTGCTCGCCTGGACCGCCGTGTCGTTCGTCATCGGCGCGATCATCCTCAAGCGCCGCGACGCGTAACGCGCCGCACTCCCGCTCCGCATGACAGACGAACAGCTCACCCCCGGCCGGACCTCTCCGGCCGGGGGTGATCTGCAGCTTCCGAGGCCCCCGGGGGTCATCCGGCGCACGATGGCCGCGCATCCGGTGGTCGTCGACAGCATCGTCGCAGCGAGCTACCTCCTCCCGTCGCTGCTCGCCGGCGTGATCGGGATGGTCGTGGAGCCGAGCTGGCAGCTCGGCGTGTACGTCGGGCTGGCCGCCGTCGCCGGCGCAGCCCTGTTCCTCCGCAGGCACAACCCGGTGGCGGTGTTCGCGGTGGGCGCCGCCGTCATGGCGATCACCGTCTTCCTCGGCCACGAGATCGACCCCGTGCCCGCCTTCTACGCGCTGTACGCCCTCGCGGTCTACCGCTCCGCCCGCGCGGCCTGGATCGGGTTCGCGGTGCTCTCCGGCCTCGCCATCGCCACGCTGACCTTCTCGGCCTTCGTGGCGCACGCAGCGATCTTCCACCCGTTCGACAGCGCCGTCGTGCCGTCGGCGATCGTGATCGTCTCCCTCGCACTGTTCTTCGTGCTGGTCGGCATCAACATCGGCAACCGGCGCCGCTACCTCGTCGCCCTCATCGACCGGGCGCAGCAGCTGGCCCGCGAGCGCGACCAGCAGGCGGTGATCGCCGCGACGGCCGAACGCAACAGGATCGCCAGGGAGATGCACGACATCGTCTCGCACAGCCTCACGGTGATGATCACGCTCGCCGACGGGTCCGCCGGGCTGGCCGCGATCTCGCCGGAACGCTCCGCCGATGCGATGCGGATGGTCGCGGAGACCGGGCGCGGCGCGCTCGGCGACATGCGGCGCCTCCTCGGCGTGCTGCGCGCGACGGACGGCGACGGCGACGAGCGCGCCCCGCAGCCCGGCGTCAGCGAACTGAGTGAACTGGTCGAACGCTTCCGCGCAGCAGGGCTCCCCGTGCGCGTCACGGTCGACGGCGTCGCCCCGACCGACACCGGCCAGCAGCTCACCGTGTTCCGCGTCGTGCAGGAGGCGCTGACGAACGCACTGCGCTACGCGGCGCTCGCGACGACGGTGGAGGTGCGCATCCGGTTCGGGACGGAGACCATCGAGATCACCGTGGACGACGACGCGGCCGTGCACGGCGCCCTCGGGCAGGGTTCCGGTCGCGGACTGCTCGGGCTGAGCGAGCGCGTCGCCCTCTACGGAGGCAGACTGGAGGCAGGACCCAAGCCCGGAGGCGGATGGCGGCTGCGCGCGATCCTCGAGGCGATCCCGCCATCGCCGACCCAGACCCCGCCGCCAACACAGACCCCGCCGCCCACACAGACCCCGGCCCAGACCACGACGACCAGCCCGACCACCACCCCCGAGGAGAACACCCCGTGACCGACGACAACCCGATCCGCGTCCTGCTGGTCGACGACCAGGCGCTCGTCCGGCTCGGCTTCCGGATGGTGCTCGAAGCGGACACCGGACTGCACGTGGTCGGCGAAGCGGCGGACGGCCTCGAAGCCGTGCGGCTCGCCGTCGAGACCCGGCCCGACGTGATCCTGATGGACGTGCGCATGCCGTCGCTCGACGGGATCGAGGCCACCCGGCGCATCGTGGCGGCCAACCCGGATGCGCGCATCATCATCCTCACCACGTTCGACCTCGACGAGTACGCGTTCGGCGGACTCCGGGCCGGGGCGAGCGGGTTCCTCCTCAAAGACGCACGGCCGAGCGAGCTGACCGACGCGATCCGGGCCGTCGCTGCGGGAGACGCGGCGGTGTCCGGGAGGGTGACCAGGTCGATGCTGGAACTGTTCGCGGACCGGCTGCCCGCCGCATCCACCGGCCAGCCGGCGGGCGCCGACCCGACGGCCGCGCTGACCCCGCGCGAACGCGAAATCCTGCTGGCCATCGCGGAAGGGCTCTCCAATGGCGAGATCGGCACGAAGTTCTTCCTCACGGAGTCGACCGTGAAGACGCACGTCGGGCGGGTGCTGTCGAAGCTGCACCTGCGCGACCGGGTGCACGCGGTGATCTTCGCCTACGACAACGGGCTGGTCGAGCGCTGACGGTGGCGCCGGGTCCAGCGGCCGCCAAGGCGGCCCTCGGTAGGCTTGCATTCCTATGGTGAAGATGAACTTCTGGACTGATTTCGGCGCGTGGGCCATTCAGAGCGGCTGGACGCTGCTCAACGTCGCCTCGATCATCGTCGGTGCCTTCCTGCTCAGCTGGATCCTGCGAGTGGTCATCCGCCGCGTGGTGCGGCAGATCGTCACCGGGGTCAAGAAGAACCAGAACGTGACGGACACCCAGGCCATCTCGGCGTCCCCGCTCGCGGCCGTCCGCGTGGTGCAGCGGACCAGGACGCTCGGCTCCGTGCTCAGCAACATCGTCAACGTGACCATCGGCATCATCGCGATCGTCATGGTCATCGGCGTCCTCGCTCCGACCGCGCTGACCTCGTTCGCGCTGCTCTCCGCCGCCATCGGCGCCGGCCTCGGTTTCGGTGCCCAGAACATCGTGCGCGACGTCCTCAACGGCCTGTTCATCGTGATGGAGGACCAGCTCGGCGTCGGCGACGTCGTCGACCTCGGACCGGCCACCGGCGTGGTGGAGGCGGTCGGCATCCGGATCACCCAGGTGCGCGACGTGAACGGGACGCTCTGGTTCGTCCGCAACGGCGAGATCCTGCGCGTCGGCAACATGTCGCAGGGCTGGTCGCGCGTCATCATCGACCTGGCCGTGCCGTACGAGGTGGACATCGAGGCGGTCGAGGCGAAGATGCTGGAGACGGCGACCGCGCTCGCGACCAGCCCGAAGTGGCGCTCGCGCATCCTGGAGAAGCCGGAGCTGTGGGGCCTCGAGTCGATCTCGGCCGACGCGATGGTGATCCGCATCGTCATCAAGACGCGCACCACCGCTAGGGACGACGTGTCGCGCGAGCTGCGCGTGCGCCTGAAAGCCGCCCTCGACGAGATGGATGTGAAGCTGCCGTCGCTCAACGCGATCGTGCTGAGCGGCTTCGACGGCGCGGCGAGCGTCACGGGGGCGCACCCTCCGCGCACCCGTCCGACGCCGGTGGTGCCGGAGACCCCGCTCAAGGGCCGCAAGGCCCGGGCGGCGGCGAAGCGGTCCGGCGCTGCACCGGCCGACCCGCGCGCACTGCGGATCGCCGGAGTGAAGACCACCGGCGCCGCGAAGCCCCCCACCGAGGCGAAGGCTGCCAAGCCCGCCACCGGACAGACGCCCAAGACCCCCGGCACCGCGAAGCCCGCCACCGGACAGACCCCCAAGGCCACCGGAGCCGCCAATCCGCCCACAGGCGCAGGCGACGACGCGCCCAAGACCAAGCCACCGGCGGAGTGACATGACCATCCCCATCCAGCCGACTCCCCCGCGCCCCTCCGGCGACCCCGGCGGCGAGACGGCAGCCACGTTCTACGACCAGATCGGCGGGCGCGAGACGTTCCGCCGCCTGGTCGACGCGTTCTACCGCGGCGTCGCCGACGACCCCGTGCTCAAGCCGATGTACCCGGAGGACGATCTCGGCCCCGCCGCCGAACGGCTCACCATGTTCCTCGAGCAGTACTGGGGCGGCCCCGGCACGTACAGCGAGCAGCGCGGGCACCCCCGGCTCCGGATGCGCCACATGCCCTTCAAGGTCAACCCGGACGCCCGCGACCGCTGGCTCCTGCACATGCGCGCCGCCGTCGACGAGCTCGACCTCCCGCCGCTCGCCGAGGAGACGCTCTGGTCGTACCTGGAGCGCGCCGCACACGCGATGGTCAATACGTTCGAGGCCTGAACCGCGATACTCTCTCGGAAGAACCGTGCCGAAGGAGACACAGGATGAGCCGAACCCCGCAGCAGCCGGATGCGATCGTCGTCGGAGCCGGCCTCGCCGGGCTCGTCGCGGCCGGTGAGCTCCTCGACGCAGGCAAGTCGGTCACCATCGTCGAGCAGGAGCCGGCCGCATCCCTCGGCGGACAGGCGTGGTGGTCGTTCGGCGGCCTGTTCCTCGTCGACTCGCCCGAACAACGCAGGATGGGCGTGCACGACTCGCTCGCGCTCGCCAGGCAGGACTGGTTCGGCAGCGCGGGCTTCGACCGGGACGAGGACCACTGGCCGCGCCGCTGGGCGGAGGCCTACCTGCAGTTCGCCGCCGGGGAGAAGCGGGCGTGGCTGCACGAGAAGGGCGTCCGGTTCTTCCCCATCGTCGGGTGGGCGGAACGCGGAGCGGGAGCGGCGGGTGGCCACGGCAACTCTGTCCCCCGCTTCCACATCACCTGGGGCACGGGTCCGGGCGTCGTCGCCCCGTTCGCCGCGCGCCTCGCGGACGGCGTCGCGACCGGGCTGGCGACCGTCCTGCACCGGCACAGGGTCGACGAGCTGATCGTCGAGGACGGCAGGGTCACCGGGGTGCGCGGGGCGGTGCTCGCCGAAGACGCGGCAGAGCGCGGAGCTCCGAGCAACCGCGACCAGGTCGGCGACTTCGAGCTGCGTGCAGGCGCCGTGATCGTCACGAGCGGCGGCATCGGCGGCAACCACGACCTCGTCCGCGCCGCCTGGCCCGCCAGGCTCGGCACACCGCCGGCGCACATGCTGTCCGGCGTGCCCGCCCACGTCGACGGCCGGATGCTCGGGATCGCCGAGACGGCGGGCGCGCACCTGATCAACGGCGACAGGATGTGGCACTACACCGAGGGCATCCAGAACTGGGATCCGGTGTGGCCGCAGCACGGCATCCGGATCCTGCCCGGCCCGTCGTCGCTCTGGCTGGACGCGAGCGGAGACCGGCTGCCTTCGCCGCTGTTCCCCGGCTTCGACACGCTCGGGACCCTGGAGCACCTGCGCAGGATCGGCTCGGACTACAGCTGGTTCGTGCTCACCCAGAAGATCATCGAGAAGGAGTTCGCGCTGTCCGGCAGCGAACAGAATCCCGACCTCACCGGCAAGGACCTCCGGCTGCTCGCCAAGCGCGTCTCACCCGGCGCGCCCGGACCGGTGGAGGCCTTCAAGGAGAAGGGCGCCGACTTCGTGGTGGCGGACACCATCGACGAGCTCCTCGCCGGGATGCAGGCGCTCTCCGACGTCCCGCTCGACAGCGACCTCGTCGCCCGGCACATCCGGGAACGCGACCGCGAGCTCGACAACGACTTCGGCAAAGACCTGCAGCTCGCCGCGATCCGGGCGGCGAGGGAGTACCGCGGCGACAAGCTCATCCGGGTGGCCAGCCCGCACAAGCTGCTCGACCCGAAGGCCGGGCCGCTCATCGCGGTGAAGCTGCACATCCTCACCAGGAAGAGCCTCGGCGGCATCGAGACCGATCTGGATGCGCGCGTGCTCGGCGCGGACGGCTCCCCCATCCCCGGCCTGTACGCGGCCGGGGAGGCGAGCGGGTTCGGCGGCGGCGGCGTGCACGGCTACCGCGCGCTGGAGGGCACGTTCCTCGGCGGCTGCCTGTTCAGCGGCCGCCAGGCAGGGCGAGCCGCCGCGGCGACCGTCTAGGCATCGGTCGCGCCGTCTAGGCGCGTAGGCTCCACGCCTGGCGGCGGACCAGGATGTGGCCGCGCTTGGTGGTCAGCCGCGTCCACGGTCCCGTCTCCAGGATCGTCACCGGCTCGCCCTCGGCGAGGAAGCCGAGGCTCTCCGCCGCGAACGCCGCACCGGCCGGCACGTACTCGAGCGTGTCGATCGGCCGACCCCACACCTCGGCGCGCACCCGCTGCACCAGCTGCTCGCCCGTGCCGCTCGGGATGGACTCCGCCACCTCGGCGATGCCGGCCTTCGCCGTCTCCGCCAGCAGCCCGTACGTGGTCTCTCCGACCGGACGCCAGCCGCCGCGCGGCGGGGAGATGCCCGCCCAGGTGACTGTCGACACCTCCAACGGCATCCGGATCTCGACGGGCCCGACACCGGCGGCAGGCGTGATCGCCTCGCCGATCCGCGCGAGCCGGTCGAGCAGCGACCGGATCGGCACCACGGCGTCGAAGTCCGCACCCTGCACGATCGCGAACGTGCGCAGACCGAGAACGGTCGGGGTCTGGTCGAGCAGGCCACGCGGATAGAGGATCGCCGTATAGACGGCGAGCACCCCCGACCCACCGATCAGGCGTACCGACCCTTCCTCGACACGGGCCGCCCTGGACAGGTATGTCTGCAGGTCGGCGACGGCGAGGGAATCCACGAGAGAAAATGACTGGCTCATCTGCTGTCTAAACTACCAAGAGAGAACTCAATGGAGGCACAGTGACCGAGCCCCTGGCATCACTTCTGACCGCGCTCGATCTGACGGACACCGGCGCGAGGACCAGCGAAGACATCTTCACCGGCCCGTCCCAGTGGATGCCGCTCGGTCGCGTCTTCGGCGGCCAGGTGCTCGCGCAGTCCATCGTCGCCGCCTCCCGCACCGTCCCGGACGGGCGCGCGATCCACTCGATGCACGGCTACTTCCTGCGTCCAGGCGACGTGAACCTGCCGATCACGTTCTCCGTTGACCGTATCCACGACGGCCGGTCCTTCTCGACCAGGCGCACTCAGGCGTACCAGAGCGGTCAGCCGATCCTGTCGATGATCGCCTCGTTCCAGGACGAGGACGAGGGCCTGACGCACCAGGTCGAGATGCCGACGGACATCCCGGATCCGGAGACGCTGCCGAACTCGGCGGACAGCCTCGAGAGCGTGGAGCATCCGGTCGCGCAGTACTGGGCGAGCGAGCGGCCGTTCGACATCCGCCACATCACCTCCCCCATCTACCTGACGGTCGACGGAGAGCACGTCGCTCACCAGGCCGTCTGGTTCCGGTCGATCGGCGCGCTACCGGACGACCCCGACCTGCACCGCGCCGCTCTCGCGTACGCGAGCGACTACACGATCATGGAATCCGTGATGCGCAGGCACGGCGTCGCCTGGGCCACCCCCGGACTGCGCGCGGCGAGCCTCGACCACGCGATGTGGTGGCACCGTCCTGCGCGCGTCGACGAGTGGCTGCTCTACGTGCAGGAGTCGCCGAGCGCCAGCGGAGGACGCGGACTCGCGCTCGGCCGCATCTTCAGCCGTGACGGGCGCCTGGTGGCGAGCGTCGCGCAGGAGGCGATGGTGCGGGTGCCGCTGGCCTAGCCGCCCGCGGCGGCTACCCGAAGGTGGTCTTCAGCAGCACCGTCCCGTCGACAGCGGACCGGATGTCAATGGATGCGATGTCCGCCTTGGCGACGCTGGTGGTGGCCGTTGGCTTCACCGTGGTGCCAGGACCCGCCGTCCAGGTGGCGACCTGCGTCTGCGTCCCCGCCCGGTCGGTGACGACCATCGCGTACGCCCAGCTCTTGCCCTCGGTGCCGCTCACCTCCGAGTAGCTGCAGCTCGACTCGATCCTGGTCCCCCACGGCTCGGTGACGAGCCGGACGTCGGCGGAGAGCGCGCTCGGCTCCACCTGGCTCAGCGTCACCCTCGTCCCCGCCACGTCGGTGTGCGGCGCGAACACGGCCGGCAGGGCGAACACCGACACGGCGACGATCGCGGCGGCGGCCAGCAGCGAGCCGGCCGTCCACAAGCGGGTGCGCATCCGGCGGCGGCGCGCGGCGCTGAGGAGGGCGGGGAGCACATCCGGTGCCGAGTCGGTGGTGTCTGTGGTGCCTGTGGCGCCGGTGGCTGCTGCGCCTTTCGGCGCGGGGTCGAGCAGCGCGAAGGCATCCTCGGCCGACACCTGTCGCAGCAGGCCGGGCAGCCCGGCCAGCTCGGACACGTCAGCGGTGCACGCCGCGCAGGTGCGCAGGTGCTCCTCGTACGCACGCCGGTCGGCGGGCGACAGGGCCCCGAGCACGTATGCTCCGTCCCAGGTGGCGAACTCCTCGTGTCCGGTCATCGCTCCGTCACTCCCCTCTCCTGCAGGGCGAGTCGAAGCGCTCGCAAACCGTAGTGGATGCGCGACTTGACCGTCCCCTCCGGAACGTCCAGTTCGCGCGAGATCTCCGCGATCGACCGTCCGCCGTAGTAGGCGTGGACGATCACGGCGCGGTGTTCGACGGACAGCTCGGCCAGCGCATCCGACACCAGCCAGGCGTCCAGCACGGCGTCCGACTCGCTGTTCCCCGGGCGCTCCGGCAGGGTGTCCGTGCCGTATTCGTGCAGGTTGCGCGCGCTGCGCTTGTCGTCGATCACGAGGTTGCGGGCGACGGTGAACAGCCACGCCCTTGCCGACGACTGCGACTGGTCGAGCACGGCGGGCCGCTTCCACGCCCGCAGCAGCGTCTCCTGCACGATGTCGTCGGCCATCGCCCTGTCGCCGGTGAGATGCACGACATAGCGCCAGACCGCTTGCGCGTGCTGATCGTGCAGTTCGCGCAGCAGCCGCGCATCCTCGTTCGCCATGACACCTCCACCACAGACACGGGACAGGATGCGAAAAGGTTCATCTGCGACACTGCGCTGTGAACCGTACGCACAGCAGCTTCGTGCATACCGTAAGAGAACGCTACGCCGACCGGGAGGACCCCGCATGAACGACTCGACACCGCTCACCCGCCGCACCCTCGTCCAGCTCGGCGGTGCCACCGCCGTCGGGGCCGGGGCGTTGCTGCTCACCGCGTGCAGCGCGGACGGCGCCGACGGCTCGGAGCCGACGGGCTCGGACAGCTCCGTGAAGGTGCCGCTGTCGTCCATCCCGGTCGGAGGCGCCGTCTCGGCGAAGATGGGCTCTGCGCCGATCGTGGTCTCGCAGCCGACCGCGGGAAAGGTGGTCGCGTTCAGCGCCGTCTGCACCCATCAGGGATGCACGGTCGCACCGCAAGGTAAAGAGTTCGACTGCCCGTGCCACGGCTCGCGCTTCGACGCCACCACCGGGGACGTGCTCGGCGGACCGGCCAGCCAGCCGCTCCCGAAGCTGACCGCCACGGTGTCCGGCGAGACGGTCACCGTGACGAAGTAGGCGGCGTCAGGCGCGCTTGGTGAACTGCACGGGGTCGTCGAGGTACGGCGTCCAGGCTGCCCGCTCGCGCTCGTTGATGCGCCGAGGACGCTGGCTGGCCGCATCCACCAGCACGATGGTCGTCGCCGCCCGCGAGAACAGGATCTCCGGCTCAGTGCCTGCGGGCGACCGCACCTCGTAGCAGACCTCCAGGCTCGCCCCGCCGAGCCTGCCCAGCCACAGCTGCACGTCGAGCGGTTGCCGCAGATACGGGATGGGGGCGAGATACTCGATTTCCTGCCGCGCGATCAGCGTCAGCGTGTCTGCGCCCGGTCGCCCGTCGAGGACGGCGGTCGACCCTCCGACCGCCTCTTCGGCGTCGTCGGTGACCCAGAACGCCTCGATGCGCGCCTCCTCCAGGAGGCGCAGCATCTCGGCGTTGTTGACGTGCCCGTACGCATCCAGGTCGCTCCACCGGAGCTTGATCGGAACATGCAGTCGCATCAGGCAGCCCTTCGGTCTGTGCGCGCCGGCCGACGAGAGTGTCAGTCGCGCGTGAGCTTGCGGTAGGCGGAACGGTGCGGCTTGGCGGCGTCCGGGCCGAGTCGCTGCACCTTGTTCTCCTCGTACGCCTCGAAGTTGCCCTCGAACCAGTACCAGTTCGCCGGGTCCTCCTCCGTGCCCTCGTAGGCGAGGATGTGCGTGGCGATCCTGTCGAGGAACCACCGGTCGTGGGTGATGACCACGGCGCAGCCGGGGAACTCGAGCAGTGCGTTCTCGAGGCTGGACAGGGTCTCGACGTCCAGGTCGTTCGTCGGCTCGTCGAGGAGCAGCAGGTTGCCGCCCTGCTTGAGGGTCAGCGCCAGGTTCAGCCTGTTGCGCTCACCACCGGAGAGCACGCCGGCCTTCTTCTGCTGGTCCGGGCCTTTGAAGCCGAACGTCGACACGTACGCACGCGACGGCACCTCGGTCTTGCCGACCTGGATGTAGTCGAGCCCGTCGGACACGACCTCCCACAGCGTCTTGTTCGGGTCGATGCCGCCACGCGACTGGTCGACGTAGGAGATCTGGACCGTCTCGCCGATCTTCAGCTCGCCGCCGTCGAGCGGTTCGAGACCGACGATCGTCTTGAACAGGGTGGTCTTACCGACACCGTTCGGGCCGATGACGCCGACGATGCCGTTGCGCGGAAGCGTGAAGGTGAGGCCGTCGATCAGCTTGCGGTCGCCGAACCCCTTCTCCAGGTTCTTCGCGTCGATGACGACCTGGCCGAGACGCGGTCCCGGCGGAATCTGGATCTCCTCGAAGTCGAGCTTCCTGGTGCGCTCCGCCTCCGCCGCCATCTCCTCGTACCTGGCCAGACGGGCCTTCGACTTGGCCTGGCGGCCCTTGGCGTTGCTGCGCACCCAGTCGAGCTCCTCGGAGAGGCGCTTGGCGAGCTTCGCGTCCTTCTTGCCAGCGACTTCGAGACGCTCGCGCTTCTTCTCGAGGTAAGTGGAGTAGTTGCCCTCGTACGGATACAGGTGACCGCGGTCGACCTCGGCGATCCACTCCGCGACGTGGTCGAGGAAGTACCGGTCGTGGGTGACGGCGAGCACGGCACCGTGGTACTTGGCCAGGTGCTGCTCCAGCCACAGCACGCTCTCGGCGTCGAGGTGGTTGGTGGGCTCGTCGAGGAGGAGCAGGTCGGGCTTCTGCAGCAGCAGCTTGCAGAGCGCGACGCGGCGCTTCTCACCACCGGAGAGCGTGTTGACCGGCCAGTCCCCCGGCGGGCAGCGGAGCGCATCCATCGCCTGCTCCAGCTGGGAGTCGAGGTCCCAGGCGTCCTGGGCGTCGATCTGCTCCTGCAGGGTGCCCATCTCGGCGAGCAGCGTGTCGAAGTCTGCATCCGGGTCTGCGAGCAGCGCGGAGATCTCGTTGAACCGGTCGACCTTGCTCTTGATCTCGCCGACGCCCTCCTGGACGTTCTCGAGAACGGTCTTGTTCTCGTCGAGCACGGGCTCCTGCATGAGGATGCCGACGGTGTACCCGGGCGTGAGTTTCGCCTCGCCGTTGCTCGGGGTGTCGAGCCCGGCCATGATCTTTAGAATGGTCGACTTACCGGCGCCGTTCGGACCGACGACACCGATCTTCGCTCCGGGCAGGAACGCCATCGTGACGTCGTCCAGAATCAGTTTGTCGCCGACCGCTTTGCGGGCGCGCACCATCGAGTAAATGTATTCGGCCATGAGGTCCAGTCTATTCGGAGGATGGGGTCGGCCGGTCCAGCGGGCGGGAGGGCTCCGCTACCAGTCGATCGCCCTGGTTTGGCCGACGAGGCAGCCGCCGGTGCCGAGGACCGGGGTGGTCAGGCTGTTGTAGCCGCCCGCGTCTGCGCCGTTCTGGCCGATGAGGCAGGTGTCGCCGAGCTTGACCGAGAACTGGATCGAGTTGGCGGCCAGGCCGATCGTGGTGGTGTCGACCGTGAGTTGCATGGCCGACTTGTCGAAGCCGGCCGCGACGAGGGCGTCGATGAAGTCGCGGCCCTTCGCGGCGGGGTTCGCCGCGAGGGTGGCCCGGTTGACCTTGTCGAAGAAGGGGAGGTTCTGCTGGGCGGTGCCGCCGGGGACGAGTTCCGGAACTGCGGATGGGGTGCTCGTAGCGGACGGCGTGGAGGATGGTGTCGGCGCTGTCGTGGCCGGGTCGGGGGTTCCACCGACGCAACCGGCGAGCGAGCCTGCGATGAGGAGCACCCCGGCGGTGGATGCGAGCAGGTGGCGCAGTGGGCGCGCGGTGGCGGTCGCACCCGCGGGAGCGTGGGTGGGCCGGGCAGCGGCCGGCGCGGCGTGGGGGCTGGGCAGGTGGGGCATCGCTCTCCGTCGCTGGACTCCGGCCCGGGCGGGCCGCTGCCTGGACGGCAGCGCTCGAATCGTTATGCCTCATTCTAGACAGCCGTCGCTGAGGGAACGTCGACCGCGCGGACGCCCTGGACGGTGCGCGCGAACGTCGCGCTCCCCCACGCGAGGTCGTGGCCGATCGCGTCCGCCTCGATCTCTGCCGTGATCCCGCGCGAAGACGTGTCGTCTCCGTCGGACCATTCGCGCACGGTGAGACGGCCGGTGACCAGGACCGGATCGCCGCGGCTGACGCAGCCGGCCACGTTGGAGGCGAGCTGCCGGTATGCGGAGACCGTGAACCAGTTGCACCGGGTGTTCTGCCAGGCGTCCGCATCCACGTCGTAGACGGTGTTCGTGCTGATGAGGCGGAAGCTCGTGACCGAGAGGCCCTCGGTGGTGACGATGTGGCGCGGGTCGGTCGCGACGACTCCGGTGACGGTGATGGTGTCGTTCATGGTGCTCTCCTCGAAAGGCTCGGTGTGGTTTTCCGAGTCTGCGGGGAGAGCGTCGGCGCCGGACCGGGCGCGGGAGAACTGTGGAGAAGTCGGCTCGGCCAGATGCTGTGGAGGAGCTGGGCGGAAGGGGCGCGACGGAGAAGCGCGGCGCAGAAGCCCGCGCGCCCGCTACGCCGCGATCACATACGGCGCGTACGAGGCCCTGATCTTGTTCACCTTCGGCTGGGCCACCGCCAGGCAGTATCCCTGGCCGGGGTTCTTGGCGAAGAAGTCCTGGTGGTACTCCTCGGCGCGGTAGAAGGTGCCGAGCGGCTCGAGCGTGGTGACGACGGTGCCGTCCCAGTAGGTCTTCGCGCGCTCGATGGCCGCTTCGAACTGTGCCTTCTGCTCGTCGCCGTCGTAGAACATCGCCGAACGGTACTGGGTGCCGATGTCGGCGCCCTGGCGGTTCAGCTGGGTGGGGTCGTGGAGGGTGAAGAACACGTCGAGGATGACGCTCGGCGGGATCACCTCGGGGTCGAAGGTGACCGCGACGGCCTCCGCGTGGCCGGTCGAGCCGGTGCAGACCTCTTCGTACGTGGGGTCGACGGCGGTGCCGCCCGTGTATCCGGAGACGACGTCCTGCACGCCGCGGAGGACACGGTAGACCGCATCCAGGCACCAGAAGCACCCACCGGCGATGACATATGTGTCCATCAACATCCCTTTCGTTTCGATCCTCCCCATTCTCCTACGATGAAGACATGGCTTACGAACCCGCGGAGAACCGCTACGAGACGATGACGTACAACCGCAGCGGACGCAGCGGGCTGAAGCTTCCTGCCCTGTCGCTCGGGCTGTGGCACAACTTCGGCGACGAGCGCCCGATCGAGACCCAGCGCGCCATCGTGCGCCGCGCGTTCGACCTCGGCGTCACCCATTTCGACCTCGCAAACAACTACGGGCCTCCCGCCGGCACCGCCGAGACCAACTTCGGACGCATCCTGCGCGAAGACCTCCTGCCGTACCGCGACGAGATCGTGGTCTCCACGAAGGCCGGGTACTTCATGTGGAACGGCCCGTACGGCGAGTGGGGCTCCCGCAAGACGATGCTGTCGTCGCTCGACCAGAGCCTCGGCCGCCTCGGGCTGGACTACGTCGACATCTTCTACTCGCACCGGCCGGACCCGGAGACTCCGATCGAGGAGACGATGGGCGCGCTCGCCACGGCCGTGAAGCAGGGCAAGGCGCTCTACGCCGGCATCTCCAACTATTCGCCGGAGCAGACCACGGCAGCTGCGGCGGCCTTGGCCGACCACGGGGTCCCGCTGCTCATCCACCAGCCGCGGTACTCGATGTTCGACAGGCACATCGAAGACGGCCTGTTCCCCGTGCTCGAGGAGGTGGGAGCAGGAAGCATCGTCTTCTCGCCGCTCGCCCAGGGGATGCTCACCGACCGCTACCTGGACGGCACCGTTCCCGCCGGCTCCCGCGCGGCCACCAGTCACTTCCTGTCGGAGAAGCAGCTGAGCCCTGTGTACCTGGAACGCGCCCGCGCGCTCAACGACATCGCCGCCGCCCGCGGCCAGTCGCTCGCGCAGCTGGCGCTCAGCTGGGTGCTGCGGCAGCCGGGCGTCACGAGCGCGCTGATCGGCGCATCCAGTGTCGCCCAGCTAGAGCAGAACATCGCCGCGCTCGACGCACCAGCACTCACCGCGGACGAGATCGCCAGCATCGAGCCGTACGCCGTGGACGGCACGGAGCACCTCGAAGACGAGTAGCGGCGGGCGGGTTCTGTCACACCTTGATCACGGGGACGCGGACGCGCCGGGCGGCGTGCCGGAGATGAGAGACCGCCGAGGTTAACATCACCGCATGCAGTGGTGGAATGATTTCGTGGATTGGCTCACTTCGTCCGACGCGCAGCCGGTGGTGTTCAACGCGGTGGTTCTCGCCGTCGCCGTGATCATTGCCGGACTGCTGGGCGCCTGGATCGCGCGCGGCGCGGTCAAAGGGCTGCTCTCCCGCACCGACCGTCAGCAGAAGGCGTCCGCCATCGCGGCGCTCGTCGACGCTGCGACGGAGGCGTCCGTCTGGAACTCCCTCACCCCGGGTGAGCAGGTGCTCTCCGACCGCGCCGTCGGCCAGGCCGACATCATGGTGCGACTGCTCCCGATCAAGGGCTCCGGCATCGCGGCGAACTGGGCAGGACACCAGCTCGCAGAGATGAAGCGTGCGTCTGCCACGTTCGGCTACCAGCTCGACCCGGCCATCGCGGAGTTCCGCGACCGCCTCATCGAATGGCAGAACAAGCCGAGCCGCGCGCGCCGCATCTTCCAGGGCGACCTCGAACGCTGGCGCTTCGAGAACACCGACACCGACCGCACGCTGATCGCACAACAGGATGCGTGGGTCGCCCAGCAGCACCACGAGCAGTATGCGCCGACCACGGCCGACACTGGCGACCAGACGGCACAGGCACAGGCACCGGCACCGGCCGGCCAGACGCAGCTCGCTACGACGCCGCTCCCCTCCTACGCGGCAGAGCGCACCGGCAGCGACACGGGCACCGGCCCCGTCGCCTCCGACACCGCCCCGACGTCGAAACTCAACCAGCCGGTCTGATCCGGCCCCGGTCCACGAAGAAATGGTCCAGGACTGCCACGGTGTGGCGGTCCTGGACCATTTTCGTGAGCGGCGAGGTCTAGCGCCTCAGCGCGAGTAGTCGCCTCGGCGGTGCCACCACTCGTCGAACATGCTGGCGGGCAGCTGCCGCTTGTGCTCCGTTGCCAGGTAGCGCGCCTCGATAGTCTCCGCGACCCTGTCCGGCACGTCCTCGCCTTCGAGGAACGCGTCGATGTCCGCGTAGCTCAGGCCGAGGTTGTCCTCGTCGGTCTGGCCGGGGTTGTGGTCGAGGAGGTCGGCCGTCGGAGCCTTCGTGTAGAGGCGCGCCGGCGCATCCAGGTACTCCAGGAGGGCGCGGCCCTGCCGCTTGCTGAGTCCGGCGAGCGGCAGGATGTCGGTGCCGCCGTCGCCGTACTTCGTGAAGAAGCCCGTAACGGCCTCCGCCGCGTGGTCCGTGCCGACGACGAGCAGGCGGCGCTGCCCGGCGATGGCGTACTGCGCGACCATCCTGGCGCGCGCCTTCACGTTGCCCTTGTTGAAGTCGGACATGTCGTCGCCGATCGCATCCAGGTATTCGTCCTCGATGCCGTCGACGCCGCGCTGGATGTTGAACGTCACCGTGCGCTGCGGCCGGATGAACGACAGGGCGAGCTGGGCGTCGTCTTCGTCGTGCTGCACCGCATACGGCAGCCGCACGGCGATGAACTCGGCGTCGATCCCGCGTTCGGCGAGGCGTTCGACGGCGAGCTGGCTGAGGCGGCCGGCGAGCGAGGAGTCCTGTCCGCCCGAGATGCCGAGGACGAGACCGGATGCGCCGGTCGTCGTCAGGTATTCGACGAGGAACCCCACCCGTTTCTCGACCTCGGCGGCGGGGTCGATGACAGGGCTCACGTTCAGTTCGTCGATGATTCTGGCCTGGAGTTCACGCATGATCATCACCATATCCCCGGTGCGTTTCCGCCGTGTGAACGGCCGCTGATCGCTCGCAGCCAGTAGCATCGGCGCATGGACCCCGCCGTCGGAACCATCGTGCTCGTCCCGCTGCTCGCGGTGGTGGCGTCGTTGCTGGCCACGGCGGTCGGCCGGGTGGCGAAGATCCCGCTCGTCGTGTTCGAGATCCTGCTCGGCCTGCTGATCGGCCCGGCCGTGCTCGGCTGGGTGCCGAAGTCGGACATGCTCGACGCTGTCGCCAACTTCGGTCTGGCGTTCCTGTTCTTCATGGCGGGCAACGAGATCGACTTCGCGGCGATCAAGGGACGGCCGCTGAAACGCGCATCCCTCGGCTGGCTGATCTCGCTGGTGGCCGGGGTGGTCATCGGCATCCTGCTGTCCCCGGATGCGGTGACCGGCGTGTTCGTGGGGATCGCACTGACCTCGACCGCGCTCGGCACGCTGATGCCGGTGCTGCGGGATGCGGGCGAACTGAAGACGTCGTTCGGGCGCGCCGTCACCGCGGTCGGCGCCGTCGGCGAGTTCGGTCCGCTGCTCGCCATCTCGCTGTTCCTCAGCGGACGGAAGCCGCTCGCGGCCTCCCTGGTGCTGATCGCGTTCGCGGTGATCGCCGGCCTCGCCGTCTGGTTCGCCGCGCGCGGAGGGCACGAACGCTTCCACGGGCTAGTGCGGGCGACGCTGCACACCAGCGGGCAGTTCGCCGTGCGGTTCATCGTGATGGTGATCGCGGCACTGGTCGGGCTGAGCCTCGCGCTCGGACTCGACATGCTGCTCGGGGCGTTCGCCGCCGGGGTGATCTGCCGGGTGCTGCTCTCCGGAGCCGCGGAGCCGGACGCGAAACTCGTCGAGGGGAAGCTCGAGGCGGTCGCGTTCGGCGTGCTGGTGCCGGTGTTCTTCATCAACACCGGGATCGGCTTCGACCTCCGCGCGCTCGTCACCGACCCGCACGCGCTGCTCCTGCTGCCGATCTTCCTGGTCCTGATGCTGATCGTGCGCGGGCTGCCGGGCTCGCTCGCCGCGCCGGGCGGGTCGACGTTCGCCGACCGCAGCGCGCTCACGCTGTTCAGCGCCACCGGTCTGCCGATCATCGTGGCGGTGACCAACATCGGGGTGGCGGAGGGCGACCTGAAGACCGGGACGGCCACCGCGCTCGTCGGAGCCGGGATGCTGTCGGTGCTCGCGTTCCCGATCATCGCGCTCACGCTGCGCAAGCGCTCCTCCGACGGCGGCCTCCGCCCACCGGACCCCGACCGCATCCCGATCGTCGGCTGACCCGCCTCCCGTCCCGAAGCCATCGTGCCGTCCCGAAGCCATCGAGCCGGGACTTGTGCACGCCCCATCCCGGCGTGTCGCGTGCATAAGTCCCGGCTCGATGGCTTCGGGACTGGGGTCAGGGGATGCGGGTGACGGCGCGGGCGAGGATGGCGGTGGTGAGCGCGTCGACCGGCTCGCGCGCGGCGGCGGGGTTGGAGAGCAGGGTGAAGTCGACGTGGCCGAGGTCGGGCAGACCGAACCGGTTGGTGACCTTGATGAGGTCGGTGGGGATGAGCGACCGGGGGAACACCGCGATCCCGATACCGGCGCGCACCGCGGCCAGCACACCGTTCACCTCGCGCGTGTTGCAGGTGATCCGCCAGGTGCGGCCGGCGGCCTCCAGCGCGTCGATCGTGATCTGACGGCTGATGCTCGGCCCCTGGTATGCGATCAGCGGCACAGGATGCTCGGGCTCCAGCACCGTCTTCTCCTGCCCCATCCAGACCAGCTCGTCGGTGGCGACGACCGTGCCCTCCGTCGTACCCGGGTTCTGCTTGATGAAGATGAGGTCGAGGTGCCCCGCCTGCAGGCGACGGTACAGCGGCGCGGACTGGTCGACGGTGAGCTCCAGGTTGATCTGCGGGTGCTGCTGCCGGAAGTGGCGCAGGATGCGCGGGAGCGTCGTGATCGCGAGGTCGTCCGCCGCGCCGAAGCGCAGTCGCCCGCGCATCGCCGAGCCGCTGAAGTAGCGGTCGGCCTCCGCGTGTGCCGCGAGGATCGTGCGGGCGAACCCGGCCATCGCGTCCCCGTTGTCCGTCAGCCGCACATCCCGGGTGTCGCGGGCGACCAGCTGCCGTTTCGCCGCCGCTTCGAGCCGTCGGACGTGCTGGCTGACCGTCGGCTGGCTGATCCCGAGCCGCGCGGCGGCCTTCGTGAAGCTGTGTGTGTCGGCCACGGCGAGGAAGGTGCGGAGCAGCACAGGGTCGAACATCGCGCATCCATTCGGTAATCCAATAGGAGTTATAGGTTCAATTCGCTGCAAGAATAGCTCAGGTTGCGTAACGTCGAAGGTGCAGAAACCTCATACGAAACTCGATACGCAGGAATACACGTGGCAAACTCCACCGCAGCAGCCCCACCGACCGGGCCCATGCCCGTTCTCAGCACGCGCCCACCGTGGCGGGAGACGTTCGTCTCACTGAAAGTCCCCAACTACCGCAAGTTCGCCGCAAGCAACCTCGTCGCCAACACGGCCGTCTGGATGCAGCGCATCGCGATGGACTGGCTGGTACTCCAGCTCTCCGGCAGCGTCGCGGCCGTCGGCATCACGGTCTTCATGCAGTTCATGCCGATGCTCGTGCTCGGTCTGCACGGCGGAGTGATCGCCGACCGGTACAACAAGCAGAAGATCCTCATCGTCACGCAGACCTGCGCTGCACTGCTGGCCGGCGTCCTGGCCGCGCTCACCCTCACCGGACTCACGCAGGTGTGGCACGTCTACCTCATCTCGTTCCTGCTCGGACTCGTGACCGTGGTCGACAATCCCACCCGCCAGGTGTTCGTCAACGAGCTGGTCGGGCCGAAGTACCTGCGCAACGCGATCAGCCTGAACTCGTCCATCTTCCAGCTCGGCGGCCTCATCGGCCCCGCGGTCGGCGGCATCCTGATCACCGCGGTCGGCGGCGGCTGGTCGTTCGTGATCAACGCCGTCGCCTGCCTCGCCGTGGTCGGCTCGCTGCTCTCGCTCAACCGCTCGCAGCTGCACCACTCTCCTGCTGCGCCGCGTGCGAAAGGCCAGCTGGCCGAGGGCATCCGGTACGTGCGCCGCAAGCCCGTGATCTTCTGGACCGTCGTGATGGTCGCGATCATCGCCGTCTTCGCGTTCAACATGCCGGTGTTCCTCGCGGCGTACGCCAACAACGTCTACGACGTCGGCGCGCAGGGCTACGGACTGTTCAACGCGCTGGTCGCTGCGGGCGCGCTGGTCGGCGCCCTCGCATCCACTCGCCGGACGAGCGTGCGGCTGAGCATGGTGGTCGGCACGGCTGCCGCGCTCGGCTTCATCCAGGCCATCGCCGGATTCGCGCCGTCGGAGATCGCGTTCGGCGTGCTCCTGATCGGCATCGGCGTGGGAAATCTGCTGTTCATCACGGCGGCGAACTCGCTGGTGCAGATGTCGTCGAACGTGCAGATCCGCGGCAGGGTCATCTCGCTCTACATCCTGGTGCTGCTCGGCGGCCAGGCCATCGGCGGACCGTTCATGGGCTGGGTGGTCGAGGAGGTCGGACCGCACATCGCGATGATGATCTCCGGCGTCGTCCCCGCCGTCGCAGCCGTGGTGATCGCCCTGCTGATCGCCAGGAGCGCGAGCCTGCGGCTCCGGTTCGGCCTGCGCGGCCGCCGCCCCACCATCGCCATCGTCAACAGGGCGGGCAAGAGCGGCGCGACGCTCTGAGGCCGACGGGCTGCGGTATCGTGGAAATCACGCCCCCGTAGCTCAGCGGATAGAGCAGGAGCCTTCTAATCTCTTGGTCGCAGGTTCGATTCCTGCCGGGGGCACCGCTGTGCCGCCCCACTGGGCCGCGCCCAGTGGCCGCACAGCTGGGCAGCGCCGAACCTGGGTTCAGACCGCTTTCGCCGCGGCGACCAGCACCTGCTGCAGCGTCGGAACGCCCTCCGCGCGGAACACCTCGTCGCCGGCAGCCGTCGCCACGATCACCGTGGGGGTGACCCGGATGCGGTCGGCCTCCGCGCTCTGCAGGTTGCGGGCGACGTCCAGCTCGGTCACGGTCACCAGCGGCACGAGCCGCGCCGCCTCGGCCAGCACGGCGCGCGTCTGCATGCACGGTTCGCAGAACGCCGACGTGTACAGGGTGAGCCGGACAGCGTCTCCGTCGGTGACGGGACGGCCAACGGCCGATGTCGAATCCACGGTTCCAGTGTACGTCCGGGGAACATCCGGAGACCATCGAGCCAAGCGGCGGCTGTTGGCACGCGCATCCCGGCACCGGTGGGCAGACTCGGGATGTGAGCCGCACAGCTTTCACCCGGTATGTCGCCCTCGGGGACTCGATCACCGAGGGCCTCTGCGATGCCCCGCCCGCGCGCGGAGCGCAGCACCCTGAACCGGCCGGGGCGTGGATCGGCTGGGCCGACCGCCTCGCCGCCATCCTCGACGGGGACGCCAGACTGGCGGGGCATCCGTTCGAGTTCGCCAACCTCGCCGTCCGGGGGCGCCGCATCGCCGACGTGGTCGACGGGCAGGTGCCGCACGCGCTGCGGCTCTCCCCTGACCTGGTCTCGGTGATGGTCGGCGGGAACGACCTGATGAGCCCGGCCGCCGATCCGGATGCGCTCGCCTCGCGCCTCGACTCCGGCATCCGGTCGCTGCGGGAGGCCGGCGCGACCGTGCTGCTGGCGAACCTGTTCGACCCGCAGTTCGCGTTCTTCCTCAAGCCGTTCCGCGGACGCGCCGCCGTCTTCAACGCCAACATCTGGAGCATCGCGCGGGACCACAGGGCCATCGTGCTCGACGTGTGGGGCGTGCGCGAGTTCCGCGAGAGCAGCATGTGGGCGAGCGATCGCGTGCACCTGAGCGCCCGCGGCCACCGGCTGCTCGCCGCGCACGCGGCGCACACGCTCGGCGTGCCGTACGCGGAGATCGCGGCGACGACCGCCGGAGAAGCGGCAGCCGACCAGCCGGTTCCCCCGCCGGAGGAGATCCCGCTGCGCACCTGGCTGCGCGTGTACGCCATCCCGTGGGCGGCGAGGCGCATGCGGCGCATCTCCGCCGGGGACGGCATGGATGCGAAACAGCCGGTGCCGCTGCCCGTCGGAGGGCCGCACTAGACTTTCAGCATGGCAAATTCCTCGGATCGTCTGGTCTGGATCGACTGCGAAATGACCGGACTCGACCTCGAGGTCGACGAACTCGTCGAGATCGCGGTGGTCATCACCGATTTCGAACTGAACGTGCTCGACCCCGGCCTCAGCATCGTGATCAAGCCGGACGCGTCCGCGCTCGAGAACATGAACGACTTCGTGCGAGACATGCACACCACCTCCGGGCTGATCGACGAGATCCCGAACGGCAAGAGCCTGGCCGAGGCCGAGTACGAGGTGCTGGAGTACGTGCTCAAGTTCGCGCCGACCGCGCGCACGGCGCCGATCGCCGGGAACACCATCGGCACCGACCGGATGTTCATCGCCAAGTTCATGCCGCGCCTCGACAACCACCTGCACTACCGCAGCGTCGACGTGTCCTCCATCAAGGAGCTCTCCCGCCGCTGGTACCCGCGCATCTACTTCAACGCGCCCGAGAAGCACGGCGGTCACCGCGCTCTCGCCGACATTCTCGAGTCGATCCGGGAGCTCGATTACTACCGCCGCGCAGCGTTCGTGGGCGAACCGGGACCCACCACGGACGACGTTCAGAGCGTGTCGGCGGCCGTAGTGGAAAAATGGGCCCCGCGAATGTAATAGAATCGTCGAGTTGCTTTGTTCGGGACCGCGTTCCGGACGAAGACATGGTGGGTATAGCTCAGTTGGTAGAGCGCCTGGTTGTGGTCCAGGAGGTCGCGGGTTCAAGCCCCGTTACTCACCCCAGTTGAATGAAGCCCCCGCGCGAATGCCGGGGGCTTCGTCGTTGGGCCGGGCTCTCTGTCCGCCGAGCGATGCAGCAGGAACATCCCGCCATGCACCGGGAGGTCCCGTCGCGAATCGTCCGTCTCCACATACTCGTCGATCACCGCGACGATCCTGCGGTCCAGTTCCTCGATGTCCTCCGGCGACAGATGCAGGGAGAATCGCGCGTACGTGGCGATGGAGGACGGCCCCGCCTCCGCCAGCTCCTGCTGGAACGCCTCCACCGGCGCGAACCCCTCGCTCGGGTCCGACCCGGCCAGCGCATCCGACAGCCACCAGCTGCGCCCCGTCGAGCGGTACGGCTTCTCCAGCGCGCCGCTCTCCCCCGTGCGCACCGGCGCGGGTTCCAGGAAGCCCGCATCCACCAGCTGGCGCACGTGATAGTGCGCCGTGCCGGGATCGACGCCGAGGCGGTCGGCCAGCTGCTTGTTGGTCAGCTCGTACTGTCCGCACAGGCGCACCATGCGCACCCGCAGTGGATGCGCGAGTGCTTTCGTCTCCTTCACCGTCGCCGGGCGCCGCTTGGCGTCGACCGGATGGATGGGGGCGCTGTCGCTCTCGCTCATACGCAGACTCTACGCTTCGATCCGTCTTTCTCCCATCGATTGAGTTTTCTCAATCACTGTGTCATCGTTCTTCCATGACCTCGTCCCTCGGAGCGCCGTACTGGAAGCTGTGGACCTCGTCCGCGCTCTCCAACCTGGCCGACGGCGTGATGAAGGTCGCGCTCCCGCTCGTGGCCATCCGCTACACCGAGTCACCGGCGCTGATCGCGGGACTCGGCTTCGCGTTCACCCTGCCCTGGCTGCTGTTCGCCCTCACTGCCGGCGCCCTCGCCGACCGCTTCGACCGCCGGCGCCTGATGCTCATCGGCAACACGGCCCGCGCCACGCTGCTGGCCGCGCTCGTCGTCATCGCCCTGCTCGGCGGAGGATCCATCTGGATGCTCTACGCCGTCGCCCTGTTCGTCGGCACGGCGGAGACGGTCTACGACACCTCCGCCCAGTCGATCCTCCCGCAACTCGTGAGCAGGGACGCGCTCTCCCGCGCCAACGGCCGTCTTTACGCCGCAGAGCTCACCACCAACCAGTTCGTCGGGCCTCCGCTCGGCGGCTTCCTCGTCGCATCCGGGATCGCTGTCGCCTTCGGGGCGCCCGTCCTGCTCTGGGTGCTGGCGATCGGGATGCTGCTGCTCGTCCACGGGCGCTTCAGCACCGACCACCCCGGCACCACCACCATCCGCACCGACATCGCCGAGGGGCTCCGCTTCCTCTGGCACAACACCATCCTGCGCGTCCTCGCGATCATGGTCGGCGTCTTCAACCTGGCGTCGAGCGCCACCTTCACCGTGCTCGTGCTCTACGCGGTCGGCCCGAACTCGGCCATGAAGCTGACCGACCCCGGCTACGGCCTATTGCTCACCGCGTCCGCACTCGGCAGCGTGCTCGGCTCCTTCGCCGCGGAGTGGGCGGAGCGGAGGCTCGGCCGTGCCAGGGCGCTCGCCCTCACCATCCTGGGCAGCGTGCTCACGGTCGCGACGCCCGCGTTCACGACCGACGCGTGGGTTATCGGCGCCGCGTTCTTCCTCGGCGGTATCACCGTGTCGATCTGGAACGTCATCACGGTCTCGCTCCGCCAGCGCATCGCACCGCCCCGCCTGCTCGGCAGGGTCAACAGCGCGTACCGGCTGGTCGCGTGGGGCACCATGCCCCTCGGCGCGGCTCTCGGCGGTGTGATCGCCGAATTCTTCGGCCTGCCTGCGGTCTTCCTCAGCATGGGCGTCGTGGTGGTCTGCCTGCTGCTCGGGATGTTCTGGGTCACCGACACGCGCATGGATGCGGCAGACGAGGCCGCGGAACGCGAGCACGCCGCCGCGACCGCCACAGCCACCTCCGCCACCAGCGGGCCGTCCCCCGCCGAGGAAAACGGCCGCTGATCAGCAGCAACGCACACACGACTTTGCCAGGCTCCGTGCCTCTCGCGTCCAGACTGGCCGTCTAACATTGTCGGGTCGACGGCACTGTACGCCGTCGTGCCGTGCACCTGCCGCGCATCCACCCCCCAACCCCCGGATGCCCGCCGAACGTTTCGCGCGGCACACCCGCGTTGCGCACAGCACGCCATCGGACCACCAGGTCGCCGGTGGATCACGCCTGTGCCTGCGCGGTGTCAGCCCGCCGGGTCGCAGCCTCACCGCTGCAGAGCCGTGCCTCCCCTGCGCCCGAGTGCGAAGAACGGCAGGCGGGGAAGCCCGTAACCAGGAACCACATGCCCCTCACTTTCAAGAACACCACCATCCCCTTCCGCCACATCGTCGCCGGCGTCACCGCCGCCCTGATGACGGCATCGCTCTTCGCTCCCGCTGTCGCCCAGCAGCAGAGCGAGAAGCAGACCCGCGAACTCTCCGAGTCCACCGGGATGCACCACGAACAGCTGGGCGTGTACGAGAGCATCGTGCGCCACCGCCTCGAATCCGAGGCGAAGACCACCATCGTCGGCGCCACCCGCACCGTCGACGCATATGCGGCGAAGGCAGACCCGACGGCGGCCAAGACCGCCATCGCGGGTCTCGACAGCTATCACAAGCTCGACGACTCGACGCTCCGCACCACCATCGACAGCGCGAAGGCCGCGTCGGACGCCCTCGCGGCAGCGGCGGCGGAGGCAGACCGCAAGGCGGCGGAAGCCGCAGCGGCCGCACTGGCCAACGCCAACACCCCGGACGGCGCCAAGTCGGTCGCCCGCTCGCTCCTCGCCGCGCACGGCTGGGGCGACGACCAGTTCTCCTGCCTCAGTAACCTGTGGCAGAAGGAGTCCGGCTGGAACTACCAGGCGTACAACGCGGGCAGCGGAGCCACCGGCATCCCGCAGGCCCTCCCCGGAAGCAAGATGGCCACGATGGGCAGCGACTGGCAGACCAACGCCGGCACCCAGATCAAGTGGGGCCTCGACTACATCTCCCGCTCGTACGGCACCCCCTGCAGCGCCTGGTCGCACTCGCAGTCGGTCAACTGGTACTGATCCACGGCACGGGCTCCCGGTAGACTCGCGCGGGTGAACACCCCCACCGTCCAGGGAGCCCACCTCGTCGGCAGCGTCAACCTGCCAGACGCGGAGACCGTCTTCCGCACCGTCAGCACCCACCTCGGCGACCGGATGCACCGCATCCCGGATGGCGAGGTCGGTGAGCGGTTCTACTGGATCCAGTTCCAGACCAAGCGCTTCGACACGATGAGCGGGCTGTCCCGCATCCCGGTCGAGCCGTTCTACATCCGCGGTGTCTTCGACGGGCGCCCCTTCGTGATCGACGACGGGATGTCCGCCGACGACCTCGTGTTCCCGACCCTCGGTTACGCCGACGCGGCCCTGGAGTCGTTCGCGACCTTCGACAGGATGCGCGCGGCCGGCGAGATCGCAGAGGGCACCCGGTTCCAGGTGTCGCTACCCACCCCTGCGGCGATCACCGGGGCGTTCGTGGTCGCCGAGCACCGCGCGGCGTTCGAGCCGGCATACGAGCGGGCCCTGTTCGCCGAGCTCCAGCGCATCGTCGACGGCATCCCGCACGACAGCCTCGCGATCCAGTGGGACACGGCCGTCGAGTTCGCGCTGCTCGAGTCGGCGAACATCCGGTCGCACCACGCCATCGTGCCGTGGTTCGACGACGTTCTCGGCGGCGTCGTCGAACGCGCCGTCCGACAGGCAGCGGCCGTCCCGGCCGACGTGGAGGTCGGATACCACCTCTGTTACGGCGACGTCGAGGAGGCGCACTTCGTGCAGCCGACGGACGCCGGTCACCTGGCCGACGTGCTCGGCGGCGTGCTCGGCGCTGCGACGCGCCCGATCACCTGGTTCCACCTGCCCGTGCCGATCGAACGCGACGACGCGGAGTTCTTCGCACCGCTCGCTGCTGTGACCGTCCCGCAGCACACCGAGCTGTACCTCGGGCTGCTGCACCACGAGGACGGCGTCGACGGCGCCGAGCGCAGGATCGCGGCGGCGGCGGCCGTTCAGCCGAGGTTCGGCGTCGCGACGGAGTGCGGGTTCGGCCGCGGTCCGAGCGAGCGCACGGTGGAACTGCTCGACCTGCACGCCGCCACCGCCCAGGCGTGGTGACCGTGCCGATCCAGCTGGACGCCGACGCCTTCGAGCGCCTGGTCACCGACGAGCTCGACGAGCTGCCGGACGAGATGGTCGACGGGCTCGACAACGTCGTGTTCGTGGTCGAGGACCGTCCGGAGGACGGCTCACTCGATCTGCTCGGGTTGTACGACGGGGTCGCCCTCACCGAGCGCGACAGTTACGGCTTCGGCGAGATGCCGGACCGGATCATCCTGTACCAGGAGCCGCTGCTGTCGATCTGCGACGACATCGACCAGCTCCGTGAGGAGATCCACGTCACGCTGGTGCACGAGATCGCGCACTTCTACGGCATCGACGACGCCCGCCTGCACGAGCTCGGCTGGGCCTGACCGGCGCGGCCGGCCCGGCCCGCCAGCTGCCCGCCTAGAGGGACTCTTCCTCTTTCTCGGTCTCGACGGGGTCGCTGTCCGGGGCGTCGAACGAGTACGACACGTACTTCTCGCCGTTGACGGTGCGCTCGGCGCCCGCCACGTACCAGAACAGCGACTCGAGACCCTCGATGGCCGCCACGGCGCCGATGCGCTCGTCGACTTTGCCGTCGATCAGGAGGCGTCGCTCGGTCGTTCCGGCCAGGGGGCCGTCGACGTATTCGACGATGTACTCGGTCTCAGTCTGTTCTGCTGCGGTCATGCCTCAACGTTAGTCCTCTGCGCTGCCTGCCGGGCTGCGGCCAGCGGCCAGTCGGTCACGTCGAGCACGAGCGAGGCGTTCTCCCTCGGGCGTTCGCGCGCGAGGTAGCGCTCGAAGTCGTGCTGCCACTGGTCCCAGTGGGTGGCGAAGGAGAGTCCGTCGCGGGCGAGCGCGCGCTCTTTTCGCAGGGCGTCGTCCGCGTCGAGCCAGAGCGCGAGGTCGGCGAGCCGCGCGTTCGCACGAGCGAGCGTCCCGCATCCCTCGACGATCAGGGGCGCGTCGCCGTCGACGGTGTGCCACTCGGCGGGGGCGTCGGCCGCCCAGTCCCAGCGTCGCCACCGTCCTGCCCCGGATGCGCGGAGCGGCGCGAGCAGGTCCGTCCCGACCGCCTCGCTCGCCGCATCCAGCCCGCCCCAGCCCGGGTACAGGTCGTCCATCCGCACCAGCCGTGGGGCGACGTCGCCCGGCCAGTCCGCCAGCAGCAGGTCGGCGAGGGAGCTCTTCCCCGCCCCGCTCGGCCCGTCGATGAGCACCACCGGCGCCGCCCGGCGTGCAGTCGCATCCCGGATCGCTCGCTGCAGCGCATCCCGCAGCCGCAGCTCGGCGTCACGCGCCGAAGACATGCCACGTCCCCGCTGCGATGGCGGCGCCTGCCGCGGTGATCGCGACGGCTGCGGCGAGGGAGAGCGCCACCCAGTCCCGCCCGCGGAACACGCTCTGCCGTGCCCAGGTGCGCACGGTCGACGCCCCGAAGCCGCGCGCCTCCATCGCCGTCGCGAGCTTGGTGCCCCGGCGGATCGACAGCACGAACAGGGCGAACGCCTGGCCGAGCATCCGGCGGAGCGCTCCGGACTCGGAGATGCCGCGGGCGCGCCTGGCGAGGCTGAGCGCGCGCCAGTCGTCGACGAACAACCCGACCAGCCGCAGCCCGGCCAGGCCGCCGAGCACGAACCGCGCAGGAAGGTGAAGCACCTGCGCGAGGCCGTCGGCCAGGTCGGTCGGGTCGATGGTGATGAACAGCAGCACGGCGGGGAGGCCGATCGCGAGGATGCGCAGCGTGGTCGCAACCGCCAGCTGGATGGAGCCGTCGCTGATCTCCACGAACATCCACTGCACGTAGACGACGCCGCTGGTACGGCCGTAGAGCAGCGTGGTGATCCCGGCGAGCGGCGCGGCGATCCAGACGGGAGCCGTGCGCAGCGCGAGCACCCGGAACGGGATGCGCGAGAAGCACAGCAGCACCAGCTCGAGGCCGAGCGCGACCGCGGCGGAGACGATGTCGATGGACAGCAGCAGCACCACCGTGACGATGAGGGCTGCGCCCAGCTTGGCGACCGGGTTGACGGCGCCGAGCGGTCCCTGGCGCACCGGGGCGATGATGCTCACGCGCGCACCTCCGTTCCGGCGCCGAGCGCGAGCCTGGTCGCGCCGATGGCGGTCACGAACTCGTCGTCGTGGGTCGCGGCGACGATGGCGTGCCCCTCGGCGCGCAGCTCGGCGATCATCGCGACCAGACCGGCCCAGGTGTTGGCGTCCTGGCCGAACGTCGGCTCGTCGAGCACGAGAACGGTGGGCCGGGTGGCGAGCGCCGTCGCCACCGAGAGGCGGCGCTTCTGGCCGCCGGAGAGGGTGAACGGGTTCGCGTCGGCGAGCGGTGCGAGCGAGAGCCGGTCGAGCAGCTCGTCGACCCGCGCGGTCACCGCGCTCTCCGGTTCGCGCAGGACGCGCGGCCCGATGGCGAGCTCGTCCCGGACCGTGGAGGCGACGAACTGGTGCTCCGGATTCTGGAACACGCTGCCGATGCGGGTGAGCAGGTCGCGCGAGCGCCACGCGGAGGGCTCCTGCCCGGCCTGACCGGCGAGGGCCCCCTCTGCGCGCAGCACCCCGCCGAGCGGAGGGAGCAGGCCGCCGAGGGTGAGCGCCAGGGTCGACTTGCCCGCGCCGTTCCTGCCGACGAGGGCGAGCGCCGAGCCCTGGGCGATGCGCGCATCCACCCGGTCGGGCAGTGCTGCGGCAGCGAGCTCGGCCGTCCTGTCCGCGTGGCCGCGCCTCCCCCGCCGGGCGCGACGGGCGACGGCAGGACCGCGGCCGAACGCCAACGCGTCGGCGGTCAGCAGCGGTGCGCCGGTGACGACCTCCCTGGCGACGGGCACCGGTTCGTCGGGCAGCCAGACGCCTGCCGTCCTCAGCTCGTTCGAGGTGTCGGCGAGCACGGCATCCGGATGTCCGTCGGCGAGCACACCGCCGTCGGAGGCGAGCACGATCACCCTGTCCACGATGCCGCGCCAGACGGCCACGCGGTGCTCGACCACGATCAGCGTCGCCCCGGTGGCCGCGAGCACGGACTCGACAGCCTCACGCACCTCGATCACGCCGTCCGGGTCGAGGTTCGCCGTCGGCTCGTCGAGCAGCAGCAGTCCCGGCCGCATCGCCAGCAGCCCGGCGAGGGCGAGCCGCTGCTTCTGACCGCCGGAGAGCTCCGCGGTGGGGTGGTCGAGCGGCACCCGGAGCCGCACCGCGTCGAGCGCATCCCGCACCCTCGGCCAGATCTGCTCGCGCGGCACGCCGAGGTTCTCGCAGGCGAAGGCCACGTCATCTCCGACGCGCGCGAGGATGACCTGCGAGTCCGGGTCCTGCAGCAGCAGCCCGCTCGCCCCACGCGCATCGGCCGGGCGCCGTCCCCCGACGATGACGGACCCGACGGTCTCCCCGTCGTCGTCCCCGCCGAGCACCCCGGCGAGGCCTGCGAGCACGGTCGACTTGCCCGCTCCGGATGCGCCGAGCAGCAGCACCCGCTCCCCCGGCTGGATGCTCAGGCTCAGTCCGCTGACCGCCCACGCGTTGCGCCCGGCATAGCGCCAGCCCCAGTCGTCGACCCGAACGGCGACCGGGGCTGACGGTCCGCGCAGACCATCCGCACTGCCTGCGATGATCAGACCCTGCCTGTCGCCTCGCGACCGGATGCGAACCTGCTGAGCGCGCCGGTCTTCGCCAGCGCGCGCACGAGCAGCCAGGAGAGCAGCCCGGCCACGACGATGCCGGAGATGGTCGTGGTGATCGTGTACGTCACGACGAAGCCGAGCTTGGAGCCCGGGTACCAGTAGAGGAGGTCGAGGATCGACTCCGCGATGCCCGCTCCGGCCCCCGCGAGCAGCGCGACAGGCAGCCGCCAGTTTGCGTAGAGAAACAGGGCGAAGACGATCTCGACACCGAGGCCCTGCACCAGCCCGGAGATGAGCGTCGCGAAGCCCCACTGCGTGCCGATCAGCGCCGAGACGGTCGCGGCGACCAGCTCGGTGTAGATCGCAGCACCCGGCTTGCGGATGATCAGCGCACCGAGCACGCCCGCGAACAGCCACGGCCCGTTCAGGATGCCCTGGAAGCCCGGGAGCACGGCGCTCACCGGTCCGGAGATGGGGTTGTCGAGCTGTCCCCAGACCCAGAAGACGACGCCGGAGGCGACGGCGACCACGCTGGCGACGACGATGTCGACGACCCGCCATTTCAGGACGCGCGTGCTGCGATCGGCTGTGGTGCTCGGAGAGAGTGTTGCGTGCACTGTTCGTGCCCTTTCGTTCGTGGAAAGAGGGCACGGGATTCGAGAATGTCTCCCTGCGCTGGCATGATCCAGATCAGGTTCAACGGTCGAAACTTGAGAAGTTTCCTCTCAGCCCGGCTCACCGGACTCCCGTGTTCGCGTTCAGTCTACTTCTTCAACGCCCGGATGATGCGTGCCCAGGCGTGGCCGGCCACCCAGACGAACGGGATGGCGACGGCGAGCAGCGTGATGATGTTCGGACGGAAGTGCACACCGGTCTCGTCGTTGATGTACGCACCGAACGGGATGCTCACGCCTCCACCGCCCGCTCCACCGGGGGCGTCGGCGTCCTCGCCCTCCCCGGCCGAGCCTGCGCCGAAGCCGTACTGCACGGCCGCGACAGGGACGATGGTGGTCCCGTCGATCTCCACGGGCTCGCCGTAGACCGACTTGATGCCGTTTGAGCTGATCGTTTCCGCGAGCTTCAGGGAGATGTTGGTCATGCAGCAACCGTACCCTCCCGCTCCCAGGCTCACCAGGGCAGTGCTCAGCCTCTGTCCAGCGTTTGCGGCGGGTTCTCAGCGGTGCACCGTGAATAATCGTGCGAGTGTCGATGATCCGTTCCAGCCGTGGCCCGCGCGGCATCGTCACAGGCCTGCTCGCCCTCATGGTGGGCGCACTGCTGCTCTGGCACGGTCTGCTGCCGAACATCGTGGGGTCCGCGTCGCTGATCGAGACCTTCCTGCCGTGGCTCGGCGGGGTCATCCTGCTGCTCGGCATCGCCTCTCTGCTGCGGCTGTCCCTGTTCGGCGGGCTCTGCGTCGCGGCGGCCGCCGCGGTCTGGGGCAGCATGTTCCTGCCGACCATCCTGCCCGGGATGCACGCGGGAGCGCCGTCGCTGACCGTCGCGAGCGAGAACATCCACGCCCAGAACACTGCGGCGGGCGCGATCGCGAAAGACCTCGCCGACCGCGCGCCGGACGTGATCGCCCTGCAGGAACTCGACGCCACCTCGCGGGAGACGGTCGCGGGCGTCCTCGCCCCCGGCTACCCGCACAGTGCCGTCGTCGGCACGGTCGGCGTCTGGAGCAAGTACCCGATCAGCGACGAGCAGCGGCTCGACCTCGGCCTCGGCTGGGACAGGGCGGTGCGGGTCGACCTGGCGACGCCGGGAACGCCGACGCGCGTCTACGCGGTGCACATCGCGTCCGTCCGGCCCGGCGCATACCAGTCGCGCGACACGATGCTGTCGCAGCTGGCGGAGACGGTCGCCGCGGACGACGCGGCGAAGCTGATCGTGGTCGGCGACTTCAACACGGCGAGCACCGACAGGAAGTTCCAGCCGCTGCTGTCCACGCTTACCGAGGCGCCGGACAGCACGCTCGGCTTCGGCTTCACCTGGCCGGCCGAGTTCCCGGTCGCCCGGCTCGATCACGCGCTGGTGCGCGGCATGACGAACGTGTCGAGCGACGTGCTGCCGGACAACGGCAGCGACCACCGCGGCATCATCGTCGGGCTGCGCTGACCGGTCGCGCGCTCAGCCTGCTGCGCTGACGCTCAGTCGCTGAGCCAGCGCGGGTTGCGGCCGTCGTCGGCCGCCGCGTCGGCGTCCGGCTGGCGTTTCACCAGGGAGGCCGGCCCGATCATCCCGCGCCCGAACCGTGCGCTGACCGCGTCGAGCGTTCGCTCGGTCTCGCGCCACTCGTCGTCCGGATCCCAGAGCGCCAGGCTGTCGCCTCCGCCGTCGAGCAGTTGCTCGGCGCGTACGCCGATGAGACGGATCGGGGTGCGGCCGAGGTCGAGCCCTTCGTAGACCTGCCACGCCTCCTCGAAGATGCGCCTGCCGACGTTGGTCGGCTCGCCGAGGGTGCGCGAGCGCGTCACCGTGCGGAAGTCGGAGAACCGCAGCTTGAGGGCGACGGTGCGCCCGACGAACCCGTGCTTGCGCAGCCGCTCCCCCACCTGGTTGGACAGCCGCAGCAGTTCGCGGCGCAGCAGATCCTGATCGGAGACGTCGGTCTCGAACGTCATCTCGTGCCCGACGCTCTTCTCGCGGGTCTCCGTGACCACCGAGCGGGGATCCCTGCCGTTCGCGAGCTCGTGCAGTTTGCGTCCTGAGGCGTCGCCCACCGCCTTCTGCAGCACGTGCAGCGGTGCGTCGGCCAGGTCGGCGACCGTGCGCATCCCGAGTCGTTCGAGCGCCTGCTGGGTGCTGGCGCCGACGCCCCAGAGCGCCCCGACCGGCAGCGGGCGCAGGTAGGAGATGATCGCGGACTCCGGGATGACCAGCACGCCGTCGGGCTTGGCCCGGCCGGAGGCCAGCTTGGCCATGAACTTGGTGGGCGCTGCGCCGACCGAGCAGGTGAGGCCGGTCTCCGAGTACACGCGCGCCCTGATCAGCTCGGCGATGCGGCGCGGCGACCCGAGCAGCCGCCTGGCGCCCGCGACGTCGAGGAAAGCCTCGTCGATGCTCAGCGCCTCCACCAGCGGGGTGACCTCGGAGAAGATCGCCATGACCTTCTCCGAATACTCCTTGTACTTGTGCATGTGCGGCGGCAGGATGATCGCCTGCGGGCAGAGCCGGAGCGCCTGGGAGACGGGCATCGCGGAGCGCACCCCGAACTTGCGCGCCTCGTACGTCGCGCTGGTCACGACCGAGCGCGGGCCGGGGTGACCGACGATGGCGGGCTTGCCGCGCGCATCCGGTCGGTCGAGCAGCTCGACGGAGGCGAAGAACGCGTCCATGTCGACGTGCAGGATGGTGGCGGACGAGTCGTCGATCGGCTCGGTGGTCACCCGCCTGTCGTTGCCGTCCGCTCGTCCCACCAGACAAGCTTGCCACGTGCCGCCGACAGTGTCGTCGGGTAGCGTGAGCATCATGGAATTCAGGTACCTCGGCAACAGCGGACTCAAGATCTCCGAGATCATCTACGGCAACTGGCTCACCCACGGCTCCCAGGTGGAGAACGACATCGCGACGCAGAGCGTCCGTGCAGCACTGGATGCGGGCATCACCACCTTCGACACCGCGGATGCGTACGCGAACACGGCGGCGGAGAAGGTCCTCGGCGACGCGCTCAAGGCCGAGCGCCGCGCCTCCCTCGAGATCTTCACGAAGGTCTACTGGCCCACCGGCCCCAAGGGCCACAACGACGTCGGGCTCTCCCGCAAGCACATCTTCGAGTCGATCGACGGCTCCCTGGAGCGTCTCGGCACCGACTACGTCGACCTCTACCAGGCGCACCGGTACGACTACGAGACGCCGCTCGAGGAGACGATGCAGGCGTTCGCCGATGTCGTGCGCGCCGGAAAGGCGCTCTACATCGGCGTCTCCGAATGGAACGCGGAGCAGCTGCGCGCCGGTGCGGCGCTGGCGAAGGAGCTGAACTTCCAGCTGATCTCCAACCAGCCGCAGTACTCGATGCTGTGGCGGGTCATCGAGGGCAAGGTCGTCCCGGCCTCCGCCGAGCTCGGCATCTCGCAGATCGTCTGGTCGCCGGTGGCGCAGGGCGTGCTGACCGGCAAGTACCAGCCGGGCGGAGAGGTGCCGGAGGGCAGCCGCGCCGCGGACAGCAAGGGCGGCGCGAACGCGATCAAGTCGTTCATGAACGACGACGTGCTCACCGCCGTGCAGCGTCTCCGCCCGATCGCCGACGAGCTCGGCATCACGATGGCGCAGCTCGCCGTCGCCTGGGTGCTGCAGAACCCGAACGTGGCGGGCGCCATCGTCGGAGCATCCAAGCCGGAGCAGGTCGCCTCCAACGCCGCCGCAGCGGGCATCCGCCTCTCCGGCGACGTGCTCGCCCGCATCGACGAGGCCGTCGGCGACGTGGCCGTCACCGACCCGGCAGAGACCGTCTCCCCCGCTCAGCGCCCCGCCTGATCGGCGAGGAGCTAGACGAGGGCGGCGACGACGGGGGCGAACCAGGCGCGGAAGGCGTCGGAGTCGTCTCGGAGGGTCGTGCTGAGGATGACGGAGTGCGGGCCGACGATCCAGGCTCCGCGCTCCTCGAGCGGGAGCACGGAGAGATCCAGCCGGAAGTAGCCGGCCTGCCTCCGCAGCTCGTGCTCGCGGTCGCGCACCACATCCACGATGTCGGCTGCGCGCCTGGCGTGCGTCTGCGCGCTCGCCCTGGCGTACTCGTCGTGCCGCTCCGTCGCCCACAGCAGCGCCTCGTCGAAGTGCTCCAGGATGAGGTCCTGCAGCTCGATCGCCCTGTCGAACGCCGAGAAGTGGGGCGGCTGCAGCAGCGACCCCGCCGCCCTCCGCTCCCTGTCGACGGTGAACTCGAACCACGCCAGCCACTGCTCGGCCAGCGGGCTGCCCTCCGCTCCGGGATGCGCTGGGCGACGCCGGGCGGGAAGCACGGGGAGCGCACCGGTCGCCGGATGCAACACGGGAGCGACCGCCGGCGTCAGCCGCGGGATCACGGGGTCGCCGACCCCGTCGAGGTGTCCGAGGTCGCGGAGGGCGAGCGCCATCAGCAGGTCCCAGGGACAGTCCTCGGTGACCTGCCATCGAAGGGTGCCCTCGACGAACATGCCGTCATTGTAGGAGCGTCCGCCGCGCGGGGCCAGTGATTGCGGGTAAAGGGCACGGCCCGCCCTCCCGAAGCCGGGGAGGACGGGCCGTTCGGACGACGAGGCCGGTCAGCTCCTGAGGAGCGTTCCGTCCAGCTCGTCGTCCTCGGCGGGCTGCGCCGTGTCGGACGCAACCGCCTGCTGGGAGGCCGCTTCCGCATCCAGTGTCGGATGCGTCGAACCGTCGATCTGGGCGGTCGTCGCGACCACATCGCGCTCGATGGTGGTGGCCAGCGGCTTCTCCTTGACGAAGCAGAGCAGCACGACCGCGACGAGCAGCAGCGGGACCATGTAGAGGAACACCGGGGTGAGCGCATCGTTGTACGACCCGACGATCACGTCGCGGATCGGCGCAGGCAGGCTCTTGACGATCGCGGGGGTGAGCGAGTTGGTCCCGCCGCCCGCCGCCTGGCCTCCTGCCGGCATCCGCTCGGTGAGCAGTTCGGTGAGGCGCGACGCGAACAGGCTGCCGACGATCGCGGAGCCGAGCGAGGCTCCGATCTGACGGAAGTAGTTGTTCGCCGCCGTCGCCGTGCCGACCTGGGACACCGGGAACGCGTTCTGCACGATGAGGATCAGGATCTGCATGCTCATCCCGAGCCCGATTCCCATGACGGCCAGGTAGCTGCAGAGCACCCACACCGGCAGGGTCGGGGTCATGGTCGACAGCAGCACCAGGGCGACGCCGACGATCACCGTTCCCGCGATCGGCAGCCACTTGTACCGTCCAGTCCTGCTGACCAGCTGCCCGGAGACGATCGAGGTGATGAGCAGCGCGGCCATCATCGGGATCATCAGGAAGCCGGCCTCGGTGGCGTTCGCCCCGGTGACCATCTGCAGGTAGGTGGGCAGGTAGGCGAGGGCGCCGAACATCGCGATGCCGATGATCAGACCGGCGATCGTGGTCAGGTTGAAGTTGCGGTCCTTGAACAGCGCCAGCGGCATGATCGGCTCCGCCGCCGCCTTCTCGACGAAGACGAAGGCGATGCCCGCCGCGACCGTTCCCACGACCAGCGAGACGATCACGGGCGAATCCCAGGCGTACGTCGTGCCGCCCCAGGTGGTCAGCAGCACCAGGCAGGTGGATGCGATGGCGAGCAGCCCCATCCCGGCCACGTCGATGCGCGGCTTGCCTGCGGTGTTCTTCGGCAGGCGGAGGAAGGCGACGGCGGACGCGATGGCCAGGATGCCGAGCGGGATGTTCATCCAGAACGCCCAGCGCCAGCCGATGCTCTCGGTGAACCAGCCGCCGAGCAGCGGGCCAGCGACGGATGAGAGGGCGAAGACGCCGCCCATGATGCCCATGTACTTGCCGCGCTCGCGGGCGGGGACGACGTCGGCGATGATCGCGTTGGAGAGGATCATCAGTCCGCCGCCACCGAGACCCTGCACGGCACGGCCGACGATCAGCCAGCCCATGTCGCCCGCAAGGCCGCCGACGACCGAGCCGGCCATGAACAGCCCGATGGCGATGATGAACAGGCCCTTGCGGCCCATCAGGTCGCCGAGCTTGCCGTAGACCGGCATCATGATCGTGGACGCCAGGATGTATGCCGTGGTCACCCACAGCATGTGCTCGACGCCGTTCAGCTCGCCGACGATCGTCGGGAGGGCCGTGGAGAAGATCGTCTGGTCGAGGGATGCGAGGAGCATCGTGACCATGAGGCCGGCGAAGACGAGGAGGATCGCCTTCTTCTTCGGAGCCCCGTCGGGCATCGCGCCCGCGGTCTCCTGGTGGAGTGCTGTCTGACTCATGCGAGTGCCGTGATCACCTTTCCGGCGAGCTCGACGGCCCGCCTCTGAAGTTCTGCTGTGTCGCGCACGGAGCCGTCGGCGACCCACTCTTTGACGGCAGCGCGGATGGCGCCGCCGCAGAGCGGGAGGATCAGCTCGGCGAGCGAGTCGCGTTCGGCGTCCGGGAGGGCGGAGAACGCAGGATCGTTCGTGAGGAAGAGGGAGACGCCCGCGACGAGCTGCTCCCCCATCCGTGTCATCTGGGCGAACTGTCGGCGCAGGAGTTCCGGATGCTCCTTGACGATCGCCATCCTGGCCGCGTGCAGCTCGGTGTCTCCGATCGCCGGGCCCATCACGTGCAGCAGCAGGCCGATCACCTGTTCGACGACCGGCAGCCCGGCGGTGGCCGCCCTGTGCTGGTCGAGGAAGGCGTCGTCGATGGGCAGGTCGCGCATCCCGAGGATGGCGTCCTCTTTGCTGTCGAAGTAGTTGAAGAAGGTGCGGGGCGAGACGGGCACACGGGCGCAGATCGCGTCGACCGTGGCGTTCTCGAGTCCGACCTCTGCCACCAGCAGTACGGTGGCGCGTTCGAGCTGCGCCCGTGTCTCCAGGCGTTTGCGCTCGCGCAGTCCGAGGGTTTCCGATGTCACCTGACTATTATTGCACTCGCTGCAAGCTTTCTAAACTGAAAGAATGCAGTTCTGCATTATTCGCGGAGAACGCTCAGCTTCGCGCATCCAGCTCCTCGATCAGGCGGAGCACCGTGCGCCAGTTGCGCCCGGTCGCCACCGGTCCGACCTCGCGCCAGAACGCGTGAGTGAGCTTCGACTTCGAGACGCCGAGCGGGCACCACTGGTACACGGCGCGTTCACCGACGCTGACGACCTCCGGAGCGATCCTGTCCGCGTCGGGAACGCGGAGCGCGGGCGGCACGGGATGGTCGAGAAAGGTGACCATCAGCTTCGAGTGATCATCGCCGGCGTCGAGCAGCGGGTTCGCCGCCGCGACGGTGCGGAACGCCTTCTCGGTCAGCAGGATCACGCGGGCGGAGACGCCGGAGCGCTTCTCGATGGCCCTCTCGACGGCCGCGGCCTGTGCGGCCGACGGGGCGGCTGCGGCGTCGAACACGACGTTCCCCGACTGCAGGAAGGTCGAGACGCGCTCGAACCCGGCCTCCGTGAACGCCGCGGCCAGGTCGCCCTTCGCCACCCGCGTGGATGCGCCGACGTTGATCCCGCGGACCAGCCCGACCCCGTGCATCCGGATGCCGCTAACCGTCGATCGGGTCTGCGGCCACCAGCAGCGCCTGTGCGATGGTCGCCTGCTCGTACGGGCCGCGGCCGTCGCGCCGCCGCTGCGGCTCGCTGAACGCGACCAGCCACGACGTCACGTCTCCGGCGGGCAGGTTGACGCTGCGCAGGCTCGCTGCACCCGGCGCGATGATGACCCCGGTGGGCTCCCCCACCCAGTCGTCACCGCTCTCCTCCTGCGGCTCGCGCACGTACACCTGCACGCCGACGCCGAACGCCGGGGCCGTCGAGGCGGCTGTCTTGCGGTTCTTCATGCTCCAAGCATCCCACCCGGCGGGCCGGCTGCCCGGTCAGCGGGCGGCGGACGGCTCGATCCGCCCATCCGGACGGTGCCGCTCCGGGTCGAGGAGACGACGCAACGTGAACCGCTCCGCGACGGTCCATGCCGTCGAGGTCAGGATGTAGACAGCGGCGGCGAGCGGCACGAACGCCGCGAACACCACGGTCACGTACGGCAGGAACGACAGCGCGCGCAGCAGGCCGCCGGAACCGGGCGTGGCGGCGCCCTCCGGCTGCGGGAGCGTGAGCACCCTCCTCGACACGGTGGTGACGATCGCGATCAGCCCGAGCACGACGAGGTAGACCAGCATCGCGGGCCACACCTCCGCTCCGGCACTGGTCAGGCCGACGAAACTCGTGCCGAGCGGCGCGCCGAAGACGTGCTCGCCGAGCAGCTCGTTGGCGTGACCGGAGATCGCCGGATGGGTGAACACCGCGTAGACCAGCGAGATCACCGGAAGCTGCGCGAGCAGCGGGAGCATCCCCGCGAACGGAGAGACCTTCTCCGACTGGTAGAGCTCCATCGTCTTCCTGGCGAGCAGCTCGCGGTCCTTTCCATGTTTGCGTTGCAGCTCGGCGATGTGCGGCGCCAGACGGCGGCGGTTGTACTCGGCGCGCACCTGACTCATCCCGACCGGGATGAGGAGCGCGCGGACGATCACGGTGAGGGCGACGACGGCCAGCAGGCCGCTGAGAGTGCCTGCGACCGGCGCGAGAGCGCCGGACAGGCCGGTGACGAGAGCGTATGTCGCGTCGAGGACGGCCGCGATGGGGCCGAAGGAGAAGATGTCCACGAGAAGTGTCCCTGCTGTCGAACGGATGGGGGGATTCCGTCTGACCGCGCTCGGCAGCCGATGTTGCCGGCAGGGCTGCGCCGCCCATCGGGGTGGCGGGAGATGCTCCTGCTACGCGGTCCGCAGGGAGAGACCGGGCGCTCGCGGGCGCGGGCGGCCGTCGGCATCCGGATCGGACTGGCGGAGCATGGCGCTCTTGTCCGCCGGTTCGATGGGCCGTTCGAGCCGGGCCCGGATGCGCAGCGACGCCGCCAGTGCTGCCACCGACGTGAGCCCGGCGGCCGCGACGACCGCGACGAGTCCGATCGCACCGGCCATACCGGCGAGAGCGATGATGCTGGCCGGCGTGGATGCGGCGAGCACGCCGTCGAGCGACGCGGCGAAGACCCGCCCCAGCAGCTCGAAGAACGTCAGCATGGGATGACGCTAACAAATTCACGGCCGATTCGCTGGAGGTGTTCGCCGTGGGCGCATCCACCCCCGAGGGGTCCATGATGGAAGCATGACTCGTGTTGTGATCGTCGGTGCCCACGGAAAAGTCGCCCAGCAGTTGATGCGGGTGCTCTATGACAACGGTGACGACTTCGTCGGCATCGTCCGGAATGAGGAGCACGCGGACGACGTGTACCGCCTGGGCGGAGAGGGCGTGCTGCTCGACATCGAGAAGGCGACGCCCGAGCAGCTCTCCACGGCGTTCGCAGGGTCGGACGCCGTGGTGTTCGCCGCCGGTGCCGGCGCGGGCTCCGGCATCGAGCGCAAGCGGACGGTCGACTACGAAGGCTCCGTGAAGTCGATGCAGGGCGCCGTGCTCGCGGGCATCCGCCGCTTCGTGCAGGTCTCCGCCTGGGGCGTCGACGCGCCGCTGCCGGACGACACCGAGCCGGTCTGGCGCGCATACGTCGAGGCGAAGCGGGATGCGGACGCCGTGCTCCGCGAATCCGGGCTCGACTGGACCATCCTGCGCCCGGGCGGCCTCACCACCGAGGAGGGCACGGGGCTCGTGACCATCGGGGACAGCGTCGAGCGAGGCAGCATCCCGCGCGAGGACGTCGCCCGGCTGATCAGCGCCTGCATCGACGAGCCGGGCACCATCGGGCACGTCTGGGAGGCCGTCTCCGGCAGCACGCCGATCGACGACGCGGTGCGCGCGCTGGTCGCCTCGTCGTAGGCTTGCCAGCGTGAGCCAGACACCGGACGGCGCAGACGCCGCAGCCACCTCCGACGCCAGCACCTCCGCTCCAGGCACCGACGCCACAGGCACCGCTCCCGGCGACTACGCCGCGCGGCCGTGGCTCGCGAGCTATGCGCCGAACGTGCCGGACGACGTCGACCTGCCCGACGGCTCGCTCGCGCACCTGATCGACGAGTCCGTCGCCCGCTACCCGCGAAACGTCGCCCTCGAGTTCTTCGGGGCGACCACCACGTACGCGGAGCTGGGCGACCAGATCGCCCGTGCAGCGGAGGGCCTGCGCAAGCGCGGCGTGCGCAAGGGAGACAGGGTCGCGCTCGTGCTGCCCAATTGCCCGCAGCACGTGGTCGCGTTCTACGCCGCCCTGCGTCTCGGCGCCGTGGTGATCGAGCACAACCCGCTCTACACGCCGCGCGAGCTGCGGCACCAGTTCGAGGACCACGGTGCGACCGTCGCCATCGTCTGGGACAAGGTCGCGAAGACCGTCCAGGAGCTCCCGGCCGACCTCGGAGTGACCACGGTCGTCTCGATCGACATCACCCGGGCGATGCCGGCGACCAAGCGCGCCGCCCTGCGGCTGCCGGTCCGTGCAGCACGTCAGGCCAGGGAGCAGCTCACCGCGAAGGTCAGCGGCACGGTCACTTGGGAGACCCTGATCGGCGGCCGCAGGCTGAAGGCCTCGTATCCGCGGCCCGAGCGCGACGACCTGGCGCTCATCCAGTACACCAGCGGCACCACCGGCCTGCCCAAGGGCGTGATGCTCAGCCACCTGAACCTCACGGTGAACGCCGCGCAGGCCCGGGCGTGGGTGCCCACCATCGAGCGGGGCACCTCCGTGGTGTATGCCGTGCTCCCCCTCTTCCACGCGTACGGGCTGACGCTCTGCCTCACCTTCGCGATGAGCATGGGGTCGCGCCTGGTGCTGTTCCCGAAGTTCGATCCCGACCTGGTGCTGGATGTGGTCAAGAAGCGCCCGGCGACCTTCCTGCCGGCGGTCCCTCCGATCTACGACCGCCTCGTCGCGGCCGCGGAGAAGCGGAAGGTGTCGCTGTCCGGCATCGAGATCGCCATCTCCGGGGCGATGAGCCTGCCGGAGAGCATCGTGCGGCTCTGGGAGAGCAAGACCGGCGGCTATCTGGTCGAGGGCTACGGCCTGTCCGAGTGCTCCCCCGTGCTGATGGCCAACCCGGTCGGCACAACGCGCAGGGACGGCACCGTCGGCCTCGCGCTCCCGAGCACGCGGCTGCGCGTCGTCGACCCGGACGATCCGTCGCAGGACCGCCCGTTCGGCGAGGAGGGCGAGCTGCTCGCCAAAGGCCCGCAGGTGTTCTCCGGATACTGGCACAAGGCCGACGAGACGGCGAAGGTGTTCACCGACGACGGCTGGTTCCGCACCGGTGACATCGTGACGATGGATGCGGACGGCTTCGTGCGCATCGTCGACCGCATCAAGGAGCTCATCGTCACCGGCGGCTTCAACGTCTCGCCGACGGAGGTCGAGGACGCGCTGCGCGACTTCGAGGGCGTCGCGGACGTGGCCGTGGTCGGCGTCCCGCAGGAGCGCGGAGGCGAAGACGTGGTCGCCGCCGTCGTGATGAAGCCGGGCGCCTCGTTCGACGAGGCCGCGATCCGGGCGTTCGCGAGGGACACGCTGACCCCGTACAAGGTGCCGAGACACGTCACCCAGGTGGACGATCTGCCGCGCTCCATCGTGGGCAAGGTGATCAGGCGCAAGGTGCGCGATCAGCTGCTCGCAGCGAAGGACTGACCGGCCCGGACCGCTAGAGCGGGAACACGAGCAGCGAGCCCGTCGCCGTCGCGACCGTCTTGCCGGAGGCGTCCGTCACCACCCCGTCAGCGAACGCGACCCTGCTGCCCGGCTTCGTGACGTGCGCCACGCAGGTCAGCGGACCGGCGCCCGCGTAGACAGGGCGCAGGTAGTTCACCTTGATCTCGATGGACGTGTATCCCTGACCCTGCGGCAGCGTCGTCTGCACCGCGCATCCGAGGGCCGAGTCGAGCAGCGTGCAGACCAGCCCGCCGTGCACGGTGCCGATCGGGTTGTAGTGCGACTCGTCCGGTTCGCAGACGAACGTCGCCGTGCCCGGCCCGACGTCGGTGAGCCGCATGCTCATCAGGTTGGTGATCGGCGGGGGCGGAAGCTCCCCGTCGAGCATCGACCGGAGGTAGTCGAGGCCGCTCATGGTGGGCATCACCGCCACTCCCGGTGCCGGGTCCTCCCATTCGACGACGCGCTGTCGTTCGCTCACTCACTCGTCCTTTCGCGGCAGGGCGGGATCGTCCGGCGGTAGCTCGGACGGTTCCTTCACCGGCTCCAGCGTCTCGGCATTGATGGGGGTCTGTCCAGGGGGAAGATTGGAGAAGTCCGGCGCGATGATCGTGGGCGGGATGCCGGAGTCCGGCAGCCCGAACGCCGGGACGACGCCCTCCGGCGACAGCACCAGGTCGTCGGAGCGCCGTGGGAGGGTCCTGCCGCGGAAGTAGTCCGGCCTGCGCCACCACCAGATCGCCATCAGCACCAGCCCGATCAGCAGACCGCCGACACCGACCACGGCCTCGGCGCCGATGCCGAAGATGGTCACGTTCTTCCCGTTGTCGTCCACCAGCCAGTCCACGGCGGCGAAGTTGATCAGGCCGTAGATGAAGACGTAGGTGAGCATCAGCCCGCCGACCAGCGGGAACAGCCCGCGCAGGATGATGCTGCGGAAGCTGTGGAACAGCGTCTTGCGGTAGTACCAGACGCAGGCATACCCGGTGAGTCCGTAGTAGAACGCGATCATCAGGCCGATCGACCCGATCAGCGCCAGCAGCAGCGCGGGGCTGATGAAGGTGAAGATGAGGAAGAAGACCGCGGACACCAGCCCCATCCCGATCGTGGCCCAGGTCGGCGTGAGGAACCGAGGGTGGATGCGCGCGAACTGCTCGGGGATGGCCTTGTACGCCGCCATCGACAGGGCGGTGCGCGCCGTCGGCAGGATCGTGGTCTGGGTGGAGGCGGACGCCGAGGTCAGGATGGAGAAGCCGAGCAGCGCCATCAGGAGCGCGCCGACCGGGCCAGGACCGAACAGCGTCGGCCCGATGGCCGAGAACACGTCGCCCGAGTTGGCCGGGTTCGCCAGCCCGATCCCCTTCTCCCCCACGCCCGCGAACGCGACCGTCGCCACCGTGACCACCGCGTACGTGGCGAGCAGCAGCAGCGTGCTGATCACGGCTGCGCGGCCGGGGGTCTTCCCCGGATCCTTCGTCTCCTCGTTCACCGAGACGGCCGTGTCCCAGCCCCAGTAGATGAAGATCGCGGTCAGCATGGCCGGTGCGATGGTCTTGCTGAAGTCGAGGGTGAACGGGTTGAACCAGTCCCACTGCGGGATGAGCGAGTACGGCTCCGCGTTGCCGGTGTAGACCTTCACGAGCGCGAACGCGGCGAAGAAGATCAGGATGACGACCTCGAACGAGAGCAGCACGTACTGCAGCCTGGCCGAGATCTCGATGCCGCGGTAACAGATCCAGGTCATGATCGCGATCCAGAGCAGGCCGGCGATCGTCGTCGCCACGGTGTTGGTCGCGAGGTCGGCGACGGCGGGCAGGCCGAAGCTGCCGACGAAGGTGAACGAGTACGACCCGGCGATCTGCGCCAGATTGGACATCACGATCACGTCGGCGACGATGATGCCCCAGCCGCCCATCCACCCGGTGACCGGCCCGAACGCTCTGGTCGCCCAGGTGAACGTCGTTCCGCAGTCCGGCTCGGCCTTGTTGAGCTCCTGATACGCGACCGCGATCATATACATCGGGATGAACGCGAGCAGCACGATGCCGGGCGCCTTCACCCCGGCGACGACCGTGCCGCCGACGACGATGAAGCCCAGGCTCGCCGCCAGGCTGTACGCGGGCGCGGTCGATGCCACGCCTACCACGACGCTGGAGACCAGGCCGAGGGCCCCGCCTTTCAGCCCCTTGGATTCCACATCCTCCGGTTTGGAGGGGACGGTCGCTGTCATTTCTGCGCCTCCACCGACTCGGGTCCGCTCTCCACTGAGCGGGCCGGCTGGAGACAGGCTAACCCCAAACGACGCCGAGCAGGTCCTCAGTCCGCCGCGAGGCGCGCCAGGCGACGGCGGGCGGAGAGCTCGGCCTGCGTCTGCGGGCCGAGCAGCACCCCGGCTCCCGCGAGCACGGTCGCCGCGGCCCTGTCCACGGGGAACACCCGGTCGAGCGGCGTCGTGCGGAGGCCGAGCATGGCGCGGTGCCGTGGTTCGAGGCTCGCGACGGCCGCCCGGAAGACCACGCGGTACGACGGCCGGAGCATCCTGCGCAGCGGAGGACGCCGGATGAACCGCACGATCTCCTCCACCTCCGGTCCTCCGCGCAGCTCCCCGTCGGCGGTGTACGCGCCGATCTGCGCACGCAGTTCCGCCGCGCTGCGCGGCGGCTCGGCGACGCCCATCAGCTCACCGGCCGTCGCCCACTGCGACACGTAGCCGTCCGCTCCACCCGGGATGGGACTCCCCCAGCGCTCGTGCGCCGTCAGGAACGCGTCGGTGAAGGCGATGTGCACCCAGGCCGCCAGCTCCGGATCGTTCGCGGAGTACGGCCGCGTGACGCCGTGGCCATCGACGAACGTGCCGGTGACCCTCTTGTGCATCGCTTTCACCATCTGCGTGCTCGCGACGGCCTGGCCTGTGCTGCCGAAGGTGACCGTGTGGATCCACTGGATCGTGCCGGCCAGACGCCCGAGCGGATCCTCCCGGTACCGCGAGAAGTCTCTGACGCCCGCGAGAGCCCCGGGATGCAGCGCCTGCAGCAGGAGCGCACGCACCCCGGCGACGAGCGTCGGCATCCCGCCGTGCACCACCCAGGGCGCGCTTCCCGCTTCGAAGAAGCCGTCGTCCTCCCCGTCCTCCAGGGCGAGCACCCAGCGGGGCACCTCGTCGGAGCGTCCGGCCAGCGTCTCGATGAGGCGCGAGCGGACGGGTTCGAGGATGCCGGTCATGCGCCGGCGCCGAGCGCATCCAGGCCGAGACCGTCGACGACGCGGGCATTCGGCAGCTCCCCGAGGAGGCGCCCCGGCAGCAGGATCTTCGACCGGCGGACGCCGGAGCCGATGATGACGACGTCGGTCTCCGCGACGCGGGCGTCGACGAACACCGGCCACTCGGCGGGCAGGCCGATCGGGGTGATGCCGCCGTACTCCATCCCGGTCAGCTCGACGGCACGGTCCATCGACAGAAACGACGCCTTGCGCACATCCAGCAGCCGCTTGACGGTGTTGTTGACGTCGGCGCGCGTCGTCGCGAGCACCACGCAGGCCGCGATCCGCTCGACGCCCTCGCGCTTGCCGGCGACCACCACGCAGTTGGCGAGCGTCGCAGCATCCAGGCCGAACCGCTCGCGCGTGGCCGCCGTGTCCGAGACGGCGGGGTCGATCTCCACCACCCCGACATCGTCCAGCCACCCGGATGCGGTCAGCGCCCCCGCGGTCGTCGGCGCGAGCAGTTCCGTGGCAGTGGAGGCGGGGGCCGTGGTCAGCCCGCCGAGTGTGAAGACGCCCATCTCCCTAATCTGCATCACGCGCCGCCCGAACGCCAACCCCGCCGCGCCTCCGTCGAAACAGAAGCGCGGCGGGGTCTGAGCGTTGCTACTCGGCGGAGCCAGCGCGCTCGAGCACGAGCTCGCGCACGCGGGCGGCGTCCGCCTGGCCCTTCATGGCCTTCATCACGGCGCCGATCACGGCGCCGGCGGCCTGGACCTTGCCGTCGCGGATCTTGGCCAGCACGTCCGGCTGCGCGGCCAGCGCCTCGTCGATGGCGGCGATGAGCGCTCCGTCGTCCGACACGACCGCGAGGCCGCGCGCATCCACGACCTGCTGCGGCGAGCCCTCGCCGGCGATGACGCCTTCGAGCACCTGGCGGGCGAGACGGTCGGTGAGCGTTCCCGCCTCGACAAGTCCGGCCAGCTCTGCGACGTGCCCCGGGCTCACGAGCGTGCCGGCCGGAACGCCCTGCGCGTTCGCCAGTCGGGCGATCTCGCCGGACCACCACTTACGCGCGGCGGCCGGGGTGGCCCCGGCGGCGATGGTCGCCTCGACCTCGTCGAGGAGGTCGGCGTTCGCGATGTCCTGGAACTCCAGCTGCGTGAAGCCCCACGCCTCGATCAGGCGCTTGCGGCGCAGCGACGGCTGCTCCGGCAGGGTGCAGCGCAGCTCGTCGACCCACTCGCGCGCCGGGGCGACGGGCACCAGGTCGGGCTCGGGGAAGTAGCGGTAGTCGTCCGCGTCGGACTTCGGACGTCCAGCACTCGTGGTGCCGGTGTCCTCGTGCCAGTGCCTGGTCTCCTGGACGATCGTGCCGCCGGCGGCGAGAATCGCGGCCTGGCGCTGGATCTCGTAGCGCACCGCACGCTCGACCGAGCGCAGCGAGTTGACGTTCTTGGTCTCCGTGCGGGTTCCGAGCTTTCCGGAGCCGCGGGGACGCAGGGACACGTTCGCGTCGCAGCGCACGTTGCCCTCTTCCATCCTGGCGTTGGAGACGCCGAGCGCCTTCACGATGTCGCGGATCGTGTGCACGTAGACGCGGCCGATCTCCGGAGCGTCGTGCTCCGCTCCCTCGATCATCTTGGTGACGATCTCGACCAGCGGGACACCGCCGCGGTTGTAGTCGACCAGCGAGTAGTCCGCGCCCTGGATGCGTCCGGTCGCCCCGCCGACGTGCGTCAGCTTCCCGGCGTCCTCCTCCATGTGAGCGCGCTCGATGTCGACCGTGATCGTGCGGCCGGACTCCAGCTCGATGGTGACCGCGCCCTCGAAGGCGATCGGCTCGTCGTACTGCGAGGTCTGGAAGTTCTTGGCCGTGTCCGGGTAGAAGTAGTTCTTCCTGGCGAACCTGCTCGACTCCGCGATCTCGCAGCCGAGGGCGAGGCCCAGCCGGATGCTCGACTCGATGGCCTTCTTGTTCACCTGCGGCAGACCGCCGGGAAGACCCAGGCAGGTGGGGCAGGTGTTCGTGTTGGCACCGGAACCGAACTCGTTCGCGCAGCCGCAGAACATCTTCGTCTTGGTGTTCAGCTCGACGTGCACCTCGAAGCCGAGCACCGGCTCGAAGAGTTCGAGAGCCTTGTCGTAGTCCATCAGTTCTGCTTTGGCCATCAGACGGCTCCCTCTTCGCTCGCGAACATCTCGGTGGCGCTCAGGTCGGGCGCCTGACTCAGCAGGGTGCGACCCCACTTCTGCTCCAGGAGCTGCTCGAGCGCTGCGCCGATCGTGTACAGCCTGGCGTCGGCACGCGCCGGCGTCATCAGCTGCAACCCGACGGGCAGGCCGTCCTCGGGCGCGAGGCCGATCGGCAGGCCCATGCCCGGCACGCCGGCCAGGTTGGCCGGGATGGTGGTGATGTCGTTGAGGTACATCGCCATCGGGTCTGCGAGCTTCTCGCCGAACTTGAACGCCGTGGTCGGCGCGCTCGGGCTGACCAGCACATCCACCTTCTCGAAGGCGGAGGAGAAGTCGCGCTGGATGAGCGTGCGCACCTTCTGGGCGCTGCCGTAGTAGGCGTCGTAGTATCCGGCGCTCAGGGCGTAGGTGCCGAGGATGATGCGGCGCTTGACCTCCGGGCCGAACCCGGCGTCGCGGGTGGCGGACATGACGCGCTCGACTGTGACCGGCCCTTCCGCCGGGTTGGTGCGCAGACCGAACCGCACGGAGTCGAAGCGGGCAAGGTTGCTGGACGCCTCCGCGGGGAGGATCAGGTAGTACGCGGCGACCGCGTACTCGAAGCTGGGGGCGCTGACCTCGACGATCTCCGCACCGGCCGATTCGAGCAGCGCGAGCGCCTCGTCGAAGCGCTGCTTGACGCCCGCCTGGTAGCCCTCGCCGGAGATCTCCTTGATGACGCCGACGCGGATGCCCCGCAGGGCTCCGTCGACGAGCCCGGCGCGCGCGGCGTCCGCCATCGACGGCCAGGTGTCGCTGAGCGACGTCGAGTCGAGCGGGTCGTGGCCGCCGATCACGTCGTGCAGCAGACCGGCGTCGAGCACGGTGCGGGAGACGGGGCCGACCTGGTCGAGCGAGCTGGCGAGCGCGATCGCGCCGTACCGGCTGACGCCGCCGTACGTCGGCTTGACGCCCACCGAGCCGGTGACGGCTGCGGGCTGGCGGATCGACCCTCCGGTGTCCGACCCGAGCGCGAGCGGAGCCTCGAACGCGGCGACCGCAGCGGCGGAGCCACCGCCCGAGCCACCGGGGATGCGCTCCAGGTCCCACGGGTTGCGGGTGGGCCCGTATGCGGAGTGCTCCGTCGACGAGCCCATCGCGAACTCGTCCATGTTGGTCTTGCCGAGCGGCACGAGGTCGGCCTCGCGCAGCTTGCGCACGACGGTCGCGTCGTACGGAGGCAGCCAGCCCTCGAGGATCTTCGATCCGGAGGTCGACGGCATGTCGTTGGTGGCGAGCACGTCCTTGATGGCGATGGGAACGCCGGCGAGTGCCGACAGCTTCTCACCGGATGCGCGGCGCGCGTCGATCGCGGCGGCGGTGGCGAGCGCCTTCTCCCCCGCGACGTGCAGGAACGCGTGGACGTCGGCATCCACGGCCTCGATGCGGTCGAGGTGGGCGCGGGTGGCGTCGACGCTCGACACGTCTCCCGCGGAGAGCAGGTCGGAGAGGGCGGCGGCGGAGAGCCTGGTCAGGTCTGTCATTCGTGCGTCCTACTCTTCGTCCAGGATGGCGGCGACCTTGAACTTGTCTCCGTCGCGGTCGGGGGCGCCGGAGAGCGCCTGCTCAACGGTCAGAGACGGCCGCACATCGTCGTCGCGGAAGACGTTGGTGAGCGGCAGCGGGTGGCTGGTGGCAGGGACGTCCGGTCCGGCCACCTCTGTGACCTTCGCGACCGCTTCGACGATCTGGCCGAGCTCGCTGGTCAGGCTCGCGATCTCTTCCTGGCTGAGGTCGATCCTGGCGAGGTTCGCCAGGTGCGCGACCTGCTCTGCACTGATTTCGGACATGCGTCTCCGTGGTGACTCGTGGGTGGACTCACCAATTCTATTGCGCGCCGAAGAGTCCCGTTCCCAGACGGGTCACCGCGTCGTACGCCTCCTTGTATGTGCGGGGCGTCTCCTCCTCCGGCAGCCCGTAGCGCGCCTGCAGCAGCCCGACGAGGCCGATGCCGGGCGGGCTGAGCGGCCGGTCGTCGTCGCCGGGCGCCGGCGCCTGCTGCTCCGGGTTGGCCGGGAGGAACTGCGGATGCGTGTCCGGCCAGGTGCCCGGCTGTCTCGGCGTCGACCTGTTGACGGCGTTGTCGATCGTCGCCGCTCCCCTGTCCCGGTCGGTCAGGTGCTTGAGCTTGTGCTTCTTCACGAGCGTGCTGACCACGGCGGCGTGGTGCATCTCCTCGTTGATGATCGTGCCCCGCTGCGTGTACGCCGAGATCGCGAGGGTGGGCACGCGGACGCCGAGCCGGTCGAACGTGAACCCCATCTCGCCCGGCCCCGAGCCGTCCGGGGGTGTCGCCGGACCGGGGACGGCGTGGTCGTACGTGCCTCCGTGCTCGTCGAACGTGACGAGCAGCATCGTGTTCAGCGCGTTGGAGCCCTTCGCGCTGCGCGACGACCGCACGGCGCTGTACACCCGGTGCAGCAGCAGGTCGCCCGCCCGCACATCGGAGATGGCGCCGCCCACGATGATCTGGCCGTCGACGTTCTCCTCGGTCATCGGGCCGCCGGGTGGATGCATGTCGTTGTGGTCGTAGAGCAGCCGCGGCTCCACGAACGCGTACGCGGGCAGGGTGCCCTCCTCCACATCCCGGTAGAAGTCGGTCATCGTGCGGAAGTTGCTGTGCCAGTACGGCTCGAGCACCGGAGCGTGGATGAAGCCGGTGAGCGAGATGATCTGGCGGTCGTCGAAGTAGACCCGCCAGCTGATCCCGGCCTCTTCGAGCCTGTTGAAGATGGTCGGGGAGTCGTTGGCGGCGTCGAACCACTTCTTCAGCCCGCCCTTACCCCCGTTGGTGACGTAGCCGTGCGAGGTGGACGCGTGGAAGAACGAGCGGTTGCAGAAGGTCTGGGACGGAACGGCGCAGTGCCAGTCGTCGTAGACGGCGAACTGCTTGGCGAGAGTGGAGAACACGGGAAGCATGTCCGGCGTGAACGAGCCCATCACCCTGCGGTACTCCTCGGGGACGGGGTCGCGCTTCAGGTCTTTGCGGAGCTCGCCGACGTAGTCCTGCACGAACCCCTTCATCCGCGCCTCGGTGCCGGCGGGCGGAGCGTTGAACGGCGGCAGCATCTCGCGCTCGCGCGCCGTCGCGTTCGTGGCAGGGTCGACGGTGCCGAACAGCTGCGTGTTGACGTGCGGGTACGCCTCGCCCGGGTCGGGAGACGGCTGCCGCATCACGAAGTCGGTGGTGCCCTCGTACGGATGCGCCGCGACGACGCCTCCTGCCGGGTCCGGATTGCTGTACTCGCCGAACGCGAGGCCGTCGAACCTCTTTCCCGCCGGGAGGTTCTTCTCGTCGTAGAGGTAGCCGAGCAGGTTGTCGAACGACCGGTTCTCGTACATGAGCACGATCAGGTGCTCGAAGCCCGGCTTGTCCGGCACGGGAAGCGGCGGGTACTCCTCGCCGGTCTCGTGCTCGACCTCCTGGGCGGGATGCGAGGCGACGGATGCGCCGATCGCCCCGCCGCGACGCCACCGACGGCCGCACCGATCCCCGCGATCCCCGCCGTCTTCAGGAAGGCACGCCGGGACGGAGCGGGCTGGCCCACGTCGCGCTCGTCGTCATCCGGCTGCATCGTCTCCCATTATGCGCGCAGCAGAGCGGCCGTCCAGGGTCAGCGCGCCGAGGCGGTCACGACGCCGCCGGACGATCCCGTCCCGCTGATCACCAGGCGGCCCTGGTCGATGCCGATCATGGCGAGGTTGCGCATGCACTCCGTGCCGGCCGTGAAGTACTCGTTGTGGCCGGACGAGCCGCTGAGGCTCTTGCCGGTGATCGGGTCGACAGCTCCTCCCACATCCATCCGCTGCGCGCCGTAGGACGCGGAGCCCGGGTCGCTTCCGAAGAACGCGCTGTGCACGACCGGGTCGAGGTCGGCCTGGCCGACGAACACGTTGCCGCCGCGCACGCTCAGCTGCTGCACCGACTGCGCGTCGCTGCCCGGCGAGCCCATCAGCGCCAGCGCATCCACCGTCACCGTGTGCCGCTGGAGGGCGAGCAGTGCGGCCGTCGAACCGTAGGAGTGCGCGAGCACGCTCAGGTACGGCGGGTTCTCCTTCCGCAGCTCCTGGATGCCGACCAGGGTGCGCTCCAGGCTGTCCGCGCCCTCTTCGGCAAGCTGCATCCCGCCGATGTTGGTGAGCACGGGCGTCTGGTAGCCGATCCAGGCGACCACGGCGACGCCCGGCGCCCCGCCGGAGGAACGCGGCCCGAGGAGCCTGTGCAGGAACGCGGTCTGCTCGTCGTGCAGGTTCTGCGCGACCTTGGCCCAGTCGACGATCTGCTCCCCCACCGACATGTACATGCCGGGCACCAGCACGCTCACGTAGCGCGCGGTCGACAGGTCGCCGACGACGATCGACGCTCTGGCGTCGTCGGAGGTGTCGAGGTTGACCAGGGTGCGCTTCACGCCGTCCTTGACGGTGAGGGCCTTCTTCACGTTGTCGAGCGTGGTGAGCCTGCGCTCCAGCTCCAGGCGCACGGCCTTGCCGTTCTCGGTGGTGAGGCGCTTCGTGGTCGAGGCGATCGTGCGGCTGAGGTCGATCGCGTTCGCCTTGCCGCGGACCGAGTACGGGATGCCCTCCAGGTTGCCGATCACGTGCGGGGCCTCGGCGACGAGCGCCGCCTGCTTGACGGGGTCGAGCAGGCGCCAGACCGCGGAGACGTCACCGGCGCGCGGCGGCGTGACGAGCATCCGGTCGAGGTCGGCCTTGTGCGCGCTGACGAAGCCGGGCACCGCGGCGGCGCTCAGCCCGGCGATGGAGCCGAGCAGCGATCCCGGCGCGACGGCCGACGTCCCGCTGCCGGAGGGAGCATCGGCGACGACCGCGTCGTACGAGGAGGCGCTGTAGCTGTATGCCGCGATCGGAGGGAGATCTGCGGGCGCGACGGAAACCCCGGTCAGCCCTGTGGCGACCGAGGTCATGGCGATAACAGCTGCAAAGCCGACCAGCACTCCGTCCGGGTCCCTCCGAGAGCGACGAGCTAAGCCCTTGCAGTGCGCCCCGGGCGAGCGCACTCTTCGATGCTATCGGTAGCGCGATCGCGTCAGGCCGGTCATTCTACCCCCTGTTCAGGCGTAGACGGACGAGTCCTGGCTCAGGATTGCTCGTCGGCCGCCCCGGAATCGTCCGAATCGTCCAGAGCAGACGGCCCAAGCTCGACAAGAATCCGAAACTGCTCCGCGTCGAGGATGCGGAGGCCCAGCGCCTCCGCCTTCGCGAGCTTCGACCCTGCGCCCGGTCCGGCAGCGACGAAATCGGTGTTCTTCGACACGCTGGATGCTGCCTTGCCGCCGGCGGCGATGATCGCCTCCTGCGCGCCCTCCCTCGTATAGCCCTCCAGAGAGCCGGTGGCGACGACGGTCAGCCCGGCGAGCACGCCGCCCGCCTCCGCCGCTGCACCAGGACCGGGATGCCCCGGCGTCGCGAACTGCACGCCGTCCGCGGCCCAGCGCTCCACGATCTCGCGGTGCCAGTCCACCTCGAACCAGGCGAGCACCGCGTCGGCGATGATCCCGCCGACGCCGTCGACCGCGGCCAAGTCGTCCCTGGTGGCGGTGCGGATCGCATCCAGCGACCCGAAGTGGTTGGCGAGTGCCCGGGCGGCGACCGGACCGACGTGCCGGATGTTCAGGGCGACCAGGATGCGCCAGAGCGGCTTCACGCGCGCCGCGGCCAGGTTGGCCAGCAGCTCGACCGCGTTCTTCGACGGCACGTGGTCTTCGTCTCCGCCGAACTCGGCGGCGTCCGGGTCGTACGCGCCGTCCTTCTTCTGCCGGCGGCGGCGGAACGGGGTGTCCGTCTTCTCCGCGCCGGAGTCCGTGAGCTTGGGCAGCCCGGTCTCCGAGTCGCGCACGACGACCTCGACAGGGAAGATGTCTTCCATCCGCAAGCCAAACAGTCCGGCCTCCGTGGGCAGCGGTGGTGTCGGCGGGTGCAGCGGCTGGGTGAGGGCGGCCGCGGCCACCTCCCCGAGCGCCTCGATGTCGAGCGCCCCGCGCGACCCGATGTGCTCGACGCGCCCGCGCACCTGGGCCGGACAGAACTCGGAGTTGGGGCAGCGGAGGTCGATGTCGCCCTCCTTCGCCGGGGCGAGCTTCGTGCCGCACTCCGGGCAGTTCTCCGGCATGACGAACTCGCGCTCCGTGCCGTCGCGCAGCTCGACCACCGGGCCGAGGACCTCGGGGATCACGTCGCCCGCCTTGCGCAGCACGACGGTGTCGCCGATGAGCACGCCCTTGGCCTTGACCACATCCTGGTTGTGCAGCGTGGCCTGGCGCACCTCGGAGCCGGCCACCTTCACCTTCTCCATGACGGCGAACGGCGTGGCACGCCCTGTCCGGCCGACGCTCACGACGATGTCGAGCAGCTTGGTGTTGACCTGCTCCGGCGGGTATTTGTAGGCGATGGCCCAGCGCGGCGCACGGCTGGTGGCTCCCAGCTCGTCGTGCAGCGCCAGCTCGTCGACCTTCACCACGATGCCGTCGATCTCGTGCTCGACGCTCGCGCGGTGCTCGCCGAAGTATTCGATGAACTCGGCGACCTTGTGCGCGTCGTCGAACACCCGGTAGTGCGAGGAGGTGGGCAGGCCCCACTCCTTCAGCAGGTCGTAGACCTCGGACTGGCTGGCCACCGGCGGGTTGGCCCACGCTCCGATGCCGTGCACGAGCATGTGCAGTCGCACCAGCCTGTTGTGCATGAGCGCGAGCTGGGCCTGGTTCTTGTTCTCCGCCTTCTGGCGCAGCGACCCGCTGGCCGCGTTGCGCGCGTTGGCGAAGACCTTCTCGCCCTGCTCCAGCTGGGCGGCGTTCAGAGCCTCGAATTCGGCGACGGGGAAGAACACCTCACCGCGCACCTCCACCAGCGAAGGGTGGCCCGTGCCGGACAGCTTCGCCGGGATGGCCGGGATGTACCGGATGTTCTCGGTGACGTCTTCGCCCACGACGCCGTCGCCGCGGGTCGCGGCGCTCACCAGCGTGCCGTACTCGTAGCGCAGGTTGATCGCGAGGCCGTCGATTTTGAGCTCGCTGAGGTAGTGAACCCGGCGCCCGGCGTCTCGCTCCACCTTGGCCGCCCACGCCTCGAACTCCTCGATCGAGAAGACGTTGTCGAGGCTGAGCATGCGCTCGGCGTGCTCGACCGGCGCGAACAGCGTGGTCTGCGCGCGACCGCCGACGGTCTGGGTGGGGCTGTCCTGGCTCTGCAGCTCGGGATGCAGACGCTCCAGCTCTTCGAGCCGCTGGATCATGCGGTCGTAGTCCTGGTCGCTGACGAGCACGGTGTCGCGCTCGTAGTACGCATCCCGCAGCTCCAGGATGCGCGTGGTCAGCTCCGCGGCCTCGGCGCGGGCGTCCGTGTCGCTCTGCTCCGTGCTGCTGTCGATGTCGTCGTGCGTGCTGGTGTCGTCTGCCACGACAGACAGCTTATTCACCACCACCGACGTCCAAGCGGGGGCGCGCCCCTCGGCGCCTAGCCGACGGGGACGGCGGAGACCGTGCGGTCGATGGTGGTCTGGCCGAGCACGCGCGTGCCGACGTAGACCACGGCCGTCTGCCCGGGCGCGACGCCGTTCAGGGGCACGTCCGGGCGGATCACGAGCTCTCCGTCGCGCACCACGGCCACAGCGGACACAGGGTCGGCGTGCGCGCGGATCTGCACGTCGCAGGCGAACTCCTCGCCGGCGTCCTCCGGAGCGCGGCCGGCCCAGGTGAACCGGGAGCCGGCGATCTCGGCGATGTCGAGCGCCTCCTTCGGGCCGACGACGACCGTGTTGTCCTTGGGGCGCACCTCGAGCACGAAGCGGGGCTTCCCGTCGTCCGACGGGTAGCCGATGTTGAGGCCCTTCCGCTGGCCGACCGTGAACGCGTGGGCGCCATCGTGGCTGCCCAGCCGGTTGCCCTCTCTGTCGAGGATGTCGCCGGTCTCGGCGCCGACGCGGTCGGCGAGCCAGCCGCGGGTGTCTCCGTCCGGGATGAAGCAGATGTCGTGCGAGTCCGGCTTGGTGGCGACGCTGAATCCGCGCTCCGCCGCCTCGGCGCGCACCTCGGCCTTCGACGGCGTGTCTCCGAGCGGGAACATCGCGTGTGCGAGCTGCTCGGAGGTGAGCACGCCGAGCACGTACGACTGGTCCTTGGCCCACGCGCTCGCCCTGTGCAGCTCGCGGTTGCCGTCGTCGTCGGTCAGGATCGTGGCGTAGTGGCCGGTGCAGACCGCGTCGAAGCCGAGGTCGAGCGCCTTCTCGAGCAGCGCGGCGAACTTGATCTTCTCGTTGCAGCGCATGCACGGGTTGGGCGTGCGGCCCGCGCTGTACTCCGCGATGAAGTCGTCGACCACGTCGAGCTTGAAGCGCTCGGAGAAGTCCCACACGTAGTACGGGATGCCGATGATGTTGGCCGCGCGCTGCGCATCCATCGAGTCCTCGATCGTGCAGCAGCCGCGGCTGCCGGTGCGCAGCGTGCCCGGCATCCTGCTGAGCGCCAGGTGCACGCCCACCACGTCGTGCCCGGCGTCCACGGCGCGTGCCGCCGCCACCGCAGAGTCCACCCCGCCGCTCATCGCTGCCAAAATCTTCACCCGGCGATTGTACGCGCCCACCCTGGATGCGGTCGCCGGGCCGGACGGGCGCACCAGTGAGCGCGCCAGCCGAACGCGTCAGGCGAGCCGGGAGGCGCGGGTGGCCAGCCCGGCGCGGGACGCCTGGGCGTACGCGGACGGGAGGGCGGCGAGCAGCGCATCCACGTCGGCGTCCGTGGTGGTGCGGCCGATGGTGAAGCGGAGGGCGCTGCGGGCGTCGTCCTCGCTGCGGCCCATCGCCAGCAGCACGTGCGACGGCTCCGGGATGCCCGCCTGACAAGCGGAGCCCGTGGAGACGGAGACACCGGCGAGGTCGAGCAGGAACAGCAGCGAGTCGCCCTGGGCGCCCGGGAAGGTGAAGTGCGCGTTCGAGGCGACCCTCTCGCCGCTCTCCGGATCCGGCCCGCTCAGCCGCGCCTCGGGCACGGCAGCCTGCACACCGTGGATCAGCCGATCCCGCAGCGCGGTCAGCCGCGCGCTCTCCTCCGCCAGCTCGGCGGCCGCCGCGCGCGCCGCCACGGCGAACGACACCGCAGCAGCAACATCCTGGGTGCCGCTGCGCACCTGCCGCTGCTGGCCGCCGCCGTGCACCAGAGGCACGACGCTCGCGCTGCGGGAGAGCACGAGCGCGCCGATGCCGACCGGTCCGCCGATCTTGTGCGCCGACACGCTGAGCGCCGCGACGCCGAGCGAGGAGAAGTCGATCGGCAGGTGCCCGTACGCCGCCACCGCGTCGATGTGCGCCGGCACACCGGCCGCCGCGGCGAGCGCCCCCAGTTCCTCGACGGGCTGGATGGTGCCGACCTCGTTGTTGACGGAGAGGACGGTGAGCAGCGCTGTCTCGTCTGCCCGTGCGGCGAGCGCATCCCGGGCGGCGTCGAGCCGGATGCGGCCGTCGGCGTCCAGGGGCAGCCAGTCCGCCTGTGCGCCTTCGGCGTTCTGCAGCCAGTCGATCGTGTCGATCGTGGCGTGGTGCTCTCCTCCCGGCGCGAGGATGCGCGGCCGACGGGCGCCCGTGTTGCGCTGCCAGTACAGTCCTTTGATCGCGAGGTTGATCGCCTCGGTGCCTCCCGAGGTGAAGACCACTTCGATCGGGTCGCAGCCGAGGGTGGCGGCGACGGTCTCCCTGGCCTCTTCGAGCATCCGCTTGGCCTGCTGGCCCTGGCTGTGGATGGACGAGGGGTTGCCGACGACGCCCATCGCCTCCGCGTACGCGGCGATGGCGTCCGGCCGCATCGGCGTGGTGGCCGCGTGGTCGAGGTAGACAGGCACCGGCCCTCCTTCGCTCAGATCGGCTCGTCGGCTATTCACTACTGTAGATCGCATGAGCCCCGCTGATCCTCTGCGCAACCTCGGCGTCCGCGTCGGCACTCACGGCGGCGAGCTGCGGGTGTGGTCCGAGCACGCCGACGGCATGGAGCTGTGCCTGTTCGACGCGAAGGACCCGAACTGGCTGGTGAAGACCGTGCCGATGACCAAGGATGCGAACAACGTCTGGGTGGGCAGGTCGCGCTCGCTGGCCGTGGGCGCCCGGTATGCCATCCGGGTGTCCGGCCCTGCGTCTCCCACCAACGTGTTCAATCCGGAGACGATGCTGCTCGACCCGTATGCGCGGGGGCTGGTGCGGGTGGGCTCCGACGGGTGGCGCGGCACGGTCGTGGCGGACGGCTTCGACTGGGGGGACGTGAGCAAGCCGAACATCCCACTGGATCACACCGTGGTCTACGAGGCGCACGTGAAAGGCATCAGCAAGCTCAACCCCGATGTGCCGGAGGAGCTGCGCGGAACGTACGCCGGCCTCGCGCACGAGTCGACAATCGGCTATCTGAAGGATCTGGGCGTCACCGCCGTCGAGCTGCTCCCCGTGCAGGCGTTCGTCTCCGAGCAGCGGCTGCTGCAGCAGGGGCTCACCAACTACTGGGGATACAACACCCTCAACTTCTTCTCCCCGCACGCCCCGTATGCGTCGCGTGCTGCGCAGGCGGCCGGTCCGGATGCGGTGCTCGCCGAGTTCAAGGGCATGGTCAAGCTGCTGCACCAGGCCGGGCTCGAGGTCATCCTCGACGTGGTCTACAACCACACGGCCGAGGAGGGGCTGGGCGGTCCGCGCACCAGCTTCCGCGGCATCGACAACGCCACCTACTACCGGCAGGACGAGACCGGCGCGTACATCGACGTGACCGGATGCGGGAACACCCTGAACTTCGGGCATCCGGTCCCCATCCGGCTGGTGCAGGATTCGCTGCGCTACTGGGCGAACGAGATGCAGATCGACGGGTTCCGGTTCGACCTGGCCGCGACGCTGGGGCGCGGGGCGGACGTGCAGTACAGCCCGGAGCATCCCCTGCTGCAGAGCGTGCTCAGCGATCCGGCGCTGGCCGACGTGAAGATGATCGCCGAGCCGTGGGATGTCGGGATGGGCGGCTGGCAGACGGGGAACTTCCCGGCCGGCTGGTCGGAGTGGAACGACCGCTACCGCGACAGGGTGCGGAACTTCTGGCTCGCCGACATCGCGGAGGCGAGGAGGAACGGGAACCCTCCGGTCGGCATCGGCGGCTTCGCGACCAGGCTCGCCGGGTCGTCGAACACCTTCTCGCCGGAGCGCGGACCGCTGGCGTCCGTGAACTTCGTGACGGCGCACGACGGGTTCACGATGGCGGATCTGACCGCGTATGACGTGAAGCACAACCTCGGCAACGGCGAGAACAACCGGGACGGCACCGACAACAACCGGTCGTTCAACCACGGCATCGAGGGCGTGACGACCGACGAGGCGGTCCTCCTCGACCGGCACAAGGCGATCAGGAACCTGATGGGCACCCTGCTGCTGTCCGCCGGCGTGCCGATGATCACCTCCGGCGACGAGTTCGGTCGCAGCCAGCGCGGCAACAACAACGCGTACTGCCAGGACAGCGAGCTCACCTGGCTGAGCTGGCTGCGCACCCGCGAGCAGCGGGAGATGTACGACACCACCCGGCGGCTGCTCGAACTCCGCAGGGACAATCCCGCGCTCCGTCCGAGCAAGTACGCGGTGTTCGGTCAGTCCACCAAGAACGCCAGCCACATGGACTGGTTCGACGCGTCCGGCGCGCTGATGGACGACGAGGACTGGAACTCGCCGGAGAACCGCACCCTGCAGTACCTGGCGGCGTCGACGCCCGACCAGGAGGAGTTCAACCGCATCCTGCTGATCGTGCACGGCGTCGAGGACGACGTGGAGGTGCGACTCCCCGTCGCACCCGGCGTCGACTCGTACCGGCTGCTCTGGGACAGCGCGACCGAGGTGCCGATCGACGAGGAGCACGAGACACTCGCCCCCGGCGCCACCCGGCTGGTGGGAGGCGCGTCGATGCAGCTGTTCCGCGCCAACGGCCCGCGCCTGGAGCCGTCGGAAACGGCCATCCAGCAGCACCCGGCCGAGGCAGCGGAGGCAACGGCGTAGTGGCGAAGGCGAAGTCGCCGTCCGGGAGGATGGCAGGCACCCCGGCGACCGTCGCGCTGACGGCGGCCGGCATCGCGTTCACGGTGCACGCGTACGACCACGACCCGGCGGCCGCCTCGTACGGCCTGGAAGCGGCGGAGGCGCTCGGCGTCGAACCCGACCGCGTGTTCAAAACGCTGCTCGCCGACACCGAGCTCGGCCTCGTGGTCGGCATTGTGCCGGTGACCGGGATGCTCGACCTCAAGGCGCTCGCCGCTGCCGTCGGCGCCAAGCGCGCGACGATGGCCGATCCGGCCGTCGCCGAACGCAAGACCGGCTATGTGGTCGGCGGCATCAGCCCGATCGGGCAGAAGACCAGGCTCCGCACCGTGCTGGACGAGACGGCCCAGCTCTGGGACACGGTGTTCGTCTCCGGCGGCAAGCGCGGGATGGACGTGGAGCTCTCCCCCACCGACCTCCTCGCCGTCACCGCCGGAGACGTCGCGGCCATCGCCGCCTGACGGTCAGCTCGCGACCGCCACCAGCCCCAGCTCCGCATCGGAGATCAGCAGCGGGTTGCGCGGCACGACACGCACCGTGTATCCGAAACCGCCCGCGTGGTCGAGCTCGACCGTCCCGCGGTACTCGCGCGCCACGGACGGGTCGTCGACGCCCGGCTCCGCTTCGTCGACAGCGAGCGCCTCGTGGCGAACGTCGGTCAGGTCGTCGCCCTCGTGGCTGCGGCCGTAGACCAGCTGCACCTCCACGTCGTCGGGGCTCAGCCCGCCCAGGTGCACCAGTGCGCGCACGTGCAGCTCGTCGCCGACCTGCGGCACAGCATCCACACCTCCGGCGTCGACGTGGGCGACCGTGACGCCCGGCCAGGCTGCGCGGACGCGCGACTTCCAGGCGGCGAGGCTGCGGGCGGCGGCGAAGCCGTCTGCGGTGAGCCTGCGCTCGAACGTGGTGGCGGGAACGTAGAGGCGGGTGACGTACTCGCGCACCATCCTGCCCGCGCTCAGCTCGGGCGACAGGGTGGAGAGGGTGTGCCGGATCTGGCCGACCCACCTCTCGGGCACGCCGTCGCTGTTGCGGTCGTAGAACCGCGGGGCGATCTGGTGCTCGATCAGGTCGTAGAGCGCCTCGGCTTCGAGCGCGTCGCGCTCCGCCCCGTCTCCCGCCGCGTCGGCGGACGGGATCGCCCAGCCGTTCTCGCCGTCGTAGAACTCATTCCACCAGCCGTCGAGGATGGAGAGGTTGAGCGCTCCGTTCAGTGCCGCCTTCATCCCGGAGGTGCCGCACGCCTCCAGCGGGCGCAGCGGGTTGTTCAGCCAGATGTCCGTGCCGGGGTAGAGCAGCTGCGCCATCCCGATGTCGTAGTCGGGCAGGAAGACCATGCGGGTGCGGATGTCGGGCTCCGAGGCGAACTGCACCAGCTTCTGGATGAGGCGCTTGCCCTCGTCGTCTGCCGGATGCGACTTGCCGGCGATCACGATCTGCACCGGCCGGTCGGCGTTCAGCAGGATCGACCGCAGCCGCTCCGGGCTGTGCAGCATCAGGGTGAGGCGCTTGTACGTCGGGACGCGCCGGGCGAACCCGATGGTGAGCACGGACGGGTCGAGCAGCTCGTCCATCCAGGCCGGGGCGATGCCGCCGGGGTTCTGCGACTCCCACGCGGCCTGCAGGCGGCGCCGGGCGTCCTCCACCAGCTGCTCGCGCATCCTGGTGCGCACCGACCACAGGTCGAGGTCGGTGACGGCCTGGCCGTTGGCCCAGTCCGCTGCGGTGGTGTCGTCGGTGCCGAGGCGTTCCTCGGCGAGCGCGAGCAGCATCGGGTCCGTCCAGGTGGGGGCGTGTACGCCGTTGGTGACCGAGTCGATCGGCACCTCCTGCGCGTCGAACCCCGGGTAGAGCCCGTTGAACATCTGCCTGCTGACCTCGCCGTGCAGCCGCGAGACGCCGTTGGCGTGCTGGCCGAGCCGGAGGCCCATCACGGCCATGTTGAACACGTCCGGCGAGCCGCCCGGGTAGTCCTCGGCACCGAGGGAGAGCACCTGCTGCGGGTCGACGCCGGGCAGGAGGTCGGTGGAGAAATAGCGCTGGACGAGAGGGGTGTCGAACCGGTCGATGCCGGCGGGGACAGGGGTGTGCGTGGTGAACACCGTTCCCGCACGCACCACCTGTAGCGCCTCGTCGAAGGTGAGGCCCTCGCCGATCAGGTCGGAGATGCGCTCCAGGCCGAGGAACCCTGCGTGGCCCTCGTTGGTGTGGAACACCTCGGCGGCCGGAGTTCCGGTCAGGTCGTTCCACGCCTTGACGGCGCGCACGCCGCCGATGCCGAGCAGCAGCTCCTGCAGCAGGCGGTGCTCTCCTCCTCCGCCGTACAGGCGGTCGGTCACCGAGCGCAGCCGCTCCTCGTTGTCTGGGATGTCCGTGTCGAGCAGCAGCAGCGTCACACGTCCGACGGCGACCTGCCAGACGCGGGCGTGCAGCACGCCGTCGGGGAGGGCGAGCGTGATCTGCACCGGGGTGCCGTCCGGGTTGCGCAGGACGGACAGCGGAAGGCCGTCGGGGTCGAGCACCGGGTAGCTCTCCAGCTGCCAGCCGTCCGGCGTGATCGCCTGGGCGAAGTATCCCGAGCGGTAGAAGAGGCCGACGCCGACGAGAGGAACGCCGAGGTCGCTCGCGGCCTTGAGGTGGTCGCCGGCGAGGATGCCGAGGCCGCCCGAGTACTGCGGCAGGGCGGCGGCGATCCCGAACTCCGGGGAGAAGTATGCGATGGAGTGAGGAGCGGAGTCGTCGAGCGACTGATACCAGCGCGGCTCGCTCAGGTATGCGCGCAGGTCCTCCCGGATGTGGGAGGCCCAGTCGACGTAGCCCTGGTCGGCAGCGAGTTCGGCGAGCCGGGCAGGCTCGACGGCGCCCAGCAGCGCGATCGGATCGTGGCCCACCTGCTGCCACAACTCGGGCGCGATCCTCGCGAACAGCTGGCGGGTCGGCTCATGCCAGGACCAGCGCAAATTGCCTGCAATCTCTTCGAGAGCAGAGAGATTCTCTGGCAGGACGGCACGGACGGTGAACCTTCGGATAGCCTTCACGCTGCCACTCTAGGGGAGCCTGATGTCCGGCACGTTAATGCGTGTACGGTCGGGGTGTGGCAAAGAGTGCAGCGACCAAAACAGTATCGGCCGGACAGCCTGCATCCCCTGCGGACGGCGGCGCACCGGCGCAGACCGACTACGTTCCCCTGCTGGGGCGCATCCCGATCCTGGGGCTCTCCCCCCAGGTGGACGACGGCCTCTGGCCGGCGGCGGCGTTCAGCGGGGAGGTGATCCCGTTCCGGGCCACGGCGTTCAGGGAGGGCCACGACCAGATCGGCGTCGACCTGCTCCTGCTCGACCCGAACGGCGTGCAGACCGAGCACAGGATGCACCCCGTCGACCCGGGCACCGACCGCTGGGAGGTGCTCGTCCAGCTGGAGACGGAGGGCCTCTGGAAGTACCGCGTGCAGGCGTACGCCGACGAGTACGCCACCTGGCGGCACAACGCGGAGGTCAAGATCCCGGCCGGCATCGACACCGAGCTGATGCTGACCATCGGGCACGAGCTCCTCACCCGCGCGGCGACGGACAAGCGCCGCAGCACGGCGGAGCGCCGCCACCTCACCGAGACCGCCAAGGTGGTCGCCGACACCACCAAGACAGTGGATGAACGGTTCGCCGCCGCCATCGAGCCGCGCGTCGCTGGCATCCTCACCGTGCGCCCCGTCGTCGACCTGCCCACCCTCTCCGCGACGCGCGGCGTGCAGGTGGAGCGCACCCGCGCGGGCGTCGGCAGCTGGTACGAGTTCTTCCCGCGCTCCGAGGGCGCGAAGAAGCAGCCGGACGGCACCTGGAAGTCCGGCACCTTCCGCTCGGCGGCGAAGCGCCTGCCGGAGGTCGCCGCGATGGGCTTCGACGTCGTCTACCTGCCGCCGATCCACCCGATCGGGCGCACGTTCCGCAAGGGGCCGAACAACACGCTGGATGCGGGACCGAACGATCCGGGTTCGCCCTGGGCCATCGGCTCGGCGGAGGGCGGCCACGACGCCATCCACCCCGACCTCGGCACGGAGAAGGACTTCGTCTACTTCGTCGGCAAGGCCAAGCAGGCCGGGCTCGAGGTCGCGCTCGACCTCGCACTGCAGGCCGCACCGGACCACCCGTGGGTCACCGAGCATCCCGAGTGGTTCACGACCCTGCCGGACGGCACGATCGCGTACGCCGAGAACCCGCCGAAGAAGTACCAGGACATCTACCCGATCAACTTCGACAACGACCCGGAGGGCCTGCGCGAGGAGATCCTGCGCATCGTCCGCTACTGGATGTCGCTCGGCGTCCGCATCTTCCGCGTGGACAACCCGCACACCAAGCCGCTGGCGTTCTGGGAGTGGCTGATCCGCACGGTCAACGCCACCGACCCGGATGTGGTCTTCCTCGCCGAGGCGTTCACCCGCCCCGCGATCCTGCACACGCTCGCCAAGGCGGGCTTCCAGCAGTCGTACACCTACTTCACCTGGCGCAACACGAAGGAGGAGCTGGAGGAGTTCCTCACCGGCCTCGCTACAGAGACGGCGGACTTCCTGCGCCCCAACCTGTTCGTCAACACCCCGGACATCCTCACCGAGTACCTGCAGTTCGGCGGCCCGGCCGCGTTCAAGGTGCGCGCGGCCATCGCGGCGACGGCCGCGCCGACCTGGGGCGTCTACTCCGGCTTCGAGCTGTACGAGAACGTCGCCCGCGCCGGCGCGGAGGAGTACATCGACAACGAGAAGTACGAGTACCGCCCGCGCGACTACGGCAGGGCGCAGACCCTCGGCCAGTCGCTCGCGCCGTACCTGACCATGCTCAACCGGGCGCGCAGCGAGCATCCGGCGCTCCGCCAGCTGCGCAACCTGCGGGTGCACGCCAGCGACGACGACTCGATCCTCGTCTACTCCAAATATCTGGCCGGCGAGTTCACCCGCAGCGGCAAACCGGATGCGGTCATCGTCGTGGCGAACGTCGACCCGCACTCGGTGCGCGAGACGATGGTGCACCTCGACGTCGCCGCGTTCGGCGTCGAGCCCGGCGCCCTGTTCGAGGTCAAAGACATCGTCACGGGTGCGAAATGGACCTGGGGGGCCGACGACTACGTCCGGCTCGACGCGTTCACCGAGCCCGTGCACATCCTTACTGTGAAGGCAGGTTCCTGATGAGTCCCATCCCCGAAGGCGCGGCAGCCGTTGAGCTCCCCACCCTCGACGACGGGCTGCTCCTCGCCGTCGCCACCGGCAGCTACCACGACCCGCACGCCGTCCTCGGCCAGCACGCGGTCAGCGCGCCGGGCGTCGCCGACCCCATCACGGTCATCCGGACGCTGCGCCCGCTCGCCAGCGAGGTGACGGCTGTGCTGTCGACCGGCGCGCACATCGAGCTCGCGCACGTCGCCCACGGCGTCTGGCAGGGCATCGACATCATCGGAGCCGGCACGTACACGATCGAGGCCCGCTACCCGGACGGCAGCGTCTGGGACGCAGAGGACCCGTACCGGTTCGCGCCCACCATCGGCGAGCTGGACATCCACCTCATCGCCGAGGGCAGGCACGAGCAGCTGTGGACGGCTCTCGGAGCGCACCTCCGCGAGATCGACGGCGTGCGCGGCACGGCGTTCACCGTCTGGGCCCCGCACGCCCGCGCGGTGCGGGTGGTCGGCGACTTCAACGACTGGGACGGCGAACGCCACTCCCTGCGCAGCATGGGCTCCTCCGGCGTCTGGGAGATCTTCCTCCCCGGCATCGGCGCCGGCGCGATCTACAAGTTCGACCTGCTCGGCCAGAACGGCGCGTGGGTGCGCAAGGCCGACCCGATGGCCAGGCAGGCGGAGACTCCCCCGGCCACCGCCTCCGTCGTCACCGCCTCCGAGCACGTCTGGGGCGACGACCAGTGGATGCGCGACCGCTCCTCCCACGACGCCCACTCCGGCCCGATGAGCATCTACGAGCTGCACTTCGGCAGCTGGCGGCCGGGCCTCGGCTACCGGGAGGCCGCCGACCAGCTGATCGACTACGTCGGCGCCCTCGGCTACACGCACGTCGAGTTCCTGCCGCTCGCCGAGCATCCCTTCGGCGGATCGTGGGGATACCAGGTCACCGGGTACTACGCGCCGACCAGCAGGTTCGGCTCCCCCGACGACCTGCGCTACCTGATCGACCGGCTGCACCAGGCCGGGTTCGGCGTGATCATGGACTGGGTGCCCGGCCACTTCCCGAAGGACGACTGGGCGCTGGCCCGGTTCGACGGGCAGGCGCTCTACGAGCACTCCGACCCGCGCCGCGGCGAGCAGAAGGACTGGGGCACGTACGTCTTCGACTTCGGCAACTCGCAGGTGCGCAACTTCCTCGTCGCGAACGCGCTCTACTGGCTGGAGGAGTTCCACGTCGACGGCCTGCGGGTCGACGCCGTCGCCTCGATGCTCTACCTCGACTACTCCCGCGCTGACGGCGAATGGCTGCCGAACATCCACGGCGGCCGGGAGAACCTGGAGGCGATCAGCTTCCTGCAGGAGGTCACGGCCACCTCCTACAAGCGGAATCCGGGCACGGTGATGATCGCCGAGGAGTCCACCAGCTGGCCGGGCGTCACCCAGCCGACCTCCTCCGGCGGCCTCGGCTTCGGCCTCAAGTGGAACATGGGCTGGATGCACGACGCGCTGCAGTACATCGAGGAGGACCCGATGTACCGCAGCTACCACCACAGCGAGATCACCTTCTCGTTCGTCTACGCGTTCAGCGAGAACTTCCTCCTGCCGATCAGCCACGACGAGGTCGTGCACGGCAAGGGCTCGCTGCTCGGCAAGATGCCGGGCGACCACTGGCAGCAGCTCGCGAACGTGCGGGCATTCCTCGCGTTCATGTGGGCGCACCCCGGCAAGCAGCTGCTGTTCATGGGCCAGGAGTTCGGGCAGCCGTCGGAGTGGAGCGAGGAGCGCGGCCTCGACTGGTGGATCCTCGACCAGCCGTCGCACCGCGGCCTCTGGGACCTGGTGGCCCAGCTGAACGCCGTCTACAAGGCCACCCCCGCGCTCTGGGCGCTCGACAACGATCCGGCCGGCTTCGAGTGGATCGACGGCTCGGACGCGGCGGGCAACGTCGTGTCGTTCCTGCGCAAGGATGCGGACGGCTCACCGATCGCCGTCGTGATGAACTTCTCCGGCGCGCCGCACACGGGCTACCGCGTCGCACTGCCGTTCGCCGGTCAGTGGGAGGAGCTGCTGAACACGGACGCCGAGGCGTTCGGCGGCTCCGGTGTCGGCAACCTCGGGGTGGTGGATGCGGTGGACGAGCCCTGGGCCGGCCGCCCGGCGTCCGCGCTGGTCACGCTTCCGCCGCTCGGCGCCCTGTGGCTCAAGCCGCGTTCGAGCTGAGCCAGGTGGCGTAGTCGATGCCGGGCAGGGCAGCATCCGGAACCAGGTTGCTGCCCGCCCGGAGGAACGTGCCGAGCTGACCGCCGAGCCGCACGGGCACGATCGCGCCGCGCGCACCGGTCGCCGCCTTCCACTGCTCCGCGAGCTCGCGCGTGGTCTCGACCTTCGGGCCCCCGACCGTGAGCGTGGAATCCTCCTCGCCCTGGCCGTCGACGGCGTCGACCAGCAGCCGGGCGACATCGCTGACCGCGATCGGCTGGAAGCTGGTCTTCGACGGAGCGGGGATGACGCCCGCCTTCCCCCGCGCGAAGATCGACGACACGAAGTCGTGGAACTGCGTCGTGCGCAGGATGCGGGTGCTGAGCGGAGACTCCCGGTAGACGCGCTCCTGGGCGGCCTTGGCGCGGTAGTAGCTGTACCCGGACTGATCGACGTTCACGATGGACAGCAGCACGGCCTGGTGCACGCCGAACCGGGCCGCGGTGTGCAATAGGTTCTGCGAGCCGTGGGCGAAGACGTGGGCGGCGGTTCTGCCGGAGCCGTTGGTGGTGTCCACCAGCACGTCGACGCCCTCGAGCACCGCTTCGAGCCCGTCTCCGGAGACGACATCGGCCGTCTCGTACACGGCGCCGAGCACATACTGCTCGCTGTCGTCGTCCGGCACCCGGCGGGAGGCGACGATCACGTCGTGGCCACGGCCCACGGCTTCATTGGTGACGGCGCGACCGGCGAGGCCGGTTCCTCCGACGACGAGAACGCGGGCCATGCAGGGGCCTCCCGGCAGATCGATACGATGCGGTTAGGAGCGGAAGCCGCTGGGGCCGGTGATCGGCTCAGTACAGCAGCGACGCCAGCCTAGCCCGCGCCTTCACGACGCGCTGGTCATCCACACCGACGATCTCGAAATAGTCCAGGATGCGCGTGCGCACCGCGTCCTTGCCCGCGGCGTCGAGCTTCGGGAACAACGTGAGCAGCCGGTCGAACGCGTCGTCAACGTGTCCACCCGAGATGTCGAGGTCGGCCACGAGCAGCTGCGCGTCCACGTCGTCGGGGGCGGCGGCCCCGGCCGAGCGGATCTCGTCGAGCGACTTCCCTGCCAGCCGCGCGAGCAGGCTCACCTGGGCAAGGCCGGCGACGGCCATGCTGTCGCGCGGGTCCTGGGCGATCGCGGTCTTGTACTCCGCGATGGCCGTGTCGAAGTCGCCGCGCTCGATCGCCTCGTACGCCTCTGCGTGGTGCGGGGGAAGCGGCTCCGGCGTCGGCTCCGCCTGCTCCGCCGCGTCTCCGGCCTCCGGCACCGCTGCGCCGTCGACGGCCGCGCGTCCGGTCACGCCGTTCTGAGCGGCGAGCTGCAGCAGCTGCTCGAACACGTCGCGCACCTGCTGCTCCGGGATCGCCCCGGCGAAGAGCTGCACGGGGCGTCCGCCGATGACGGCGGCGACGGCGGGGATCGACTGCGCCTGGAACGCCTGCGTGAGCTGCGGGTTCGCATCCACGTCGACCTTCACCAGCACCAGGCGGCCGCCGTACTCGGCGATCAGCCTGTCCAGGATGGGACTGAGCTGCTTGCACGGCTCGCACCACTCGGCCCACAGGTCGACGACCACCGGGACGGTCATCGAGAGGTCGAGGAAGTCGTTGAAGTTGGCGTCCGTGCCCTCGAAGTAGAGGCTCGGCAGGGCGACGTCGCCGCCCTGCTCCCCCGCCGGTGCCGTTCCGGCGGCCGCGCCGGCCGCTGCGGGCTGACCGGACGTCATGGCCCGGTTCACGAGCGAGGTGAGGTCGACGGCTCCGCGCAGGTTCGTGGGGCTCGGCGGGATCTGGCTCATTGGACTTCCTTGGCTGAGACGAGGCCCTGGGCGAAGCCCAGGAGGGTGATCTTGGAGGACGAGCCCGCCGGCGGCACGTAGAACGCCAGCTGGTATCCGTAGGTGGATGCGATGCCCGTCTTGGACGACGCTACTCCGGAAAGCGCGGCGGAGGTCGGCCCTGCGTCCACTTCCGCTCCGGCCTCGACGACGCGCAGGGTCTGCGTCTCCTCGAGGTTGACCCAGACGATCGCACCGGAGTCGTTGGTCGCCATCGCGATGTCCGGTCCTGCGCCGACCGCGCTGGTGAAGTCGAGCGACGACGTCGCGCCGAACTTCTGCTGCAGCTCGGCCTTCTGCTGCGCCTTCCACTCGGCGCCGACCTGCGTGCGCAGGGTGTCGCCCTCCGGGCTGAACAGCGCGGCGGACGTGCTCGCGTCCCCGTTCATCAGCACGTCGCCGTATGCGGCGGCGAGTTCCTTCGGCGGCAGCTTCAGCAGCTTCGAGTCCGGCGGCACGACGGCGGAGCCGATGCTGGCCGGTGCGAGGTTCGGGACCTTGGCCTTCGGCTCGAGCGAGACGGCGTACGTCACGAGGTAGTTGTCGCGCGGGGTCTCCTGCACCAGCGTCAGCGCGAGAGGAGCCTGGGCCGCCCCGTTGGCGTCCTTCGGCGTCTCGACGACGGCGGTGACCGTGCGCGGCCAGGTGTCCGTGGCCTGCGGAAGCGAGAGCACGATCGGGCTGGCCGGGATGGCGGGGAGCGCAGGCTCGTCCGCCTTCTTGGCGCGGATGGCGTAGTTGGCCTCGCGCAGCTGCAGGGCAGGACCGGTGAAGCGCTGCTTGGCGATGGCCGGGTCGGCCTTCGCGTCGGCCGTGGTCGCCGTCGCGGAGATGCGCTTCACGATGCGCTCCAGCTGCGGCACGGTGACGGCGGGGGGAAGCTGGTCCTTGGCCTTGGGCAGCTCGGTGGTGATGGGGCTCGCCGTGCGGATCGGGACGGAGGACGACTGCACGGAGCCGATCGAGCATCCACTGAGCGCCAGGGCGCCGACGAGCGTGATCGGCACGGCGACCATCGAGCGCCTGATCGACCGACGGCCCTTCGGGGTGGCCTCGACGGCCTTGGACGGCTTGTACTTGGGCGCCTTCGGCAGCTTCGGCATCTTCGGTCCGCCCTTCCTGCGCGGGCCACGCGACTTGCGGATGGCGTACAGGCCCCAGAGGTAGAGGCCGATGCCCACCACCAGCAGCACGAGGCCGCCGATGATCAGCGGGAAGGCGAACGGGGTGCTCGAGTCGACCGGCCAGGTGACGCGGATCTGGTTCGGAGCAGCCTTCGTGCCGTCTCCGGCGACGATCACGCTGATGCTGTCCGGGACGTTCATCCTGGTGACCTGCGCGTCTTCGCCGTCGAACTCCTCCAGCCACATGTCGGAGCCGGCCGGGTTGGGGTTCGGCGTGGCGGCCGCGTCGCCCGTCGTCGCGCCCTCCGCCGGGGTGGTCGTCGCCGGGTCGGCGGGAGCGGCCGGGGTGGACGTCGGGGCGGGAGTGGCCGTCGACGTCGATTCGCCGTCGGTCGTCTTGGTGGTGACCGTCTTCATCGTGATGTCGCCGGTGGTCTTGTCGAGCCCGAGGCTCACGTACTTCTCGGAGCCCAGCCAGGCCTTCACGTCGGCGGTCCTGCCGTATGCGACGACCTGCGACTTGGCGTCTCCACCGCTCACCGACAGGGTCTGCTGCCCGGGATGTGCGTTCAGCACGGCGCCGTCGATCACGATGAATCGAGGGTCGCCTTTGACAGTCGTGGTCGCGGCGATCTGCGACGGGGGCGCGAAAACCGTGCGCTGGGCGATTCCCGCGACGATCATGACGGCCGCCACGACGAACGCGACGATGGCGAGTACGAAACGCAAGCAAGCTCCTTCTGTGCCGGAGACGACGGGAGGCACAGTTACACAAAGATACCGGGTCACCCTGGGAGCCGTCTAACCATTGCCTCCACGGATGCACTGTCCACCGGTGCGCGCCCCTGGCTTGAAATGTAGGATCGTCGGGGTGCACGCCAGGCGCCGCACCCCCCGAGCTTTCAGGAGTATGAAGTGGCCACCGACGAATCGAACTTCACCCAGGTCTTCCGCGGCTACGACAAGGACGAGGTCGACAAGGCCCTGCAGGAGCTGCGCCGCGACCTGATCAAGTCGAACACGCAGGCCGCGGACGCCACCAAGGAGATCAAGCGCCTGCAGGTGCGCGTCGAGGAGCTCAACGCCGAGATCGAGGAGGTCGGCAGCCCGACGTTCTCCGGCCTCGGCACCAAACTGGAGAACACCCTCAGGGTCGCCGAAGAGCAGTCCACCCGGCTGATCGCGCAGGCGGACATCGACGCGGAGAAGCTGCGCGCCGGTGTCGCAGCAGAGGTCGAGAAGATCAAGACCACCGCATCCCAGCAGGCGGAGCGCATCCTGGCCGACGCCAGGGCCCGCGCGACGACCGCCATCGAGGACGCCCAGATCGAGTCGGCCGAGCTGCTGGAGAAGACCAGGGCGGACAAGGAGACGCTGCTCACCGACGCGATGCGCGAGGCCGCGGCGATCCGCGGCGCCGTCGCCACGGAGGCGGCGGAGGTCAGGGCCACCAGCAAGCGCGAGGCGTCCGCCGTCCGCGCGGAGGCCGACAGAGAGGCCGCCGAGCTCAAGGCCGTGGCCACCAGGGAGGCGGAGGCCGCTCGCGCAGAGGCCGCCCAGCTCGACCGCGAGATCGAGACCAGGCGCACCGAGCTCGCCACCGCGTTCGCGGAGGACAGGGCGGCGTTCGAGCGCGAGTCCGAGCAGACCAGGCTCGACCTGGCCAGGCAGGTGGCGGAGACGGCGGACCGCCTCGAGGCGGAGCAGACCAGCACGCGCAACGCCCTCGCCGCCGAAGCCGCCCAGGCGCGCGCGGACCTCGCAGCAGAGGTCGAGCAGCAGCGGGCGGCCATCGCCGCGGAGACGGCCCAGACGAAGGCCGACCTCGAGAACGAGTCCAAGACCACACGCCTCGCGCTGCAGACCGAGGTGGAGCAGACCAAGAAGGCCCTCGCGGTCGAGGTCGAGCAGACCAAGGCGTCGCTGGACGCCGAGGTGGAGCAGACACGGTCGTCGCTCGCCGACGAGGTCACCAGCACGAAGAGCGCCCTGGCCGACGAGGTCACTCGCACGAAGCAGGAGCTCGCCGACGAGGTCACTCGCACGAAGAGCGCGCTCGCGGACGAGGTCACGACCACGAAGAGCGCACTCGCGGACGAGGTCACCACCACCAAGAGCGCCCTCGCCACCGAGGTCAGCACCACGAAGAGCGCCCTCGACGCCGAAGCGGCGACCACCAGGAGCGCCCTGGCCGAGGAGGTCGAGCGCACCAGGAAGGAACTCGCCGACGAGGTCCTGCAGACGAGAACCGCCCTCGAAAAGGAGGCGACCGAGACCAGGGCGCAGCTCGAGTCCGACCGCGCGACCACCGCGGCCTCCCTCGCCGCAGACCGCGAGCAGACGGCCACCGCGCTCGCCACCGAGGTCGAGCAGACCAGGGCGGCCCTCGCCGCGGACGCCGAGCGACAGCGCCGCGAACTGGATGCGGAGGCCACCGAGCTGCGCGCGTCCCTCGCCGAGGAGGTCGACACGGCCAGGAGCTCGCTCGCCGACGAGCTCGCGCGCGAGCGAAGCGCCCTCGCGGCGGAGACCGCGAACGTCCGGTCGGAGCTCGCCGCCGAAGTGACCTCCACGAAGTCGGCCCTGGCCGCGGAGGTCGAGCAGACGAAGTCCGCTCTCGACACCGAGGTCACCACCACGAAGTCGGCCCTCGCCGCAGAGGTCGAGCAGACCAAGGCCGAGCTGGCCGCCGAGGTCGAGCAGACCCAGACCACCCTCGCCGCGGAGGTCGAGCAGACGAAGTCGGCCCTCGCCGCCGAGGTCGAGCAGACGAAATCGGCCCTCGCCGCAGAAGTGGAGCAGACGAAGTCGGCCCTCGACACCGAGGTCACCACCACGAAGTCGGCCCTCGCCGCCGAGGTCGAGCAGACGAAGTCCGCCCTCGCCGCCGAGGTCGAGCAGACCAAGTCGAGCCTCGACGAGGAGGTGCAGCGCATCCAGAGCACGCTCGCGGAGGACACCCGCCGCACGGCCGTCGACCTGGCCGACCAGCGCGAGGCGACCGCCAACGAGCTGGAGAACGACAGGGAGCAGCAGCGCCTCGCCCTGCAGCGCGAGGCGGAGCAGACCCGCGTCGACCTCGCGGCGGAGACCGAGCAGGCCCGCGTCGCCCTCGAGCGGGAGACCGCCGAGGCGCGCGCGACCCTGGCCGCCGAGGTCGCCGAGTCACGCACGGCGCTGGAAGCCGAGCTCGCCTCCCTGCGCAGCGCGTTCGAGCAGGAGTCCGTGCAGGCGCGGTCCGCCCTCGACACCGAGCTCACCACGATGCGCACCGAGGTGCTCGAGACCGTGGATGCGCGCACCCGCGAGATCGAGCAGGCCCGCATCGACCTCGACGTCGAGCTCAAAGCGCGCCGCGACGAGGCCGAGAAGGACTACCTGCTCCGGCACCAGGAAGCGGTCGCCCAGACCCAGAAGTACCTCGACGAGGCCAACACCCAGCTCGCCGACGCCGTCAAGCGCACGGCGCAGGCGCGTGCGGAGGCGGAGAAGGCCGAGAACGAGGCGCGCACGACAATCAAGTCGGCGAAGTCCGAAGCGGACGAAACTGGGCGTACCATCGTCGCCGAAGCCGAGGAACGCGCAGCTGCGCTGATCGAGGACGCCGACGAACGGACACGCCGCCTGGTGGCGGACGCCGAGGAGCGGTTGGCCCAGATTAGGATTGAGCGCGAAGCCGTTGCCGGCTACTTCGAGAACCTGCGTGGAGTCCTGCAGCAGGCCGAGAAGGTGACCACCGACAGAGACTGACCAAGAGCACCGTGGGGGCCCCGTGAAGATCCTGAACCCGTTCCGCGTCGGATTGATCGGAACCCTCGGGGTCGGGCTGGGTTTCCTGCTCCTGACGTCGATCGTCAACCTGGCGACGATCCTCACCTACATCGGAGCCGCCCTCTTCATCGCGCTCGGCATCGAGCCGTTGATCTCGTTCCTCGAACGGCGCAAGTTCCCGCGCTGGGCGGCGCTCACCGTCACCCTGGTGGTCATCATCGGGCTGGTCACTCTGCTCATCTGGGCGATCGTGCCGGTGGCCGTCGACCAGCTGTCCCAGCTCATCCAGGGCATCATCGGCTGGGTCAACCACGGGGATGCGGAGAAGTGGTTCGAGGGGCTGCAGCACCAGTTCCCGACCATCGTCAACCAGGACAACATCGACGCCGTCACCAAGTGGCTGCAGCAGAACCTGCCCAACATCACCTCGCAGGTGCTGCAGACCGGCATCGGCATCGTCAGCGGCGTGTTCGGCGGGATCATCATCATCATCCTGACCATCTACTTCACGGCGTCGCTGCCGAGCATCAAGCGCGCCACCTACCAGCTGGTGCCCGCCTCCAAGCGCTCCCGGTTCGCCGACCTCGGCGACCAGATCACCGACTCCGTCGGCAAGTACGTGATGGGGCAGGTCGCGCTGGCGCTGGTCAACGGCGTCCTGAGTGCGATCTTCCTGACGATCATCGGCGCCAAGTTCCCGATCCTGCTCGCGTCCGTGGCGTTCTTCTTCTCGCTGATCCCGCTCGTCGGCACGATCACCGGCTCGGTGATCATCACGGCGGTCTGCCTGCTGGCCGGGCCGCCGACCGCCATCGCTGCGGCGATCTACTACATCATCTACATGCAGGTCGAGGCGTACGTGCTCAGCCCGCGCATCATGAACCGCGCGGTGGCCGTGCCCGGCGCCCTGGTCGTGGTGGCCGCCCTCGCGGGTGGAACGCTGCTCGGCATCCTCGGCGCGCTGATCGCCATCCCGTTCGCCGCCGCGATCCTGCTCATCATCAAGCAGGTCGTCATCCCGCGCCAGAACGAGCTCTAGCCCGCGGGGCGGCGCCGGCGCCCGTCGTCGTCGCTAGTCGACGGGCGGGTACGTGGTCGGCAGAGGCAGCGCGGACGGGTTCACGCGCGCGACGATCTCGGTCAGCACGCGCCTGGTCTGCGTCTCGCCGACCCACAGGTGCTTGCCGCCCTCAACGTCGACCAGCTCGATCTGCGGCAGCGGCGCGAACCGCTCGGCGGCCGCATCCGGTTTCAGGTAGTCGTCGTGCTCCGGGATGAGCGCCACGATCGGGCGGCTGTCCCCCGCCCACGCCGCCAGGTGCTCCAGCTTAGCGCGGTGCAGCGGCGGGGAGAGCAGGATCACCCCGGCGACCGGATACTGGCGTCCGTACATCAGCGCCAGCTCCGTCCCGAACGACCAGCCGACCAGCCACGGCTTCGGCAGTCCGCGCTCCGCGACGAAGTCCATCGCCGCCTCGACGTCGTACCGCTCGTCGACGCCGTGCCCGAACGCGCCCTGGCTGGTGCCGCGCGGCGACGTCACCCCGCGCAGGTTGAAGCGCAGCACGGCGATGTCGGCCAGGGCCGGCAGCCGCCCCGCCGCCTTCCGCAGGATGTGCGAGTCCATGAAGCCGCCACCCGTCGGCAGCGGGTGCAGCGTGACGAGGGTCGCGACCGGCGGACGGTCGAGCGGGCTTGCCAGCTCGCCGACCAGGGTGAGGCCGTCGCGCGTGTGCAGCTCGATGTCTTCGCGTCGTGCAGGCAGCTCGATGGCGCCGCGGATCTCGGTGGGGGCAGTCGTCACGGACGTGACCTCTCTCGTCAGCTGATCTTCCAGCAGTGGGCGTGCCAGTGCCGCCGCGCGGCGATGTCCGCAGCGTCGCCCATCACGCCGTCGGCGCGCCAGGTGACCACGTGCGCGACGCCCGGGGCGACGTCCTTCCCGCAGCCGGGGCAGACGTAGCTCTTCTGCGCCTGGAGTGCGGAGACGGGCTGCACGTTCCAGACCACGCCACGGCGGGTCTCCGTCTGCCGCCAGCCCGCGAGCAGACGGCCGAGGCCGTTCTCCTCGTCGTCGTCGCCGGGCACCCGGCCCTGGCGACCTCGGGGACGGTTGCTGCGCGGCATCTGTCCAGTCTAAACGCCCGATTCACGGCCGGTCTTCGCGTTGCGCCATCCGCGATTCATCGAAGTCCAGCATCGTCTGCGCCCTGCTCAGGATGCGCGACGAGTAGTTCCCCCTGCTGCGCGCTTCGAGCAGCGCGGCGCGTTCGGCATCCAGCACGGCGGCCCGCAGCGCGCGGTACTGCTGGTGCGGCCCGACGGTCTCCTCCTCCTGCTCCTCGCGCTCGACGCGCTCCCACTCGGCCTCCACCCGCAGCAGCGTGTCCTGCCGCACCCGATCGACCACCTGGTCGTCGAGCTTCTGGCCGTCCGCCAGCGGGATCTCCGGGTTCTCGAGCGCGGCGATGCCCGCCTCGCTGAGCTCTTCGAGCAGGCCGGCGAGCTCTCGCCGGTCGGCGGCGGCGTCCGTGCCGGAGACGCGCAGCAGCCGGATCATCAGCGGCAGCGTGCCTCCCTGGGCCAGCAGCGTGACGAGCGCGACGGTGAAGGCGATCAGGATCAGCTCCGCCCGGTACGGGATGCTGCCGTCCGCCGGCAGCGACTGGGCCGCCGCGAGCGTGACGACCCCGCGCATCCCGGCCCAGGTGAGCACGGCGCCGCCGCGCCAGCCGATCGGCGACTCCTGCATCTCGGTGATGTCGGCCGAACGCCGTTCCAGATACCGGGTGAGCCGCCGCCAGCGCCGGTGCCCGCGCTCGGTGGTGGGCTCATCCCTGTTGCGCACCCGGTCGAGGCCCGCGCTGACCCTGTCCTCCAGCTCCGCCGCCCTGCGCTGCGTCGCCCGCAGCCAGATCACGATCGGCGTCATGAACGCGGCCCGGATGAGGAGCAGGAGCACGCAGAGCAGCAGCCCGATGCCCACAGCCGTGGCGACGGTGATGGACTCCTTGTCGCTCTGGACGCTGCCGATGATCGTGTTCAGCTGCACGCCCATCAGCAGGAAGACGCCGTTCTCCAGCACGAACTGCACGGTGCGCCAGTTCAGCCGCTCGGCGATGCGGGCCTGCGCGCTGAACTTCCTCGCAGCGTTGTGGCCGGTGTAGAGCCCGGCGACGACCACCGCGAGGATCCCGGATGCGCCGAGCTCCTCCGTCGGGATGTACGCGATGAACGGCACGGCGAACGACATCGCGGTCTCCAGCACGGAGTCGTTCAGCCGGGAACGGAAGTAGACGGTGACGATGCCGACGACGAGCCCGATCACGATGGCGACCACCACGGAGAACGCGAAGTTCCAGGCGACGGATCCGATGCTGACCACGGCCGCCGTCGCCGCCAGCGCCGACTTCAGCAGCACCAGGGACGACGCGTCGTTGACCAGGCTCTCGCCTTCGAGCACCGTGACCAGCCGGGCGGGAAGGCCGAGACGTTTGGCGACGGCGGTGGCGGCCACCGCATCCGTCGGGCTGACGACAGCGCCGAGCGCGATGCCCTCGGCAAGCGACAGTCCGGGAAGCAGCGCGTGCAGCACGACGCCGACGATCACGGCCGTCACGATCACCAGGCCCACGGACAGCGCCGAGATGGTGCCCAGGTTGCGTCGGAAGTCCATCAGCGGCACCTGGATCGCCGCCGCGTACAGCAGCGGTGGGAGGACCGCGGAGAGGATCACCCAGGGCGGCACCTCGATCGGAGTCGGCAGGCCGGGGATGTACGAGCTGGCCACCCCGACGAGCACGAGCACCAGCGGAGCCGCGACGCCGAGCTGCTTCGAGAACTTCGAGACGGTGACGAGGACGATCACCCCGATGACACCGATCAGCGCGAACTCCATGCATCAACGCTACCGTTTCGCGGCCGGTGTGACCGTTGCAGCCGCCATCCGGCGCTCAGAGCGCCGCTGACCGCTCAGGATGCTCCCGAGGGGATCAGTACCAGCCGGAGCTCTCCGAGTGGCTCCACGCGCCGCAGGGCGTCGAATAGCGCCCGGAGATGTAGCCGAGCCCCCAGGTGATCTGCGTGGCCGCGCTGTTCTGCCAGTCCGGACCGGCCGACGCCATCTTGCTGCCGGGCAGCGCCTGCGGGATGCCGTATGCGCCGCTTCCCGCGTTGTAGGCGTAGACGTTCCAGCCCGATTCGCGGTTCCAGAGCGACACCAGGCAGTTGTACTGGTCGTCTCCCCAGCCGCGCGCCTGCAGCATCTGGTACGCGATGGCCTGGGCGGAACCGGGGTCCGGCGTGCCGGCGGCGGGTGCTCCACCACCGGATCCGGAGTCGGAGCCGGAGTCGCTGGAGGTCGCGGCGGGCTTCGGAGGCGCTACCACGACGGGCTTCGGCTTCGGCTTGACCGTCATGGCCTCGCGCGTGACCGTCGCGGTGTACGAACCGGGGGCGGTGAGCGACTGCACGGGGGCGTCGCCGAACCGGCTGGTCGCCTGCACGGTGTCCGCGTACGCCGGGGTCGCCGCCGATCCCGAATACGGGTCGACCACATTCACGAGCGCGAAGCCGACGGCCGCCGTGAAGGCGAAACCGTAGAGGGCCGCACGCGACCGGATGTGCGGACGCCGGGGTCGCTTGAACGCTACGCCGACCGGGTTGGCCGGAGACAGCGGAATGATCTCTGCTTCTCGTCTACCCACGATCACAGAACCATAACGAACAATTGACGAACTGCCAACACAGCCCACCCATACTCAGCGAACAGCCAGCATCACATCCGTCACGCCGTCGAGCAGCAGATCGACCTGGATTTCGCGGTATCCGCCGCGCTGCGGACGGAACGTGACGGTGCGCACTTCTTCGACGCTCATCGGTCGTCCGTCCTGGAAATACCGCGACAGCCGGGTGGCGAAACGGTCGACGTCGCCCTTGTTGTATCCGTAGGTCAGGAAGCTCACGCGCTCGAACCGCTCCCCCGCCGGGCGCTCCAGCCGGTTGAGGATCACCTGCGCCGTGGTGCGCGCCTGCTCGAACCAGGCGGCGTCTCCCATCGCGGTCCTCGCGGACTCCCGCTCGCGCGCCGCGAAGGCGTCCTCGAGGCGTTCGAGTGCGGCGTCGACGTGCGATGTCGAGTATCCGCCCTTCTTCATCGCGAAGGCGGTGTGCCTGATGTCTGCGGCGGTCAGGAGCGGCGCGTCGTCCGCCGTGCCGCCGTCTGCCGCGCCTCCGTCGTATGCGCGGCGCGCTGTCTGCAGGAACTCGTCGACCTGCTCGGTGTCGTACCCGATGACCGATTTGCGAGTGCGGGGGAAGGTGCTCACTCCCCTATTGTGTCATCCGAAGATCAGGAACAGCGCGTACGTGACCGCCGCGGACGGCAGGATCGAGTCGAGCCTGTCGAGGAACCCGCCGTGGCCGGGCAACCAGGAACTCATGTCCTTGATGCCCAGATCGCGCTTGATCAGCGACTCGGCGAGGTCGCCCAGCGTGGCCGTGAGCAGCAGCGCGATGCCGAAGACGACGCCGAACCACCACGTCATGTGCAGCATGAACACCGAGAGCAGCACGCCCGCGATCACGCTCGTCACGGCGGCGCCCGCGAAGCCTTCCCAGGTCTTCTTCGGGCTGATCGTGGGCGCCATCGGGTGCTTGCCGAACGATAGCCCGCTCACATAGGCACCGGTATCGACGGCGACCACCAGGATGATGAACGCCAGCACCCACCACTCCCCGCCGTCTTCCGCGAGCAGCAGGATCGCGAAACTGCCGAGCAGGACGACGTAGAGCTGCACGAGCACGCTCCACGTCAGGTCGCGGACCAGCGCCGCTCCCCCGCGCCGCGCATCCGGCCGGGCGGCCTCTTCGATCAAACGCCAGACGACCACGAACAGGATGCCGGCGGACAGCGAAACGAGCTGCCCGCCCGCGTGGAAGAAGAACGACGCGGGAACGATCGCCAGCGCGGCGATCAGCGTCGGCGTGCGGGGAACGCGGTGGCCGGCCCCGCGGAACGCCTGGGTCAGCTCGAAACCGGCGAAGCCGACCATCGCCATCCCGAAGACCAGGAAGATCTCCTTGATGAAGATCAGGCTGAACAGCAGGAGGGCGCCGACGCCGACGCCGATCAGGATCGCGAGGATCAGGTTGCGGCCTGTGCGCTCCGCGATGCGCTCGTTCGTCGCATCCAGTTGCGCCTTGCGAGCGAGCACCTGACGCTCGAAATCCGCCCTGGTGGCCTGCACCTGGGCTCGGAACTCGGCCTTCGACACCGACCGGCCCCGCTTGGGGATGACGGGTTTCTCAGGATCGCCCGGTGTGTCGTTGGTCATCAGCGCCTAGACCTCGAGGAGCTCGGCTTCCTTGCGCTTCAGTGCGTCGTCAACGGCGTCGACGTGCGAGCGGGTGATGTTCTCGAGCTCCTTCTCACCGCGCGCCACGTCGTCGTCGCCGACCTCGCTCTTGAGGGCGTCCAGGTCGTCCTTCGCCTTGCGGCGGATGTTGCGGATCGCGACCTTCGCGTCCTCGCCCTTGGTGCGGACGATCTTGACGAACTCCTTGCGGCGCTCCTCGGTCAGCTCCGGCAGGGTGACGCGCACGATGTCGCCGTCGTTGCCGACGTTCGCCGACATGTTCGGCATCGCGACGATGGCCTTCTCGATCTCCTTGAGCGCCGACTTGTCGTACGGCGTGACGAGCAGGACGCGGGCCTCCGGGTTCTGCAGACCGGCGAGCTGCGCGAGCGGCGTCGGGGAACCGTAGTAGTCGACGAGCACCTTCTGGAAGAGCGCGGGGTTCGCGCGACCGGCGCTGACCGTGCTGAAATCGTCCTTCGCCGCCTCCACGGTCTTGCTCATGCGCTGGGTGGCGTCGGAAATCACATCCGCGATCACGGTCTCTCCTTCAGTCGGTGGAACGGTTTCTAGTCTAGAGCCCAGGATGCGGGCGGATGCTGCGGGCGGCGGTTGCGGCGGCAGCCTCAGCCGAGCAGGGTGCCGATCTCGGCGCCGAGCAGCGCAGCGGTCACGTTGCCTGCCGGCTCGATGCCGAAGATGCGCATCGGCATCCCGTTGTCCATGCAGAGGCTGAGCGCGGTCGAGTCGACGGCCTTGAGACCCTGCTGCAGCGCGTCCTGGTGGCTGATCTGGTCGATCTTGCGCGCATCCGGGTTGGTGCGGGGGTCGTCGTCGTACATGCCGTCGACGCCGTTCTTGGCGACGAGCACCACGTCGGCCTCGATCTCGAGGGCGCGCTGGGCGGCGACGGTGTCCGTCGAGAAGTACGGCAGGCCTGCGCCGGCACCGAAGATGACCACGCGGTCCTTCTCCAGGTGACGCTCCGCACGACGCGGGATGTACGGCTCGGCCACCTGGGTCATCGCGATGGCGGACTGCACGCGGGTCTCCGCGCCTGCCTGCTCGAGGAAGTCCTGCAGGGCGAGCGAGTTCATGACGGTGCCGAGCATCCCCATGTAGTCGGCGCGGCCGCGGTCCATGCCGCGCTGCGACAGCTCTGCTCCGCGGAAGAAGTTGCCTCCGCCGACGACGATGGCGATCTCGACGTCCTGCGCCGCCTGCGCGATCTCGCGGGCGATGGCGCTGACGATGTCCGGGTTGACGCCGAGCTGGCCGCCACCGAACGCCTCACCGGAGAGTTTGAGAAGGACCCTGCGCCTCTTGTTGGATTCCGACATGCGTAATGAGTCCTTCCGTGAGCGATCTCGTTAAAGCTAGTGGGTGTGCGAGCCCTGTACCGAACGCGGTCGGCATGCGCACAGAAAAGGAGTCCGGATCGTACGAGACGATCCGGACTCCTTCATGGTGCTGCTAGGCGCCGACCTTGAACCGGGCGAAGCCGGACACGGTAATGCCCGCGTCCTTGACCACCTGGCTGATGCTCAGCTTGTTGTCCTTTGCATAGTCCTGCTCGAGGAGCGCGACCTGCTTGAAGTAGGCACCGAGGCGACCCTCGATGATCTTCGGCAGTGCTGCCTCCGGCTTGCCCTCGTTGCGCGAGATCTCCTCGACGATGCGACGCTCGTTCTCGACGGCCTCCGCCGGGACGTCCTCACGGGTGAGGAACTCCGGGTTGGCGAACGAGATGTGCTGGGCGATGCTGCGCGCGGTCTCCGCGTCGTCGCCGGCGTAGCCGAGCACGACACCGACCTGCGGGGGCAGGTCTTTGGAGGTCTTGTGCAGGTAGATCGCGAAGTGCTCGCCGGTGACGACGGCCACGCGGCGCAGCTCCACCTTCTCGCCGAGGATGGCTGCCTCGTCGCCGATGAGCTCGGCGACGGTCTGGCTGCCGGCGGGGGCCGCGAGGGCCTCCTCGACCGTGGTGGCGCCCGCGGCGGTGACCGCGTCGAGGACCTTCTCGGCGAGGGCGCCGAACTTCTCGCCCTTCGCGACGAAGTCGGTCTCGCAGGCGAGCTCGATCATCGTGGCGGTCTCGCCGTTCTCCTTGGCCGCGACGAGGCCTTCGCTCGTGGAGCGGTCTGCACGCTTCGCGTTGCCCTTCGCACCCTTCAGGCGCAGGATCTCGGTGGCCTTCTCGATGTCTCCATCGGCCTCCTCGAGCGCCTTCTTGGTGTCGACCATGCCCGTGCCGAGCTGCTCGCGCAGGGCCTTGATGTCAGCGATGCTGATGTTTGCCATGTTCGTTGAGAACCCTTGTCTTCTGAAACTGTGTGGTGAGGAAGCGGACTACTTGGCTTCGGTCTCGGCCTCGACGACCGCCTCGGTGGCGTCGTCGGTCGCGACGGCGGCGGCCTCGTCGGCAGCCTCGGTCTCGGCGACGGCCTCTGCGACCGCTTCGCCCTCGGCGACGACCTCAGCGGAGTCCGCCTTGGCCTCAGCGAGGTCGGCGTCTGCCGCCTTCTCGGTCTCGGCGCTGGCCTGGACCTCTTCGCCGGACGCCTTCAGGAGCTCCTGCTCCCACTCGGCCAGCGGCTCGGCGGGCTCGGTGCCCTCTTCCGGCTTCTGGTGACGCTGGATGAGGCCCTCTGCCGCTGCGTCGGCGACGATGCGGGTGAGGAGGCTGACGGAGCGGATGGCGTCGTCGTTGCCCGGGATCGGGTACTGGACCTCGTCCGGGTCGCAGTTGGTGTCGAGGATGCCGATGACCGGGATGCCCAGCTTCTTGGCCTCGTCGATCGCGAGGTGCTCCTTCTTGGTGTCGACCACCCAGAGAGCGCTCGGGGTCTTGGACAGGTTGCGGATGCCGCCGAGCGACTTGTGCAGCTTGTCGAGCTCGCGCTTCTTGATGAGGAGTTCCTTCTTGGTGAAGCCACTCGTGGTGCCTTCGAAGTCGAGCTCCTCGAGCTCCTTCATGCGGGCGAGACGCTTCGACACCGTCTGGAAGTTGGTCAGCAGACCACCCAGCCAGCGCTGGTTGACGTAGGGCTGGCCGACGCGGGTCGCCTGCTCGGCGATGGCGTTCTGAGCCTGCTTCTTCGTGCCGACGAAGAGGATGGTGCCACCGTGGGCGACCGTCTCGCGGACGAACTCGTACGTCTTGTCGATGTATGCGAGCGACTGCTGCAGGTCGATGATGTAGCTGCCGGAGCGCTCGGTGAGGATGAAGCGCTTCATCTTCGGGTTCCAGCGACGGGTCTGGTGTCCGAAGTGGACGCCGCTGTCGAGCAGCTGGCGCATGGTTACAACGGCCATGATGCCGTTCTCCTTTTCTGGGCATCCGGAGCCAGGGCGTTCTGCGCCGGCAGGCGGATGCGCGTTGCGGTTTGTCAGTGGCGACCGAGTGGCCGCCGCTCCTGGTGCCCTGCGCGCGCATCCGCTTCGCTCACCGCGCGGATGACCGCTGGAGAGAGAAGACCGGTGGATGTCGCGCCAGCCGGTGAAGGCCTCGACCCGTGAAGGTCGTGTGGGCACGCGTAGTCACTCCGACGGGCGGAGTGCTGCAGACAGCTTATCAGGAACGGCGGGCCGTCGGGCGCGCCGGCGTCAGACGGTGTCGCCGGTCGACCGCACCTGCGGACCGCGGCTCTTGCCCGCGTTCGTGAACAGCGTCTCCGCGTGTTCGAGCGCCATCCCGTTCGTCTCCGGGATCTTGAAGAACACGAAGAAGAACGACAGCAGCGCAAAGATCGCGTACATCCCGTACGTGAACGGCAGGGAGAAGTCGGACATCGGCGGGAAGCTGATCGTGACCACGAAGTTCGCGATCCACTGCGCCGCTGCGGCGACGCCGAGCGCCTTGCCGCGGATCTTGGTCGGGAAGATCTCGCCGAGCAGCACCCACACCAGCGGACCCCACGACGCCCCGAAGCAGACCACGAACAGGTTCGCGGCGACCAGCGCGATCGGTCCCCACGCTCCGGGAAGGGTGACGGCCCCGTCGACCTTCTCGGAGAACGCGAACGCCAGCGCCATCACGCCGAGCGACACGGTCATGCCGATCGACCCGGTGAGCAGGATCGGACGCCGCCCGACCCTGTCGACCAGCAGGATGGCCACGATGGTGACGGCCACGTTCGTGACCGAGGTGATCACGGTGATGAGCAGTGAATTGCTCTCCGTGAACCCGACGGCCCGCCACAGGGTGGTCGAGTAGTAGAAGATCACGTTGATGCCGACGAACTGCTGGAACACGGACAGGATGATGCCGATCCAGACGATCGGCTTGAGCCCGAACCTGTTGCCGCGCAGCGTGGCCTTCTTGCCTTCCTTGTCCTCGGCGATGGCCCGCTCGATGTCGGCGATCTGCCGGTCGACGTCGCTCTCCGGAACGAGCGTGGAGAAGATCGCCTTGGCCTCGTCGTGCCGCCCGTTCGCCAGCAGGAAGCGCGGAGACTCCGGCAGCGTGAGCGCGAGGATGCCGTAGACGACCGACGGGATCACGCCCACCAGGAACATCCACCGCCAGGCCTCCATCCCGAGCCACAGCTGGTTGGATGCGGACCCCGCGACCCCGGCGAGCAGAGCGTCCGAGAGGAGGGCGACGAAGATACCGATGGTGATGGCGAGCTGCTGCAGCGACGCGAGGCTGCCGCGCGACTGCTTCGGAGCGATCTCGGCGATGTATGCGGGGGCGACGACGGACGCGATCCCGATGCCGAGACCGCCGATCACGCGCCAGATGCCCAGATCCCAGGCGGAGAACGCCAGCGCGGACCCGATCGAGCTGACCAGGAACATCACGGCGCCCAGAAGCATGACCTTCAGCCGGCCCCAGCGGTCGGCGAGGCGCCCGGCGATATACGCACCGGCGGCACAGCCGAGCAGGGCGATGGCGACGATGAACCCGGTGACGAACGCGTTCAGGGCAAAATGCTTCTGAATCGAGTCGACGGCCCCGTTGACGACGGACGAGTCGAAACCGAACAGGAAGCCACCGACGGCTGCAGCGATCGCCAGCCCGATGACCTTCCTCCGCATGGCTCCGGTCGGCTTGGGCACATTCGCATCCGACGACGCTGTGGCTGACGCCGACGACGACGCCTTCTGCTGCTCAGACATGTAAGACCTTTTTTCGGTTGTGGCTGTACGGCGCGCGGCTGGCCGCAGTTGCAGCGGGCTGCAGCGGGCTGCAGCTGCCGCTGGCTGCGGGCTGCCGCTGGCTGCGGCGAACCGGCGACCCACACGATACTCCGAAGGCGGGTGGGGGCAAGGGCGGCCGTCGGGCCGGGTGTGTTGGACGCAGTTCTCCACAGGAGGCGGCGCTGGGGTGTTGTCCACGGGGTTCCTGCCGGGGCGGGAGCGAGAGAGTGCGGCGGACAGGGTTGAGGTATGGAAGTGGTGAGCGAGCGTGGAGGAGATGCGGGTCTGGCAGGTGCGGTGATGCGGGCGGTGGTGTTGGCGCTGGTGCTCGCGTTGATCGGAGTGCTTGCTTCAACCAAGCCAGTGGATGCGGTGGCCGGCACCACCTCCGCCACCGCGACCGCCGCCACCACCCAGCCAGGCGCGTGGGCGTGGCCGGTGCAGCCTGTCGTGCTGTCGAACGCGTATGCGGCTCCCCCGACGCCGTACGCGGCAGGGCACAGGGGCATCGACCTCGCCGTCGTATCCAGCACCGGGGCGGCGGTACCGGTCACGGCCCCCGCCCGAGCCACGGTGAAGTTCGTCGGCACGGTCGTCGACCGTCCCGTCCTCACGCTCGACCACGGCGACGGCATCCTCTCCAGTTACGAGCCCCTCGCGTCGGAGCTGACGCTGGGGACGGACCTCGCACCCGGCCAGCTCCTCGGCCACGTCGCAGACGGCGGCCACTGCGCAGCGACCTGCCTCCACGTCGGCGTGCGCGTGGACGGCGAGTACGTCTCTCCCCTGCTGTTCTTCGACCGTGTGCCGAGAGCGGTGCTGCTCCCCCTGCATCCACCGGCGACCGCCGCCGCGGAGCGTGAGTCAGGCGCGAGGGTGGGCGGTGCGGTAGCTCTCTTTGAGCCGTTCCGTGGAGACATGGGTGTAGATCTGCGTCGTGCCCAGGCTGGCGTGTCCGAGCAGCTCTTGCACAGCGCGCAGGTCGGCACCGCCGTCGAGCAGGTGCGTCGCGGCCGTGTGCCGGAGCGCGTGAGGGCCAGAGGGTCCCCCGCCCGGAATGTCCGCGAGCAGTCCGGCGACCAGCCCATAGACCGCGCGTGATCCGAGCCGCGCCCCGCGGGGCCCGAGCAGCAGCGCCGGCCCGGACCGCTCTGTCACGAGCACCGGCCGCGCGCGTCGAAGGTAGTCGACGACAGCCGTCTGAGCGGGAACGCCGAACGGGACCACCCGCTCCTTCGCTCCCTTCCCCAGCACGCGAACGGTCAGCCGGTCCAGGTCGACGTCGTCGACATCCAGCCCGGTCAGCTCGGACACCCGAATACCGGTCGCATACAGCAGCTCGATCACGGCCAGGTCGCGCACCCGACCGGGATCCCCGTCTTCGGCGAGCGCCGCGAGTCGCGCGAGGAGCGCGTCGATCTGCGTGCGATTGACCACGCGCGGCAGCATCTTGTCCGCCTTCGGCGCCCGCAGCCGGACCGCCGGATCGTTGTCGTCCCCGGTTTGCCGGGCCACCCACGCGCTGAACCCTTTTGCGGAGGCCGACCGCCGAGCCAGTGTCGCCTTGGACAGACCGTGCTGGGACGAGTCCCACAGCCAGTCACGCAGCACCTCAAGACTCAGCCCCGACGTCTCCTCGATCCCCCGCGCAGCAGCGAACGACGCCAGCCCGGTCAGGTCCGACCGGTACGCCCGCACCGTCTGCGGCGAATAGCCCCGCTCCACCGTGAGGTGCACGGTGAAGTCGTCGATAGCCCGGGCGAGTTGCACCTTCCCAGCCTCTCCCACGACCGGCCGGCGCGCGCGGCGACTCCCCGCTGCCGCTCGGTTTGGTGGTGTCGCCGACGCCAGGTCCCCGACGCCAGGTCCCCAACGCCACGCACCCAACGCCCTGCACGGCTCAGCGCGTCGTGCGCCACCCTCCCTCGTCTTCCGTGACCTGACCGGCGAGCTCGAGCCGGCCGAGCGTGGCCATGACCTCGGATGGCGAAAGACCTGCCCTGGCCGCGATGTCGGGGATGCTGCGTGGGGTCCGTGCGCTGAGCGCGTCTCTGAGTCGCACGTCGTGCCCGTCTACCTGTGGGGATTCGGCGAAGGCCGGAGGCCGGTCTGCGGCCACGTCTGGGTGTGGGGATGGGTGTGGGTCTGGTCCCAGGAGTTCGATCGTCGGGCCTTCCCGCTCATTCGACGGGGCCCGGTCATGCGTCATCGGCCTGTTGCATCCCACCGGCGCCCCCACTCCGGCCGAATCCGGTGGGAACGGGTCGCCGGCGAGCTCGGCCATCTCGTCCGGCGTGGTGACGCAGACGGCGTCGTACTCGCGGATGAGGCGGTGACAGCCCGACGAGGCGGGGGACGTGATCGGGCCGGGGACCGCACCGAGCGGACGGCCCATCATTGCCGCGTGGCCCGCCGTGTTGAGGGATCCAGAACGGCTGCCTGCCTCGATGACGATGGTGGCTGTCGCGACGGCGGCGATCAGTCTGTTGCGCTGGAGGAAACGCCAGCGGGTAGGCGGCGAACCACACGGAAGTTCACCGATGAGCAACCCCCGCTGGGCGATGCGCTGCAGGAGCCGGGTGTTCCCGGCCGGATACAGGCGATCGACACCGCCGGCGAGGAAGGCGACGGTCGTCTGATTGCTCGCGAGCGTTGCTCGGTGCGCTGCGCCGTCGATCCCGTACGCGCCACCGGACACGATGGCGAGGCCCTTGTCGCTGAGCGCGGCCGCGCTCTCCATCGCGACGTGCTCACCGTAGCCGGTGGATGCGCGGGCTCCGACGAGCGCGATCGAGCGGCCGAGTTGGCGGAGGCCCGCAAGGTCTCCGCGCACCCAGAGGGTGAGCGGGGCGCCGTGACCCAGCGCATCCAGGGCTGACGGCCAGTGATCGTCTGCGGGAGTGAGAAGGGTGGCGTGGAGATGCGCCGCCGACGTGAGAGCCCGCGTGGCGGTGGCGAGTGCGATTCTCGGCTTCCAGCGTTCGAGGGCGGCGGTCAGGCGGCGGCTCAGCGTGTCGGCCGCGAGTTCGTCCACCTCGCGCAGGCGGCCGAGCACGGTGTCTGCCGGATCTCCGACGACGATGCTGCGCAGTGCCTCCCGGGGGCCGAGGGTGTCGGCGAGCAGTCGAGCGTCGGTGTCCCCTGGTTCGATCAGGGTGGAGATGGCTGCCCAGGCGAAACGCGTCTCCAGCGCGTGGACCCCGTCCTCGGTGAGTCGGGGTTCGCGCGAGCGGGAGTCCGCCTGGGCTCGGTCGCCAGAGTCCGGTGGGCGCACGCTGCCGGCTGGCGTGGTGTCGGTGAGCACAGACGCCCTCGGGGTGACGGGGCGGAGGAGGTCGGCGAGGTCCGCGTGCGGGATGCCGAGGAAGTCCGTGGGGGTCATCGTCGCGGCTCCGAACGTCCGGTTGGGCGCATCGTGCCCAAGGCGAAAGCCCGCAGCGGACACGGGACGCAGGTGAGTTCAGCCACCCGGATACGCGGTGGTGTTGGAGACGTTTCCGCGGCAGGTGTTCCGGCGGGAGTCAGAGATGGTTCGTTCACGGTGGTTCCTTGGGGTGTTGCGTGGGTTCCGATGGCGAGGCGGGGCGTCATGCTGCTCCCCTGCGGAGGAAGAGGGCGGCTCCGATGTGGTGGCCGGTGGGGGTGGATGCGCCGTCGAGGTCGGCCATGGTCCAGGCGAGACGGAGGGTTCTGTCGTAGCCGCGCATCGTGATGGCCCCTCGGTCGAGGGCCCGGTCGAGGGCTCCGACCGTCGCGCGTGGGAGACGGAGTGCGCCGGTTCGGAGCCAGGCGCCGGAGACGTCGGCGTTCCTGGTCCAGTCGGTGCCGGCGAGGCGGGCCGCCGCCGTAGCCCGGGCGATCACCACGCGTTCCCGGAGGAGGGCACTCGCCGTTCCGGTCGTGGGCGCAGGCGAGGCCTCCGGGTCCGATCGGATCCGGAGGGCAGCGAGACCGATGCGGCGGACGGCGAGGCGGATGTCGACGCGGTCGAGGAGGGGGCCGGAGAGGCGGGCCAGGTAGCGGCGGCGGGCGATGGGGGTGCAGGTGCATTCCTCGTCGGGTGAGCCGTAGCGGCCGCAGGGGCACGGGTTGGAGGCGAGGACCAGTTGGAAGCGGGCGGGGAAGGTTGCCGTGCCGGTGGCGCGGTGGATGGTGATCGTTCCGGATTCCAGTGGTTGGCGGAGGGAGTCGAGGACGGACGGCGGGAACTCGGCGGCCTCGTCGAGGAAAAGGACGCCGTGGGTGGCGCGGACGATCGCGCCCGGCACGATCCGGGTGGTTCCACCTCCGACGATCGCCGCGGCGGAGGCCGTGTGATGCGGGGACTCGAACGGTGGGCGGCGGATCAGACCGCGGGGCGACGATGACGGGTCGCCGGTGCTGCCACGGCCTGCGATGCCCGCGTCGGTGAGAGAACGGATGCAGGTGACCTCGATGGCCTGCTCGTCGGTGAGGTCGGGGAGAAGGCCGGGGAGGCGCGTGGCGAGCATCGTCTTGCCGGCGCCCGGTGGGCCGATCATCGCGAGGTGGTGGCCGCCGGCGGCTGCGACGACGAGCGCCTCGATGGCTTCATCGTTTCCGGCCACGTCGGCGATGTCGGGCTCGGGATGCGCGCGGACTGTCGCCGGGTCGGTGGCAGGCGCACCGACAACCGCAGCACCCACCGGCACGACGTCCACGGGCTCGAGGTCGCTTCCGTGGTGGATCGCCGCGTGGCGCAGGCTGGTGACGGCGACCACCTCCACCCCGTCGACCAGGGCCGCCTCCTCCGCGTTGGCGGCGGGGACGAGGACGCGCGCGAAACCGGCGGCCCTGGCCGCGATGACCGCGGGCAGGATGCCCGGGACGGGACGGACGCGGCCGTCGAGTCCGAGTTCGCCGAGGTGGACGGCGGCTGCCGCGGACTCCGCGCTGAGGTCTCCGGCCGCTGCGAGGGCGGCGACCGCGATGGCGAGGTCGAACGCCGAGCCCTGCTTGCGGAGGGAGGCCGGGGACAGGTTGACCGTCAGCTTGCGCGGGGTCAGCGGGCAGCCGGCGTTCATCGCGGCGGAGGTCACCCGCTTGCGGGATTCGCCGAGAGCGGCGTCGGGGAGGCCGATCAGCGAGAACGCGGGCAGGCCGGCGGCGATGTCCGCCTCCACCTCGACCACGTTGCCGTCGACCCCGTTCAGGGCGATGGCGTATGTGCGGGCGAGCGGCATCAGGCCACGCCCTCGAGGTGCTCGACCGACGGGCGTGCGCTCCAGGCGTCGATCACCGCGATGGCGTCGATCCGGATGCGGCCGGGCACCGGGCCGTGCTGGCGGCACCATTCGGCCGCGAGGCGTCGGAGACGCGCGGCCTTCGCCGGGGTGATCGCCTCGAACGGATGGCCGTACGCCACCGACGTCCTGGTCTTGACCTCGGCGAACGCGGTCACGCCGTCGCCGCGGACGATCAGGTCGAGTTCACCCGACGCGCATCGCCAATTCCGGTCGAGCACGACGAACCCTCGCCGCTCGAACCACTCCGCCGCCACGTTCTCTCCGCGGCGGCCCAACTCGTCTTTCGCTGCCATTGCTGCCTCCCACGTCCAGCCTCATGGGGAGGGGACGGTGGCAGGGAGCCGGGAAGGAATCTGTGGAGAGTTGCCGAAGACGGTCAGGCTGTGGAGAAGAACGCCGAGCTACTCGTCGAGCGCGAGTTCCTTCGGGAGCTCGAACTCCTTGCTCGACAGCTCCTCGATGTTCACGTCTTTGAACGTGAGCACGCGCACCGATTTCACGAAGCGGTCGGAACGGTACACATCCCACACCCACACGTCGTTCATCGTCAGCTCGAAGTAGAAGTCGTGCTCGGTGTCTCGGCGCACGAACTCCACCTCGTTCGCGAGGTAGAACCGGCGCTCGGTCTCGATCACGTACTTGAACTGCGAGACGACGTCCCGGTATTCGCGGTACAAAGCCAACTCGACCTCGCGGTCGTAGTCGTCGAACTCGTCTTCATCCATTGTTCGTCAAGTCTATGCCGGACGGAGGGGTCATGTCGGAATGGGGAGCGTTGCCGCATCCCGCAGCCAGGTCAGCCGGTGCAGCGCGCTCGGTCCGAGCTCGGCGATGGCGTCGAAGTGTTCGCGGCTGGAGTAGCCCTTGTTCGATGCCCAGCCGTAGCCCGGATAGTCGGCGCTGTGCTCGATCATCAGCCGGTCGCGGTGCACCTTCGCGATCACGCTGGCGGCGGCGACCGACGCGCAGTCCCTGTCCGCCTTGATCCGCGTCACCACGCGGGCCGGCCGCATCAGCACCGGGTTCAAGTAGTCGTAGTTTCCGTCCAGGATGAGGGTGCTCTCCCGGATCTGCGCCCCGCCCTGCTCGAGCAGTTCCATCGCCCGAGCGCCCGCGAGTCCGAGGCAGCGCATGATCCCGAGCGAGTCGACCTCCGCCGCGGACGCCATGCCGACCGCATGGTGCAGCACCCATTTGCGGCAGTGCGGCTCCAGCGCCTCGCGAGCGGCCTCCGGCAGGAGTTTCGAGTCGCGCAGGCCGACCGGGATGCGCTTCACGGCGGTGTCGATGACGACCATCCCGACCGCGACCGGTCCGGCCAGGGCGCCGCGGCCGACCTCGTCGACACCGACGATCGAGGTCACACCCGTGCGGTAGAGGGACTTCTCGAACCGGAGGGTGGGGCTCACCGGCGCCATCATCGCTTGTCCTCCTCCGCCCCGCGGAACACCTCGGGGTAGTTGTCGAGCCAGGTCCACCGGCTGGTCGGCCAGCTGATCACGAACGCCCGCCCGACAACATGGTCGATCGGGACGAAGCCGTGACCCGGCAGGCTCTGGTTGCGCGACGAGTCCTGGGAGTTGTACCGATTATCCCCCATCACCCACAGTTCGCCCTTCGGAACCGTGACATCGAACGCGAGTGTCGCGGCGTTCTTCTGCCCGGGCTGCAGCAGCACGTACGGCTCGTCCAGCGGGCTGCCGTTCACGGTGACTCTTCCATCGACGTTGCAGCAGGCGACGTGGTCGCCCGGCAACCCGATGACGCGCTTCACGAGGTGATCGTTGCTGTCGGAGGCGGAGAGGCCGATGAAGGTCAGCGCCTGGTCGATGGCCTGCGAGACAGGGCTCTCCCTGCTGGGCGGCTGCGGAGGGAGCCAGCCGCCCGGATCCCGGAACACGACCACATCGCCGCGGCTGATCGGGAACAGCCCGGGCTCCAGCTCGTTGACGATGATCCTGTCGTTGATCTGCAGCGTGTTCTCCATCGACGCCGACGGGATGTAGAACGAGCGGACCACGAAGGTCTTCACCAGGAAGGACACCAGGATGGCGACCACCACGATCACCGCGAGGTCGCGGAGGAAGAGTCGGACGCTCCGCCGCCTGCTCCTGCTGCGCCTGCGCGCGCCGCGCCGTTCCTGAGCCACGCGGTCCGACCGGGTGGGCACTGCTTCGTCCGTCATTTAACCGTCTGAGCTCCCTGCCCAAGTGTATGGGACAGGGAGCTCAGGCGATGCGTGGGCGGATGCCGCGCGTCGAGGTCTTCCGGCGTGAGCCGAGAAGCCTAGTTGTCGCGCTTCTCCTTGATCTTCGCCTTCTTGCCGCGCAGTTCGCGCAGGTAGTAGAGCTTGGCGCGACGGACGTCTCCGCGGGTGACGACCTCGATCTTGTCGATGACCGGGGAGTGCACCGGGAAGGTACGCTCGACGCCGACCTGGAAGCTGACCTTGCGGACCGTGAAGGTCTCGCGGACGCCCTCGTTGGAGCGGCCGATGACGACGCCCTGGAAGACCTGGATACGAGAGCGGCTGCCCTCGATGATGTTGACGTGAACCTTGACGGTGTCGCCCGCGCGGAAGTCGGGAATGTCCGACTTCAGGGACGCGGCGTCGACGGAATCGAGGATGTGCATTGCTGTTCGCTCTCTGTACCCGCCACAGGTCGAGGACGGACTTGGGGCCACCTCCTGCTCAGAGCAGGCGACGACCGGGAATCAACGGTATGGGGTGTGCGCGAGAAGTGCTGGCTCCCCTGTGGCAGAGCCTGGCCGCGGCACAAAGATCAATTCTGCCATGAACAGGATGCGTTTGCCAAAGCGGTCAGTGCTCGTCGCGCCGCTCTTCGATCACGATGACCTCCGAGCCCTCCTCGAACAGCGCATCCGGTCGCCGGACCTGCTGCGGCTGCGCGGCACGCTCGTAGGCCTCGAACGTCTGCTGCACGCGCATCCTGGCCTCGGTGACCAGCTGCCAGAGCGCCACCCAGAACGCGGCGAGACCGAGCAGGATGCCGAGGACGGCGAGCCAGCTCATCACGCCGGGGATGAAGCAGCCGAAGGCGACGATGGAGGCGTGCCACGCGCCGATCAGGCCGACGTCCCACCAGGAGACGGCCTTGGTGTCCCGCACGGTCTTGCGCGCCATGATGATGCCGCCGATCGCGAGCATCGCGATGAACAGCACCGGGCACAGGATGAGCAGGCCGATGAAGCTCCACCCGCCGGAGCCGAAGATCGCCCAGCCGATGAGGAGCCAGACAGGCAGGATCACGGCGGAGGGGAACAACCACCAGTAGAACGCCTTGCGGAGGATCACGGCACCAGCGTATCCGCGCTCGCCTGTGCAGCGGCTGCGGGTTCGCCGAAAGCCGAGCGCGCCCGGATGCACCGCGCGTGCAACAATCATGGAACACTGGGTGTCGACGTGAAGGAGACACCGTGATCGAGTTGAGGACCCCCGCCGAGATCGAGCAGATGCGGCCGGCCGGCCGTTTCGTGGCCGACGTGCTGCAGCAGACCGCTGCCGCGGCGAAGGTGGGCGTTAACCTGCTGGAGCTCGACCGCATCGCGCACGACCTGATCCGGAAGGCCGGCGCGGAGTCCTGCTACATCGACTACCACCCGTCGTTCGGCGCCAGCCCGTTCGGCAAGGTCATCTGCACGTCGGTGAACGACGCCGTGCTGCACGGACTCCCCCACGACTACCGCCTGCAGGACGGCGACCTGCTGACCCTCGACTTCGCCGCATCCGTCGACGGCTGGGTGGCAGACTCGGCGATCAGCCTGGTGGTCGGTCAGCCCCGGGATGCCGACCTCCACCTCATCGACACCACCCGCCGCGCCCTCGCCGCCGGGATCCAGGCCGCGCAGCCGGGCGGCAGGGTCGGAGACATCTCCGCCGCGATCGGCGCCGTCGCGCACGCGGAGGGATACACGGTCAACCTGCAGTTCGGCGGCCACGGCGTCGGCCGCACGATGCACGGGGACCCGCACATCGCCAACGACGGCCGCGCCGGCCGCGGCTACCCGCTGCGCCCAGGCCTCGTCATCGCGATCGAGCCGTGGTTCCTCGAGTCGACCGACGAGATCTACACCGACAGGGACGGCTGGACACTCCGCAGCGCTGACGGCTCGCGCGGCGCGCACTCCGAGCACACGGTCGCGATCACCGAGGACGGCCCGCTCGTCCTCACCGCCCGAGACTGACGGCTACACGGTCTGGCGCAGATGTCCAGGCCTTCAGCGCCTTCCACCGGCGGTCTACCGTTCTGGCGGGTCGGAGAATCCGGCCGGCAACGGAAGGGAGCCCCTATGGCTGACGTGACCGAATCCGTCGATGTGGACGTCGACGTGACCACCGCATACAACCAGTGGACTCAGTTCGAGTCTTTCCCGCACTTCCTCGACGAGGTCGAAGAAGTGAAGCAGGTCGATGAGACCACCAATCACTGGCGCGTGAAGATCGGCGGCCAGGAGCGCGAGTTCGACACCGTCATCACCGAGCAGCTGCCGGATGAGCGCGTCGCCTGGAAGAGCATCTCCGGCGATGTCCAGCACGCCGGCGTCGTGACCTTCCACCGCCTGTCGGACACGACGACCAAGGTCACCGTGCAGCTGGAATGGACACCGTCCGACCTGATCGAGAAGATCGGCGCAGCCATCGGAGCCGGAAGCCACGCGGTGAAGAAGGACCTGGAGAACTTCAAGCGCTTCATCGAGAGCCAGGGCGCAGAGACCGGCGCGTGGCGGGGTGAAGTGGGGCACTGATCCCGAACTCTTCGCGCACGGAGACGGCGTGACACGCCCGCCCGCTCGGTCAGCCGTGCGGGCGGGCGTCTGTCGTTCCGTCTACGGCAGCAGGTCCGGCCGCACGGCGCGTGTGCGCTCGAGCTGCTGCTCGTGCCGCCACGCCGCGATGGCGCCGTGGTTGCCGGAGAGCAGCACAGGAGGCACGTCGTGGCCGCGCCACGATGCCGGCTTGGTGTAGCTGGGGTATTCGAGCAGGCCGTCCTCGTGGGACTCCTGCACCAGGCTCTCCGGGTTGCCGACCACGCCGGGGATGAGCCTGCCGATCGCCTCGATCATCGCCATCGTCGCCACCTCTCCCCCGTTGAGGACGTAGTCGCCGATGCTCATCAGCCGCACCCTGGCCCTGGATGCCGTGTCGTCGAAGACGCGCTGGTCGATGCCCTCGTATCGGCCGCATCCGAAGACCAGGTGCTTCTCCTCGGCGAGCTCGCGCGCGATCGACTGGGTGAAGACGTCTCCGGCCGGGGACGGGAAGATCACCAGCGGGTCGCCGGGGCTCGCCTCCAGGATGCCGTCGAGCGCCTCGCCCCACGGCTCCGGCTTCATCACCATGCCGGCGCCGCCGCCGTACGGGGTGTCGTCGACCGTGCGGTGCCTGTCGTGGGTGTGGTCGCGCAGGTTGTGCACGCCGAGGTCGATCAGGCCGGTCTGCCTGGCCTTGCCGAGCAGCGAGATGTCGAGCACATCGAAGAACTCGGGGAAGATCGTGACGATGTCGATGCGCATCCATCCAGCTTATGCGAGCGCGCGCCGCTTATTGCGGGACGACGGCGAGCTCCCTGTCCCTGGGCACGAGCGGCGTCGCGATGACCGGGCAGAGCGCCACCGCTGCGAAGGCGAGCGGGTAGCCGAGCAGCGTGATGAGGCCCCCGACCGCCGGTCCCACCACGGACGCCGCCAGGAACTGGCCCGTGTTCTGCGTGCCGAGCGCCCTGCCCGACCAGAACGGCCCGGCGATCTCCGCCACCGAGGTGTACGCCAGCCCGTTGTCCGCCACGGTGACGATGGCCGCGACGATCAGGATCACCGCGGCCCACACCGCGCCGAGCGCCGACGCTGCTCCCATCAGCAGCATCACCACGGCGGCCGCGACGGACACCCAGCGCAGCGGCAGCAGGTGGCTGCCGACCTTGTCGCTCAGCACCCCGACGCCGATGCGCCCGATCGCCCCCGCGAACTGGCTCACGCCGATCACGATCCCGGCGGCGAGGGCGGAGAAGTGCAGTTCGGTCACCAGCCAGACCAGCCCGAACGTCGACACCGTGAACTGCGGGACCACCAGCAGCATCGACACCCCGTGGATGCGCCACAGCAGCGAGGTCTCCTTGTACGGCTTCCACACGGCCAGTGGATGCGCATCCCCTCCCGTCGTCCGCGGAGGCCGGGGCGGGTCGACGATGCCGACGGCGCACAGCACGGCGGACACGGCGCAGAGCACGGCGGGCACCGCCAGTGCGGCGCCGATCCCGCCCGCCGCGGCGAGCTGCGGGATGGTCAGCGCCGCGACGGCCACGCCGAGCGGCTGGCACATCTGCCGGATGCCCATCGCGAGTCCGCGACGCTCCTTCGGGAACCAGCCGATCACCACGCGCCCGCTGGCGGCGTTGGGGCTCGCCGACGCCATCCCTCCCAGCAGGAACAGCGCGCCGAGGCTGAGGTAGTCGCTCGCGAACATCGCCGCGAAGGCGACGGCGGCGGTCAGCGCGAGCCCGGAGGCGATCACCCAGCGCTCGCCGATCCTGTCGCTGAGCGCTCCCCAGCCGATGAGTGTGATGACCAGCCCGAGGGTCGGTGCGGATGCGAGCAGCCCGGCCTCGGCGAGGCTGAGCCCGCGCTCGGTGTGCAGCAGCGGGATGAGGAAGGCGGGCGTCGACACGAACACGGTGGAGCTGGCCTGGGCGATGACGCCGAACGACAGCATGAGCCACGGTCGCGGGGTGCGTTGTACGGTGGAGGTCACGAGGTATACCCTAGTGGTATACCAAGCCGGTATACCAAAAGGAGTCTCCGCGTGGCTGAGCAAACGACCGTCTACGACCGGCTGCGCGCGCAGATCCTCGACCTCGAACGGATGCCGGGCGCACGCCTGACCGAACGCGGCCTCGAAACCGACATCGGCGCGTCCCGCACCCCGCTCCGCGCCGCCCTGATGCGCCTGGAGGCCGACGGCCTCGTCGAGCGCGACGGCCGCGCCTGGCAGATCACCCCCATCGATCTCGGCGAGATCGCCCGGCTCAGCGAACTCCGCGACGCCGTCGAGTCCGCTGCGATCCGGCACAGCTGCGCCCGCGCCTCCGACGACGCCATCGCCGACCTCACCACCCGCCTCGGCGCCTTCGACCTGCACCGGCCGAGCGACGACGCGATGATCGCCGGCACCCACTTCCACGTGGAGCTCGCGCAGCTGTCCGGCAACCACTTCTTCGCCGACAGCGTCGACGCGGCCATGACCAGGCTCGCCCGCACCCGCTGGCTCGAAGTGCGCACGGAGGAGGCGCGCCGCACCGCCTGGCAGGAGCACCGCGACATCCTCGGCCTGCTCGCCGCCCGGGATGCGGAGGCAGCGGCCGACAGCATCCACCGGCACATCGTCGGCACGCACGAGCGCCTGATGGCGGCACTGGATGCCGACACCCGCACCCTGCGCGCCCGCGGCCTCGCGATCGTGCGCTGACGGCGGGTGCAGGACGCAGAAGAGCCCCGACTCCTGGTCGGGGCTCTTCTATCAGAGTGCGTCACTCGGGGGCTGGTTCGTCGGCATCCGCGTCGTCGTCGTCCGGCAGTTCTTCGAACAGTCCGGCGGGCGGGGTGAGCGTCACCGTTCCCGCCGTCACGTCGACCTCGGGCACGATCGCCTTGACGAACGGCACCAGCACTTCGCCGTTCGCGGTCTTGATCGCGAGCAGGTCTTGCGCAGGAAGGTGGTCGACGCGGGCGACGACACCGACCTTCTGGCCGTCACGGAGGGCATCGAGTCCGACCAGCTGGTGGTCGTACCAGGCGTCCTCCTCGTCGGGGAGCTCTTTCACATCCTGGCTGACCCAGAGGATCGCCTTGATGAGGGTCTCCGCCTCCGAGCGGTCGTCCACGCCGGCGAAGAACGCCACGGCGTGGCCGTTGTACCAGCGCAGTTCGGTCAGCTCGAGCGACTTGCCGTGCCATTTGGATGCGGTCGGCACCTGCAGGGTGAAGACCGCTCCTGGGACGAAGCGCTTCTCGGGCTCGTCCGTGTAGAGCTCGACCTTGATCGCGCCCTTCAGGCCGTGCGCCTTGGTGAGCCGTCCGACCCGCAGCTGGGTCTCATCCGGCCGCGGTGCGGCGTCCTTGCGGGGCAGCTTGTGGTCGGCCACCTCAGTCGTCGACGACGTCGACGCGAACGCGTCGGCCGTCGGCCAGTGCACCGACCAGCGTCCGCAGCGCCTTGGCGGTGCGGCCGGACCGGCCGATGACCCTGCCGAGGTCCTCGGGGTTCACACGAACCTCGAGGACCTCGCCACGGGGCGAACTCTTTGCAACGACGTGCACGTCGTCCGGGTGATCCACGATCCCCTTGACGAGGTGCGCGAGTGCGGGTGCGAGCAAGGTGTTACGCCTTCTCGCCGTCGGCGGCAGCCTCGGTGATTTCCTCGGCCTCGGCGACGACCTCGGCCTCAGCGGCCTCCTCGGCCTCGACCTCTGCCTCGACGACGGCCTCGGCCTCTGCTGCGACAGCAGCGGGCTTCTCCGCCTTCGGCTTGAGGACAGGCTTCTTCTTCTCGTCGGCCTGGAACTCGACCTTGGCTTCCTTGACCTTGACGGTGCTGGTGGCGTTCTTGTCGCCCTTGAACTGGCCCCAGTCTCCGGTGAGCTTGAGGAGTGCGAGGACCTGCTCGGTCGGCTGGGCGCCGACGCTCAGCCAGTACTGCGCGCGCTCGGAGTTGACCTCGATGACCGAGGGGTCCTCGGTCGGGTGGTACAGACCGATCTCCTCGATGACACGGCCGTCGCGCTTGGTGCGCGAGTCGGCGACGACGATGCGGTAGTACGGTGCGCGGATCTTGCCGAGGCGCTTCAGACGGATCTTGACAGACACAAATTCTCCTGTGTGTATGAGTGACGTGACGAACTGTCTGCCGTGAGCGTGGGGGGCACACTCGGCAGGAGGTCTATGGTGTTCCACCGCACCTGATTAGAGGGTCGGGTACGAGGGAACTCAACTAGCTATTCTGTCAGATACCGCCGCCCTTTGAACAATCGAATGATCAGGACGCCCACTATGCAGATCGAATTCTCGGAATCCGAGCGTTCCACCGTCGGAATCGAGTGGGAGCTGGCGCTGGTCGACTCGTCGACCGGAGACCTCGTGCAGATCGCCGAGGAGGTGCTGAAGGAGCTCTCCGGGCCGGACGGCGAAGAGCACCCGCAGATCACCCACGAACTGCTGATGAACACCGTCGAGCTGGTCAGCCGGGTGCACCGCACCGTCCCGGATGCGGTCGACGACCTCCAGGGGCTGATCGGGCTCGTCCGCGAGGTCATCGACCCGCTCGGCGTCGAGCTGATGTGCGCGGGAACGCATCCGTTCGCCCAGTGGTTCGACCAGAAGGTCACACCGAACGAGCGCTACGACCGCCTGCTCGACCGCACGCAGTGGTGGGGGCGCCAGATGATGATCTGGGGCATCCACGTGCACGTCGGCATCGACGACAGGGAGAAGGCGCTGCCGATCGTCAACGGCCTGCTCACCTACTATCCGCACCTGCAGGCGCTCAGCGCATCCAGCCCGTTCTGGGCGGGGGCGAACACGGGATACGCCTCCAACAGGGCGCTGATGTTCCAGCAGCTGCCGACGGCGGGGCTGCCCTGGCAGTTCGGCAGCTGGGCGAACTACGAGGAGTACGTGCAAGATCTGGTGACGACCGGCGTCGTGACCGACCACAGCGAGGTGCGCTGGGACATCCGGCCGTCTCCGAAGTGGGGAACGGTCGAGATGCGCGCCTGCGACGGGATGTCGACGGCGGACGAGGTCGGCGCCGTCGCCGCGATCATCCACTGCCTCACCGACCGGATGTCCGGCCAGCTGGACGACGGAGAGGAGCCGGTCACGCTGCAGCCCTGGTTCGTCAGGGAGAACAAGTGGCGCGCTGCCCGCTACGGCCTGGATGCGGAGATCATCACCGCACCGGACGGCAGCGAGCGGCTGGTGTCCGACGCGCTGCGCGACCTGATCGTCGACCTCTCCCCCACGGCGGAACGCCTCGGCTGCCTGGCCGAGCTGGAGACGGTCGACGTGATCCTGTCGAAGGGCGCGAGCTACCAGCGGCAGCTGCGGGTCGCAGAGGCGAACGGCGGCAGCCTGCAGGCGGTCGTCAGCTCGCTCACGCACGAGCTGCGCGACGGACTCGACAGGAGCTGACCCTGCCGCCGCTCCCCTGCTCGCTGCCCCGCTCAGCATCCTCTGCGAACCGGCAACGTATGCTTTCTGCTGTGCTCGCCCGACCGATAACCCGAATCGCCGCCGCCGCCATCGCCGCCATCGTCCTCACCGTGACCGCAGGATGCACCGCCTTCGCCGGCGGAGCCACCGTCACGGGAGAGCCGACGCCGGCCCCGACGTCGCAGGCGTCCTCCGACGCGCCCGTGCGCGCCGCCGCCATCGGAGACTCGATCGCGATCGGCAACGGCGTCCCCTCCGACGACGCCTGGCCGTTCCTCGTCGCCGACCAGTTCGGCTGGACGCTCAACGACTTCGCCGACAGCGCATCCGGCTTCATCGCGCCGGGGCTCAACACGCACACCTACGAGGCACAGGTGACCCAGGCGATCGCCCTGCGGCCGCAGGTCGTGCTCGTCGCGGCCACCCGCAACGACACGCTCGGCTCGACCATCGAGCTCAAGCAGACGGCGACGGCACAGCTGCAGAGGCTGCGCACCGCCCTCCCGGACGCGGTCATCATCGGGGTCGGCCCGATCTGGGGTGCCGGCACCCCGACCCCGGCGACGCCGGTGGTCGCGAGCATCGTCCGCAGCGCCGTGCTCGCGGTCGACGGCACCTGGGTCGATGTCGGCCAGCCGTTCCAGAACCGCGCCGATCTGGTGCAGAAGGACAACGTGCATCCCACGACGGAGGGGCAGCAGTTGCTCGCCGGGCTGATCGCGGACAAGATCGCGGCGGCCAGGGTCACGACGAAGTCCGCGAACGCCTCGTCGCACTGATTCGCGGCCACCGGATGCGGTCAGCGGCCGCCCGCTGATCGAACCTTCTGAAACACACAGCTTTCACGCAGCTTCCGCCCCTTACTCTCGCTCCGTGCGCTTGTCTACCCGTGGCCTCCGAGTGGCCCTTCTCGCCGCCGCCACGGCTGCCGCCGTCGTCCTCACCGGATGCACGGCCGCCGCACCGCAGGAACCCGTCGCCGGGCAGCGCTCGGCCGCAGCGCCCCAGGTCGCGGAGCGTCCCGTCGCCGTCGCGATCGGCGACTCCATCGCGTTCGGCAAGGGCATCCAGCAGGACCAGGCCTGGCCCGCCCTCGTCGCGAAGGTGCACGACTGGCGGCTCACCGACCTCGCCGTCTCCGGCTCCGGCTTCCTGCACCCCGGCTGGAACGGCACGACCTTCCAGCAGCAGGTCGACCAGGCCGTCGCGCTGAAGCCGTCGTACATCCTGATCGCCGCGACCAGGAACGACCGGCTGGAAGACCCGGCGGCGCTCGCTCAGAAGAGCACGGAACTGGTGGGAGCGCTTCGCTCCGCGTTCCCCCGCGCGCACATCATCGGCGTCACCGCCATCTGGGGCTCCGACCAGCCGCCGGCGACCATCACGATGGTCGACGACGCGTTCCGCTCCGCCGTGGAGGACGTGGACGGCACGTTCGTCGACATCGGCTTCCCGCTCGTCGGCCACCCGGAGTGGCTGCAGGCGGACGGCATCCACCCGAACCCGGCCGGTCAGGAGATCGTCGCGAAGGCGATCGAGACCAAGCTCGCGCCGAAGTCCCTCGCGCTGTAGCGCTCGCGCCCTAGCGGCCGAGGAACTTCTGCAGCGAGGCCAGCTCCTCCTCGGATGGGCCACCCTGCTTGCCGGCGCCCGCGCCGCCGCCGAGGCCGAAGCCCGAGCCGCCCTGCGCGCCGGTCGACGGCTTCGCGCCGGAGCTGAGCGCTGCGTTCTCCGCCGCGCGCTTGGCCGGGTTGCCGGAGCGCGAGCCCTTCTTCTTGGGCTGCTGCTTGGCCTTGCCGCCGTAGCTGGCGCCCGGGATCGGACCCATGCCCGGCACGTTCGGCACGCCGCCCTTTGCGACGGTCTTCATCATCTTGGCGGCCTGCTCGAACCGGTTGACGAGCTGGTTCACCTCGGTCACCGTGGAGCCGGACCCCTTCGCGATGCGCAGGCGGCGCGAGCCGTTCAGCAGCTTCGGCGTGGTGCGCTCCGCCTTGGTCATCGACTGGATGATCGCCTCGGTGCGCACGATCTCCTTCTCGTCGAAGTTGTCGAGCTGCTGCTTCATGGCGCCGGCTCCCGGCAGCATGCCCATCATCTTCTTGATGGAGCCCATGTTGCGCAGCTGCTGCATCTGCTTGAGGAAGTCGTCGAGCGTGAAGCTGTCCGTCGCGAACTTCTCGGCGACCTTGCGCGCTTCCTCCTCGTCGAAGGCCTCCTGGGCCTGCTCGATGAGGGTGAGGATGTCGCCGAGGTCGAGGATGCGCGACGCCATGCGGTCGGGGTGGAACGGCTCGAAGTCGTCCAGTCCCTCACCGGTGGAGGCGAAGATGATCGGGCGTCCGGTGACGGACGCGACGGAGAGGGCTGCGCCACCGCGGGCGTCGCCGTCGAGCTTGGACAGCACGACACCGGTGAAGTCGACGCCGTCCTGGAACGCCTTGGCCGTGGCCACCGCATCCTGACCGATCATGGCGTCGATCACGAACAGCACTTCGTCTGGGTCGACGGCCTTTCGGATGTCCGACGCCTGCTTCATCAGCTCGGCGTCGACGCCGAGGCGGCCGGCGGTGTCGACGATGACCGTGTCGTACTGCTTGGTCTCCGCGAACTTCAGGGCGTCCTTCGCGACGCGCACCGGGTTGCCGACGCCGTTGCCCGGCTCCGGGGCGTAGACGGGGACCCCCGCCTGCTCTCCGACGATCTGCAGCTGGGTGACGGCGTTCGGGCGCTGGAGGTCGGCCGCGACGAGCACGGGCGTGTGCCCGTCCTTCACGAGCCACTTCGCGAGCTTGCCGGCGAGCGTGGTCTTACCTGCACCCTGGAGGCCGGCGAGCATGATGACGGTCGGCGGCTTCTTCGCGAACTGCAGCCTGCGCTGCTGGCCGCCGAGGATCTCGACGAGCTCCTCGTTGACGATCTGCACCACCTGCTGAGCGGGGTTGAGGGCCTTGTTGACCTCGTCGCTCAGGGCGCGCTCGCGCACCTTGCCGGTGAACTCCTTGACGACGGGGAGCGCGACGTCGGCGTCGAGCAGGGCGCGACGGATCTCGCGCACGGTGCCGTCGACGTCGGCCGGAGAGAGCTTGCCCTTGGTGCGAAGGTTCTTGAAGGTATCTGCCAGGCGGTCAGACAGCGATCCGAAAGTAGCCATGATCCAACCAGTTTACCGGGCGGATGCTGTGCGTCAGGATTGCGTGTCGACCGCGACCACGTCGCCCCGGATGTCGAACGACACGGTGAGCAGCGCATCCGTCTCGTCCGGGCTGATCGAGTAGTCGAACGTGGCGAAGACCTCCTCCTCGTCGGAGTGGTCTGGCTGCAGCAGGATGCGCAGCAGCTGCAGGGAGCGCAGCACGTCGACGGCGATGTCGCCCGAGTTGTGCACGAGCAGGTCGAGCAGGGTCTCCCCCAGCTTCTCGACGTGCTCGTCGATGTACGCCACGGTGGCGGACTGTCGCGAGCTCAGCTCGGCGATGAGCGCATCCCGTGCCCGGGCGTCGAATCCGTCGATGGCCTGGATGAGCGCGGCGGCGGAATCCAGGGCGAACTCGGTCACCGCCGATTCGTCGTCGGCAAGCAGGTCGACCTCGACCACCTGCTCGGAGAGGTCGGCGGAGTTGTTCCAGGCGAGCCCACCGGATGCGGTCTCGTCGATGATGCCGAAGTAGTCGTGTTCGATGGCCATGCCCGCGCCCCTAGCCGACCAGCTGCTGAGCGAAGACGTGCGCGGTGAAACCGGTGAGGTCGTTGATGCCCTCGCCCTGCCCGACGAGCTTGATCGGGATGCCCGTCTTCTCCTGCACGGCGAGCACGAAGCCGCCCTTGGCCGAGCCGTCGAGCTTCGTGAGCACGAGCCCGGTGACCCCGGCGTGCTCGATGAACGCCTCCGCCTGGGCGAGCCCGTTCTGACCGGTGGTCGCGTCGAGCACCAGCAGCACCTCGGCGATGGGAGCCTGCTTCTCCACCACCCTCTTGATCTTGGACAGCTCGTCCATCAGGCCGCCCTTGGTCTGCAGCCGCCCTGCCGTGTCGATGATCACGATCTCCGTGCCGTCGTTCTTGGCCTTCTCGACGGTCTGGAACGCGACGGACGCCGGATCCTGGCCCTGCTGCTGCGGGCGGACGATCTCGACCCCTGCACGCTGCGCCCAGGTGGCGAGCTGCTCGACGGCCGCCGCACGGAACGTGTCCGCCGCGCCGACCACGACGGTGCGGTCGTAGGTGCGCAGGAACTTGGCGAACTTGCCGATGGTGGTGGTCTTGCCGACGCCGTTGACGCCGACGACCAGCACGACGGCGGGACGGTCGCTCAACTTGAGCGTGGTGTCGAGCTTGGAGAGGCGCTCTTCGAGGCTCTCGCGGAGCATCCGCTGCAGGTCGGCCGGATCGGTGGTGTGGTAGCGGTCGACCTTGGCGCGCAGGTCGTCGACGATCGCCTCGGTCACATCCGGTCCGAAATCGGCGGTGATGAGCGCCGTCTCGAGGTCGTCCCAGGTGGTGTCGTCGATCGTCTTCTTCGCGAACATGCCGCGGAGCGCGCCGGACAAAGACCAGGGGGTGCGTTCTGCCATAGCTCCCAGCGTAGTTGTTAGCGTGTGACCATGTTCTCTCTCGTGGCGGTGTCGGCGGAGCTCGCCGAGCAGCTGGTGGCGATCGAGACCGGCGGGGACGACGCCGTGCACCAGGCGCGCACCAGGGTGCGCAGGCTGCGGAGCATCCTCGGGGTGTACCGGCGCGCGTTCGAGAAGGACGACGCCAAGCGGCTGCGACGGCGGCTCAGAGCGCTGGGCACACGGCTGGGCGTGGTGCGCGATTTGGAGGTGCTGGCGGAGGCGCTCGATGGGCTGGCGGCCGATCCTGGGCTCGACACACCGACGATGGATGCGGTCGTCGCCTTCGCCGCGGACGCCCGCTCCGCACACGCCGCCGCCGTCACCCGTCTCCTCTCCGAGCTGAGCGGCAGGAGCGACCGCCGTCTCGTCGCCGACACCGTCTCGTTCGCGGCCGCCCCTCCGCTCAGCAGCCGCGGAGCCGACCATCCGAGGAAGACGGCCAGGAAAGGGCTGCGCCGCGCCGCCCGCCGGGTGACCGCGCCGGCGGACGCCTCGCTGGAGGCCAAGCACACGACCAGGAAGGCCGCCAGGCGCCTGCGCTACGCGGCAGAGGCCGTCGCCGACCTGTTCGGCCGGGACGCCGTGCGGCTGGCAGCGGCCGCGGAGGCGCTGCAGGACGCGCTCGGCGACCACCGGGACCTGGTGCTCCTTGCCGCCCACCTGCGGCAGAAGGCCGAGGACGCCGAGCTGTCGCCCGCTGCGGCGGCCGGGGTGGAGCGTCTGGCCTCAGCCTGCGAGCAGCGCGCCGACGAGAGACTGGCCGGGCTCGACGACCTCGTGGCCGGCGTGGCGGACGCGCTCTGATCCGCTAGGAGGCCTGCTCCTGCGCCACGCGCTGGCCGACCACTGCGGAGACGCCGTCCTGGCGCATCGAGACGCCGTAGAGGGCGTCCGCGATCTCCATCGTGCGCTTCTGGTGGGTGATGACGATGAGCTGGCTCGACTCGCGGAGGTCTTCGAAGATCGTCAGCAGGCGGCCCAGGTTGGCGTCGTCGAGGGCGGCCTCGACCTCGTCCATGATGTAGAACGGGCTGGGGCGCGCCTTGAAGATCGCGATCAGCAGTGCGACGGCCGCGAGCGAGCGCTCACCGCCGGAGAGCAGCGACAGCCGCTCGATCTTCTTGCCTGCCGGCTTCACGGACACCTCGATGCCGGTGGTGAGCAGGTTCTCCGGGTCCGTCAGCGAGATGCTTCCCGTGCCTCCCGGGAACAGGATGGGGAAGACGTAGCCGAACGCCTCCTTGGTGTCCTCGAAGGCCGACTCGAAGATGGTCTGCATCTTCTCGTCGATGTCCTCGATGATCGTCAGCAGGTCTGTGCGCGTCTTGGTGAGGTCGGTCAGCTGCTCGGTGAGGAACTTGTGCCGCTGTTCGAGGGCGGCGAACTCTTCCAGCGCGAGCGGGTTGACGCGGCCGAGCTGCGCCAGCTTCCGCTCGGCGGCGGCGAGGCGCTTCTGCTGCTGCTCCCGGTTGAAGGGGACCGTCTCGCGCTCGGCGTCGCCGTCCTGGCCCGCGTCGCCGTCCTGATCGGAGTCCTCCGCCGCATCCGGCGTGGGCGCGTCGACCGGGATGGGCACCTCCGGGCCGTACTCGGCGACCAGCACGTCCTCGACCAGGCCGAGTTCGCTGCCCGCGCGTTCGAGCAGGCTCGACAGGTGCAGCTTCTTCTCGTAGATCTGCAGTTCGAGGCCGTGCACGCTCTCGGTGATGACCTGCAGGCGATCGCGCACCGCGTTCTCCTCGCGGCGCAGCGTGGCGAGCTCGTCGTTCTGGCTCGACCGCTTCGCCTCGGCGGCGGCCAGCTCCACCCTCGCCTGCGCGACGGAGCGGTCGACGGAGTCGAGCACGGCGGGAAGCGCCTCGATGACGCCGGTGGCCGCATCCACTTGGCGGCGACGGATGACGGCGCGGCGGGCGGCCTCCTCCGCGGCGGCGCGCTCGGCGTCCAGCTGCCGGGCGAGCGCCTCTCCCCTGGCCTGCTCTGCGCGTACGCGCTCCTTGGCCGTCTCGACGGAGAGCCGGGATTCGACCTCCGCCTCCCTGGCGGCCTCCAGCTCGGCGGAGAGCGCATCCCGTGCGGTCACGTCGAGGATCGGGCGCGGGCGGGACCGTGCCGTCTCCAGCTCCGACTTGGCCTTGTCCGCGGCGGCCTCGGCCTCCGCGACGCGTTCCGCGGCGAGGGACAGCGCGGTGCTCAGGCGGTCGAACTCGGCCTGCGACGCCTCCAGCTGCACCTTGAGCCTGTTGAGCTGCTCGGTCTGCGCCGCCAGCTTCGCGTCGAACTCACGGAGCGAGGCGAGCGCGGCCTGCGACTGCTCCTTCGCCACCTGCAGCACACCGCGCTGCTCGGCGAGGGCGAACTTCGCCCTGTCGATCAGGGAGGTGACCTCGCCCAGCCGGTCCGCCGCAGCATCGCGGTCGGCGATCAGCTCGATGCGGCTCTGCTTCGCGCCGGAGCCGCCGCGCAGCACGTAGTCGGTGAGCACCTCTCCGGACTTCGTGATGATCGTCACCGGGCCGCCGAGCTTCCGCTTCGCGAACGCGGCGGACGCCGCCCTGGCGGCATCCAGGTCGTCGGCGATGGCCGTGAACGCCAGGATGCCGAGCACGCCGTCCGGGGCCTCGACCACCGAGCGCGCGGCGACGACGCCCGCGACACCGGACAGGTCGACCTCGGACGCGGACGCGTCGGCGATGATGACCTCCACCCGCCCCAGATCGTCGGACGATGCCTGGGCGACCGCGTCGAACGCGCTCGCCCTGTCGTCGGCGAGCACCGCATCCGCCAGCGACCCGAGGGCCGCGGCGATCGACGCCTCGAATCCGGGATGCACGCGGATGTGCTCGGCGACCAGCCCGCGCACACCCGGCAGCCGGGCCGCGACCAGGGCGGCAGAGCCGTCCTTCTGGTCGAGCGCGGACGACAGCGCGCTGGTGCGCGCCGCGAGGGCGTCGCGCTCGCGCTCCAGCGTGTGCAGCTCCTCGCGGAGGCGCTCGATCTCGCCCTCCGCCTCGAAGACGTCGGCCTGCGCCAGCTCGTACGCCTCGTCGAGGTTGCCCTCGCCGACGTCGGCCGTCGCCGCCTCCGCCTCTCGGGCGGCGAACTCGGCGCGCGCCTTCTCCCGGCGGTCGGTGGCCGCATCCAGCGCGTTCTGCTGGCGCAGCACCTCTCCGCGCACGGCGGCGAGTCGCTGCGCCGCCGCGTCGGCCTGGCCGGTCAGCTTGGACAGTTCGAGGTCGTGGCGGGAGACGAGGGCGCTCTGGGCGGCGATCTCGTCGTCGACGGCGTCGAGCCGGCCGCGGGCGGACCGGGTGGCGGCCTGCGCGGCGGTCCACGCGGCCTCCGCCTCGGTGACCACGGTGCGGAGCCTGTCGACCTCGTCGCGCGCATCCTGGACCATCTGCTGGCTGACGCTCGGGCCGGCATCCGGTGCGTCGGCCTGGCTGCCGAGCAGCGCGAGCCGCTGGTTGGCCATCGTGTAGAGATTGCGGAGGCGCTCCTGCACGGACTCGAGGCCGAACGCGGTGCGCCGGGCGATGTCGACCTCGTCGCCGACCTGCGCCTGTTCGAGCCGTGCGACCCTCAGCTGCTTCTGCTCCAGCTGCTCCTGCAGAACGATCCGCTCGCTGTGCCGCTCGGACTCCGTGCGGCCGTGGTCGTCGAGCGCCGTGCGCAGCGCCACCACGTCGTCGGCCAGGATGCGCGCCCTGGCGTCGCGTACGACGGCGGCGATCGACTGCGCCTCCCTGGCGATCTCCGCCTGGTGGCCGAGCGGCTTCAGCTGCCGCCTGATCTCCCCGGCGAGGTCGCTCAGCCTGGTGAGGTTGGTCTGCATCGCCTCCAGCTTGCGGAGGGTCTTCTCCTTGCGCCGCCGGTGCTTCAGGATGCCGGCGGCCTCCTCGATGAATCCGCGCCGGTCCTCGGGGCTGGCGTGCAGCACCGCATCCAGTTGCCCCTGGCCGACGATGACGTGCATCTCGCGGCCGAGTCCGGAGTCGCTGAGCAGCTCCTGCACGTCGAGGAGGCGGCAGGCCGAGCCGTTGATCGCGTATTCGCTTCCGCCGTTGCGGAACAGCGTGCGCGAGATGGTGACCTCGGAGTACTCGATCGGGAGTGCGCCGTCGGAGTTGTCGATGGTGAGGGTGACCTCTGCGCGGCCGAGCGGGCCGCGGGTGGAGGTCCCGGCGAAGATGACGTCCTCCATCTTGCCGCCGCGGAGCGTCTTCGCGCCCTGCTCCCCCATCACCCAGGCGAGCGCATCCACCACGTTGGACTTGCCGGAGCCGTTCGGCCCGACCACGCAGGTGACGCCCTGCTCGAACGCGAAGGTCGTCGGCTGCGCGAACGACTTGAACCCCTTGAGCGTCAGGCTCTTCAGATACACCCGCCGCTCCTCGCTCTCGTCCGTCTACCGCGCCGTCGCCCCAAATTTACCCGACCCGTCCCCTGCACCCCGCCACCGAACGCATCGAGTCCGAACTTATTCACGCCTGACACCGGCGTGTCGCGTGAACAAGTTCGGACTCGATGGACGGGGAGGTCAGCCGACGCCGAGGTAGGCCTCCTTGATGGCGGGGTTGGCAAGGAGTTCCTTGCCGGTGCCGGAGTGGGTTATCGAGCCGGTTTCCAGGACGAAGCCGCGGTGGGCGCGGGCGAGGGCCTGGTTGGCGTTCTGCTCGACGAGCAGGATGGTCGTGCCCTGCTTGTTGATCTCGGTGATGATCGAGAAGATCTGCTTGATGAACTGCGGGGCGAGCCCCATCGACGGCTCATCGAGCAGCAGCAGCCGCGGCGCGGACATCAGGGCGCGGCCGATGGCGAGCATCTGCTGCTCGCCTCCGGACATCGTCCCTCCCACCTGCGTCTTGCGCTCGGCCAGGCGCGGGAACAGGTTGAACACGCGCTCGAAGTCCGCGTCCATCCCGCTGCGGTCCTTGCGGCCGAACGCGCCCATGTCCAGGTTCTCCAGCACCGTCATGCCGGGGAAGATGCCCCGGCCCTCCGGCGCCTGCGAGATGCCCCGGATGACCCGGATGTGCGCCTTCATCTTGGTGATGTCCTGGCCGTCGAAGGTGATCGACCCCTGCGACGGGTTCAGGATGCCGGAGATCGTCTTCATCGTGGTCGACTTGCCAGCGCCATTCGCCCCGATGAGGCTGACGATCTCGCCCTCCTCCACCGAGAACGACATGTCGTGGATGGCCTCGATGCGCCCGTAGGAGACGCTCACGTTCTTCAGTTCAAGCAACGTCATCTTCAGGCTCCCCCAGGTAGGCGGCGATCACGCGCTGGTCGTTGCGGATCGCGAGCGGAACGTCGTCGGCGAGCTTCCTGCCGAACTCGAGCACCACGATCCTGTCGGTGACGCCCATCACCAGGCGCATGTCGTGCTCGATCAGCAGCACGGTGTACCCGTCGGCCCTGATCGTGCGGATGAGGTCCATCAGGTCCTCTTTCTCCGCGGGGTTGAAGCCGGCGGCCGGCTCGTCCAGGCAGAGCACCTTCGGGTCGGTCGCGAGAGCGCGCGCGATCTCGAGCCTCCGCTGGTAGCCGTACGGCAACTGGCGGGATGCGGTGCTCGCCAGGTCGGCGATGCCCACGAACTCGAGCAGCGCCATCCCGCGTTCGATCGCCGACTTCTCCTCACGGATGTGCCTGGGCGACCGCACCAGGGCGCCCGGCACCGAGGTGCGGTGCCTGGCGTCCAGACCGACCACCACGTTCTCGAGCGCGCTCATCTCGCCGAACAGGCGGATGTTCTGGAAGGTGCGCGCCAGGCCGAGGCGGGTGATCTGGTGCTGCTTCTGCCCCTTGATCGACTTGCCCTCCAGCAGCACGTCGCCGCTGGTCGGCTTGTACACGCCGGTCATGGCGTTGAAGCAGGTGGTCTTGCCCGCACCGTTCGGGCCGATCAGCCCGAGGATCTCGCCGCGCTTGATGTCGAAGCTCACGTCGTCGAGGGCGAGCAGGCCGCCGAACTTGACGGTGAGGTTCTTCACCTCGACGAGCTTGTCGCCCACCTCCACCGCGATGTCGCGGTCGGGGGCGGCCGCAGCCGCGACGTCGAGGTCGACGTCCAGGTCGGCGAGGGCCGCCTGGTCTGCGCCGTCCGGGAGGTCGGCGCCGGCGTTTGCGTTGGCGTCTGTCATGATGCGCCTCCGTTCGGCGTTGCTGGCGGTGTGGTCGGCGCGCTCGGCGTCCGCGGTGTGCTACCCGTCGCCGGGGGCGCCGGTTTGCTCACCAGATACCGGTATGCGTTGCGGCCGTAGGCGAGCAGGCGCTGCTTGGCGGGCACGAGACCCTTCGCCCGGAAGATCATCAGCACCACCAGGGCGACGCCGAAGATCAGGTACTTGTAGTCGGCGATGGCGGTGAAGCGCAGCGGGATGTACGCCACGATCGCACCACCGAGCAGGGCCCCCACCTTGTTGCCCGTACCGCCGAGGACCACGGCGGCGAGGAACAGGATCGAGGTCTGCACGTCGAACTTCTGATTGTTCACGAAGCCGACCTGACCGGCGAACAGCGCTCCGGAGAGACCGCCGACCGCCGCGCCGATCGCGAACGCCCACACCTTGTACTTGAAGGTCGGGACGCCCATGATCTCTGCGGCGTCCTCGTCCTCGCGGATCGCGATCCAGGCCCGGCCGACGCGGCTGCGCTCCATGTTGCCGACCAGCAGCAGCACGATGATGATGATCGTCAGCGTCAGCCAGTACCACGGGATGCCGTTCGAGTTCGAGAAGATCGGGATGCCCTTGGCATCCTCTCCCGGCGGGTGCCCGACGTTCTGGAAGCCGACCTGACCCTTCAGCGCCGGGATGATCGTGGCCAGGATGCGCACGATCTCACCGAAGCCGAGCGTCACGATGGCGAGGTAGTCACCGCGCAGGCGCAGCGTCGGAACACCGAGCACGACGCCGAAGATCATCGCGACCGCCATCGCCACCGGAATCGTCCAGAGGTACGGGATCTTGAGGAACGGCGAGTCCGGGCTGGTCAGCATCGCCGCGGTGTACGACCCGACCGCGAAGAACGCCACGTAGCCGAGGTCGAGCAGACCGGCGTAGCCGACAACCACGTTCAGGCCGACGGCGATCAGCGCGTACACGGCCATCGCGAAACAGGCCAGCGGCCAGTCGTTGCCCGGCTCCGTGGTCAGCGGGAAGAAGTTCAGGTACGGAAGGGCGAAGGCGAGAGCCACCACGATGAGCATCCACAGCCACTGGATCTGGCGTGGCAGCCCGTTCCAGCGGTCGCGGAAGCCCTGGAGGGGCCCGCCTCTCTTGCGCTTGGCCTCCGCAGCATCCAGTGCCTGCTCGCTGCGCGCATCCGGGAGCACCCGGGGTCCGTCTGACGTGCTCATGCTCTGCTCCTCCCCAGTGAGGTACCGAGGATTCCTGTCGGCTTGACCAGCAGCACCAGCACCAGCACCACGAAGGCGATGACGTCTGTCCACTGGGAGTCGCCCAACAGGATCTGTCCGTAGTTTCCGATCAATCCGAGCAGAAGTCCACCCAGAAGCGCTCCGCGCACGTTGCCGATGCCGCCGAGCACCGCGGCGGCGAACGCCTTGATGCCGAGCACGAAGCCGCCCGTGTATATGACACCGGATGGCACGAGCATCACGTAGAACAGGGCAGCTGCACCGGCGAGGATGCCGCCGAGCACGAACGTGATCACGATGATCCGTTCCTTGTTCACGCCCATCAGGGTCGCGGTGTCCGGGTCCTGGGCCACGGCGCGGATGCCGCGGCCGGTGCGGGTGCGCCGGATGAACATGTCGGTCAGGATCATCAGCACGACAGCGGCCACCACGATGATGATCGACTGGCTGTTGATGATGGTGCCGAACACGTCGAACACCGGGATCGGCTTGAACATCGTCACCGCAGGCTCGGCGTTCGCGCCGCGGATCACGAAGATCAGCGACTGGATGGCGAACGACGCGCCGATGGCGGTGATGAGGAACGCCAATCGTGGCGCATTGCGTCTTCGCAACGGCCGGTATGCGATCCGTTCGAGCAGGAAAGCGGTGACCGCGGACGCCACCATGCCGACGAGCAGGGCGAGGAGGAGGTCACCGATGATCGCCGCGAGCGACAGGTTCGGGATGGAGGGGCCGAAGCCCAGCGAGGTGAGGGTGATGACGACGCCGTACGCGCCGACGATGAACACCTCGGAGTGCGCGAAGTTGATCAGGTTCAGCACACCGTAGACGAGCGTGTACCCGACGGCGATGAGGCCGTAGATGGCCCCGAACGTGAGTCCGTCGAAGGTCGCGCCCCAGAAGTTCTGTATTAGGGAAGGGACATCGAAGTTGATCCAGGAGTTGTCGATGACCGGGTGGAGGACAAGGGTTTCGAGCATTCAGGCATCCAGATCGAACAGGAAGGGATCGTACGTGATCCGGTCGGAAACGGACAGGTGGGACGACGGATGCGGCGGGCGGCGCGGGAGGCCGCCCGCCGCATCCCTTTCTATGTCGCGCTATCCGATGGTTCCGATCGGGACGATCTTGCCGCCCTCGACCTTGTACCCGTAGACGGTCGGCGCCTGCAGCTCACCCGTGGAGTCCCACTTGTAGTGCTTGCTCAGCCCGTCCTTGTCGTAGGACTTCACGAAGTCCTTGAGGTCGGCACGGGTGGTCTTGCCCTGGTCGATGCCGGACAGGAGCACGGTCGCCGCGTCGTAGCCCTCGATGGAGTACGTGCCGGGCTCGGCGCTCGCGAGCGTCTTGTACGCCTTCTCGAAGTCCGGGATCAGCTCGCCGGGGATGCAGGGGCAGGTGAAGTACGCGTTGCTGGATGCGTCGCCGGCCAGCTTGATGAACTGGTCGTCCTTCACGCCGTCCGGTGCGACGAACGTTCCCTCGAAGCCCTTCGCGACCAGCTGCTGGTCGAACGGAGCACCCTCGGCGTAGTAGCCCGAGTAGTAGACCGCATCCGGCTTGGCGTTGATGATCTTCGAGACGACGGCCGAGAAGTCCTTCTGGCCGGTGGTCACCTTGTCGGTTCCGACGAGCGCGTCGCCGAGAGCCTTCGAGGTGGTGGTCGCGAGGCCGATGCCGTAGTCGGAGTCGTCCTGGACCAGGTACACCTTCTTGGCTTCCAGCTTGCCCGTGAGGAACTTCGCGGCGGCAGGACCCTGCACCGCGTCGTTGCCGAGGCCACGGAAGAAGGTCGTCCAACCGTTCTTCGTCAGGTCGGGGTTGGTCGCGGACGGGGTGATGTGCACCAGCCCCTGCTGCTCGAAGATGTTGCCGGTCGCCTTGGACTCACCCGAGAACGGGAGGCCGATGACGCCGACGATGTCCGCCTCGTTGACGGCCTGCGTGACGGGGCCGGTGGCCTTGTTCGGGTCGCCCTCCGTGTCGAACTTCTTGAAGCCGACCTGGCAGCCCTTGTTGGCCTCGTTGTGCTGGTTGATCGCCAGCTGGATGCCGTTGTAGATGTTGATACCGAGCTGGGCGTTCGGGCCCGTCTCCGCTCCGACATAGCCGATGGTCAGCCCAGCGGCACAGGTCGCCTTTCCGTCACCGGCAGGGAGCACGGCGTCCTTCGGGGTGTCGATCGAGGTGATGGCCGGAATGTTGACCTTCGAACTCGAGTTTGTCGATCCACCCGTGGACGCCTGATTGGCGCACCCCGCCAGGAACAGCGCGGCTGACGCTGCAACAGCCGCACCGATGATGACTTTCTTTCGTAGCATCTCTTGCCTCTCGACGTGAAATTCGTAACGAAGCGGCGTGGTTGCCTCTTCGCACCACGAATATGTGTGTCGAGAGTACATGCATTGCAACTAATCGCAACGCACTTTCTTACGGAGATTTACACGATCGAAACCAAATCGGCTCGCCCTGTTCACGGCGACGAGGCCGGGTTAGGCTCGGGAACACTCGGTTCGCGCAACCGGCGAGGAGGCGATGGATGCTCGGTGACGGCCACGTCACGATCGTGCGGATCCCCCTGCCGGGGCGTCTCGGCACTCCCGAATCCGCGGCCTTCGAAGAACTGGTGTCCGTGATGAACGGGATCGCCGTCTCGCTCTGGGGTAACGACGATTTCGTGTACACCGCCGAGGCGGAGCTGGCGTCGTTCCGCGCGCAGGAGTTCCACGAGAAGCTGCTCTTCGCCGCGGTGCTCGACGGCGCCGTCGTCGGGCGTGTCGTCGCCGACTTCCCGCTGGAGGAGGACGCGGTGACGGCCACGCTGCTCGTCGACGTCGCCCCCGCCGTGCGCGGCCGCGGGATCGGGTCGGCGCTCCTGGCGAAGGGCGAGGAGCTGGCGGCGGACGGCGGGAGGACGGCGGTGTCCGCGTACACCGAACATCCGGCTGCCACGATCCCGCCGGGCGGCGACGTCGTGCGCGCCTCCGCGGGAAGCAGCGGGCTGCCGGCGGACTCCCCCGACGTGCGCTTCGCCCTCTCCCACGGCTACCGGCTCGGCCAGATCGAACGGTCGAGCGAGCTGGCGCTCCCGCTCGACCCCGGTCGCGCCGCCGCCCTGCTGGCGGACGCCGTCGACCACTCGCGCGACTACCGCACGATCAGCTGGTGGCGGCACGCCCCGGACGAGCTGGCCTCCGCCTTCTCCGCTCTCAAAGAACGGATGACGGTCGACGTGCCGCACTCCGGGATCGCCCTCGACGACGAAGCCTGGACCCCGGAGCGGGTCCGCCGCCACGAGGACGAGCTGATCGAGCGCGGAGAGCCGCTGCTCGTCACGGTGGCCCAGCACATCCCGAGCGGCGAGCTGGCCGCGTACACGGAGATCGCGGTGCCGGACGACGGAGGCAAGGCGGAGCAGTACGACACGCTGGTGGCCGCCGCGCACCGCGGGAAGCGGCTCGGCACGCTGGTGAAACTCGAGAACCTGCGCAGGCTGGCCGACCTGGCCCCGCGCATCCACCGGCTGCTCACCTGGAACGCCGACGAGAACGCGCCGATGCTCGCGGTCAACGACGCCTTCGGCTTCCGCCCCCACGCCCTCACCGGCAACTGGCAGAAGACGCTGCGCTAGCGGGCCCGGCTCGCCCCATCCCGTGCCCACGCAAACTCCGTCCGAACGGAGTTCTCGCTTCTCCCGCCCGATTTCTCCGCTCCAACGGAGTCTCCGGCGGCGTGTCGCACAGATCCTCCGGTTTTGCGCTTGAGCGGAGATCCCGGCCGACACGCCGCCGGTTTCTCCGTTGGAGCGGAGATTCGGGAGGTGCTGGCCGTTATCTCCGCTTGACCGGATCCTGATGGGGATGAGGCTGTGGCGTGCGGGTGGGGTGGGGTGGGAGGCAGCGGGATGTGGCGAGGGGGCGAGCGGGTCAGGGGCGCGCGGGGCGCAGGCGCTGGCAGCGGGGGCAGAAGTGGGAGGAGCGGTTCATGAACTGCTCGCGCACGATCGGCGTGCCGCAGCGCGGGCACGGCTTGCCCTGCTGGCCGTACGCGTTGAGGCTGTGCGAGAAGTAGCCGGAGGCGCCGTTGACGTTGACGTACTGGGCGTCGAAGCTGGTGCCGCCCTCCGCCAGCGCCTTCTGCAGCACCAGGCGCACCTCCGCCAACAGGCCCCGGATGCGCGCCCGCGAGAGCGACGACGCCGGCTGCGCGTAGTGCAGCTTCGCCGCCCAGAGGGCCTCGTCCGCGTAGATGTTGCCGATGCCGCTGATCAGGGTCTGGTCGAGCAGCGCGCGCTTGATGCCGGTATTCTTCCGGGACAGGGCGGCGGCGAACGCCGCATCCGAGAAGGCGGGGTCGAGCGGGTCGCGGGCGATGTGGGCGACCTGCGACGGCACGAGCGGCTCGTCCGTGCCCAGGCCGCCTGGCGCGCCGTCTGCGGTGGGGACGAGCGCATCCACCGCCATCGAGCCGAAGATGCGCTGATCGACGAAGTGCACCCACAGCTCGCCGTACCCGGGCTGCTCGATGTGCATCCGGATGCGCAGCAGCCCGTTCTCGACGGCGCCAGGCTCCCGCAGGAGGATCTGCCCGCTCATGCCCAGGTGCGCGACGATCGCCGAGCGAGACTCAGAAGCCGAGGCCGCAGCGAGCGGGATCCACAAGAACTTGCCGCGCCGCGCCGGGGTCTCCATCACCCGGCCGGTGAGCAGCGCGTCGAACGCACCGGCGACCGGGTCGTGGCGTTTCAGAGACCGCGGCTCGAAGACTTCGACGCCGAGGATGGTCGCTCCGGTGACGGCGGGCGCCAGGCCCGCCCGGACGACCTCAACCTCGGGAAGCTCTGGCACGTCGCTGCGTGAGGGTGGTCCAGGCGCTGAGCGCCGCGGCCATCTCGGCCTGCTTCTTGCTCGTGCCGTCGCCGCTCGCCGTGACGAGGCTGCCGACGGCGACCGTGGCGTGGAAGGTCTTGGAGTGGTCCGGCCCGCTGTTGGTCACCGTGTAGACCGGGATGCCGGCTCCGCGGTGGGCTGCCGCCTCCTGCAGGCTGGTCTTGGGGTCCATCGCCGCGCCGAAGCGGGCGGGGTCGTCGAGCAGCGGCTCGATCAGGCGCAGCACGAGTGCCGTCGCCGCCTCGCCACCCGCGTGCAGGTATGCGGCGCCGATGATCGCCTCGACCGTGTCGGCCAGGATGGAGGCCTTCTCGCGGCCGCCGCTCTGGTTCTCGCCGCGGCCGAGCAGCAGGTACTCGCCGAGACCGATGCTGCGCGCCACCTCTGCGAGGGCGACGGAGCTGACGAGGCTGGCGCGCCGCTTCGCGAGGTCGCCCTCGTCGAGCTGCGGGTTCTCCACGAACAGCTTGACCGTCACGGCCTGCCCGAGGATCGAGTCCCCGAGGAACTCGAGACGCTCGTTGTTCGGGATGCCGCCGTGCTCGTACGCGTACGAGCGGTGCGTCAGCGCAAGCTCGAGAAGCTCGGGGCCGATATCGACTCCGAGCTTCTCGATGAGTTCTGTACGCGCGACCGAATCCTCGGTCATCGCACGACTCCGTCCGTCATACGACGATCAGACGTCGGCGACCTTGCGGCCCTTGTACTCCATGAACAGGGCGGTGCCTGCGGAGTCCTCGACGACCTTGGCGCGGTGCGGCAGGCTGTACGTGACCTTGCCGCCCTCGACGGTCTTGACGAGCGTGGGGACCTCGGCCTTCCACTGCGAACGACGGGCGTGCGTGTTGGCGCGTGACTTCTTCCGCTTCGGAACAGCCATGGTTATCTCTCTTCTCTGTTACTGCTGCTGGTGGATTCAGTGGTGTCGGAAGCCTGGAAGGCCGCGAGCGCAGACCATCGAGGATCGACAATCGCTGTGGCTTCGCGGTCCGGCACATCCGCCAGCCGCTCCCCGGACTCGGGGTCGAGTCCTGGGCAGTCTGGCCGGCACACCGGCTGAAACGGCAGTGACAGCACTACCGCGTCCCTGATCAGAGGTTCAAGATCCACGTGGTCGTCGTGAACCTCAAAATCAAAAGCTTCGTCAGAAGAATACGCGAAAAGTTCCTGGATATCGACTTTGACAGGCTGCTCGATGTCGATGAGGCAGCGTCCGCAGACCCCGACGGCCGTCGATTCGGCCTCCGCGGTCACCAGAATGCCCTCGTGCATCGACTCGAGCCGGAGGTCGAGGTCGATGGTCGAGCCCTCGGGGACGCTCACCAGCCCTTCGCCCATCTTCTCCGCGACCGGCAGCTGGATGCGCTGCTCGCGCATCTCGCCTGGGCGGTGGATGATGTCGTACACATTGACGGTGTACGGCGTGGTTCTGAACTTGGTCACGAGCGACTATTTTACGCGGGTCTTCCCTGGTTAGGGGCCGGAGACCACGCGGCTGGGATGAGAGACACAGGAATGAGCGCCGCCTTGAGCCGGAGGGCAGCCCCGGCCTGCGCCTCCAGGGCGGCAAGAACGCGCGTCAGATCGTCGCCGAGGCCCACGGCGGTCGCCCGGGTGGGCGGCCCGTACGCATCCCGTTCCCTGACGGCCAGCAGCCTGCGCACAGCGTCCTCCCCCGGCGTTCCCGCCACGGCGGACGCCACCCGCACGGCGAAAGCGCGCGGGGTCTCGGTGGCCGGGACGATCCAGCCCAGGTCCCTCGCGGTGTCTCGCAGCTCGTCCCAGGCGGTGGATGCGCCTCCCCACTGGTCGGTCAGCCTCCTCAGCCTGTTCCTGCGTCTCACCCTGCGCAGCACGGCCGGGGTGAGCAGCAGCGCCACGATGAGGAGTGCGACGCCGACGCCCGAGATCACCGGCTGCAGTGTGGACGGCGCCGTCGCGCCTGTCGGGCTGCCAAGGTTCGCCGGGTCGGTCGGCACGATCGCCTTGGAGCCGGCCGTCGACGTCGAGGTGGAACCGGGAACGACGGCGGTCGGCGTACTGTCCGGCCGGGTGTAGCTCGGGATGGTGCCGCGGCCGACGGTCGGCTCGAAGGCCACCCAACCGACACCGGCGAAGTACAGCTCCGGCCAGGCGTGCAGGTCGTCGCTGGTCACGGTGTACTGACCAGGGTTGTTGGCCGTTCCTCCACTGGTCGCGCCGGGCAGGTAGCCCTCCGCGACCCTCGACGGGATGCCGAGCGCCCTGGACATCAGCGCCATCGCCGAGGCGAAGTGCACGCAGTATCCGCTCTTGACCTGCAGGAACTTGGCGATCACCCGCCCGCCGTCTCCGTCGAAGCCCTGCTTGAGCGGGGTCTGCGTCGAGTACGTGAAGCCGTTGTCGCGGAAGTAGTCCTGCAGCGCGACCGCCTTGTCGTACTCGGACACCGCGCCCTTGGTCGCGGAGATGGCGGTGCTGGCGATGATCGACGGCAGGTCGGGAGGGAGGAACAGGTCGCGCTCGACCGAGGCCGGCACGAATCCTCCCGCCGCCTGCAGCTGGTCGGCCGTCGGCTGCAGCACGAGGCTGGTCGCCGTGTACTTCTGGCCCTGCGTCGTGGTGTTGATCGCTCCCACGGTGAGGTCGTCCGGATCCCACGACCAGGTGCCGCTCAGCCCGGAGACGCCCTGCACCGGATACGGCACGGGCAGCCAGCGGCTCTGCATGTTGTCGATCTCGACCTTCGTGGTGATCTTGGTGGTCGCGACCGTGTCGGAGAGCCCGAACACCGGCCCGATCGTGTTGCCGCTCGGCAGCCGTTTGGTGTCGCGCTCCCTGTGCTTCCAGACCGACCCGGTGAACTGGTCGAGCGACGCCAGCTTGAGGTACTGCCCGGACGACGCCGTCGTCGTGTACGTGAGGGCTCGCACCGCCGCCGGTCTGCGCAGATCCTTGCCGAGGTCGATCAGCGGCGTCACCGTGCCGCCGATCGAGATGCCGCCCGCCGTGAACGAGGTCGCGCCGCCCCTGTCGAAGCCCGGAGCCGTGCCGCCCAGGATGAGCGCGACCACCACCGCGGCCGCCGAGATCGAGAGGGAGGCCGTCGGCCGCGGCGTCCCCGGCCGCCTAGTGCGCACGTCGCAGCGCAGCAGCCAGAGGAACGCGGCGGCGGACGCCGCGAGCGCGAACGGGTCGAGCCCGTCGCCGAGCAGCGCGCCGGGCACCACGAGCACGATGCCCACCCCGAGCGCGGTGAACGCGGGCACCCGGAACGCGATGGCGAGGGTGTCGAGCAGGATGGCGAGGACGCATCCGCCGCCGACCACCAGGAACATGAACTCCGGCAGGCTCTCCGCCGGGGTGCCCTGCTGGTAGATCGACAGCATGGCCTGGTCGATGAAGTCGCCCCACGCCGCGAAGGTGCGCGGCGTCGGGAGGATGCCGAGCAGGCCGGTTCCCCTGCCGAAGGCCACGGTCATCACCACCGCCGCCTCGGCCAGCAGCAGGAGCGGAACGATGCGTCGGTGCACGCCGGCCGTGCGCAGCGCCGCTCCGGTGACGAGGAGCAGGGCGGCCGAGAACACCAGAGCGAACCACCAGCCCGCGCCCTGGATGAGGCCGACCAGCGCGAAGCTGACGGCGACCACCTGGATGAGCAGCGCCGTCGTCAGCCGCCAGTACCCCTGCCGTCGCTCCCGCACCATCGGCACGGCGCCGGCGAACGCCTGCTCGCTAGCCACGGTTCACCGCCGCCCTGCGCCGCCCGAGGGCGCGCTGCCAGCTGTCGGCCGGGTCGTCCCCTCCCGAGAACGGCACGCAGAGCCATCCGGCGTCCGCCAGGACGTCCTCGACCTCCTGCGGCGCGGACGCCCCGATGAACGCGACGGCCGGGTCGCACATCGAGCGGACGGCGGCCAGCGCCCCGAGCTCGTTGAGGGAGCCGCCGATGAGCACGGCGAACACCGGGACGGCGCGGCCGGAGCGGCGGAGCCCCGCCGCGAGTTCGGCGACCGCGTCGTCGCGGGGCACGTCGCTCGGTTCGATGCCGGCGAGGTCGGCGAGCAGCAGCCGGTCGGCGCTGCCGACGTCGTAGGTCGGCGTCGCTGCTCCCAGCGTGCCGGTCCTGCCCGCCCCGCTCCTGCCGGAGAGCTGGCGCGGCCCCGTCTCGACGACGCTGACGACGAAGCCCTCGTCGAGGAGGTGGACGCCGATCGAGGCGACCAGCTCCACCAGGGTCTCGAACTCCGCATCCGGTGCGGTGACGTCCCGGGTGTCCGCGATCAGCCACGCCTCCGGATTGCTGCGGCGCTCCTCCTGCCGCACCATGAGCTTGTCGTGGCGTGCCGTGGCCCGCCAGTGCACGCGGCGCAGCGGGTCGCCCGGCCGGTACTCACGTGCGATCAGCTCGTCGGCGCTCGGGATGCTGTGGCGCAACAGCTCGTGCTCCGTGCCCTCGCTGCGTGCCACATCCAGGTCGCCGCCCGGCAGGGCCGTCACCCGCGGGGTGACCACGAACTGTTTCGGCTGCCCGAGGGCGTACTCGGCGTACGCCAGCCCGAACGGGTCTGTACGGCTGACGATGAGCGGGCCGACCGGATGCGATCCCCGGTGCTTCGCGCGCACCTCCTGCCGCAGCACGATGGTGTCCCTGCCGTGGCTCACGTTCTGCTGGTGGGCGCCGAGCCGCGGGAACGGGGCCTGGCCTTGCACCCCGACCGCCGGAGGGGCGGACTCGCGCCAGTTCGCGGCCGGGCTCGGCCGGGGAGACTCGTTGCGGGCCGTCGTCACGACGGTCGCGGTCTCCCCCGCCGCCACGATGTCCGGGTGGAAGCTGCGGGTGACGGTGAGTCTCGGGCGGTCGACGGTCACCGAGATCATCGCCGCCAGCGGCAGGACGGTGAGGAACACGCCGACGAACAGCACGTCGGTGCGCCCGAGCGCGACCGAGGCGACGAGCGCGACGACTCCCACGGCGAACAGCGCCCAGCCGCGTACGGTCGGCCGGGGTTTTCTGACCGGCGACGACGTTCGGGCGCGCCGCGGCATGGCTCAGCCCGCCTGCCCTGCCCTGGTCGGGCGGTTCGCACCGTCCGGACGGCCCGAACCCCCCGCTGCCCCGATCGCGCCGGAGCCGACGGGCACGGGGGTCGCCGCGACGATCCTGCGGACGATGTCCGCGATCACCGGCGCGCTCTCGTGGTGGTGGCCGAGCGCGCGGCTGGTCGGCAGCAGCCGATGCCCGAGCACGGGGACGGCGAGCGTGTCGATGTCGTCGGGGAGCACGAAGTCGCGGCCGTCGAGCGCCGCCATCGCCTTCGCCGCCCGCACCAGCTGCAGCGTGGCCCTGGGGCTGCCGCCGAGTCGCAGATCCCTGTCCTCCCTGGTGGCGCGCACGATGTCGACCGCGTACTGCTTGACCGGCGTGGAGGCGAACACGCTGCGGGCGGTGGTCATCATGGCCCGCAGCTCGTCCGAGGTGACGACCGGCCCGATCCGGGAGAGCGGGCTGGAGGTGTCCCTGGTGGTGAGCATGGCGAGCTCGGAGGCGTCGTCCGGGTATCCCATCGCGATGCGCGCCATGAACCGGTCGCGCTGCGCCTCCGGGAGCGCGTACGTGCCCTCCATCTCGACCGGGTTCTGCGTGGCGACGACGATGAACGGCGCGCTCAGCGGATAGGTGGAGCCGTCGACCGTGACCTGCCGCTCCTCCATGCACTCGAGCAGTGCGGACTGGGTCTTGGGGCTCGCGCGGTTGATCTCGTCGCCGATGACGATGTTCGCGAACACCGCTCCCGGCTTGAACTCGAACCGCCGCTCCGCCTGGTTGTAGACGGACACGCCGGTGACATCGCTCGGCAGCAGGTCCGGCGTGAACTGGATGCGGCTCACCGTACAGTCGACCGACTTCGCCAGCGACTTCGCGAGCATCGTCTTCCCGACGCCCGGCACATCCTCGATCAGCAGATGCCCTTCGGCGAGCAGCACGGTGAGCGCGGTCTGGACGGCGTCGTGCTTGCCGTCGATGACCGACTCGACGTTGGCGGTGATCTGGGCCGCGGCGCGCCTCAGCTCATCGAGGTCCATCCCGGTGGCGTGGTCCGTCTCATCGGGGGCGACCGACGATTCGGTCGGCTGGCGCGTCGCGTAACTGTTCATGTCTCCTGCAAATACTCGTAGACGGCGGTGGGGACGTATGGACTCACGTCGCCCCCGAGCGCGGAGACCTGGCGCACGAGGGAGCTGGAGACGTGGGCGTTGGCTGGATTGGGCAGGATGAACACGGTCTCGACCGCTGCGAGGTGGCGGTTGACGATGGCCATCGGGGTCTCGTACGCCACGTCCACCTGCGACCGGATGCCCTTGACGAGCACGTGCGCCCCGACATCGGTGCAGTAGTCGACCAGCAGGCCGACACTCCAGGATGCGACGACGATGTTCCCGGGGATCCCGGCGTCCGCGATCGAGCGCTCGATCAGGGCGACCCGCTGAGCGATGGGCAGGAGGGCGCTCTTGTCCGGGTTGTGCACGACGAGCACGTGGACCTCGTCGAACAGGCCTGCGGCACGTTCGATGACGTCGAGATGCCCGAGGGTGACCGGGTCGAACGATCCAGGGACAACGGCGATCCTGTTCATAGACCTTCAGACTATCCCGCTGTACCCGGCATTTCGTTGTGAATCCGTTACCAAAATATGGCCGTGGCGCCGCCCCCTTCCAGGGGTCACCGAGCGGTCAGGATGTGCCGAGCGGTCAGGATTTACCGAGGAAGGCCCGTTCGCTCTCGTCCAGTCGCCGTGCGAGCGCGGCGGCCAATGCGGGATGCGCGGAGAGCCCTCCGTCGTCGTCCAGCGTCTCCTGCGCGGCCGTCCTCGCCTCCGCGATCAGTTCCCCGTCGGAGACCACGCGCAGCAGCCGCAGCGACGACCGGCCGCCGGACTGCCTGCTGCCGAGCACGTCGCCCTCGCGGCGCAGCTCCAGGTCGATGTTCGCCAGCTCGAAGCCGTCGAGCGTCGCGGCCACCGCCTCGACCCGCTCCCTGGCGAGCGTCTCCTGCTCGGCGGAGGTGACCATCAGACAGAGCCCTGGCACCCCGCCGCGGCCGACGCGGCCGCGCAGCTGGTGCAGCTGCGAGACGCCGAACCTGTCCGCGTCGAGGATGACCATCGCCGACGCGTTCGGAACATCCACCCCGACCTCGATCACGGTGGTGGCGACGATCAGGTCGAGGTCGCCTGCGGCGAACGCGCGCATGATCTCGTCCTTGGCGTCGCTGCTGAGCTTGCCGTGCAGCATCCCGATGCGCGCATCCCGGAACAGCGGGTCGGCGCGCACCCGCGCCGTGACGGATTCGACGTTGGCGATCGGGCGTACGGGGGCGCCGTCCTCGTCCTGCTCCGCCTCTTCCCCGTCGTCCTCCCTGTCTTTGCCGGTGATCGCCGGGCAGACCACGAAGACCTGTCTGCCCTTCGCGATCTCCTCCGCCGCGCGCTCCCAGATGCGCCGCTCCCAGCCCGGCCGGTCGGCCAGCGGCACCACGAAGCTCTCGATGCCCTGGCGGCCGGCGGGCAGCTGGGCGATGGTCGACACGTCCAGGTCGCCGAACACCGTCATCGCGACCGTGCGCGGGATGGGCGTCGCCGTGAGCACGAGGACGTGCGGAGGGGTGCCGCCCTTCGCCCGCAGCGCCTCGCGCTGCTCCACGCCGAACCGGTGCTGCTCGTCCACCACCACGAGCCCCAGGTCGAAGAACGTCACGGCGTCGCCGAGCAGCGCGTGCGTGCCGACCACGATGCGGGCCTGGCCGGACACCGTGCGCAGCAGCGCCTTCTTGCGCTCGGCGGTGGACAGCTGCCCGGTGAGCAGGGTCGGCATCAGGTCGGCGGAGAGGTCCGGCCCGAGCATCTTCACGATCGAGCGCAGATGCTGTCCGGCGAGCACCTCGGTCGGCGCGAGCAGCGCGGCCTGGCCGCCGGAGTCCGCGACGGCGAGCATCGCCCGCAGCGCCACCAGGGTCTTGCCGGAGCCGACCTCGCCCTGCACCAGCCGGTGCATCGGGGCGGTGTCCGCCAGGTCGCGCGCGATCTCTGCCCCGACCGTTGCCTGGTCGGCGGTGAGCTCGAACGGGAGCACGGCATCCAGCCTGTCGAGGAAGCCGCCCGTCTTCGCCGTGCGCGGGGTCGCGGCGATCGCCCGGGAGGCCGCGCGCTGCTGCAGCAGGGCGGCCTGCAGCACGAACGCCTCGTGGAACCGCAGCGTGTCGCGCGCCCGCTGCCACTGCGCGTCCTTCTCCGGACGGTGCATGTACTCGTACGCGGTCCGCAGGGCGAGCAGGCCGCGCTCGGCCACGATCCGCTGCGGCACCGGGTCCGGAACGTCGGTCAGCGCATCCAGGGCGAGCGCGACGGCCTTCTGCACCTGCCAGCTGGCAACCGTGCCGGTCGCCGGGTAGATCGGGATGGGGGTCTGCGCCCAGTTCTTCGCGGCGGCGCTGCCGGGGACGACGGCGTTCTCCGCATCCGGCTCGAACAGTTCGTAGTCCGGATGCGCCAGCTGCAGGGCGCCGCGGTAGTCGGACACCTTGCCGGCGAAGATGCCGCGGACACCGGGGACGAGCTCTTTCGCCCGCCACGCCTGGTTGAAGAAGGTGAGGGTCAGGATGCCCTCTCCGTCGGTGATCTTCACCTCGAGGATGGAGCCGCGGCGGGCGCGCATCGGGCGCTCCTGCACCCGGATGACCTCGGCCACGATGGTCACGTTCTCGTCCAGTGGCAGGTTCGCCAGCGCCGTCAGCTCGCCGCGCTTGGCGTAGCGGCGCGGATAGTGGCTCAGCAGGTCGGAGACGGTGCGCATCCCGAACGCCTTCTCGAACGCGGAAGACGTGCGCCCGCCGAGGACCCCGCTCAGCCGGGAGTCGAGACTGATCGCACCATCGACGGCCGGTGCGGAAACGGAACTCATGGTTCGATCGTATGCGCCGCGTCCGTCAGTGCCGCCAGTTCGGCCGCGACGGCCTCGTCCTCCGGCTGCTCGGCGGCGAGCCGCTGCTGGATGCGCCTGGCCTCCTGGATGCGCCCGAGCTCACGCAGGCAGCGTGCGACGGTCCACGCCGCCGCGAAGCGCTGCTCCGGCGTGCCGTAGCGCTCTGCCGCCTCCTCCGCCGCCTCGAACTCGGCGAGCGCCGACACCGGGGTGCCCTCCTCGAACAGCCGCCAGCCGCGGTTGTTGTGCAGGGCGACCGCCCAGCGCAGTGTGCGCGGGTCGTGGCTGGATGCGAGGTCGGAGAGTCCCTCCGCGGTCCAGTGCTCCGAGCGCTCCGGATCGGAGATGGCGAGCATGTGGGCCGCATCGACGGCGAGGAAGGTCTCTCCCTGGCGCCGGGCAGCACTGAGGGCCTCCTCGAACAGCGCGGTGGCCTCCGCGGTTCGTCCCGCGGAGTTGCGGAGCCGTCCGCGTTCGAGCAGCACGCGCACGGCGAGCGTGTCCGTGGCGGGGATCAGCAGGTCGAGCAGGGCGTCCGCCTCGTCGAAGCGGCGCAGCAGCCCGAGCGCGCGGGCGCGCTGGGTCTCGAGCTCTGCCCTGACCAGTTCGGGCCGGTCGGGCTCTGCCGCCGCTGCGGCGAACCGGTCGGCAGAGGCGACAGGGTCGTCGAAGTTCCAGATGGCGTCGAGTTCTGCCTGTTCCAGGCGATCTACCATCCCTCCATCTTGGCCGCCCTGCCGTCGCTGACGCTAGGCTCGAATTGCCATGACACGTATCGTCGCCGGATTCGCCGGCTCGCTCAGCCTGCAGGTGCCGAAGAGCGGAACCCGCCCGACGAGCGACAGGGTGCGCGAGGCGATCTTCTCCGCGCTCGACGCGCGCGACGCCGTGCACGGCGCCCGGGTGCTCGACCTGTACGCCGGATCGGGCGCGCTCGGCCTGGAGGCCGCGAGCAGAGGCGCGACGCACGTCACGCTGGTGGAGAGGAACGCGGACGCCGCCCAGGTCTGCCGCAGGAACGCGCAGTCGGTCGCGAAAGCCGCGCCGCGTTATGCGGTCCCCGTCATCGAGGTGCGCGGCGCGGCCGTGCAGAGCTACCTCGCCGGGGCCGGCTCGACCTACGACCTCGTGTTCATCGACCCTCCATACGAGGTGGACGACGCCGAGCTGCTCGCCGTGCTCACCGCTCTCGTGCCGCGCCTCGCCCCGCACGCCACGGTGTGCGTCGAGCGCAGCACCCGCACGCCGGAGCCGACCATGCCGGACGGCCTCGTGATCGAGCGCCGCAAGGACTACGGCGACACGGCGCTGTACTGGCTCGAACGCGACTGACGCTACAGACGCCGGTCGTGACCGACCTCGATCTCGCGCCGCTCAGCCCGCGTTGCCGTCCCAGCCCTCGTACGGGTCCCAGCCGCCGCGCGCGTCGAACGGCCGGCCGCCCACCAGCAGGCCGTCGCCCTCCCGCACCGTGCCGATCGCGCGGAAACCGCCCGGCAGCTCCGTCCCGGCCGGGAACGTCGCGAGGAGCCCGTGGTCCTCTCCCCCGGTGAGCGCGGCCTGCACATCGCCGCCGAGCGCTGCAGGGTCGATGTCGAGCGCCACGCCGCTCGCCAGTGCGACTCTGCGGGCGTCGAGCGCCAGCCCGTCGCTCAGGTCGAGCATGGCGGTGGCGCCCGCGACGGCGGCGAGCGGCCCATCCTGGATCGGCGGCTCCGGACGCAGCTGGGCGGCCACCGCATCCGGATGCTCGCGCAGCACCTCATCGAAGCGCGCCCTGTCCGGCTCCCCCGTCTCGTCGACCGCCCGCTCGAACAAGAGGCGCAGCCCGGTCCCTGCACGCCCGAGCGCTCCGGACACCGCCAGCACGTCGCCGGCGCGCGCTCCGCTGCGCAGCACGGGGTCCCGGCCCTCCAGGTCGCCGAACGCGGTCACGGCGATGGTGAACGTGTCCGAGGCGGAGAGATCCCCGCCGACCACGCCGCATCCGGGGGCGAGGGAAGCGCAGGCGTCGCGGAACCCGTCGGCGACGCGTTCCAGGTCGTGGACGGGCGTTGCGGACGGCGCGGCGATGGCGACGACCATCGCGGTGGGCACGGCCCCCATCGCCGCTACGTCGGAGAGGTTGGTCGCCGCGGCCTTCCAGCCGAGGTCGTACGGCGTCGACCAGGCCAGCCGGAAGTCCGGGCCGTGCACCATCATGTCCGTCGTCACCACGTACCGGCCGTCCGGAGCCGCGATCACGGCGGCGTCGTCGCCGGGCCCGACGATGGTGGCCGCGGACTCCGGCAGCCGGGGGAAGATCCGCTTCAGAGTCTCCACCTCGGACACCTCGCCGATGGTCGCTCCCGCGGTTCCGCTCCCAGACATCGTCATGCATCAAACGGTAGCCTGAAACGGATGTCCACCCGTCACCGCGCCCAGCGTCGCACAGCAGCCCTCCTCACCATCGTCCTCGGCGCAGGCATCGCCCTCGCCGGGTGCGCGCCGATCGTCTCGCTCCAGCCGGCGGCCGACGCCAACGATCCCGGATGCGCGGAGGTCAGCGTCCGCCTGCCGGACAGCGTCGGCGGCAAGGCGGAGCGTCAGACCGACGCGCAGGCCACCGGCGCCTGGGGCGACCCGACCGCCGTGCTGCTGCGCTGCGGCGTGCCGCCGATCGGCCCGACCACCAAGCCGTGCGTCTCGGTGAACGGCGTCGACTGGGTGCTGATGACCGAACCGGATGCGAAGACGATCGTCTACCAGACGTTCGGCCGCACCCCGGCCACGGAGGTCGTCATCGACCACGTCGCCGGCGTCTCGGACGCGTCGGTGCTCCCCGAGTTCGCGAGCGCCATCCAGACCATCAAGCAGACCAGCAAGTGCCTGTCGACGCTCGACACGTCGCTCACCCCGGCGCCGACACCGACCCCGACGCCGACTCCGACGCGCTAGACGACGGCTCTCGGGTGAGCGCAGTCTGCCCGTCGGCGTGGATGCGCCTCGCACAATCGACGGCGGGCTCGACGCGGCGAATGCGCCAGTCCAGACTCATGATGTCCAGTTCCCGGACGTGGTCGGCGAGACCGAGCGGGAGGCCGAGCAGCACCCGCAACGCCTCCCAGGCCGTCAGGTTCCCCACCAGACCGGACACCGGCGCGATGCTCCCGCCGGCGTCGCTCCTCCCCTTGAGCGTCGTCATCGAGAGCCGACGGTGGTCGTCTCGTGTCGCGTCCCGGATACAGCTCCAGCAGACTGTCTTGCCCGGCACGACCGTCACGCCCGGAGAACCGAGGTTTCCGCCGTACGCTCCGCCGACGATGTGAGGGATGCCGGACACCTGCGCGCACTCGGCGACGATGTCGGACAGTGCGAACGGATCGGGCTCGTCTCCGCAGCTGATGACGAGGTCGGCGCCATCGACGAGGTCGGCGAGATCGGACGTCGACTCGACCGACCGCCGGTGCCCAGACACCACGATGCCGTCGGTGATGTCGCCGAGGCGATCGCGCGCGGCGTCGATCTTCGCTGTACCGACCTGCACGGTCGAATACAGCGGCTGTCGGTTGAGGTTCGACAGCTCGACGACATCGGGGTCCACGATGTCGAGCCGACCGACCCCGGCCATCGCCAACGACTGGAGCACCCACGATCCGACACCACCGATACCGACGATGACCACCCTCGCATCGCCGAGTCTGTCCTGCAGGGCTCGCGGCGATGCGGGGAGCTGCGGGAAGGTCGCGATCATCTCCTCGAAAAGCAGTCCCTGGCGGGAGTGGCGGGCATCGCCCGCCCACCGCTCACCACGGCCGAGGAGTCGCTCGTCTCTCAGCACGTCGAGACATGCATCGACCGCGTTCGCGCTGTCGGGGAATTCCGCGACGGCTGTCCGAAGCTCGGCGATGGAACGCGTGCCGTCGATCAGCGGGATCAGCGCGATGACCGCATCCGTTGCCTGGAACTCCTTGACGCGCAGATCGCTCACTGAGATGAACTGAACCGTCTGGTCACGACGGAAGGCGAGGACGCTGCTCCGGAGCCGAGGGTGACTGTGCGATTCATCCATGACAACCTCCTGCATCTGTCGACGACCTACTGCGCGGCCAGAGCGACAACGGGGTCGACCGCACTCGCCCTTCTGGCCGGGCCGATCGAGGCCGTCACGAGGAAGACGACGGTGACCACCGCGATCGCCAGCCAGGCGCCCGGCTCGAACGCCGGGGCAAGACTCACCCCGAGAGAACCCGCGATGACCTTGGTCAAGAGCGCACCTGCGAGCTGACCGAGGCAGAGACCGACGGCAAGAGAGGCGAGCGACACACCGATCGCGTCCCACAGCACGAGCCCGGCGACCCCGCGCCGTGTCGCCCCGACAGCGCGAAGGGCGCCGAACTCGGCCTGCCTCTGATAGACGGAGAAGGCCATGACACCGGCGATTCCGATGGACCCGAGGCCGAAGGCGATGAGGACAACCGCGAAGGCGGACGCCGAATACGCACCGAGTTCGCTGGTCGCCCGCTCCCGCATCGCGGCCGCCGTGATGACCGTGAGCCCAGGGACGTCGCCGAGCTCGTCCGCGACCGCGTCCCGTACCTCCACGGGATGGGCACCCTCGGCGACCGAGGCGTTCCAGCCCGTCTGACCTGACATCCCCAGTGCTCGGGCGATCGGGAGCGGAACGACCACCTGCGTCCCCGTGACCAGCGAATCGAACGTCCCGACGACAGCCAGGCGTTTGGACGCCGTTCCTCGCGTCAGTGTGACTTCGGAACCGACGCCGGCACCGCTGGATGCCGCCAGCGCAGCAGGCAGGACGATCCCGCCCGACTTCTCCAGGGCGGCCGGCGTGGTGTGGTCGTCTCCGGCGTTCCACGGGAGCTGCGCCGTCTGGAAATAGGTGGCCGGATCCACTCCGAGCACGCTGACCGCCGCGGTCTCGCCGTCCGGGCCGGAGAAGGTCGCCCGGTCGGCGATGGTGCCGGAGACGATTCGCACGCCGCTGACGCCCGCGATCCTCTCCGTCGCCTGCGCATCCAGGGGTACCGTCGACGTGACCTGCACGTCGGCCCCGAACTGGCGGGAGATCTGCACAGACATCGCCGTGCTGATTGCCGAGACCCCGATCACAAGCGCGAGGCCGAGACACGCGATGGAGGCGGTCATCGCCGAGATCATGCCCAATGGGTTCGTCTGTTGCAGGCGTCGCGCGGACGCGCGCGCCGACCAGGTCGGCAGCCCGGGCATCCTGGCCAGCAGACGTAGAGCGACCGGCGCCAGGAGCATGGATGCGGCGATCAGGCCCACGAGCGAGGCGATGGTGAGCGCGTCGTGATCGACGAACAGCGTCGCCACCGTCGGTGCCAGCACCGCGACCACGACAAGGAATCGACTCCAGCCGGTCATGCGGCGCCCACGATCCTGCGTGATCGTGGAGATCGGCGGGCGGCGCACCACCGACACGATCGACCTGCACGCCCCGGCCAGACCGGCAACGAGTCCTGTCGCGAACGCGATCGCGACCTGCCAGGGACGCACCTCCATCGGTGGAATCGGCAAGCCGTTGCTGGAGGTCAGGAGCAGGTTGAGCACCGCGCTCACTCCGAACCCCGCACCGATTCCGACAATGGAGCACACCACGCTGAGCATGGTCGCCTCAGCAAGCACGCGTCGCCCAAGCCACCCGCCCGAAGCGCCGACGGTGCGCATGACCGCGTATGTACTGTCCCGCGCCCGGATGGCTGCTCCGAGCGCGACGGCGATCAGGATCGCGGCAACGCCCATCGTCACGGCGGACGCCAGCACGAGGACCAGCGTGATCGTCGACAGGAGGGGTCCGAAAGCAGACGTGACGGCCGAGGTGTCCTGGAGCACCAGCCCGGGCGGGAGCTTCGCCGCGTTCGTCGCTTTCCAGTCGTCGGCAGAGCCAGAGAACGTGAGGTCCACTCTCGTGACCTGCGCCGGGAGGTCGAAGATATCCTGGGCCGTCGGCAGGCTGACGAAGATGTTCTCGTAGGCGAGCACTCCGAGGCTTCGGGGGTCGGCGATCCCGACCACCTCCAGGACGCGCCGTCCCGTCGTGGCCGCGAGCGCGATGTCGTCTCCGACCGTGACGCCGAGGCGCTCCGCAATATCCGACGGGAGCAGTACTTCTTCGCTTCCCTCCCGTGGGAGCCTGCCCTGCGAGGCGAGCCGGCTGATCGCCTCGTTGAGATCGGTCGAATATCCCGTGACTGTCAGATCGCTGCGCGACCCCCTCGCGCCCTCGACGGACGACCCCCGGCTGAGCGTGGTGACAGCCAGCCCGACTCCTGGCAGCTCCGCGACGGCGGCGGCGTCCTCTTCAGGGACGGCCGCCCCCGGGGTGCTCGACACGATTCCGGCTTGCCCGATTCCGCCGAGCGCGTCGACGCCCGCCGAGAGGGTCGCTCCGACGGACAAGGAGGTGAGGAGGGTGCCGAAGAGCAGCGCAACGCCTGCCGTCAACGCCGACGCTGCGACTGCGTACCGGCGCCCCTCAGCGAAGAGCTGACGCAAGCCACGAGCGAACATGTTCACCCCGCTCGACGTCGGAACGGCCGGCAGTGGCCCTGTCATGGCTCAGCTCGTCGACGATGACGCCGTCTCTGAGCGCGATGACACGATCGGCGAACCCCGCCGCCCGCAGGTCGTGGGTCACCAGGACGCCGCAGCGGACCTCGGAGGCATCGAGTCCGGTACGCAGGAGATTCAGGATGATGTCGCTGTTCTTCGTGTCGAGGTTTCCTGTCGGCTCGTCGGCGAGGAGGACGTCCGGTCGTCCGAAGATCGCCCGGCCGAACGCGACCCGCTGACGCTGCCCTCCGGAGAGCAGGTTCGGCATGCGCTTGGCGTGGTCGACGAGATCGAGTTCCGCGAGCACATCGAGCGCGCGCGGGAACCACTCCGCCCGCTTCGCGTTCGCGACGATCGCCGTGAGCGCCACGTTCTCAACGACGGTCATGGTGGGGACGAGGTGGAACGACTGGAACACGAAGCCGACATGGTCGCGGCGGAACACCGTCCTCTGCCGTTCGGTCTGCGCCGTCACGTCACGTCCAGCGAACGAGATCGTTCCGCTCGTCGCAGTGTCGAGGCCGCCGATGAGCTGGAGAAGCGTGGACTTGCCCGACCCGGACGGGCCGACGATGGCTACGAGTTCGCGTTCATGGACCGTGAGGTCCACTCCGCGGAGCGCCGCGATCTCGTTTCCGCCGGAGTCCGTATACACCCGGGTGAGCCCCCGCACGGCGAGAATCTCCTGCGCACCTGCGATCACGACGCCACCGCCGGACGTTCCGGCTGCATCCGATCGAACTCGTACCACATCTCCCACTCGCCGAATTCGCCATCGAGCAGCGTCGACTCGATGACCGTCCACAGCCTGGCGAGCGCGCTCGCGTCGTCCGTGCTCGTCCGGGGTGCGGGAATCGGCCCGTGATACTCGAGTTGGTAGTGCCCGTCGGCGGAGGAGCGCAGAGTGATGGGCACCATGGGCGCCCCCGCTGCGCGGCTGATGAGAACGGGTCCGAGCGGAGCGTTCACCGTTGTTCCGAGGAAAGGCACCCGCCGATGGTGTTTGTCCACCCCGCGAGGGTCCAGCTCTGGGAAGAGGGAGAAGGCCCGACCGGACCGGAGAACGCCCAGGGCTCGCCGGAAGGTGGACTCGGATCCCAGCTGATGCGCGTCGATGTCGAGTGAGGGGAATGCGAACCGGTGGAGCGCGTCGAAGTTCATCCGGTTGAACACGAGGCTGACCGGCATGTGGTGCGCCATCAACGGACCGATCGGGTAGGACGGCCCGACGTGAAGTGGAAGCGCCAGCACACCGTGACCAAGGCTCTGGGCACGGCGGAGATTGTCCAGGCCCGTAACCGTCACGACCCGATCGAAGAGGGCGTCCGGCTCATTCAGCCAGAGACAGAGGAACGTCGAGTCGAATTGCAGCCGCGGCCCGTAGACGGAGAAACGCCGCGCCTGTTCCGCCTTGTCGAGGCCGTCGAGAGCCGGCGCCTGATCCATGAACGCCACCGTGCGCTCGTAGATGGCGTCCGGGTGTTCCGCAGGAGGGACGTCCTCCAGGTAGGAAGCCTGGGCGTAGTCCGAGAGCTCGGACATCAACGCCCACGCCCGTTCGGGTCCGGCTGCCTTCAGCGAAGCGAAGAGAGCCGGATGGTCCGGAAGCTCGAAGATGTTGAAAAGCGGCATGGCCATGCTGGCGGGATCCCTTCATCGACGCCGATTGTCAGAGAGCGGACGGCGTGAGTGCGGCGGCGATCACCGCCGCACTCAGACGAGTCAGCTGCACATGCACTGGCTGCCACAGGCGAGCGTCGCTCCGGCCTGCAGGTCGATGTCCTTGACCTTCTCCACGGGAATCACCTCCTCACTGAATCGATGCCCACGACTGGGCGTTGATTCAGTGTTCCGAGGTTAGGTCTGCAATGTCAATCAATGCATTTCTTAGTCTGACATTACATACAGGTATTTATGTTGCGCGCGAGTCGCTCAGGCTGCGGCGCGCGCCAGCGCGACGTCGATCAGCTCGGTGATCAGCGCCGGGTATGCGAGGCCGGACTCCTGCCAGCAGCGCGGGAACATCGAGATCGGCGTGAAGCCGGGCATGGTGTTGATCTCGTTGATGACGAAACCGTCTGCGGTGAGGAAGAAGTCGACGCGGGCGAGGCCCTCTCCCCCGATGGCGTCGAACGCCTTCGCCCCGAGCGCCTGCATGGTGGCGAGCTCGTCGGCGGTCAGGTCGGCCGGGCAGACCAGGTCGATGCCGGGCGCATCCAGGTATTTGGCCTCGAAGTCGTAGAAGTCGCGGCCGGTGACCACGATCTCGCCGGCGACGGAGGCGCGGGTCGCCTGTCCGGGGCGTCCGCCCAGCACCGCGATCTCCACCTCGCGGCCGACCAGGCCGGACTCGATGAGCACCCGGTCGTCCTCGGCCAGCGCCGTCTCGATCGCCGCGTCGAGCTGCGACCAGTCGGAGACCTTGCTGACGCCGACGCTCGAACCGGCGCGCGCCGGCTTCACGAACGCGGGGAGCCCCAGCTCCTCCGCCGTCCTGCGCACCGCATCCTTGTCGGTGCGCCACTCGTACGCGGAGACCGTGCGCCACGGCGCCACGGGGATGCCCGCCTGCTGCAGCACGGTCTTCGTGAAGTGCTTGTCCATCCCGAGCGAGCTGGCCAGCACGCCGCTGCCGACGTACGGCAGGTCGACGAGCTCCAGCATCCCCTGGATGGTGCCGTCCTCTCCCCACGGGCCGTGCAGGATCGGGAACACCAGGTCGATGTCGCCGAGCGAGCGCGTCTGGCCGCCTTCCGTCACCGTCAGCTCGCGCGTGACGGCGCTCTCCGGCCAGTGGATGCGCGTTCCGTTGTCCTCGACGGCCGGCAGCTTCTCCGCGTTCAGCGCGAACAGCGCCGCGTCGTCCGGCTGCAGGGTGAACGCACCGTCGCGGGTGATGCCGACGGGGATGACCTCGTAGCGGTCGCGGTCAATCGCGCCGAGCACTCCCGCCGCCGTTGCGCAGCTGATCGAATGCTCGCTTGAACGCCCCCCGAAGAGAAGCACGACCGCGATTCGGTCCGTCATCCGTTGTCCTTTCACCCTGGGGTTCGTCCGAATCGGTGGTGAGATGCGGCGCGATGTCTTTCGGATCGAGCGTACCGGCAAGCACCTGGCTCACCTGGCGCACGATGGGCATGTCCACGCCGCGGGCCTCCGCCAGCGTCAGGATGGGGGCGACGGACGCCAGACCTTCGGCGGTCTGGTTCATCTGCTTCACGACGTCGTTGAAGCTGTAGCCCTGGCCGAGCAGGCGGCCGGCGGTGTTGTTGCGGCTGAGCGACGACTCGCAGGTGGCGATGAGGTCGCCGAGACCGGCGAGGCCGGACAGCGTGACGGCCTCTGCGCCATATGCCACGGCGAAGTCCGTCATCTCCACCAGCCCGCGGGTGATGATCGACGCCTTGGTGTTCTCGCCGTAGCCGACACCGTCGACGATGCCGATGGCGACGGCGATCAGGTTCTTGAGCACGCCGCCGAACTCGGTGCCGATCACGTCGGTGTTCACGAAGCTGCGGAAGTAGCGGTTGGTGGCGGCCATCGCCACCGCCTGCGCCGTCTCGAGGCTCACCGACGACACGACAGCGGCCGTCGGCTGCTCGCGCGCGATCTCGAGCGCGAGGTTGGGACCGGAGGCCACGGCGATGCGCTCCTGCTCGATCGGCAGCCCCTGGGCGATCACCTCGCTCATCCGGAGGCCTGTGCCCTTCTCGACGCCCTTCATCAGGCTGACGACGATGGTCGACGGGCCGAGGTACGGCGCGATGGCCTCCAGGTTGGAGCGCAGGGTCTGGCTCGGGATGGAGACGAAGACGAGTTCCGCATCCCGCATCGCATCGGACAGCTTGGACGTGGCCTTGAGGTTGCGCGGAAGGTTGATGCCCTCGAGGTAGTCGCTGTTGCGCTTCACCTCGTTGATCTCGCGCGCCAACTCCGGACGGCGCGCCCAGAGGGTCACGTCGGAGCCGCCGTCCGCGAGGATCTTCGCGAACGTCGTCCCCCAGCTGCCTGCGCCGAGGACGGCGATCCTGCGGGGGGCGACGACGGGGCGTCTGCCAGCGCTAGCCTTCAAAACGGCCGGTCTCCTTCTGGTCGTGCTCGGCGGGGTTCCACCGGACTGCAGGCGCCTTCTCGCCGCGGAGGTCTTCCAGCAGCGCAGTGATGGCGTCCATGATGACGGCGGTCGCTTCGTTCAGCGTCGCCGCGTCGAGGTTGCGGCCTCGGAAAGCGGACAGGTCGACGGGGTCGCCGATCTTGACCTCGATGGTCTTGCGCGGGAAGAAGCTGATCTTCTTGCCGTAGCGCGCCATCACGTGCTGGGTCCCCCAGTGCGCGACGGGGATCACCGGCAGGTCGTTCTCGAGCGCCATCCGCGCAGCGCCCGTCTTGCCGCGCATCGGCCACAGGTCGGGATCGCGGGTGAGCGAGCCCTCCGGGTAGATGATGACGATGCGGCCGTCCCGCACGATCTCCTTGGCCGCCGTGAGCGGCGCTGAGCCGCGGGTCGACCCGGCGCGCTCGACCGGCACCTGACCGGACTTGCGCAGGAACCAGCCGACCACCGGGATGCGGAACAGGCTCCCCTTGGCGAGGAACCGCGGCATCCTGCCGAGCTTCCAGGAGACCATCCCGACCATCACCGGGTCGATCTCGCTGTAGTGGTTCGGCGCGACGACGTACGCACCGCGGCGCGGCAGCTTGTCGCCGTCCTGGATGCGGAACCGCACCGCGATGCTCATGATCGGGATGACGATCCCCGCGAGCACCCAGAAGATCGAGGGCCTGCTCGTCTCCTTGCGCGGGAGCTTCACGGGTGTGCTCGGTCGATCGGTTGCCGGGTTCTGCTCTGAAGAGGGTCGGGACACCCCTCCATTATCCTTCGAGAACGAAGTCGGCTCCCAGCAGCTGCAGCTTGGTGATGAAGTTCTCGTAGCCGCGGCTGATGATCCCGACGTTGCTGACGGTCGAGCGTCCCTCGGCCGTGAGCGCGGCGATCAGGTGGCTGAAGCCTCCGCGCAGGTCGGGAACCTCGATGTCCGCACCCTTCAGGTCGGTCGGTCCCATGATGACCGCCGAGTGGTTGAAGTTGCGCTGACCGAAGCGGCACGGGTGCCCGCCGAGGCACTCCTTGTGGATCTGGATCTTCGCACCCATGTCGATCAGGGCGTCGACGAAGCCGAAGCGCTGCTCGTACACGGTCTCGTGGACGATCGAGACGCCCTTCGCCTTGGTGAGGGCGATGACGAGCGGCTGCTGCCAGTCGGTCATGAAGCCGGGGTGCACGTCCGTCTCGATGACGACGGGCTTGAGCTCGCCTCCCGGGTGGAAGAACCGGATGCCGTCGTCGTGGATCTCGAACGCGCCGCCGACCTTGCGGAAGACGTTGAGGAAGGTGAGCATCTCCGGCTGGCGGGCTCCGCCGACGTAGATGTCCCCGCCAGTGGCGAGCGCCGCGGCGGCCCAGCTGGCTGCCTCGTTGCGGTCGAACAGCGCGGTGTGGCTGTATCCGACGAGCTTCTTGACGCCCTCGATGCGGATGACGCGGTCGGTGTCGACCGTGATGATCGCACCCATCTTCTGCAGGATGTTGATGAGATCCATGATCTCCGGCTCGATCGCAGCACCCTTGAGCTCGGTGATGCCCTCGGCACGGACGGCCGTGAGCAGCACCTGCTCCGTGGCGCCGACGCTCGGGTACGGCAGCTCGAGCTTGGCTCCGTGCAGGCCGTTCGGGGCGGTCATCCTGATGCCGGTGGGCAGCTTGTCGACGATGGCGCCGAACTTGCGCAGCACTTCGAGGTGGTAGTCGATCGGGCGGTCGCCGATGCGGCAGCCGCCGAGGTCGGGGATGAACGCCTCGCCGAGGCGGTGCAGCAGCGGCCCGCAGAACAGGATCGGGATGCGGCTGGAGCCGGCGTGCGCGTCGATGTCCGCCATGTGGGCGGACTCGACGGCGCTCGGGTCGAGGAGCAGTTCGCCCTCGTCCGTTCCGTCGGTGACCTTGACGCCGTGGATCTCGAGCAGGCCGCGCACGACCCGGACATCGCTGATGTCCGGGACGTCGCGCAGCACGCTCGGACCCTCACCCAGGAGGGCGGCGACCATCGCCTTGGTGACGAGGTTCTTCGCGCCCTTCAGCTCGATCCTGCCGCGGAGCGGGATGCCCCCGTTGATCGTGATGCGGTCGCCCTTGAGGCCGACGCGCGCTCCTGCTGCCTGAGCGTCCTGAAGAAGTGAGTTCAAAGTTTCACCGGTAACGTTTTGGGCCGCCAGCTCTCGCGGCGGGCTTCGTATTCTGAAATGCGCGCCTCGTCGCGCAGGGTCAGAGCGATGTCGTCCAACCCTTCGAGCAAACGCCACCTAGTGTAATCGTCGATGTCGAAAGACACCTGGACTTCACCGACGCTCGCAGTCTTGGCAACCAGATCCACCGTCGCGGCTATTCCCGGCTGGGCCTCGATGGCCTGCCAGAGACGCTCGGCGTCCTCCTCCGTGATCTGCCCGGCGAGCAGTCCCTGCTTGCCGGCGTTGCCACGGAAGATGTCGGCGAACCGGGGGCTGAGCACGGCCGCGAAGCCGTAGTCGCGCAGCGCCCAGACGGCGTGCTCGCGCGACGAGCCCGTGCCGAAGTCTGCCCCGGCGATCAGGACGCGCGCTCCCTGGTATGCGGGCTGGTTGAGAATGAACTCAGGATCCTGCCGCCAGGCGTGGAACAGCGCGTCGTCGAAGCCCGTCTTGGTGACGCGCTTGAGGAACACCGCGGGGATGATCTGGTCGGTGTCGACGTTGGAGCGGCGGAACGGGACGGCGACGCCCTCGATCGTTGAGATCTTTTCCATCAGGCGCCCACCTTCTCTCCTGCGCGCGTATCCGAGCCGTCACGGCCCGGCGTGTCGTCACCATCGTCGTGCTCGAGGTCCCACGGGCTGGACAGCGTCCCGCGGATCGCGGTCGCTGCGGCGACCAGCGGGGACACCAGGTGGGTGCGCCCTCCCTTGCCCTGCCTGCCCTCGAAGTTGCGGTTGGAGGTGGATGCGCAGCGCTCGCCGGGAGCGAGCTGGTCCGGGTTCATGCCGAGGCACATTGAGCACCCGGCGAACCGCCACTCCGCGCCGAACTCCTCGACGATCTTGTCGATGCCCTCCGCCTCGGCCTCGATGCGCACGCGGGCGCTGCCAGGCACGACCATGACGCGCACGCCGTCGGCCTTCTTGCGACCCTTGATGACGGAGGCGAAGGCGCGGAGGTCTTCGATGCGGCTGTTGGTGCAGGAGCCCATGAAGACCGCATCCACCGGGATGCTCTTCATCGGCGTGCCCGCTGCGAGATCCATATACTCCAGGGCCCGCTCGGCCGCGGCGCGCTGGTTGGCATCCTCGATGGTCGCGGGGTCTGGCACGTTCTGGCTGAGCGAGACGCCCTGGCCGGGGTTGGTGCCCCAGGTGACGAACGGCTCGATCTCCGCGGCGTCGAGGTAGACCTCGGCGTCGAAGACGGCGTCGTCGTCGGTGGCGAGCGTCTCCCAGTACGCGACGGCGTCGTCCCAGTCCTGGCCGGACGGCGCGTGCGGGCGGCCCTTGAGGTAGGCGTACGTCGTCTCGTCCGGCGCGACCATCCCCGCCCGGGCGCCGGCCTCGATCGACATGTTGCAGATGGTCATCCTGCCCTCCATCGAGAGCGCGCGGATGGCACTGCCGCGGTATTCGAGCACGTAGCCCTGCCCGCCGCCGGTGCCGATCTTGGCGATGACCGCCAGGATGATGTCTTTGGCCGTCACGCCGGGGCGCAGGTCGCCCTCGACGGTGATCGCCATCGTCTTGAACGCCTTCAGCGGCAGCGTCTGCGTCGCCATGACGTGCTCGACCTCGCTGGTGCCGATGCCGAACGCCATCGCGCCGAACGCGCCGTGGGTCGAGGTGTGCGAGTCTCCGCAGACCACCGTGATGCCGGGCATGGTGAGCCCGAGCTGCGGTCCGACGACGTGCACGATGCCCTGCTCCAGGTCGCCGAGCGAGTGCAGCCGGACGCCGAACTCCTCGGCGTTCTTGCGGAGCGTCTCGATCTGGGTGCGGCTGGTGAGGTCGGCGATCGGCTTGTCGATGCCGATGGTCGGGGTGTTGTGGTCTTCCGTGGCGATGGTGAGATCGGGCCGGCGCACCGGGCGCCCTGCCATCCGGAGGCCGTCGAAGGCCTGCGGGCTGGTCACCTCGTGCACGAGGTGCAGGTCGATGTAGATCAGGTCGGGCGAACCGTCTTCGCCCTTGACGACCAGGTGGTCACGCCAGACCTTCTCTGCGAGAGTCAGTCCACGTTCGGAATCGGTACTCATGATGCTCAAGAACTCCTTAGCTTGCTTCCGGATCAGCCGACGACGAACTCCGCGACGAGGGAGGCCTGAAGGATCTAGGACTCGTCGCGGCAGCTAAGGAGGAGCAGACCGTGAAACACGTTGTCAGGTTATCACCGGATGGCGGGTGCTTCCGTCAGGCGAGCTCGACGCGCACCGCGTACCGGCCGAGGTGCACGGTCTCGCCGTGCGCGAGCGGCGCAGGCTCCCCCGGCGTCAGCTCGCGTTCCCGCTTCCCGTCCGCCACGACGACGACGCCGTTGGTCGAGTGCGCGTCCGTCACCGTCAGCGTGTCGCCGTGCGCCTCGAAGGCGGCGTGCGTCTTCGAGACGCTCGCGGCCGGGTCGTCGACGGCGACCAGTTCGGCGTCCGTCCACGCCCCGAACGTCACCGGGTTCCTGCCGACCAGCACGGTGCCCGTGACAGGCACGGCGCGGCCGCCCGGCAGCAGCAGCCGCCACTGGCGGGCAGGCGCCGCCGCGGTCGGAGCCTGGGCGGCGGCGGGCGGAGCGAACACCGGGAGCGAACGCTCGCGCGACGGCACCCGCACCGTCTCCGTCCCCGTGTCGTGACGGGGTGGGATGAGGTGCGGCGGCGGCACGATGAAGTCGGGCGAATCCACGCAGCCACTATAGGGGAGCTACGCGCTGCCCTTCTTCCCCCTGCTGCCCTTCCCCCTGCCGTCCTTCGCCGCGCGGCGGTAGCGGAACGCGGCCAGGCGCGACCGCAGCCCGCCCGCGGACGAGCGCGCGTCGCCGATGGCGGCGTCGGAGGCGCGCCAGACCGCATCCACTCTGTCCGTGCTGACCTCCGAGCCGTCGAACACGGCGGCGTCGACGTCGCGGGCCAGCGTGGCGAGGCCGCCCTGCGGCACGCGCAGGTTCTGCTCTCCGCTCTGCGCTTCGAGCGCGGCGGCGGCCTGCAGCCTGGTCGCGTTGCGCGGCACGCTGAGGCCGAGCTCGTCGTAGCCGTCGGCGAGCTCGTCCCACGCGCCCGCCGCCCGGCGGTCGGGCGGTCCGGTCGTCAGCCTGCGCCTGCGCCTGCGCCGTTTGAGGGCGGCGACGATGAGCAGCGGCACGAAGTACAGCACCAGCGGAATGACCACGATGCCGCCGACCACCCACGCCCACGCGGGGATCGCGAAGCCGGTCGCCGACTTCTTGCGCTCGTTGTCCTTCGTCTTCACCGGGGTGAGCAGGTCCTGTGCCTTGGGGTCGGCGGGCGGAGGCTGGCGCACCTGCGGCTGCGGTTCGAGCTTCGGCTTGGTGGTCTGGTTCTTGGGCGCGTCCGTCTTGGTGGGCGTCGGGAAGAACGGCACCCAGCCCACGCCGTCGAACGCGACCTCGTCCCACGCCGTCACATCGTTGCCGGTGACCGTCGTCGGCTTGCCGTCGACCACCTTCGGGGCGAAGCCCATCACGACCCTCGTCGGGTAGCCGAGGCGCCTGGCCATCAGGGCGAACGCGCTGGAGTACTGCTCCTGGTCGCCGACCATCGGCGATTTGGCGAACAGGTCGGTCATCCTGTCCGCGCCCTCCCCTGCCCGCGACGGAACAGGATCGGAGGCGCGGCCGTGGCTGAGGTAGCCGAGCGTCTTGAGCGAGCGCTCCAGGTTCCGCAGCTTCTGGATGGCCGTGGTCGCCGACCCCGCGTACTCCTCCGCCTTCGCGGACACGATGTCCGGCACGTTGGTGACGGGAGGCAGTTCGAGCCTGGCCGGGGCGACCTTGGCGAGCGCCTTGTCGCTCGGGATCTTCTGCGCGGTGGCGTCGACGCTGTAGCGGAGGCCGTCCTTCACCCCGCTGGTCACGGCGGTCGTGCCGGTCGCGGTGTTGACGCGGACCGTCGTGGACGGGTCCGTGCCCTGATACGCGTCGAAGCCGAGCTTGGTCAGGTAGCCGACCGTCGGCAGCCAGACGTCCGAGTACTCCTGGATGTCGATGGTCGCGGTGCTCGTCGAGCCCGGGGTGAACAGCCGGGGCTCCGGGATCGTGCTGCCGAGGAGTTCGAAGCTGCCGGACGCATCCGGGCTGTCCTTCGGGTCGGTGAGCGTCCAGACCACGCCGTCGTAGCTGTCCATCGTGGCGAGCCGGATGACCTGGCCGGAGGTCAGGCCGTCGACCGTGAACAGCTCGGTCTTCTGCAGATCCTTCGTGTACTGGCGGAACCCGGCGAGCGGGCTCGGGTAGTCGAGGGGGTCGAACGGCGGCGTGACCTCCTGGCGCAGCACGAACCGGGATGCGGGGGGCGGCGCGAGCGCCGAGCCGGCCAGCGCGCCGACCACCACGGCTCCGAGCACCACGGACCCGACCCCGACGATCCTGCGGCGGCGCAGTCCGGGGTCGGCGACGACCTCGACGGCGGCGGAGCGTGCCCGCCGCCAGGCGAGCCAGAGGAGCGTGATGGCCGCGAACGCGACGCCGCGAACGGCGGCGAGGTACGCATCCACGGTCCCCAGCAGGATGCCGGCGACGAACAGGGCGAGCGGGCCGGCCACGAGCACGGCGGCGCGGCCGACGCCGCGTCCCCCGCGCGCCCTCGCGCGCGGCAGCCAGCGCACGGCGAGCGAGACGGACACCAGGGTCACCAGCCAGCCGGCGACGTACGGCACGACGGCGACGTACGGCGGCGCTTCCAGCGGCGCCTGCAGGGTGACGGCGTCGCTCCAGCCGAACACCGCGCCGATGACGAGGCCGGACAGGCTGTCGAGCGACGGGAGGACGCCCAGGGTGGCGGAGCCCGGCATCGCGAGCGGCGTGCCGAACAGGAAGTACGCAGCGAGAGCGACGGCGACGGTGAGCGGCACGGACAGCCGGAAGAGCCGGCAGAGCACCGCGGCGGCTGTTCCGACGACCAGGCCGCCGAATGCCGCCGTGACGAAGGAGAAGTGGCCGAACGCCGGCTCGAAGCCGAGCACGGCGATGGCGCTCAGCACCACGACGACGGCGACGTCGATCCAGGTCGTCGCCGAAAGCCGGTCGATGGTCGTCGTGCGCGTCATCGGCCTGCCCTCTTCAGCAGGGCCGGAAGTTCGCTCAGGGTCGAGACGGTCGCGAGCATCATGCCGCCGAGCCTGCTCAGCCGCGGCTCGCCCGCGACGTCGACGCGCACGCCGACGGTCTCGGTGTCCGTGCCGTAGAGGCTCGCCGCCGCCCGGATCTGCGCGGGGTCGAGCTGCGAGCCGACCACCATGACGACCAGGCTCGGGGAGGCCAGGCGCATGGTCGACCGGCGGACGAAGTCGCGCAGGCTGTCGTGCATCCCGTCGACCGGCTGGATGCGGCACGAGTCGTCGAGCAGAGCCGTCGGCGTCTCGACGCGCATCGCCTTCTGCTGCCACACCGCATCGATCTCCGTCTCCTCGCGGATCACCTGGCAGCCGATGGAGGCGAGCACGGAGACGCCCAGCTCGAACTCGTCATCGTCGGCGAAGTGCGAGCGCTCGGCGTCGAACACCAGCAGGAGCTGCGACCGGCGCGTCTCCTGATACTGCCGCACCATCAGCTGGCCGGTGCGCGCCGACGTGCGCCAGTGCACGTTGCGGATGTCGTCGCCCGGCTCGTAGGTGCGCAGCGCGTGGAAGGCGAGGTCGCTGTCGGTGATGACCTTGGTGGTCTGACCCTCGAGGTCGCGCACCAGCCCGCGGGCGGTGGCGGCGAGCCTAGTCGTCTTCGGGTGCACGAACAGCTCGACCTGCTCCGTCCACTCCGTGGTGCGGCGCAGCAGCCCGAGCTGGTCGCCGCGGACGGAGAGCGCAGGACCGGCGAGGATCAGGGCGCGGCGCGCGGTCGGGACGGCGAACAGCTCCTCGCTCTCCTCCCCGGCGGCGAGCCTCGGCACCATGAACTCGGCGACGCCGGCTCCGACGGGCAGCTCCATCCTGGTCGGCAGCACCGGCTTCGATCCCGAGTTCCGCACGACCATGCGGCCGAGTGCTCTGTCGCCCGCCACCACGCGGCGCGGGTTCAGCTCGATCGCCACGTCGTAGGTGGAGCGGCCGAACACGAAGCCGACCGCGATCAGAAAGGCCGCGAACAGCGTCGCCCCGAGGAAGGCGAACTCCGCCCAGCCGAGCAGCAGGAGCAGCAGCAGGGAGACCGCGGCTCCCCCGAGCACGATCCAGCCGAACGTGCTCACCACCCCGAGCACCGGCGCCAGCCATCCGGTGACGGCCCGCCAGGCCGGATGGATGCGGCGGCCGAGCGCACCGAACGTGCCGCGCACAGCGTCGCCCAGCTGCCCGGCCGCGATACCGGCCTGGGACAGCGGGCGCGCCCGTCTGCGGCGCCCGGTGGGTGCTGGGGTGTCCGTCGTCATCAGGCCGCTCGGTAGGCGGGCGGGGTGGCTTCGGCGATGGCGCGCGACACGATGTCCTCGGCCGTCACGCCGGCGAACTCGGACTCCGGGTCGACGATCACGCGGTGCGCGAGCACAGGGAGGGCGAGCTCCCGGACGTCGTCGGGTGTCACGTACGTGCGCCCGGCCGAGATCGCCCAGGTCTTGGCCGCACGGGCGAGCGCGAGGGCGCCGCGGATGCTGACGCCGAGGGCGGAGTCCTTGTCGGCGCGGGTCGCCGAGACGATCTCACTCAGGTAGCCCATCACCGCCGCGTCGGTGTGCACGTCGGAGGCGAGCTGCGCGAGCGCCGTCACGGAGTCCGAGGCGATGATCGGCCGCACGCCCGCCGCCCGCGAGCGGTTCGAGGAGTCGAGCAGCAGGTTCACCGTGGTCTCGTGGTCCGGGTAGCCGAGCGACGTCTTGATCAGGAAGCGGTCGAGCTGCGCCTCCGGCAGCGAGTACGTTCCCGCCTGCTCCACCGGGTTCTGCGTGGCGATCACCACGAACGGCGCCCCGACGGGATGCCCGACGCCGTCGACCGTGACGACGCCCTCCTCCATCACCTCGAGTAGGGCGGACTGGGTCTTCGGGCTCGCCCTGTTGATCTCGTCCGCGAGCACGACCGAGGCGAAGATCGGGCCGGGGTGGAACTCGAACCGGCCGTTGCTCTGGTCGTAGATCGTCACGCCCGTCACGTCGGACGGCAGCAGGTCCGGCGTGAACTGGATGCGCGACTGCGTCCCCTCGATGGTGTTCGCGAGCGCCTTCGCCAGCACGGTCTTCCCCGTGCCAGGCACGTCCTCGAGCAGCACGTGCCCTCCGGAGAGCATCGCCGTGATGACGAGCCGGATGCTGTGCTCCTTGCCGAGGATCGCCTTGTCGACGTTCGCCACCAGCTGGGAGAAGGCGCCGGCGAACCAGTCTGCCTGTTCCTGCGTTACTGCCACGGTGTTCCATCCATTCTTTACGGGGACCAGTCCTGAACGCTGCTCTGCACGCCGCCTGCCGTCACGTACGCACCCTTGTATCCGCAGTACGCGTGCAGCCCGTTCGGCGCACCTCGGTAGTGCGCGTATCCACTGCCGTTGGTGGTGATCGACTCACTGGTGAGCTTTCCGCCGTTGCAGTAGAAGTTCATCGTGTACCGCGTGTTCGCGCCGAAGTGGTTGAGCGTCACGTCGTAGGTGAAGCTGTGCGCATATCCGGGTTCCAGGTCGCCCTGGGAGAGGTCGATCGACGGCTGGGGGTCCGGCTTCTTCGCCACGGAGACCGTGTTGGAGGTGTCAGCGCCACCGGTCTTGTTGCTGTGGTCGTTGACGGCGCGCACCTGGAACGAGTAGTCGCCGACGCCCTGGTTCGACACCGTCGCGGTCGTTCCCGAGGTGTTGTTCCACGCTCCGCCGTTGAGCCGCCACTGGTACGTCACCGAACCGCCGCCCGTGCCGGAGGGGTCGGACAGACCGTTCCAGCTCAGCCGCAGGTCGCTCGGCGCATACTGGTCGGCGCTGATCGTCGCGCCGCTGACCGCCTGCGGGGTCCCGTACGGCGTGACGGACGCGCTCGGCGCCGACTGCTGGCTCCACCCGTCCGCGTTGTGCGCCCTCACGGTGAACGAGTACGCCGTGCCGTTGGTCAGCCCGCCGATGGTCACCTGGCCGATCGAGCTCGTGGTCACGGCCTTCGGGCCGCCGCGCACCTCGTACTGGTCGATCGGCTTCCCGTTGTTCGCTGGGGCGGCGATGTCGACCGTCGCCTGCCCGTCGCTCGCCTTGGCGTTGCTGGGGGCACCCGGCTTGTCCGGAACGTCGTGGACGGTCACGCGGTACTGCCCGACGGCCGCGGCCGTGCGCTTCGGGTCCTTCGTCGCATCCTGCACGTGGTAGACGATGTTGACGGCGCCGATCGCCGCACCGGAGGCCGCGCTCACCGTGATCGACGACCCGGTGTACGTCACCGTCACCCCGGACGGAGCGCTGCCGGCCTTGGCATCGGTGATGGTGAGCGGATGCCCGGGGAACGGGTTCACCCAGGCCGAGTCGCTCGCGGCGCCGCTCAAGGTCACCGACTTCCCGCGCTGCAGCTCTTGAGTCTGCGGCGGGTTCTTCTGGCTGGCGACCGGCCGGTTGGAGCTCACCACCTGCACGTTGACGGTGCCCGCGATCGTGTGCGTCCCCGAACTGATCGTCACTGCGACCGTCGTCGACTGCCCGGGCTGCACGCCGAGGGGCGCGGACAGGGACAGCGACGAGCCGTTCAGCCCCACCTGGATCTGCTTGTTCGCCCACTGCGGGTTCGAGTACGTGAGCTTCGCCAGGATCGCCGGGTTCGGGTGGAAGCTCGACGCGCGGAGGTCGATCGTCAGCGGAGCCTCCCCCGGTTCGATCTTCTCGCTCGGCGACGTGAAGGTCGGCGCGACATCCGACTGGTCGGGACTGCCGACGGTGATCGGCAGCACCAGCGTCGTGATGCGGTCGGTCGTCTGGCCAGCATCCCGTCCGTCGTTGACCTTGAACGTGATCGCCGCCGGACCCCGGTAGTCCTTCGCCGCGGTGAAGCGGAGCGTCTGCTCGTCGCCGTACGACGAGGCGCCCGTGCTGTTGGTCGCGCTGACCCCGCTCGCTCCGGTGAGCTTGACCGCCCTGCCGGACGGCACATCCAGGATGTCCGACAGCTTCCAGGTCTTGCTCCCGCCCATCTCGACGATCTGCTGCGGCAGCGACTTCGCGATGCTCGGAGGGGCCGTGGCGTCGCCCTTCGGCGGCACGATGATAAACGCGTCGCCGGTGAGGCCGGTCACCGGATCCTTCACCTGGTAGGCGATGGCGAGCCGCTTGGCCGCGGGATGCACGGTGATCGCGCCGCCGGCACCCACCTCGGCCGCTCCCGCGTTCGGGCCGGTGACCGCGACCGTGAGGTCTTCGACGAGGCCGGACGGGTTGGTCGCCCCGGCCAGCGCATCCACCTTCACGCTGTCCTTGTTGGCGACAGCATCCGGTTCGATCAGGTGGTCGACCGCCGACGGGTACTGCTCCTTGGCGTTCGGGGTGACGGTCACCTGGATGAAGGCGCTCGCGACACCGCCCTGGCCGTTGCTGATCTGGTAGCGGACGATGTACGCGCCCTCGGTCTTCGGGGCGGTGACGAGGACCACCTTGCCGTGCACGGAGGCCTTGAGGCCCGCATCCACCTGCAGCAGCTTCTTCTGCACGGCGATGGTGTATCCGTTGGGGTCGGAGTCGTTGTCGAGCACCGGGACGGAGACGGTGCGTCCCGGCTTCACCTGCACCGGGTCGTTCCCGGCGATCGGCGACTGCACGGAGGTCGGCCGCGGGATGACGCCGATGCTGACCGTGCCGGTCGCCGTCTTCCCGTAGGTGTCCTTGACCTGGTAGGTGAACGTGTCCGTGCCCGCCGAGTCCGGGTACGCCTCGTAGGTGAAGGACGTGCTCGAGCTGTCGGAGATGCGGCCGAGGGTCGGCTGCGTTCCGAGCCCGGCGAGCGTGACCGAGTCGCCGTCCGGGTCGATGCCGTCGAGCGGCACGTCCACCGGCACGGTCGATCCGGCGAACGCCCTGATCGTGAGCGGCTGCGGGCGCGGCGCCTTGTCGGAGCCCTTGTCCGGAGCCGTGACCACGAAGCTCACCGTGGCCTGGGCCTTCTGGCCGAGCTTGTCCGTCACGCCGTAGACGACGCTGTACTGGCCGGGCTGGGTCGGCGCCTGGTATCGCACGGTCTTGCCGCTGACGAACGCGGTGGCACCCTTGCCCGCCGCCGCGTCATCGCGGAGAGCGGGGTCGAGCGAGAACGGAGCGTTGTCCGGCGAGTAGTCGTTGTCCATCACCGGAACAGTCGCGATGTCGCCGGCGCGCACCGTCACCGTGTCGTCGACGGCGATCGGCGGCTGGTGGGTGACCAGCGGAGGAACCGGGACGACGGTGATGCCCGCCTTCGCCTCGTGGATGCCGTCCGAGACGGTGTAGACCAGCTGCACCTGCTCGGCGAGCACGGTCGGCGCCGTGATCTTGACGATCGCGTTGTCGAGCACCTCGACGTTGAGATCGCCTGCTCCCTTGGCCGCGGTGACCGACCGGACGACGAGCACCCGCCCGGACGGGGACACGTCGTTGTCGAGCACGCTGACCGAGGTCGGCTCGCCCGGGCGCACGTATGCGGTGTCCGTGACGGCGACGGGCGGGGCGTCCGAGCCGCCGTCGGCGACCACGTTGACCCGGATCAGCCCGGTGGTCGACTTCGGCCCGGCCCCCAGGGTGTACGTCACGTAGAACTCGCCGGGCGCGTTGCTGAGCAGGGTGACGGTGCCGCGCGCGGCGTCCGTGGTCACGTCGGCGGCCGCCTGACCGTCGATCGAGGCGCCCACCAGGCTGAGCGGCTGCCCGGACGGCGACTGGTCGTTGTCCAGTGGATGCACGACCACCGGCTTCCCGGTGAACCCGCCGCCGAAGTCGGGCACGGCGACGGGGTCGAGCGATCCGGCGGGCTTGACCGTGATGAGCAGGCTACCCGTCGTGCTCTTCTTGCCGTCCGAGACGGTGACCTTGACCTCCTTCGAGCCGGTCTGCCCGGTCTTGCTGGTGAAGGTCACCTCGCCGTTCGGCTTGAACTGGACATCGTCCTCGGTGGTGGCCGCCGCGGACACGAGCGAGAGGTCGTCGCCGTCCGGGTCGAGCCAGTCGTTGAGGACGTCGTACTTCACGGACTGGCCGACCTCGGCCTGCGCCGTGCTCGCCCTCGTGGAGGCGGGGGCGGCGTTCTGCGCCGGCTGGTGCAGGGTCGCATCCACCTGCGTCGAGGAGGTGCCGCCTCGCCCGTCGTCGACCGTGTACCGGAACGAGATGGTGCCGCTCAGTCCGTCGCCGGGGGTGAACTGGATGGCGCGCCCGCCCTCGACCAGTTCGAGGGTGCCCTGCGCGGCCGGGATGGCGGACACGTCCGAGATCGTGAGCACGTCGCCGTCCGGGTCCGTGTCGTTGGCGAGCACGGGAAGCACGGTTGAGCGGCCGGGGCGCACGCCGAACGCATCCGGAACGGCGGTCGGCGGCCTGTTCACCTTCGTGCGCTGCGCGAGGGTGTCGGAGAACGACTGCAGCACCGGCTTCTCCTCGCCGGTGTCGCCCTGCACGGTGGTCTCGTTCGGTTTCAGCTGCGCCCAGTTCTGCACGAGGCGCATGTTGGAGGAGACCACCCAGGCGTTGCCGTCCCGGAGGTTGTTGAGGGCGATCACGCCATGGTTGACCCGGAACTCGAGGTCGTCACCCTTCACCGGCTGGTCGATGTCGACGCCGATGTCCTTCTTGCCGTCGCAGGCGTAGAGGTAGCGGGCGGAGCCCGCCCACGCGCCGTACGAGCAGCTGCCGAGGCGCACGGGCGCGGAGACCGCGGCCGTTCCCCCGGCTGCCGTCGCACCGGCGGGATGCGCGACGACGGTTCCCCCACCGAGCGGGACGCTGAGCAGGCTCGACGCCGTCGCGACCAGCGCGGACGGGTCGTCGGCGCTCGGCTGCTGCAGCTTCAGGCCCTTGGCGGGCAGGTCGACCGTCTTCCCGTCTGCCGTGACGAGGCGGTTGCCCTGCGTGTCGAGCACGACGGGCCGGTCACCGACGGCGGAGAGCTGGAACCGTCCGGGAACAGGGAACGACGCCGTCGTCGGCTCCGCTCCTGGGTGCTCGACGGTGTAGAGCTTCTTGCCGCTCGGCGCCACCACGAAGGTGGTGCCCGACTTGGTCACGACGAGCTGCGCATCCTGGCCGACCTTGGCCGTCGGCCTGGTCTTCGTCTTATCGAAGTCGAGTCGGCCGCTCGCGTCGAGCACCCAGAGCTGCCCGGCCGGCGAGAGCACGGAGAGCGTGTTCCCTCCGTAGCCGAGCTGGGACTTCTCCGGGATCTGGATGCGGCCGCCGAGCGAGACGAACGCCGGGTCGATCTTGTCGACCGTGCCGTGCGGTGCGTCGGTGAGGAAGTACGCGGAGCCGTCCTGGAGGACGTCGAGGTCGGAGCTCGCTCCGGTGACCGCTGCATCCAGTTCGTTGATCTGGTGGTTGAGACGCCCGCCCATCAGCTTGTCGCCGTTGGTCACCCAGACGTCGCGGGTGTCGAGGTCGACGGCGTTCACCGGGAAGCCGTTGTGGAGCACGGCAATGGTCAGCGGGACTCCCGCGACCACGGCGAGAGCGGTGACGGATGCGAGCGTCTTACGCTTCCGTATCCATGCGCTCAGCGATACCAAAACTCTAAAATCCCCCCGGGTACGAGACGACGACTACGCTAACACGGCGCAGAGCGCACGCCGATGGGCAGCGCTGCCCATCGGGTGCCGAGGAGGATCAGTCGTCGGCGTCCGGCGCCGAGCCCTGCTCCTTTTCCTTCTCCGCGTCGAGCAGCGCCAGATCGTCCAGCCCGACCAGGCGGGTGGTGACCGCGTACTCCACCAACCGGGCCCTGCGATTGGTGGCCAGCTTGCCCTTGCCGCCGCGCAGCCCGGCGACGCCGAGCTTGTCGAGCTTGTCGCAGACGTTGTCGAGCTTGCGGTTGAACGTGGTCATGCTCCAGCCCAGGCGTGCGGCGGCCTCCGCCGAGGTCGGGATGGTGCCGCGGCCGGGCACGGCCTGGGTCAGCACGCCCTCCGAGAGGGCGACGATCAGCTGGCGCTGGCTCGTGGTGAGCGTCACCGGCAGGATCGTGGTCGACCCGCCGGAGTCGTTCACGGTCACGGCCGTGTTGAAGAAGTCGTCCTCGCTGCTGATCGTGAAGTCGTACGTCGTGGCCCCAGCGCTGAACATGACGTGCATGGTCTGGAACACGATCGGCAGCTTCGCCCCCGGAGCGAGCCACGCCTGCACAGTGCCGGTGGAGTCGCTGACCGTGGCGGTGAGGAGCGTCCCGACGTTGGAGAGCCACCACATCCCGAAGTCGCTGCTGATGGTGAGGAAACGCCGGTGCAGGTACGGGTTGTCGTCGATGCTCAGGTCGGCCTCGCGCCCGATGCCGAACTCGTCCGGGCCCGTGACCGTGTACAGCTCTCCGCAGTAGTCGACCGTCAGCGGTTTCATTTGGCGCACGCCTTCAGCGGTTCGGAGGTGCGGCCGGAGCGCACCGTGGCGACATCGATGCAGACGGGGACGCCGGCGGTCAGCCCGGTCAGCTGCGCCTTCGGGGTGGCGGTGACGGTGGGAGGGTCCGTCGTGCCCTCGCGCACCCACTGATACTGGTCGCCCTTCTCGGGCTTGGCCGTCTTCCAGACGATCGTCGCCGTCGTGCCCGACGCGTCCCTGGTGGCGGAGACAAGGGTGGGCGGGGGCACCACGGTGACGGCGATCGTCCCGTCCTGATCCGTGCCGGCCCGCTGCGTCGGAGAGGCAGCGGGGCTCAGTGACGGGACGAGCACGGCGGCGAGCACGCCGCCGGCGACCACGAGGACGGCGGCGGCCGCGATCACCGGAAGCAGCCAGCGGGGGCGGGAGGTGCCGGGCTCGTCCTCCGCATCCGCCGCATCGGTGTCCGCTCCCTCCGCTTCGGCCGATGCCGTCGCCGCGGCGCCGCGTGGCCGCAGCATCGTGTGCTCGACGGGCGCTGACTCGCTCTGCTGCTCGGGATGCACGGTGGGCATGGCGCCACGCACCACGGTCGGACCGGCCAGAAGCTCGGGAGGGACCTCCACCAGCCCCGGTCGCGTCTCCGTGGGCTCGTTCGCCGTCGGGGACGGAGAGGGTCGCGTGGTGGGGCGGAGCCCCTGTGCGTCCACGGTCTGCACCGACCGGGCGCGCGTCTCGTCCTCTCCGGACGCTGGAGGCGACTCGTCGAGCACGCGCAGGTTGGGCACGTCGATGCTGGTCGGGGCGAACCCGAGTTCCAGCTCCACCCGCTGCAGCGCCCTGGCGAAGTCGACCGCCGTGGCGAACCGGTCGTCGCGTTTGGTGGCCATGCCCTTGCGCAGCACGGCGACCAGCGACGGGGGCAGGTCGTCCCTGTCGATCGGGGTGATCATCCCGCGCTCGATCCTGCCGATCAGGTCGAGGGTGCCGTTGGCGCGGCCCGGCACCTCGAACGGCGTGCGCCCGGCGAGGATGGTGTGGATGGTCGCGGCCAGCGAGAACACGTCGCTGCGCACATCCGGCTGGGGGTCGTCGTCGAACATCTCGGCGGGCGACCACGGAACGCTGAGCCCGACGGACCGGCTGCCGCTCGTCCCGGTGTCCGCGTCACCGCCGCGCAGCGATCCGAGCGACGCGGTGTGCACCGGAAGCTCTTCGAGCGCGGACGCGATGCCGAAGTCGGTGAGCGCCGGCCAGCCGAAGTCGGTGGTGAGCACGTTCGCCGGCTTGATGTCCCTGTGCAGGATGCCGACGCTGTGCGCCGTCGCGATGGCGCTCGACAGCCGCACGCCGGTGCGCAGGGCGTCCTCGACGGTGAAGCGCTCCCGCTTGAACCGGTCGCCGAGCGACGGGCCGGAGCAGTACTCCATCACCAGGTACGGGCGCTCGTCCGCCGACACGTCCGCGTGGTGGATCGTGACGATGTACGGATGTGCGGACAGCTGCGCCATCACGTTCGCCTCGGCCACGAACCGGGCGCGGGCGGCGTCGTCGACGCTGTCGGTCAGCAGCACCTTGACGGCGACGCTGCGCTTCGGGAGCTCCTGCTCGTACAGGAACACGTCGGAGAACCCACCGGAGCCGAGCAGCCGGATGAAGTGGAAGCCCGGCAGCGCGGGCGGCTGGGAGGCGAGACGCCTCATGCGTCCTCACCGACCGTGAGCGTCACACCGCTGCCCAGATCGACGACGGTGCCCGCGATGACAGCGGTCGGCTCGCCGCTGCGCAGCTTCTGCGGCGGCTTGCCGGGCAGGACGATCATGGTGCCGTTGCGCGAGTGCAGGTCGGTGACCACGACCGTGTCGCCCTCGACCGCGATGGTGGTGTGCGACCGGGAGATGTCGCGCTCCGCACTGTCGACGGTCACCGGCCGCGGCGCAGGACCGCGAGCGGTGGTGGAGGCGACGGGAGCGCGGCCGACGACGATGGGCGGCTCCAGGTATTCGCGCCTGCCGTCGGCGAGGTCGACGAAGAAGCGCGGGGAGGGAGCGGCGGGCGGCTGCGCCTCCTGCGCGCCGTCTGCCGCAGTGTGCTGCGCGCTGTCCTGCGCGCGGAGGCCGTCGAGGCTGCCGGACATGATCGTGAGGCCGTCGTGGTCGCCCGCCTCTGCGCTCGGGCGGGCCGGGGCGGAGTCCGTGATGAAGCGCGGCAGGTCGATGCGCGCCGGCTCCGCCTCCTCCGCGGGGCGCACGGCGGCGTCCTCGACGCTGCGCATCATGGTGGCGCCGAACAGGTGGTCGTAGCCGGTCGCGTCCGCCTCGGCCGCGTCTGTGTGGGTCACCTCGCTGAGAGTCGCATCCGGGATGCGGGTCTCGCCCGCCTCGACCTCGGACTCCGCGTGGTCGGGCACGCGCACGGGCACCGGCTCTGGCTCTGGCTCTGCCAACGGCTCGGGCTCGGGCTCCACCGCCGCCTCCACCTGCACCGGCGCCGTGATCGGCGCACGCTTCGCCTCCGGAGCCACGACGGGAACCACGGCCTGCGCCGCCGACGTGCCGCCCCAGCTCACGCCGGCCGCCCACACGATCCCGTCGGCCAGCGGCAGAGCTGGACGCGCAGAAGCCGCACCGTCCGCCATCCCCGTGACGGCCAGTGTCACCGCGGTGGCCTCGGCCACCTGCTGCTCCAGCCAGGTGGAGACGCCGTCGGCGTCGATGCTGCGCTCGCCATCGTGCGTGCGCACGGTCGCCGTCACCGGGCCGCGGACCGCGATCATCGCGCGTCCGGCCGCGCCTTCGATCAGTCCGAACGACGGCGTCCGGGCGAACCCGTCGGCCGCGAGCGCTTCGAGAGTCTCGGCGAAGCCGGACGAGACGGCGGCGGCGAGGCCGCGCAGCGCCGTGGCGTCCTGCCCTTCGACGATGAGTGCGCGCGCTCCGGCGGCGACCACCGCCCAGTCCCCGGCTGTCGTCTGCTGAACGTCGAACACGTCGGTGAAACCTACCCTCTCGGCTGCGTGTCTTCGAGAGAGCGGCTTCCCTCCGGCCTGTCCTTCGTGACATCCGATGCCGGTTCCGCGTCCCCCGCCGTCGATTCAACCACGACCACGGTGACGTTGTCGCGCCCGCCCGCCGCGATCGCCGCATCCACCAGCCGGTCGGCGATGTCCGCTCCCCCATCGGCGAGGATGCGCGCGATGGTCTCGTCGGAGAGTTCCTTGGTGAGCCCGTCGGAGCAGATCAGGAACGTCTGCCGCCCGGTCACCGGCAGCAGCAGCGAGTCCGTGTCGACGAAGTCCTCCGCTCCCAGCGCCCTGGTGATCACGTTGCGTTCGGGATGCACGGCGGCCTGCGCCTCCGTGATGAGGCCGGCGTCCACAAGCTCCTGCACCGCGGAGTGGTCGACGCTCAGGCGGGTGAGCGCCCTGCCGTCCCAGAGGTAGACGCGGGAGTCGCCGATGTTGACGACCATCCACTGCTCGTCGAGGGTCTCTTGCACCCGCACCCGCACCACACCGGTGAGGGTGGTGCCCGCGACGGCGACGCCGGACTCGTCGGCGCTCGACAGGGACCGCACGGCCGCGTTGGCCTCGTCGATGGCGGCGATGACCTCCTCCGGCGTCGGCCGCGTGCCGGCCGGGAGGGTGCGGGCGAGCGACTCCACCGCCGTCTGGCTGGCGGCGTCCCCGCGGGCGTGCCCGCCCATCCCGTCCGCGACGGCGAACACCGGATCGGCCGCGATCATGCTGTCTTCGTTGACGCGTCGTACCGCACCCACATCGCTGCGTACGCTCACGCCGACGGTTGACGTCATGTACCGGTTTCCTCCTGCGTTTTCGCGGCCGAGGCCGGTGCGCGCCCGGTGCTGTCCGCTCCGGATGCGCCACCCTGGTCGTCCACGTCGTCCTGATCATCGCCGTGGATGGCATCGGCGACGGAGGTTCCGCTGAGCTTCAGCTTCACCAGACTTGCAATCGTAGCGACTGCCATCGCCCCGACGATCACTCCGAGCGACATCATCGTGCTGATGTCGGGCGCCCACTCGATGTGCTGGCCGCCGTTGATGAACGGCAGTTCGTTCTCGTGCATCGCGTGGAACACCAGTTTGACGCCGATGAACGCCAGGATGAACGCGATCCCGTACTTGAGGTATTCGAGCTTGTCGAGCAGGTGCCCGAGCAGGAAGTAGAGCTGCCGCAGCCCCATCAGCGCGAAGACGTTCGCGGCGAACACGATGAACGGGCTCTGCGTGATCCCGAAGATGGCCGGGATGGAGTCGAGGGCGAACAGCAGGTCCGTCGTGCCGAGGGCGAGGAATACGATGATCAGCGGGGTGAACATCCTGGTGCCGTTGACCGTGGTGCGCAGCTTGTTGCCCTCGTACTGGTCGGACACCTTGAGGCGCTTGCGGGTGAAGCGCACGAACCAGCTGTCTTTCGTGCCCTCCTCGTCGTCGTGCTTGCTGAGCGCCTGGTGGATGGCCGTCCAGAGCAGGAACGCACCGAAGATGTAGAAGATCCAGCTGAACGTGGCGATCAGCGACGCACCCAGAATGATGAAGACGCCGCGCAGCACCAGGGCGATGATGATGCCCACCATCAGCACTTCCTGCTGGTACTTCCTCGGCACGGAGAACCTCGCCATGATGATGACGAAGACGAACAGGTTGTCGATGCTCAGGCTGTACTCGGTCAGCCAGCCCGCGACGAACTGCCCGGCGTGCTCGGCGTCTCCGATCAGGAGCATCGCCAGCGCGAACAGCAGCGCGAGCGCCACGTAGAACGACACCCACAGCGTCGACTCTTTGGGGCTCGGGATGTGCGGCCTCTTGAACACGATCAGCAGGTCGAACGCCAGGATCAGCAGCAGGACGATCATGGATCCGATTTCGAACCATGCGGGAAGAGCAAGCTCCACGGGGGGACAACCTTTCGAAGGGCACCGGCAACGGGTCCGAAAGTCTCTCCCGCACCCATCGTTCGGGTGCCGCTGTGCCCGGGCTCGAAGACTCGAACCGTGATGACGTCCACAGCGCCGACCCGTCGTGGGTCGTCCGGGATACTCCCCTTCGCTCCGAAGAGTCTACCGGATGCCCGGCGGCCGCGCTCGCCCTCGCCCGACCACACAAAAAAGCCCGGATACCAGTAAATTACTGGTATCCGGGCTGTTGTGACCCCAGCGGGATTTGAACCCGCGTTACCGCCGTGAGAGGGCGACGTCCTAGGCCGCTAAACGATGGGGCCGTTTTTGCAACTCAATGAGTATGCCACACCCTCCGCTCAGGTTCCAAAACGGCGGGTGCATCCCGGGCGTGGCGCGCGGGCTGCGGTCAGGCGAGCACGAGCAACGCGCCCGGAGAGACCGAGACCTCGACCGGCAGTGGGCCGATCCGCTCCCCGTCGGCGTACGCCACCACATCCGGAGCGTCGATCGTGACCGTGCGCGCCGGGAGGAATGAGACCTCGTCGATCTCCGTATGCGTTCCGGAGAATACTTTCGGGAACAGGCGCAGGAACCGCCACTTCGGCATGTCCCTGACGACGAAGAGGTCGAGCATCCCGTCGTCGAGGCTGGCGTGCGGCACCACGCGCATCCCTCCCCCGATGGAGCGGTTGTTGGCGACGGCGATGAGCAGCGCGTCGGTGTCGAGCGGCACACCGTCGGCGACCACGCGGTACGGGATGGGGCGGAGCGTCGCGAGCTCGCGGAGCAGGGCGAGCACGTAGCGGCTTCGGCCGCGCGGGCGGGTCATCAGGTTGGCGCGCTCGTTGACGGTGGCGTCGAACCCGGCGGAGAGCACACAGCCGAACCAGGTGCTCAGGCCGCCGTGCCGCACGATCCCGGCGTCGATCCGGCGCGGCGGCTTCTGCAACGCAGCGAGCAGGAGGGCGATGGCGGCCTCGGTGTCGGAGACCGGGATGCCCAGGCCGTCCGCCATGTCGTTGCCTGTGCCGCTCGGCACGATCCCGAGCGGGATGTCCGTCTGCGCGACGATGTTGATGCCGAGGTTCACCATGCCGTCGCCGCCGACCACCACGAGAGCGTCGGCACCGGCAGCGACGGCGCGTTTTGCTTCGCGCCGCAGGAGCTCGACGTTCGCCTCGTCGAGCGCGACCACCGAGTGACCGGCAGCGCGGAGCCGCTCGACCACGCGCGGGCCGACCTCCCGTCTCTTCCCGAACGACGCCATCGGATTGACCGCGACGACGACGGTGCGGGGGGAAGCGGCCATAGTGCACGATTATGGCGGACCAGCCGTGCGCGGCCGGGAGTAGACGTGGCTGTCCCCGTGTCGCGCGCGGGGGCGTGCCGGGCGTCCGTTCGAGCGGACTCCCAGCACGACACGCCGCGCCCGACTCTGCCCCAGCGGAGTTCCCGCAGCGAGCAGCACGCGTCTTCCGCCCGGACGGAGTTCGCGGCCGAGCGCACGGAGTCCGCCCGGGCGGAGTTCGCGGCCGAGCCGCGGAATCCGCTTGAGCGGAGTTCTCGCGGCCGGGGGCCCGCCCATTCCTTTCCAGCGGAGTCTTCCGCGGCGTGTCGCGCCGGGACTCCGCCCGGGCGGAGTTCGCGCCGCGGCCTAGAGGCGCACGCGCCGCAGCAGTTGCGCGTTCAGGGCCACCACGATGGTGGACACCGACATCAGCACGGCGCCGAACGCGGGAGACACGACCACGCCGATTCCGGTCGCCACGCCCGCCGCGAGCGGCAGCGCGATCACGTTGTACCCGGCGGCCCAGGCGAGGTTCTGCAGCATCTTGCGGTAGGTGGCCCTCGACAGCGTGATGACCCTGGCGACGCCGCGCGGGTCGCTCGACGCGAGCACGATCCCGGCCGACTCGATCGCCACGTCCGTGCCCGCGCCGATCGCGATGCCGACGTCCGCCTGTGCGAGCGCGGGAGCGTCGTTGACGCCGTCGCCGACCATCGCCACCTTCGCGCCGCCCTGCTGCAACTGCGCGACGGTGCCCGCCTTGTCGCCGGGCAGCACCTCGGCGAACACCTCGTCGATGCCCAGCCGGGCGGCGACGGCCTCGCCCACGGCCCGCGAGTCGCCGGTCAGCATCGCGACGCGCACTCCGCGGCTGTGCAGGATGCGCACCGCCTCCTCCGACTCGGGCCGCACGACGTCCGCGAGCGCGATCATCCCGGCCACCTGCATCCCGGCGGCGCCATCCGCACCATCCCCGTGCAGCACGTACACCACGGTCTGTCCCTCCGCCTCCGCCGCACGCGCGGCCTCGGCAACCGCAGCGTCGGGCGTCAGCCCCCGCTCGGCGAGCAGTCTCGGTGCCCCGACGGTCACGGCGACACCGTCGACCGTCGCCGTCGCTCCCCGACCGCCCAGCGCCTCGAAGTCCGCAGCGGCGGAGACGGTGAGCCTGCCCTGCTGCGCCTCGGCGACGATCGCCCGGGCGATGGGATGCTCGGCCGGTGCCTCGGCCGACGCGGCCAGCGCGAGCAGCGCATCCACGTCCCCGTCGGTGGCCTCCACGGACGCGACGCCCTGGCGGCCCTCGGTGAGCGTCCCGGTCTTGTCGAACAGGACGACGTCGATCAGGCGGGCGTCCTCCATCGCGTGCCTGTCGCGGATCAGCAGGCCGTTCTTCGCGCCGATCGCCGTGGAGATCTGGGCGACCAGCGGAATGGCCAGGCCGAGGGCGTGGGGGCAGGCGATGACGAGCACGGTCACGACGCGTTCGAGCACGAAGCCGGGCTCGTCCGGCCGCAGGATCGCCCACACGACCAGGGTGAGGGATGCGGCGGCGAGCGCCACGTAGAACAGCAGCCCGGCCGCGCGGTCGGCGAGGATCTGCGTGCCGGACTTGCTGGCCTGCGCGTCGGAGACGAGGCGCATGATCCCGGCGAGCGCGGTGTCTCCCCCGGTCTTCGTCACCCGGACCACGAGTGACCCGCTGCCGGAGATGGAACCGGCGACCACCTGCTCGCCCACTCCGCGGGTGACCGGCTTCGACTCGCCGGTGAGAAGCGATTCGTCCACGTCGGACCGTCCGTCGACGATCTCCCCGTCCACGGGCACCGCGGCGCCGGGGCGGACGCGCACGAGGTCGCCGACGGCGAGCGCACTGACGGGTACGAGCTCGGACGTGGACCCGTCGCCCACCCGCTCCGCCTGGTCGGGCAGGAGCTTCGCGAGCTGGCCCAGCGCATCCTGGGCGCCCATCACCGCCGACATCTCGATCCAGTGGCCGAGCAGCATGATCAGGATGAGGGTGGCGAGCTCCCACCAGAAGTCCATGCCGGGCAGGCCGAACGTGACGGCGAGGCTGTAGCCGAACGCGACGACGATGGCCAGCGAGATGAGGGTCATCATGCCGGGCTGGCGGCTCCGCAGCTCGGTGACGGCTCCGCGCAGGAAGACGAGGCCGCCGTAGAAGAAGATGGCGACGCCGAAGACCGCGGGGATGTACTGGCTGCCGGGGAACCGGGGTCCGCCGAGCCCGAGGATCTCCTGCAGGCCGGGCGAGAACACCAGAGTGGGGATGGTGAGGACCAGGGTCAGCCAGAACTTGCGCCGGAAGATCGCCGGATCGTGCCCGGCGTGGGCGCCGTGATCGTGACCGCCCTGGTCGTGACCGCCGTGGTCGTGCGCCGAGTGATCGTCGGCCGCGCCGCCGTGACCCGAGTGCTCGTGCGCCCCGTGATCGTGCGCGTCGTGTGGCTGGTGCGTCTGATTCGTCGTCGTCTCGTTCATATCCACCCTTGAACAGTACCCCCCAGGGGTATATTCCTCAAGTTGCACGACCACCCTTTTAGGTATTTCCTGGTGCCATGAGACTGACGAAGTTCGAACACGCCGCCCTGCTCCTCGAAGAGTCCGGAAAGAAGCTGTTCGTCGACCCGGGAAGCCTGACCTCTCCGCTCACCGACACCAACAGCACCGTCGGCGTCGTGATCACCCACGAGCACGCCGACCACTGGACCCCCGAGCAGCTGAACCGCATCCTCGACCTCAACCCGGATGTGCCGATCTTCGCCCCGCAGGGCGTCGCCGCCGCAGCCCCCGACTTCGCCATCACCGTCGTGCACCCCGGAGACACCGTCGAGGCCGGGCCGTTCACGCTGCGCTTCTTCGGTGGCCGCCACGCTGTCATCCACGAGAGCATCCCGGTCGTCGACAACGTCGGCGTGCTCATCAACGACGTGCTCTACTACCCGGGCGACTCGTTCACCATCCCGGAGGGCGTCGACGTGGATGTGCTCGCCACCCCGGCCGGCGCCCCCTGGCTGAAGATCGCGGAGACCATCGACTTCGTGCTCGCCGTCAAGCCCAAGCGCAGCTTCCCGACCCACGAGATGGTGCTCTCCCGCGGAGGCAAGGACATGGCGAACGCCCGCATCAAGTGGGCGACGGAGCAGAACGGCGGCGAGTTCTTCCCGCTGGAGCCCAACGACACGCTCGACCTCTGAGCGCGTGAGCGAGCAGCACGCCGCAGCGTCCGGATCCCGCCCGGCGGTCGTCTGGTTCCGTGACGACCTCCGGGTCGCAGACAATCCGGCACTGACGGCCGCCGCCGGCAGCGGGATGCCCGTCGTCTGCGTCTACGTGCTCGACGACGAGTCGCCCGGCGTGCGAGCGCCGGGCGGCGCGTCCCGGTGGTGGCTGCACCACAGTCTCACCGCGCTCTCCGCAGCACTGGATGCGCTCGGCGGCTCCCTGACGATCCGCCGCGGCCCGGCCGAACGCGTCATCGGCGACCTGCTCGCCGAGACCGACGCCGCCGCCGTGTTCTGGAACAGGCGGTACGGCGAGGCGGAGCGCACGGTCGACGAAGCCATCAAGACGCAGGCCAGGGACGACGGACGCGAGGCGTCCAGCTTCGGCGCGAACCTGCTCTTCGAACCGTGGACCATTCGGACGGGCTCCGGCACGCCGTTCTCCGTCTACACCCCGTTCTGGCGCGCCTGCCTCGCCTCGCCAGAGCCGCGCAAGCCGATGGATGCGCCCGGGAGCATCGCGGGCGCTCCCCCGCTGGACGGCCTCACGGTCGCCGACCTCGGGCTCCTGCCGACGCATCCCGACTGGTCGGCCGGCCTGCAGGAGACCTGGGAGCCGGGAGAGGACGCCGCGCACGAGGCCCTCGCGCGCTTCCTGGACGAGGACGTCGCCGCATACAAGGCGGACAGGGACACCCCGGGGATCGACGCCACCTCACGGCTGTCGCCGCGCCTCCGCTGGGGCGAGCTCAGCCCGCACCAGGTCTGGCACGCCACCGCCGCCGCGCGCACCCGCACGAACGCGGAGGGCGCGGCCACCTTCCTCTCCGAGCTGGGCTGGCGCGAGTTCGCGTACCACACGCTGTTCCAGCGGCCGGCGCTGGCGACGGAGAACATCCGCAGCGAGTTCGACGCCTTCCCCTGGCCGCGCCTGCACCCGACGGCGCTGCGCGCCTGGGAGCAGGGCCGCACCGGCATCCCGCTGGTCGACGCCGGGATGCGGGAGCTCTGGCACACCGGCACGATGCACAACAGGGTGCGCATGGTCGTCGCGTCGTTCCTGATCAAGAACCTGCTGATCGACTGGCGGCTGGGCGAGCAGTGGTTCTGGGACACGCTGGTCGACGCCGACCCGGCCAGCAACCCGTTCAACTGGCAGTGGGTCGCGGGAAGCGGGGCGGACGCCGCACCGTACTTCCGCGTGTTCAACCCCGAGCTGCAGCGCGAGAAGTTCGACACACACGGCGACTACGTGCGCCGCTGGGTGCCGGAGTGGCAGACGGACGCGTATCCGGAGCCGATCGTCGACCTCGCGGAGACGAGGAGGGCGGCCCTCGCCGCCTACGACGTGGTGAAGGGGCGCTGAGGGTCAGCGCCCGTGCTCGGCGAGGATCTGGTCGACGTCGATCCGCTTGAGCAGGCCGTTCCAGTCGATCCTGCGCGCCTCGTCCGCCTTGTCCTCGTCGGCGAACACCTTGCCGCTGCGCTCCACGACGATGCCGACGGGGATCATCCTGTTCAGTTCGGCGAGGATCGCGTCGTCGACGGCTTCGGTGTCGAAGTCGGCTCCGACGGTGGCGTAGTAGTCGCCGGACAGGGTGTACGACACGATTCCGGTCTCGATTCGGCTCATGGGCGGCAGTGTAGTCCCGGCATCCGACGGGAGCGTACAGTGCGCGGCATGAGCGATCAGGATGAGCCCACCACCGGCCCCGATGCAACCGGACAGGACACAACCACCGGCCAGGACACCCAGCAGAGCCAGGAGCCCGCTGCGCCGCGCGACGCCGACGAGTTGACCGAGGCCGTCACCGAACTCGGCTCGAACGACGAGGAACGTCTCGACGCCGTCGCCGAGCACAACGCCTCGCTCGAAGAGCGACTGCCCGGCGACGACGAGCTGCCCCTCACCAAGGGGTAGTCCGTCCGGAGCGCGCCCTGGTTGGGGGCCTGGAAGGGCTCCCATCCGCTCGGTACGGTGGCGCGGTGGACAACAGTGGACGGATGCGCGACAGGGTCGCCGGATACGCGGTGATGGAGCAGGTCGTCCGGTTGCACGGCGACGTCCCTCCCCGGTCTGCCGTCGCCCGCGCGTTCGGCGTCCGCCCGCTCAGCGCCGGCACCCGCCCCTGGTTCGACGGCGCGCTCGGCGAGCGCGAGGTGGGGGCGATGCTCGACCGCCTGCCGGACGGCTGGACCGTCTTCCACGCGCTGCCCGTCGGAAACGGGGATGCGGACATCGACCATCTCGTCGTCGGCCCCGGCGGCGTGTTCGTCGTGAACACCAAGAACCACCAGGGTGCTGAGGTGTGGGTCGGCGAGCGCGCCGTGCTCGTGAACGGGGCGAAGAAGCCGTACCTGCGCAACTCCGAGCTGGAGGCGTCGCGCATCCGGCAGGTACTCGCCACCGCGGGCCTGGTCGCCCCGGTGAACGCCGTGGTCGCGGTGCTGGGCGCGAAGAAGCTGACCGTGCGTCAGCAGCCGGCCAGGGTCGCCGTGCTCGCCGCCGGCGGACTGAACCGCTGGCTCACCCGGCGTCCGGCCGGCGTCGATAAGGCGACCGTGGATGCGATCGTGCGCATCGTCGACGACCCCGCCACCTGGCGAGCGGTACACGGCCCGTCCGGCGCAGGCTCGGCCACCGTCGAGCGGTTCGACGCCATCGCCCGCGAGGACAGGGCGGCGCGCGTCGTCCGGCTGGGCTGGCTGCTCGCGGTCGCGCTCAGTGCGCTCGCGGTGGCTCTGCCGTTCCTGCCGCACTGAGTGTCGCGGCGGTGCGCATCCGGAGTTCGAGCGCACCTTCCATCTCGTGGAGGTCGAGGTCGACCGTCACCGACGCCAGTTCGGAGAGCGAGCGCAGGTGCGTTCCTCCGCACGGGATCTCGACGGTGCCATCCGGGAGGTCGCAGCGCCAAGTGCGCCGCTCCCCCAGGCCGTCTCCGTCGCGCGCGATCGACACCGCGGCTCCGGTCGCCAGCCATCCGGCCAGCAGCTCGTTGGCTGCGGCCTCCACGGTGTCCAGCGCTCCGGCGAGCTCTGCGGCCTGGAACCCCTTCTTCCGCAGGCTCTTGCCGATGCGGTACGTGTCGAGCGAGCCGTCCGGCAGGATGCGCGACTCGGTAATCGCGAGCTGGTCGAAGTTGGGGCTGCCCCTGCCGTCGAGCTGCACCTCTTTGCTCCACAGCCCGGCCAGCGCCGCGTTGAGCGCCAGCGACGCCAGGTGGCAGCCGGTGTGCCCGGCGGAGAGCGCGCGGCGCAGAGCGGGGTCGACGGTGACGGTCACCGGCGTGCCCGGGGTGAGCCCGTCCGCGTCCTCCACGACATGGCAGACGACGAACGCCCAGCCCTCCGTGCCCGTCCGCACCGGGACGTCGCCCACGAACAGGTTCTCTCCGTCGATCGCGCCGACCACCGCGCCGACCACGGGATGCACGACACCGTCCACCGACAGCGTGCCGTCATCGGCGGGCTGGTCCGGCCAGACCGGGTCGACGGCGTGGAACGCCGTCCTGTCGAGGACGATCGCGGTGCGGCCGTCCCCGACCGGCTGCGCGATGAGCACAGTGCCGGTCGAGGTCAGGTCGCCGTCCGGGTACGTGACGATGGTGTCCGCGTCGATCCTGGTGGTGTCGACGGGATGGGCGAGAGGAAAGCTCATCCCTCCAGCGTACGAGGTCGCGCTCACTTCGTGAGCGTGTCGACGTACTCCTGGTGCTCCGTCATCCACTTCGTGACGATGGGGTCGTAGTCGTCCGTCTTCGCGCCGTTGAACATGTCGTTCTCGAGCGAGTAGAGAAGCTTCGAGTCGAGTTTGAAGGACTTCACCCAGCCGGCCACCTCGGGGTACTTCTTCTCGAAGTCCGTGCTGGCGATCGAGTGCAGGGATTCCGCCGTCCCGAGCGTGTTCTTCGGGTCCTTCAGATCCTTCAGGTCGAACTGGTCGTACGCCCAGTGCGGTCGCCACAGGGTGACGGCGATGTTGTCCTTGCTCTTCATCGCGCTGGTCAGCTCGGCGAGCATCGCCGGGGTCGACGACGTCGTGAAGTCGAGACCGCCGAGGCCGTACTCCGGGATGACCTTCTTCTGCGTCGCCTCGGTGAGCCCGGCGCCCGGCTCGATGCCGACCAGCCGGTTGCCGAACTCGTCGGCGTGCGCCGCGAGCTGGTCGAGCGAGTCGATGGGGGCGTCCTTGTTCACCGCGATGGTGAGCTTGGCCTCGTTGTTCCAGGCGCCGAGGTCGACGAGCGAGTCTCCGTACTTCTTCAGGTACGCCTCGTGCGTGGTGGGCAGCCAACCGTCGAACGCCACGTCGTAGTCGCCCGTGCTGAGACCGGCGAACGCTGGGCCGGCGTCGGCGTACTCGAACGTCACGTCGTAGCCCTTCTCCTCCAGCACGTGCTTCCAGAGGTAGGACACCGCCTCGCCCTCCGGCCAGCCGTTGAAGACGGCGACCTTGATCTCGCCCTTCGACGCGTCCGCCTGCGAGACGGCGGCGATGCTGGTGCCGCCGACGGCCACGAGGGCTGCTGCCCCGAGGGCCGCCAGCGCGCGCTTCGGCATCCGCTTGCGGGCCGCCCCCACGGAGGCCGTGAGCCGATCCAGGATGATCGCGATGATGACCACGGAGAGTCCGGCCTCGAAGCCGAGGCCCACATCCACCCGGCTGAGCGCCTGGACGATGTCGCGGCCGAGACCGCCTGCGCCGACCATTCCGGCGATGACGACCATCGAGAGCGACAGCATGATCACCTGGTTCACCCCGGCGAGGATCGACGGCATGGCGAGCGGCAACTGGATCTGGCGGAGGATGCGCCGGGGCGACGAGCCGAACGCCCGCCCGGCCTCGACGATCTCGCTGTCGACGCCGCGGATGCCCAGCTCCGTGAGCCGCACGCCGGGAGCCATCGCGAAGATGATCGTCGCGACGATGCCGGGCACGACACCCACCCGGAACAGGATGAGGGCCGGGATGAGGTACACGAACGCCGGCATGGTCTGCATGAAGTCGAGCACGGGACGGATGATCGCCGACGCCGTCTTCGACCGCGCTGCCAGGATGCCGAGCGGGACGCTCAGCGCGACGGCGATGGCCGCGGCGACGAGCACGAGCGCGAGGGTGTCCATCGCGTTCGTCCACTGGTCGATCCCGGCGATGACGAGCAGCCCGACCACCGTTCCCGCACCGAACACCCAGCCGCGCAGCCAGACGGCGAGCACCGCGAAGATCAGGATGATGCCCCAGAACGGAGGCGTCTGCAGCAGCCAGTCCATCCCGGTGTACAGCGCGGTGAAGACCGTGCGGATCACATCGAACACGGGGCCGAAGAACTCGGTGACGAAGTCGACGGCGCTGGTCGCCCAGTCGCCGAGGGGAAGTCGTACATCCATCAGCGCACCTCCTCGAGCTCAGGCTCTCCGCCTTCTCGCGCGCCGACCCCCGGCGCGGTCTCGAGCAGTGTCTGGTTCATCACGTCGACCGGGATGGTCGCCCTGGGCTCGACGATGATCGGGATCTCGGTGGTCTCGCTGGTGACGTTGCCGAGCGCCGCGAGCAGGGTCACCCGCGGGATGACGCCGAGAAGGCGCTGGTTGTCGTCGACAACCGCGAGCGGCAGGTCGCTGCCGACGGACAGCTCGACCAGCTCGCTCAGCACCTCGTCGCGGGAGACGGACGCGATGCCGTCGTCGATCACCGCGGAGAGGTCGGACTGGCCGTCGCGCACCTGGCGCATCACGTCGCGGTCGCGCACGGCGCCGAGCAGGCGGCGTCCGTGGCCGACCACGAAGGCGGCGGAGGTCTGCAGGTCGCGCATGGTGCGCACCGCGGCGCGCGGTCCAGCGGCCACGGTGACGAGCGCGCGCACGGGCTCCATCACGCTCGCCGCCGTCAGCACGCGGGCACGGTCCACATCCTGCACGAAGCTCTCGACGTAGTCGTTGGCCGGGTCGGTGAGGATCTCCTCCGGCGTTCCGATCTGCACGACGCGACCGTCGCGCATCACCGCGATCCTGTCCCCGAGGAACATCGCCTCGTTGAGGTCGTGGGTGATGAACACGATGGTCTTGCCGAGCTGGCTCTGCAGTTCGAGCAGCTGCTCCTGCATCTCGCGCCGGATGAGCGGGTCGAGTGCGGAGAACGCCTCGTCCATCAGGAGCACGTCGGTGTCTGCCGCCAGTGCCCTGCCGAGGCCGACGCGCTGCTGCATACCTCCGGAGAGCTCTCCGGGGAGCTTGTCGCCCCAGCCGGACAGCCCGACGAGGTCGAGCACGGTCTCCGCCTTGGCGCGGCGCTCCGCGATCGGAACGCCCTGCACTTCGAGGCCGTATGCGAGGTTGTCGAGCACGGTGCGGTGCGGGAGGAGGGCGAAGTGCTGGAACACCATCGAGATGTGCTTCTGCCGCACATCCCGGAGCTTCTTGGGCGGCAGGCCCGTGATCGTCGTGCCCATCACCGCCACCTCGCCGGCGGTCGGCTCGAGGAGCCCGTTCAGCAGGCGGATCAGCGTGGACTTGCCCGAACCGGACAGACCCATGACCACGAAGATCTCGCCGGGGCGCACGGAGAAGCTCGCGTCGATCACCGCTGCGGTTCCCGAGCCTGCGACCTCGTCGCGGGTCGCCCCGCCCTGCAGCCGGCGAACGACGTCGCCGGGTTTACGTCCGAACACTTTGTACAGATTGCGCGCTTCGACGGCGGCAGATTCGCTCACTTTTCCTCCGTGGCACGCGCGCCGATGCCCTGGTGCGTGCCCGTGATTGCGCCCGGGTGGGCAGCGTGAACAGCTGGGCGACTCAAGCGGATCGTCCGACCCGCGAATCACCGGCTGCCGACGCGCCATCGGGGCACGCCCACACCGCCCGACCGTACGCTCCGGCGTGCGGGGCCGGTGTACACCTCGGCCCCTCATTCCCGGAACGCGGGCTGGGTTGTTGCGGCCCCGTTTCTGCCGGTCACGGCCAACGGGGCGACTCGACGTTATCAATGTGTTTGTACAGAAAGCCAATCGAGATTCTGCATTTCACGGCACATTCCGTCGGCGGCATACACCGACATCCGCGTGCTGATGCGGATCACTCGGGCCCTGCCATCGTTACCTTTCCGTTACCTGAGTGCGGCCGCTCTTCCTGCGGACCGGGGATGTGCGGCAGACTCTCCCCATGACCTCCGACACCGGCGACCACGCCTGGCAGCGCGTCCCGATCGACGCCCAGAGCGTCGATGCCCCGCTCTCCCGTTCCGCCGTTTTCCTCGTGGTGTCCGTCGCGGACTCCGACGAGGCCTTCTCCACGGTGAAGGACGTGCTCTCCGACCTGTCCGGCCTGGTCAAGACGGTCGGCTTCCGCGACCTGAACGCCCACCTCTCCTGCAACGTCGCGATCGGCGCGGGCATCTGGACGAGGCTCACCGGGCGCGGTCTCCCCCGCGAGCTGCACCCGTTCACCGAGATCCGCGGACCGGTGCACACCGCCGTTTCCACCCCGGGCGACCTGCTGTTCCACATCAGGGCGGAGCGCGGCGACTTCACCTTCGAGTTCGAGCGGCTGCTGCTGGGCGCCCTCGGCGACAGCGTCCAGGTGGTCGACGAGGTCACCGGCTTCCGCTACTTCGACTCCCGCGACCTGCTGGGATTCGTGGACGGCACCGCGAACCCCGCCGACGGGGAGATGGCGTCGTCGACGCTCGTCGGAGACGAGGACCCCGAGTTCGCAGGAGGCAGCTACGTCGTGGTGCAGAAGTACCTGCACGACCTCACGAAGTGGGGAGCACTGCCGACACCGGCCCAGGAGGGGGTGATCGGCCGCACCAAGCTCGACAACGTGGAACTGGACGACGCCGAGTACGGCCAGAAGTCCCACAAGACCCTCGCCACGATCACCGACGAGGCGGGCGTCGAGCACGACATCCTGCGCGACAACATGCCGTTCGGCCGGGTCGGGCACGGCGAGTTCGGCACGTACTTCATCGGGTACTCGCGCGCCCTGTGGGTGATCGAGCGGATGCTGCAGCGGATGTTCGTCGGAGACCCGGAGGGCAGCTACGACCGCATCCTGGACTTCTCCACGGCGGCGACGGGAACCACGTTCTTCGCGCCGCCCCGCGCCATCCTGAACGCGCTGGGCGACTGACCGCCGCGCCTCCGGCGTAACACTGTGACCGGCCGCGTTGCCCGCGCGGCGCAGGATGCGCCATGCTGAGAGACCCGCACGCACCCCGCCCCCGATCACAGCCCGGAGTCGCCATGTCCCGCCGCATCCTCACCGTCGCCGCCGTCGTCGCGGCCGCAGCGCTCGCCCTCACCGGATGCGCGTCCGGCTCCGGATCCACCGGCTCGGCAAGCACGAAGGCCGACGACGCGTACGTCACGCCCGGCAAGCTCACCATCGCCACGGCGGAGCCCGCATACTCGCCGTGGGTGATCGACGACAAGCCGGAGTCCGGCAAGGGCTTCGAGGCCGCCGTCGCGTACGCGGTCGCGGACAAGCTCGGCTTCGCGAAGACCGACGTCACCTGGGTGCGCACCACGTTCGACCAGGCCATCGCCCCCGGACCGAAGACCTTCGACTTCAACCTGCAGCAGTTCTCCATCACCGACGAGCGCAAGAAGGCCGTCGACTTCTCCTCTCCGTACTACGAGACCACGCAGGTGGTCGTCACCACCGGCGCCTCCCCCGCGGCGAAGGCGACCTCACTCGCCGACCTCAAGAAGCTCTCCATCGGCGCCCAGTCGGCCACCACCAGCTTCACGGCGGCGGAGAAGCAGATCGCGCCCTCCGGCGGCGTGCAGGCGTTCAACTCCAACGACGACGCCAAGCTCGCCCTGGAGAACAAGCAGGTGGATGCGATCGTCGTCGACCTGCCGACCGCCTTCTACCTGCGCGACGCCGAGTTGAAGGACGGGAAGATCGTCGGTCAGCTGCCGAAGGCGTCCGGACAGGACGGCGACCAGTTCGGTCTGGTGCTCGCCAAGGGCAGCCCGCTCACCACGAAGGTGACGGCCGCGGTCGACGCGCTGCGCACCGACGGAACCCTGGACACGCTGGCCGCCAAGTGGCTCGCCACCGACGGCAACGCCCCGGTGCTGAAGTAGCGGCCGACCGGCTAACGTTCAACGGGTGAGCACCATCCAGCAACCGGGCGCCGCCGGGCAGCCCAGCGACGTCGACCAGCCCAGCGCCGTCGAGCTCGGCCGGCGCACGTTCCGGCGCAGGCAGACGACGCGCTCCGTGCTGATCAGCCTCGCCAGCACCATCGTCGTCGCCGTCGTCGCCTGGTTCTTCGTCATCAACACCCCCGGCTGGGCCGCCGTGCAGCAGACCTTCTTCGACCCCGCCGTGGCCGTGCAGGCGTGGCCGCGAGTGTTCGAGGGGCTGCTGCTCAACATCCGGGTGCTGATCGTCGCCGCGATCGGGGTGCTGATCGTGAGCATCCTGATCGCCACGACGCGCACCCTGCGCGGGCCGATCTTCTTCCCGCTGCGCGCGCTGGCGGCGGGCTACACCGACCTGTTCCGCGGAATGCCGCTGATCATCGTGCTGTACCTCGTCGGCTTCGGCCTGCCCGGGCTCGGCGTCTTCCCGCGCATGCCCGCCGAGTTCTGGGGCACCATCGCGCTCATCCTGGTCTACTCGGCATACGTGTCCGAGGTGTTCCGCGCCGGGATCGAGGCCGTGCATCCCTCCCAGCGGCTGGCGGCCCGCGGCCTCGGCCTCAGCCACTACCAGACCCTGCGGCTGGTGATCCTGCCCCAGGCGGTCCGCAAGGTCACGCCCGCGCTGATGAACGACTTCGTCGCCATGCAGAAGGACGTCGGCCTCATCTCCATCCTGGGAGCAGTGGATGCTGTGCGCGCCGCGCAGATCGAGACGGCCGCCACATACAACTTCACCCCGTACGTGCTCGCCGGGCTGCTCTTCGTGGTCCTGGCGCTTCCGATGATCCGGCTCACCGACTGGTATTCGGCGCGGGTGCGCAGGCGCGAGCAGATCGGGAGCGTCGTATGAGCGACCAGGACACCGCGGAGCCCGTGCTCCGGCTGACCGGGCTGCGCAAGCGGTTCGGCGACACGGAGGTGCTGCGCGGCATCGACCTGGACGTGCACCGGCACGAGGTGGTGGCTTTGATCGGCGCGAGCGGGTCAGGCAAGTCGACGCTGCTGCGCACGATCAACCTCCTGGAGCCCATCGACGACGGGCAGATCTTCCTCGTCGGGGACGACATCAGCGATCCCCGCACCCGGATGGATGCGGTACGCGGCCGCATCGGCGTGGTGTTCCAGCACTACAACCTGTTCCCGCACCTGTCCGTGCTCGACAACGTGACGCTCGCCAGCCGCCGCGTGCACCGCATCCCGCGCAGGGCGGCGGAGGCGAAGGCGCACGAACTGCTGGCGGCGATCGGCCTCGGCGACAAGGCGAAGGAGTTCCCGGACCGGCTCTCCGGCGGTCAGCAGCAGCGCGCCGCCATCGTGCGCGCCATTGCGACCGACCCGGAGCTCCTACTGCTCGACGAGGTCACCAGCGCCCTCGATCCCGAACTGGTCGGCGAGGTGCTGGAACTGGTGCGCGACCTGAAGGCGTCCGGCACGACCATCGTCATGGCGACGCACGAGATGGCGTTCGCGCGCGACGTCGCAGACCGCGTGGTGTTCCTCGACGCGGGCGTGATCGCCGAGCAGGGGTCGCCGTCGGAACTGTTCGGCGCGCCGCGCGAGCAGCGCACCCGCGAGTTCCTCGCGCGGTTCTCCGGCTGGGTCGCCTGACGGCCGCTGCTGTCTCTACGCGGCCGACGTGGCCAGCGCGTCCTCCAGCGCCACCCACGGCAGCATGGCGCACTTGATGCGCGTGACGTACTTCGAGACGCCGGCGAGGGCGACGGCGTCGCCGAGCAGCTCTTCGTCGCCGTCGATCGTGCCCTTCGACTGCATCAGCTCACGGAACGCGGCCACCGCATCGGCCAGCTCCTCGCGCGACACGTCGTGCACGATGTCGCTGAGGAGCGACGCCGACGCCGTCGAGATGGAGCAGCCGTGCCCCTCCCAGCTGATCGACGCGACGCCGCCCTCCGCCGATGGATGCACGTTGAGCGTCACCTCGTCTCCGCAGGTCGGGTTGAGCTGGTGCGAGCTTCCCGCCGCATCCGGTCGCAGGCCGTAGCCGTGCTTCTCCTTGGCGTGGTCGAGGATGACCTGCTGGTAGAGGTTCTGTAGGTCGGACGTGCTCATCGGTCGACTCCGAAGAAGGAGCGGGCGTCGGCGACGGCCGCGACGGCCGCATCCACTTCGTCCGCGGTGCTGTAGAGGTAGGTGCTGATGCGGGTGCTGGCCGTCGCGCCGAAGCGGCGGTGCACCGGCTGGGCGCAGTGGTGGCCGACGCGCACCGCGATGCCGCGGTCGTCGAGGAACTGGCCGATATCGTGCGAGTGGATGCCGTCCACCACAAAGCTTGCGAGCCCGACCCTCGGCACGTCGCGCCCAGGTCCGAGCACGCGCACGCCGGGGATCTCGGCCAGCCCGTCCAGGATGCGCGCCCCCAGCTCCTCCTCGTGCGCCTCGATGGCGGCCATCCCGACCGCGTCGAGGTAGTCCACAGCGGCAGCGAGCGCGACGGCCTGGGAGACGCGCTGCGTCCCCGCCTCGAACCGCTGCGGCGCCGGGAGGTACTCGGCGCCGGTGAGCGTGACCGTGGTGATCATGGAGCCGCCGGTGAGGAACGGCGGAAGGGCGTTCAGCAGTTCGCGGCGGCCGTAGAGCGCGCCGATGCCGGTGGGCCCCAGCATCTTGTGGCCGGAGAACACGGCGAAGTCGACGCCGGCGGCGTGCAGGTCGAGCGCCAGGTGCGGCGCGGACTGGCAGGCGTCGAGGACGGTGAGCGCACCGACCTCCCGGGCGAGGGCGACGAGCGTCTCGACCGGATTGATCGCGCCGAGCACGTTGGAGACGTGGGTGAACGCGACGATCTTCGTGCGCGGCGTGATGACGGCGGCGGCCTCGTCGAGGCGGAGCTGTCCGTCGTCGTGCAGGCCGATCACCGAGAGCGTCGCTCCGGTCCTGGCGGCGAGCTCCTGCCACGGCACGAGGTTCGCGTGGTGCTCGGACTCCGTGACGACGATCTCGTCGCCCTCCCCGATCCTGAACCGCGCCGCCGCGTCTCCCCCGCGCCCGAGCGACGCGTTCGAGATGCTGTACGCGAGCAGGTTGATGCCCTCCGTCGCGTTGGACGTCCACACCAGCTCGTCGGCGTCGACGCCGACGAAGGAGGCGACGCGTGCGCGCGCGTCCTCGAACAGCTCGGTGGCCTCGCCGGCGACGGTGTGCGCGCCGCGGTGGACGGCCGAGGTGTACTGCTCGACGAAGGAGCGTTCGGCGTCGAGCACCTGGCGCGGCTTCTGCGAGGTCGCTCCGGAGTCGAGATAGACGAACGGGTGCCCGTTGACCTCGCGGCCGAGGATCGGGAAGTCCGCGCGGATTCGGGTGAGATCGATGGTGTCGGTGTGCATGCGTTGAAAACCTTACTTCCTCAAACTGCAATGCAGTCGAGGGTTACGGCATTCCCGGATGCGCAGACTCCGCCCGTCAGGAGTCGCGGCCGACCGGCGGTTCCCCGACGAACTGGTGCGCCTCGGAGGCGAGCTCCTGCCAGTCCTCCACGTCGCCGATCGCAACCCACGAGCCGCGCGCATCCACCACCCCTCCGGATGCGGGTGAGGCGATCCCGCGGTCCACCAGGTCGAGCGCCCTCGCGGCGGGCAGATCGACCACCAGGGCGTCCCCGTCGAGGAACGCGAACAGCTTCCCGTGGACGTTCAGGCCCTTCTCCGTCGCGACGACGTCGTCGTCCGGGTCGTCGAGCAGGCGGGTGGTGAGCAGGTCGAAGGCCACGGTCGGCGATGCGTCGGTCATGGCGAGATGCTAGGCCACCCGCGTTCCAGCAGACAAGGCCCGGCCTCGGGAGCCACGGGACATGCGCTCATTCGCGCGGGCCGGCCGAGCGCGTCTGGCGCGTCAGACCGCATCCGGCTAGTGTGCTCCCAGACCCCCGTTCGGGGGTGGACCCCCTTGATCGATTGGTGTCTGCAATGTTGCTCAGGTCCACCGAGAGAACCGCCCATCCGCGCCGCACCCGCCTCGCCGCCGGGGCAGCGGGCGTGCTGGCCATCGTCGTCGGCTTCGGCGTGGTCGACGTGTCCGCCGCGTCCGCCTGGGACCCGGGACCGGGGCACGGAAACGGCCACGGGCAGCAGCTCGCGCCGCGCACCTCCTTCACGATGGCGCCGGACGGCACGAGCGGTGCGACGCAGGGCGGGGAGGGCATCCCGAACATCGACTCGGTCAAGAAGACCATCGCCACCTACTACGGCGACCCCGGCACCGGCATCTCGAACAAGACGGCGTCGCCGTACATCAGCGAGATGTCGGCGATCGTGGCCGGCGAGACGGCGAAGCTGCAGGCCGAGTACGCGGCGGCAAAGGCCAGGGGCGAGAAGCCCGCGATCGTCTTCGACGCCGACGACACCACCCTGTGGACGTACGACATGGAGGTGGCGGACATGCACTTCACCTTCAACCCGGCCGAACAGAACGTGTGGGTGCAGGACCAGCGCTTCCCCGCCACCCCGGCGATGGTCGCCTTCGTGAACAAGGCCGCGGCCATCGGCTTCAGCGTCTTCGGCCTCACCGGCCGCAACGACGACCAGAAGGCCGCCACCCTCGGCAACCTGTCCAAGGTCGGATACACGCCGTTCACCGCGGAGAACTTCTACACCAAGTGGACCGGCGTCGGCGCCTCCCAGCAGCCGTCGTACATCACCTGCGCCACGGCGAAGTGCACCACGGTCGAGTACAAGGCGCTCACCAGGAAGCACATCCAGGATCTCGGATACACGATCGACCTCAACGTGGGCGACCAGTGGTCCGACCTGCAGGGCGGATACGCCACGCGCGCGCTGAAGCTGCCGAACCCCACGTACTACCTGCCCTCCCCCGACCTCCCCGGCGTGAGCGAGCCGGCCCTGTCGCCGCGCACCCACTTCACGATGGCGCCGGACGGCACGAGCGGCGCGACCCAGGGCGGTGAGGGCATCCCGAACATCGACTCGGTGAAGTCCACGATCGCCACCTACTACGGCGACCCGGGCACGGGCATCGCGAACAAGACGGACTCCCCGTACATCCGCGAGATGCGCAGCCTGGTGCTCCGGCAGCTGCCGGTGCTCGCCGCGACCTGCTTCGTGGAGAAGAAGCTGCACAAGAACCCCGCCATCGTCCTCGACGCCGACGACACCACCCTGTGGACGTACGACATGGAGGTGGCGGACATGCACTTCACCTTCAACCCGGCCGAGCAGGACGTCTGGGTGCAGGACCAGCGCTTCCCCGCCACCCCGTCGATGACCACGCTCGCCGCGGTCGCCCAGAAGTCCGGATGCACGCTGATCGGCCTCACCGGACGCAACGACGACCAGAAGGTCGCCACCCTCGGCAACCTCGCCAAGGTCGGATACACCGGCTTCACCCCGCAGAACTACTACACCAAGTGGACGGGCGTCGGCGCCTCCCAACAGCCGTCGTACATCACCTGCGCCACGGCCAAGTGCACGACGATCGAGTACAAGTCGCAGACCAGGGCCCACGTCGAGTCTGCCGCCGGCGGCAAGTACGACATCGTCGCCAACTACGGCGACCAGTTCAGCGACCTGATCGGCGGCTCGGCCGACCGCGCGGTGAAGCTGCCGAACCCGACGTACTACCTGCCGTAGATCGCCCCTGCCGGGGTCGGCGTCCAGTACGCTGACTCCGGCAAGGGAGGTGCGGATGCGGAAGCCGCTCAGGATCACGACGGTGCGGGGCAAGTGGGCCTATGCGGTCGTCGGGTGGTGCGTCGTCGGGCTCGGGGTGCGGGCGATCATCGCGACCACCGGCAACTCGCTGGCGTGGGTGGTCTTCTCCACCGTCGCCGACCTCGCGCTCTATCTGGTCGGCGCGCGGATCTTCCGCGGAGCGGACGAGCTGCGCGATCCTCCCCGGCCCTGGTGGCGGATGACCGCGAGGGCGAAACTGAGCCGCCGCCTGGGGATCCTGTTCGGCTTCCTCACCGTCATGACCTCGCTCAGCCTGTTCGTCGGGAACAGCCGCCACCCGCTAACGGAGACCGCCACGGCGAGCGCTGTTGCCGGGGCGATCGAGTTCCTCGTCCTCACTGTGCTGTACGTCACCTCCGGACGCCGCCTCAAGCGACTCGAGACCCAGCAGCCCACACCGGAGAAGGTCGATCCAGCCCTCTCCGCCCCCTTCGACGACGGGTGGCCCCGCGCGCGGTGACCGCACCGGTATCCTCGTGAGCATGGTCGAGCGCACGAACGGTTCCCCCTGGTTCTTGATCGGCGGCATCCTCCTCGTCGCCGTCGGTCTCGGCGCGCCGCTGATCTTCGACGCCGCGACCGGCCAGACCCAGTGGATCGTGCGCGGGATCGGCGTACTCGTGGCGATCGGCGGCGGCGTGCTGATCGGGTTCTGGGTGCGTCACAGGCAGGGGCGCTGAGCCAGTACTGTCTGAGCCAGTACTGTCTGACTATGCGCCTCGGAGTTCTCGACGTCGGTTCGAACACCATCCACCTTCTCGTCGTCGATGCTCACCCCGGCGCCCGCCCCATCCCGGCCGCCACCCACAAGTCCGTGCTGCGGCTGATGCGCTACATCACCGCGGACGGCGCGATCAGCGACGAGGGCTGCCAGGCCATCCTGGACGCCATCGCGTCTGCGATGCGGGTGGCGGAGCAGGAGGGCATCGAGGAACTGCTGCCGTTCGCCACGTCCGCCATCCGCGAGGCCAGCAACGGCCCTGAGCTGCTCGCGCGCATCACCGCGGAGACCGGCGTCGACCTGCAGGTGCTGTCCGGCGAGGACGAGGCGAAGCTGACCTTCCTCGCTGTGCGCCGCTGGTCGGGCTGGTCGGCCGGCGACCTGCTGCTGTTCGACATCGGCGGCGGTTCGCTGGAGATCGCCTCCGGCCGCGACGAGTACCCGGACATCGCGGTGTCCGTCCCGCTCGGCGCCGGCCGCAGCACCATCGGGTTCCTCCACGACGACCCGCCCACCGCATCCCAGGTCGACGCGCTCCGGATGCACGCCCGCGCGGTCCTGCAGAATGCGGTTGCGCAATTCGGCTCCCGCGCATCCGGGAGCCACGTGGTCGGCACCTCCAAGACCATCCGTTCCCTGGCCCGCCTCGCCGGGTCGACGGCGCCTGGCCCCGGCGGAACCGAGCGCAGCCTGCTGAAGCGGTCGGAGCTGTCCGACTGGGTGCCGCGCCTCGCGCAGCTGCCGGCCGATGCACGCACGGCGCTGCCCGGGATCACCGCGGACCGCACGTTCCAGATCGTCGCGGGCGGCGTCGTCCTCCGCGAGACGATGCGCGCCTTCGGCGTGGATGAGCTCGAAGTCTGCCCGTGGGCGCTCCGCGAGGGCATCATCCTGCGTTACCTCGACCACCTGGGCTGACCCGGCTGGGCCCTCGTGGCCGATTGTGGACAGGATGCGTCCCACACGGGATAGTCGCGGCCTTTTCCCGCCGCCTAACCTTGCGAGCAATATCCGTGGACATCGGCCCCAACCCGACGTGGGCCGTAGCCGCATCTTCCGCACGGGATCCCCGTGCACACCCGGGAAAGCTCCATCGTCATGCCCTCCGTACCTCCTCGCCATCGCGCCAGCGCCGGCACGCCTATCCACCACCGCCACCGCCGCCACGCGCGCCTCCCCCGCCTCGCGGCCCGCGCGCTGACCGCCACCGCCACCGCTGCGCTGCTCGTCGTCGCCGGCTGGGCGCCCGCCGCCCTCGCCGCGACGGCAGCCCCGGATGCTGTGGTGAACATCGCGACCGACCGCACCACCGTGGGGTGGCACGACACCTCGACGTTCACGTTCACCGTGGAGAACTCCGTCGCCGTGCCGCTCACCGACGGCGACGTCACGCTGATCGTTCCGACGTTCGACGGCACAGACGCCTCCGGGAAGCCGGTCGACTGGTGGACGGCGGGCATCCACTGCACGGCCACCGGCGGCGCCGTCTGCCCGACCGGGCGGTGGACCTTCGCCACAGCCACCGGGGCCGTCAGCGCCACCGGGCTCGCGGTGCCCCAGGGCGGGAAGCTGACCTTCACCGCCACCGCACAGCACATCGCGACCAGCACGCAGTCGGCGCGCGCGTCCATCGAGGTCTCCTCGCCGCTCGGCGACCTCGCCCCGCGCACGAACACCGCCGACCTCACCTACCAGTACACGCTCGCGGGCTTCGCGCACGGCGTCGCCGTCACCCTCGACGACCACGACCCGGCCGGCCTGGTCGCGGACGTGACCATCACCAACACCGGCTCGCAAACCTTCGACCTGCTCACCGCGCAGTGGTCCTCCGGCATCCCGGTCGCGGCGGCTGCCCCCGCGAGCCCGGGCGATCCGGCGTTCTCGGGCGTCAGCTGCGACCAGGCGGCGTCCACCGGCGACTGCTCGGCCGTGACCGGGGTCGGCGGTGGCCCGATCGCCGCCACGACAGCGGGAGGCGGCGCGCAGGTGTCCGGTCTCCAGCCCGGTCGCAGCATCGTCCTGCGCGTCACGTACACGCGGGGAACCCCGGGCTGCGGCAGTGCGCCGGTGACCTGGCCGTTCGACGTCGACACGCTCGCGGGTGTCCCGGCGGAGACCGACGGCTCTGTCGCGGACAACACCGCCCACGCCGAGACGACGTGGACGCCGCCCGCCTGCCGGAACTTCGACCTGCGCACCGACGCGGCGGACGCCGTCCCCGCGGCCGGAGCGTGGGCGCCGGGCGGACCGTTCGCGTACACGGCCACGTACTCCAACGCCGGGCCGGACGGCATCACCGACGCGTACCTCCAGGCGGAGGCACCCGCCCGGCTCTCCGGCGCGGCCTCCACCTTCGACCTGGCCGCGATCACCTGCACCGCGACCGGCGGGGCCAGCTGTCCAGCATCCTGGGCGGTCGACGGAACCGGCGCGACGCCGGAGAGCGAACGCATCCGGAGCGGCTCTGTCAGCGTCCCCGCCGGCGGCACTCTGACCGTCACCTATCACGGCACGTATCAGAACATCGACGACGCGATGCTGTGCCGCCCGGCGACGGTGGCGTTCCGCACCCTCGTCTGGACGGACGCGGGAACTGACGCCCATTCGACCGGGGACGACGACGTGTTCGGCACGTTTCAGGGAAACAACGGCCGCGTCGTGCGCTCCGACGCACTGCAGGGTCGGGACTGCGCGTCTCGTCCATACGACCTGGGCGTGGTGAAGACCGGGCCGTTCCTCGATGCCGCAGCCACGACCCCCGCCGGGGCGTTGCGTCCCGGGCAGCTGGTCTACTTCCTGCTCGACGTGACCAACAACACGGTCGACAGCACCGACCTCACCGAGTACACCATCGACGACCAGGCCAGCATCGGCTTCAACCCGATGTACCAGCCGGCAACGGGGACGAGCGGGACAGGCATCGTCGCCGACAAGATCACCTGCCAGTCTGTCGCCAACGGCGCCGCCTGCCCGACCGCTCCCCCGGAGACGGACGGGAACCCGGACTTCTGGTTCGACCCGACCACCAGGATGACCGACACCGAGCTGCTGCACTACGACATCTCGACACCGGCAGGCGACCCCGCCGCGATGCCGGTCGGCGGCGAGATCCGCCTCACGGTGCCGTACCGCGCCCCGCTGATCAAGCCAGAGTTCGCGCAGTGCAGCCCGCAGAGCGCTGCCATCGCCGGCAATAACTTCGTCAGCGTCCCGACCGGGATCGCCCCCGACCTCGTCGACCGGGACCCGTACGGCAACAACTCGGACTTCGTCGAGTTCTCGGTCGACCATCCCACCTGCACCACCTCGCTGAGCGTGGTGAAGACCGCGACCTCTCCGTACTTCGACACCGACGGGGACGCGACCTTCACGATCACGGCGACCAACACGTCCACCTCGGGACTCGAGGTTCCTCGCCTGCGGGACGCCTTCACGAGCGCGGCCGAGCTGTCCCTGGCGGAGGTCGACCTCGCTCACACGACGGTGACCTGCGTGGCAGGCGCGGGAGCGTCCTGCCCGGACTACACCGTGCACCCCGGGTCCCGTCAGGGCGTCGACGGCGCGACCTCGCCGGTCGGGCAGGACGCCGACCCGTCGTTCGCCGCACTCTTCGACGCATCCTGGTCCACGCCCGGCGACGGTGCAGCCACCATGTCCGCGGGATCGTCGGTGACCTTCACGGTGACCATGGCACTCCCGCGCACTCCGTCCGGCGACCTCACCAACCGGGCGATGTTCGGAGCATCCGACGACGACCCGCTGAAGTGGCCGACCGTGATCGACAGGGCGACCGTCGGGCCCCGCCCTGGCAGCGCCGGCCTGTCGGTGACCAAGACGGTCGACCCGACGGTCGCGTACGCAGGCGAGACCATCGTGTACACGTCGGTTTTCACGAACTACTCCGACCAGAGCCGCACGGCCTCCCTCGCCGACCCGCTGGATGCGACCCTGCGCGCCGACAACCCGACGGGGTTCGGCGCCGTGACCTGCTCCCCGTCGCCGCGCGCGACGGACGGCGTCGTCGGCGCGAGCTGTCCGGCACCGCTCACCTCGGCCGCCGACGGGATCACCGCTGGACCGTTCACGATGCCCGCGCACTCGTCGTTCACGATCACGTACACCGCGACGGCGCCGCTCGGCGGGTATTCGAGCGCCCCGAACAGCGTCCGGTTGTTCCAGTCGCCGGATGCGGTCAGCGACGGCGACGCCCAGGCGCAGGCCAACGCGGCGTTCCTCAGCCGGGCATCCCTCGCGGGGACCGTCTTCGTCGACACGGACTACGACGACGCGCTCAGCGCGCCGGACTCCGGACTGCCCGGCGTCCTCATCACGCTCACCGGCACCGACGAGCGCGGCGCCGCCGTCACCCTGTACGCGTGCACCAACGCCTCCGGGTACTACGCGTTCGCCGCAGGTGAGACGGTGTACGCCGACCGGCCGGACTGCGCGCGTCCCGCGACGGCCCCCGTTGCCGGTTTTGTCGGCCTCATCCCCGGAACGTACGCGGTCACCCAGACCCAGCCGGACGGGTTCACCTCCACCACCCCGTCGTCGTTCGTCGGGAGCCACGGTGGCACGTCGGGCACGGACACCGTGACCGGTGTGACCCTGACTGCAGGAGACGCGGCGATCCACTACGACTTCGGCGAGCAGCAGTTCGGCTCGATCGGAGACACGGTCTGGCTGGATGCGAACGCGAACGGCCTCCAGGATGCGGGCGAGCCCGGCGTCGACGGCTTCGCGGTCACCCTGAGCGGCACCGACATCACGGGCGCGCCGGTCTCGGCGACCACGAGCACGGACGCCCTCGGCCACTATGTCTTCGACCACCTGCGACCGGGCAGTTATACGGTCACCTTCTCCCCCGCCAGCCTGGGCGCCGGGCAGACGTTCGCGACGCAGGGAGCGGGCGGGGACCCCGCGCTCGACTCGGACGGCGACCCGGCCACGGGCGTCACTGGGACCATCGCGCTGGGGGCGGGCGAGCACCGCAGCGATATCGACCAGGGCGTGGTGGGGCCGGCGATCGTGGCGCCGCCGGTGCCGCCGGTTCCGCCGGCGCCGCCCACGCCGCCGGTTCCGCCCACGCCGCCGGTTCCGCCGCTGGCGCCCCCTGTGCCGCCGCTGACGCCACTGCCGCCCGTCAACGCGCCAGGCGCGCCCTCAGCGCCCTCCGGCGCCTCCGCTAGCCGCCTCGCAACCACCGGCGCGGACATCAGCGGTGGCCTGACGTCCCTCGCCCTCGCGGCGGTGCTAGCCGGCGCGGTCCTGCTCGCGACGCGCAGGAGGCGCAGGCCCGGCCGGGGGTGAGCGCCGCGGCGCTCCGCGCCGGGCCTCGCCGCGCCGAACCTCACCGCACCAACAAGAAAACCCCCGGGCGACCGGGGGTTTTCACTGCTGGGGTACCTGGACTCGAACCAAGAACAACGGTACCAGAAACCGCCGTGTTGCCAATTACACCATACCCCACTGTCCCGAACCGAAGCCCGGGCACGAGAGTCAACTTTATCCTACGCCGACCCTCAATTACAAAACGGCGATCCCGGGCGCGCCGTCGATCGCGAGTCCGATGAGGTCGCGGTTGATCGCCGAGGCCGCGACCGCTCCGGAGCCCGCGGCCACGATGAGCTGCTGGGGGCCGGGAGGCGTCGTCTCGCCGACCGCGTACACCCCGGGCACCGAGGTGCGGCCGTGGGCGTCCGTGAGCAGGTAGCCGTCGCTGTCCGCGTCCAGGTCGAGACCGGCCGCGTACGCGAGCGACGGCGTCCAGACCGGGCGCACGAAGCCGCCCGCGCGGTCGATGACCGTGCCGTCCGCCAGGCGCACGCCCGTCATCGTCCCTCGCTCCCCCACCACGTCGTCGATCGCGCGGCGCTCGACGCGCACGCCGAGCCGGGAGAGCACCCGCTCGTCGTCGTCGCCGACCGTGCCGACGCCGTTGGTGAAGACGATCAGGTCGTCGGTCCACTGGGTGAGCAGCATCGCGCGCTCCGCGAGGTCGTCCGTCTCGCCGATCAGGGCGAGCGGCGCATCCGCCTTCTCGTAGCCGTCGCACTCCACGCAACTGTGCAGCTGGGTGCCGTAGTACGCCCGGATGCTCGGCACGGCGGGCAGCGTCTCCTGCAGTCCCGTCGCGATCACCACCGTCTGCGCGAGCACGTCGATGTCCGCTGCTCCCCTGACGCCTTTCGCGCGCACCCGGAAGCCGTCGCCCTCCACCTCGATGCTCTGGGCGAGGGCGAACGTCACCTCCCCGCCGTCGTACGCCTCGACCTCTTCGCGGCCGAGGCGGCGCAGTTCGAGCGGGGCGATGCCGTCGCGGGTCAGGTAGCCGCGGGCGACGAGGGTGGCCGCGTGCCTGGGCCGGTTGCTGTCGACGACGAGCACGTCGCGGCGCGCCCGCACCAGGTTGAGCGCGGTGGACAGCCCGGCGGGGCCGCCGCCGACGACGACGACCTCGTGTGACTCCCGTGGCACGGCGCGCCTATCCGAGCGCGGCGGACAGCTTGTCGAGGCGCGCGATGCTCTCGGCCTTGCCGAGGATCTCCATCGACTCGAACAGCGGCGGCGAGATGCGGCGGCCGGACACGGCGACGCGGAGCGGGCCGAACGCGACACGCGGCTTCAGCCCGAGTGCCTCGATCAGCGCATCCCGGAGGGCGGACTCGATGTTCGTGTGGTTCCACTCGTCGAGCGGCACCAGTTCGAGCGCGCCGATGGAGGCGGCGAGCACCTCTCCGGCGTTGGCGGGCAGCGAGGCGCGCGCGTCGTCCTGGATCTCGAGCGACGCAGCGTCGGTGAACAGGAAGCCGAGCATCGCCGGGGTCTCGCCAAGCAGCTGCACGCGCTCCTGCACCAGCGGGGCCGCCTCGGCCAGGATGGCGCGCTGGGCGTCGGTCAGCGGCTCCGTGAGGATGCCGTCGGCCACCAGGTACGGGATGGTCCGCTCCGCGAAGTCCCCGACCTCCAGCAACCGGATGTGGTCGCCGTTGATCGACTCCGCCTTCTTCTGGTCGAAGCGTGCGGGGTTGGGGTTGACGTTCACCACGTCGAACGCCGCGACCATCTCGTCGATCGAGAACACGTCGCGGTCGTGGGTGAGCGACCAGCCGAGCAGCGCCAGGTAGTTGACCAGCCCCTCCGGGATGAACCCGCGGTCGCGGTGGTGGAACAGGTTGGACTCCGGGTCGCGCTTGGAGAGCTTCTTGTTTCCCTCGCCCATCACATACGGCAGGTGGCCGAAGCGCGGCACGAACGTGGTGATGCCCGCGTCGATCAGCGCGTGGTAGAGCGCGATCTGGCGCGGCGTCGACGAGAGCAGGTCTTCGCCGCGGAGCACGTGGGTGACGCCCATCAGCGCGTCGTCCACCGGGTTCACGAACGGGTAGAGCGGGTGCCCGTTGGGACGCACGACGACGAAGTCGCTGAACGATCCGGCCGGGAAGGTGATCTCGCCGCGCACCAGGTCGTCGAAGCTGAGGTCGTCGTCCGGCACGCGCAGGCGCAGAGCCGGCTGGCGGCCCTCGGCGCGGTGCGCGGCCTTCTGCTCGTCGCTGAGGTCGCGCTCGAAGTTGTCGTAGCCGAGCTTGGGGTCGCGGCCGAGCGAGACGTTGCGCGCCTCGATCTCCTCGCCGCTGGCGAAGCTCTCGTAGATGTGGCCGGACGCCTTCAGCTTCTCGATCACGTCGCGGTAGATGTCGTAGCGCTCCGACTGGCGGTACGGGCCGTCGGGGCCTCCGACGTTCACGCCCTCGTCCCAGTCGAGCTTCAGCCAGGTGAGCGCCTCGATGATCTGGCCGTAGCTCTCCTCGCTGTCGCGGGCAGCATCCGTGTCTTCGATGCGGAAGATGAGCTTGCCGCCGGTGTGCCGCGCATACGCCCAGTTGAACAGGGCGGTGCGGATCAGGCCGACGTGCGGCGTGCCGGTCGGCGACGGGCAGAACCGCACGCGGACGTCGGAGCCGGTTGCGGTGGAGAACGGGTGCGAAGTGGAGTCAGACATACTCCCTCAATCCTACTTGGCGGCCCGCACCGGATTCACGAGCGAGCCGACGCCTTCGATCTCCACCTCGACCGTGTCTCCCGCGACGATCGGGCCGATGCCGGCCGGTGTCCCGGTGAGGATCACATCCCCGGGCAGCAGCGTGAAGACGCTCGACGCGTACTCGACGATCGACGGGATGTCGTGAACCATGTCCGCGATCGTGGCGTCCTGCTTGAGCTCGCCGTTGACCCGCGTGCGCAGGTAGGCGTCCGGTTTCAGCTCGGTCTCGATCACCGGGCCGAGCGGGCAGAACGTGTCGAAGCCCTTGGCGCGCGTCCACTGGCCGTCCGTCTTCTGCAGGTCGCGGGCGGTGACGTCGTTGGCGACCGTGTATCCGAAGATGTACTCGTGCGCGTCCTTCGCGGAGACGTTGCGGGCGATTTTCCCGATCACCACGGCGAGCTCTCCCTCGAAGTCGACCTGCTTCGACTGGGGAGGCAGCACGATGGCATCGCCCAGCCCGATGACGGCGGTGTTCGGCTTGAGGAACAGCAGGGGCTCCTCCGGCGCGTCCCCGCCCATCTCTGCGGCGTGGTCGCGGTAGTTCTTGCCGACGGCGACGACCTTCGAGCGCGGGATGACCGGCGCGAGCAGCGCGCCGACCTTGCTGAGCGGCACCCGCTCCCCCGTGGTGTCGAATCCGGCGAACATCGGGTCGCCGGCGAGGACGACGAGGGCGTCCTCGTCGACGATGCCGTAGTCGATGGATCCCTCATGGCTGAAGCGCGCGATTTTCACGCTCCCGAGCCTACTGCCCCGCCATCAGGCCACGCTCAGCGCACTCACGATCCGCTCGACCGCCGGGGTCGGGATCCCGTTGGCCGCCCCGATCCTCAGCAGGGCGCCGCCGAGGGCGTCCAGTTCGTTCGGCGCACCGGCTGCGAGGTCCTCCTGCAGCGAGGTGCGCATCCCGCCCGGCACCCCGGACAGCGTCTCGACGAGCTGCAGCGTCGTCGCGGGAACCCCGGACGCGTTCGAGCACGCCACCACTTCGGAGAGCAGCGCCTCCGTCAGCTCGGGGTCCTCGCTGAGGGCAGCGGCAACCGGCTGCCGCCAGTACGAGGTGAGCAGCGCGATCGACGCGAGCATCCGGAACTTGCCCCAGAGCACCTCTCCCTCCGTCCCGCGCACGCGCACGGCCGGGCCGGCCGCGGTCAGCGCCGCGACCGACGCGAACCCGGCAGCGGGCTCCGGCACCTCGATCCGCACCCACGGGCTCCGCAGGTCGATCACCGACGGGGATGCGCGGAGCGCGGACACCGCGATGCTCGCGCCGGCCACGGGCACGCCGGGCAGCGCATCCCGCAGCTGCCCCATGTGCTCGACGCCGTTGAGCAGCGACAGCACCTCGCCGGGCCGCGCCGCGGCGATACCGGGCAGCACGTCGTCGAGCCCGTACGTCTTGGTCGCGACGATGACGCTCGCACCCTCCGGCACGTCGACGCCGGCGGGCACCCGCTCGACACCCGTGCCGAACTTCTCCGCGGCCGCCCCTCCCGTGTCGCGCAGCTCGATGCCGTTCGCCTCGATGGCGGAGACGGTCGCCGGCCGCCCGACGGCGACCACGTCTTCTCCCGCACGGTGCAGCAGCCAGGCGACGAGTCCGCCGACCGCTCCCGGTCCGACGACGGCGATCACGGGATGCTGCTCGGTGCTCATGACACCGATGCTAGCGACCAGGCCGCCCCGTCGAGCTCGAGCAGCGCGGAGGCCGTGCTCGCGATGGCGGGCACCTGGTCGGCGCCGACGGCCCCGACCAGGTTCACCGTGCGGTGGTCGTGGTTGACGGTGGGCCGGATGACCACCCCGTCGTTGTGCCCGGCGGAGCCGATGGCGAGCGACGGGATCAGCGCGACGCCCACGCCCTCTGCGACCATGCTCACCACCGCGACGAAGTTGTCCGTCTCGTAGGCGATCCGCGGCACGAAGTCGCGCGCGTCCGTCAGTTCGAGCAGGTGGCCACGGCAGCGCGGGCAGCCGGCGATCCACGACTCCGTCGCCAGCTCGGCCAGGTCGACCGCCTTCGCGTCCGCGAGCCGGTGCCCTGCGGGAAGCACGAGCAGCATCTCGTCGCGCCAGACCGGGATGACCGCGAGTCCGCGCGCGCTCTCCCGGTGCGGGTCGACCCTGTCCCCCGGATAGCTGAACGTGATCGCGAGATCTGCTGTCTGCGCGCGCACGGCAGCGACGGCCTCGGGCGGCTCCGCCTCCGTGTACGTGATCCTCACCCCGGGATGCGCCGCCCCCATCGTGCGCAGCAGCCGCGGCACGATGGTCGACGACGCGGACGGGAACGCCGCGAGCCGCACCCGCCCCGACCGGAGGCCCTGCAGGTCGGCGAGTTCCCCGGCCGCAGCATCCAGTGCCGTCGTGACGCTCGTGGCGTGGCGGGCGAGCACCCTGCCGGCCTCGGTCAGCCGCACACCGCGTCCCGCCCGGGCGACCACGGGCATCCCGAGCCGGGCTTCGAGCCGTTTGAGGTGCTGGCTGATGGCGGGCTGACTGTAGCCGAGCGCGTCGGCGGCGCGGGTGATCGAGCCGTGGTCGGCGATGGCGCGCACGACGCGCAGGCTGTGGGAGTCGAGATCGTCGAGGGACACACGCACACATAACCACAGGTGATGGATGCGATTCAACACCTGCTCTTTTCGAATAGGTCCGGGATCGGCACGCTGGAGGCATGCCAGCACCCGTCATCGTCCCGCAGCCGCTCGCCGCCGCGCGCGCCGCCTTCGTCGGCGGGGCCGGCTACCTGGCCGCCTGCACCCAGGGCCTTCCGCTGCGGGCGACGCTCAGCGCATCCCGCGCCGAGCTGGACGCCTGGGAGCGCGGAGAGGCCACCCCGGCCGCGTACGGCGCCGCCGTCGAGGAGGCGCGGGCCGCGTTCGGCAGCATCGTCGGCGTCCCGGCCGACCGGGTGGCGATCGGCTCGCAGGTCTCCGCCATCGCCGCGACCGTCGCCGCATCCCTCCCGGACGGCGCGGAGGTGGTCTGCGTCGACGGCGACTTCAGCTCGATGGTCTTCCCGTTCCTCGCGCAGCAGCACAGAGGCGTCACCGTCGTGCACGCGCCGCTCGACCGCGTCGCCGACGCCATCGGCCCGCGCACCAGCCTGGTCGCCTTCTCGCTCGTGCAGTCAGCGACGGGCGCTGTCGCGGACTCCGACGCGATCATCGCCGCGGCGGCCACGCACGGCGCGATCACCTTCGCCGACCTCACCCAGGCCGTCGGCTGGCTCCCGGTCGACGCCTCCCGGTTCGACCTCACCGCCTGCCACGCATACAAGTGGCTGTGCGCCCCGCGCGGCTCGGCCTTCCTCACCGTGGGCGACCGGATGCTCGACGAGCTGCGACCCGTGCAGGCCGGCTGGTTCGCCGGCGACGACCCGTGGGCATCCTGCTACGGCCCGGACATGCACCTGGCCCGGGATGCGCGCCGCTTCGACGTCTCCCCCGCCTGGCCGGTCTGGCCGGGAACCGCCGCCGCGCTCGCATTCTTCGCCGGCCTCGACCAGGTCGCGGTGCACGCATACACGAGCGGCCTCGGCGACGCCCTCTCCGACCGCCTCGGCCTTCCGGCCCTCGGTCAGGCGATCGTCACCTGGCCGGATGCGGACGGCTCCGACCTCGCCGCCCTCAGCGCCTCCGGCATCCGGGCGTCCGGACGCGCCGGGCGTGCCAGGGTGGCCTTCCACCTCTGGAACACGCCCGACGACGTCGCACGAGTCGGCGACGCGCTTCCCGCGAAGGATCGGGGAAGCGCAGAGCCGGCAGGTTCCTAGCCGTCGAGACGCATCATCCAGTTGTGGCGGTCGCGCACGCGGCCGTACTGGATGTCGGTGAGCTCCTCGCGCAGCGACATCGTGAGCTCCCCGGGAGGGGCGGTGATGTCGCCGACGGTGAAGGTGTCCGACTTGAGCTCGCCGATCGGGGTGATCACGGCGGCGGTGCCGCAGGCGAACACCTCGACGATGTCGCCGGACTCCACGCCGACGCGCCACTCGTCGATCGTCACCTTGCGCTGCTCGACCTTGTGGCCGCGGTCGCGGGCCAGCTGCAGCACGGACTCGAGGGTGATGCCCTCCAGGATGCTGTCGGACTCGGGGGTCACCAGGGTGCCGTCCTTGTAGACGAGCACCACGTTCATCCCGCCGAGCTCTTCGAGGTACTTGCCCTCCACCGAGTCGAGGAACAGCACCTGCGCGCAGCCGTGTTCGGCCGCTTCGGCCTGGGGCAGCAGGCTGGACGCGTAGTTGCCTCCGGTCTTCGCCGCTCCCGTTCCGCCCTTGCCCGCGCGGGACCAGTGGTCGGAGAGCCAGATCGAGACCGGGTTCACTCCGCCGGAGAAGTACGCGCCCGCCGGGCTCGCGATCAGGTAGTAGGCGACTTTGTTCGCCGGACGGACGCCGAGGAACGCCTCCTTGGCGAACATGAAGGGACGCAGGTAGAGGCTTGTCTCCGGCTGGCTGGGCACCCAGTCGCCGTCCACGGCGATGAGCTGCTTGAGCGAGTCGATGAAGTACTCGACCGGGAGCTCCGGCAACGCGAGGCGGTATGCCGAGCGCTGCATCCTGGCGGCGTTCGCCTCCGGGCGGAAGGTCCAGACCGAGCCGTCCTCGTGACGGTAGGCCTTCAGACCCTCGAAGATCTCCTGCGCGTAGTGCAGGACGGCGGCGGACGGCTCCAGCTGGATCGGGCCGTACGGCGAGACGCGCGGGCGGTGCCAGCCACCCTTGACCGACCAGCACAGGTCCACCATATGGTCGGTGAAGTAGTTGCCGAAGCCCGGGTTCGCGAGGATCTCCTCACGCTCGGCTGCGCTGCGCGCCTCCTCGTTCCTGGTGACGGCGAAAGCGAGACCGCTGGGGGTCGGTGCTCCCGTGAGGGTGATGCTGGTCGGAGATGTCATGAGAATCCTTTGCGCTGCGCTCGTTCGAAGCGGATGAACTAATTCTGCGCCACGGCGGTGGCGATCGCGTCGCCGATTTCGGCGGTGGCGCGGGATGCTGTGCCGCGGCTGGCGAGGTCGGCGGTCACCGCCTGCTCCACCCGCTCCGCGAGCTCCACCCGTCCGAGGTGTCGGAGCAGGAGTGCGACGGAGAGGATCGCAGCGGTGGGGTCGGCCTTCTGCTGGCCTGCGATGTCGGGGGCCGATCCGTGAACCGGCTCGAACATGCTGGGGAATTCGCCTGCAGGGTTGATGTTGCCCGAGGCCGCCAGTCCGATGCCGCCGCTGATTGCGGCCGCGAGATCGGTGAGGATGTCGCCGAAGAGGTTGTCTGTGACGATCACGTCAAATCTAGCAGGATTCGTGACCAGGAAGATCGTGGCGGCGTCGACGTGCAGATAGTCGACCGCCACCTCCGGATGCTCGGCGGCGACAGCGTCCACGATCCGCTTCCAGAGCGAGCCGGCGAAGGTGAGTACGTTGGTCTTGTGCACGAGCGTGAGCTTCTTGCTGCGCTGCTCCGCCTGGTCGAAGGCGTAGCGGACGACGCGCTCGACGCCGTACGCCGTGTTCACGGAGACCTCGTTGGCGATCTCGTGCGGCGTTCCCTGGCGGATGGCGCCGCCGTTGCCGACGTACGGCCCCTCGGTGCCCTCGCGCACGACGACGAAGTCGACGTCGCCCGGGTCGGCGAGCGGGCTGGCGATGCCGGGGAACAGCGTGGTCGGGCGCAGGTTGACGTAGTGGTCGAGCGTGAAGCGGAGCTTCAGCAGCAGCCCGCGCTCGATGTTGGCCCCGGCGAGGCGGGGGTCGCCCGGCACGCCGCCGACGGCGCCGAGCAGGATGGCGTCGTGCTGCTTGATCGCATCCAGATCGGTGTCGGTGAGCACGTCGCCGGTCTCGAGGTAGCGCTGAGCGCCCAGCGAGAACGGCGTCTTCGAGAACGTGAGTCCGCTGCCCTCCGTGACGGCGTCGAGCACCTTGACCGCCTCGGCGACGACCTCCGGTCCGATCCCGTCTCCCGGGATGACGGCGAGCTTGACGACGGACGGGGACTCGGACATGGCACTCCTGCTGTTCGGTGCGGGCTGACCATCCCACACTACCGGCGAGCGACCGGGTGGATGCGCGCCCTCCGGATCGCGCCCCAGGGGCCGGATCCGCGTCAGCGCCCGATCTTCCGCAGCGAGAACACCGCGAGGGCCGCCGCGGCCACCATGAGCCCGACGCCGATGCCTGCGGTCAGCGCGACTCCGGAATCGAACGCGGCCCGCGCCGACGCGAGTAACTGCTCGCCGAGGTCGCCGGGGAGCTGTCCGGCCACGGTCGTGGCACCGCCGAGGGTCTCCCCCGCCGCGTGCGCCTGAGCGGCGCTGAGTCCATCCGGCAGCACCACCGCCGAACGGTATGACGCGGTGAGGATCGTGCCGAGCGTCGCCGTTCCGAGCACGGCGCCCAGTTCGTACGCCGTCTCGGACACCGCGGAGGCCGCACCGGCCTTCTCGGCGGGAGCGCTCGTCAGGATCAGCTCGTTCGAGACCGTCTCGGCCGCGCCGATCCCGAGCCCGAGCAGGACGAACGACAGGATGAGCACCCCGGCCTGCGCATCCCCTCCCGACAGAGCCACCACGAGGTAGCCGACCGCCGAGATCAGCAGCGCGACGGGCACCACGATCGCCGCCCGTACGCGCCGCGCGATCGGCACCACGACCAGCCCGGCCACGATCATCGTGGCGAGACCGGGGATGAGCACGAGACCGGCGTCGATCGGGCTGAGGCCGAGCACCAGCTGCAGGTGCTGCGACACGAAGAACAGGTAGCCGACGAGCGACACCACGCTCAGCAGGTTGATCAGCACGGCGCCGCTGAACGACGCCCGCCGGAACAGCCGCATGTCGAGCATCGGGATGGGCCTGCGCAGTTGCCTGCGCACGAACAGCCAGCCGGACACGGCCCCGATCACGATGGCGAGCACCCCGGCCACGGAGAGGCCGTCGGAGGCGAGCGACTTGATCCCGTACACGATGGGCGCCATCGTCAGCAGCGACAGCAGGATGCTCGGGACGTCGATCGGCCCGGGGTTCGGGTCGCGCGACTCGCGTACCAGCAGCGGAGTCAGCACGAGCAACGGGATGAGCACAGGCACCGCGAGCAGGAACACCGATCCCCACCAGAAGTGCTCGATGAGCACGCCGCCGACGATCGGGCCGAGGGCCGAGCCAGCAGCGAACCCGGAGGCCCAGACGGCGATGGCGAGCCTGCGCTGCTCGCGGTCGGTGAAGATGCTGCGCAGCAGCGACAGCGTGGACGGCATCAGCATCGCGCCGAAGAACCCGAGGCTGGCGCGCGCGGCGATGAGCCACTCGGTCGTCGGCGCGAAGGCGGCGCCGACGGAGACGACGGCGAACCCGGTCGCGCCGATCAGCAGCAGCTTGCGGCGCCCAATCCTGTCGCCGAGGCTGCCCATCGAGACGAGGAGCCCCGCGAGCACGAGCGGGTACGCGTCGATGATCCAGAGCATCCCCGTGCCGCTCGGTTCGAGCGCCTGGGAGATGGCGGGCAGCGCGAAGCTGAGCACCGTGTTGTCGACGGAGACCAGCAGCACGGGAAGCATCAGAACAGCGAGCGCCACCCATTGACGCGCACCGGCGCGGGGCGCGACGGCGGGCGTGGGCGTGGTGATGCTCGGCGTGGACATGTAGCTACTGTACCGTCTGGACGGTACAGTAATCAAGCCGGAGCGGCTACCATGTGCACATGGCAGAAACCCCCTCCGCCCGCGACCGCATCCTCGACGCGTTCGAGGAACTGCTCGCCGAGCAGAGCGAACGCGCCGCGACCCTCGACGCCGTCGCCGCCCGCGCCGGCGTCTCCAAGGGCGGCCTGCTCTACCACTTCGCCTCGAAGGACGCGATGGTCGACGGCGTCCTCGCCCGGCTGAGCGCGCACGTCGACGCCGACCTCGACCGGATGCGCTCCGCCCCGGAAGGCCCCGTCGCCTACTTCATCCGCACCTCGGTGCCCACCGACAACGACCTCGAACGCTCCATCGTCGCCGTCGCCCGCCTCGCCCAGAGTGCGGACAGCAGGGCACGGGATGCGCTGTCCGCGATGCAGCGCTCCTGGCTGTCGATCCTCGAATCGTCGGTCGGCGACCCGCTCGTGGCCCGCATCATCATGCTGATCGGCGACGGGATGTACTACAACACCGCTCTCCTGCCGGACACGAACGCCGTCCTGCGCAGCGAGACGGACATGGACAGGGTGATCGAGCTGGTGAAGCGGCTGGCCGACTCCTAGGAGCCGAGCCCGCTCCCGCCGCCGAGCCCGTCGAGCCGGGCCTGCAGGAACCGCCGCACCCGCGCATCCTGGGCGGCCTCGATCGCCGCGGCGTACGCGTCCGCCGCCCGCGCGTCCCCCGCCAGCCGCAGCAGGTCGGCGCGCACCGCGAGCGCCTGCGCGGCGACCACCCCGTCGAACAGTTCGGGATGCGCATCCAGGTCGGCCAGCGCCGCCTCCGGCCCCGCGTCCGCGCTGTAGCCGCGCGCCACGACGCGCCCGAGCTGCGCGGCAGCGGACGGCCACCCCAGCACGAGCCCGTCGTAGAGCCGGGCGATCGCCGGCCAGTCCGTGGCCTCCCAGGTCGGCGCGATGCCGTGCAGCCCGGCGATGGCCGCCTGCAGCGCGAACCGGCCGGGCAGTCCGGCCGCCCCGCTCAGCGCGACGGTGGCGAGGCGCTCCCCCTCTGCCAGCATCCCCGCGTTCCAGCGCGACCGGTCGGCGTCGGCGAGCGTGACGAACTCGTCGGCGTCGGAGATCCTGGTCGTCTGCCGCGCCTCGGTGAGCAGCAGCAGGGCGAGCAGCGCAGCCGCCTCCTCGTCGTGCGGGCGGAGGCGGTACGCGTCCCTGGCCAGCTCGATCGCGTCGGTGCGGAGCCGCCCGTCCGCGCGGGCGTGGCCGACGGTGTAGAGCAGGTAGACGGTGGTGAGCGCATCCGGCAGCCTGGCCGTCAGAGCCGCGTCGTCGCCGGCGGTGAACCGCAGCCGGGAGTCGTGGATGCGCTTCTTGGCCCGCGTGAGCCGCGCGGCCATCGTCGGCTCCTGCACCAGGAACACCTCCGCGACCTGCGCCGTCGGCACGTCGCAGACGAAGCGCAGCGCGAGGGCCACCCGCGTCTCCTCGGCGACATCCGGGTGGCAGACGAGCAGGATCAGCTCCAGTCGCTCGTCGCCGGTGAACACCTCGTCAGCCTGCATGTCGATCTCCGCCTGCCGGTCGGCCGCGCGCGCAGCCTCGGCGGCGAGCATCGGCGCCGCGCGAACGGCGGTGCCCTCGCGTCGCCGCATGTCGACGGCGATGCGCTTGGCCACCGTCGTGATCCAGGCGGCGGCGTTCGCGGGCTCTCGTCCGGCCGCTTCTTCGGCGACGGCGCGGGCGAACGCCTCCTGCACGGCGTCCTCCGCGACCTGGAGGTCGCCGGTCGAGCGGGCGACAGCGCCCAGGATGCGCGGCGCATCCGTGCGGAAGGCACGCTCGGTGGCGGTGGTCACAGCCCATTCAAGCAAGCGGTGACCACCGGCACAATCAGTTGACCGAGCTCAGGACGAGCACGGGGAACAGCTCGTTCCAGCCCTCCGTCGGCACGAGCGCAGCCAGCTCACGGGCCTGCTCCGGGGTGGCGGCGGTGAAGTTGTAGAACCCGGTGACGACCTCTTTGGTCTCGCCGAACGGCCCGTCGGTGAAGAGCGGGCTGTCGCCGTCCCTCGGGGTGATCCTGGTGGCGGCGCTGATCGGCTGCAGGGCGGCGCTCGCGACGATCTTCTCGCCGGCGGCGACCACCGCATCCTGGAACGCCCGGTGGCCGGCCATGCCTGCCGCCCACTGCTCCTCGGTCATCGCGGCCGGGTCCCAGTTCGGTTCCTTGATCAGCAGAACGTACTCGTCGGACATGATGTCTCCTTACGTCTCGCGCTCGCGCGCATCGGTGTGAACACCACTACGACGTCAGTCAACCGCGAAAATCGACAGTCCGCCCCACTTTTTTCTGCGCCTGCCTCCTCGGGCGCATCCGTTCTCGCGGAGAAGCGGCCGGCAGAACGACGAAACTCCGCCCGAACGGAGTCCTCGGCGGCGTGGCGGCCGGAGACTCCGCTCGGACGGAGCGGGAACGAGTGCGGGTCCGGTCAGGACTCGGTGATGTCGATCTCCTGCATCAGGTCGGCGTCGATGGCGATGCGCACCTTCTCGAGCAGCCCATCCGGGATGCGCGAGTCGACCGTGAGCACGCTGAGCGCCTTGCCGCCCGCGGACGTCCTGGCGATCTGCATGCCGGCGATGTTGATCTCCGCCTCGCCGAACTCCTGGCCGTAGACGGCGACGATGCCGGGACGGTCGTCGTAGACCATGACGATGAGGTGCTCCGCGATCGGGACCTCCACGTCGTAGCCGTTGATCTCCACGACCTTCTCGATCTGCTTGGTGCCGGTGAGCGTGCCCGACACCGACACCTGCGAACCGTCGCTGAGCGCGCCGCGCAGGGTGATCAGGTTGCGGTACTCCTCGCTGACCGAGTCGGTGATGAGGCGCACCTCGATGCCGCGCTGCTCGGCGAGCAGTGGCGCGTTCACGTAGGAGACGGTCTCGCTGACGACGTTGGTGAAGATGCCCTTCAGCGCCGCGAGCTTGAGCACGCTCACGTCGTAGTCGACCAGTTCGCCGCGCACCTCCACGTCCACGCTGGTGAGCGGGCTGTGGGCGAGGCCGGAGAACACCTGGCCGAGCTTCTCGACCAGCGGGATGCCGGGGCGCACGTACGGGTCGATGACGCCGCCGGCGACGTTGACCGCATCCGGGACCAGTTCGCCGGACAGCGCCAGCCGCACCGACTTGGCGACGGACACGCCGGCCTTTTCCTGCGCCTCGTCGGTGGATGCTCCGAGGTGCGGGGTGACGACGACGTTCTCGAGCGCGAGCAGCGGCGACTCGGTGGGCGGCTCGCTGACGAACACGTCGAGCCCGGCGCCGGCGATGGAGTTGGTGGACAGGGCGCGGTAGAGCGCGTCCTCGTCGATCAGGCCGCCGCGGGCGACGTTGACGATGAACGCGGTCGGCTTCATCAGCGCGAGCTGGTCGTCGCTGATCATGCCGGTGGTCTCCGGCGTCTTCGGCATGTGGATGGTGATGAAGTCGGCCTCGGCGAGCAGCTCGTCGAGCGTGACCAGCTGAACGCCCAGCTGCTGCGCGCGAGCCGAGGTGACGTACGGGTCGAACGCGATCACGCGGGTGCCGAACGCCTGCAGGCGCGCGGTGATGAGCGCGCCGATGCGGCCCAGCCCGATGATGCCGACGGTCTTCTCGTAGACCTCCGTGCCGGTGTACTTCGAGCGCTTCCACTGCCCCTGCGCCAGCGCGTTGTGCGCGGCCGGGATGTGACGGGCGAGGCTCAGGATGTGCCCGACGGTGAGCTCGGCGGCGGAGATGATGTTGGAGGTCGGCGCGTTCACGACCATGACACCGGCGTTGGTCGCCGCCTTGATGTCGACGTTGTCGAGCCCGACACCTGCACGCGCGATGACGCGCAGCTTGGGAGCGCCGCCGATGACCTCTGCGTCGACCTTGGTCGCCGACCGCACCAGGATGGCGTCGGCGTCGGCCACAGCGGAGAGCAGTGCAGCCCGGTCGGTCCCGTCCACACTGCGGATGTCGAAGTCCGGCCCGAGGGCGTCGACGGTGGCGGGCGAAAGTTCTTCGGCGATCAGCACGACCGGCTTTGTCACGTGGCAGTTCCTTAGTTTCGGAGCAGACTTGGGAGAAAGCGCCACTGGCCATTGGGGCGCGGATCGCAACAACTCTACCGGCTGGGCGGGGGTGCCTTTCGCCGCGTTACGTCTGGCTGCGCGGCCCGTCAACACCTCCGCGTCCAGCGCCCCACGGCACGCACGACTCGTGCAGGAATGGCGATCCGTGCGCCAGAAACCGCGCGTTCAGGTCGCCGAGCGCGCGGCGCATCGAGGAAGGCAGGGCAGACTGGGAGGCGTGACCGCCTTCGAAACCGTCCAGCTCGTCGTGCGGATCGCGCTCGCGTGCGTGTTCATAGGGATGGGCGTCCTGCACTTCGTTCCCGGGCCCGCCCGCGGAATGGCCGCGATGATCCCGCCCCGGATGCGCTGGGGCGCACCGTTCAGCCCGCGCGTCCTCGTCGCGCTGACGGGCGTGTGCGAGCTGGCGGGCGGGATCGGCCTGCTCGTGCCGTGGACGCGGGTGGCGGCGGCGATCTGCCTCGCGGTGTTCCTCGTCGCGGTGTTCCCCGCCAACGCGTACGCGGCGCGGCACAAGGAACGGTTCGGCGCGTTCGGCACCCCGCTCATCCCGCGCCTGCTGCTGCAGGTCCTGCTGATTGGGCTGTGCGTGTTCTGCGCGCTCTGAAGGCCACCTTCGCCGGGCCCATCGGGACAGCTTGGATCGTACTGTCAGCGCGCCCTGAGCACCGCGTCCAGGGCGGCGACCACCGTGGATGCGCGGGTCACGTCGGCGGCGACCGCCGCGCGCAGGTGCGCGACCGGCGTGCGTGCCGCGAGTTCGCGGCGCAGGGCGACGGCCTGGATGTCGGTCAGCCCGACGAGCGCCGTGGCCGCGATCCGCGGCTCAGGGTCGGCGGCTTCGAAGCCGCAGCGGGCGGCGAGTGACTCGGCGGCCAGGGCGACGAGCGCATCCTGTTGCTTGCGCTGGTGGGCGCGCAACGACGGCGTCTCGGCGATGAGGGCGCCGAACCTGGCGGTCTTGTCGTACGCCGCGCGCTCGTCCGGTTGGGCGGCGATCCAGTCGGTGAGACGTCCGAGTTCCCGGTCGAGCATCGTCGCGACCGCGGCGGCGGGCGGGGTGGTGTAATCGGCCAGGGCGCGTCGCAGTCCGGCCTCGGTGGCGTCGCCGCGGTCGAGCAGCAGGGCCTCTTTGCTGGGGAAGTAGTTGAACACCGTCTTCTCGGAGACGCCGCAGACGCGGGCGATCTCTGCGACCTGGACCGCGGCGAACCCGCGCTCGACGAACAATTCGGTGGCGGTGTCGGACAGCAGCCGCCGCATCCTGCGCTTCTTCTGCTCGCGGAGGCCGAGCTGCTCCCCCGGGTCGTCGTGATCCCAGACCACCGTTCGGTCGCTCATGCTGTTGATTTTACAGCAACCATATTTATACTGTCACTGTAATTATCGAAAGGGGTTCGCGTGTCCGCTCTTCTGGTGGCCGGCATCGTGCTGGTGGGGTTGGTCGTCGGCGTGTATTGGGGGCCGTGGATCGCGCTCACCCGGACCATCGCGACGTTCCAGCCTGCTGTGCTCCTGCCGCTCGTCGCGCGGCTGAGCGCGAACCTCGCTCCCGTGATGACCGTGCTGATGCCGCTCGCGCTGCTCGTGGTGGCGGCCGTGGTCGCGGTCGCGGCGTTCGGGCATCCGGTCACGCTCATCCTGGGTGCCGTCGCGTTCGTGCTCCTGGCGCTCACGCTGGTGGTGACGATGGCGGTCGAGGTGCCGATCGTCAAGACCATCGAATCCTGGACCGTCGACACGCTCCCACCCGACTGGCGCGCACGCCGCGACCGCTGGGTGTCGTTCCACCTGTTGCGCGTGATCCCGGGCGTCGTGGCGCTCGCGCTGCTCGCCGCGGCCGCGGTGACCTACCCGCTCTGACCCTGCCAACCACGCTCCCCCGCTCAGTACGCGGCGGCCAGCGCCTCCCGCACGACCGCGGCGTCCGTCACGTCGTACGATGCAGCCCCGCCGCCGGGGCCGGACGGCGAGCCTGTCACGGTCGTGCGCGCCGAGAGGTGCACCGCATCCACGCCGGTCGCCGCGATGCCTGCGATGTCGGTGACGCCGACTCCCCCGCCTGCCATCACCTGCACGCGGCCGGCGGACTCGGCGGCGAGGGCGGCGAGCATCCCGACGCCGTCGATGCTGCGGGATGCTCCTCCCGACGTCAGGATGCGGCGGACGCCGAGCGCGGCGAGCGTGTCGAGGGCGCCGAGAGGGTCCGGCGCGATGTCGATGGCGCGGTGGAAGGTGACGTCGAGGTCGCCGGCCTCGGCGACGAAGCGGGCGACCGCGTCCGTGTCCACGGCCCCGACGGCGTCCAGCGCGCCCACCACGACACCGGATGCGCATGCGCGCCTGGCGAAGCGGATGTCGGCCAGCGCCAGCTCCACCTCGTCCGCGTCGTAGACGAAACCTCCGGCGCGGGGGCGGATCAAGACGTGCACGAAACCGTCGCGGCCCGCGCTCTGCGCTTCGGCGACCGCCGCCTCGATCAGGCCCGCGGAGGGCGTGAGGCCGCCGACGCCGAGCGCGGAGCAGAGCTCGATGCGGTCGGCGCCCGCCTCCAGGGCGACGCGAACGCCCGCCCTGTCCTGGACAGCGATCTCGACGGCGAGACGACGGGACACGGGAACCTCCGGGGTGTGGGCGCGAGCGCGGAACGCGCGCGATTGGAGCGTGAAAAGCGGAAGAGGTGCCGACCTCCGCCGGAGCGGAAGCGGCACCTCTTCAGAGTAGCCAGTCGGTCGCTAGGCGACGATCAGCGCGCGACCTCGCCGTCGACGTAGTCGTCGTCGTTCGACGCGTTCCAAGCGAACAGCTTGCGCAGCTCGCGGCCGGTGGCCTCGATCGGGTGCTGCTCGCCCTTCTTGCGGAGCGCGAGGAACTCCGGCGCTCCTGCATCCTGGTCGGCGATGAAACGCTCGGCGAAGGCGCCGGACTGGATGTCGGCGAGAACGGCCTGCATGTTCTCCTTGACGTGCGGGTCGATGACGCGCGGGCCGGAGACGTAGTCGCCGTACTCAGCGGTGTCGGAGACGCTCCAGCGCTGCTTGGCGATGCCGCCCTCCCACATCAGGTCCACGATGAGCTTGAGCTCGTGCAGAACCTCGAAGTATGCGACCTGCGGCTGGTAGCCCGCCTCGGTCAGGGTCTCGAAACCGTACTGGACGAGCTGCGAGACACCGCCGCAGAGCACGGCCTGCTCACCGAACAGGTCGGTCTCGGTCTCCTCGGTGAAGGTCGTCTTGATGCCGCCGGCGCGGAGGCCGCCGATGCCCTTGGCGTAGCTGAGGACGAGGGGCCACGCGTTGCCGGTGGCGTCCTTCTCGACGGCGACGATCACGGGGACGCCACGGCCGGCCTCGTACTCGCGGCGCACGGTGTGGCCCGGGCCCTTCGGGGCGACCATGATGACGTCGACGCCCTCCGGGGCCTCGATGTAGCCGAAACGGATGTTGAAGCCGTGGCCGAAGACGAGCGCGTTGCCCTCTTCGAGGTTCGGCTGGATGTCGTCGGCGTAGAGGTGACGCTGCACCTGGTCCGGCGCGAGGATGACGATGACGTCGGCCCACTTCGCCGCGTCCGCGGCGCTCAGGACCTGGAAGCCTGCCTCTTCGGCCTTGGGCTTCGACTTCGAGCCCTCCTTGAGGCCGATGACGACCTCGACGCCGGAGTCGCGGAGGTTCTGCGCGTGCGCGTGACCCTGCGAGCCGTAGCCGATGACGGCGACCTTCTTGCCCTGGATGATCGACAGGTCAGCATCGTTGTCGTAGTAGATCTCAGCCACTGGGGGATTCTCCTTGTTCGTGTGGTTCTGCAGAAACGGTTAGTTCTTGAAAACGCGCTCGGTGATGGACTTCGAGCCGCGGCCGATCGCGAGGAGGCCGGACTGCGCCATCTCCTTGATCCCGTACGGTTCGAGCACCTTGAGCAGCGCCTGGGTCTTTCCGCTGTCGCCCGTGACCTCGATCACGAGGGCGTCCGTGGCCACGTCGACGACGCGGGCGCGGAACAGGTTGACGGCTTCGAGCACCTGCGAGCGGGTGGTGTTGTCGACGCGCACCTTGATCAGCAGGTGCTCGCGCTGCACGGACTGCGCAGGGTCGAGCTCCACGATCTTGATGACGTTGATCAGCTTGTTCAGCTGCTTGGTGACCTGTTCGAGCGGGAGGTCTTCGACGTCGACGACGACCGTGATGCGGGAGAGGCCGTCGACCTCGCTCGTACCCACCGCCAGGGATTCGATGTTGAAGCCGCGGCGTGCGAACAGACCGGCGACACGGGTCAGCAGACCCGGCTTGTCCTCGACGAGGAGGCTCAGAACGTGCGTGCTCATGTCTACTCCTCTCCGAAGGCGGGGCTGTGGTCGCGGGCGTACTGGACGTAGCTGTTGCTGACGCCCTGCGGGACCATCGGCCAGACCATCGCGTCCGCGCTCACGACGAAGTCGATGACCACGGGACGGTCGTTGGTCTCCAGCGCCAGCTTGATCGCCGCATCCACTTCCTCTTCCTTCGTGACGCGGATGCCGAGAGCGCCGTACGCCTCTGCCAGCTTCACGAAGTCGGGGACGCGCACGGTGTCGTGGCCGGTGTTCAGGTCGGTGTTGGAGTACCGGCCGTCGTAGAACAGCGTCTGCCACTGGCGGACCATGCCGAGCGACGAGTTGTTGATGATCGCGACCTTGATCGGGATGTTGTTGATCGTGCAGGTGGCGAGTTCCTGATTGGTCATCTGGAAGCAGCCGTCGCCGTCGATCGACCACACCACGCGGTCGGGCTGGGCCACCTTGGCGCCCATCGCGGCGGGCACCGAGTATCCCATCGTGCCTGCCCCACCCGAGTTGAGCCACGCGTTCGGCCGCTCGTACTTGATGAACTGCGCCGCCCACATCTGGTGCTGGCCGACTCCGGCGGTGTAGATGCCCTCCGGTCCGGTCAGCTCGCCGATCCGCTGGATGATGTGCTGCGGGGCGAGCAGGCCGTCCGTCGTCGGCGAGAACCCGAGCGGGAACTCCTCGCGGAGCCCGTTCAGGTACGTCCACCATTCGACGGTGTCGGGCGCCTGGTCTTTCGCGGCCTCTTTGAAGGCGGCGGTCAGATCGACGATGACATCTTTGGCATCGCCGACGATGGGCACGTCGGCGATCCGGATCTTGGAGATCTCAGCCGGGTCGACATCGACGTGGACGACTTTCGCGTTCGGAGCGAACAGCGAGGTGTTGCCGGTGACGCGGTCGTCGAACCGCGCGCCGAGCGACACGATGAGGTCGGACTCCTGGAGCGCGAGCACCGCGGGGACGGTGCCGTGCATCCCGGGCATGCCGAGGTGCTGCTTGTGGGAGTCGGGGAACGCGCCGCGCGCCATCAGCGTGGTGGTGACGGGCGCCCCGGTGACCTCGGCGAGCTCGAGCAGCTCCTGGGAGGCGCGGGAGCGGATGACGCCGCCGCCCACGTAGAGGATCGGCTTCTTCGCCTCGGCGAGCAGCTGCGCTGCCGCGAGGATCTGCTTGCCGTGCGCCTTGGTGATCGGACGGTAGCCGGGCAGGTCGACCTTGGGCGGCCAGATGAACGGCACCGTGTTCTGCTGCGCGTCTTTGGTGATGTCGACGAGCACCGGGCCGGGGCGGCCGGTTCCCGCGATGTGGTACGCCGCTGCGATGGTGGACGGGATGTCCTCCGCGCGCTTCACCAGGAAGGAGTGCTTGGTGATCGGCATGGTGATGCCGACGATGTCCGCCTCCTGGAACGCATCCGTACCCATCAGGGTGGAGAAGACCTGGCCCGTGATGAACACCACGGGGACCGAGTCCATGTGGGCGTCCATGATGGCCGTGACGAGGTTGGTCGCTCCGGGACCGGAGGTGGCCATCGCCACGCCGACCTTGTTGCTCGACGAGGCGTAGCCCTCTGCGGCGTGGCCGGCGCCCTGCTCGTGCCTGACCAGGATGTGACGGATCTTGGTGGAGTCCATGATCGCGTCGTAGATGGGGAGGATGGCTCCACCCGGGAGCCCGAAGACGTCGGTGACGCCGAGGAGTTCCAGGGTGCGGACGACGGACTGGGAGCCCGTCAGCGATTCGGGCGACGCCTTTCCAGGCGTCGCGGATGGCAACACGGTACTAGGAGAACTGGGTTCCGAGGACATGTGTGGGCGAGTCCCTTACGTACGAAACGGATGATGCGAGGAAGCGGAGCTACCCCGTGACCGCGCCCTCCGCAGCGGAGTGCACGAGCTTGGAGTACTTCGCGAGAACGCCACGGGTATAGCGCGGGGGAAGAGGCGCCCAGCCTTCACGGCGGGCGGTCAGCTCTGACTCATCGACAAGTAGGTCGAGGGAGCGAGCCGCGATATCGACCCGTATCAGATCACCATCGCGCACGAAGGCGATGGGACCTGCGTCCACCGCTTCGGGTGCTATGTGGCCGATGCAGAGGCCGGTTGTGCCGCCTGAGAATCGTCCGTCCGTCAATAGTAGTACATCCTTGCCGAGGCCCGCGCCCTTGATGGCGGCGGTGATGGCGAGCATCTCGCGCATCCCCGGGCCGCCCTTCGGACCCTCGTAGCGGATGACGACGACATCGCCGGCCTTGATCTTGCCTTCCGTCAGAGCATCCATTGCTCCGCGCTCGCGCTCGAACACGCGGGCGGGACCCTCGAAGACCTCGGCGTCGAAGCCCGCGGTCTTGACGACGGCGCCCTCAGGAGCGAACGACCCCTTGAGGATCGTGATGCCGCCGGTGGCGTGGATGGGGTTGTCGAGGCTGCGCATGACCTCGCCGTCCGGAGCGGGCGGGTTGATCTCCGCGAGGTTCTCCGCGACGGTCTTGCCGGTGACGGTGAGGCAGTCGCCGTGCAAGAGACCGGCGTCGAGCAGCGCCTTCATGACGACGGGGACGCCGCCGTGACGGTCGACGTCGTTCATCACGTACTTGCCGAACGGCTTGAGGTCGCCGATGTGCGGGACCTTGTCTCCGATGCGGTTGAAGTCGTCGATCGTGAGGTCGACCTCCGCCTCGCGGGCGATGGCGAGCAGGTGGAGCACGACGTTGGTGGAGCCGCCGAACGCCATGGCCACCGCGATGGCGTTCTCGAACGCCTTCTTGGTGAGGATGTCGCGCGCGGTGATGCCGAGCTTCAGCAGGTTGACCACGGCCTCGCCCGAGCGGTGGGCGAAGTAGTCGCGGCGGCGGTCTGCCGAGGGCGGCGCTGCCGAGCCGGGGAGGCTCATGCCGAGCGCCTCTGCGACGGAGGCCATGGTGTTGGCGGTGTACATGCCGCCACAGGCACCCTCGCCCGGGGCGATGGCGCACTCGATGCGCTTGAGGTCTTCTTCGCTCATCTTGCCCGCCTTGCAGGCGCCGACGGCCTCGAAGGAGTCGATGATCGTGACGTCCTTCTCCGTGCCGTCGGAGAGCTTGACCCAGCCGGGGGCGATCGAGCCCGCATAGAGGAAGACGGCGGAGAGGTCGAGACGCGCCGCGGCCATCAGCATGCCGGGGAGCGACTTGTCGCAGCCGGCGAGCAGGACGGTGCCGTCGAGGCGTTCCGCCATCATGACGGTCTCGACGGAGTCGGCGATGACCTCACGCGAGACGAGGGAGAAGTGCATGCCCTCGTGTCCCATCGAAATGCCGTCGGAGACGGAGATCGTGCCGAACTGCAGCGGGTATCCCCCACCGGAGTGGACGCCCTCTTTCGCGCCCTGTGCGAGGCGGTCGAGCGACAGGTTGCAGGGGGTGATCTCGTTCCAGGAGCTCGCGATTCCGATCTGCGGCTTCTCCCAGTCGGCGTCGCCCATTCCGACAGCCCGAAGCATCCCGCGGCTCGTGGTTGCTTCGATTCCGTCGGTGACGACGCGCGAACGCGGTTTCCAATCGATGTCTGGCATGGATCAACTCTAGGACGTTCGGGATGCCGCTCTGAACATATGACCGAGACCGGTGGATAACCCGCGAAGAGGTCAGGCTGTGGAGGACTGCCTGGCGTCCGCGAGCAGGCTCAGCATCGTCGCGACGGCGGTCTCGTCGGCGAGGCGGAACTGCGCTGCCGTCTCCCCTTCTCCCACCTTGATGCCGACGTCTCCGGCGCCCGGGCGGAGCACCGCGAAGCCGTCCTCGTCCGTCACGTCGTCTCCGGCGAACAGCACGGCCGTCGCCTTCGTGTACTCGCGCAGGCGCTCGATGCCGTCGCCCTTGTTGGCGCCGCGCACCGAGAACTCGATGATGTCCTTGCCGTCGCGGATGGTGAGCGTGTCGCTGACCGAGGCGGCAGCGGCGTACGCGGCCTCGACCACCTTCTTGCCCTCCTCATCGCCGAGCAGCCGGTAGTGGACGCCGTAGCCGACCGGCTTGGTCTCCAGGCGCGTTCCCTCCGTGGACGACACGAGCGCGCCGAGCACGTCTCCGAGCTTCTGCAGCGTCTCCTGCTCGTCGATGCTGAGGTCGAGCGATACGCCGTCGCGGCCGAACCGGATCTCGACGCCGTGCGAGCCGATGAGCAGCGCATCCGGATCGGCCTCCGTCACGATCTCGAGGCTCGACAGCGGTCGGCCGGAGATGTACGCGACCCAGGTGTTCGGCAGGGCTTCGAGCCTGTCGAGCGCCTCCTTGGCCTGCGGGAGCATCCTGGCCGCCTTGGGACGGTCGACGAACGGCGCGAGCGTGCCGTCGAAGTCGAGGGCGAGGAGGACGCGCTCCTCCGACGCGAACGCGCGGAGGGCGTCGACGAGGGCGACGGCGGAGGCGGACGGTGTTGCGGGGGCTGTCTCTGTCATGCTTCTTTCTCAGGTGATACTGCGGCTGGGTACGCGCCGGTCAGCGCCGGTTGACGGGCGGGTTCTGCAACGGGTGGTCTCCGTGCGCGCTGCGCGTCAGAGCATCCAGGAAGGATGCGGACCACTTGGCCACGTCGTTGGTGAGGACGCGCTTGCGCAGGGCGCGCATCCTGCGTGTCCTCTCCCTCCTCGGCATCGCGATCGCCTGCTGGATGGTCTCCTTCAGCCCCTCGATGTCGTGCGGGTTGATGAGGAGCGCCTGGCGCAGTTCGTCCGACGCCCCGGCGAACTCGCTGAGCACCAGCACGCCGTCGTCGTCCGCGCGGGTGGCGACGTACTCCTTGGCGACCAGGTTCATCCCGTCGCGGAGGGCGGTGACGAGCATCACGTCCGCCGCGAGGTAGAGGGCGACCATCTCCTCGCGCGGGTAGCCGTGGTGCAGGTAGGCGATGGCGGTGTGGCCGAGGGTGGAGTAGTCGCCGTTGATGCGGCCGACGGTCAGCTCGATCTCGTCGCGGAGCTGCATGTACGTCTCGACGCGCTCGCGGCTGGGGCTGGCGACCTGCACGAGCGTGACGTGCTCCGAGTCGAGCTTGCCCTCCGCGAGGAGTTCGCCGAACGCCTTGAGCCGGTGCCCGATGCCCTTCGTGTAGTCGAGTCGGTCGACGCCGAGCAGGATCTTCTCCGGGTTGCCGAGCTCTTCCCTGATCTGCCTGGCGCGCTCCTGGATCTCCGGCCGCTTCGCCAGCTCCTGGTACCGCTCGGCATCGATCGAGATCGGGAACTGCCTGGCGAGGACGGTGCGGGCCAGTCCCCCGTGCTTGTTGGTGGTCACGTGACGGTGCGACCCGGCATCCGGATCGTCGGTGTCGATCGGCACCTCGATGATCGGGCCGCGCGTCTCGTAGCCTTTCAGCCGCCGGACGGCGCGGGAGAAGTTGCCGGCGTCCGCGACCCGCTGGAAGCCGATCACGTCCGCGCCGAGCAGGCCGTCGATGATCTGCCTGCGCCACGGCAGCTGCGAGTAGATGCCGTACGGCGGGAACGGGATGTGGTTGAAGAAGCCGATCACGAGGTCAGGGCGCTGCGCCCTCAGCATGGCGGGGACGAGTTGCAGCTGGTAGTCGTGCACCCAGACAACGGCGCCCTTCGCCGACACGGCGGCGGCGGCATCGGCGAAGCGCTGGTTGACCTTCACGTAGGTGTCCCACCACTCGCGGTGGAAGCTCGGCTGCGCGATCACGTCGTGGTAGAGCGGCCAGAGGGTGTCGTTGGAGAAGCCCTCGTAGTACTCCTGCAGGTCCTGCTCGCTGAGGCGCACGGGCAGGATGTTGATGCCGTCCGCCTCGAACGGGTCGATGTCCTCGTCCGCGACGCCCGCCCAGCCGATCCAGACGCCGTCCTCCGCCCGCATGACGGGCTCCAGAGCGGCGACGAGTCCCCCGGGAGACGGCCGCCAGCTCGCCGTTCCGTCGTCGTCGGTGACCCGGTCGACGGGGAGTCTGTTGGAGACGATGACGAGATCGTACGTCTCGGTGTCCGTCGTCGTGTCCGTCGTCGTTTCCGTGCTGGTGGAGGAGGTTCGGTGGGGTGAGATGGTGTGTCCAATCCGTCGGGTCGCGGCCATTGCGCACTGTATGCCAGGGTACCAGCGTGTTCTAGCCCTCCCCAGGGGCGGCGGCCCGGCGGCGGGCCGGCAGCGGCGCGGCGGCGGCGCGGCTCGCGTTCGCGCGGCGGTCATGCTGCGTTCAGCGCGCGTGGGTACAGTGTCGCGCGTGATGCGAATCGGCATGAGCACGTCGTGCGTCTACCCGCTGGCCGTCGAGCACGGTTTCCGTCTGGCAGCCGAGGCGGGCTTCGACGGCGTCGAGGTGATGGTCACCCGCGACGAGACCACCCAGTCCCCGGATGCACTGCTCGCCCTCTCCGACAGCTACCGGATGCCCATCCTCTCCATCCACGCGCCCGTGCTGCTCCTGACGCACTTCGTCTGGGGCCGCGACCCGCGCGTGAAGCTGGAGAAGTCGGCCGAGCTGGCGGCGGAGGTCGGCGCGGACACCGTGGTCGTGCATCCACCGTTCCGCTGGCAGTCCGGCTACGCGGAGGACTTCCTGGCGATCGTCCGCGAGACCGCCGACGCGAGCGGCGTCGCCATCGCGGTGGAGAACATGTTCCCGTGGAAGCTGGCAGGCAGGGCGCTCGCGGCGTACTCCCCCGGCTGGAACCCCGCGGCGATGGACTGCGACGCGGTGACCCTCGACTTCTCGCACGCCGCGCTGAGCGGCGTCGACTCCCTCGCCCTGGCCACCGAACTCGGCGACCGTCTGCGCCACGTCCACCTCTGCGACGGGTCGGGCCCGCTCGACGAGAACCGCGTGTTCGACGAGCACCTCCTCCCCGGCCACGGCGGCGAACCGGTCGCTGAGGTGCTCAGGATGCTCGCCGGCCGCCGCTGGTCGGGCAGCATCGTCGCCGAGGTCAACACCCGCAAGGCGCGCACCGACGACGAACGGCTCGGGATGCTCCGCGAGACCGCCGCGTTCGCCCGCGAGAACACGGGGTCGGCTACTGCGCCTTCCCCAGCGTCCTGACGAGCGCCCGCGCGTACTCCCGGTATCCGGCGGCCGTCGGGTGGAAGGCGGCGAACCCCGAGGTGTTGACCCACGGGTTCTTGTTGCCGATGCCGTGTCCCTCGAAGTCGACGCCGACGAACGTCATCGGCACGCCTTTCGCCCTCTGCTCGTCGACCGCGGTGTGGATGACCTCGTTGAGGCCGATGGTCGCCGCGTTGATGGCGGCGGCCATCCCGAAGTCCGGGGCGTTGGGGTCGGAGGCGTCGTACATGACCGCGTAGCCGGTGACGACGATGCGCGCGTTCGGCGCGGCCTTCGCGACCGCCGCGTAGACCGCATCCAGCCGGTCGGGAAGCACGTTCAGCAGGGAGAGCGCGCTCGACAGCTCGTTGCGGCACGGGATGGCCTTGCCCGCCGCACAGTCGGACGCGATGTCCGCGACGCCGAGGTCGTTCCCTCCGATGCTGAGGGTGACGAGGTCGGTGCGGTCGTCGAGGGCGATCAGCTGCCGCTTGAGCAGGTCGGAGGTGGTGGCGCCGCTGCACGACGCGTTCGCGATCAGGTCGACGCCGGACTCCTCGGCGAACACGTCCGGGTAGCTCTTCGGGCTGCTCACGCACTTGCCCGTCTCGCCGCCCGCGCCCATCCCGGCCGCGAACGAGTCGCCGAGCGCGACGTAGCGGGTCTCCGGGGTGAGCGGCTCATCCGGGAACGGGTCGACGGTGGGCGTGGGCGTCGGCGTCTCGCGCGCGGCGACGGGGCGTCCGTCCTGGGAGTCGTGACGCGCGTTCGAGGTCGCCGACCACGCGAAGGCCGCTGCGCCGGCGAGCACGCCGACGACGACCACGGCGATGATCGGGATGACGATGGCTCTGCGTCGCATCCGATCAACGTTACCTGCGCATCCTTGGCGCCCGCTCGACGTCCGCCGTGGCTGGGCTCAGTGTGCGCTGTGCCTCACACCCGCTCGGTCAGCGCCAGCAGCACCGCGGGCACGCTGGCCGACAGGCGCTCGGAGAAGGCGCGCTCGTCGCCAGTGAGGAGCGCCCTGGCTTCGGCGTTCGCGCAGAGTTCGGCGATCACGCGCACCGCTTCCTCCGGCGCGATGGTGAAGCGGCGGTTGGCCGTCTCGAGCGCTGCCTCGACGATCTCGGTGAGTTCGGAGAAGAAGCCGTCCTGGTAGCGCACGAAGTCGGCGGCGATGGCGGGGTCGCGCATCGCGAGGAGCAGGAACTCCGACTGGACGAGCCACCAGCGACGGTCGTCGGACTGCAGTTCGAGCACCTTGGCGACGATGTCGACGACGTCGTCGTCGCCGATGGTCACACCGTCTCCGACCTTGGGCGCCAGGTACTGAGCGACACCGGCGTTCAGCTGTTCGATGCGCATGGTCTTCTCGCGCTCCATCAGCGCGAAGAACAGCTCCTCCTTGGTGGAGAAGTTGGAGTAGAAGGCGCCGCGGGTGAAGCCGGCCGCCTCGGTGATCATCTCGACGCTGGCCGCGTGGACGCCGTGCTCGGCGAAGATGTCGAAAGCCGCGTCGAGCAGGCGGGAGCGGGTCTTCTGGCGGCGCGCCGACTCGGCCGGCGCTTCGTCTCTGAGAGCTGTCGTTTCCAAGCTGAAACCTTCCTGAATCGAGTTCCAGATACACGAGTGTATCGGATACATTCGGGTATCGGATACAACGGTGTATCGAACCCCCGTACTGGATCTGTAGCCGATTATGTAGGAGAACGCGTGTCCTCGATTCTGTATTCGATCGGCCGCTGGGCGTTTCGTGCCCGCAAGCTCGTCGTCTCCCTGTGGATCGTCCTCCTCGTCGCCCTCGGCGGCGGCGCCGTACTCTTCAACCAGGGCACCGACAACTCGTTCAGCATCCCCGGCACGGAGTCGCAGGAAGCCCTCGACACCCTCAGCCGCACGTTCCCGCAGGTCAGCGGCACGTCGGCGCAGCTCGTCGTCGTCGCTCCGAAGGGCGAGTCGGTCACCGACGCGTCCGTGAAGCAGCCCGTCGACGCCGCCGTGACCGACCTCGCGAAGCTCGACGGCGTCGCGGGCGTCACCTCCCCGTACAGCAAGCAGGTGAAGGGCTCCATCTCCGACGACGGGTCCGCCGCCATCGTCACCGTGCAGCTGAAGGGCCAGATCACCACCGTTCCCGCCGAAACCAAGACGGCACTCCAGGATGCGGGGGCCGACCTCCAGAAGCAGCTTCCGGATGGGTCACAGGTCGCCGTGGGCGGGCAGCTGTTCTCGCAGAGCCTGCCGACGCTCAGCGTCACGGAGCTGCTCGGCGTCGGCATCGCCCTCGTCGTCCTGATCCTCACCTTCGGATCGTTCCTGGCGGCGGGGATGCCGCTGCTCACGGCGCTGCTCGGCGTCGGGCTGTCGATGGCGCTCATCTTCATCGCGACGCTGTTCGGGCCGATCTCCTCGACGACGCCGCTGCTCGCCCTCATGCTGGGGCTCGCGGTCGGGATCGACTACTCGCTGTTCATCATCTCCCGGCATCAGAGTCAGCTGAAGGCCGGCGTCGATCCGGAAGAGTCCGCCGCCCGCTCGGTCGCGACGGCGGGGTCCGCGGTGCTGTTCGCCGGGATCACGGTCATCATCGCGCTCGTCGGGCTGTCGGTGGCGAACATCCCGTTCCTGACCACGATGGGCATCGCGGCGTCGGCGGCGGTCGCCATCGCGGTGCTGATCTCGCTGTCACTCACCCCCGCTCTGCTCGGCTTCGCCGGCGCGAGGATCACGCCGGGACGGCGTGCGGCGAAGCGGGCGGCGCGGCGCGCGGCGAAGGCGGCGGGCGCATCCGGGGCGGGAGCCGCATCCGGCGCAGCGGCGACAAGCGCAGCACCCGAGACGCACGAACCCGTCCCCAGCGCCACGGCGCCGACCCTCGCGCACGCGGCCAAGGCCGACGTCCCTCCCGGGTTCTTCCGCGGCTGGGTGCGGGCGGTCACCCGGTTCCCGATCGTCACCATCGTGGGCGTCATCGCCATCCTCGGCGTCGCCACCATCCCCGCCGCCCAGCTGAGGCTCGCCCTCCCGGACGCCGGCTCGCACACCGAGGACGACCCGGCGCGCATCGCATACGACCTCATCTCCGAGCACTTCGGCCCCGGATACAACGGACCGTTGATCGTCACGGGCTCGATCATCTCCAGCACGGACCCCGTCGGACTGATGACGAAGATCGGCGACGAGCTCGCCGACCTCCCCGGCGTCGCCGCCGTGCCGCTCGCGACCCCGAACCAGACGGCGGACACCGGCGTCGTGCAGGTCATCCCGACCACCGGTCCAGACTCGGAGAAGACGGCGCAGCTCGTCTCGGACATCCGGGCGAAGCACCAGCACTTCCTGGACGAGTACGGCGTGGACCTCAAGGTCACCGGAAACACGGCCGCGCAGATCGACGTGTCTGACAGGCTCGGCGGCGCCCTGCTGCCGTTCGGGATCCTGGTCGTCGGGCTCTCGCTGGTGCTGCTGACGATGGTGTTCCGGTCGATCGCCGTGCCGATCAAGGCGGCGCTCGGCTACCTGCTCTCGGTCGGCGCGGCGTTCGGCGCCGTGACGGTCGTGTTCGAGTGGGGCTGGCTGTCGGACGCGCTCAACGTCGCGAAGACGGGGCCGGTGATCAGCTTCATGCCGATCATCCTGATGGGCGTGCTGTTCGGGCTCGCGATGGACTACGAGGTGTTCCTGGTCAGCCGCATCCGGGAGGACTACGTGCACGGCGGCAACGCCAGGCGCGCTGTCGAGAGCGGGTTCGTCGGGTCGGCGAAGGTGGTGACCGCCGCCGCGATCATCATGATCTCGGTATTCGCCGCGTTCGTCCCCGAGGGCGACACGTCGATCAAGCCGATCGCGCTCGGGCTCGCCGTCGGCGTCTTCGTCGACGCGTTCATCGTGCGGATGACGCTGGTGCCCGCCGTGCTGCAGCTGCTCGGCGAGAAGGCCTGGTGGATGCCGCGCTGGCTCGACCGCATCCTGCCGTCGTTCGACGTCGAGGGCGACGGCCTGCAGAAGGAGCTCGACCTGGCCGACTGGCCGGAGCCGGGCGGCCGTTACATCGCGGCAGCGGACGGACTGACCATCAGCGCCAAGAAGCGGCCGCTGTTCTCCGACGTGTCGTTCCGCCTCACGGATGGCGAGGTCCTGGTCGTGCAGGGCGACGACCGCACGGCGTCCCTCGCGCTGCTGATGGCGATCACCGGACGCACCAAACCGGATGCCGGCACGATCAAGGTGGCCGGCTTCGTCCTGCCGACCCGCGCCGCCGGCGTGCGTTCCCGCACCGCCGTCGTGCGCCTCGGCACCTCGGAGACGCCCGTGCACGACGTGCGGAACGCGCTCGCCGGTCACCCGCAGCTGCTCGCGCTCGACGCCGTCGATGCGGTGACAGACCCGGTGGAGCGCCGGCGCATCCGGTACGAGCTCTCCGACGCGGTCAACCGCGCACGGGACGACGAGCGGCCGTTCGCCATCGTCGTCAGTTGCGTCGATCCCGCCGAACTCGACGACCTGCTCCCGGTCAGCGTGGTGCCGACCTCGCTCGGCAGGACGGACCGGCCAGGCAGCGGCGAGCATCTCGCAGCCGACCACGCCGTGCACCAGCACTCCGCCCCCGCACACCCCGTAGACAGCACCACCGAGAAGGCGATCGTCCGATGACCACCCCGACCTCCCCGACCACGCCGCTCCGCCGCCCGCGCTCGCTGTTCTCCCTGGAACGGATGCGCTCCGACAAGCGCGTCACCTGGCTCACCATCGCCGGTCTGCTGCTAGTGCCGCTGGTGATCGGCGGGCTACTCGTCTGGGCGCTCTGGAACCCGACCGAGCGCCTCAGCGATGTGAAGGCCGCCGTCGTCAACCTCGACCAGCCTGTGGAGATCAACGGCCAGACCGTCCCGCTCGGGCGACAGCTGTCCGCCGGACTCCTCAACGGGAAGTCGGACAACTACAGCTGGGTGCTCACCGACAAGAAGGACGCCGACGCCGGGCTCGCCGATGGGACGTACGTCTCGGTCGTGACCATCCCCAAAGACTTCTCGAAGGCCGCGACGTCGCCGTCCGGCTCTGCCGCCGACGCCGAGCAGGCGACCATCGACGTGCAGTCCAGCGAGAAGTCGAAGCTCGTCGACCCCGCGATCAGCCAGGCCGTGACCACGACGGCGACCTCGGTGCTGAACACGCAGCTCACCTCCACCTACCTGGAGAACGTCTACGTCGGCTTCAACACGCTGCACGACCAGATCGCGAAGGCCGCGAGCGGGGCGACCGAGCTGTCCGGCGGGGCGTCGCAGCTGGCGTCCGGCGCGCACCAATTGAGTGACGCCTCCAGTCAGCTCGCGTCCGGGGCCTCAGCGCTCTCGAGCGGCGTCGGCCAGCTCTCCGACGGCGTCGCGTCGCTCGCCGGCGGACTGACCACGCTGCAGCAGCAGACCGCAGCACTCCCCGAGCAGACCCAGCAGCTCGCCGCGGGAACGGCCGGGGTGTCGAGCGGTGTGAACGCCACCGTCGCCGGGCTGCAGAAACTGGCAGCGGGATGCGCGGCCGTCCACGGCCCGAACGACCCGATCTGCGCGGGCATCACCCAGACCATCGCCGGCATGACCACCGGCCAGGGCGGCTCCCCCAGCCTGGTGGATGCGGCGGGTTCCGTCGCCGCGGGCACCCAGCAGCTGGCAGCGGGGATGCCGGCGCTCACGGCCGGGATCGGCCAGAGCGCATCCGGTGCGAGCCAGCTCGCCTCCGGGGCGTCGCAGTCCGCGTCGGGAGCGTCGTCTCTCGCGAGCGGCACACAGCAGCTCGCGACGGGCGTCGCCGGGCTCGCGACCGGGGCGGACCAGACCAGCGCAGGCACGGCATCCCTCGCCTCCGGGCTGAAGGAGGCGGCGGACAAGTTGCCCAGCTATTCGAGCGACGAGCGCTCCAACCTCGCGACCGTCGCCTCACAGCCGGTCACGCAGAACAGTGAAGGCACGAGCGGATTCGGGCAGACCAGCATCCCGTTGTTCGGCGCCGTCGCGCTCTGGCTCGGTGCCCTCGCGACGTTCCTGGTGCTGCAGGCGGTCTCCCGCCGCGCACTGCTGACGACGCGCGCATCCGGTCGCATCGCGCTCGACGGGTTCCTGCCCGCCGCGGCGATCGGCGCGATCCAGGGCGTGTTCGTGGCGGGCGTGATGCAGTTCGCGCTCGGTCTCGACGTGGGCCACTGGTTCGGCTTCGCCGGGGTGGCGGTGGCGGTGGGCGTGGCGTTCGCCGCCGTGAACCACGGGCTGGTCGCCCTCCTCGGCGGGGTCGGGCGGTTCGTCTCGATGCTCGTGGTGGTGGTGACCCTCGCCTCCGGGATCGTGTCGACCGTGCCGGGGTTCTTCTCCAGCGCGGTCCAGTGGATGCCCACCTCGGCGGCGATCACGGCGTTCCGCGGCGTCGTCGAGTCGACGGACGGCGTCTGGCGCGGCCTCGGAGCGCTCCTGCTCTGGGCGGCTGTCGGGTTCGCCATCTCCGCCATCGCCGTGGCGCGCCGGCGCATCGTGCGCGTCGCCCAGCTGCTCCCCGCCGAGTAACCCAAGCAATCGAGTCCGAAGTTGTTCACGCCTGCGCCCGGCGTGTCGCGTGAATAAGTTCGGACTCGATGGCTTGGGGAGCGGGGCGGGTCAGAGCGTGGCGATGAGGGCGAGCGTCGCGAGGATGACGGTGAGCGGCGCGACGATGGCGCCGAGGAGGATGTAGCGGCTCCAGCGGATCTCGACGTCGAGCGACGTGAGCCTCTGGTGCCAGAGCAGCGTGGCCAGCGACGCCCACGGGGTGATCAGCGGCCCGGCGTTCACGCCGATCAGCAGCGCGACGAGCCGCGCCGGGCTGCCGGCGACCGGTTCGAGGGCGAGGTAGGCGGGGAGGTTGTCGATGGCGTTCGCGCCGACCATCCCGGTCAGCGACAGCCGCAGCAGCGCGAGCGGCGAATCCCCCGTCCCCGACACCACGGCGAGCAGCTCGCCCAGGCCGACGGAGTGCAGCGCCTCGATGAACAGGAACAGACCGGACGCCAGCACGACGAGCTGCCACGGCACCAGCCCGAACCGGAGCACCGAGCGGCGGCGCACCAGGAACACCACGCCGAGGACCACGGCGGCCCCCGTCGCGGGCATCCACACCGGGATGCCGGACACCAGTAGAGGCACGAGCGCGACCACCACGGCGGCGCTCCACCAGAACAGCACGGGGTCTTCGATGCCGTCGATGCCCCCGGTCTCGTAGCGGGTGAGCAGGCGGCGGCGGTAGATTAGGAAGATCGCGACGACGGGCACGATGATCGCCACGATGGCGGGCGCTGCGGTGAGCGCGGCGAACTGCAGCGGGCTCGGATCCCCCATCGCGTGCTGGGCCAGCAGGTTGGTCAGGTTCGACACCGGAAGCAGGAGCGAGCCGGTGTTCGCGAGCCAGACGGTGGTGAGCGCGAACGGCAGAGGGTCGAGGCCGGCGTGGCGGGCGAGGACGATGACGACGGGCGTGAGCAGCACGGCCGTGGTGTCGAGCGACAGGAAGATGGTGCTGAGCGCCGCGACCGCTGCCACCAGCAGCCAGAGCACCCAGGCCCGTCCGCGACCCCAGCGTGCCGTCTGCTGCGCGATGGCGGTGAAGAGTCCAGCCTCCGCCGCCAGCTCCGTGACGACCGTGACGGCGACCACGAACAGCAGGATGGGCCACACCCTGTCCCCGAGCTGCGCGGCGTCCTCCAGGGGGAGGATGCCGGTCGCGACTGCGACGATTCCGAGCAGGAGGAGAACAGCGCCGACGATCGCGGTGCGCATCCATCGTCCTTTCGTGTCGTGGGTGTGTTCGCTGCTGCGGTTCTCGACGCGGCTCTGCGAGCGTACGCTACGAAACGCACCCGGTAGCGTAGTGCCAGGAGCGAAAGGATGCGGATGCGCAAGTTCATCTTCAATGGAGCGATCATCAGTGCCGCCTTCGGACTCTGGACGACCATCCAGACCACCCGCTCAGGAGCGAAGGACTGGCGGGTGCCCCTGCTGTGGATCAGCGCGGCCCTGTCGCTCGTCATCGCGGTCGGCACGGTGCTCGAAGAGTCGAAAGAAGCCGAGATCAGCGAGAAATCGCGCTGATCGCACGGCGTGTCCGCGCCGAATCTGAGATTTCTTCCAGGACACTTGCATTCAAGTGTAAGAACAGCCTGGAAGGGGTTGGATCATGTTTGGTCGTAGGCGGCACGCCGCCGCGGTTCCGGCGGCTCCGGTTCCACAATTGACGGACGCCCAGATCCTCGAACTCGTCCACGGCAAAGTGGCCGAGTTGATCGGTGAACGCGGTGAATGGACCGTGTCCCGACGCGCCGCAGACGACACCGACACGATCTTCCACTCGGTCCTCGCCCAGTCAGTCAGCCTCAGCATCACGACGGCCCTCGTGGAGGCACGCCAGCGCGTCGCCGCCGGCGAGACCATCGCGACCGCCGAGCCGCAGCACCTCGCCGCGGAGGCCCCTGCCTCCGAGCCCGTCGCGGCCGACGAGACCGCAGTGACGGTCGAGGCGGACACGACGACGGAGTCCGACGAGCCGGCCGCCTTCGGCTGGGAGCCCGCGCCGATCACCGTCTGGACCGACCTGCGCAAGCCGGTCACCGGCGAGATCCCCACCCTCACCGAGCGCTCCGCCGCCTAGCGCCCAGCCTCCGGCTAGTCGAGCGGGTGCCACGCGGCGGGCCCGCGTGAGCCTGCGCGGTAGGTGGTCAGCGGGACGGCGTCCTTCTTCCACTCGCTGATCACCGGGGCGACGATGCGCCAGCACTCCACGGCGGTGTCTCCGCGCACCGACAGCGACGGGTCGCCGTCGAGGATCCCCTCCAGGACCTCCCCGTATGCGAGCAGCTCGCCGGGACCGAACTCCACCGAGAGGGATGCGCGCTCGATCGCGGTCGGGTCGCCAGGGCCGTTGATGTTCAGGTCGAGCGACATCTCGTCCGGCGCGAGCATGATCCGCAGCTTGGTCGGCTCCTTCACGCCCGTCAGCCCGGTCGGGATGTGCGGGGCCGGCTTGAACGTGACCACGATCTCGCGCCGCCTCTCCCCCAGCGCCTTGCCGGAGCGCAGCGTGAACGGCACGCCCGCCCAGCGCCAGGTGTCGATCTGGAAGGTCACCTCGGCGAGCGTCTCCGTCTCCCTGTCCGGGTCGACGCCCGGCTCCTTGACGTAGGACGGCACCTTGGCGCCCTCCACCGTGCCCGCCGTGTACCTCGCGCGCCTGCTCGACTCCACCGGGCTGTCGTTCCAGACGCGGGTGGCGCGGAGCACAGCGCCCTTCGCATCCCGGATGTCCTGGGCGCCCATCGTCGACGGCGGCTCCATCGCCAGCACGGCGAGCACCTGCAGCAGGTGGCTCTGGATCATGTCGACCAGCGCTCCCGCCTTGTCGTAGTAGCGCGCCCTGCCCTCGAGGCCGAGGGTCTCGTCGTAGATCACGTCGACCCTGTCCACGTGCTGGCCGTTCCAGAGCGGCTCGAAGATGCGGTTCGCGAAGCGCAGTCCCACCAGGTTGAACACGGTCGACCGTCCGAGGAAGTGGTCGACACGGTGGATCTGGTCCTCCGGCACGAGCTTCGCAAGCTGGGCGTTCAACGCGATCGCGCTGCGCCGGTCCGTGCCGAACGGCTTCTCCAGGGCGAGCGTCAAACCTGTGGGAAGTTTCAGCTTCTCGAGGGCCTTGCAGGCGAGCGCGGCGACCGCGGGAGGCAGCGCGAAGTACAGCGCGGGCACCCCGTCTGCTGCGTCGAGGATGCGCTGCAGGTCGTCCGGCGAAGTGACGTCGGCGCTGAGGTAGGTCGTGCCGGAGAGGATCGCATCCACCGCCGGGCCACTGGCCTTCATCGTCTTGAAGGCCGCGCGGACCACGGAACGCCAGTGCGCGTCCGTCCAGTCCTCCGTGCCGGAGCCGACCAGTTTCACCGAGCGCTCCGGGTGGTCGGTCAGCAGCTGTCCGAGTGCGGGGAGGAGGAGTCTGGACGAGAGATCGCCGCTCGCTCCGAGAATCACGAGAGTGGTCACCGACTGCGTCATGTCCATCACAGTACGGCCATACTGGAAGACATGTCGCTCCCCATCGAGGATTACGCCCTGATCAGTGACTGCTTCACGGGGGCCCTCGTCGGACGGGACGGCAGCATCGACTGGCTGTGCCTCCCCCGCTATGACGCGCAGTCGATGTTCGGCTCGCTGCTCGGCACGGAGGACCACGGGCGCTGGCTGCTCGCGCCCAGCGATCCGGATGCGCGCTCCGTGCGCCGCTACGAGGGCGACACGATGATCCTCGTCACCACCTGGACCACCGACAGCGGCGAGGTCGAGGTCACGGACGCGATGCCGATGGGCGACGGCCGGGCCGACCTGGTCAGGAGGGTGCGCGGCATCCGGGGCACCGTGCGGATGCGGCAGGACCTGCGCATCCGGTTCGGATACGCCAGCGCCATCCCGTGGGTGCGCAAGGACGACTCCGAGCATCCGCCAGCGCTCATCGCGGTAGCAGGGCCGGACGCCATCGTCGTGCGCGGCTCTGCGCTGCGGGCGACCGACCACGCGCACTCCGGCGAGTTCGCGATCACCGCCGGCGAGACCATCGACCTCAGCCTCACCTGGTTCCGGTCGCACAGACACACCCCGTCTGCTCCGAACGTGGAGAAGGCGCTCGCCCGCACCCGCGACTGGTGGTCGAAGTGGGCGGAGGGCTGCCAGCACGACGGGCCGTACCGCGACGAGGTCGTGCGGTCGCTTCTGCTGCTGCGGGCCCTGACGCACCTGCAGACCGGTGGGATCGTCGCCGCGGCGACCACGTCGCTGCCGGAGAGCTTCGGCGGAGAACGCAACTGGGACTACCGGTACGTCTGGCTCCGGGATGCGTCGCTCACCATCTCCGCGCTGCTCGCCCACGGCTACGACGACTACGTCGACCACTGGAGGGACTGGCTGCTGCGCGCCGTCGCCGGAGATCCGGGCGACGTGCAGATCATGTACGGCCTCTCCGGTGAGCGCGACCTCTCCGAGCGCATCATCACCACCCTGCCCGGCTATCAGGGCGCCGCCCCCGTGCGGATCGGCAACGAGGCATCCACCCAGTTCCAGGCCGACGTGATCGGCGAGGTGATGCTCGCCCTCGACCACGGCCGCAGGAATGGCGTTGCGGAGACCAGGCTGTCCTGGGCGCTGCAGCGCGCGCTGATGGGCTACCTCGAAGACCACTGGCACGAGGCAGACCACGGCATCTGGGAGATCCGGGGAACCCCGCGGTTCTTCACGCACTCGCGCGCGCTGGTCTGGGCGGCGTTCGACTGCGCGATCCGCGCGGTGGAGGACCACGGGCTCGACGGGCCCGTCGACCGCTGGCGGCAGCGCAGGGACGAGGTGCGCGCCGACGTGGAGGCGCACGGCTTCGACAAGGAGCGCGGGACGTACGTGCAGCACTTCGGCACCACCGAGGTGGACGCCTCCCTGCTGCAGCTGGCCCAGGTGGGCTATTGCGACTGGAACGATCCGCGGATGCTCGGCACCGTGCGCGCGCTGGAGTCCGACCTGATGCGCGACGGCCTGCTGCTGCGCTACCGCACCGAGCACGGGGTGGACGGGTTGCCGCCCGGCGAGCATCCCTTCCTCGCCTGCTCGTTCTGGCTGGTGGAGCAGTACGCCCGCTCCGGCAGGGTGGACGATGCGCGCGAGCTGATGGACAGGCTGGTCGCCCTCGCCAACGACGTCGGCATGCTGTCGGAGGAGTACGACGTCTCCGGCGGCTCCCAGGCGGGCAACACGCCGCAGGCGCTCACCCACCTGACGCTCGTGCGGGCGGCGGATGCCATCTCCGACGCCCTCGGGCTCGGGCACGAACCGACCAGGGATGTCGTGCGGGGCCGGCGGTAGACTCTGTGACCGTGTTCCACCTCCCTGAGGACGCGTCGTGACCGACGCGTCGACCATCGAAGAGACCGAGCTCGGCGAACGCCTGGAGCTCGGATCGCCCTGGGTGACCATCGTCTGGAACGACCCCGTCAACCTGATGTCGTACGTGAGCTACGTCTTCCAGAGCTATTTCGGCTTCCCGCGCTCCGAGGCCGAGCGCCTGATGCTGCTCGTGCACAACGCCGGCCGCGCGGTCGTCGCGACGGGGACGCGCGAGGAGATGGAGAGGCACGTCGAGGCGATGCACGACTTCGGGCTCTGGGCGACACTGACCAAGGCGGACGAGTGAAGCCGTTCCGGCGCTCGAGGGACGGCGCCATCGTCGCCGTGTTCGAGCGCGAGGAGGCCGAGATCATCGCCCGGCTGGCCTCGGAGTCGGCGGAGCTGGTCGAGGCCGTGCGGTCCGGGGTCGACCCGGCGAGCGATCCGGCCCTGCTGCGGCTGCTCCCGGATGCGTACCCCGACGACGCCGAGGCGTCCGTCGACTTCCGGCGGTTCACCACGGACGGGCTCGCCGAGCGGAAGGCGCTGAATGCCGTGACCGTAGTGGAAGCGCTGAGCGCGGCGGGCGGCGTCGGCAGCAGCGGCGGCGGCAGGAGCGGCAGCGGCTCGGCGCGCGGGCGCATCGAGGTGCGGCTGGACGCGCAGGAGGCGACAGCGTGGATGCGCGCGATCGGCGACATCCGGCTGGTGCTCGCCTCCCGGCTCGGCATCGTGGAGGACGGAGACGACGGCGACGTGCACGACGACGAGACCGCCCTGCTGCGCGCGATCTACGACTGGCTCGCGTTCGTGCAGGACACGCTCGTCGGCGCGGTCTGGAAGGGCGCGCACTGAGACACGCGCGGAGGCGCGCCCTCGCTCCCTCTCCCGTTCCCGGTCAGACCGGGAAGCGCACCGCCGCCGCCGCAGGAGCGCCGCCGGGGATCTCCTCCGCGCGCAGCGCGTACACGGTCGCCTTCGAGCCGAGCGCCCTGCGCAGGATCTCGTCGACGACACCGTAGTTGCCGGGCTCGTCCTCGTCCGCGTACGTGATGGCACCCGTCTCCTCGTCGAGCGTGCCAGGCACGCGCCGGTCGATGTCGACCACGATCGACTCGACGGCACCGTATGTCGCCGCCCTGGCCATGTCACTGAGGTCGGTGGTGGCCGTTCCGGCCGCCAGCCGCGCCTCGAAGTCCGCCTTCAGGGCTTCGGCCTTCCGCGCGTAGACCGCGTCCAGAATGAGGCGCGCCTCCGCCGCGAGCTCCTCGTCCGTTTTGTCCTCCGGGTTGCCCGTGATCGTCTCGGGCACCAGCTTCGGGTAGGTGTTCACGTTGCGGAAGATCCCGATGAGAGGTTCGGCCGCCGCAAGAATGAGCGGGTCGGTCGAGTTGGCGAGGATGGGATGCAGGGCGCGCTCGATCGCCTGGACGTACTCGCGCATCCTGACCTTCTGGCCCTCCGAGCCCTGGATGCGCCCATCCGGTGCCCGGCCGTTGATCGAGGCGACACCGGCCGCGTCCGCGACGTCCTTCGGCAGCCCGGGGACGTCGACGGTCGCCGCCGGCGCCTGCGGGGAGACCTGGATGAGACGCACCGAGTTCTGCGCGAGCGCGAGGATCAGCGCCGTCTGCGGGAACGTGATCGTGCGCAGCAGCGGCTTGACGTAGAAGCGGTCGGCGATGTCGCAGGACGACCCCAGCCGGTTCGGCAGCCGGAAGGTCTCGCTGAGCTCGCCGTCGAGGAACACCGCGAGCGACCGCGACTGGTATCGCCAGAAGTCCCTGTCCTCCAGGATCGCCTCGCCCTCGCGCTGGATGGCGGCGATCCGCTGCTTCGGGATGCCGTCCTCCTCGAGCTTCTTGACCGCCTGCGCGAGGTGGTTCTTCAATTCGATCCTGGCGCGGTCCGCTTCGGCGGGGACGGTGCCTGTCGGCAGGTAGATGGTCACGGAGCCCGGTTGCCTCAACGCCGCGAACCTCTCGATGTCGGCCTTCGTGGGAATGTCTTTGTATTCCATTTCCGACTCCCTCGGTCGAGTGCTGTCCGGTCTCGCCAGTCTGGTCGTGCCCCCTCCCGTTGACAAGCCCCGAAAACGCGCCTACCGTCACCTAAACCGGTTTAGACACAAAGGACGCGACGATGCGAGACCTCCAAAACCACCCCGTACGACGCCGCTCGACGGCGATCTTCGCCCTCATCCTCGGCGGCACGATGGCCGCCACGCTCGGCGCGCTTCCCGCGCAGGCCGTCGCCCCCGCGGCGACCACCGCATCCACTGTCGCAGCCACCGGGACCCCTGCCACTGCTGCGGCTCCGGCGAAGCTGACGAACCTCGCGCACCTCGACTGGCTGCAGGCCGACGTCCCCCTGCTGCCCGGCGTCGACGGCCACACGACGTACCGCCAGGCCGAGGAGCCGACCGCCCGCGCACCGTGGGTCTACGCCGACCGCATCGCCGACGGAACCTTCCGTCGCGTCGGCGGCGGTCCGATCACCGACGCAGCGAAGGGCTGGTACGCGCAGGGCGCCTTCGACGCCGACGACATCTCCCGGGCCGCCGTCGTCTACCTGCGCGACTGGGCGCAGAACGGCACGGCCAGCAGCAAGCAGTCCGCATACGAACTGCTGCGCTCGCTCACCTACCTGCAGACCACGACCGGCCCGAACGCGGGCGGCGTCGTGCTCTGGCAGCAGTCCGACGGCACCCTGAACCCGTCGGCCATCCCGGTCGAGCTTCCCGACCCGAGCGATTCGGCCGAGTCGTTCTGGCTCGCGCGCACCGTCTGGGCGCTCGGAGAAGGCTACGCGGGCTTCGCAGCCACCGACCCGGCGTTCGCCTCGTTCCTGAAAGACCGGATGGACCTCTCCCTCTCCGCCCTGCAGCGCCAGTCCCTGTCGAAGTACGGCATCACGGTCCAGGCCAACGGGGTCACCGTCCCTGCCTGGCTGATCGTGGGAAGCGCGAGCGCCACCAGCGAGGCGGTGCTCGGCCTCAGCGCGTACGTGAAGGCGGCGCCGGGCGACCAGGCGGCGGCCACGGCGCTCTCCCGCTACGCGGAGGGCATCGCGGGGCTCGCCAGCAGCGGCATCGGGCAGTGGCCGTTCGGCGCGCTCCTGCCGGAGGCCAACTCCCCCACGTTCTGGCACGCCTGGGGCGGGATGGAGCCCGCTGCCCTCTCGCGCGCGGCGACCGTGCTCGGCAGGCAAGACCTGCAGAAGACCGCCGCGACGGACGCCGCCCAGTTCACCGCCCAGCTCCTCGCCTCGGGCGGCCCGGACAATGGCTGGACGCCGACCCCGGCGGACACCACGCAGATCGCCTACGGCGTCGACTCGCGCCTCGAAGGGCTGCTGTCCGTCGCCGACGCGACCGGCGCATCCGGGCTCACCCAGCTGGCGGCCGCACAGGCGGCCTGGTACTTCGGCGCCAACCCGGCCGGCGTCCCCGTCTACGACCCGGCCACCGGCGTGTGCATCGACGGGATCGGGGCGGACGCGACCGTGAACCGCAACTGCGGGGCGGAGTCGGTCATCCACACCGAGCTGTCGATGCTGGCACTGGATGCGCATCCCGCCGTCGCCGCGCAAGCCACAGCCCTCACCCGCACCACCGCGACGGACGGCCTCACGGTCGTCGAGGCGGAGAACGGCGCGCTGACCGGGTCGGCCACCGTGGTCACGCCGCCCTCGGCCTGGACGAGATCGGCCAACTGGTCCGGCGGGAAGTACGTGACGGCGAAAGCCGGGGACACGATCACGGTGACGCTCCCGGCCGGGCACGCTCTCGCGAGCATCCTGCCCATCGCCGACCTCGGCTCCGGAGGGTCGGGCAAGACGGTCTGGACGGCCACGGCCGGGCGGATCACGCTCCCGATCGGCACGACCGTCAACGCGGCGGCCGAAGCCCAGGGCATCGCGCCCACCACGGTGCACCTCAAGCCGCAGACGCTGCCGGTCCCCGTGCTCCCCGCGGTGCGCACCGTTACGGCGCGCGTCGGCGGACCGGTGAGCCTCGACGCCGTGCTCGTGCAGCCGGTGGTGTCGCACCTCGGGCTGGCCGGCGCATCCACCGGGCTCGATGTGCACGTCAACGGCACGAAGCTGCCGACGCTGACGAAGCTCGCAGGCACCGGCCCCGTGACCGTGACCCGGTACGACAAGACCGGCCACCAGGTCGGCTCCCCCGCCAAGCTCGGCGGTCACGCCGTGGTCGTCGTCGAGTCCGGAGGGTTCACGACGGTGGTGCCCCGATGAGCGCAGCGACGGTCACGATCAACGACGTCGCCAAGGCGGCGGGCGTGAGCAAGGGGCTCGTCTCCCTCGCACTCAACGACCGCCGCGGGGTGGCGCCGGACACCCGGGACCGCATCCTGACGGTGGCGCGTGAGCTGGGCTGGAGTCCCAACCCGGGCGCCAGGGGTCTCAGCACGAAGCGGGCGTACGCCCTCGGCCTGATCCTCCGCCGTGACCCGCGCACCATCGAGGTCGACCCGTTCTTCCCCGCGTTCATCGCCGGCGTGGAGACAGTGCTCGCCGAGCGCGGGCAGGTGCTCGTGCTCACCGTCGTGCCGGACGAGGAGGCCGAGCGCCGCGCGTACAGCAGGTTGGCCGCCGACAAGCGGGTCGACGGCTTCCTGCTCACCGACCTGCTCGCGGACGACGAGCGCATCCCGTTCATCCACGGGCTCGGGATGCAGGCGGTGTCGCTCGGAGAGCCGGGCAACGACACGCCGTTCCCCGTCATCACCCGGGACTACGACGCAGGCATCGACGACCTTGTCTCCCACCTCATCGGTCTCGGCCACCGGAGGATCGTGCACGTCTCCGGCGACGAGAGGATGCTGCACGGCCGCAAGCGGCGGGAACGGTACGAGCACGCGATGCTCGCCGCCGGGCTGACCCCGGTGGTCGTGCCCACCGACTTCTCGCCCGAACAGGGCGCGGAGGCCACCAAGGCGCTGCTCGACGGGCCGGACCGGCCCACCGCGATCGTCTACGGCAACGACCCGATGGCCATCGCCGGGATGGGCGTCGCGCACGAGCGCGGCCTCCGGCTCCCCCAGGATCTCTCGATCACGGGCCTCGACGGCTCGCAGATCGGGACGTACGTGTACCCGTCGCTGACCACCATCGACAACGACCCGACCGGATGGGGCATCGCCGCCGCCACCGCACTGCTGCGGCTGGTGGAAGACGGCGAGCCGGCCGACGTCGCCCTGCCCCCTGCACGACTCGTCGTGCGCGCATCGACCGCGGCACCCGCCGGCGGCGAGTGAAACACAAAGGAACGAAAGAATGCAAAGACGCAGGATCATCCTCAGCATCGTCACCGCCGGTGCCATCGCCGGTGCCCTCGCGGCCTGCGGGTCGAGCGGGGGCGGCTCGTCCGACGCCATGAAGGCGAAGGGCCCGATCACCATCTGGTACTCGAACAACGAGCAGGAGGTGCAGTGGGGCAAGGCGATGGTCTCCTCGTGGAACTCCGCCCACCCCGACCAGAAGATCAAGGCCCAGGAGGTGCCGGCCGGCAAGAGCACGGAGGAAGTGCTCGGCGCGGCCATCACCGCGGGCACGACGCCCTGCCTGGTGTTCAACAACCTCCCCGCCGTCACCGGTCAGTTCGAGAAGCAGGGCGGCCTCGTCGACCTGTCGAAGTTCTCCGACGGCGACTCGTACATCCAGGCCAGGAGCGGAAGCGCCGCCGACCAGTACAAGTCGGCGGACGGCGACTTCTACCAGATGCCGTGGAAGCAGAACCCCGTGATGATCTTCTACAACAAGGACATCTTCGCGAAGGCCGGACTCAACCCGGACAACCCCGACCTGTCGACATACGACAAGTTCCTGACGGCGGCCAAGCAGGTCACCTCCAGCGGCGCGGCGCAGTACGCCATCTATCCAGCACCGACCAGCGAGTTCTTCCAGCCGAACTTCGACTACCTGCCGCTCCTGGCCGCCCAGACCGGCGGCAAGGGCCTGATCGAGAACGGCAAGGCCACCATCGACAGCGCGGACGGCCTCGAGGTCGCGAACTTCTGGAAGAGCATCTACTCCCAGGGCCTCGCGGGCAAGGAGCAGTTCCAGGGCGACGCGTTCGCCGACGGCAAGTCGGCCATGGCCATCGTCGGCCCGTGGGCCATCGCGTATTACGGAGACAAGGTGAAGTGGGGATCCGTGCCCGTCCCGACCAAGGACGGCGTCGCAGCGGACAAGACGTACACCTTCCCCGACGCCAAGAACGTCGGCGTGTACACCTCCTGCAAGAACCAGGGCACGGCATGGGATGTGCTCAAGTTCGCCACGAGTAAGGACCAGGACAACAAGCTCCTGAACGTCACAGGCCAGATGCCGATCCGTGACAACCTCGCCTCCGTCTACGCCGACTACTTCGCCGCCCACCCGGCGTACAAGGAGTTCGGCGCCCAGTCGGCGCGCACGGTCGACGACCCGTCCGGCCCGAACACCGTCGCGCAGTTGCAGGCGCTCCGGGATGCGTACACCAAGTCCGTGATCTCCGGCTCCGGCAGCGTGGAGGACGCGTTCAAGGCGGCGGCCGAGAAGATCGACTCGCTGCAGAACAAGAAGTAGGCGGAGCATGTCCAGCATCCGCACCACCACCACGGCGGCCGGGGGCGGCAACGCCCCCGCCGCCGGGCGGCAGCCACGCGGCGGCAGACAGAACCAGGCCGCCAAGCCGCTGCTGCAGCGCATCTTCGGACGGAACCCGCTCGGCTGGCTGTTCAGCGCGCCGTATCTGATCTTCGTGATCGTGATCTTCGCGTACCCGCTGCTGTTCGCGATCTACATGTCATTCTTCGACTACTTCTTCGCGGCTCCCGGAGCGAACGTCGACCGCCCGTTCGTCGGTCTCGACAACTACGTGACGGCGTTCACCGACCCCGCCGTGCTGCAGTCGTTCGCGAACGTCGGCATCTTCCTCGTCATCAACGTGCCGTTGACGGTCGTGCTCAGCTTGGTGCTGGCGAGCGGCCTGAACAGTATCAAGCGGTTCCGCACCTTCCTGCGGGTCAGCTACTACGTGCCGTACGTCACGGCGAGCGTCGCGATCATCGGCGTCTGGCTGTTCCTGTTCAACCAGGACGGCCTGGTCAACCAGATCCTCGGGCCGCTCGCACCGAACCCCACTTGGTTCGTCAACCCGACCCTGGCGATGCCGATGATCGCCATCTACGTCACCTGGAAGCAGCTCGGCTTCTACATCCTGCTCTACCTGGCAGCGCTGCAGAACGTGCCGACCGAGCTCTACGAGTCCGCGGCGACCGACGGGGCGGGCCGGGTGCGGCAGTTCTTCTCGGTGACGATCCCCGGCGTCCGGCCGGCGACGGTCCTGGTGCTGCTGCTGTCGACCATCGTCGGCGCCAACCTGTTCACCGAGCCGTACCTGCTGACGGGAGGCGGAGGGCCGAACGGCGCATCCACGTCCCCCGTGCTGCTGATCTACCAGCAGGGCATCCAGCAGGGCCACCCGGGATACGCGGCCGCGATCGGCATCGTCCTGGTCGTGGTGGTGCTCATCATCGCTTTCTTGCAGAACCGATTCGCGGGAGACAGAGAATCATGACGACGACAGCAGCCCCGGCCCGCAAACGCCGGAAGACCGATCTGTCCTCTCCCCGGCAGCTCAGCAGGGGGCAGGCGGTGCTGCAGGGCATCGTGCTCACCATCGGCGCGCTGGCGTTCCTGTTCCCGTTCTATTACATGCTCGTCGGCTCCCTGCAGGCGTCTCCGGACACGACGGTCGCCGGGGCCTTCCCGACGCCGGGCAACCTGACGTTCAACAACTACGTCAACATCAACGACCGCATCAACCTGTGGAGCGGGCTCGCCAGCTCGGGGATCTTCACCGGCGGCGTGCTGCTCTGCACGGTCGTGTTCGGCCTGCTCGCCGGGTACGCGCTGTCCATCCTGCGGTGGCGGGGGCGCGGCGTGACGTTCGCGCTGGCGCTGCTCGTGCAGGTGGTGCCGTTCCAGCTGCTGATGGTGCCGCTCTACGTGCTGATCGCGCGCAACTACGGTCTCGCCGACAACTATCTCGGCATGATCCTGCCGTTCGCGATCAACTCGACGGCGGTGCTGATCTTCCGGCAGTACTTCCTGCAGATCCCGAAGGAACTGTTCGACGCGGCCAGGATCGACGGGGCCGGCGAGTTCATGATCCTGCGCAGGGTGGCGCTCCCGCTGGTGCGACCGGCGCTGGTGACCGTGCTGCTGCTGACCTTCATCGGGCCGTGGAACGAGTTCCTCTGGCCGTTCCTGATCACCAAGGAGCAGACGATGCAGCCGCTTGCCGTGTCGCTGGCGAACTACATCAGCACGGTCGCCGCGTCCACCACGAACCCGTACGGCGCGATCCTCGCCGGGGCGGTCGTGCTGGCCGCGCCGGTGGTGGTGCTGTTCATCGTGTTCCAGCGCTACTTCACGTCGACGGACATCGGGTCCGGTGTGAAGGGCTGACCCGCATCCACGGGGCGCCGACCCCACCATCCCCTTTCCGCCCATCCCTTTCCGCCCATCCCTTTCCGACCGAGGAGTACCGTGAAAGCCGTCGACACCGACGACCTCCGAGAGAGCTTCGCCGAAGCCCTCGCCCACACCAACGCGCTCACCGACCGCATCTCGACCGACCAGTTCTCCGCCCACTACGCGGAGACGCCGCCCTGGGCGATCGGGCCGTTCGCCCGGGATGCGTCGCTCACCTTCCGGCTGGACGGCCAGTGGGACGACCCCACCGGCATCGGCTGGACGAGCGACTCGATCTTCAACCCGACCGTGATCGAGCGCGACGGAGCCCTGCACCTCTTCTACCGCGCCTCCCCGCGGAAGGAGTCGACGGCCAGCCGCATCGGCCACGCCGTGCGCAGGGACGGGCTGTGGACGGACTCGCCCGCCAACCCGGTGATCTACCCGACGCTCGAGAACGAGGTGCTCGGCTGCGAAGACCCCAAGGTCTACGGGGTCGACGGCCGCTACGTCCTGTTCTACAACGCCATCCGCCGCACGGAGACGGGCGAGGTGGCCTGCGACATCATGGTCGCCACGTCCGACGACCTGGAGCACTGGGAGAAGCAGGGGCTCGCCGTGCCGTACGACGTGTCGCAGAACTGGGCGAAAGGCGCGGTGGTGCCCCGGGATGCGGACGGGAACGCCGTGCGGATCGGCGGCGAGTATCTGATGTTCCTCTCCGAGGGCTGCGGAGGGCGCCCGATGATCGGCCACTCCGACGACCTCGTGCACTGGACCTTCGCCGAGCAGCCGTACCTCGACCTCACCCCGCTGAACGGCTCGCTCTACGAAGTGGCCTGCGCGGTGGTCGACGGCGACGACCTGGTGCTCGACTTCTTCTACGCGGACGAGCACGGCGACTTCGCCGCGGCGCAGGCGCTCTACGCGCGATCCGCCCCGTTCACGCAGCTCGCCGTCAACCGCGGCGGCTCGCTCGCCTGGGGAGGGCTGCAGAGACTCGACGGCGACTGGACGTTCGCCCAGGGCTGGGATGCGCCGCCCGGTTCCCGCGAGATGTACTTCTACCGTTCCACCCGCCGTGCCGACCGCAACGACCGCAACGACCGCAACGACCGCAACGACCGCACCATCGCAGAGGAGGAAGCATGAGCTCCCCCGACGACTTCCCGTACGCCCTCACCAGAGCGGGCGTGATCATGGCCCCGGAGCCCGGCAACCCGCTGGAGGCGGAGGGTGTGCTCAACCCGGCCACCGGCCACGCGCCGGACGGCACGCTGTACCTGCTGCCGAGACTCGTGGCGGAGGGCAACGTCTCCCGCGTCGGGCTCGCCAGGGTGGACATCGAGGGCGGCCTCCCGGTCGGCGTCACCCGCGAGGCGGTCGTGCTGGAGCCGGAGCGGGAGTGGGAGTCCGGCGCGAACAACGCGGGCGTCGAGGACCCGCGCGTGACGTTCATCCCGGCTCTCGGCACGCACGTGATGACGTACGTGGCGTTCGGCCCGCTCGGCCCGCGCACGGCGGTGGCCGTCTCCGACGACCTCCGCTCCTGGCAGCGCCTCGGCCCCGTGACCTTCGAGTACGACGACGCCCTCGGCGTCGACCTCGGGCTCTACCACAACAAGGACACGGTGTTCTTTCCCGAGCCCGTGGTCGCGCCGGACGGCACCCCCAGCCTCGCGGTGCTGCACCGCCCGGTCTGGGAACTCGGCGAGGTGCGCCCCGGCGAAGGCAACCGTCCGCCGGCCACCGTGCCGGACCCGCGCCCCAGCATCTGGATCGCCTTCATCCCCCTGGATGCGGTGCTCGCCGACCGCCGGGAGCTCGCCCGCTGGCGCGGCAACCGCTTCCTGGCCGGCCCCGAGCATCCCTTCGAGGAGCTGAAGATCGGCGCAGGTCCAGCGCCGATCCGCGTCCCGGAGGGCTGGCTGCTCCTGCACCACGGCGTGACGGGCGTGATCGTCAACGCGATGGCCCAGCAGCAGAACGTCAACTACGGCGCCGGCGCGATGATCCTCGACGCCGACGAGCCCTGGCGGGTCGTCGACCGCACAGACGCCCCGCTCCTCGAGGCAGAGACGGAGGACGAGCGCAGCGGCATCGTGCCGAACGTGGTGTTCCCGACCGCGATCGAGACGATCGACGGCCAGCGCTACGTGTTCTACGGGATGGCCGACTCGAAGATCGGGGTGGCGCGGCTGGACCGCACAGAGAAGTGACGAGCGCCCGGCGCGAATCCCTCGCGCCGGGCGCTCCCCGTGGTGCCTAGTGGCCGTTGCGATCCTGCCGGCGGCGCCGACGGCGAACCCACACCGCGCAGGCCACGACGACCGCGACGATTCCGCCGATCATCAGCAGGGTATTCACGTTCCAGAGAGCCAGTGGCGACATCTGTGTCCTCCGTTCTCACCGAAGCGGCTGGTCATCGACCGTACCACAAACCGCAATAGAAACATTTTACATGCATTCCGCCCCGCCCTGGCGCTCCTCCTCCGCACAGACCAGACTGCACACTAACCGCGCCCACCATGTCGAAATCACCCACCCCCACTCGTATAGACGGTGAGAGAAACGGAGAACACCATGACTCAGTACCTGCTCAGCGTCTACCAGCCCGACGGGCCCATCCCGGAGCCGGAGGTGATGGCGGCGATCGATGCGGCCGTCGGCGCCGTCGACCGGGATATGCGCGCATCCGGCGTGTGGGTCTTCTCGAACGGGCTGCTTCCCGCGTCGTCGTCGACCGTGCTGCGGCCGGCAGACGGCGAGGTGCTCATCACCGACGGCCCGTTCGCGGAGGGCAAGGAGCATCTCGGCGGGTTCAGCATCGTCGACGTGCCCGACCTGGATGCGGCGCTCGACTGGGGCAGGCGGCTCGCCGTCGCGACCACGCTGCCCATCGAAGTGCGCCCGTTCGCGGGCTGACCGGCGTGGAGCGTGCGGTCGGCGTGGAGCCCGCGGTCGGCAGCGACGACATCGCGCGCGTCTTCCGTGCAGAGTACGGCCGCGCGGTCTCCGTCCTGTACCGCGTCTTCGGCGATCTGAGCGTCGCCGAGGACGCGGTGCAGGATGCGTTCACGACGGCGGCCGTCCGCTGGCCGGAGGACGGCATCCCGCCTGCACCGGCTGGATGGATCATCACGACCGCCCGCCGTAAAGCCATCGATCGGCTGCGCCGCGAGGCCACCGGACGCGACCGCGAGGCGGAGGCGGCGCTCCTGCACGAGCAGGATGCGCCGGACATCGCAGAGGAGGGACCGGTGGACGACGACAGGCTGCGCCTGATCTTCACCTGCTGCCACCCGGCGCTCGCCCCGGCCAGCAGGGTGGCGCTCACGCTGCGGCTGCTCGGCGGCCTCAGCACGGCGGAGATCGCGCGCGCGTTCCTCGTGCAGGAGTCGGCGATGGGCCAGCGGCTGTCCAGGGCGAAGGCGAAGATCCGGGATGCGCGCATCCCGTTCCGCCTCCCGTCCGACGCCGACCTCCCCGACCGGCTCGCCTCCGTGCTGACGGTCGTGTACCTGATCTTCACCGAGGGGTACACCGCGTCGGCGGGCGACAGGCTGGTGCGCGACGAGCTGTGCGGCGAGGCGATCCGGCTGGCCAGGCTGCTGGTCGAGTTGATGCCGGACGAGGAGGAGGCGCTCGGCCTGCTCGCACTGCTGCTGCTCGTCGACGCCCGACGTGCAGCCCGGGTGGATGCGCAGGGCAGGCTCGTGCCGCTTCCGCACCAGGACCGCACCCTCTGGGACGGGGCGCGCATCGCCGAAGGCCAGGACATCCTGCGCACCTGCCTGCGCAGGAACCGACCGGGCAGCTTCCAGCTCCAGGCCGCGATCCAGGCGGTGCACGACGACGCGCGCATCCCGGAGCAGACCGACTGGCCGCAGATCGTGACGATCTACGACCAGCTGCTGGCCGTGCATCCCTCCCCCGTCGTCGCGCTCAACCGTGCGGTCGCGGTCGCCGAGGTCGACGGCCCTGCGGCGGCGCTGGCCGAGACGGACAGGCTGGTGGATGCGCTCGGCGCGTTCCACCTGCTGCACGCGATCCGCGCCGACCTGTTCGTCCGGCTGGGGCGGCCCGACGAGGCCGCCGCCGCGTACGAGGCGGCCATCGCGCTCGCCGACAACGCCGCCGAGCGTGAGTTCCTGACGGCGGCGCGTGCCAGGCTCACCGCGTCGCCTCTTCCCTAGCCGCCCGCATCGGCGCAGAGTGGAGACATGAACATCGCATTCCTCGGGCTCGGCCGCATGGGCCGCGAGCTCGTCCCCCACCTGATCGACGCCGGTCACCGCGTGACCGTGTGGAACCGTTCCCCGGAGCCTGCGCAGGCGATGGGCCGACGTGGAGCGGCGGTGGCGCAGACCGCGGCGGAGGCGGTCGACGGCGCGCAGGCCGTGGTCTCCGCGCTGTTCGGACCGGACGCCGTGCGCGAGGTGATCGTCGACGGCGGGCTGCCGTTCGCATCCGGGGCCGTGTGGATCGACATCACCACCGTCTCGCCCGCGGACGCCTCCGACTTCAGCGCGTGGGCGGCGGGCGCCGGAGTCTCGTACGTGCACTCCCCCGTCATCGGCTCCCTCGCGCCCGCCCGCGCCGCCTCCCTCGGCGTCCTCATCGGCGGAGAGCACGACGCCGCCCGCATCGCGCGCACCATCGTCGCCCTCTGGGCGGACCCCAACAAGCTCAGGATGCTCGACACCCCCGAGCAGGCGGCAGCGGGCAAGCTCGTCGCCAACCTCGCCCTCGCCGTCTCGTTCGAGGGGTTGGTGGAGGCGCTGCGCCTCGGCGAGTCCGGCGGCCTCAGCGCCGAGCAGGTGCTCGACACCCTCGGCATCACGGCGCTCGCGCCGATCGCCGCGATGAAGGGCGGCCCCGTCGTCTCCGGCGACTTCGACGACACCCAGTTCTCCGCAGCCCTGCTCGCGAAGGACACCCGGCTGATGCTGGCGACCTCGCGCGACCCCCTGCCCGCCGTGTCGCTGGTGTCGGCCGCGCTGGAGGACGCGGTCGACACCGGCGACGGCGACAAGGACTTCTCGGTCATCGCCGCCCGACGCTAGGGAGGCAACGGTCGACCGCTACAGCGCGACCGGCTGCCCGTCCACGGCGGAGCGGCGTGCGGCATCCACGACCTGCAGCGTGCGCAGCCCCACCTGGCCGTCCGGCACCGCAGCCCGGCCGGAGCGCACCGCGTCGAGGAACTCGGCGAGCATCAGAGCGTCGAGGTCGTCGCCGACGCCCTCCCAGACCTCGCCGTCGACGGTCTGCCCCGCGATGTGCGGTGCGAACGGCGCGATGGTGATGTTGCCTTTCGTGCCGGTGAGCTGCAGCGTGAGCCCTCCCCAGGTCGGCGCGTTCTCCGGCATCGTCCAGGAGCAGTCGATCGTCGCGACCACGCCGCCCGGATAGGTCGCGGTCACCAGGCCGCCGGTCTCCACCCGCAGCGCGTCGTCGGCGTGCAGAATGCTGTTCGAGACGGCGCGCACCGTGGTCGGCAGGGCGCCGAGCAGGTCGTCGAGCAGGTCGGCGCAGTGCACGACGTGGTCGACCAGCGCGCCGCCGCCCGCGAGCGCAGGATCGGTGAACCAGGCGCGGTCGGCCGGAAGCTTGCCGTTGTTCGTTCCGCGGATGCCGATGATGTCGCCCAGCTGGCCGGCGCGCACCCTGGCGCGCGCATCCACGAACGACGGCGCGAAGCGCACCGGGTATGCGGTCATCATGGTCACGCCTGCGCGCTCGGCGGCATCGAGCATCGCCCGGCCGTCCTCAACCGTCGTCGCGAGCGGCTTCTCGCACAGGATGTGCGCTCCGGCTGCCGCCGCGGCCTCGACCAGCGCGCGGTGCCTGGCGTTCTCCGCCGTGACGATCACCGCATCCGGGCCCCAGGCGAGCGCCGCCTCGTAGTCGGCGACGTAGCGCACCCCGATGGATGCGGCCAGCGCCTCCCCGCGGAGGGCGGCATCCGGGGCGGCAGCGCCGTCGGGGTCTGTGGCGATCAGCTCGATGTCGTCGCGCCCGGCGAGCAGTCGGCAGTATCCGATCGCGTGCGGATGGGCGAACGAGAGAACGGCGATCTTGAGCGGGCGGGTCACGGTGTCTCCTGTTCCGGCGGTCATGCGCCGACGTTCTCTGCGATGTGCGATCCTGCGACGGACGGGTCGGCGACGGCCAGGCCGGTCCCCTGGTCGATGTCGACAGCGCGCCCGGTGCGGAGCGACGCGGCGGCCGCCTCCGCGATCGCGACGGCGCGCACGCCGTCCTCCGGCGTCACGACCGCATCGGTTCCGTCCACGACCGCCTCCAGGAAGGCGGCGAGCTGCCGGGTGTACGGGCTGACGGCGGTGGTGGACGGCGGAAGGTAGCCGTCCCCGGACACACCGGCCGGGAAGTCGAGCACCGTCGCGGTGTCCTTCCGCGAGTCGATGGAGAGCGTTCCCCTGCTGCCCGCGACGTCGGCACTCGTGCGGAACACCGTGCCGTCCGGTCCCCAGGTGCCCTGCACGTGGCTGATCGCACCGCTCGCGTGGGTGAGGGTGACGTGCGCCGTGACGATGCCGGGCACGATGCCGTCGACGCTCTCCGGGCTCTGCACCGCGTAGACCTGCGTGACCTCGCCGGCCAGCCACCTGGCCTGGTCGAGATCGTGGATCATCTGGTCGAGGATGATGCCTCCCCCGGCGTTCTCGTCGAAGAACCACGAGCCGGCGCGGGGCGCCTGCCCGCCGCGCACGAAACGCAGCACGGCAGGGTCGCCGATGCGGCCGGCATCCACCTGGGCCTTCACCGCGACGTATTCGGGGAAGAACCGGACGACGTGAGCGGGGAACAGCCGCACTCCCGCGTCCGCGGCGGCGTCGGCGAGCTCGCGCGCATCGGCGGCGGTGACGGAGAGGGGCTTCTCGCAGATCACGTGCTTGCCGGCCGCGATGGCCGAGAGCGCCAGCTCCTTGTGGCTGTTGCTCGACGTGACGATGTCGACGAGGTCGCTCGCCGCGAGCAGCGAGTCCAGGCCGGTGGCGATGTCGAAGCCGTACTCCGCCGCGAGCGCCTCAGCGCCCTCGTGGGAGTAGACGGTGACCGGCACGCCCAGCGCCGCCCATCCGGATGCGTGCACCTGCGAGATCCCGCCGGCGCCGATGAGGCCGACTCGGAGTGTATTCACGAACGTGTCTGTTCTTTCTATTTGAGACCGGAGAATGCGATGCCGTCGATGACGCGCTTCTGCATGATCAGGAAGAGGATGAGCACCGGCGCCATCGCCAGGAGGCTGGCGGCGAGCAGGAGCGGGTAGTCGGGGATCGACCGCTGGCTGGTGAGCGTCGCGATACCGGCCGAGAGCGGCATCTGGGTCGAGTCCGTCGCGACGATGAGCGGCCAGAGCAGGTCGTTCCACGAGGCGAGCACCGTGATGATCGCGAGCGCGGACAGGCCGGGCTTGGCGAGCGGCAGCATCACCTTCCAGAAGGTCTGAAAGTGGTTCGCTCCGTCGAGGCGGGCCGCCTCGGCCAGTTCGTCGGGCAGGCCGAGGAAGAACTGGCGCATCAGGAAGGTGCCGAACGCGCTGAAGATGCCGGGGGCGGCGATTCCGGCGATGGTGTTGAGCCAGCCGAGGCCCTGCACGATCTGGTACTGCGGCAAAAGGTACACCTGCGGCGGCACCATCAGGATGGCGAGCACGAGCGCGAAGATCGTCCGCTTGAACGGGAACGACATCCTGGCGAACGCATACCCGGCCATCGAGCACAGCAACAGCTGGCCGACCGTGCGGATCACCGTGACGGCGACCGACACCCAGAGCTGGTTGAGGAACGGCAGCTGGTCGAACACGTGGGCGAAGTTCTCCCAGTGCAGCGTGCCCGGCCAGACGGTCGGCGGCACGGAGGTGACCTGCGCGTTCGTGGACAGCGACATCAGGATCTGCCAGACGAACGGGAAGATCATCACGATCGACGCGACGATCAGGACGAGGTGGGTGACACCCGTCCCCACCCGGGCGCGCCCCGATTTCGCGCCGACGACGACGGAGCTAGACATACGTCACCCACCTCTTCTGCATCCGGAACTGGATGATCGTGAACACGCCGACGAGCACGAGGATCGCCATCCCGACGGCGGCTGCGTAGCCGTTGTCGCCGGTCTGCTGGTGGGCGAAGAACAGGTACACCATCGACTGGGTCTGGTTGAGCGCCGGGTTCTGCGTCCCCATCAGCGCGTAGAGCAGGTCGAACAGCTGGAAGCCGGTGATGACCGTCATGACGGAGACGAAGAAGATCGACGGGCTGAGCAGCGGAACCGTGATCGAGAAGAACTGGCGCAGCCTGCTCGCGCCGTCGAGGCTCGACGCCTCGTACATCTCCGGCGGGATACCCTTCATGCCGGCGGAGAGCACGATGAGGTTGAAGCCGAGCGAGATCCACATCCCGACCAGTCCCACCGCGATCAGTGCGACCCATTCGGTGGAGAGCCAGTTCGGCCCCTTGATGCCGACGAGCGACAGCGCATAGTTGATGACGCCGAAGTCGCCGTTGAAGATGATCCGCCAGACCATCGAGACTGCCGCGGGCATCGCGACGTACGGCAGGAAGAACGCCGTGCGGTACAGGGCGGCGAAGCGCAGCCCGGGCCGGTTGATCAGGCTGGCGAAGATCACCGCGAGCGGGATGCCGATCAGCAGGAAGCCGATGTAGATCAGCGTGTTGACGATCGAGCGCCAGAACGACGGATCGGCGAGCATCGCCTGGTAGTTCGCCAGTCCACTCCAGGTCGCTCCTCCGAAGACGCCCCAGGTGGTGAAGCTGAAGTACGCGTTCCGGATGATCGGCCAGATGTAGAAGACGAGGACGCCGAACAGCAGCGGGGCGACGAACAGGGCCGCCCACAGCCATTCCTTCCGGTCGGTGCGCCGCTTGCGCGGTGCGGCCGGCCGGGTGGCGGGCGCCGTGGTCACGACGCCCGCCTCCTGGGTTGCGGTGGACAGGGACATTACTCTTTGGCGAGGTCCGCGTTCATCTGCTTGGCGAGCTCCTTGGCCACGTCGGCCACCGGGCGCTTGCCGGAGAACGCGTCGGGGAGCAGGTCGTTCTCCGCCTTGTTCCACGCTGCCGTGTTCTTGGAGATGGGGTACGGGTACGCGTAGTCCGCCGCCGCCTTCTCGAAGATGTTCAGATCCCACGGCGCCGTCTTGACGAAGGCGTCCTGGGTGCCGTTGAACGCGGGGTTCGCCGCGCCCATCTCCGCCTGGGTCTGCGCCGCCTGCTTGCCGGCGAGGTAGGTCTGGAACGCGACGGCCGCCGGCTTGTTCTTGGAGTCCTTGGCGACGACGTTGGCGAGACCGTGGATGACCGTGGCCTGCTTCTCGCCCTTGGGCAGAGGAGCGAGGGCGATCGTGTCCTTGATCGGCGATGCGAGGAGCTCGGAGTTCAGCCAGGTGCCCGACCAGATCATGGCCGACTTGCTGTTGATGAACCACTGGTCCTGCGGGGTGTCCGACAGCTGCGACGGCGTCGGCGACGACCCGTCCGCGACGAGGTCGCGCACGAACTGCAGGCCCTTGATCGCTGCGGCGGAGTCGTAGCCCGACTTCTTGCCGTCGGACGAGATGATGTCGCCGCCGGCCTGCAGGATGGTGTTGTAGTAGACCTCCTGGCCGCCGCTCAGACCGCTCGCGACGCCGTAGACGCCTTCGGCCTTCAGCTTGTCGGAGATCGCCTTGGCCTTCTGGTGGAAGTCGTCCCAGGTCCAGTCGGCCGTCGGGTACGCGACGCCGGCCTTGTCGAAGACCGCCTTGTTGTAGAAGACGCCGATCGTGTCGAAGTCCTTCGGAGCGCCGTACTGCTTGCCGTCGTAGCTGTAGAGCTCGTCGAGCGCCTTCGGGTAGTTCGACGGGTCGATGCCGGAGCCGATCGGTTCGAGCAGCCCGTTGGATGCGTACAGCTGGAAGTTCGGTCCGTTCATCCAGAACACGTCGGGCAGCGTCTTCGACGAGCCCTGCGTCTGCAGCTTGGTGAAGTAGTTCTGGTACGGCGTCACCTGGCTGGTGACCTTGATGTTCGGGTACTCCTTGTTGAAGTCCTTGATCAGCGCCTCCATCGCGGGCTTCTGGTTCACGTCCCAGTATGCGTAGGAGATCGAGGCCGACAGATTATGATCGGCAGTGGCACCGGAGCCGCTTCCAGTGTTGGACGAGCATCCGGCCAGAAGGGCAGCGGCTGCGACCGCCGCCCCGGCGGCTAGTAGGGCTTTTCGCATTGGTTCTCCTTGAAATGTGAGTGTTGTTGTGGTGCCTCCCGGGCCGGCGACTTGTCCTCGCCGGCCCGGGAATACCGCGTGGTCACACCAGCGTGGCCACGTGTTCGTCCACGGCAGGCACGGCGATGGGCCGTGAGCCGTCGCGGATGGACTCGGTTGCTGCGACGGCTGTCGCCACCGCGTTCCTGGCAGCGACAGCGGACGTCTCGGTCTCCGAGCCGTCCGTGATGAACCGGATGAACTCGTCGACCGTGAGCCGGTCCGCGTCGCGGTGCCCCCGCTCGTCGCCGTTCACCCGGTACTCGGCGTCCCCGGCCGGGTCGTAGGTCGTGCGCGTGTTCCACACGCGCACGACGGCCCCGTCGGTGTCGCCGAAGTTCTCCAGCCTGCCCTCCGTGCCGATCACCGTGTAGTTGCGCCAGTAATCGGGGGTGTAGTGGCACTGCTGGTACGACGCGTACACGCCGTTGTCGAGGCGCATGGTGACCATCGAGATGTCTTCGACGTCGATCACGGGGTTCAGCTCGGTCTGGCTGAGCGGAGGCCACGCGTCGAGCGAGAACCACTCGGGCATCGTGCGGTCGGAGTTGTCCCTGCGGTCCGTGATGTCTCCGTAGAGGCTGAGGCCGCCCATCCCGGTGACCAGCTCGGAGTACCCTCCGGCGAGCCAGTGGATGATGTCGATGTCGTGGGCGCCCTTCTGCAGCAGCAGCCCGTTCGACTTGGCGCGCTCCGCGTGCCAGTCCTTGAAGTAGTAGTCGCCGCCGTTCCCGACGAAGTGCCTGCACCAGACGGCCTTGACCTCGCCGATCTCGCCGCGCTGGATGATGTCGCGCATGAGGGTGACGACGGCCATGTGCCGCATGTTGTGGCCGACGTAGAGCCGGGTGCCGCTCTCGGCCGCCGCAGCCAGGATCGCGTCCGCATCGTCGAGGCTGATCGCGAGCGGCTTCTCCACGTAGACCGGGATCCCTGCGCGTAGCAGGTCGATGGCGATCTCGGCGTGGGTGTGGTCCGGGGAGGTGACGAACGCGGCGTCGACGATGCTGCCGCCCTGCGCATCCCGGGCGTCGATGAGGTCGCGGTGGCTCGCGAAGGTGGCGATGCCCGCGCCGAACTGCTCGGCGGCGCGCTCCCTGGCAGCACTGCTGGGGTCGGCGACGGCCACGATCGTCCCGCTGCCGGAGTCGACCGCGTGGCTCGCGATGTACGACCGCGCCCCCACGCCGATGACGGCCAGCCTCAGCGGCGACCCTGCTTCCGTGGAACTCATGCGGTGATCCTCTCTGCGAGGGCCTTCGCCCCCGCGACATCGATGTCGGGCTCCGGCACGTCCGCCGTCCCGTAGACCCGCTCGGCCGACTGGCCGAAGGCGAGCGCGAGCGCCCCGAGCACGACGGATTCGGCGCCGAGCTCGGACTGGATGATCGTGGGGTGGATGGGCAGCCGGATCTCGCGCATCACGGCCCTCCTCAACGGTTCGAGCAGCGCTTCCCCCGCACGGGAGAGACCGCCGCCGACCACGACCACGTCGGGGTCGACCGCCATCGTGAGCGTGGCGATGCCGGTGGCGAGGCCGCCGACGAACGACTCGATCTCCTCGCGGGCGCCCTCGTCGCCCTCCACGGCCATCCGGAACACCTCTTCGCCGGAGGGCGCGGTCTTCCAGCTGAGCTGGCCGGCCTCGTTCACCTTCATCGAGAAGACGATCTCGCCCACCTCGCCGGCGGCGGAGTGCGCGCCGCGACGGAGCTTGCCGTCGATGATGAGCCCCATCGAGATGCGGTGCCCGAGGAAGAAGTACGCGGAGTCGTTGACCAGGCGGGATGCGCCCATCCGGTGCTCGGCGAGGGCGGCGAGCCGCATGTCGTTCTCGACCACCACCTCGCAGCCGAACTCGGAACGCAGGTGGCCGGCGATGTCGACGCCCTCCCAGTCCGGGAAGTTGCGGGAGACGATGAGCTTGCCGTCCTCGCCGACGAGACCGGAGACGGCGACGGTCATCGCGACCAGGCGCGACCGGTCGACCTCGTGCCCGTCGAGGCTGTCGGAGACCACCTGGCGCACTACGCTCATCCGGTTGGCGCCGAGTGAACTGCCGTCGATCTCGCGCTCCGACCAGCCGACGATCGCACCGGCGAGGTCGGCGATGGCGACGCGCACCCGGTGGATGCCCACGTCGACGCCCACGAGGTATCCGGCGTCCGCGGCGAAGTCGTAGAGCCGCGCCGGGCGTCCCGCTCCCCTGCCGCCGAGCGTGTGCTCGTCGACCTCGACGACCAGGCCGCGCTCGCGCATCGTCGTGAGGGCGACTTCGACGGTCGGGCGGGACAGTCCCGTGCGTGCGGCGATCTGCGCGACGGTTCCGCGGCCGCCCTGCCGGACGGCGAGCGCACACCGGGCGGCGTTCGCCGCCCTCTGCCGCGACGCGTCCGGCTCCTGGCCGTGTCCACCGAATGCCATCCGCCGGTTCTCCCGTCCCGCTTACAATGAAACCTCGTTGCTTAATTGCTGCCGCAAGTGAAGCATGCGCCGGATGCGGGCGTCAAGAGCGAAACAGATAGAAGTAAAGGCGTTTACATATTCGTAACGAACGCCGCCGGCATCCCGCGCCGATGCCGCAGTGACTTGTCCCGGATAGCCCGCTGGCAATACGCTCGGCACCAGCCATACACCGAGCCGAGGAGGGCGTCATGCGCCTCACCAGACACGCCCCACCACCGGCCACAACAGAGCAGCCGCAGCAGGGTCAGGCGACGCAGCCGCCGCAGCCGCCGCAGCAGTCCATGCTGCAGCGCAGCCCGCTGGCGCTCGGCTACATCGTCACGCTGGGCGCTGTCGGCGCGATCATCACCGGCTTCGCCCTGTACGGCCTGCGCTCGATCATCTTCATGGTCTTCCTCGCGATGTTCGCCACGGTCGGCCTCGACCCGCTCATCCGGTGGTTCCAGCGCAGGCACATGTCCCGGCCGTGGGCGATCGTCACGGTCATCCTGCTGCTCATCGCGGTGATCATCACGATCGTCTGGGTGGTGCTCCCGCTGGTCATCCAGCAGATCCAGTTCCTGGCGACGGCCATCCCGAAAGAGGTGGCGAACCTCCGCGCCCAAGGCTGGTTCGACCCGGCGAACGCTTCCAGCAACGGCGTCCTCGGCGCCCTCGTCAACTGGGTCTCGACCGAAGTGCAGAAACCCGAGGTGTGGGCCTCCCTCGGCACCGGCCTGGTCGGCTTCGGCCTGTCTGTCGTCAACGGCCTGACCTCCGGCTTCTTCATCGCCATCCTCACCATCTACTTCATCGCCACCTACGACGCGACGAAGGAGGCCGGATACAAGCTGGTCTCCGCCTCCCGCAGGCCCACGTTCGTCAAATACTCGGAACGCATCCTGCGCAACTTCGGCAAATACCTGAGCGGGATGGTGGTGCTCGCGTTCTTCAACGCGGTCTACAGCGTCATCCTGCTGCTGATCACCGACGTGCCCGGCGCATTCCTGATCGGAATCCTCGCCTTCTTCATCACCCTCATCCCGTTGATCGGAACGGTGCTGACCACGGCGGCGATGACGGTCCTCGCCTTCATCCACTCCCCCGTCTCCGGCCTGGTCGTCCTCATCTTCATGCTGATCTACATGCAGGTCGAGGCATACATCCTCACGCCGAAGGTGATGGGCAAGGCGGTGCAGGTGCCTGGCTCAGTGGTGCTGATCTCAGCGCTGGCCGGGTCGACGCTGTTCGGGCTGCCCGGGGCCTTGGTCGCCATCCCGATCTCGGCGGGGATCATCCTGATCATCAAAGAGATCGTGATGCCGCGGAAAGAGTTGCGGTAGGGGTCGGCAGCATCTCGACTGGGGCAGGCCGTCCGCATCCATTGCGCAGACCGCCGCACATCGCGGTCACTCCGTCGCTACGCCCTTTTCACCTCTCCGAGAGCTTGGGTCACTCTCCAGTCGAGGCTCGCCCACGAGCCATCTCGGTGCCGATGCGCCCTTCAACCGAAGAGCCTTTGACTCGATCACATACCAACTCGCGGCTGCGAGCCCGAGCGTCACGACGAGCGTCGAAGCGAGATAGAGGGGAAGCCCCAGCTTCTGAAGACCGAAGAAGGCACCGATCTGTAAGACGGGCCAGCCGTAGATGTACATGCCATAGGAGAAGTCTCGTTTGACTCCGACCTTGCGAAAGGGCAGCACGCAGCCAGCCCAGATACATGCAAACGCGAAAGCGATGATCCCGACTTGATGAAAGCCCAGAGTCACGTAAGTCAGCCCAGCCACGAGGATCGCGCAAACACCGATCACGAGCCCCGCTGATTTTGTGAGTACCTTCTCTCGCAAGAACCACGCAAGGGAACCGACCATGAAGCACACGGTGAGCGTCGCTTGACGGTTATCGACCACGCCCGCTGCCCCCACCTCGATGAGCTGCAGCCACACCCACACACCTGCTCCGACAGTCAGGACGGTCTTCGCGTTCAAGACCCCGAGCGCAGCGAGGCCGCCGACCACCAGGTAGCAAATGAATTCGTAGTAGAGCGTGTAGAGAGGCCCGTTCCAGAGGTTTGGAAACGGGTTGGAAGCCAAAGTCCCGCCGATTCCCTGCTGCATGGTCGATAGCAGAGAGTTGTTCAGCACATAACCGACCGCTGTCGGGGTCGCAGTGAAGTAGCGCCACAGAGAGTGGCCTGTCCGCCAGACGATTGGCGCGAAGACCACTGCAATCACCAGTAGACAGACCCAGTAAGCGGGGAAGATGCGGAGAATGCGATGCCACAAATATCGCCCCGTGCTTTGCCGGGACGCGCTCCGAGTGATGAGGAAACCCGAAAGGGCGAAGAACCCCTCCACACAGAGGAAGCCAACGTTGTTCTCGGTCCGCCCGAGGTGAGTCCCGAACCCACCGAGCGGCCAGGCGTGTTCGACGATCACGAGGGTTGCGAACAGCAATCTCAGGAAGCCGATGCTGTTCTGCCGCGGATCGAAGATGGTCACGAGACGCTATTGTTCCATGCGATTCACGACTTCACGCGCGATCGCGCGGTCCTCGCCAGGGGTCGAGTTAGCGCCGCGGGAAGCGGCGATGCTGCCGATCCTGGTCTGATCGACCGAGCCGTCCACCATGAGAACATCTCTCATCCGTCCCCAGAACGGGGCGGGCGGTACGGATTGGACATCGGGCGCCGAAACATCGGGCAGAATCAGTAGATGAATCAACTGGGGGGATGACTCCCGGAACCCGAAGAATGGTTGAAGTAGATGGAGTTCGTCGCGCTGCTCGTAGCGTTGGCCGCAGCCGGGTTCTCGATGTACCGAGACCGTCGCAGCCCGCTCGCGTGGTCGCTGTGTCTGTGGGCAGGGATCTTTCTGCTCTACCTGCTGCAGCCGATCCGGTTCGAACCTCTGAACTGGGTGACGCTCATCGCGATCAGCCTCGGACTGATCGGCCTTGCCGCGCCGTCGTTCCTGCCCCATCTGAAACCGCACGTCGCCCGCCAGGGAGACCGTAAGCTGGCGTTCCGCCGATTCCTCGTCGTGACGATCGTGATCTTCGCCCTCTTCGTCATCGGCGTGATCGCCTTCCGTGCCGGTGTGGCTAACGCGGCAGGCGAGGCCTACGAGCACCTCAGCCTCAAAGAGATCCGCGCGGCGCAGAACACCGTCGCCCGCGGCGGCGGCCCCGTCGTCCTCCTCGCCGCGCTCGGGCCCGTCGTCTCCTGCCTCGGCGTGTACGGCGCGTACAGGTTCTCCCGATGGTGGTGGTTGATCAGCGTGGCGGCGTTCGGGCTGGTCGCCCAGAACCCTGCCCGCATCAACCTCCTGACGTTGCTCGTCGTGACAGTGGTCTTCTGGCTGTACGCCCGCCAGTCACTCGCGAAGGACGACCACCCACCAGGGCGGAAGCCGTTCCCGATCTACGTGTACGTCATCATGGGCGTCGCGGTGATTGCCGGCCTCGTGTACTTCACCGTCGTCGGAGCGAGCCTGTCGAAGAATGACACCGCCACCGAGTACTCGAACTGGCTCCCTGGCTGGATCGCCGCACCGGTTCTTTACTTCATGGGCGGCATCGCAGCGTTCTCATCCGCCACCAGGATGGGCGTCGACCCGTTCCAGTGGGGAACCACCATCTTCACTCCACTGAAGCTCGTGAACGCAGTGTTCCCCGACGTGCACGTGCCAAACACGATCGCAGGTGCTGTGCACTCACCCATGTGGTTCAACGTCTACACGGGCTTTGGGCAGATGTGGTTCGACTTCGGATACGTCGGAGTGTTCGTGCTCTCCGCCATACTCGGCACGCTGGCGCTCTACGCTCACCGTCGAGGTGAACAGGGCAGTATGGAATGGGCCTGGGTCGCCGCGTCGTCGGCCGCGCTCCTGTTCTCGCTGCCACAGGCATTCCGGTTGTTCAACCTCGACGTCCTGTTCCAGCTCGCCCTCGGTGCCGCAGCGTTCTACATCATCCGGTGGCCAGGGTTCCGACGACGGACGCCCGCGAAGCAGCCCGCGGACGCTGCGTGTGCAGACAACGAGAATCAACGATAAAGAGACGACCGGATGCGATACGCGGTCATCGTCTGGCCGAGAAGACATTCGGCACGTCGGCTCACGAAAATGCCCGGTCAGACTTGCGCCTGACCGGGCATTTCCCTGTGGTGCACCCCCTGGGACTTGAACCCAGAACCCACTGATTAAGAGTCAGTTGCTCTGCCGATTGAGCTAGAGGTGCGTTTTGTTCGGCGACCCGAACGAGGCTCAACACTAGCATCCATTTCGGCCTCATCGCCAATCGAGGGGACGCCGGGCGCGCCACCGGGTGTTCACCTCGGATCGGTAGGCTCTGGACGTGACTTTCGACACCGAATCCTCTCCGTTCTCCGCCGACTTGGCGCTGGCCGTCCGGCTGGCCGATCTGGCCGATTCGATTTCGGCGGAGAAGTTCCGCGCGCTGGATCTGCACATCGACACGAAGCCGGATCGCACCCATGTCACCGAAGCGGATCTGGCCGTGGAGCGGGCCATCCGGGAGCTCATCGCGGCAGAACGGCCGGAGGACGGCATCCTGGGCGAGGAGTTCGGGACGGAGGGGGACGCATCCCGGCAGTGGATCGTCGACCCCATCGACGGCACCGCCAACTATCTGCGCGGCGTTCCGGTGTGGGGCACGCTGATCGCGCTGGCCGTCGACGGCAAGCCGGTGGTCGGGGTCGTCAGCTCGCCGGCGCTCGATCGGCGCTGGTGGGCGGCGCAGGGCGCTGGGGCCTGGCTGTCGGAGGCCGGTGGCGAGCCGCGCAGGCTGCGGGTGTCCGCCGTCTCCGATCTGGAGCACGCCTCGATCAGCTTCCAGAGCATCGCCCAGTGGGATGGCGCCGGATACCTGGACAGGCTGATCGCGCTCACCCGGCAGGTGTGGCGGGATCGCGCATACGGCGACATGTGGTCGTACATGCTGCTGGCCGAGGGGGTTCTGGATGCGGTGGGCGAGTTCGACGTGAAGACCTACGATCTCGCCGCGCTCATCCCGATCGTCGAAGAGGCCGGGGGCACCTTCACCTCGGTCACCGGCGACGCCGGCCCGGGCAACGGCTCCTCGCTGGCGAGCAACGGCCTCCTCCACCCGGCCCTCCTCGCCGCGCTCGCCTGACACGCAATCGAGTCCGAACCCGTTCACGCCTGCGACCGGCGTGTCGCGTGAAGAGGTTCGGACTCGATTGGTTGGGCGGGAGAGGCGGACGGGTCAGCCCGCGGCGAGCACGGCGTCGAGGCGCTCGTAGCCCTCGGTGACGCCTTTCGCCTGGCCGGAGGCGACCATGCCGTCTCGCGCCTCAAGCGTCGGGTAGACGGCGTGGGCCTTCACGCGGGTGCGTCCTCCGTCGAGGGGTTCGAACGTGACGGACTCGATGCTGACCACATCCGGGTATCCCTCGAACTCGAAGGTCTGGATGGCGAACTCGTTGTCGCGCACGACGTGGAATACCCCGCGGAAGCCGTACTCCCCGCCGTTCGGGTCGCGGTGCACGTAGCGGTAGTGCCCGCCCGTCGTGTAGTCGTACTCCTCGACGTCCATCTCGTAGCCGCGCGGGCCGAGCCACTGGGCGATCAGGGCCGGATCCTTGTGGGCGAGGAACACCTTCTCGACCGGATAGTCGAATTCGCGCTCGATGTCGACGTACGGGAGACCGTCCGGCGCGGTGATGGTGACTGCGTTGCTCATTTCTTCTTCTCCTTCGGTGTGGCCGTGCCGCCGAGGCCGGCGAGCACGCTGTCGAGACTGCGGTACTGCTGTTCGTGGATGAGCCGGTAGCCGTCGATCCACGAGGTGAGCTCCTCGAGGGCCGCCGGTTCGAGGTGGACGGGGCGGCGCTGCGCCTCCCTCGTCCTGCTGACGAGTCCGGCCTCTTCGAGGACGTGGATGTGGCGGGACACCGCCTGCGTGGTGATCGCGAACGGCTCCGCCAGTTCGTTCACCGTCGCAGAGCCCCTGCTGAGGCGGGCGACGATCGCTCGGCGCACCGGGTCGGCCAGGGCCTGGAACGCGCGGTCGAGCCGCGTGTCCGCGTCCACATCCTGAGTCATATACAACCGATTCCTTTATCAACTGTTACGTTGAATACGATAATCCGCGGCCCACGACCCGTCAACCCCTAATGTGGATGCGTGAGCAGTCCGACGCAGGAACCCCTCGTGCACATCGACCACTTCCGGATGGATTTCGGCCGCACCACCGTCATCCGCGACCTCTCCTTCGACATCGCGCGCGGAGAGACGTTCGGCTTCCTCGGCAGCAACGGCTCGGGGAAGACCACCACGATCCGCGCGCTTCTCGGCATCTACCAGCCGACGGCCGGCGTTCTCCACATCGACGGCCGCCCGTTCAGCCCGGAGGCCGGCGACAGGCTCGGCTACCTCCCGGAGGAGCGCGGGCTGTACAAGAAGGAGTCCGTCATCGACGTGATGGTCTACTTCGGCAAGCTCAAGGGCCTCGGCAAGGAGCAGGCCAGGCGCTGGTCCCGCGGCTACCTCGAACGGGTCGGCATCGGCGACAAGGAGAAGGTGCGCCTCGACAAGCTCTCCGGCGGCCAGCAGCAGAAGGTGCAGCTGGGCGTGACGATCATGAACGACCCGGAGCTGCTCATCCTGGACGAGCCGACCAAGGGCTTCGACCCCGTCAACCGACGCCTGCTGATGGACATCATCGACGACCAGAAGCGTTCGGGCTCCACCGTGATGATGGTCACCCACCAGATGGAGGAGGTCGAGCGGCTCTGCGACCGCGTCATCCTCCTCAAGGACGGCGTCTCTCGCGCATACGGCACGGTCGCCGAGGTGCAGGAGCAGTTCGGCGGCACGGTCGTGCACGTCGACCACGACGGCACGATCCCCTCCTCCCCCGCATACACGATCGCCCGGGATGCGGGCGGCCACGCCGAGCTGGAGGTCGCCAACGACGCGGACACCGCCGCGATCCTCCGCTCCCTCGTGGATGCCGGGCTCGACGTGACCCGCTTCGCACCGACCAGGAAGTCGCTCGACGACATCTTCGTCGAAGTGTACGGAGCAGACAGCAGGGAGGCAGACTGATGGCTCAGCACAACCTCGGGACCGTCGTCTCGTTCGAGTTCCTCCGCACCGTGTCGAAGCGCCGGTTCTGGGCGATCACGCTCATCGTGCCGATCTTCGCCATCGCGCTGATCAGCCTCGTCGTCGCCTCCAACGTGTCCACGGCGCAGACGGCGGACGCTCAGAAGAACGCCCGCTTCGAGTTCCAGTACGTGGATGCGTCCGGGCTGGTCGACCCGTCCGTCGCCCGGCAGCTGGGCGGCTCGCCCGCCGAGAGCAGCGCATCCGGGATCGACGCCGTGAAGTCCGGCAGCTCGGCGGCCTTCTTCGACTTCCCCGCCGACCCGGCGAAGCAGACCGTGAAGGTCTACGGCGCGGACGCCGGGCTGCTGCAGAACGCCAAGTACTCGTCGGCGGCGGAGAGCGTGCTCTCCGCCAGCGTGGAAAAGCGGATCGACTCCCCCACCGACGTCGCCGTGCTGCGCGGCGAGGTGCAGACCTCGACCACCACGTTCAAGGACGGCGCCGTCGCTCCCGGGTTCGAGGCGATCATCCCGGCCCTGATCTTCCTGGTGGCGTTCTTCATCGTCATCGTCTTCCTCGGCAACCAGATGCTGAACTCCACGCTGGAGGAGAAGGAGAACAGGGTCACCGAGATGATCCTGACCACCATCAACCCCACCAGCCTGCTGGTCGGCAAGGTGATCTCGCTGTTCATGATCGGCATCATCCAGATGGCGGTGTTCGCGCTGCCCGTGGTGGTCGGCTACCTGTTCTTCCGGGAGCAGCTGTCCATCCCGAGCCTCGACCTGTCCGGGCTGGTGTTCGAGCCGCAGAAGATGATCGTCGGCGCGCTCATCCTGATCGGCGGGTTCGCGCTGTTCACCGGGACGCTCGTGGCGGTCGGCGCCGTGATGCCGACCGCGAAGGACGCCGCCCCGCTGTTCTCGATCGTGATCTTCTCCATCGTGATCCCGCTCTACGCGTCCGGGTTCGCGATCAGCAACCCGCAGTCGGCGATCGTGCAGGTGCTCGCGTTCTTCCCGTACACCGCGCCGATCACGGCGCTGATCCTGAACGCGTTCGGCACGCTGCCGCTCTGGCAGGCGATCGTCATCATCGTCGAGCTGTTCGTGCTGTCCGCCGTCGTGCTGCGCATCGCGGTGCGCCTGTTCCGCTACGGCTCGATCGAGTACACCAACAAGGTGAAGATCCGGGATGTGCTGAGCCGCCGCTCGAACTCGGCAGGGACGCGGTCCTGATGCGCGCCGTCGTCGTCACGACGCCGGGAGACGCGGACGTCCTCACCCTCGCGGAGGTGGCCGAGCCCGTCGCGGCGGACACCGAGGTGCGCATCCGGGTGACGGCGGCCGGACTGAACGGCGCCGACCTGTCGCAGCGCCGCGGGTACTACCCGTCGCCGGCCGGAGCACCGGAGTGGCCGGGGCTCGAGGTGTCGGGCGAGATCGACCAGGTCGGCTCGTCCGTGCACGGCTGGGCCGTCGGCGACCGGGTGTGCGCGCTGCTGCCGGGAGGCGGATACGCCGAATACGTGACCGTGGATGCCGGCCTCGTGCTCCCTGTTCCCCCGGGCGTCGACCTCGTCGAGGCAGCGGGACTCCCGGAGGTCGCTGCCACCGTCTGGTCGAACGTGTTCCAGCTCGGCCGGCTCGCGGAGGGCGAGACCCTGCTCGTGCACGGAGGGTCGAGCGGGATCGGCTCGATGGCGATCCAGCTGGGCCGGGTGTTCGGGGCGACGGTGATCGCGACCGCCGGCAGCCCGGTGAAAGTGGAGTTCTGCCGCTCGCTCGGCGCCGAGGCCGCGATCGACTACCGCGAGAGCGACTTCGTCGAGGTGGTGCGCGACGTGACGGACGGACGCGGCGTGGACGTGGTGCTCGACATCGTCAGCGGCGCGTACATCGCCCGCGACCTGGACGCCCTCGCCGTCGGAGGGCGCATCATGTCGATCGCGACGCGCGATCGCACCCCGGCATCCATCGACACCGGCCTGCTGATGAGCAAGCGCGCACGCATCTGGGGCACGACGCTCCGGGCACGGCCGCTCGCCGAGCGGGTGGCGATCATCGCCGGAGTGCGCGAACACGTCTGGCCGCACCTGGCAGCCGGTCGCATCCACCCGGTCATCGACTCGGTGTTCCCTCTGGAGGACGCCGCTCAGGCGCACCGCCGGATGGAGTCGTCCGCGCATCTCGGGAAGATCCTGCTGCAGGTCGGCTGACCGCGGCGACCACGGCGACGCCCACCGCGTACGCGACAAGGTCGATCCACTGAAAGGTCGACCCGAAGACGAAGTAGCTGCCGGGCACCGCCACCTCGATCGCGCGCGGCAGCGGCGTGAGCTGGAGCACCTCGATCGCCCAGCAGAACGCCAGCGCCACGACCGGAGCCACCCACCGGGCCGCCCGCGGAACGGCGAACGCCACGATCACCGCGATGAGGGCGGCGTAGAGGGCGTCCCCGGCGAACCCGCCGACCGGACCGTCCGCGAAAGCGTGCACGGCGAGCCCGGCAACCAGGATGCACGCGGCCGCGACGGCCAGTCGGGCGCGGCGGGATCGTCTGCCGCGGCGGGACAGGCTACTCGTGCTCATCCTCCGAGGCTACGGGTGCGCATCCGGTCGGCACGTCCCTCCCCGGGATGACAAAATCGGAGGATGACCGATCTTGCCTCCGACTCCGCTCTGTTCGCCCTGCCGAAGGCCGAGCTGCACCTCCACATCGAGGGCACGCTCGAACCGGACCTCGTCTTCGAACTGGCGGGCAAGAACGGCGTCTCGCTCCCGTACTCGTCGGTGGACGAGCTGGCAGCGCTCTACGAGTTCGACGACCTGCAGTCGTTCCTCAACCTCTACTACGCGACGATGGATGTGCTCCGCACCGAGAACGACTTCGCCGAGCTCACCAGGCGCTATCTGACCACCGCCGCAGCGCAGGGCGTCCGCCACGTCGAGCTGTTCTTCGACCCGCAGGCGCACACCGCGCGCGACGTGCGCATCGAGACCGTCATCGACGGCATCTCCGGCGCGCTGGAGGAGGCCGAGCGCGACCTCGGGATCACCGGCGGCATCATCCTCAGCTTCCTGCGCGACCAGCCGGTCGAGTCCGCCGACCAGATCCTCAACGCCGGCCTCAGCCGCCGCGAGAACCTGATCGGCGTCGGCCTCGACTCCGCCGAGGTCGGCTATCCGCCGTCGCTGTTCCAGGACGTCTTCTCCGCAGCGCGGGATGCCGGCCTGCACGTCGTCGCGCACGCCGGGGAGGAGGGTCCGGCGTCGTACATCCGCGAGGCGCTCGACCTGCTCGGCGCCGAGCGCATCGACCACGGCATCCGTGCCGTCGACGACCCGGAGCTGGTCGCACGCCTCGCCGAGGAGCGGATCGCGCTGACCATGTGCCCGCTGTCCAACCTGCGGTTGCGCACGGTCGCGACGCTGGACGAGCATCCACTGCTCCGGCTGGATGCGGCAGGGGCGCCCGTCACGATCAACTCGGACGACCCGGCATACTTCGGCGGATACATCGGAGACAACTTCGTGGCCGTCCGGGATGCGCTCGGCGTCACGAGCGAGCAGGCCGAGCGCTTCGCGCGCACCTCCATCGAGGCGTCGTTCGCGTCGGACGACCGCAAGCAGGAGCTGCTCGACGACGTGGACGCCTGGCGCGGCTGACCGCCGGGAACAGGGCTCTAGCCCAGCGCCCGTCCGCGGCGGTACAGTGAGCGCACTGCTGACGGGGTGATGCGATGGCGAGCACCGGAGTTGGAACACGACGTGCACCTCTGCTGAGCGCGGAAGGCGCCGCCATCGTCGCGGGTGGAGGGGCGTTCGTCCTCGCGCTCGTCGTCGCCCTGCCGCTGTTCTGGGGAGCGAGCCTCGCGATCGCGGGGCCGGACTCCCTCGGCCAATTCGTCGCCATCGCCGCCGGGGTGATCGCGGCGCTCGCCTACGTCGCTGGACGCCTGTGGACGCGGGAGGGACCGCGGCCGTTCCGCGCGCCCGCCGCCGCGAGCACCGAGGGCGACCGGGCAGGCCGGGCCACCGCCGCCGACGTGTTCGACACCATCGTCATCGCGCTCGCGCACGGCGTCATTGCCCTGCTCGGCTGGCTCGCGCTCAGCGCCGTGCTCGACAACGGGTTCCAGGATGCGACGGTCTACTTCCTGTCCGCCGCCGCCCTCGCCGCGGTCGCCTGTGCCGTCACCGCGTACATCGTCTTCCTGTCGTCCGTGCAGATGGACCTGATGCGCCTGTCGACCGTTCTCGCCGTGTTCGTCATCGTGGGCATCCTCACCGCGATGCTCAGCGCGCCGGACCCGCACTGGTGGATGCTGCATCTCAGCGCTCTCGGTATGTCGAGCAGCGTGTCGTCGTTCTCGTTCAACCTGACCCTGATCATCGCCGGGGTGATCGTCACGGCGCTGGCCCGCTATGCGACGGACACACGCGGGCTGGTGGCGCCCGCCGACGACCGGCCGGAGGCGCGCAGGAGCAGGGCGGCGCTCATCCGGGTGCGGGTGGCGCTCATCCTGATCGGCGTGCTGCTCGCCGGGGTCGGGCTGTTCCCGCTCAACGTCTCCGCCGTGCTGCACAACGTGTCCGCCGTCGGGATGGTGCTGACGTTCTCGCTGGTCGTGTTCTGGGTGCGCGCGGCGCTCCCCCAGGCGCCCGCGTCGTTCTTCGTGCTCGGGTACGTGTTCTTCGCCACCATCGTGGTGATGCTGCTGTTCTACGTCGTCGGGTACTACGTGCTCACGGCGACGGAGCTGGTGGCCGGGGTGGTGGTGTTCAGCTGGCTCATCGTCTACCTGCGGGTGAGCGGGGCCGCGACCGGTGCGCCGAGGGCGGAGCCCGTCACGGGCGCTGGCGCCGCGACTCCTGCCGGGTGAGCGCCGCATCCAGCACGATTGCCGCGCGGATCAGCGCCAGGTGGGTGAACGCCTGCGGGAAGTTGCCCAGCTGCCTCCCGGCCGGGTCGATCTCCTCCGCGAACAGCCCGACGTGGTTGCCGTAGGTGAGCATCTTCTCGAACGCGTACTGGGCCTCCTCGATGCGGTCGGCGTCCGCCAGGGCGATCACGTAGAAGAACGAGCAGAGCGAGAACGTTCCCTCCTCCCCGGGCAGCCCGTCCGGCGATGCCGCTGGGTTGTAGCGGTAGACCAGGCTGTCGGTGACCAGCTCGTCGCCGATCGCGTCGAGGGTGGAGAGCCACATCGGGTCGTGCGGGGAGATCATGCCGACCAGCGGCATCAGCAGGGTGATCGCGTCCACCACGTCCGTGCCCGGATACTGCACGAACGCCTTCCGATCCGGGTTCCAGCAGTGGGTGAAGACCTGCTCGTAGATGGCGTCGCGGGCGCCGATCCAGGTCTCCAGCGGAGCGGGAAGGCCGCGCTCCCTGGCGATGCTGATCGCCCGGTCGAACGCCACCCAGCACATGATGCGCCCGTAGGTGAAGTCCTTGCGGCCTCCCCTGGTCTCCCAGACGCCCTCGTCCGGCTGGTCCCAGTTCTCGGCCAGCCAGTCGAGCACCGTGCGCAGCTTGGCCCAACCAGGATGCCCGATACGGCGGTACTTCTCGGTGACGAACAGAGCGTCGAACGCCTCGCCGTAGATGTCGAGCTGCAACTGGTCGGCCGCGCCGTTGCCGACGTTGACCGGCCGGGAGCCCTCGTAGCCCTCGAAGCCGTCGAGCTCCAGCTCCTGCAGGTCGGAGGAGCCGTCGATCCTGTACATGATCTTGAGCGGGCCGGAGGCCTCCCCCGCCTGCTCGGCGACCCGGTCCGCGACCCACAGCGCGAACGCGACGGCCTCGTCGGTGTACCCGAGCGCGAGCAGCGAGTAGACCGAGAACGAACCGTCCCGGATCCAGGTGTACCGGTAGTCCCAGTTGCGCACGCCGCCGAGCTGCTCGGGAAGCGCGGCGGTCGGGGCGGCGACCAGGCCGCCGCTCGGCGCGTACTGCAACAGCTTGAGCACCATCGCCGAGCGCTCCACCGCCTCCCGCCACCTGCCGGTGTACGTGCTCACCCGCAGCCAGTCTCGCCAGAACTCCACGGTCTGCCGGAACAGTTCCTGCCCGTGCTGCGTGGTGAGTCCGTCCGCGTCGTCGCCCGGGGCGGTGTGGAACGCGAACAGCCGCAGCTGCCCCGCCGACATCGTGAACTCCAGCACGACGTCCCCCGCGGCGAGCGCCGCAGCATCCGGAGTGTCGTCGCCGAGCCCGAGCAGGGCGGCTCCCGCTTGCCCGTCGTCGAAGTCCACCCGCTCGGGACTGGTGGATGCGGTGTGCGCCCTCCGCCCGAAGTCGAACCGCGGGCGGCACTCGAGCCGGAAGCTCACCTCGCCCCTGACCACGCGGATGCCGCGCAGGATGCGGCGCTCGTCGGTGGCGACGGTGGGGTCGTCGGCCAGCGGCATGAAGTCGATCACCTCGGCGACACCGGATGCGCTCATGAACCGGGTGATCAGCACGGCCGTCTGCGGGAAGTACATCTGCTTCACTCGCACGTCGTCGTCGACGGCGTGGATGCGGAAGTATCCGCCCTTTTCCCTGTCCAGAAGCGATGCGAACACCGCTGGAGAGTCGAAGCGCGGGGCGCAGAACCAGTCGATGGTCCCGTCCGTGCACACCAGTGCCACGGATTGCAGGTCGCCGATCAGTCCGTGCTCTGCGATATCGGGGAATGCATGTCTCGGTGTCTCCGTCATGGGAGCCCTCCTCGGACGATGGCGCTCACTATAGACCCGGCAGGGCGACGGTGGCCAGTGGGGGGATATCCGCGGCAGCGGGCGAGGACTATGATCCGGTGCCAGCGGAAAGTCCACCTTTCCGGCAGGAGGTCGTCATGACCGCATCCTTCACCGGCACGTCCCGTTCCGACGTGCGACGGCTCATCGCGCCCCTGGCTCTCGCGCAGTTCATCTGCAGCTTCGCCGGGTCGAACATGAACGTGATGATCAGCGACATCTCCCGCGATCTGGACACGACGGTGCAGGGCGTTCAGATCAGCATCACGCTGTTCCTGCTGACGATGGCGGCGCTGATGATCCCCGCCGGGAAGCTCACGGACAAGATCGGCAGGAAGCGCTGCTTCACGCTGGGACTCATCGTCTACGGCGCCGGTGCGCTCGTGAGTGCCGCATCGCCGGGGCTGTGGGCGCTGATCCTCGGCAACAGCATCCTGGAGGGCGTCGGCACCGCCCTGCTGATCCCTCCCGTCTACATCCTCACCACGGTCTACCTGTCGGACATCCCGACGCGGGCGTGGGCGTTCGGCGTGATCAGCGGCTTGGGCGGCATCGGGGCCGCGGCAGGTCCGCTGATCGGCGGGCTGATCACCACCGCGATCAGCTGGCGTGCCGCCTTCCTCTTCCAGGCGCTCATCATCGTGGTCATCCTGCTGCTGAGCAGGAGACTGACCGACCCCATCCCGGCCGATCCGAAGCGGCCGTTCGACGTGGTCGGGGCCGTGCTCTCCGCGCTCGGCCTGTTCGTGCTCGTGCTCGGCATCCTCGCTGCCGACAACAGCGTGCCGCTGATGGTGACGCTCATCGTCGCCGGGATCGTGATCCTGGTGCTGTTCTTCTGGTGGGTGCGGCGCCGCGAGCACGCAGGGAAGGAAGCGCTGCTGTCGACCTCGCTGTTCCGCAACCGCCTGTCGAACATCGCCCTCGTCACCCAGAACGTGCAGTGGGTGCTGCTGATGGGCACGTCCTTCACGGTGTCGGCGTACCTGCAGGTGGTCCGCGGCTACAGCGCCATTGCGACCGGGGTGCTGTTCACCGCCGCGACGGTCGGGCTGCTCCTCACCTCCCTGGTCGCGGGCAGGCTGGCTCGGCGGTTCTCGCAGCGGAGCCTCATCCTGACCGGCTTCGTGCTCTGCGTCCCCGGCATCGTGCTGCTGATCTGGCTCGTCGCGGTCACGACGACCGACTGGGCGTTCGTGCCCGGTCTCTTCCTCATCGGGGCCGGCCTCGGCCTGATGCTGACACCGTCGGTGAACGTGGTCCAGTCCGCCTTCCCGGAGGAGGCGCAGGGCGAGATCTCCGGACTGTCCCGCAGCGTCTCGAACCTCGGCTCCACCCTCGGCACGGCCATCGCCGGCACCATCCTGATCGCCAACGTCGCCGCGGGCTCTGCGGCATACGGCTCGGCGATGGCGGTGCTCGCCGTCCTCGGACTCGGCGGACTCGTCGCCGCGCTGCTGCTGCCCAGGGATGCGAGCGCTCGGCATCCCGCACCGGGCATCCGGGCGGCGACGTGACACCGCGGCCGCGCACCGCGAACGCCGCGCTCCGCCGCGCGCGGGTGGATTACATCACCGAGGAGTCGGTGTACGGGACCGTGCTCGTCAGCGGGATGATCGTCGCAGCGGGCTCGTACCACGCCACCTCGATGCAGGTCTTCCTGACGGTGCTCACCACGGTGATCGTCTTCTGGGCGGCGCACGTCTACGCCGGGACCATCGCGGGCCACGGTGTGGAGGAGGAGGGCGGCGGAGGGCTGTCCGCGTCGTTCCAACGCTCTCTGCGGCGGTCGGTCGGGTTCCTCACGTCCGCTGTCCCTCCGTCGTTCGTGCTCCTGCTCGGCGGGCTGCGCGTCGTCGACGACACGGTCGCGCTGTGGACGGCGCTCTGGCTCGGCGTCGCGATCCTCGCGGTGCTCGGGTACATCGTGTTCGCCCTCCGCGGCGACTCCTGGCCGGTGCGGATCATCGGCTCCATCACCACGGCCCTGTTCGGCATCGCGATGATTGTGCTGAAGGCCGTCATCCACTGAGTCCGGCCAAACCTCTGCTCCGCGGCCGACCAGGCGTACGATCCGGCTATGACCATGCAGGAGGAAGGCACCGCCGGCGACGAGGCCGACGAGCGCGAGGGGTCCGTGCCGGACGGCGCGCGCGAACTCACCACACCGGACGGCCGCACCGTCCGCTTCTTCGACTCGGGAGCATCCGGGGCGGGCGCGACGGTGCTCTGGCATCACGGCACCCCGCAGACCGGCGCGATCATCGCGCCCATCGCCGCCGCCGCGGAAGCCGCCGGTCTCCGCGTCGTCTCCGTCGCCCGGCCCGGCTACCCGGGCTCGACCGAACGGCCGGACCGCAGCGTCGCCGACGCTGCGGCAGACGCCCTCCTGGTGCTCGACGAACTGGGCATCGACCGGTTCGCGACGGTCGGCGCATCCGGTGGCGGCCCGCACGCGCTCGCCTGCGCGGCCCTGGCACCGGACAGGGTCAGCGCGGTGGCCACGATCGCCTCGCTCGCCCCGCGCTGGGAGTCCGACGACTGGTTCGCCGGGATGGCCTCCCCCGACGCACTCCTCACCGCTGTGCTCGGCCGGGATGCGCGCCTCCGCCACGCGGAGCACGCCGAGTTCGACGAGTCCTCCTTCACCGACCGCGACTGGGCGGCACTCTCCGCCGACTGGGCGCCGCTCGGCGCAGACGCGCAGGCCGGAGCAGCGGAGGGACCGGCCGGCGAATCCGACGACGACGTCGCCTATGTGTCCGACTGGGGCTTCGACCCGGCGGACATCACCGCGCCCGCCCTCCTCGTGCACGGCAGGGCCGACCGCGTCGTCCCCGTCGCCCACACGCTCGCCCTGCTGGAGAGCATCCCGAACGCCAACCTTCTGCTGCGCCCACGCGACGGGCACGTGTCGGTGCTTGCGACGCTGCCGCTGGTGTTCGCGTGGGCGGCTGCGCCGGTGTGACGGAACGGGCGCGCCGACCGGTCACACCCTTCGCCAGTCCGGCCTTCCCCCGCGTCGCCACGCGACTCCCTCGTCGTCGCTGAACCGCAGCACGTCCGCGCGGAACCACCAGGTCTGATCCGGGTCCCATCCGGCGACGACGGATGCGCGTTCCTCGTCGACGGGCAGGCTCCGGCCTGCGGCCTGCAGGTAGGCGGCGGCGGTCAGGTGGACGCCGTCGTACTGCTCGGCGACCGCGGTCCAGTCCGGGATCACCCAGGCACCGTCCCTCCCCGTCGTGCGATACCAGTCGTGCCGGCGGGAGGCGGTCACGTCGAGCGGGTAACGACTGCACAGCTCAGTCCAGTCCTCGGCGCGACGGAGCTCGTAGACGCGCGCGGACGGCCGGATGCCCACCCGCCTGGCGTGCGCGGCCTCCCAGCCCATCGAGTCCTCGACCAGCCGGAGCCCAGCGGGACCGTGGTCGCCGATGCTCCTGGTCGTCGTGAACGACGCCGACCAGACGAGCGGAGTGGACCACCAGGTTCCCGAGTAGTTCGCGGTCACGTCGGACGGCCGGTCGAGGCGTGCGCGCTCCTCCTCGGCCACCGCGGCGGCGCGAAAGCCTCCGGCATCCGGGGTGCCCGCCCGCGTCGGCAGCGGCTCGTCGCGATCGAAGTCGACGGCCCACTGGTCGGCGGGATCGACCGGCTCGTCCCACCACTGCGCATCCGGATGGGCGAGGAGCACACGGGCGGAGCGGAGCAGCGCAGGGCGGAGAGCGGGGAGGGCTGTGAGGAAATCCTCTCCCTCGGGCTCCTGCCAATAGCGCGCGGTGCCGACCACCTCGTCGAGCACGGCGAGCGGGTCGATGAAGTGGTCGTGGATGGGCGCGGTCAGGAGGGCAGCACCGAGGTCATCGGGAGTGGTGATCGGTGCGAACGGCTCGTGGTCGTCCTCGTCCTCGTCTCCGTCCTGTGCCATCAGGGTCAGGTGGACCCTGCCGTGGCCCATCGCGGGATCGAGCGCTCCGCCGAGTTCCATCACCGCGCCGAGAAGGGTCGACGAGATGGCCTCGTCTCCGCTGGATCGCGCCGCCACGATGAGCGACGCCCGTCGTCCGCGCGGCCCGAGCAGGAGGGTGTCGGCGTCGATGGTCACGCCGACACCCTACGGCACGGGGCAGTCTTCCCGGCGGAGCCGCCCGCCTAGCCGCGGTCCGACTTCGCCCCGTACCTCCTGCGTCGCACGATCACCCCGACGAGGATGGCCGCGACGGCCGCCACGATCAACGCGATCGGGAGGTGCGAGCCCGTCCACGCCAGCGCGTCGTCGCCTCCGCGCGGCGGCTTCGCGCCTGCGGGGGCCGCCCCGGGGTCGGCCGAGCCGGTCGGCGATGGCACGGACGGGTCGGTGGGAGTCGCGGTGGGGGTCGGGGTGGTCCCCGGAGTGCCCGGCGCGGTCGGGGTGCCGGTCGGCGTCGGCGTCGCGGTCGGCGTCGGCGTCGCGGTCGGCGTCGGCGTCGCGGTGGGAGTCGGGGTCGGCGTGGGCGTCGGCGTGCTCACCGCGGCCGGGTCGAGCCGGAACGTCGTCACGACCGCGCGGTGGTTGCTCGGCCACGCGTTGCCCGCGACGTTTCTCGGCGAGGGCCACCCCGCCACCAGCGTGTTCGAGCCGAGCACGGCGAGGTCGGCGCCCGCCGCGTAGACGTAGTCGATGCGGTCCTGCGGCTCCGGCGTGCCCGTCGACGGGTCGGTGGCCACGATCGACGACCACGAGTTCCCCGCGGCGGCCGCCGGATCCGGATGCACGGCGCGGTAGGTGTCCGTCAGCCCGGCCTTCGTCAACGCGGCCGGGACCGGCCAGGCCACAGCGCCGACACCGCAGTGCGCTGCGGCCGTCGCGGCCGTCCAGTCGTCCGACGACGGGGACTCCAGGTCGGCGAGCAGGATGACCGGGGTCTTCTCCGCAGCCGACGCGTCGCCGCGCAGCGCCGCGGCGAGCGCCGTCGCCTCGTCGTAGCGCGCCGTCGTCTTCTCCGCGGCGGCTAGCGCTGCCGGGTCGGTCACTCCGCCCTGGCAGGCCGCGTTCGGCCCGTAGCCCGCTCCGTCGAGTCCGGCGCTCCACAGGCGCACGTCGCGTCCGAGCACATGGGCGGTGGCGCCGACGGCGGGGAGCGCTGCCGCGACCGCCGCGCGTCGGCCGGTGGCCGCATCCACCGGGTACGCCGAGACGATGGACGCGCCGTCGCCGCCCGCGACCGCGTACCAGCCGAGGGCCTTGGCGAGGCGGGTGGCGACCGTGCCGTCGTCCTGCTGCACCCCGATCACGTCGAGCCCGTTGGAGGCGATCACCGCGAGCTCCTTGAACGTCGCATCGCTGACGTGGCTGCCCGCATCCCACAGGTTCCAGGTCGCCGCGGCGAGCTGCACGGGGTCGGTGGCGCCGAGCACCGGCACCTCAACGGTGATGCGGGAGGTGGTGCTGCCGTCCGCCGCCTGTACGGTGATGGTCGCCGGGTCGGCGGGTGCTGCGGAGGGCGCCGTACCGGTGACCGTGCCGTCCGCCGCGACGCTGAGCCAGTCGTCGCCGGCCACCTTTGAGTATCCGGTGACCGCCGCGCCGTTCCAGAGCCCGCCGACGCGCTGGGCGACAGCGCCGCCCGCGCGCACCGCCGGCGCGCGGAAGGTGTCCGTCACGAATCCGGCGGCGAGGGTGGCCCCGCTGTCCGACGGCGTCGTGGCGGGCAGTGCCGCCGTGTACTCGTTGAGGATCTGGGCGGCGCCGATCGCGGTGTCGTAGAAGTCGAAGTCGTCGATGGATGCGTTGACGAACCCGTCCCCGGTGTCCGCTCCTGAGCCTTCGGCGCCGACCCGGAACGGGTTGCCGCTCACCAGGGAGAACGCGCTCGTCAGCCCGGCGTTCTGCGCCGTCTGCTGGCCGTCCAGGTAGGTGGTCATGGTGCCGGCCGCGCGGTCGGCGACGACGGCCACCTGATGCCACGCCCCGATCACCGAGCTGCCGCTGACCTGCGGAAGGTAGTTCTGCGCGGTGGAGGTGCCGTTCCTGCCGAAGCAGGCGCGCAGCACGCCCGGCTGGCCCGCGGTGTTGTAGAGCGTCGTGCCCTTGTTGTAGCAGTGAGTGAAGTCCTGGTTCGAGACGATCGGCGAGTCGGAGCTGGTGGCCGCCTCGTTCATCCAGAACACGTAGGAGAAGCTGGACGACGCATCCGTGCGCCCCGCGATCAGCGGCAGGCTGAAGAAGTTGACGCCCTGGACGCTTCCCGCCGGCGAGTTCACGTATGCCGCCTTGCCGGAGATGCCGGCTCCGTACGACGGCGTGCCTGACCAGGCGCCCGCGTTGCCGCTGCCCGAGCTGTCGGCCACCGTCGTGCCGGTGTCGTCGTCGAAGTCGTACGACACGATCGGTGCGACCGAGTCCCCCGGCGCGCGGTAGCGGTTCCAGACCGCATACAGGGTCACCGTGGCTCCCGCCGCCGACGCCAGATCCGTGACGCTCTGCGTGTCGGCGTACACGACCGCTCCGGATGCGCTGGTCGCCCAGCCGCGGAACTGGTATCCGGCGCGGGTGTACCCGTTCGCGGTCAGCGCTGCGGTCTGCCCGGTGGTGAGCGCCTGCGACGCCGTCGACCCTCCCCCGGCGCCGTTGCCGTCGAACGCCACCGTGTACGCGACCACGGTCGGCTTGCTCGCCGCGAAGTCCGCGGCGACCTGGCTGCCGGGGATGGCGGCGTCGAAGAAGTTGACGCTGTCGACGGACGCGTTGACGTACCCGTCTCCGGTGTCGCTCTCACTGCCGCTCAGTCCGCCGATGTTGAACGCCAGCCCGCTGTCGAACGCCGTGGATGCGGTGATCGACCCGGCGGGTGCCGTCGCCTTCTGCACGCCGTCGACGTAGAACGTCCCGGTGTTCGCGGTGCGGTCGATCACCACGGCGACATGATGCCAGGCGTTGAGGATGCTGCCGGAGATGCCGTGCACGTACTGCTTCGTCCCGCCGGCCGTCTTCCCCCAGCAGGCTTCGAGCACCCCGGCCGTCGCCTGGTTGTAGAGGGTGATGCCCGCGTTGTTGCACGAATCGAAGTCCTGGTTGCTGATGATGGGGCCGTAGCTGGTGCGCGACTGCTCGGAGATCCAGAACTCGTAGGAGAAGCTGGACGACGCATCCGTCTTCCCCGCCACCCTCGGGAGCTTGATGTAGTTGGCCCCACCGCCGACCACCGCCGCTTTGCCCGAGACCCCGCCGACGTAGGACGGCGTGCCCTTCCAGCTCGCGTCGTTCCCATTGCCGGAGCTGTCGGTGACGACGGAGCCCGTGTCGCCGTCGAACGTGTACGACGCGACCGGTGTGATCGCATCCTGCGGATCGAAGGCGGGGCTCGCGGCCGCCGCGTTCGCCACGCCGACGATCACCCCGGCGCCCGCTGCGGCCACCGCCAGCGCTGCGACGGAGGCCAGGATGCGGTGCGCCACGGTGCGCGGGACGAGGCGGTTGATGACGCTCTGCACGGTCATGTGGGTTCTCCGGAGTCGGGTCGGGCGGGATCGGCGGTGGTGGTGCGGCGAGGTGCGGTGCGGTGCGGCGGTCAGGTCACGCGGTCAGCTGCGCCACGCGCCCCGCATACCGGTGCTGCCACCCGGTGCCGGTCGCCGCCGTGACGACCACGTCGTAGTACCCGTCCGTGGTCGGCCAGGTGATCGTCTCCGTCGCGCCGGGGTGCACCCACACGCTGCGCGTGCCACCCGCGAAGTCGTTGGCGGTGAGCGTGTAGTGCACCGGCTGCAGGCCGTCGTCGTGCAGCGCGATCGTCAGGGTGGGCTCGCTCCCCGCGACCAGTGCGACGTCCACCCGGGGCACGCCGGCGTTGTCCTGCCCGGCCGGCAGCACGGTGCCCGCGTGCGATCGCACGAACCCATCCGGTCCGTACACGGTGAACGCGTATCGACCGTCGTGCGCCGCCGCATCCCAGCTGTACGCCGCGGGCGACGCTGCCGTCACCGTGTGCGGCGTGTTGCTGAACGGCAGGTACTTGTCGGGGAACGCCTGCAGGCTGACCGCTTTCCCCGCCGCGCCTCCGACGAGGCTCAGCCGCGCGGTCACGGTGCCGGTCTCCCTGTCCTCCTCGAACGTGCCGTGCGGGTGGAACGACAGCGGGCGGGGGCGCAGCGCGCCGCCGTCCCACTTGTCCGCCGGCGGCACCTGCGTGCTGATCGTTCCTCCTGCGCGCGCGATCTGCACCAGCGCCTCGGTGTCCGGCAGCGACGGGATGTCCACCACCGGATGTGCGAAGTCCAGCGCACTCGTCAGGTCGCCGCTGATCCCGCGCCGCCACTGCGTGATGGTGGTGCTGAGCGCCGGGGTGCCGAGCGCCGTGGTCCAGGTCTCCAGGAACTGGAGAATCGAGGTGTGGTCGAACGTCTCGCTGTTGACCCAGCCGCCGCGGGTCCACGGCGACACCAGGATCGCCGGGACGCGGGCGCCGTAGCCGATGGGCGTGCTGCCGGAGTACTCGCCGGGCGTGCCCGGCTCGGCGAACGGTGGGAGGACGTGGTCGTAGTATCCGTCGTTCTCGTCGAACGTCATGATCAGCAGGGTGCTCTTCCACAGCTCTGGATTGCTCTGCAGCGTCTGGATCACCCGGTTGCTGAAGTGCGCGCCGTGCTCCGGGTTCGCCGACGGGTGCTCGGTCCAGCCGTACGGGGCGACCACCCACGACACCTGCGGGAAAGGCTGGGCCGCACCGGGCTGGCAGGCGGCGATGAAGTCCTTGAGCACGGCGTTCAGGTTGGCGTCGCTGTCGTTGTTGGGGGCGCCGGTCGGGGCGTACGGCGCCGACCCCGCCCGCCAGACGAGGCCGGTCCCCGGGGCGTTCTTGACCGCATCCACCCGGTTGGCCGCGTCGGTCGCCGTGCTGCCGGAGGTGGTGAACGCCGCGAACCCGCGGATCGGGTTGTCGGTGTAGTCGCCGACCCAGCTGCTGCCGTTATTGCTGTTGTCGACGTAGATGCGCCACGAGACGCCCGCCTTCTGCAGCGCCTCCGGGTATGTCTGCCAGGTGCGGGTGCCGTTGGACTCCCCTCCGTTGTCCGTGACGCCGTTGGAGGTGCCCGTCCAGTGGTAGAGCCGGTTCGGGGTGGTCGGTCCCATCACGGAGCAGTGCCAGGCGTCGCAGATCGTGTACGCGCTGGCGAGAGACCACTGCCACGGGATCTCCTCGCCGGTGACGTAGTTCATCGTGGACGGCCCTTTGGCCCCGATCCAGTTGTTGTACCGGCCGCCCGCCCACGCGCCGAGCCCGCCGGAGTACGAGTGGTCGAGCCCGGTCGTGGTGCCGGCGACGGTGGTGACCCTGCTCGGCTTCACGAACGACGCCCCGCTCGGCTGCGAGAACACGTCGGTGCCGTTCTGGAACCGCAGCGCCTGCTTGTCCTCGAACCCGCGCACGCCGGGAAGGGCGCCGTAGTAGTGGTCGAATGCACGGTTCTCCTGCACGAGCACGACGACGTGCTTCAGGTCGCTGATGTCCCCGGCGAAACCGTCGGGCAGCACGTACGCGGGTGCCCGCCGCCCAGCACCGGCGGCCTGCCCGGCCTGTCCTGCCCACGCCGCACCGGTCGTGCCGCCCAGTACCGCGGCGCCGCCGAGCAGCCCGAGCGCCTTGAGCATCCCGCGCCGGGACAGCCCCGACCGCAGCACCTCCGGAGGAACGGTCTCCGCGCGCTCGTACGGGTCAGGGATGAAGTCTTCCGGCTCGCTGGACATGGCTCTCCTGGTGTCTGATTCGTTCAAGGCCGCGGACAGCCGACCAAACCGAAGGAAACCGCCGGTGAACGCCAGGCGACCGAAGACCCCGGATGCGCGTGCACGGCCGAATTCGCACGCCGAGTGTTCACACTGGGCGTCGCGGGACGGCGTCGCCGGACGGCGTCGCGATGCGACTGTCACACCACCGCGCGGGTGCTCTCCCCCGCGTTCACGTCGAACGCGATCGTTCCGGCCAGATACCGGTCGACCCCGAGCTCCACGACCCGGCCATCCCTCGTCGCCGTCGTGCGCGACACCTGCAGCAGCGGGCTGGACCGCCGCACCCGCAGCAGCGCCGCATCCTGAGTGGACGCGGCGACCGCCTCGATCCGGTGGCTGCCGGACGTCACCCTGATCCCCTCCAGCGCCAGCGCCGCCGTGGTCGACGCCACGTCGTCTGGCATCGCGTCGACCACGTCCGCCACCCACGGCGCCCACGCCGACCGCTCCACCATCACCACCAGCCCGTCCAGCGTCCGCACCCTGGTGAAGCACAGGATGCGCTCGCCCGGCCGCACCCCCAGCTGCTGCGCCTCCCGCGCATCCGCCCCACGCCGCACCCGTTCCGAGATCAGCCCGCCGGCGACCCGCCCGCCGGCCTCCGCCCACTGGGCGAACGACAGCATCCTGTCGAACACCTGGGTGTGGTGCCGAGCCTGCACCATCCAGCCGTCCCTCGGCCGCGCGAGCACCAGCGACTGCCGCGCCAGCTTCGCCATCGCCCCGCGCACGAGGCTCCTGGTCACCCGGTACTCCTCCGCCAGCGACGCCTCGCTCGGCAACCGCATCCCCGCCACGAACTCCCCCGACTGGATGCGCCTCCGCAGGTCGGCGGCGATGTCCTGCGACGCGATGGTGCGGGGGCTCTCACTCTGCTGCGGCACCCCAGGAGCGTACGGCGGCCGGGAGACCGGCAGGTGGCGCGGGGCTTAACGGGAGCCGGGCGCCGCCGGCCGCCGGACGGTCAGCGTCTGCTCCGCCCTCCCCACCGGTCCCCGTTCGTCGTGGAGCCCGGAACTGGTCAGCCCCTGCCCGGTCGGCCCGAACGTGACGGTCGTGTCGAGCCCGACCCAGCGTCCGGTGGGCTGCGTGTGCAGGTGGATCGTGAGGTCGAGGTTGGGGAACATCCACTCGCCGGGCTGCTGGCGAACGGCGATCCCGTTGGCGGTGTCGACCAGGGCGATGAACGCGGCATGCGCGCTGACGGCCTCCCCGGCCACGAGCTCCCGATCGGTGCGGAGCCACGCCATCCCCCGTCCGGGCCGCGGCGGCTCCTCGGCGCGCATCTCGAGCGAAGCGACGTAGCCACCGGGCCAAGTGTCCGCGATCCCCCACTCGTGCCCCTCCTCCGGCACGGAGAACGTCGCCGACTCGCCGCCGGCGACCTCGCGGGTGTCGCTGTCGATCGTGTACCAGCCGCGCGCCAGCACGACGGCCCTCCCCGCGATGGCGAGGGTCGCCTGCACCAGCTCGATCGTCCGCCCCGGACGCAGCGTCTCCACCGCGATCTCGCACACGTCGGCGGCGAGAAACCCCAGGATGTCGAAGCTGAGCCGGGCGAGAGACATCCCGGCCGCACCGTGCGCCGCCCGGTGGACATCCATCGCGTGCGCGATCAGGCCGCCGAGCGGACTGAAGTGGATCTCCGCATCGTTCCACGCCCCGCCGGCGTCGGGCAGCGGACGGAAACGGCTGTCGTCGAGACGTTCGAAGTATGCGCTCATCGCACACCATTCTGGCGGGCGGAGGCGGGAAAAGCCGCCCCCGCCCGATCTGCGATCAGTTCGACGACGAGAGCCCGTGAAGCATCTTCTTGATCTGCTCCTGCACCTGAGCGTCGTCGGTCTCGAAGATCGCATAGCTGATGCCCGCGGTCTGGATCGGCCGGTTGGGGTACTTCGTGTACGTGGGAAGCACTCCGAGCAACCGGTCGGCCATCTGCGGCAGCTGCCAGGTCTTCTCGGCGAAACTGTTCATGAAGATGTCGTACCGCTCCTGCGGGTCCTGCCACAGGTCGAACAGCTCCGGCACGATCGCCGTGTATGACGCGGGGCCGCGCCAGCCGTCGCGGACGTTCCAGATCGCTTTCCACTTGCCGAGGCGGATGGCGCCCGGGATGGCCTCCGTCTCGGTCATGTAGAACCAGTGATCTCGCGTCGACGGGCCCTCGCCTTTCAGGAGGGCGGTCTGGTCGTAACTGTCGAAAATGGTCGGTTCGCCGTCGCGATCCTCGGTCGGAAGGTCCACGCCCGCAATGCTCGCGAACGTCGCCATCAGATCCAGCGACCCGACGATCTCGGAATTGCGCCGCCCGGCCTCGATGGTCCCCGGCCACCACGCGATGGCGGGGACACGGCTGCCGCCCTCGTAGTCGGTTCCCTTGGTGCCTCGGTACGGCGTGTAGCCGCAGTCGGGATACACGTCCTGCCACGCGCCGTTGTCCGTCGTCCAGATGATCAGGGTGTTCTCGGCGATGCCCAGCTCCCGGACCTTGTCGACGACCTGCCCGACCCGGTGATCGAGTTCGACGAGGGAGTCGAGATACTTCGACTTCGCGAGCGAAGAACCTTCGAAATCCGGATGCGGCAGGTTCGGCTGGTGCAGCTTGGCGGTATTGAGGTACAGGAAGAACGGGTTCTCGCCGGCGGCGTGTTCCTCGAGGTAGTCCAGCGCGATAGCCGTCGACTTCTCGTCGATGAACGGGATGTTCGACGAGTCGACCTTCTCCACCTCGTGCGGCTGCTCCCCCGTCGTGCCTTCCAGAGCGCCGGTCACATTGCCCCACATCTTCATGGTGGCCGGATCGTCGAACGGGAAGTCCGGGTTGTACGCCTTGTCGGTGTATGTGTACGCGTTCAGGTGGTAGAGGGTCGTGTTGAACATCTGATCGAACCCGTGAGCGGTCGGCATGGCGTAGTCGGCCTCTCCGAGATGCCATTTGCCGATGTGGCAGGTGTCGTAGTCCGCCTTCTTGAGCACGCTGGCCAACGTCCACTCTGCCGCCGGAAGTCCGCCGCCCTGGCCGGGGAAAGCGACAGTGGTCATGCCGCTGCGGATCGGGAGTCGGCCGGTGATCGCCGCAGCCCGTCCCGGCGTGCAGCTCGGCTGCCCGTAGAACGACAAGAACTGCAAGCCCTCAGCGGCGAGGCGATCGAGGTTGGGCGTCGGCGCGCCACGGTTCTCGCCGCCGCCGTAGCAGCCCAGATCCCCCCAACCGACATCGTCAGACATGAACAGGATGATGTTCGGCTTCTCAGGCATCCGAGCCCCCTCGCATAACGGAACGATATGGCTGGACCCTAGCAACTGGAAAGGCTTCGCAACAGACTCGTTCTCTCGGCGAAAGTGGTGGAAAATTGCAGCACCTGCGCTGACTCCATCCGAGCCGCGGCGATCGAGGAGGCTCACGATGGCTGAACCGCACCTAGCGTCCTGGCGAGACACCCCGACCCTGGCGGCGATCGTCTCCTTCGTCGAGTCGGTCGCGACAGGACCGGGGGCGGTCCCTGTCGAGCAGCGGGTCGCGGTCTTCGACAACGACGGCACCCTCTGGATCGAGAAGCCGATGCCGACGCAACTGCACTACGTCGTGGAGCAATGGCGCACCAGACTCCGCGCCGACCCCGCACTCGCACGGCACCAGCCGTACACCGCCGTGGCCAGCGGCGACCTCTCGTGGATCGGAGCAGCCGTCGACAAGCACTACGACGGCGACGACGACGACCTCCACGCGCTCATCGGCGCCCTCGTCGAAGTGACGGAACAGAGCAGCGTCGAGGACTACGCCCGTTCCGTGTCCGAGTTCTACCGCACGGCGCACCACCCTGTCCTGGACAGACCGTACGCCCAGACGGTCTACCAGCCGATGGTCGAGCTGCTGCACTACCTCGGCGCCAACGGCTTCGTCTGCTACATCGTGTCGGCGGGCGAACGGGACTTCATGCGTCCCATGTCGGAGGGTTATTACGGCGTTCCCCCCGAACGCGTCGTCGGGTCGGCGTACGAACTGACGTACGACGAGGAATCCGGAGAACTGCGGTATGGCGCATCCCTCGCCTTCTTCGACGACGGACTCGAGAAACCAGCGCGCATCTGGAACCGCATCGGCCGGCGGCCGTTGCTCGCCGGGGGCAACGCCAACGGCGACATCCCGATGCTGGACTTCACCCGTCACTCCGGCACCGGCCTCGCACTGCTCATCCACCACGACGACGACACCGGCCGCGGAGACATCCCGTACGACAAGGGTGCCGAGCGGGCGCTCGCCGAGGCGGATGCTCGTGGCTACACCGTCGTCAGCGTCAAGAACGACTGGTCGGAGATCTTCCCGGCGGCTCCGTCAGCGTGAGCCTCGACCGCCGCGAGGCGGTTCAGGCGTCGCGTGCGCAGCGGAACCCGATGTGCGACATGCCTGTGTCCTCCGCCTGGGGTGAGCGCGCAGCGGGACGGAACCGAAGACAATAGTCCGGCGAGCACAGGTGCGATCCGCCCTTGAGCACGCGCCGCGCGATCTCCGGGAACTCCGGCTGGGCGCTCGCCGTTGCGAGCAGGTTCTGCCGCTTACCGGCATCCACCGGCTTATCGGACAGACGCAGATGCCGGGGCGTGTAGTAGTCGGACGTCCATTCCCAGACGTTGCCGACCATTTCGTAGAGCCCGTATCCGTTGGCCGGGTACGAACCGACGGGCGCGGTGCCGCCGACACCCTGGTTGTCGTACGGGAAGCGGCCGAGCCAGGAGTTCGCCTGCGCGGTGCCGTCCGGATAGATCTCCTCGCCCCAGGCGAAACGCGCCCCATCCAGGCCTCCCCGGGCCGCGTACTCGTGCTCGGCCTCGGTCGGGAGACGCAGCCCTGCCCACCCCGCATACGCCCGGGCGTCCTCGAACGCGACGTGCACGACCGGATGCTGCATCCGGTCGGCGATGGACGAGCCCGGTCCGAACGGCCGCCGCCAGAAGGCGCCCGGCGTCCACGTCCACCAGTTGCGCCAGTCGTTCAGATCGACCGGACCGGCCGACGGGGTGAACACCATCGAGCCGGGGACGAGGGAAGCGGGATCGGCTCCGGGGAACGCCGCAGGGTCGAGCTCGCGCTCTGCGACGGTCACGTAGCCGGTCGAATCGACGAACTCCGCGTACTGCTCGTTCGTGACTTCATAGCGGTCGATCGAGAACGAACGGACGTCGCGCTCATGGACGGGCCGTTCGTCGGGATAGAACTCGTCCGATCCCATCAGGAACGAGCCGCCGTCGATCAACACCATGTCCCGCGTCCGTGACTTCACGACCTCACCCTAACTCGCAGGGGGCCGGTGGGCGGGGACTTCGCGGGACTCGAACAACGCGTGACAGCGACCGATGGTGGAGATGGGGGGAATTGAACCCCCGTCCACTGCTGTGGTCATATGCCTTCTACGGGTGTAGCCAGTGTTGACGTTCTACTCGGCTCCGGAATTTGCCACTGGCACCTAAACCGACGAGCCCAGCATCAGTGCACGTCCCTCCACGCCCTGATACTCAACATGGAGGCAAGCTCTCTAGATGACGCCAGAATCCGGGTAGAGAGCTATTCCCGGCTTGACGGTCTCATAAGTTGCTTTGGAAGAACTTACGCCGCGAGGGCGAAGTCTGCCTTGGCAGAGACAGTGCTCTTTGAATTGGCACTTGTTTTTTGCATGCATCGTTTACGAGATAAGCATGCATCCTCGACCCGCTTCTCACACTCTCGCAGACAATGTCGAAACCGATCATCCCCATGCGCAGCCGGTGAGGCTGGGTCGCTGTCACGCGCTGTTGAGTTGTCCAGATACTGTTCTCACCGCTTGCGGCGAGCTTCTTATCCTACAACATCCCGAGGCCCCGTTCTATGCCACGATCGGAAGATGGCCGACACGATCATCACCGTCCAGGGCGAATACGAACTGCATCAGCCTGCCGAACGCGGCACCGTCCGCCTCACCGTTGCGTACGACGGACCGAGCCGGGATGAGGTGCTCGCGCTCACGACGCAGCGCCACCGCTCCCTCACCAGCGAGCTGCGGGACATCCACAATCCGCAGTCGGGGCCAGTCACCTGGTGGTCGTCCGACCAGTTGCGGGTGTGGGGCGAGCGGCCGTGGAACCAGAACGGCAAGCAGCTGCCGATCGTCTACCACGCCCAGGTCGGCATCGAGGCGAAGTTCAGCGACCTCGCCGCACTGTCCGATTGGGTCGGCGTCGTGTCGCTGCTCGACGGCGTCACCGTGTCCGGCGTGACCTGGGCACTGACGGAGGCGCGCAAGCAGACCCTGGTGCAGGAGGCGCGACGCCGGGCGGTCGAGAACGCCGTCGCGAAGGCGACCGTCTACGCCACCAGCCTCGGGCTCGGCTCCGTCAAGCCGCTCGCGCTCAGCGACCCGGGAATGCTCGGCGACCACACGTCCACACAGCAGCAGTCGCAGCCGATGTTCGCGAGGGCGGCGTCCGCGGACGTCAGCGGTGGGACGCTGGCGTTGAAGCCGGAGGACATCACCATCGCGGTTCAGGTGCACGCGCGTTTCGCCGCATCCTGAGCCGCGACGCCGCGACCCCGCGTCAGCTCTCCTCGACCAGCACCGAGCGCAGCTTGGGCAGTTCCAGGTCGTCCAGCCCGGCGTCCTTCAGGTAGGCGTGGACGCCTCCCCGCTCGCGGTCGATCAGGTCGAGCGCCGACTCGAGCGCTTCCGGCGGGCTGCCTCCCATGATCACGCGCAGATCGGGAGTCACCTCGACGCCGTGGCTCTGCACCAGCTTCAGCATGCCTTCGAGCCAGGGGCCGGCGAGGTTCGCCTGCGTGCGCGCGTAGTCGTCGACCACCGTCTGCCTGTCGACGCCGGCCGCCAGCAGGGCGAGCGCGATCACGATGCCCGTGCGGTCTTTGCCCGCCGTGCAGTGCACCACCACGCCCTCGTCCCCGGTGTCCGCGATCTCGCGCAAGGCGGTGATCACCACATCCGTGTGCTGCAGCACGATCTTCGCGTACAGGTCGGCCAGGGTCGCGCCGATCGTGGCCTGGGAGGCGCCGGAACCCTCGAACACCGGCAGGTGCAGCACCTCCACGTCCAGCCCGTCGAGGTCGTCCGGCAGCGTCTTCACCTCGAAGTCGTCGCGCAGGTCGATGATCACCCGCACGCCTAGCTCGCGCAGCGCGTCCTTGCCCGTCTCGCCCAGCGAGTGCAGGCCGTCCGAACGGAACAGCTTGCCCGATCGGATCGTTCCGCCGTCGGCCCGGTAGCCGCCGACATCGCGGAAGTTGTACGTGCCGTTCACGGGGATGCGCGGTGCGATCGAACTCATGCGTTCAGTCTGCCACGCGCCCCCGACGCGCCACCCGCGCTCCCCCAGCGTGCGTCACGCCGAGGCGCTGCCGCGGCTACTCGCCCAGGTGCTTCCTGCTCGACATGGCCCTGTCGGCCTCGCGCTTGTCCTGCCGCTCGCGCAGCGCCTGGCGCTTGTCGTACTCGCGCTTGCCCTTGGCCACCGCGATCTCGACCTTCGCGCGCCCGTCGCTGAAGTAGATCTGCAGCGGGACGATCGTGTACCCGCCCTCTTTCACCTTGTTGTGGATCTTGAGGATCTGCGCCTTGTGCAGCAGCAGCTTGCGCTTGCGGCGCGGGGCGTGGTTGTTCCAGGTGCCGTCCGCGTACTCCGGGATGTGCACGGCGTCGAGCCACGCCTCGCCTCCGTCGACGAACGCGTATCCGTCCACGAGGGATGCGCGACCGGCCCTCAACGACTTCACCTCGGTCCCCGTCAAGACCAGACCGGCCTCATAGGTGTCTTCGATGGTGTAGTCGTGGCGGGCTTTGCGATTGGTGGCCACCACCTTCTGGCCACGTTCCCTGGGCACAGCTCACTCCTGACGCGTTCGATCGGATGCCGCCCGCGGTACGCAAGGCAGCCATCCAGTATATGGCGAACTAGACCTTCAGGTAGCGACTGATCGCGAAGTTCGCCGACGCCGCCGCCAGAACCACCCCCACGAGGAGCAGCAGGGGCGCCACGACGAGCGCATCCCCCTCCCCGACGAAGTTGATCGACTGGATGCGTTCGGACAGGAACCCGCGCACGAAGAAGTGCACGATCCCGTACACCGCCCCCGCCGCCAGGATCGAGCCGATCAGTGCGGCGAACACGCCCTCCAGGATGAACGGCGTCTGGATGAACCGGTTGGACGCACCCACCAGCCGCATGATGCCCAGCTCCCGTCTTCGCGAGAACGCCGACAGCCGGATGGTCGTGGCGATCAGCAAGGCCGCCGCCACGAGCATCAGCGCTGCGATGCCGATGGCGGTGAAACTGGCCGCGCGGAGGATCGAGAAGATCTGGTCAAGGTAACTGCGCTGGTCGACGACGCTCTGCACACCGGCGGCACCGGACAGCGTCTCGGTCAGCACGGCCGAGTTGCTCGGGTCCTTCAGGTTGACCCAGAACGTCTGCGGGATCATCTCCGGCGTGACGAAGTCGGCGATCTGGTTGCCCTTGAACTGCTGCTTGAACTGCTCGTAGCCCTGCTTCTGATCCTGGAAGTAGAACTTCTGGATGTACGGGGACAGCTCAGGAGACTCGAGCTGCTTCTTCACGGCGGCGATGGTCTGCTCGTTCGCCGCCCCTCCGACACAGTTGTCGGTCTCCGTGCACATGTACACGGCCACCTGGGCGCGGTCGTACCAGTAGGTCTTCATCTGGTTGATCTGCATCTGCAGCAGCACTGCCGTGCCGACGAACGTCAGCGAGATGAAGGTGACGAGGATGACCGAGACGACCATCGACACGTTGCGGCGCAGCCCGTTCGCTGCCTCGGACCAGATCAGGCCGAATCTCATTTGGTCGGCCCCACATTCTGCTCGCCGTTGGAGTCGCTGTCATCCCGCAGGCCCCGGAGGTCGAGGTTCGCGGTGAAGTTGAGGTGGTCGGGGAGGTCCTTATCACCCGCGGGAGGCGGGGGCGGCGGTGGCGGCGTTGTCGCGGCCGTCGCGAACTGCACTGGCGCGGGGTATTGCTGCTGAGACGGCGTCTGCTGCTGCTGCGCCGACACGGGCTCCGGATGCGCGACACCGGCCTGCGGGACGGCCACCGGCTGCTGCGGCTCGGCGGGGGCGGGTTGCGTCTGCTGCGGTGCGGCCTGGACCGGTACCGGAACGCTGACCGGCGCCGCGGGGTCGGACGTGGGAACGTGCGGCCTGGCCATCTCGTGCTGCGGCTCGTACGCCGGCTGCTGCTGCTGCGCGTACACCGGCTGCTGCGGCTGCTGCTGCACCGGCGCGGACGCCGCGCGCGCATCCTGCAGCTGCTCCGCGGCCTGCATGGTGGGGATCGCCGCGGTGACGCCGTAGCCGCCGTGACGCTCGTCGCGGATGATCTGCCCGTTGACGAGCTCGATCACGCGACGCTTCATCTGGTCGACGATCGCGGCCTCGTGCGTGGCCATGAGCACCGTGGTGCCGCCCGCGTTGATGCGGTCGAGCACGGCCATGATGCCGGCGCTGGTGGCGGGGTCGAGGTTACCCGTCGGCTCGTCGGCCAGGAGCACCTGCGGCTTGTTCACCACCGCGCGGGCGATGGCGACGCGCTGCTGCTCACCACCGGACAGCTCGTGCGGGAGGCGCTGCGCCTTGCCGTCGAGGCCGACCATCTTCAGCACGTCGGGGACGGCCTCCTGGATGAAGCCGCGCGACTTGCCGATCACCTGCAGCGTGAACGCGACGTTCTCGAAGACCGTCTTGTTGGGCAGCAGGCGGAAGTCCTGGAACACCACGCCGATGTTGCGGCGGAAGTACGGGACCTTGCGCGACGAGATCGTGCCCAGGTCCTGCCCGAGCACATGGATCTTCCCCGTGGTGGGCTTCTCCTCTTTGAGGATGAGCCGCAGGCAGCTCGACTTGCCCGAGCCGGATGCACCGACGAGGAAGACGAACTCCCCACGCAGCACTTCGAGGTTGATGGCGTTGAGTGCCGGGCGCGAGGTGCCCGAATACTGCTTGGATACGTGTTCGAACCGGATCATGACCTCTAGAGACTAAGCAACCCTGGGCCGATCCGCAGTAGCGACTCACCATTGCGCGACAAGCCTGGATGCGGCCCGAACGGCAGCCGTCAGCGAGCTATCCGGCGAATCGGAACGTGTTGGTGTCCCTGCGCACGAACCCGACGGACTCGTAGAGCCTGATCGCCGCCACCCTGGACGGGCGGGAGGTGAGGTCGAGGGTGCGGATGCCGAGTTCGGCCGAGCGGGCGATCATCGCCTCGAGCAGGCTCCTGGCGACACCGCGGCCGCGGGTGCTCTCGTCGACGACCACGTCGTCGATGTGACCGCGGAGGCCGGTCGGGATGGCGTACGCGACCAGCGTCGCCATGCCGACGATCGCGCCGTCGAGGCGGGCGACGAACAGGGTCGCGGCCTCGCTCGCCACGACGCGCTCCAGCAGCGCCCTGTCGAAGGTCGCGCTGGACGAGAGCTGCGGGAGCAGCGTGACGACAGCATCCACCAGCTCGTCGTCGACGACGGAGGCGACCTCGATCACCGCGGACGGCTGGCCGCTCACGCGTCGGCCTTCGCGCCTGCACGCCACCGGATGCCGGCGGCGATGAAGCCGTCGAGGTCTCCGTCGAAGACGTTGGCGGGGTTGTTGACCTCGTAGTCGGTGCGCAGGTCTTTGACCATCTGGTACGGCGCGAGCACGTAGCTGCGCATCTGGTCGCCCCAGCTGGCGGTGATGTTGCCCGCGAGTTCCTTCTTCGCCGCAGCCTCCGCCTCGCGCTGCAACAGCAGCAGGCGGCTCTGCAGCACGCGCATGGCGGCGGCGCGGTTCTGGATCTGGCTCTTCTCGTTCTGCATCGAGACCACCGTTCCCGTGGGGAGGTGGGTGATGCGGACGGCGGAGTCCGTGGTGTTGACCGACTGGCCACCCGGGCCGGACGACCGGAACACATCCACCCGGATGTCGTTGTCCGGGATCTCGATCGACTCGGTCTCCTCGATCAGCGGGATGACCTCGACCGCGGCGAACGAGGTCTGGCGCTTGCCCGCCGAGTTGAACGGACTCATCCTGACCAGGCGGTGCGTCCCCGCCTCGACGGACAGCGTGCCGAAGGCGTACGGCGCGTCCACCTCGAAGGTGGCCGACTTGATGCCGGCCTCCTCCGCGTAACTGGTGTCCATGACCTGCACGGGGTACTTGTGCTGCTCGGCCCAGCGCAGGTACATGCGCAGCAGCATCTCGGCGAAGTCGGCGGCGTCCACACCACCGGCGCCCGCGCGGATCGTGACGACGGCGGGACGCGGGTCGTACTCGCCGTTCAGGAGCGTCTGCACCTCGAGGTCGCCGAGGCTCTTCTGCAGCGACTCGAGCTCGGTGCGCGCCTCGGCGGCGGTGGCTTCGTCGCCCTCGCCGTCGTTGGCCATCTCCACGAGCACTTCGAGGTCGTCGAGCCTGCGCTCGATCGAGGTGATGCGGGCGAGCTCGGACTGCCGGTGGCTGAGCGCGCTGGTGATCTTCTGGGCGTTCTCGGTGTCGTCCCAGAGATCGGGGGCGCCCGCCTGCTCGCTGAGCGAGGCGATCTCGGCGGTGAGAGCGTCCACGTTCACCACGGAACGGATGTCGGCGAACGTCGAGCGCAGTTCGGCGATCTGCTGGGAAAGATCGATTTCAATCATGTCGCCGACCAGCCTACCGGGGAGGTCCGGCCGCCGGGGCCCCGCACATCCAGTTGTAGTGTGTTAAAGAAATGACTTCCGACGAGCGACCCTTCTCTTTCCGGTCCGTGGCGCTCGCCGCCTTCCTCCCCACGCTGCTGTTCTCCATCGGCGAGGGCGCGATCATCCCGATCATCCCCATCGCGGCGGGCAATCTCGGTGCGAGCCTGGCCATCGCGGGCTTCATCTCCTCGATGGTGATGCTCGGCGAGCTGGCCGGGGACATCCCGAGCGGCTGGGTGGTGTCGCGGATCGGCGAGCGCGCCTCGATGATCTACGCCGCCGTCGTCGCGATCCTCGGCGTCGGCGTCTGCCTGGTCGCTCCCAACTACTGGGTGCTCATGGTCGGGATCTTCGTGGTCGGCCTGGCGACGGCGGTGTTCGCCCTCGCGCGCCACGCGTTCATGACCTCGTACGTGCCGCAGCGCTACCGCGCCAGGGCGCTGTCGACGCTCGGCGGCATCTTCCGCTGCGGCTGGTTCGTCGGACCGCTGATCGCCTCGCTCGTGATCAGCGTCACCGGATCGACGCAGTCGGTGTTCTGGATCTTCATCGTCAGCTGCCTCGGCTCGGTGGTCGTGCTGATCGTTCTGCCGGACCCGGAGAAGATGTTCGGGCCGAGCCCGGCCGCGGCGGTCGAGGGCGGCGAGGTGCTGACCGCCGGGGAAGAGGAGGCGGAGGAGCGCACGCACGGCCTGTTCCGCACCATCTGGTCGTTCAGGGCCGTGCTGGCCAGGATGGGCACCGGCGTCGCGCTGATCGGCGCCATCCGGTCAGCCCGCACCGTGCTGATGCCCCTGTGGGCCATCAGCATCGGCCTGAGCGAGGCGAACACGGCGCTCATCATCGGCATCGCCGGTGCCGTCGACTTCGCCCTGTTCTACGCGAGCGGGCAGATCATGGACCGCTTCGGCCGGATGTGGAGCGCCCTGCCGTCGATGCTCGGCCTGGCGCTCGGCTTCCTCACGCTCGCCTTCACCCACGACCTGGATGCGCGGGTCGCCTGGTACATCGGCGTCTCGCTCTTCCTCTCTGTCGCCAACGGCATCGGCTCCGGCATCATCATGACGCTCGGTGCCGACCTCGCCCCGAAGGATCAGCCTGCCCCGTTCCTCGGCGCGTGGCGGTTCGCGGGAGACGCCGGCCAGGCGGCGGCCCCGCTGCTGGTGTCCCTGCTGACGGCCGTGGTCTCCCTCGCCTTCGCCAGCGGCGCGATCGGGGTGCTCGGCTTCGTCGGCGCCGCGATGCTCGCCCGGTACATCCCCCGCTACGTCCCGCGCCGCGCCCGGCCGAGCGAATAGCTCCCTCCCCCTTCGCGCCCGCGACGGAATAGTCTCGGTGCAACAGCGTTGGGGTGTATGCAAACGCATACACCTGCGACACGGGATGAGGACAGTATGAGCACGAAGCTCGAACTCGGGATCGACACGTTCGGCGACGTCACCAACGACGCGGACGGCCAGCCGCTCCCCCAGGCGCAGGTGCTGCGCAACGTGGTGGCGGAGGGCGTGCTCGCCGACCAGGTCGGCCTCGACTTCATCGGCGTCGGGGAGCACCACCGCAAAGACTTCGCCGTGTCGGCGCCCGAGGTGGTGCTGGCCGCCATCGCCGGGCAGACCGAGCGCATCCACCTGGGTTCGGCGGTCACCGTGCTCAGTTCGGACGACCCCGTGCGCGTGTTCCAGCGCTTCGCCACGCTCGACGGCGTCTCCGGCGGCCGCGCGGAGGTCATCCTCGGCAGAGGGTCGTTCATCGAGTCGTTCCCGCTCTTCGGCTACGACCTCGGCCAGTACGAGGAGCTGTTCGAGGAGAAGCTGAACCTGTTCACCGAGGTGCGCAAGCAGGAGCCGGTGACCTGGACGGGCGCTCTCCGCGCATCCCTCGACGGCCAGTCGGTGTATCCGCACCTGGAGAACGGCCTGCTGAAGACCTGGATCGGCGTGGGAGGAAGCCCGGAGTCGGTCGTCCGCGCCGCCCACTACGGCCTGCCGCTGATGCTCGCGATCATCGGCGGAGGCCCGATGCGGTTCAAGCCGCTGGCCGAACTGTACCGCAACGCGCTCGAACAGTTCGGCGGAGACACCACCCTCCCGATCGGCGTGCACTCCCCCGGCTTCATCGCCGCCACCGACGAGGAGGCCAAGGAGACGCTCTGGCCGCACTACGAGGCGATGACCAACAGGATCGGCCGCGAGCGCGGCTGGCCGCCCGCGACGCGTGCACGGTTCGAGCACGAGGCGGGAGAGGACGGCGCCCTGTTCGTCGGCTCGCCGGAGACGGTCGCGAAGAAGATCGCGTACACCGCCAACGGGCTCGGCATCGAGCGCTTCGACCTCAAGATCAGCAACGGCACCCTCGGCCACGACCACCTGATGAAGGCCATCGAGCTCTACGGCACCGAGGTCGCCCCGCGCGTGCATGAGCTATTGTCGTAGCCGCGCCTAGCGCACCGCGGGAGTGGTGAAATTGGCAGACACGCAGGATTTAGGTTCCTGTGCTTTCGAGCGTGAGGGTTCAAGTCCCTTCTCCCGCACCAAGCACCGGACGTCTCCCAGCGGGCGCAGGGACGACACAGGGACGGCGCAGGGTCAGACCACAGGATGATCTTTTCTCACGGCGTGCACATTCGCATGGTCTCCGCAGGTGGCGGCCACTAAACTCGGCAGCATCCCGCACCGAACGCCCTCTGGAGAATCTTGATCCATCACGCCGGACTCATCCCGTGGCTCGACCCGCACACCATCATCGATGCCGCCGGTCCGTGGGCGCTCGTCGTCGTCGGCGCGATCGTGTTCGCGGAGACGGGCCTGCTCGTCGGGTTCCTTCTGCCGGGTGACACGCTCCTCGTCATCTCCGGACTGCTCACGCACACCTCGCTGGTGTTCGGCGTCGACATCTGGTGGGTCTGCCTGGTGATCGCGTTCGGGGCATTCCTCGGCGGCGAGGTCGGCTATCTGATCGGCCACAAGTTCGGGCCACGGGTCTTCGAACGCAAAGAGAGCGGGCTGTTCAGCATGGAGAACGTGCGCCGCACCAACGCGTTCTTCGACCGCTTCGGCGCTCTCGCCGTGATCGTCGCCCGCTTCGTGCCGATCGTGCGCACCTTCGCGCCCGTCGCGGCCGGCGTCGGCCACATGAACTACAAGAAGTACTCGCTCTACAACGCCATCGGCGCGCTCATCTGGGGCGCAGGGCTCACCTACTTCGGCTTCCTCATCGGCTACATCCCGCCCGTCGCCAACTTCGTCTCCAGCTACATCGACATCATCCTGATCGGCGCCGTGCTGATCACGCTGGTGCCCACCCTCATCCACTACTTCCAGTCGCTGCACAAGGCGAAGAAGAAGGCGGCAGCGGCGGCCGAAGCCGGCGAGCCCACCAGCGCGCCCGAGCCCCGGACGACGCCGGACGCCTGATACCCCGACGCCTGACACCCGGACGCCTGATACCCCGACGCCTGACCGCCTGACCGAGCAGCGTCACGGCTGCGGCCGTCAGGCGTGGAACTCGTCCTCGTGGGCGGCGTGCTCCGCCGGCTCCAGCTGGAACGTGGAGTGCTCGACGTCGAAGTGCTTCGACAGGCATCCGGAGAGTTCGTCCAGCAGGTCGCCCGTCTTGCCGGAGCTGAACACTGACGGCTCGACCACCACGTGCGCCGTGAACACCGGGGCGCCCGACGTGATCGCCCAGACGTGCACGTCGTGCACCGCGACCACCCCCGGCGTCTTCCGGATGTGGTCCCTGATCTCCGCCACGTCGGTGTCCGCGGGAGCCGCCTCGCTGAGCACGCGCATCACATCCCGCAGCAGCAGGTACGCGCGCGGCACGATGAACACCGCGATCAGCAGCGACGCGATGGCGTCCGCCTGCACGAACCCGGTGGCCAGGATGACCACGGCCGCGACGATCACCGTCACCGACCCGATCAGGTCGCCGAGCACTTCCAGGTACGCGCCGCGCATGTTGATCGAGTGTCCGGCGGCCGGGCGCAGCAGCAGCAGGGCGCCGAGGTTCGCCACCAGCCCGATGGCCGCGACGATCAGCATCGGGATGCTCTGCACCTCCGACTCGCCCGCGACCAGCCTGCCGATCGCTCCGATGGTGACACCGACGGCGACCACCAGGAGGATCAGCCCGTTGACGAGCGCGCCGAACACCTCAGCCCTGCGGTAGCCGAACGTCTGCCGGTCGCTGGCCGGGCGCGCGGCGACGATGGTCGCGAGCAGCGCCACGATCAGCCCGGTCAGGTCGCTGAGCATGTGCCCGGCGTCCGCGAGCAGCGACAGCGAGCCGCTCAGCCACGCGCCGACCACCTCGACGACCAGAACGGTCGCGACGATCCCGATGGCGATCAGGAGCCGGTTGCGATTGGCGGAATGCCCGTGGTTGTGACTCATCACCATCAACGGTATGCAGTGGATGCGCGACCCGCCAGATCAGCGGCCTAGATAGGAATGAGTGCCGTTCTCATTCTCACTGCCGAGCGCCCCCTGCCGAGCGCTCAGCGCGAGCGCTCCACCAGCGCGGTCAGCGCGGGGACCATCGCCGCGAACGCCCGCGCGCGGTGGCTCTCGGCGTTCTTCACCGCCGGCCCGAGCTCGGCGGCCGTGCTCTCGTGCCCGGCCGGCACGAAGATCGGGTCGTAGCCGTGGCCGTTCGTGCCGCGTGCCGTCCGAGCGATGCGGCCGGGCCACTGGCCCTCCACCACCGTCTCGTCTCCGTCCGGGGTGACCAGCGCGAGCGTCGCCGTGAAGTGCGCGCCGCGCGTGCCGATCGGCAGATCGGCGAGCTGGTCGAGCAGCAGCCGCAGGTTCGCCTCTGCGTCGCCGTGCGAACCCGCCCAGCGGGCGGAGAAGATCCCCGGTGCCCCGCCCATCGCATCCACGCAGATGCCCGAGTCGTCCGCGAGGGCGGGCAGCCCGGTGTGCGCCGTCGCCGCACGCGCCTTGATCAGCGCGTTCTGCTCGAAGGTGACGCCGTCCTCGACCGGCTCCGGGCCGTCGTACGCCACGATCTCGAGGCCGGGGACCGCGTCCCCGAGGATCTGCTGGAACTCGGCAGCCTTGTGCTGGTTGTGCGTGGCGAGGACGACGCGGACCATCAGTCCTGCGCTCCGCCCGGCGTCGCGGCCAGCGCTGCGGTCTGGATCTGCGCGAGGTCGGCCGCTCCGCCGACGGCGAGGTCGAGCAGCGCATCCAATTCGCGGCGGTCGAAGGGCGCGCCTTCCGCCGTGCCCTGCACCTCGACGAAGAGGCCGCGGCCGGTGACGACGACGTTCATGTCCGTCTCGGCGCGCACGTCCTCGACGTATGCGAGGTCGAGCATCGGCTCCCCGTCGATGATGCCGACCGAGACCGCAGAGACCGAGTCGATCAGCGGGGTGGCCTTCTGGCCGATGAAGCGGTGCTCCCGACCCCACTCCAGTGCGTCGACCAGGGCGACGTAAGCACCGGTGATCGCGGCGGTGCGGGTGCCGCCGTCCGCCTGCAGCACGTCGCAGTCGAGCACGATGGTGTTCTCGCCGAGCGCCTTCATGTCGACCACCGCGCGCAGGCTGCGGCCGATCAGCCTGCTGATCTCGTGCGTGCGGCCGCCGATCTTGCCCTTGACCGACTCGCGGTCCATGCGGCTGTTGGTCGAGCGCGGCAGCATCGAGTACTCCGCGGTCACCCAGCCCTTGCCCTTGCCGGCCATCCAGCGCGGCACGCCGTTCGTGAACGACGCGGTGCAGAGCACCTTGGTGTTGCCGAACGAGATGAGCGCAGAGCCCTCGGCCTGCGTGCTCCAGCCGCGCTCGATGGTGACCGGCCGCAGCTGGTGGGTGGTGCGCCCGTCGGCGCGGATGATGTCGGTCACGGTTTCTCCTCGGTGATGCTGGATGCGGGGATGCTGGATGAAGCGTTTTTGGGTGCTGCGTTTCTGGATGCTGCGGCCGGCGCGTCGATCACGGGCGCGGCAACTCGATCACGCCGGTCTGCACGAGGTCGACGGAGGCGACCTGCGGACCGATGAACCGGTGCGCGAGGCGCAGGAACGTCTCGGTGTCCGCCCCCGTCGCCTCGTAGTGGATGGTCGGAGGCAGCGGCGACGTGCGTTCCAGCCCGCCGCCCACGATGGTGCGGTACACGTCCTTGGCCGTCTCGGTGTCGCTCGACACGAGCGAGACGCCCTCCCCCATCACGTACGAGATGGCGCCCTTGAGGAACGGGTAGTGCGTGCAACCGAGCACGAGCGTGTCCACGTCGGCGTCGCGCAGCGGCTGCAGGTATTCGGCGGTCACCTGCAGCACCTCGTCTCCGCTGGTGACACCGGCCTCGACGAACTCCACGAAGCGCGGGCAGGCCTGGGTGAACAGTTCGAGAGACGGGGCGGCGGCGAAGGCGTCCTCGTACGCGCGGGAGTTGATGGTGCCGACGGTGCCGATCACACCCACCCTGTTGCTGCGAGTGGCGGCGACCGCGCGGCGCACGGCCGGCTGGATGACCTCGATGACCGGCACGGAGTAGCGCTCCCGCGCATCCCGGAGCATGGCGGACGACGCCGTGTTGCAGGCGATCACGAGCATCTTCACGCCCTGGTCGACCAGGAAGTCGAGCACGTCCAGCGAGAAGCGGCGCACGTCGGCGATCGGCTTCGGCCCGTACGGGGAGTGCAGCGTGTCGCCCACGTAGAGGATGGACTCGTTCGGGAGCTGATCGCGGACGGCGCGTGCGACGGTGAGCCCGCCGACGCCCGAGTCGAAAATCCCAATCGGTGCATCGGTCACAAGAAGCCAGCCTACAACGAGAGCGCTGCTGCGGCCCGGCCGCACGCGGCCTTCGCTAGGCTGAACGCGTGATGGCCTCCTCCGCGTTGCTGACCGACCGCTACGAACTCACCATGCTCGACGCCGCGCTGCTCAGCGGCACGCACGACAGGGAGTGCGTGTTCGAGGCGTTCACCCGCCGCCTGCCCGCCGGGCGCCGCTACGGCATCCTGGCCGGCACGGGACGGCTGCTCGAGCTGATCGAGCAGTTCCGGTTCGGAGACGAAGAGCTCGACTACCTGCGCAGTAACAACGTCGTGCGGGATGCGACCATCGACTGGCTCGCGGACTACCGGTTCAGCGGCACCATCTCCGGCTACCGCGAGGGCGAGGTGTTCTTCCCCGGCTCGCCGTTCCTCGTCGTCGACGCGCCGTTCGCCGAGGGGGTGATCCTGGAGACCCTCCTCCTCAGCGTCTTCAACTACGACTCCGCCGTCGCGAGTGCCGCCGCCAGGATGGTCACCGCCGCCGGCGGCCGCCCCGTCGCCGAGATGGGCTCCCGGCGCGCCAACGAGCGGGCAGCCGTGGCCGCAGCGCGCGCCGCGTTCATCGCCGGGTTCAGCGCCACCTCCAACCTGGAGGCCGGCCGCGCCTGGGGCGTGCCGACGATGGGAACCGCCGCGCACGCCTTCACCCTCCTGCACGACAGAGAGGAGGACGCCTTCCGCGCCCAGGTGGATGCGCTCGGCCCCGGCACCACGCTCCTGGTCGACACGTTCGACGTCGAGAAGGCGATCGACACCGCCGTCCGCGTCGCCGGCACCGGGCTCGGCGCCGTCCGCCTCGACTCCGGCGACCTGCCGAACCTCGTCCGCCGGGTGCGCGACCAGCTCGACGGGCTCGGAGCCGTGAACACGAAGATCACGGTCACCAACGACCTCGACGAGTTCACCATCGCCGCCCTCGCCGCCTCCCCCGTCGACTCGTACGGCGTCGGCACCTCCGTGGTCACCGGCTCTGGACATCCGGCGTCCGGCATGGTCTACAAGCTGGTCGCGCACCGCGAGCACGACGGCACAGGCGAGTGGATCCCGGTGGCCAAGAAGTCCGACGGCAAGGCCACGGTGGGCGGCCGCAAGCATCCGGTGCGGCGGCTGGACGACAACGGCGTGGCGGTGGCAGAGGCCATCCACGTGATCGAGAAGGGCGCGACCGTCGAAGACCGCGGACGCGACCTGCTCGTGCCGCTGATCACCGACGGTGTCGTGCACCGCGAGCACCTGGGCGCAGCGGGGACGGCCGCGGCCAGGGAGCACAGGGCGCTCGCGATGGCGGAGCTTCCCGACCAGGCGTTCCGCGTCGGGCGGGGCGACCCCGTGCTTCCGACGCTCTACGTGTGAAGCGGCTGCGCCGCATCCACCCGGGCTGCGCTTGCGCTATTCGTCGCGCAGCTTCTCGTAGATCTCTTTGCAGCTGGGGCACACCGGGAACTTCTGCGGGTCGCGGCCCGGGGTCCACATCTTGCCGCAGAGCGCCTTGACCGGCTTGCCCGTCATGGCGGACTCGAGGATCTGCTCCTTCTTGACGTAGTGCGAGAAGCGCTCGTGGTCACCGGGTTCGATGGCCTCGTTCTGCAGGAGCTCTTCGAGCTCGCGGTCGAGCGTCGCCGTTCCTCCGCCGTCCGGCAGGCCGCCGGGTTCCGAAATGCTGTCGTCGTACATGCCCACCAGTCTACGTTCCCCAGGCCCCGACGACGGGGTCAGTCGTTGCGGTTGGCGAACGCCATGAGCTCCGGGCCGCGGTGGTCGAAGGCCTTCGCACCGAGGTAGAGGCCGCCGAAGAGGACGCCGAAGCCGAGCACGATGGCCGCCACAGGGGCGATGCCCAGCCAGAACGGGCTGAGCGTGAGGCCCAGCACAAGGAACACGATGATCGGCGACGCGAGGATCAGGATGGCGAAGAAGCTCAGCGCCTGCACCAGCGCCGCAGAGGCGCCCGAGGTCTGCGGCTGCGCGAACGCACTGTCGCCCGGCTTGGTGGCCGGATACGGGAAGAGCGCGGAGAACAGGCTGGACAGCCCGAGCCCGATCAGCAGGATGGCGCCGCTCAGCGCGCCGACAGCGGGCAGCACGGCCCAGTCGCCGTACACCGCGGCCGTGATGATCGAGCCGATGATGACCACCGGGATGCCGAACAGGATCGGCGGGAACATCCTGCCCACCCTGTCGGCGATGCCGCGGGTGCCGGAGACGACGTGCAACCAGATGGCGGTGCTGTCGTACGCGACATCGTTGTGGATGGTCCAGCCGAGGAACAGGCACACCAGCGGCAGCGGCACGAGCGACACGTAGTGGCCCGGGATGCCGGCGAGGGTGAGCGCGACGATCACGAAGATGGGCACGACGGGGATCATCACCAACGAGATCCAGTAGCGGGGGTCGCGTCCCCAGTAGGTCATCGAGCGCGCGGCGATGGCGGCCGTCGGGCCGCCCTTCAGCCGGCCGAACCAGCCGAGACCGTGATAGGCCTTGGCGTGCGCCTCGCGCTGCGGGGTGACGAGCATCTTCGCGACCAGCGACGTCCAGGCGAGCCAGAGCAGGCCGACCGTCGCCGCAGCGATCAGGAGCTTGAGCACGGCGATGCCCCACGCGCCCTCCGCGGCCTCTCCCGGCACGGACCACACGGCGCCGAGCGGCGTCCAGCCGAGCCACGCCGCGAACCCGGACAGCACGCCGAGGCCGTCGCGTCCCCAGTCGATCGTCATCAGCAGGATGATCACGGGAGCGATCAGCACGATAATCAGGATGCCGATGACCCCGCCGAACTCGCGCGACCGGCGGGTGGCGAGCAGGAACGACGCCACCGACGTCGAGACGCGGCTCGCCAGGACGCAGGTCAGCACCAGCAGCGCGGCGGACACGATCGCGATCAGCGTGGTGCCGGGATCCCGCGACCAAGTGACGACCGTGCCGACGGCGCAGATGGTCAGCACGATGGACGGGATGCCGATCAGCGCGGCGAGCAGCAGTCCGGTCGACAGCTGCCGGTTCGGGATGCCGAACAGCGAGAACGCGCGCGGGTCGAGCGTGTCGTCGACCCCGAACACCAGCGGAAGCAGGAAGAACCCGGCCACGACGATCGAGCCGACGACCACGAGCACGTGGTGCACCTGGGAGACGTCTGGCACGAAGCGCGCGGCGATGAGGCTGCCGACCACCACGAAGGTGACGAAGAAACCGTAGACCAGCCCCACCGAGAGCCCGACGACTTGCCACGGGCTCCGCCGGAAGGCGTTGCCCATGAGGCGCAGCTTCAGTCCGAGAAACTGTGCAACCACTCCATGCCCTCCGCTGCCTTGCGTCCGCCTGCCAGCTCGACGAACCGCTCCTCGAGGGTCTGCTCACCGCGCACCTCGTCGATGGTCCCGGCCGCGAGCACCTTGCCCTGCACGATGATCGCGACGCTGTCGCACACCCGCTGGATGAGGTCCATGCCGTGACTGGACAGCACCACCGTGCCGCCCGCCGCCGCATAGCGTTGCAGGATCTCGATGACGTTCGCCGCGGACACGGGGTCGACGGACTCGAACGGCTCGTCGAGCACGAGGAGGCGCGGCGAGTGGATCATCGCAGCGGCCAGCGCGATCTTCTTGGTCATGCCCGCCGAGTAGTCGGCGACGAGGCGGTCGAGGGCGTCCTCGATGCCGAACGCCGTCGCGAGGTCGGCGGAGCGCGACCGCACGGTCTTGGCGCTCAGCCCGCGCAGCGTGCCGGAGTAGTGGAGCAGCTGGGCGCCGGTGAGCCGGTCGAACAGCCGCAGCTTGTCGGGGAGGACGCCGATCGCGCGCTTGGCGCGGACGGGGTCCGTCCAGGCGTCGATGCCGTGCACGAGCACCCGTCCGGCGTCCGGCCGGAGCAGCCCGGTGATCATGGAGAGCGTCGTGGTCTTTCCCGCGCCGTTCGGCCCGACGATGCCGTAGAAGGAGCCCTCCTTCACGTCGAGCGACACGCCGTCGACGGCGACCGTGTCGCCGAAGCGCTTGTAGAGCCCGGTGACGCTGAGCACGCTCTCGGTGGAGGTGGGCGCCGCCTTCGTCTGCGTGCTGGCAGCAGTGGATGCGGCGGGCGCGGAGGGCACGGCAACCTCGGCGGGCGCATCCACCGCAGCAGGCGCATCCACTTCGGCGGGCGCGGCGACCTCGATCGTCGCGGTCGTCTCGACCGGCAGGGTCGCCTTCGTCGCACGCGGCTTCGTGGTGCGCGGTGCGCGCGGCGACGCGCTGCGCGTGCTCGAACCAGCGGCTGCCGCCGCCGTCTTCGCGCTCGGAGCGCGTTTCACCGCCGCGGGCTTCGCAGCCTTCGTCGGCGGCGAGGAGACACCGTCTCCCTCACCTGCATTCGCGGCCATCTCGTCCCCCGTCCGCTCCCCAGCGCTCGATGTCTTCTGTGTGGTCTTCCGTCTCGGCGTCCCCGGCGTACGCGCCGTGATCGGCTCGGTGCTGTCGGATGGCGCTTGCTCGGAACTCACGCAGCTAACGTACCAAGACGCCCGGGTCTTCGGAGCCCCACCCAGCCATCTGGAGCGGTCCTGCAGCCTAGGAAAGTCCTGTGAGGTACATAACGACCCAACAACGACATCCGTCAACCCCTGCCCCTCGAATGGGTGCGCCGGTATTCTGGCGGAGGCATGAAGGGGTGTCGATACGCGTAAGTGCGGCTGAACCCTGGGCGAACCCTCAACCAGACTTCGGTGACGTGGCGGCCAGAAGGTCACCATCACCCGTCCGCACGGAACCCAAGGAGACAATTGTGACGACCCAGGTAGTGATTCTGGCAGCCGGCATGGGCAGCCGTCTCGGACGAAGCCTTCCGAAGCCTCTCACCGAGCTCAGCGACGGCCGCACCATCATGCAGCAGCAGTTCGACAACATCCACGCTGCCTTCGGCAAGGACGCCAAGGTCACGATCGTCGTCGGCTACAAGCTCGAGCACATCATCGAGGCCTTCCCCGACGCCTCCTTCGTCTACAACGAGCAGTACGACCAGACCAACACCTCCAAGAGCCTCATGCGCGCCCTGCAGGCGTCCGGCAACGGCGGCGTGCTCTGGATGAACGGCGACGTGGTCTTCGACCCGGCCGTCCTCGTGCGTGCAGCAGCCACCGTCAACCGCGACCAGTCGTTCGTGACCGTCAACACCTCGTCGGTGGCCGACGAGGAGGTCAAGTACACCACCGGCGCAGAGGGCTACATCCAGGAGCTGTCGAAGACCGTCAAGAACGGTCTGGGCGAGGCCGTCGGCATCAACTACATCTCCAGCGCAGACAAGGCGGGCCTGCTGCGCCAGCTGCAGCGCGTCGGCGACCAGGACTACTTCGAGCGCGGCATCGAGCTCGCGATCGAGCAGGACGGGATGCTCGTCGAGCCTGTCGACATCTCCGACCTGTACGCCGTCGAGGTCGACTTCCAGGAAGACCTGGAGCGCGCGAACCTCTTCGTGTAGTCCGCCGCGCAAACGAAATTCACGCGTCGTCGCTGTATTTTCGTATAGTCATGTGGGCTGCGTGACGAGCACGCAGCTTCGATCAATACGATGGGTTCCGTGACCAGTACATTCACTGCCGTGCGCCCTGCGCAGCGAACGAAGTTCGCCCGCTATCGGCACTCCCTCTGGTTGCTGACCAAGCGCGACCTGCGGGTCCGGTACTCGACCAGCGTGCTCGGCTACCTGTGGTCGATCCTCGACCCCCTGGTGATGAGCGGCATCTACTGGCTCGTCTTCACCCAGATCTTCCACCGCAACGTCGGCGAAGACCCGTACATCGTCTTCCTGCTCGCCGCCCTCCTGCCCTGGATGTGGTTCAACGGCGCGGTCTCGGACAGCACCAGGGCCTTCCTCCGCGAGTCGAAGCTGATCCGGTCGACCATGATCCCGCGCTCGATCTGGGTGAACAGGATCGTCGCCTCCAAGGGCATCGAGTTCCTGCTGTCCCTCCCCGTGCTCGCGTTCTTCGCGATCATCGGAGGGGCGACCATCAACGTCGACATCCTGCTGTTCCCGCTCGCCGTGCTGATCCAGGTCATCCTGACCGTGGGCGTCGGGCTGATCGTCGCGCCGCTCGTGGTGTTCTTCCGCGACCTGGAGCGCGCGATCAAGCTGTTCCTGCGCTTCCTCTTCTACGCGTCCCCGATCATCTACAGCGCACGCGACCTCGAACACATCCACATCCTGAAAGACCTGGCGGCGTTCAACCCGCTCACCGGTCTGTTCAGCCTGTACAGGGCCACCTTCTTCGCGAAGGAGCTGGACTGGTATCTCGTGCTGATGAGCGCCCTGGTGTCGCTCATCTTGCTGGTGGTCGGCGTCCTGGTGTTCCGGCGGAGCGAGCGCGCCGTCCTGAAGGAGATCTGATGACGGCACCCATCATCGACGTGGCCGACCTCGGCGTGCGGTTCCGCAGGAACCGCGGAGGACGGCGTTCGTTCAAAGACCTGTTCAGCTCGCGGCAGCGCCGCACCCGCCCCGACGACTTCTGGGCGCTCCGCAATGTCAGCTTCAGTGTGGGCGAGGGCGAGGCCATCGGCGTCGTCGGCCGCAACGGCCAGGGCAAGTCCACGCTGCTGAAGCTGGTGGCCGGCGTCATGCTGCCCGACGAGGGCTTCGTGCGGGTCGAGGACGGCGTCGCGCCGCTGATCGAGATCACCGGCGGGTTCGTCGACGATCTCACGGTGCGCGACAACGTCTACCTGACCGCCGGGCTGCACGGGATGTCGCGCTCGCAGATCGACGAGCGGTTCGACAGCATCATCGACTTCGCGGAGATCCGCGACTTCGTGGACACCCCGTACAAGCACCTGTCGAGCGGCATGAAGGTGCGCATCGCCTTCTCCGTGATCTCGCAGCTCGAAGAGCCGATCATCCTGGTGGACGAGGTGCTCGCCGTCGGAGACCGGGGCTTCCGAGAGAAGTGCTACCGGCGCATCGAGGAGCTGCTCGCGGGCGGCAGGACGCTCTTCTTCGTCTCGCACAACGAGAAGGACCTGCGCCGCTTCTGCGAACGCGGCCTCTACCTCGACAAGGGCTCCCTGGTGCTCGACGGCTCCATCGACGACGTGCTCGAGCTCTACAACCGCGACTACGGGAGCTGATCGAAACTCCCGGTCAACGGCGGTTTCCACAGCCCCGCCAATCCCTCCACAATTTAAATTACGACACGTTGTCCACATAAAGGGCACGAACACCCGACCAGACGGCTCCCGCGTCAGACGCCATCATTAGTTTGTAGCCATGATCCGCCGTCCCCATGAAGCCCACCGTCCCTCCGAGACCCGTCGTCCCTCCGCCCTCCGGCGCCCGTCCGCGCTCCGCGCCCCCGTGGTGCGCCGGCCACCGGCATCCGGAGCGGGGCACGCCGTCGCACGCCCCGTTCCGTGGGTGGTCGACCGCAGCGCTCCCCCGCTCTACCGGCTGGTGAACACCAGCCGGGATGTGCTCAGCGGGGTCACCGTCAGCATCTCCGGCCGCTCCCGGCTCCGCGTGAGCTCGCCCAGCACGATCGCCCCGGATGCGTCGGTGGTCGCCACGGTGATCGGGCGCGACGTCGCCAGAGACACGATCCTCGTCGTCCGGTGGTTCCATCCGGACGGTACGGAATACCTCTGGAACGTCAGCTTCTAGGCGCGCCGGGCATCGCATGTATTTTACATCTTTTACGCACACGGTGAAAGAGTCCGAGGTCTTTCGGCTCTGGCCACGGACGCACGCTCGCCGTATTTATTGTTTATGTCCCCAGAACCCCTGTCCCCAGCCGCCCTGATCTTCGGCCGTCGGGTGCGCAGCGTCCGCATCGAGCTCGGTCTCAGCCAGGAGAACGTGGCCGACCTCGCGCAGATGCACGTCACCAACTACGGCAAGATCGAGCGCGGCGTCGCCAACCCGAGCCTCGTGACCATTCTGCGCATCGCGAGCGTGCTCGGAGTCGACGTCGGCGCCCTCACGACCGATCTGACCGGTGAGCATCTGCCGGAGGTCTACAGCGTGCTCCCCGCGTCCGACTATCTCCGGTCACGGCACGGGCGCACGCGCCGGCCGCTCTGAGTCCGGCACGCCCATGCGAGGAACACGGGAGAGTCAACCCCCGTGTTCCTCGCAGAATGTACGCATACACTCGGAGGCGATGGCTAGACAGCAGAAACCGCTCGTATCGGTCACCGGGGGCGCGCCGTCCGGCGCCGAGACGCCCCGCGTGCTCAACTCGACGCTCGACCGTTTCCTCGCGATCCACCGGCCGGCCGTCCTGGCCCACCTGCGGAGCATCCGGCGCAGGAACCCGGATGCGACCCCCGCGCAGCTCGCCGCCATCCTCGAACGCCGCTACCTGGCCGCCGTGACCACCGGCGGAGCCGCGGTCGGTGTCACCGCCGTCATCCCGGCGATCGGCACCGGCGTCACCATCGCACTCTCCGGGCTGGAGACGGCCGCCTTCCTGGAAGCGACCGCCCTCTACGCGCAGTCGCTCAGCGAGCTGCACGGCATCGCCGTGGACGACCCGGAACGCGCCCGCGCCCTCGTGCTCACCATGATGCTCGGCAAGGAGGGCTCGGACCTCGTGCGCCAGCTCGCCGGGCAGGTCGCAGGATCCGGTGCCGGGCGCAGCGCGTACTGGGGCGAGATGGTCACGTCCAGCCTGCCGACGATGATGGTCGGGCCGCTGGTGGACAGGCTGAAGAGCGCGTTCATCCGGCAGTTCGCGATCCGCGGAGGGGCGGGCATCATCGGCCGCGCCATCCCGTTCGGCGTCGGTGCGGTCATCGGTGGCGCGGGGAACAACATCCTGGGCAGGCGCGTCGTGCAGAACTCCCGCCTGGCCTTCGGCCGCGCGCCGGAAGTCTTCCCGGCGGCGACCGACCCGGTCATCCGGCCGGTCGCGATCGGCGAGAAGAAGCCGGGCATCGCCGGGCGCTCCCTCGCCGCGACGACCGACGGCGTGCGCAGGATGGGCGCAAGCGCCGGTGGTGCGGCCGTCCGCGCCGGGAAGGTGCTGCGAGGCGCTGTCCCCCGCCGCCGGACAGCGACCGACGCCCCGGCCGAGCTGGAGCAGGGGCAAGGGCAGGGACAGGACACCGACCCGCTCGCCCTCGACGAGCGCGCCGACGACTGAGCAGGGGCAGGGCCACCAGGCGAGCGCGCAGGCGACTGAGCGCGCGCAGCGCTGGGGCAGCGCTCAGACGATCGGCGGGCGGCCGGCCAGCGTCATCCGCCAGACCGTGCGCCAGCGGAGCGGGCGGCGCTCACCGGGGTCGGTGCGCCAGCCTTCGCGCCAGCCGCCGAACCACGCCTTCAGCACCGCCGGCTTCCTGAACCAGCGGAGCAGCTGGATGCCCGTCCACGAACCCACGTAGAGCGGCGCCAGCACGGCGGGGAGGTTGCGGCGCGCCAGCCACACCCGGTTGCGGGCGTTGAGCCGGTAGTAGTACGCGTGCCTGGTGGGCGACACCGCCGGGTGGTTGGCGATCAGGTCGCCCGCGTACCAGGTGCGCAGGCCCTGGTCCCAGACCTTCCAGGCCAGGTCGATTCCCTCGTGCGCGTAGAAGAACGGGGCCGCCCAGCCGCCCGCGGCGTCGAACACGCTGCGCGGCAGCACGATGACCGCCTCGCACACCGAGAAGACGTTGCTCGGGCGCGCTGGATCGCCCTTGCGGATGCGTGGGATCCACCGCCGGGGCGACATCGTGCCGGACGGGTCGACGATGCGCGGCTGGATCATCCCGATGCCCGGGTCCGCCTCCAGTTTGCCGATCGCGTCGCTGAGGAACTGTGGCGACGGGATGCACGCGTCGTCGTCCAGGAAAAGCAGGATGTCGCCGGCCACCAGTGGCACGCCGGCGTTGCGTCCGGCCGGGATGCCCAGGTTCTCCGGCAGGTGCAGGGTGCGGACACCCTCCGGCAGCGCGGGGTCTGAGGTCGCAGGATCCCAGCCGTTGCCGACCACGACGATGTCCGTGGTCACCCCCGTCTGCGCCAGCACCGAGTCGACGCCGCGGCGCAGCTCCTCCGGTCGCGTGCCCTGGGTGAGCACGACGACGGCGACCTGGCGGTCAGCCACGGACGCGCTTCGACGACATGATGGCCACGAAGTGCCCGATCAGCGCCAGCAGCGCGAGCGGCACCAGCACCGACAGCAGGATGCGGTTCGCCAGCTGGTCGCCGATGAACAGCCCGACGATCGAGAACACGAAGATCATGATCGTCAGCTCCACCGAGTGGTACAGGCGGTGGAACGGGACGAAGCGGGCGGCACGGCGCAGACGGGCGATCACGCCGTGGGTGGGCGCATACGCCGCCTGCGTGTCGGCCAGCTTGCCGAGCCCGGCGTTCGCCCTGGCGACGCGCACCATGTCGTTGAGCGCCTTGTTGAGCACGATGATGAGGGCGAGGAGCGTGCCCAGGTTGGTCCACAGGTAATCGGCCGGAGCTTCGAACGGGTATCCGGCGGCGCGGATGCCGAGCGCGATGGCGATCAGCGTCTCCGTGGAGTAGTGCCCGACGTTGTCGAGGAAGATCCCCGCGGGAGACGACGTGTTGCGCCAGCGCGCCACCTCGCCGTCGCAGCAGTCCACGAGCATCTGCAGCTGACCGAGGATGAGCGCGAGCGCCGCACCGCCGATGCCGGGGATGAGCAGGCTCGCGGCCGTCGCCCATCCGGTGAGGATCATCAGCCCGGTGACGCCGTTGGCCGAGATCGAGGTCTTGAGCAGGAACCAGGTGAGGTAGGGAGACAGGTTGCGCAGGTAGAGCGACGCCGTCCAGTGCTCGGCGTTGCGTCGGCCGCGCACCTCGGGCGGCTGCGCGACGGCGCGCAGTTCGGCGATCGAGGTCGGGCGCGCTCCGTGCGCGCCGGCTCCTGGGGCTGACATGGCTACCTTCCCGTGTGGGCAGTGATGTTCCGGGTGAGCGACAGGTATCCGAGGATGAACCCGCTCCCCCAGCAGAAATGGATGCACGGCAAGACTACGAGAAACCACAAGAACGAACGAAAGCCGCCGTCCGGCCCTGCGAGCAGAGAGCGTCCCCAGACCAGCGCGGAGACGAGCACGATGAGCACGTAGAACGCGGGGATCGCGAAACCGATGAGCAGCCACGGTGCAGCCCCGACGATGGCCTGCACGATGCCGGCGACGCCGAGGAGCAGCCCGATGGCCACGGCGACCACCATCAGCGGCGGCGCGAAGTAGCGCAGCCCGTTCGCGGCGGGGAAGCGGCGCGCCAGCTCTCCGCGCCACACACCGGTGGAGACGAACTGACGGGCCAGCCGGTACAGGTTGGGGCGCGGACGGTATGTGACCTTGAGGCGCGGGGTGAACCACACCGTCCCACCGGTGGAGCGCAGGCGGCGGTTGAGCTCCCAGTCCTGCCCGCGCTTGATGTCTTCGTCGAACATGCCGACTTCGAGCAGCCGGTCGCGCTGGAAGACGCCGAGGTAGACGGTCTCCGCCGGTCCTGCCTCGCCTCCGACGTGCAGCTTGGTGCCGCCCAGGCCGATGCGGCTGCCGTATGCGCGCGCGACGGCGCGCTCGAACGGGGTGGTGCCCTGCGCATCCATCAGCCCGCCGACGTTGTCGGCGCCCGTCTCCAGGATGGTCTCGACCGCGATGCGGGCGTAGTCGGGGGGAAGCACCGAGTGCGCATCCACCCGGATGACCACCGGGTAGTGCGACTGCCGGATGGCCAGGTTGAGCCCGGCCGGCGTGGAGCCGACGACGTTCTCGACGATGTGGATGCGGTTGTCGATCGCTGCGAGCTCCTCGACGAGCTCCGTGGTGCCGTCCATGCTCGGGCCGAGGGCGACGGTCACCTCGAACGGTCCTGCGTAGTCCTGCGCGAGGAGGCTGTCGACGGCCGCCCGCACGTGAGTGACTTCGTTCAGAACGGGCATCACGTACGAGACACCGGGAAGGGTGTGCACAGTGTTGTCCGGCATCGGTTCCATTCGTCGTTTTCGGGTCAATCGAGCTTATCAGCCGTGGATCGCCGCGCCTGGGAACCGCACCCCCGCACGGCACGAGGCCGCCCCGCTGCTGCGGGACGGCCTCGTGGTGGCGCTGGTGGCGATCAGCTCGCCGGGAGGGAACCCAGCGTGACGGTGGTCGTCTTGGTCTGGCCGTCGCGGATGTACGTCACGTCCGCCTTGGCACCGGCCGCGAGGGCGCGGACCTGAGCGGTGAGGTCGGTGGCGCTCGTGATCGGCAGGCCGTTGAAGTTCACGACCTCGTCGCCCGCCTTCAGCCCGGCAGAGGCTGCCGCTCCTCCGGAGGTGACCTCCTTGATGATGGCGCCGACGTTCTTCGCCTTGGCGTCGGAGGACGAGTCGGTGACGGATGCGCCGAGCAGGCCGTGCGTCGCCGAGCCGTTCTTGATGATCTCCTGCGAGACGCGCTCCGCGAGGTTCGCCGGGATGGCGAAGCCGACGCCGATGCTGCCCGACTGGCTGCCGCTCGACGACGAACCGCTCGCGCTGGCGATGGCGACGTTGACGCCGATCAGCTCGCCCTTGCTGTTCAGCAGGGCACCGCCCGAGTTGCCGGGGTTGATCGCGGCGTCGGTCTGGATGACCGGCAGCGAGATGGTCGCGGTCGCCTGCTGCTGCTGTTGCTGCTGCTGGCCGGAGCCGCCCTGGCCGGGGAAGTCGAAGTTCCACGGGTTGCCGTTGTTGTCTCCCCCGCTGCCGCCGGACGAGTCGTCTCCCGACTTGGGGGCGGCGGACGACGCGATGCTGATGCTGCGGTTGAGGGCGCTGACGATGCCGTCGGTGACGGTGCCGGACAGGCCGAGCGGCGCGCCGATGGCCACGGCGGTGTCCCCGACGTTCAGCTTGCTGGAGTCGGCGAACTTCATCGGGGTCATCCCGGATGCGCCGTCCAGCTTGATCACGGCGAGGTCGGTCGTCGGGTCCGTGCCGACGATCTTGGCCGTGTAGATCTTGCCGTCGTTGTCCTGGACGCTGACGGTCACGTTGGATGCCTGGCCGTCGAGGGTCACGACGTGCGTGTTGGTGAGGACGTAGCCGTCGGAGGTGAGGACGATGCCGGAGCCCGTGCCTCCCTCGCTCGACCCGGTCACCGAGATGGTGACCACGCTCGGGGACGCCTTCGCGGCGACGGCGGTGACCGTCGTGGCGTTGTTCGCGTCGTTGACCGTGATGTTCTGCGGACCCGAGACGGTCTTGATCGTGGCGTTGTTGGAGCTGGTGGCCGCGTAGATGCCGACACCGGCTCCCGCTCCGGCGACGCCGCCGATGAGGGCGCCGATCGCGAGGGTGGCGATGATCATGCCGGTGTTGCGCTTCTTGGCCGGCTTGTCTGCGGCCGCGACGCCGGGGGCCGTGGCGTACGGGCCCTGCTGGGTGTGCGGGGCGTACGGCTGCTGCGGCACGCCCTGGTATGCGGGCTGGCCGAACGCGCCGTTGCCGTAGTTGGGCTGCTGCGCCGTCGGCTGCTGCGCGGTCGGCTGCTGGCCGTACGGCTGCGGCGGGACGGGCTGCGTCGGCTGCGTGGTGTGCGCCGCCGGTGCGACGGGAGCCGTCGGCTGCTGCGCGGTGGGCTGAGCACCCGTCGGCTGCTCAGCGGCGGGCGCGGCCGGTGCTGCGGGTGCCGTCTCGGCGGCGGCGGGCGCCTCCCAAGCGGGCGTGCCAGCGGCGGGGGCGGCGGGCGCCGCGGGGGCTGCCGGTGCTGCGGTCTCCGCCGACTCGGCGGGCGCGGCCGGCGCCTGGTTCTCTGCTGCGGTGGGAGTCTCGGCTGCAGCGTCCACGACCGACTCGGTGTCGGCGTCGTGCTGGGCCTTCGCGGGCTCCGGAGTGATCGGGGTGTCAGTCATGGTGTTGCTCCTTCCAAGCACTGACAGCTTGGGATGCGAACCTGGGTGTTCTATTTGCGGCCCCTGTGGACGAGCTACTGCCTGTCAATGACTCTGCACAACGTACCGAATGCATCCGGTGACCGACACCCCGTAGGTTGGGAGGCAGGACGGCGAGAGGACGTGACCATGACGGTGCCAGGCGCGTGGAGACGGGCGGCGAGCGGCGCCGGGCTGCTCGGGGCGGACGGGACGATCGCCTCGACGGTGTTCGCCGAGATGAGCGCGCTCGCCGTGCGCACCGGCGCGATCAACCTCGGCCAGGGCTTCCCGGACGAGGACGGGCCCGCCGAGGTCCTCGACGTGGCCGTCTCCGCCATCCGGGACGGCAGGAACCAGTACCCGCCGGGCATCGGCATCCCCGAGCTGCGGCTCGCCATCGCCGAGCACCAGCAGCGCTTCTACGGCCTCACCGTCGACCCGGACCGCGAGGTGCTCGTGACAGCTGGGGCGACGGAGGCCATCGCCGCCACCCTGCTCGCCCTCCTGCAGCCGGGCGACGAGGTCGTCACCTTCGAGCCGTTCTACGACGCATACGGCGGCCTCATCGGCCTCGCGGACGGCAGGCACCGCACGGTGCCGCTGCGGCTGCCCGACTTCCAGCCCGACCTCGACGAGCTGCGGGATGCGGTCACCGACCGCACCAGGATCATCCTCGTGAACACGCCGCACAACCCGACGGGCACCGTGCTCGGCGCCGAGGTGCTGCGCACGATCGTCGAGCTGGCGCACGAGCACGACGCCATCATTGTCACCGACGAGGTGTACGAGCACCTCACCTTCGGTCTCCCCCACGTCCCCATCGCCACGCTGCCGGGTGCACGAGAGCGCACGGTGACGATCTCGTCGGGAGGGAAGACGTTCAACACCACGGGCTGGAAGATCGGCTGGCTCACCGCCCCGGCCGAGCTCGTCACCGCGATCCTCGCCGTGAAGCAGTTCCTCACCTACGTGAACGGCGCACCCTTCCAGCCGGCCATCGCGGCCGGGCTCCGGCTGGGCGACGACTACTTCACCGGCATCGCAGAGACCCTCCGGAGCAAGAAGGACCTGCTGTCGGCCGGCCTGCGCGAGGCCGGCTTCGGTGTCGCGAACTCCGACGGAACGTATTTCGTGGTGGCGGACGCCGCCCCGCTCGGCTTCGACGACGCCGTGCGGTTCTGCCGCGAACTGCCGCACCTCGCCGGGGTGGTGGCCGTGCCGCTGTCCGCGTTCTGCACGGACGAGTACCGGGCGCGGACCGCATCCCTCGTCCGGTTCGCGTTCTGCAAGCGCACCGAGGTGCTCGAGCGGGCGGCCGCCCAGCTCGCCGGGCTGCGACGCTGACCAGGCTGCGACGCTGACCGGGCTGCGACACTGACCGGACGGGCGTGCGCTGCGGCGCGCCTCAGTCGATCGGCTCCACCCGGTAGCGGCGGAGCGCGAGGGCCGGATTGAGCTCCCGGACGGAGCGCACGCGTTCGGCGTCGACCTCGGCGACGGCCACTCCGGTGGTCTCCCCGATCGTCGCGAGCGCGACGCCCATCGGGTCCACGACGGTGCTCGACCCGACGCCGATCGGCGGCGCGTGGTCGGCCGCTGCGACGTACAGCGTGTTCTCGATGGCGCGCGCGGCAATCAGCGTGCGCCAGTGCTGCTCCTTCAGCGGCCCCCGCACCCACTCGGCCGGCACGAGCACCAGCTGGGCCCCCGTGTCGGCCAGGCGCCTGGTGACTTCGGGGAAGCGCAGGTCGTAACAGGTCTGCATCCCGACAGTGATCCCGTCGGCGTCGAACGTCTGCGGTGCGTCGAGCGCTCCGGGGACCACCCACTCCGACTCGCTCGCGCCGAACGCGTCGTAGAGGTGCTGCTTGCGGTAGGTGGCGACCACGTCGCCGTCCGGGGAGACGGCGACGAGCGTGTTGGAGAACCGGTGCTTGTCCTCCGTGCTCTCCACCAGCCCGGCGACCACGAACACCTGGTGCTCACGCGCGGCCTCGACCAGCGCCCCGACGAACGCGCCGTCGAGCGGCTCGGCGTTGCGTGCGAAGCCGGAGCCCAGTGGATGCTCGAAGTACGACGAGTACTCCGGGAACACCACCAGCCGCGCCCCCCGGCCCGCCGCGACCGCGACGAACGCGGCGACCGCATCCCGGTTGTGCACCCTGTCGTCGGTGGGCGTGAACTGCACCACGGCGACCGTGACCGTCTGAGCCTCGTGCATCATCGGCCTCCCTCGACCACCGCATCCGTCGTGACCTCGAGTGGCAGGCGCAGGCTGATGGTGGTGCCGACGCCCTCCTCGCTGGCGATGTCGATGCTTCCGCCGTGGGCGGTGACGATGGCCTTCGTGATCGTCAACCCCAGTCCGACGCCCGGCACGGCGTTGCGGGTGGCGGTGGATGCGCGGAAGAACCGGTTGGACAGCTGCCCGAGCTCGACGGCCGGGATCCCGATGCCGGTGTCGCTGACCGCGATCACCGCGTCCCCTCCGTCCCTGGACAGCGTCACGGTGACCGTGCCGCCGGACGGGGTGAACTTGATGGCGTTGGAGACGAGGTTGTCGACGGACTGGCCGATGCGCACAGGGTCGCCGAACATCGTCACCGGCTCATCCGGGAACTCGGCGGCCAGGGCGATCCCGGCGTTGGCCGCCACGGGGCCGGCCGACTCGACGGAGGCCGCGATCAGCGGGCCGAGGTCGACGTCCTTGTGCTCCAGCGGGAACCGGCCGGACTCCACCTGCGCCGTGAACAGCAGGTCGCCGACCAGCCGCAGCAGGCGGTGCGCGTTGCGCTCCGCGACGCCGAGGTACTGCAGCTGCTCCTGCGAGAGCGGGTCGTCCTCGTCGTCGCGCATCAGTTCCAGATAGCCGAGGATCGAGCTGAGCGGCGTGCGCAGCTCGTGCGAGATGAGGCCGACGAACTCGTCCTTGAGCCGCGCGAACTCGCGGGCCTGGGTCATGTCCGTCGCCACGAAGATGAAGCCGACCCTGTGGCCGTTCTCGTCCAGGCGCGGGGTCGCGGCCACCTGCACGGGCACCTGCTTGCCGTCCGGGCGCACATAGGTCCAGTCGCGCACGTCCGCGTAGCCGGAGCGGACAGCATCCACCAGGGCGGAGAAGTCCTCTGCGCTGGACACGGTCTGCACGCGCGCGTCCATCGCGCGCAGGCGCTCCTCCAGCTCGGAGGCCAGGTGGAAGTCGATGATGTGGCGCCGGCCGTCGAGCGCCTGCTTCTCGGTCAACCCGAGCATCTTCTCCGCGCCGGGGTTCCAGACGTCGATCAGCCCGTCGAGGTCCGTGCCGATCACGGACTGCTCCGTCACGGCGTTCCAGATGCTCTGGATGAGCCGGTTGGCCGTCTTGAGGCGAGCCTCGTTGAGCACCAGCTCGTCCTGCGCGTGCACGGCCTGCTCGAGCAGTTCCTTGCGGAGCTTCGCCGCCTCGTTCGCTGCGGCGAGTTGCACCCTCACCCTGTGCGCGATCTCGTTGATCACGACGGCGACGATCATGTAGATGAGCGGGGAGAAGAACGCGCGCACCAGGTCGCCGACCGTGCTGGGCACCGAGGTCGAGATGAGCGGGGCGAGGAGCACGAGGAACGTGCCGAGCGCCGCGATCACGGCGTTGATCCTGCCCTCCTCCGTCGCGATCCACACGAACGGCAGCAGGATCAGCGCCCCGTACGGCGAGGTCGACCCGCCTGTCCCCAGACGGAACAGGCCGACCGCGATCAGCGACACCACCGGGATGAGGATCGACCACTCCGTGCGGATCTTCTTCCACGGAAGGGCGAACGACAGAATGCTCGCCAGGGCGGCGAGCACGACTCCGATCGTGAAGTAGAGCGGCTCCGTCGGCCACGGGCTCACAGGGAGCAGGATGACGCCGATGGCGATCAGGAAGCCGATGATCGTCGGAAGCTGCTTGACGAACGGGGTGGGAGAGTCGAGCGAGATCCTGCCGAGCCAGCGATCGAGGGTCATACCGTCGCCTCCATCCCGAGCATCTGCCGGATCCGCGCGGTGAGGACCTTGGGGCTGAACGGCTTGATGATGAAGCTGTCCGATCGTTCGGCGACGACGCCGTGGTCGGTGAGCAGTTGCACGGACGCGGAGACCATCAGGATGAGCGTCGCGCTGGCGACCGGATCGGCCCTGACCGCCTCAGCCACCTCCACCCCGTTCATCCCCGGCATCGAGATGTCGAGGACCACGAGGTCGATCCCGCCCGCCCGCACGGCGTCGAGCGCCGCCGGACCGTTGTCGACGGCCGCGACCACCTCGACGCCCGCGCGGCGCGCGGCGATCTGCATCAGCCCACGGATGTCGTCGTCGTCATCGGCGATGACGACCCTCGGAACGCCTGCGCTGCTCACGTGAGGAACACCGTGCGCACCACGACGATCGCGGCCAGCACGACCAGCGCGATCCCCGCGTACGGCAGCAGACGGAACTCCCAGCGCTTGTTCGCGTCGATCTCGCGCTGGATCTCGTCGTACGTCTCACTGTCGATCTGGATGGGACTCATCGGTCCTCCTCCCTGGCTGCTCGTGCTCGTGCTCGTTCTCGTTCGACGTCGTCCTGGGAACGACGATAGGCGTCGTCCAGGATGTGCGCCACACGTTCGTAGCGGCCGACGTCCGCCGCGTCGTGGCTGTCCGTCGACGCGACGATGCGTGCACCGGCCGCGATCAGGGCCGCGACGGCCTCCGGACCGGGACACGCCCACTTCTCGTTGACCTCGACGATCGTGCCCGTGCGTGCCGCCGACTCCGCCCAGGCGGAGAGCCGGTCGGCGCCCAGCTGGTCCTCCGACAGGCCCACCTTGGGCAGGATCGAGAACCAGTGCGCCAGCTGCGCGTTCGGCGTGCGCTGCATGGCCAGGATGCTCGCTGTGACCAGCTGATCCAGTGCGTCGTCCGCCGAGAGTCCCGCCGCCAGGCGCTCTGTCGTCTCGCGCGGCGACCACGGGCCGTCCGTGCCGGGGAACTGGTGGTCGCCGATCACGATGGCGTCGACCCCGCCGTCGCCTCCGACGATCAGGCCGGGCGGCGTGTCGACGGCACCGGACGCATCCAGCAGCTTCGTCTCCACCCCCGTGAACACCGTGAGACCGCTCGGGATGCGCTCGGCCGCGACGGCGCGGACGAACTCGGGCACCCAGGTGGTCGACGCCCGCACGTGGTCGATCAGCCGCAGCTCGCGGAGACCGGCGGCCTCCGCGGCGGCGAGGTTCTCCGCGAGAGTGCTGACCGCGTCGTCGGAGAAGGTGGAGTGGACGTGGTAGTCGCCGAGCAGCAGCTCGCGCGGGGCCGTCGTCACTCCTCGCCCGGGCCTTCCGCGTGGGCGGCGTTCTCGGACACGAGGACGTCGGACGGGTCGAGGAACACGTCTTCGAGGAAGCGCACGTTCGCCAGCTCGACGAAGTCGACCGTTGCGGGTGCGCCGACACCGGTGACCAGGTCGAGCAGCAGCGACGGCATGTCGACACCGGCAGCGATGGTGAGCGGCATCGCGCCGGGGAAGCGCGGGTTCACCTCCAGCAGGGCCGGGATGCCCGCCGTGCTGTACCGCAGCTGCACATTCGCCACTCCAGTGAGCCCGATCGCGCGTGCCACGTCGGCCGCCGTGCGGGAGAGCTCGTCGCGCTTCACGGTGCGACCCGCGATGGACACCCCGGAGTCGACACGTTCGCGCGAGCGCGGAACGGCGGCGATCACGCTGCCGTCGAGTGCAGCGAGCACGTCGACGGAGAACTCGTCGCCGGGCAGGTTCTCCTGGATCAGGATGCTCTCGTCCGTGCCGAGCGACTCGAGCGTCTCGCGATCGGGGATGAGGCGGACGCCGCGGGAGCCCGCCCCGCTGCGCGGCTTGATGATGACGGGGAAGGTCCAGTCGTGCGCGACGCCGTCCGCGTTCAGCAGCCGCGTCTCCGGAACGGCGAGCGACCCGGCGCAGCGCTCGGCGAGGAGGTACTTGTCGAGGCAGACAGTCAGCGTCTCGATGCTGGGGGCGGCGAGCGCCGTTCCGACGGCGAGCAGGTCGTCGCGCCGGGCTGCGAGGCCGGGCAGCTCGACGTCGACCGTCGAGAACAGGACGTCGATGCCGTCCGCCTCGCACAACCTGATCAGTTCGTCGACGAATCCTGCGGACTTCCCGGCCGGCACGATGCGCCGGTCGGCGGCGTCGACGAGGTAGAGGCCGCTCGCCCAGCCGTCCATGTCGGCGGCGAGCACCTGCACGTCGTCGCGGGCCAGCAGGGAGCGGATGACGGCGACACCGGCTGGGCCGCCTGCGCCTGTCACGAGAACACGGGTCACTTCTCTGTTCCTCTATCCATTTCTTTCGCTCTCGTCCTGGCGTCCGTCGTCAGGGACGATGCGGGCACCGAGATGTCGGCGGTGTCTTTGATCACTTCGAGCGGCTCGCAGCTCTGCCCTCCGCCGAACCGCGACCAGTAGCGCGCCGTGGCGAGCACGAAATCGGGTTCGAGGTAGGAGCGGAGCTCGGTCTGCGACCGGAAGCAGTCGATCAGGCGCAGTTTCGCGTCTGTGAAACCATCTATCGGCACGAACCGGGTCGGCCGGTAGTCGATCGTCGCCGACGGGCTCTGATAGCAGCAGACCGTGCGCACCGACCGCGTGGCCACCAGGGTCGCGGAGTGCACGGCGCGGTGGTCCTGATGGCGGTCGTGCGCGGAGTGCGTGTAGACGATGTCCGGCTGCACCTCGGCGACGACGCGCTCGATGATGCCGACGGTCGGGTCGGCCGCGGAGATCTGCGTGTCCTCCAGGTCCTCCATGAACAGGCGGGCGCCGAGCAGTTCGGCGGAGGCGAGCGACTCGTGCTGCCTGTCGTCCGCATCCCCTCCCCTGGCACCTCTCGACATGGTGAGGATGACCACGGTGTTGCCGGCATCCCGGTGGGCGGAGAGGATGCCGCCGACGCCGATCTCGACATCGTCGGGATGCGCGCCGATTGCCAGCACCACCTGCGGACGCTGTGCGGCCTTCTTGGTGCGCCCCTGCTCGGCGAGCCGCGTCACGATGGACACCAGGTCGGCGGAGGAGACCGGCTTGGTCAGGAACTCGTCCGCCTGCGCCCGCAGCGCGGACACGGCGTAGTCGACCGAGACGTGCGCCGTCATCACGACGACGGGCATCCCGGGATACTGGTTGCGCAGCTCCTTGAGCAGGTCGAGGCCGGAGATGCCGGGCATCTCGATGTCGGTGAGCACGAGGTCCGGCTCGAAGTCGGCGATGGCGGCCAGCGCCTTCGACGGATCGGTGATCGCGATGACCGACGCATCCGCGCGCTTCTCCAGCACGGTCTTCATGTAGAAGGCGACATCCGGATCGTCTTCGATCACGCAGACCCGGTACTTCTGAAGCGAACTCGGCATGGGCGCCCTCCCTGCGTCGACTCTACCGGCGGGGCCGCCCAGGGTCCGGCCCCGAAACACGGCATCGACAGATCGGTCTACCGGCGACCGCCGCCGACGACGCGGCACGCCCGGGATGCGACCCCGATTTTCCCTTCGTCGCCGGCCGGTGCTAAAGTAAATTCTTGTGACGCGGGGTGGAGCAGCTCGGTAGCTCGCTGGGCTCATAACCCAGAGGTCGTAGGTTCAAATCCTGCCCCCGCAACCAGAAAGGCCCGGATTTCCACGGAAATCCGGGCCTTGTTCTTTGCGTCCCGACCGGTCAGCACCCTCGGGTAGCCTCATTCTCGTGTCTTGGTTGCCTGGAATTCGCGCCGTCATCGTCGCCGCCGTCGTCGCGCTCGGCCTGATCGGCGCCGGGCCCGCGACGGCTGCCGTCGCCGCCGGTCCCGCCCAGCCCGCCGGACCCGTCCAGCCCGCCGGACCCGTCCGCGCCGACGCCGGCGACTTCACCTTCGATTCCTTCGACGCCGATTACACGCTCACGCGCGACGCGAACAAGGACTCGGCGCTCACGACCGTCGAGACGCTGGTGGCCGAGTTCCCGTCGTTCGACCAGAACCACGGCATCGTCCGCGCCATCCCGCTGTCGAATCAGCACACCGATCTCCGGCTCGACGTCCGCTCGGTCACCGACGCGAACGGCGCAGCCATCCCCTTCACCAGGGACGATCAGGACGGCTTCGCCCGGCTCACGATCGGCTCCGCCGACGCATACGTGCACGGACGCCAGACCTACGTGATCACCTACACCCAGCGCTTCGTGGTCCGGCCGTTCGCCGACACGCACGACGACGAGTTCTACTGGGACGTCAACGGCACCGGATGGGATCAACCGTTCGGCAAAGTCAGCGCACGTCTCCATCTCGACAGCGCGCTGACCGGCGCGCTGACCGGTCAGCAGTCCTGCTACGTCGGCGAGCAGGGCAGCACGACGCCGTGCACCATCTCGTCGACTCCCGCACCGGACGGGACGGTGATCTCCGTGAGCCAGGCGACGGTGCCGCCCCGGCAGAACGTCACCATCGCCGTCGGCTTCCGCCCGGGCACGTTCGCTCCCCCGCCGGACGTCAGGGACGCCTTCCCCTTCGCCGTGCTGCCCTGGATCCTGCTGGCCATCGCCGCGCTGATCGTCGCGGGCGCCGTGGTCGCGCGTTCTGTCCTCTGGCGGACGCCGCGCGGGCGCGGCATCATCGTGCCGCAGTACACCCCGCCGCCCGGCGTGTTCCCCGCCCTGGCCGCCACGCTCCTGAAGCGGGAGGACCGCGCGCTGCCCGCCCAGCTCGTCGGCTTCGCCGTCAACCGGGTCGCCGCGATCATCGACCATTCGGACGCCCCCCAGTCCCGGCCGTTCGGCCTGCGCCTCCTCGCCGACCCCGCGACCGTGCGAGACGACGCGGAGCGCGACATCCTGACCAGGGTTTTCGGTGCGGCGGAACCCGGCCACGAGGAAGTGCTCGACCCGCAGAACCAGGTTCTCGGCGACCGCCTGGCCGGACTCGGCGGCGCACTGAACACCGTGGTGGCCCAACGCGGCCTGCGTGCCCGCCCGAAGAGCCGCCTCCCGCTCCTGTTCCGGCTGGGCATCGTGCTGATCCTCATCGCCTGGATCGTCGTGTTCGCCTGGTCGACCACCCAGAACGCGACGACGGCCATCCTGGGCTGGGGGTTCGCCGGCGTGATAGCCGCAACGATCGCCGTCTTCCCGCTGAGCGCCGTGCCGAACCTCCTGACCGAGAAGGGCGTCGAGCTCCGGGACTACCTCCTCGGCCTCCGCGACTATCTCGCTCTCGCCGAGGCCGACCGCTTCCGCGTGCTGCAGAGCCCGGAAGGCGCGGAGCGCGTGGACGCGCGCGACGGCACGGCCGTGGTCAAACTCAACGAGAAGCTCCTGCCGTACGCGATCGTGTGGGGCGTCGAGAAGGAGTGGATGCGCGAACTCGCCCACTCCTACGAGGTCACCGCCACCCAACCCGAGTGGATGCCCGGCTCGGCCAACCCGGCGCTCCTCCCCTTGCAGGTCGCCGCCTTCTCCACGCTGTACCACGGCACCCCGTTCGCGACGACGCCGCCCGTCTCGTCATACTCCGGCTCGGGCGGCAGCAGCTTCACCGGCGGCGCCGGTGGCGGCGGCTTCTCCGGGGGCGGCGGGGGTGGAGGCGGCGGAGGCGGGTGGTGAGGTCTCGCGAACGCTTACGCCGCGTAGCCCAACAGACCCGACTCAGTCGAACCGCACCTCCACCAGATCCACGATGGTGACGCCTTCGGCCGTCAGCTCGATCTCGATCCGCTCACGAATGTCCTCCGCCGGTTCGCCGTCGTCGTATGTGGCGTGCCCGTCGGCGGGCAGGATCACCTCGAAGCCGCGTTCCAGGGCGCCGAGCGCCGTCGACCGGATGCAGTACTCGCTCTGCAGCCCGGCCACGATCAGGGTGGAGACGCCCATCGCGTGCAGCACGTCGGCGAGCGCGGGGTTCGACTCGAACGTGTTGGCCACGTCCTTGCGCACCACCGGCTCCCCCGGCAGCGGACGGAAGACGAACTCCCAGCCCGGCGTCCCCGGCTCGTCCGGGTCTCCCGGCCGTCCGTCGTTCTGCACGTGCACGATCGGGATGCGCGCCTCCCTCGCCCGTTCGAGCAGCCCGGACATCGCCTCGCGGAACGCCGCAGCACCCTCGATCGCCGTCTCGCCGTCGAGCATGTTGCGCTGCACATCCACCAGCATCAGTCCGTAACCCATCTCCACATCATCCGCCCACCCCCGGCGACCCGCCAGTCCGTGCAGCATCCCGGGCGAGCCCGATTCGCTATGGTCGACAGCGGGGAGCAATGCGCACCGAGGAGCGGAAGACAGTGGCAGACGATCACAGCACGGCGACGCAGGCCGCCATCCGTGAGCGCAACGTCCGGAGCGCCCTGCAGCTCGTCCTCTCCGGTGGGGGCACGGCGACGCGCGCCGGGATCGCCCGGCGCACCGGTCTCACGTCGGCCACCGTGTCGTCCCTGCTCTCCGGGCTGATCTCCGACGGCCTCGTCCTCGAAGGGCAGCGTGCGGAGAGCACGGGCGGCAAGCGTGCCACGACCCTGCAGGTCGATCAGGAACGGCACGTTCTGCTGTCGGTGATCGTGCAGCCGGGTCTCGTGCGCGGCGCGGTCGTCAACCTGCTCGGGGCCGAGCTGACCACCGTGTCGCAGCGCCCGTCTGCGCCGGGCGCGATCGAGGACGTTCAGTCCGTCGTGCGCAGGCTCGCCGCATCCACCACCGCCGCCATCGTCGCCGTCGGCGTGCAGGTGCCCGGCATCGCGGACGGCCCGCTCATCCGGGAGTCCGTGCAGCTCGGCTGGACGGACGTCGACCTCGGCGCCGCGCTCCTGGGCATCGTCGACGCCCCCGTGCACCTGGTCAACGATGCCGACGCGGAAGCCCTCGCCGACTATTCGAGCTCCGACCAGTTCGGCGCCAACCAGATGGTCGTGTCGCTGAGCACCGGCGTCGGGGCCGCGTTCATCGTCGACGGCAGCGTGCTCGCCGGCGCCGCCCACCGTGCAGGCGAGATCGGCCACGTGCCCGTGCTGTTCGGCCAGGATGCGCCACTCTGCCCGTGCGGCAACCGCGGCTGCCTCGAAGAGGTCGTCTCCGTCACCGCCCTGCTCGGCCTCCCGCACGGAACCGACCTGGAATCCGTGGATGTCGCTGGACTCGCGGCGACGCCGGAGTCGCGGGAGCGGATCGCATTCGGCGCGCGCGTGCTCGCCCGGTCGCTGCTGCTCGTCGGGGCCGCACTGGATGTGCCGAACGTCGTGCTCGGCGGAACGGCGCCCAAGCTCGGCGAGGAGTTCATCGGCCACCTGCGCGCCGAGGCGGCGCGGCACCCGGTGCGTGCGGCCATGCCGCTCAGCTTCCGCTACGCGAAGGTCGCGCTCGAACAGCCGTTCCGCGGCGCGGCGCAGCACGCCATGCAGTCGACCCTCGGGGTCAGCTGGGCGCTCTAGACCGCGCCGTCCCGCTCCGCCCGGTGCTCGTGCGCGTGCTCGTGCGCGCCGGTCAGCAGATCGAGCAGCGCTCCCCCGCGCGCCCTGTCGAACCCGAACGTCGCGATGTCCGCATAGGCGTGACCAGTCAGTCTGTGCCCGAGATCCACCACCAGCACCGACCGGCAGGATGCGCGCACCGCGTCGACCACGGCGCGCACCCACGCGCTCCGCTCGTTGTCGACGCCGACGATCACCACCGGAGCCTGCGTCGCCAGCACCAGATGCGGGTCGTCACCCTCCGCGACCGATACCACCGGGTTGGCGGCCCACTGCCGCCCGGACGGCGAGTCCGGCTCGGCCCACGCCTCGGCGAGGGTCGACCAGCGCGGCACGCCGAGCAGCTCGTTGTCGACGGTGGCCAGCCGCACCACCGTGCAGCGCCCACGGAAGGCGGGAAGCGCATCCTGAGCTGTCGGCGCGAACGCGAACGACCGGGCGATCACCTCCGAGGTCGCCGGACGGTCGAGCACCAGGGACATCAGGACACCCCGAGCTGCGCCGACATCACCATGACCACGCAGCCGCGCACCACGATGTCGCGGCCCTGACTCGTCATGCGGAGCGTGGCGTCCGAGTGGAAGCCGGCCATCGTGCGGTTGCGCAGGGTCTCCCCCACCGCATCGATCAGCGCGCCGTCGAGCAGTTCCTCCGGGCCGCTGAGCACGACCTCGGACAGGTTCAGTGCGCCGACGATCGGCGCGAGCGCCACGCCGAGCCGCTGCCCGGCCACCCGCAGCACCTGGTGGACGGGCTCTCCGGCGATCGCCGCGGCCGCGACGCGCGATTCCAGCCGGGGCACGGCGAGCCAGGCCTCCAGGCATTTCTCCCTGTCGTACTCGGCCTCTGCGCCGTCGTCCGTGCCGACCATCACCTGGCCGATCTCACCGGCGGCGAACCTGCTGCCGAGCACCAGAGCACCGGCGACGAGCAGCCCGGAGCCGACGCCGTGGCCCACCTTGATGAGCATCATGTCCCCGTGCGCGCCGCCGAAGCCGTGCTCGGCGAGCACCGCGACGTTCGCGTCGTTCGCCACGAACACCGGCAGGCCGGTGCGCTCTTCGATCCGGCGCTGCAGCGGCTGGTCCGTCCAGCCGAGGTTCGGGGCGGCAACGACCGTGCCGGACGGGTCGACGATGCCGGGCGAGCCGATGCCGATGCCCAGGATGGGCGCCGTCGTCATCCCGACCAGCCTGTCCACGAGCCCAAGTACCTTGGCCACGGCCTCCTCGCCGTGGCTGCCGGCGAGAGCGACCTCCGCGGTCGCCAGGATCGTGCCGTCGATGTCGAGCACCGCGCCGCGGAAGGCGGAGTGCTCGCTGAGGTCGACGCCGACGATCTGCGTCGCCGCCCTGTTCATGTCGAGGAGCACGGCCGGTTTGCCCGGTCGCGCGTCGTCCCGCTGACCGAGCTCGATGACCAGGCCCTCGGCGATCAGGTCGCCGACGAGGTCGGAGATGGTGACCCTGGTGAGGCCGGTCTCCCTCGCGATGTCCGCCCTGCTCACCTGGCCGGCGCGATACAGCGTCTGCAGCACCAGGGAGCGGTTGTGATTGCGGGCGTGCTCGGGGAGCACCTTGCCGCGCGGGCGCAGCGCACGCCCGGGAACCATGCCGCGATCCTGCGGGATCGTGCTGTGCTCGCTCGCGGTGGAGCGCCGTCCTTCGTCGACCAGCATGTTTGTTAGTAAAGTCGACAATCAAAGTTTTCGCAAGCGTTTCCTGGCCTCGCGGCGGCGCGTCGCGGAAATCCGCCACTCGCGCGCGTCCCCGCCCGCGACACTTTGTACGGCGGCTGAACATACAGGACCGAGCACACGAAAAAGGGCGGGGCGTGCATCCCGTGGATGCGCGCCCCGCCCGTCGGAGTCCGCCCGCTACTTGGAGGAGGTGGTGCCCTCCGCCGCGAGCGCGTCCTGCAGCGCCTGCTGGAGGCGCTGGTCGGCCTGGCCGTACTCTGCCCAGTTGCCCGCCTTCAGCGCCGTCTCACGGTCGGCGAGAGCCTGCTTCGCCTGCGCGAGCGCCTGCTGCAGAGCCGGGTTGTTCTGCGCCGAGCCCGAGCCGCCTGAGCCGGTCTGGGAGCCGCCCGTTCCTCCGGTGCCTCCTGTACCGCCCGTTCCCCCGGTGCCTCCCCCGGTCTGCGGCACATTGTTGTCGCCGGCCGTCGCGCCGGAGTCACCGCCGAACAGCGCGTCGAGCGCCTGGTCGAGGGTGTCCTCGAACGCGATCTTGTCGCCGAACGCCACCAGCACCTTCTGCAGCAGCGGGTAGCTCGTCTCACCCGTGGACTTGACGTAGACCGGCTGCACGTAGAGCAGACCGCCACCCACCGGCAGCGTCAGCAGGTTGCCGTTGATCACGTCCGTCTTGCCCTGTCTGAGCAGGTTGAGCTGCGCGGAGACCGTCGGGTCGGAGTTGAACGTGTTCTGCACCTGTCCAGGCCCTGGCACCGTGTCGCTCGATGGCAGGGTCAAGAGTCTCAACTTGCCGTAGGCCGAGGAGACCTTGCCCTTCGTCGAGCCGGCATCGGAGTCGACCGCCAGGTAGCCCTTCAGCACCGACCTGCTCGACTCGCTGGATGCCTGGGGAATGAAGGTCGTGTACAGCGAGAACGACGGCGCCTTCTGACCCGGCATCTGCATCGTCAGGTAGTACGGCGGCTGCAGCGTGGGATCGGTCGGCGACGACACGGGGTCGTTCGGCGTCGTCCACGCGTCCTCCCGCGAGTAGAACGATCCCGCGTCGGTCACGTGGTACTGACCGAGCACCGAGCGCTGCACCTTGAACATGTCCGCCGGGTAGCGCACGTGGCTGAGGAGCTGCGAGCTCATGTCGCTCATCGGCTTGACCGTGGCGGGGTAGATCTTCTCCCAGGTCTTCAGGATGGGGTCCTTGGCGTCCCAGGCGTAGAGCGTGACGGAGCCGTCGTACGCGTCGACCGTGGCCTTGACCGAGTTGCGGATGTAGTTGATGTCGTCGAAGGCGTATGCCGGCTTCGGCGTCTCGGTGTCCGCGATGGCGTCGCTCAGGCTGCCGACGTGCGAGTACGGGTACTGGTCGCTCGTGGTGTATCCGTCGATGACCCACTTGACCCGGCCGTCCACGACCGTCGGGTACGCCTGCGAGTCGAGCGTCAGGTACGGCGCCACCTTCTGCACGCGCTTGACCGGGTCGCGGTCGTAGAGGATCTGCGAGTCGTTGTTGACCGCGTCGGACAGCACGATCTGCTCGTCCTGGAACTTGAGCGCGTAGACCAGCCGCTTGAAGATGTTGTCGAGCTTCGGGCCGCCCTCCCCGCTGAACGTCGTGTACGTCTGCTGCGCGTCACCCTTGCCGCCGGGGTAGTCGAGCTCGACGTTCTTGCCGCCCTTCGGACCGCCGACGATGGAGTACGTCGGCGACTGCTGGCCGAAGTAGATGCGCGGCTCATACGTGCCGAGCGACCCCTGGCTCGGGATGCCGGACTCGAGGAACACGGGCTGGCCGTCGACGGAGCGCTTGTTGCCGTACGCGGCCACAAGGCCGTAGCCGTGCGTGTAGACGATGGTGTCGTTGTACCAGTTGCGGGCGCTCGTCAGGCCGGACTGCTGCAGCTCGCGGACCGCGACCACCGCATCCTGTTCCTTGCCGCCGATGTCGTAACGGTCGACGGCGAGGTTGTTCGGGAACGCGTAGTACTGGCGGAACTGCTCCAGCTGCCGGAACGACGGGCTGACGACGGCAGGGTCGATGATGCGGATCTGCGCCGTGGTCTGCGCGTCCTGGCGCAGCTGGCCCTGCTCGACGTCCGTCGTGGCGTTGTAGGGGATGACGTCGATGTCGCTGAGGCCGTACGCATCCCGGGTGGCGTCGATGCCGTTCTGCACGAACGGCGTCTCGAGCGTCTTCTGGCTCGGCTCGACCTGGAAGCGCTGGATCACCCAGGGGTAGATCGCACCGGCGATGAGGGCTGCGACGATGAGCAGCGCGGTTCCGACGATCGGGAAGCGCCAGCGGCCGATGAAGGCCGTCAGCACGAAGAGCAGCGCCACGAAGACCGCCGCACCGGCGAGCACCGCGCGCGCTGGGATGGTGGCATTCACGTCGGTGTACGCCGCGCCATTGATCATGTCGTTGACGTTGGAGTCGGTGACGGTCGCGTACCGGTCCAGCCAGATGCTCACGCCCTGCAGCAGCAGGTAGAGCGCCGAGATGACCGAGATCTGGATGCGCGCGGCCTTCGAGATGCGCACCTCGCGCCCGCTCACCCGCAGCGAACCGTAGAGGTAGCAGGTGGCGAGCGTTGCCAGCAGTGCGATGAGCACCACGGCCGATGCGAACCCGACGGCACCGCGGTAGAACGGCAGCGCGAACAGGTAGAAGCCGATGTCGAGGTGGAACAGCGGGTCGGTCTTGCCGTACGCCGTGCCGTTCAGCCACATGGCGGCGGTCTGCCAGCGGCTACCCGCCGAGACGCCGGCGAAGATGCCGAAGACGATCGGGATGCCGTACATCGCGAGGCGACGCAGAGGCTCGACGACCTGCTGGTAGCGGTCGAGCTGCGAGTTCAGCTTGGCGTAGACCGGTCGCAGCCGGTATGCGAGCTGGATGGCGAGCCACAGGGGCACGGCCATGCCGAGGAACCCGATGAGGAACATGGTGATCGCGCCGAACCACTGCGTGGTGAGGACGTTGAGGAAACCGACCTGCTGGTACCACAGGATGTCCGCGTACAGTCCGGCGAAGACGAAGAAGGCGATCACCAGAGCGACGATCACCCCCAGGGTGATCCAGATGGCCGCGCGACGGCGCCCAGGTGGTCGGACTGCTGCTGTTGAACTCACGAATGGCCCTCATTGCTCTCGCGTGGCAAGGTCAGAAATCCATCCTAGGCGTCCGTCGCTTGGAGAACGCCGTATCGAATACGCCTGCGGCGAAGCTCGCGGCGGGCGCTGGGCGAAGCCTATGTAAGCGCTATGAAGCAGGGCAGGTCGCGAGACCGGAGGTGCTGCCTCCCGAGCTGATCGCCTTCAGTGCGGCGAGCGAGTCGTCCAGCGTCTTCACCGCGAAGACGTGCAGCCCGGACGGGATGTGTCCGGTGACCTCGTTGCAGTTCGTCGCTGGCGCCAGGAAGTACGTGGCTCCCCCGGTGTCCCTCGCCGCGTACATCTTCTGCCGGATGCCGCCGATCGGGCCGATGTTGCCCTCGTTGTCGATGGTGCCGGTGCCCGCGACCTTCTTGCCGCCGTTGAGGTATCCGGGGGTGAGCTGGTCCATGATCCCGAGCGCGAACATCTGGCCGGCGCTCGGCCCTCCCACGTTGTCGAGCTGGATCTTCACGTCGAACGGGAAGGTGTAGTCCATTCCGGCTCCGATGCCGAGGACCGTCTGCGCGCCCGACTTCACGGGCGTGATCGACACCGTGGACGCCGCACCGCCGCGGATGATGCCGACCTCGGCCGCCTTGTCAGTGCCGTTCTTGTTGATCAGTTCGCGCAGGGTCGCGACGCCGGGCACCGGCTCGCCGTTCACGCTGGTGATCTCGTCGTCGACCTTCAGCACGCCGGCTGCCGGTGTGCCCTTGATGACCTGCTTGACGGCGACGGCCTCCGGGAATTCGTAGCCGAGGTGGTTGAGGGCGGCGGCCACCGCATCCTGCTGCGAGTTGACCATCAGGGCCGCGTTCTCCGCATTGGACTGCTCGGTGGTGGTGCCGGGCGGGAAGACGACGTCCACCGGCAGCACGGCCTTGCTCGGCTGGAACCAGGCGGCGATGATGTCGAACCAGCTGGGCCGCTGGTCCGGGTTGCCGACGACGGAGACGGTCAGCAGGTCGAGGGAACCGGACGTCGGGTACGTCTTCTGCGACGGGATGCTGATCAGCGGCTTCGCTTTGTCGCTCTCCTTCGACCCGACGGGCTGGTCCTTCCCGAGCGTGTTGAAGACGGGGCCCGGCTGCTCGATCACGAACGGCGCCGGCGCTACCGCGAGCACGAGGGTCAGCGCGAAGGCGACGCCGACGGCGATCCATCCCGCGATCACCCGCCGGGGAGGGGCGACCCTGGTGGTGCTCTCCTCCGCAGGCGGCTGCAGTTCGTCGTCGCTGAAGAGGCTCACGCACTGTCCCTTTCGTGTGTTGCATCGGCTGGTCGCTCGTCTGTTCGCCACGGGCGCACATCCAGAGCCCGAGCCTAGGCCAATTCTCACCCGGCGCCGTCGTACACGGTCTAGCGTAGATTCCAAGCCTGAAAGCCGGACCACACGAAAGAGGCGTAACGATGGCCGACGATCCCAACAAGGAACCGGACGACGAGCTGGCCCGCCTGCTGCGCGAGATGCTCTCCGGAAACGCGTCCATCGACCCGAGCCAGCTGGCAGGGGCCGCAGGACTGCCGAGCGATCCAGCGAGCATCCAGGCCCTGATCGGCCAGCTGCAGAACGCGATGCGCAACACCGACGGCGGCATCAACTGGGACCTCTCGCTCGAGCAGGCCCGCACGCTCGCGTCCGAGGGCGCCCACTCCGTCACCCCGGCCGAGCGCGCAACGCTCGACCAGGCGTTCAACGTCGCCGCCCTCTGGCTCGACCAGGTCACCACGGTGTCCGAGCTCACCAGCCCGCCCCAGCTGATCGGCCGCGCGGAATGGGCGAGGCAGACGATGCCACTCTGGACGCAGCTCGCTGAGCCCGTCGCCCTCAGCATCTCCGACGCGCTCACCCGCGTGCTCACCGAGCAGGCGCCGGAAGAAATGCAGGGAATGCTCGCCAACGCCGGGCAGATCATGCGCAGCGTCGGAGGAGCCCTCTTCGCGATGCAGCTCGGCCAGGTGGTCGGCCAGCTCGCCAAGGAGGTCGTCTCCGGCGGTGACATCGGCATCCCGCTGCTCGCCGACGGCCAGGCGGCCCTGCTCCCCCAGAACGTCGCCGAGTTCGGCGACGGCCTCGACATCCCGGCCGACCAGGTGCAGCTGTACCTGGCGGTGCGCGAGCTCGCGCACGCCCGCCTGTTCCGCCACGCCAAGTGGCTGCGGCTGCAGCTGATCACCCAGATCACGGCCTTCGCTAAGGGCATCACCATCGACACCGAGCGGCTCGAAGAGCTGGCGGAGGGCTTCGACCCCTCCAACCCGGAGGAGCTGCGCGAGGCGATGGTCAGCGGCGCGCTGATCCCGCCGAAGACCGAGGAGCAGCAGGAGGCGCTCGCCCGCCTGGAGACGGTGCTCGCGCTCGTCGAAGGCTGGGTGGATGTGGTCACCGCCAACGCCACCCGGCTGCTGCCGAAGGCGGACGCCATCGCGGAGATGGTCCGCAGGCGCCGCGCATCCGGTGGCCCTGCCGAGTCGGCGTTCGCGACGCTCGTCGGCCTGGAACTCCGCCCCCGCCGGCTGCGCGACGCCGCCGCGATGTGGCAGGCCGTCACCGACGCCGTCGGCCAGGAGGCCAGGGACGACCTGTGGTCGCACCCCGACCTGCTCCCCCAGTCCAGCGACCTCGACGACCCGTCGGCGATCGTCGCCAGGCTCACCGCCACCGCGAACGGCCAGGAGCCGGAGCGCGACGCGGTCGACCAGGCGCTCGAAGACCTGCTCCGCGGCGACACGGAGCGGCCGACGGAGGAGTAGGCCGCCGGTCTGCGAGGTCGCCGGTCCGCCGGATTCAGCGCCGTGCCCTTCGGGGCGCGGCGCTTTTTTCGTGCTGAGCGTGTGGACGGCGCCTCCGGCTTGTGGATAACTCCGGCGCCGTCCGGCCAGCTGCGGGATGATGCCGGGATGGTCTACGCACTCGATCCCCGCATCCACCGGGTCTGGCGGTCGCCCAGCACCCTGCAGTTCGGGGTGGACACGGCGGTGCTGACGCTGGACGACCTGAGCAACGCGGACGAGCGGATGCTCGTGGCGCTCGACGCGGGCGTGACGATGTCCGGGCTGCAGATGGTGGCGAGGAGGGCGCGCGCGGGCGCCGGGGCTCCCGCGCGGCTGCTGGAGCGTCTCGCACCCGTGCTGGCGCCGCAGCCGGAGCCGGAGCCGGAGTGCGAGCGCCCCGTCGTCGTGATCGACGGCGCCGGGCAGACCGCTGCCCGGCTGATCGAGGCGCTCGGCGAGGCCGGGGTGGATGCACGCAGCGGCCTGACCTGGGACGACCCTGCCGTCGACACGGCAGCGGCCGCCGTCGTGGTCGGCTCGTTCGCGGTCGAGCCGGAGCGGCATCGCCGCTGGCTGCGCAGGGACGTGCCGCACCTGGCCATCGTGTTCGGCGACGAGCGTGTGCGCGTCGGGCCGTTCGTCGACCCGGGCGCTGGACCGTGCCTCGGCTGCGTGGACCTCCGGCTCACGGACGCCGATCCGGCCTGGCCCGCGATGGCCACGCAGCTGTACACCCGGGATGCGCGGCGCGAGACGCCGCTCGTCGCGGCCGCCGCCTCCGGTGTGGCCGGCTTCGCGGTGCTCGACCGGCTGCGTGGCGGCCGTGCGCTCAGCCGGTCGAGCGTGGCGGTCGACTACGTCACGGGCGCGAGGGAGGAGACGGACTGGGCCGCACATCCGGGATGCGGGTGCCTGGGGCTGCCGGCCGACCCCGCGTGACGCTCAGCGACTGACGGGCACGTGCGGGGCCATCTCGGCGAGGAACCGCGACGGCTGGCGCACCGAGGAGCGACCGGCGTACTGGCCCGACTGCGACCAGCTGAGCTGCAGGTTGCTGCGCGCCCGGGTGATGCCGACGTAGAGCAGGCGGCGTTCCTCGTCGATCTGCTCGAAGCTCTTCGCATAGCTGATCGGCACCAGCCCCTCGCTGAGGCCGACGAGGTAGACCGACTCCCACTCCAGGCCCTTCGCCGAGTGCAGGGTCGCCAGGGTCACGGCGGACAGGGTCGGCTCGTGCTGGCCGGCCTGGCGGGTGAGCAGTTCGTCGGTGAAGCGACGGAACGACGTGCCGGGCGGCATCGTGTCGACCAGGCCCATGATGGCGTTCAGCGACTCCCAGCGGTCACGTACGGCGCCCCGCGTCTCCGGCGGCTCCTGGCTCCAGCCCAGCGAGCGCAGCACGTCGCTGACCGACTTGAAGAGCGGTTCGTCGCCGACCGCGACACTGGCGGCGCGCAGCGACATGATCGCCTGGCGCACCTCCGGCAGGTCGAAGAAGCGCTTGGAGCCTCGGATCTGGTAGCTGATGCCGAGATCACCGAGCGCCTGCTCGATGGCGGCGGCCTGCACGTTCACCCGGTACAGGATCGCGATGTCCTCCGGCTTCGCCCCCGCCGCGAGCTCCGCGGCGATCTTCTGGGCGACGGCGCGGGCCTCGTCCCGGTCGCTCTCGTACGCCGTCGGCGACGGGATGCCCGGCGCAGCAGAGTCGACCGCACCCGGCGTGACCGCACCCGTAGCCGCCTCGCCCGGCGTCGCCACCACCGCTGCTGCCGAGTGCAGCGTCAGCGCGCCCGCGCGACCGCGCATGAGCCGGTTCGCCGCATCCACCACAGCGGGCGTCGAGCGGTAGTTCTGCTCGAGCCGCACCACCGTCGCTCCCGGATGCGTCCGCTCGAAGTCGAGCAGGTACGCGCTGCGCGCCCCGGCGAACGAATAGATCGTCTGGCTGGCGTCGCCGACCACGCAGACGTCGCGTCTGCCGCCGAGCCACAGGTCGAGGAGCTGCTGCTGCAGCGGCGAGACGTCCTGGTATTCGTCCACCACGAAGAAGCGGTACTGCTCGCGCACCTGCATCGCCACGGCCGGCTCGATCTCGATCATCCCCGCGCAGACGAGCAGCACGTCCTCGAAGTCGATCTGCTTCCGCTCGTCTTTGAGGTCTTCGTACGTCTGCAGCATCAGCACCAGCTGCTCGGCGGTGAGGGTGCCCGGCACCGTGCGGTCCGCGACGGCGGAGGCGTACTGCTCGATGCTGAGCCCGGACACCTTGCGCCACTCCACCTCGGCGGCCACGTCGCGCAGGGTCGCCGTGTCGACGCGCAGTTTCAGGCGCTCGGCCGCCTGGCCGAGCACCCTGCCCTTGCCGTCGAGCACGCTCGGCAGCTGGCCGCCGACCACCTGCGGCCAGAAGAAGTTCAATTGGGACAGCGCAGCGGCGTGGAAGGTGCGCGCCGCGACACCGCCCGCGCCGAGCTGGCGCAGCCTCCCGCGCAGTTCGGCCGCCGCACGGTTGGTGAAGGTGAGCGCCATCACGCGGTTCGGCGCGTACGCGCCGGAGGCCACGCCGTACGCGATGCGATGCGTGATCGCGCGCGTCTTGCCCGTGCCGGCGCCGGCCAGGATGCAGACCGGCCCGAGCAGCGCCTCGGCGGCGACCCTCTGCTGCGCATCCAGCCCGTCGAGCAGACTGTCCGGATTCACCGAGCCACCCGGGTCACCGCGCCACCGGAGCCTCGTCCAGCGATCCGCCGTACCAGTCTTCGATCAGGGCGCGGGCGATCGAGGACCGGCCGGGCAGGATGACCTGCTCGCGCGCCTCCCACAGCTCGGTGCGGCTGAACCAGCGCAGGTCGAGGATCTCCTCCCCGTCCGGTGCGAGCCCGGACGGCGCCTGGTCGTCGGCCAGCCGGGCCGTGAAGCCGACCATCACCGATGCAGGGAAGGGCCACGGCTGCGACCCCTTGTACTGCGGGTCGACCACCCGGATGCCCGCCTCCTCGAAGATCTCGCGCTGCACGGCAGACTCGAACGACTCCCCCGGCTCGACGAAACCGGCCAGCAGCGAGTATCGCGAGTTCTCCCACATCGCGTTCGATCCGAGCAGCAGCCGGTCGTCCGCATCCAGCACGGTCACGATCACGGCGGGGTCAGTGCGCGGGAACACCTCGGAGCCGTCCTCGAAGCAGCGGCGCACCCAGCCGGCCTGCTCCACGACGGTCGGCGTGCCGCAGCGCGGGCAGTGGGTGTGGGAGGCGTGCCAGTTGGCGATCGCGAGCGCCTCGGTGAACAGCCCGGCGTCACGGTCGGTGAGCGCGGTGGCGACGGTGCGCAGGTTCCCCCAGCGGGCCTCATCCGGTTCGAGCTCCTGCGCGGCGGCGTCGGTGAGCACTTCGAGCACGACGGCGGTGCCGGCCGGCTCCGCGTCGCTCGCGACGAGCGTGCGTCCCAGATAGACCCTGACAAGCGCAGAGGTCACCCGTTCGACGGGAAGCAGCTCGAGCGCGGCAGCGCCGGCACCGGATCCGCCCCAGCCGTCCGCGGCGGGCGTCGCCGCCTCCACGCTGTCCGCCGTGAGCAGCGCCCTGCCCTTCCAGAGCGCGAGCACGCGCGTCGACGGCTCCTCCCAGAGCTCGTCGAACAGCGCTGGACGCGACCGGGAGACATGATCGCGGTCGACGGCGTGACGCGAGAGCGGCAGCGAATCGAATGGGATGGGCGACATCGAGGTCCTTTCGGGGCGTGGCGAACGGCTCACGCGGGGAAGTCCAATTAACCTTGGCGCATGGCCAGATCCCATCTCACTCTAGCCGCGCTGGCCACTTCGGCCGTGCCGGGGCTCGAGGTCTCCGGTGCCCGCAGCTACACACTCGGGGGCGCGGGCGAGTTCGACTCCGCGCTGCTCAGCGGGCGGGACGGCGGAACGTCGGTCATCCGGGTCCCCACGTCGCAGGCGGCGGAGACCGAGCAGAGCGCCGACCTGGTCGCCCTGCGCGCGCTGACCACCGGCATCCGCAGCCGCCTCCCGTTCGACGTGCCGACCTACCTCGGCCAGGCTCCCGTCGGCGGCACGCGCGCGATCGTCTACGACTTCCTGCCCGGCCACCACATCGACGTCGACGACATCCCGCCCGGCGACGGTCTGGCCGGATCGATCGGGCACGCCATCGCGGCCATCCACATGCTTCCGACCAACTTCGTCGGCGAGGCGGGACTCCCGGTGCTGAGCGCCGCGGAGTGCCACACGTCCACCACGGCCCTGATCGAGTCCGCCGCATCCACCGGGCTGCTGCCGAGCGCGCTCCGCGACCGCTGGCGCGATGCGTCGGCCGACCAGTCGCTCTGGCAGTTCCAGCCCACCGTGGTCAACGGGGCCCTCACCGCCGACTCGTTCCTCGTGGAGGACGAGACCGTGCTCGCCGTTCTCGGCTGGTCGGCGCTGCGCGTCGGCGACCCTGCGCGTGACCTGCACTGGCTGCTCGCGATGAACCCGGAGGCGACGGAGGGCGCGCTCGGCGCATACGCCTCGACGCGCCAGGTCGCCACCGACCGCCAGTTCACGCAGCGCGCGATGCTGTACGCGGAGCTCGAGGTCGCGCGCTGGCTGCTGCACGGCCGCGAGGTGCGCGACCAGAGCATCGTCGACGACGCCGTGCAGATGCTCGACGGCCTGGTCGACCGGGTGCACAGCAACGCGGTCACCCCGCTGTCCACGGCCACGGGACCGATCCTCGCGATCGACGACGTCGAGGCGATGCTCGACCGCACGCCGGGCGACCGCAGCTCGGATGCCTACGGTCACGCCGGCGGGATGAAGCCCGTCGAGGAGGACCAGAGCGACCGCAACTCCGCCGCGGAGTAGAGCCGTTCCGGCCGGATGACCTCGTCGTCGGCCACGAAGTAGAAGACGGCGTCGATCTTCTCCGGGTCGACGCCGGCGTACTGCGCGTACGCCAGCCGGTAGAGGGCGAGCTGGAGCTGCTTGCGTTCGAGGTCGGCGGCGTCGCGCGGCGCCTTGCCGGTCTTCCAGTCGACGATCTGGTGGCTGTGCACGCCGTCGTCCGCCGGGTAGACCGCATCCAGTTTGCAGACCACCACCTGCCCGGCGAGCGTGACGTGGATCTCGATCTCCACCTCGTCCGGACGGCGGCCCGCCCACTCGCTCGCCGCGAAAGTGCGCTGCAGCTCGGCCAGCTGCTCGGACTCGAGCTGCTCCCCCGCCGGGTCGTCCAGTTCGTATGCCGCAGCGTCGATGACGTCGGCAGCTCCCGCCACCGTGCCGTATCGCTGCTCCACCCAGCCGTGGAACAGGGTGCCGAGACGGGTCTGCCGGTACGGCCGCTCGGGCATCGGGCGGCGGAGGGCTGCCGCGACGGACGCGGGATCGGTGACGTAGTCCTTGAACCGCGAGGCCGGGATGCGCGTCGGCAGCTCGACCAGGCCGGCGTCGTCGAGGCGGCGAGCACGCTCGGCGAGCAGCAGGTCGAGGTCGGCGGCGTAGACTCCTCCGTCGCCGGGCCCGCGCTCCAGCGCGTTCCTGACGGCTGCTGCGGCGGCGTGCACCCTGTCGTGCCGCACGCCGAGCGGGTCGAGCGGCCACGTCACGGTCTGCGCGTCGAGCGCGAACGGGTTCTCGTCCGGCTCAGCGCACTCCGGGAACGCGTCGTCCGGAAGCAGACCGGCGGCCTGCAGTTCGAGCAGGTACGCGCCAGGACCGCGCGGCTTCTTCTGCGTCGACCAGTACGACCCGGAGAGCAGCAGGTGCTCCTTCGCCCGGGTGACGGCCACGTAGACGAGTCTCCGCTGCTCGGCGGCGTGCCGGGCCACGATCTCCTCCTCGAACGCGGTCATCGACTCGTCGATGTCCTTCTGCGTCTCCGCCGTGCGCCAGGCCAGCACGGGCAGCTCGGTGGAGTCTCCGCGGAACTCGTACGGCAGAGCGCCGAACTCGAACCAGCCGCGCTTGCTCTGCGGCCCGCCCGGCAGTTCGCCGTCGACCATCCGCGGCACGGCGACCACATCCCATTCGAGGCCCTTCGACCCGTGGATGGTCAGGATCTGCACCGTGCCGGGCTCCGGCTCCTCGCTGCGCGGCGCGAGGTTGTCCCTGCGCTCCGCCTCGGCCAGCCAGGCGAGGAACGAGCCGAGCGTGGCCTGATCGTCGCTGGCCAGATAGGAGGAGACCTGCTCGGCGAACGCGTCGAGGCTCGCCTGGCCGAGCTGGGCCGTCTCGTTCGCGGCCACCTCGATGTCGAGCAGCAGCTCCTGCTGCACCAGCGTCACCAGGTCGAGCAGGTCGAGACCGACCCGGGATCGCAGGTGGTCGAGCTGGCGGCCGGCCTCGCGCATCCGGTGCAGGCCGGCCTCGCTGAACCCGGCCAGCTGGGAGTGCCCGTCCTTCGCCTCGACCACGAAGTCGAGGGCGTCGACGAGGGAGGCGGACTCGTCGCCCGCCACCGACTGCCGCAGGCGCCTGCGCACCTCGGGATCGAGCTCCTGGAACCGGTGGTCGCGCGCGGCGAGCCAGGATGCGACGTTCCGCAGCGCTTGGATGTCCTTCGGCCCGATCCGCCAGCGCGCACCGGTGAGCAGCCGGATCAGTTCCGAGCCGGCCGTCGGGTCGTGCATGACGCGCATGGCGCTCACCAGGTCGGCGATCACCGGCTGCTCCAGCAGGCCGCCGAGCCCGAGCACGTGATACGGGATGTTCCTCCGCGAGAGCGCCGCGGTGAAGACGTCGATCTTCTTGAGCGACCGGCAGAGCATGGCGGCGCTCGGCACGGCACCGCGCGCATCCCGGGTGGCCAGGCGAGCGCCCAGCCACGCGGCGACCGCTTCCGCCTCGTCGGCGACGGTCTGCTCGAAGACGGCGAGCAGCTCGCCCTTCTCCGCGCCGGGCCTCGGCTGCAGCTGCTCGACGTGGACGGGCGAGCTCGCGGTCAGCGGGGCGACCAGCGCGTTGGCGGCGTCGAGCACGCTCGTGGGGTTGCGCCAGCTGGTGCTGAGGGCGTACTCGGCGGCGCCGTCGCGAGTGCCGGTGAAGTCGAGCGAGAACCGGCCGAGGTTGGCGGCGCTCGCCCCTCGCCAGCCGTAGATGGACTGGTGCGGGTCGCCGACCGCCATGACGGCCTGCCCGCTGAACAGGCCCGAGAGCAGGCGGGTCTGCACCACGGAGGTGTCCTGGTACTCGTCGAGCAGCACCACCCGGTAGCGGGACCGGTAGTCGTCTGCGACGGACGGAATACGCTCGCTGACGCGCAGCGCGAGCGCGACCTGGTCGGAGTATTCCACGAAGCCGCGGCGCACCTTCTCCGCCGCGAACTGCTCCGCGAGGTCGAGCAGTGGAGGGAGCGCACCGACCACCTGGATGGCCGAGCGCACGGAGGCGTACAGCTCCTTGACCCTCCCGCTGCCGGTGGGCAGGTCGGCGATGGCCTGGAACCGCTCGGTCATCCGCAGCACGTCCGCAGCCTCGACCACGTTCTCGCTGAGCGCGCGGCTGAGCGAGATGACAGCCGAGGTGACGGTGTCGACGCTCTTCTCCAGCTCGACCAGCCGGTCGTCGGTGCTCGTCACCACGAGACGGCGGGCGACCTGCCACGCCGACGCCTCGCTGAGCACGGCGGACTCCGGCTCTCTCCCGATCAGCAGCGCGTTCTCGCGGAAGATCGCGTTGGCGAACGCGTTGTACGTCGCCACCTCCGGCGCGTCGAACGGGTCGAACTCGATGTCGGTCAGCCCGGACGCCACCAGCTGCTCGATGCGCTTCCTGATGCGGATCGCCAGCTCGCCGGCCGCCTTGCGGGTGAAGGTGAGGCCGAGGATCTCCGGCACCCTGACGTGCCCGTTGGCGAGCAGCCAGACCACCCGGTTGGCCATCGTCTCCGTCTTGCCGCTGCCTGCGCCCGCCACGACGATCGCCGGTTCGAGCGGCGCCTCGATCACGGCCTGCTGCTGCGGCGTGGGGGTGGGCAGCCCCAGCGCCTCCGCGATCTCGACCGCACTGATCCTGCGCGCCGGACGGGGATGTTCCTCGTGCGCGAGTGTGAACGCCTGCTCCACGAAGTCGAGCGTCGCCTCGTCCGCTCCCCACTCCAGCAGGCCGTCGCCGTTCTCCTCGATCATGCGCGCCCCCCGATCATGCGCTGACCGCCGGAACGAGGTGGATGCGGTACTCGTACTTCGCGTGCGGGTCCCTGTCTCCGAGGTCGACCACTCCGGCGAACGTGCTGCCCGCCATCCCGGCCGCCGCCTGCTCGACCCTGGCCTTCAGCCGGTCGAGCCCGTCGCCGTCAACCCGCTCCTGGGCGACCTCCCTGTAGCCCTTGCCGCGCACGCCCTTGCTCACATAGAGCAGCTTCGCGCCGCCGGACGGGGCGCCCTCCGCCGCCTCCACTGCCCCGTGCTCCAAGGCGAGCTGGTATGCGCCGAGCTGGGCGTGCCCGGCCACCTGCGCGGCGCTCGGCACGGTGTTGCCTGTCTTGAGGTCGACGATGACGATGGTTCCCTCCTGAGTGCGTTCCACGCGGTCGATGGTGCCGCGGATGAGCGCGCGGCCGACGGAGAGCTCGAACGCGCCCTCCGAGCCGAGCAGCGCCCCTCCGGCCCGCTCGAAGTCGCGCAGGTACTCGGAGACGCCCTCTGCGAGCTTCCTGGTGCGCCTGCGTTCCTTCTCCTCGAGCCACGGGGACTCGAACTGCAGCTCGTTCCAGCGTTCCTCGACGCCCCGCCAGACGCGTTCGACGCTGAGGTCGCCGTCCGGCTCGGTGCTGACCTGCTCCATCACCGCGTGCACGACGGTGCCGATCCCGGCGGCGAGGCCGCTCGGCGAGGACGCCATCGCGTCGACGAACCAGGCGAGCGGCGACTTCTCGAAGGTCTCCAGGCGCGACGGGGAGACCCGGACCACCGCATCCGGATCGTCGAGGTCGACCAGCGGCTCCTCGGTCGACGGCGCGATCAGGCCGTACCAGTCGTCCGGGCTCGCGCCCTCCACCTCCGCGGCGGCGAGACGTGCGAGGGCGTCGGCCGCATCCGGGGCGCCGGTGGTGACCAGCCGCCGCCTCAGCCGCCCGACCATCCCGCGCAGCGACAGTGGATGCACGGAGTCGTCCGTGTCGTCGTAGGCCAGATCGCCGGCGAGCCGGAGGAACGGGGACGGCTGCTCGTCGTCGTTGGCGGTGGCCGTGAGGATGACCTGCGTGCGCGCCCTGGACACCGCGAGCGCGAACATCCTGAGCTCGTCGCCGAGCACCTGGGCGCGTTCATCCACCGTGTCCGATGTGGTTCCGGCGAGTGCGTCCGCGAGCGCCTGGGGGTGCAGCAGGGAGCCGCGGAGGCGCAGGTTGGGCCAGACGCTCTCCTGCAGGCCTGCGACGGCGACGATGTCGAACTCGGCGCCGATGGTGGCGCTCGGGGTGCAGACCAGCACGGCCTCCCCCGCCGTCTGCGCGGCGAGGGTGTCTTCCGGGACCTCTGCGCCGAGCAGTTCGACGACGAAGTCGGACGCGGGACGTTCCGGATAGCGCTCGACGAACCGCCTGGCGGCGGTGAAGAGCGCGACGACGCCGTCGAGGTGGCGGTTGGCCTCGTCGGCGACGATGCCGCTGCGTTCCGACTGCTCCAGCCAGCGCTTGGCGAGCCCGCTGCGCTCCCAGGCGTGCCAGAGCAGTTCCTCGATAGTGGCGCCGTTCTGCGCCTTCTCGCGTCCGGCCGCGATGGTCTCGGCGAGCCGGGATGCGCGGCGTGCCGGGGCGGAGTCGATGGTGGAGAACCGGCCGGGCGCGCTCAGCGCCTCGACGAGGAGGTCGTCGGCCGAGCGGTTGCCGTCTCCAGCCAGCTCCTCCTGGCGGAGGGCCAGCCGCAGGCGGCGCAGGCTGATCCCGTCGAGGCCGCCGAACGGCCCGAGCAGCAGATCGGAGACCACGGGAGGGTCGAGCTCGACGGCGCCGAGCTCGACGCCGACGACCGTGATCAGCTGCCGGGCGGCGAAGTCGTCGCGCAGAGCGCGCCCGGCGACGCTGGTCCTGGTCGGCACCTCGGCGACCGCGAGCGACCTGGCGAGGCCAGGCACGTGCGCCCCGGAGCGGACGACGACGGCCATCCTGTTCCACGGCACGCCCTTCATCAGGTGCTGCTCCCGCAGCCTGCGCGCCAGCCGCGCCGCCTCTGCCGGGGCGGACGACGCCTCGATGCGCACGACCTCCTGGCCGGAGGGCGGCGCATCCCGGCCTGCTGCTGCGAGGCGCTGGACGCCGGCCGCCGCCGTGCCGATGCGCTCGGTGACGCGCGTCGTGAGGTCGCGGAGCGTCGGCGTCTGGCGGTGCGCCGTGCCGAGGACGAAGCGCGTGACGGGAACGCCGAGCCGCGCCTCCAGCTGGCCGAGAGCCGTCGCCTCGGCCCCGCGGAACGTGGTGGACGCCACATCCGGATCGCCGAACGCCACGATCGCCACCCCGCGGGCGGCGAAGGCGCGCAGGAGGGAGACGGTGGCGAGCGTCGCTTCCTGCAAGTCGTCGACGAAGATCGCCCTCAGCCGGTCGAGCGAGCTGCCGCCGCGCACGACGGACACGGCCTCGGCGATCAGCTCCGACGAGTCGACGAAGGTGCCGCGATAGCTGTCAACCACGCGCTGGTACTCCGCGATGAAACGCGCGGCGGCCCTCCACTCGTCGTGCCCCGTGATCGCGCCCAGCTCGGAGAGCCTGCTGGGCGTGACGCCGAGTTCGACGCAGCGCGCCATCAGTTCGCGCAGTTCGGTGCGGAAGCCGCGGAGGGTGCGCACGTCGGCGACCAGCGGCTCCGGCCAGGCCGGTCCCGTGCCGTCTTCGAGATGGCCGTCGATCAGCTCGGCGATGATCTGGTCCTGTTCGCCGCCGGTGAGCAGGCGGGGCGGCTCCAGCGCCGCCGCCCTGGCGCGCTCCCCCGCGAGCTGGAACGCGAGCGACGTCGCCGTCCTCGCCAGCGGGCCGTTGGTCGGGACGCCGATCCGCAGCGCGATCCTGTCGCGCAGCCGGGTGGCCGCCGACCGGGATGCGCTGATCGCGAGCACCTCCCCTGTTCCGTAGCCGCGCTGGAGCACCCGCTCGGCGAGCGCCTCCACCAGCGCGGTGGTCTTGCCGGTGCCCGGCGCGCCGATGACGGCACCGGATGCGCCGTCCGGCAGCGCGAGGACGGCCGCCTGCGTGTCGTCGAGTGCGAGGTCGGCCGCCGTCTGCTCCGCGGAAGGCGGCGGTCGGAAGCCTCGGATCGTCATGCCTGAAACGCTACCGGCGTCCGCCGACAGAGAACGCGGCGCAGCGCCGCAGGCTGCGTGTCGTAGTCTGAACTCACATCCGCCGGTCAGATTCGAAAGGCACCACACGTGGAGATCCGCATCGGAATCGTCAACGCTCCTCGCGAGCTCAGCTTCGAGTCGTCCCAGACGGCGGAGGAGATCGCATCGCAGGTCGAGGAAGCGCTCTCGAGCGGCACCGGATTCGTCCGCCTCACCGACAACAAGGGCAAGCTGTACGTCGTCCCGACGGCCGGCATCGCATACATCGAGATCGGTTCGGACGAGTCGCGCCGCATCGGCTTCGTCGGCTAGATTCGCCAGCGTGGAACTGCTCTTCGTCGCGCTCGGCGGGGCCATCATCGGCCTCGCCGCCCGCTATCTGCTGCCGAACCGTCACACGCACGGCGCCGTGCTGATCCCCGCTCTCGGGGTCATGGTGTCGAGCGTGCTCTGGGTCGCCCTCACCTGGGCCGGCCTGAAGTGGAACGGCGGCTGGATCTGGTGGATCACGCTCCTCGGCACCGCCCTGGTGGTCGCCGTGGTCGACGTGGTCATCGGCCGTGTCCGCACCGCGCACGACGACCGGATGCTCGCCGACCTCACCAAGGGCGCCGTCGCGCGCTGAGTCCCCACCGGCTCCGCTCGAACGGAATCCGCGCCCGACACGCCGCCGCACTCTCCGTAGTTGCGGAGATCCCGGCCGTTGCGCCCGCATCCTCCCCAACGACGGAGATCCCGGCCACGCGCGACTCCTCCGACGCAACGGACCTCCGCATTGCGCGCCCGGTCCGTTCGAGCGGAGTTTCGGGCCGATGCGACGAGTTTCTCCGCTCGGGCGGAGAACCCGGCGGCGTGTCACGGCAGAACTCCGGTCGAACACCCGCTGCCGATGCGGCCGCGTCAGGGCGTGAGGCCGCGTCAGGCCGTGAGGCCGAGGGCGTCCATCCTGCGGGTGTGCGCCGCGATGAGCTCGGTGAAGATCGGCTCGATGCGCTCGTCGTCTTTCGCGGCGTTGCCGGACAGGTGCAGCGCCGAGCGTGCGACGAGGAGCGTGTCGCCCACCAGGCGCCTCCCCCACATCGCCAGGCGCGACGACAGCCGCTGGTCGGCCTCGATCTCGTCGCGCAGCACGTCGAGCACCCCCTCCTGGCCGCCGTCCGAGCCGAGCAGCTGGGCGATGCGCGGGCCCACGTCGCCGGGGAGCCCGGCCGCCAGGCGGATGAAGAAGTCGTCGAGCAGGCCGCTCGTCACCAGCACGGCCAGCAGCGTCTCGCGCCAGTCCGCGCCGGTCGTCAGAGCGCTGAAGCCGTCGATCTCGTCGGCGAACGGCTTCATCACCTCGGCAGGGTCGTCGCCGCGACGGCGGATCTCCGCCACGACGCCCTGGTGCTTGGACAGCGCGTGACCGGCCGCCGCAGCCACCTTCTCTTTGGCGGAGAGCGCATCCACCTCTCCGACGACGCGCGAGAGGGTCTGGAACGTCTCCAGCTGGAGGTAGGCGGCCTGGCCGAGATACGGCAGCAGATCGGGCATGACCTCGTGCAGATCGACGCGGATCGCCTCCGTGGGAGTGTTCCGCGGCGTCAGTCGGGGAAGCTCGACCGGGGGCCGGCGTCGGGAGATCCAGGTTGCCACGTACAGCAGTGTAACGGGGACGTCCAGTAAGCTGGTGCCGCCGTCGGCGCTGGATCGACGGCCCTACGCCTGCGAACGAGGAACAAGGCGTAGACCTTCAACTCACGATCGACAGGCATATTCTCTAGTGACTTTCTCTGAACTCAACATCGACCAGGACATGGTCGACGCTCTCGCCGCGAAGGGCATCATCGAGCCCTTCCCCATCCAGGCGCAGACCATCCCGCTCGCTCTCGACGGCCAGGACATCATCGGCCAGGCCAAGACGGGAACCGGCAAGACTTTCGGCTTCGGCCTCCCGATCATCCAGCGTCTCGGACTCCACCCGGAGCCCGGGGTGCAGGCGCTCGTCGTCGTCCCCACCCGCGAGCTGTGCGTCCAGGTCTTCGAAGACCTCTCCCAGGCGGCGGCGAACCGCGACACCGAGGTCGTCGCCATCTACGGCGGCAAGGCGTACGAGGGCCAGATCGCCCAGCTCAAGTCGGGCGCGCAGATCGTCGTCGGCACGCCGGGCCGTCTGCTCGACCTCGCCGGCCAGCGACTCCTCAACCTCTCCAACGTGCGCGAGATGGTGCTCGACGAAGCGGACAAGATGCTCGACCTCGGCTTCCTCGCCGACATCGAGAAGCTGTTCGCGCAGACTCCGGCCACACGCCACACCATGCTGTTCTCCGCGACCATGCCCGGCCCGATCGTCGCCCTGGCGCGCCGCTTCATGACGCGCCCCATCCACATCCGCGCGACCGACCCGGACGAGGGCCAGATCCAGGCGAACATCAAGCACCTGATCTACCGCGCCCACTCGCTCGACAAAGACGAGGTCGTTGCCCGCATCCTGCAGGCGGAAGGCCGCGGCAAGACCGTGGTGTTCACGCGCACCAAGCGCGCGGCGGCCAAGCTGGTCGAGGAGCTCAACGACCGCGGATTCAACGCCGCCGCGGTGCACGGCGACCTCAACCAGGAGCAGCGCGAGCGCGCGATGGCCGCCTTCAAGGCCGGCAAGAAGGACATCCTGATCGCCACGGACGTCGCGGCCCGCGGCATCGACGTCGACGACGTGACCCACGTCATCAACCACACCATCCCGGACGACGAGAAGACCTACCTGCACCGTGCGGGCCGCACGGGACGCGCCGGCAAGACCGGCATCGCCGTCACGTTCGTGGACTGGGAAGACCTGCACAAGTGGGCGCTCATCAACCGCGCCCTCGAGTTCGGCCAGCCGGAGCCGACGGAGACGTACTCGTCGTCGCCGCACCTGTACTCCGACCTGGACATCCCCGCCGGCTCCAAGGGCCGCCTGAAGGCGACGCCCGCGGTGAAGGCCGACGGCGCGCAGCGCTCGGGCGGACGCTCGGACGGTGGACGCTCGGAGGGCGGACAGCGCTCAGACGGCGGACGCTCCGAGGGCGGTCGCTCCGGCGGATCGGACGCAGCGGGCGACAGCCAGCGCAGCCGTCGCCGCACCCGCGGCGGACGCCCGAGCGGAGCAGGCTCGGCCGAGACCGCTCCCGCAACCGACACACCGGCATCCGGAACCCACGACGGTGGAGGAGCAGAGCACCACGACGGCAACAGCGCACCGCGCCGCCGTCGTCGCCGCTCCCGCGGAGGAGCCCCCGCGGCTCCCACCGCCTGACCCGCGCCAGGACCAATCGAGTCCGGACTTATTCACGCACCGCTCCGGCGTGTCGCGTGAATAGGTCCGGACTCGATTTCTTAGTACCAGTTGTAGCCGATCTCGTGGGTCCAGGCTCCGCAGGGTGAGCCGTAGCGGCCGCTGATGTAGTTGAGACCCCAGTTGATCTGCGTGCGGTAGTTGGTCATCCAGTCGCCGCCCGCCGACGACATCTTGCTCGCGGGAAGCGACTGCGGGATGCCGTACGCCCCGCTCGAGGTGTTGTACGCGTCGGTGCGCCAGCCGGACTCCTGGTTCCAGAGCCGGATGAGGCAGCCCATCTGGTCTCCGCCCCAGCCGTACGACCCGAGCACACTGGACGCGTAGTTCTGCGCTCCGGCCGGGTCGACGTCGACACCGGGAGGCGGGGCGAAGCCGTCCGCCCCTCCGTCGCCCGCCGCCGCTGCGGCCGCTGCGGCCTGCGCTGCCGCCGCCTGCGCCGCCGCGACACCCTCCGCGTACTTCTGCTCCACCGACGCCTCGGTGTTCTTCAGCGCGGCGAGCTGCGCGTACAGGGTGGTGGCGTGCTGCTTCTGGTCGGCGAGCTGCGCGTCCGCCGCCTGCTTGGCCGCCTTGGCGGCGTCGAGCGCCGTCTTGGCCTGCGTCGCCAGCCCGTCGCGGATGGTGCGGGCTTGGGCGGCCTGCTCGCTGAGGGATGCTGCGATGTTCTTCTGTGCCGTGGCCTGCGCGAACAGGGTGCTCGCCTGGTCGGCCAGCTTGGAGACGGCACCGAGCTGGTAGAGCAGCTCCGACGACTTGACCGAGCTGTTCCCGGTGAGGAACAGCCGCAGAGACACCTCCGCCCCTCCGGAGCGGGTGAGCTGCTCGGCGAGCTTGCCGCTCTGCGAGCGCAGGGACGCCGCCTTGGTGCTCGCCGCCGTCGCGGCCGTCCGCAGGTCGTCCGCCTTCTGCGTCGCCGCCTGCAGGGCGGCCTCCGCCTGCCCGTACTCGCCCGCGCGCTTGATCGCGAGGTCGCCTGCGGCGTCCGCGGAGGTCTGCAGCGAGGCGAGCAGACCGTTGATGCGATCCACCTCCGCCTGACTGGCCGCGGCGTTGGCCTTCGCCGCCTGCACGTCGTCCCACGACGGATACGAGGTGTCCGCGATGGCAGGGGATGCTCCTCCTGCCGTCACCATGGCGGCGACCAGCACCGCGGCCGCTGCCGCTGCTGACCAGCTCCGTCGGCTCACGCCTGACCTCGTCTCCCGTGCTCGATCCTGGGCTCCGTGCTTCGAACCCCGACCCAGGCTAAGCAGAAAACCTCAGGACGCGTAGAAGGGCGCCGCGCCTGTCGCTTCTTCGATGATCCTGTCAACAACCTCAGGATCGGTCGTGTTCTCCCCCAACCGGTTCGGTTTGCCGTCGCCGTGGTAGTCGCTCGACCCGGTCACGGCGAGCCCGAACTTCGCGGCCAGTTCGTGCAGTCTGGCCTTGCCGTCCTCGGTGTTCTCCCTGTGGTCGATCTCCAGGCCGAAGAGGCCGGCATCCACCAGCCGCGCGAGCCGCTGCTCCGGGATGACCCTGCCGCGCCCGCCCGTCGCCGGATGCGCGAGCACGGGGACGCCGCCGGCCTCGCGGATGAGACGCACCCCGGTCAGCGGCTCCGGAGCGTAGTGCGGCTGGTAGTAGCCGCCTCGCCAGTGCAGGATGCCCGCGAAGGCGGCGCTGCGGTCGCTGGCGAGCCCGCGGGCGACGAGGGCGTCCGCAATGTGCGGGCGTCCGACGGTCGCCCCTTCTGTGGCCTGATCCATCACGTCGGCCCAGGTGATGTCGTAGTCCTCCGCGATGCGGTTGACCATCTCCTCCGCCCTGGTCAGCCGTCCCTCCCGGATGCGCGCCGTCTCCGCCACGAGCGCCGGATTCAGCGGGTCGAAGAGGTAGCCGAGCATGTGCACGCTGGCGAACTCGATGCGTGTGCTGAGCTCCATGCCGGGGAGGACGGTGACACCCACCTCTGCTCCGGCGGCCGCAGCATCCAGCCAGCCGGCTGTGGAGTCGTGGTCGGTGAGCGCGACCGTGCCGAGCCCGGCGACCGCTGCAGCCCGCACCAGCTCCGCCGGTGTCTCGGTGCCGTCGGAGACGGACGAGTGGGTGTGCAGGTCGATGGGACCACGGAAGCGTCGCACATCAGCCATGCACTCCATCCTAGGAGTGGAAGAATGGTCGGCATGTCCTCGCAGCAGCAGACCCAGCCGGCAACAGCAGCCCCCGCCCCGCGCGCCACCTCCAACCGGTCGACGACACCGGGTTCGGACGGCTTCAAGGAATACATCGGAAGCGGCTGGGCCGAGCGGGAGGAGACGCTGCCGGATGCGCGGGAGCAGGCGTCGTTCGCCGCTGCCCGCCGCGCGGCGATCTCCGAGCTCTACCGCGGCAAGCGGCTGATCATCCCGGCCGGGCGCCTCAAGCAGCGCTCGAACGACACCGACTACGCCTTCCGCGCCCACTCGGCGTTCGCGCACCTCACCGGCTGGGGCTCGGACTCCGAGCCGGGCAGCGTGCTCGTGCTGGAGCCGACGGACGCCGGTCACGACGCGACCCTCTACTTCCGCGAGCGTGCCGGCCGCGACTCCGACGAGTTCTACGCCAACCCGGAGATCGGCGAGTTCTGGATCGGCCCGCGCCCGTCGCTCGCGCAGGTCGCCAGCGATCTCGCGCTCGCCACCCGCGGCATCGCCGACCTGGATGCGGTCGTCGACGCTACCGACGCGGACACCATCGTGCTGCGCGAGGCCGACTCGGCGATCACCGACTCGGTGGATGCGCTCCGCATCGTCCTCGCGGGAGACGACGCCTCCGCGCCCGGCTACGACCCGGAACAGCACGAGGCCGACGACCAGCTGGCGCGCGACCTCTCCGAGCTGCGGCTGGTCAAGGACGCGTACGAGGTGGCCGAGCTGCGCTCCGCCATCGCGGCGACGGCGCGCGGCTTCGACGACGTGATCGGCGACCTGGAGCGCATCACCGCGCATCCCCGCGGCGAGCGCCTGGTCGAGGGCGTCTTCAACGGCCGTGCCCGTGCTGACGGGAACGCGGTGGGCTACGACACGATCGCGGCGAGCGGACCGCACGCGTGCATCCTGCACTGGACGCGCAACGACGGCCCCGTGGTCCCCGGCGACCTCATCCTGCTGGACGCCGGCGTGGAGGTCGACAGCTACTACACCGCCGACATCACCCGCACGTTCCCCATCGACGGCACCTTCACCGAGACGCAGCGGCTGGTCTACGAGACCGTGCGCGAGGCGGCGGACGCCGCGTTCGCGATCGTGCGTCCCGGCATCAAGTTCCGCGAGATCCACGCCACCGCGATGGCGGTCATCGCTCGCCGCACGGCGGAGTGGGGGCTACTGCCGGTCACCGCTGAGGAGGCTCTGCAGGCCGACAACCAGCACCACCGCCGCTACATGGTGCACGGCACCAGCCACCACCTCGGACTGGATGTGCACGACTGCGCGCAGGCCCGCCGCGAGCTCTACCTGGACGGCGTGCTCGAAGCGGGCATGACGTTCACCATCGAGCCCGGCCTGTACTTCCAGCCGGACGACCTCACGGTGCCGGAAGCGTTCCGTGGGATCGGCGTGCGCATCGAGGACAACATCCTGGTCACCGAAGACGGTGCAGAGAACCTCTCCATCGCCATCCCGCGCACGGCGGACGACGTGGAGGCGTGGGTGCAGCGACTGCGCTAGCGCGGTTCCGCTAGCGCGGTTCCTCAGGCGCGGGCGGCCCAGCCGGAGCGGGCGGCGCGGGCGGCGCAGGCGGCGGGTCGGACGGGTGCTCCGGCTGCGGGAACGCGGGCGGCGGGTCGGACGGATGCGGCGCCACCGGCGGGTCGGACGGGTGCGCGACGGGCGCCTCCCTGCCGTCTCCGACGCCGCCCTGCATCAGGTTGCGGGCGCGGTTGACGAGGTCCGAGTCGACGAGCACCGAGTAGCTGGTCGCGATCACCTGCATCACCGAGGTGTAGTCGCGGCGGCGGCGGTTGATGGCGTACGAGACCACGCCGAACAGCATCCCGAACCCGGCGCCGATGAGCACGGCGGCGAGCACGAAGGCCAGGCTGACCTGCGGGGAGAAGATCACCAGCAGCAGGCCGAAGAAGATTCCGAGCCACGCACCGGATGCCGCACCGGCGACCGCGACACGCCCCCAGGTCAGCTTCCCCGTCACGCGCTCGACGCTCTTGAGGTCGCTTCCGACGATCGAGACCTTGTCGACGGGGAAGTCCGCGCGCGCCAGCACATCCACCGCCTGCTGCGCTTCCGGGTAGGTCTCGTAGGTGGCGACGACCTCTCCGCGCGGGAGCGTGGGGAACATGACACGGTTGCGTCCGCCAAGCGGACTCTGGCTGCTCATCGCTCCATTCTTCCATCCGCAGCGACCTGACGGCCGGAGGGCTTAAGTTATTACATGTGAGTGCCACCAGAGTCTTCGTCGCCCGTTTGGCAGGGTGCACCGTTTTCGACCCGGTCGGCGACCGGGTCGGCAAGGTGCGCGACGTCCTGGTGGTCTACCGAAAAAGCGATCCGCCGCGCGTCGTGGGACTGATCGTCGAGATCCCCGGCAAGCGGCGGGTGTTCGTCTCCATCGGCCGGGTGACCAGCATCGGCAGCGGCCAGATCATCACGACCGGCCTCATCAACGTGCGCAGATTCGAGCAGCGCGGCGGCGAGGTGCGCGTGATCGCCGAGATGCTCGGCCGCAAGGTGCTGTTCGCCGACGGCACGGGCGAGGCGACCATCGAGGACGTGGCGATCGAGGAGTCCGCGACGGGAGAGTGGGCGATCAGCCAGCTCTTCGTGCGCCGCCCAAAGTCCGGATCGTCCCCGTTCGGCAAGGGCCCGACCACATTCGTCACCTGGAACGAGGTGCGCGAGAAGCAGGCGCGCGGCGAGGCGCAGTCCGCCGAGCAGCTGATCGCCACGTACTCCGAGCTGAAGCCGGCCGACCTCGCGAACACCCTGCTCGACCTCCCACCGCTCCGGATGCTCGAGGTCGCGGAAGAGCTGCCGGACGACCGTCTCGCCGACGTGCTCGAGGAGATGCCGGAGTCCGAGCAGGTGCAGATCCTCGCCAAGCTCGACGACGACCGCGCGGCGGACGTGCTCGACCAGATGGAGCCGGACGACGCCGCCGACCTCATCGCCCAGCTGTCCGACGAGCGCGGAGAGCACCTGCTCGAACTGATGCAGCCGGAGGAGGCGGAGGACGTGCGCATGCTGCTCAGCTATGCGCCGGACACCGCGGGCGGTCTGATGACGACCGAGCCGATCATCGTCTCCGCCGACGCCACCGTCGCGGAAGGACTCGCCCTGATCAGGAGGCACGAGCTCGCCCCGGCGCTCGGCGCGGCGGTGTGCGTGACCCTGCCGCCCTACGAGGCGCCGACCGGGCGCTTCCTCGGCGTCGTGCACTTCCAGCGGATGCTCCGCTACCCGCCGCACGTGCGCCTGGGCACCCTGCTCGACCCGAGCCTGGAACCGGTGACGGCGAACACCTCCGCTGCCGAGGTGTCGCGCATCCTGGCCAGCTACAACCTGGTGTCCGTTCCCGTCGTGGACGACAACCACCGACTGGTCGGGGTGGTGACCATTGACGACATCCTCGACTACCTGCTGCCAGACGACTGGCGAAGTCGCGACGAAGACGAGCCCGTGAAACGCGCGCCCGTCTCCGATCAGACCGGCAGTATCCGCATTGTGAACGGAAGGAGGGGCGGCAATGGCACGAGGTAAGCAGGACACCCGCCTGGATGCGCCCAAGGGCCTCCGCACCACCGTCATCCCCCGCCGCGGCCAGACCGTCGACAACAACGACAGGTTCGGCCGGTTCACCGAGTGGATCGCCCGCGCGATGGGCACGCCCTGGTTCATCCTGGGGCTCACCGTCTTCGTGGTGTTCTGGATGGCGTGGAACACCCTCGCCCCCGTCGCCTGGCGGTTCGACTCGATCGCGCTCGGCTTCATCGCGCTGACCCTGGTGCTGTCGCTGCAGGCGTCGTACGCCGCCCCGCTCATCCTGCTCGCCCAGAACAGGCAGGACGACCGCGACCGCGTGCAGATCGAGCAGGACAGGCAGCGCGCTGAGCGCAACCTGGCGGACACGGAGTACCTGGCGCGCGAGGTCGTCGCCCTGCGGCTGGCGATCAAGGACATCGCGACCAAGGACTTCATCCGCGCCGAGCTGCGCGCCCTCCTCGACGACCTGGACCGGCGCGACGACGACGGCAGCAGGGAAGGCGACGGAGCGCAGGCGCGTGGCTGAGCTGGCCGACACGGTCCTGCACGCCCTCGCCGGTGTGCTCGACCCGGAGATCCGCAAGCCCATCACCGAGCTGGACATGGTGGGCGGCGTCGCCGTCGACCCGTCCGGGCACGCGACGGTGGGCGTCAAGCTGACGATCGTCGGCTGCCCGGCCGCCGACACGATCGAACGGGATGTGCGCACCGCCACCGCGAGCGTGCCCGGCGTCACCGCCGTCACGGTCGACGTGACGGTGATGTCGAAGGAGGAGCGCAGGGCGCTCACCGAGAAGCTGCGGGGAGGCCGCGCATCCCGGGCCCAGCAGTTCGGGCCGGACTCGCTCACCCGCGTCTACGCGGTGACCAGCGGAAAGGGCGGCGTCGGCAAGTCGACCGTCACCGCCAACCTTGCCGTCGCCCTCGCGGAGCGCGGCCTGCGGGTCGGGATCGTGGATGCGGACGTGCACGGCTTCTCGATCCCCGGCATTCTGGGCCTTACAGACGCCGAGGGCGTCGCACAGCGCCCGACGCGCGTGGACGACATGATCCTGCCTCCCGTCGCCTACGGCGTGAAGGTGGTGTCGATCGGGATGTTCGTGGACTCGCCGTCCGCCGCCGTCGCCTGGCGCGGCCCGATGCTGCACCGCACCATCCAGCAGTTCCTCGGCGACGTCTTCTTCGGCGATCTCGACGTTCTCCTGCTCGACCTCCCGCCCGGCACGGGGGACGTGGCGATCTCGGTGGGCCAGCTGCTGCCGAACGCCGAGGTGATCGTGGTGACCACCCCGCAGCCCGCGGCCGCCGACGTCGCTGAGCGGAGCGGCGTGCTCGCCCGCCAGACCGGCCAGAAGGTCATCGGCGTCATCGAGAACATGGCGGGGCTCCCCCAGCCGGACGGCACCGTGCTCGACCTGTTCGGCAGCGGCGGCGGGGCCGAGGTGGCGCGCCGCCTCTCCGCCGGACAGGACGAGGAGGTGCCGCTGCTCGCGTCGGTGCCGCTGAGCATCCCGTTGCGGGCTGGCGGGGACACCGGCGCGCCGATCGTGGTCACCGACCCCGCCGATGCCGCAGCCGTGTCCATCCGGTCGGTGGCGGACAGGCTCGCCACCCGGGCGCGCGGGCTCTCCGGGCGGAAACTCGGGATCTCGGTGGTCTGACCGTCAACTCTCGGTCGGCTCGACGATCCGCGCGAGCAGCTCGATCAGCAGGCGTTCGGTGAGCGGCCGGGGCAGCGCCCCGATCAGCGCGAGGAACGGCGCCAGCTCGTCCGGCAGCGTGGCTCCTGACGCGTCGTCGCTCGCGCCGGCGAGCCCGATCGCCTGCAGCACGCCCCACGCCGTCTCCGCGTCGAGCGGGCCGTCCGCGAGACCCGGCGGGAGCGCCCCCAGCATCGCGGAGGGGTCGACCGCGGGCACCCCGCGCACCTCGTCGGCGGAGGCGCGCAGCGCCGCCTCGAGCTCGTCGACGCGCTCCTCGGTCACCGGGGTGATCGTGAGGTGCGTGGTGTGCGGCAGCCGCGTGCCGTCCGGCTGAACCAGACCGGGCTGCAGCTGCAGGTGCCAGCCGCGGCGCCCCGCCCTGTCCGCCCAGTGGTGCGGGTCGACGCGGCGCTCGGGAGGAACGGACTCGTCGGTGGCGACCGCGAGCAGCGGCCCGACAGGGTCCCCCACGATCCGCAGGCCGTCGATGTCGCCGACGATGTCGGCCAGCGCGCGCGTCGCCCGGCGGCAGGACTCGGCCAGCTCGGCGAAGCCGCGCGCGCCGAGCGCCTGCACGATCGCCCAGGACGCCGCGAGGGCTCCGGCCGACTTGGAGCCGAGCATCGTCGGGTTGACCACGGGATAGCCCGGCCAGCCCGTGGTCGCGAAGTACTGCATCCTCTGCCGGTCGCGGCCGCGCTGCAGCAGCACGCTCGCGCCCTTCGGGGCGTAGCCGAACTTGTGCAGGTCGGCGGAGATGCTGGTGACGCCGGGAACGCGGAAATCCCAGAGCGGCAGCGGCGAGCCGTCGGCGTTCCGCCAGAACGGCAGGATCCAGCCGCCGATGCAGGCATCCACGTGCAGGGCGATGCCGGCGTCCGCGCAGGCGGCGGCGACGGCCTCGACGGGGTCGAGCGCCGCGAGCGGGTATCCGGGCGCGGAGACGACGACCAGGGCCACGTCGGCCCCGAGCCTGCCGACGATCGCGTCCGCGTCGACCACGCCCGTCTCCGGATGCACGGAGACGAGCTCCAGGTCCACGTCGAAGTAGTGCGCCGCCTTCTGGAACGCCGCGTGGACCGTCACGGGAGCGACCATCCGCGCGCGGCCGGTGCCTCCCGCCGCCCGCCAGACGTCGCGCGCGGTCTTCACGGCGAGCAGGCACGACTCCGTGCCGCCCGACGTCACCGAGCCGACCACGTCGTCCGCGCCGTGCAGCAGTTCGCGGGCGAAGCCGAGCACCTCGCGCTCCATCACGGCCACCGAGGTGAACGTGGTGGGGTCGAGCCCGTTCACGGGCTGCACCAGGCGCATCGCCTGCGCGGCCAGCTCGTCCACCTCGGCGAGACCCGAGTCGTAGACGTAGCTCAGCACGCGACCGCCGTGCGTCGGGGCGTCCGCCGCCCGGAGCGCGGCGAGCCGCCCCAGGATCGCCGCAGAGTCAAACGCGACCATCGATGTCCTCCTTGCGCAGGCCGTACCGGGAGAGCGGGATGAGGCTGAGCGCCACGATCGCCGCGGGAACGATGCTGAAACCGATCACGATGCCGACGACAGCACTCGCCGGCTGCCCAGTGGCGATCGCCGTGGACTCCGTCATCGACCGGGTGACGTAGCCGGTGAGCGTCAGGATGATCGTCAGCACGGTCGCGCCGAGCGCCATCCCGGTGGTCTCCCCTGCCGTCCACATCCCGCCGAACGTCCCGGCCCGCCCCGGTCCGTTACGGGTGGCGTCGTGCGAGATCACGTCGGGCAGCATCGCCATCGGCAGCGACTGCATCCCGGCGTACCCTGCGCCGACCAGTGCGACCGGCGCATACACCCATGCCCCAGGGAACCACACCAGCAGCACCATCGAGAGCGCGGCCACCCCGAACAGGATGCTCGCGGCCACGAACCCGCGTTCCTTGCCGATCCGGCGCGAGATCACGCCCCAGAGCGGCGTCACGATCAGCGCGGGACCGATGAGCGCGACGAACAGGAACGTCACGGCATCCTCGGAGTGCAGCACCCAGGTGGCCACGTAGTTGGCCCCGGCGAGCATCAGCCCGGTGGCGAGCCCCTGCAGCAGGAAGGTCAGCAGCAGCGCCCGGAACGGCTGGCTGTCGCGGAGCGCCGCCACCCCGGCCGCGTAGTTCGTGCGCAGCGTCGTGAGCACGCCCACCGTCGGCGGGACGAGGGTGGATGCCGGCCGGCGCGGTGCGACGAACGCCGACACGAGCATCCCGGCCCCGATCACCACACCGGCGACGAGCGCCATCAGGAAGTAGCCGGCGAACTGGTTGTCGCCGCCGAGCGACCGCAGAGCAGGGCCGCCCGCGCCGAACAGCAGGATCGCGAAGGTGAGCACCACGACACGCCAGGTCAGTAGCCTGGTGCGCTGGTCGTAGCCGGAGGCGAGTTCAGCGGGCAGCGCGATGTACGGCACCTGGAACAGGCTGAACGCGGTCGCCGTCAGCAGGAACGCCACGAACACCCACACGGCCGCGAGCGGCTCGGGCGTCCCGACCGGCACGGCGAAGGTGAGCAGGAAGAGCACGGGGAGGGTGACGGCGCCGAGGATCATCATCGGGCGGCGCGACCCGCCGACGGCGAGCATCCGGTCGGAGCGGGCGCCGATCACCGGGTCGATGATCACATCCCACACCTTGGCGAGCGTCACGACGAGGCCGGCGACGATCGCGGCGACGCCGAGCGTGTCCGTCAGGTAGTAGACGAGCACCAGCCCCGGCAGGGTGGAGAAGCCGCCCGTGCCGAGCGAGCCGACGGCGTAGCGCGTGACCGTCGCGCGTGCGACCGTCTGCTCCGTTGCGATCATTCCCGCATCGTATTGGATGCGGGGGCCTCCCAGGAGGATTCAGCGCTGCGGGCTTCCGCTCAGGTGGATTCGGTATCGAACGGCGGGACCGCGCCGGCCTCCAGCTTGCGCTTGCGCTGCGCGTACGCCGACTCGGTCACCGGCTTGATGCTGCTCTCCGTGACCGTCGACGTGGCGGCCGGATCGTCGAGCAGCGCCTCGCGGATGATGCGGCGCGGGTCGTACTGGCGCGGGTCCAGCTTCTTCCAGTCGACCTCGTCGAACTCCGGGCCCATCTCGTCGCGCATCCTGGTCTTGGCGCCGTTCGCGAAATCGCGCAGCGACCTGGTGAATTTGCCGAGCTTGGCCGCGTAGGTGGGAAGGCGTTCCGGTCCGAGCAAGAAGGCAGCGATCACCGCCACGATGAGCAACTTGTCGAAAGTCAGACCGAACACAGGAGCAAGGGTATCGCGGTCGCGCCTGCGGTGTTGCTGTGCGTCCTGGCCGTATCCTGGACCGGAGAGCATCGGGAGCACTGTGTCTGACAAAGATTCGAACTGGAAATTCGCCGACGACGTCATCGTCGAGAGCGAGGTGATCGCGCGCGCCAGGCAGCAGTCGCTCGAACTGGGCATCGAGCCGATCGCGCCGAGCATCGGTGCGCAGGCCGCTGTCGTCGTCGCGGCGACGGCGGCGGAGAGCATCGTCGAGATCGGCACGGGCGTCGGCGTCTCCGGCCTGTGGCTTCTCGCAGGCGGCACGGAGGCGCAGCTCACCTCGATCGACTCCGAGGTCGACCACCAGCAGCACGCCCGCGGGTTCTTCACCGAGGCGGGCATCGCCTCCAACCGCGTGCGGCTGATCACCGGCAGGGCACTGGATGTGCTCCCCCGCATGAACGAGAACTCCTACGACATCGTCTTCGTCGACGCCGACCCCGGCTCGGTCATCGAGTACGTCGAGCACGGCCTCCGCCTCGCCCGCCCCGGCGGAACCGTGCTCGTGGCGCACGCGCTCTGGAAGGGCCGCGTCTCCGACCCCGCGGCGCGGGACGACGTCGCGACCGGCTTCCGAACGCTCATCACGGAGACCGCGGGCTCAGGCGCCGTGATCGCCGCGCTCTCCCCCGCGGGAGACGGCCTGCTGCAGCTCACCAAGCTGACGCCGTAACCGACGCCTTAACGGCGGAACGGGCCCCGTGGGGCCCGTTCCTCGGGTACTCGTTCGTGTGCGCTAGGAGGTCGTCACGACGCTCGCGAGAGCATCGTGAAGTTCTTTGGCTTCCGCGTCGTTGACGGAGACGACGAGCCGTCCCCCACCTTCGAGCGGCACCCGCACGATGATGAGCCGACCCTCCTTCACAGCCTCCATTGGCCCGTCCCCGGTCCTCGGCTTCATGGCCGCCATGCAGCTCCCCTTTCGTGGATGTATGTCTATTATCTGTCATCGGAGCGGACGGGCGGAAATCGAATCCACCCGCGTTCGGGGCTGACCGCCGATCACGGGGGCGACCAGTCGGCTCCGTCGACACCCCAGGCGATCGCGAGCCAGCCCACCTGCAGCGCCAGGAAGAGCAGCACCAGCCCCACCCGGTACACCCTGCTGCGCGGCAGCGCCATCGCGCCGAGCAGCGGGAACAGCGGCATCAGCAGCCGGAACGTGCTCGACTGCGGGAAGAACACGGCAAGCAGATACAGCGCGTACGCCACGATCCAGAACCGCAGGTCGACGCCGAGCCTCCGCACACCGGGCGAGAACAGCGTGATCGCGAAGAGGGCGAGCACGATCACGAGCACCACGATGCCGAGCCAGCCCGGCAGCCCGAGCATGGCGTTCGACCACCAGTACGCGCCCTGGAACCACGACGCGAACGGCACCAGGTGCGTGTATCCGATGTATGGAGAGCGCCAGGCCAGCTCGGTGTCCGTGTACGCCGTGATCGACCCGGTCGCCGCGGCGGCGATGGCGGGCCACGCCAGCCCGGCCAGCCCGCTGAACACCGTCAGCGACAGGCTCAGGATGCGGTCGCGCACCGGGAACGGGTCGCGGCGGCGCACCACCCAGCGGTAGATCACGTGCATCCCGAGCGCCAGCGCGAACGCCAGTCCGCTCGGCCGGGTGAACGCCATGACCGTGACCACGGGGAACAGCCAGCCGTATCGTCGCTCGACGAGCAGCAGCAGGGCGGTGGCGAGCAGCAGCAGATACAGCGACTCCGCGTACGCCAGCTGGAACAGCGGGGAGACCGGAGAGACGCAGAACAGCACCACCGCGAACAGGCTGGTCGACGCGGACAGGCCGACCCGCAGCATCAGCCGGTAGAAGACGAGCGTCGCCCCTGCCCCGCAGAGCACGGAGACGGTGACGGCGGCGGGGGCCCACGGCATCCTGGTCAGGAACATGACGACGTTCACGAGGCCGGGGTACCCGGGCATGAACGCCCACGCGTTCTCGGTGACGTGGATGCCGTCGACCGTCGGCAGCGACGACGGGTAGCCCGAGACGGCGACGATGTTGTACCAGAGCCCGTCCCAGATCGTCGCGAACGAGAAGTAGTCCGGGTGCGCTCCCGTCCAGGGGTTCTTGCCCTGCACGCTCGCGAAGATCAGCAGGAAGACGGTGGAGACGACCCTGCTCGCCGCGTACACGGCCAGCACCCGCACCCACCAGCGCGCCCAGGTGCGCTGGAGGCCGCCCGCCGCCGGCGGCGCCTCGACGTCAGCGGCGGGAAGCACCGGTCAGCCAGGCGCGGAGTCCCGCCTCGACGGCGGTGATCTGGTCGACCGCGACGCGCTCGTCGTCTGCGTGCGCCTTCAGCGGGTCGCCGGGGCCGTAGTTGACAGCCGGGATGCCCATCGCGCTGAACCGTGCCACGTCCGTCCAGCCGTACTTCGGCTTGGCCGTTCCGCCGACCGCCGCGAGGAACTCCTGCGCGAGCGGCGCATCCAGTCCGGGGCGGGCGCCGTCCGCACGGTCGACGACGGTGATCTCGTAGTCGCCGAACAGCTCGTGCATGTGCGCGATGGCCTCGTCCGAGGTGCGGGACGGCGCGAACCGGTAGTTGATGTGCACCATGCACTCGTCCGGGATGATGTTGCCGGCGACGCCACCGGTGATGCCGACCGCGTTCAGGCCCTCGCGGTAGACGAGCCCGTCGACCTCGACCTCGCGCGCCGTGTACGCCGCCAGCGTGTCCAGGATGGGCGTGGCCTTGTGGATGGCGTTGTCGCCGATCCAGCCGCGGGCCGAGTGCGCCCGCAGTCCGTACGTGCGCACCTCGACGCGCAGGTTGCCGTTGCAGCCGCCCTCGACGACGCCGTTGCTCGGCTCGCCCAGGATGGCGAAGTCGCCCTGGAACAGGTCGGGCCGGTTGCGGGCGAGGCGGCCGAGGCCGTTGAGGTCGGCGGAGACCTCCTCGTGGTCGTACCACATCCAGGTGATGTCGATGGCCGGGTCGGTGAGCTCGGCGGCGAGCTTCAGCTGCACGGCGGTGCCGGACTTCATGTCCACCGTGCCGCGGCCCCAGAGGTACTGGATGCCGTCCGCGGTCTCGAAGCGGGTGGGCAGGTTGTCGTTCAGCGGCACGGTGTCGATGTGACCGGCGATGACGGCGCGGCGCTCCCTGCCGAGATTGGTGCGCGCGACGACGGTGTCGCCGTCGCGGATGATCTCCAGATGGTCGAGGCCGCTGAGCGCCTCCACGATCGCGTCGGCGAGTTCCTTCTCGTTGCCCGACACCGATTCGATGTCGCAGATCTGGCGGGTGATGTCGATGGACGAGGCGCTGAGGTCGAGAGGCACCCTACTAATCTAGAGCCATGCCCTCCGACGTTTCCTCCGAATCCGCCGCGCCAGCATCCCCCCGCACCGCCTGGGGCTACGGCCTCGCGACCGTCGCGGGCGACGGCACCGTGCTCGACACCTGGTTCCCCGAGCCGCGGCTGGGTTCCCTGCCCGCCGGGCGCGACCGCTGGATCGCTCCGGCCGAGTTCGAGGCGCTGGCCGTCGAGGACGCCCGCCGCAACGTGCGCGTCGACATCGTGACGGTCGAGATCGACCTGGACGCCGCTCCGGCCTCCACCCCGGATGCGTACCTCCGCCTCCACCTGCTCTCGCACCTGCTCGCCGCCCCGAACACGGTGAACCTCGACGGCGTCTTCAGCCACCTGCCGATCGTGGCGTGGACCAACGCGGGCCCCGTGCATCCCGCCGACTACTCCCGGCTGCGCCCGCAGCTGCAGCGGGCGGGCATCCAGGTGACCGGCATCGACAAGTTCCCGCGCCTGCTCGACTACGTGACGCCCGACCGCGTGCGCATCGCCGACGCCTCCCGCGTGCGGCTCGGCGCGCACCTCGCCCCCGGCACGACGGTGATGCACGAGGGCTTCGTCAACTTCAACGCCGGCACGCTCGGCACCTCGATGGTCGAGGGCCGCATCTCGCAGGGCGTCGTGGTCGGCGACGGCTCCGACATCGGCGGCGGCGCATCCATCATGGGAACGCTCAGCGGCGGAGGCACCCAGCGTGTCGCCATCGGAGAGCGGGCGCTGCTCGGCGCGAACTCGGGCATCGGCATCTCGATCGGCGACGACAGCGTCGTCGAGGCCGGGCTGTACGTGACCGCGGGCACCAAGGTCGTGCTCGTCGGAGACGCGCCCACGGCCGACGGCGCACCCCGCACCGTCAAGGCCGTCGAGCTGTCCGGCGTGCCCGGCCTGCTCTTCCGCCGCAACTCGCTCACGGGCGCCGTCGAGGTCCTCCGCCGCGCAGGCGGCGGCGTCGAGCTCAACGCCGCCCTGCACGCGTAGGCCGGGCCGGGTCCGCCACCGCGCCGCCAGCACACCGCTCCACCGGAGAACTGCCCGAGATGCGGCCGAAAGTCCGTCCAAACGGAGTTCCCGGCGGCGTGTCTCCCCCGAGGTTCCGTTTTTGTGGTTCGCGCGGAGGTTCGGGCCGACGCGCCGCGGATTCGTCCGTTGGTGCGGAGATCCGGGGCCGGAGGACCGGGATCTCCGCTCGAACGGATGCGGAGGCGTCAGACCATCGTGAGGACGGAGGCCGGGTCGGAGAGGATCCGGCCGATGTCCGCGAGGAAACGGGCGGCCTGCTCGCCGTCCACCAGGCGGTGGTCGAACGAGAGCGCGAGCGTCAGCACGTCGCGCAGCGCGACCTCGCCGCGGAACTCCCACGGCTGCCGACGTACGGCACCGACCGCGAGGATCGCGGCCTCGCCCGGCGTCAGGATGGGCGTGCCGGCGTCGATCCCGAACACTCCCACGTTCGTGATCGTGATCGTCCCGCCCGTCATGCTCTCCGGCGCGGTGCGTCCTGCCCGCGCGGTCTCCGCCAGGCTCCGGATGCTCGCGGCCAGGTCGCCGAGGCCGAGCGCGTCCGCATCCCGCACCGTCGGCACGACCAGCCCGCGCGGCGTCGCGGCCGCGATCCCGAGGTTGACGTAGCCGAACTGCACGATCTCCTGCGCCGGGTCGTCCCAGCGCGCGTTCACCTCCGGCGTGCGTCGGACGGCGATGCAGAGCGCCTTCGCGATGACGGTCAGGAGCCCTGGGCGGCGCTCCGGGCTCTCGGCGGCCGCCCGCAGCCGCTCGACCAGCTCCATCGTCGGCGTGGCGTCGAGGGAGAGGAAGACCGTTGCCTGCGGAGCGGTGAACGCGCTGCGCACCATCGCCTCCGCCGTCGCCTTGCGCACCCCCTTGATCGGGATGCGCGTCTCGCGGCCCGTGGACGTTGCCGTCGAGGCGGCAGCGGTCGCACCAGTCGAGGCGGCGCCGGTCGCAGCCTCCAGGAACGCCTCGAGATCGTGCCGCGTGACCAGCCCGCGCTCGCCGGTTCCCGCAATGCTCGCGAGGTCGACGCCGTGCTCACGCGCGAGCTTCCGCACGGGAGGCGTGCTGCGCGGCCGGTCGGCGGTAGGCGCAGCGCTGGGCACGTCGGACGGCGCAGCCACCCGCGCATCCGGGACGGTCGTCGCCCCCGCCGCGAACGCCGCCACCCGCGCACGGCGCTGCGGTCGCGCCGTCGAGTCGGCCTTCGCGCCGTAGCCGACCAGGTTGGGCTCCGGGGCGTCCACGACGGCGGGCTCCTGCGCATCCCGAGTCGGCGCATCCGGTGCGGGCTCCTCCGGGCCGCCCACCTCGAACGCCACGATCCGCTCCCCCACCGACACGGTCACGCCCGGCTCGACGAACAGCTGCGACACGCGGCCCTCGTACGGCGCAGGCAGCTCGACCAGCGCCTTCGCGGTCTCCACCTCGGCGATGATCTGGTTCAGCTGCACCGTGTCGCCCACCGCGACCCGCCAGCTGACCAACTCGGACTCCGTCAGCCCCTCGCCGAGATCCGGGAGGGCGAACTCCTTGACGGTCACAGTTCCTCCACCCCGCTCAGCGAGTTCGGGCGGTCGAGCGCGCGGTCCACGCCGTCCAGGATGCGGTCGAGGTCGGGCAGATGCGCCCCCTCCAGCTTCGCGGCCGGGTACGGGATGTCGTGGCCGGTGACGCGCACCGGCGCGTGCTCCAGGTGGTAGAAGCAGCGCTCGGTGATGGACGCGGCGATCTCCGCCCCCATCCCCCCGGACAGCGCGGCCTCGTGCGAGATCACCAGGCGGCCGGTCTTCCGCACGGAGGCGGCCACCGTGTCGACGTCGAGCGGCGAGAGGCAGCGCAGGTCGATCACCTCGATGGAGACGCCGTCGTCGGCAGCAGCGGCGGCCGCATCCCTGGCGGTCTGCACCAGGCCACCGTAGGTCACGAGGGTCACATCGCTTCCGGGGACGACGACGCGCGCCGTGCCCATCGGCCGGGCGTCGGCGAGTGGGGCGTCCTCATCCACCTCGCCTTTCACGTGGTAGCGGCGCTTCGGCTCGAAATACAGCACGGGGTCGTCGGAGGCGATGGCCTGCCGGATGAGCGTGTACGCGTCCTCCGGACCGGACGGGCTGACCACCCGCAGCCCCGCCGCGTGGGCGAAGTAGGCCTCCGGAGAGTCGGAGTGGTGCTCGGCAGCGCCGATCCCGCCCGCGAACGGCACCCGGATGGTGATCGGCATCCGCACGGCGCCGGCCGTCCGGTAGTGCATCCTCGCCACCTGACTCACGATCTGGTCGAACGCCGGGTAGATGAACCCGTCGAACTGGATCTCCACCACCGGACGGTACCCGCGGTACGCCATGCCCACCGCCGTGCCCAGGATGCCCGACTCGGCCAGCGGCGAGTCCATCACCCTGCGCGGACCGAACTCGGTCTGCAGGCCGTCCGTCACCCGGTAGACGCCGCCGAGGGTGCCGATGTCCTCGCCCATCAGCACCACGTGGTCGTCGTCCGCCAGCGCGTGGCGGAGCCCGGCGTTGATGGCTTTCGCCATGGTCAGCGTCGTCATCGCGAGTCACCTCCGACGAAGGTTCTGAGGTAGCGGGAGTAGTGGTCGCGCTCGCGGGCGATGCCGGTGTGCGCTTCGGCGTACACGTTGTCGAACACGGTCATCGGGTCCGGGTCGGCCAGCGAGACGCATCCGGCGCGCAGCTCGGCGGCGACGGCGTCGGCCTTCGCGGCGACCTGCTCCTCGCGGGCGGCGTCCAGTGCTCCGCTGTGGCTGAGGTATGCGCCGACGCGAGCGATCGGGTCCTTCACCTTCCACTGCTCAAGCTCGGAGGGGTCGCGGTAGCGCGTGGGGTCGTCTGCGGTGGTGTGCGGGCCCATCCGGTATGTGACCGCCTCGATGAAGGTCGGGCCGCCTCCGGAGCGCGCCCGTTCGAGCGCAGAGCGCATCACCGCGAGCACGGCGAGCACGTCGTTGCCGTCCACCCGCACGCTCGGGATGCCGAACCCGGGAGCGCGTTCGGCGATCGGCCGCTGCGCCTGCAGGGCGACGGGCTCGGAGATCGCGTACTGGTTGTTCTGGCAGAAGAAGATCACGGGGGCGGCATAGGTCGCGGCGAAGATCATCGCCTCGTTCACGTCGCCCTCGCTGGTGGCGCCGTCGCCGAAGTATGCAACCGCGACCGCGTCGGTGCCGTCGGCCTGGATGCCGAGCGCGTATCCGGTGGCGTGCAGCGTCTGCGCGCCGATGATGACCTGCGGGGTGGCCATGTTGATGTCGTACGGATTCCAGCCGGACTGCGCCGTGCCGCGCCAGACCCTGACCAGGTCGGTGAGCTGGGCGCCACGGCAGTACGCGACGCCGTTCTCGCGGTAGCTGGAGAAGACGAAGTCGTCGGAGCGGAGGGCGCGGCCGGAGCCGATCTGGGCGGCCTCCTGGCCGAGCAGCGGCGGCCAGAGTCCCAGCTCGCCCTGGCGCTGCAGGGCGGTCGCCTCCGTGTCGATGCGGCGGATGACGACCATGTCCTCGTAGAAGGAGAGGAGCTGCTCGTCGCCGATGTCGGAGATCCAGGCGTCGTACCTGTCGTCGCTCAACCGCATCCCGTCGGGAGTCAGGAGCTGCACGGTGTCGATGCCGCCGAGCCGCAGCTCGCCGAGGTGCACATCGTCCATCCGACCGTCGTCGTCGGACATCCGGATGTCAGGCTGATTGTCGATCGTCACGGTTCACGCAACCTTCACTCTCGCGCCCGGCCCTCACGCTTGTGGCGCTGTGGACCGGCTTCCGGCGTCCTTGCCGGAATTACCCGGAACGTTACGCTTTCGGATCACCACGCACAACCATCGGCGTGTCGACCGTGCAACCTGCACTATTCGGCCGTGTCGCCGCGTGCTAGCTTTCACACTATGCGCACTATCGACAGCACTGACCGACGCATCCTCGTGGCCCTCACGGAGGACCCCCGATCGTCCAACGTGACGCTCGCCGACCGCCTCGGCCTGAGCAGGAACACGGTGCAGTCGCGAGTGGCGGAACTGGAGCGGTCCGGGGTGTTCCTGTCGTTCGATCGCCGGATCAGCGCCAACGCCGCCGGCTACCCGCTGGCCGCGTTCGTGACGGTGCACGTGCACCAGCAGAAGCTCGCGACGATCGTGGAGCAGCTGGCGACCATCCCGGAGATCGTGTCGGCGCACGGGCTCTCCGGCCCGTCCGATCTGCTCGTGCGCGTCGTCTGCACGGACGCGGAGGACCTGTTCCGCATCACCGGCGCCATTCAGGCCGCCGACGGCGTCGAGCGCGCAGAGACCGCGCTCGACATGGGCGAGCTCATTCCCTACCGCCTGCATCCCCTGCTCGCCAGAGACGCCGCGCGCTGACCGCAGCTATCGGCGGGGACGACGAAGGCCGCCCCGACGGAGTCGGGACGGCCTTCGTGGGGTCGGGCGGGACTACTCGCCTTCGGCGGGAGCCGTGGGGCCCTCGCTGGCGGCGTCGCGGCCGTGGGTGTCCGCGTCGTCGGCCTCGGCGAGCACCGGGGCGAGCGACAGCTTGCCGCGGTCGTCGATCTTGGTGATCTCCACCAGGATCTTCTGGCCGACGCCGAGCACGTCTTCGACGTTCTCGACACGCTTGCCACCGGCGAGCTTACGCACCTCGGAGATGTGCAGCAGGCCGTCCTTGCCCGGGAGCAGCGAGACGAACGCACCGAACGCGGCGATCTTGACGACGGTTCCGAGGAACTGCTCGCCGACCTCCGGGTTGGTGGGGTTCGCGATCGCGTTCACCTGGGCGCGGGCTGCCTCGGCCGACGGGCCGTCGACGGCGCCGATGTAGACGGTGCCGTCCTCCTCGATGGAGATGTCGGCGCCGGTCTCGTCCTGGATGGCGTTGATCGTCTTGCCCTTCGGGCCGATCAGCTCGCCGATCTTGTCGACGGGGATCTGGACCGAGATCACGCGGGGCGCGGTCGGGGCCATCTCGTCCGGCTGGTCGATGGCGGCGTTCAGCACGCTGAGGATGGTCGTCCGAGCATCCTTCGCCTGCTTCAGCGCACCGGCCAGAACGGCGGAGGGGATGCCGTCGAGCTTGGTGTCGAGCTGGATCGCCGTGACGAACTCGCTCGTGCCGGCGACCTTGAAGTCCATGTCGCCGAGCGCGTCCTCCGCACCGAGGATGTCGGTGAGGGCCGCGTAACGGGTCTCACCGTCGACGGTGTCGGAGATGAGGCCCATCGCGATGCCGGCGACCGGGGCGCGCAGCGGCACACCGGCGTTCAGCAGGGACAGGGTGGATGCGCAGACGGAGCCCATCGACGTCGAGCCGTTGGAGCCGAGAGCCTCGGACACCTGGCGGATCGCATACGGGAACTCGTCGCGGCTCGGCAGCACCGGCACGAGGGCGCGCTCGGCGAGGAAGCCGTGCCCGATCTCGCGACGCTTCGGCGAACCGACGCGGCCGGTCTCACCGGTCGAGTACGGCGGGAAGTTGTAGTGGTGCAGGTAGCGCTTCTTCGTGACAGGCGACAGGGAGTCGATCTGCTGCTCCATCTTGAGCATGTTCAGCGTGGTGACGCCCAGGATCTGGGTCTCTCCGCGCTGGAAGATCGCCGAACCGTGAACGCGCGGGATGACCTGCACCTCGGCGTCGAGCGGACGGATGTCGGTGAGGCCACGGCCGTCGATGCGGATGCCCTCGCGGAGGACGCGTCCGCGCATGACGACCTTGGAGACCGACTTGTACGCCGCGGAGAACTGCGTGAGCACCTCTGCGGGAAGCGCACCGGCCTCGACCTTCTCGGTCAGGGCCACCTTGACGCGGTCCTTGAGGGCGTCGTCGGCGTTCTGGCGCTCGATCTTGTCGGCGATCTGGTAGACGTTCACCAGTTCGTCGTACGCGAGGCCGGCGACGTTGTCGTACGTCTCCTGCGAGTACGGCAGGAACACCGGGTAGTCGGCGATGGCCTTGGCAGCCTGCTCCGCGACGACGTTCTGCGCGGCGACGAGCTGCTTGAGGAACGGCTTCGCGGCCTCGAGGCCCTGTGCGACGACCTCTTCGTTCGGCTTGGTGGCGCCGGCCTGGATGAGGTTCCAGCTGCCTTCGGTGGCCTCGGCCTCGACCATCATGATCGCGACGTCTTCCTGGCCGTTCTTGTCCGTGATGACGCGACCGGCGACGACGATGTCGAAGACGGCCTCCTCCAGCTGCGACGCCTTCGGGAACGCGATCCACTGGTCTTCTGCAGCACCGTTGCCCGGGATGAGCGCGAGGCGCACCGCGGCGATCGGGCCGCTGAACGGCAGGCCGGAGATCTGGGTCGACATGGATGCGGCGTTGATCGCGAGAGCGTCGTAGAACTCGTCGGGAGCGATGCTCAGGACGGTGATGACGATCTGGACCTCGTTGCGCAGGCCGTCGACGAACGACGGGCGCAGGGGCCGGTCGATCAGACGGCAGACCAGGATGGCCTCGGTCGACGGACGGCCTTCACGACGGAAGAACGAGCCGGGGATCTTGCCTGCTGCGTACGAACGCTCTTCGACGTCGACGGTCAGCGGGAAGAAGTCGAAGTTGTCCTTCGGGTGCTTGCTGGCGCTGGTCGCGCTCAGCAGCATGGTCTCCTCGTCGAGGTAGGCGGCGACGGCGCCCTGTGCCTGCTGTGCGAGGCGTCCGGTCTCGAACCGGACCGTGCGAGTGCCGAATCGTCCATTGTCCAGGACTGCTTCGGCGAACTTGATTTCGGGACCTTCCAAGAGGTCTTTCTCCTTTGTTTTACGTCGTCGCCCCGTATGGGCGGCGACTCCTCCATCGGAGCAGGGGAACAGGCAGATCGACACGGAAGTCCTCCGTGTACGTGCGGCTTCCTGCGCGCAGGACGGTGTCCCGGCGCGGTTCTGTGCCCGTCTGGCCATCAGTAGAAATACACGGTTGCGCGCCCTTCAGAGCTGCCATTCGCATCCGGATACCACCACCGAGGACCAGCTCCTGCCAGCCTGCTCCGTTTGGTACTCAGTATTGAGTTTGCGGTCGGCATGCAGCCAACCACAAGAATCCTAGCAGGTGAGGCCGTTATTCCGGCAGCGGGAGCGCGAGCGTGGCGCGCGCGGCGGCGGCCAGCGCGTCGCCGTACGACGGCCCGTACGACGCGGCGTGCACGGCCAGTGGATGCAGCTGGTGCAGCGGGATGCGCTCCCGCCAGCCGGCGCGCAGCGGCCGGGCGGCGTCGTACCCCGCCGTGATCTCGTCGAGCAGCGGGGCGCCGAACAGGGCGAGCATGGCGAGGTCGGTCTCGCGGTGGCCGCCGTGGGCCGCCGGGTCGATGAGCACGCAGCCGCGCGCATCCCACAGCAGGTTGCCGTTCCACAGATCCCCGTGGATGCGGGCGGGAGGCTCACCGTCGTCGAGCTCGCCGGACGCGACCCGGTCGACGGCCTCCCTGATCACCGGCAGCTGCGCAGCGGACACGCCGCCGGCGTTCACCGCGATGTCCAGGTACGGCAGAACGCGGTCGCGCGCGTAGAACCGGCCCCAGGACGACTCGGCGGCGACCGGCAGTGGGCGCGTGCCGATGAACAGCGGGCCGTCCCAGCCGTCCGGCGCAGCACCGAACGCGGCGGCGCCCGCGGCGTGGGTCACCGAGAGGGCAGCGCCGAAGGCACGGGCGGCATCCGGGGTGGGGCGCGCCTCCTGGACGCGTTCGAGCACGATCCGGCCGGGTGCCACCTCCACGACGCCGACCACCCGCGCTCCGCCGGAGGGCGTCGCGGCGGCGAGCCAGTCCAGGCCGGCGGCCTCCGCTTCGAAGAACAGCGGTGGCGCATCCGGCCTGGACTTCTCGACGGTGTCTGGCATGCACCGAACCTACCCGCGCGCGGGAGGAGCGGTCGGAGGACTAGTCCCCCTGGAACCCGCCGATCATCGAGGCGAAGTCGCCGTCGAGGGCGAAGGGATCCTTGATGCGCGACGAGCGGTCGGACGCGCTCACCAGCGTGGAGAACTCGCCGGCGGCGCGCTCGATGCGGTCGGGCAGCGCCTTGACCGTGTCTGCTCCGCTCCCCCAGTCCGCCGACGCCGCGTAGACCGAGGTCGGCACGACGACGCTGTGCAGGTAGGTGAACATCGGGCGCATCGCGTATTCGAGGGCGAGCGAGTGCCGTTCGGTTCCTCCGGTCGCGCCGATCAGCACGGGCATCCCGTCGAGCGCTGTCGGGTCGAGGATGTCGAAGAACGACTTGAACATCCCGCTGTAGCTCGTGGTGAAGATGGGCGTCACGGCGATCAGGCCGTCGGCTCCCGTCACCGTCTCGATGACGTCGGCGAGCGCGGGGCTTGGGAACCCGGCGAGGAGGTTGTTGGTCACATCCTTCGCCACATCCCGCAGCTCGATCGTGGTCACCTCGACCTCGACGCCCTGCTCCTCCAGCCTGCGGACGGTCGCCTCGGCGAGCCGGTCGGCCAGCAACCTGGACGACGACGGCTGGCTGAGACCGGCCGAGATCACGGCGATCTTCCTGGCGGTCATCACTTCACCTCCGAAACAGTGGATGCGGCGTCCGCGCCTGCGGCGTCCGCGTCGGCCACGAGCTCCGCGGCGTCGCGCTCGGCGACCATCGCGGCGTGGGTGGGGCCGTCCGGCACGTGGGAGGGACGGTCCTTCGCGAACTCCTTCCGGAGCACGGGCACGACCTCCCCGCCGAGGATGTCGAGCTGCTCCAGCACGGTCTTCAGCGGAAGGCCGGCGTGATCCATCAGCCAAAGCTGGCGCTGGTAGTCGCCGACGTAGTCGCGGAAGCCGAGGGTGCGGTCGATGACCTCCTGGGGGCTGCCGACGGTCAGCGGCGTCTGCGAGGTGAACTCCTCGAGCGTCGGGCCGTGGCCGTACACCGGCGCGTTGTCGAAGTACGGGCGGAACTCTGCGACGGCATCCTGCGAGTTCTTGCGCATGAACACCTGACCGCCGAGGCCGACGATCGCCTGGTCGGCGGTGCCGTGACCGTAGTGCTCGAAGCGCTGACGGTAGAGGGCGATCATCTGCTGGGTGTGCGATGCCGGCCAGAAGATGTGGTTCGCGAAGAACCCGTCACCGTAGTACGCGGCCTGCTCGGCGATCTCCGGGCTGCGGATGCTGCCGTGCCAGACGAACGGGGGCACGTCGTCGAGCGGTCGCGGGGTCGACTGGAAGCCCTGCAGCGGTGTGCGGAAACGTCCCTCCCAGTCCACGAACTCCTCGGTCCAGAGGCGGCGCAGCAGCGCGTACTTCTCGAGCGCGAGCGGGATGCCCTGGCGGATGTCCTCGCCGAACCACGGGTACACCGGTCCGGTGTTCCCGCGTCCGAGGGTGAGGTCCATCCGGCCGCCGGACAGGTGCTGCAGCATCGCGTACTCCTCGGCGATGCGCACCGGGTCGTTCGTGGTGATCAACGTGGTGGCCGTGGAGAGGATGATGCGGCTGGTCTTGGCGGCGAGGTAGCTGTTGATGGCGACAGGGCTCGACGGGAAGAACGGCGGGTTGTGGTGCTCCCCCATCGCGAAGACGTCGAGGCCGACCTCTTCCGCGTGCTGGGCGATGGTGAGGACGTCCTGCAACCGCGAGGCGTCGGTCGGGGTGTGACCGGTGGTGGGGTCGGTGGTGATGTCGCCGACACTGAAGATTCCGAACTGCATTTCCGCTGCTCCCTATTTCAATGCGTTTGCATGGATATCGTCATCAACGGACGGTGTGCCCTGACTATTCCCGCGTCGTTTCAGCCACGCGATTAGCGCGACCACGCCGATCCCGATCAGTGTTCCTGTGGTGTTCGCGATGAGGTCGCGCACGTCGCTGTACCTGGTCGGCAGGAACAGCTGGATGAACTCGATGGTGCAGGTGGCGACGACGCCGATGAGCAGCGCGACCCACCACCTGCGCAGCCCGAGCAGCAGGGTGAACAGCACGCCCATCGGCACGAACATGGCGATGTTCGCGGTGAACTCGACCCCGTTGTACGTGACCCAGGAGGTGGCGGGGAACCGCCCGATCTGCGCGATGACACCTCGGATGAACGTGTTCTGCTCCGAGTCCTGCGGCTGCGACGACAGGGTGATCCAGCCGACGGCGACCAGGTAGACGGCCGTGACGATGCTGAGGACGGGATGGCGGCGGAGCATACCCCTATGCTGGCCCACCCGGCCGGGCGGCGCACGCGCCCCACCGCCTGCCCCTCCCCTCGGCCACAATGAATGCATGACCAGCGCCTTCCGCATCCCGATGACCGGCCGTGCGACCGACGAGGCGCACCGCGTCTCGAGCCCGCTCGAACTGCTGTTCGACCTGACCTTCGTGGTCGCCATCGCCCAGGTGGCGGCGCAGCTCGCGGAGGCAACCCTGCACGGAGAGCTCTCCGCCGACATCGGGCCGTACCTGACCGTGTTCTTCGCGATCTGGTGGGCGTGGATGAACTTCACCTGGTTCGCGTCGGCGTACGACACCGACGACGTGCCGTACCGGATCACGACGCTCGTGCAGATGGGCGGCGTCCTGGTGCTCGCCGCCGGGGTGCCGAGCGCGTTCGGCGGCGGCGACTTCACCGCCATCACGATCGGCTACCTGATCATGCGCGTCGGGCTGGTGAGCCAGTGGATCAGGGCCGGGATCGAGCATCCACAGGGCAGGGTGACGGCGTTCCGCTACGCGGCGGGGGTGTCGGCGGTGCAGCTGCTGTGGGTGTCCAGGCTGTTCCTGCCTCCGGAGACCGGGCTGTGGACGTTCCTGATCGCGGCGGCCCTCGACCTCTCCGTGCCGATCTGGGCGGAGCGGACGGGCAAGACCTCTTGGCATCCGCACCACATCGCCGAACGGTACGGGCTGTTCACGATCATCGTGCTCGGCGAGTCGGTGTCCGCGTCGGCCATCGGGGTGCAGAAGGCGCTGGAGGCGAACGGCGTCTCGGTCACGCTGGTGGTGATCGCCTCCGCGGGACTGGTGCTGCTGTTCGCGCTCTGGTGGCTGTACTTCCTCGAGCCCGCGGCGGAGGGGCTGCGGTCGCGGCGCGGTCGCTCGTTCTACTGGGGCTACGGGCACTACCTCGTGTTCGCCTCGCTCGCTGCGCTCGGCGCTGGACTGGAGACGGCGGTGCAGCGCGGCTCGGAGGGCGGGGTCACACTGTCCGACACGGTGGTGGAGTACGCGGTGGTCGTGCCCGTCGCGGTGTTCCTGGTGATGCTGTACGTGCTGCACAGACCGCTGGTGGACGAGGTGGTGGTGCGCCCGCTCAAGACCGGGATCGCCGTGGTCCTGCTGCTCGCCCTGCCGCTGGCGTCGCCGCTGATCGGGCTGATCGGCGTGGCCATCGGGGTGGCGGTGGTCGCGTCGGCGCTGGTGGCCGCGACGCTCGTCGACCGCGCGGTGGAGGCACGGGCGGCGGCACGACTCTAGTGGGCGGGGTGCTGCGCGGGGGCGGAACGACGAAACGGGCCGCCACCCCGGAGGGTGACGGCCCGTTCGCAAGAAGTTCGCGGTGTCAGCGAGGAGCTGCCACAGGCGGCTCCTGAGTTATCGACGGAGTCCGAGACGCTCGATCAGCGAGCGGTAGCGGGCGATGTCGATGTCCGACAGGTAGCCGAGCAGGCGGCGACGCTGACCGACCAGGAGGAGCAGGCCACGACGCGAGTGGTGGTCGTGCTTGTGCTCCTTGAGGTGCTCGGTGAGGTCCTTGATCCGCTTGGTCAGGATTGCAACCTGAACCTCGGGGGATCCGGTGTCACCGGGGTGGGTCGCGTACTCTTCGATGATCGCCTTCTTGACGTCTGCATCAAGTGCCATAGAGGTGATCCCCTTTCTCTCGTTGCGCGGTGCCCGATGGCCGAATGCCTGGGCTCTCTTTATCCGCGGCCGTTAGACGGCAACCTGGAAAGCTTACCAGACGAGAGGCCACTCGCCCTCCGCGCTCACGCGACCTCCGGCTCCGGTTCGAGCAGCGCGAACGCGCCGCCGAACGGGTCGACGGCGCCGACCCAGCGGCCGACGCCCGGCGCGGACGCGCGCTCCCCGCGCACCGCGCCGCCGAGCTCGGTCAGGCGGACCGTCGCCGCATCCAGGTCGGCCACCGCGAAGTACACCAGCCAGTGCGGATGCACGTCCCCTCCCGGCTCGTAGGCTCCCGCGACGCTCGCCTCCCCCACGTCGAACAGCGTGCACAGGCCGTCTCCCAGCTCCAGCTGGCTCACGCCGACGCCGAGCACCGACTCGTAGAACGGGTACGACGCCTCGCAGCCGTTCTCGACCAGCTCCAGCCAGTCCACGGCTCCCGGCTCCTCGCGCAGCCACGGGGAGTCCCCGGCGCCGCTCTCCTTCTGCCAGAGCCCGAAGACCGCTCCCGCCGGATCGGCGACCACGGCGAGCTGCAATCCGGGCACCAGCTCACCGGGCGGCAGCAGCACAGCCCCGCCTGTCGCGGTGGCGGCTGCGGTGGATGCGGCGATGTCGTCGACGAGGAAGTACGTGGTCCAGACCGAGGTGCTCCCCTCCGGGAAGCTCTCCGGCAGCGGGCCGATGGCGGTGACGGGCACACCGCGCAGCGTGGCGACGGAGTATCCGCCGGTCTCGGCGCTCGCCGGCGTCACGTCCCAGCCGAACATCCGGCGGTAGAACGCGGCCGCTCCTGCCTGGTCCGTGCTCTGCAGATCGACCCAGATCGGCGTGCCCTGCGGAAAGCTGTCGATGATCGGCATGGCCGGTATCGTACGCGCGACGACCGGGGCGTGCGATAGCCGCAGGGAGTATCGTGCGCGGTATGAAGGCACTCCAATATCGCGAAATCGGTTCCCGTCCAGAGGTCGTCGAGATCGCCGATCCGGACGTCGGCCCCGGCCAGGTGCTCCTGAAGGTCACCGCCGCCGGGGTCTGCCACTCCGACGAGTTCATCATGGGACTTCCGGCCGACCAGTACGTCTACGGACTCCCCCTCACCCTCGGCCACGAGGGCGCAGGCATCGTGGAGGCGGTCGGCGACGGGGTCACCGGCGTGAAGCCCGGCGACGCGGTCGCCGTCTACGGCCCGTGGGGCTGCGGCCACTGCCTGATGTGCGCGCAGGGCAAGGAGAACTACTGCCTCAACGCCCAGGCGGAGGGCATCATGCCGCCCGGACTCGGGTCGCCGGGGTCGATGGCCGAGTACATGGTGGTCGACAACGCACGCCATCTCGTCCCCCTCGACGGGCTCGATCCCGTCGAGAACGTCTCGCTCACCGACGCGGGACTCACTCCCTATCACGCGATCAAGAAGTCGCTGCCGAAGCTCGGCGCAGGCACCACGGCCGTCGTGATCGGCACCGGCGGCCTCGGCCACGTCGGCATCCAGATCCTCCGCGCGCTCTCCGCGGCGACGGTGATCGCGCTCGACGTCAACCAGGAGAAGCTCGACCTGGCGAAGGCCGTCGGTGCCCACCACACGATGCTGTCGAACCAGGATGCGGTCTCCGCCGTCCGCGACCTGACCGGCGGCCGGGGTGCGAACGCGGTCTTCGACTTCGTCGGCGTGCAGCCGACGGTCGACCTCGCGGGTGCGATGGCGGCGACGGAAGGCGACGTGACCATCGTCGGGATCGGCGGAGGGGCGCTCGCCGTCGGCTTCGGCCGCATCGCATACGACGTCGCGGTGCGCACGCCGTATTGGGGTTCCCGTTCCGAGCTGATCGAGGTGCTCGACCTGGCCCGCGCCGGCTCCATCGAGGTGGAGATCGAGACGTATTCGCTCGACGAGGCGCCGAAGGCGTACGAGCGACTGCATGAGGGCAAGATCCGCGGGCGCGCGGTGATCCTGCCGAACGGCTAGCCGGGGCGCTTCAGGCGCTCAGCGCATCCAGAGCGGCGGCGACGACGGTGGCCGGGTCGTCGTCGCTGTTCGCCGCCCACCAGGTGAGCGCGGAGAACGAGGCGGCGGAGAGGGCGTCCGCGCGCACCTTCGCGTGCAGGCCGTCCGGCGCCGTTCCCGTGCGGCGCGCGATGAACGCGGCGAGCACATCCCGGTTGGCGGCCAGACGGCTGAGGCCGAAACCGATGAGGGCGTCGTCGGAGCCGATGAGCAGCAGGCGTCGCCGGGTGGCCTCGACGCGATCCGGCGGGAGGTCGAGGGCGCGCGCGATGGCGCGGTGAAGCACGGACGCGATCGGTTCGTCGTCCGGTGCAGCGTCGAGCTCGGCGGCCGTGCGCGCGACCACGGGCTCCATGCCGCCCCAGACGAGGGCGGGCTTGCTCGGGAAGTAGCGGAACAGCGTGCGGCGCCCGATGCCGGCGACGCGGGCGATGTCGTCCATCGTCGTGGCCTCGTAGCCGTGCTCGGCGAAGTGCCGGAGGGCGAGCAGGGCGACCTCGTCCGGGTCCACGTCCACGGGACGGCCGCGGCGACGCGCGGCGGGCTGCTGCGCCCGTTCGGCTGCTGGCGAATTCACATCTCCATTATGGCACCGAGTGCTATAAATACATCGACGCCCAGATCGAGCGCCACACACGACTCAGGAGATTCAGGAATGAGCACAACAGATTCTGCTCGCTTCGCCGGCAAGACCGCCATCGTCACGGGCGCCGGTTCGGGCATCGGCCGGGCGACGGCGCTCCGCATCGCGGCGGAGGGCGGGCGCGTGATCGCCAGCGACATCGCCCCCGACCGCCTCGAGGCGCTCACCGCCGAGCACCCAGACCTCGACCTCGTGACCGTCGCAGGAGACGTGTCCAGCGAAGAGACCATCGCCGCCATCCTCGACGCTGCGGGCGGACGCGTGGATGCGCTCGCCAACGTCGCCGGCATCATGGACGGCTTCCAGCCGGCCGCCGAGATCGACGACGCCACCTGGGACCGCGTGATGAACATCAACATCACCGCGATCATGCGGCTCACCCGCGCGGTGCTCCCGGTGATGCTCGAGGCCGGAGCCGGCTCCATCGTCAACGTCACCTCCGAGGCCGGACTCCGCGGTTCGGCTGCCGGCGTCGCGTACACGACCTCGAAGCACGCCGTGGTCGGGTACACGAAGTCCACCTCGGTGTTCTACGCCCCCAAGGGGATCCGCACCAACGCCGTCGCCCCCGGACCGGTCGCCACCAACATCGAGGCGCCGTTCCGCTCCGAGTGGGCAGGCCAGCGCCTCGGCCCGCTGATGCAGACGATGGTGCCGCCGGTTGCCCAGCCGGAGCAGCTCGCCGCATCCATCACCTGGCTGCTCAGCGACGACTCCTCCAACGTCAGCGGCGTCATCCTCGCCTCCGACGGAGGCTGGTCGGCGATCTAGTCGCGTCCCGTCGCGGAGGCGCGCGGCTCCGGCTGCGCGTCTCCGCCGCGGTGCGAGCGCGCGACGGCGCGGGCGAGCACGCGGAGGCCGTCCGGCACGTCGGCGGGCGCGATGGCGCCGAAGCCGAGCATGAGGCCGGAGGCCGGGGTCTCGCCGAAGCCGAAGCGGGCGATCGACTGCACGGACACTCCGGATGCCGCGGCCTCGGCCGCGGCCCGGTCCGAGTCGAACACGGCCCCGTCCCGCGGGAGCAGGCAGACGTGCAGCCCGGCGACCGACGGCACGGCCTGCAGCACGTCGCCGAGCATGGCCTCCGCCTGCTCCAGGATCTGGCGCTGCCGCATCCCGTACTGTTTCGTGGCCTGCCTGACGTGCCTGGCGAAGCCGCCGGAGTCGATGAACCGGGCCATCGCCGCCTGGGTGACGTGGTCGTTGTGCCAGTCGGTGAGCCGTTTCGCGCTGCGCAGCGCCGGCATCAGCGACGGTGGCGCCACGAGGAAGCCGAGCCGCAGCGCGGGCAGCATGGTCTTCGAGAACGTGCCGACGTAGACCACGCGGCCCTCGGTGTCGAGACGCTGCAGCGGATCGAGCGGTCGGTCGGCGTATCGGTATTCGCTGTCGTAGTCGTCTTCCACGATCACCGCGTCGTTCGCGCTCGCCCAGGCGAGCAGCTGGGTGCGACGCTCGAACGAGAGCACGCCGCCGAGCGGGAACTGGTGCGACGGCGTCACATAGACCAGCTTCGCCCCGTCGGGCAGCGCATCCACCCGGAGGCCGTGCTCGTCGACCGGAACGGGAACGACGCGCGCGCCCATCGTCTCGAACAACTGCCGCACCGGCGGGTATCCGGGGTCTTCGACGGCGACGACGTCACCGGGGTCGAGCAGCACCCTCCCGATCAGGTCGAACGCCTGCTGCGCTCCGCTCGTGATCAGGATGTCGTCGGCCAGCGCATCCACCGACCGGGCGACGCCGAGGTGCCTGGCCAGCGCATCCCGCAGCCGCTGCAGTCCAGCCGGATCGCGGTAGTGACCGGAGCGCAGGATGCCGCCGCGCAGCTCGGCCGCGACGAACCGGCGCCACGACTCGGCGGGGAAGAGCGCGGGGTCCGGCGTCCCGACACTGAAGTCGTACGCGATCGGCAGCGACTCCGTCCACAGCGGATCGTGGATGTCCGCCCAGCGCTGCACAGGACGCGCCGCCGTGCGCTCCCCGCGCGCCGCCGACGGGCTCGGCGCGGCCGTCGGCGCGGACACGAAGGTGCCGGACCCCACCCGCGACGCCAGGTAGCCCTCGGCGGTGAGACGTTCGTACGCGGTCGCGACGGTGGAGCGCGAGACGGACAGCCGGTCCGCCAGCTCCCTGGTGGCCGGGAGGCGCTCGCCGTGCCGCAGCCGCCCATCCAGGACGGCGTCGCGCAGCTGCCGGTAGATGCGGTCGGCGCGGTCGCCCCTGCCGTCGATCTGCACGTGCACGTCCACAGGGACCTCCTGCGATTGGCCTGATCGGAATGTGGTGAATTGGAGCTTACCCGCGGCCAATGACGTCTCTAGGCTGGCCACATGACAGAACGAATCGACATCTCCTCCATCGTCCCCGACGGCTACCGCAAGGTCATCAACCTCGACGGCTATGTGGCCCAGCACGTCGAGGAGCCGCTCGGCGACCTCATCAAACTCCGCGCATCCCAGATCAATGGATGCACGTTCTGCGTCGACATGCACTCCGTCGACCTGCAGGCAAGCGGCTACCCGCTGCGCAAGGTGTTCTCGGTGATCACCTGGCGGGAGTCGGAGTGGTTCAGCGAGCGGGAGCGGGTGGCGCTCGAACTGACCGAGGAGGTCACCCTCATCCAGGGCGGCGTTTCCGACGACCTCTACGGGCGCGCGCTCGCCGAGTTCGGCGAGGAGGGCCTCGCGAACCTGCTGCTCGCCATCGCGACGATCAACGTCTGGAACCGGATCGCCATCCCGACGCTGATGCACCCGCCGGCGCTCTGACCTGCGCGAACCACGTCACGCGCGAAAAAGGCGCGGTGCGGCCTCGAGCCGCACCGCGCCTTTCCTCGTGCGCGTGTCTGGGAGATCGAGACGATCTAGGAGACGCCGAGCAGGTCGATCACGAAGATCAGGGTCTTGCCGGAGAGCGGGTGACCTCCACCGGCCGGGCCGTACGCCTGCGCGGGCGGGACGGTCAGCTTGCGGCGACCGCCGACCTTCATGCCGGGGATGCCGTCCTGCCAGCCCTTGATGAGGTTGTTGAGCGGGAAGTTGATGGACTGCCCACGGCTCCAGGAGGAGTCGAACTCCTCGCCGGTCTCATACTCGACGCCGAGGTAGTGCACGTCCACCTTGGAACCTGCGGTCGCCTCTGGACCGGTGCCCTCGACGATGTCGACGATTTCGAGGGTCTCGGGAGCCGGGCCGTCGGGGGCGTCGACTTCGGGCTTCTGGTTGGTGTTTTCTGCCATGCATCCATCCAACTGGCTCCGCGGGCCCGCGTCAAAGCGCGTTCTCTGAGAGCGCATGTCCGAAATCCGCTCTTGCGCTCGCCCGGGATGCGGAGCACCCTTGACGTAGATCACAAGATCAACTCGTCGCCCGGGAGAGTCGCAGGCATCGCCGCACCACCGGGCGTCGAGTCTTTAACGGGGTGGGATCACCGTCGGCCGGGATGCTCCACCTCCGTTCGTTCGCCGTGTGAGATTCTGGCGCTATGAGTTCTGCAGCCGGACGGGACAGCGCCGACGTCCGCATCCACAACCTGGCGCTTCTGATGCGCCTGCTGGTCGACGGGCCGAGCGCGCGCAGCGAGCTCGCGGCGGCGACAGGACTCTCCCGCGGCACGGTCACGGCCCTGGTCGACGTGTTGAGTTCGGCAGGGCTGGTGCGCGAGTCCGCGGTGGTCGGGTCGGGGAGCGGGCGGCCGAAGACCATGCTCGCCCTGGCGGCGGACGGCATCGCATTCGCGGCCATGCAGCTCGACGCCGATCAGGCCGTCTTCCTCGCCCACGACCTCGCCGGGGAGGAGCTGGTGCGCATCGCCGAGCGCCACGGCAGGCCGATGGGCGACCCTGACGCCGTGCTCGACGTCGCAGCGCACACCCTCGGCGCCGGGCTCGACGCGCTCGCACGCCTCGGCCGCATCCCGGTCGGGTTCACCGTCGTGATGCTCGCGCCGGTGGGCGGCGAGCCGAGGATCGTGCTCGCGGACACCGACCTCGGCTGGGGGCAGGTGGACGTGCTCGGGATGCTCGGCGCCCGGGAGCCGCGCCTCCCGGCGGATACGATCCTCACCTCCGACGAGCCCGCCGCTCTGGCCGAGGCGCAGCGCCTGCCGGGCGAACGGTTCGTGCTGTACCTGAAGAGCAACAGCGGCATCGGCGGCGCATACCTCGCCGACGGCGCCTTCGTCGCGGGCGCGCACGGGCTCGCGGGCGCGATCGGGCACCTGCCCGTCGACCACGACGGACTCCCCTGCGCCTGCGGCCAGCGCGGCTGCTTCGTGACCGTCGCAGGGCCGGATGTCGTGCTCGCCGCGGCGGGACTGGCCGAGCTGCGCGACCGGGACGGCCTCACAGCGGCGCTGGCCGAACTGGTCGAGCGGATGCAGGCGGGAGACGCGGTGGCGACGGCGGCGTTCGACGCGGCAGCGGTGTGGATCGCCAGGACCATCGCACTGCTCCGGATGGCGCTCGATCCGTCCGTGATCGTGCTCGGCGGATACTGGGCGGAGCTCGCGCCGCGGATCGCCGCGGCCGCCGCTTCCCGCCTGCGGATCGGCGCCGCCGAACAGCTCGCGCCCGCTCCCCCGATCGTCGCCGGCCGCCTCGGCGCGGACGCCGCGCTGCTCGGTGCCCTGCACCAGGCACGGGATGCGGCCATCGCCGACCCGCTCGGCCTCGCGTCGCGCTAGCCCTTCTCGGCGCCGTCGTCCGCCCCAGTTAATTCGATGCTTGAACTAACCGACCGTGTCACCGATACTCATTACCAAGCAACACACGGTTTTTGACGTTCGGGAGCGAGCGTCCGTCGAGAGAGGATCATCCAGATGACGACACCGACCGCCGCCCCCGAGGTGGACACGACCGCCGGCCGGGTCCGCGGGATCTGGAGGGAGGGCTCCGCCGCGTTCCTCGGCATCCCGTTCGCCGAGGCGCCGACCGGCGAGCGCCGGTTTGCCGCTCCTGTGCCGCACGCGGCGTGGGAGGGGGTGCTCGACGCCACCGCGTACGGGGCGACCCCGCAGCGTGCCGCGCTGTCCGAGATCACCCTGATCCCCGAGCCGTCGATCCCCGGCGACTCGACCCTCAACGTCAACGTCTTCACGCCCGCGCCGCGCAGCGACTCCGCGCTGCCCGTGCTGGTCTACATCCACGGCGGCGGGTTCGTCGCGGGCTCCCCCGCGAGCCCCTGGTACGACGGCGCCGCCTTCGCCAGGGACGGCGTGGTGACCGTGTCCGTGTCGTACCGGCTCGGCTTCGACGGGTTCGGCTGGATCGAGGACGCTCCACAGAACCGGGGTGTCCTGGACTGGCTGCTGGCGCTCGAGTGGGTGCGGGACAACATCGGAGCGTTCGGCGGCGACCCAGCGAGGGTGACCATCGCCGGGCAGTCGGCGGGAGGCGGAGCGGTGCTGTCGTTGCTGGCCGTGCCGCGGGCCGCCGCGCTGTTCCAGCGCGTGATCAGCATCTCGGGGGCGACCAGCGACCTGCCCGCCGCAGACGCGGAGGTCTTCGGGCGCAGGCTGGCCGAGCTCGCCGGCGTGCCGCCCACCCGAGCGGGACTGTCCGCGCTCGACGAGGCGACCATCCTCGCGCTGCAGGCGCAGGTCGCCTCACCCGCGCCGGCGCCGGGCGACGAGGATGGCGAGGACGACGCGCTGGCCGGTCTCGTCCAGCTCGCCGCCGGCCGCCTGGTCTGGGGTCCCGTCGTCGACGGCGACCTCCTGCCGCAGGCCGTCGCCGACGCCCTCCGCTCCGGCGTCGGTGCGGAGAAGGAGCTGGTGCTCGGGGCGACGGACAACGAGTTCAACATGGCGCTGACCGCCCACCGGGATGCGCTCGCCGCCGTCCCCGCGGCCGCGGTCCTCACCCGGTTCGGGCTGGCGGACGACACCGCGGCCGCGTACGCCGCAGCGCACGATGGGCGCGACACCGCCGACATCCTCGGCCAGTACATCACCGACCGCCTGTTCCGCACCACGGCGCTCACCATCGCCAGGGAGCGCGCCGCCGCCGCACCGACCTGGCTCTACCGCTTCTCCTGGCCGTCCCCGACGATGGGCGGCGCCTGCCACTGCCTCGACGTGCCGTTCTTCTTCGACTGCCTGGACGCGGAGCGGGTGCAGAACATCGCCGGACCGAACCCTCCGCAGGCGCTCGCCGACGACGTGCACGGCGCCGCGGTGTCGTTCATCGTCGGCGGCGACCCCGGCTGGGCGCCGTTCGACGCCGCCACGGAGGCCGGGCGGGTTTTCGACCTGCCGTCCCGCACCGACGAGCACGCGTACGCGGACGTGGAGGTGCTGCTGCCGCAGGCGGTGCGCTGACGCGCGTCCACCGGGGCCGGCAGCAGCGGATCAGCCGAAGACCTTGCCGGGGTTGAGGATGCCGAGCGGGTCGAAGACCGACTTGAGCTTCACCTGCAGGTCGTAGGAGTCAGGGCCGAGCTCATCGGCGAGCCAGCGTCGCTTCAGCACACCGACGCCGTGCTCGCCGGTGAGCGTTCCGCCCAGGTCCATCGCCGTGCGGAACAGCTCGTTCGCCGCATCCCACACCGCCGGAGGCACCTCGGCACCGGAGTAGACGAAGTTGGGGTGCAGGTTGCCGTCGCCCGCGTGCGCGACGGTCGGGATGGGCACCCCGTACTTCTCGGAGATGCGCTCGATCGCGGCGAACATCTCCGGCATCCGGGAGCGAGGGACGGAGACGTCCTCGATCAGCACCTCTCCGGTGGCGGCGAGCGCGGGGTGGAAGGCGCGGCGGATCGCCAGCAGGCGTTCGCCGTCGTCCGCGTCGGCGGAGACGCGCACGGTGCCTCCCTCCGCCCCGATCAGCTCGGCGGCGGAGGCGGCGTCCGCCGCAGCGCTCGGGCCGTCGAACTGAACGAGGAGGTAACTGCCGCCTCCCGTCGTGCCGAACGCCGAGGCGATGGTGTCCGCGCCGAGGTGGGCGGAGATGCGGTCGAGGGACGCGGCGTCGAGCAGTTCCATCACGGCGGGGCGGAGTCTGGATGCTGTCACGCGCGCGGACGCTGCCGCCGCCGACCGCACATCCGGGAACAGCGCTCCGATGGTGGTCGGCTCCCCGGCGGGGATCGGGATGGCGCGCACCGTGGCGCCGACGATCACGCCCAGGGTGCCCTCCGACCCGACGAACAGCGCGGTGATGTCGTAGCCGGTCACGCCCTTCACCGTGCGGTGACCGGTGGAGACGAGGCGTCCGTCCGCGAGCACGACGTCGAGGGCGAGGACGGCCTCGCGGGTGACGCCGTACTTGGCGCAGAGCAGGCCGCCCGCGTTGGTGGCGATGTTGCCGCCGACCGTGGAGATGGCCTTGCTCGCCGGGTCGGGAGCGAAGAACAGGCCGTACGGCTCGAGGGCGTCGTTGAGGTCGGCGTTGATGACGCCCGGCTCGATGACGGCGAGCTCGTCGTCGGCGGAGATCTCCAGGATGCGGTTCATGCCGGCCACGCTGAGCACGATCGCGCCGTCCGTGCCGTTCGCGCCGCCTGCCAGGCCCGTGCCCGCTCCGCGGGGGACGACGGGGACGCGGAACTCGCTGGCTGCGCGCATGGTCGCCTGCACGTGCTCGACGGCCGTGGCATTGACGACGGCGAGCGGGCTTCCGTCCGCGATCCAGCCGGAGCGATCCGTGCGGGCGGCGTCGAGCGCCTCCCGATCGGTGCTGAGCACGCCGGCCGCGATGGCGTCGTCACCGAGTGCTGCGGACAACCACTCCAGAACATCCATGCGATTCAGCATATTCAACGCGGGTAATGTCCGTTTTCCGCTACCGAACGTCGGTGGCGAGTGCGAGGCTGGGGGCATGAACCGCGAAACAGACAAGCTCGCCGACCCGGTCTTCGCCGAGCGCTACCGCGCGATGAGCGCCAGGGACACACGGTTCGACGGGCAGTTCATCACCGGCGTGCACTCCACCGGCATCTACTGCCGCCCGAGCTGCCCGGCGGTCTCGCCGAAGCCGGGCAACGTCACCTTCTACCTCACGGCGGCCGCGGCGCACGAGGCAGGGCTCCGCGCCTGCAAGCGCTGCCTTCCGGATGCGGTGCCCGGCTCCCCGGAGTGGAATACCCGCGACGACCTCGCCGCCCGGGCCATGCGTCTCATCGCCGACGGGACGGTCGAGCGCGAGGGCGTGCCGGGACTCGCCCGACGCCTCGGATACACGCCACGTCACCTCGGGCGGGTGCTCGCCTCCGAGCTCGGCGCTGGACCCCTCGCACTCGCTCGGGCGCATAGGGCGCAGACCGCCCGGCTCCTCCTCGCGGGCACCAACCTGTCGATCACCGACGTGGCGTTCGCGGCGGGATTCACCAGCGTGCGCCAGTTCAACGAGACGATGGCCGACATCTACCGCACGACGCCCGGCGCGATCCGGGCGTCCGCGAAGGGGCGGGCGGGCGCACGGGCAGCATCCACGGACGTGAAGGATGGCGGAGAGCCCACCGCATCCGGGGCCGCCACCCTGAGCCTCCGGCTCCCCGCCCGCGCGCCGTTCGACGGCGCAGCCCTGCTCGGCTTCCTGGGGGCCAGGTCGATCGCGGGCGTCGAGAGCGGAGACGCGGATTCGTACAGCCGCGCGCTCGCCCTCCCCCACGGCCCTGCCGTCGTCCGGCTCACTCTCGGCGGCACGCCGACGGCACCGCACGTGGAGTGCGACGCGACCCTCGCCGATGTGGCCGACCTCGCGCCGCTCGTCGCCCGCGTGCGCCGCCTGCTCGACCTGGATGCCGACGCTGCGGCCATCGACGCCGCTCTCTCCGCAGACCCCGCCCTCGCGGCCAGCGTCTCCGCCGCGCCGGGACGCCGGGTGCCTGGCGCCGTCGACGCGGAGGAGATCGTCTTCCGCGCTCTCATCGGCCAGCAGATCTCCGTCCCTGCCGCGCGCACGGCGCTCACCCGGCTCACCGACGCGCTCGGCCGCCCGCTCGACCTCGGCGGGTTCACGCGCCTCTTCCCCACCGCCGCCGACATCGCCGAGCACGGCAGGCAGGTGCTGCGCGGTCCGGCGAGACGCATCGACACCATCGTGAACACAGCCGCGGCCATCGCCTCCGGCGAGCTCGTGATCGACGTCGGCGAGTCGCGCGAGGAGCTGGAGGAACGGCTCACCGCCCTCCCCGGCATCGGCCCGTGGACCGCCGGCTACATCGCGATGCGCGTGCTCGGCAGCCCGGACATCCTGCTCACCAGCGACCTCGCCATCCGTCAGGGGGCAGCCAAGCTCGGCCTGCCGGACGACGCGAAAGCGCTCGCTGCGTACGGCGCTCGCTGGGCGCCGTGGCGCAGCTACGCCGGAATGCATCTGTGGAGGTCCGCGCAGGCGTAGGCTCTCTGAGGACTTACATGCATTCGACGTGCATGCATTCGACTGACATGCGCTGAGGGAGGAGGGGATCTCGCAGGTGCCAACCATCGCCGTCGTGATCCCTGCCCTGAACGACTCCGAGATGCTCGCGCGCTGCCTGGACGACCTCGCGGCCCAGCTGCGGCCCGCCGACGAGATCATCGTGGTCGACAACGGCAGCACGGACGATACCGCCGCCGTGGCCCGCTCGAAGGGCGCCACCGTGATCGAGCAGTCGCAGCGCGGGATCTGGCCTGCCGCATCCACCGGCTACGACGCGGCGTCGACAGACATCATCGCCCGGCTGGACGCCGACTCCCGTCCCCCGGTCGACTGGCTGCTGCACATCGAGGCCGAGTTCGTCGACGACCCGGACATCGGCGTGCTCACCGGCCCAGGCATCTTCTACGACGGCAACACGCTCATCGCCGGCCTCGGGCAGACGCTCTACATCGGCGGCTACTTCTGGTCGATGGAGATCTGGCTCGGCCACCCGCCGATCTTCGGCTCCAACTTCGCCATGCGGCGCACCGTCTGGGAGGGCGTGCGCGGTCGCGTGCACCGCGGGATGCGCGAGATCCACGACGACCTCGACCTCGCCATCCACCTCGACCCCAGCCAGGTGGTGCGGTACGACGAACGCCTCACCGTCGGCATCTCCGCCCGCCCGTTCAGCACCTGGCGCGGCTTCGGCCGACGGCTCGGCTGGGCGTACACCACGCTCAGGATGCACCTGCCGGAGGAGTCGCCGTGGCGTCGCCGCGCAGCGCGCCGCCGCTGGGAGGCCGAGCACGCGGACGACGCGCCGGGCGCGATCGCCTGAGTCTGCGCCTGCGACTGCGCCCGCGTCAGGTGACGCGGCAGTACGTGGTGAGGTAGCCGATGCCGCCGATCGAGACGGTCACGGTCGAGTGGTCCTTGAGGAACACCGGCGGGGTGCGCGAGTATCCCGCTCCGCCCGGGCTGCCGGTGGAGATGAGCGTGCCGGGCTGGATCGTCGCCGACTTCGACAGGTAGGACACGATCTCGGCGACCGAGCGCACCATGTCGGCGGTCGACGCGTCCTGCAGGATCGTGCCGTCGACGTTCGTGGTCAGCCAGAGGTCCTGCGGGTCGCGGATCTCGTCGGCCGTCACCACGACGGGACCGTTCGGGGTGAACCCGTCGAACGACTTGCAGCGCGACCACTGCGCCTCGGAGAACTGCAGGTCTCTGGCCGTGATGTCGTTGACGACGGTGTATCCCCAGACGTAGTCGAGCGCATCCTGCACCGACACATCCCGGGCCGGCTTGCCGATGATGACGCCGAGCTCCGCCTCGTAGTCGACCTGCGTCGTCAGGTCCCCCGGCCAGGTCGTCGTGCCGCCGTGACCGGCGAGCGAGTTCGGCCAGAGCGAGAAGATGGTGGCCGCCTTCTCCGAGCGCAGCGCGAGCTCGGCGGCGTGAGCGGCGTAGTTCGCGCCGATCGCGATGACCGCCGGCGGCCGCAGCACAGCCGAGGCGTGCCGCAGCTCCCTGACCGGCGTGAGGCTGGTGTGCTGTGCGAGTGCGTTGTCGACGACCGCCTTGACGTGTGCGAGGACACCGTCGCCCTGCTCGATCAGGTCTTGCAGATCGCGCGGGGCCGGGTCCATCACCTCCTCGAGGAAGAGGGCGCCGTCGCCGATGACGGCCGCAAGACGCGGCGTTGGATCTGTGGTGGAGCTGAGGTGCGAGAATCTCACCTGCCCAGGCTATCGGGCGCGGTGGTGGGTCACGAAAACGCGCTGGATGCCGTGAAAGGTCCGGCCTGTCGGCTAGCGTGGAAGGGTGTCCATCGAACAGAGGCGGCCCGGAGTCGCCGGAGGCGACGACGACGCTGCGCGTCTGGATGCGGGTCTTCCCGACATCGACTGGTCCGTCGCGCCGGTCGGAGCCGTCTTCAGCAGGTTCGCCGCGCCGAGCGGCGAGCTCGCCGTGGTGTCGCTCGGCGACCCGTCCGACCCGCGCGTGGTGCTCATCCCGGGCGTGACGGGTTCGAAGGAGGACTTCTACCTGCTGGCGCCGATCCTGGTGGCCGCCGGGTATCACGTGCAGAGCTTCGACCTGGCCGGCCAGTACGAGTCCGCGGACGCCGGCCCCGTTCCCGGCGGCCACTACACGTACGAGCTGCTGGTCACCGACATCGTCGCGTTCCTGCAGTCCGGGCCACCCGCCCACGTGCTCGGATACTCGTTCGCCGGCGTGCTCGCGCAGCTGGCGCTGATCGAGCATCCCGGGCTGTTCCGCAGCCTCACCCTGCTGACCACGCCGCCGGAGCCCGGCCAGGCGTTCCGCGGCGTGCGGGTGATCGGCTGGCTGAGCTGGTTCCTCGGCGGCCGCCAGGGTGCAGGACTGATGATCTGGGGCATCGTCACGAACAAGAACAAGGTGCCGCCGTCGCGGCTCGCGTTCGTGCGCTCGCGCTTCGCCCTCACCCGCCGGTCGAGCGTCGACGACATCGTCGGGCTGATGAAACGGGTTCCGGATGTGCGCGGCAGGGTCGCAGCGATGCGCATCCCGATACTGGTCGCCACCGGCAACCACGACCTGTGGCCGACGCACCTGCACGCGGCCAACGCGCAGGCCCTCGGGGCGACGCTCGCCGTCTACAGCACCGGGCACAGCCCGTGCGAGACCGCTCCGCATCAGCTCGCTCGCGACATGGTCGCGCTGTTCCGCCGCGCAGAGCGCGCGGAGGCGGCGCGCCAGGACTGACGCGCCGCGCTCCGTTCCAGCGCGCGTCCTGCGTTAGGCCGTGGGGTCGGTGCCGGCGTCGATGATCGGGATGGCCGTGGTGATCGCCTCGAGGCCGCTCAGGCGAGCAGGCGACAGCAGCCTGGTCACGTCCTCACGGCTCATCAGCTTGGCCTCCACGACGAGGTCGGCCACGTTGCCTCCGGTGAGCAGCGCCGTCTTGGCGAGCGCGGCTGCGGCCGCGTATCCGATGTGCGGCATGAGCGCCGTGATCACGCCGACGGACGAACCGACCATCGCTCCGAGACGCTCCTCGTTCGCGGTGATGCCGTCCACGCAGTTCACGCGCAGCGTGTGGAAGGCCTGCGTCATCCAGGTGATCGACTGCAGCAGCGAGTGCGCGATGACGGGCTCGAACGCGTTCAGCTGGAGCTGACCGCCCTCGGCGGCCATCGTCACCGTCACGTCGGCGCCTGCCACCGAGAACGCCACCTGGTTGACGACCTCCGGGATGACCGGGTTGACCTTGCCGGGCATGATGCTCGACCCGGCCTGGCGCGGCGGGAGGTTGATCTCGCCGAGGCCGGCCTGCGGGCCGCTCGACAGCAGGCGCAGGTCGTTGCAGATCTTCGAGAGCTTGATGGCACTGCGCTTCAGCGAACCGGAGAACGACATGAACGCGCCTGCGTCGCTCGTCGACTCGATGAGGTCGGGCGCCGTCTCCAGGTTGAGGCCGGTGATCACGTTGAGGTGGCGAACGGCGGCTGCCGCGTATCCGGGGTCGGCGGTGATCCCGGTGCCGATGGCCGTCGCGCCGAGGTTGATCTCCGCGAGGAGCCACTTCGTCTCCGTGAGACGGGCGTGGTCCTCCGTGAGCGTGGTCGCGAAGCCGTGGAACTCCTGCCCGAGCGTCATCGGGACCGCATCCTGCAGCTGGGTGCGGCCGACCTTGAGCACGTGCCGGAACTCCTCGCCCTTCCGCGCGAACGAGTCGCGCAGCTGGGCGAGCTGGTCGAGCAGGTGACCGAGAGCGAAGGTGAGGGCGATCTTGATGGCCGTCGGGTATGTGTCGTTGGTGCTCTGGCTGCGGTTGACGTCGTCGATCGGGCTGATGTACTGGTACTCGCCCTTGGCGTGGCCGTCGAGTTCGAGCGCGACGTTCGCGATGACCTCGTTGGCGTTCATATTCGTGGACGTGCCCGCGCCGCCCTGCATGACGCCGACCACGAACTGGTCGTGGAACTTGCCGTCGATGATGAGCTGGCAGGCCTGGTCGATCAGGGCGGCCTTGTGCTTGTCCAGCACGCCGATCTCCAGGTTCGCGCGCGCCGCCGCCTGCTTCACACTGGCGAGCGCCACGATCAGATCGGGGTAGACCGAGATGGGACGCTTGGCGATCTGGAAGTTCTCCAGCGCGCGGGACGTGTGCACGCCCCAGTACGCGTCCGCCGGGATCTCCCGGCTGCCGAGCGAGTCGGATTCGGTGCGGACGGGGCCGCCTTCCGCGGTCGGGGTGGGAACGTCCGAGACGTTCTGCGACGCGTCGATCACGGGAATCGGGTGGGTCTTCGGCTCGTCCATCATTGCTGTCGGGGTATTCACGCTTGGCTCCGTTGCCTATCGTTTTGGGTTGGCATTCTGATGTCGGTCGTTCGTGGCCACCGACGATACGAGCCTACCCCGTGCATCCCGCGCGGTCGGGGGCTAAGCGGTTCAGCCGAGCTTGCGGAGCAGCCCGCGGGCGAACCGGTCCTTCGCTTCGGTGAACGGCGGGTAGATCAGCCGCAGTGTGTCCGGTTTCAGCGATTTCGTCAGCACCGCCTTCTCGTGGCTGAACGTGCGCAGCGAGTGCTCGCCGTGATACGCGCCCATGCCACTGGCGCCGACCCCGCCGAACGGCAGCCCCGCGACGGCCAGGTGTGCAGCGGGGACGCCGAAACCGACGGCGCCGGAACTCGTCTCCGTCAGGAAGCGCCTGCGCACCCGCTTGTCCTCGCTGAACACGTAGAGCGCGAGCGGCTTGTCGCCCGAGACGATGTACCGGATGGCGTCGTCGAGCCCGTCGACCGTGACGATCGGCAGGATCGGGCCGAAGATCTCCTCCCGCATCACCGGGGCGTCGCGTGGCACGTCGATGAGCACGGTCGGCGCCAGGTAGCGGGATGCGGCGTCGTGGGTTCCCCCGGTGACGGTCGCGCCCGCATCCAGGAGCGTCGTCAGCCGCTGGAACTGGCGGTCGTCGACGATCCGGCCGTAGTCGGGGCTGGTCGACGGGTCTGCGCCGTAGAGGTCGCTCACGGCGGCGGCCAGCGCGGTCGCGAGGCGGGCGGCGACGCTCGGGGTCGCCAGCACGTAGTCGGGGGCGACGCAGGTCTGGCCCGCGTTCATGAACTTGCCCCAGGCGATGCGCTGGGCCGCAGCATCCAGGTCGGTGGTGTCGTCGACGTAGACCGGCGACTTGCCGCCGAGCTCCAGCGTGACGGGCGTGAGGTGCTCGACGGCGGCCGCGGCGACGATGCGCCCGACCCTGCCGTTGCCGGTGAAGAAGATGTGGTCCCAGCACTGGGCGAGCAGCCCGGTGGTCTCCTCGACGCCGCCCTCGACCACGGCGACGGCCCGGGTGTCGAGGTACTCCGGGATCAGTCTCGCCATCGCGGAGGAGGTCGCAGGGGCCAGCTCGCTCGGCTTCAGCAACACGGCGTTGCCCGCCGCGAGAGCGCCGACGACGGGAGCGAGAAGCAGTTGCACGGGATAGTTCCACGGGGCGATCACCAGCACCACACCGACCGGCTCACGGACGATGGATGCGCCGGCCGGCAGCAGAGCGCCGGGAACACCGACCCGCTTCGGCCGCAGCCAGCGACGCAGATGCCTGGTCATGTGGTCGATCTCGCCCACCACGAACCCCAGCTCGGCGATCTGCGACTCCGTCGGGTTCTTGCCGAGGTCGGACAGCAGGGCGTCCTCGAACTCGACCGAACGCTCGGTGAGCATCCTGCGCAGCGCACGCAACTGGGCGAGCCGCCACGAGAGGGGCTTCGTGATGCCGCGATCGAAGAAGGCGCGGAGGTCGTCGGCGGTCTGCGCAGGTGTCATGCGGCCATCCTACGGATGCGCGGCCGGACGGTACTCCAGATCGAAGATGGCGTGCCCGAGCCGTTCGCCCCTCTGCTCGAATTTGGTGACGGGGCGGTCCTCCGGACGCGGGATGAACAGGCTCTCCCCCGCGGTGTTCACCAGGCCGGGCTCCGCATCCAGCACGGCGATCATGTGCTCTGCATACGGCTCCCAGTCGGTGGCGAGCCGGAGCACGCCGGTGGGGGCGAGCGCGCGGACGATGAGCTTCGCCACATCCGGCTGCACGATGCGCCGGCGGTGGTGGCGGACCTTCGGCCACGGGTCGGGGAAGTAGATCATCACGTCGGCGATGCTGTGCTCGGCCAGGCCGTGCTCGAACACCTCGACGGCGTCGTGCCGCACCACCCGGATGTTCTCGATGCCGCGCACGCGCATCTCGCCGAGCACGCGCCCGACGCCCGCTCCGTGCACCTCGACGCCGAGGAAGTCGGTGTCCGGATGCCGCTCGGCGAGCGTCAGCAGGTTCTCGCCGTTGCCGAAGCCGATCTCGACCGCGCGCGGCGCCCGGCGGCCGAACGCCGCATCCAGGTCGAGGAGCTGCCCGTCGAACTCGACGCCGTACACCGGCCAGAGCTCGTCGATGGCGCGGGTCTGCGCCTCGGTCTTCCGCCCTCGCGTCACGAAACTGCGGGTGCGGGTGCTCTGCTGCTGCTTCTCGTCGTCCACGTCCTCCATTGTCCCAGGCCCGGGGACCGCGAAAGTCCGGGGGCCGGAGCCGCGGGGGTCGGAGCGTGCTTTAGAGCCAGGCGAGCGGCAGGAACGCGAGGCCGACGCCGACGCCGATCACCGCGAGCAGCGCCACGAACACGGCGCCGGCGAGCATGATCGAGTTGAGGACGATGCCCCAGACGGCGAACGCCTTCGCCTGCGGTTCGCGGCCGAGCGCCAGGATGCCGACCACGAGGCCGGCGATGGGGGCGACGAACGTCCAGCTGAAGACGATCGACGCGAGCCCGAGCACGAAGCTCGTGATGCTGAGCGTCCTGGCGGGAGCCTGATATGCGACGTTGGTCATGGGTGCTGGTTCTCCTCGATCGATGGTGTGCATCCAGTCAATCGGCAGGCGCGCATCCACACCATCCGGTTATCCCCCGATTCCGCTCAGGGGTCACCCTGAGTGGAATCGGGGGCTGATCTTCGCTAGTGCGGGAGCACGGCCTCGATCGGACCCCTGGCGAAGTAGACCAGGAAGCCGGCAGCGACGATCCAGAGCAGCGGGCTGATCTCGCGCGCCTTCCCGGAGAGCGACCGGACGAGCACCCAGCTGATGAAGCCGACGCCGATGCCGTTGGCGATCGAGTACGTCAGCGGCATGACGATGATCGTGAGGAAGACCGGGAGGACGCTCGAGAACTCCGAGAAGTCGATGTGCCTGATCTGCACGACCATCAGCGCACCGACGATCACAAGGGCGGCTGCTGCGACCTCCAGCGGGACCACCTGGGTCAGCGGGGTGAAGAACATCGCGAGCAGGAACAGCGCGCCGGTGATGACGCTGGCGAAGCCGGTCTTCGCACCCTCGCCGATGCCGGATGCCGACTCCACGAACACGGTGTTCGACGATGCGGAGGTGCCACCGCCGACGATGGCACCGACGCCCTCCACAATGAGCGCGGGCTGCAGGCGCGGGAAGGTGCCGTCCTCCTTGGCGAGACCGGCGCTGCGGGCGAGGCCGGTCATCGACCCCATCGCGTCGAAGAAGTTGGTGAAGACGAGGGTGAAGATGAGCATGATCGCGGCGAGGGCGCCGATACGGCCGAACGAGCCGACGACGTCGAACTGACCGACGAGGCTGAGGTCGGGAAGTGCGACGAGCGAGGTCGGCAACTGCGGGACGGTGAGGTTCCAGCCTGCCGGGTTCTTGCCGAGCGACGGCCCGACGTGGAAGATCGCCTCGGCGACGATCGCGACGACGGTGGCCGCGACGATCCCGATCAGCAGCGCACCCTTGACCTTGCGGGCCATCAGCACGGCCATGATCACCAGCGCGACGAGGAACACGACGGTCGGCACGGTGGCGATCGACCCGGCCTCACCCAGCTGCACGGGAGGCGACGACATGTTGGTGCTGCGCACGAAACCGCTGTCCACGAAGCCGATGAACGCGATGAACAGGCCGATGCCGACCGTGATCGCCGTCTTCAGCTGCGGAGGGACGGCGTTGAAGATCAGGCGGCGCAGACCGGTGGCCGCGAGGATCACGATGATGACGCCGTTGATGACGACGAGCCCCATCGCCTCCTGCCAGGTGAGGATCTTCACGACGTTGACCGCGAGGAACGAGTTGATCCCGAGCCCGGCGGCGAACGCGAACGGCAGCCGGGCGACCAGCCCGAACAGCACGGTCATCACACCGGCGCTCAGCGCGGTGACCGCCGCGAGCTGCGTCCCCTGCAGCGAGTGGCCTGTCACATCCTCCGTCCCGCCGAGGATCAGCGGGTTGAGGATGACGATGTACGCCATCGTCACGAAGGTCAGGACGCCGCCGCGCAGCTCAGTGGCCCAGTTGGACCCGCGGGCGCTGATCTCGAAGAACCGGTCGAGCCTGCCGCGGAACGTCGGCGCGGTTTCGGTGTTCGTAGGCGATGCGGACAAGGTCGTCTCCCGTAGTATCTCCGAGGGCTTTCATGCGCGAACGCGCGCCAATAAGCCTAGACGCCCGCAACGCCCCGATACGACGCGAAGGATGCGCCATGCCCCTGCCCTGGAAGCTACACGGTGACGGAAAGGACGTCGCGGCCTCGGCCGTCGTCCTCCCGGGAGAGCGGCTCACCTGGCCGCGCACGATCGGTCTGGGCGCCCAGCACGTCGTCGCGATGTTCGGTGCGACGTTCCTCGTGCCCGTGCTCACGCACTTCCCGCCGAGCACCACGCTGCTCTTCTCCGGCATCGGCACCATCCTGTTCCTGCTGATCACCGGCAACCGGCTGCCCAGCTACCTGGGCTCGTCGTTCGCCTTCATCGCGCCGATCACGGCGGCGACGGCCAGCAACGGGATGGGCGGGGCCCTGTTCGGCATCGTCGCCGTCGGCATCCTGCTGGCCATCGTGGGCGGGATCGTGATCCTGACCGGCACCGGCTGGATCGACGCCCTGATGCCCCCGGTGGTGGCCGGTGCGATCGTGGCGCTGATCGGATTCAACCTGGCGCCCGCCGCCCGGGACAACTTCGTGAAGGCGCCGTGGACGGCCATCGTCACGCTGCTCGCCGTTCTGCTCTGCACCGTGCTGTTCAAGGGGCTGCTCGGCCGCTTGTCGATCTTCATCGGCGTGGTGGTCGGCTACATCTTCGCCGTGATCGTCGGCGAGGTCGACTTCACCGCCGTCGCGAAGGCGGACTGGCTGGGCTTCCCGACGTTCGCGTTCCCGGCGAACCCGTTCGAGAACCCCGGTGCGACGTTCGGCATCCTCCCCGCGTTCCTGCCGGTCGTGCTGGTGCTCGTGGCCGAGAACGTCGGACACATCCGCGGCGTCGCCCAGCTGACGGACCCGTCCGTGAACAAGCTCACCGGCCGCGCCCTGTTCGCCGACGGCCTGGCGACCACCATCGCCGGGTTCTTCGGCGGCTCGGGAACGACCACGTACGGCGAGAACATCGGCGTGATGGCCGCGACCCGCGTCTACTCGACCGCCGCATACTGGGTGGCGGGCTTCGTGGCCGTGCTGCTCGGCCTCTCCCCCAAGATCGGCGCGGTCATCAACACGATCCCGGCCGGCGTGCTCGGCGGCGTGACCACCGCCCTGTACGGCCTCATCGGCATCATCGGTGTGAAGATCTGGCTCGACAACAAGGTCGACTTCTCGAAGCCGGTCAACCAGTTCACCGCCGCCACGGCCCTCATCGTCGGCATCGCGGACTTCACGCTCAACCTCGGCCAGCTCACCTTCAACGGCATCGCGCTCGGCACCATCGCGGCGATCGTGGTCTACCACCTGATGCGCACGGTCGCCCGCCTGCGCGGCACCGACTGACGCGGTTCCTGAGCCAGCTCTGTCCACTGCTCCGACCCCGGCTCCATCCGGTGTCCGTTCCTGCGGAGAATCGCGCGTCACCCGCGTGAATCACCGCTCGAACGGACACCGCACCGGCGTGTCGGCCGGGATCTCCTGCGTTACTCCGCCGCGCCGAGCAGCGCCACGGCCGTGCGCTCGTCGGTGATCAGCGACCGGATGAGCCCGCCGGCTGCCGCCGCGCGGATACCGGCCGCCTTCTCCGCACCGACCGCGATGCCGACGGTGTGCGGGATGGTGCGCAGCGCATCCATCGGCGTCCTCACCATCCTGTCGCTCCCCGCGAACTCCACCGGCTGACCGTCGATGTCGATGAAGTTGAGCGCGACGTCGCCCACCGCCTTGCGCAGCTCGACGTCGCTCATCGGCACCGACCGGGAGATGGATGCGCGGGTCAGCGGCGGCGCGCCGATGCCGAGCAGCGCGCCGGTGGCCGACGCCCACAGCGCCTGAACGCGCTGGAACGACGGGTCGTCGAGCAGGCGCTCGTACAGCGCGGCGGACGGCATGGCCTCCGCGAACAGGAACATCGCCGTCGCCCTGGTCCGCTCGGCCATCGACCGGGCGATCTCGTTCGTCTGGTGCCACGGCTCCGGCTCCGCCACGCCGCCGACGGTGGGCACGAGCACGACGCCGGGGAGTTCGGGAAGCGGTCCCCTGGCCACCTCGTAGAGGGTGTTGCCCGACGCGATCAGCAGCGCATCCCCGGGGTTCAGCCCCATGTCGGCCAGCGCGGTCGCCACCTGCTCGGAGAGACCGGTGCGCAGGTTCGCCGACTGGTCCCCGGCGGCGACGTACGCCTTCGCGAGCCCGAGCTTCGTCGCGAGCCGAGCCGCCAGGTCGGAGACCTCCGCATCGCGCGGGTTCACGATCTCGATGCGCACCAGGCCGATCCGCCTCGCCTCGCTGAGGAGCCTGCTGACCGTCGGGCGGGACACGTTGAGCCGTCCGGCGATCTCCGACTGGGTTGCGTCTTCGAGGTAATACATGTGCGCTGCGGTGTGCAGCGTCGCGAGCGGGAAGCGGCTGTGCCCCGCGCTGGACGCGCTCGCTGGGCTGGGTGGCGTGGATGTCATAGGTGGGTTCGCGGCCGGTGGGTGGGACGGTCGCTCGACTGAAGGATATTCCCGTCCGCGTCGCGCAGCCCGGCGACCCGCCAGAGCGGCCATCCGTCCCCTCCCGAAACGATGCCAGTATTTCCTTTCGATACTGCACAGATGTTCTTGCACATCCGTTCAGCATCCGGTTAGGGTGATCGGCAACGAAAGGAGCACGGTGCAGAACTTCGACTCGCAGCCGTACGACCGCTCTGGTGTGACCTGCGGAATCGCGCACATCGGGGTCGGCGGCTTCCATCGCGCCCATCAGGCCGCCGTGTTCGACGACCTGCTCCGGCAGGGTCTCGCGCGCGACTGGGGCATCTGCGGCATCGGCGTCCTGCCCACGGACGCCGGGATGCGCGACGCCCTCGCGGCGCAGGACCACCGCTACACCCTCGTGCTCAAGCATCCGGACGGCACCTGGGACGCCAGGACCATCGGGTCGATCGTCGACTTCGTCCACGCACCGGACGACCAGGAGGCCGCCATCGAGCGGCTCTCCTCCCCCGGGCATCCGCATCGTCTCCCTCACCATCACCGAGGGCGGGTACAACATCGACCAGGTCACCGGCTCCTTCGACGTGGATGCGCCCCACATTCGCGCCGATCTGGGCGCCGCCGCTCCGGCGAGCGTCTTCGGTCTCGTCGTGGAAGCGCTGCGGCGCCGCCGCGAGCGCGGCATCGCACCGTTCACGGTCATGTCCTGCGACAACATCCAGGGCAACGGCGAGGTCGCGCGCACGGCGTTCACGGCCTTCGCCCGGCTGCGCGACCCCGGCCTCGCCGAGTGGATCGAGCAGAACGTGGCGTTCCCGAGCTCGATGGTCGACCGCATCACACCAGCGACCACCGCGGACGACCGCGAGCGCATCGAGGAGCGCTTCGGCATCGCCGACCGCTGGCCGGTCGTCGCTGAGCCGTTCTTCCAGTGGGTCCTCGAAGACGAGTTCCCGGCCGGGCGGCCGCCGTTCGAGCGCGCCGGCGTCCAGCTGGTCTCCGACGTCGAGCCGTACGAGCTGATGAAGCTGCGGCTGCTCAACGCCAGCCACCAGGGGCTCTGCTACCTCGGCCGGCTGAGCGGGTACACCTACGTGCACGACGCGGCACGCGACGAGAACATCGCCGCCTTCCTGCTCCGCTACATGGACGAGGAGGCGACGCCGACCCTGCGACCTGTTCCGGGCGTCGACCTGGCGACGTACAAGCGCACCCTTATCGAGCGCTTCGCGAACGCCGAGGTGCTGGACACCATCGCCCGGCTGTGCGCGGAGTCGTCGGACCGCATCCCGAAGTGGCTGCTGCCGGTGGTGCGCGAGCGCAGGGCGGCCGGTCACCGCACGCCGCTATCCGCCGCGATCGTCGCCTCCTGGGCGCGCTACGCGGAGGGCGTCGACGAGACAGGCTCCCCGATCGAGGTCGTCGACCGCCGGCGCGACGCTGTCATGGCGAACGCGGCCAGGCAGCGCGAGGAGCCGACAGCGTTCCTGACCGAACGGAGCCTGTTCGGCGACCTGATCGACGACGCCGAGTTCGTCGACGACTACCTCAGCGCGCTCGGTTCCCTGCACGCCGCCGGCGCGCGGGCGACCGTCGCACGTCTCGTCTGAGCGCGCTTCGCCGCGCTCCTCCGCCGCTCTCGCTCCTCCGCCGCTGCGCTCCATCGCCACCCACCCCACACCGATCCAAGGAACACCATGACAACCGCTGACGCCCGCACCGCCATCCCGGCCACGATGACCGCTGTCGTCGTCCACGGCCCGGAGGACTACCGCCTCGAACAGCTGCAGACGCCCACCCCGAAGGCCGACGAGCTTCTGATCCGCGTCGAAGCCGTCGGCGTCTGCGCCTCCGACCTGAAGTGCTACCACGGTGCAGCCAAGTTCTGGGGCGACGAGAACCGTCCGGCCTGGGCACAGTCCGGGATCACGCCGGGCCACGAGTTCGTCGGCGAGGTCGTCGCGGGTTCCTCCTCCGCGCTCGCCGCGAAGCGCGTCAACATCGGCGACAGGATCGCCTGCGAGCAGATCGTGCCGTGCGGCGACTGCCGTTACTGCGTCCGCGGCCAGTACTGGATGTGCGGGCCGCACGCCATGTTCGGCTTCAAGGACTACAACGGCGCGATGGCCGAATACGCCATCGTCCCGGCCAAGGCGCTCGCGCACCGGGTCTCGAAGCAGCTTCCCCCGCAGCACGCCGCATACGCCGAGCCGCTGTCCTGTGCCATGCACGCCGTCGAGCGCGCCGACGTCCAGTTCGGCGACGTGGTCGTCATCGCCGGCGCGGGCCCGATCGGTCTCGGCGCCATCGCGGGCGTGCGTCAGAAGAACCCGCTCCTCGTCGTCGCCCTCGACTTGAGCGACGACAAGCTCGAGCTCGCCAGGAAGTGCGGAGCGGACGTCACCATCAACATCGCGTCCGAGAACGCCGTCGAGCGGGTCAAGGCGCTCACCGACGGCTACGGCGCCGACGTCTACATCGAGGCGACGGGGCACCCCTCCGCTGTCGGCCAGGGCCTCAACCTCCTGCGCAAGCTCGGCACCTACGTCGAATACTCCGTCTTCGGCTCCGAGGTCACCGTGGACTGGTCGATCATCAGCGACGACAAAGAACTGGATGTGCGCGGAGCCCACCTCGGCCCCCACTGCTGGCCCGCCGCCATCAAGCTCCTCGAATCCGGCGTGCTGCCGATGGACGAGATCTGCACGCACCAGTTCGCCCTCGCCGACTTCCAGCAGGCGCTCGACCTCGTCGGCGACACAGCAGGCGCCTCCATCAAGGTCTCGATCCTGCCCTGACCGGCGACGCACCACGGCACCACGGCACCTCGCACGAAAGCAACGGAGTTTTCCCCATGACCACCACCACAGTGACCACCACTGAGACCTTCCTCGACAGGATCGGCATACCGCATCCCCTCCGCTGGGGGTTCCTCGGTGTCCTCGTCTTCATGACGGGCAACGGCGTCGAATCCAACTTCCTCTCCCCGCACATGACGGAGGCGCTGGGCGGCAACCAGCTCGTCCTGGTGGCCCAGATCATCGCCATGTACAGCCTCGCGGTCCTGATCGCCTCCTACCTGTCCGGCGCGCTGGCCGACCTGTGGGGGCCGCGCCGCGTGATGACGCTGGGCTTCGTGGCCTGGGTGGTGTTCGAGATCGCCTTCCTCGTCAGCCTGTCGATGGCGAGCGTCCCGCTGATGTTCGTGTCCTACTTCCTCCGCGGGTTCGGCTTCCCGCTCTTCGCGTTCGCGTTCCTGGTCTGGATCAACCAGGTCGCGCCGAAGAAGCGCGCAGGCACGGCTGTCGGCTGGTTCTACGTGATGTTCACGGGCGGCCTTCCGACGCTGGGCTCGCTGTTCGCGGTGTTCGTCATCCCGGCATTCGGCGGCGGATACCACGGCGAGACCTGGACCATGATCGCCTCGATCGGGCTCGTCCTGATCGGCTGGGCCATCGCGAGGTTCTGCGTGAAGGAGGCGCACGGCGCGCGCCGTCTGGCCGATCCTGCCGACTCCACCGCGAAGGTGCTCAGCGCCGGCATCGTGCTCACCGCACGCAACCCGCGCATCCTGATGGGCTTCCTCATCCGCCTCATCAACACCGCCCCCGAGTTCGGGATGTTCATCGTGCTCCCGGCGATCGTCGCCGACAGCCTCGGCTGGGGTCAGAGCAGGTGGCTGATCATGACCGTCGTCATCTTCGCGGGCAACATCGCCTTCAACGCCGTCTTCGGTGCCATCGGCGACCGGATGGGCTGGGTGCGCACCGTGCGCTGGTTCGGCATCGTCGGCTCCTCGATCGGCCTGCTGCTGTGGTGGTACGTGCCGCACTGGGTGCCTGCAGGAAGCGACTGGGGCTTCGTGGTCGCGACCATCGCAGGAACCGTCTTCGGCATCATGCTCGCCGGCTTCGTCCCGATGGGCGCGATCATGCCCGCCCTGGTGCCGCAGCACAAGGGCGCGGCGATGGCCATGTACACCACGGCGGCGGGCGGCGCGACGTTCCTCGGCTCCGGCGTGGTCGCCCTCGCGCTCCCGCTTTGGGGCCCGGTCGGCGTGGTCTGGACCTTCGTCGCCCTGTACGCCTGCGCGTTCGTGATGATCGGTTTCCTGAAGGTCGACCAGCACCGCGACGACGCCACAGCCGCTCCGGCCTTCGCGGAGGCGGGAGCACGATGACCACCATTTTCACCGACGCGTCCGAGTTCGCCGACGACCAGCTCACCGGCTTCGCCGCGCTCTACGCCGACCGGCTGAGGGCGGTGCACGGCGGCGTGGTCGCGCTCCCGTCGGGAGACTCCATCGTCGCGGTGGTCGTCGGCGGCGGATCCGGTCACTACCCGGCGTTCGCCGGCCTGGTCGGGCCCGGCTTCGCGTCCGGGGCCGTCGTCGGCAACATCTTCACGTCGCCGTCCGCCTCGCAGATCTACTCGGTCGCTCGCGCCGCCGACCGCGGGCGCGGCGTCATCCTCACCTTCGGGAACTACGCGGGCGACGTGATGAACTTCGGGATCGCCGCCGAGCGCCTGCGCAGGGAGGGCATAGACACCCGCATCGTCGTCGTCACCGACGACGTCGCCTCGGCGAGCGACGAGCAGAAACGCAGGGGTATCGCGGGCGACTTCACGGTCTTCAAGGCGCTCGGCGCCGCGGCGGCCGACGGCCTCGGCATCGACGAGGTCGAGCGCGTCGGCCGCGCGGCCAACGCCGCGACACGCACGCTCGGCGTCGCGTTCTCTGGCTGCACGCTGCCGGGAGCCGACGGCCCGCTGTTCACGGTGCCCGCCGGGATGCTCGGCCTCGGACTCGGGATCCACGGCGAGCCCGGCATCCGGGACGTCCCGATGCCCTCCGCGCCCGCCCTCGCCAGGATGCTGGTCGACGGCGTGCTCGACGCCGCGCCGCACACGGGTGGCGGGAGGATCGGTGTGATCCTCAACGGCCTCGGCACCACGAAGTACGAAGAGCTGTTCCTGCTCTGGGGACTCGTCGCCCCGCTGCTGGCCGAGCGCGGGCTCGAACCGGTGGATGCGGAGGTCGGCGAACTGGTCACCAGCCTGGACATGGGCGGCTGCTCGCTCACCCTGATCTGGCTGGACGACGAGCTCGAACGCTTCTGGCGCGCCGACGCGTACGCGCCCGCGTACCGCAAGCTGGCGGCCCCCATCGCCGCACTGGATGCGTCGGCCGCTCTGTTCGACGCCGGAACCTCCGCCGCGTCCGCCGTGCCGGACTCCTCGCCGGCAGCACGCGACCTCGCCGCCGGCATTCTGGGCGGCCTCCGCCTGGTGGCGGACCTCCTGCACGAGAAGGAGTCCGAACTCGGCGCGATCGACGCGGTCGCCGGAGACGGCGATCACGGCCGCGGCATGGTCAAGGGGATCGACGCCGCGGTGTCGGCCGCCACGGCCGCTGCTGACGCGGACGCCGGGGGCGGACACCTTCTGGCCGCCGCCGGACAGGCGTGGGCCGCGCGTGCAGGGGGCACCTCCGGGGTGCTCTGGGGCGCGGCGCTCGAAGCAGCAGGCCGGTCGCTCGGAGACACCGCAGACAGGTACACCGCCGCCGACGGCGTCCTGGCCGTCGAGGCGTTCGCCGACGCGATCCTCGACCTGGGTCGCGCCACCATCGGAGACAAGACCCTGGTGGATGCGCTGCTCCCGTTCCGCGACGGACTCGCCTCTGCCGTCGGCGCCGGGCGTCCACTCGCGGCAGCGTGGCAGCAAGCTGCGGCTGTCGCCGCCGCTCACGCCGCAGCGACCAGCGCCCTCACCCCCAAACTCGGACGCGCGCGTCCGCTCGCGGAGAAGTCCGTCGGAACCCCGGACGCCGGGGCTACATCACTCGGCATGATCCTCGTCGCCACCGGCGGCCTGCTGTCTCGAAAGGACGACGAATGAGCGCGCCCCTGCGCATCGTCATCGGAAGCGATGACGCCGGATACGACTACAAACGAATCCTGCTGGCCGAACTCGAACGGGACGCCGGAGTGGCCTCGGTCGTCGATGTCGGCGTCGACGCCGGGGAGTCGACGCCGTATCCGTCGGTGTCGTCCGCGGCTGCCGAAGTGGTCGCATCCGGGGCCGCCGACCGCGCTCTGCTGATCTGCGGCACCGGGCTCGGCGTGGCTATCGCGGCCAACAAGATCCCCGGCATCCGCGCGGTCACGGCGCACGACTCGTTCTCGGTCGAGCGCTCCGTGCTCTCGAACGACGCTCAGGTCCTCTGCCTGGGACAGCGGGTCATCGGGATCGAACTCGCGAAACGGCTTGTGCGCGAGTGGCTGACCTACCGCTTCGACCCCGCAAGTCCATCGGCCGCGAAGGTGGCCGCGATCGGAGAACTGGAATCATGACAGAGCAGACCTTCGACGGCCGCGTGGCCGTCATCACCGGAGCGGCCAGCGGAATCGGCAACGCTGTCGCGCACCACTTCGCCGAACGCGGCGCGACGGTCGTGGCCGTGGACCGCAGCCCGTCCACCCAGGACGCGGTGGACGCCCTGCCGGTGCCCGGCGGCGGCAGCGCGACTGTTGGCAACAGCGCGACCGGCGGCAACAGCGCGACTGGCACCAGCAGCCATCTCGCCATCGTGGCCGACCTTCTCGCACCGGGAGCAGCAGCATCCATCGCCGCGACCGTGCACGACCGATTCGGGCGGCTCGACGTCCTGGTCAACTCGGCGGGGATCGCGCTCCTCTCCCCCGCCATCGACACGTCCGACAGCGACTGGGATGCGACGCTCGCCGTGAACCTCACGGCCAGTTTTCGCATGGCCCAGGCCGTCGCTCCCGGCATGATCGGCGCCGGCTACGGCCGCATCGTCAACCTGGCCTCGCAGGCGAGCGTCGTCGGCCTGGACCAGCACGCCGCGTACTGCGCAAGCAAAGCCGGTCTCCTCGGCCTGACCCGCGTGCTGTCGCTTGAATGGGCCAGGCACGGCGTGACGGTCAACGCGGTGTCGCCGACGGTCGTCGAGACGCCGCTCGGCAAGAAGGCGTGGGCGGGAGAGAAAGGCGATGCGCTCAAGGCGCAGATTCCGGCTCGCCGATTCGCGCAGCCGGAAGAGGTCGCCGCCCTGATCGGCTACCTCGCCTCCGAGCAGGCCGGGATGGTGACCGGGGAGAACATCCTCATCGACGGAGGCTACGCCTCGATCTGACCCCGAAGCCGGCTCCCCCCAGCGGCCCTGCTCCCCCGCTCCGACGCGCCCTGCGGCATGATGAGCGTGTGCACACGACGAGGACACGCAGCGCCGCCGGAACGCTCGGCGCGCTCGTGCTCGTCGCCGCCGCCCTGTCCGGATGCGCGCCCGTGGTGCGCTCCTGCCCGAGCTGGGCGGATTTCTCCGACCCGGACGCCGCATACCGGCAGGCCGACGTCGTCGTCGTCGGACACGTCGCCGGGCGGGACGGCACCATCGGGACCCAATTCGGCGACGTGCGCGCATACCGGTTCGAGGTCGAGGATGCGGTCAAGGGCGGCGAATCCGGAACCGTGGTGCGGATCGGATCCCGCGCGGACCCGTGCGACGGCGGCGACGGATACACCGGCGGCGACGCGCTGGCGGGCGCGGCCGACCGCGTCATCGTGTACGCGATAAACGACACCGGCGGCCTGGTCACCCTCACCCCGAGCCAGGGCGTGACGGCTCTCCCCGACGGAGCTCCCCTGCCCTTCGATCGCTGACCCCCTCGTGCGCGACCCGATAGGCCGCGCGGCGGCGACAGCGACGGGCGCCTACTGGTGGAAGAACGGGATGATCAGGTACAGCCCGTACAGCACCGCGAGGCCGCACCCCACGAAGCACGCGTACGCGCCGGTCAGCGCCCAGCGCTTCTGCGCGTCCGAGAGGGGGTTCTTCTTGCGGGCTTTCGCGGCCTTCTTGAGGGCGCGCGCCGCCTCCTCCGGGGAGATGACGGTGATCGCGTCGGTGAACTCGACCGGCTCGACGAACAGGGCGCGGCCGGCGACGGCGAGGAGGCGGGTGCCGAGGGCATACAGGCTGACGACGACGCACGCGCCGACGATGGATGCTGCGAAGACGATCAGGAAGGCGACCCAGTCGATCATGCTGATTCCTTCTCCTTGCCGCGCGGCTTCTTGAGCGGCTTGACCTTCTTGATCTTGACAGCGCGACCGGATGCTGCGACCTCGCTGACACCCTGGACCGGGGCGGGGGCGACCGCGTTCTCGCTGTCGACCTTGTTGCGGTTGGACAGCCAGAAGATGAGCACGATCACGATCACAGCGGCGATCGCGTCGACCGCGAGGCCGATCGGGCCGAGGCCGACGAGCCAGGCCGAGACGGCGCCGACGATGCCGGCGGCCGGGAGGGTGAGCAGCCAGCCGAGGGCGATCCTGCCCGCCGTGCCCCAGCGCACGGACGCACCGCGGCGACCGAGGCCGGAGCCGATCACCGAACCGGATGCGACCTGCGTGGTGGAGAGGGCGAAGCCGAGGTGGCTGGAGGCCAGGATGGTCGCCGCCGTGCTCGTCTCCGCCGCGAAGCCCTGCGCGGGCTTGACCTCGGTGAGGCCGCGGCCGAGCGTGCGGATGATGCGCCAGCCGCCCGAGTACGTGCCGATGGCGATGGCGAGCGCACAGGAGATGACGACCCAGAGCTCCGGGCCCGAGCCCGCCGCCTGCGCACCGGAGGCGATGAGCGTGAGGGTGATGACGCCCATCGTCTTCTGCGCGTCGTTCGTGCCGTGCGACAGCGCCACCAGGGACGAAGAGAAGATCTGTCCGTAGCGGAAGCCGCCACGACCATCCGGCCGGCCGTCGTAGCGGCGGGTGATCCAGTATGCGAGCTTCGTGGCGCAGTACGCCACCACACCGGCCGTGACCGGGGCGATCACCGCGGGCAGGATGACCTTGTCGAGCACGACCACGAAGTCGACCGAGCCGAGCCCTGCGCCCACCAGGGCGGCGCCGATCAGGCCGCCGAACAGGGCGTGGCTGGACGACGACGGCAGGCCGAGCAGCCAGGTCACCATGTTCCAGATGATGGCGCCGACCAGACCCGCGAAGATCAGCTCCGGCGTGATCTGCACGCCACCGTCGCCCTCCCGGATGATGCCGCCCGAGATGGTCTTCGCCACCTCGGTCGACAGGAACGCGCCGACGAGGTTCAGGACGGCAGCGAGAGCGACCGCGACCTTCGGGCGCATCGCACCGGTGGCGATGGGGGTGGCCATGGCGTTCGCTGTGTCATGGAAGCCATTGGTGAAATCGAAGAACAGGGCCAGCGCGATGACCAGCACGACGATGAGGGTGAGATCCACCGGTTTCTTTCTCGTCTCGGGACACAGTCCGCCCCGCGGAAGTTCATCGGGGATTCATGCAAGTGACCTGGCGCTGTTAGGCAACCACGAAGATACTCACACGGCTGGCGGGCGAGGTCAACTTCACCGGGAGCCGACCGGACGGGGACCGAGGACGAGATCGACCAGGCGCTCCGCGAATCCGGGGTCGGAGGGCGCTCCGGCCAGGGCGCGGAAGATCAGCGCGCCGATGACGGTCTCGCTCACGTCGTCGATCGGGAGGTCGGCGCGCAGCTCTCCCGACGCGCGCGCATCCCGCAGCCTGGTGGCGAACAGGCGGGGGTCTGCGAGGGATTCGCGCAGCCTGCTGCCCACGTCGGCGTTGGCCGTCGCCGCGGCGATGAGCGACCGGAACAGGGCCTCCCCCGTCGCGCTCTCGAGCACGCTCAGCACCTCGATGAGCCAGGAGGTGAGGTCGTCCCGGAGGTCGCCGGTGTCGGCCAGGACGAAGCGCTCCGGAAGCAGCATCCCTTCGAGCAGGCATTCCGCGATCAGTTCGCTCTTGCCGGACCACCAGCGGTAGACGGTCTGTTTGCCGACGCCGGCGCGCGCGGCGATGCCCTCGATGCTGAGGTGGTCGTAGCCGCGTTCGGCGAACAGCGCTGCCGTGGCGTCGAGGATGGCGAGCCGAGCCGCTTCGCTGCGGGGAGCCCCTCGTCGTCCTTCCGGCATGGCTCACAGCCTACCTGCATATTTCGAGACGGACCGTTGCGTATTATCGACGCGGACGCCACGAAAGGGATGCGACATGGCCGAACTGCTCTACCGCCTCGGGAAGTTCTCCGCACGACGCGCCGGGCGGGTGATCGTGGCGTGGATCATCGTGCTCGGCATCGCCGTCGGCGGGTTCCTGATCGGTTTCAAGGGGCTCGCGACGAGCTTCGACGTGCCGGGCACCGCATCCGGGGCGGTCGTGGACGAGCTGATGAAGAAGCTCCCGGACTTCGCGGGCGCCTCGGGGACCGTGGTGTTCCAGAGCAAGGACGGCTCCGCACTCTCCGACGCGCAGCGCAAGGACATCAGCGCCCTCGTCGCCGACGCGGACGGCCTTCCCGACGTGTCCGGCGTCAACGACCCGTTCAGCACCGAGAAGGAGCGGGCGGACCGCCAAGCGCAGGTCGCCGACGGCACCACGCAGCTGGATGCGGCGGCGGCACAGCTCGACGCCGGGCAGCAGCAACTGGATGCGGCGAAGCAGCAGCTCCAGGCCGCCGGCCTGCCGACCACGCAGCTCGACGCGCAGCAGCAGACCATCGACGCCAACCGCGCCACCGTCGAGGCGAAGCAGAAGGAGCTCTCGCAGGGCGCCGAGCTGCTGAAACTGTCCGACGGCATCCGGGTGGTGTCGAAGGACGGCGCGACGGCGCTGGTCAACGTGTCGTTCACGAAGCCCCGCCTCGAACTGTCCGAGGACTCCAAGCAGGCCGTCATCAAGCACTTCGAGGCGAAGCCGATCGACGGCGTCACGGTCTCGTTCTCCACCGATATCGCCCAGGGCGTCCCGCAGATCGTGGGCGTCGGAGAGGCGGTCGGCGTCGTCTTCGCCGCGATCGTGCTGGTGGTGGTGCTCGGCTCGCTGGTCGCGGCGGCACTCCCCCTGGTGACCGCGCTGTTCGGCGTCGCCGTCGCGGCGCTCGGGTCGCTCGCGTTCTCCGGGATCGTGGACATGGCGTCGGTCACGCCCGTGCTCGCCATCATGCTCGGCCTGGCCGTCGGCATCGACTACTCCCTGTTCATCGTGAAGCGGCACAGACGGCAGCTGCTGGAGGGGGCGGAGCCGCACGAATCGGTGGGCCTCGCGAACGGCACCTCCGGCAACGCCGTGGTCTTCGCCGGAACGACCGTCGTGGTCGCCCTTCTCGCGCTGAACGTCACCGGCGTCCCGTTCCTCGGCCTGATGGGCACGGTCGGCGCCGTCGCCGTGGTGCTCGCCGTCCTCATCGCGATCACGCTGACGCCCGCCGTCCTCGGCCTCCTCGGCACCCGGCTGCTCGCCAAGCGCGCCAGGACGAAGGTGGGGACGGTGCACCACGACGACAGCAGCGTGAAGCCGATGGCGACCTGGCGTGCCGTGGTCACCGTCATCGCGACCGCCGCCGCCCTGCTGGTGGTGGCCATCCCGGCCCTGTCGATGCGGGTCGGCCTGCCGGACGGTTCCTCCGAGCCCGTCGGCTCGACCACCTACAACGCGTTCCAGCAGACCGCAGAGGCGTTCGGGGACGGCGCCACCGGCCCGCTGCTCGTCACCGCGAACGTCCCGGCCGGCCTCGCGGACGACAAGGTCACCGCGACCCAGCTCGACGTCGCGCGCACGCTCGCCGACCAGAAGGACGTGGTCGCCGTCGCGCCGATCGCGGTCTCCGACGACCACCGGCTGATGGCGTTCCAGGTCATCCCCACCGAAGGCCCGAACAGCGTCTCCACCGAGAAGCTCGTCGGCGCCCTCCGCTCGCTCGGCACCATCGACGGCGACATCACCCTCGGCGTCTCCGGCCAGACCGCGATCAACCTCGACATCTCGCAGAATCTCGCAGACGTGCTTCCGCTCTACCTGGTGGTCGTGGTCGGTCTGTCCCTGCTGATCATGATCCTGGTGTTCCGTTCGCTGCTGGTGCCGCTCATCGCGACGGGAGGCTTCATCCTGTCGCTGTTCGCGACGTACGGAGCCATCACCGCCCTGTTCCAGTGGGGCTGGGGAGCGGACGCCCTCGGCATCCACACCGGCCCCATCCTGAGCTTCCTCCCGGTGATCCTGGTCGGCATCCTGTTCGGCCTGGCGATGGACTACCAGCTGTTCCTGGCGTCCGGGATGCGCGAGGCGTACGTGCACGGAGCCTCCGCCCGCCTGGCCGTCACGAAGGGCCTCCGGGCCGGACGCACCGTGGTGATCGCTGCGGCCCTCATCATGATCTCGGTCTTCGGCGGCTTCGTCTTCAGCGAGTCGACGATGATCCGCTCCATCGGCTTCGGCCTCGCCTTCGGCGTGCTCGTCGACGCCTTCGTGGTCCGGATGCTGCTGATGCCCGCCCTGATGCACCTGCTCGGCCGCTCGGCCTGGTGGCTGCCGCGATGGCTCGACAAGGCGCTGCCGAACGTGGACGTGGAAGGGGCTGCGCTGGAGCGGCGGCACCACGTGGGGTGAATTACAGCCGCCCCACGCCCGTCACCGACACCACCGCCACGCCCGCCTCCGCGGATGCGGCCAGCAGCACCTCGGCACTGATGCCCCAGTCGTGGTCGCCGGCCGGGTCGGCGAAGATCTGCCGCACCTTCCAGACGCCGTCTGTTGCCGCTGCCGTCTCGTCGACGATGATCATGGCCGCCGAGCGGGCCGCAGCGTCCGTGCCGATCTCGTCGTGCTCGGCGTAGTAGGCCTCCAGGGCCTCGTCCCAGTCGAGTTCGGTGAAGGTCGGGGTGGCGAGTCCGGCGAGGGCTGCGGCCTCCACTTCGACCGCACCGAGGTCCTGCACCTTGTCGAGGGCCGCCAGCTGCACGCGGCGGAACAGTTCGTTGCGGACCAGCACGAAGAACGCGCGCCGGTTCGTGGTCACGTTGCGGGGCGCAGGAGGCGCCAGCTCCCCCGCGGAGGCCGCGTGCGCGGCAGCATCCGGATGGATGAGCTCCTCCCACTCGTCCAGGAGGCTCGAGTCGACCTGCCTGACCAGTTCGCCGAGCCACTCGATCAGGTCGCGGAGGTCGTCGGTGCGGAGGTCGGCCGGCACCGTCTGGCCGAGGGCACGGTATGCGTCGGACAGGTAGCGCAGCACCACGCCCTCCGAGCGGGCGAGCTTGTAGAGGGCGATGTACTCGCCGAACGTCATCGCGCGCTCGTAGAGGTCGCGCACCACCGATTTCGGGCTGAGCTCGAAGTCGGCCACCCACGGCTGGCTGGCCGCATAGGTGGAGAACGCGGCGGCCAGCAGCTCGGCGTGGGGCTGGGGATGCGTGACCTGCTCCAGCGCCTCCATCCGGTCGTCGTACTCCACACCGTCGGCCTTCATGGCCGCCACCGCTTCTCCGCGCGCCTGGAACTGCTGCGCGGACAGCACCGGCCGCGGGTCGTCGAGGGTCGCCTCCACCACCGAGACGATGTCGAGCGCGTACTCGGGGGCCTCTGGGTCGAAGAGCTCGAACGCGGCGAGCGCGAACGGGGACAGCGGCTGGTTGAGGGCGAAGTTCGGCTGCAGGTCGACGGTCAGCTGGATGCGGCCGTCCACGTTCTCGACGACGCCCGCCGTGAGCAGCGAGCGGTAGAGGCCGAGGGCGCGCCTGGCGAGGGCGAGTTGCCGTTTCCACGGCTCGTGGTTGTCGAACACCAGCGCGCGGACGTGCTCGAACACGTCGCCGCCGCGGGCGATCACGTTGATGAGCATGGCGCTCGTGATCTGCATCGACGAGGTCAGCGTCTCCGGCTCGGCCTCGATCAGCTTCCTGAACGACGGCTCTCCCCAGGAGACGAAGCCGTCCGGCGCCTTCTTGCGCACGATCTTGCGGCGCTTCTTGGGGTCGTCGCCCGCCTTCTCGATGGCTTTCAGGTTCTCCGTCTCGTGCTCGGGCGCCTGGGCGACGACCGTTCCCGCCGTGTCGAAGCCCGCCCGCCCGGCGCGCCCGGCGATCTGGTGGAACTCGCGGGCGTTCAGCTGGCGCATCCTGGTGCCGTCGAACTTGGTGAGTGCTGTCAGCAGCACGGTCCGGATGGGGACGTTGATGCCGACGCCGAGGGTGTCCGTCCCGCAGATGACGCGGAGCATCCCGCGCTGGGCGAGCTGCTCGACCAGCCTGCGGTATTTGGGCAGCATCCCCGCGTGGTGGACGCCGATGCCCTGGCGCAGCAGCCGGGAGAGCGTCTTGCCGAAGGACGTGGTGAAGCGGAACTCGCCGATCAGCTCGGCGATCGCATCCCGTTGCTCCCTGCTGGCGATGCGCGCGCTCGACAGGGCCTGCGCGCGTTCGAGGGCGGCGAGCTGGGAGAAGTGGACGATGTAGATGGGCGCCTGGCCGGTGCTGAGCAGGTCTTCGACCGTCTCGTGCACCGGGGTGAGCTCGTAGTAGTAGTGCAGGGGCACCGGGCGCTCGACGCCGGTGACCGTCGCGGTCTCCCGTCCGGTGCGCGCACTGAGGTCGTCGGCGAGCGCCGTCACGTCGCCGAGGGTCGCGGACATGAGCACGAACTGCGTGCGCGGGAGGGTGAGCAGCGGCACCTGCCACGCCCAGCCGCGGTCGGGGTCGGAGTAGAAGTGGAACTCGTCCATCACGACCTGGCCGACCGGGGTGTCCGCTCCGTGCCGGAGGGCGAGGTTCGCGAGGATCTCTGCGGTGCAGCAGATGATCGGAGCGTCGGCGTTGACGGCGGAGTCCCCGGTCATCATGCCGACGTTCTCCGCCCCGAAGATCTCCACGAGCGAGAAGAACTTCTCCGACACGAGCGCCTTGATCGGAGCGGTGTAGAAGCTGCGCTCTCCGCGGGCCAGCGCGGCGAAGTGCGCCGCGACGGCGACGAGCGATTTGCCCGTTCCTGTCGGTGTGCTCAGGATGAGGTTCGCCCCGGCGACGATCTCGATCACCGACTCGTCCTGTGCCGGGTACAGGCTGATGCCGCCCTCCTCCACCCAGTCCACGAACGTGTCGTAGAGGGCGTCGTCGTCCAGGGTGGCTGGACCGGTGTAGCCGGGGATCGTCCCGACGCGGAGCTGACTGCGTTCTGACATCGTGCGTCAAGCCTCCCACGGCCGGATGCGGCGCGGGTGCAGCACTCGACTCGGTCCCAGCTTGCGGCCATACTCTCTGCGCATGGTGTCGTTCTGGCGCTCGGCGTCGACCGGGGTGGCGAGTGTGCTCGCCGGTGTGGGGGCCGGGGAGCTGGTCAGCGCGTTCCTGGTGCAGAACGGCAGCCCGGTGCTCGTGGTCGGCGCCCTGGTGATCGACCTCGTCCCCGCCTGGCTGAAGGAGGGCGTCATCGCACTGTTCGGCACCGGTGACAAAGCCGTGCTGGTGATCTCGCTCGGCATCGTGCTGCTGGTCGCCGGAGCGCTGGCGGGCTGGCTGGAGCTGCGCAGGCCGCCGCTCGGGCGCATCCTGATCGGGCTGGGAGGCGCGTTCGGCGTGCTGGCCGCGCTCACCCGGTCCGGGGCAGGATTCCTGGATGCTGTCCCGTCGGTCGTGACGGCCGGTGTCGGCATCCTCGTGCTCGGGTCGCTGGCCAGGATGCTGCGCGGCACCGTGCCGAGCAGGATCTCGCCGGACGGCGCCGTGACCAGGCGCCGCTTCGTGACCGCCACCGCCACCACGGCAGCCGCTGGTGCGCTGGCCGTGGTCGTCGGGCAGGTCGTGGCGACCGGGTACCGCACGGCAGCGGCGGCGCGCGCGGCGTTCCACCTGCCGAAGCCCGCGGTCGCTGCCCCGCCCATCCCGGCCGGCGCGTCGTTCGACATCGCCGGCCTCTCCCCCGTCGTCACCCCCAACGCCGACTTCTACCGCATCGACACCGCCCTGCAGATCCCCGGCATCGACCCGTCCTCCTGGAAACTGCGCATCACGGGCATGGTCGAGAACGAGGTCGAGCTGAGCTTCGCCGACCTGCTGAAGCTGCCTCTGGAGGAGTCGACCACCACCCTCACCTGCGTCTCCAACGAGGTCGGGGGCGACCTGATCGGCAACGCCACCTGGCTCGGCTACCCCATCCGGCACCTGCTGGCCCGCGCGAAGCCGAAACCGCAGGCGGACATGGTGCTGTCGAAGAGCCAGGACGGCTGGACGGCGAGCACGCCGATCGAGGCGCTCACCGACGAGCGGAACGCGATCCTGGCGGTCGGGATGAACGGGCAGCCGCTCCCTCTGGAGCACGGCTACCCGGTGCGGATGGTCGTGCCCGGCCTCTACGGATACGTGTCGGCCACCAAGTGGGTGGTCGAGCTGAACGTGACCAGGTTCGACGCCGTCACCTCGTACTGGACGGACAGGGGCTGGTCGCAGCGCGGGCCGGTGAAGCTGTCGTCGCGGATCGACGTTCCCGCATCCGGCCGCCAGGTCGCAGCCGGAACGGTGGCCGTCGCCGGTGTCGCCTGGTCGCAGCACGTCGGCGTGAGCGCCGTGCACGTCCAGATCGACGGCGGCGAATGGCACGAGGCGACGCTCGCCGACGCGATCTCCGCCGACACCTGGCGGCAGTGGAAGTACGCATGGGCCGCGACGAAGGGCTCGCACACCATCCGGGTGCGGGCGACGGATGCGACGGGCATGGTGCAGACCTCGCGGGTCGCCGATGTGGTGCCCGACGGGGCGACCGGGCTGCACAGCATCCAGGTCACCGTCTCCTGAGCAACCGGCCGACTGAGTGACCGTCCCCTCCGCAAGCGATACTGGGCTCATGGGGATTCCTCCGCTCGTCGCACCAGGACCAGACCTCTCGCCGGACCGCGAGGCCCGCTACGCCCGCACCGCCCAGCTGCCCGGCTTCGGGATGCTCGCCCAGCGCCGCATCCGGAACTCCCGCGTCCTCGTGGTCGGCGCGGGCGGGCTCGGCGCCGCTGTGCTCCCGTTGCTGGCCGCGTCGGGCGTCGGAACCATCGGCATCGTGGACAACGACAGGGTGGAGCGGAGCAACCTGCCGAGGCAGACCGTGCACACCCCGGCCGACGTCGGGCGCGCCAAGGTCGATTCCGCGGCGGACGCCGTGCGCGCTCTGGACGCGGAGACCGAGGTGGTGCTGTTCCGCGAGCGGCTGACCGCGCAGAACGCCGAGCGCATCCTGGCCGGGTTCGATCTGGTGCTCGACGGCAGCGACAACTTCCCCACGCGCTATCTGGTGAACGACGCCGCCGTGCTCGCCGGCGTGCCCGTGGTGTGGGGCGCCGTGCACCAGTTCGGCGGCCAGGTGGGCGTCAGCTGGGCGGATCACGGACCGCACTACCGCGACCTGTTCCCGGTGCCTCCGGAGCCCGGCAGCGTCGCCAGCTGCGCGGAGGCCGGTGCGCTGCCGTCGGTGTGCGGGATGATCGGCAGCGTGATGGTGAGCGAGGCGATCAAGCTGGTCACGGGGACGGGGACGCCGCTCATCGGGCGGGTGCTCATCCACGACGCGCTGCGCGGTGATGTACGCGAGCTGGCGTACGAGCGCGACCCCGCCGCCGCGCCGATCACCGGCCTGATCGACTACGACGCGTTCTGCGGGCTGACCGACGCCGTCGCCCATTCGATCAGCCCGGCCGAGCTGCACGCCAGGCTCCTCGCCGGCGAACCGCACACGCTGCTCGACGTGCGCGAACCGTGGGAGGCGGACATCGCCGAGATCCCCGGCTCTCTGCTGGTTCCGCTGGGCGTCGTGCTGGACGACGCGGAGGGCGTCGCTTCCCGGCTGGGCGACGACCCGATCGTGATCGTCTGCCACCACGGCATCCGGGCGGAGACGGCGAGGAAACGGCTGGTGGAGGCGGGAGCATCCGGGATCGTCCTGTCCGGGGGCATCGACGCCTGGGCACGAGACATCGACGCCGACCTGGCGCGATACTGAGACCATGACGCCACCGCGCACGGTCGAGGAGCACGCAGAGACCATCGCCCGGCTGGTCGAGCCGTTGCTCGCCGGGGGGACGACGGAGCGCCTGCCGCTCGCGCAGGCCGCCGGGAGGGTGACGGCCGCCGCCGTGCGCTCCGACGTGGACCTGCCGCTGTTCCGCAACTCGCAGATGGACGGGTACGCCGTCCGCTCCTCCGACATCCGGAACGTCCCCGTCGCGCTCGAGGTCAGCGGCGACATCCCGGCCGGGCACACCGTTCCGGTCATCCTCACGCCGGGCACGGCGCTGCGGATCATGACCGGCGCGCCGGTGCCGAGCGGAGCGGACACGATCGTCCCGGTGGAGGACACCGACCTGGTGCTCGGCCGCGACGACGACCTGAGGGGCGCCGTGGTCACGATCGGCCGGTCCCGCCGTGCGGGCGAGTACGTGCGCGAGCGGGGAAGCGACCTGCGCAGGGGCGACGTGCTGGTCGAGGCCGGGGTCCGGCTGGCCGCGCGCCACCTGGCCGCGCTGGCGGCTGCGGGGGTGGAGGCCGTCGAGGTGCGACAGCTGCTGCGCGTCGGCATCCTCACGACCGGCGCGGAGCTCGTGAGTGCCGAAAAGGGCAGCGCCGAAAAGGGCACGGACGGGACGCCCGCCGGGTTCGGCCAGGTGTTCGACGCCAACGGCATCGCGCTCGCCGCGCTGGTGCAGGAGTCCGGCGCCGTCGTCTCGGTGCGCACGGCGACGAGCGACGACCACGACGAGTTCGAGCGGGCGCTGATGGATGCGGTGGGCGCGAGCGACCTCGTCGTCACCTCCGGCGGCATCTCGAAAGGCGCGTACGAGGTGGTGCGGGAGGTGCTGCAGCCGCACGGAGCCGAGGTGGTGACGGTCGCGATGCAGCCGGGCGGACCACAGGCGACGGCGGTCGTCGCCGGTGTGCCCGTGCTGTCGTTCCCCGGCAACCCGGTGAGCACGCAGGTGTCGTTCACGGTGTTCCTGCGCGACCTGCTGCGTGCCTCCGCCGGGCTCGCCCCCGCGGGCGTGGAGACCGCGCAGCTCGCCGCCGAGCTGCGGTCGGTGGTGGGGAAACGGCAGTTCCTGCGGGGCAGGCGGCTGCCGGACGGCACGGTCGAGCAGGTGGCAGGGCCGAGCTCGCACCTGGTGGCCGCGATGGCCAGGGCGGACGTGCTGATCGACGTGCCTGCGGAGACGGAAGCGCTCGCGGCGGGCGACGACGTGACAGTGTGGACTCTATGAGCGGGGATGCTGTGGGAACGGGTGCTGCGGAGTCTGGTGCAGCGGGGTCTGGTGCAGCGGGGTCTGGTGCTGGGTCGCAGGCACGGCTCAGCCACCTCGACGGCGACGGGCGCGCCAGGATGGTCGACGTCGGCGGCAAGCCGGAGACCGATCGGGAGGCCGTGGCGCGCGGGCGCGTCGTCACCCGGTCGGACGTGGTGCGGCTTGTCCGCGCCGACGACCTCCCCAAGGCCGACGTGCTCGCCACGGCTCGGCTCGCCGGGATCGGCGGGGCGAAACGCACCTCGGAACTGATCCCGCTCTGCCACCCGCTTCCGCTGTCCGCGGTGGACATCGAGTTCTCGCTCGACGCGGAGGCCGGGGTGATCGACATCCAGGCGACGACCCGCACGCACGGACGCACCGGAGTGGAGATGGAGGCGCTGACGGCGGTGGCGGTCGCCGGCCTCACGCTGCACGACATGATCAAGGCCGTCGACCCCGCTGCGACGCTGACCGACGTTCAGCTGCTGTCCAAGAGCGGCGGCAAGCGCGGCGAGTGGCGGAGGGAGGATGCGGAGGCGGAGCATGCGGGCGCACCGGCCCACGCAAGCGGCGACACTGCGACCGCACCCACCGCATCCACCGCCATCGTCATCGTCTCCTCCACCCGCGCCGCCGCCGGGGAGGCCGAGGACACCACCGGCCCGGTGATCGCCGCGTGGCTGGCCGAGCGTCGCCTTCCCGCCGAGGTGCGGGTGGTCGCGGACGCCGACATCGCCCCGGCCATCCGGGATGCACTGTCCGCCCGCCCTGCCGTCCTCCTGACCACCGGGGGCACCGGGGTCTCCCCCACCGACCGCACGCCGGAGGCGACCGCCGCCGTGCTCGACAGGACCCTGCCCGGCGTCGCGGAGGCCCTGCGCGCCCGCGGCGCTGCGCACACGCCGCTCGCCGCTCTGAGCAGGGGCGTCGCCGGGGTCGCGGGTGGAACGGTCGTGGTGAACCTGCCCGGTTCGCGCGGCGGCGTGTCCGACGGCCTCGCCGTGCTCGACGACCTGCTCCCCCACCTGCTCGACCAACTGCGCGGAGGCGACCACACCCGATGAGCGACGTCTACGCCTCGATCAGCGCCGACCCTCTCGACGGCACGGCGGTCGACGAGTTCGTCTGGCGGGCCGAGTCCGGCGCCGTCGTCTCCTTCCAGGGAATCGTGCGCTACCACGACGGAGGGCGCAGCGTCGTCTCGCTCGACTACCGGGCGCATCCGGAGGCCGAGCGGTTCCTCCGCGAGTGCTGCGAGGAGATCGCGTCGCGGACGGGCCTCAGGGTCGCCGCGGAGCACAGGGTCGGCTCGCTGACCATCGGAGACCCGGCGCTCATCGCCGCCGTCGCGGCACCGCACCGAGCGGAGGCGTTCGAGGCCTGCGCCGCTCTCGTCGAGCTGATCAAGGGGCGCGTGCCGATCTGGAAGCGCCAGCACTTCGCCGACGGCGTCTCCGAGTGGGTGGGCCTCTAGCCGCAGATCCGCGTGCACTGACGCAGATGCGGCGCTATCGTGTGTTTTGTGCCGCAGATTCGGATTAAAGACGCCGCGCTCTACCTCGGGGTGAGCGACGACACCGTGCGCAGATGGATCGACGCCGGGACGCTCGGAAGCGCGACGGACAGTGCGGGCCGCACCGTGGTGGACGGGCTCGAACTCGCCCAGCTCGCCAAGCAGAACGCCGTGCTCCCCGCCGACCCGTCCGGCGTCGCGCGCTCGGCCCGCAACCGCTTCGTCGGACTGGTGACCGGCATCGTGATGGACACGGTCATGGCCCAGGTGGAGCTGCAGTGCGGCCCACACCGGGTGGTGTCGCTGATGAGCAGCGAGGCGGTGCGCGAACTGGGGCTCGAACCCGGCTCGGTCGCCGTCGCGGTCGTGAAGGCGACCACCGTCATCGTCGAGACCCCCATCGGGAAGGACTGACCGTGTCCAGACGACCGACCGTGCCCCGACGACTGACCGTGCACCGACGCTCCATCGCAGCCATCGCGGCAGCGGCCCTCGCCCCCGCCCTCCTGCTCTCCGGATGCGCGGCCTCCTCCGCGACGCAGCCCACCGCATCCACGGGGTCGGCGTCGGCGGATACGGTCGGCGGCACGGTCACCGTGTTCGCGGCTGCATCGCTGACGTCCAGTTTCACCGCGCTCGGGAAGACGTTCGAGTCCGCGCATCCCGGGGCGAAGGTCACCTTCAGTTTCGCCGGGTCGTCCGACCTGGTCTCGCAGCTGACCGAGGGCGCCCCCGCCGACGTGTTCGCGTCGGCGGACGGGGCCAATATGGCGAAGGCGGTCACGGCGAAGCTGGCGGACGGGAAACCGGTCGACTTCGCCACGAACGTCCTCGCCATCGCCGTCCCTCCCGGCAACCCGGCGAAGATCACCGGGTTCGCCGACCTCGCGAAGCCGGGGGTGAAGACCGTCGTGTGCGCTCCGCAGGTGCCGTGTGGGGCCGCGACCGCGAAAGTGGAGGCGTCGAGCGGGGTGACGCTCACGCCGGTGAGCCAGGAGTCGTCGGTGACCGACGTGCTCGGCAAGGTGGAGTCCGGCGAGGCGGACGCCGGGATCGTCTACGTGACGGACGTGAAGGGGGCAGGCTCGAAGGTCGCATCCGTCGCCTTCCCGGAGGCGTCCGGCGTGGTCAACACGTACCCGATCGTGGCGGTGGCCGGGGCGCCCAACCCGAAGGGGGCCGCGGCGTTCATCGACTTCGTCACCGGCGGGAAGGGCCGCGCCGTGCTCGCGGCCGCCGGGTTCGGTGCTCCGTAGCGTGGTGTCGCCGCCGCGCCGCCTCGACGTGCCCGGCTGGATCGTCGCGCTGGCGGTGCTCGGCGGACTGTTCGTGCTGCTTCCGCTGGTCGCGATGCTGCTGCGGGTCGACTGGGGCGAGTTCATCCCGCTGATCACGTCGCCGTCGTCGCTGGATGCGCTCGGGCTGAGCCTGCGCACCTCGCTGGCCGCGACCGCGCTCTGCGTGCTGCTGGGGGTGCCGATGGCGACGGTGCTGGCGCGGGTGCCGTTCCGCGGGCAGCGGGTGGTGCGCGCGGTGGTGCTGCTGCCGCTGGTGCTGCCGCCGGTCGTGGGCGGTCTGGCCCTGCTCTACCTGTTCGGCCGGCGCGGCCTCCTCGGCGGCGCGCTGGACGTGGCGTTCTCGACGACGGCGGTGGTGCTGGCGCAGACGTTCGTCGCCCTGCCATTCCTGGTGCTGAGCCTGGAGGGCGCCCTCCGCACGGCGGGAACCCGGTTCGAGGCGGTCGCCGCGACCCTGGGAGCGCGGCCGGCGACGGTGCTGTTCCGGGTGACGCTGCCGCTGGTGCTTCCCGCCCTGCTATCCGGCGCGATCCTGTCGTTCGCCCGCGCCCTCGGCGAGTTCGGCGCGACCCTCGCCTTCGCGGGCAGCCTGCAGGGTGTCACCCGCACCCTGCCGCTGGAGATCTACCTGCAGCGCGAGACCGACCCGGATGCGGCGGTCGCGCTCTCGCTGGTGCTGATCGCAGTGGCGGTGGTGGTGGTCGCGGTGGCACACGGCGCCGGCGAGCCGGGACGGCGGCGGCTGCGGGCGGTCGGTGGGTCTGCCCGCCGGTCGGAGCAGGCGGCGGCGCGGTGAGCGACGTCGACGCGGAGCGCAGCGGCGGCGCGGTGAGCGACTCCGACTCGACCGTCCGGATGCGCGCGACGCTGTCCGAGCGCGGGACCGACATCGACCTCAGCATCGCAGACGGACAGACCGTCGCCGTGCTCGGCCCGAACGGCGCGGGCAAGTCCACCGTGCTCGGGATGCTCGCCGGGCTCGTCCGCCCCGACACCGGCCGGGCGACACTCGGCGGCGACGTGCTGTTCGACCTGCCCGGCGCCTGGACGCCGCCGCACCGCCGCGGGGTGGCTCTGCTCGCGCAGGAGCCGCTGCTGTTCCCGCACCTGACCGTGCGGCAGAACGTGGAGTTCGGTCCGCGGGCCGGACGCGCATCCCGGGTCGACGCGCGGGGCGTCGCCGATGGCTGGCTGCGCTCCGTTGGTGTGGAGGCGTTCGCCGACCGCCGCCCCGACGAGCTGTCCGGCGGGCAGGCGCAGCGGGTCGCCGTGGCCCGCGCCCTCGCCGCCGAACCCCGGGTGCTGCTGCTCGACGAGCCGCTGTCTGCGCTCGATGTCGCCGTGACCGGCGAGGTGCGGCAGACACTCGCGCGAGCACTTGCCGGGCGCACGGCCGTGATCGTCAGCCACGACGCGCTCGACGCCTACCTGCTCGCCGATCGGGTGATCGTGATGCACGACGGCCGCATCGTCGACGACGGACCGACCAGAGACGTGCTCGACCGCCCCCGCCGCGCGTTCACCGCCGAGCTGACCGGGGTGACGCTGCTCACCGGGCGGCGCAGCGCATCCGGGATCGTCACCGACGACCGGACCGCGCTGGACGGAACGGTGCTCGACGGAACGGTGCTCGACGGAACTGCCACCTCCCCCGCCCCACCCATCGGCTCACGGGTCGCCGCCGCCGTTCGGCCGTCGACCGTGCGGGTGCTCCGCGCGCTCGATCCCGCGCCGGACATCCCGAACCGGCTCCCCGCGACCGTGCGCGACCTGGAGCCCCGCGGCGACCTCGTGCTCGTGCGCACCGACAGCCTGCCAGCGCTGGTCGCGCCGTCGGTCGTCGCCGACCTCGCCCTGATGCCGGGCACGCCGGTCACCGTCGCGGTCGATCCCGCCGACCTGCCCGTCTACGCCCTCTGACGCGCGCCGACGCCCGCGGCTCAGGAGCCGATCTGGAAGCCGTTCATGGCGTTGCCGCCGTTCGGGTTGCGGGACGGGAGCGGGTCGTCGAAGCGCAGGTTGGCCTTGCCCGGCTGGCTCGACGGGGCGACGCGCGTGCGCACCGCCGCGACGATCGCCACGATCATGGCCGCCAGCAGAACCAGGCCGGCCGCCGCGAGCGCCCAGCCCGCCGCGTCGCCGAAACCGATCATCACGATCCCGATCGGCCCGGTCAGCCACGCGGCGACCCCGGCGACGATCGCCGCCACCATCAGCAGCGCAACCCTCCGCCGACGCCGTTGCACCGCAGCGAATTCGTCCATCAGCGTGCTCATCGCGCACCTCCCCTGCTCAGCCCCCACTGTTGCGACAACCCTAGCGCACCGGTCAGGTCAGATCGGGTCAGGTCACCCGCCCGCGAACGGCGGAAGCACATCCACGGTCCCTGCCACGCGTCTGGCAGGGTCGCGCGACACGACCGCATCCACCAGGAATGACCCTGACCGCAGCACCAGCTCCATCGGCGCACCGTAGCGGGCGAGCAGTTCGGCGCGCAGGGCACCGAGCGTCGGCTCCGCCAGCCGGATGCGCTCCTCCGACCGCCCGGCCGCCTCCTCCGCCGCGGCGAAATACCGCACGAGCACGGTGCCGTCGCCCGACTCAGCCACCGATCGCCCCCATGCTCCGCACCGGAGGCACGAACCCGTCTGCGCCGATCCCGTGGCCGGCCTGCTTGCCCCACATCGCTCCCCGCCACCAGCGGGCGATCTCGGCGTCGTCCGCCCCGCCGCGCAGCAGTGCGCGCAGGTCGGTCTCGTCGTCGCCGAACAGGCAGGAGCGCACCGTGCCCTCCGCCGTGATCCTGGTGCGGTCGCAGGCGGAACAGAACGAGCGCGTCACCGACGCGATGATGCCGACCGTCGCTGGCCCACCGTCCACCAGCCACTCCTCCGCTGGCGCTGAGGGGTCCACCCTGCCCGCCTCGGTGAGGGTGAAGCGGGCGCCGAGCACGTCGAGGAGTTCGGCGGCGGGCACCATGTTGTCGCGCATCCAGGTGTGGTCGGCGTCGAGCGGCATCTGCTCGATGAAGCGCAGACGGCAGCCGTTCTCGATCGCCCAGGCGAGCAGGTCGGGGGCGCCGGCGAGCGTGTCGCGCATCAGCACGGCGTTCAGCTTGAGCGGCATGAGCCCGGCGTCGTGCGCCGCGCGGATGCCCGCGAGCACCGCCGGCAGCCTGTCGCGCCGGGTCAGGCGCGCGAAGTGCTCCCTGTCGACCGTGTCGAGGGAGACGTTCACCCGGGTGAGCCCGGCATCCACCAGGCTCCGGATGCGGTGGTCCAGTCCGATCCCGTTGGTCGTGATCGAGAGGTCGACGCCCGGCGCCGCCTCCGCGGACAGGCCGATGATCTCGGCGAGGTCTGCGCGCATCAGCGGCTCCCCGCCGGTGAACCGCACCTCGGTGATGCCGAGGTCGCGCGTGGCGATGCGCACCAGCCTGGAGATCTCGACGGCGCTCAGCAGGTCGTCGCGCGGGATGCTCGGCAGGCCGTCCTCCGGCATGCAGTACGTGCAGCGCAGCGAGCATTTCTCCGTCACGGATACGCGCAGGTCGCGGGCGACCCTGCCGTACCGGTCGACGAGGTCCCGTGTGTCCGGGCGGCCCTCCGTGCTCGGCTCTGTCCGCAGAGCTGCGCTCCGCGGTGTGCCGAGATTCACGACGGTCATAGGCAACACCATAGACCGCGCGGGTGGCCGGGTAATAAGCTGCGCGCATGGGAATCATCTCCTCCGGATTCCTCGGCCGCCGCCGTACCGAGGACACACGACTTCCGCCAGGCCAATACCTCACCGAGGGCTTCCCCGTGCTCTCCGCCGGTCCGACGCCGCGCATCACGCACGACGAGTGGGCGTTCACCATCACCACCGAGAACGGGACGGTGCACCGCTGGAGCTGGGACGAGTTCCTCGCCCTCCCCCAGGACGACGTGACCCAGGACATCCACTGCGTCACCAGCTGGTCGAAACTCGGCACGTCGTGGCGGGGCGTCGCGATCGACACGCTGTTCGAGGGCGTCGACACCGACTACGAGTACACGATGGCGCACTCGTACGGCGGGTACACCACCAACGTCCCGCTCGCCGACCTGCTCGACGGGAAGGCCTGGATCGCCCACACCTTCGACGGCGAGGACCTCGCTCCGGAGCACGGAGGGCCCGCGCGCCTGCTGGTGCCGCACCTCTACTTCTGGAAGAGCGCCAAGTGGGTCAACGGCCTGCAGATGCTGCCGCAGGACCAGCCGGGGTTCTGGGAGCAGAACGGCTACAACATGTACGGGGACCCCTGGAAAGAAGAGCGCTACTGGTGAGCACGGCCTGGCGCGTCGCGGAGGTGGTGGCCGCCCGCTTCGAGACGCCGACCGCGCGCACGCTGCGGCTGCGCATCCCCGGCCTCAGCGGGCACCTGGCCGGGCAGCACGTCGACATCAGGCTCACGGCTCCCGACGGATACCAGGCGGTGCGGTCGTACTCGATCGCGTCTGCGCTGCCCGGCGACGAACTCGAACTGACCGTGGAGGAGCTCGCGGACGGCGAGGTCTCCCCCTACCTCGTGCGCGGCGTGACGACGGGAGAGCAGCTGGAGGTGCGCGGCCCGGTCGGCGGCTGGTTCGTCTGGCGGCCGGGTGAGCAGACGCCCATCCAGCTGATCGCCGGAGGCTCCGGCGTCGTGCCGCTGATGTCGATGGCGAGGGCGCACGCCGCCGCGGCGAGCGCAGCACCGTTCCGGCTGCTCTACTCCGTGCGCTCCCCCGAGGCCGTCTACTACCGCGACGAGCTCGCCATGCTCGCCAGGGATACGGCCGCCCCGCTCTCCGTGCACTACGTCTACACCCGCGAGACCCCGCCCGACTGGCCGGTGGATGCGGGACGGCTGACCGCGGAGGCGCTGGCGGCGGCCACCCTGCCGGTCACCGCGACCCCCACGTTCTACCTCTGCGGCGCGACCGCGTTCGTCGAGACGGTGTCCGGCTGGCTGGTGGACGCCGGGCACGACCCTGCACGCATCAGGACCGAACGCTACGGCGGGATCGGAGCGGCGGCATGACCGGACCGGACTACCTCGACGGGAACGCGGCGGCCGGGCTGCTGTCGGAGGTCTTCGCCGCCGACATCACCAGCGCCGTCGGCAAGTGCGCGAGCTGCGGAGACGAGGCCGTCGTCGCGGTCGCGCGGGTGTACCCGAACGATCACGGACTGGTGGTGCGCTGCTCGGTCTGCGGCGACGTGCTCGTGGTCGCCGTCGAGAAACGCGAGACGGTGTGCGTCGACCTGCGCGGGCTGAGCTGGCTGGAGATGCGTCCAGCCGCCACCGCGTAGAATTCTCCGGTGCTCCCCGACTCCCCCTCTCCCGATTCCGACGCGCTCGATTCCGACGCGCCCGGCGCATCCGGCGCATCCGACGCATCCGGCTCCGCTGCGTCCCGCGTCGACCCCGCAGACCTCGCAGCGGCCCTCCGCGTCCTGGAGAACCTGCACGAGCTCGACGAGGAGCACCCCGACTTCATCACCGTGCGCCGGGCGACCGCGCACATGTTCAAGGCCGTCAAGCAGGCCAGGCGCAAAGAGATCCGCCGCGCCGTCGCCGAGGCCGATAAGGCCGTCGTCGCCGCCACCGCGACCGGAGCACCGGACCGCATCGACGACGAGACCCGCGGCCTCGACCTCACCACCAGCACGGAGGCGGCGAGCGCAGGCACCCTCCTGAAGTCCCGCGCCTGCTACATCTGCAAGCAGCACTACACGCTCGTCGACGCCTTCTACCACCAGCTCTGCCCCGACTGCGCCGCCCTCAGCCACGCCAAGCGCAACGCGAGGACCGACCTCACCGGCAAGCGCGCCCTGCTCACCGGCGGCCGCGCCAAGATCGGGATGCACATCGCCCTGCGGCTGCTGCGCGACGGCGCGCACCTCACCATCACCACGCGGTTCCCCCGGGATGCCGTCCGCCGCTTCTCCCAGCTGCCGGACGCGTCCGAGTGGCTGCACCGCCTCCGTGTCGTCGGCATCGACCTGCGCGACCCCGCCCAGGTGATCGCGCTGGCCGACTCCGTCGCCGCGCAGGGCCCGCTGGACATCCTGATCAACAACGCCGCCCAGACCGTCCGACGCTCGGCGGGAGCGTACTCGCTGCTCGCCGAGGCGGAGAGCCGGCCGCTCCCCGATGGTCCCCTGCCCGAGATGGAGACCTTCGGTCACACGGCGGACCCGCACCCGCACGCGCTCGAGGCGTCCGTGGCCGCGCATCCCCTGCTCTCCGCCGCGAACGTCGCCGGCACGGTCGCCGAACTCGCCGGGCCGTCTGCGCTCACCGCCGACGAGCTGGCTGCTCTCGCGATGGCGCCGGGCTCGTCGTCGCTCGCCAAGCACGCCGACGGCACCGCCATCGACGCCGGAGGGCTCGTTCCGGATGTGCACACCGTCAACAGCTGGACCCAGGCGGTCCAGGATGTGGACCCGCTGGAGATGCTGGAAGTGCAGCTCTGCAACACCACCGCACCGTTCCTGCTGATCAGCCGGCTGCGCGCATCCATGGCCGCCGCCACGGCAGCCGCAGAGGCCGGGCGCGCGTACATCGTCAACGTCTCGGCGATGGAGGGCGTGTTCGGCCGCCGCTACAAGGGGCCGGGCCACCCGCACACCAACATGGCGAAAGCCGCCCTCAACATGCTCACCCGCACCAGCGCCGGCGAGATGTTCGAGACGGACCGCATCCTGATGACGGCGGTCGACACCGGCTGGATCACCGACGAGCGCCCGCACTACACGAAGGTGCGCCTGGCGGAGGAGGGCTTCCACGCCCCGCTCGACCTGGTCGACGGCGCGGCCCGCGTATACGACCCGATCGTGCGCGGACAGGCCGGAGAAGACCTGCACGGCGTGTTCCTGAAGGACTACCGCAGCTCGGCCTGGTGATCCGTTAGCCCGACGCGGCCGCGTCGCGTCATCCCTGCACGTTCCCGCGCTCTCTCCGTGCGTACAATTCAGTTGCGCGCCGACCTGCACGAGAACGAAGGAACCGATGTCCAGCACTCCTGCGGAGACCACCCCCACGAGTCCGACTCCGGTTCCCGGTCAGGCGCACGAGCCGCAGAAACCGGCCAGACCGGGGAAGAGCACGTTCCGGCACTGGCTGCTCTCCGGACTGATCGACGAGCGCGGCACGCACCAGGGCCCGCACGGCAGGAAGCCGGAACGCCAGCACACCTGGTGGCAGGTCATGTGCCTCACCGGCGTCGACTACTTCTCCACGCTCGGCTATCAGCCGGCCATCGCCGCCCTGGCCGCCGGGGTGGTCTCCCCCTTCGCCACGCTCGTGCTCGTCGCCCTGACCCTGCTCGGCGCCCTGCCGGTGTACCGCAGGGTGGCGAGAGAGAGCTTCAAGGGCTCCGGGTCCATCGCGATGCTCGAGCGCCTGCTGCCCTGGTGGGCCGGAAAGCTGTTCGTGCTCGTGCTGCTCGGCTTCGCCGCCACCGACTTCATGATCACGATCACCCTGTCCGCGGCGGACGCCACGGCCCACGCGATCGAGAACCCGTACACGCCCGAGTGGTTCCACGGCAACCAGGTCGGCATCACGCTGTTCCTCCTGGCGCTCCTCGGCGCGGTGTTCCTCAAGGGCTTCCGGGAGGCCATTGGCATCGCCGTCGTCCTGGTGGCGGTGTACCTGGCGCTCAACGTGATCGTCGTGGCCACCTCCATCGTCGAGGTGTTCCAGCACACCACCGCCATCGACGACTGGTGGGCCGCCCTCAACACGCAGCACGGCAACCCGCTGATGGTGGTCGGGATCGCGCTGCTCGTCTTCCCGAGGCTCGCCCTCGGCCTGTCCGGCTTCGAGACGGGTGTTGCGGTCATGCCGCAGATCAAGGGACGGCCGGACGACGACCCGGAGTACCCGCGGGGACGCATCCGGGGCGCCGGCCGCCTGCTGACGACCGCGGCCATCATCATGAGCTGCTTCCTCATCACGTCGAGCTTCACCACCACGCTGCTGATCCCGCAGAAGGAGTTCCAGTCCGGAGGCTCCGCCAACGGCCGCGCGCTCGCCTACCTGGCCCACGAATACCTGGGAAACGTGTTCGGCTCCGTCTACGACCTCAGCACCATCCTCATCCTGTGGTTCGCGGGAGCATCGGCGATGGCCGGTCTGCTGAACCTGGTGCCGCGCTACCTCCCCCGCTACGGCATGGCGCCTCAGTGGGCGCGCGCCGTGCGCCCGCTGGTGCTGGTGTTCACGCTCATCGCGTTCGTCATCACCCTGGTCTTCCAGGCCGACGTGGATGCGCAGGGCGGCGCGTACGCGACCGGCGTGCTGGTGCTGATCACGTCGGCATCCCTCGCCGTCACCCTGTCGGCCTGGCGGAAGAGACAGCGCAAGCGCACCATCGCGTTCGCGATCGTCACCACGATCTTCGTCTACACGACCATCGCCAACATCTTCGAGCGCCCGGACGGCCTGCGCATCGCCAGCCTGTTCATCATCGGCATCATCACCATCTCGATCGTCTCCCGCATCGGCCGGTCGTTCCAGCTGCGCGCGACCTCCGTCACCCTCGACGTCACGGCGCTCGACTTCGTCCTCGAAGACGCGGAGGAGGGCGAGATCCGGATCATCTCGCACGAGCCGGACGTCGACACGACGAAAGAGTACGAGCAGAAGAACAAGGACGAACGCAAGTTCAGCCACATCCCGCAGCGCTCCCGCACGATCTTCATCGAGGTCTACCGGTCGGACTCGTCCGACTTCGAGGAGGACCTGATCGTGCACGGCGTCGTCAAGCACGGCTACCGGGTGCTGCAGGTGAAGGCGGGCAACGTTCCGAACACGATCGCGGCCGTGCTGCTGGAGATCCGGGATGTGACCGGCGTCGTGCCGACGATCTACTTCGAGTGGACCGAGGGCAACCCGATCTCCAACATGTTCCGGTTCCTGATCACGGGTGTCGGCGAGGTGGCTCCTGTGACGCGCGAGGTGCTGCGCGAGGCGGAACGCGACGTGAAGCGCCGCCCGGCCGTGCACGTGTCCTGACGCGGGACACGCGGGGCGGGACACGCTGGGCGGGGTTCGCTGGGCGGGGCGCTCGCTGACCGTGGCCGGGATGTGGCAGCATGAGCGCATGTTCGGTCAGGGTTTCTTCGACACCATCGCGGTCGCCTTCGAGGTCGTCGGCGTCAGCGCGATGGCCGTCGGCTTCCTCGTCGCCGTCGCCATCGCGATCCGCGCCTGGGTGATCTCCCGCTCCGGGCGGACGGCGTTCAAGACGCTCCGCGAGAGCTTCGGCGGGGTCATCCTGCTCGGACTGGAAGTGCTGGTGGCCGCCGACCTGGTCAGGACGGTCACCTCGACGCCGTCGCTCACCGACGCCCTGGCGCTGGCGCTGATCGTCCTCATCCGGACCGTCCTGAGCTTCTCGCTGCAGATCGAGATCGACGGGGTGGCGCCGTGGCGCCGGGCGCTCGTCACCGGTCCGGAGGTCCTCGCCCGGTCGGCTGCGCGCACGCAGCGCTGACGCGAGCCGGGCCGGAGGTCAGTCGGTGCGGGCGGCGCGCTCCGCGTTGCGTGCCTTGACGCGGGCGTTCTCCGCGTGCACGGCGGCCTGGGTGGCTCGCTCGGTGACCAGCCACGCGGGCGGGTTCTCCAGCAGCGCCTTGATTTCCGCCGTCGTCAGCGCCTCGGTGACGCCGCCGCGCGCGAGGCCGGAGTTGGAGACGCCGAGCTTGTGGGCGACCACGTCGCGCGGGTGCGGTCCTTCCGCGCGCAGGGTGACGAGCCACTCCGGCGGGTTGGCGGCGAGTTCGTCGAAGTCGGTGCGGCTGACCTCGCCCTCCTGGAACTCGGCAGGGGCGGCCGGGAGGTAGATCCCCAGCTTCTTCGCGGCGGTCGCCGCCTTCATCGTCTGGGGCTTCTTCTGGGCGCTCATAGGTTCAAGGGTATCCGTTCGATACCCTCGGAGAATGCCGTCCACGTTCACGATCGTCTTCCCCCTCGGCGTGACCGTCGGCAAATGGACCCGCGTCTTCGAGCAGCGCCACCCCGAGGTGCAGCTGATCGTCTCCCGCGTGCCGGATGCGGACCAGCGCGCAGCCATCGACACCGGCGGGGCGGACATGGCCTTCGTGCGCGAGCCGGTCGACACCGACGGCCTCCACCTGATCCCCCTCTACGCCGAGGACATCGTGGTCGCGATGCACCACGAGCACCTCCTCACCCTGGAGAAGAAGCTGCACCTGGCCGACCTCGACGGCCAAGCGGTGGTCGACGGCGAGCCGTCCGAGGCGATGTTCCGCAGCATCGCGGCCGGAGACGGCATCGCGGTGATGCCGCAGTCGGTCGCGAAGTCCCTGCGCCGCAAAGACGTGGTGGCGATGAAGCTCGAAGACGCCGAGCAGAGCAGGGTAGGACTCGCCTGGCCACGGGATGCGCAGCACGAGCTGGTCGACGAGTTCATCGGCATCGTCCGCGGCCGCACGGCCCACAGCTCCCGGAACCCCGACGTGGCGGCCGCGCAGGCCGACGCGGCGAAGGAGGGCACCAGGAAGGACGGCGGGAAGAAGGACGGCGGCAAGAAGGACGGCGGCAAGCGCCCGGCGTCCGGCCCAAACGGCCCGGGCTCGAAGCAGACGAGACGGCCGACCGGCGGCCCGCGCCGCCCGCCGCGCCGCGGAGGCGGGCGCCGCTCCCACTGAGCCGCATCGCCCGGTCCACCGCCCACGGTGCAGAATGTTGCCATGTCGCTCAGCGCCGGTCGTGAAGCCCAGTCCGCCATCTACCGCGCGGGCGTTGCGGGGCGCACCCCGCGCATCCCGGTCGGTTTCACCGCGCTGGAGCGGGCGGCCGAGCGTCGCATGTCGCGGGCGGCGTTCGCGTACGTCGCGGGATCCGCAGGGCTCGAACGCACCGACAGGGCGGACACGGCAGCATTCGGCAGCCACCGGATCGTGCCGCGGGTGCTCCGTGACGTGTCGTCGCGCGACCTCGGCATCGAGCTGTTCGGGCGTCACAGGCCCACCCCGCTGCTGCTCGCGCCGATCGGGGTGCTCGACCTCGCGCATCCATCGGCCGACAGCGGTGCGGCCCGTGCCGCCGCCGCGCTCGGCATCCCGGCCATGCTGTCCAACCAGGCGTCGACGCCGATGGAGACCGTCGCCCGGGACATGGATGCGATGAGCCGGGGCGCGAGCCGCTGGTTCCAGCTGTACTGGAGTTCGTCGAACGAGTTGGTCGAGAGCCTCGTCTCCCGCGCGGAGCGGTCCGGCTGCGAGGCCATCGTCGTCACCCTCGACACGCACGTGCTCGGCTGGCGGCCGCGCGACCTCGACCTCGGCTACTTGCCGTTCAGCCGCGGCCGCGGGATCGCGCAGTACACGAGCGACCCCGTCTTCCTGCGCCTTGTGCGGGAACGGATCGCCGCAGGTCGCCCGCGGGAGCACACGCCCGTCACCCCCGCGACGATCGCCTCGTTCGCGAGCATCCTGCGCCACCACCCCGGCCGCCTGCGCGACAACCTCCGCTCTGCGGAGCCGCTCGCGGCCATCGAGACGTTCCTCGACGTGTTCGCGAACCCGGCGCTCACCTGGGCCGACCTCGCGTTCCTGCGCGAGCGCACCGCGCTGCCGATCGTGCTCAAAGGCGTGCTGCACCCCGACGACGCTGTTCGCGCGATCGACGCGGGCATGGACGCCGTGCAGGTGTCGACGCACGGTGGGCGCCAGATCGACAACGAGCAGCCCGCACTGGATGCGCTCCCCCGCGTGGTCGGGGCGGTGGCCGGACGCATCCCGGTGCTGTTCGACAGCGGCGTGCGCAGCGGGGCGGACGCGGTGGTCGCGCTCGCCCTGGGCGCGCGGGCGGTCGCGATCGGGCGCCCCTACGTCTACGCGCTGGCGCTCGCGGGCGAGGCCGGCGTGCGCGAGCTGCTGCGGAACACCGTCGCGGAACTGGACATCACCCTCGGGCTCGCCGGTGTGCGCAGCGTCGCCGAGCTGGACGCGTCGATCTTCGCCTGACCCCGGGTGCCCGGCACCGGAACTCGGCACAGGCACCGGCGGCACCGCGACCGGCTCAGGACACCGACGCCCCGATCAGCGACAGAAGTGCCTGCGCGTACGCGGTCGCCGCATCCTCGTCCTCGAACATGCGCTCCTCACCGCCGATGGCGATGCTGACGCGGTAGCCGTCCGGGGTGCGCGCCAGGTGCAGGAAGGAGCCGCCGAGGAGTTCGCGCAGCTGGTCTTCGCGCGGGATCCACAGCGCGTCTTCGACGGCGAGCGAGTCGAGGGCCCACTCGGTCGTGCCGTTGAAGCCGAGGATCGTGCCCGTGTCGAACTCGTGCGGCTCGATGGTCATGTCGCTCACCGTGAACCGGTCGCCGGCGAGCTCGTCGCGGTCGATCGCGAAGGTGTCCCCGGATTGCGGGCGCCAGCGGAGCCCTGCTGCACGCAACTGGCGGGCGGTGTCGTCTGCGATCATCGGATGCTCCTGAGCCTGCTCGTGAGAACCATGTCCGCGAGTCTAGGCTCCCGACCCTGCGAAACCCAGAGCGTGCCCGCCCGGCACACGACGGTGTCTCAGTCCGTGACCAGCACGATCTTCCCGCGCACGTGCCCGGCCTCCAGCCGGGCGAACGCCTCGATGACGCGCTCGATCGGGAAGATCGAGTCGATCGGCAGGATGCACTCGTCTTCCGCGAGCAGCCCGGCCAGCCAGGCCAGCTCCTCGTTTCCCGCCGCCGACCCTCCGACTGTGCGCGCACCGAGGGCGTCAGGACCGAACGCGGCGATGGTGTTGATGCGCTCCACCGGCACGCCCAGCGCGATCCCCACCTCGATGGTCTCCCTGCCGTGGTTGTCGAGCACGGCCGTCAGCGCGCCGCCGTCGAGCGCAGCCAGCACCCGGTCGGCGAGGCCGTCCCCGTAGGCGACGGGCACGATCCCGAGCCCGTCGAGGTACGCGTGGTTCTCCGAGGCCGCCGTGCCGATCACGGTGGCTCCCGCGCGCACCGCGAGCTGGGCGGCGAGCACGCCGACGCCTCCCGCCGCTGCGCTCACCAGGACCGTGTCGTCCTCCGTCAGGCCGATGGATGCCGTGGTCGCCACGGCCGTCCTGCCCACCGTCGCGAGCGCTCCGGCCACCTCGAAGGTGAGAGGGTCCGGCTTGTGCAGCACGGCCCCGTCCTCCTGCACGACGATGAAGTCGGCGAACGTGCGGAACGGCGCGCTGCCGAACACGGCCTCGCCGACGGTGAAGCGCGTGACCCCCTCGCCGACCTCCTCGACGAACCCGGCGAAGTCCTGGCCGAGACAGCTCGGGACGGTGACGCCGAAGCGGGACGCGACGTCCGCATCCCGGTACGCCTTGACGTCGATGGCGTTGAGCCCGGCCGCCATCACGCGCACGACGAGCTCACCGGGCCCCGGCCACGGCCGCTCCGTGTCGACGATCCGGAGAGCGTCGCGGGAACCGAACTCGTCGAACTGAACGCACCTGGGCACATTGACTCCTTCACGCCTGTGACGAGGAGTCTAGTCAGCCGGCCTAGCCGAAGAGCAGAGCAGCCTCGTCGTACCTGGCCTGCGGAACGGTCTTCAGGCCGCCGGTCGCGTCGGCGATGGACACGTTGACGACGTCGGTGCCGCGCAGCGACACCATCGAGCCCCAGCGTCCCTCGTAGACGGCGTCGACCGCCGCCATGCCGAGGCGGGTGGCGAGCACCCTGTCGTACGCGCTCGGGACGCCTCCGCGCTGCATGTGGCCGAGCACGGTGGCGCGCGCCTCGATGCCGGTGCGCTCCTCGATCATCGGGGCGAGCATCTCGCCGATGCCGCCGAGGCGCGGACGGTTGAACGCATCCAGGCCCTTGTGGGAGTGCGCCTCCTCCATCGTGTCGAGGTGGAAGCCCTCGGAGACGACGATGACCGGCGCGCGGCCGCGGTCGCGGACCGATTCGACCCACTCGATGATCTGCTCGATCGACTGGGGCTGCTCCGGTATGAGGATGGCGTGCGCTCCGCCTGCCATGCCGGAGTGCAGGGCGATCCAGCCGACGTGGCGGCCCATGACCTCCACCACCATGCAGCGCTGGTGGGACTCCGCGGTGGTGCGCAGCCGGTCGATGGCCTCTGTCGCGATCTCGACGGCGGTGTCGAAGCCGAACGAGTAGTCGGTGGCGGCGAGGTCGTTGTCGATGGTCTTCGGGACGCCGACGATCTTGAGACCGGCGTCGGTGAGACGGCGGGCAGCGGTCAGCGTGCCCTCTCCGCCGATCGCGATGATGGCGTCGATGCCGTTCTCGTCCATCATCGCCTGGATGTGCTCCGGGCCGCCGTTCTCGCCCTCGAACGGGTTGGTGCGGCTGGAGCCGAGGATCGTGCCGCCCTGACGGGAGAGGCCACGGACGCTGTGCCGGTCGAGCGGCATGATGTCGCCGTCGACGACGCCGCGCCAGCCGTAACGGAAACCGGCGAACTCGGAGCCGTGGACGCGGTCGCCCTTCAGGACAGCGCCGCGGATGACCGCGTTCAGTCCTGGACAGTCGCCGCCACTGGTGAGGATGCCGATCTTCAAAATGCTGCTCCCTGGGTGAAATTCGCTACCTGTGAATCATGCCTGACGGCGGGCACCAGCACAAAAACGCGGGTACGAGGCCGGTGGCGCCGCCCGCTAGAGCCCGAGCGCGCGCTGCAGCTTGGACGAGCTCGCCGACACCACGGCGCCCGCGGCGAGCACGCGCTCCTCGATCTCGTCGAGCAGCGCCGTGCGGCCGGAGCGGGTGTCGGGTGCGCCGCTCAGCAGCTCGACCTCCCACTCGCGCCACGATTGGGTGCCCCCACTGCGGAGGTTCTCGCTGGTGACGTGGTCGTCGCAGAACTCGGCGAGGTCGAACCCGGCCGCATCCTGCAGCACGACGGTGACGCGCCGGTTGGTGACTCTGGCCACCGGCACCAGCTCGGCCTCCGCGATTCGCGCATCCGGGACCACGGCGGCGACGGAGGCGATCAGCTCCTCCGGAACGTCGTCCCCGTCGGTCAGCGGCCAGCGCAGCTCTGTGCGGCCTTCCTCGGCCGGCAGCTTCACATGCCAGCCCTGGTCGGCTCCCCCGCGGCGGACGCGCACCGCGATCCTCGCGCGCGCCAGGGTGAGGTCTGCGGTGTCGAAGTAGGTGGCGACGAGTTCGGCGGTCTCCGGCTCCGTCTGCAGCGCGACAGCGCCGACCCCCACCAGCAGCGGAGGGGCCGTGGTCTCGTCGACGTCGTATTTGCGCTCGATCTCGACCTGGGAGTGCTGTGGCATGCCCCTTGTCTAGTGCAGATTCGCTCTGTCGCGAAATTACAAGACGGCGACCGGCCCCCTCTCTATGGTGAGGGGATGAGCGAGCACGAGACGATCACCGCCCGATTCGAGGTCACCGGCTGGGACCCGGCAGAGCTTCCCGGCATCGACGGGGACTGGGTCGGAGCGATCACCATGCGGAAGACGTACACGGAGGGACTGGTCGGAGAGTCCGTCGCGCACTTCGTGTCGTCCGGCACGGAGGAGAGCCGCGGCTACCTCGCGGCCGAGCGGGTGACGGGCACCCTCGACGACGGCAGGACCGGCTCGTTCACCGTGCACCACGGCGCGCTGCAACACCCGAGCGACGACTCGGCGTTCGGCTACATCATCCCCGGCACGGGGACGGGCGATTTCGCCGCGTTCTCCGGCCAGGCGCGCATCCTGCACGACGGCAGAGGGCCGTACTTCGTCTTCACGCTCGGCTGACACCAGCCTCTCGACCGCGGCAGGCGCGAGAGGTACCCTCGGTGCATGACCGAGAGCGACACGCGCGGCGGCGACGACGAGCTGGACGACTTCCGCGAAGCCCAGGAGGCCGACTACGAGCCGGCCCCCATCGTTCGCGACGAGGACGACCTGCCCGTCGCCGACGACGAGGACGACGACCTCGTCCCCGACGACGACCGGCCGGTGCCTCTCGACCCGGACGACGCCGACATCGCCTGAGGCGGCGCCGGCGCCCACCCGGGCGACTACCCCAGCGCGTCCTCCAGCAGGTGGATGAGCGCATCCAGCTGCACGGAGTCCGCCGAGCCCGGCTCGACATCCGAGCCGTCGAGCGCGCGAGCCGCGAGGCCCTGCTTGGCGTCGATCAGCTCGGCGATCTTGGAGTCGATGGTCTGCGCGGCGATGATCCTCCACGCCGTGACCGGCTCCTCCTGGCCGATGCGGTGCACGCGGTCGATGGCCTGGGTCTGCTCCGCCGCCGTCCAGGACAGCTCGGCCAGGACGACGTTGGACGCCGCCTGCAGGTTGAGCCCGACGCCCGCGGCGGTCAGCGAGCACACCGCCACCGACACCTCCGGGTCGTTGTTGAACGCGTCGATCTCCCGCTGGCGGGCGATCGCGGTCTGGTCTCCGCGGATCGAGATCGTCTTGAGGTCGCGGGCGGCGAAGGCCTCCTCCGCCGCATCCATCACGTCGATGTGCTTGGCGAAGAACACCACCTTGCCGACGGAGCGCGCGAGCTGCGCTGCGTAGTCGGAGGCCAGCCCCGCCTTCGCCTGACCGATCTTGCGGACCATCGTGAAGACGTTGTCCCCGCTCTTGGACGAGCGTGCGTCCTCGAGCTCCGACTGGGCGACGAGGCGGATGAGGTGCGCACGGTGCGCGTCGTCGTCTCCGTCGAACGAGTCCGGCCGGCCGGCGGCGGATGCGCGGCGGAACTTGGCGACGAGGCGGGCAGCCAGCTCCTTCTCCGCCTGGCGGATGCTGCGGCCGAGGTCGTCGTCCAGCTCGACGGGCAGGTCGACCACGCGGCGGCTCGGCAGGTCGGCGGCCACGTCGATCTTGCGGCGGCGGACGATGCCCATGTCGATGACGGCCTCGCGCGCCGCGGCGTAGAAGCCGAAATCGGCCGGCGTCAGCTCGGTCTCCTCGAGCTTCTCCATCAGGGCGGGCGCCGGCTTGTTGCCGTCGATCCAGCCGAGGAACTGCCAGATGGCCTTGAAGTCGTCGATGTCGTTGATCAGCGGGGTGCCGGTGAGCGCCATCAGCAGGGGGTCGCCGGTCTTCTTGATCGCGTCCGCGAGCCCGAGCACGTACTTGGAGCGCTGCGAGTGCAGGTTCTTGATGAAGTGCGCCTCGTCGACGACCATGCCCTTGAAGCCGAGCGTGCTCAGCCAGGCGAGGTGCCGATCCAGGACCTCGTAGTTGACGATGACGACGTCGGCGAACGCATCCAGGCCCTCGCCGTCTCCGTGGATGACCGTCGCCCTGCGGTGCGGCGTCCAGCGCTCCACCTCGCGCGCCCAGTTCATCTTGACGACGTTCGGCACGACGGCGAGCAGTGGATACGCGCCGGCGACGCTGGCCGCGAGGACGGACTGCGCCGTCTTGCCGAGGCCGGGCTCGTCGGCGAGCAGGAAGCTGCGGTGGCCGAGCCGGACGCTCTCCACGAAGCGGGCCTGGTGGTGCATCAGCTCGAGGCCGGGAGGCGAATACCGGTCGATGGCCGGAGCGGGCGGCAGCTCCATGCTGGCCGCCTGGCCGCCCGAGCCGTACTCGAACGACTTGAACAGCGGGCCGAGCAGCTCCCACGAGTCGAGACGGCGCCGCGGAGCGGACTGCGCGGCGGTGGCCTTCGAGAAGTCGGGGGCGAGGAACGGGTTCGAGAGCTGCCTGGCACGCACGGACTGCGGGATGACCTGCTTCTCGGCGAGCTCCGGCGTGATGACGCTGTCCTGCTTGGCGACGGGACGCTCCACCGTGATGATGAGGTCGTCCGGAGAGAGCTCCGTGCCCGACTCGAGCAGCCAGTCCCTGCGCATGGTCTGCGCGGTCGCCGTAGGCGGGGACTCGCTCTCCAGCAGGGCGATGAGCGAGGTGTCGCGCGCGGCCGTCTTGGCCAGGATGGTCGCGATGCCGTCCAGGCGCTTCAGCTGCTCCGCGCGAGCTGCGTCGCTCAGCTCGGGGTCCGACTTGGCCCTGGCCCGCTCCTCGCGCATGAGGAACGCGATGACCTGGAACTTGGTGCGATTGGTCGGTCCGAGCTTCTTGCCGTCCGCGGCCTTCGCCTCCACCTCCCGCACTTTGCGCGCGAGGACGGGGATCAGCCCGTCGTTGTTCGCGTGGCGGGTGCGTCGCTGCTGCTGGCGCGACGAGCTGGTGCGTTGACCGGAACGAGACATGGTCCTCCAGGGGGAGCGTCGCGCGCTGACGAAGAGCGGACGCCGTATGGCGTGAGGGCCGGCGCAGCGTCCGGGCGGGGAACCGAATGGACCCGCCCGCCGCGGTGAGCGCCGGGGACGCGTCGTGCAGGAACTCGCGACGCGACCACCAGTTTACGCGAGGATGCGCGAATCAGCGACGCGGATCGACGGGGATCTTCACGGTGACGGCGACGGCGACGAAGAGCACGGCGCTCGCGAGGTGCAAGAGACGGATGACCACGTCCCCGAAGGTGATCGGCCAGACCGGGTTCCAGAGCACGGCGACGGGGATCAGACCGGCCAGCCACCACCACTGCTTGGCCTGTCCGGCGAAGACGCAGAGGATGAGCGCGAGGATGCTCACCGCATACTGCACGTAGAGGTACCACTCGCCCCCGATCAGGGCGAGGCCGCCGATCAGGACGATCGCCCCGAGGATGCCGGGCGCGAGAGCCGCGCGGTTGAAGGTCGGCTGGGTGGTGGGTCGGGACACGGTCACCGAGTCTACGGCAGGAGCATCCACGCTGGTGGGGCGTGCCGGCGCCGATGAGGCTCCGGCACGCCCACGTTCAGCTGTGCGTGTGATTCAGCAGGGGCCTTTCCGCAACAGGAACGCGCATGGCGGGGCGTCCGACCCCACGCTCACGGTCACAACGGAATGGCGGGCGAGCTCGACGAATTCGCCGAGCTCCAGACGGGTCATGGGCACGCGACGGAGTTCGGCATCGGAAGCGATGCCGTTCACCGCGAACGCCACGTCTGGGACATCGTACGGTTCACCGGCGAGATCGAGGAACGTGATCGGCGACGGATCGTCGTTGTCGAGAGGGAACACACTGAGAATCGCGTCGGCCGCGGCTTCAGTCGTCACCTCTCCGAGATGAATGACGGGTGAAACTATTTCTTCTTGTGGATAGCCGCTGCCGACAAGGGTAAGCATGTCGCCATCGTGCATGGAATCAAGGACGCTCAAGAGCGCACCGGACAGCAGCGGGCTGAGGTTCTTCAGCAAAGTCGGGCCTTTCCTGTAAAACGAATATTTCTCAACCCCTATGTGGAGGATAGACCCGGCAGTATGTCCTCCCCCACCCCCCATTCAGGGGTGAATGCACGCGGCACGCCGGGATACTGTTCAGATCGCACACAGGGTCACTGATATGGACGCATCCCGGCGCCGAATATGACGCCCGCGTCAGGAAGAAACCGTACGCCCGGAAAACCGTCGCAACCGCAGGCTGTTGAGCACCACGAACACGCTCGAGAACGCCATCGCCGCCCCGGCGATCATCGGGTTGAGCAGCCCGGACGCCGCGATCGGGATGGCCGCGACGTTGTACGCGAACGCCCAGAACAGGTTGCCCCTGATGATCGACACCGTGCGCCTGGACAGCCGGATCGCGTCCGCCACGAGCACCGGATCCGAGCGCAGCAGCGTGAGGTCGCCCGCCTCGATGGCGACATCCGAGCCCGAGCCCATCGCGATGCCCAGATCGGCGGCCGCGAGCGCCGCAGCGTCGTTGACGCCGTCCCCGACCATCGCCACCGACCGGCCGTCGTCCTGCATCCGCCGGACGGCCTGCGCCTTCCCCTCCGGCGTCGCCCCGCCCACCACGCGCTGGATGCGCAACGGCGCGACCACGGCCCGTACGGTCTCCTCGTGGTCGCCGCTCAGCACCACGGGCTCCAGGCCGAGCGCCCGCACCCGGCCGATCGCCTCCGCGGCGTCCGGACGCAGCGGGTCCGTGACGCTGAGGACCGCGGCCGGCGCGTCGTCGACGGAGACGACGACCGCCGTGGCACCCGCCGCCCTGGCGTCGCGCAGCGCGTCGGAGAGCACGGCAGGGAGGGTCGCGTGCGCGTCGGCGCGTGCGACGGCGACCGTCCGTCCCTCCACTTGCGCCGTCACGCCGAACCCGGCCACGGCACGGAATCCGGTGACGGGAGCGTGCGCATCCACTGCCGCAGCGACCGCCCGGCCGATCGGGTGCTCCGACCCGCGCTCGGCCGATGCGGCGAGCAGCAGCACCTCCTGCGCATCCACCCCGTCCGCCGGCACGACGCCGGTGACCGTCATCGCTCCGGTGGTGAGGGTTCCGGTCTTGTCGAACACGATCGTGTCGATGCGGCCCGTGCGTTCGAGCACCTCCGGGCCGGTGATCAGGATGCCGAGCTGGGCGGCGCGTCCCGTGCCGACCAGCAGCGCGGTCGGGGTCGCCAGACCGAGCGCACACGGGCAGGCGACGATGAGCACGGCGACCGCGGCGGAGATCGCGGCGGAGGTTCCGCCGCCGAGGAGCATCCACACGCCGAAGGTGGCCAGGGCGAGCGCGATGACCACGGGCACGAAGACGCCGGAGATCCGGTCGGCCAGTCGCTGAACGGCCGCCTTGCCGAGCTGGGCCTCCTCCACCAATTTCGCCATCCTGGCCAGCTGCGTGTCCGCTCCGACCCGGGATGCGCGCACCATCAGCGTGCCGGCGTGCGCGATGGTGCCTCCGGCGACCGTGTCGCCCTGTGACACCTCGACCGGCACGGACTCCCCCGTCATCGCGCTGGTGTCGACGGCGGCGGCGCCGTCCTGCACGACGCCGTCCGCGGCGATGCGCTCGCCGGGCCGCACCACGAACCGGTCGCCGACCGCGAGAGCGGAGACCGGAACGCGCGTCTCCGACCCGTCGCCGGTCAGGATCGCGACGTCTTTCGCCCCGGCCTGCAGCAGTTCGCGCAGCGCGGCGCCCGCCCTCCGCTTGGACCGCTCCTCCACGAACCGCCCGAGCAGCAGGAACGTCGTGACGCCGGCTGCAACCTCCAGATAGATGGCCCCGGATGCGCTGCCCGGCTCCGCGACCAGGGTGAAGGGATGCCGCATCCCCAGTTCGCCCGCCGTGCCGAAGACGAGAGCCCACACCGACCAGAGGTAGGCGGCGGCCGTGCCGAGCGACACGAGCGTGTCCATCGTGGCCGCCCCGTGCCGCAGGTTGATCGCCGCAGAGCGGTGGAACGGCCAGCCGCCCCACAGCACCACCGGCGTCGCCAGCAGCAGCGACACCCACTGCCAGCCCCAGAACTGCCAGGCCGGGATCATGGCCAGCAGCACGACGGGCACGGTGAGCGCCGCGCTGACGATCAGCCGCAGGCGCAGGGCGGACGACGACGACGCATCCCGGGGTGGCTCCACCGCTTCGATGACGTGCGCGCCGTATCCGGCCTTCTGCACCTCGGCCACGAGCAGTGCCGGATCGAGCGACGCGGGTGCCGTGACCCTGGCCCGTTCGGTGGCGAGGTTGACGCTGGCGGTGACGCCGTCGATCCTGCCGAGCCGCTTCTCGACGCGGGCGACGCAGCTTGCGCAGGTCATCCCGTCGATCGCGAGGTCGAGCTGGATGCCGGGAGCGGCCGTGTCGGCGCTCGTCACAGCAGGGGAAGCTGTCGGGGGTGGGCCAGCGTGTACCCGGCCTCTTCGACCGCGCTCTGGACCGCATCCCGTGCGAGAGCGGCGTCGCTGGTGACCGTCGCCGTGCCTGCCGCCACGTCGACCGCCACGGCCGTGACGCCGTCCAGCGCCCCCAGCTCTTCGCTCACCGCGTGCGCGCAGTGCGCGCAGGTCATGCCCTGGATGTCGTAGCTCGTTTCCATGTCTTCGACTGTAACACATACCCCATAGGGGTATACGGGATCGGCGCGGTATCCTGGACGGGTGATCGCAGACATCAAGAAACGCGCCATGCACCGCACGCGCATCCTCGAAGGCCAGCTGAGAGGCCTGGAGAAGATGATCGAGAACGAGGACTACTGCATCGACATCATCACCCAGTCCCTCGCCATCCAGAAGTCGCTCGGCTCGCTCAACAAGCTGCTCGTCGAGAACCATCTCAAGACGCACGTCACCGAGATGTTCGACGAGGGCGGCAGCCAGCGCGACGACGCCATCGTCGAGCTGCTGAAGGTGTACGAGCTCTCCAACAACAGGGGCTGACGGTGGACGACCTGATCCAGATCGTCCGCGGCGACATCACCGACGAGCACGTCGACGCCATCGTCAACGCCGCGAACAGCTCCCTCCTGGGCGGAGGAGGCGTCGACGGCGCCATCCACCGCCGCGGCGGTCCGGCCATCCTCGACGCCTGCCGCGAACTGCGCGCGACGACATTCCCGGATGGGCTCCCCACCGGCCAGGCCGTCGCCACCACCGCCGGCGAGCTCGACGCCACGTGGGTCATCCACGCGGTCGGCCCCGTCTGGTCCGCAACGGAGGACAGGACGGAGCTGCTGCAGAACGCCTACCGTTCATCGCTGCGCGTCGCGCGCGAGGTCGGCGCGGCCTCCGTGGCCTTCCCCGCGATCTCCGCCGGCGTCTACGGCTGGCCGATGGACGACGCCGCCCGCATCGCGGTCAGCACGGTCCGCGCCGTGCTCGCCGCGTCGTTCGGGCCGGTGGAGCTGGTGCGCTTCGTGCTCTACTCCGACGATGCCCTCGCAGCGTTCCGCCGGGCGGCGGGAGAGTGAGCGGTCCTGCGCGCATCGACGACGATGCCGCCGTCGACCGCTTCCGCACGCTGCTGCGCATCCCGACCATGTCCCGCAACGCGGTCGAGCAGACGGACTGGGAGGCGTTCGACACCTTCATCGCCACGCTGCCCGAGCTGTATCCCCACCTGCACGCCACTCTCGAACGCGAGCAGCACGGCCACTCCCTGCTTTACCGCTGGCGCGGCGCAGGCGACGGAGCCCCCACCGTCCTGATGGCGCACTACGACGTGGTGCCGGCCACCGACGACGGCTGGGAGCACCCGCCGTTCGGCGCCGAGCTCACCGGAACAGGCGACGCCCGCGTGCTGTGGAGCAGAGGCACCCTCGACGACAAGGGATCCCTCGTCGCCATCCTCGAAGCAGTGGATGCGCTGGTCGCCGCCGGCCACACCCCCGCCGCGGACGTGTACCTCAGCTTCGGCCACGACGAAGAGACCGTCGGGTCCGGGGCGAAGACGATCGTCGCCTCCCTCGCCGGCCGCGGCGTGCGGCCGGCCCTGGTGCTCGACGAGGGCGGTGCGGTCGTCGAGGGCATCTTCCCCGGCGTCGCGAAGCCGATCGCGGTCGTCGGCGTCAGCGAGAAGGGCATCACGAGCGTCCGGCTGACGGTCGAGCAGAACGGAGGGCACGCCTCCACCCCGCCCAAGCTGACCGCGACGGTGCGGCTGGCGCGCGCGATCACGCGGCTGAACGCGAAACCGTTCCCCGCCGGCCTCAGCGAGACCAACCTGCAGATGGTGGAGACGCTCGGCGCCCACGCCACCGGCCCGCTGCGCGCGGTGTTCACCCGGGCCAGGCGCCTGAAGCCCGCCCTGGTCGCCGTGCTCGGCCGGGTGAGCGACGAGACCCGCGCGATCGTGCGCACGACGACGGCGGTCACGCAGCTGTCCGGCAGCCTCGCCGCCAACGCCCTGCCGGAGACCGCCGAAGCGGTCGTCAACGTCCGTATCGCCGTCGGGTCGAGCGTCGCCGAGACCATGACGCACCTCCGCCGCGCCATCCGCGACCCGTTGGTGCGCATCGAGGCGATCGACCCGAGCGAACCGTCGCCGGTGTCCCCCACCACCGGTCCGGAGTGGGATGCGATCGCCGGCAGCATCGCGGCCGTGCATCCGGATGCGGTGGTGACGCCGTACATCATGCTCGGCGCCAGCGACAGCCGCCACTTCACCACGATCAGCGACGCGGTCTACCGCTTCACCCCGTTCGAGATGAGCGGCGAGGAGCGGGCGACGCTGCACGCCCGCAACGAGCGCATCCACGTGGCCACCTGGCTCCGCGGCATCCGCTTCTACGAGACGCTGCTCCGCACCCGCTAACCCACGCACACCATCGAGTCCGAAGTTATTCACGCGACACGCCGGGTGGGGGCGTGAACAACTTCAGACTCGATGGCTTGGGTCACGCCGCCCCGCCCAGGTCCGGCAGCGTGATCGCGCGGCTGGTCGGCGGCTGCTGGCGCAGGCGCTCCAGGGCGGGCACCAGCTCGTTCAGCCAGACGCGGTATCCGTCGTCGTTGAGGTGCAGGCGGTCCTCGCTGTATGCGGGGTTCAGTTCGCCGTCCTCCAGCGCCAGAGCGGGCCAGAGGTCGAGCCACTGTGCGTGCACGGTGGGCGCGAACTGCCACAGGTGGCGGTTGATGTCGCGGATCTGGTCCGCGAACTCGTGGCCGCGCGGCAGCACCGACTGCACCAGGATGCGCGTCTCCTGCAGCTCCCTGCGCAGCGTGACCAGGATGGTCTCCACGTTGCGCACGATGTGCTCGACCGAGCGCCGCCAGGCGAGGTCGTTCGTGCCGATCAGCAGCACCACGACGGTGGGCTGCGCGTTGATCACATCCCACAGACGGGCCACCACGTCGTCCGTGGTGTCTCCCCCGACCCCGAAGTTGTAGATGGTCTCCCCCGGCATCCACGCCTGCCAGTCGCCGCCCTGCGTGAGACTGTCTCCGACGAGGGCGGTCGGACCCATACCCGACATCCCCTGATCCGTCATCCGGACCTCCTAAGTCTTTCCTTCATCCTCCCCCATGATGCGCAAAGGCGCGAGGGGTGTACCGCTGCGCAGGGCTGCGGTACACCCCTCGTGGATGCACGGATCGGTCGGGATCAGATCAGCGACTTGGTGTGCCAGACCGTCTTCGTCTCGGTGAAGAACGCGATCCTGTCGAGCGACGGCGCCGCCGCATCCGGACCGTTCTCCGGGGTGAGGACGCGCTTCAGCGTGTCGGCCGCCGCGATCTGCAGGTCGATCCACTCGAGGCCGCCTGCGCCGACCAGGTCGAGCGCGTTGACGTCGGCGTGCGAGGCGAGCCACGGTGCGATCTCGGCCGGGGAGCCGGTCAGGATGTTCACCACACCGCCGGGCACGTCGCTCGTCGCGAGCACCTCGCTCAGGCTGATCGCGGACAGCGGGAAGCGCTCGCTCGCCACCACGACCACCGTGTTGCCCGCCACCAGCGCGGGGGCGACGGCGCTCACGAAGCCGAGCAGCCCAGTGTCCTGCGGGGCGACGATCGCGACCACGCCGGTGGGCTCCGGCACCGAGATGTTGAAGTACGGACCGGCGACCGGGTTGGCGTTTCCGACGACCTGCGCGAACTTGTCCGCCCAGCCCGCGTACCAGACCCAGCGGTCGATCGCCTCGTCCACCTGCGCGCCGGCGACGGCGGCGGAGACGCCCTCCGTCTGCTGCACCTCGTCGACGAACTGGGCGCGACGGCCCTCCATCAGTTCGGCGATGCGGTAGAGCACCTGGCCGCGGTTGTACGCGGTGGCGCCCGCCCAGCCGCTGAGCGCTCCGCGGGCGGCGACCACGGCATCCCGGGCGTCCTTGCGGGACGCCTTCGCCGCGTTGGCCAGGAAGGCGCCCTTCGCGGAGACGACCTCGTACGTGCGACCGGACTCGCTGCGCGGGAACTTGCCGCCGATGTAGAGCTTGTAGGTCTTCGGCACGGTCAGGCGGCTCATTTCTTCGCTCCCTTGCGGGTCGTGGTGGATGCGGAGGTCAGCGCCGCGGCGGACGAGCCGCCGAGCGCGCGGCCGGGCGTCAGGTACGCGGCGAGCCCGTGGCGACCGCCCTCGCGGCCGTAACCGGACTCCTTGTATCCGCCGAACGGGCTGGCCGGGTCGAACCTGTTGAAGGTGTTCGCCCAGATCACACCGGCGCGCAGCTTGTCCGCCACGGCCAGGATGCGGCTGCCCTTGTCGCTCCAGATGCCGGCGGACAGGCCGTACGGGGTGTTGTTCGCCTTCGCGATGGCCTCGGCGGGCGTGCGGAAGGTGAGCACGGAGAGCACCGGCCCGAAGATCTCCTCGCGGGCGATCCGGTGGCTGGTGGAGACGTTGTCGAAGATCGTCGGCGCGAACCAGAACCCGTTCTCCGGGATGGCGCAGTCGGCCGTCCAGCGGTCAGCACCCTCCGCCTCCCCGATGTCGGACAGCTCCCGGATGCGCTGCAGCTGCTCTGCGCTATTGATCGCGCCGATGTCGGTGTTCTTGTCGAGCGGGTCGCCGAGGCGCAGCGTCGACAGGCGGCTCTTCAGACGGTCGACGACCTCGTCGTGGATGCTCTCCTGCACCAGCAGGCGGCTGCCTGCGCAGCAGACGTGGCCCTGGTTGAAGAAGATGCCGTTGACGATGCCCTCGACGGCCTGGTCGATCGGGGCGTCGTCGAAGACGATGTTCGCCGCCTTGCCGCCGAGTTCGAGGGTCAGCTTCTTGTCGGTTCCTGCGACGGCGCGGGCGATCTCCCTGCCGACGGCGGTGGAGCCGGTGAAGGCGACCTTGTTCACATCCGGGTGGTTGACCAGGTCGCGACCGGTCTCGCCTGCACCGGTGACGATGTTGACGACGCCGGCGGGGAGGCCGGCCTGCTGCACGATCTCGGCGAACAGGAGCGCGGTCAGCGGGGTGGTCTCCGCCGGCTTCAGCACGACGGTGTTGCCCGCCGCCAGCGCGGGGGCGATCTTCCAGGCGAGCATCAGCAGCGGGAAGTTCCACGGGATCACCTGGGCGGCGACGCCGAGCGCGCGCGGTGCGGGGCCGAGACCGGCGTGGTCGAGCTTGTCCGCCCATCCCGCGTAGTAGAAGAACCAGGCGGCGACGAGCGGGACGTCCACATCCCTGCTCTCCTTGATCGGCTTGCCGTTGTCGAGGCTCTCCGCCACCGCGAGCTCGCGGGCGCGCTCCTGGACGAGGCGCGCGATGCGGAACAGGTACTTGCCGCGGTCGCTGCCGCTCATCTTCGACCACACGCGCTCGTACGACCGGCGCGCTGCGGCGACGGCAGCATCCACGTCGGCGGTGTTGGCCGTCGCGATGGTCGCGATGCGCTCCTCCGTCGCCGGGGAGATGGTCTGGAACGGGGTGCCGTTGCCCTCGACGAACTCGCCGTCGATGAAGAGGCCGTACTGGTCGCGCAGGTTCAGGATGGCCCTGGACTCCGGCGCTGGTGCGTATTCGAGGAAACTCATTGTTCTGCCTTCGGTCTCTGCTGGTCAGTCGATCGTGACGTAGTCGGCGCCGGAGTAGTGGCCGGTGCTCAGCTTCTGACGCTGCAGCAGCACGTCGTTGAGCAGGCTGGACGCCCCGAACCGGAACAGGTGCGGCTGCAGCCAGTGCTCGCCCACCGTCTCCGCGACCGTCACCAGATACTTGATGGCGTCCTTCGACGACCGGATGCCGCCCGCCGGCTTCACGCCGATCTCCTCGCCCGTGAGCTTGTGCCAGTCGCGCACGACCTCCAGCATCAGCAGCGTGACGGGCAGCGTGGCCGCCGGGGACACCTTGCCGGTGGACGTCTTGATGAAGTCTCCTCCGGCGAGGATCGCCAGCCAGGATGCGCGGCGCACGTTGTCGTACGTGTTCAGCTCGCCGGTCTCCAGGATCACCTTGAGGTGGGCGTAGCTGCCGTCTGCGCGGCGGCAGGCTTCCTTCACGGCGACGATCTCGTCGAAGACGAGCCCGTAGCGCCCGGAGAGGAACGCCCCGCGGTCGATCACCATGTCGATCTCGTCCGCACCGGCGGCGACGGCGTCCGCCGTGTCCGCCAGCTTCACGGCGAGGGATGCGCGCCCGCTCGGGAACGCGGTCGCCACGGCGGCCACGTTCACGCTGCCGGGTGCTCCGCCCGAGCGTCCGGCGTGGGATGCGCCGAGCGCCTCCACCGCGTACGGCACCATGTCGCCGTACACGCAGACGGCGGCCGGCCGGGGAGCGGTGAGATCGCTCGGGTCCGGCGTGAGCGCCTTCGCGACGAGCGAGCGCACCTTGCCGGGCGTGTCAGCGCCTTCGAGGGTGGTCAGGTCGATCAGCTCGATGATCTTGTCGAGCGCCCAGGCCTTGCTGGTGGTCTTGATGGAGCGCGTTCCGAGCCCGGCGGCACGCTGCTCGAGGCCGACGGCGTCGACCCCGGGGATGCCGTTCAGGTAGCGGCGCAGGGAGGCTTCGGTGAAGTCGCCCCCGAGCACCTCCACGGCCCTGGCCGCCGGTGCGAGGGTTCGCACGGGCGGCGTCGTTTCGATGGTCACGTCACTCCTTCTTTCAGCTGGCCGCTGAGCGGCCGAGCAGATGGTTCGCGGTGGATTCGTCGGTGATGATCGTGCTGCACAGCCCGCTGGACACGATCGCGTGCGCCACCCTGTGCTTGGTCTCCCCTGCGATCACGGCGATGCTGGTGCGCGCGGCGCGGAGCTCGTCGAGCGAGATGCCGAGGGTCCTTCCGTCGAGCTCCGGATCGGCGACCTGGCCGTCCTCGGTGATGAACCGGCCGACCACGTCGCCGACGGCGCCCTTCGCGGCGAGGGATGCGACGTCGTCGGCGGTCAGGTAGCCGGAGTCGACGTGCACGGAGCTGGTGTCGACCACGCCCGCGCTGAACAGGTACGCGGAGGCGCTCCTCGCCAGCGCCAGGACACTCTGCACCGAGCGGTCGGCCTCGATGGCGCGCCGGGTGGCGGCGTGCTCGAAGATGGCGGGACTCGGAAGCAGGGTGGCCGTGCCCTGCGCCTTGCGGGCGATCACGACGGCGGTGTCCGCCGCCGCTGTCGCCTGCCGGGTGCTGGACACGCTGCCGTTGATCTGCACGGGGTTGACGCCGACGGCCCAGCCGGGGCGCAGCCGCGCCGCCACCGCGTGCAGGGTGCGTCCCCAGCTCACGCCGAGCGTGCGGGGAACGGGGCGCAGGGTGGTCAGGTAGTCCGCCGCGGCCTGCGCGACGCGCGCCTGCACATCCGAGTCGGAGTCGAGGGACGGCACGACCACGGCGTCCTGCAGGTCGTAGAAGCCGCACAGCTCGCGTTCGAGCGAGAACCGCCTAGCGCTCGGGTGCACGATCTCGATGCGCACGAAGCCGTGCTCGCGCGCTGCGACGAGCAGCCGTCCCACCTTCCAGCGGCTGACACTGAGGGCGAGACCGATCTCGTCCTGAGTTTTGCCCGCCTCGTAGTACAGCTCAGCGGCTTTGACGGCGAGGATCTCATCGGTGTCGTTCATGGCCACGGTTCCAGCTTAGGAACCGGATGCGCGTCTGAGCAACGGTTGCGCGGATGTTGCTCATATGAGCGCGGGCGGTTTCGTTTAGGGTAAAGGTCGTGCCAACTCCCCTCGCCCTCGCCGTCGACTTCGGCGGAACCAAAGTCGAAGCAGCCATCGTCGATGCGGACGGTCGCCTGCTCGAATCGTCCCGCTTCCGCCGCCCGACGGGCCGCACGGCGACCGTCGCCGACCTCGAGGCCTCGGTGGGCGGCGTCGTCCGTGACGCCATCGCCTCCGTGCCCGCCGGTGCGACGCTCATCGGAGCGGGAATCGGCTGCGCCGGGCCGATCGACCGCATCCGGGGCCTGGTGTCCCCGCTGAACGTCCCTCACTGGCGCGACTACCCGATGCGCGACTTCATCGCCGGTGTCATCGCGGACGCCGGGCTCGACATCCCGGTGACGCTCGAGATGGACGGCGTCGCGATCACGCTCGCCGAGCACTGGGTCGGAGCTGCGCAGGGCGTGGACAACGTGATGGGCATGGTCGTCTCGACCGGCATCGGCGGCGGCCTCATCGTTGGCGGCCGCGTGATCACCGGTCCGACGGGCAACGCCGGCCACATCGGGCACGTCGAGGTGGGCGAGCTGGTCGGAGAGGACACGTTCGGCAACCCGAGCGCCCTCGAAGCAATCGCCTCGGGCCCGCACACCGTCGCCTGGGCTCGTCGCCACGGCTTCACCGGGAACACGGGCGAGGAACTGGCGGCGGCGTACGCGGCGGGCGATGAGGTGGCCCACCAGGCCATCGCGCGCACCGGAGAGGCCGTCGGCCGCGCCATCGCGTCGGCGACCGCCCTGCTCGACCTCGAGCTCGTCGCCATCGGCGGCGGCTTCTCGCACTCGACGCCCGACCTGTTCGACCACATGCGCCGCGTCATCGAGAACCACTACTTCCCGTACGTGCGAAAGGTGCGCATCATCCCCTCGGCCCTCTCCTCCGAGGGCCCGCTCATCGGCGCGGCCGCGCTCATCCACCGCGCCCACCTCCTCCCCTGACAATCGAGCCGGGACTTCTGTACGCGACACGCCGAGCGGAGCGTACATAAGTCCCGGCTCGATTCCTACGGGCGGAAGTGGTCTTCGAGGGTGTGCGGGCGGGCGACGACGGTGCCGGCGAGGGCGGCAGCGAGCGCGGTGCCGATGAGGACGATGAGGGCCGCTGTCCAGTCGCCGGTGAGCTGGTGCAGCACACCGACCGCGAGCGGGCCGAGCGCACCGAGCGTGTAGCCGAGGCCCTGCGTGAAGCCGCTGAGCGCCACGGAGCCCTCGTGCGTGCGCGTGCGCACGTTGATCAGCACGAGGCACAGCGGGAACAGCAGCGGCCCGAGACCGGCGAACACCACCCACAGCCAGGTCGCCGTGCCCGGCGCGATGATCAGGCCCAGATAGCCGAGCACGAAGAACGCAACGCCCGCGTAGAGCAGCAGGGCGACGTTGCGCATCCTGGCGGCCAGCAGCGGCACCAGCAGCCCGGCCGGGATGCCCATGCCCGCGTACAACGAGAGAAGCGCGCCAGCCTCCACCGGCGTCGAGCCGGCCACGTCGTGCAGGATCTCCGGCAGCCAGGCGAACATCGCGTACGCGTTCAGGCTGGACGCCGCGAACACCACGGCCATCGCCCAGGCGAGCGGCGCGTGCCACACCTTGCCCAGCATCCCGGGCTCAGCGCCCTCCACCTCGACGTCGTGCTCCGGATGCACCGGTCGCCTGGTCAGGATGATGCGCAGCCACGGCAGGATGGCCAGCAGGCTCACCACGCCCCACATCCCCACGGAGACGTGCCAGTTGGATGCGTCGGCCACCGGCACCGCGACCAGCGGAGGCAGCAGCGTGCTCACCGACATCACGGTCGCGTACAGCGACGTGACCAGCCCGATCCTGTCCGGGAAGTACCGCTTCACCAGAGGGGGCAGCAGCACGTTGCCGACACCCATCCCCGCGAAGGTCACGGCGGAGCCGATGGCGAGCATGGCGAACGAGCCGGCCGTCGCCCGCAGGACGTGCCCGAGCAGCATCACGCCGAGCGCCGCGATCAGCACGCCCTCGAGGCTCGCCTTGCGGGTCAGCGACGGCGCGAGCAGGCCGAACAGCGCGAAGAAGATGGGCGGGAGCATCCCGAGCAGTCCGACGCCGACGCTGGTGACCGCGAACTCCGTGCGGATCTCGGCGAAGATCGGCGACAGGGCGGCGACGGCCGTGCGCAGGTTGCTGGCGACGAGCAGGATGCCGATGAGCGCGATGGCGCGGCCATGCCACAGGGGCCTGGCGGGGAGTTCCGTCATCAGTTGGCGTTCTCGGGCTGCAGGATGCTCCTGGCCCTGGCGACATCGTCCGCGATCTGGGCGATCAGCGGCTCGATGCCTGCGTACGCGACCATGCCCCTGATGCGTTCGACGAACGAAATCTCGACGTGGTGGTCGTACAGGTCGAGGTCGCGGTCGAGCACGTACGCCTCGACCTGCTTCTGCGGGACGCCCTCGAACGTCGGGTTGTTGCCGACCGAGATGGCGGCAGGATACCGTTCGCCGCCGTCGGTCAGCCAGCCCGCGTACACGCCGTCTGCCGGGATCAGCCCCTCCGACTCCGGCGACAGGTTCGCCGTCGGGAAGCCGAGCTCCCTGCCGCGCTTCGCCCCGTGCACCACGACGCCGCGCAGGGTCGGGATGTGGCCGAGCAGTTCGCCGGCGTGCGCCACGTCGCCGTCGGCGAGCAGTTCGCGGATCCAGGTGGAGGAGACGCGGCGTCCGTGCTCCGGGCGAACGTCGTCGATGAGGTGCACGACGAAGCCGTACGTCTCGCCGAACGCGCGCAGCATCTCCACGTCGCCTGCGCCACGCCTGCCGAAGCGGAAGTCGCTCCCGACCAGCACGGCGGCGGCGTGCAGCCTGTCGACCAGGATGTGCTGCACGAACTCCTCGGGGCTGAGGTCGGCCAGTGCACGGTCGAACGGGACGATCAGCGTCGCCTCGACGCCGGTTCCCGCGAGCAGGTCGAGCTTCTGCTCGACGCTGACCAGCGCCGTCGGGCACTTCTCCGGCGCGAGAAGCTCCAGTGGGTTCCTGTCGAAGGTGATGACCGTCGGCGTGAGCCCTCCGGAGGCCGCGACCTCGCAGAGCCGCGCGATCACCGCGCGGTGGCCGGTGTGCACCCCGTCGAATTTGCCGATGGTCACCGCACTCGGGCCGAAGCCGTCCGGCACCTCCTGAACGGACCGGAAGACCTTCACGATGCGGCCGGGCGCGGCTTGTGCCCGCGCAGGTAGATCAGCCCGAGGATCGGCAGGACGAGGGGGATGAACAGGTAGCCCATGCCGTAGACCGACCAGACGGTCGCATCCCTGCCGAACGGGTCGATGTCGTGCAGACCGAGGGCCGCAGGCGCGAACAGGCTGAGCGAGCCGATCACGAGCACGCCCACCAGCTCGAAGGTGATGGTGATCCAGGCCACCCGGTACCAGGCGACGCCCGGCGCGATCAGCGCGACGGTGGCCACGATGTAGACGACGGCGGCGAGCGCCGAGAGGGTGAACGCGACCGGCGCCTCGTGGAAGCGGTCGATGATCTGGAAGACGCTGCGTCCGGTCGCCGCGAGGGCGAGGACTCCGTAGACGAAGACGAGCACACGCCCGATGCCGGTGATCCGCCGCCTGGCGGTGGGGCTCTCCGGGTGTTCGCGCGCGGACATGGTGTGGTGTGACATCGCCTACGATTCTATTCGCGCTGGCTCAGGCTCCCTGCACGAACCAGATCTGCCCCATCCGGTACACCATCACCGCGATGGCGAGGCACACGCCGCCCAGGATCACTGTCGACCACCTGTTGCGCTCGATCAGCGCCCAGAAGGCTCCGGCGGGCGGCAGGATGAGCGCGGAGATCAGGTAGATGTAGAACTCGGGCAGGCTGCCGCTCGGCTCGTTGCCCACCGCCGGGGCGACGATGGTCACGATCAGCTGGGCGATGAGCAGCACCTCGACCAGCGCGACGGCGCCCATGCTGAGGTCGCCGGGCACGCGTCCGGCCAGTCCGAGCACGATGCAGAGCACGCCTGCGACGGCGGCGACGATCACCTGCGTCGCCGTGAACCACTCGATCATGCGGTCGCGATCTCGTCTGTCGGGAAGTTCACGAGGGTTCTTGCTTCCTTTCCGCGGAACTCGATGAGCCCCACCAGGTGTCCGGTCGGTGCGATGGCCGCGAGCGGTTCGCCTCCCCTATTCTCCCTGTCCGCGACGTGGATGCGTTTCCCGTGGGTCAGGTCGATGGCCTGCTGCTCCGTCAGGTCGAACCGCTCGAACAGCGTCGTGGCGGCCACGGCGGCCGGAACGAGCGCCGAGGCGACGTCGAGGGCTTCGATGGGATGCGCGTCCTCCACGCTGAACGAACCCACCCGCGTGCGCCGCAGCGCCGTGAGGTGCCCGCCGACGCCGAGCGCAGCCCCCAGATCGCGGGCGAGCGACCGGATGTACGTGCCGGACGAGCAGACCACCCGCACGTCGAGGTCGATGGCGGCGGGCAGCCGCCGCGTGGCGAGCAGCTCGAACTCCGAGACGGTGACCGGCCGCGCCTGCAGCACGACCGCTTCCCCCGCCCGCACCCGCGCGTACGCGCGCTTGCCGTCGACCTTGATCGCGCTGACCGAGCTCGGAACCTGCTCGATCTCGCCGGTGAGGTCGGCGATGCCGGACCGGATGGCGTCGTCGGTGACCGCGGAGACCGCATCCTGGGGCGCCTCGTCGACGATGTCGCCCTCCGCGTCGTCCGTCGTGGTGCTCTGGCCGAGCCGGATGGTCGCGAGGTACTCCTTGTCGGTGCCGACGATGTACGTCAGCAGCCGCGTGGACGAGTTGAGGCCGACGATCAGCAGGCCGGTGGCCATCGGGTCGAGGGTGCCGGCGTGGCCCACCTTGCGGGTGCCCGCGAGCCTCCTGGTGCGCGCGACGATGTCGTGGCTCGTCCAGCCCTGCGGCTTGTCGACGAGCAGGATGCCGGAGCCCGTCATGCGCTCTTCTCGGCGCTTCGCGTGCCGACGACGTCGAGCACCAGCTGCAGCTTGGTCTGGAACGTGCACTCGAGGAGCTCCGTCGCCGCCTCGTCGATCCCGTACTTCTCGGGGAGGCGGAGTCCGAGCAGCGTGTTCAGCAGCATCCCCTCCGCCAGGAAGGAGCGCACGCGCTCGGGTTCGAAGCCCGCCTCGTCGCGCAGCATCGTGTAGATGGCGATGAAGCCCTGTCTGGCCTGCTCGCCGATGACGGGGTCGTGGCCCATGCTGAACGCCTGCATCAGCGACAGCAGCAGCCCGCGGTCCTCGATCAGGTTGACGTACGCCGTGCCGAGCAGCCGGCCGATCTGGTCGTCGGGCGAGCCGTCGGCCTTCCAGCCCGCGATGGTCTCTTCGAACGTGACGAGCAGTTTGCCGAGCGCCCGCGAGAGCACCTCGACGAAGAGGTTCTCCTTGCTGCCGAACATCCGCACGACGTACGGCTGGCTGATGCCGGCCGCCTTGGCGATCTGGTCGGTGGTGGCGCCGACGTATCCGCGTTCCCCGAAGACGAGGCTGGCGGCGGCGAGGATCTGCTCTCTGCGCTCCTCCGCCGGGATGCGCTCACTGATTTTGTCGGTCACGCTTGACAGGTTATCAGTCGATTACTAATCTCGGTCTTGTTGTAATCATCCGATAACAACATTCCCGTGACTTCGACAGGATGTGCCGCCATGTCGTCCCCCTCCACCGCCCGCCGCATCCCGATCTGGCTGGCCGTCGTCGCCGCATCGCTCCCGATGTTCATGGCGACCCTCGACAACCTCGTCGTCACCAGCGCCCTGCCGGTGATCGCCAAAGACCTCAGCGCCTCCATCGAGGAACTGCAGTGGGTCATCAACGCATACACGCTCAGCTTCGCCACCCTCATGCTCATGGCGGTGGCCCTCGGCGACCGGTTCGGACGCCGCACCGTGTTCCTCAGCGGCATCGCCGTCTTCACCCTCGCCTCGGCGGCGAGCGCCCTCGCCACGGAACCCTGGATGCTCATCCTGGCCCGGGCCGTGCAGGGCGTCGGGGCCGCCGCGCTCATGCCGCTGTCCCTCACCCTCCTGGCCGGAAGCGTCAGCGTCAGGATGCGCCCGGCCGCCATCGGCATCTGGGGAGGCATCGCCGGCCTCGGCGTCGCGACGGGACCGCTGATCGGCGGCGCCGTCGTGCAGGGCTGGAACTGGCAGGCCATCTTCTGGCTGAACGTCCCGCTCGGTGTCATCGCCGTGCCGCTCGTGCTCGCCGCCCTGCCGAACAGCTTCGGCCAGCGCGTCCGGGCGGACATCGTCGGCCTGCTGCTCGCCGGCCCAGGCGTCCTCGGGATCGTGTTCGGGATCGTGCGCGGCAACGACGCGGGCTGGGACAGTTTCGAGGTACTCGGCTCCCTGATCGCCGGGGCCGTGCTGCTCGCGGCGTTCGTCTTCTGGGAGGGCCGCGCCTCGGCGCCCCTGCTGCCGCTGCGCCTGTTCCGCGACCGCAGCTTCACCGTGGCCAACCTGGTCGGCGTGACGTTCAGCTTCGGGATCTTCGGGGCGGTCTTCATCCTGATCCAGTTCCTGCAGGTGGTGCAGGGCCACACACCGCTCGAAGCCGGTGTGATGACCATGCCGTGGACGCTCGCCCCAATGGTGGTCGCGCCACTCACCGGCCTCGTCTCCGGCCGGACGGGTACCCGGCTGCCGATCCTCGTCGGCCTGGTCCTGCTCACGATCGCGATGGCCTGGATCGCGCTCACCCTGTCCGCCGATCTCGAATACTCGGCCATGTGGCCGCCGTTCGCCCTCGCCGGCATCGGCATGGGCCTGGTCTTCGCCCCCAGCTCCACCGCCGTGCTCGCCAACATGAAGGCCGAGGACCACGCGAAGGCGTCCGGCACCAACTCCACCCTCCGGGAGATCGGCGTCGCGCTCGGCATCGCCGTGCTCACCGCCGTGTTCACCGGCGCTGGCGGATCGCTGACCCCCACCGGCTACGTGGATGCCGCCATCCCGGCCATCTGGGTCGGCGCCGGAGTGCTCGGAGTGGCCGCGATCATCTCGCTGGCCCTGCCGTCGGGCATCCGCCGCCGCGGCCACCAGGATGCGGAGACCGAGCTCGCGGAGGCGGCGGCAGCCGAAGGCTCCCCGCAGGCGGCAGCACTGGTCGACTGACCGCATCCGGTCGCACCGCATCCCTCCTCCCCTGCCGCGCGGCTAGGGTGGGGGGATGCGGATCGGCGTCATCGGAGCGGGAGCCATCGGCGGCACCATCGCAGCCCTGCTCGACCGCGTCGGCCACCAGGTGGAGGTCACCGCGCGCGGCACCCAGCTCGCCGCCATCCACGAGAGCGGACTACGTCTCGACGGCGCGTGGGGCTCGCACACCGCGCAGGTGGCCGCTGACGAGGTGCTGCGCACCCAGCCCGAACTCGCCTTCCTCTGCACGAAGGCCCAGGATGCGGCCGCCGCCCTCCGCGAGAACCAGCACCTGCTCGGCGGCATCCCGGTCGTCGTGGTGCAGAACGGCCTGACCGGGCTGCGCCAGGCCATGACGATGCTCCCGGACTCGCAGTGCGTCGGCGCCCTCGCCCTCTACGCGGCCAGCTACCTCTCCCCCGGCCGGGTCACCGTGACCACGGCGGCGAACACGTACATCGGGGCCGGAAGCGGAGAGCCGCCGGAGGCCGCGGTCTTCGCCACCCGTGTCCTCGACGCCGCGATGCCGGCCTTCGCCGTCGAGAACTTCGACGGCGCCCAGTGGACCAAGCTCATCGTCAACCAGATCAACGCCATGCCCGCCATCACCGGCCTGAGCGCCCAGGACTCGCTCGGCGACCGCCGGCTCCGCCGCATCGTCACCGCCAGCATGCGCGAGGCGGTGCGGGTCGGCTTCGACCGCGGCATCCACTACGGCAGCATCCAGGGGCTCAGCAACGGCATCCTGCGGTTCGTCGCCGTCTCGCCGCTCTGGGCCGGCCAGCTCGTTCCGCTCATGATGAAGCGCAGGATGGGCGCGACCCCCAACCCCGGGTCGACGCTGCAGAGCATCCGGCGCGGCCAGCTGACCGAGATCGACTACCTCAACGGCGCCATCGTTGGCGAAGCCCACGACCTCGGCAGGGAGGCGCCGATCAATGCGGCCATCGTCGACCTGGTGCACGAGGTGGAGCGCACGCGCGCGTTCATCGAGCCCGCCGTGGTCGTCGACCGGATGCGCGCGGTCGTCTAGCAGCTGTCCGCGAACACCCTCCGCGGCAGCTCGGGGTCGCTGTCGTCCACCAGCGCGCTCGCCCACATCCGCGGCTCCGCGTCGTTCTCGTAGATCGCGTCCTGCGGCATGTTCACCAGCGCGACGGAGTAGTGCCAGATCCCGCGCAGCTCCGGCCGCAGCAGGAACTCGCCGTCGACCACGAGCACAGCATCCTGGCCGGTCGTCTCCCAGCGGCTCTCCATCGGCACATCCCGGCGCTCGTCGAACGCCGCCGTCTGGAACCCGGTGCTGCCCGCCATCCGGAACGGGTCGATCAGCACCCGCCGGAAGGTCACGTAGTCGAACGAGCCGCGGTAGTAGTCGAGCGCCGACTCCGGCCCCAGCCTGGTGCGGTCGGCGCGCGGACGGTGGAAGTCGGTCATCGACGCGCGGAAGGTATCGTAGCCCGCCTCGCGGAACACCTCGGCGAGGTCGTCGGCGAACGGCGCGGTGTCCGTGACTCCGTCCACCGCCACCATCGTTCGGCCGTGCCCATAGCTGCGCGTCACCTCGCCGACCAGTTCACGGAGGAACAGGACGCGCGGCGTCGGTGGAAGCTTCATGGCACGAGCCTAAGCCGCGCGCGCACCGATTACGCTGGAACGATGGTGGATGCTCAGGACTCGTTCTCCGCCTCCGTCATCGACTGGTTCCACGCCAACCGTCGCGACCTGCCGTGGCGCCGCGACGGTTTCACCGCCTGGGGCACCCTGGTCAGCGAGTTCATGCTGCAGCAGACCCCGGTGAACCGCGTCATCCCTCGGCTCGAGGAGTGGCTGACCCGCTGGCCGACGCCGGCGGACCTCGCCGCCGTCCCGCCGGGCGAGGCCGTGCGCGCCTGGCAGTCGCTCGGCTACCCGCGCCGCGCGCTCTGGCTGCACGCCTGCGCCGTCGCCATCACCGAGCGTCACGGCGGTGTCGTCCCCGACGACGTGGATGCGCTGCTCGCGCTCCCCGGCATCGGCGACTACACGGCGCGCGCCGTCGCTGTGTTCGCGTACGGCGACCGGCACCCGGTGGTCGACACGAACATCCGGCGCGTGATCGCCCGCGCCGTCGACGGCCAGGGCGAGCCTCCTCCGCCGAGCAGGCGCGACCTCGCGGCGATGGAGTCGCTGCTCCCCGCCGAGCGTGCAGCAGCCGCCGCGTTCAACGCGGGAATGATGGAGCTCGGCGCGCTGGTCTGCGTGGCCAGGACGCCGCGCTGCGACGTGTGCCCGCTTTCCGACGTGTGCGCCTGGCGGCTGGCCGGATACCCGGAGTACGCCGGCCCGAAGAAGGCCGTGCAGAAGAAGTACGAGGGCAGCGATCGCCAGGTGCGCGGACGCATCCTGGCCGAGCTGCGCGCCTCGCACATCCCGGTGACCGCCGCCGAACTCGAGTCCGTCTGGCCGGACGCCACCCAGCGCGACCGCGCCCTGGCGGGCCTCCTCGCCGACGGCCTCGCCGTTACCACCCCAGGCGGCTACACCCTCCCCTGACCCCGCGGCACGCAGCAATCGAGCCGGGACTTGTGTACGCGACACGCCGTAGCGGTGCGTACACAAGTCCCGGCTCGATTGTCTGGGAAGGCGGAAGACCGGGGTCAGTCTTCGTCGTCGTCTTCGCGGGGCTTGACGTACGGGTCCTCGTCGCCCGCGTATGCGGCACCGGCGGCCAGGCCGGCCACCTCGGTGTCGCGCTGGCGCGCCTCGCGCAGCAGGTCTTCGATGTGCGCCGCGTTCTCCGGGATCGCATCCAGGATGAACTCGAGCGACGGCGTCAGGCGGGCGGTGATGTTCTTGCCCACCTCGCTGCGCAGCATCCCGGTGGCCGCAGCGAGGGCCGCAGCGGTGTCCGTGCGCTCCTCGTCGGTGCCGTAGACCGTGTAGAAGACCGACGCGTGCTGCAGATCGCCTGTCACCTGCACATCCGTGATGGTCACGAAGCCCATGCGCGGGTCGCGGACGCCGCGTTCGAGCCGCTTGGCGATAATGACCTTGATTCTGTCCGCGAGCTTCCTCGCGCGTGCCGGGTCAGCCATGTTGTCTCTCCTTCACTGCCCTGATACCACCGAGCGGGATGGGAGGAGGTCCGGAGGGCAAACCCTCCGGACCTCCTTTCCACACCTACGCGCGGGGCTTCTCCCGCATTTCGGTCGTCTCGATCTCGTCGCCGATCTGGATGTCGTTGAACTTGCCGAGACCGATACCGGCCTCGAAGTCCGTCCGAACCTCGGTGACGTCGTCCTTGAAGCGACGCAGCGACTCGATGGCCAGGTTGTCCCCGACCACGACGCCGTCGCGGATGACGCGCGCCTTGGCGTTGCGCGTGATCGTCCCGGAGCGGACGATGACACCGGCGATGTTGCCGAACTTGGAGGAGCGGAACACCTCGCGGATCTCGGCGACACCGGACTGGACCTCTTCGAACTCCGGCTTGAGCATGCCCTTGAGCGAGCTCTCGATGTCGTCGATCGCGTTGTAGATGACCGAGTAGAAGCGCACATCCACACCCTCGCGGGCTGCACGCTCGCGGGCCTTGACGTCCGGGCGGACGTTGAAGCCGATCACGATCGCGTTGTCGATGGTCGCCAGGTCGATGTCCGACTCGGTGATCGCGCCGACGCCGCGGTGCAGGATGCGGAGCTGGACCGAGTCGTCGACCTCGATCTTCATGAGCGACTCCTCCAGCGCCTCCACGGCACCGGACACGTCGCCCTTGATGATGAGGTTGAGCGCCTCGACCTTGCCCTCTTCCAGAGCACGGGTGAAGTCTTCCAGCGAGATGCGCTTGCGCGACTTCGCCAGCATGGCGTTGCGCTCGGCCGCTTCACGCTTCTCAGCGATCTGACGGGCCGTGCGGTCCTCCTCGGTGACGAGGAAGGTGTCGCCTGCTCGCGGAACGCTGGACAGACCCTGCACCTGCACAGGACGCGACGGGTACGCCTCGTGAACGGCGTCGCCGTTCTCGTCGACCATCGCACGGACGCGGCCATAGGCCGTACCAGCGACGATCGAGTCTCCGACGCGCAGCGTTCCCGACTGGATGAGCACGGTCGCGACAGCACCGCGGCCCTTGTCGAGCTTGGCCTCGATCGCGATACCGCGCGCATCCTTGTTGGGGTTGGAGCGCAGGTCGAGCCCGGCGTCCGCGGTGAGCAGCACGGCGTCCAGGAGGTCCTGGATGCCGATGTCGTTCCGCGCGGACACGTCGACGAACATGACGTCTCCGCCGTACTCCTCGGCGACCAGACCGAACTCGGTGAGCTGCTGGCGCACCTTGGCCGGGTTGGCGTCCGGCTTGTCGATCTTGTTCACCGCGACCACGATCGGCACGCCGGCCGCCTGGGCGTGGTTGAGCGCCTCGATGGTCTGCGGCATGATGCCGTCGTCCGCCGCGACCACGAGGATCGCGATGTCGGTGACCTGCGCACCACGGGCACGCATGGCGGTGAACGCCTCGTGACCCGGGGTGTCGATGAAGGTGATGGCACGTTCGATGCCCTCGTGCTCCGTCCACACCTGGTACGCACCGATGTGCTGGGTGATGCCACCGGCCTCGCCGGCGACGACGTTCGCGTTGCGGATCGCGTCGAGAAGACGGGTCTTACCGTGGTCGACGTGGCCCATGACCGTGACGACGGGCGGACGGATCTCGAGGTCTTCGTCCGTCTCGTCCTCGAGCTCCTGGTCGAGGTCGATGTCGAAGCCTTCGAGCAGCTCCTTGTCCTCGTCCTCCGGAGAGACGATCTGAACCTTGTAGCCGAGCTCCTCGCCCAGCACGCCGAAGGTCGCCTCGTCGAGGGACTCGGTCGCCGTCGCCATCTCACCGAGGTGGAACAGCACGGTGACCAGGTTGCCGGGGCTGGCGTCGATCTTGTCGGCGAAGTCCGAGATGGACGCACCGCGGCGCAGCCGGACGACGGTGTTGCCGTCGCCACGGGGTACGCTCACGCCGCCCAGCGACGGAGCTTCCCTCAGCTCGAATTCCTGCCTCTTGGCGCGCTTCGACTTGCGGGCCTTGCTCTTGCCGCCACCGCGACCGAAGGCACCAGCGGTTCCACCGCCCGGTCCACGACCACGGCCGCCGCCGCCACCTGCTGGGCGCGGACCGCCGAAGCCGCCGCCTGGACGCTGGAAGCCACCTGCGCCGGCACCGGCGCCTGCTCCACCACCGCTACCCGGACGCTGCTGGAAACCGGGACGGCCTCCACCACCGCCGCCAGGACGCTGGCCGGGACGGTTGCCGCCCGCTCCGGGGGCACCGGGGCGCGGCGAACCGGGACGCGGAGGCGTCGGGCGCGGGATGTTGCCGGGCGACGGGCGCTGGCCCATGCCCTGCGAGCTCGCGAAGGGGTTGTTGCCAGGACGCGGTGCGCTCGGGCGCTGGCCCATGCCCTGGTTGGATGCGAACGGGTTGTTGCCCGGGCGCGGTGCGCCGGGGCGCGGGATGCTGCTGCTTGCGGCGTTTCCGCCTGCCGGGCGAGCGGTGTTCGGCTTGACGGCGTCCGACGGCGCTGCGGGCGCGGCGGAGTCTGCGGAGGCCGCAGGGGCGTCCTTCGCCGCCTGTGCCTTGGCGTCTGCCGCGGCCTTGTCGGCCTCAGCCTTCTCGGCGGCAGCCTTCTGCTCCGCGAGGGCCTGGCGCTCCGCCACCGACAGCGGAGCCGCCGGCTTGGGAGCGGTGCCGCCCGGGTTGGGAGCAGACGACGGACGCGAAGCGCCCGGCGCGGGAGCGGAGGACTTCGGCGCTGCCGCCTTCTGCTCCGGTGCTGCCGCTGCAGCCTTGTCGGCCGTGAAGCCTTCCGCCTCGAGGGCAGCGCGAAGCTTGCGCGCCACCGGCGGTTCGATGCTGGAGGACGGTCCCTTGACGAACTCGCCCATCTCTTTCAGTTTCGCAAGGGCGACCTTGCTGTCGACTCCGAGTTCGCTTGCGACCTCGTGTACGCGTGGTTTTGCAGCCACAATTCTCCTGTCTAGGGGGTCTACCCCTAGCAGGGCAGACCGTTAGTTACGGACGGGTCTCATTTCGAGCCGCTCATTAGTTGTCACTCATTTGAGTTCACTGTGCCGTTCAGCCTGTTCTCTTCAAGTGCGGCCTGGATGGCCGTCGTATCGAGCATCCCGTCGACCTTCAAGGCCCGCCCGAAGGCGCGCCTCTGCAAGGCTTTGTCGAGACACCCGACGACCGGATGCAGCCACGCGCCTCGCCCGGGAAGCGTGGCGGAATGGTCCACCACGAGTTTCGAGTTCTGGGCGACGACCCTCAGAAGTGAGGATCGGGGAGCGCGAGAACGGCATCCGACGCACGTTCTAACAGCTTCCATCCTACACCCGCGCACAACCCCGGTCGGGCGCGACTACTCCTTGTCCAGGATCGAGTCGGGCTGGATGTCGATCTTCGCTCCAGTTAATTTCGCGGCGAGACGGGCGTTCTGGCCCTCCTTGCCGATGGCGAGCGAGAGCTGGTAGTCGGGCACGAGAGCGCGGACGGCCTTGAGCGATTCGTCGATGACGAACGCGCTGGTGACCTTGGCGGGCGACAGGGCGCTCGACACGAACGTGGCCAGGTCGGGCGAGTAGTCGACGATGTCGATCTTCTCGTTGTTCAGCTCGGCCGTCACGGCACGGACGCGCTGTCCGAGCTCGCCGATGCACGCGCCCTTGGCGTTCACTCCCGGCTCCGTGGCGCGCACCGCGATCTTGGTGCGGTGACCGGCCTCGCGGGCCAGGGACACGATCTCGACGACGCCGCTCGCGATCTCCGGCACCTCGAGTGCGAACAGCTTGCGCACGAGCGCGGGGTGCGTGCGCGACACGGTGATCTGCGGACCCTTGAGGCCCTTCGAGACACTCGTCACGTACACCCGGATGCGCGACCCGTGGGTGTACTCCTCGCCGGGCACCTGCTCCTCGGGCGGCAGGATCGCCTCGACGCTGCCGAGGTCGACGTGGATCATCCGGGGGTTCGGCCCCTGCTGGATGACACCGGCGACGATGTCGCCCTCCCTGCCGCGGAACTCGCCGAGCACGGCGTCGTCCGCGATGTCGCGCAACCGCTGGTTGATGACCTGCTTGGCGGCGAACGCCGCGATGCGACCGAAGTCGCTCGGGCTGTCCTCGGCCTCGCCGACGATGTTGCCCTCGTCGTCCTTCTCGGGGACGTACACGGACACGTGACCGGTCTTGCGGTCGAGGTGCACTCGGGCCGCCGGCGGCTCTTCGGTGTGCCCGTGCTTGTGGTCGGCCTGATCGGTGTGCTTCAGGTAGGCGGTCAGAATCGCCTGCTCGATGATCTGCACCAGCTCATCGAAGGGAATCTCTCGCTCGCGTTCCATGAGACGCAAGACGCTGAGGTCGATGTCCATGCCGGCCTCCTCTATTCAGATCTCGCCGCCGCGTTCTGCGCGACGGACTCGACTAACTACGGTACCCGATGTTCCGACCGGCCGGAACGGGGGTACCGTTCCGAACATGACCTCACCCACGTCTGCCGCCAGACGCGTCGAGCGCATCCCAGCCGTCCGCGTCCTCGCCAGGGTCGGAAATGCGGCCATCGGCATCCTGCACATCCTGATCGGCGCCATCGCGCTCGCTGTCGCCTTCGGCGCAGGCGGGAGCGGCGACGCCGACCAGTCCGGCGCCCTGCAGGCCCTCGTCGACGTGCCGGGCGGGCTGTTCGTGGTGTGGGCGGTGATCGTCGGCCTGATCGCGCTCGCGCTGTGGCAGATCCTGCAGACCGTCGTGGCGCACAAGGCGGGCACCCGGGTCGTCGAGATCAGCAAGGGCGTCGTCTACGCGGTGCTCGCCGTGACCGCGATCAGCATCGCATCCGGTGGAGGCTCCAACTCGTCCGCCACCGAGAAGTCGGCGAGCTCGAAACTGCTCGCCATCCCCGGCGGCGTCTTCCTGCTGGCGGCGATCGGCCTGGCGATCGTCGGCGTCGGCATCGGCTTCCTGGTCAACGGGATCACGCACAAGTTCGAGCGCGGCCTCCGCCTGCCTCCGAACGCGCTGGCAGGTATCACGACGACCCTCGGCCGCGTCGGCTACATCTCCAAAGGCGTCGCCCTCGGCATCGTCGGCGGCCTCGTCGTCTACGCGGCGATCACCGTGGATCCGAGCAAGGCCGGCGGTCTCGACGGCGCGCTGAAGTCGCTCACCCAGCTTCCGTTCGGCGTGTTCCTGCTCATCCTGATCGCCATCGGCCTGATCGCCTACGGCCTGTTCTGGTGCGTCAGGGCCGTCGCCATCCGGCTCTAGCCGCCCCGCTCCGGCCGGCTACGCCGTGAGCGCAGCCAGCGCGTCCGCGATCGGCAGGGTCTCGCGGGAGCCCGTCCTGCGGTTCCAGAGCTCGACCTCGCCGTCGGCAGCACCGCGGCCGACCACCAGCACGCGCGGGACGCCGATCAGCTCGGCGTCGCCGAACTTCACGCCGGGCGAGACCTTGGGGCGGTCGTCGAACAGCACGTCCAGGCCGGCCTCCTCGAGAGTCGCCGTCACCTGCTCCGCCACGTCGAACGCCACCTGATCGCGGCCGGCGGCGACGACGTGCACGTCGAACGGCGCGACGGACTCCGGCCAGATCAGGCCCTTGTCGTCGTTGTTCTCCTCGGCGATGATCGCGAGGATGCGCGTGACGCCGATCCCGTACGAGCCCATCGTGACCGTGACGAGCTTGCCGTTCTCGTCCAGCACCTTGAGGCCGAACGCGTCCGCGTACTTGCGGCCGAGCTGGAAGACGTGACCGATCTCCATTCCGCGCGCCAGCTCGACGGGGCCGGAGCCGTCCGGGGCGGGGTCGCCCTCCTTGACCTCGGCGACCTCGACGGTGCCGTCCCACGAGAAGTCGCGGCCGGCGACGAGCCCGAAGACGTGCTTGCCGTCGATGTTCGCGCCGGTGATCCAGCCGGAGCCGTCCACGACGCGGGGGTCGACCAGATACCGGATGCCCGTGGCGGACTCCTCGCCGAGCACGGGACCGTCGACGCCCCACGGGCCGATGTAGCCCTTGACCAGGCCGGGGTGCTTCTGGAAGTCGGCGTCCGTCGCCGGCTCGACCTCACCGGGCGCGAACGCCACCTCTGCGCGCTTCATCTCGACCTCGCGGTCGCCGGGAAGCCCGACGACGACCAGCTCGCGCGTCCCGTCCAGGTGGGTGACGGCGAGCACCACGTTCTTGAGCGTGTCCGCCGCCGTCCAGGCGCGGCCGTCCGGCCGCGGGTGCTTCTCGTTGGCCACATCCACCAGGGTCTGGATGGTGGGCGTGTTCGGGGTGTCGAGCACCTCCTGCGGCGTCAGCTTCTCGTACGAGCGGGCGGCGGGCGCGAGGGTGGTGAACGCCTCGACGTTGGCCGCGTATCCGCCCTCCGAGCGCACGAAGGTGTCCTCGCCGACCACGGTCGGGTGCAGGAACTCCTCGCTGCGCGAACCGCCCATCGCACCGGCGTCCGCCTGCACGATCACGTAGGAGAGGCCGAGCCTGGTGAAGATGCGCTCGTATGCGTCCCGCTGCTTCTGGTAGCTGGCGTCGAGTCCGGCGTCGGTGTAGTCGAAGGTGTACGCGTCCTTCATCGTGAACTCGCGGCCGCGCAGGAGGCCGGCACGGGGGCGTGCCTCGTCGCGGTACTTGTCCTGGATCTGGTAGATCGCCAGCGGCAGGTCTTTATAGCTGGAGTACAGGTCTTTCACGAGCAGCGTGAACGCCTCTTCGTGCGTCGGCGCGAGCAGGTAGTCCGCGCCCTTGCGGTCCTGCAGGCGGAAGAGCGCGTCGCCGTACTCCTCCCAGCGGCCGGTGACCTCGTACGGCTCACGCGGCAGCAGGGCGGGGAAGTGCACCTCGTGCGCTCCCGCGGCCGACATCTCCTCGCGGATGATGGCCTCGATCTTGCCCTTGACGCGCAGGCCGAGCGGCAGCCACGCGAAGATGCCCGGCGCCTGGCGTCGGATGTATCCGGCGCGAACCAGCAGCCTGTGGCTGGTGACCTCGGCGTCGGAGGGGTCTTCACGGAGGGTGCGGAGGAAGTAGTTCGTCAGGCGTGTAGGCACCGTTCCATGTTAGACGGCGGGGACGGGGCGGTGTCGCACCGCCGGAATAGGCTGACCGCATGCCCGACCGCAGAACGCACGTCACCGCCTCAGCAGCCCAGAGCGAGCTCGCGGAGGCATTGGCTGCGCTGCGCACCTCGCTCGACCTCCCCGACGGCTTCCCGGCCGCCGTCGAGGACGAAGCGGCGGCCGCGGCGGGCAGCTTGCGACTCCCCTCCCGGGATCTGACGGCGGTCGAGTTCCTCACCATCGACCCGGAGGGCTCGACCGACCTCGACCAGGCCGTGCACATCGAGCGCACGACGGACGGCTATCTGGTCAGCTACGCCATCGCCGACGTTCCGGCACTTGTGCATCCCGGAGGGGCGGTCGACGGCGAGGCGCGCAAGCGCGGGCAGACGATCTACGCGGCGGACGGCCGCATCCCGCTGCACCCGTCGGCCATCGGCGAGCACGCCGGTTCGCTGCTCGCCGGCGAGGACCGCAGCGCGTACGTCTGGGAGCTGGCCCTGGATGCCGACGGCCGCCAGGTCTCCGTATCCGTCGCGCGCGCCGCCATCCGGTCGCGCCGCCAGTGGTCGTATCCGGAGGCGCAGGCCGCGATCGACGACGGCTCAGGGCCGGAGACGCTGCAGCTGCTCAAGGAGGTGGGCCAGCTGCGCATCCAGTGCGAGCGGGAGCGCGGAGGCGCCAGCCTGAACGCGCCGGACGAGGAGATCGTGTTCCGCGACGGCGCGTACACGCTCGAGCGCCGGGCTCCCCTGCCGGTCGAGGAGTGGAACGCCCAGATCTCGCTGCTCACCGGGATGGCCGCAGCCGGACTGATGCTGGATGCGCGGGTCGGCATCCTGCGAACGATGCCGCCTCCCTCGGACGACGCGATCGCCGGGTTCCGCGCGCAGACGGCAGCACTCGGCCTTCCCTGGCCAGAGGACGTGTCGTACGGCGAGTATCTGCGCACCCTGGACCACGGGGACCCGCGCGCTCTCGCGGTGATGCAGGCGGCCACCGGGCTGTTCCGCGGGGCCGGCTACGTGGTGATGGCGGGCGAGGCGCCCGTTGACCCTCTCCAGTCGGCGGTCGCCGCTCCGTATGCGCACACCACCGCTCCCCTGCGCAGGCTCGTGGACCGATGGGTGCTGGTGATCTGCGAGGCGCTGAGCGCTGGGCGACCGGTGCCGGAATGGGTGACGGACTCGCTCGGCGAACTTCCCGCGATCATGGGGACGTCCTCGCGCGTCGCGGCGCAGCTCGGCGCGGCGAGCGTCGACCGCGTCGAGGCCGCCCTGCTCAGCGACAGGATCGGCGACGAGTTCGACGCGACGGTGCTCGCCATCCGGAACGGCGACATGAACGTGCAGCTGGCCGACCCTGCCGTGGTCGCGTCGATGCCACGCCCGGACTCCGTGCTGCCGGGAACGGTCGTGCGGGTGCGCCTCACGGCCGCGAGCATCCCGGACGGGCGCGTGGCGCTGGTCGTCGCGTAGCTGCGGCAGAGGGTGACGGAGCGTCGCGCCTAGTGCGCGCCCACCGTGACCGTCGGCTCACCGGAGGTCACGTCGGGCATCTCGGCCGCCAGGCGGTTGGCCTCCGCGATCAGGGTCTGCACGATCTCGGCCTCCGGCACGGTCTTGATGACCTCGCCCTTGACGAAGATCTGGCCCTTGCCGTTGCCGGATGCAACACCCAGGTCGGCCTCGCGGGCCTCGCCCGGTCCGTTGACGACGCAGCCCATGACGGCGACACGCAGCGGGACGCTCATGCCCTCGAGGCCGGAGGTGACGTCGTTGGCGAGCTTGTACACATCCACCTGGGCACGTCCGCAGCTCGGGCAGGAGACGATCTCGAGCTTGCGCTCGCGGAGGTTGAGCGACTGCAGGATCTGCAGGCCGACCTTGACCTCCTGCGCGGGAGGAGCGGAGAGCGAGACGCGGATCGTGTCGCCGATGCCCTCGGAGAGCAGGATGCCGAACGCCGTCGCCGACTTGATCGTGCCCTGGAACTCCGGCCCGGCCTCCGTGACACCGAGGTGCAGGGGCCAGTCGCCGCGCTCGGCGAGCTGGCGGTACGCCTTGACCATCACGATCGGGTCGTTGTGCTTGACCGAGATCTTGAAGTCGTGGAAGTCGTGCTCCTCGAACAGGCTCGCCTCCCAGACCGCGCTCTCGACGAGCGCCTCCGGGGTGGCCTTGCCGTACTTCTGCAGCAGGCTGGGTTCGAGCGATCCGGCGTTGACGCCGATGCGGAGCGAGACGCCCGCTGCCTTGGCGGCTGCGGCGATCTTGCCGACCTGGTCGTCGAACTTGCGGATGTTGCCCGGGTTGACGCGCACGGCCGCACATCCGGCGTCGATGGCCGCGTAGACGTAGTTGGGCTGGAAGTGGATGTCCGCGATGACCGGGATCTGGCTCTTCTTCGCGATGATCGGCAGCGCCTCCGCGTCGTCGCGGCTCGGCACGGCCACCCGGACGATGTCGCATCCGGATGCGGTGAGCTCGGCGATCTGCTGCAGGGTCGCGTTGATGTTGGTGGTCGGCGTCGTGGTCATCGACTGGACGCTGATCGGGGCGTCGCCGCCGACGAGGACCTTGCCGACCTTGATCTGACGGGACTTGCGTCGGGGTGCGAGTGTTTCGGGAACCTTCGGCATCCCCAGGTTGATTGCTGCCACGTCCCCAATCCTACGCGGCTGTTTGGGAACCGGCTGGGCGCGGGGTGTGCGGTGCCTAGCCGAACAGGTTGATCGGCTTGACGATGTCCGCGTACATCAGCAGCACGCTCATCCCGCCGAGGACGATCACGACCGCGAAGGTCAGCGGCATCAGCTTGGCCATGTCGACGGGCCCGGGGTCGCGACGCTTGAACAGCTTCGCGAACGTGCGCCGGATGCCCTCCCACGCCGCCCCGGCGATGTGTCCGCCGTCGAGCGGGAGCAACGGGATGAGGTTGAAGACGAACAGGGCGATGTTCAGGGACGCCAGGATCCCGATCATCGAGTACACCTTGTCGATCACCGGTACGCCGTCGAGCGCCGTGAGCTCTCCGGCCGCCCGCCCGATTCCGACCAGGCTCACCGGCCCGTTCGGGTCGCGCTCCCCCGAGCCGAACGCCGCGTTCCAGACGTCGACCATGCGCTGCGGCAGGTGGATGATCACGCCGACGACCGCTCCGGTCTGCGCCCCGACGGCGGGGAGCACCGAGGTGATCGGCTGCGGCACCAGCTTCTGCAGCGACCCGATGCCGGCGAATCCGGCCGTGAGCGTTGCGACCTTGCCGTCCGCGTCCTTGACGACGGCACCGGATGCGTCGGTCTTGGCGACTGTGTTGGTCTTGGGGGTGAGGGCCAGAGTCTTCTGCGCCCCATCGCGCGTGACGACGACGGAGAGGGTGCGGTCGGCGGACTCGCGGATGATCTTGGTGGACTGCGCCCAGCTGGTGATCGGCGTGCCGTCGATGCTCACAATGGTGTCGCCCGGCTTGATGCCCGCCGCGGCGGCCGGTGCGGTGGGATCGTCGGCCGCGCAGGTCTGGCGCGCGCTGTTCGACGCGATGACACACTGGCTCACGGTCGCCACCGTCGTCGACTGCTGCGCGGTGCCGAAGCCCATCAGCAGCACGCCGAACAGCACGACGCCGATGAGGAGGTTCATGAACGGTCCGCCGAACATGATGATGATGCGCTTCCACACCGGCAGCTTGTAGAAGGTGCGGTTCTCCTCGCCGACGAGCACGGTCTCTGCGCTCGCCGACCGCGCATCCTGGGCCATCGACTGCATGAACCCGGTGGTGGCGTTGCGGCCGGAGCCGCCCTCCTTGCCAGGGGGGAACATCCCGATCATGGAGATGTAGCCGCCGAGCGGGATGGCCTTCACGCCGTACTCCGTCTCGCCGCGACGGAACGAGAACAGCGTCTTGCCGAAGCCGATCATGTACTGCGTCACCTTGACGCCGAACAGCTTCGCCGGCACGAGGTGGCCGATCTCGTGCAGCGCGATCGACAGTGCGACGCCCGCCAGGATGATGACGACGCCGAGGACGAAGAGCAGCACGGATTCCACGGCTACAGGCTAGCCGCGATCAGCTTGGAACCAGCCGGGGGAAAGCTATGCGGTAAAGCTATGCGGCGGCGATCAACCGGTCGGCGGCATCCCGCGCCCAGCGCTCGGCCTCCGCGAGGCTCTCGCGGGTGAGCTCGCCGGCCGGGCGGTGCGCCTCCACCACCCGTTCGACGGTGTCGACGATGTCGAGGTAGCCGATGGCCCCGGCGTGGAAGGCGGCGACGGCCTGCTCGTTCGCGGCGTTGAACACGGCCGGGTACGTCTCCCCCGCCTCTCCGACGCGTTTCGCCAGCGCGACGGCGGGGAACGCCTCGGCGTCGAGCGGCTCGAAGGTCCAGCTGTGCGCGGCGGTCCAGTCGAGGGGGACGCCGACGCCCGGCACCCGGTTCGGCCAGTCGAGGCCGAGCGAGATCGGGAGCCGCATGTCCGGAGAAGAAGCCTGCGCGATGGTCGAGCCGTCCACGAACTCCACCATCGAGTGGATGACGGACTGCGGGTGCACCGTCACCTCGATCCTGTCGTACGGCACATCGAACAGCAGGTGCGCCTCGATCACTTCGAGCCCCTTGTTGACCAGGGTCGACGAGTTCGTGGTGACGACGAGTCCCATGTCCCAGGTGGGGTGCGCGAGCGCCTCCCCGGGGGTGACGTCCGCGAGGGATGCGCGGCTTCTGCCCCGGAACGGCCCACCGGATGCGGTCAGCACCAGCCGCCGCACCTCGCTGTGCGTGCCGGAACGCAGCGCCTGCGCGATGGCGGAGTGCTCGGAGTCGACGGGGACGATCTGCCCAGGGGCGGCCGCCGCCTTCACGAGCGCTCCGCCCACGATCAGCGACTCCTTGTTGGCGAGTGCCAGGCTCGCGCCCGTCTCCAGCGCGGCGAGCGTCGGGCCCAGGCCGACGGAGCCGGTGATCCCGTTGAGCACGACATCGGCCTCGACGCCGCGCACCAGCCGCTCGGAGTCGTCGGCCCCGAGCGCGGTCTCCCGCACCCCGAACCGCTCGGCCTGCGCGGCGAGCTCGTCCGCGTTGCTGCCGGCGGTGAGCCCGACCACGGTGAAGCGGTCGGGGTTCGCCTGGATGACGTCGAGGGCTTGGGTGCCGATCGAACCGGTGGAACCGAGGATGATGACTCTGCGCACGTTGGACACGAACTCATCGTATGGTGCCGACTACAGCGGTGGTCGAGCCGCCCACAGCTCCGAGCGCCGCCAGGACTCCCCGACGGCGCTCGAATCGAGTCGGGCGGCCCGGTCAGGACCGCGTAACCGCCTTCGCCGTCTGCTGCTGGGCGAAGTAGATCATCAACGTTCGCTTGACCGAGTGCGTGGTGCCGGTCGCCGTCTTGATGCTGCTATCGCGATCCCCTGCTGCAAACGATACGACTCCGGGGATGCTCATCGTCATGGTCCCCGTTCCGGTGTATCCGCGGGGTACACCGTCAGCGGTCTTCATGCACGTGCTCGTGAGCGAACATCCCGGCCCCAGGATCGAGATCGCGCGCGAAGTCCGAGCATCCGGTTCGGTGTGCACCGCCGCGAGCTCTTCACCAGTTTCACCATCCACGAGAACGGCTGTTCCTAGGCCGAGAGCCTTCAGCCGCTGTATCTCATCCTTCGTCTGGGTACCGGACAGGCGGTGGAGTTCAGCGTTCGTGGCACGCTCGCTCACGTCGAGCACCGCGACGCCCGAGGACGCCTCGATGGTGTTCGGCGCGCTTTCGCTCGCGTTTGCCGCAGTAGGGACGCAGAGCATCGCGGCGGCAAGCGTGACAAAGAAGATCGATCTTCTATTCACCAGTTCATTCCGTTCTTCGTTGAACAACGTGTCGTTGTTCAAATAAACGTAACGAACTTCAGACCTCTAGTGTCTCTTATTTTTATATTTTATGGTCACGCGAAGCGCTAGCTCACGGCCTTCAGGATGTCGACCACGAACACCATCGTGTCCGTGCCCTTGATGTCGCCGTTGCCCTTGCTTCCGTAGCCGTCGGCGGGCGGGATGATCGCGATGATCTGCGAGCCGACCTTCTGGCCGACGAGAGCCTTGGTGAATCCGGGGACGAACTGGGAGGCGACGCCGGAGTATGCCTGCCCCTTCGCCCATGTGGAGTCGAAGACCTGGCCATTGCGCCAGAGCAGGCCGGAGTACTGGATGGTGACCGTGTCGGTGGCCTTCACCTCTGCGCCGTCGCCCTGCTTGAGGACGCCGATCTTCGTCTCGGTGGGCGGGTCGGTCTTCGGGATAGTGACCGTCGGCGCGCCATCCTTCGCGAGCTTCACCGTCGGGAAGCCCTCAGGCGGAGTGACGGACTTGCCGGTGGCCCTGGTCGGCTCTTTCTCAACGAGGTCGGCGACGAAGACGACAGGGTCGCTGGCCTTGAGCTTGAGCGACGAGACGTCCGCATCGCCGAAGGCCTCCTTGGTGGTGGAGGTGAGCACGACGCGCGACTTGAGCGGCAGGCACTCGACGGCGCGGACGAGCCCAGGGACGAACGCCTTGTCGTCCACCTTGATCGACTGCGCCGGCTGGCCGTCGAAACCGGCGGCGGGGGTCAGCTCCTTGCCGGTGGTGCCGTTGTATGCGACCAGCGCGATGCCGATGCTGTCTCCGCCCTTGACCACTGCTCCGTTGCCCTTGATCACGACGGTGCGCTCGATGTCCGTGGTCTTCAGCGGCGTCGGGATGGTGACCTTCGGCGTCGCACCGAACTTCCCATCCACGGTGATCGACTTCGACGCGTCACCCGGCTGGATGTTCAGGCACCCGTTCGCATCCGGTGTCGGACTACTCGGCGCCCCCGAGCTGCAGGCGGCGAGCCCGGCCACGACGAGGGCGGCGGTGACGATCGAGAGAGTTTTGCGCACAGTGATACTTTCCGGAATGCGGGCAGGAGTACCCAGTCTGCCGCATCCTCCTTTGCCCAACCTGACAGCGAGCGCCGCATACGATGGAACACATGACTCGCGAATTCTCGGTCCCGCAGACCCGCAACCTCGTCACCGCTCTTCCCGGCCCTCGCTCCATCGAGCTGCAGGAGCGCAGGGTCGCGTCGGTCAGCCGCGGGGCGGGCACCCTCGCGAACATCTACATGGAGTCCGGCTCCGGCGCGATCCTGGTCGACGTCGACGGCAACAGGCTGATCGACCTCGGCTGCGGCATCGGCGTCACGACCATCGGTCACGCGCATCCCGAGGTCGCCGCCGCCGCGTTCGAGCAGGCGTCGAAACTCACGCACACCCTGTTCACGGTCACGCCGTACGAGAACTACGTGCGCGTCGCCGAGAAGCTGGCCGAGATCACCCCCGGCGACTTCGAGAAGCACAGCATCCTGGTCAACTCGGGTGCGGAGGCCGTCGAGAACGCGGTGAAGATCGCCCGCAAGTTCACCGGCCGCCGCGCCATCGCCACGCTCGATCACGCCTTCCACGGCCGCACCAACCTGACGATGGCGATGACGTACCGCCCCTGGCCGGAGCGCGCGGGCATGGGCCCGTTCCCCGGCGAGATCTACAGCGTGCCGATCAGCTACCCGTTCCGCGACCCGGAGGGGATGACGGGCGAGGAGGCGGCAGAGCGCACCATCGACTACATCAACACCCACATCGGAGCCACCGAGCTGGCGGCGCTGTTCGTCGAGCCGATCCAGGGCGACGGCGGCATCATCATCCCGGCCCCCGGATACTTCAAGCGGCTGTCCGAGTTCTGCACGGAGAACGGCATCGTCTTCGTCGCCGACGAGATCCAGGCGGGTATCGGCCGAACGGGCACGTGGTACTCGATCGAGCACCACGGCGTCGTCCCCGACCTCGTCACGAGCGCCAAGGGCATCGCGGGCGGCTTCCCGCTCGCGGCGGTCACCGGCCGCGCCGAGATCATGGATGCTGTGCAGCCGGGCGGCATCGGAGGAACGTTCGGCGGCAACCCGGTCTCCACCGCGGCAGCGCTCGCCGTCTTCGATGTCTTCGAGAAAGAGGACCTGCTCGCCGAGGCGCAGCGGGTCGAGAAGGCGCTCTGGGCGCGCATCGGCGACTGGGCGGACCGCTTCGCCGTGGTCGGCGAGGTGCGCGGCAAGGGCGCGATGTTCGGCGTCGAGCTGGTCATCCCAGGCACGAAGACCCCGAACCCGGATGCGCTGAAGGCGATCCTCGCGCACGCGACCGCGAACGGCGTCATCCCGCTCGACGCCGGAAGCTGGGACAGCGTGTTGCGCCTGCTGCCGTCGGTCGTCATCAGCGAGGAGCTGATCGACGACGCGGCGTCCGTGATCGAAGAAGCCCTCGCCACCTTCGGCTGAGCCTGACGTGGGATTCCTTCGCCGACGGTGGCGCGCACTCTCCGGGGTGGCCGCCCTGGCCGCCGTCTTCACCCTGGTGCCCGCCGTCGGCGTGTTCGCCGAGCAGAAGGCGTCGTTCGATCCCGGCGACATCATCAGCGACGACAGTTTCTTCAACCCGAACTCGATGACGCAGGCCGACATCCAGAAGTTCCTGGCCGCTCGCCCGTGCAAACCCAAGGACGGCGTGCCCTGCCTGTCGCGCTACCGCGTCGACACCCCGGATGTCGCGGCCTCCCCCGAGCGCTGCACGGCGCTCCGCGGCCAGCGCAACGAGCGGGCGAGCAACGTCATCGCGCGGGTCGCCGCCGCGTGCACGATCAGCCCGCGGGTGCTGCTCGTGCTGCTGCAGAAGGAGCAGTCGCTGCTCACCGCGCCGAGCGCATCCGGATACCAGAAGGCAACGGGATACGCGTGCCCGGACACCGCGGAGTGCGACGCGAAGTTCTTCGGGTTCTTCAACCAGGTGTACCGGGCGGCGTGGCAGTTCCGGGAGTACACCGTGCATCCCGGTGACTGGCGATACCGGATCGGCAAGAACAGCATCCAGTACCACCCGGACGCCACCTGCGGCACGAGCACGGTGACCATCGCCAACCAGGCGACGGCCAACCTCTACAACTACACGCCGTACCAGCCGAACGCCGAGACGCTGGCGAAGCCGACGGGACCGGCCGGCGCGTGCTCCACGTTCGGCAACCTCAACTTCTCCCGGCTGTACAACGCCTGGTTCGGCTCGCCCCTCGCTGTGCGGTTCGCCGGGTTCGTCCCGGCCTGCCTGATCTACACCGGCGGGTTCGGCTGCGAACCGGTCCGGCCGTTCGACGGCGGGTGAGGCCGCACGCATTCCGTTCCCGGAATACACCCGAGACTACGCTCGTATCCGTGACACAGACCGCACCCGACGATGGGACGACCGAGGTGAAGAAGCCCGGTTTCGTCTACCTGCTCGGGCGCTCGGTCATCGGGCCCGTCGCCCGGCTGCTCTACCGGCCGACGATCATCGGCCGCAAGAACGTGCCGCGCACCGGCAAGATCATCCTGGCGAGCAACCACCTGTCGTTCATCGACAGCATCGTCATCCCGCTGATGGCTCCGCGGCGCGTGCAGTTCCTCGCCAAGTCGCACTACTTCGAGGGCACCGGTTTCAAGGGCTGGGTGTCCCGCACGTTCTTCACGGCGATCGGAGCCGTCGGCGTCGAGCGCGGCGCAGGGCAGGCCGCTCAGGATGCGCTGGACCAGTCCAAGCGGATCATCGACACCGGAGCGGCGTTCGCGCTGTACCCGGAGGGCACGCGCTCGCTCGACGGACGTCTGTACAAGGGGCGGACGGGCGTCGCCTGGCTCGCCCTCACCACGGGCGCACTGGTCGTGCCGGTGGGCCTGATCGGCACGAACGAGTTGCAGCCGGTGGGCTCGAAGGTGCCGCGCATCCGGAAGTTCACGGTGAAGTTCGGCGAGCCGATCGACGTGAGCACGTACGGGTCGGCGGAGTCTGGTCGCGCTCGCCGTCAGGCGACGGACGAGATCATGGCGGCCATCCACGGGCTCACGGGGCAGGAGCTGGCCGAGCGGTACAACGAGGCTCCCCCGGCCAACGCGGTCGAGCGCGTCAAGCGGGCGTTCCACCCCGAGCGTCGGTAGCGTCAGCGGCGTCGGTGTCGGCTTCCGCATCCGTCGCCTTCGAGCGGTAGGTGCGCGCCTTCTGCCTGTTGCCGCAGACGCCCATGCTGCACCAGGTGCGTGATCCGTTGCGCGACTTGTCGTAGAACGCCCAGCGGCAGTCGTCCGCCCCGCACAGCTTCACGCGTTCGAGCCTGCCCTGGATGCTCAGGATGACCGAGCTCGCGACCGCCGCCTGCGCCGCGGTGCGGGCGGTGAGGCCGACGGCGCGCTCCCCGCAGGTGGTCTGCAGCTCGACCGACGGGAGGGCTGCTGCGTCTCCGTCGATCACGGAGCGCAGCGCATCCCGCACCCGCCTGGCCTCCTCCATGTCGCCCGGCTCGACGCCGCGCGCCTCCGCCCAGGCGGCGAATCCGGCGACGTCGTCGATCGCGTCGACGCCGTCTTCGACGTCGTAGGTGTTGAGGAAGTCGACCAGGAGGTCGGCACCGAGCTCGACTGCATTCGTACGCATGTAACCATTGTAACTCGATAACCGGTTACTGTATGCTCTAACCACCAAAACAAGTTAGGTGGTTATCATGCATCCGCTCACACTGTGGCTGACGTCGATCGCCGAACTCGGCGAGCGCGAACGAGAACAGGCACTGCTCCGCACCCGCCGCGACTCCGGCACCGAGCAGCCTCCACCGCTCACCCGCGACGGCCGCTGGGCGGCCGCCATCCACCGCTGGGCAGAGGAGGAGCGCGCGTCCGCCCCCACCCCGAGCCCGGCCTCCGTCCGCACCCGCCACGCATAGCAATCGAGTCCGACGTTGTTCACGCCCGCAACCGGCGCGTCGCGTGAATAACTTCGGACTCGATTTTCAGGCGAGGGTGAGGAGTTCGGGGGCGTGGGCGACGGGGAAGTTCACCGACGCCGCGATGAAGCACTTGGCCGCGGCAGGGGCGTGCAGGGAGGCGGCCAGCTCGGCCTGAGCAGGGTCGGCGATCGTGACGCGGGGGCGCAGGGTGGCGCTGGTGAAGTGGCCTCCCCCGTTGCCGGTCTGCTCCATCACTCCGGTCGCTGCATCCGTGTATCCCACCACGACGACCCCGGCCAGTGCCGCCTCGGCAAGATAGCTGAGCATGTGGCACTGGCTGAGCGCCGCGAGCAGCAGTTCCTCGGGGTTCCAGCGGTCGCGGTCGCCGAAGAACGTGCGGTCGGCCGAGCCCTCGATGGGGTGCTTCCCCTCGGCCGTGACGACGTGCTCCCGCCCGTAGTCCTTGTAGCCGCTCGTCCCGGTTCCGCGGTTGCCGGTCCATTCGATGTCGATCGCGTAGCTGTGCTCGAGCCTCATGGTCCGATTCTGCCACCGGAGCTAAACTCGTCTCATCATGACCGACACTCTGAGCACCAGCGCGCCCGTTTACAGCGTTGCGCAAGAACGCCGAATCGTCACGGCCGTACCCGGCCCGAAGTCCCAGGAGCTGCACCAGCGACGCCTGGCAGTGGTTCCCACCGGCGTCTCGTCCACCCTTCCCGTCTACATCGCCAAGGCGAACGGCGCCATCCTGGTCGACGTCGACGGCAACCAGTTCGTCGACTTCGGCGCCGGCATCGGCGTGACGACGGTCGGCCACACCGAGACGGCCGTCGTGGATGCTGCTGCCGCTCAGCTGCAGGACGTCATCCACACGCTCTTCACCATCACGCCGTACGAGGAGTACGTGCGCGTCGCCGAGCTGCTCGCCGCGCACACGCCGGGCGACCACGCCAAGAAGACGGTGCTCGTCAACTCGGGCGCCGAGGCCGTGGAGAACGGTGTCAAGATCGCCCGCAAGCACACCGGCCGCCGTGCCGTCGCTGTGCTCGACCACGCGTACCACGGGCGCACCAACCTCACGATGGCGATGAACTTCAAGGCGATGCCGTATGCGACCGGCTTCGGCCCGTTCGCCGGCGACGTCTACCACGCCCCCAGCTCGTACCCGTATCACGACGGTCTCAGCGGTGCGGAGGCGGCAGCGCGCACCATCGCATACCTCGAGAAGGTCGTCGGCGCATCCGACCTCGCCTGCCTCGTCGTCGAGCCCATCCAGGGCGAGGGTGGCTTCATGGTGCCCGCGGACGGCTACCTGCCCGCCCTGCAGGAGTGGTGCACGGCCAACGGCGTCGTGTTCATCGCCGACGAGATCCAGAGCGGCATGGCGCGCACGGGTGCGTACTACGCCAGCGAGCACTTCGGTCTCGTGCCCGACCTGGTGCTGAGCGCCAAGGGCATCGCCGGCGGTCTCCCCCTCGCGGCGGTCACCGGCCGCGCCGAGATCATGGACTCCGCGCAGCCCGGCGGGCTCGGCGGCACCTTCGGCGGCAACCCGGTCGCCGCCGCGGCCGCCGTCGCGGTGTTCGAGTCGATCGAGAAGAACCACCTGCTCGCCGAGGGCAAGCGCATCGAGAACACCCTCAAGCCGGCGCTGCTCGCCCTGCAGGAGAAGTACGACATCATCGGCGACGTGCGCGGCATCGGCGCGATGCTGGCGATCGAGCTGGTGCAGCCGGGCACGGCCTCCACCAGCAAGGAGCCGAACCCTGAGGCCGTCACCGCCATCGTGGCGTACGCGGCCCAGCATGGGCTGCTCGTCCTGTCGGCAGGAACGTACGGGAACGTCCTGCGCTTCCTGCCCAGCCTGGCCGTCTCCGACGCACTGATCGCCGACGCCGTCCAGGTGCTCGACGACGCCTTCTCCGCCCTGTGAGCCCCGCCGTCTTCACCGGCGAGGAGGCCGTCGAGCTGGCGGTCGTCGAGCGCAGCGGTTTCATCGAGTCCCGGCACGTCGGCTCCGCCATCGTGCTCGGACCGGACGGCAGCGTCGTCCGGTCGCTCGGCGCACCGAGCGCACCCGTCTTCCCCCGGTCGAGCATGAAGCCGTTCCAGGCCATCGCGGTCATGGGCGCCGGGGTCCCGCTGGAGGGCGCCGCGGCCGTGCTCGCCACGGCCAGCCACGGAGGGACGCCCGCCCACCTGTCCGTCGTGCGCGGCCTGCTCGCGCAGGCGCAGCTCACCGAGGACGCCCTGCAGTGCCCGAACGACTGGCCGCTCGACACTGCGGCACGCGACGACGCGATCCGGGCAGGCGACCACAAGCAGCCGCTGTTCATGAACTGCTCGGGCAAGCACGCCGCCATGCTGCTGGCCTGCATGGTCAACGGCTGGCCCACCGAGAGCTACCTCGACCCGCAGCACCCCATGCAGCAGCAGGTGCGGGATGTGGTCGAGCGGCTGACAGGGGACAAGGTCGTCGCGACCGGCATCGACGGCTGCGGAGCCCCGGTGTTCGCGATGGCCCTCAGCACCCTCGCCCGCGGCATCCAGCGCATCGCCACCGCATCGGAGGGCTCCCCGTTCGCGCTCTACCGCAACGCGGCGACGCTCAAGAACGCGGTGCTGGCGAACGGCTGGGCGATCGACGGCCCCGGACGCGCCAACACCCTGGTGATCGACGAGCTCGGCGTCTTCGCCAAGCTCGGCGCAGAGGGCGTGATGGTGATGGCCGCCCCCGACGGCACCACCGTCGCGCTCAAGATCCTCGACGGCAGCCTGCGCGCGGCGAGCATCGTCGCCCTGTCGCTGCTGGCGGATGCCGGGGCGATCGAGCGCCAGGCGGTCGACGCCATCGCTCCGAGACTCGACCTCGCGGTGTACGGCCGCGGCGAGCAGGTCGGGGAGATCCGCGCGTCGTACGTGTGACGCACGCCCCGTGACGTACGCCCCGTGTCCGGGACCGCGCTAAGGTGGTCCCGAACACGGGAGTCCGGTGAACCGGGCTGAGAGGAAGCGTCGAACGCTTCGACCGTCGAACCTGATCTGGATCATGCCAGCGCAGGGAGGCTGAATTCTCGCATATCGTCGCGTCCGCGACGGTGTTTCCCGTGCCCCACCTCCGACAGGAAGGGCACGACAGTGCACGCAACACCCACCCCACCCATCGAGCCGCGCGCGTTCGGCGTCGGCGGCAGGATCACCCTCTCGGTGATGAGCGACGACTACGTCGAGGTCATCCTCGGCGCTCTCGACGCAACGCCAAGCACCGGGCTGACGGTCGAGACCGACCCGATCAGCACCTGGGTCACCGGCCACGAGCAGGACATCGCGCGCTACTTCAGCGCCCTGATCTCCGCCGCCTCCGCCGGCGGCCACCATGTCGTCGCCACCGTGATGCTCTCCCGCGGCTGCCCGGGCGAGGTCACCTGCGAGCGTCCGGAGCATCCCCCAGTGTTCTCGGACGCCCCGCTGGACGTGCCGCAGACCGGCGTGGATGCGCTGGCCCAGTGGGCGCTCTACCCGCTCGACGACCACGGCACCCCTGAGCGCACCGCCGACCACATGCGCGACATCTACGCGGCCATCGACGACGCGAAAGCGAAGGGCACGTACGTCGGCAGCGACCACTACGTCACCAGGCTCTCCGGCGACCTCGCAGACATCGTCGGCACCATCGCCAGCACCTGGGCGGCGGTCGGCCGCGCCGTCGCGCACGTGACGACGCACGCCACCATCTCCGTCAACAGCCCGAGCGTGACCCGATGAGCGCCGGTGTCCGGCGAGGCTGGTCGCTGCGCGATCTGATGCTGGTCGTCGTGCTCGGGGTCGTCTTCGGCTTTCTCTACTGGGCGCTGGTGCAGGGCTGGATCGCCCTGTCCGCGCTGGCCGGACCGTTCGGCGACCTGGTGCAGCACGTGCTGCTCGGCGGCTGGCTGCTGGTGGCGCCGCTCGCCATCGCGATCGTGCGGCGGCCGTTCGCCGGCGTGCTGGCGGAGGTGATCGCCTCCGTGATCGAGGTGGTGTTCCTCGGCTCGGCCGTCGGGCCGACGCTGCTGATCGCGGCCGCGATCCAGGGTGCTGGCAGCGAGCTGCCGTTCGCGGCCGGGCGCTACCGGCGGTTCGGCTGGCTGCGGTACACGCTGTCCGGCGCGCTCGGGGCCGGTGCGGTGTTCTTCTACTCGGCGTTCCGGGCGGGCTGGTACGGCACCGACCTGTTCTGGACCAGGCTGATCATCCAGGTGCTGTCCGGCGCCATCATCGGCGGGCTGCTCGCGAAGGTGCTGGTGCGGGCGGTGGAGCGCACCGGCGCCGTCGACAACTTCGCCATCGGACGGGACGCGGCGGCGGCCAGGTGATCGCGCTCGACGCCGTCGCCGTCCGCTACCGGCGGCAGGAGCATCCCGTGCTGAACGGCGTGGACCTCCGGGTCGCCGCCGGTGAGCGCGTGCTGGTGTTCGGGCCGTCCGGCTCCGGCAAGTCGACGCTGCTGCAGGTGCTGGCGGGGAGCATCCCGCACAGCGTCCACGCCGTGCTCGACGGGTCCGTGCGGATCGGCGACGGCGTCACGGAGGCGAGCACCGTGGTGGAGCGCTCCCCCGTCATCGGGATGGTCGGTCAGGATCCCGCTGCGGGCGTGTGCCTCCCCCAGGTGGATGCCGAACTCTCCCTGGTCCTGGAGAACGCGGCGGTGCCTCCCTCCGAGATCGACGGCAGGGTGCGCTCCGCCCTCCGGCTGGCGGGGGCCGCGGCGCTCGAGGGGCGCTCGACGGCGGAGCTGTCCGGCGGCGAGCTGCAGCGGGTGGCGCTGGCCGCCGCCGTGGTCGGCGAACCGCCCGTGCTGCTGCTCGACGAGCCGACCTCGATGCTGGATGCGCGCGGCGTGCGCGCCGTCCGGCAGGCGATCGACGACGCGGTGCGCGAGACAAGCCCGGCCGTCGTGCTGGTCGAGCACCGGCTGGACGAGTTCGCGGGCGACGCGGGGACGGCCGGGCTGCCGGAGCGGGCCGTCGCGGTCGGCGACGACGGGACGGTACTGATGGACGGACCGACCGACGCCGTCCTCTCCGCCAACGCAGCGCGGCTGCATTCGCTCGGCTGCTGGCTGCCGCTCGACACCGAGCTGCAGGCCATCACGGGCAGGGAGGGCCGCGTGGAGGACGGGACGTTCGACGACTTCCTCTCCTCGTGCATCCCGGAGCGGGCAGAGGCGGAAGCGGAGACGGCCGGGCGCCCGCTCGGCGACGCGGTGCTCACGGCGGTGGGTGTCACGGCGGGCCGCCGCGGCGCCCCGGCGGTCTCCCGCATCGACCTCGCCGTGCACGCCGGGGAGACGGTCGCGGTGCTGGGCGCCAACGGTGCGGGCAAGTCGACGGTGCTGCGCACGCTCGCCGGGCTGCTCCGGCCGCTCGCCGGACGGGTGGAGGGCGACCGTCCCGCGCTCGTCTTCCAGAATCCAGAGCACCAGTTCGTCGCCGGCACGGTCGAGCGCGAACTGGTCTACGGCCTGGCTGCGCGGAGCATCCGACGCCTGGACGTGCAGGGCATCCTCACCGAGCACCGCCTCACCGCACTCGCCCAGCGGCACCCGCACCAGCTGTCCGGCGGGGAGAAGCGCCGCCTGAGCCTCGCGGCGATGCTCGCCCATGCCCGCGGCGTGCTGCTGGCGGACGAGCCGACCTTCGGTCTCGACAGGAGGGACACCGTCGCCGTCGCCGAGGTGCTGCGCCGCACGGCGGACGCCGGGCGCGCTGTCGTGTTCGCCAGCCACGACCTCCGGCTCGTCGCCGCTCTGGCCGACCGCGTCGTGGTCGTGGCGGACGGCGGCATCGCATACGACGGCGACCTCCCCGGGCTCCTCGCCCGGCCGGACCTGGTCGACGCGGCGGGCGTGCATCCCTCCCGGCTGCTGCGCTGGTTCGCCGCCCGCTGCGACACCGCCGCCCAGCTGCGCGCGGCGGTCACCGCCGTCGACCGGGCGCGGGTGCCGTCGTGACCGCGTCGTTCGTGCGAGAGGTGGCCGACTCGCCGCTGGCCAGACGAAACCCGAGCGTCAAGCTCCTACTGATGCTGGTGGTGTCCGTCGCCGTGATGTTCGTGCTCGACCCCGTCACGCCCGCCGTGCTCCTGCTGGTGGCGTTCGCCGCCGTCGTGGCCGGCACCGGGATGCGGGTGACGGCGCTCGCCCGGTCGCTCGCGCCGTTCCTGCTCTTCGCCGTCAGCGTCTTCGTGGTGAACGTCCTCACCCGGCCGGGCGATGTGCTCTGGCAAGCCGGGATGCTCAGGGTCACGACCGAGGGCGTGCTGGTCGGGCTCGCGCTCGCCGGACGCACCATGCTCACCGGCCTGCTCGCCGTCGCGTTCCTCGTCTCGACGGACGGCGTCGCCCTGGTGAACAGCCTGCACCAGCACGCCGGGCTCAGCGTGCGCGTCACGTACGCGATCCTCGCCGGATACCGGATGCTCCAAGACCTCGGAGCGGAATGGACGACGATCAGGCAGGCGCAGCTCGTGCGCAGCCCGGTCGGCCGCTCCGGACGACGCAGGGCGCGACCGCGCCTGCTGGCCGCCGCCGTATTCGCGCTGCTCGTCGGCTCGATCCGCCGGGGAGAACGGGTGGCAGGCACGCTGGAGCTGCGCGGACTCGGCCGCAGTCCGAGGACCGTCTGGCGGCCGGTGCCGCTCGACACGACGGACGCCGTGTTCTTCGCCGTCTCGCTCGCCGTGCTGGCGGCGATCCTGGCCGGGGCAGCGGCATCCGGGGTTCTGCGGGGCCCGGGCGCCCTGTTCTGAACGACGTGACGACCCGGCAGCTGGGTGCTGTCGGGTCGTCTCGCCTTTGGGGGTCTGGGTGCTTCGGCTCGGGTACCGGAAGCGGTCAGCCCACGTTCCTGGCGAGCCGTTTCGCTCGTGCCGCCGCCGTGAGCTGGGTAATCAGCACCACGAGAATGGTGATGATGAACACGGCGGAGGCGATCACGTTCGCCTGGGCGGGGATGCCGCGGGACGCCGCGATGTAGATGTACATCGGGAACGTCGTCACGGCACCTGCGTTGAAGTTGGTGATGATGAAGTCGTCGAAGCTGAGCGAGAACGACAGCAGCGCCGCCGACAGGATGCCGGGGAGCAGCAGCGGGAAGGTGATGCGCCAGAACACGGCGATCGGGGATCCGTACAGGTCGCGTCCCGCCTCCTCCAGCGCGGGGTCCAGGCTCGCGACGCGCGCCTTCACCGTGACCACCACGAAGCTGATGCAGAACATCACGTGGGCGATGATGATCGTGCCGAAGCCCTTGTTCACGCTGAGGCTGAGGAACTGCGCGGCGAGGCCGGCACCGAGCACGACCTCCGGGCTCGCCATCGGCAGGAACAGCAGCAGGCTTGTCTGCGACCGGAACCGGAAGCGGTAGCGCATCAGCGCGATGGCGATCATCGTGCCGAGCACCGTCGCGATGACGGTGGCGACGATGCCGATGATGATGCTCGCCATGAACGCGTCGCAGATGCCGGCGGCGTCGCAGACGTTCGTCCAGTTGCGGAAGGTGAACCCGCGCCAGGCGATGTTGTTCTTGAGCGCGTCGTTGAACGAGAAGATGAACGTGTAGACGATCGGGATGAGCAGGAACGCCAGCGCGAGGAACGCGTAGACGCCGAGGCCGAGGCCCTTGAATCTGAAGCCCTTCACAGCAGATCCTCCGTCCCGCTGCGCTTCACATAGACGCCGACCACCGCCAGGATGACCGCCATCAGCACCACGGACATGGCCGCGGCCGTCGGGTAGTTCTGCAGCACCAGGAAGTTCGTCTCGATGACGTTACCGATCATCGAGGTGTCCGAGCCGCCGAGGAAGTCCTGCGACGCGTTGATGTAGTCGCCGGCCGCCGGGATGAAGGTCAGCAGCGTGCCGGAGACGATGCCGGGCATCGACAGCGGGATGGTGACCTTGCGGAACGTCGTCCAGGCACTCGCGTACAGGTCGGCTCCCGCCTCCAGGTAGCGCACATCCAGTCGTTCGAGCGTCGAGTACAGCGGCAGCGTCATGAACGGGATGAAGTTGTACGTCAGACCGAAGATGACGGAGAACGCCGTGCCGGTGACGTGCGCATCCGGTGGCAGGATCGACAGCGCCTTGAGCGAGCTGGTGAACCAGGAGTCGTCGGACAGCAGCTGCTTCCAGGCGAGCGTGCGGAGCAGGAAGCTGATGAAGAACGGTGCGATGACGAGCGTCATCAGGAGGTTCTGCAGCAGCGGATACTTCCGCACCTTCACGCCGATGAAGTACGCCAGCGGGTAGCTGATCACCAGAGCGGCGGCCGTCGCGATGATCGCGTAGACGAACGACCGGATGATCTGCGGCCAGTACTCCGCGATCGCGTCCGTGTAGTTCTGCCACTGGAACGCGGCCTGGTACTGCCCGATGTCCCCATCCACCACGGGAGTCTGGAACGACGTGATGATGAGCGACACCAGCGGCGTGAGGAAGAACAGCACCAGGTACAGGATGCCCGGAAGCAGCAGCACGAGCGCGATGCCGCTCCTGCGCCGCTGCGGCGGCTCCTGGTCCTGCGCCGTCGGCGGTGCGGCCGACGAGAACGTGGCGAGCGCCATCAGGCCTCCTCGAGCTCCGTCAGCATGCGCTCCTTGGCCTGCGTCGCGATCATCTGGGTGTCGGAGTCGTCGGCGAACCGGCCGTCCGCCGGTGGTTCGTCGGCGAGCACGAAGGTGTGCGACGGGTCCCACGCGATCCACACCTCGCCGCCGAGGGTGGCGACGGGACCGCTCGACAGGTTCTGCGCGAACACGACGATCGAGCCTGCTCCGGGCACCTGCACCAGGTACTGCGTGCTCACACCGCTGAACGACACGTCGATCACCCGGCCTGGACCCAGGATGTTCGAGCCGCCGGGGATCGCGGACGGGTCGGAGAACAGCGACAGTTTCTCCGGCCGGACGCCCACCGTGACCGTTCCGGTGTGCCGCTGAGCGCGCGACCGGGGAACCTGGATGCGCTGCCCGGCCACATCCACGCCGAGCACGTCTCCTCCCCCGTCCAGGATCGGGCCGACGAACAGGTTGGACTGGCCGAGGAAGTTCGCCACGAACACCGTGGCCGGAAGCTCGTAGAGCACAGCGGGTGCGCCCATCTGCTCGATCTCGCCCTTGTTCATCACGGCGACGGTGTCGGCCATCGTCATGGCCTCCTCCTGGTCGTGCGTGACGTGCACGAAGGTGAGGCCGACCTCGTTCTGGATCGACTTCAGCTCCAGCTGCATCTGACGGCGCAGCTTGAGGTCGAGCGCGCCGAGCGGCTCGTCGAGCAGCAGCAGGGCGGGCCGGTTGACGACGGCGCGGGCCAGGGCGACGCGCTGCTGCTGACCGCCGGACAGCTGGGCGGGCCGCCGGGAGGCGAGGTGGTCGAGCTCCACCAGGCGCAGCGCCTCGTGCGCCTTCTGTACAGGGTCGCCGATCTTGCGGCGGCGCAGCCCGAACGCCACGTTCTCCAGGATGGTCATGTGCGGGAAGAGCGCGTAGCTCTGGAACACCGTGTTGACCGGGCGCTGGAACGGCTTGGTCTTGGTGACGTCCTTGCCGCCGATGAGGATCTGGCCCTCCGTCGGCTCTTCGAGCCCGGCGACGAGGCGCAGGGTGGTGGTCTTCCCGCATCCACTCGGCCCGAGCAGGGCGAAGAACGAACCGGCCGGGATGGTGAGGTCGAGGTTCTCGATCGCCGTGAACCCCGGGAAGCGCTTCTTGATCCCGACCAGCTGCAGGTCGGCGCCGGACTCGGCGAATGCTCCGCGTGCCATCAGGCGCCCAGGATGACCTTCTGGAACGCCGCCTGGTACTTCTGCTCCTCCGCCGGGGTGAGGGTGCGGAAGATGTGCGCGTTCGAGAGGGTGGTGTCGTCCGGGAAGATCAGCTGGTTGTCTGCGAGCTCCGGGTCGATCTTGACCGCGGCCTCCTTCGCACCGACCACCGGGGTGATGTAGTTCACCCAGGCGGCCACCTCTGCTGCGACCTCCGGCTGGTAGTAGTAGTCGATCAGCTTCTCGGCGTTCGCCTTGCGCGGCGAGCCGATCGGGATGACGAAGTTGTCGCTCCACAGGGTGCCGCCCGCCTCCGGCAGGATGAACTCCCAATTGTCTCCGGCCTCGGCGTTCAGCTGGGTGATGTCGCCCGACCAGCAGATCGCGGCGAGGGTGTCCCCGCTCTTGAGGTCGTTGAGGTACGAGTTGCCCTTGATGTTGCGGATCTGCCCGTCGCTGACCTCCTTGGTCAGTTTGTCGATGGCCTTGTTGAAGTCGTCGTCGCTGAATTTCTTCGAGATGTCGACGCCCTGCTGCAGCATGAGCAGCCCCATCGTGTCGCGCATCTCGCTCAGCACGCCGACCTTGCCCTTGAGCTCGGGCTTCCACAGGTCGTCGACCGACTTGAGGCCGTTCGGCAGCTTGGACTTGTTCCAGCAGATGCCGGCGAAACCGCTCTGCCAGGGCAGGGACTTCTTGCGTCCGGGGTCGAAGTCGGCATCCTGGAGCGACGGCGACAGGTTCTTCTTGTTCGGGATGGCCGACTCGTCGAAGGTCTGCACGTAGCCGAACCGGATGAGGCGGGCGACCATCCAGTCGGTGAGGCAGACGGTGTCGGCCCCGATGTCCTTGCCGAGGGCGAGCTGGTCCTTCACCTTGGCGTAGTAGGTGTTGTTGTCGTCGACGGCCACGTCGTATTTGACCGTGATGCCGGTCTGCTTCTCGAACGCCATGAGCGTCGGGTACTTGCCGTTGTCGTCCTGGTCGAGGTATGCCTGCCAGTTGGCCCAGGTCAGCGTCTTGTCCGACGACGACACGTCCTTGGCCGCGGTCGGCTTGCTCGACGCTCCGCCGGTGGAGCAAGCGGCCAGGGCGAGCGCCGCAGCGCTGGCGCCTGCACCGGCGAGGAGCCCGCGGCGTGTCATCTGAGAACGCCTGGCGGATTCCACCAGTTTCTGGATCATCGGGTCTTGCGGAAGCTGCCTGGAATTCACGAGTGGTGCTCCTTCGGGGTCGAACACGATCACGCACAACAACCCGCCGGCACTTCGATGTGCCCGTGCGGTGGGTCGATACTGGCACATGGCCGGTGCTGTGCGCATCATCCAATGGGGAAAACGTCCATTCCGAAACACAATCTTCACGAAATCCGTTTCGGATCGTCGTTTTCGACGGGGAAACCGTTGTGCAGCCCCTTCCGAGGGAGGCCCGCTGGCGGAATCCGCGCCCTCTCCCCTGCGAATTCACGAAATCAGCACAAATACGACCAAGGGACAGTCGAAATCGTCGTTGTGTTCGGGCTAGGGTGATCATCGAACCACCACGTCGACGTGTAAGGAGCCCCATGAAGGTCGCGATCCCCCGCGAAATCAAGAACAACGAGTTCCGGGTGGCGATCACCCCGGCCGGCGTGCACGACCTCGTCGCGAACGGGCACGAGGTCTACGTCGAGACCGAGGCAGGTGTCGGTTCCTCCATCCCCGACGAGCTCTACGCCTCGGCGGGCGCCACGATCCTGCCGGACGCCGTATCCACCTGGCAGATCGCGGACCTGGTGCTCAAGGTCAAGGAGCCGATCGAGAGCGAGTACCAGCACTTCCGTGCCGGCCTCGTGCTGTTCACCTACCTGCACCTCGCCGCGGAGGAGAACCTCACCCGCGCGCTCATCGACTCCGGCGTCACCGCCATCGCGTACGAGACCGTGCAGCTGCCGTCCCGCGCGCTCCCCCTGCTCGCCCCGATGAGCGAGGTGGCCGGACGCCTCGCCCCGATCGTCGGCGCGAACACGATGCTCAAGCCGAACGGCGGTCCCGGCCTCCTGGTCCCCGGCGTTCCCGGCACGCACCCGGCCGTCGTCACGGTGCTCGGCGGCGGCGTCGCGGGCACGAACGCGACCTCGGTGGCCGTCGGCCTCGGCGCGGAGGTGACGGTGCTCGACACCAACATCGCCCGCCTGCGCGAACTGGATGCGCTCTACGCGGGACGCATCAAGACCATCGCCTCGAACAGCTTCGAGATCGAGAAGGCGGTCGTCGCCTCGGACCTCGTCATCGGCTCCGTGCTCGTTCCCGGCGCGAAGGCGCCGAAGCTGGTGAGCAACGAGCTGGTGTCCAGGATGAAGCCGGGGAGCGTGCTCGTCGACATCGCCGTCGACCAGGGCGGCTGCTTCGCGGATTCCCACCCGACCACCCATGCCGACCCGACGTTCACAGTGCACCAGTCGCTGTTCTACTGCGTCGCGAACATGCCGGGCGCGGTGCCGCACACCTCGACGTACGCGCTGACCAACGCGACGCTGCCGTACGCGCGCGCCATCGCCAACCGCGGCTGGCGCGAGGCGCTGTCTGCTGACGCCTCCCTCGCGCTCGGCCTGAACGTGCACGCAGGCACGGTGACCAACTCCGCCGTGGCAGAGGCCCACGGCCTCACCTCCGGGACGGTCGCCGACGCGCTCGCCTAGCCGCGCATCCCGGCGGGGCGCTGCGGCGTCAGCTCAGCTGACGTCGAACCACTGGTCGCCGATCTCCACGCGGGTGCCGCGGGTCACCCGGTAGCGTCGTCCTGCCTCGCAGAGGCGGGCGACGCCGCCGAGTGGATGCGCGACCGTCCCGTTCCCGGAGTACCGGTCGCAGATCCACAGCTCCCCCGCCTCGATGCCGAACTCGAGGTGCGTCTTCGAGACGCTCCTGGCCGGGTCGTCGACGGTGATCAGCTGGTCGACCTGCTCCCCCGGCTGCGTGATCGGGCGGCGGCCGATCAGGCCGGTGCCCGACACCTCGACGCTCGGTCCGGTGGAGAAGCTGAGCGTGTACGTCACCTGTGCCTCCTCGACCGGGGGCGCGGCGTCGAGGTCTTCGACCAGGATCGGCGCGTCGTCCAGGGGCTCCGCTCCCGGGAACCGTCCGGCGACCGCCGGCTTGGGCAGCCGCTCCACGATGGAGGTGTCGGAGGGCCGGGAGTCCGCGACGGCAGGCGGCCGAACGCGCGCCGCCGTCACCGAGCTTCCGCAGTTGCCGCAGAACAGGGTTCCGTCCGACAATTCGCTGCCACACACCCGACAGTTCATCGTCTGCCTTTCCTTCCGTTGCCCTTCCACCCACGGTAGCCGAGCGAGCGGAGCGAAACCGCCGCCAGCAGGCGCTTCCACCGTGTGTCGCGCTTGCCGAGCTGGCCGCGCAGTTCGTCGACGGCCTTCCAGACCGTGTCCGCCTCCTCCTCGGTGGGGGCGATCGGGCTGAACACCGCCCGGTCGGCGACCGCCGCCAGGGCGCTCGCCCGGGAGCCGCCGATGGTGCCGGCGAACTCCTTCCTGGTCGCAGCGGGCGGCGGGTCGTAGCCGTGGTCGACCGCGGTGTCCGCGAATTCGCGCCACCCTCCCGCGATGCGCTCCACCGAGGTCGGCGCCCGCCTGCGCAGCGCCCTGCGCCGCCACTTCGCGGCGAGGACGGCGAGGAACGGCGCGGAGAGGATCGCCAGGCCGAGCACCACCCAGCCGAGGATGGTGAGCACCGTGAGGATCGCATCCAGGAGCGGGTTGGGCTGCGGGGTGTTGCTCTTGTCGACCTGCGCCTGCGGCGGGTCGTCGCGCTGCGCGGGTGTGTCGTCGACGGGAGGCTGCACGTTGGTCTGCGGGCGCGTGATCTGCGTCGGCTGGTCCGGCTGCTTCGGCGGAACGGGCCGCAGCGGCGGGGTCGGGTCGACCGTGACCCAGCCGTCCGCCGTCTGCACTTCGATCCACGCCGAGATGTCCGAGCCGGTGAGGGTGACGCTCGCCGAGCTCGCCTGGTCCTTCGGAGCGACGAATCCGACGACGACGCGGGCCGGGAAGCCCAGCTGCCTCGCCATCAGGGCAGCGGTCACGGCGTACTGCTCCTGGTCGCCCAGCATCGGGATGTCGGTCAGCAGCTCCGTGATGCGGTCTGCTCCGTGCCCCGACCTGCTCGGCGGCTCGTCCGGTCCGATGCCGTGGCTGATGTACCCGTCGGCCGCGAGCCCATCGAGCGCGGCTGCGAGCTTCGCGCCGGCGCCGGTCACCCCGGCGGTGTACTTCTGCAGCGTCTGCGACAGCTCGTCCGGGATGATCGCCGGTTTCGGGACCACGGCGCTGCCCGGCTCCGCCTTCGTGAGGCCGGCGGCGGTGACCTCGGGCTTGACCACCGCATCCATCGTGTAGCTGTCGCCGGATGCGAGGCTGCGGGTGACGGCGCCGGTGCCGGTGACGTCGTTATAGAAGAACGCGCCGGAGAGCGTCGGCGCGTTCGAGCCGTGGAAGGTGATCTGCTGCAGCTGGCCGCTGCCGGGAACCCAGGGGCCGCGGTAGTCGCGCACGGTCACCGCGATGGTGTCGCGCGTTCCGGTGACGCCGTTCTGGTCCATCCGGTACGGCACGCGGGTGAACGATCCGGATGCGCTGGTCACCGCGTCGGTGCCGACCGAGTACGTCACTCCGTCGTAGGTGTCGAGCGTCGCGATGCGCAGCCGGCGGTCGGACGGGAGCCCGTCGACGGTGAGCATCGGCTGGTCGGCCTTGGCCGGTTCGAGGTAGGAGCGGAAGCCGCTCAGCGGCGTCGGGTACGAGCGGGGGTCGAACGGCTGCTCGACGGCGGTGCGCACCACCTGGCGCTCGCGGTCCGGCGGGGCGAGCACGGCGGCGGCGGTGCCGGCGACGCAGGCGATGGCCACGATGACGGCCGCGCCGACGAGGGTGCGGCCGACGGTCCTCCTCCTGTCGCGGGCCGACTCGACGATGACGCCGCTCTGCTCGGTGAGGCTGCGCACGGACGCCGCCCGTCTGCGCAGCCGGAACCGGATCATCCAGCCGAGCAGCACCGCGAACAGGGTCAGCGCCAGCCAGAGCGGGACGGCGGAGGTGCCGGAGCCGAGCAGGATGCCTGCGAGCATCAGGAGGATGGGCGGGATGGCGGCCAGCTCTCCTCGTCTGGAGCGCAGCGCTGTCGATACCGTCGCCACGACGGCGACGAGGGTCAGGATGAACGCGGGGACGAGCAGCGCCTGGTACGAGCCGACCGGCAGCGAGATCGTGACGAGCTGCTTCCAGCTGAGCCAGGTGGCGCGCACCAGGTCGCCGAAGCCCTGCGCGGTGGGCAGCAGGCCGCGCGCCGTCGTCTCCCCCGGCACCGCCAGCTGGGTGCCGAGGCCGAGGTACACCAGTACGACGAGCGGAGCGACGACGATGCTCGGCCAGCGGAACACCGCGCCGAGCACGGCGATGGCGGCCCCGACCAAGAGGGTCACGCCGAGCATCACGGCGAAGGCGGACGACTGGTACACCGGCCAGAAGGCCGCGGCGGCCAGCCCGGTGGCGACGATCGCGAACGTGGTGTCGACGGCGGCGCCCGCCAGCCGCTTCCGCGCATCCACGGCGGAGACGGTCGTGCGCTTCGTCTTCTGCTGCGCTGCCATCAGGTCGCCAGCCGTTTCGCCAGGCTCTTCTGCAGGTCTTCCAGGTAGCCGATGGTGAGCACGCTGAGGTCGGACACCCTGCGCAGGGCGGGCACCGCGCCCTCGTCGCAGACCACGGCGACCACGTCGACGCCGAGCGGGAAGTGCGATGCGGAGGCGCGCAGCTGCGTAGCGGTCACGGTCGAGCCGCAGACGAGGAACGCGACGGAGATGCCCGTCGATTCCTCCGCCGCGATCTGCGCGAGCTCCGGCAGCCGGAGTGCCGTCGGCGCCAGCTCGACACTGGCGAGGTCGTCGAGCAGCCTGCCCCTGTTCACGACGCTGAGGCGCCGGACGGTGTGCACGATCTTCTTCGCGAAGTCCGGCGTGCGTGCGCTCGCGACCACGGATACGGTGCGCGAGTCGAGCATGGCGCGCACGCCGAGCGAACCGGCGGCGCTCACCGCCAGCTCGAACTCCTCGTCGTTGCCGTAGTCGGAGCTCGACAGGCTGAGGGCGACCAGCAGGTGGCTGCGCCTGGTCTCCTCGAACTGCCGCACCATGTAGCTGCCGGTCTTCGCCGTCGACTTCCAGTGGATGTTCCTGCGCTCGTCGCCCGGAACGTACTCGCGCAGCGCGTGGAACGCGATGTCGCTCGCGGTCAGGTCGCGCGTCGGGGCGCCTTCCAGGTCGCGCACGAACCCTGTGCTCATGCTCGGGATGGCGATGGTCCGCGGATGCACGAACAGGTCGAGCGACTCCGCCCACACCATCTCGCGCCGCACGACGCCCACCGGGTCGGCGCGCACCGTGCGCACGGGGCCGATCGGCACGATGCCTCTGCGCGTGGTCGGCACCAGGAAGACGTCGGAGTGCTCCTCGCCTCCGGCCAGCGACGGAGCGGCGAACTCGGCGAGGCCGTGCCCGACCGGCACCTCGACCCGCACACCGGGGAGCCTGCGGCGCACGGGGTTCCGCACGATCACCTCGCCGGGCGCCTTCTCCCCCACCACGACGCGGTTCGACGGCAGGGCCAGCTGCACCCGGTACGCGTTTCGCCCCGCCAGGTAGCCGGAGGCCACCACCAGCAGGGCGACGGCCGACCAGCCGACCACCACCGCCTCCAGCCAGCCGTAGACGTAGCCGGACGTCAGCCCGAGGATCGCGACGACGGCGAGAGCCCAGCCGAGCGGCGTGACCACCGAGCCGATCCTGCGCGCCACCCCGGAGACCGCCCGCCAGGCGGCAGAGGTCGACCGCACGACCAGCACGATCACGTCGGCCAGGAATCCGTCCCTGGTGCCGACGATCCTCGCCCTGGCGTTGGTGAGCTCCGCCTGGGTGCGACTGACGGTGGTGCTCACACGGCGACCCGATCCCCGGGCGGCGGCGTCTCGATCAGGATCTGGGCGACGACGCTCGACGCTGTCACACCCTCGAACTCGGCCTCGGGGTCGAGCACGAGGCGGTGGGCGAGCACCGGCTCCGCCAGCGCCTTCACGTCGTCGGGCGTCACGTAGTACCGGCCGGCCGACGCAGCGAGCGTCTTGGACGCGCGCACGAGCGCGAGGGCGCCGCGCACGCTGACGCCGAGACGGATCTCGTCGGCCGTGCGCGTCGCATCCACCAGCCGGGAGACGTAGTCGTTGATCGTGGCGTCGACGTGCACCGTGCGCGCCATGCCCGCCATCTCCACCACCGTGGCCGCCGAGATGACCTCCGGCACGACGATCTCGTGCGCCCGGTGCTCCGACCCCTCCAGGATGCGCAGGGTCGCCTCGTGGTCCGGGTAGCCGATCGACGCCTTCATCAGGAACCGGTCGAGCTGCGCCTCCGGAAGCCGGTACGTGCCCGCCTGCTCGATCGGGTTCTGCGTGGCGATGACCATGAACGGGGCGCCGACCTGGTGGCGGACGCCGTCGACCGTGACCTGCTCCTCCTCCATCACTTCGAGCAACGCCGACTGGGTCTTGGGACTCGCCCTGTTGATCTCGTCGGCGAGCACGATGTTCGCGAACACCGGGCCGCGGTGGAACTCGAACGCGCCGGTGCGCTGGTCGAAGATGTTGACGCCGGTGATGTCGCCCGGCAGCAGGTCGGGGGTGAACTGCACCCGGTTGCTCGTGCCGCGGACGCTCTGCGCGATGGCGCGCGCCAGCGACGTCTTGCCCGTGCCGGGGAAGTCCTCCAGCAGCAGGTGCCCTTCGCTGAACAGCGCCGTGAGGGACAGCCGGATGATGTGCGCCTTGCCGAGCAGCACCCTGTCGATGTTCGACACCAGCCGCTCGAAGACGCCGGAGAACCACGTCGCCTGCTCGGGGGTCATTGTCATGCGTGGCCTCTCAGCGTCTTCTGGGTGGTGCCGCGGCCGGTGCCGTGGGGGTTCGTCTGCATTGCGGGCATTGTCATTCAGTATGGCCGTTCCTACCCTTGCGGCACGGCAGAACTCGCGTAGCTCTGGGTGTACGTGCTGCCGCCGACGGTCACGGAGACGACCAGCGGGAAGCTCGGGTCCACCGGGGCACAGGATGCGGTCTGACCGACGGCGGGCATCGGCGTCTGGGTGACGCCGCCGTCGCAGCTGTACGTCACCGAGTCGTAGGAGCCGGTCGGCCACGACGTCCAGGTGTACGCGTAGGTGTACGTCACGGGGTCGGTGTCCGGGACCGGCGTGGTGGTGAACCGGATCCCGCCGAGGTCGGTGGCGACGGCCACCCCGAGCGGCACGCTGAGCTGGCTGCCCGGATCGCTGCACAGTCGGGAGTTGTCGGGGTAGCCCTCGCAGATCTGAGTGATCGTGAGGGTGAGCGGTATGCCGTAATGGTTGCCACCCGCGCCAGACAGCAGCCCCGAGGTGCCCGTAATCGTGCCGGACTCGTTGACGCCCGCGCCGGTCAGCCGGTAGGAGACGACCGGGTTGGCCCCACTGCCGGCGCGGTACGTCACGCCGTCGAGCCGGAAGTCGTAGCGGTCCGGGAAGCTGGACGCCGGCCCGGACACGCTCACGGCGGTCGGAGCCCCCGGTGCCTGCCGCGGGGTGGCCGTCGCGAAGGCGCTGCGCGTGCATCCCTGTCCGTTGTACGCGTAGACCACGAAGTTGTAGCTCGTGTTCGGCTGCAGCCCCCGGAACGTGGTGCTCGTGCCCGCCGTCGAGACGAACGACGACGAGGTGGGGTCCACCTGCAGCACGGGGTTGCCGGACTCGACACCCGTGACCGTGCAGTTCGGCATCGCCGAGCCCTGGAAGACACCGGCGTAGTAGCGGGTGATCGCTTTGCCGTTGTCGCTGAACACCGTCGGCCAGCTCAGCGTGGCCGTCGACCCGTCCGTCATGCTCGGCGTCGCCGTCGGCGCCGGGCCGGTGACGAGCGGAGCGCCGGCGGGCACGCCGCTGCTCTGGCTCTGGTTCCAGCTTGTGCGCCCGGCGTAGAAGTCGTTGCGGGACGACACCGCGTATCCGATGGCTGCGCCGTTCGCGATGCTGCCGTCCGCGAGGTTGAGCGAGTACTGGGTGCCGACCGCGTCGCCGCGCTGCACGGCGAGCGAGGCGGTCTGTCCGCCGAGGGTGACCACGTACGAGCTGATCGGGCTGGCGCCCGGCACGTCGGCCGGCTTGGTCCAGCTGATCCGCAGTCCGTGGTCGAGCGGCTGCGACGACAGCCCGGACGGGGCTCCGGGGATCACGTCCGACCAGACCGGCTCTGTGTATGCGGTCGGGTCGGACAGCCCGAGCGCGTTCTTCGCCCGCACGGCGATGGTGACGGCGTTGTCGGGGCCGTTGCCCGGCGTCTGGACGGCGCAGCTGGTCGTCGCGCACGGCGTGGTCGAGAAGACCTGGCCCGTCGCCGCGTTCGCGACGGTCACCTCGAACCCGGTGATCGGCGAGTTGTTGAACGCGCCGGGGATCCACGACACCGTCAGCGACCGGTCGGCGAACGCCGTGATCTGCACGTTCGAGACGGGGGCCGGCTTGTCCTGCACGGACACGGTGACCGTTCCCCAGGTGTACCTGTCGGGGTCGCCCGTCGCATCCGCCACCTCGTACTGCACGGTCGCGTCGGCGGGCGCCGCCGTCGCAGACACCTGGATGCTCAGAGTCGAGTTGTCCGCGCTCGGCGTGATGGTGACCCCGCTCGGCAGGTCGCTGCTGCCCAGCCCGCGCACGCCGACGACCCTGAGCGGCTTGTCGGGGAACGGGTTGGTCGCCTTGTCGTTGGCGAGCACATCCACGCTCGTCGTCTGGCCGCGGGGCGCGATCACGGTGTCGGACTGCGGACTCGCCAGCGGCCTGGTGGACGGCACCACGTTGAGGTCGATGCGCCCTGGCTGCCCGGCGTTGACCGCATCCCGCACCCCGATCGCGATCGAGGGATGCGCGCCCTTCGCGGTGCCGGCGGCGACCGCGATCGTGAGCTTGCGCCCGTCGAGCGAGACGGAGACGCCGTCGGGTTTCGGGTCCTGGATGCTGAAGGCCAGCTCGTTCTGGTCTTTCGCATACGGGTAGCTGGTGAGCTTCGTGAGGTCGACCGTCTTCGTCTGCCCGGGCTCGAAGTCGATCAGCGCCCCGGTGAACACCGGGGGCTGGTTCTGCCGCGCCGTGACCTGGATCGGCAGCACGATGGTGGCGACGTTGCCGTTCGGGTCGCCGGCGGACGTGCCGTCCGTCACCTGGAACGAGATGGATGCCGGCCCGAAGTAGCGCGACGTGCTCGTGTACTGCAGGGTGTCGTTGTTGACGACGAGGTCGTCGCCGTTCGCGTGCGTCGCCCGCACGGTCGCCGCGTCCGTCAGCCGCACTTTGCGTCCGCCGACGGCCACGATGTAGTCGTTGAGGTGGATCGTCAGCGTCTTCTCGCTGACCACGGTGAGGTCGGGGGCGCCGCGCTTCACCTGCGGAAGGGCGTCGTTGTATCCGGGGATGTGCACGAACCCGTAGCCCGAGATCGACTCGTCGTCCGGGTTGGTGACCTTGAACGGGATGATCTGGCTCTTGGCGCCGATCGTGATCCTGATCCGCTTGTTGGCCGTCACCTGGGCGCTGGTGCCGTAGCCGGGCACCAGTTGCAGCTTGAGCGAGGAGACCGGCCCGTCCGCGAAGAACACGTTGGCCAGCACGTTGACGTTGACCCTGTCCTTGCCCAGGATGTCCGACAGGCCGAGCGACGTGTCGGAGACCACCGGACGCGCGGGAGGGGCGTTCGCGCTGACCGTCACGCGCACGAAGTTCTCGCTCGTGCCGCCGCGCTGGTTCTGGATCGTGTAGAGGAAGCCGTACGTCCCTTCGGCCTTCGGCGCGGTGACGACCACGATGTCGTCGGTGATCTTCGCCTTCGCCTTGCCATCGAGCGACGACACCTTGGTGACCGTCAACGGGCTCCCGTCCGGGTCGCTGTCATTGGCGAGCACTTGGATGTTCAGGGTCTTGCCCGGCCGGGTCGTCACGTCGTCCTCGACCGCGACGGGGTTCCGCGCTCCGTCGACGCGCGGGGCGATGCCGACCCTGACCGTCCCCGTGGCCCGCGCGCCGAGCGCATCCACCACCGCGTAGCTGAACGTGTCGGTGCCTGCCGCGTAGTCTCCGGCCTGGAAGTCCATCCAGTCCGCGCCGGAGGCGATCACGGCGCCCTTCTGCGGGTTCGTCTCCTGCCCGATGAACTGCACGGAGTCGCCGTCGGGGTCGATGCCGGACAGCGGCACCGTGATGCGGACCGTGTCGCCGGCGAGCACGCGCGCCGTCACCGTCTTCGGCACGGGCGGGTTGTTCGTGGCCTCGTCGCGTTCGCGGACGGCGATGTTGACCTCGGCGGTCGCCCACTGGCCGTCCTCGCCGAACACCTTGTACGCCGCCGTGAAGTTGCCCGGCTTCGACGGCGCGAGGTAGCGCAGCTGGCTGCCGCTCGCGAAGAGCAGGCCGGCGCCGGACGGCAGCGGCGTCGCCAGCGTCGGGTCGAGGGTGAGCTTGTCGCCGTCCGGCTGGATGTCGTTGGTGAGCACCGGGATGTCGACCACGTCGTCCACGCGCACCGAGACGGAGTCCGGCGCCGCGATCGGCGGCTGGTGCACGGTCAACGGCGGCAGCTGCACGACCGTCACCGTGCCGACCGCGTCGGCGAGGCCGTTGCTCAGCTGGTAGTGGAAGTCCATCGGGCCGGCGAGCGGACGGTTGAGCGTCACGCGCAGCGTGCGCTGGCCGAGGATCTCGACGCGGACGCCGCTGGTCGGCGGCGGCGCGGTGACCCCGGTGACCAGCAGCACGCCGCCGGACGGGTCGATGTCGGTGGAGAGCACATCCACGTCCTGGGTGGTCTGCTCCCGGATGAACGCGGTGTGCGGCACCGCGATGGGCGCCGTCTTGGCGCCGGGCGGGGCCTTCACGTCGATCCGGACGGTGCCGGTGGAGGTGACGACGCCGTCGGAGACCGTGTACTCGATGTTGTGCGTCCCGACCTGGTCGGAGTCGAAGCGGAACGTGCCGCCCTGGTAGTCGGGCGTGATCGTCGCGTCGGCCTTGCTCGGGACGTTGCTCAGCCGCACGGTGCCGTTCCCGCCGCGCACGTGCGCGAGCGGCTGCACCGTCACCTCCTGGCCCTGATAGGCGAGGACGGCGAACGGGTCGGCGATGATCGGCACCTGGCCGGGCGCGCGCACGGTGACGGCGAGCGTCCCCGTCCCCTGGGCGAGGGCGTCGGACACCACCAGGCTCACATCTTTGAGGTCGCCGCCCTGGCCGTGGTCGGAGAACGCGACCTGACCCTGCGGCGTGAATGTCACGGTGTCCGGGCCGGGAACGCTCGCCCCGGCGAGGAAGAAGGAGTCGCCATCCGGGTCGTAGCACTCGCTGAGCACCGAGCTGGTGACCCGGCCTCCCGCCTGTACGACGGCCTTCGCCGCCCTGGCGCAGACCGGCGGGGAGTTCTCGGTGGGCAGGCGCACGCTCACCACCACGTGGGCGGACGCCGTACCTCCCCTGCCGTCCGAGATGGTGTAGTCGAACGCGATCGTGCCGCTCGCCGTGTCCGGCAGGGTGATCTGCAGCTGCTGGTTGCTGTTGGTCAGCTCGAGGGTGCCCTGCTCGACCGGGATGCCCGTGAACGAGTCGATCGTGAGCACGTCGCCGTTCGGGTCGTAGTCGTTGAGCAGCACCGGCAGCGGTGTCACGCGTCCCGGCCGCGCGCCGAACTGGTCGTCGACCGCGACCGGAGGCTGCTGCTGCTTCTCGTACTGCGGTGTCGTGTCCTGCCTGGACTGGTCGACGAGTTCCTTGGTGTTCTTCTTGGCGACGAGCTCGTCCCAGTTGTCGATGCGCGTGTTGCCGCTCTGCACGGCCCAGGAGACGCCGGACTTGGCGTCGTTCAGCACGACCCTGCCCGTGTTGGCGCGGAAGGCGAGCGCCGCTCCGCCGGGAACCTCGCTGAGCGTCGAGGCCTTTCCTGCACCGGATGCGTCGCACGTCGACCACGCGGCTCCTCCGGCCCACGCGGCGTACGTGCAGTCGCCGACGGTGATGGGAGCCGCCGGCGCGCCGGACGCGTCCGCGAACGCGCGGGACGGCTTCGTGCCGTCGAGCGGCACCTCGATGAGTCCGGAGTTGGTCGCGATCCACACCGCGTCCCCGGAGGCGGACGGCTGCTGAACGACGGCGTCGTCGCCGGTGCGGAGGAAGCCGGAGAGGTCGACGGTCCTCCCCGCCAGGTAGACGGCACGCGCATCCGGATCGAAGAGCGCCCACTTGCCACCGACGATGGTGAGCGCCGCCGCGGCTCCGTCGCCCGTCGTCGGCACCTTCTGCGAGGTGGTCGTCGGCTCGGAGCCCGTCACGTCGATCCTGGTGACCGTCTTCGTGTCCGGCAGGTAGGCGAACAGCGCGCCGGCGGGATCCATCGCCGCGATGGTCCGTCCGCCGAGGTCGATGGTCGAGCCGGAGCCCGCGTTGAACTGATCGAGCTGCGGCACCGTCGTCAGCCAGAGCTGCCCCGTCGCCTGCGAGAGCAGCGAGACGTGGTCGCCGGAGATGTCGACCCGCGGCGAGCGCGGGGGAAGCGCGACGGACTTGCCCGCCTCGCTGGTGGCAGGGTCGACGACGGCGAGGGTGTTCGTCTCTTTGTCGAGCAGCAGCACGTTCGAGCCGTCCTGGACGACGTCGATGGCCTCCCCCGTGCCGGTGACCACGGAGTTCAGCTTGTCGATCTCGGTGTTGGCCCTGCCGAGCGACTTCTTCGCTCCGCTCGCCACCCAGACGGCCGCGTCGCCGAGCTGCAAGTGCTGGGCGCTGTATCCGCCGGAGACGACGGCGAGCGTCGTCACGAGCGCGACGACAGCCGTGCTGCTCGTCACGGTCGCCACGAGCGACTTGTGCGCCGCGATCCAGGCACCGATCACGGGCTGTCGGCTCTCTGAACGCACTTCTGGCCGCTGGGGGCGCCGGTCTTGCCGTCCCTGTTGACGGTGACGGTGACGCACACGGTCTCGCCGGGTTTCGCATCCACCCGGAACTCGGTGGCGTGCTGGCTGCTCGGCGGCTCGTCCCCGACCGCCACCTGATAGGTGTCGTCCGGCTGCAGGCCGGGGTCGGTCCAGCTGAACACGATGGTCCCGGACGACACCCGGCCGGAGAGGTCGCGCACCGTCGGGATCTCCCCGCTCGACGACACCTTCACCAGCACGAACGTCGCCGTCACGGCCAGCGCGACCACCAGGATCGCGCAGGCGACCAGCGAGAGCACCAGTGCGCGCGACCACCGGGCGGGCGGAGGCGCCGTGCTGCTCGGCATGCTTCCTGCGCTCTCGCGCACCACGGTCCGCGTCGGGGCGCGCATGACGGTCGCCGCCGACGCGTTCCTGCGCCGTCTGCGCGCGGCGGACGGGTCGACGGAGACCAGGCCCTTCACGCGGGTCCTGTCCTCCGGGTCCTCCGCCGTGGCCAGCGCCCAGTCGTCCATCGCGACCTCGATCGGCGTCTGCGGCAGGCCGAGCTCGGTCTCCACCGCCTGCAGCTCCCGGATGAACTCGATCACGCTGCGCTGCCTGGCCGACGGCTTCTTCGACATCGCCTTCTGCAGCACCTGCTCCAGCCGCGGAGGAACGTCGACGCGGCCGATCGGCTGCGGGCGTCCCTTGGTGATGCGCGAGATGAGCTCGGAGGAGGTGTTCTCCTTGCCGATCACCTCGAACGGCGAACGGCCGGCGAGCAGCGAGTATATGGTCGCGCCGAGCGCCCAGATCTCGCTCGCGATCGTGCCGCTGGTCTCGTCGAGCAGCACCTCGGGCGCCGACCACGGGATGGACAGCCCGATCGCCTCCGTCACCTCGGCTTCCCCCAGGGTGGCGGCGATCCCGAAGTCGCTCAGCACCGGATGCCCGTATGCGGTGGTCAGGATGTTCGACGGCTTGATGTCCCGGTGCAGCACGCCGGCCCTGTGCGCCGTCTCGACCGCGCTGGCGATCCGCACGCCGATGCTCAGCGCCTCGGCGACGGGGAGGGGGTCCATCCGGTAACGCTGGCCGATCGCCGACGAGCACAGCTCCATCACGAGGTACGGGCGGCCGTCGGCGGAGACGCCCGCCTGGTAGACGGTGAGGATCGACGGGTGCGTGCTCAGCTGGGCCATCAGATTGGCCTCCGCCTGGAACATCTGCTTGACCTGGCTGGTGACCACTTCGGCGAGCATGACCTTCACCGCCACCTGGCGGCGCGGCATGTTCTGCTCGTACAGGAACACGTCGGCGAAGCCGCCGGAGCCGAGCACACGAACGTACGAGAACCCGGGAAGATTAGGCGGCTGTGACGGCAATCGCCGGGCCATATCGCCTCCCGGGTCGGTTGAAGCACAAAACGGTCCCCCAATTGTAGGCAGGGCCTGCTGGGCGGATCGGGCCAGGTCCCGGACTGGGGACAGGATACCTACCCCCAACTCGGGGGCCAGCATCCGGATGCGGCGAGCCGGTCAGTGGCGGCGCGCGGCCCGCCGGGGCACGCCGTCGCCGTGCGGTCCGCTCTCCGGGGTGGCGAGCACGTCGACGACCACGACGGTGACGTTGTCCCGTCCGCCGTTGCCGAGTGCCGCATCCATCAGCTGCTGCGCCGCGTCAAGCGGGGAGGCGCCCTCACCGAGGAAATACCGGATGCCGTGCTCGGTGAGTTCCTTGGTGAGCCCGTCGGAGCAGACCAGCAGCCGGGAACCGGCGACGATCGGGATGAAGAAGAAGTCGGGAACGGGGTCTTCGTTGAAGCCGACGGCCCTGGTGATCACGTTGCTGTGCGGGTGCACCTCGGCCTCTGCCGGGGTGATCGCGCCGGAGTCGAGCAGTTCCTGCACGATCGAGTGGTCGACGGTGACCTGTTCGAGCGTGCCGTCGTGATAGCTGTACACGCGGGAGTCGCCGATGTTGAAGACCAGCCAATACGGCGAGCCGTCGACCAGCGTGAGGGCGATGCCGGTCACGGTCGTCCCGGTGCCGAGGTCGGTGTGGCCGACGCCGCGGCCCATGTCGTCGACGGCGGAGCGGAGCGCGCTGGTCAGCGCATCCTGGCCGACGAAGTCGACGGAGACCTGCTCGGCCAGCCGGGTGACAACGGCGGTGCTGGCGAAGTCCCCCGCGGTGTGGCCGCCCATTCCGTCGGCGACGGAGAAGATCGGCGAGCGGGCGAGCAGGCTGTCCTCGTTGACGGAGCGCCGGTAGCCTTTGTCGCTCAGCGCCGCCCAGGCAAGGCTGATCCGCGCGTCGGAATCGCCGGGGACGACCACGGTGTGGCGTCTGTTGCTGCGACCGATCTGGGTCACTCGCGTCCTCTTCTGGTCGGTTCGGCCGATGCGTCGCCGTCGGCGCGCTGGCCCACGGCAGTGATCTCGATGATATTACCGTCGCCGATCTCCACGGTGGCCCCCGCGAGCACGACGACGGACTGTCCAGGCCGCAGCCGGGACTCCGTTCCCGCAGCTGCGGTGACGATGGTGCCGTTGGTGGAACGCAGGTCGGTGACGACCACGGCGTCCCCCTCCTGCTCGATCCTGACGTGGGTCGACGACACCTCGTGCTCCGGCGACGCGACAGCGACCAGGCGGGGAGGAGCCCCCTGCTCGATGCGTGGAGCGGACGGCCGCCTGCCGATCAGGACGGGCAGATCGAGGTCGAACACCTCACCGGATGCGAGACGGATCGCGTATTGCGCCGGTGCGGGAGGGAGGATGACGGGCTGGGTCTGCGCGTCGGCATCGCCGGTGATGGGCGTCGCGAACGGTCCGGGCGTGTCGGAGGGCGGCTCGATGTCCACGGCACCCGGCAGTTCGTGCCCGGCGGGGACAGAGGCCGCGGGGGCGGGCTCCGGCTCGGCCTCGCGCGCGAAGATGCTGGCGCCGCGCCTGGCCCGGATGATGGTCTCGTCGAAGAGGGCGTCGTCGTCGGCGTCGGCGCTGGGCGTGCTGGCAGTGGCGCTGCCGGCGTCGCCTGCTCCGCCCACGTATCTCCCCGGCGCCGTTCGCTCGACGCGCTCGATCGGCGACAGCGTCCAGGTCAGCAGCTCGCCGTCCACGACGCCGAGCCCGACCGGAAGCGACCCGACGCTCAGCCGGGCGACGGGACCCGTCGGCAGGTCGTCCCCGCCGATCACCAGCCCGGTCACCGAACGGAACTCGGCGAGCACCCACGGCTGCACCCCGGCGGCGGAGAACCGCCGGGATCCGCCGACGGAGAAGACGTCGATGGCGGCCGTCCCGCGCACGACGGCCGTCACCAGCACCTCGCCTGCGGCGTTCGGCTCACTCAGCTCGGCGACAGCGAACGAGCGCACCGCATCCTGGCCCACCAGCGGAAACGCGCCGACGACCGACTCGATGGTCGCCAGCTCGGAGTCGGCCAGCCACCACACCGTGTCGACGATCGAGTCGGCGACAGAGCTCTCGACGGCGGCGACGAACCGTCGCCCGGCGATCAGCAGCCACCGCGACGGCCCTGCGACCGGGGCGTACCTCACGTATCCGGGAGACACCGAGGTTTCCTCCCGTGGATGTCGTGGTGGTGGGGTGAGAGCCGACCTGGCTCATAACGTGCTGATCCGAGTGTAATCACTCACCCGATGAACGACATCACGTGCTTCACCCGCGTGTAGTCCTCGAACCCGTACATCGAGAGGTCTTTGCCGTACCCGGAGTGCTTGAACCCGCCGTGCGGCATCTCCGCCACGATCGGGATGTGCGTGTTGATCCAGACGCAGCCGAAGTCGAGGTTCTTCGCGAAGCGCATCGCGCGGCCGTGGTCTTTCGTCCAGACCGAGGAGGCCAGACCGTATTGCACGCCGTTCGCCCAGCGCAGCGCCTCCGCCTCGTCGGTGAACTTCTGGACCGTCTGCACCGGCCCGAAGATCTCGTTCTGCACCGCCTCGTCGTCCTGGCGGAGGCCGGAGACGATCGTCGCCTCGTAGAAGTAGCCTGTGTCGCCCTGGCGGTGGCCGCCGAGCTCGACCGTGGCGTGGTCGGGCAGCCGGTCGACGAATCCGCTCACCTGGGCGAGTTGATTGGCGTTGTTCACCGGGCCGAACAGGATGCCGTCCTCACGAGGAGCCCCCGTCCGGGCGTTCTCGCGCGCGTACGCGGTGAGAGCTGAGACGAACTCGTCGTGGATGCCCTCCTGCACCAGCAGGCGGGTCGCCGCCGTGCAGTCCTGCCCGGCGTTGAAGTAGCCGGCGGCCACGATGCCCTCCACGGCCTGCGCGATGTCCGCGTCGTCGAACACGATCACCGGCGCCTTCCCGCCGAGCTCCAGGTGCACCCGCTTGAGGTCGAACGATGCGGCGCGTGCCACCTCCATCCCGGCCCGCACCGAGCCGGTGATCGAGATCAGCTGCGGGATGGGGTCTGCCGTCATCGCGGCGCCCGTCGTCCTGTCCCCCGTCACCACATTGAGCACCCCGGCCGGCAGGAACTCGGCGGCCACCTCCGCGAGCAGCAGCGTGGACAGAGGCGTCGTGTCCGACGGCTTCAGCACCGTCGTGTTCCCCGCGGCGAGCGCCGGGGCGAACTTCCAGACCGCCATGTTGAGCGGGTAGTTCCACGGCGTCACCTGGCCGACCACGCCGATCGGTTCGCGCCGGATGAACGAGGTGTGGTCTTTCAGGTACTCCCCGGCCGACCGGCCTTCGAGGTTGCGGGCCGCCCCCGCGAAGAAGCGGATCTGGTCGACGGACAGCAGGATCTCGTCGTCGACCAGCGTGGCGCGGGGCTTGCCGGTGTCCTGGGACTCGGCGTCGGCGAACTCCTCCGCCCTCTGCTCCATCGCGTCGGCGATCCTGAACAGCGCGAGCTGGCGTTCGGCCGGCGTCGTCTCTCCCCAGACCTCGAACGCATCCCGTGCCGCGGCGTACGCGTCGGCGACGTCATCCGCTGTCGACACCGGTGCCGTCGCGTAGACCTCTTCGGTCGCGGGGTCGATCAGCGGGATGCGCTCCGTCGCCCGGGATTCGGAGAAAGCGCCGTTGACGAAATTGCGGAGTTCTCGCGTTGTCATGCCGGAAGTCTACTGATTTCGATAGAAAACGACACAGATTCGTGCGGATTCGCTTGCCCGACGACCATCTCACTGACAGAATCGCTCCATGAGTTCCCCTCGGGCAGTCACTGCCGCCAAGCCTGTCCAGATCGACGACGTCTCCAAGGCGATCATCGAGCAGCTGCAGGTCGACGGCCGTCGCTCATACGCGGAGATCGGCAAAGCCGTCGGGCTCAGCGAGGCGGCGGTGCGCCAGCGCGTGCAGAAACTGACCGAGTCGGGGGTCATGCAGATCGTCGCCGTCACCGACCCGATGCAGCTCGGGTTCTACCGGCAGGCGATGATCGGCGTGCGGGTGACCGGGGACACCAGGGCGGTGGCGGACAAGCTGGCCGCCATGCCGTCCGTCGACTACGTGGTCCTCACGGCCGGGACGTTCGACATCCTGGCCGAAGTGGTCTGCGAGAACGACCTCGACCTCATCACCATGCTCAATTCCGAGATCCGGACGATCGAAGGCGTGCTTTCGACGGAGACGTTCGTCTATCTCAAACTCCACAAGCAGTTCTACAACTGGGGAACACGATGACAATCACCACAGAAGACCCCGCCATCTCGACGGCAGACGAGGACGCCCTCCAGGTCAAGGCGAAGGACCACCTCTGGATGCACTTCGCGCGCCAGTCGGTGATGGAGGACGGCCACGGCGTCCCCATCATCACCCGCGGCGAGGGCCACCACATCTTCGACTCCCGCGGCAGGAAGTACATCGACGGCCTCTCCGGGCTGTTCGTGGTCAACGCCGGTCACGGACGCAAGCGCCTCGCCGCCGCTGCCGCCAAGCAGGCGGAAGAGCTCGCGTTCTTCCCGATCTGGTCGTATGCGCATCCGAACGCCATCGAGCTGGCGGACCGGCTCGCGCACTACGCGCCGGGCGACCTCAACCGGGTGTTCTTCTCCACCGGTGGAGGCGAGGCGGTGGAGACCGCGTTCAAGCTCGCCAAGTACTACTGGAAGCTGCAGGGCCGCCCCACCAAGCACAAGGTGCTGTCCCGCGCCGTCGCGTACCACGGCACGCCACAGGGCGCTCTGGCCATCACGGGCATCCCGGCCATGAAGGAGATGTTCGAGCCGTTGACGCCCGGTGGTTTCCGCGTCCCGAACACCAACTTCTACCGCGCGGGCGAGATGGGCGCTCCGACGGACGACATCGAGCAGTTCGGCGTGTGGGCGGCGAACCGCATCGAGGAGATGATCCAGTTCGAGGGTCCGGAGACCGTCGCGGCGATCTTCCTCGAGCCGGTGCAGAACTCGGGTGGATGCTTCCCTCCGCCTCCCGGATACTTCCAGCGCGTGCGGGAGATCTGCGACAAGTACGACGTGCTCATGGTCAGCGACGAGGTCATCTGTGCCTTCGGCCGCATCGGCCACATGTTCGCGTGCGACGAGTACGGCTACGTCCCGGACATGATCACCTGCGCCAAGGCGATGACCAGCGGGTACTCCCCCATCGGCGCGACGATCATCAGCGACAAGCTGTACGAACCGTTCAAGCACGGGAACACGTCGTTCTACCACGGCTACACGTTCGGCGGCCACCCGGTCTCCGCCGCTGTCGCGATGGAGAACCTGGACATCTTCGAGGAGGAGGGGCTCAACGAGCGCGTCCGCGAGAACTCGCCGCTGTTCCGCGCGGAGCTGGAGAAGCTGCTCGCGCTGCCGATCGTCGGCGACGTGCGCGGCGACGGCTACTTCTTCGGCATCGAGCTGGTCAAGGACAAGACAACCAAGGAGACGTTCGACGACGACGAGTCCGAGCGCCTGCTGCGCGGCTTCCTGTCGAAGGCGCTGTTCGAGGCCGGGCTGTACTGCCGCGCGGACGACCGCGGCGACCCCGTCGTCCAGCTCGCACCGCCGCTGACCATCGGCCCTGCCGAGTTCACCGAGATCCGCCAGATCCTCGAGTCCGTCCTCACCGAGGCCGAGAACCACCTGTAACCACCCACCACACACACAATCGAGTCCGGACTTGTGCACGCGTTTCACGGCGTGTCGCGTGCATAAGTCCGGACTCGATCTTTTGGCGAGACGAGAGGGATGCGCGTGAGCTACGAACGGGTCGGATTCTGGTTCGAGTCGATCAGTGAGGCGGAGGACGGCTTCCGGCCACGCGCGGGGCTGGGCGACGACGTGGATGCGGATGTCGCGATCGTCGGCGCCGGGCTCACCGGCCTGTGGACCGCGTACTACCTGCAGGAGGCCGACCCCTCACTGCGCATCGTGCTGCTCGAGAAGGAGGTCGCCGGCTTCGGCGCCTCCGGTCGCAACGGCGGCTGGTGCTCCGCCCTGTTCCCGTGGTCGGCGTCCGCGCTGCGTGCGCGCTACGGACTGGCCGCGGCCGTCGCCCAGCGCCGCGCGATGATCGACACCGTCGGCGAGGTCGGCCGCGTCGTCTCCGCCGAGGGCATCGACTGCGACTACGTGCGCGGCGGCACCGTCACGTTCGCCCGCTCGCGCGTGCAGCTCGCCGCCGCCCGCGCCGAATACGCGGAGGCGAAGGAGTTCGGCGTCGACACGGTCTCCATCCTCGGCACGGACACGGTGACCGACCGGTTCGGGGCGCGGGATGCCGTGGCGGCGACGTTCACGCCGGATTGCGCGCGCATCCACCCGGCCAAGCTGGTGCGCGGCCTGGCGCGCGTCGTCGAGGCGCGCGGGGCGACCATCGCGGAGCAGACGGAGGTGCTGTCCTGGTCGGACGGCGTGGTCACCGCAGTGTCCGGCGGCCTGGTCCGCACCGTCCGTGCCGGGACCGTGGTGAACGCCACGGAGGGCTACGGTTCGCAGCTGCCCCAGGTGGGCAGGCGCATCCTGCCGCTGTATTCGCTGATGATCGCCACCGAGCCGCTGCCCGACGAGGTCTGGGACAGCATCGGCATCCAGCACGGCCAGACCTTCGCCGACTTCCGCCACCTCATCATCTACGGCCAGCGCACGGCCGACAACCGCTTCGCGTTCGGTGGACGCGGCGCCCGCTATCACCTCGGCAGCACGATCCTGCCCGAGTACGACCGCGCACCCCGCGTGCGCGAGCACCTCACCCGCGCGCTGTTCGACCTGTTCCCGGATGCGGCCGGCGCGCGCATTACCCACCACTGGGGCGGCCCGCTCGGCGTCCCCCGCGACTGGCACGCGAGCGTCGGCCACGATCCGGATGCGCGGGAAGCCTGGGCGGGCGGCTACGTCGGTGACGGCCTCAGCACCACGAACCTCGCGGGCCGCACGGTCGCCGACCTCCTCGGCGGCCGCCGCACCGCGCTCACGGCACTGCCGTGGGTCGGCCACCGCTCCCCGCAGTGGGAGCCGGAGCCGCTCCGCTTCGCCGGTGCGAACGCCGGCCTCGTCGGCACCGAGCTGGCCGACCTCGAGGAGCGCGTCACCGGCCGCCCCTCGATCGCCGCCCGCCTGATGGCTCCCCTCACCGGACACTGACCCGCCCCAACCCGGCCCCCAAACAATCGAGCCGGGACTTATGCACGCGACACGCCGCGGCGCGCGTACACAAGTCCCGGCTCGATGGCTGCGGCGGTCAGGCCTCGTCGGAGACCGGGGCGGCGAACTGCGCGTTGTACAGCGTGTAGTACGCGCCACCGGCGGCCAGCAGCTCGTTGTGCGTGCCCTGCTCCACGATCCGGCCCGCCTCCATCACCAGGATGAGGTCCGCATCCCGGATCGTCGACAGCCGGTGCGCGATCACGAACGACGTGCGGTCGCTGCGGAGCGCCGCCATCGCCTTCTGCACCAGCACCTCCGTGCGGGTGTCGACCGAGGAGGTCGCCTCGTCCAGGATGAGCACGCTCGGCCGGGCGAGGAAGGCCCGCGCGATGGTCAGCAGTTGCTTCTCGCCCGCGGAGACGTTGCCGCCCTCGTCGTCGAGCACCGTGTCGTAGCCGTCGGGGAGCGAGTGCACGAACCGGTCCACGTATGTGGCGCGGGCCGCATCCAGGATCTCCTCCTCCGTCGCATCCGGACGCCCGTACGCGATGTTCTCGCGGATCGTCCCGTTGAACAGCCAGGTGTCCTGCAGCACCATGCCCATCCTGCTGCGCAGGTCGAGCCTGGTCATCGAGGCGATGTCGACGCCGTCGAGGGTGATCCGGCCCGAGTCGAGCTCGTAGAAGCGCATCATCAGGTTGACCAGGGTGGTCTTGCCAGCACCGGTCGGGCCGACGATGGCGACGGTCTGGCCGGGCTCCGCGACGAGAGACAGATCCTCGATGAGCGGCTTGTCCTCCGTGTACCGGAACGACACGTCCTCGAACGCCAGGCGTCCCTTCGTGCCCTGAGGGCTCTCCGGGTCGGCGGGGTCGGCGGACTGCTCGTCCGCATCCAGCAGCTCGAACACCCGCTCGGACGACGCGACGCCGGACTGCAGCAGGTTGGCCATCGAGCCCAGCTGCGTGAGCGGCTGCGTGAACTGACGCGAGTACTGGATGAACGCCGTCACGTCACCGAGCTGCATCGCGCCGCTCGCCACCTGCAGACCACCGACGACCGCGATCACCACGTACATCAGGTTCCCGACGAACATCATCGCCGGCATGATGATGCCCGAGATGAACTGGGCGCCGAAGCTCGCCTCGTACATCTCCTGGTTCTTCAGCCGGAACTGCTCCTCCACCTCGCGGTGACGGCCGAACACCTTCACCAGGGCGTGGCCGGTGAAGGCCTCCTCGATCTGGCCGTTCAGCTCGCCGGTGTTCTTCCACTGCGCGACGAACAGCTTCTGCGACCGCTTGGCGATCACGGTGGTGATGATGAGCGTCAGCGGGATCGTGATGAGCGCGATCACCGCGAGCAGCGGGGACACCACGAACATCATCACGACGACGCCGATCACGGTCAGCAGCGAGGTGAGCAGCTGGCTCATCGACTGCTGCAGCGTCTGCGAGATGTTGTCGATGTCGTTGGTGACCCGGCTCAGCAGCTCGCCGCGCTGCATCCCGTCGAAGTAGCGCAGCGGCAGGCGATGGATCTTCGCCTCGACCTCCTCGCGGAGGCGGTAGACGGTGCGCTGGGTGATCCCGTTGAGCACGTACGCCTGCAGGTAGCTGAACACCGACGACAGGACGTAGAGCGCGAGCACCCACATCAGCACACCGCCGACAGCGGTGAAGTCGATCCCCGCGCCCGGCGTGAAGGTGGTGCCGGAGAGCAGATCGGCCAGCTGCGTCTGGTGACTGGCCCGGAGACCGGCGATCACCTGCTCCTGCGTCGCCCCTTTCGGGAACTGCAGCGACAGCGCTCCGGCGAACACCAGGTTGATCGCGTTGCCGAGCAGTTTCGGCCCGAGTACCGCGAACACGACGCTCACCACCGCGAGCAGGGTGACGAACGCGATCCCGATGGCTTCCGGCCGCAGTCTCCCGACGAGGCGCTTGGCGGACGGGCCGAAGTTCATCGACTTCTCGACCGGTCCCTGCATCCCGCCGAAGGGGCCGCCGCCACCCGGGCCGCGGCGCACAGGCGGGCGGGCGGGGACGCGTTCTTCCGTCTCGGTGTTGTCGCTCATGCTGCTTCCTCCGCGGTGAGCTGCGACGACACGATCTCCGCGTACGTCTCATTGGTCTGCAGGAGTTCGTCGTGCGTCCCGCGGCCGACCACGCGGCCGTCGTCGAGCACGATGATCTGGTCGGCGTCGACGATGGTCGACACCCGCTGGGCCACGACGATCATGGTGGCGCCGGCGACCTGGCGCGACAGTGCCTGCCTCAGCCGCGCATCCGTCGCCGTGTCCAGGGCGGAGAACGAGTCGTCGAACACGTAGATCTCCGGCCGTTTGACCAGGGCGCGCGCGATGGCGAGCCTCTGACGCTGGCCGCCGGAGACGTTCGTGCCTCCCTGGGCGATCGGCGCATCCAGTCCTTCGGCCATCGCTTCGACGAAGTCGCGCGCCTGCGCGATCTCGAGCGCCTGCCAGAGTTCGTCGTCGGTGGCGTCCGGCTTGCCGTAGCGCAGGTTCGACGCGATCGTGCCGGAGAACAGGTACGGCTTCTGCGGCACGAGCCCGATGCGCGACCAGAGCAGATCGGGGTCGAGCTCCGCCACATCCACGCCGTCAACGAGCACCAGTCCACTGGTGGCATCGAACAACCTCGGGATGAGGTTGACCAGCGTGGTCTTGCCCGCTCCCGTGCTGCCGATGATCGCCGTGGTCTGCCCGGTTTTGGCGAGGAAGGTCACGTCGCTGAGCACCGGCTGCTCGGCTCCCGGATACGAGAACCCGACATCCACGAACTCCAGCGTCCCGTGCGCCTCCAGTTCGGTGACCGGCGAGCTCGGGATGCGCACCGACGACTCCGTGCCGAGCACCTCGCCGATCCGGTCGGCGCAGACGGCGGCACGCGGCACGAGCACGGCCATGAACGTCGCCATCATCACCGCCATCAGGATCTGCATCAGGTACTGCAGGAACGCGGTCAGCGTGCCGATCTGCATCGAGCCGTCCTGCACGCGGAACGCGCCGAACCAGATCACGGCGACGCTCGACACGTTGAGCACGAGCATCACGATCGGGAACATCAGCGCGAACAGCCGGCCGGCGCGGAGCGCGGTGTCCGTGACGTCGGCGTTCGCCTTCCTGAACCGCCCGGTCTCGATGTCCTCCCGCACGAACGCGCGCACCACCCTGATGCCCGTCAGCTGTTCGCGCAGCACCCGGTTGACCCGGTCGATCCGCTCCTGCATGGTGCGGAACAGCGGCACCATCCTGGTGATGATGAGGCCGACGGCCACCAGCAGGATGGGCACGCTCACGGCGATCAGCCAGGACAGCTGGATGTCCTGCTGCATGGCCAGGATGATGCCGCCGATCGCCAGGATCGGCGCGGACACCAGCAGGGTGCAGGTCATCAGCACGAGCATCTGCACCTGCTGCACGTCGTTCGTGTTGCGGGTGATCAGCGACGGAGCGCCGAACTTCGACACCTCCCGCTCGGAGAACTCGCCCACCTTCTGGAAGATCGCGCCACGCAGATCGCGGCCGACCCGCATGGCGACCTTCGCGCCGAAGTAGACGGCCGTGATCGAGCAGGCGACCTGCACGAGGGTGACCCCGAGCATCCCTGCGCCCACCCAGACGATGTAGTTGGTGTCGCCCTTCGCGATGCCGTTGTCGGTGATGTCGGCGTTGAGCGTCGGCAGCCACAGCGACAGCAGCGATTGGGCGAGCTGGAAGACCACCACCCCGATGAGGAGCGGCCAGTGCGGTCGGAGGAACCGGCCGAGGAGTTTGAGCAACATGGGGTCTCCTTGGATGCGGGTTATGGTGCGAATGGGGACGCGCTTGCCGTCGCCGGTCCCAGACCGGCGCTCTGCGCGTCGAAGTCGATCGGGCGCCCGGCGACGCCGACCATCGTGAAGCGGGCGAGGTCGTCGATGCTGAACTCGATGCCCTCGTTGAGCATCGGGAATGCCGACGAGAAGCTGATCAGCCTCAGCAGGTGCGCCACCCGCTCCGGAGGCCAGTTGAGCTGCTCCGCTTCCGGTTCGAGCACCTGCGCGATGATCCTCGCGAACTCGCCGCGCTCCTGCGGCACGGGCGGGCGCTGCGGGCCGACGACGGCCATGATCCGCATGACGCTCTCGAACCGCTCGCGCAGCAGATACAGGATGGCGCGGATTTTGTGCTCGAACGGCAGCGACGGGTCGATGGCTCTGAGCGCGTTCCTGAGCGGTTCGGGATCCAGGTACTTCTCGATCGCGGCCTGGACCAGCGTCTCCTTGTCGCCGAACGCGCGGAAGATCGTGCCCTCCGCGATCCCGGCGGCCTCCGCGATCTGCTTGGAGGTGACCCCGCGTCCGTGCTCGACGAGCAACGGGATAACGGCGTCGACGATCATCGCCCTCCGGTCATCCGGGCTGAGCGGCTGCGCGCGCGGCGGACGCTTGGCGTCTCGCTCCGCCGCGTCCTCGAGTTCGTCCTCCGCCGTATCCACGGCAGCGATCCTACGCGGAGTGAGTGCTCACTCACAACGCTCGGTGTGTTCGCCCTGAGCGAACAATCGCCAGGACTCCCCCGCAGGAAAACGGGCGAGTCCTGGCGGGCGCCAGGCGCCGGTCAGGCGGCGGGGGTGAAGATGGCGGTGATGGCCGCGATGTCCTCCGGAGTCGCGCGCCACTCCGTGGCCGCCTCGGCGTTCGCGGTGATCTGCTCCGGCTTGGTGGCGCCGGCGATTACGCTCGTCAGCCCGGGCTGGGCGAGCAGCCAGGCGAACGTCGCGGCCAGCATCGTCACGCCGCGCTCGTCGCAGAACGCCTGGTAGCGCTCGATGACATCCCACGGCGCGTTGTCGACCAGGTGCCGCCTGATCATCATGATGCGGCTGTCCGACGGGCCGCCGTCCCGCGAGAACTTGCCGGTGAAGAGGCCGTTGTAGAGCGGGAAGTACGGCAGGAAGCCGAGCCCGTACTTGTTGACGGCCGGGAGCACCTCGCGCTCCGCATCCCGCACAAGCAGGCTGTACTCGTTCTGCGACGAGATGAACTTGGGATGCCCGTTCAGCTGGGCGGTGAACTCCGCCTCCGCGATCTGCCAGCCGGCCAGGTTCGAGTGCCCGATGTACCGGATCTTGCCCTCGGCGATGAGGTCGTCGAGCGTTTCGAGGGTCTCCTCGATGGGCGTGATCGGGTCAGGCTGGTGCAGCTGGTAGAGGTCGATCCAGTCGGTGCGGAGCCGTCTCAGCGACGCCTCGACCGCGAGCCGGATGTAGCGGCGCGAGCCGCGCACACCCCAGTCGGGTCCGTTCGTTCCGGCCATGTCCATCCCGAACTTGGTGGCGAGGACGATCTGGTCGCGTTTCCCGGCGAGCGACTTACCCATCAGCGTCTCGGAGAGGCCGCGCTCTTTGCCGTAGATGTCGGCGGTGTCGAAGAGGGTGACCCCGGCGTCGATCGCGGCGCCGATCACCGCGTCCGTCCCCTCCTGGGTCTCGGATGCGGTTCCCTCGCGCCCGAAGTTGTTGCAGCCGAGGCCGATGGTCGAGACAATGAGCCCCGAATTCCCGAGAGGACGATAGTCGATTTCTGCCATGCTCCGAGTCTATGCAGGCCACGGATCCCTCCACAGCCACGGCCCCCTCCCGACTTATCCCCCATGTCCGTTTTCCGCGAGAACACGTCGGTGGCCCCCCGTAGAGTCTTCCCATGACCACTTCTTTCGCTTACCTCACACGGATGCCGAGTCCGATCGGCCGCATCGAGCTGACCAGCGACGGTCACGCCATCACCTCCCTCTCCATCGAACGCTCCGGCCACCTCCCACTCGAACAGCACGAGGAACGCACCACCGAGGTCCTGGAGCGTGCCGAACTGCAGCTGCAGGAGTACTTCTCCGGAGACCGCAAAGACTTCGACCTCCCCGTGAAGCTCGACGGCACAGCCTTCCAGCTCGCGGTCTGGGAACAACTGGCCGGCCTCGAGTTCGGCACGTACACGTCATACGGGGAGCTGGGCCTCGGCATCGGCCGCCCCGGCTCCGGCCGCGCGATCGGCGGCGCTGTCGGCGCCAACCCCATCCCGATCATCGTCGGCTGCCATCGCGTGCTCTCCTCCTCCGGCAAGATCACCGGATACAGCGGAGGCGACGGCATCCCCACCAAACTCTGGCTCCTCACCCACGAAGGGATCATGCTGGCCGCATGAGCACCGACACCACCGCCACCGCCTCCGCCACCCCTGCCGCTGCTACCGAGCCGTCCTTCCCACCGCGCGCGGCCGTGATCGTCGGCGACGACGGCCTGGCCCGCTGCTCCTGGTCGGCGAGCGACCCGGAGTACCGCCGCTACCACGACGAGGAGTGGGGCCGCGAGCAGCACGACCCGCGCGCCCTCTACGAGAAGCTCTGCCTCGAAGGCTTCCAGGCCGGCCTCTCCTGGATCACCATCCTGCGCCGCCGCCCCGCCTTCCGCGAGGTCTTCCACGGCTTCGACCCCGTCGCCGTCGCCGCCATGACCGAGTCCGACATCGAGCGCCTGCTCCAGGATGCGCGCATCATCCGCCACCGCGGCAAGATCCAGGCCACCATCTCCAACGCGCACGCCGTGCTCGCCCTCGACGTGCCGCTCGACGAACTCATGTGGAGCTTCGCCCCGCCTGCCAGGGGCCGCCGGCGCCCCAACGCGTGGTCCGAGGTCCCCGCCGTCACGCCCGAGTCCACCGCCCTCAGCAAAGAGCTGCGCCGCCGCGGCTTCCGCTTCGTCGGCCCGACAACCATGTATGCCCTGATGCAGGCCACCGGGATGGTCGACGACCATTTCACCGGCTGCTTCCGCGCTCACGCGTGAAGCTCACCACCCAGGAGAGGGTCGGGCCGACGACGGTACTCGTTTGTTAGCACCGGATTCTCGCTGGCGATGTCACGTCCGCACGTGCCCGACCGCAGGCGGAATCTGTTGTGTCATCGCGCATCCGGCCAGGAGATCGGCGTGAGGGGATCACGCCGGGTTTCCGTTACGTCGGCCCGACTGATAGACGAGGTGAGGTGGCCGTTCGACTTCGAACATACCCACTGACCCCGGCTGGCTGGCTGGCTCCTCCTCATTGCTCGCATTGCCCGATGCGAAGCTATCCGAGACGCTTCACCTAGGGTTGAGCATATCTCAGTTTTTGGAAGTCCACCACTGATTCGCGCACAATCTCGACATCCATCCAGCTCCGGATGTGCCCCGGGACCGCCTCAGCGCAGCACGGCCACCAACGCGCCGGGCTCCCCCGCCACCTCGGGCACGATCAGCTCCAGCTCCGCCGATCCGTCCCCGGCCGCGCGCAGCTCGTAGCCCTCGGCGGCCGCCCAGGCGAGCAGCTCGTCCGTGGTGGCGAAGTCCGTCCCCGCTTCGATGAGCGCGCGCGTGAACAGGCCTTTCGCCTGCTTGTTGAAGTGGTTGAGCGCGCGCACGTGGCCGTCGCCGTCGCGGGCGAGCACGCGCACGTAGTGCGCATCCGGCCGCCCGGGGAGCGGCCCGAGCGCCGCATAGCCCTCCGACCGCAGGTCCACGATGAGCCCGGGATGCGCGTGGAACACCGCGCTCGCAGCCGGCGCCCACCGCTTCTTGAGCGTCGCGACGCCCTTCTCGAGCGACAACCGGGAGTCGAACGACAGCCGGTAGGCCGGGATGAGGTCGGTGGCGGCCACCGGGCCGAGCAGGGCCGACTGCACCACCACGGTCGAACCCGCGAACGCCCACTGGTCGTCGGTGAGGGTCTGCGCATCCAGAGCGTCGTAGAGCACTCCGGTGTACCGGCTCAGCGCCGGCATCGTGGCGGACGAACGGATCGCGCGGTTGCGGTCGACTTCCGCCGCCTGCTTGGGTCCCAGCTTCAGTGCCCGGATGCTGTGCTCGCGGTTCCTGGACAGCGCGGCCACCGCGGCGAGCACGTTCCTGCGCACCGGCTTCAGTTCGCCGAAGCGGAGGCCGTCGAGGTCGAGCGGAGCTCCCGCTCCCCCGTCGCGCTTGGTCTCGGAGGGCGGGAGGAGGATGAGCAAACTAGGCCACCAGGAAGTCGAGAGCGATCTCGACGTTCTGGCCGAGCGGTGCTGCGGTGTCGATCGTGACGCGCGGGAGGGTCGCGCAGGCGCCCCTCCACTCGTCGTACTCGTCGACGCTCTGCTCCACCGCGTACGCGGCCGTGAGACCGGTGCGCTTCGCCAGCCGCGACTGGTGCAGCTCGTCGTCGGAGCAGACCACCTCGATCACGCGCAGTTTCACGCCGGAACGCTCAGCGAGATCGCGCCACTGCAGCCGGGCCGGCTCGACGGCGTTGACGGCATCCACGATCACCGAGTGACCGGACTGCAGCACCTGCTCCGCCATCGTCTCGGCGACCAGGTAGGCCGCGAGGCCCGTCGGCTGATCGGAGTCGATGCCGGCGCGCAGGATCGACGCCTCGATCGGGTCCACGGACACCGTCGTGGCGCCGAGCCTGGCGCCGATGATCTCGGCGAGCGTCGACTTGCCTGAGCCGGGCAGGCCCGCCATCGCGATCAGGATGGGGACGCGCACGTCGCCGAACTGACGCTCGACGCTGACGGGCTGCTCGGCCATGTCAGACGAGCTCCGCCTGGCGTGCCACCACCGTGACCGTGTTGTTCTCCACGGACAGGAAGCCGTCGTCGGCCTGGGCCTTGATCGACTCCCCGCCGTTCAGAGTCACGCGCACCTCGCCGGAGGCGAGGATGGCCAGCAGCGGTTCGTGGCCGGGGAGGATACCGATCTCACCCTCGACCGTCTTCGCGACGACCATGCTCGCCTCGCCCGACCACACTTCGTGGTCGGCGGCGACGACGCTGACGTTGAGGACAGCCATTGTTAGCCGTTCTCCTTCTGGATCTGAGCCCACTTCTCTTCCACGTCGCTGATCGGGCCGACGTTGAAGAACGCCTGCTCTGCGACGTGGTCGAACTCGCCCTTGGCGATGGCGTCGAACGACTCGATGGTGTCCTTGAGCGGAACCGTCGAACCCTCGACACCGGTGAACTTCTTCGCCATGTAGGTGTTCTGCGAGAGGAACTGCTGGATGCGGCGCGCACGCGACACCGTGATCTTGTCTTCCTCGGAGAGCTCGTCGACACCGAGGATGGCGATGATCTCCTGCAGTTCCTTGTTCTTCTGGAGGATCTGCTTGACCGTGGTGGCGACGCGGTAGTGGTCCTCGCCCAAGTAACGGGGGTCGAGGATGCGCGACGTCGAGGTCAGCGGGTCGACGGCCGGGTACAGACCCTTCGACGCGATCTCACGCGAAAGCTCGGTGGTGGCGTCGAGGTGGGCGAACGTGGTCGCCGGAGCCGGGTCGGTGTAGTCGTCGGCGGGAACGTAGATCGCCTGCAGCGAGGTGATCGAGTGGCCGCGGGTCGAGGTGATGCGCTCCTGGAGGAGGCCCATCTCGTCGGCGAGGTTCGGCTGGTAGCCCACCGCGGACGGCATGCGGCCGAGCAGCGTGGAGACCTCGGAACCGGCCTGCGTGAAGCGGAAGATGTTGTCGATGAAGAGCAGCACGTCCTGCTTCTGCACATCGCGGAAGTACTCCGCCATGGTCAGGGCCGACAGGGCGACGCGCAGACGCGTTCCCGGCGGCTCGTCCATCTGGCCGAAGACGAGGGCGGTCTTGTCGAAAACGCCCGCCTCCTCCATCTCGTGGATGAGGTCGTTGCCCTCACGGGTGCGCTCGCCGACACCCGCGAACACCGACACACCACCGTGGTCCTGCGCGACGCGCTGGATCATCTCCTGGATGAGGACGGTCTTGCCGACGCCCGCACCACCGAAGAGGCCGATCTTTCCACCCTGCACGTACGGGGTGAGGAGGTCGATGACCTTGATGCCGGTCTCGAAGAGCTGCGTCTTCGACTCCAGCTGGTCGAACGCCGGCGGCTGGCGGTGGATGGGCCAGCGCTCGGTGATCTCGATGGTCTCGCCGGGCTCTGCGTTGAGAACGTCGCCCGTGACGTTGAACACCTTGCCCTTGGTCACGTCACCGACGGGCACCGAGATGGGTGCTCCGGTGTCGCGGACCTCTCCGCCACGGACCAGGCCGTCGGTCGGCTTGAGCGCGATGGCGCGGACCAGGTCGTCTCCGAGGTGCTGTGCGACCTCGAGGGTGATCTCGGTCGACTCCTCGCCGATCGTGATCGTGGTCTTGAGCGCGTTGTAGATGCCAGGGATCGAGTCATGGGGGAACTCGATGTCGACGACAGGGCCGGTGACGCGGGCGATGCGCCCGACGCCGGCCGGCTGCGCGGTCGAAGCCTGAGCTTCGGCGGTTGCGGTAGTCATGGTGTCTTCTCTTCTCGTTTGCTAAACGTGTGTCGTCCGAGTTACTTGGCGGAGCTCAGTGCGTCCGCACCGCCGACGATCTCGGAAATCTGCTGGGTGATCTCGGACTGGCGCGCGTTGTTGGCCAGGCGGGTGTAGTCGGTGATGAGCTTGTCCGCGTTGTCGCTCGCGGACTTCATCGCCTTCTGCGTCGCAGCGTGCTTCGACGCAGCCGACTGCAACATGGCGTTGAAGATGCGGCTCTCGATGTACACCGGGAGGAGCGAGTCGAGAACGGTGCCGACATCCGGCTCGAACTCGTAGAGCGGGAGGATCTGCTTGTCGCCCGGCTCCTCCACACCTTCCACGACCTCGAGCGGAAGCAGTCGGACGACCTCCGGCTCTTGCGTGAGCATGCTCACGAAGCGGTTGTAGATGATGTGGATCTCGTCGACCCCGCCGTCCGCGGAGTCGCGGAGGAAGGACTCGAGGATCGCGTCGCTGATCTCCTTGGCCTGCTCGAACTCCGGAGCGTCCGTGCCGCCCGTCCACACCCGCTCGAACGCGCGGCGGCGGAAGCTGAAGTATCCGCTCGCCTTGCGTCCGATCAGGAAGTAGACGACATCCTTGCCCTGGCTCCGGAGCAGCTCTGCGAGCTGCTCCGACTCCTTCAGCACGTTCGAGTTGAACGCGCCTGCGAGTCCACGGTCGGAGGAGAAGATGACGATCGCTGCGCGCTCGATCTTCTCCGGCTCCGTCGTGAGCACGTGCTCGACGTTCGAGTACGTCGCCACCGCCGACACCGCGCGCGTGATGGCGCGGGCGTACGGCGTTGAAGCGGCGACCCTCGCCTGCGCCTTCTGGATGCGTGAGGCGGAGATCAGCTCCATGGCCCGAGTGATCTTCTTGGTCGTCTGGGCAGACTTGATCTTCTGCCGGTAGACCCGAAGTTGCGCTCCCATGTCTCTCCTACGTAACTATCTGCTGTCGCCGGGCGATGCCGCGGCTCAGCGCTTCGCCTTGACGATGCGCTCCTGGTTGACATCCTCTTCGGCGATCGCTTCGAACTCTTCGCGCCCGACGGAGGCGAGCGGCTTGCCCTCTCCGGTCTGGAACTCGAGCTTGAACTTGTCGACCTCTGCCTCGAGCGTCGCGACGGTCTCGTCCGACAGCTGGTTGGTCTCGCGCAGCACGTTCAGGACGTCCGTGTTGCGGCGGAGGTGGTCGAGCAGCTCTGCCTCGAAGCGCAGGATGTCTTCGACAGCGACCTCGTCGAGCTTGCCGTTGGTGCCGGCCCAGATCGAGACGACCTGCTCCTCGACGGGGAACGGCGAGTACTGCGGCTGCTTGAGGAGCTCGGTGAGGCGTGCGCCACGGGCGAGCTGACGACGGCTGGCCGCATCCAGGTCGGACGCGAACATCGCGAAGGCCTCGAGCGAGCGGTACTGGGCCAGCTCGAGCTTGAGCGTGCCCGACACCTTCTTGATCGACTTCACCTGCGCGTCGCCACCGACGCGCGAGACCGAGATACCCACGTCGACCGCCGGACGCTGGTTGGCGTTGAAGAGGTCGGACTGCAGGAAGATCTGGCCGTCGGTGATCGAGATCACGTTGGTCGGGATGTACGCGGAGACGTCGTTCGCCTTGGTCTCGATGATCGGGAGACCGGTCATCGAGCCGGCGCCCAGCTCGTCGGACAGCTTGGCGCAACGCTCCAGCAGACGGGAGTGCAGGTAGAACACGTCACCCGGGTATGCCTCGCGTCCCGGCGGACGACGGAGGAGGAGCGACACGGCGCGGTAGGCCTCTGCCTGCTTCGACAGGTCGTCGAAGATGATCAGGACGTGCTTGCCGCCGTACATCCAGTGCTGGCCGATGGCCGAGCCGGTGTACGGAGCGAGGTACTTGAAGCCGGCGGGGTCGGAGGCGGGAGCCGCGACGATGGTGGTGTACTCCATCGCGCCTGCATCCTCGAGCGCGCCCTTCACCGAGGCGATGGTCGAGCCCTTCTGGCCGATGGCGACGTAGATGCAGCGAACCTGCTTGTTGACGTCGCCCGAGTCCCAGTTGGCCTTCTGGTTGATGATCGTGTCGATCGCGATGGCCGTCTTGCCGGTCTGGCGGTCGCCGATGATGAGCTGGCGCTGGCCGCGGCCGACCGGGATCATCGCGTCGATGGCCTTGATGCCGGTCTGGAGGGGCTCGTGCACGCTCTTGCGCTGCATGACGCCGGGCGCCTGCAGTTCGAGTGCGCGGCGACCCTCGGAGGCGATGTCGCCCAGGCCGTCGATGGGCTTGCCCAGCGGGTCGACGACGCGACCGAGGTAGCCGTCGCCGACGGGGACGGAGAGGACCTCGCCGGTGCGGGTCACCTCCATGCCTTCGACGATGCCGTCGAACTCGCCGAGGACGACGACGCCGATCTCGTTCTCGTCGAGGTTCTGGGCGAGGCCCAGGGTGCCGTCGGAGAAGCGGATGAGCTCGTTCGCCATCACGCCGGGGAGACCCTCGACGTGCGCGATGCCGTCGGACGCGTCGATGACGTGTCCGACCTCGGTGGTCGCTGCCTTGGTGGGCTCGTACTTGGTGACGAAGTCCTTGAGCGCGTCCCGGATCTCGTCGGGGCTGATCGTTAGTTCTGCCATCGTTGTTCCCTATCTTGGGGCGGTCAGCCCGCCAGCTGAAGTCGTAAATCGGTGATGCGCGAGGCGATGCTGCCGTCGATCACGTCGTCGCCGATCTGCACACGCAGTCCACCGAGGACGGTGGGGTCGACGACCTGGTTGATCTTGAGTTTCTGTCCGTACTTCGCTGCGAGGCCCGCCTGCAGGCGCTCGGCCTGCGCGGCGGGGAGCGGCTTCGCGGTGAACACCGTCGCGACGGTGAGTCCCGACTGGGCCGCGACGACGCGGGCTGCTTCGCGCAGACCCTCGCGGATGCTGCGGCCGCGAGGCTGCAGCACCAGCTGGCGCACGATGGCGACCGTCTGCACGGAGGCCTTTCCGTCGAGCAGGCGCTCGACGAGCGCGCTCTTGGATGCCGGGTCTGCGAGCTTGCTGCGCAGTGCGAGTTCGAGCTGCGCGTTGGAGGTCACGGCGCCTCCGAAGGCGAACAGCTCTGCGGCGATGTCGACGTCTTTCGGCGCCGACTGGGCGATCGACCGGACACCGAGCTCTTCGATCGCGGCCAGGACGTCGTCCTGGCTCGACCAGCGCTCGGACGCGACGACACCCAGCAGCTCGACGGCCGGCGCCGAGAGCGAGCCGAAGACACGCTGCACGAGCGCGGTCTTGCCCGCCGAGTCGGCCGAGGGATCGCTGACGACCGCTCGGAGCTGGGCGGAGTCTGCGACGACCCGTCCTGCGGCGAACAGGTCTTCGGCCGTCGCCAGATCGGCCTTGGAGCCCTGAGCGGCGAGAGCCGACACGGACCTGGCCAGTGCTTCTCTGGAGGCGCTTCCCATTACTTGTTCGACCCTGCCTTTTCGCTGGCGTCGAGGTCGGCCAGGAAGCGGTCGATGATCGCCTGCGACTTCTTGTCGTCGTTGAGAGCCTCACCGATGACACCCGATGCCAGGTCGATGGCGAGCGAGCCGACTTCGCTGCGGAGAGCGACGACGGCGGACTGGCGCTCTGCCTCGATCTGCGCCTGGGCGTTGGAGGTGACGCGGGCGGCCTCGACCGTCGCGTTGTCCTTCGCCTCTGCGACGATCTTCTGTCCGTCGGTGCGAGCCTGCTCACGGATCTTGGCCGCTTCTGCGCGGGCGTCGGCGAGCTGGGCGGTGTACTCCTCGAGGAGCGCCTCCGCCTTGTGCTGAGCCTCGTCGGCCTTCGCGATGTTGCCTTCGATCGCCTCTGCGCGCTCATCCAGGAGCTTCTTCATCCGCGGAAGCACGAGCTTCCAGAAGAAGAACAGGATGATGACGAAGCAGATGAATGAACCGACGACGTCATACCACTCGGGGATGAGCGGATTGCGCTGCTCGGCCTCCGCGGCGGCGTGAACCAAACCGTAGAGCATCGTTCCTCCTTACTGAAGAGTGATAAAGAGGACTACTGGCCGGTGGTGAAGATGAAGTACGTAGCGATACCGATGAACGCGAGCGCCTCGGTGAACGCGATACCGATGTACATCAGAACCTGGAGACGGCCGGCGAGCTCGGGCTGGCGAGCGACGCCCTCGATGGTCTTGCCGACGACGATGCCGACGCCGATGGCCGGGCCGATGGCCGCGAGACCGTATCCAACGGTGGCAATGTTGCCGGAGATAGCAGCGATGTCCACGTTATGTGTTTCCTTCCGTGATGGCGTTCCGTGCGAGTGCGCGGAACGTTGTTAGTGTTCCTCGGCGACTGCGAGCTGAATGTAGACAGCCGTGAGCAGCGCGAAGACGTAGGCCTGGAGGACTGCGACCAGGATTTCGAACAGGGTGAATGCGAAGCCGAACGCGAAGGTGCCGATTCCGAAGAGCGACCACCAGCTTCCGGCGGTGAAGAGGAAGAACGCCGTCGCGCTGAAGAACAGCACCAGCAGCAGGTGGCCGACGACCATGTTCATCAGAAGTCGGAGCGTCAGCGTGATCGGACGCAGGATGAAGGTCGAGATGAACTCGATCGGCGTCACGATGATGTAGAGCGCCTTCGGCACACCGGGCGGGAACAGCGAGTTCTTGAAGAAGTTGCCCGGGCTCGCCTTGATGCCCGCGTAGATGAACGAGATGTACGCGACGATGGCGAGCACCAGCGGGACACCGATCACCGAGGTGCCTGCGATGTTCAGGCCGGGGATGATGCCCGTCAGGTTCATGAACAGCACCATGAAGAAGATGGTGGTGAGGATCGGCAGGAAGCGACGACCGTCCTTCTTGCCGAGGAGGTCCTCTGCGATGTTGACCCGAACGAAGTCGAGCCCCATCTCCACGACCGACTGGAAGCGTCCGGGGACGACCTTCATGCGACGGGTGCCGAGCCAGAAGATCAGGACGATGGCCAGGACCGCGATGAAGCGGATGACCATGATCCGGTTGACCTCGAAGCCACCGATGGAAAAGATTGCGGGCGGGAAGAACTCATCGATCGACGGACCGTGGAAGCTACCATCATCGGAGCTTGCGGTCTGGACCAGCAGGTTCACAGCGTTAGCTAACAGCGCTATCTCCTGTTTCGGGGCGTCGAGCCAAAGCTCTCGCAGCGACGAACATTTGGACACCCGGGATCATGCGCCGATTGAAGCCTGAGGCGCTATGCGGGTGGGGAATCACCACAACTCTACAAGAGTTTTCGCAGGGTAACGAATCGGACACGGGTCAGCGCTTCTCACCGGGCAGCGTGACGTCGCTGGCGTATGGCACGCGGGACCGGAAGACGACGATCATGTCGACGACGAGCGACCCGATGACCCCCGCGATCAGGCTCAGGAAGAGCACGATCGGGTTGATCCACGGCTGGTCCCTGAGCACGAAGGCGAGCACGAGGAACAGTACGAACTTGAGCAGCCAGCCGCCGAGCACGATGCCGAAGAACAGGCCGACGAACAGGTCGGTGCCGACGAATTTGTTGGCGATCAGGATGCTCAGAGCGGTGATGCTGAGGAACACCACGGCCATCAGCGTGCCGATGAGGGCGCTGGTCACGCCGATCCATCCGGCGAAGACGCCGCCGAGGATCGCGCCGACGACGGCGATGACCAGCGCGAGGATGAGGCCGTACTTCAGCACGTCCTTGAGGATGGGGGTCGACGATGGCTGGGCGGGCGCCGCCTGCTGCGGTGCGGCGGGTTCGTCGGGCCGGCCGTCGGCGGGGTTTCCGCCGTCGTGGTCGGTCATTGTGTCTCCTTGCTGAGGGGGGTGGTCGCCGGGGTGGGCGCGGTGGTGGGGGCGTGCTCGCTCGCGGCGTCCAGCTGGTCGTAGCGGGCGGTCGCGTCCGCCTCGTCCGTTCCAGCAGGGGCGAGCTCCGCCGCGGCCTCGTTGGCCTTCCTGCGGCTCAGCGGGGCGAGCGTGAACGCTGCGCACACCACCAGGCCGACGGCGATGAACACGATCGCCATCCAGTACGGGTCGAAGAAGAACAGCAGACAGCCGATCGACAGCACGGCGGTCCAGCCGTAGAAGATCAGCACGGCGTGCAGGTGGGTGTGCCCCATGTCGAGGAGCCGGTGGTGCAGGTGCTTGCGGTCGGCGCTGAACGGCGACTTCCCCGCCCGCAGCCGCCGGATGACGGCGAGCCCGAAGTCGAGGAGCGGCACGATCAGCACGGCGAACGGGACGATGATCGGCACGAACGCGGGGACGAGCGACGACTTGCCGAGGGTCTGCAGCGCCTCCGGGTTGATCGTGCCGGTGACCGAGATGGCCGAGGTGGCCATGAGCAGCCCGATCAGGAGCGCTCCCGCGTCTCCCATGAACATCTTCGCCGGATGCCAGTTGAGCGGCAGGAACCCGGCGCACGCTCCGACCAGGATGGCCGCGATGACGCCGGCGAGGCTGAAGTAGTTCTGCGGGCTGATCTCGCGCTGCAGCAGATAGGTGTAGACGAGGAACGAGCCGTTGGCGATGAGCGCCACGCCCGCCACGAGACCATCCAGGCCGTCGATGAAGTTGATGGCGTTCATCACGAGCACGATGGCGAACAGCGTGATGATGATGCTCATCACCGGCGACCCGACGGTCAGGCCGCCGATCGGCAGGGAGTAGATCTGCACGCCCAGCCAGGCCACGAGCCCGGCCGCCACGAACTGCCCGGCCAGCTTGGTCATCCAGTCGAGGTCCCAGATATCGTCGGCGACGCCGATGACCACGATCAGCAGCGAGGCGCCCAGGATGGCGATGATCGGCCCGGAGTCGGAGAAGATCAACGTCAGCACGCCGAACTGGCTGGACAGCAGCCAGGCGACGCCGAACGCGACCAGGATGCCGAGGAACATCGCGATGCCGCCGAGCCGCGGAGTCGGCCTGGTGTGCACATCCCGTTCCCGGATCTTCGGGTACAGCCGGTACTTGAGGCTCAGCTTGTAGACGACGAGCGACATCCCGAAGGTGATGACGGCCGAGATCAGCGCGAGGGCGAGGAGGAGGGTCACGGCTCAGGCGCCCGGGGAGGAATCGGTGGGCTCCACCACGCTGTCGTCCGCGAGCTGGTCGCCGACGACGGCACGGATCTGCTCCGCCGAGATCACGCCGTGACGCAGGATGCGGAGCTTTCCCGTTCCTGCGGCCAGCGCGGTCGCGTCGACGATGGTGGACGAGCTGTCCTTGCCGTCGACGCGGTCGTACCCGGCGCCCGCCTCTCCCCCGTCGAGGTACACGGAGACGGAGTCGGTGAGCATGGCCTCTGCTTCCGCGGCGGTGCGGGCGGCGGGGCGGCCGGTGAGGTTGGCGGAGGAGACCGCGAGCGGGCCGGTCTCGGAGAGGAGTTCGAGGGCGATGGTGTCGCTCGGCATGCGCAGGGCGACCGTTCCGCGGGTCTCCCCCAGGTCCCAGACCAGCGACGGCTGCGCGGGCAGCACGACGGTCAGCCCGCCCGGCCAGAACTCCTGGACGAGGTCGGTCACGGCCTGCGGGACCTCTTCAGCCAGGGCGGCGAGGGTCGGGATGCCGGGGATGAGCACGGGGGGAGGCGACTGACGGCCGCGACCCTTCGCATCCAGGAGGCGCTGCACGGCGGCGGGGTTGAAGGCGTCCGCCGCGACCCCGTAGACCGTGTCCGTCGGTATCACGACGAGTTCGCCCCGCCCGATGGCGGCGCGCGCGAGCCGCATGCCGGTGAGGAGTTCGGAGTCGACGGAGCAGTCGTAGATGGGAGACATGTCGCCCACCATGATAGATGAGCGATCAGGGCGTTCCCTGCTGGAAGGTCGATACTTGTCCTGATGGATGTCTACTTCTTCGATTGCGACAAGACCCTCTACGACTACGACTTCCACAAGCGCCTGCCCGCGCTGGCGCAGCTCGGCGGCGTGAGCCAGTACCGCCTGGCCTCCAGCTGGTGGGCGGGAGGGTTCGAGCGCGCGGCGGAGATCGGCGAGTACTCCACGAGCGCCGAATACCTGGATGCGTTCGCCGACGTGACGGGCGCCCGCCTCACGCTGGAGCAGTGGCAGCAGGCCAGGAAGGCGGCGATGACACCGATCCAGGGGTCGATCGACGCCCTGCACGAGGCGGCGACGCTCGGCACGGTCTCGCTGCTGTCCAACAACCCGATCCCGTTCAAGGACTCGCTGCCGGTGCTGACCCCCGAGATCGTCGACGTGCTGCAGGGCAACGACCTCGTCTCCGCGGTGCTCGGCGCCCGCAAGCCGGAGCGGCGCATCTTCACCAGGGCTCTCGGCCGGTTCGGCGTCGACCCGGCAGACGCGATCCTGTTCGACGACTCCCTCGCCAACGTCGAGGGCGCCCGCGAGGCCGGGATGCACGCCTTCCACTTCACCAAGCTGGCCGACGGCACCTTCGACACCGACGGCCTCCGCGCCGCCATCCACACCTTCTCCACCCGTCCCCGCCCATAGCCGTCGAGCGCAGCCATCTGGGCGGGGACGGGATCGCCGGTCAGCGGCGGCCGGCCTTGCGGCGGAACTGGATGGCCGCCCAGAGGTAGGCGCCGACGATGATCGCGAGGCACCAGCCGATCGCCCAGAGCGGGCGGGTGCCTGCGTCCGTGCCGAAGAGGAGGCTGCGGATGGTCTCGATGATGGGCGTGATCGGCTGGTTCTCGGCGATCCACTGCAGCCAGGTCGGCATCGTGTCCGTCGGCACGAACGCGCTCGACAGGTACGGCAGGAACAGCAGGGCGAAGCCGTAGCCGTTCGCGGCCGTCGGGTTCTTCGCCGCCAGCCCGATCGCGGCGTACAGCCAGGTGATCGCGAGGATGAACAGGGCGATCACCGCGATGGCGCCGAGCCACTGCGCCGCGTTCGCCGTCGGCCGGAAACCGACCGCGAGGGCCACGCCGATCACGACGCCGGTGGCCAGCAGGTTGCGCACGAGGCTCGCCACCACGTGGCCGGTGATGACCCCGTTGGCGTGCAACGGCATGGTGCGGAACCGGTCGACGATGCCGTTCGTCATGTCGTCGGCCACGTCGACCGCGGTGCTCGACGAGCCGAAGCCCGCGCAGAGCAGGATGATGCCGGGGACGACGTAGTTCACGTAGTCCCCTCCTCCGTCGATCGCGCCGCCGAACACGTAGGTGAACAGCAGCATGAGCATGATCGGGAGCAGGATCGCCATCGTGAGCGCTTCGACGTTGCGCACGGTGTGGCGGAGGCTGCGGCCGACGAACACGACGGTGCTCGTCAGGCGGGAGACGGTGCGGTCGACGGCGGCGGGGGCTGCGGTCCGGCGGGTGTCCAGTGCGACGGTCATCGGGTGACCTCCATTTCTTCTGCTGCACGGGATGCGGTGGATGCGGGTGACGTGGGGCTCGACGTGAGCGCGAGGAACACGTCGTCCATGCTGGGCTTGCGGATGCTGACGCTGCCGCCGGGCAGGAGGTGCGCATCCAGCTGATCGATGGCGGCGCGGAGTCCGTGGACGGTGCCGTCGGTGGGGAGCTCGCGGACGATCTCGTCGTCGGCGTCCCTCAGCTCGACGACCTCTCCCCCGACGCGCGCCTTGAGCTCGGCGGCCGTGCCCTCCGCGACGACGACGCCGTGGTCGATCACGGCGATGCGGTCGGCGAGCTGGTCGGCCTCCTCCAGGTACTGCGTGGTGAGGAGGATGGTGATGCCCTGCGCAGCGAGGTCGAGGATCATCGCCCACAGCGTCTGCCTGCTGCGGGTGTCGAGTCCGGTGGTCGGCTCGTCGAGGAAGATGACCGGCGGGGTCGCGACCAGGCTGATGGCGAGGTCGAGACGCCTGCGCATCCCGCCGGAGTACGCCTTGACGCGCTTGCGGGCCGCGTCGCCGAGGTCGAACCGCTCGATAAGCTCCGCCGTCCGCGTCCGCGCTCCTGCTGCGGTGTATCCGGAGAGTCTCGCCATCATGCGCAGGTTCTCCTCGCCGGTGAGCACGTCGTCGACGGCGGCGGACTGGCCGGTGAGGCTGATCGAGCGCTTGACGCCCTCCCTGTCGTGCACGACGTCGTGGCCGCAGACGGTGGCCTGGCCCGCATCCGGAGCCACCAGGGTGGACAGGATGTTGATCAGCGTCGTCTTGCCTGCGCCGTTCGGCCCGAGCAGCGCGAACACGCTTCCCGCCGCGACGCTGAGGTCGATGCCGGCCAGCACACGCTGGTCGCCGAAGGACTTCCGGAGGCCGGCGATCTGGATCGCTTGAGCTGTCATGATCGGTTCCTTTCTGCATCCACTCTTCTGAGTACGACGCAAACTGTTTATGGTGCACGCTGTTTTGTTTAAGGTATACACAGTTCTAGGATGGGTGTCAACAACCGAAAGGGCGCGACATGGCCGATGCCGTCGAAGAAGCACTCCCCCGAGCCGTAGCGCTCAGCTGGGGAGTCGCAGAGCGCCCGCAGCGCGGGCCGAAACGCGAGCTCAGCATCGAGCGGATCGTCGACGCGGCGATCCAGCTCGCCGACGACGAAGGCCTCGCTGCGGTCTCGATGAGCAAGATCGCGACGGCGCTCGGCTTCACCACGATGTCCCTCTACCGCTACGTCACCAGCAAGGACGACGTGCTCGCCCTGATGCAGGATGCGGTCTGCGCCGTGCCGATCCCCTCCGAGGAGGAGGACACCGACTGGCGGAGCGGGCTGCGCCTCTGGGCGATGGCCAGCATCCAGGTGATTCAGGCGCACCCCTGGTTCCCCGACATCCCGATCGCCGGGATGCCGCTGATGCCCAACAACCTCGCCGTGCTCGACTGGGGACTGCGGGTGATGAAGGACCTGCCGCTCACCGAGCCGGAAAAGATGTCGACGGCCCTGCTGCTCAGCTCGTACGCGCGCGCGACCGCGGTGGTCGAACGGGATGTGACCCGCTCCCGGCAGCTGGACGGCCCTCCGCAGCGCGGCGAGGCGTTCACCGCGGCGCTGGCCGAGCTCGTCACCCCTGAGCGCTTCCCATACCTGTCGCCGCTTGTGCTCTCCGGCACGTACTCGGACGCAGAGGGCGACGACGACCAGGACGACTTCGCGTTCGGGCTGGAACGCATCCTGGACGGCATCGAGCACTACGTGTCGTCCCGGCGCAGCGGCGAGCCGGTCACGGCCTACGAGCCCCGGCCGGAGCCCGTGCCGAACGACAAGGCGATCCGCGAGGCGGCGAAGGCCCGCAGGGAGGCGGAGTCGCAGCTGCGGGAGGCGCGGAAGCGGGAGCGCGAGGTGATCGCGAAGGTGCGCGAGCGGCTGGCGAAGGAGGAGGAGCGCCGCGCGCGCCAGAAGGGCTAGCGGCGCGCGGCAGAAGGGCTAGCGAATCGCGGTCGTCGTGCGGTCGCGCGTCGTCAGATCGCGGTGCGTCGCGGCGGCACGCCACCCGTCCGCGGTGAGCATCTCCCGGATCTCGGCTCCCTGCAGCTCGCCGTGCTCCAGGACGAGCGTTCCGCCCTCGTGCAGCAGCCGCTGGGCGACGCGCGAGATCGTCCGGACGACGTCGAGGCCGTCCTGGCCGCCGTACAGCGCGGCGGGCGGGTCGTAGAGCCGCACCTCCGGGTCGCGCGGGATCGCCTCGGCCGGGATGTAGGGCGGGTTCGAGATGACGACGTCGACCGTGCCGTCGAGTTCGGGCAGCGCGTCGGCCAGGTCCACGAACACGACCCTGGCGTTCGTGACGCCGGACTCCTCCACGTTGCGTCTGGCCCAGATGAACGCCTCCGGCGAGTTCTCGACGGCGTGGATGCGCGCGTGCGGCACCTCCGTCGCCATCGCCAGCGCGATCGCCCCGCTCCCCGTGCCGAGGTCGACGCCGATCGGCTCTGCACTCGGCACGGAGCGCAGTGCGTCGATCGCGAACTGCACCACCTGCTCGGTCTCCGGCCGTGGGACGAACACGCCGGGCCCGACGGCCAGCTCCAGCGAGCGGAACGGGGCGGTGCCGGTGATGTGCTGCAAAGGCTCGCGGGTGGCGCGGCGTTCTGCGAGTTCTCTGATGCGCGACACGTCCGCATCCTGGACTGTCGCATCCAGGTGGATGAGCGCCTGCACGCGCCCGCGCCCCTCGCCGAGCACATGGCCGACGAGCAGGTCGGCGTCGACCTCCGGGTCGGGGACGCCCGCGCGCGCGAGGAGCGCTGCGACCTCGTCTCTGACGGAGCGGACGGACGGAGGGGAGCTGGCTTCGGATGACATCGCCCGTCGAGCCTACGGCACGCCCCCAGGAGTCACACAGGCGGTTACCCGCCGCGACGGGAATAGAGTTGTAAGGCTTTCACACCGTCCACCCGCGTCAACGAGGAAGAGCCATGACTGGTCACGTCTACGAGAACATCACCGAGGCGGTCGGAAGGACCCCGCTCGTCAAGCTCAATCGCATCGCCGAAGGCGTCGGCGCGACGGTGCTCGGCAAACTGGAGTTCTACAACCCCGCCGGCAGCGTCAAAGACCGCATCGGCGTCGCGATCATCGACGCGGCGGAGAAGGCGGGAGCGCTGCGTCCGGGCGGCACCGTCGTCGAGGGCACGAGCGGCAACACCGGCATCGCGCTCGCGATGGTCGGCGCCGCCCGCGGATACAAGGTGATCCTGACCATGCCGGAGACGATGAGCAAGGAACGCCGCGTGCTGCTGCGCGCGTTCGGCGCGGAGATCGTGCTCACGCCGGGACCGGACGGGATGCGCGGAGCGGTCGAGAAGGCCAAGGAGATCGTCGCGAACACCGAGAACGCCATCTGGGCGCAGCAGTTCGCGAACGAGGCCAACCCCGCCATCCACCGCGCGACGACCGCGGAGGAGATCTGGGAGGACACCGACGGCGGTGTCGACATCTTCGTCGCCGGCGTCGGCACAGGAGGCACCATCACCGGTGTCGGCCAAGTGCTGAAGGAGCGGAAGCCCGGCGTGCAGGTGGTCGCCGTTGAGCCGATCGACTCCCCCATCCTGAACGGCGGCAAGCCAGGGCCGCACAAGATCCAGGGCATCGGCGCGAACTTCGTGCCGGAGATCCTGGACACCACGATCTACGACGAGGTCGTCGACGTGTCGTTCGACGACGCTCTCGACATCGCGAAGAAGCTCGCCAGCGAGGAGGGCATCCTCGCCGGGATCTCGTCCGGAGCGATCGTCTGGGCTGCCCTGCAGCTCGCGAAGCGGCCGGAGAACGCGGGCAAGACCATCGTCGCCGTGGTGTGCGACACCGGTGAGCGCTACATCTCGACCCCGCTCTGGGCCGACCTGCTGGACTGATCCATTGGCGTTCATCTCCCGCATCCGTGAGGACATCGCGAACGCGCGCAAACACGATCCTGCAGCGCGCAGCGGTTTCGAGGTCTTCACGGCGTACTCCGGCCTGCACGCGATCTGGTCCTACCGCCTCGCCCACCGGCTGTGGCGGTCAGGGCTGAAGATGCCTGCGCGGTTCCTGTCGCAGTTCACCCGGTTCCTGACCGGCATCGAGATCCACCCGGGCGCCACGATCGGACGGCGCTTCTTCATCGACCACGGGATGGGCGTGGTGATCGGCGAGACCACCTTCGTCGGCGACGACGTGATGCTGTACCACGGCGTCACCCTGGGCGGGAAGGGCAGCGGTCACGGCAAGCGGCACCCGACGATCGGCGACGGTGTGATCGTCGGCGCAGGGGCGAAGGTGCTCGGCGCGATCTCGATCGGGTCGCACACCGTGATCGGCGCGAACGCCGTCGTCATCCACGACTCCCCGTCGGGGTCCGTCCTCACCGGCGTCCCGGCCCGCGCTCGCCCGCGCACCGGCCACGAGCAGATCCCCGGCGACGACTTCCTCGACCCGGCCATCTACATCTGACAGCCGGGTCGGGAGAAGGTCAGTCGGTGGCGAGGTCGGCCAGGCGGGACTCCTCGTCGGCCTGGATGCAGGAGTCGATGACCGGCTCCAGGGCACCGTTCATGACGGCGTCGAGGTTGTACGCCTTGTAGCCGGTGCGGTGGTCGGCGATCCGGTTCTCCGGGAAGTTGTACGTGCGGATGCGCTCTGAACGGTCCATCGTGCGGATCTGGCTCTTGCGCACGGCGGCGGCCTCCGCATCCAGTTCCTCCTGCTGGCGCGCGAGCACGCGGGCGCGCAGCACGCGCATCCCGGCCTCGCGGTTCTGCAGCTGGCTCTTCTCGTTCTGCATCGCCACGACGATGCCGGTCGGGAGGTGCGTGATGCGCACGGCGGAGTCCGTCGTGTTGACCGACTGGCCGCCGGGGCCGCTCGACCGGTAGACGTCGATCTTCAGGTCGTTCTGGTTGATCTCGACCTCCTCCGGCTCATCCACCTCGGGGAAGACGAGCACGCCCGCCGCGGACGTGTGGATGCGTCCCTGCGACTCGGTCGCCGGCACCCGCTGAACGCGGTGCACCCCGCCCTCGTACTTCAGGTGTGCCCAGACGCCCTCCGCCGGGTCGCTGGACGAGCCCTTGATCGCGAGCTGGACGTCTTTGATGCCGCCGAGGTCGCTGGAGGTCTGCTCCAGGATCTCGGTCTTCCACTTCTTCGACTCCGCGTAGTGCAGGTACATCCGGAGCAGGTCGGCGGCGAACAGCGCGGACTCCGCCCCGCCCTCGCCCATCTTGATCTCCATGATGACGTCGCGGCTGTCGTTGGGGTCGCGCGGGATCAGCAGCCTGCGCAGCTTCTCGCCGGACTCCTCCAGGCTCGCTTCGAGCCCGGGCACCTCCTCGGCGAACGCCTCGTCCTCCGCTGCCAGCTCCTTCGCCGCCGCGAGGTCGTCCTCCAGCTGCTTCCACTGGTGGTACGCGGCGACGATGCGGCTGAGTTCCGCATAGCGCCGGTTGACCTTCTTGGACCGCACGGGATCGCTGTGCAGCTCCGGGTCGGCGAGCTGCTCCTGCAGGTCGTCGTGCTCGGCGATCAGGCTGTTCACCGATTCGAACATTGCGTCTTCTTTCTGAGTGGGTACGAGCGTGTCCGGGAACGGAAAAGTGCCCGTCGACTCCGCGGTTCTGCGGGGTCGGCGGGCACTTCTCAGCTAGCGGTGGTCGTTCTCGTGGCCGTGCGAGTGCGCGGTGCCGTGGCCGTTGGCCGGCGCGGGCATCGACTTCTGGACCTGCATCAGGAACTCGACGTTGCTCGAGGTCTCCTTGAGACGGCCGAGCACGATCTCGAGCGCCTGCTGCTGGTCGAGGCCGGCGAGGGCACGACGCAGCTTCCAGGTGATCTTGACCTCGTCCGCGCCCATCAGCATCTCTTCGCGGCGGGTGCCGGATGCGTTGACGTCGACAGCGGGGAAGATGCGCTTGTCCGCCATCTGGCGGGACAGGCGGAGCTCCATGTTGCCGGTGCCCTTGAACTCCTCGAAGATGACCTCGTCCATCTTGGAACCGGTCTCGACGAGCGCCGAGGCGAGGATCGTGAGCGATCCGCCGTGCTCGATGTTGCGGGCGGCGCCGAAGAAGCGCTTCGGCGGGTACAACGCAGAGGCGTCGACACCACCGGAGAGGATGCGACCGGATGCGGGAGCAGCCAGGTTGTACGCCCGGCCCAGGCGGGTGATCGAGTCGAGCAGCACGACGACGTCGTGGCCGAGCTCCACCAGACGCTTCGCACGCTCGATGGCGAGCTCGGCGACCGTGGTGTGGTCTTCTGCCGGACGGTCGAAGGTGGAGGCGATGACCTCACCCTTCACCGTGCGCTGCATGTCGGTGACCTCTTCCGGACGCTCGTCGACCAGGACGACCATGAGGTGCACCTCAGGGTTGTTCGTGGTGATGGCGTTCGCGATCTGCTGCATGACGATCGTCTTGCCGGCCTTCGGCGGCGCGACGATGAGGCCGCGCTGGCCCTTGCCGATGGGGGCGACGAGGTCGATGATGCGCTGCGTCAGCTTGCCGGGCTCCGTCTCGAGGCGCAGGCGCTCCTGCGGGTAGAGCGGGGTCAGCTTGCCGAACTCGACGCGGCCTGCCGCCTCGTCGATGGTCTGGCCGTTGATCGAGTCGACCTTGACGATGGCGTTGTACTTCTGGCGGGTGTTGTTCTCACCCTCGCGCGGCTGGCGGATGGCTCCGACGACGGCGTCGCCCTTGCGCAGGTTGTACTTCTTGACCTGGCCGAGGGAGACGTAGACGTCGCTGGCGCCCGGCAGGTAGCCGGAGGTGCGGACGAACGCGTAGTTGTCGAGCACATCCAGGATGCCCGCGACGGGGATGAGCACGTCGTCATCGCTGATCTCGGGCTCGAGCTCGTCTGCTCCGGTGCTTCCACGGCGCTTGCGGTCGCGGTAGCGGCTGCGGCCTGCGCGGTCGCCGTCGGCCTGGGTGTCCTGGCCGCCGTTGCGGTTCTGCTGACCGTTGCGGTTCTGCTGGCCGTTCTGGCCGCCCTGCTTCTGGTCGTCGCGGTCCCTGTCGCGGTCGGCCTGCTGGCCGCCCTGCTGGTTCTGCGCCTGCTGGGCGTCTCCGCCCTGCTGGCCGTTCTGGCCCTGGCCGTTCTTGTTGCGGTTCCTGTTGCGGTTGCGGCCCTGACGGGGCTGCTGGTCGCCGTCGCCCTGGGCGTCGCCCTGAGCCTGCGCGTCGCCCGCATCCTGCGATCCTGCGCCGTTGTCGGCCTTCTCGCCCTGGTCCTGCTGAGCGTTCTGGTCGGCGTCCCGTCCGCGACCGCGGCGGCGGTTGCGGCCCTGACCCTGGCCCTGCTCCGACTGCTTGTCGCCGTCGGCGCCGGCCTGCTGGGCGGCGGACTCGCGGTTGGCGAGCGCGGAGTCGAGCAGCGCATCCACATCCGGGATGAGCGAGTCGACGCCGGTCGCGCCGGTGTTCACGTGGGTCGCTGCTGCGATCCCGGTGCCGTCTGCGCTCGACACGCGGCGCGAGCCGCGGCGGCGGGGCGCCTGCTCGGCAGGAGCGGCGGCTGCGTCCGGCAGCACGGGCTCTCCGACGTGCGGCTCCTCCGATGCCGGCTCTGCGATGAGCGGCTCGATGAGGACCTGGGATGCTGCACGGGCGTTCTCCGCTGCCGGTGCGGCAGCGGGTGCTTCGGCTGCGGGGGTCGCGGAACCCGCGGCCTCCGCACGCGCGGCGGCGATGGCCGTCACGAGTTCGCCCTTGCGAAGCTTGGTTGCTCCCTGAAGTCCCAACTGGGCGGCGAGAGCCTGAAGCTCTGCCACCTTGAGGGAGGTCAGGTCGCTGGTGTCCACGCCCCCGGCGTGGAGTTCGACATCAGTCACTGAAGAGGATTCCTTTCCCCCGACGCGCGATTCTCGCCGTCGTTCTGGAGCACTCGTCACATGAACTACCGGTTCTGGGGTGTCACCGAAAGGTACTCGGGTGCACAGGTAGGAGTGACGGCATGATTGCTAGAAATCACCCGAAGATCAGATTCGCTCATGGAGAGGTTTCTGCGGGTGCACGCACAGTTTACCACTGATGCGGGACTGCTCTTGACGCTACGCGACCGGCGTGTCCAGCGCTTTCGCGGCGAGCTGCGAGACTGTTGCGCCCTTGAAGTCGACCGCGAGCATGAGCGCCTGCCAGGGCGTCTCCGACTGCGCGGCCACCAGCTCGGCGGCGGCGAGCCGCTGACTCGGGTCGCTGCAGAGCACCAGGATCGACGGGCCTGCTCCCGAGACGACAGCGGCGAACCCGTTCTCCCGCAGCAGCGTGATCAGCCGATCGGTCTCCGGCATGGCGGAGGCGCGGTAGCTCTGGTGGAGCTTGTCCTCCGTTGCCGCGTGCAGCAGCTCGGGGCTCTGGATGAGGGCCGCGACGAGCAGCGCGGACCGCGAGACGTTGAAGACCGCATCCTCGTGGGGCACGGACTGCGGCTGCAGGCTGCGGGCGAGCGCCGTCGACATGACGTGCTGCGGCACGAGCACGAGCGGAGAGACGCCGCGGTGCACGATCAGCTTCTTGAACCGCGGGCCCTCGGGGGTGACCCACGCGATGGTGAGTCCTCCGAAGAGCGCGGGGGCCACGTTGTCCGGGTGGCCCTCCATGTCGTTGGCGAGCGCGAGGAGACCCTGGGCGTCGATGTCGACGATGCCGTCGAGCAGCCCCTTCGCCGCCATGATGCCGGAGACGATGGCGGCACCGGAGGAACCGAGTCCCCTGCCGTGCGGGATGTTGTTGCGGGCGACGAGCTGCAGCCCCGGCATCGGGATGCCGACGGACTCGAAGGTGTGCGCGATGGCCCGGACCACGAGGTTGGTCTCGTCGGTGGGCACCTCGCCGGCTCCGACGCCGATGACCTCGACGGTCGCGCCGGGCTCGTCGCGGACCGACACCTGCAGTTCGTCGTAGAGCGCGAGGGCGAGACCGAGGGTGTCGAAGCCCGGGCCGAGGTTGGCGCTGGTCGCCGGAACCTTGACCGTGACGGCGCGGCCGCTCAGGTCGGCGGCCTGCGAGGTCACGCGGTGGCCTTTTCGCTCGCCACCAGACCGAGCACGTCGGCGATGGCGGTGGTGTCCACGGGGACGACGGTGGGCTGGACGTCGGAGCCGTCAGCGGTGCGGAGGGCCCACTGCGGGTCCTTCAGGCCGTGGCCGGTGACGGTGAGGACGACGGTCGCGCCGGCGGGGATGACCCCGGCGGCCGAGCGCTCCAGCAGACCGGCGACGCTGATCGCGGAGGCCGGCTCGACGAAGATGCCGACCTCGGCGGACAGGATGCGCTGCGCTTCGAGGATGTGCTCGTCCGAGATCGCGCCGAAGTAGCCGTCGCTGTCGTCGCGCGCGTTGAGCGCGAGCTCCCACGACGCCGGGTTGCCGATGCGGATGGCCGTGGCGATGGTGTCCGGGTCCTTGACGGGCTGGCCGAGAACGATCGGGGCGCTGCCTGCGGCCTGGAAGCCGAACATCCTGGGCAGCTTGGTGGCCTCTCCGCGCTGCAGCTCCTCGGTGTATCCGCGGTGGTACGCCGTGTAGTTGCCCGCGTTGCCGACGGGGACGATGTGGAAGTCCGGGGCGTCGCCGAGCACCTCGACGACCTCGAACGCTGCCGTCTTCTGGCCCTCGATGCGGTCGGGGTTGACCGAGTTGACGAGGTGGACCGGGTAGTTGGTCGCGAGTTCGCGGGCGATGTCGAGACAGTCGTCGAAGTTGCCCTGCACCTGCAGCAGCTGCGCGTTGTGCGCGATGGCCTGGCTGAGCTTGCCCATCGCGATCTTGCCCTCCGGCACCAGCACGACGGCCTGGATGCCCGCGTGCGTCGCGTACGCCGCGGCCGACGCGGAGGTGTTGCCGGTGGATGCGCAGATGACGGCCTTCGCGCCGTGCTCGACGGCCTTCGAGATGGCCATGGTCATGCCGCGGTCCTTGAAGGAGCCGGTGGGGTTCATGCCCTCGAACTTGACGAACACGTTCGCACCCGTGCGCGCGGAGAGCGCAGGAGCGGGCAGCAGCGGCGTGCCGCCTTCGCCGAGCGTCACGATCGGAGTGGCATCGCTGATGTTCAGGCGGTCCGCGTATTCACGCAGGACGCCCCGCCACTGACGACTATTCGCTTTCTCGGGCATTACGATCCTTCGACTCGGAGTACGGATGAGATGGCTGTCACGGCGTCGCTCGCCGCGAGAGCCTCAACGGTGGCCGCGAGTGCGGCCTCCTCGGCCTCGTGGGTGCCGATAACCAGGGTAGCGGTGGGCGCGCCGTTGCCGTGAACCGTAGCGTTGCCCGCGATGACGGCGCTCGGGATCGTGACGGGCCCGGTGGTGCTCGGCACGGACTGCTGCACCGTCTCCACGCTCACGCCGCCATCGCTCAGGATGCGCGCGACCGCGGCCAGCACACCGGGCTGGTCCGCCACATCCAGAGTGATCTGGTAGCGGGTGACGACGCGGCCGATGTCGAGCACGGGAAGCTGCGCGTGCGTCGATTCCGCGACGCCAGGGCCTCCGACCACGTGCCGCCTGGCCGCAGAGACGAGGTCGCCGAGCACGGCGGACGCCGTCTCCACTCCCCCGGCGCCAGCACCGTAGAACATGAGGTCGCCGGCGGCGGCGGACTGCACGAACACCGCGTTGTGCGCACCGTGCACGGCGGCCAGTGGATGGTCGCGGCTGATCAGCGCGGGATACACCCGCGCGGACACACCCTCCTGGCCGGTCTCCGGGTCGGTGAGGCGCTCGCAGATCGCGAGCAGCTTGATGACGGACCCCGCCTCCCTGGCCGCGTCGACCTGCGCCGTGGTGACCGAGGTGATGCCCTCGCGGTAGACGGATTCGAGCGGCACCGTGGTGTGGAAGGCGAGGCTCGCGAGGATCGCGGCCTTCTGCGCCGCATCGTATCCGCCGATGTCGGCCGTCGGGTCCGCCTCCGCGTATCCGCGATCGGTGGCGGTGGCGAGGGCGTCCTGCAGGGACTCGCCGTTCACATCCATGCGGTCGAGGATGAAGTTGGTCGTGCCGTTGACGATGCCGAGGATGCGATTGACCCTGTCGCCGGCGAGGCTGTCGCGCAGCGGCCGGATGATCGGGATGGCTCCGGCGACGGCCGCCTCGTAGTAGAGCTGGGCGCCGACCTGCTCCGCCGCCTCGAACAACTCGGGACCGTGCGTGGCCAGCAGCGCCTTGTTGGCGGTGATCACGTCCGCGCCGGAGTTGATGGCCTGCAGCACGTAGCCGCGGGCGGGCTCGACACCGCCCATGAGTTCGACCACGATGTCCGCGCCGAGGATCAGGGATGCAGCGTCGGTGGTGAACAGCTCGCGCGGCAGGTCGACGTCGCGCTGCGCATCCAGGTCACGGACGGCGATGCCGACCAGTTCGAGCTTCGCGCCGACCCGGGAGGCGAACTCGTCTCCCTGTTCCAGCAGCAGCCGGGCCACCTGCGATCCGACGGAGCCTGCGCCCAGCAGGGCGACCCGGAGGTTGCGGTACTCGATCATGCGTCGGCTCCTTCGTACGCAGCGTCGCGCATCAGCAGGTCGTGCTCGGTCTCTCCGCGCACGATGACGCGGGATGCGCCGTCGCGGACGGCGATCACGGCCGGCCTGCCCACGTGGTTGTAGTTGCTCGCGAGCGACCAGCAGTATGCGCCGGTCGCAGGGACGGCGAGCAGGTCGCCGGGGGCGACGTCGCCGGGAAGGTAGTCGGCGTCGACGACGATGTCTCCGCTCTCGCAGTGCTTGCCGGCGATGCGCACCAGCTCGGGGGGCGCGACGGACTGCCGTCCGGCGATCCGCACGGAGTAGTCGGCCCCGTAGAGCGCGAGCCGCGCGTTGTCGCTCATGCCGCCGTCGACGCTCACGTACCGGCGGATCGCGGTCTCCCCGTCGTCCTGGAACGCCACGGGCACATCCTTGGTCGTGCCGGCGGTGTAGAGCGTGAGCCCCGCACGTCCGATGATCGCCCGGCCGGGCTCGAACGCCACGACGGGAAGAGGGATGTCCAGCTCGGCGCAGCCCGCGGCGACCGTCTGCGCGATGGTCTCCGCCAGCTCCTCGATCGGCGTCGGATCGTCGGCGGACGTGTACGCGATGCCGAAACCGCCGCCGAGGTTCAGTTCGGGAACCGGCCCATCGGCCAGAAGCTCGGTGTGCACGGCGAGCAGCCGGGCGGCGGACTCCGCGAAGCCGTCCGCCCCGAAGATCTGCGAGCCGATGTGACAGTGCAGGCCGAGGAAGTTCAGCGACGCGTGGCTCCGGATGCGCGCGACGGCGTCCGCGGCGGCCGCCAGCCCGATCCCGAACTTCTGATCCTCGTGCGCGGTCGCGAGGAAGGCGTGCGTGTGCGCGTGCACCCCGCTGTTGACGCGCAGCCGCACCGACTGGACGCGACCGTGCCTGACCGCGGCCTCTGCGACGCGCTCGATCTCCTGCACGCTGTCGATGATGATGGCGCCGATGCCGAGCGAGACGGCCCTGTCGATCTCGGCGAGAGACTTGTTGTTCCCGTGGAAGCCCAGACGCTCCGGGGCGACGCCCGCAGCGACCGCGACGGCGAGCTCCCCACCGCTGCAGACGTCGATGTTGAGGCCGGCCTCGCTCATCCAGCGCGCGACCTCGATGCTCAGGAACGCCTTGCCCGCGTAGTAGACCTTCGCGGAGCCCCCGACGCGCTCGAAAGCGCCGACCAGGGCGGAGCGCACCTCGGTAGCGCGCTCCCGCGCATCCACTTCGTCGACGATGTAGACAGGGGTGCCGTAGCGGGCAGCGAGTTCGGCGGCACTCACACCACCGACGACGAGCTCGCCGTCCCGTCGTTCCACCGTGCGCGACCAGAGGCCGGGATGGAGGGCGTTGGCGTCGCCGGGAACGGCGAGCCATTCGGGGGCGAGCGGATTGGCTGCCGCATGCGTGTCAAAGGCCACTGGGAAAACCTCACGGAATGAATCGAGTGGGGATCTCTCGGAGGCGAGCGGACCCGGATTGGTCCCTGAAGCCGGTGGAGAAGTATCGGAAGTCTATCGGGGGCCGGGCTGGGGATTCGCCCGTGTTACGGACCGGGGTGCGTTGCCCGTCAGCAACTGCCCTTGCTCTTCAGCGACTTCTCGTTCACCACGAAGTCCTGCGCGTTCAGGGTGACCGTGGCCATGCCCTTGCTGATCGCGATGTCGTTCACCAGCACGCCGTCCGGGAGGTACTGGGCGACGCAGACCGGGATGGGGCCGCGGTTGGTCAGCGCTTTGACGAGGGTGGAGAGGTCGAGGGCCGTGTCGGCCGCGCCCGTGGTGACCTTCGCATCCACCGGGAGCAGGTTGACCGTCTTGCCCGCCGCCTCCGGGGAGACGGTGACCTGGTAGCCGATCGGCAGGCCGAGGAGCGAGGCGGTGCCGTCGTAGCTGATGGTGCCCTTACCGAGGGCGAGATCGCCGTCGACGCCGGGGACCGTGACCAGCTTGTTCAGCGACGACTGCGAGATGGTCAGCGCACCGTCGATGCTCTGCACCGGCTTGGAGAAGTCGGCGGGCACGCCGGTGGCCGTGACCTTGGCGTGGATGGGCGAGCCGTTGACACTCAGCGCCGGCGCATCCAGGACAACCTTCTCGAACCGGCCGCTCAGATACTGCTGCAGCACGGAGACGCCGCCGATGCTGGTCGACACGTCGCCCTTCACCTCGGCGGGGAGGCTCTTCTTCACCTCGGCCGAGATGCGCTGCTGCGCCACCTGGCGCACGATGGCGTCCGCGACGAAGAACAGCCCGACGAGCACGACGATCGGGATGACGATCCACAGCACCAGCCGCAGCGTGCGCCTCCGCTTCGGCGGCCTGGCCGTCTCCACGATCACCTCTGTCGCCTGCGTGTCAGTCATCGGCGGACGCTCACATTCTGTCCGGAGCGGAGACCCCGAGGAGCCCGAGACCGTTGCGGATGACCTGGCCGGTGGCGTCGTTCAGCCACAGGCGGGTGCGGTGCAGGTCGGTGACGGGCTCGTCGCCGAGCGGGATGACTCGGGTCGCTGCGTACCAGGTGTGGTAGAGCCCAGCGAGCTCCTCGATGTAGCGGGCGACGCGGTGCGGCTCGCGCAGTTCGGCCGCCTGCGCGACGATCCGCGGGAACTCCTGCAGCCCGCCGAGCAGAGCGGACTCGCTCTCGTGCGTGAGCAGTTCCGGCGCGAACGCGCTGCGGTCGACACCGGCGGCTGCTGCATTGGCGGCGACGGACCGGGTGCGGGCGTGGGCGTACTGCACGTAGAAGACGGGGTTCTCGTTGCTGCGCTTGCTCAGCAGGTCGAGGTCGATGTCGAGCTGCGAGTCGCTGGACGAGCGCACCAGGGCGTAGCGGCCCGCGTCGACGCCCACCGCATCCACCAGGTCGTCGAGCGTGACGATGGTGCCGGCGCGCTTCGACATCTTGACGGGCTCACCGTCGCGGACCAGGTTGACCATCTGGCCGATCAGGATCTGCAGGTTGACGTTCGGGACGTCGCCGAACGCCTCGACGGCGGCCTGGAGCCGCGCGACGTAGCCGTGGTGGTCGGCGCCGAGCATGATGAGGTTCTGCTCGAAGCCGCGCTCGCGCTTGTTCAGGTAGTAGCCGAGGTCGCCGGAGATGTACGCCGGCTCTCCGTTCGAGCGGATGACGACGCGGTCGCGGTCGTCGCCGAACGTGGTGGTGCGGAGCCAGACGGCTCCGTCCTCCTCGAAGATGTGGCCCTGCTCGCGCAGTCGCTCGATGGCGCGCTCGACGGCCCCGGACTCGTGCAGCGAGTCCTCGTGGAAGTACACGTCGAAGTCGACGCCGAAACCGTGCAGCTTCTCCTTGATCTCGGCGAACATCAGCTCGGTGCCGACCGAACGGAACACCTCCTGCTGCTCGTCGCGCGACAGGGAGGAGATGTCGCCGTCGTAGCGCTCGACCACCTGGGCGGCGATGTCGGAGATGTACGCTCCGCCGTAGCCGTCCTCCGGCGTCGGCTCACCCAGGTATGCGGCGAGGAGGCTCCTGGCGAAGCGGTCGATCTGCGAGCCGTGGTCGTTGAAGTAGTACTCGCGCGTGACGTCCGCGCCCTCGGCCTTGAGGATGCGCGCGAGGCTGTCGCCGACGGCCGCCCAGCGCACGCCGCCCATGTGGATGGGGCCGGTCGGGTTGGCGGAGACGAACTCCAGGTTGACGGTCAGGCCGTCGTAGAGGTGCCCGTTGCCGTAGTCGTCGCCCGCCTCGACGATGGTCTTCGCCAGCTGGCCGGCCGCAGCAGCGTCCAGCCGGAAGTTGATGAAGCCAGGACCGGCGACCTCTGCGGAGGCGACGCCGTCGATGGATGCGGCGGCCTCGGCGATCTCGGTGGCCAGCTCCCGCGGGTTGGCGCCGACTTTCTTCGCCAGGCGCATGGCGACGTTGGACGCCCAGTCGCCGTGCTCGCGGTTCTTGGGGCGCTCGAGGGGGACGTCGTCGATCGTGACGACGACAGCATCCCCTGCACCCTCCTCCGCGCCGTCCCCGCGTCGCCGCTCGACAACGGAGGTCACGATGTCGAGCAGGGCAGCAGAGAGGTCAGCAGGAGTCACGATCAACGATTCTACCGGGCACGCGCTGCATCGATTGCCTAACGAACGGGCCGCGACGGCCGGTCCTCTCCGCCCGGCTTGATAGGGTCATCGCGATGTGCGCCGCCGCGCATCCTCTCGCAGTGAATCCCGACCATCCGACGGAGAACGAACACGCATGGCCAACCCCACCAGAACCGCCGCCCGAGCAGCGGCTGCCGTCACGGCGATCCTCGCCTGCACCCTGGCCATGACCGCGTGCGCCAGCCCGTCGAAGAGCGCGGGAGGCTCATCGTCCCCCTCCGCCTCCGCGAACGCGGGAGGCACGAAGGCGCCGACGCCCACGCCCACCCCGACGCCGACGGACCCGCCCACCCCCGTCACCCTCACCTGCGACCAGATCGTCACGCCGGACCAGGCGTACGCATACAACCCCAACTTCGGCACGGACCCCGGATACCAGCCCAAGGACGGCAGCCTGGAGAAGCAGGTCGCCGACTGGAAAGGCGTCACCTGCGCCTGGCTCAACCAGACCAGCGGCGACGTGATCGAGATCGCGGTGGCGCAGCCCCCGGCGAGCGCCCTCGAAGGCCTGAAGAACGCGGCGGTCACCGCAGCGACCCCGGTGCCCACCTACGGCGTTCCCCCGGAGGTCGAGGGATACTTCAAGCAGGGAACCCCCGGTCAGGTGCAGGTCTTCCGCGGCGCATACTGGATCGTCTCCGACTCGGCCGCCTTCTTCGAGCCGGGCGACGCAGCTCCGCTGATGGAATCGGTGCTCGCCAACCTGCCGAAGTAGCGCCCACCAGAAGGTGCGAAAGGTGCGTCCCGCGGGATGCTAGCCTGGATGCACCCTGGCCCCCATAGCTCAGGGGATAGAGCGTCTGCCTCCGGAGCAGAAGGCCGTAGGTTCAAATCCTACTGGGGGCACCAGATACGACGAGAGGCCGCCCCAAACGGGACGGCCTCTCGTGTGTTTCAGGAACGGGTTCCGCTACGAAGCGACTTCCTCGCGGCGCGGGAGCTTCCAGCCGGGGCGCACGTAGTGGCAGGTGTAGCCCCACGGGATGCGCTCCAGGTAGTCCTGGTGCTCGGGCTCCGCCTCCCAGAACGGACCGGCGGGCGACAGCTCGGTTACCACGGGGCCCGGCCAGAGTCCGGAGGCGTCGACGTCGGCGATGGTGTCCTCCGCCACGCGGCGCTGCTCGTCGGTCTCGTAGAAGATCGCGGAGCGGTAGCTGGTGCCCACGTCGTTGCCCTGGCGGTTCTTCGTCGACGGGTCGTGGATCTGGAAGAAGAACTCCAGCAGGTCGCGGTAGCTGACCTTCGACGGGTCGAAGACGATCTCGATGGCCTCGGCGTGGCTGCCGTGGTTGCGGTACGTGGCGTTCGGCACGTCGCCTCCGGTGTAGCCGACACGGGTGTCGAGCACGCCGGGGCGCTTGCGGATCAGGTCCTCCATGCCCCAGAAACAGCCACCGGCGAGGATGGCCTTCTCCGTGGCGGGAGTGGCGGGGGTGGTGGGTGTTGCGTCGGTCATCGGGTGACCTCCTCATTCTCGAACAGGTGACGATAGTCGCCGTAGCCCTCGGTGTCGAGGTCGGCGAGCGGGATGAAACGGAGGGCGGCGGAGTTGATGCAGTATCGCATCCCTCCCGCCTCGGCGGGGCCGTCGTCGAACAGGTGGCCGAGGTGGCTGTCCCCGTGAGCCGAACGGACCTCGGTGCGCACCATCCCGAACGTCCTGTCGCGCTTCTCGACGATGTTGGCCGGGTCGACGGGCACGGTGAAGCTCGGCCAGCCCGACCGGCTGTCGTACTTGTTCACCGAGGCGAACAGCGGCTCTCCGGAGACGATGTCGACGTAGAGACCCGCCTCCTTGTTGTCCCAGAACTCGTTGCGGAACGCCGGCTCCGTTGCCTCGCGCTGCGTGACGGCGTACTGCTCGGGGGTCAGGCGGGAGACTGCATCCTGGGTCTTGCGGTAATCGTGTGACACGTGATCCTCCTCGACGGGGTTCCGGCGCAGCTGGCTGCTGGGCCGTCAGAGAATAGAACACGGCGAGGCGGACGGTTGGTCCCGCTGAAACTGTGTGTTCCCTGGCAATGACCGATCAGGCGCGGTCGTGCAGGGTGACCTGGTAGCCGTCCGGGTCGGCGAAGGTGAAGGTGCGGCCGAACGGGCCATCGATGGGCGCGGAGACGATCGTGCGGCCGTCCGCGACCAGGGCGTCGTGGATGTCCTGGACGTCGGTGGCGTGCAGCCAGAGCGCGACGCCGATGCCCGGCTGCGAGACCGAGGCCAGGTCGGTGCCTTCCACGATGTCCCTGAGCGCGAACGCGATCGGCTTCGTGTCGAAGACGACGGCGTGCGGAGGGCCGGCCGGGGAGCGGACGAGCCCGAGGTACTGCTCGTAGAACGCCTGGGATGCGTCGAGGTCGCGCACCTGGATGGAGATGAAGTCTGGGCCGATGGCTGGCATGGTGTGTTCCTTCTTGTCGTGTCAGTTTTCTGACATGGCTGACTCTATGTCAGACTACTGACATGAGTCAAGACGGTGCCGGCGTCGACCTGGAGACGTCACTGGGCTATCTGCTGAAAGAGGCGTCGAGCGCGCTGCGATCCGCGATGGAGGACGTGCTTCGTCCCCTCGGGATGAGCGTGACGCACTACTCCTGCCTGGAACTGCTCGCGCAGCGGCCGGGGCTGTCGAACTCCGAACTCGCCCGCGGCGCGTTCGTCACCAGGCAGACGATGAACGTGCTGCTCCAGGCCCTGGAACGCGACGGCGTCGTCACCCGGCCCGCCGAGGCGCCCGTCGGCAAGGCCCTCCCCGCGCGGCTCACCGCGCGCGGGCGGCGCGAGCTGGAGAAGGCGACGGCGGCCGTCCGCTCCGTCGAGCTCAGGATGCTGGGCGGCATGACGGCGACGGAGCAGGCGGACGCGTTCCGCAGCCTGCAGAGCATGATCGCCTCCCTGCGCGGCGGCGACGTGGAGCGCGACGCGGAGCCTGACCCAGAGCCCGACCAGGAGTCTCTCCCCCGCTGACGCCCTCTTCCGCTCGTTCCCCCGGCCGGTCTAGTCTGTGCACGTTCCATCACCACCACACCCACCGCTGAGCACGCGGTACCCCGATGGGAGCGGCCGCGGACCGGCACGAACGAAGGAACCTTCATGTCCGCGAAACCCACCATCGTCCTCGTCCACGGAGCCTGGGCAGACGCCTCCAGCTGGAACGCCGTCGCCAGTGCCCTGCAGCAGCAGGGCTTCGAGGTGCTCGCCCCCACCAACCTGCTCCGCAACCCCATCAGCGATTCGGCCTACGTCGCCTCGTACGTCGCGCAGCGCACCAGCGGTCCCGTCGTGCTCGTCGGCCACTCCTACGGAGGCGCCGTGATCAGCGGGGCCGGGCTCGGCGGCGGGGACGTCAAGGCGCTCGTCTACGTGGACGCCTTCATCCCGGAGGAGGGCGAGACGGTGTTCTCGATCCTGGGCGGCTCCGGATCGGCGTTCGACGTTCCGGACCCGTCGACGGTGTTCGACGTCGCCGGCTACCCGGGAGCGCCGGAGGGCGACGCAGAGGCGTTCCTGAAGCCGGCGACCGTGCACACGGCGTTCGCGCAGGACCTCCCGGAGGCCGACCGGCTGCTCATCGCCGCCGGCCAGCGCCCGATCACGTTCGCGGCGAACACCACGCCGATGGGCGCCCCCGCCTGGCGCACCCTGCCCTCCTGGACGGTCATCGGCACGGAGGACAAGGTGATCCCGCCTGCGACGCAGCGCAGCATGGCGGAGCGGGCGGGCTCCACGATCACCGAGGTCGCGGCGTCGCACGTCTCGATGGTGTCGCATCCCCAGGCCGCGATCGACGCGATCCTGGCGGCGGTGGATGCGGTGAGCTGAGCAGCGAAGTCGGGCGGCGGGGCCGCGCCGTCACCGGGGGTCGGGCTCGTCGACCCCATCCGGTTCGTCGTCACGGACGATCGGGATGGACTCGGTGAACTGCGCGGCCCTCTGCTCGCCCTCCGGGGTGCCGCTGAACAGGCCGGCCTCCTGCTGCGCCCTGGCGCGCGGAGGCGGCGTCAGCTGGTCGGGCGCCTCCACCATCTCCACCCGCGTGCGCGGGAGGGATGCGGTGCTGTACCGCTGCATCCAGTCGATCAGGCGTTCGCGCACCAGGCAGCGCAGGTCGAACAGGGTGGGGGCATCCCGTGCCGTCACCAACACGCGCACGCGCACCCAGCCGGAGACCGCATCCGTCACCTGCAGCACGCCGGTGCGGCCGTCCCAGAGGTCCGTCGAGGCGAGCACGCGGTTGAGCTCCGAGCGCATCCCTCCCGGCGAGACCCGCCAGTCGAGGTCGAACTCGACGGAGCCGAGCAGTTCGCTGTGCTGCCTCGTCCAGTTCTCGAACGGCTTGGTGGTGAAGTAGCTGGACGGAAGCACGAGACGGCGGTCGTCCCAGATGTGCACGACCACGTAGGTGAGGGTGATCTCCTCGATCGTGCCCCACTGCTGCTCCACCACCACCACGTCGTCGATCCGGATGGCGTCGCTGAACGCCAGCTGGAGCCCGGCGAACAGATTGCCGAGCGTCGACTGGGCCGCGACACCGGCGATGATGCCGATGACACCGGCGGAGGCCAGGATGCTCGCGCCGGCCGCCTGCAGGGCGGGGAAGGTCAGCAGGATCGCGCCGAGGCCGATCACGACCGCCGCGACGATGGTCAGCCGCCGCACGATGAGCACCTGGGTGCGCACCTTGCGCGCGTAGCGGTTGTCCGGCACATCCAGCCGGTAGCGGGCGAGGCCGAGATCCTCCACATAGACGGCGAGGGCGGCTGCGAACCAGACGCCGGCGGCGATGGTGAGGATGAGGAAGGTGTGCTGGACGGCGTCACGCCATCCGGCCGGCACGTCCCGCGGCAGGGTGATGGCGACGGCGATCCAGAGCACGATCACCATCAGGAGGATCCGGAACGGGATGCGCGCCCGCGTGATCAGCAGGGCCGCCCACGCCCTGCGCCGCGCGATGGTGCGGAAGACGGCGCCGACGATGGCGGTGATCACGATGGCGGCCAGGACGGCCACCACGCAGGCGACGGCGAGACCTGGCCAGGAACGCAGGACGAACACGGGGGCTCCTTATCGGGGATCGGGTGTGCCCCGGAGTGTACGCGCGGGCTACGCTGATGCATCGGGGGAAGTCGACGACGAAGGAGTACGCATGGCAGCGACACGGTCACTTTTCATCGGCGGCACGGGGGTCATCAGCTCGGCCTGCGTCGCCAGATCTCTCGAGGCGGGACACGAGGTGACCGTCATCAATCGCGGCAATTCGAGCATCCGGCCGCTCCCGGACGGGGTGGAGGTGCTGCACGCGGACATCCGGGAGCCGGAGAGCGTGCACGCGGTGCTCGGCGAGCGCAGCTTCGACGTGGTGTCGGAGTTCCTGGCCTTTACGCCCGAGCACATCCAGACCGATTTCCGGCTGTTCGAGGGCCGGGTCGGGCAGTACGTGTTCATCAGCTCGGCCTCGGCGTACCAGACGCCGCCGTCCCGCCTTCCGGTGACGGAGTCGACACCCCTGCGCAACCCGTTCTGGCAGTACTCCCGCGACAAGATCGCCTGCGAGGACCTGCTCGTCGAGGCGTACCGCGAGCGGGCGTTCCCGATCACGATCGTGCGCCCGTCGCACACCTACGACCGCACGATGATCCCGACGAGCGGGCACTGGACCGACCTGGCCAGGATGCGCCGCGGCGCCCCCGTCGTGGTGCACGGCGACGGGTCGAGCCTCTGGACCATCACGCACAACACCGACTTCGCCGTCGCGTACGTCGGCCTTCTCGGCCGCCCGGAGGCGGTCGGCGAGGCGTTCCACATCACGTCGGACGAGGCGCCGACCTGGAACGAGATCTACGCGTACCTCGCGGAGGGCCTGGGAGTCGAGGCGGAGCTGGTGCACGTCGCCAGCGAGTCCATCGCGGCCGTGGTGCCGGAGCTCGGCCCCGGTCTGATCGGCGACAAGGCCAACTCGATGGTGTTCGACAACAGCAAGGTGAAGGCGCTCGTGCCCGAGTTCCGCGCGACGGTGCCGTTCGCGAAGGGTGCAGGCGAGATCGTCGAGTGGTTCCTCGCCGATCCGTCCCGTCAGCGTCTCGATCCGGACCTCGACACCGCGTTCGACCGGCTGGTTGAGCACGCGCGCGCCTTCGGGTAGAGCAGGATCAGTCGGGAACGGCGGCCACCGCTTCGATCTCGACGAGCGCGCCTGCGCGTGCCGGGGTGACGGAGAGCACTGTCACCGCTGTGCGGTGCGCTCCCCACACGGCGCCGGTGGCCGCGTACGCCTCGCCGGGGTCGACGCCCACCGCGAGATAGATGGTGAGCTTGGCCACGTACTCGGGGCCGCTGCCTGCCTCGGCGAGCACGGCGAGGACGTTCCGTAGCGCCTGCTCGGTCTGCGCCTGCAGGCCGTCGAGCAGTGCTCCCTCTGCGTCCGTGCCGTTCTGCCCGCCGACGTAGAGCGTGCGCCCCTGCTCCACGAGCATCCCCTGGGCGAACGCCGGACTGGCGTGCAGGCCCGGCGGGTCGACGGGCGTCGGTCGTGCGGTCATGGCGTGCTCCCCTCGTCGCGATACGTGCGTCCGATTGTGCCCGCATCCCCCGACATCGAAACAGCCTCTTTACTATTAAGAAACTTTCCTGATACATTCACCACGCACGATTGTTCCAACGAAGGGATGTGCGCGATGGCCACCAGACCAGTACCGGGAACCCCCTCCTGGCTCCGCGAGACCAATGACCGCACAGCCCTGTCCCTGCTGCTCGAGCACGGGGTGCTCACCCGCAACAGGATCGGCGAGCTCTCCGGCCTCTCCAAGCCGACTGCGGCCCAGATGGTCTCCCGGCTCGAAACCGCCGGGCTCATCCACGCGGTGGGCGAGGTGTCAGGTGGCCGCGGCCCGAACGCGGCCAGCTACGCCGTACGCACCGACCGGGTGCTCGGCGTCGCCGTCGACATCGACGCGACCACGATCCGCTCCACCGTCGTCGACGCGAGCGGCACGGAGCATCCCATCGCCGCCACTCCCCTGCGGGTGACCGATCCTGACCGCACGCCGGAGTCCGACGTGCGCGCCGCAATCGACGGCGCGTGCGAGGCGGCGGGCGTCGCGAGCGACAGGGTCAGCGCCGTCTGCGTCGGCGTGCAGGGCGCCCTCGACCCCCGCACCGACGAGCTCACGTTCATCGAAACGCTCCCCGGCTGGCCGATGCAGGGCATCACCGCGCACCTCGAAGACGCTCTCGGCATCTCCGTGCACATCGACAACGACGTCAACCTCGCCGCCATCGCCGAGCGCACGGACGGCGTCGGGCGTGACACCGGCGGCTTCGCGCTGCTCTGGATGGGAGACGGCCTCGGCCTCTCCGTCGACCAGGGCGGCTCTGTCCACCGGGGTGCGTCGGGAGGCGCTGGCGAGATCGGCTATCTGCCGATCCCCCGCAGCGCCGCCGAACTCGACCAGGACGCCCACGACCTGCAAGACCTGATCGGCGGCCCGACCGTCGCGCGTCTGGCCGAGCGCCACGGCATCCACGCCGCCGACTACACCGCCGCCGTCGAGGCCATCCCCGGCTCGCCGGCCCGGGATGCGCTGCTCGCCGAACTCGCGCCGCGCATCGCCGTCGGGGTCGTCCCCGTCCTCGCCCTGCTCGACCCGGAACTCGTCGTGCTCGGAGGGCCGACAGGACGCGCGGGCGGCGACAGGCTCGCCGAGCTCGTGAGCGCGGAGCTCCGCGCATCCTGGGGGTCGTCCACCGTCGTCGCAACCGGCGTCCCCGCCCATCCCGTGCTCAGAGGCGCACGAGAGCACCTGCTCGCCGAGGTGCGCAACGCCCTCTTCGCCGAAGTCTCGAGGATCTCCGCGTAACACAGCACCACCCGTCCATTGCACGCATCACGAACTGGAATCAGTGAGGAACCACCCGTGAAACACCGTCAACGTCACATCATCGCCACCGTCGCGGTCGCCGCGGCGGCGGCTCTGACCCTCGCCGGATGCTCCGGCGGCGGCAGCAGCGCCTCCTTCGACGCGAGCACTCCGAAGGAGCTGTCCGGCACCGTCTCGTTCTGGCACTTCTTCTCCGACAGGGAGGCGAAGGTCATCCAGTCTGTGGTCGACGACTTCGAGAAGAAGAACCCGAAGGTCAAGGTCGAGGTGCACTCCGGCCAGGACGACGAGAAGCTGCAGAAGGCCATCGCCACCGGGAGCAAGGTGGACGTCGGGCTCTCGTACTCCACCGACATCGTCGGCAACTTCTGCTCCAACGGCGCGTTCCGCAGCCTCAACACGGTGATCAAGCGCGACGGGGTGGACATGAGCCAGTTCTCGCCCACCGTGAAGTCGTACACCGAGTTCAAGGGCACCCGCTGCGCGATGCCCATGCTGGCCGACGTCTACGGCCTCTACTACAACAAGGCACTGCTGTCCGCGGCCGGGTTCACCGCACCGCCCAAGACGCTGTCCGAGCTGGAGTCGATGGCGGAGAAGCTGACCACGTTCAACCCGGACGGCTCGATCAAGACCCTCGGGTTCAACCCGACGATGGGCTGGTACGAGAACGCGGCAGCGCACTACGGCCCAGCGGCGGGAGCCGAGTGGCTGAAGCCGGACGGAAAGAGCGCGATCTCGTCCAGCCAGGGCTGGACCGAGCTGATGGAGTGGCAGAAGGCCTACGTCGACAAGATCGGCTGGGACAAGCTGAACACGTACACCTCCGGTCTCGGCCAGGAGTTCTCCGCCGACAACGCGTTCCAGACCGGCCAGGTCGCCATGAACATGGACGGCGAGTACCGCACCGCCTTCATCGCCGACCAGGCGAAGAACCTCGACTACGGCACAGCGCCGTTCCCGACGGCGGACGACCACACCGAGCTGTACGGCGGCGGATACATGACGGGCAACATCATCGGCATCTCGAAGGGCTCCAAGAACCCGGAGCTCGCCTGGGCGCTGCTGAAGTACCTGACCACGGACACGGATGCCGTCGTCAAGCTCGCCAACGGCCTCAAGAACGTGCCGACCACGAAAGACGCGCTGAACTCGCCGAAGCTCGAGGTCTCCGAGCAGTACAAGACCTTCCTCGACATCGCGTCGGACAAGAATGTCGCCACCACCCCGGCCAGCCCGCTCGGCGCCGGATACCAGCAGTCGTTCCAGGACTTCTGGAACAAGTACCAGAGCCAGGGCGGAGACCTGCAGGCAGGACTCAAGAACGTCGACAAGCAGATCAACGACGCGCTCGCGCTGACGACCGGTCCGTAACGATGACGACAACGGCACTCCGGGAGGGGCGGGCGGCACGCGTCCGCCCCTCGCGGGCCCGCACCAAGCGGAAGCTCGTCACGCTGGCGCTGCTCGCGCCGGCCCTGCTCGGCCTCGCGATCTTCTTCGTGTACCCGCTGATCGCATCCGTCTACTACTCGTTCACCCGGTTCGACCTCGTGTCGTCACCGCAGTGGATCGGCCTGCGCAACTACCAGTACCTGTTCACCCAGGACCCGAACGTCTGGCAGGCCACCCTCAACACGCTCTGGTTCGTCGTGATCTGGGTGCCGGTGAAGGTGGCGTTCGCGCTGCTGATCGCCGGGCTGCTCGCCCGGGCGAAGCGCGCATCCGGATTCTGGCGGACGCTGTTCTACCTGCCGGCGCTCGTGCCGCCGGTGGCGAGCGTCGTGGCGTTCGTGTTCCTGTTCAACCCGGGAACGGGACCGGTGAACCAGGTGCTCAAGTTCTTCGGCATCCAGGGACCGCTCTGGTTCAACGACCCTGCGTGGTCGAAGCCGTCGCTCGTGCTCCTCGGCGTGTGGGTGATGGGGGACATCATGATCATCTTCCTCGCCGCCCTGCTCGACGTCTCCAAGGAGCAGTACGAAGCAGCATCCCTCGACGGCGCGAACGGCGTGCAGAAGGTGCGATACGTCACGCTGCCGAGCATCGCCCCCGTGCTGCTGTTCTCGGTGGTCACCGGTGTGATCGCGGCCATCCAGTACTTCACGGAGGCGGCCGTCGCCTCCGGGGTCGCCTCCGGCAAAGCGGTGATCGGCGAGGGCATCAGCAACAACCTCGGCTATCCGGACGGCTCGCTGCTGACGTACACGCAGTGGCTCTACGTGCGCGGCTTCGGCACATACCAGCTCGGATACGCGTCCGCGCTCGCCGTGCTGCTGTTCGTCGTCGCCGCCGTCATCCTCATCCTCCTGCTGCGCCGCTTCAAGGCGTTCACCCCGGAAGGCGCACAATGACCTCCGCAACCCTGACCAAGCCGCAGGCTCCCCCCGCCCAGCGGCAGGGACGCATCCCGACCCCGCGGTCGCTCCGCAGCAGGCGCGTGCTGGCCTGGATCGCCGAGCACATCGTGCTCGTCGCGCTCGGCATCCTGTTCGCCGCACCGATCGTGTTCGTGTTCCTCACGTCGCTGATGTCGAGCGAGCAGACGCTCACCGCGTCGCTCTGGCCGCAGCCGTTCCAGTGGGACAACTACGTGAAGGTGTTCACGACCGTGCCGCTGCTGCAGTGGTTCGGCAACTCGGCGCTGTACGCGATCCTCGCCACGGCCTTCATGCTCGTGTCGAGCGTCCCGGCCGCGTACGCGCTTGCCAAGATCAAGTTCCGCGGCTCCGGTGCGCTGTTCACGGTGATCATCATCGCGATGCTGCTCCCCCCGCAGGTCACGGCCATCCCGATCTACGTGATGTGGTCGCAGCTCAACCTGACCGGCACGCTCTGGCCGTTGATCCTGCCGAACCTGCTCGGCGACGCGTTCTCGATCTTCCTGCTCCGGCAGTTCTTCCTCACCATCCCGAGCGAGTACGCCGACGCGGCGAGGATCGACGGCAACGGCGAGTTCGGCGTGCTCTGGCGCGTGGTGCTTCCGATGGCGAAGCCGGGCATCGCCGCGACAGCGATCTTCATGTTCTTCAACTCGTGGAACGACTACTACGGCCCGCTGCTCTACACGTCGGAGAACCCGGCCGCGTGGCCGGTGGCATACGGGCTGGCGTCGTTCCGCGGGGTGCACGGCACCGACTGGGGACTCACGATGGCGATGACGATGCTCGTCACGATCCCCGTCGTCCTCATCTTCTTCTTCGCCCAACGCGTCTTCGTCGAGGGCATCACACTCACAGGCGTGAAGGGATAGCAGTGAAACTCGCAGTCGTCGGTGGAGGCTCCACCTACACCCCCGAACTCATCGACGGATTCGCCAGGATGCGCGACCTCCTCCCCATCGAGGAGCTGTGGCTCGTCGACACCGACCCTGACCGCCTGCGGCTGGTCGGCGGGATGAGCGAACGGATGTTCCGCGCCGCGGGCCACACCGGCCGCATCGTGCCGACGAGCGACCTCGTCGCCGGGGTCTCCGATGCGGACGCCGTGCTGATCCAGTTGCGCGTCGGAGGCCAGAACGCCCGGCACGGAGACGAGACCTTCCCGCACGAGTGCGGCTGCATCGGGCAGGAGACGACCGGTCCCGGCGGCTTCGCGAAGGCCCTCCGCACGGTGCCGGTGGTGCTGCGCGTCGCCGACGTCGTGCGCGCGCACGCCAAGCCGGACGCCTGGATCGTCGACTTCACCAACCCGGTCGGCATCGTCACCCGCGCCCTGCTGCAGGAGGGTCACCGCGCCGTCGGGCTCTGCAACGTGGCCATCGGCTTCCAGCGGCGCTTCGCGAACCTGCTCGGCGTCGACCACACGCAGGTGACGCTCGGTCACGTCGGGCTGAACCACCTCACCTGGGAGCGCGCGGCATACGTGACGGACGAAGCCGGGACGAGGGATGCGCTCCCCGCCCTCCTCTCCACGCACCTGGCCGAGCTGTCCGAGGAGATCGAACTCCCCGCATCCCTCATCCGGATGCTCGGGAACGTCCCCAGCTACTACCTCCGCTACTACTACGCGCACGACGAGGTGCTGCGCGAACAGCTCGGCTCCCCCACCCGCGCGGAGGCCGTGCAGGAGGTCGAGCGCGCACTGCTCGCGCTCTACGCCGACCCGGCCGTCGACACCAAGCCGGACCAGCTCGCGAAGCGCGGAGGCGCCTTCTACTCGGAGGCGGCCGTCGACCTGATCGCCTCGCTCACGAGCGACCGCGGCGACACCCAGGTGGTCAACCTGCGCAACGACGGCTCCCTGCCGTTCCTGCCGGACGACCACGTGATCGAGGTGCCGGCCACGGTCGGCGCGAACGGGGTGACCGCGCTGCCGATCGAGCCGCTGCCGGACGACATCCGCGGGCTCGTCTCGCATGTCGCCGGCTACGAGCGGCTGGCACTGGACGCCGCGGTGCACGGAGGACGCGAGCGGGTGGTGCGGGCGATGCTCGCGCATCCCCTCGTCGGGCAGTACGAGAAGGCGGAGAAGCTCACCGACCTGCTCATCGCCGGGAACAGGGACCACCTCTCGTGGGCGAAGTGAGCGACGCGCGGCCGATCGCCATCGCGGTCGACGGCGGAGGGTCGAAAACGGACGCCGTAGCCATCGACCTCGACGGAACCGTGATCGCCAGCGCGCGCAGCACCACCTCCAGCCCGCACATCATCGGGATGGCGGAGGCGGCCGCGCTGGTCGACGGCCTGATCGAGGAACTGCTCGCGCAGACCGGGCAGCGGCAGATCGCCGCGGCCAACATCTATCTGTCCGGGCTCGACCTGCCGGCGGAGGTCGCCGCGTTCCGCGACGGGATCGCCGGGTACGCCTGGGCGGACGCGGTGGTCGACAACGACCTGTTCGCGCTGCTGCGCGCGGGCACGAGCGAACCGGATGCGGTGGCCGTGGTCTGCGGCACCGGCATCAACTGCGTCGGCGTGCGCGGAGACGGCCGCGTTGTGCGCTACCCGTCGCTCGGGATCATGTCCGGAGACTGGGGAGGCGGCTGGCACCTCGGCGAGCAGGCGCTCTGGCACGCGGCGCGCGCGGTGGACGGGCGAGGGCCTGCGACGAGGCTCGTCACGGACATCCCTGCGGTCTACGGGCTGGACAGCGTCACCGACGTGATCGAGGCGCTGCACTTCCAGCGCATCCCGAACAGCGACCTCTCCCGGATCGCGCCGTCGGTGTTCGACGCCGCGCGGGCTGGGGATGCGGTGGCAGGCTCGCTCGTCGACCGGCAGGCGGAGGAGATCGTGGTGTTCGCCGCGACGACGCTCCGGCGGCTGGAACTGCTCGACCGGCCGGTGCCCGTGGTGCTCGGCGGCGGCGTGATCGGCGCCCGGGATGCGCGGCTGCTGTCCGCGATCGAGACCGGGCTCTCCGAGACCGCGCCGCTCGCGCGCATCCGGCTGGTGACGGCGGCGCCGATCCTCGGGGCGGGGCTGCTCGCGCTCGAAGCGGCAGGCGCGGACGCGGCGGCGCTCGCGAAGGCGCGCGAACAGCTGGCGTCGCGTCAGGCGGCGGCCGGACTGCCTGTCGCGGCCGCTCCCGCGGTGGTTCAATAGCGGTACGAACACCGAATTCGCCGACGAACGCAGGCGGATGGTCGAGCAGCAGCTCGTCCCCCGCGGGATCGAGGACCAGCGGGTCCTCGACGCGATGCGGCGTGTGCCACGGCACCTGTTCGTGCCGGACGAGCAGGCGCGATACGCGTACGACGACCATCCCCTGCCGATCGGCGACGGACAGACCATCTCGCAGCCGTACATCGTGGCTCTCATGCTGGAAGCAGCGCGGATCGGTCCGGAGGACGCCGTGCTCGACATCGGGACGGGCTCCGGGTACGCGGCGGCCGTCGCGGCGGAGCTCGGGCACCGCGTGGTCAGCGTCGAACGGCATCCGGATCTCGCGGTCACCGCGGCGGCGACCCTCGAAGCTCTGGGCTACCGGGTGAACGTGGTCACGGGCGACGGCACGCTCGGCTGGCCGGGGGGTGCTCCGTACGACGTGATCGTCGCGGCGGCGACCGGCCCGGATGTGCCGCGGGCGTGGGTCGCCCAGCTCGCGCCGGGCGGCAGGATCGTGATGCCGATCGGGCGGGCAGGCGGGGCGCAGCACCTCGCGGCGTTCACGCGGACGGACGACGGCGGGCTGGTGTCGACGAACCTGGGCGCTGTGGCGTTCGTGCCGCTGGTCGGCGAGGCGGGGTGGGGGCCGGACGGCGGGTGACGGCTCGGGCCGGTCGGGGCTGGTCCGGCCGGTTGGGCCGGGTCAGGCGACGGCGGCCACGGCGGCCGACTGGACGCCGGACAGGTGCGCGATCAGCGCGGCCAGCTGGCCGGCGGGCGCTCCCGGGTCCTCCGGGTGCCACTGCACCGCGATGACCGGCGCCGTCTCGTGTTCGAGCGCCTCGACGTGGCCGTCGGGAGCGCGGCCGGTGACGCGGAGGCCGGAGCCCACCGCATCCACTGCCTGGTGGTGGGCGCTCTGCACGTCCACCGACGTCGCGCCGAGCAGGTCGGCCGTGAGGCTGTCCTCGGCGATGGCGACCGGATGCGACGCCATGATCTGGCGGATCGGGACGCCGTGGTTCCTGTGCGTGCTGTCGTCGCCGAGGTGCTGCACGATGGTGCCGCCGAAGGCGACGTTGAGGATCTGCAGGCCGCGGCAGATTCCGAGCAGCGGCGTCTCCCGCTCGACGGCGCGGCGCACCAGCGCGAGCTGTGCCTCGTCCGCCGTCTCGAGGTGGCGGCTCTCCCCCGGATATCCGGTGCTTCCGCCGTAGAAGCGGGGCGCGATGTCCTCGCCGCCCATCACCACGATGGCGTCGGCCGCCTCCGTGCGGGCGAGGAGCGCATCCACGCCGTCGTCGGCGGCGAGCCTCGACACGGCCCAGCCCTGCGACTGGGCTTCGGCGATCACGGCGCCGACGAGCAGCTGCACGTAGCCGTGGTACTCCGGGTCGTCACCGCGGAAACGGGTGGCCTCGACCACGGCGAGGGAGCGACCCTGGATGCCCATGCCTGCTCCTCTCCCATTGGTGTGCGTCCCGTCCATTCTGTTCGGAGGCGGAGGAGGACGCATCCCGCGTGTAACAGGGTGAAACACACGGCGGCGGCGGAGCCCTGGCGCGTCTTCCCGAGCCCCCAATAGACTCGGCTGGTACCACCGACTCGAGAGAGTGAGTAGATGCACCGACGACGCGTACGTGGCGGATTCCTGCTGGCGATCGGACTGGTGTTCGGCTCTGCCCTCGGCACAGCGTCGATGGCGAGCGCTGTCGACCCGGTCGACCTCGGCTCCGGCCACGTTGTCGATCAGGCCGGGGTGGTCACGTCGCAGGTGTCGACCATCGAGGCGGCGACCGACAAGCTGTACACCGACCACAAGATCGACCTGTTCGTGGTCTACGTCGACCGGTTCACCAACCCGACGGATGCGGCGGACTGGGCCAACGAGACCGCGGCGCAGAACAACCTCGGTCCGTCCGACTACCTGCTGGCCGTCGCCACGGACGGGCGTGCGTACTACCTGTCCGGGGACGACGCAGGGCCGGTGTCCGCCGACCAGCTCACGCAGATCGAGCAGAACGACATCGAGCCGAAACTGCGCGCAGGCGACTGGTCGGGCGCCGCCGTCGCGGCTGCCACCGGGCTCGGAGACGCCGTCGGAGGCGGAGGGGGCGGCGCAGGGTTCTTCTGGGTGTTCATCATCGCCGTCGTGGTCATCGGCGTCATCATCTTCTTCGTGGTCCGCTCGCGTTCGCGGAAGAAGGTCGCCGCCGGCGGGCAGCCGCAGACCCCGCAGAGCGAGCTGCAGACCATTCCGCTCGTCGATCTCGAACGTCGCGCGGGGTCCGCCCTGGTGCAGACGGACGACGCCATCCGCACCAGCGAGGAGGAGCTGGGCTTCGCGACGGCGCAGTACGGAGCAGACTCCGTCGTGCCGTTCCAGGCGGCACTGGATGCGGCGAAAGCGCAGCTGAGAGACGCCTTCACCCTCAAGCAGAGGCTCGACGACGCCGAACCGGACACCGACCAGCAGAAGCGCGAGTGGAACGCCCAGATCGTGCAGCTCTGCGCGGCGGCCAACGACGCCCTGGACAAGCAGGCGGACGCGTTCGACGAACTGCGCGCGCTGGAGAAGCGCATCCCGCAGGCGACGGCGGAGGTGCAGACAGCAGCGGACACGGTCCACGGAAGGCTCGACCAGACGGCCGCCACCTTCGCCACCCTGTCCTCGACGTACACGGCGGCATCCCTCGCGACCGTGCAGGACAACATCCACCAGGCGACGGAGCGGCTCGCGTTCGTGACAACGGCTCTGACGGCCGCGAAGCAGAAGAGCGATGCCGGGGACACCAGCGCCGCGGCGATCGGCGTCCGGGCGGCCGAAGAGTCCGTCGACCAGGCCAAGCTGCTGCTCGACGCGGTCGACAGGGTCGGCGCAGACCTCGGGACGGCGCAGCAGACCATCGACTCCACCATCTCCGAGCTGGAGAGCGACCTCGCGGAGGCGCGCACCATCGCGGCGACCGACGACGCGACAGGGGCCGTCGCCGGGGTCGTCGCCGCCACGGAGCAGACGGTCGCCGACGTCAGATCGAAGATCGCAGCCGGCCCGATCAACCCGCTGGAGATCGCCCAGCGACTTGCAGCCGCCAATCAGAACATCGACGGCGTGCTGCAGAACGTGCGGGATGCGCGACAGCAGACCCAGCGCGCCCAGGCGTCGCTGCAGCAGACGCTCCTCGCCGCGCGCTCCCGGGTGTCCGCGTGCGAAGACTTCATCACCGCTCGCCGCGGAGCCGTCGGACCGGAGGCACGCACCCGGCTGGCCGAGGCAGGACGGCTGGTCGTGCAGGCCGAGGCGACGGCAACGGCCGACCCGGTGACCGCACTCGCCCAGGCGCAGCGCGCCGCCCAGCTGGCCGAGGAGGCGACGCAGCTCGCCCAGCGCGACGTTGGCGGGTTCCAGCCGGATTCCGGCGGCCTTGGCGACCTCGGCGGCCTGTTCGGAGGCGGCGGGTTCAGCGGAGGCGGCTCCGGCGGCGGCAATCGCGGCGGAGGGAACGGAGCGATGGGGGCGATCCTCGGCGGCATCCTGATCAACTCCGTGCTCGGCGGCGGCGGTGGAGGCGGCGGACTCTTCGGCGGAGGCGGCGGTGGCGGAGGAAGCCGCAGTCGCAGCGGCGGCGGCGGGTTCAGCTCGGGAAGCTTCGGCGGGGGCGGAACCCGCTCGCGCCGCGGAGGCGGACGGTTCTAAGGCGCCTGACCGGGGGCCTCAGCGAAAGGAAAACACGATGGCAAAACAGTCCATTTTCGGTCGGATCTCACAGCTGCTGAGAGCGAACGTGAACGCGCTCATCGACCAGGCGGAAGACCCGGAGAAGATGCTCGACCAGATGGTCCGCGACTTCACCAACAGCATCGCCGACGCGGAGAGCGCCATCGCGGAGACGATCGGCAACCTCCGCCTGCTCGAAGACGACCACGCGGAAGACGTCGAAGCGGCATCGTCGTGGGGCCAGAAGGCCCTCGCGGCGAGCAAGCAGGCCGACACGTACCGCTCCGGCGGCGACACCGCGAACGCCGACAAGTTCGACAACCTCGCGAAGGTCGCCCTGCAGCGCCAGATCTCCTCGGAGAACGAGGCGAAGGCCGCTGAGCCGCAGATCGCGGCGCAGACCGAGGTGGTCGAGAAGCTGAAGTCCGGCCTCAACGGCATGAAGACCAAGCTCGAACAGCTCAAGAGCAAGCGCTCCGAGCTGATCGCCAGGGCCAAGAGCGCCCAGGCGCAGTCGCAGGTGATGGATGCGGTCAAGAGCGTCGACATCCTCGACCCCACCAGCGAGGTCAGCCGCTTCGAGGAGAAGATCCGCCGCGAGGAGGCGAGGGTCCGCGGAGCGTCGGAGCTCGCGGCCTCCAGCCTGGACGCGCAGTTCAACCAGCTCGACGACCTCGGCGAGATGACGGAGGTCGAGGCGCGCCTCGCCGCCCTCAAGACCGGCGGAGCACCCGCGCAGCCCGCCGTGACGGCCGACCCGGCGTCGTCGGCGCCGTACACCCCCGGTCAGTGACGGGTGGCGGCGGAGGCGGGAGACGGATGAGCGGCGCGTCCTTCCTGGTGGTGCCGCAGTGGCAGGGGTCCGGATCGTCGCGGGCCATGCGGCTGATCGACGGGGCGGAGGCGATCAGGGGCGACCTGCCCGCCGCCGCGACCACCGTGGTGCCCGTCCCCGCCGCGGCGGGCGAATCCCTCGGCACCGGCGTGCACCGGTTCTCCGCGCTCACGACCGTGCGCGACGCTGCGACGGCCGAGCTCATGCTGCTCGACGCGCCGGTGGTCACGATCGGCGGGGACTGCGCCGCCGACCTCGCCAGCGTCCAGCACGCGGTCGCCGTCGCAGAGCCGGGATCGGTCGCCCTGGTCTGGTTCGACGCGCACGCCGACATCAACGACGTGGGATCCTCCCCGTCGAGCGCCTTCCACGGCATGGTCGTGCGCGCCCTCCTCGGCGACGCACCGGACGGGCTCGCGTCTACCGGACCATCCCTCCTCTCCCCCGCGCAGGTGATCCTGGCCGGGACGCGCGCACTCGACGACGACGAGTCGGCGTACATCGACGAGGCAGGCATCCGGATGCTCGGCCCGGCCGACCTCGACGACCCGGCCGCCCTGGTCGCGGCTGTCGAGGCGACGGGAGCGACGTCTGTGTACGTGCACATCGACCTGGATGTGCTCGACCCGGCCACCATCAGCGGCATCGGACACCCGGAGCCGTTCGGGGTACAGCCGGAGGCGCTGTGCGACGCGGTGCGGGCGCTGCGCGGGCGGTTCGAGCTGGCCGGTGCTGCGATCACGGAGTTCGCGCCGGAGTCCCCGGATGCGGCGGGGCGCGACATGGCCGTGATCCTGCGGATCCTGGGCGCGCTGACCGGGCGGCTGGGCGGCGGCGCTGGCGGCGTGGGCGGCGCGGCTGGCGCGGGCGGCGCGGGCGGCGCGGCTGGCGCGGGCGGCGGTTCCTCCACAGGCGGCGCCGCTCGCCATCTCTCCACAGATCCGCGCCCTGCCGATGACGCGTCCTGACGGCGGAGGTAGCTTGGGAGACATGACCGAACCCAAGATCATCACCGAGAGGCGGGGCCACATCCTGCTCATCGGCTTCAACAGGCCGGAGAAGCGCAACGCCGCAGACTTCGAACTCCTCCGGCTGCTCTCCGACGCATACGGAGAGCTCGAACGCGACCCCGGGTTGCGCGTCGGCCTCGTCTACGCCGTCGGCGACCACTTCACCGCAGGCCTCGACCTCGCAGACATCGGGCCGCGCATCGGAGCGGACGGCCTCACCATCGAGAGCGACGACGGCATCAACCCGTGGCAGGTGTCCGGGCAGTGTCTCAGCAAGCCCGTCGTGATCGCCGTGCACGGCACCTGCCTCACCCTCGGCATCGAGCTGATCCTGGCGAGCGACATCGCCGTTGCGGCCCGGTCCACCACGTTCGGCCAGATCGAGGTGTCCAGGGGCATCCTGCCGTTCGGCGGGGCCACCATCCGGTTCCCCCGCGCTGTCGGCTGGGGCAACGCCATGCGCTACATCCTCACCGGCGATTCTTTCGACGCGGCAGAGGCCCATCGCATCGGCCTGGTGCAGGAGCTGGTCGACGACGGAGAGCAGTTCGACAGGGCGCTCGCCATCGCGGAGCGGATCGCGGCGCAGGCTCCCCTCGCCGTCCAGGCCGCGCTCGCCAACGCCAAGCTCGCGGTGCGAGAAGGCGACGCGGCGGCAGAGGCCCAGTTGCAGCCGGCGCTCGTCCGGCTGGCCACCAGCGAAGATGCCGCGATCGGCATGCAGGCCTTCCTCACCAGGACCCAAGCGGAGTTCGTGGGCCGCTAGTGGCGTCCCCCTCCCCGACCACCCCGCACGACAACGAATCGACAGGAGAGAGCATGAGCAGCAACGAATACGACGTGATCGTGATCGGAGCGGGAGCGGTGGGCGAGAACGTCGCCGACCGGGCGGTGCAGGGCGGGATGCGCACCGTGATCGTGGAGGCCGAGCTGGTCGGAGGCGAGTGCTCGTACTGGGCCTGCATGCCGTCGAAGGCGCTGCTCCGTTCCGGAGCGCTGCTGCGCGCGGCGCAACGGGTCGGCGGGACGCGCGAGGCCGTCACCGGCCGGCTCGACGTGGAGGCGGTGCTCCGGCGCCGCGACGTCATGACGAGCGACTGGAAAGACGACGGGCAGGTGGAGTGGCTGAACGGAGCGGGCATCGACCTCGTCAGGGGCCACGCCGTCATCACCGGTGTCCGCGAGGTGACCGTGACGGCCGAGGACGGCACAGAGACGGTGCTCACGGCAAAGCACGCCGTCGCCGTCTGCACCGGTTCCGCCTCCCTCCTTCCCGACATCCCGGGCCTCCGCGAGAGCGAGCCGTGGACGAGCAGGGACGCCACGAGCGTCCAGCGCGTGCCCGTGTCGCTCGCGATCCTCGGCGGCGGTGTCGTCGGGGTCGAGATGGCCACGGCGTACGCCGGCTTCGGCACGGAGGTGCACCTCGTCTCCCGCAGCGGCCTGCTCGGCGCGAACGAGCCGTTCGCCGGGGAACTCGTCGCGGACTCGCTGCGCGAACTCGGCGCGAACCTGCACCTCGACGTGTCCCCGACCGCCGTCGAGCGCACGGACGACGACGGCTTCCAGCTCACGCTCGACGACGGCACCACCATCCGCACCGACGAACTCCTCGTGGCGACGGGACGCATCCCGCACACCGCGGGCCTCGGCCTGGAGGCCTTCGGTCTCGAAGGCGGGGCGTGGCTGAACGTCGACGACTCGATGCGCGTCCTCGGCGCCGACGGCGAGCCGGTCGACGGTGGATGGCTCTACGGCGTCGGCGACGTCAACCACCGCGCGCTGCTCACCCACCAGGGCAAGTACCAGGCGCGGGCCGCGGGAGACGCGATCGCGGCCAGGGCGAAGGGGGCGACGGTCTCCCTCGAGCCGTGGGGCACCTACGTGGCGACGGCCGATCACCAGTCGGTGCCGCAGGTCACGTTCACCGACCCGGAGGTCGCGTCCGTCGGCCTCACGGCCGCAGCCGCCGAGAAGGCCGGATACCGCACCAGGGTGGTCGACTACGAGATCAGCGGGGTCTCTGGCGCGAGCATCGCCGCGGACAACTACGTGGGGAAGGCGAGGATGGTCGTCGACGAGGACCGTCAGGTCGTCCTCGGGGTCACCTTCGTCGGGCAGGATGTCGGCGAGCTGCTGCACTCGGCCACCATCGCAGTGGTCGGCGAGGTCCCCCTCTCCCGCCTCTGGCACGCCGTGCCGTCGTACCCGACTCTCAGCGAGGTCTGGCTGCGGCTGCTCGAAACGTACGGCCGGCCGAAGGAATAACGGGATGCGCGTGATCACCCGCGTGCTGTTCGACTCCCCGATCAGCACACTCGGCTACCTCTACGCCACGGCCGTCGGCTTGGTCTGGGGCTTCATCTGGAGCACGGGCCGCGTCGAGCGCCGCGCCGGGCTGTTCGTGTTCCGCGGGATGCCGGAGCGCACGTTCGGCAGGGGCGGTTCGTGCGTCGGAGGCTGCTACCTCACCGCGCAGAACGTCTCGGACGACATCCTGGAGCACGAGGCGATTCACAAGCGTCAGTGGCAGCGTTACGGCATGGTGTTCCCTCTGCTCTACCTCGTCTCCGGACGGGATCCGCTGAAGAACCGTTTCGAAATCGAGGCCGGCCTCGAGAAAGGTGGCTACCGATGACCGCAGCGTCCGAGGGTTCCCGGCGCACGATCGTCCTGACCGGTGCGAGTTCCGGGATCGGGCTGGTCGCCGCCCAGCGGCTCTCCGAGCAGGGCAACGAGGTGGCGGTGGTCGGGCGCAACCCGGAGCGCACCAGGGGCATCGCGGAGAAGATCGGGGCGACGCCGTTCCTCGCCGACTTCGAGAAGCTCGACGAGGTGCGGGCGCTCGCCAGCGCGCTGCTCGACCGCTACGACACCATCGACGTCCTCGCCAACAACGCCGGCGGCCTGAACGCCAAGCGCGAGCTCACGGTCGACGGCCACGAGCGCACCATCCAGGCCAACCATCTGGCGCCGTTCCTGCTCACCCACCTGCTGCGGCCCCGGCTGGAACAGACGGCGGCGCTGGGCCGGGATGTGCGGGTCGTGTCCACGGCCAGCCTCGCCAACCGCTTCGGTCACCTCCGCCTCGACGACCTCGACTGGGAGAAGCGCGCCTGGCTGGGCGGCTGGCGGGCATACGGCACGGCCAAGCTGGCGACCATCCTGTTCATCAGGGAGCTGGCGGAGCGTCTCACCGGCACGGGCGTCGACGCGTTCTCGTTCCATCCGGGCACGATCGCGACCAACTTCGGCCGCACGTCGCCGCTGATCCGGTTCGGGGCGTTCGTCACCCGCAACGGCTACGGCGTCCCCGTCGAGGCCGGGGCGGCTCCGCTCGTCCGCCTCGCCGCGGAGGCTCCGGTCGGTGCGCCGAGCGGAACGTACTTCGACCGCCTCAGCGCCAACGGTCCCACCGCCGCGCAGGCGAAAGACGCGCAGCTCGGCCGCGACCTGTGGACGATCACCGAACAGCTCGTGGGGGTGGACACCCGCGTGTGACGCCGCGGTGACGCCGTGAGGTCAGGGGAGCGCCGTGAGGGTGCGCGGGGCGCCGTCAGTGGTAGGCGGGGGCGACGATGGCGTCGGCGGGCATGCCGACGACCGATTCGAGGTGGTCGCGCACCTCGGAGACCAGGGCGAAGCCGCCGGTCAGGATGACGCGGGTCTCGCCCGGTCCATCGCAGAGCATCTCGGTGGTCCAGGCGCGGACCGCGCGGGTGGCGGCCTCTCCCCTAGCGCAGCGTTCGCCGGTTCCCGGGCGGCCGCTGCGGTTGTGGCGGGTGAGCCAGGTGACGGTCATGCGCATCGGGGTGGCCAGCTGGACGATCTCGTCCGCGTCTCCGACCTCCACGAAGACCCGGCCGCGAGCGCACAGCGGAAGCAGCGCGAGCTCGGCTTCGAGCTCGGTCAGCGACGACTCGTCACCGACGACGAGGAACTGCACACGGTCGTCGTGGTGGGCGGTGGTCGCGGTGTGGTTCGCGTGATCGGGTCGGTACATCGTGTTCTCAGTATAGGCGAGCCTTACCTAACACCGAAGGGCTCCGAGCGGATGCCCAGCGACCGGCCAGCAGGGGCGCCGAGCGCACGCTGGCGAACGCAAGGGTTCCGCCCGGCCGGCCGACGCGGGATGATCGACGCATGGAGCCAACGCACCCGTCGCCCGCCCAACCGGTCGCCCCCATGCTGGCGAAAGCCGTCCCCACCGTGCCGGATCCGGACAAGGTCGACGGCGGGCTCAGCTACGAACCCAAATGGGACGGGTTCCGCGCCATCGTCTACGCGACCGGCACCAGCAACCCAGACGGCACCGGCACCATCGAGAGCGTCGAGATCGGCAGCAGGGGCTCCAAGATGCTCACGCGGTACTTCCCCGAACTCGTCGAGGCGTTCACGCGCATCCTGCCCGGGCCGTGCGTGCTCGACGGCGAGATCGTCGTGCCGACCGGCGAGCCCGGCGCGCAGCGGCTCGACTGGGAGGCGCTGTCGCAGCGCATCCACCCCGCCGCGAGCCGGGTGAAGCTGCTGGCCGAGCAGACCCCGGCCACCTTCGTCGCATTCGACCTGCTCGCGCTCGGCGACGAGTCGTACCTCGACCGGCCGTTCTCGGAGCGGCGTGCCGCGCTCGAATCGTTCGCGGGCGACCTCCCCGCGCCCATCGAACTCACCAGGACCACCACCGACGTCGACCTCGCCCGCCGCTGGCTGGTCGAGTTCGAGGGCGCCGGGCTCGACGGGGTCGTCGCCAAACCGCTGGCGGCGCCGTACGCGCAGAACAAGCGCACGATGCTGAAGGTCAAGCACCACCGCACGGCCGACGTTGTGGCGCTCGGCTACCGCATCCACACCAGCGGGCGAGGGGTGGGGTCCCTGCTCGTCGGCCTGTACGACTCCGACGGCGAGCTGCGCAACATCGGGGGCGTCTCCGCGTTCACCGACAAGCGCAGGCTGGAACTGGTGGACGAACTCGACCCGCTCGTGCTCCGGGACGACGACGGGCAGACCGTCACCGGCGAGACGGAGCGCAGCAGGTTCTCGTCCGGCAAAGACGTGTCGTTCGTGCGCCTGCGGCCGGAGCGCGTGCTCGAAGTGCGCTACGACCAGATGGAGGGGATGCGGTTCCGCCACACGGCCCAGTTCGAGCGCTGGCGTCCAGACCGCGACGCCCGCTCCTGCACGTACGAGCAGCTCGACCGCCCGATCGCCTACGACCTCGGAAACGTCCTCAGCTGACCCGAAGCCATCGAGCCGGGACTTGTGCACGCGACACGCCGGTCGCACCCGTGCATAAGTCCCGGCTCGATGGTTTCGCCCGTGTGGGGATGGATGGGCGCGGCTAGGGCTTCTTGGCGCGGCTCGGCTGCACGCGCGGCGGCTCGCCGGGCATCTTCGGGTAGTCGGGAGGGAACGGTAGTTCGCCGAGGCCGTCGTCGAGGTCGCGCTGCCACCAGCCGAGCAGCTCGTCGATGCGGCCCGGCTTGTCGCCGAACGTCTCCCACGGGTCGCCGACCGTCGCCAGCCGTTCCGGGATGGTCAGGATGGTGTGGGAGCGCGGGTCCGTCGACTCCAGCTCGTCCCAGGTGATCGGCGTGGCCACCGGTGCGTGGGCGAGAGCGCGCGGACTGTATGCGCCCGCCATCGTCCTGTCCCTGTTGGCCTGGTTGAAGTCGACGAAGATGCGCTCGCCGCGCTCCTCCTTCCACCACGCCGTCGTGACCTTGTCGGGCATCCTGCGCTCCAGTTCGCGGGCGGCGGCGATCACAGCGTGCCGCACATCCAGGAACTCGTGGGTCGGCTCGATCGGGGCGAACACGTGCAGGCCGCGGTTGCCGGAGGTCTTGATGAACGCATCCAGGCCGGCCTCGCGCAGCACGGCGCGCAGCTCGATGGCCGCGGGGATCGCGTCGCCGAAGTCGGTGCCGGGCTGCGGGTCGAGGTCGATGCGGAGCTGGTCGGGGTTGTCCGAGTTCTCCGCGCGCGACGGCCACGGGTGGAAGACCACCGTGTTCATCTGCACCGCCCACACCGCGGCGGCCGGTTCGTCGATGACGAGCTGGGGATGCGAGCGGGCGCTCGGGTAGACCACCATCACCGAGCGCACGTAGTCCGGCGCGCCCCTCGGCGGGTTCTTCGAGAAGAACTGCTCGCCGTCGATGCCCTCCGGGAAACGCTGCAGCGACACCGGCCGGTCGCCGTTGGCGCGGACGAACGCGTCGCCGACCGCGACGAAGTAGTTCGCGAGGTCGAGCTTCGTGATGCCGAGCTCCGGCCACAGCACGCGGCCGGGACTGGAGACCCGCACCTCGCGTTCGCCGTGCGGACCGGGGACCGTGAGGACAACTGCGTCGCCTGCCATGCTCACACCGTACCCGTCCGGTCGCCGAAGCCGATGGCACTCGTGTGAATTCCGTGTGCGAAGCGGCGCGCGAGCGCGTCTCGGCACCGTTGTGGGTGAGAATGATGAGGCGTCCCCGAAGACGGGGTGCGAGACACGAGGAGTTCCCCTGAAGATCGTCAGCTACAACCTGCGCAAGCACGCAGCAGGCCACGAGCTCGCGGACATCGCTGCAACCTACGACGTCGACGCGCTGTGCCTGCAGGAGTGCGACAGTGAGGCGCTTCCCGAGCGTCTCCACCACCTGATCCTCGCCGACGCGACGAGGACCAACCGTCTCGGCCTCGCCGTCTACGTGCGCGAAGACCGCTACGACATCCTCGACACCAAGGTGTTCGCCGTGCAGAAGTCGGTGCACGACCGCGTGCTCGCCCCGGCGAATGAGCGCCTGCTCGCAGTGCGCCTGCACGACAGGGAGACCGAGGAGGACGTGCTCGTCGGGTCGTTCCACGCTGCGCCGCTGACCGCATCCAACTCGTTGCGGCGCAAGCAGATCGCCGCCGCCCACGCCGGGATGCGCTCCCTGGCCGCCGACATCCCCTCTGTGATGGTCGGCGACTTCAACTACCCCTGGTTCATCCGCGGGCTGGAGCGGCACCTGACGACGGCGGGCTACGCGCTCAGCCGTAGTACAGAGCCGACCTACCTGCGCTACAAGTTCTTCACCGGATACTTCGACTTCGTCACGTCGACGGGGTTCGAGATCCAGCGGGTGGATGTGCTGCCGCGCGGCGCCTCCGACCACCGGGCGATCAGCCTGGACGCCGAACTCGCCGCCTGACCCGCACCTGGACCGCCCGCCGGGCGCGGCGTATCGTGAAGCGCGTTTCCTGGCGAGGTGATGCGCGTGGACGTTCTCGGGTGGCTGGCCGCTACCGACTACACGATCGCGCGCGAGATCCTCGAGCGGGGCGTCGCCGCCATCTACCTGATCGCGTTCGTCTCCGCGGTCAACCAGTTCCCCGCGCTGCTCGGTGAGCACGGGCTGCTCCCCGCCCCGCGCTTCCTGCGAAGCGCATACGCGCGCAGCCAGCCCACCATCTTCCGCCGCCGATACTCCGACCGGATGCTCCTCGCCGTCGCCTGGACCGGCGCAGCGCTCTCGGCGCTGATCGTCGCCGGCGTTCCGCAGCTCGCGCCGACCTGGGTGTTCCTGCCCGTCTTCCTGCTCGTCTGGTTCCTCTACCTCTCGATCGTGAACATCGGGCAGACGTTCTACGGGTTCGGCTGGGAGAGCCTGCTCTGCGAGGCGGGGTTCACCGTCGCGCTGCTCGGCGCTCTCGACACCGCTCCCCCGGTGACGGTGGTGTTCCTGCTGCGCTGGCTGGTCTTCCGGCTCGAGTTCGGCGCGGGGATGATCAAGATGCGCGGCGACCGGTCGTGGCGCGACCTCACCGCGCTGTACTACCACCACGAGACCCAGCCGATGCCGAACCCGCTGAGCCGCACCGCCCACCTGCTGCCGAAGTGGTGGCACCGGCTGGAGGTGCTCGGCAACCATTTCGCGCAGCTGATCGTCCCGTGGCTGCTGTTCGCGCCGCAGCCGGTGGCCAGCATCGCGGCGGCGGTCGTGATCCTCACCCAGCTGTGGCTGGTGGCGACGGGCAACTTCGCCTGGCTGAACGTCATCACCATCGTGCTCGCGTTCTCGGCGGTGGACGACGCGTCGTTCTCGTGGCTGTTCGGCGGCGCGCGGCTGGGCGGCATCGGGGCGGAGGGCGTGCCCGGCTGGTACGCGGTCGTGGTGCTGGTGGCGAGCATCCTGATCGTCGGCCTCAGCTGGCAGCCGCTGCGGAACCTGTTCGCGCGCAGGCAGCTGATGAACGCGAGCTTCAACCGGTGGCATCTCGTCAACGCGTACGGGGCGTTCGGCACGGTCACGCAGGAGCGGTTCGAGGTGATCGTCGAAGGGACCGAGGACGACCCCACCGATCCGGATGCGCGCTGGCGGGAGTACGCGTTCAAAGGAAAGCCGGGCGACGTGAAGCGGCTCCCGCGACAGTTCGCGCCGTACCATCTGCGACTCGACTGGCTGATGTGGTTCCTCGCGCTCGGGTCGAGGGACACGGAGTGGTTCGAGATGTTCCTGCTGCGGCTGCTGGAGGCGGACAGGCCGACACTGCGCCTGTTGCGCGCCGACCCGTTCGACGGACGGGCGCCGCGGGCGGTGCGGGCCGAGATGTTCCTCTACCGGTTCACGACGCGGGAGGAGAAACGCGCATCCGGGGACCGGTGGATGCGCGAGGAGATCGCCGACCTCGTCCCTCCGGTGTCGCTGCGTGGCTGAGCGGCAGCGCAGCTGCGCGCCAGCGCGACCGGCTCAGTATCCGCCGCGCTCCTCCTCCAGCTTGGCCAGGTCGCGCCAGATCAGCAGCCGCAGCCGAGCGGGGCGCTCCTCCTCGTAGTTGGCCTTGAGCGCCTCCGCGCCGGAGAACGCGTCGAGTCCGGCCTGGATGGCGCGGCCCACCTCGTCCCAGGCGTCCTGCCTGGCGCGCTCCACGATCCTCAGCAGCTCCTCCTCGGAGTCCGCCTTCGCGCGCAGTGCCGTCGCCAGCGCCCTGGCCGCCTCCTCGCGCAACGCCAGGTTGCCCGCGTCGACGTCGCGGTAGTCGTGCGGGTGCGTCGCGTCGCCGCCCAGCCCCGCCACCGCGAGCCGCGCCTCGGCCGCCCGCTCGGCGGCCTGGTCCTGCTCGTCGGCGAGCTCCCGCAGCATCTCGGCGGCCTGCGCCGTGTGCCTGGCGGGGTCGAACGGGTTGTCCTGCTGGATGGTGTCGACCACGATGTGGTTCTTCACCGCCATCCTCGTGGCGTAGTCGGCGAGGAGCATCCCCTCCTCCACGGACTGTTCGAGGGTCGGCGGAGCCGCTTCCTCGAGCGCGTCCTCGTCGAACGGCCGGGTGCGCGGCGTGACCGCGCGCTTGCGGAACCAGTTCGGCCAGCGCATCCCTCTCCTCGGATCGCAGGCGGCGCGGAAAGGAGCGGCGCCGCCCTGCCCTTCCATTCTGTCGGAAAACCGCGTCGGTGAGGCAGAGTGGTGGCATGGCCGGTGTGCGATACGAATTCGAAGCGGAACTGTGGCGGTGGGAGGCCCGGCGGGACCTGTGGGTGTTCGCCAGGCTGCCGCTCGACGTGTCGGAGGACATCCGGCTGCAACCGCATCCACCCGCCGGGTTCGGCTCGGTGAAGGTGATGGTGACGCTCGGCGGCTCGCGGTGGTCGACGTCGGTGTTCCCCGAGTCGGCGGACGGGTCGTACATCGTCGCGATCAAGGGTTCCGTGCGGCAGAAGGAGGGCGTCGGGCTCGGCGACGTGGTGAGGCTGGGGATCGAGACGCTGCTGTAGGGGTCAGGCGTGTCGGGTCAGGCGACGAGCATCCAGGTCGTCATCGCGCACATCGCGACGGCGGAGACGACGGGGAGCAGGGCCGCGACGATGCCGTGCGTCGCTGCCAGGCGCACGGCGCAGGTGAGGCAGACGACAGTAAGCGCTGCGACCGCGACGGCGATGACGAGCAGCAGCCAGGAGCCGCCGAGGTGGGCGGCGTGCGGATCGCTGGATGCGGTGACTGCTACGCCGGATGCGGCACCGGACGCTGCGCCGTCGCGACCGTGGAGCGCCGCGAGCACGACCATGAGCGCCATCGTGAACGGCTCGACCGCGAACCGCGCCTGGCCGCGCCTGCGCCCCGCGGCCGCCACCACCGCGGCGACGACGAACAGCCCAGCGGCCCAGACGGCTCCGGGAAGCAGAGGGACGGCGATCGCAGAACCCGCCATGTCCGCCACCATCGCCGCCGTCGCGAGCAGCGAGAGCACCGGCAGCACGATCAGCGGAACGCTCGGGATGCGGCGCGCGGCCGGGCGCGGCGAGACGGTCGCACTGGTCATACCGCCAGGCTACGAAGGCCGCCGTTCTCCCGGTGTGCCGCCCGCGCATCCCTGTTGCCCGCGCCCGCACGGTTCCGGCCGGAGCGCGCGGGGGTTCGCGTGCTACGATCCGTATCACGGATCGTATACAGTGTCGTCCCGATCAGGTGAGGTAACCCCGTGCTCAACCCGACAACGCAGGCCGTCAACCCGACCATGCAGCCTGGCCAGACCATCCAGCCCGGCCAGACCACGCAGCCCGGCCAGGGCACGCAGGCCACCGGTCAGCCGCGCGCCAACCGCGTGACCACATCCATCGCCAGGAACTTCAGCGAGTTCCGCACCGCGGTGTCCGAGTCGTTCGTGCCGCTACACGTGACCAGTTCGCGTCCCGACCCGTTCTGGGGGCGCATCCGGTCGGCGGGCGCCGACGAGGTGCACGTCTCCGAGGTCAGCGCCGCCGAGCACGTCGTCGAGCGTACGCCGGAGCTGATCGCGCGCTCCGATCGGCACTACTTCAAGCTGAGCCTGCAGCTGTCCGGCACCGGTCTGCTCATCCAGGACAACCGGGAAGCCGTGCTGCAGCCGGGCGATCTGGCGGTCTACGACACACACCGGCCGTACTCGCTGGTGTTCGACGACGACTTCCGCACGATGGTCGTCATGTTCCCGAAGCACCTCATCGACCTGCCCGCCGACGTGGTTGCCCAGCTCACCGCGGTGAAGATGAGCGGCAAGTCCGGCGTGGGCAGCATCATCGTCCCGTTCCTCGCGCAGCTGGTCGGCAATCTCGAGCAGCTCAACGGCGCGACGGGCGCCAGGCTCGCCCACAGCGCGCTCGACCTGGTGACGACGATGTTCGCCAACGAGCTCGACGTGACCAGCGGACCCGGCAACCCGCACCAGGCGCTGATGCAGCGCATCCGGGGCTACATCGACGCGAACCTGGCGTCCACCGACCTCGGTCCGACGCAGATCGCCGCAGCGCACTTCATCTCGACGCGGCACCTGCACGGGCTGTTCCGCGAACAGGGCACGACGGTGTCGTCGTGGATCCGCACCCGGCGGCTCGAACGCTGCCGGCGCGACCTGCTGAACCCGCTCTACGGCGACCGTCCCGTGGCCGCGATCGCCGCCCGCTGGGGGTTCGTGGACGCCGCACACTTCTCCCGGGTGTTCAAGGCGACGTACGCCGAGTCGCCGAGCGAACTGCGCGCCTCCGGTCGCGCCGCCTGACGATCGAGTCCGAAGTTGTTCACGCCCCGCCCCGGCGTGTCGCGTGAATAAGTTCGGACTCGATTCTTTGTCGGGGAGGGAACGGGGCTTGACGGTCGGGGCACGATCGCGGCCGGGCGGTTGAGGCCGATGGATGCGCGTGAGCACGATGGGTGCGACCCGCGCGACGCAGCGCGGGCGGAAACGGAACCCGCATGCCAGGCACCGCCCTTCCCCCGACCAGCAGACAGGTGGTCTTCCCGTCCGCTGGTGTGATCGAGACCGCCGAGCAGCTGCTGCCTGCGCCGGGGCGGGACGACCTCATCCTGCGCGTCGCCCTCGTCGGCGTGTGCGCGACGGACCTGCACCTGCTCGCCGGGCACATCGGCGACCCGTTCCCGCTCGTGCCCGGTCACGAGTTCGTCGGGGAGGTCGCGGCCATCGGCGACGCGGCCGCCGAGGCGCGCGGGCTGGCGGTCGGCGACCACGTCGCCGTCGAGATGCTGCTGCCCTGCCAGGTCTGCGCGCGCTGCCGCGAAGGCCGCTACAACCTGTGCGAGGCGGACGACCCGGCCTCCGGGCTGCCGCACGGCCGCCAGCTGGGCGTGAACATCCCGCGCACGGTCGCGCCCGGCCTGTGGGGCGGATACGCCGAGCACCTGTTCGTGCCGCGCGAGGCGGTGGTGCACCGGCTTCCCGATGCGCTTCCCTGGCAGCGCGCCGTGCTGACCGAGCCGCTCGCCGTCGCCTGCCGCGCCATCGCGCGGGGGCGGGTGGCGCCGGGCGAGTCCGTGATCGTGATCGGGCCGGGCCCGGTCGGCATTCTCGCCGCCGCTGCCGCCCGGTCGGCTGGCGCAGGACGCGTGATCGTCGTCGGCACCCGCGCGAACCGGCTAGAGCTCGCGATGCGGTTCGGCGCGGACGCCGTGGTGAACTCCCGCGAGACCGACCCGGTGGCTGCGGTCACCTCCGAGCTCGGTGGACGCCTGGCCGACGTGGTCATCGAGATCGCGGGAGCCACCGCTGCGCAGCAGCAGGCCGTACGGCTGGTGCGGCGCGGAGGGCGCGTGGTGCTCGCCGGTGCGTGCGGTGCGAACGCTCCGGTGACCTTCCTCGCCGACGAGGAGCTGCTGACCCGCGAGATCGACCTGCTGCCGTCGTTCCTGTCAGCCGGAGGCTTCGAGCCGGCCATCCGGATGCTCGAACGCGGCGACTTCGACTACGAGTCCCTGGTGACCCACCGGTTCGGGCTCGGTGAGGTGCGTGCGGCGTACGACGTGATCGACCGGCGTGACGGCGGAGTGCTGAAAGCCGTGATCGACCCCGGCGTGAGCGTGGTCTCGCGATGACCGGCGAGCGGGCCGGACGGGCCGGGCGGTTCGGCGGGCGCGTTGTCGCCGTCAGCGGCACCACGAGCGGCATCGGGAGGGGCATCGCCTCCACGCTGGCCGCCGAGGGCGCGACGGTGTTCGGGCTCGACGTCGAACCGGGAGGGATCGGCGAGCACATCCCCTGCGACGTCTCCAACGCGGACAGCGTCGCCAATGCGGCGGCCGACCTGCTCGCGCTCAGCGGAGGGCGGATCGACCACGTGGTCGCCAACGCGGGCATCCGCGGGTCGGACACGGCCGCCGAGGAGCTTCCGATCGCGGAGTTCGACGCGGTGCTCGCGGTGAACCTGCGCGGGGTGTTCCTGACCCTGCAGGCGTTCGCGCCCGCCATGCTCGCGGCGGGGCGAGGGAGCATGGTGGCCGTCGCATCCATGTCGGGCAACCGGGTGGTGAATGTGCCGCAACGCACGGTGCACTACAACACGGCGAAGGCGGGAGTGACGGCGATGGTGCGCACGCTCGCCGTCGAGTGGGGCACGCGCGGCGTTCGGGTCAACACGGTCTCCCCCGGCTACGTCTCCACGCCCTTCCTCGACGGCGACAGCGCCCTGCACGCGCAGTGGCTGCCGAACACGGTGCCTGGACGCTTCGCGACCATCGAGGAGATCGCGGCAGGCACCCTCTACCTCCTGTCCGACGACGCAGGGTACTGCTACGGCACCGACCTGCTGATCGACGGCGGATACTCCCTGCGCTGAGACGCGCACCACGAAAGGAATGCGATGACGGACATCCAGCACGACCAGGCGACCCACGACCCGGCAACCGACGAGTGGCGCACCTACGACGAGTTCGCCGCGGGCATCGACACCTACCGGCTGCCGAACACCGACCTGGCGGGCACCGCGCTCTCGCTGACGCTCGACGACGACTCGACACTGTCGCTGGCGTTCGACACCGACGCAGTGACCTGGACCGCCTCCGGCGCCATCGGCTCCGGAGGGACGGACCCGTACGACGCTGTCGCGGTGCGCGACGACGTCGTCTTCGTCAACCTGCCGCTGACGAGCGTGGAGCGGGAGGCGATCACGGTGGTCTACTCGACACGGACGCACCGCGCGCTGGTGGCGCACTCGGTGATCGGCGAGGAGGACGTCGACGGCACCCCGCGGGTGCGGCAGACATTCCACGCGGCGGTGACCGATGCCGGCGATCCCACCGGGGAGGCGCCAGCTCCGTCCCGCGACCTGATCGGCAAGAGGAACATCTACCGCTACAGCCCGCAGCACCTCTACGAGCACGTCTACGTGTCGTCGCAGCGCTACGCCTGGCAGTGCCTGGAAGGCGTGCAGCGCGGGCACGGCGACATGGACCTCTCCACCGTGTGGAAGTTCGCCGACGGACTGTACCTGTTCTGCTTCCGCGAGTTCCGGATCGCCGTCGCCAGCGTGTGGCTGCACGACCTCGGCTACGACCTGCGCACCACGGGCATCTTCCTCGGGCTGAACGGCGCGGGCGAGTCCGAGCACTCCCGCGCGGGCGGCCACATCTACCCGCTCGGCTCCGTCTCGTACCCGGACGCGCAGCCGGTCTGACCGCATCCACCGCAACACCTACACCCACCGCATCCACTGACTGGAGCAGCAGCATGACACGCAATCACGACATCATCGCGGCGCACTACGCCGCCTCCGACCGCGGAGACATCGACGGGATGCTCGCCCCGCTCGCCGCCGACGCCCGCTGGACCGAGATGGCCGGGTTCCCGTACGCGGGCACGTACATCGGACCGGACGAGGTGCGCGCGGGCGTCTTCGAACGCATCGGTGCCGAGTGGGACGGCTACACGGCCGCCATCACCGACCTCGTCGACGGCGGGGACACCATCGTCGGCCTCGGCACGTACAGCGGCACCAACAGGGCCACCGGCCGCTTCTTCGAGGCCCGCGTCGCCCACGTCTGGCGGCTCGCGGACGGCAAGGTCGTCGCGTTCGAGCAGTTCACGGACACCGCGCTGGTCCGGGATGCGGTGCAGTAGCGACGGGAGAGCGCGGACGGGCAAGAAGGGTGCAGCCACAGGCAACACCCGGAGACACACCCGGCCATAGGTTTCAGTCGAGATGCCACGACGAAGTGGTCGTGGCGCAACCCGAGAGGCAGGGAAGCGCATGAGGAAACACCTGATCTACGCGGCGGCGGCGCTCGCGGCATCAACAGCACTCGTGCTGAGCGGCTGCAGCGGCGGAGGCAGCGGCGACGGCAAGTCCCCGATCGTGGTCGGATCGGTCAACACCAAGAGCGGCGCAGCCACGTTCCCCGAGGCATCGCTCGCCGCCGCTGCGGTCTTCAAAGACCAGAACGCCAAGGGCGGCATCAACGGCCACCCGATCGACTACAAGGCGCTCGACGACAAGGGCGACCCGGCCACCGCATCCGCCAACGCCCGGGAGATCGTCGGCAGCGACGAGGCCGTGGCGATGGTCGGCTCGGCGAGCCTGATCGAGTGCGAGATCAACGCCAAGTACTACGAGCAGCAGAAGATCCTCTCCATCCCGGGCGTCGGGGTGGACACCGGCTGCTTCGACAGCCCCAACATCTCGCCGGCCAACGTCGGGCCGTTCAACGACATGACCCTCACCCTGTACTGGGGCTCCGAGGTCGCCAAGCTCGACAACATCTGCGTGCTGCTGGAGATCGCGGGAAGCACCCGCCCCGCCTACCAGAAGGCCATCGACAAGTGGACCGAGATCACCGGCAAGAAGCCGCTCTACGTCGACGACACGGTGCCGTACGGGGCCAGCGACTACACGCCGTACATCGTGAAGGCGAAGGACGCCGGCTGCAAGGCTCTCGCGATCAACCCGGTCGAGCCGGACGCCATCGCCCAGGTCAAGGCGGCGAACGCGCAGGGCTGGAAGGACGTGAACTGGCTCTACCTGACCAGCGTGTACAGCGACAACTTCGCCAAGGCGGTCAGCGATGCGGGAGCCGGGATCTACGTCCCCGCCGAGTTCTACCCGTTCACCGACGCATCCAGTGACATCAACAAGGACTGGCGCGACCTGATGACCAAGAACGACATCCCGCTCACCTCGTTCTCGCAGGGCGGATACCTCGCGGCCAAGTACTTCATCGAGGTCGCGAAGGGCATCAAGGGCGATGTGACGAGGGACTCGGTCACGAAGGCTCTGCACGACATGAAGCCGATCGAGAACCCGATGGTCGGAACGCCGTACACGTTCGGCACGGCCAAGGTGCACGACGGGAACACCGCGGGCTGGCCGATCAAGCTCGTCACCGGCAAGAACGCCTGGGAGCTGAACGGCGACGACTGGATCACCATCCCGAAGAAGTGACCACCGGCGGGGCTCGGCTCCCTCGCGGAGGCGAGCCCCGCATCCACCGTTTCTGAAAGGAGCCCCGGATGCTGCAGGGCGCCCTCGCCGGCCTCGCCGCCGGTGGACTGTACGCCGTGCTCGCGGTGTGCCTCACCCTGATGTCCCGCCTGGTGCGGGTGGTCAACTTCTCCCAGGCCGCGACCGGGATGTTCGGCGGATTCGTCGCCGTGTGGCTGGTGAGTCACGGCGGCTGGCCGATCTGGCTCGGCTCGCTGGCCGGCGTGCTCATCGGCGGGGCTCTGAGCGCCCTGATCGGGCTGATCATCGCCACCTGGCTGCCGGAGGCGGACACCACGACACGCTCGGCGGTGACGGTGGGGCCGCTGCTGCTGCTCATCTCGCTGTCGTTCATCCTGTTCGGCAACAAGCCGCAGCCGTTCAGCCCCATACTCTCCGGCCCGGCGTTCTCCATCGGCGGCGTGGTGGTCAGCCAGGTGACGGTCGCGACCGTCGTGCTCGCCGTCGTCGTGGCCGTGGCCTGCCGGCTGGTGCTCACCCGCACCTCGATCGGCACCAAGCTGCGCGCACTGTCGGAGCGGCCGACGACGGCCGAGCTGATCGGCATCCCGGCCAAGCCGCTAAGTGTCGCAGTGTGGGCGGTCACCGGGCTCATCTCCGCCCTGGTCATCATCATCGTCGCCCCGTCGCAGTCGAACGACGCGACCAGCCTGTCGATGCTCATCGTGCCGGCGTCGGCGGCGGCGCTGCTCGGCGCGTTCAAACGGCTCGACCTCGCCGTGATCGGCGGCCTCGTGCTCGGGCTGCTCAGCGGCCTGGTGGCGCAGATCGACGAGGTGTCGTTCATCCGGAACTTCCTGCCGTTCCTGTTCATCATCGGATTCCTGCTGTGGACGCAGCGCAAGGAGGTGTGGGATGCGGCGCGTTAGCGGCACCCCCGCGGCACGGATCGCCCTGCCGTTCATCGTCGGAGCCGTCGGCCTGGGCGCCGGATACGCGCTCAGCGTCTCGCTCTCCGGCTACTTCGTCTTCCTCGCGGTGAGCGCCGTCGTCGCCGCCATCGCGATTCTCGGGCTCGGCATCGTGACCGGCAGCGCCGGGATGATCGCGCTCTGCCAGCTGACGTTCGCCGCGGTGGGAGCGTGGATCGTCTCGCTGCTCAACGTGCTGAACGCGCCGGGCGGGTTCATCGTCTGGCTCATCGTCGGCGGCCTGGCCGCCGGGGTTGTCGGCGTGCTCGTCGGCCTGCCGGCCCTGCGGCTGCGCGGGGTCAACCTCGCGGTGGTCACGCTCGGCTTCGCCGCAGCGGCCGACGTGACGCTGGTGCAGATCCAGTTCCCCGGCTCGACGGACGGCATCTCGGTGCTCCGGCCCGACGCGTTCAGCGACGACCGCTCGTACTTCTTCTTCAGCGTGCTCGTGCTGGTGGTCTGCGGCATCGCGGTGTACTTCCTGCAGAACGGCCGCTGGGGGTCCAGCTGGAAGTCCGTCGCGTTCTCCGAGCGGGGCACGGCCTCTGTCGGAGCGAGCGTGCGCAGCTCCAAGCTCACCGCCTTCGCCGTGAGCGCCACCCTCGGCGGGGTGAGCGGCGGCCTGATCGCCGGGCAGGTGGGGCTGCCGTTCGCGAGCAGCTTCACGCCCATCCAGTCGCTCGCGCTGTACGTGCTGGCGATCATGTCCGGCGCGTACCTGATCGACATGGCGATCTTCGGCGGCATCGTCTGGATCGCCGTGCCGGAGCTGCTGAAGCGCTGGGGCATCCCGCAGGACTGGGGCTTCGTGATCTTCGGTGTGCTCGGCGTGCAGGCGCTGACCAGCGGGTCGAACCTGGGGCAGAGCATCCGGAACGCCTGGTGGAAGCGGCAGGCGGCGCGGCGTCCGGTGGAGGTGGCCGCCCCGCTGTCGGACGCGGACGCGGTGCGGGATGCCGTGCTCTCCCCCGCCCAGCCGCCCGCGCCGGACCCGGCCGCAGCGCCCGTGCTGGTGGTCGAGGACCTCGGCGTGGCCTTCGGGCAGGTGAAGGCGCTGAACGGCGTGAGCCTGGTGGTGCCGGAGAACACGATCATGGGACTCATCGGCCCGAACGGCGCGGGCAAGTCCACGTTCGTGGATGCCGTGACCGGCTTCCTGCCGCAGCACACCGGACGGGTCAGCCTCGACGGCCGCGACCTGCGCGGGCTGTCCGCCACGGCGCGCGCCCGGCTCGGCCTCCGCCGCACCTTCCAGCAGGACAGGGTTCCGCCGACGCTCACGGTCGACGCGTACGTCCGCTTCGTCGCCCGCCGCCGCCTCAGCACGGCCGAGCTCGACGAGACGCTCGCGTTCTTCGGCTGCCCCACCGCCCGCACCCGCCTGCAGAACGTGGATGTGGGCACCAGGCGGCTCGTGGAGGTGGCGGCCAACGTGCTGGCCCGGCCGCGCATCCTGATCCTGGACGAGCCGGCGGCCGGACTGTCGCACGAGGAGCACCTCGAACTCGGAGCACGCTTGCTGCAGGCACCCGCACGGTTCGGGATGTCCATCGTCCTGATCGAGCACGACCTCGACCTGGTGCGCTCCGTCTGCTCGAGCCTCACGGTGCTCGACTTCGGCGAGGTGCTCGCCAGCGGTCCGCAGGCGGAGGTGCTCGCCGACCCCGCCGTCGTGAAGGCGTACATGGGTGAAACGGAGATGCTGTGAACGCGGACAACGAGCTGGTGCTGGATGCGGTCACGGTCAGCCGTGGCGCAGGACCGGTGATCAGCGAGGTGAGCCTGCGCGTCGAGCCGGGCAGGATCACGGCGCTGGTCGGGCCGAACGGCGCGGGGAAGACGAGTCTGCTCGAAGCCATCTCGGGGATCGTGTCTCCGTGCGGCGGCACGGTCAGCGTCGACGGCGACTCGATCGCGCGGCTCTCCCGGGTGCAGCGCGCCCGGCGCGGCATCGTGCACATCGAGCAGGGGCGCGCCATCTTCCCGTCGCTGACGGTGCAGGAGAACATCCGGCTCACCGCCGGCACGCAGGAGGGCGTCGACGAGGCGCTCGCGCAGTTCCCCGAGCTGGAGAAGCGGCGGACAAGCGCATCCGGGCTGCTGTCCGGCGGCGAGCAGCAGATGGTGGTGCTGGCGCGCGCGTTCGCGTCGAAGCCGAGGTTCCTGCTGATCGACGAGATGTCGCTCGGGCTCGCGCCGGTGGTGTTCATGCGGCTGCTGCCGATGATCAAGCAGTTCAGCGAATCCGGGGTGGGCGTGCTGCTCGTCGAGCAGTTCACGCACCTGGCGCTGGGCGTCGCGACCGACGCGCTCGTCGTCGCCGGCGGGCGGGTCACGTACGCGGGCGATGCCACCACCCTGCAGGCCTCCCCCGAGATCCTCCACCGCGCCTACCTCGGCGGCTGATCCCGCGCTCCCAGATAATCGAGTCCGGACTTATGCACGCCTCCACCGGCGTGTCGCGTGCATAAGTCCCGACTCGATTATCTGGGGGCGGGACGGACGGTCAGGCGTCGAGGGGGATGGTGGGGACGTCGACGATGTGGGCGCCGCCGTCGGCGACGATGGTGGCGCCCGTGATGTACGAGGATTCGGCGGAACCGAGGAAGCGGATGACGGAGGCGATCTCCTCCGGCTGGGCCGGGCGCGCGAGCGGGACGGCGGCCGTCACGATGCGGTAGCCCTCCTCGCGGCTCGCCAGCCCGGACGCCCTGGCGAAGTCGTCCATCTCCTCGTCGGCCATCGGCGTCTGCACCCAGCCGGGGCAGACCGCGTTCACGCGCACGCCGAACCGGCCGTAGTCGCGGGCGAGAGACCGGGTCAGCCCGATCAGCGCGTGCTTGCCGACCGTGTATCCGGCAACGCCAGGACCTGCGAAAAGCCCGGCGAGCGACGACACCACCACGATCTGCCCGTGCGACTCGACCAGCTGCGGCAGGGCGGCCCGGGCGAGCACGAACGCCGTCGTCACGTTGGTGCGGAAGGACAGCTCCCACGCGGCGTCGTCCGTCTCGTCCACGGTGCCGAGCCCGTGCCCTCCGGCGTTGGCCACGACAACGTCGATGCGTCCCAGCTCGGTGACGACCTGGCGCACGGCGGCCTCCGCGTCCTCGCGCACGCTGGCGTCCGCGACGATCGCGAGCCCTCCGGTCTCCGCGGCCACGGCGTCGAGCGGCCCGCGACGGCGGCCGACGAGCACGACGTGCGCACCCTCTGCCGCATAGCGGCGGGCGGTCGCGGCGCCGATGCCGGTGCCTCCCCCGGTGATGACGACGACCTTGCCGTCGATGGATGCTCGGCTCAGGGGCACGGCTGCCTGCTTTCTGTGCTGGGTGGTGACGCTGTGGGTGGTGACGCCGGCGGTCACGCCGGGAAGGACGATCGCGCCAGATAGCCGAAGTCGGAGACCAGGGCGTGCCCGTTGACCGGCCTCGATGCCGGCGACGCGAGGTACAGCACGTGTCTGGCGACCTCGTCCGGGCTCTGCACGGGGAAATCCGCGTCCGCGAATCCCCCGGGCTCGACGCCCAGATCGGCGCGCGCCATCGGGGTGTCCACAATCGACGGACATACGGCGTTGACCCGCACGCCATCGGCGGCGAGATCGACGGACAGGGCGCGCATCAGCTGCAGCACAGCGCCTTTCGACGCGTTGTACGGCACCATCCCGGGAGCCGCGACGAAGCTGGAGTCCGACGCGAGCAGCACCACGGACGGCGACGAGGTGAGCCGCAGCCACGGGAGCGCGTGTTTGACCACGAGGAACGGTCCGGTGACGTTGACAGCGAGCACCGCGTTCCAGTCCGCCAGCGCGATCTCGTCGACGCGGGAACCGAACGGGCCGGAGATCCCCGCGCAGGCGACCACCGCATCCACGGTGCCGAGGGCGGCCGCCGCCGACGCGACGGCCGATGCCACGGAGGACTCGTCCGTGACGTCCACCACGAACTCCGCGGCCTCGACGGCGCCGTCGGCTCCGACGGCGCCGACCGCTCCGGATGCGCGCAGCTCGTCGCCGGCGGCGGCCAGCCCCGGCGCATCCCGGTCCAGCAGCGCCACCCGCGCGCCCTCGGCGGCGAACGCCAGCGCGCACGCCCGGCCGATGCCGCTGGCCGCGCCCGTCACGATGACGCCGCGGCCGGCGAGTCCCAGCTCCATCAGTCCTCCGGCACCAGCTCGGGAGCGCCCGTCTCCTCTGTGCCGTGGCCGATCTGCGCGTACACGCGTGGGTTGCGTCGCTTCAGGATCGCTCCCCAGACGATCCCGAGGATGCCGGGCACGATCACCACGGCGGGCAAGATGAACGTGGTCGCGGTGGCTGGGGCGGTCGGGTCGCTGGTGAGCAGCACATTGAAGTTGACCAGGATGAGCACGAACACCACGAGCAGGGCGACGCCGGAGACCACGGGGGCGACCAGCCGCTGCCAGACCCCGACGCCGTGCCGGTCGCGGCGGAAGAAGCCGATCACGGCGACAGACACCACCGCCATCAACAGCACGAGCCCCATCGCCCCGCTGTTGGTCAGCCAGGAGAACAGCGTCAGCACGGGGAACAGCGCGGCCGGAGCACCCTCCGGCGGCACCCAGCCGACGCTCGCGATGGCGAAGACGGCGATCACCACCACGGCGAGCGCCGTCTGCGTCACCGATCCTGCCCACGGTGCTCCGCTGCTGGCGCGCACCCTGGACAGCCAGCCTGGCAGCACGCCTTCGCGGCCGAGCGAGAAGAAGTAGCGCGAGACAGCGTTGTGGAAGCTGACCAGGGAGGCGAACAGGCTGGTGACGAAGAGCAGCTGGGCGATGTCGCTGACCACGACGCCGACGTTGGTGGAGAGGAAGGTGAAGATGAGGTCGGGGCCCTGCTTGGTGGCGTCCGCGATGACCTTGCTCGGGCCGGAGCCGACCGTCATCGCCCAGGACGAGAGGGCGTAGAACAGCGCGATGATGCCGACGGCGGTATAGGTGGCCCGCGCGACCGTGCGCTTCGGGTCCTTGGACTCCTCGCCGTAGATTGCGGCGGACTCGAAGCCCATGAATGCTGCGATGCCGAAGGCGAAGACGGCGCCGATGCCGGTGACGAACAGGCTCGACGGGCTGAGCGCCTCGGCGCTGACGCCCTCCGGCGCGACGATGAACGCGGCGACGTCGTAGACGATGACCACCACGAACTCGAGGGCGACCAGCACGCCGAGCACCTTCGCGGACAGGTCCACCCTGTTGACACCGAGGACGGCGATGAGTGCGATGCAGACGAGGATCGGCAGCCACCACGGCACATCCCAGCCGAACTTCGCGTTCAGGAGGGAGGAGACCTGGAAGCCGAACAGGCCGTACACGCCGATCTGCATGGCGTTGTACGAGACCAGCGCGACGATCGAGACGCCGACGCCGGCCGGGCGGGAGATGCCGCGGGCGACGTAGGAGTAGAAGGCGCCTGCGTTGGTGACGAAGCGGCTCATCGCCGCGTAGCCGACCGCGAAGATCGCGAGCGTCACGCCCAGGATGAGGAACGAGAGCGGCACCCCCGTGACGCCGGTGACCGCGAACGTGGTGGTGACGCCGCCGGCGAGCACGGTGAGCGGCGCGGACGCCGCGATGATCATGAACGTGACGGCGGGGACGCCGAGGCGCCGCCGGTGCGCGGACGGCGTGGTGGCGGCGACGGCGTTGGCTGCCTGATCTGTGGAAGTCACGGGGTACTCCTCGGTCGGCGCGGCACAGGATTCGCCACGGCTATCAGCGATATTCCCGCTTCCTCCACAGATCGGGCTTGGCTCCAACTGCACACAACTTGACTCAACAGGCACATCGCGCCGGTGCGCATTCCCCAGGATGGAGTACGGCTTCGATACTGAACAGACCACCAGCAGAAGGATGTCCATGTCCGCGCACCACCACACCAGCACAACGACCGCACCGACCACGGTCGCGCATCCCCTCGATTCGCTGACGGCCGCCGAGCTCGCGCGCGGTCGCGACATCCTCGACGCAGCGGGGCTCATCGGGCCCGGCACGCGGTTCCCGTCCGTGCTCCCCGTCGAGCCCGCCAAGGAGGCCGTCGCCTCCTTCCGCCCAGGGGATGCGATCGAGCGGCGCATCCTGTTCGTGCTGCTGGACACTGCCACCGGGCAGTCGGCGGAGGCTGTCGTCTCCCTCACCACTTCGGAACTCGTGAGCCACACGCCGCTGTCGACGGGCGCCGCGCCGTACGGGCAGCCGCAATACCTCTTCGAGGAGTACGAGGCGGCCGAGCGGATCGCCAAGGCGTCCCCGGAGTGGCAGGCGGCCATGACGCGTCGCGGGCTGGCCGACCGCATGGAGCTGGCGTTCTGCGCACCGCTCGCGCCCGGGCACTTCAACCGGGCGGACGAAGTGGGCAGGCGCGCCATCCGGTCGCTGACGTTCCTGCGATCGAGCATCGACGACTCGCCGTGGTCGCATCCGGTGGAGGGGCTGATCGTGCACATCGACCTCACTGCCGGCACGGTGATCCGGGTCGAGGACGAGGGCGACGTCCCCGTGCCCGCGATGGACGGCAACTACGACGCAGCGACGGTCGGACCGGCCCGCACCTCGCTGAAGCCGATCGAGATCACGCAGCCGGAAGGGCCGAGCTTCCACGTGGACGGCCAGGCGGTGAAGTGGGAGAACTGGAAGTTCCGGGTCGGCTTCAACGCGCGCGAGGGCCTGGTGCTGAACCAGGTCACGTTCCGCGACGGCGACGAAGACCGGCCGGTGCTCTCTCGTGCGTCCGTTCCCGAGATGGTCGTGCCGTACGGCGACACGACGCCCACCCGGTTCTGGATCAGCTACTTCGACGCCGGCGAGTACCTGCTCGGCAAGAACGCCAACAGCCTGACCCTCGGCTGCGACTGCCTCGGCGTCATCCACTACTTCGACGGCGTGGTCGCCGACGACCACGGAAACCCGGTCACCATCCCCCAGGTGGTGTGTATGCACGAGGAGGACTACGGCGTGCTCTGGAAGCACACCGACCTCACCGGCAAAGCGGAGGTGCGGCGCTCCCGCCGCCTGGTCGTGTCGTACTTCTCCACCATCGGCAACTACGACTACGGCTTCTTCTGGTACTTCTACCTCGACGGCACCATCCAGGTGGAGGCGAAGGCGACGGGCATCGTGTTCGCGGGAGCCGGCATCCCGGGCTCCGACGACCCGCACGCGACCGAGATCGCGCCAGGGCTGTTCGCTCCCGCGCACCAGCACCTGTTCTGCGCGCGGCTCGACGTGGCGATCGACGGGGAGCGCAACTCGCTCGCGGAGGTCGACGTGGTCGGCATCCCGATCGGCGAGGACAACCCGTACGGCAACGCGTTCACCTGGACCACCACGCCCATCCGCAGCGAACGGGAGGCCGGACGCCTGGCCAACACCGCATCGTCGCGAGTGTGGGAGGTGACCAGCTCCAACAGGCGCAACCTGGTCGGCAAGCCGACGGCGTACCACCTCGTGCCGCAGCCGGGGGCGACGCTGATGGCGCAGCCGGAATCGACCGTGTTCGGGCGCGCGATGTTCGCCACCAAGCACCTGTGGGCGACGGCGTTCGATCCGGCCGAGCGCTTCCCGGCCGGCGACTACCCCAACGCACACGCCGGAGGGGCGGGCCTCCCCGCCTGGACGGCCGCCGACCGCTCGCTGGAAGACACCGACATCGTGCTCTGGCACGTCTTCGGTCCGACGCACATCCCGCGCCCGGAGGACTGGCCGATCATGCCGGTCGACTACTCCGGCTTCCTGTTCAAGCCGTACGGCTTCCTCGACCGCAACCCGGCGCTCGACCTGCCGGATGGCGCTGCCGCGTCATCCTGCTGCGCGGGCGGCGACAGCGGCGAGCACGGCGGCGGCGAGTGCCGCTGCGAGCACTGACCACCTGACGGCATCCCTCTGCACCACCCCTCACCGAACGGAGACATCACATGAGCGCTCTCACCCTGTCTGACACCTCCACCTGGCTCCCGCTGGACGGGCTGGCCCCCGGCTTCGACGCGAACAAGGCGGAGCCGACCGCCGACCTCACCGGGCGCACCGTCGCGCTCGTCGACGAGCGCGGCACCAGGATCGTGCACCGCTTCGGCGCGGACAGCGTCGAGTGGGAGTACCAGCCGGGAGACGGGGATCCGATCGCCGCGTCCTCCGGCATCGACCCGTACGAGGCGTTCGAGGTCGACACCGGGCTGTACTTCGCGCAGTTCCACCACCAGCACAAGCCCGACGAGGCGGTGTCGCTCGTCATCGACCTGACGAACGGCCGGGCGCTGTCGATCATCCAGGCCATCGGAGACCAGTTCCCCGGGAACACCGCGGTGCGTCAGCTGTTCGTGCCGTCGCTCATCGAGGGCGTCGAGACCGGCGGGGCGGAACCGGCGCCGACCACCGCGCTGATCGGCCGCCGGGTGATGTGGGTGTACAGCAGCGAGCACGCGTACGAGCACGTCTACCTGAGCCCGCAGTGGTACTCGTGGCAGTGCCTGGCCGGACCGGAGAAGGGTCTCGCCGACACCGACGAGAACTCGGTCTGGGAGATCCGCCCCGGCATCTACGTGTTCACCTGGCGCGAGAAGGTCATTCCGTGCGCGTCGGTGACCATCGCCGACCACCGCAACGTGCGCGCCATCCGGTCGCACGGCGTGCTGTTCGGGCTGGACGAGTCCGGCACCGTGCCGACGCACTTCACCTTCGGGGCGTACGGGCGGCTGCTGAGCAACACCGTGCATCCGGACCCGTACGATCCTGCGGTGCCTGCTCCCACGGCGGGCGCCCACGCTCAGGATGCCGGAGCGGACACCGCGCGATGAGCACCGTCGGTGAGGGCGCGGCCGACCTCCTGGTCACGAATGCCACCGTGTACACCGTGGACCCCGATCGCTCGCGGGCGGAGGCGTTCGCCGTGCGCGGCGGCCGGATCGTCGCCGTCGGTTCTGCGGCGGAGCTGTCCGGCCTGCGCGGGCCGGAGACGCGGGTGCTCGATGCGGCAGGCGCGTTCGTGATGCCCGGCCTCGTCGACGTGCACAACCACCACGCCCACGCCGGACGGGCGGAACTGTTCGAGCTCACCTTCTCGAACGGCGCGAGCTACGACCAGATCCTCGACGCGGTGCGCGCATACGCCGCGACCCGCGGTCCGGACGAGTGGATCGTTGGCAGCAGCTGGGGCACGGGACTCCTCGACCGGCTCGGGCACGCCCAGGCGCGGCGCGGGCTCGACGAAGCGGCAGGGGGCCGTCCCGTGCTCCTCACCGACGACAGCCACCACAACCGGTGGGTGAGTTCACGGGCGCTGGAGCTCGCCGGGATCGACGCATCCACACCGGATCCGGATCGCGGCGTGATCGTGCGCGACCCGGAGACCGGGGAGCCGAGCGGCGTGCTGCTCGAAGCGGCCGGCCTGCTCGTCGAAGAGGTGGCGCAGCCCGCCGTCGCCCTGAACGCCGCCCAGCAGGAGCAGGCGTCGGCGCGCGCCATCGAGATCGTGCACTCCTACGGCATCACCGCGTTCCAGGATGCGGCGATCTCGCTCGACCAGATGCGGGCGCTCAAGGCGCTCGACGACCGTGGGGCGCTGAGCGCGTGGGTCGTCTCCTCGATGACCGTCAACGACCAGATCTTCGGATACGCCGAGCTGGGAGACGCGCTCATCGCGCACCGTGCGGAGCTGACGGGCGAGCACCACCGCCCCGACTTCATCAAGATCTTCCTCGACGGAACGCCGCCGGCGCACAGCGGCGCGTTCCTCGAACCCTACCTTCCGTCCGACGCGCACGGCGCCCACTTCCACGGCACGACCACGATGCCCGCCGACGAGTTGCTCGGCTGGCTGCGACGCACCGCCGCCCAGGGCATCTCGGCCAAGATCCACTGCTCGGGAGACGCCGCCGTCCGGATGGTCCTGGATGCGGTCGAGACGGTTCGCGCGGAAGGCCACACCGCTCCGCTCTACCAGATCGCCCACGGGCAGTTCATCGCCGAGAGCGACCTGCCACGCTTCGCGCAGCTGGGAGTCTCTGCGGACATCTCGCCGTTCCTGTGGTTCCCCGGCGTGATCGCCGACGCCCTCAGCACCGTGCGGCCGGCCGAGGAGGTCGCCGGGCTGCAGCCGAACCGGTCGCTGATCGACTCGGGCGCCCTGGTGGCCGGAGGGTCCGACTGGCCGGTGAGCGAGACCCCGAACGCCTGGGAGGGCATCGAGGGGCTCGTGACGAGGGCAGACCCGTCCGGGCAGCGCAGCGGCGTGCTCGGGATCGAACAGGCCATCACGCTGCCGGAGGCCATCGAAGTGTTCACCGTGAACGGCGCGACGGCGATGGGCCTCGGAGACGTGACGGGCTCCCTCGAACCCGGAAAGTCCGCCGACTTCGTCGTGCTCGACCGCGACCCGTTCGCGGTGCAGGAGCACGAGCTGCACAGCATCAGGGTGCTGCAGACGTTTTTCGAGGGTGAGCAGGTGTTCTCGCGGGAGTGACGCGTCCTCCGGTGCCGGGCGGAGCGGTTACCCTACACTTGTTGACTACGCGGCTGTCGATGCCGGCCACACCATCGTGGCCGAGTCCCAGCGCGTTTCGAGGGGAGACGTATGCCCAAGGTGATCGACCACGATCAGCGGCGCTCTGACATCATCGACGTCACCTGGGCGCTGATCGTCAAAGGCGGCCTGGAAGCTGCGACGATGCGGGAGATCGCCAGCGAGGCCGGCTTCGCCAACGGGGCACTGAAGCACTACTTCCCCGGCAAGGACGAGATCATCCAGGGCACGTACGACCGCGCCCTCGGCATGATGAGCGAGGGCGTGGCCACCGCTGTCGGCGACGCGACCGGCCTCGAAGCCCTCCGCGCGATCGTCTACGCCTCCGCCCCGCTCACCGAGGAGGCCATCGTCGCCGGCCGCGTCCTGCTCAGCTTCTGGGAGCGGGCGATGTCGAACGACGACCTCCACCAGGCGTACCTCTCCCACCTCACCAGCTGGCGCGGCGGCCTCCGCACGTACATCGAGCAGGGCAGGGCGGCCGGCGACATCGTCACCTCCACCCCCGACGAGCAGCTCGTCGACGAGATCGTCCTGATCAACGTCGGAGCCAACGTGATGAGCCTGATCGCCCCGCACCTCTCCACCCCGGCACTGCTTGAGGCGCAGCTGGACGCGTTCTTCGAGCGGATCACGACCGCCTGAGGTGGTCGCGCCCCTCCGGTGAGCGCGCGAACGCGGCGTGCATCCCGGTCTGGGTGAGAGCGGACAGCAGGGTGAAGCCGGAGAGGCCGTCCCAGCCGCTCGTCCAGGTGAGCGTGCGCGCCAGCTCCCACACGGTCTGCTCCTCCGCGGCGGCGGTTCCGGATGCGAGCCCTGCGGCGACCTCCTGGGTGCGCCGCAGCTGGTGTCGCGACAGTTCCGCGCAGCGCTCCGCCAGCCCGGTGAACACGTCCTCGTGTCCTGGCGCCACCTCGCGTTCACCCAGCGCCGCGACCCGTTCCAACGAGTCCAGGTAGTCGGCGATCGGGTTCCTGGTGAACCCCGGGCCGAGCCCGATCCCCGGGTTGACGGTCGGCAGCACGTGGTCGCCGGTGTAGAGCATCCCGAGCTCGGCGTCGTCCAGGCAGAGGTGGCCCGCGGTGTGGCCGGGCGTCCACAGCACCCGGATGCTCCTGCCGGGGATCGCGAGGATGTCGCCGTCCCGCACCCCGGCGATCCGGTCGGCGGCCCCGTCGGGGAGCGTCGTCGCCGCTGTGGGTCTGCCCGCCGCGGCGAGCAGTTCGGGACGCCGCTGCTCCGGCACGCCCCACGCCTCGAGTTGCGCGGCGGGGTCGGGAGCGGGCACAGGTGGCGCGAGCAGCGCATCCCGTTCCCGCTCGTGCAGCACGACGGGCGCGCCGGACGCCGCACTCACCTCGAACGCGAGCCCGAGGTGGTCGGGATGCAGGTGCGTGGCGATGACGGACGCGACAGAGTGCATCCCGTGCCCGATGCTGCGCAGGGCGGCGTCGAGGGCGGCGAGGTTGTCGCTGCCAGCCGTGCCGGGGTCGACGATGTGGATGCGGCCGTCGGCGTCCTCGATGAGGTAGCAGAGGCTGTACGGCAGCCCGCCCGGATGCATCGGGACGCGCAGGGCGTGCACGCCGGGGTGGAGTTCTCGCAGCTGCCCGGTCACCGCTTCAGGGTATCGGGGTGTGGTGTGCGCGCGGGTGGCGCGGCCGGAACGTGCCCGGCCGCGCCACCCGCGCATCCACTGTCCGCTCGCCTGGTCAGGCGGCGTCGGCGATCAGGATGCGCGGGCTGCCCGGCAGCGCGACCGTGCCGCGCGGGGTCCATCCGGCGGCAGTGAGCCAGTCGCGCACGACGCTCTCCTGGTAGACCACCGTTCCGTCGATGTTGTAGTACTCCCCCGCGTGCAGCGCGTCGATCTTGCGCTGCTCGGCGTCGTCGTCGAGGAAGAAGTCGAGCACCAGCAGCGTCGCGCCCGGCGCGGCGGCGGCACGGGCGTGCTCGAAGATGCCGCGGTTCTGGGCGTCGTCGAAACGGTGGATGACGTGGTTGACGAGGATGAGGTCGTGCTCCCCGCCCGGCTCCGCCGTCGCGGTCTCCGCCCCCTCCACGACCGACCGGTCGGCCAGCCCGGCCGCCTCGACCGCCGCCTGCACGGACGGCACGGACTGCGGGTCGAACACGAACCGGGTGCGCAGCTCGGGGTTCGCCGCCATCGCCTTCGCCGCGAACGCGGGGCTCAGGCCGCCGAGGTCGAGCGCGTTGCGGTACGGCGTGAAGTCGAAGTTCTGCACCAGCATCGCCGCGTGCAGTTCGTTGTACGTCATCACGCCGTCGAGGAACGCACCCCAGCCCGCATCGTCGAGGTCGAGCGTTCCCGCGTCGTTGGTGTCGACGGTCGAGTCGTAGCCGAGCCACTGGCTGTAGCTGGTGGCGTTGAGGAAGGCGAGGAACGGCGCGAGGTCGAGCTCGGCGCGGTCGCCGGTGAGGTAGGCGGCGGCGTCGGGGGTGAGCGCATACCGTCCGTCTGTCCTGCTGAGGAGTCCCTGGGCGGCCATGCTGTCGGCCAGGATGCGGATCTGCTGCTCGGAGACACCGGTCGCCGCCGCGAGCCCGGCCACGTCGAGCGGCCCGTCCGCGAGGGCGGAGAACAGTCCGACGCGGCTGGCGGCGAACAGCTGCTTCGCTCCCATGAAACCGATCGCGATGTCGACGATCGCCTCGGGCGTTGCTGCACGGGTTGAGGTCACTTGTCACGCTCTTTCTGTCGTGGCGCCGCCGCAGTCTGCTCCGGAATGAGCCTCTCCGGACGGCGATGTCTGAGTGGAGATGCCACGACTCTACATACGTTGACGTTTATTTTCTACTAACATAGAAAAACACCTCACCGTCGAAGGAGACCAGGATGCCGACACCGCAGAACGAGCCAGGGACGCCCGCCGCGGGCGCAGGGATCGACGGGCCGCTCGCGGTCCGTACGACCGTCGCCGCCGCCTCCGCCGACCATCTTCCGCCTGTGATCCTCCTTCACGGCTTCGCGTCGAGCGGAGACGACGACTTCACCGCCACCGGCTGGCCGCGCACCTTCGCCGACGCCGGACGCACCACCCACGTCATCGACCTGCCCGGCCACGGCCGCTCCCCCGCCGTCGCGGATGCCGCATCCGGAACCACAACGTCGGTCGTCGCCGCCATCGCCGCCGCCATCGATTTCCTCGGCGCCGACCAGGTGGATGTGGTGGCGTACTCGCTCGGCGCGCGGCTCGCGTGGGAGCTGCCCGCCGCATCCACTGGCCGTGTGCGACGCATGGTGCTGGGCGGCTTGAGTCCGTTCGAGCCCTTCACCGCCGTCGACCTGGATGCGCTGCGCCGCCTCACCGGGGTGGGGGTGGACGGGAACCCGGCGGCCACTGCTGCCGACTCTGCGCCCACCGCCACCGACCCGCTCACCGGGATGATGGCGGCGATGGTGTCTGCACCGGGCGCGGACACCGCATCCCTGGTCGCGCTGATCGCCGGGCTGGGGTCCGAGCCGTTCGCGCCGGAGTCCGGCGCGCCCGACGTGCCCGTCCTGTTCGCGGCGGGGGCGGAGGACCCGATGTCCGGTGGGATCGACCAGCTGGTGGCCGCAGTGCCCGGCGCGGCCATCGTGCGGGTGCCCGGCGATCACCGGGGTGCGCTCGACAGTGCCGAGTTCCGGGCGGCGGCGGTGGCGTTCCTGGGCGAGTGACGCATCCGCGCGCTGACCCCTGCACCGGCCACATTCCGTCCGCATCACCCTGCGCCAGCCTCATCCCGCCACCTCACGCCTGCATCGGCCACGTCCCGTCCGCGTTGACCTCGCGGTCGAGCCACAGGTCCGCCGTGACCGCGCGAATCCCCTCCGCACCCACCCGGTCGAGCAGCGCCAGCGCCCCCAGGTTGTCCTCCAACTGCTCCGCGCGGCTGACGCCGAAGAGCACGTTCGCCGTCGCGGGGTGGGCGAGCACGAACGCGAGTCCGAGTTGCGTCGGGGTGGCGTCGAGGCTGTGCGCGATCTGCTGGACGCGCGGGTATGCGGCGACGATGCGATCCCGGATGCCGCCGACATCCGCGCCGATCTTGCGCGACGGCGACAGCTTGCCCGCGAGGATGCCACCCTCGAACACGTCGGAGGCCTGCAGCGCGAGCGCACCGGAGGCGAACAGCTCGCCGTAGTGGGAGCCTTCCGCCATCGTGCGCCGCACCAGGCCGTATTTGAGCTGCGCGAACGTGGGCGGGGTGAGTCCCTCATCCTGCGCGAAGTCGATGGCGAGGCGCACGTCGTCGATCGCCCAGTTGTTCACGCCCCAGCCGTCGAACCGGCCGGCCGCGATCTCGGCAGCCACGTCGGTGACGATCGCACGCACATCCACCTCACCGAAGTAGTCGCCGACCACCACCAGGTCGGCCTTGTCGACGCCGATGCGGTCGACGGAGGTGCGCATCTGGTCGGCGAAGGTGGTGTGCGGGTACTCCCACAGCCACAGCTTTCCGCAGAGCAGGTAGTCGTCGCGTGCGATCCCGGATGCGCGGACCGCCTCGCCGAAGATCAGGTCGGTTCTCGCGTTCTCGGCGTGCGGGCCCATGTTGTAGTGCGCCACGTCGAAGAACGCCGCGCCGACCTCGTGCGCCCTGCGGATGAGCGAGACGGCGTCGTCGAACTCCATCCTGTCCCAGGTGTTCCAGGATCCGAGGGCGAAGACCGGCACCTCGGGGCCGCCTGGGCCGAGCGCGCGGGTGGGGACGGTTCCGGTGAATGACACGACTGGCCTCCTGAAGCAGCTTCGCTTTTTTCTACGTTTGTATAATATAACTGCATTCGACGCCATGACGTGGTGGCGCGACGCCTGACAAGGAGAGATCCGTGACCGAAACCCGCACTGTGCTCATCACCGGAGGTGGCGGCGGCATCGGCCGCGGCATCGCCGAAGCCTTCATCGACAACGGCGACCGCGTCGTCCTCGCCGACGTGGACGCCGACACGGTCGCCCGCGTGGCGAGCGAGATCGGCGCCTCCGCGATCGCCCTCGACATCACCGACGAGGCGGCCGTGGCGGCAGCCGTCGACGAGATCGCATCCGACCACGGACCCATCGACGTCCTCGTCAACAACGCGGGCATCCTGTCGGTGCACGGACGCCTCACCGACCTCAGCGTCGCCGACTACGACGCGATCGTGCGCGTCAACATCCTCGGAACCTTCGCGGTCACCCAGGCCGTCGCCCGACACATGACCGCCACCGGCACCCGCGGCGCGATCGTCAACATCTCCTCCATCGGCGGCCGCCAGCCGACGCCGGGCATGGGAGCATACGAATCCAGCAAGGCGGCCGTCGACTCGATCACCCGCTGGGCCGCCATCGAACTCGCCGCAAACGGCATCCGCGTCAACGCGGTCGCCCCCGGGCCGGTGCTCACGCCGATGCTGCAGCTGGGGATGCCGGAAGGCTCGCCCGAGCGCGCGGTCTGGTCGTCGCGCATCCCGCTGGGAAGACTCGCGGACGTGGAGGACATCGCCCCGGCGGTGCTATTCCTGGCGGGCCCGGGGGCGGCGCACATCACCGGCACGAGCCTGGCGGTCGACGGCGGGCAGCTGCTGGTGTAGTTCGGTAGTTCGGCGGCGCGCGGGATGCCCGGGGTTGCGACAGGTCTGCCGCCGCGCGCTCCCGCGTGTGCGCGGTGCTGGAGCAGCAAGTACGCGGGATGCGCGGGGCGGCCTGAATGCGCCGCTTCGCGTTCCCATGCGCTCGCCGTGGGCGGGCCGCGTTCCCGTGTGGTCGCGGGGTCGGGCGACTACCCCAAGCCAGGGAGCCTTCGCGCATCAGCAACGCAGGAGAACGCAGCCGACACGCCGCGCGTGTCTCCGTTGGAGCGGAGATACGCGCGGCCTCCTGGCACGAACTCCGTTCGAGCGGAGAGGGAACGCGCGAGTCGCGCGGGTGGTGATCGGGTCGAGCGCGATAGGCACGTCTCCGTCCGAACGGAATAGCCCGCGGCCGTCGCCGCGAACTCCGTTCGAGCGGAGCTACGCGCGGCGCGGCGGACACGAACACCGCTAGAGCGGAACCGCGCACGGCGCGGCGACCGCGCACACCGCACCCGATCCCCCGAGCCCGCCTCACCGCATATACACCGGCTCCCGCTCGTACACGAGCTCCCCGTCCACCACGGTCAGCTCCACCCCCACCGTGGGCAGCTCCGACGCCGCCACGTTCAGCGGATCGGTTTCGAGCACGCAGAGGTCGGCGACCTTGCGGGGTTCGAGGGTGCCCTTCCAGGGCTCTGCGCCGTCTTGGCGGGCGGGGGCGACGGTGTATCCGCGGAGGAGGGCGCGCATCCGGTCGGCGGTCGCGGTGGGTCCGCTCAGCGGGGCGCCGAGCCAGGCGTCGGCGTCGGCGATGCCCTGACGCCAGTCGGGGGCGAGGATGGGGGCGTCGGAACTGAGCGAGACGGACACCCCGGCGCGTGCCGCCTCGCCGATGGGCCATGCGGAGGCGGCGACGTCGTCGCCGAGGACCGCCGCCAGCCAGGATGCGGTCTTCACGGCGATGCCCGGCTGCACGTTGAGGCCCATCCCGAGTGTCGCCATGCGGGCGAGCTCGCCCGGGCCGACGAGGTCGCCGTGGATGATGTAGTGGCGCAGTTCCGCCCTGCTGTCGCGGAGGGCGTCCTCGACGGCGGCGATGGCGGTGTCGATGGTGCGGTCGCCTGTCGCGTGGATGCCCACCTGGTAGCCGAGACGGTTGGCTTCGACGATCATCCTGCGCAGGTTCTCCGCCCGCTCCTCCTCGTCGAGGCCGGCGACGAGGAGGCCGCCGGAGGTCCCGTCCGGGTAGCGGTGACGCGTCCAGGCCTGGTGCATGGGCGGGATGCCGTCCGCGAACAATTTGACCCCGGCGACGCGCAGCCAGGTGGGGCGGGTGGTCTCGCGTTCGAGGGACCGGAGCCCGGTCGTCACGTCGCGGAGGGTGCTCGGCCCGTCGAGCACGCCGAACAGGGCGAGCACGTTCACGCGGGCGGTGAGGCGGCGCTCGGCTTCGAGTTCGACGTACGCGTCGAAGACGTCCTGGCCGAAGCAGCCGGTCGCACCGCCGTCCTCGCCGGGGCCGATGCCCGGCTCGGTGTAGCTGGTGATGCCGAGGGAGGCGATCAGCTCCCCTGCGCGCAGGATGGCGGCGCGGCGCTCGGCGCGCGTGGTGAGGAGCGGCGCGGAGTGGGAGGTGTCGTGCGGGTCGCCGTCGACGGGCGGCGGTGCGGCGGCCCCCGCATCCATCGCCCCGAACACCGTGTTCGGCCACATCGCCCCCAGCCAGGTGGCGTGCAGGTGGGAGTCGTTGATGCCCGGGATGACCGCGCGGCCGTCGAGGTCGATCACGCGGGTGCGGCGGCCGATGGATGCGGTGACCTCGGCGTCTCCGCCGACCCGCAGGATGCGGCCGTGGCGGATGGCGATGGCCGTGCCCGTCGTGTCGTCCTGGTCGAGGGTGTGCACGGTGCCGCCGCGCAGTACGAGATCTGCGCTGGGGTCTGGGGTGTCGCGTCGCTGCACTTCTCCTCCTCGAGAGGCTCGCTATTTTGGTCAACGTATGTAGAATAACCCACATCGACGACCGGATGCGCAGCGAAGCCCCCGGAATCCGTCGAACGGAACGGAGACTTCGATGGCGAACCCAGGCACCAGCACCGACCCAGGCACCAGCACTGAGACGCGCACCCCCACCCCCACCCCCACCTCCACCCGCGCCGCCGTCCTCACGGCGCACGGCGAGCCGCTCACACTGCAGCGCATCCCCCTCCCCGAGACCCTCGAGCCGGGCGCGGCGCTCGTGCGCATCCACTGTGCGACCCTCTGCGGCACCGACATCGAGATCTGGTCGGGGAAGATGAGCTTCCCCGGGATGCTGCCGATGGTTCTCGGGCACGAGATGGTGGGCGAGGTCGTCGCGCTCGGCCCCGACACCCGGGATGCGCTCGGTCGCGCGCTGAGCGTCGGCGACAGGATCGGCTGGTCGGAGTCCACCTGCGGCGAGTGCTTCGGCTGCACGGTGCTGCGGGAGCCGGTCGCCTGCTCGAAGCGCGGCTACGGCTTCCTGCAGCGCTCCGACGTTCCTCCGTACGCGACGGCCGGGCTCGCCGACTACGCGTATGTCACGCCGGGCGCGGTCAAGCTGCTGATCCCGGACGAGGTCACGGACACCTGGGCGGCGATGGCCGGATGCGCGGCGAAGACCGTGCTGCGCGCATTCCACCGGGCGGGCGGGGTGCGTCCCGGTTCGCGCGTGGTGGTGCAGGGGTCTGGCGCTCTCGGCATCTTCGCCACCGCCGTCGCGCACCTGTCCGGAGCGGGGACGGTCATCACCGTCGGCGCGCCCGCCGAGCGGCTGGCCGTCGCCCGGAGGTTCGGCGCCGATCACGTGGTCGACATCGCGGACGGCTCCGACGCCACCGTGCAGCGGGTGCTCGACCTCACCGACGGGCAGGGCGCCGACCTGATCGTCGACGTCGCCGGAGCACCGAGCGTCGGGCCGGAGGCGCTCGCGATGGCGGCGCAGCGCGGCACGTTCGTCGTGGTCGGCAGCACGGGACCGGTGGGAGAGCCGGTCGCGCTCAGCACGATCATGGGCAAGGAGCTGACCGTGGTCGGCTCGCTCAACGGCGACATCTCCGACTACTACCGCGCCATCGAGTTCTTCCGCAGCTTCGCCGACCGCCTGCCGTGGGACGAGCTGTTCAGCGCACCGGTCGGCCTGGCGGAGGCGTCGCAGAAGGTGGCGGCGATGGCCGGGCTCGGCGAGATCAAGGCCGTCATCGACCCGCGCATCGGCTGACCAATGGATGCGCGCAGTAGCACCCCGAGCACGACGACGAAGGAGACGCCATGACCACGACACCGAGCCCGGCACCGGCACCCGCCGCAGCCCCCGGCACCACGCCATCACCCACTCCCACCCGCCTCCCGCGCCGCCTCATCGGCACCTCCGGCATCGAGGCGTCCGTGCTCTCGCTCGGCTCGTGGCACACCTACGACAGGATGGATTTCGCCGACGCCGTCGACATGGTGGCATTCGCCGTCGAGCACGGCATCACCCTGTTCGACGTCGGCGTGTACGGGTTCCGCGGCATGCAGCCTCCGGTGTTCACCGACGTGCTGTTCTCCGCGATCGTCCGCGCTGCGCGCATCCCGCGCGAGGACTACCTGCTGTCGGAGAAGCTGTGGCTGGAGGGGTTCGGCGACGACGGGTTCCGGCCGCAACTGGAGCACGCGCTGTTCCGGGTGGGCAGCGAGTACGCCGATCTGGTGATCCTCGGCGACCTCCGCAGGGACGACGTCGACCTGCGCGACCTCGTCGTCGACCTGGCCGCGCTGGCGGACGCCGGGCTGATCAGGGCGTGGGGCGTCAACAACTGGTCTGCGGCGAACATCCGGAGGCTGAGCGACATCGCAGCGGCGGAGGGGGTCGCCGGGCCGCAGATCGCGCAGCTCAAGTACAGCGTCGCCCGCCGGTCGATCCCGGATGGGGAACCGTTCGCGCGCCTGTTCGCCGACGGCCTGACGATGCAGGCGTCGGACGTGATGGAGGGCGGCATCCTCGCCGGAAACGTCACACCAGGCCGCGAGGTCGGCCGCGAGGTCGGCCGCGATCCGGGATCCATCAGGGAGCGGATCGTCGCCGACGTTCCGGCGTTCGCCGCCGTCGCGGACGAGCTCGGCACGACCCCGGCGCAGCTCGCCGTCGCCTTCACACTCACCCACCCGGCCACCACGACGACGCTGTTCGGCGCGAGCCGTCTCGAACAGGTGCAGCAGAACCTGGATGCTGTCGCCCTGGTCGAGCGCGTCGGCGCGGCGGAGCTGCGCGCCAGGGTGGAGCCGTTCTGGGCGGACAAGGGCGTCGTCGACCCCGAAGGTCCCTGAGCGGCGCCGGGCATCACGCCGAGACGCAGACACCACACCCACCACACCACCAGGAGCAGCCATGACCATCGCAGAAGACGACCGCACCGCAACCACCGGCACCGCCACCACCCCCATCCCCCGCGTCCCGTTCGATCCGGAGATCGCCCCGGTGCTCGACGCACTGGCGCAGAACCCCCAGCCGGCGCTCAGCAGGGAGACTCTGCACCTGAGCAGGGTCGGAGCGTCCGGCCTGTCCCCGAGCGCCGCCGAGGTCATCGGCGACCTTCCGATCGACGCCGTCGACCTCGTCATCCCCGGCCCGGCCGGTGCGCCGGACCTGGAGATCACCGTCCTCACCCCGCGCGGCCACGACGCGACCTCCGCAGCGCTGCCAGCCTTGTACAACATCCACGGCGGCGGGATGATCGTCGGACACCGCAGCTGGGAGACCGCGCGGCTGGTCGAGCTGGTCGCCGAGCTGGGCGTGATCGCCGTGAACGTGGAGTACCGGCTCGCGCCGGAGGATCCGTTCCCCGCCGGGGTGGAGGACTGCTACGCCGGGATCGCCTGGCTGGCGGAGCACGCCGCCGAACTGGGCGTCGATCCGGACCGGATCGTGGTGATGGGCGGCAGCGCGGGAGGTGGGTTCTCCGCCGCCGTCTCGCTGATGGCCCGCGACCGTCGCGGACCGGCCATCGCCGGCCAGCTGCTGCTCTGCCCGATGATCGACAACACCAACACCACCGTGTCGAGCCACCAGTACTCCGGGGTCGGCACCTGGACGCGCGAAGCCAACCTGCTCGCCTGGGACTGCGTCCTCGGCGCCGAGCTGGCGTACAGCCCGGATGCGCCGGAATACGCGGCCCCTACCCGCGCCACCGATCTCTCCGGCCTCCCTCCCGCGTTCGTGGAGGTGGGCGCCGCCGAGCCGTTCCGGGACGAGGACGTGGAGTACGCGTCCCGGATCTGGGCGGTCGGCGGAGAGGCGGAGCTGCACGTCTGGTCGGGCGGCTTCCACGGGTTCGACATCTACGCACCGGGCAGCGAGCTGACCAGGGCTGCGCTCGCCGCGCGGTTCTCCTGGCTGCGCCGCATCCTCGGCCTCTGACCCGCCTACTGCCCCGGCCCCGGCCCCGGCAGCCCAGCCCACCCCAACGAAAGGCACAGCAATGACGCTCGCATCGCCCCACCACCCGGTGCCGTACGACCCGGCCCTGGTGCCCGGCCTCACCGCGTTCCGCGAGCTGGTGGAGCGCATCCCGTTGCGGGCGGACACGATCCTCGCCAACCGCGCGCACTTCGCCACGATCATCCCGCCGATCGAGCAGCAGGTCGCGGGGCGCGCCGTCACCGCGGAGAACGCTGTCATCCCCGGCCCTGCCGGTGCTGCGGACATCGAGATCACCATTGTGCGTCCCGTGCGGCAGGCTCCGGATGCGCCGGGCGTGCTGAGCATACACGGCGGCGGGCAGGTGCTCGGCACCCGCTTCTTCGGCACGGGAGAGCTGATCGAGCTCGCGGAGCAGTACGGCGCCGTCGGCGTGGCCGTGGAGTACCGGCTCTCCCCCGAGCATCCCGGGACGGCGGCGGGAGAGGACTGCTACGCCGGGCTGCTCTGGCTGGCCGCGAACGCCGCCGACCTCGGCATCGATCCGGAGCGCCTCCTCGTGTCGGGCGCGAGTGCGGGAGGCGGCCTGTCCGCGGCCGTCGCGCTGATGGCGAGGGACAGGAACGGCCCACGCCTGGCCGGGCAGCTCCTCAACTGCCCGATGCTCGACGACCGCAACGAGACCGTCTCAGCCAGGCAGTACGACGGGATCGGCGCGTGGGACCGCAACAACAACGACACGGCCTGGGATGCGATCCTCGGCTCCGACAGGTTCACCGACGCCGTCTCGCCGTATGCCGCCCCTGCCCGCGCCACCGACCTGTCCCGCCTGCCTCCCGCATACATCGAGGTCGGCGCCGCGGAGGTGTTCCGCGACGAGTCCATCGAATACGCGGGCAGGATCTGGGCGGCTGGCGGCCAGGCCGAACTGCACGTCTGGTCCGGCGCGTACCACGGCTTCTCCGGCTTCTCCCCGGACGCCATCGTGTCGAAGGCCGCCATCGCCGCCAGGGACAGCTGGCTGCGCCGCACCCTGCGCCTGCCCCGCTCGTGACGGCGTCGCGCCCGTGACCACGTCCAGCGCGGTCGCTCCCGTGATGAGCGTGCGCCGCAGCATCCTGGTGCTCGGCCTGCTCGAAGCGTTCGGGCCGCTGTCGATGGACCTCTATCTTCCTCAGCTGCCGCAGCTGGCCGCATCGCTCGGCACCAGCGACGCGCTCGCCCAGGCGACGATGTCGGTCTGCATGGTCGGGCTCGGCGTCGGCCAGCTGGTGGCGGGTCCGCTCAGCGACCGGTGCGGCCGCCGTCCTCCGCTGCTGGTCGGGGTCGCGCTGTTCACGCTGCTCTCGCTGGCGTGCGTGCTCGCGCCGAACATCCAGGTGCTGCTCGTCGCCCGGCTGCTGCAGGGACTCGCCGGTTCGGCCGGGCTGGTGATCACGATGGCGGTCGCGCGCGACATGTACAGCGGCGTCGACTTGTCGCGGATGCTGTCGCTGCTCGCGGTGGTCAGCGCGTCCGCGCCGATCGTGGCGCCGGTCGTCGGCGGAACGCTCGCGCTCCTCATGGACTGGCGCGGGATCTTTCTGGTGCTGACCGGGATCGGCCTCGCCCTGTTCGTCATCGCGCTCACCGGCCTGAAGGAGTCGCTGCCGCCCGGGATGCGGCACAGCGGTGGGCTGCGGACCACCGGCGGCCACCTGCGCGAACTGTTCCGCGACCGGCTGTTCGTCGTAATCGTGATCGCCGCGGCGGCGGGAGGGGCGGCGTTCTTCGCCTACCTGTCGATGTCGAGCTTCGTGCTGCAGGACCAGTTCGGCCTGAGCCCGCAGCTGTTCAGCCTGTTCTTCGCGATCAACGCGCTCGCCAACCTGCTCGGCGCTCAGGTCAGCCGGCTGCTGGTTCGACGCGTCGGACCGGGCAGGATGTACCTCATCGGCCAGCTCGCGACGGCGGCGGCCGCCCTCCTGCTGCTGGCGTCGGTGCTGCTCGGCTGGGGGCTGGCCGGTGTGCTGTCCTCGCTGGCCCTGTTCCTGTTCTCGTCGGGTGTCGGCGGCCCGAACGGCACGACGCTCGCCCTCGGCGCCCACTCCGCCAGGGCGGGGACGGCCGCCGCCGTGCTCGGCACGGTCACGTTCACGGTCGGGCCGATCGTCGGGCCGTTCGCCTCGCTCGGCGGTTCGACCGCGCTGGCGATGGCGCTCACCATCGCCATCGCCGCCACGGTCGCCGGGCTGCTCGCCTGGGCGGTCGTGCCGCGCCTGGCCGGGATGCGGGTCAGCCGCACACGCGCCAGCGGCGCGCCGGCTCCGCTCACTCCCCCGCGAGGATGAACGCCGCGGCCTTCTCGCCGATCAGCACGCTCGGCGCGTTGGTGTTCCCTGTCGTCACCCGCGGCATGATCGACGCGTCCGCCACCCGCAGCCCGTGCACGCCGTGGACGCGCAGCCGCGGGCTCACCACGGCCTGCGCATCCACCCCCATCGCACACGTCCCCACCTGGTGGTGGTAGGTGACGGCGGTGGAGCGGACGTAGTCGGCGAGGTCGTCCCCGTCGCCCACCTCCGGCCCCGGGTAGAGCTCGGTCGCACCCCAGGCGGCGAGCGCCGGACGCGTGCCGATGCTGCGGCACTGGCGCACAGAGGCCACGAGCGAAGCGACGTCGTCCGGGTGACCGAGCGCATCCAGGTCGATGAGCAGGGGGTCGCGCGGGCCCGGACCGGACAGGGTGACGCTGCCGCGCGCCTTCGGGGAGACGATGCCCGCCATCAGGCTGAACCCGTCGGCCGGGCCGGTCATGCCGTCCTGGTACATCGGGACGGAGAAGTGGATGGGCTGAGTGTCCGGCACCTCCAGCTCGGGGTCGGATTTCCAGAACAGGTGGGACTGGGTCACCGAGACGCCGGGGCGTGGAGCGCCGACCTCGCGCTCCGTGCCGAAGATCACCGGGGAGAGCAGGTGGTCGTGCAGGTTCTTGCCGACCCCCGGCAGGTCGACGAGCGACGGGATCCCGACCGCCGTCAGCTCGTCCGCCGGGCCGATCCCCGACCGCAGCAGGATGCGCGGGGAGTCGAGCGCGCCGGCGCACAGCACCACCTCGTCGGCGCGCACTTGGTGCAGTTCGCCGTCCTGCTCGAACTCGACGCCGACCACGCTCGGGACGCCGTCGTCCCCCTGCTCGGTGAGCAGACGGTGCACCCAGCATCCTGTGCGCACATCCACCCGGTCGCGCACCGGTTTGAGGTACGCCAGGTAGGTGTTCAGGCGATGGCCGTCGCGCACGGTGATCTGCTGCTGGGAGACGCCGTCGAGGTGGTCGCCGTTGTAGTCCGGATTGTGTTCGAGCCCCTCCTCCACCGCGGCATCCACGATGGACTGCTGGATGGGGTCGAGCGCGTAGTCGTCCGTCACGTCGAGCAGGCCGTCTGCACCGTGCAGCTCGGATGCTCCCCCGGAGTGCCGCTCGATGGCGCGGTAGACGGGCAGCACGTCCCTCCACGCCCAGCCGTCGTTGCCGAGCGACTCCCAGTGGTCGAAGTCTGCGGGGGCGCAGCGCACCCAGATCATCGCGTTGAGCGAGTGCGAGCCTCCGAGCACCTTGCCGCGCGGCAGGTGCAGCCTGCGTCCGGCCGCGTGCTCCTGCGGCACCGTGAAGTAGTCCCAGTCGTCTGCGCTGTGCCAGAGTTCGCCCATCCTGGACGGGTCGTGGATGGCGGGGTTGGTGTCCTCGCCGCCCGCCTCCAGCACGGTCACGGCCACACCGGCGTCCGCGAGCCGTCTGGCCACCACGGAACCGGCAGAACCCGCACCGATGACGATCACGCTGCGCGGCACCTCCGCCGCTGCGTCCGCCGACACCGCCGCTGCGGTCGCCGCTGCCTTCGCATCCACTGTCTCCGCCACAGGTCCTCCCCTTCGAGTCCCCCCGAGGTTCGCACGCCGCGCCCGCCCGGCGGAACGTCCGCCCTCCGACCATTCGCTCGCAGACAACGGCCGTGCCCCACCGGTCAAGACAGCGCACGACTCCCCCGCGGATACTGCTTGCGTGGGCGTCCGTCAGCGGAGTCCGCCCGTCTCGTCCGGCTACGCAAAGGAGCACGAAAGTGGCCACCAAACTGTTCATCGACGGCGAGTGGACGGAAGCGTCCGGCGGCGCCATCGCCACCGTCGACCCCGCCACCGAGCAGGTCATCGAGGAGGTCGGCACCGCATCCAGGGCCGACGTGGATGCGGCGGTCGCCTCCGCGCGCGCCGCCCTCGGCACGGCGGAGTGGGCCGGGCTCCTGCCCGTCCAGCGCGCTGCGCTGCTGTTCCGGCTCGCCGACCTGATCGACGAGCACCACGACGAGCTCGCCGCGCTGGAGACCCGCGACCAGGGGCAGCCGCTCGGCATCTCCAAGATGGTGTCCGTGACCGGCGCCGCCGAGCACTTCCGCTACTACGCGGGCTGGGTCACGAAGATCCAGGGCACAGTCAACCCGGTGTCGTTCCCGGACACCCTGCACTACACGCGGCGCGAGCCGGTCGGCGTCAACGCGCTGGTCACCCCGTGGAACTTCCCGCTGATGATCCTCGCCTGGAAGCTCGCCCCTGCGCTCGCGACCGGCAACACCGTCGTCATCAAGCCGAGCGAGGTCACGCCGCTCACGACCATCCGGCTGGTGCAGCTGTGCGCAGAGGCCGGCATCCCGAGCGGTGTGGTGAACCTGGTCACCGGCGACGGCGCGATCGGCGCCATGCTCAGCGAGCACATGGACGTCGACCACCTCTCGTACACCGGCTCCACCGCCGTCGGCCGCATCATCACGCGGGCGAGCGCGGACTCGAACCTCAAGAGGCTCACGCTCGAGCTCGGCGGCAAGGCGCCGTCGATCATCGCGGCGGACGCCGACATCGACGCGGCCGTCGGCGGCAACATCGCGGGCAGCATCCTGAACTCCGGGCAGGTCTGCGCCGCGTACACGCGGTTCTACGTCGACAAGAAGCGCGAGGCGGAGTTCGTCGAGAAGCTCGCGGGCGGCGTGGCCGGTCTGCGCCTCGGCAACGGCCTCGACGAGGGCGTCGACCTCGGCCCGCTCGTCTCCGCCAAGCACCTCGGCCACGTGGAACGTCTGGTCGAGATCGGGCGGCAGCAGGGGGCGGAACTGGTCACCGGCGGCACGCGCGCCGACCGCGACGGCTACTTCTTCACCCCGACCGTGTTCGCCGGCGTCACCGACGAGATGACGATCATGCACGACGAGATCTTCGGTCCTGTCCTGTCGATCACGAGCTACGAGGACGAGGACGAGCTCGACGCGATCATCGCCCGCGCCAACGACACCGAGTACGGCCTCGCCGCGACCATCTGGACCAAGGACATCGCCACCTCCCAGCGCCTCGCCAACGGCATCAAGGCCGGTGCGGTGTTCGTGAACATGCCGTCCATCCCCGACATGGCAGCGCCGTGGGGCGGATACAAGGCCAGCGGCTGGGGCCGCGAGATGGGCCCGTGGGCGATCGACGCGTACACCGAGACCAAGTCGGTCTGGCTGCACTACTGAGCGACGAACACAAACGGCCGCGACCTCCCGAGGGGGTCGCGGCCGTTTCGTCGTGCGCCGTCACTCGTAGATGCGCGCGAGCTCCCGTTCGATCGGGATGATGACCTCGGGGTTCTCCTGCGCCTTCCGTCCCGGGACATAGCGCACCGCGTGCAGCACCCCGCTGAACGGGAACGACCTCCGCTGCTCGTACACGTCCCAGTCGACGGGGCCGCCGCGGTCCACGCCGACGCTGATGCCCGTGAACGGCGCCATCCCGACCAGCTGCAGCACCGGGCCGAGCTCTGCCACTCGCTCGCCGCCCGCCTCCACGCCGATCAGCCACCGGATGCCCGGCACGGCCTCGAAGCTCAGGGTCACGTCCCGGCCGCCCAGCGCCGTCAGCGGCACCGTCACCCGGTGCATCCGGCCGTACTCGTTGTACGCGAGCGTCAGCCGCCCGTCGGAGACCTGCAGCGCGTATCCGCCGCCCTGGTCGCCGTGTGCGACCAGCGTGCCCTCTCCCGAGGCCAGGTCGGCGCGCACCTCCACGTCGAAGCTGCGCAGCTTGGTCAGCTTGCTCGCCCGGAACCGCTCCAGCGTCGGGGTGCCGGGGTACAGGGTCACCGGCCGCTCCAGCTCGAGCTCCGTCGACGGCCGGTGCGTGAACAGCGAGCCGTCGTCGCCGAGCGGGAACACCGTGTTCCTCCACGCTGACGCACGCCACTTCTCCGCCAGCTCGGCCACCAGCTCCGGATGCGCCCCTGCCAGGTCCACGCGTTCGGTGGGGTCGTCCGCGAGGTCGTACAGCCGCCACTCCGCGTCGGTGAACGCGTCGGTCCAGCGGTGGTCGGTGACGATCTTCCACCGGCCGCTCACGAAGGCGCGGTTGCCGGCGAACTCCGAGTACTGCTCCGTGCGCGTGGCCGGAGCGCCCGCATCCCGCAGCACCGCGTCGAACGGGACGCCGTCCACCTCTTTCGCCGGGAGTCCGGCGCGCGAGGCGAGCGGTTCGACGCCCGCCAGCGACAGCAGGGTCTGCCCGAGATCGGTCACGTAGGTGTACTGGTCGCGCACGCCGTCGTCGCCAGCATCGCGCGGCAGTCCGGCCGGCCAGGAGACCACGAGCGGGACGCGGATGCCGCCCTCGTACGTCGCCCCCTTGTAGAGCCGGAACGGGGTGTTCGACGCGTACGCCCATCCGGCCGGGTAGTGCGCGAACACGCGGGGGCCGCCGATCAGCGACGGGTCGCGGTCGACGTCGCGCTCCCAGTCGGCGGGCAGTCCGGCGAGCTGCACGAACTGGCTGAAGTAGCTGCGTGTGCCCTCCGTACCTCCCTCGCCCGTGCCCCCGTTGTCGGAGGCGACCACGATGATCGTGTTCTCGTACTCTCCGCTCTCGCGCAGCGCATCCACGAGTCTCGCGAGGTTCTGGTCGACGTTGTCGACGGCGGCCGCGTACACCTCCATGTAGCGGGCGAACAGCGCGCGCTGCTCGTCGCCGAGGTCGTCCCACGCCGTGACGGGAGCGAGCGGTTCCTCGTTGCGCGGGGCAGGCACCGTCTGCGGCGGGAACAGCCCGTCCCGCACCTGCCGGGCGAACCGCTCCGACCGGATGTGGTCCCAGCCGCGCTCGTACGCCCCGCGGTACTTCTCGATGTCCGCCGCCTTCGCCTGGATCGGCCCGTGCACGGCGTGATGCGCGAAATAGAGGAAGAACGGCTTGTCCGCGTCGTTGGCGCGCAGGCCGCGGATCATGCCGACGGCGCGGTCGGTGAGGTCGTCCGTGAGGTAGTAGTCGTCCGGGAACTCGTCGACGGTCACCGGGCTGTTGTCGCTCACCAGCCGGTGCGGGTGGAACAGCGTCGTGAAGCCGTCCATCGAGCCGTAGTACCGGTCGAAGCCGCGCTGCAGCGGCCAGGAGGCTTTGTCTGCGCCGTCGTGCATCTTCGACTCGGTGGTGAGGTGCCACTTGCCCACCATGAACGTGGCGTACCCGGATGCGCGGAACGACTCCGCGATGGTCGGGACGTCGTCCGCGATCTCCATCACGTAGCCCGGGAACCCCGGATCCGCGTGCACCACCGAGGCGAAGCCCGCCCTGTGCGGGTTGAGCCCGGTGAGCAGCGCGGCGCGCGCCGGGGAGCACACCGGCGTCGAGTGGTAGTTGGTGAACCGGTAGCCGGACTCGGCGAGCTGCTGCACGGCCGGGGTGTCGATCTCGCTGCCGAACGGCGACAGGTCGCTGAACCCGAGGTCGTCGAGCAGCACCACGATCACGTTCGGCGCACCCTCGCGCGCTCGGACGCGCGGCGGCCACGACGGGATGGATGCGCTCGCCACCTCGGCGACGAACCCGCCGAACCTCTCGTACCCCCTGCTGTCCGCCGGCGCCCCGTTCGCGCCTGCCCCGGTCCCGCTCGCCCCGCTCACGCCGCCTGCTCGCGCAGCTTCAGCCACGCCGCCCGGCGCTCCGCCTGCCCGGCAGGGTCCGCGACCGGCGATGCCATCAGCAGCCGCTTGCTGTAGGGGTGCTGCGGGTCGCGCGTGACCTGCTCGCCGTCGCCCGTCTCGACGATCTCGCCGCGGTACATCACAGCGACGCGGTGGCAGATCCTGCGCACCACCCCGAGGTCGTGCGAGACGAACAGGTAGGAGACGCCGGTGTCGCGCTGCAGCTCGATGAACAGGTCGATGATGGTCGCCTGAGTGGTGAGGTCGAGTGCGCTCACCGGTTCGTCGCAGACGATCAGGCGCGGCTTGCGCACCAGCGCGCGGGCGATGGCGATGCGCTGCCGCTGCCCGCCGGAGAACTCCTTCGGGTAGCGGTCGATCACGGTCGACGGCAGCTTGACCCTGTCGAGCATCTCGGAGACGGCCGCCCGCGCATCCCGCCTGCCGGTGCCCGCCGTCGTCAGCGGCTCCGCGAGGATGTCCCCGATGGTCATGGCCGGGTTGAGCGAGCCGTACGGGTCCTGGAAGACCACCTGGATGCTCGACGCGAGCGCCCTCCGCTTCGCGCCCTTCAGCCGGGTGATGTCCTCGCCGTCGAACCGGATGCTTCCGCTCGCGACGGGCACGAGGCCGAGGATCGCCTTGCCCAGGGTGGACTTGCCGGACCCGGACTCCCCCACCAGGCCGACGCACTCTCCCGCGCCCACATCGATGGAGACCTCTTTCAGGGCGCGGAACGTCCCGCGCCGGGTGCCGTAGTCGACCACGACGTTGGATGCGCTGAGCAAGGGGGTGTTCATGCGAGGACCGCCTTCCGCGGTTCGGTGGGTTCTGTCGGCCCGCTCGATGCGGCGAGAGACGCATCCAGTTCCGACCGGCTGGCCGCGCCGTCGAGCGAGGCTGCGATCAGCTCGGCCGTGTACGGGTCCGTCGGCCGCGAGAAGATGCGCTCCACGGTGCCGACCTCCACGATGCCGCCGTCGCGCATCACCACGACGCGGTCGCAGATGTCGGCGACGACGCCGAAGTTGTGGGTCACGATCACGAGCGCCATCCGGTACTCCTGCTGCAGTTCGCGCAGCAGTTCGAGCACCTCCGCCTGCACGGTCACGTCGAGCGCCGTGGTCGGCTCGTCGGCGACCAGCACGGACGGCTTCCCGGCGATGGCCCCGGCGATCAGCACGCGCTGGGCCATTCCGCCGGAGAGCTGGTGCGGGTACGACTTCATCACCCTGGCGGGGTCGACGATGCCGACCCTGTCCAGCATCGCCAGAGCCCGGGCTGTGGCGTCCGCCTTCGACAGCTTGTGCACCGAGCGCAGGGGCTCGGTGAGCTGGTAGCCGATCGTGTACGAGGGGTCGAGGTTCGACATCGGCTCCTGCGGGATGTATCCCACCTCGTGGCCGAGCAGCTTCTGCCTGTCGGCGTGCGCCATCCTGGTCACGTCGGCCCCGCCGATCCAGAGGGCGTCGGCCGTGTACTCGCCGCCGGCCGGCAGCAGGTCGAGGATCGAGAACACCGTCTGCGACTTGCCGGAGCCGGACTCGCCGACGATGCCGAGCACCTCGCCGGGGGCGACGTCGAGGGTGATGCCGTGCACCACCTCTACTGTCCCGCCCTCCGGCGTCACGTAGTTCACCCGCAGGTTCTGCAGCTGTACGGCGGAGTCGACCGACTTGTGCGCGACGGAGCCGGTCGACGAGGTGACGACCGCCGGCTCCGCTCCGGAACGCCGTGCGCGCCGCGAGGCCTTCCTGCGCCGCCCGATCGGAGTGCGCACGCTCACCACGTCGGCGAGCGTCGAGCCGAGCACCGCCAGCGCCGCGATGGTGATGCCGAGGGCCAGCGACGGCCAGAGCAGCAGCAGAGGGGTGGTCAGCATCGTGCGGAAGCCCTCGTTCATCATCGCGCCCCAGCCGGGCGTCTTCGCCCCGCCGATGCCGAGGAACTGGAGGCCGGCCTGCATGCCCATCGCCATCCCGGCGGTCAGCGCGGTCTGGATGATGACCGGGGCGTAGACCGCCTTGACGATGTGCTTCGCCATGATCCTGGCGTTGCCGAGGCCGGAGACCTTGGCGGCATCCACGTACGGCTCGTTGCGCACCGCGAGCACGGTGGAGCGGGTGAGGCGGAAGTAGCCGGGCGCCATGAAGACGCCGAGCGTCGCCATCAGCACGGTGAAGTCGTTGCGCGTCCCCGCCGCGACGATCAGCAGGATGATCATGGCCGGGATCGCCTGCAGGGCGTCGCTCACCCAGGTGGCCGCCCTGTCGAAGAAGCGTCCGTAGTATCCGGCGGCCAGGCCGGCGGGTACGCCGACGACGACCGCGACCACGATGGTCACGAACGCGCCCCACAGGGTCGACTGCGTTCCCCAGATGAGGCGGCTCAGCACATCCCTGCCCGCGCTGTCCCCGCCCAGGGGATGCGCGGGGCTCGGCGGCGCCTTCGTCAGCGCGAGGTCGACGAAGTTGGGGTCGTGCGGCGAGAGCAGCGGTGCGAAGAACGCGACGAGCACCACGAGCACCAGCACGGCGAACGAGATCGCACCGGCAGGGCGCTTGATGAAGCGGGCGAACGTCGAGCCGCGACGACCGGCGCGCGGGTCGATGATCACGTCGGTCGGAGTCGTCATTGCACCCTCGCTTTCGGGTTGATCCAGCCGAGCGCCACGTCGAGGACGAAGTTCACGATCACCACGAAGATGACCGTGACGACGGTGATGCCGAGCAGGATTGGGATGTCGCCGTTCTGCGACGAACCGCTGGTGAGCGCTCCGATGCCCGGCAGGGAGAAGATCTGCTCCACCACGATGGCTCCGCCGAGGAGGCCGACGAACATCAGGGCGAGCACGGTGAGGGATGCCGGAGCCGCGTTCCTGATCAGGTGCACGACCACGCGGCGCTGGGACAGGCCGCGGCTGCGCAGGGTGCGCACGTAGTCCTGGTTGTTCGCGGAGATGATCGCGTTGCGCAGCTGCTCGGCGATCATCACGATGGCGCCGAGCGAGAGGGCGATGGACGGCAGGGTGATCGAGCGCAGCCACCCGTCGATGCTCTGCGACGGCTGCACGTAGCCGACGGCGGGGAACCAGTGCAGGTTCACCGCGAACCAGATCACCAGCACGAGGCTCACCCAGAAACCGGGGAGCGCGAACAGGATCACCGAGGCCGCCTTGATCACCTTGTCCAGCACGGAGCCGGGCCGGAGCCCGGCCAGCACGCCGAACAGGGCACCGAAAACGGCGGACAGCAGGGTGGCCGCCGTCACCACGGAGAGGGTGACGGGGAGCTTGATCGCGATCTGCGCGTTCACGGGCTGGAAGTTGCGCCAGGACGTTCCGAAGTCGCCGACGATCGCGTGCGAGCCCCACTCCCAGAACTGCACGAGGAGCGGGCGGTCTGTGCCGATCTTCGCAGCGAGCGCCGCCTGCTGCGCCGGCGTCGCCGACGAGCCGAGGAGCCCCGCCGTCGGGTCGCCGATGGCGGCGTGGGCGAGGAAGAACGTGCCTGTCGCCACGACGAGCAGGAGGATCACGCCGGAGACGAGCCTCTTGACCGTGAATCTGATCATGTCTTGTCCTGTCGGAGACGGGGAGCGGGTGGAACGGGAGCGGGTGGAACGGGGATGGCGGGCCGCGCTCTCACGCGGCCCGCCTGGTGTGCGTCAGCCCTTGACGGTGATCTGGCGCAGGGTGGGGAACATCATGCCGGTCACCGGGGTGATCGAGATGTTCGAGGTGGAGACGTAGCTGTTGTTCGCCTGGTACCAGACGTCGAACCACGCCTTGCCGGTCACGAGGGTGTTCAGCTTCTCGATCTCGGCGGTCTGCTTGCTCGGGTCGGCGGAGAGGACCTTCTCGACCTGTGCCTGCACATCCGGGAACTTCTCGACCTGCGGGGTCGGGTTGAACCACTGCGGCAGGTTGATCATGCGCTGCACCGTCGCGACCGGGTTCGAGTCCATCGCGAGGAAGGAGACGAACATCGGGTAGGTCGGCGCGTTCTTCTGGTAGTCCATGTACTGCATGTCGTCCCAGGTGACTGTGATGCCGAGCTGGCCGAAGGTCTGGTCGACGACCGGCTGCCAGACCTGGAAGACCTGGGACATCGGCATGTGCAGGTCGAACCCGTCGGCGTATCCGGCGTCGGCGAGAAGCGACTTGGCCTTGGCGATGGAGAATTTGTACTCACCGTTCAGGCTCTTCACGTTGCCCGGCGTGCCGTCGGGGAACACCTGGTTGGACACCGCTCCTGCTCCGCTGCCGACCGACTTCAGGATGCTCGCACCGTCGAACGCGTAGTTCAGCGCCTGGCGCACCTTCTCATTGCCGAGCGGCTTGAACTTCTCCCCCGCACGGTCGGTGAACTGCAGACCGACCCAGCCGGAGACCTTGGCCGCGACGTTCCAGTTGTTCTCCTTGGCCTGCTTGAGAGCTGTGTCGTCGGCGTAGTTCACGTTGATCTGACCGGAGGCCATCGCGTTGTCGCGGGCCGTCGCATCCTGGATCGGGTAGATCGCCAGCGGGTCGAACGGGAACTGCTTCGCGTCCCAGTGGTTCGCGACCTTCTTGAAGTGGTATTCGGAGCCGGCGACGCTCGAGGTCTCGAGCGTGTACGGGCCAGAGCCCTCCGGGGTCTTCGCGAGCGTGCCGGCCGCGATGGCCTTGGGCGCCATCATCCAGCTGCGGCCGATGCCCATGAAGTAGAGCAGGGTGTCGTCGCGCTTGGTGAGGTCGATCTCCAGGGTCTTGTCGTCGACGGCCACGAACTTCGCGACGTTCTCGTACGCCTCGCCGGAGCGCGCGCCCTTCTTGAGGTAGTCGAGGCTCTTCACCGCTGCTGCCGCGTCGAATGCCTCCCCGTCGCTGAACTTCACGCCGGTGCGGAGGGTCATGGTGACCTTCAGGAAGTCGTCGGAGACCTTCCAGGAGGTGGCGAGGGCCGGCGTGGGCTTGCCGTCGCCGTCGACGCTGACCAGCGGGTCGTAGACCGCCGACAGGTACGGGCCATCGAAGCCGATATCGGCGAGCGACGGATCCCAGCTGGTCACATCGGCGAAGTTCCCGATGTTGAGCGGGCCACCGGATGCGCCGGTCGTGGCCTTGGTGTCGCTTCCCCCTGAGCCGCATGCGGTCAACGCAAGCGCGGTCACGGCGGCGACGGCCACCGCGATCATTGCTTTCTTCATGTCTTCTTCTCTCGGTTGGCAAGGCAGGAGCTAAAACATCAATCGAACGCTGCGCAGGCGTACGACACAGCAGTTACTGATCCGGTCGTCAACCGAGGTTGGCTACACATCGCTGTGTCGTGGCGGTAATTCTACAGTTGTTGACAAGAAAAACAACCTGTGGAGAAAAACGGGGTGAGACGAGCTTTCCATGACTCGGCCGCTCCGCGAAATCGCCAAGATGTACGGGATGATATACGATTCACCCGAGGCTGCTCCGGCGGCCAGAACCTCCGACGACGAAGGGACCATCCGGTGCTCGAAGACTCGACCATCCACTCGATCGCGGACGAACTGGCGGCCGCAGAACGCGACCGCAACACCGTGCCGCTGCTCACCGCCCGCCATCCGGAGATGACCGTCGAGGACTCGTACGCGGTCCAGAACGTCTGGAAGGAACGCGGCATCGCCGCTGGACGCAGACTGGTCGGCCACAAGATCGGCCTCACCTCCAAGGTGATGCAGCAGGCGACCGGGATCACCGAGCCCGACTACGGCGTCATCTTCGACGACATGGTCTTCGAGACCGGTTCCGTCATCCCGTTCGACGCGTACTCCAACGTGCGCATCGAGGTCGAGCTGGCGTTCGTGCTCGGCGAGAGCCTCACCGGCCCGGACTGCACGCTCTACGACGTGCTCGACGCGACGAAGTACGTCGTCCCCGCGCTCGAGATCCTCAGCTCCCGCATCGAGATGGCAGGGCGCACGATCGTCGACACCATCTCGGACAACGCCGCGATGGGCGGCATGGTCGTCGGGGGCCGTCCTGTGGCCGTGGATGCCGTCGACCTGCGCTGGGTGTCCGCCCTCCTCTACCGCAACGAAACCATCGAGGAGTCCGGCGTCGCCGCCGCCGTCCTCAACCACCCGGCCTCCGGCGTCGCGTGGCTCGCGAACAAGCTCGCGGCGCACGGCACCACCCTCGAAGCCGGCGAGATCGTCCTCGCCGGCTCGTTCACCCGCCCGATGTGGGTGGAACGCGGCGACACCGTCCACGCAGACTACGGAACCCTGGGAGCCATCACATGCCGATTCGCCTAGAACCAACACCCACGCTCGCCGACCGGCTGCGCACAGCATCCCGTCCCCAGTTCGGCATCTGGTCGTGCTCCGGCAGCGCGCTCGTCGCCGAGATCTGTGCGGGGGCCGGACTGGACATCGTGCTCATCGACGGGGAGCACTCCCCCGTCGGCCTCGAGTCGATCCTCGCGCAGCTGCAGGCCGTCGCCGCGTATCCGGTGACGCCGCTGGTGCGCGCGCCGATCGGCGACACGGTGATCGTCAAGCAGCTGCTCGACCTCGGGGCGCAGAACCTGCTCATCCCGATGGTGAACAGCGCGGAGCAGGCTGCGGAGATGGTCGCCGCCGTCCGCTACCCACCGGCCGGGGTCCGCGGCGTCGGCAGCGCCCTCGCCCGCTCCGCCCGGTGGAGCAGGATCGACGACTACCTCTCCCGCGCCGACGGCCTCGTCTCCCTGTACGTGCAGATCGAGACCGTGGATGGGCTGGCGAACGTCGACGAGATCGCTGCGGTCGACGGCGTCGACGGCCTCCTGGTCGGTCCGGCCGATCTCGCGGCGTCGATGGGACTCCTCGGCCAGCAGACCCATCCGGAGGTCGTCGCCGCCGTCGAGACGGCCATCGCGGCGGGGACGGCGGCGGGCAAGCCGGTCGGCGTGAACGCGTTCGACCCGGTCGCCGCCGACCGCTATCTCGCCGCCGGTGCGCGCTGGGTGCTGGTCGGCGCCGATGTCGCCCTGCTGGCGCGCGCCTCCGAGGCGCTGGCCGATCGCTTCATCGGCGGCGGTTCCGATGTCGCGCCCGCGAGCTACTGATGCGCGCTGGCGCACGCCTCACGAATCGTATACAATCTCAGATACAGTCCCCGATGACGAGGAGAACCACCCCGTGAGCGACATCAGCCTCCCCGGCAAGATCATCGCCGTGCACCTGAACTACCGTTCGCGTGCCGCGCAGCGAGGTCGCACACCCGCCACCCCGTCCTACTTCCTCAAGCCGGCCTCCTCCATCGCCGCCTCCGGCTCCGAGCTGGAACGCCCGGCGGGAACCGAACTCCTCGCCTTCGAGGGGGAGATCGCGCTCATCATCGGCCGACCGACCCGCCGGGTCTCCCCCGAGGACGGCTGGGCGGCCGTCTCCGGCGTCACCGCGGCGAACGACTTCGGCGTCTACGACCTGCGTGCGGCGGACAAGGGCTCCAACGTCCGCTCCAAGGGCGGCGACGGCTTCACGCCCATCGGCGCCCGCATCATCCCGGCGGACGCCGTCTCCCCCGACGCCCTCCGCGTGCGCACCTGGCTGAACGGCGAACTGGTGCAGGAAGGCACGACGGACGACCTGCTCTTCCCGTTCGGCCAGCTCGTCGCCGACCTCTCCCAGCTGCTCACCCTGGAGCCGGGAGACATCATCCTCACCGGCACCCCGGCAGGCTCGTCCGTCACGCAGCCGGGCGACCTGGTCGAGGTCGAGGTCGACGCGCCGACGGCCCCGGATGCGCCGAGCACCGGCCGCCTCGCCACCCGCATCACCGAGGGCACCGTCCCGTTCGGCGACTTCGGCACGAAGCCCGCCGTGGACGACCTGCAGCGCTCGGAGGCCTGGGGCACTCCTCCCGCCCCCGCGGCTCCCGGATTCGTGTTGACCGACGAACTGCGCGCCCAGCTGCTCTCCGTCTCCACCGCCACCCTCAGCTCCCAGCTGCGGAAGCGCGGCCTGAACAACGTCTCGATCGACGGCCTCAGCTCCACCCGGCCGGACGCCAAGCTGGTGGGCCGCGCCAAGACGCTCCGCTACCTGCCGAACCGCGAAGACCTCTTCGCAGCGCACGGGGGCGGATACAACGCCCAGAAGCGCGCCTTCGACGCCCTCGGCCCCGGCGACGTGCTGGTCATCGAGGCCCGCGGCGAGCGCGGCAGCGGCACCGTCGGCGACGTGCTCGCCCTGCGGGCGCAGGTCGCCGGCGCTGCGGGCATCGTCACGGACGGAGGCGTGCGCGACCTCGCGATCGTCGCCGCGCTTGACATCCCCACCTACCACGCGGGCGGTCACCCGGCCGTCCTCGGCCGCAAGCACGTGCCGTGGGATGCGGACATCACCGTCGCCTGCGGCGGCGCGGCCGTGCAGCCGGGCGACGTGATCGTCGGCGACGCCGACGGCCTGCTCGTCATCCCGACCGCCCTGGTCGAGGAGGTCGTGGCCGACGCGCTCGAACAGGAGCGCGAAGAGGAGTTCATCGCCGAGCAGGTCGCTGCCGGCGCGACGATCGACGGTCTGTTCCCGATGAACGCCGAATGGAAGGACAGGTACCGCGTGTGGCTGACACAGCAGTAGGAACCGCGAAGACGGCGACGCCGAGCAAATCCCAACTCGCATACGACTGGATCAGGGAGCGCATCGACGACGGCAGGTACGTGTCCGGATTCCGGCTCGTGCTCGGCCAGATCGCCGGGGAGCTCGGCATCAGCGTCGTGCCCGTGCGCGAGGCGATCCGCCGGCTGGAGGCGGAAGGGCTGGTGACGTTCGAGAAGAACGTCGGCGCCCAGGTCGCCCTGCTGCACGACACCGAGTACACGTACACGATGGAGACGCTCGCCCTGGTCGAGGGCGCAGCGACCCAGATGTCCGCTCCCCTGCTGAACGGCGACCACCTGCACAGGGCCCGGTCGATCAACCGGGAGATGATCGCGTGCCTCGACGACTTCATCCCGCACCGGTTCACCGAGCTGAACCTGGAGTTCCACGCCGTCCTGTTCGAGGAGTGCCCGAACCCGCACATCCTGGATCTTGTGCACCGCGGCTGGAACCGGCTGAAGGTGCTGCGCGACTCCACCTTCAGCTTCGTTCCCGGCCGTGCCCGCGAATCCGTCGAGGAGCACGAGCAGATCCTGAAGCTCATCGAGCGGGGGGCCGAGCCTCTCGACATCGAGCTGGCCGCCCGCCGCCACCGCCTCGCGACCCTGGATGCGTTCCACGCCTATCAAGACGAGCACAAGCACCCGCAGCACTGAGACCACTACACATCAATTCACCGACCGCCGAAGGAGGCGTGCGCCCATGACGCAGCACTACATTCCGGAGAATCTGCCAGACAGCATCCAGCACTTCATCGACGGCGCCTTCGTCGACAGCGTTTCCGGCGCGACGTTCGACGTGCTCGACCCTGTGTCGAACGAGACGTACGTCACCGCCGCGGCCGGCCAGAAGGAGGACATCGACCTCGCCGTCGCCGCCGCCACCCGCGCCTTCAAGGAAGGCCCGTGGCCGCGGATGAAGCCGCGCGAGCGGGCTCGCATCCTGAACCGCGTCGCCGACGCCGTCGAAGCCCAGGATGCACGCCTCGCCGAGCTGGAGACCTTCGACACCGGCCTCCCGATCACCCAGGCGCTCGGCCAGGCGCAGCGCGCTGCGGAGAACTTCCGGTTCTTCGCCGACCTGATCGTCGCCCAGGCCGACGACGCGTTCAAGGTGCCCGGCTCGCAGCTCAACTACGTCAACCGCAAGCCGATCGGCGTCGCCGGCCTCATCACGCCGTGGAACACCCCCTTCATGCTGGAGAGCTGGAAGCTCGCCCCCGCGCTCGCCTCCGGCTGCACGGTCGTGCTCAAGCCCGCGGAGTTCACACCGCTCTCCGCCAGCCTGTGGGCGCAGATCTTCCGCGACGCCGGGGTGCCGGACGGCGTGTTCAACCTCGTCAACGGCCTCGGAGAGGAGGCGGGAGACGCGCTGGTGAAGCATCCGGATGTCCCGCTCATCTCGTTCACGGGTGAGAGCCGCACCGGCCAGCTGATCTTCGGCAACGCCGCTCCCTTTCTTAAGGGCCTGTCGATGGAGCTCGGCGGTAAGTCACCGGCCGTCGTCTTCGCCGACGCCGACCTGGACGCCGCGATCGACTCCACCCTGTTCGGCGTGTTCTCGCTGAACGGCGAGCGTTGCACGGCGGGCAGCCGCATCCTGGTCGAGCGCAGCGTCTACGACGACTTCTGCGCCCGCTATGCCGCCCGCGCCAAGAACATCGTCGTCGGAGACCCGCACGACCCGAAGACCGAGGTGGGCGCGCTCGTGCACCCCGAGCACTACGACAAGGTGATGAGCTACGTCGAGCTGGGCAAGCAGGAGGGCCGGCTCCTCGCCGGAGGCGGCCGTCCGGAGGGCATCGACCACGGCAATTATGTGGCGCCCACCGTGTTCGCCGATGTCGCACCGGATGCGCGGATCTTCCAGGAGGAGATCTTCGGCCCCGTCGTCGCCATCACGCCGTTCGACTCCGACGAGGAGGCCCTCGAGCTCGCCAACGGCGTCCGCTACGGCCTCGCCGCATACATCTGGACCAGCGACCTGAAGCGCGCGCACACCTTCGCCCAGAACGTCGAGGCCGGGATGGTGTGGCTCAACTCGCACAACGTCCGCGACCTGCGCACCCCGTTCGGCGGCGTCAAGGCGTCCGGGCTCGGTCACGAGGGCGGCTACCGCTCGATCGACTTCTACACCGACCAGCAGGCCGTGCACATCACCCTCGGCCCGGTGCACACCGCACGCTTCGGCGCCAACTGACCTTCACCCCTTACTCCCCCCTCAACGAAGAGAAAGCGATTCACCCCATGACCACCACCGCCATCCCCACCCCGAAGGCGACGCCGCCGGACGTCGTGCGTTGCGCGTACATGGAGCTCGTCGTCACCGACCTGCAGGCCAGCCGCGACTTCTACGTCGACGTGCTCGACCTGGTCGTGACCGAGGAGGACGAGAACGCGGTCTACCTGCGCAGCTTCGAGGAGTTCATCCACCACAACCTGGTGCTCCGCAAGGGACCTGTCGCCGCCGTCGCGGCGTTCGCGTACCGGGTGCGCACCCCGGAAGACCTGGACCGCGCCGTCGAGTTCTACACCGAGCTGGGATGCCGCGTCGAGCGCAACGCCTCCGGATTCACGAAGGGCGTCGGCGACTCCGTCCGTGTCGAAGACCCGCTCGGCTTCCCGTACGAGTTCTTCTACGACGTGCAGCACGTCGAGCGCCTCGCCTGGCGGTACGACCTCTACACCCCCGGCGCGCTGGTCCGTCTCGACCACTTCAACCAGGTGACCCCCGACGTGCCCCGCGCCGTCAAGTACATGGAGGACCTCGGCTTCCGCGTCACGGAGGACATCCAGGACGAGGCGGGCACCACCTACGCCGCGTGGATGCGCCGCAAGCCCACCGTGCACGACACCGCGATGACGGGCGGCGACGGCCCCCGGATGCACCACGTCGCGTTCGCCACGCACGAGAAGCACAACATCATCGCGATCTGCGACAAGCTCGGCGCCCTCCGCCGCAGCGACGCGATCGAGCGCGGCCCCGGCCGCCACGGCGTCTCCAACGCGTTCTACCTCTACCTGCGCGACCCGGACGGCCACCGCGTCGAGATCTACACCCAGGACTACTACACCGGCGACCCGGACAACCCCGTCGTCACCTGGGACGTGCACGACAACCAGCGCCGCGACTGGTGGGGCAACCCCGTCGTCCCGTCCTGGTACACCGACGCCTCCCCGGTGCTCGACCTCGACGGCAACCCCCAGCCGCTCACCTCCCGCACCGACGACTCCGAGATGGACGTCACCATCGGCGCAGACGGCTTCTCGTACACCCGCAAGGGCGAGGAAACCCAGGGCTTCAAGCTCGGAGCCACCCTCTAGCCGCGAGCCCCCCTCCCCAAACAATCGAGTCCGAACTTGTTCACGCGACACGCCGGTGTCAGGCGTGAACAACTTCGGACTCGATGTTTTCGGGGGGGGTCAGAACGCGACGTCGGCCGCCGGAACGACGGCGAACGTCTGGTCGGGGTAGCGCAGCCCGGAGAAGTACCTGTTGGTGTGCGCGATGATCTGCTGGGCCGTCAGTTGCTCGCCGTCCCACTCCGCGTCCGTCGTGGTGTGGGCGTCGCCCACCAGCGTCACGTCGTAGCCGCGGACGGCGGCGGCCTGCGTCGTGGTCCTGATGCAGTAGTCGGACTGTGCGCCGGCGACCACGATGTGGGTCACGTCGAAGCCTTCGAGCAGCTCGTCGAGCCCGGTGTCCGCGAACGCGTCGCGGTACGACTTGCGCACGAGCGGCTCCCCGAGCGCTCTGGTGAGCCCCTCCACGAGTCCCCAGCCTTCACTGTCCTGCGGGAAGTCGTGCTCGTCCTGCACCCAGATGATCGGCACCCGCTCGTCCCTCGCCCGATCGACCAGTGCGGCCGTGCGGCTGACGACGCCCTCCGCGTCGAAGCACTCCGCGAGCACCCCCCGCTGCAGGTCGATGACGATGAGGACGGTGGGGTTCACAGATGAGCGCACCCCCTCATCTTGCCGCACGGCACCGACACCCGCCGTCAGAAGGTCTCGACGTATTCCTCCCGCTCCCCCAGCTCCGGTCGTGCGCGGAATTCGACCGTCGTCCCCGAGCGATGGAGCTCGAGCACGGTCACCGTGTTCTCCCCCTCCACCAGCAGAGGAGCGGGGACATACAGGGTCCGCTGGGGGCCGATCTCCCAGTAGCGCCCGAGCAGGAAGCCGTTCACCCAGACGAATCCCTTGCCGAAGCCGGGCAGCGCGAGGAAAGCGTCGGCCGGTTCGCCTGCGCCGAGCACGACCCGTGCCGTCGAGAACCCGGCGGCGTCCGCATCCCTGGTCGCTGCGTACGCGCCGGCGAAGCCGGCGACCTCGCTCGCCGTCCACTCGTCGAGCGGCAGCGCCCTGGCCGTCCAGCCGTGCACCAGCCTGCGCCCGACCTGAACACCGCCCAGGATGCCCTTCCCCTGCCCGAGCAGCGGCCCGTAGTTGATGCGTCCCTGGTTCTCCACCAGCAGCTGCAGCGCGATCGTCTCGCCTCTGCCCGTCACCGGGACGGATCCGTCGGCGTCGAGCGTGCCGCACGGCACACCGTCCACGAACACCTGGGCCCGGTCGTGCAGCCCGGTGACCGTGATCGCGTTCTCCCCGCGCGGCAGCAGCGGAGAAGCACTGTAGAGCACCATCCCGGAGGCGATCCCCAGCTCGTCGAAGCTCGGCGGCGCCGGGTGCTCGGCGGTCACGGGCGCCGACAGGAGCGCCTCCAGGAGCCCGGCGCCCTTCGTCACCCGCACACTGCGTCCGGTCAGGATGCGCGGATCGCCGGGCACGGCGGGAACCGGCCTCCCGCTCACGGCCGAGAACCGCTCGCGGAAGGCGTGGAACTTCTCGGTGACCGCCCCGTGCTCCGCGATCGGAGCGTCCGAGTCGTAACTGGTGATCGTCGGCTGCAGCCGTCCATCGTGGTTCGCGCCCGCCCATAGCCCGAAGTTGGTGCCGCCGTGCGCCATGTACAGGCTCACGGAACCGCCGACGTCCAGGATCTCGTCCAGGGTGGCGTCTGCGCTCGGCACAGAGCGCACGTGGTGCAGCTCGCCCCAGTGGTCGAACCAGCCGTTCCAGAATTCGGCGCAGAGGAACGGCTCCCCGTCGCGCCGCGCGCTGAGCAGAGCGGACGCCTCCCGTGCACGCGACCCGAAGGTCGCCGTGGCGAGCACCCCGGGGATGCTCCCCCCGTCGAGCATGAGGTCGGTCGGCCCATCGGCGGTGTAGAGGAGTTCCGTCACGCCGCGCTCGGTCAGCGCGTCACGCAGCCAGGTCAGGTATCCCGCGTCGTCGCCGTAGCTGCCGTACTCGTTCTCCACCTGGACGGCCACGATCGGGCCGCCGTTCGACGCCTGCAGCGCCGCGAGGCGCGGGATGAGGTCGTCGAACCAGGTGGACACGGCGGAGAGGTACGCGGGCTCCGAGCTGCGTGCCCGCATCCCGATCCTGCCGGTGAGCCAGGCGGGAAGGCCGCCGTTGTCCCACTCGGCGCAGATGTACGGGCCCGGCCGCACGATGACGTCGAGCCCCACGTCCCCGGCCAGCAGGATGAACGCTTCGAGGTCGCGCCAGCCATCGAACGACGCCGGCCGATCTGCATGCCGCTGGTGGAAGTTCCACGCGACATAGGTGTCCACGGTGTTCAGCCCGAGCGCCACGATCCGCTCGAGACGGTCCCGCCACTGCTCGGGATGCACGCGGAAGTAGTGCATCGAGCCGGACAGCACCCGGTGCGGCTCTCCCGCGCGCAGCAGCGTGCCGTCCCGGTAGCTCAGCAGGGCGGTGGTGGCCGTCAGCGTCATTTCACCGCTCCCGCCGTCATGCCGGCACGCCAGAACCGCTGCAGGGCGAGGAACGCCACGATGAGCGGGACGACGGAGACCAGAGAGCCGATCACCACGAGGGGCGGGGGCACAGCGACGTGGCTGGCGTTCCAGCCGACCAGGCCGACCGTGACCGGCTGCATGTGGTCGTCGCCGAGCACCATCGCGGGAAGGAGGTAGTTGTTCCAGATGTCGACGAACTGGAACAGGAAGATCGTCACCAGCGCCGGCAGCATCATCTTCGTGGAGATGGCGCGGAAGATCCGGAACTCGCTCGCGCCGTCCAGGCGACCGGCCTCGATCACTTCGTCCGGCACGGACTGCGCCGCGAACACGCGCGCCAGGTAGACGCCGAACGGGCTGACGATGCTGGGCAGCAGCACCGCGAGCGGGTTGTTGATCAGGTGCACGCCGGAGAACATCAGGTACAGCGGGAGCGTGAACAGGATCTTGGGCACGAGCACGGCCGCGAGGATCACGCCGAACGCCGCTCCCCTGCCGGGGAAGTCGTATTTCGCCAGCGCGTATCCGCCCATCGCGGACAGGACGGTGCCGATCGCGGCGCCGACGCCGCAGTAGAGCAGGCTGTTCAGCATCCACTGCCAGAAGATCCCGTCGTTCTGGGCGGTGAGCCTGGCCAGGTTGTCGAACAGGCCGAACCCGTCGAACCAGAGACCGCTGCCGGAGAACTGCTCGCCGAACGGCTTGGTCGCCGCCACCAGCAGCCACCAGAGCGGGAAGAGGAAGTACACGGTGGAGACGGCGAGCAGCACCATCACGACGGTGCGGCTGAGCGGGGAGGTGTCCCTCCTGCTCCTGATGCCGCGAGGGCTGATGGCGGTCACGCCTTGTCTCCTTTGCTGGTGAGACGGAAGAACACGAACGAGATCACGCCGACGAGCACCGCCAGGATGACCGACTGCGCCGCCGCGTACGGATAGTTGCCAGCGCCGACGGCTGCCTGCGCAGACATGATCGGGGTGAACGTGGACGAGACGGACCCGCCGGAGATGGGCTGCAGCACCGTCGGCTCGTTGTAGAGCTGGGCGGACCCGATGATCGAGAACACCGCTGTGAGCACGATCGCGCTGCGCACCATCGGGATCTTCACGCTCCACGCCGTGCGGAATGCCGACGCCCCGTCGAGCTTCGCCGCTTCGAGCACCTCGGCGGGGATCGACTGCAGCGCGGCGTAGATGATGATCATGTTGTATCCGGTCCAGCTCCAGGTGACGATGTTCGCCACCGACCAGAGCACGGTGCCGTCGTCGAAGAACGGCAGCTGGATGCCGAGGGGCTCCAGCAGGTGGTTGATCGGGCTCGACGTCGTCGAGTACATGAACGACCAGACCAGTGCGGCGCTCACGCCGGGGATCGCATACGGGAGGAAGCTCGACAGCCGGAAGAAGCCCTTGCCGCGGGCCGACTTCGAGTCGATCAGCAGCGCAAGGGCCAGCGCGAGACCGAGCATCAGCGGCACCTGCACCACCCCGAACAGGGCCACCCGGCCGAGCGACGCCGTGAAGTCGGGGTCGGAGAACGCGTGCGCGTAGTTCGCGAACGGGTCGAACACCTGCGTCGGCGCCGTCAGCCCCAGTCCGGAGCGCTTCACCGTGAACAGGCTGCTGATGAAGGCATAGACGATCGGCGCGATGTACATGCCCAGGAAGAGCACGAAGAACGGCCCGAGGAACAGCAGCGGCGCCCGCCAGTCGAACGAGCGGCGCCTGCGCGGCGCCCGCCCGGTCGACGGCGCTGCGTCCGCGGTGGTCGCCATGCGCTCGGCGACGGCCAGGTCGGTCACGTTTCCTTCTCTCCGCACACGGGATGCGCGTGCTCGTCCACGGTGGATGCGGCGGCCGCCCGCGTGGTCGGCGCGCCGCATCCACCTGTCACTACTGGGAGACCGTCAGGCCCTGCTTCTTCAGCTCCGCCACCGTCTTCTGCTGCGCTGTCTTCAGCGCGTCGGCGATGGTGCCCTGACCGGCCCAGGCTTTGCCGAGGCCGTCGTCGAGGTCGGCGGCGGTCTTCGTCATCACCGGGCCCCATGTCCAGTCCTGGTTCACTTTCGGCGCCGCCTTCGCGAAGACATCGAAGATCTTCTGGCCGCCGAAGTACGGGTCGGCTTCCGTGAGCGCAGGCAGGTCGGTCAGCGCCGTCGCGGCCGGGTAGAGGCCGGCCTTCTGCACGAGCGTCGCGTACGTGTCCTTGTCCGTGCTCAGCCAGTGCGCGAACTCCCAGGCCGCCTTCGGCGTCTTGCAGCCCTTCAGCACGGCGGTCGCGGAGCCTCCCGCGTTGCCGACCTGGTCGTCCCCCGCCTTCCACTGCGGCATCGGCGCGACGGCCCACTTGCCCGAGCCGTTCGCCGCACCGCCCTTGATGACCCCCGCCTGCCAGACGGCCCCGACGACGGTGGCGATGCTGCCGTCGCCGAGGCCCGTGTACCAGGCCTGGTCGTACATCGGGGCGCTGCTGATCAGTCCTTCGGTGACGAGCCCCTGCCAGTAGTCGGCCACCTCCGCGTTGGCGTCGGAGGCCATCGAGACCTTCCACGCGTCACCGTCGACGCTGAACCACTTCGCGCCGGTCTGCCAGGCGAGCCCGGCGTAGTCGTAGTCGAGGTATGGGGACGAGATGAACTTCTTCGGGTCGGAGGCGTGGATCTTCTCCGCGTCCGCCTTGTACTCGTCCCAGGTGGCCGGGGCGGAGAGGCCGAGCGAGTCGAACAGCTCCTTGTTGTAGAACAGGCCCATTGGCCCCGTGTCGACCGGGGCGCCGTAGACCGCGTCGCCGATGCTCACCGAGCTCCATGCGGCGGGCTGGAAGTCCTCTTTGTCATCGTTCGCATACTGCGAGACGTCGTCGAGTGCCCCCTGCGCCGCGAAGCTCGGCAGGGTCTCGTATCCCACCTGCGCGAGACACGGGGCGTTGTTCGCGGTGACCGCGTTGAGCATCTTCTGGTAGCCGCCCTTCGAGCCGGGCTGCACCTCCTGATACGTCACCGTCACGTCCTTGTGCGATGCGTTGAATGCCTTGACGGCGTCGGCGTATCCAGGGGCCCAGCCCCAGAACGTGACCTTCGCCGTGCTCGGCTCGGTGGATCCTGCGCTGCCGGAACACCCGGCGAGCGACATCAGGCCGAGCGCAACCGCCCCCGCCGCGCCCGCCATACGGATTGCTGCTGACTTCTTCACTGCCTCTCCTTTGATCACAGGAACCCGAGAGCGGGTTCGAGATGCGAGTGTCGCACAGAATTGATAGCGATAACAACTTGTCAATCCGAATTGATCGAAACGGCCGGAAATCTGCGCGAACACGCACATGCGCCCGCTATCATCGAGACCATGAGCAACACCGAGCTCCGGGACGCGGCGGCGAAGCCACCCGGCATGACCGACGTCGCGCGCGTGGCCGGCGTCTCCGCCCAGACGGTCTCCCGCGCCCTCAGCGGTCACCCCAACGTGCAGGAGAAGACCCGTGCGCGGGTGCTCGCCGCCGTCGAGCAACTCGGTTATCGCAAGAACAACGCGGCGCGCATCCTGTCGTCCGGGCACAGCAGGACCATCGGCATCGTGCTGCTGCAGACCAACTCGTACTCGCGCACGGCCGTCACGGCGGGTGTCGAGCAGGCGGCCCGCGAGGCCGGCTACGCCGTGAGTGCCGCCACCAGTCCGTCGCTCGAACCGGTCGCGATCGAGGAGGCCATGTCCCGGCTCGCCGAGCAGAGCGTCGAGGGCATCATCCTCGCGCTCCCGCTCATCCAGGTGACCAAGGGCATCGAAGACCTCACCAAGGACATCCCGACCATCACCATCGACGGCTCGCGCACCTCCTCCACCGAGGTGGTCGCCGTCGACCAGTCGCAGGCGGCCAAGCTCGCCACCCAGCACCTGCTCGACCTCGGCCACGAAACGGTCTGGCATGTCTCCGGCCCCACCGAGTGGCTGGATGCGGTGAGCAGGAGCGAAGGCTGGCGGACCACCCTGGAAGCAGCGGGCATCGCTCCCCCTCCCGAGCTGAAGGGCGACTGGTCGCCGGCCTCCGGATACCAGAACGGCCTCATCCTCGGCCGCATCCCGGACGTGACGGCGGTGTTCGTCTCGAGCGACGAGATGGCGTTCGGCGTGATCAGGGCGTTCCACGAGCTGGGCAAGCGCATCCCGGAGGACGTGTCCGTGGTCGGCGTCGACGACATCGCCCTCGCCGAGTACTGCTCCCCGTCGCTCACCACGGTGGCCCAGCCGTTCTCCGAGATGGCCTGCCTCGCGGTCTCCCACCTGCTGCGTTACATCGCCGACCCCGGCACCACGCTCGCCCCCGCCTCCGTCGAGCCCCGCCTCATCGTTCGCGCGTCCACCGGTCCGGCCCCTGCCCGCCCCTGACCGCCGCCCGCCCGAGGCGGCGAGTCCCGCCGAGTCCCAACGAAAAACGCTGGGCCCGACCGCTCCCCGACCGCTAGAGTGCGGATCGTGAGGATGCGACGGGCGGGTGCTCTGATCGGTGCCGCGGTGGCGGTGGCCACCCTGGTGGGGTGCACGGCGAGCGGCGGGGGCGGAGACCCGGCGCACACGCCGGCGGCCCCGGCCGGCCTGAGCACGGATCCGGGAGCGGACGCCGGTGTGCCCATCGCGCAGGGTGCCGTCACCGCCGCGATCGACAGGCTCCCCGCGCTCGCGTCGTCGATCCTGACGCAGACCGGCGTGCCCGGCATCGCCGTCGGCGTCACCTATCAGGGCAGGACCGTCTTCGCGAAGGGCTTCGGCGTCCGCCAGGTCGGCAAGCCGGGCGCCGTCGACGCGGACACGGTGTTCCAGCTCGCGTCGCTGTCGAAGCCCATCGGCGCCACGGTCATCGCCGACGAGGTCGGCAAGGGCACCGTCGCCTGGAACACCCCGGTGACGGCCAACCTCCCGTCGTTCGCGCTCGCGGACCCGTACGTCACGACGCACGCCACCATCGCGGACTTCTACGCGCACCGCTCCGGCCTCCCCGACCACGCCGGCGACGACCTCGAAGAGCTCGGCTACGACCGCGCAGAGGTGCTCTCGCGCCTGCGCTACCTCCCGCTCGAACCGTTCCGCGCCCAGTGGACGTACACCAACTTCGGCATCACCGCCGCCGCTCAGTCCGTCGCCGATGCCGCAGGCACCGACTGGGAGACGCTCTCGCAGCGCGACCTCTACGGACCGCTCGGGATGACGGCCACCAGCTCGCGCTTCTCCGACTACATCGCGAGGACCGACCGCGCGGTGCCGCACGTGCTGGTCGACGGCCAGTACGAGGCCAAGTACCAGCGCGAGCCGGATGCGCAGTCCCCGGCCGGCGGCGTCAGCTCCTCCGTCACCGACCTCACCAAGTGGATGGCGATGGTCATCGACGACGGACGGTACGGCGGCCACGAGATCGTCGACGGCAAAGCGCTGCTGCCCGCCATCTCCCCGCAGATCATCACGGGCCCGGTCGCCAACGCCGAGACCCGCCCCGGCCAGTACGGCTACGGCTTCAACGTCGGCGTCGCCGCCTCCGGCCGCACCACGGTGAGCCACTCCGGCGCGTTCCAGCTCGGCGCGGGGACCACGTTCGTCACGCTCCCCTCCGCCGACCTCGGCATCGTCGTCCTGGTGAACGCGGCGGCCAACGGCACGGCGGAGACGCTGGCGATGCAGTTCCTCGACCTCGTGCAGTACGGCGCGCCGCGCACCGACTGGGCGAAACTGTACAGCAACGCCTTCGCCAACATGGACGAACCCGTCGGCACCCTGGTCGGCCAGTCGCCTCCCACCTCTCCCGTCCCGTCCGCACCGCTCAGCTCGTTCGTCGGCACGTACCAGAACCCGTACACCGGCCCGGCGACGGTCGCGGCCACCGGCGGCACGCTCACCATCACGCTCGGCCCGAAGAACACCGTGTACACGCTGAAGCACTGGACGGGAGACGAGTTCGTCACGCCGCTCGACAGCGAGAACGCGCCGCCCGGCTCGCTCTCCGCGATCACGTTCTCCCCGCCGTCGGACGGTCGCAGCGCCTCGTTCGTGTTCGAGTACTACAACACGGAGAAGGTCGGCACCTTCACCCGCTGACCGGATGCGCGAGCGGCCTGTCGCGCCCGACGGCGCGGGCACCCGGCGGTTTCGGCCCCCAGGGGGCAGGATGGAGTCGTGGAACCCCTCGAAGTGGTGGCTGCCGTCCTCGTGCGCGACGGGCGTGTGCTGGCGTGCCGCCGCGCCCCCGGCAAAGACGCCGCCGGACTCTGGGAGTTCCCCGGCGGCAAGGTCGAGCAGGGCGAGACCCCGGAGACCGCGCTGGTGCGCGAGATCCGCGAAGAGCTCGGCGTCGGCATCCTGGTCGGCGAGCTGGTCGACCGCAGTGTCACGGAGGCGGGCGGACGCTCGATCGACCTGGCCTGCTACCGCGCAGAACTCACCGGTGAACTGCCGACGCGCAGCACGGACCACGACGCGCTGCTCTGGGTCCGCACCACGGAGCTGGCGGCGCTGGAGTGGGCCGCGGCCGACGTGCCAGCCGTCCGGGTGCTCACGGCATGAGGGCGATGGTCTATGACCGCTTCGGCGGTCCTGTCGAGGTGCGCGACGTCCCCGACCCCGTCGCTCCGGAGGGCGGCGCGGTGATCAGGGTGGGAGCATCCGGCCTCTGCCGCAGCGACTGGCACGCCTGGGCCGGACACGACGACACCGTCCACCTGCCGCACGTCCCCGGCCACGAGTTCGCGGGGACCATCGCCGCGCTCGGCGACGGCGTGACGGGCTGGCGGGTCGGAGACAGGGTGACCGCGCCGTTCGTCAACGGCTGCGGCGCATGCTCCTGGTGCGCATCCGGCCAGTCGCAGGTCTGCCCGAACCAGACCCAACCCGGCTTCACGCACTGGGGATCGCACGCGGAACTGGTCGCGATCCGCGCCGCAGACCTCAATCTGGTCGCCGTGCCGGACAGTCTCGACGACGACGCGGCCGCCAGCCTCGGCTGCCGCTTCGCCACCGCGTACCGCGCCGTCCGGATGCGCGCCGCCGTTCGCCCGGGCGAGTGGGTCGCCGTCTACGGCGCGGGCGGCGTCGGCCTGAGCGCGGTGATGATCGCGGTGGCTCTCGGCGCCAGGGTGGTCGCGGTCGACCGCAACCCGGCCGCGCTCGACCTCGCCGCCCGCCTCGGCGCAGAGCACGTCGTGCTCGCGGACCCATCCACTCCGGCCACCATCACCGACCTCACCGGAGGAGGCGCCGACGTGAGCATCGACGCCGTCGGCTCGTCCACCACCAGCACGGACGCCGTCCTGTCGCTGCGTCGCCGCGGCCGCCACGTGCAGGTCGGCCTGCTCTCCGCCGACCAGCTCCCCGTCCTCCCCCTCGACCGCGTGCTCGCCTGGGAGCTCGACATCCTCGGCAGCCACGGGATGTCCGCCGCCGACTACCCGGGGATGCTCAACCTTGTCGCCTCCGGCGCCCTCCGCCCGCAGGCCCTGCTCTCGGGCGCCGTCAGCCTGGAGACCGGCGCGGCGATGCTCCCCGATGCGGAGACGGCCTCGCCGACGGGCATCACGGTGGTCCACCCGGCCTGAGCGCGCCCACCTCCCGGAAACCCGGCATGATGGCCGTATGCGCCTCGCCGATTTCACCCCGCCAGACACCCAGGCCGCCCGCGCCGCGTACGAGTTCGCCGCAGAGCGGCAGACCCCCGCGCTGCTGAACCACTGCATCCGGTCGTGGCTGTGGGCGCTCGGTTTCGCCGAGCTGGACGGCGGGGACGACATCGACCACGAGCTGCTCTACGTCGCGGCGCTGCTGCACGACCTCGGGCTGGTCGAGGAGTTCGACAACGTCACGCTCAGCTACGAGGACGCCGGCGGTCACGTCGCCGCCGCGCTCACCGCCGGCGCAGGCTGGCCTGCCGAGCGGCGCACCCGCGTGCACGAGGTGATCGTGCGCCACAACTGGCCGACGGTCGATCCAGCACTGGATGCCGAGGGCCACCTGCTCGAAATCGCCACCGGCCTCGACATCTCCGGCGTGCGCGCCGACCTGCTTCCTCTGGCATTCCGGGAGGAGGTGCTCGCCGCATTCCCGCGACTCAGCATCGCCGCCGAGTTCGGAGCGTGCGTGACGGACCAGGCCGCGCGCAAGCCGACGACGCAGGCGGCCAGGATCGTCGCGAACGGCGTCGTGCGGAAGCTGGCGGAGAACCCGCTGGAGGCACTGGGCGCCTAGCGCCCGAACAGGGCGAGCAGCCTCGCCCCGAGTCCTCGCCGTTTCGGCGGCGCATCCTCGTGCGCGACCGGCACCGTGTCCAGGAACGAGATGCCGCACTGCGGGCACTCCACGATCAGCTCGTGCACCGCGAGACCGGCGCCGTAGTACGGGTTCCGCACCACGTGCGCCTCAGCACCGCACGACGGACAGGTCGCCCGTGCTCCCCCGCTGCCGTCCTGCATGGTTCCATTGTGCGCCACGCCAGGCGGGCGGCCGCACGCCACCCGGCGCGCTGGCCATCCGGTCAGCCGAGCGTGAGGACGATCGCCTGGTCTTTCCTCGCCGGCGTTCCTTCAGCGGGGTCCACCGCCTTCACCGTCAGGCTGGATGCGTCTTTCCCGTTCCCGCCGCCGTTGCCGTTGCCGTTGCCGCCACCGGCATCCGGCTTCTTCACGCTCACGTTGGTGAACCCGGCCGCGGCCAGCGCCGCCTTCGCCGCACTCTCCGACTGACCGATCAGGCCACCCGGGATGGTCGCGGACTGCCCGTTGCTGATCTGCACCGTCACCGAACTGCCCTTGTTGACGGAGGATCCTGCTGCAGGATCGGTGCCCGCCGCCGTCCCCGCCGGCTGCGCGGAGTCGACAGGCGTCTGGTCGACCGTCACGTCCAGGCCGAGCCCCGCCAGGAGCGACTGCGCCTCGTCGGGGGTCTTGCCGAACACATCCGGGATCGTCACCTGGTCGCCGTACAGCACGGCGTTGGTCGGCTTGGTGAACGCGTCTCCCCCGTACAGGCCGTCGATCGCCTCGAGGATGGGCTTGGCGACGGAGAACTTCACGTCGCCGCCGCCCACTCCGTTGAAGTCGAGACTGCGCAGCGGGGTCGCCCCTGACACGTTGCCGACCCAGGTCGCCGTCGACACCTTGCTGGTGGAGGTGACGAGCCAGTTCTGCAGCGAGTCGTCCGTCGTGCCCGTCTTGCCCATGATGGGCGTGCCGTCGTACGGGTTGGCGCTGGCCGCCGTGCCGCCGCCGCGCATCACGCCCTGGAGCGCATAGGTGACTCCGGCCGCGATGTTCGGCTGCAGCCCCTGCGTGCAGGTGGTCGGGCTGACCTTGTGCTGCGAGCCGTCCGCGTTCACGACCTTGTCGATGGCGACCGGCGTGCAGACCGTGCCGTTGTTGGCGATGCCCGCGTACGCGGTCGCCATCGTCAACGGCGACAGGTAATTGACGCCGAGGATCATCGACGGCACGGACGTCAACGGGTTGCTCGACGACGCGGGATGCACGCCGAGCGCCTTCGCCGCGTTGAGGATCGAGCAGAGGTCGACCTTGGTCCCCATCTTCGCGAACGCGGTGTTGACCGATTCGGCCGTCGCCGCCATCACCGAGAGCCTGCTGGCCGAGCCTTCGTCGTTGGTGACGGGCCAGTCCGGTCCGTTGATGTCGGCGCAGCTGTTCGTGAACTCGGAGGTCGGGAAGTCGTGCTGGGTGGCGTTGATGGTGTCGTACAGGCTGTTGCCCGCTTCGAGCCAGGCCGCCAGGTCGAACGCCTTGAAGGTCGAGCCGGTCTGGAAGCCCTGCGATCCGCCGTACGCCTCGTCGGTGTTGTAGTTCACCGCCGTCGTGCCGTCCTGCGGCTGGTCGGTGTTGTTGAACGCCCGGTTCTCGACCATCGTCACGATCCTGCCCGTGCCGAGCTCCATCGAGACATTGGATGCGCCGAGGTCGATCCCCGCCATCGACGGCGGGATGTATGCGCTGAGCGACTGCTGCGCCACCGCCTGCAGGTCGAGGTTGAGGGTGGTGTAGATCTTCAGCCCACCGCGGTTGAGCGTCGCCCAGCGGTCGTCGGCGGTCGCACCGTATGCCGGGTCGTTGAGCACGACATCCCGCACGTAGTCGCAGAAGAACGCGGCGTTGTACTGCGAGGCGGCCGCGCATCCGGAGGTGGTCGGCGTGATGACGGGCTGCACGGGCGTCTTCTTCGCCGCATCCCGGTCGGCCGCGGTGATCTTGTGGTTGATGGCCATGCGGTCGAGCACGTAGTCGCGCCGCTCCTTGGTGGCCTTGTATCCGTCGGCCGCGCCGTTGTCCTTGTTGTTCGGTTCGTCGATGCGCAGGTTGGCCGGGTTGTTCAGGATGGCGACGAGCGTTGCGGCCTGCGGCAGACTCAGCTGGGCGGCCGTGGTGTTGAAGTAGTAGTGCGCTGCCGCCTCGATGCCGTACACTGTGCCGCCGAATCCGACGACGTTGAGGTAGCCGAGCAGGATCTGCTCCTTGGTGTACTTCTTCTCCAGCCCGACCGCGTACCGCATCTCCTGCACCTTGCGCTGCAGGGTGACCCCGGCGGCGTCGGTGTAGCAGGCCTGCAGCTTCTTGGCGTCGGTGAGCGCGTCGCAGCGTTCCACCTCGACGTTCTTGACGTACTGCTGCGTGATTGATGACCCGCCCTGCACCGAACTCCCGCTCACGGTCGACAACGCCCCGCGCACGGTCCCGAGCAGGTCGACGGCGCCCTCGGAGTAGAACCGAGGGTCCTCGGCGGCCACGGTGGCGTCCTTGACGGTCTGCGCCACATCCTTCCAGCCGACGTCCTGCCTGTTCTGCGCATAGAACGAGGCGATCGGGACATCCGCCCCGCCCTTCTTGGCGTACACCGTGGTGTTCTGCGCGAACGGCTGGATCTCCAGGTTCGACGGCAGCGCCTCGAACGCACTGGACGCGGCAGCCGCCGTCTGGCCGACTCCCAGGAATCCGGGCATGACGAACACCGAACTCAGCACGGCCGCGATGAGCGCGACCACCCCGAACTGCGCGATCAGCCCCGCCCGCGACCTCGCCGGCCGGATCTCATAGCCCCGCAACGGATCGAACCGCCGCGAGAGCGCGACGAACCACGGCCGGTCACGGAACTGCGGGCGGGAAGACATCCATCCAGCGTTTCACCGCAACACTCAGAAACCACTGACGCACGGCAGCGAACCCTGTCCGTCCTTTCAGAGTGGGTGCAATCGAAGGTGAAGTAGACTTCACGCGCTCCATCTCCGAGAGGCCTTCAATGAAGACCCGCAGCACATACATCGTCTTCCTGGCCTGCTGCCTGCTCGGGCTCGCGGCCATCGCCGCCTGGGGGAACTCCACGGCCTCTGCCCGCCCGGTCTACCCGTGGCTGCTCGGTGCGATCGTGCTGATCGGCGCCATCGGCACCGTCGCGTTCCGCACTGCGCGGGAGCGAGCGACGCTGGCGGCGGAGGCGGAGAGCGTCGAATCGCACACCGCGCTGCGCGTGCGCGCAGCGGCCTTCGTCGACGCCCTGGTTCTCGCGGTCCTCCTCGGCACCCTGACGTTCACCGTCGGCTCGGACTGGCCACCCGGCTTTGTGATGCTCGGCTACGTCGTCGCGCTGGTGATCGACGTCTGCGTCCGCTCGGCGGTCAGCACGACCAGATACGGAAGTCAGGATGCGGAACAGGATTCGTGAGCACCGCCTCGCGGCCGGACTGACGCAGAGCCAGCTCGCCACGGACTGCGGCGTGTCACGACGCACGATCGTCGCCCTCGAGAACGACACGTTCCAGGCCAGCCTGACGCTCGCATTGAAACTCGCCCGCCGCTTCCATGTCCCCGTCGAAGACATCTTCAGCCTGGACTGATCGCGGTCACCGCCCGCTAGCGGCACGTGCTCCAACTGGAATGCACGTGCGCTGAATGCGCACACACAAAGAGGCGGCGCCCCCCTCCCGGGGACGCCGCCTCTCTCACCTCAGCACAACCGCGGCTACGCCGCCCGCGCCATCCACTCCGCAGCACGCGCACCGGCGGTCACCCGCACGGCGCCGTCCACCGCGTCGACGGTGACGGTGCCACCGTCGGTCAGCTCGCCGCTCACCATGAGTTCGGCGATCCTGTCGTCGATCTCGCGCTGGATGACCCTGCGCAGGGGGCGGGCGCCGTATTCCGGCTCGTAGCCGGCGTCGGCGATCCATTCCACCGCGGCGTCTGTCGCCTCGAAGCCGATCGAGCGCGCACCGAGGCGGGCGCTCGTCGCCGTGAGGAGGAGGCGCACGATGTCACGCAGCTGCTCGGCGTCGAGCTTCCTGAACAGCACGATCTCGTCGATCCTGTTGAGGAACTCCGGACGCATCGCCTCGCGCAGTTTGCCCATCACGCGGTCGCGCAGGTCTTTCTCCGACGCGAAACCGGATGCTGAGGCGTCGCCGCCCACCGGCACGAAGCCGAGGGCGCCGCTGCGGGATGCGAGGAACTCCGACCCCAGGTTGGAGGTCATGATGACCACCGTGTTGCGGAAGTCGACCGTCCTGCCCTGGCCGTCGGTAAGGCGGCCGTCGTCGAGCACCTGCAGCAGCAGGTTGAACACGTCGGGGTGTGCCTTCTCGATCTCGTCGAACAGCACGACAGAGTACGGGTTGCGGCGCACACGCTCGGTGAGCTGACCTGCCTCGTCGTATCCGACGTATCCGGGAGGGGCGCCGACCAGACGGGCGACCGTGTGGCGTTCGCCGAACTCGCTCATGTCGAAGCGGAGCATCGCCTTCTCGTCACCGAACAGGGATGCGGCGAGCGCCTTCGCGAGTTCGGTCTTGCCGACGCCGGTGGGGCCGAGGAAGAGGAAGCTGCCGACGGGGCGGCGCTCGTCTCCGAGCCCTGTCCTGTTGCGGCGCACCGCCTTCGCGACGGCGACGACCGCGTCGTCCTGACCGATCACGCGCTCGTGCAGCTCGGTTTCGAGCTTGGCGAGGCGTTCGCGGTCCGCTTCTCCGATGCGGCTGACCGGGATGCCCGTCGCACGCGAGATGACGCCGGCGATCTCCGGCTCGTCGACCACCGCATCCGGCCGGGGCGCGGAGCCGAGCTCGTCGAGCGAACGCTGCACCGCCTCGATCTCGTCGCGGAGGCGCGACGCCTCCTCGTAGTGCTCGGACGCGACAGCGGAGTTCTTCTCGGACTCGAGGGTGGCGAGGGTCGCCATCAGCTCTGTCGTGTCGACGCGCTTGCCGAGACGCAGGCGGAGGCGTGCCCCTGCCTGGTCGATGAGGTCAATGGCCTTGTCCGGCAGGAAGCGGTCGGAGACGTAGCGGGCGGACAGTTCGACGGCCGCGCGGATCGCGTCGTCGGTGTACCGCACGCCGTGGTGCTCCTCGTACGCTCCGCGGAGCCCGGAGAGGATGAGCACGGCGTCCTCGATGCTGGGCTCGCCGACCGTCACCGGCTGGAAGCGGCGTTCGAGCGCCGGGTCCTTCTCGATGCGGCGGTACTCCTTGAGCGTGGTCGCGCCGACCAGGTGCAGGTCGCCCCTGGCGAGCCGCGGCTTCAGGATGTTGCCGGCGTCCATGCCGCCGGACTCTCCCGAGCCGCCGGCGCCGACAACGGTGTGCAGCTCGTCGATGAACACGATGAGCTCGTCCTTGGCCGCGCTGATCTCGTCCATCAGCTTCGTGAGGCGCTCCTCGAAGTCGCCGCGGTAGCGGGTGCCGGCCACCATTCCGGCGAGGTCGAGCGACACCACGCGCTTGTCGCGCAGCTGCTCCGGCACTCCGCCGTCGACGATCGCGCTGGCGAGGCCTTCGACGATCGCGGTCTTGCCGACGCCCGCCTCACCGACGAGCACCGGGTTGTTCTTGGTGCGCCGGGACAGGATCTCCACGGTCTGCTCGATCTCGTCGAGCCTGCCGATCACCGGGTCGAGCTTGCCGTCGCGGGCGAGCGCGGTCAGGTCGGTGCCGAACTGGTCGAGCATCGGAGTGGTGGATGCGTTCTCCGCGTCCTCTCCGTCAGCGGCCTGTCCAGCAGTTCCGGCGCCGACGGTCGTGGTCTGGCGCATGGCGGAGGTCAGCGCATCCGGGGTGACGCCTGCTGCCTGCAGCACCTGCCCGGCCGGGGCGTCCTGGATGATGACGAGCGCGAAGAAGAGGTGCTCGGGGTCGATGTACGTCGATCCGGATGCGCGAGCCACCTGGTACGCGTGGAACAGCGCCCGCTGGGCGGACGGAGTGATGGATGCGGCATCCACGTCGACGGGGTCGCCCGTCTGCGGGAGTCGCTGCTCTGCCGCGGCGGCGACCGCCTGCGGGTCCGCGCCGATGCGGCGCATGGCGTCTGCGGCGGGCTCTGCCGTCGCCATGACGCGGAGGATGTGCAGGGCGTCGAGCTCCCGGTGGCCGTGTTCGAGCGCGAACCGTCCGGCCTCGGCGAGGGTCTCCTGCGTGCGCCGGCTCAGGAACCGGCTGATGTCGATGGAGCGCGCGGTACGCGCACGCTCACCCGCGAGGTAACGGGCGAGGAACTCGTCGAACGAGTTTCCTTCGTTACTGTCGGGAGTGAAGTCTTCGGGCACGAAATCTCCTGTGTGTTGAAAGTTGAGTGAACTGCACTCAAGTTCAACGCTGCGGGGTGCGAGGTATTCCCGCAGGCCCGAACACAGCCGCGGCGCGTTCGCCGTCGACCGTCGGCCGCGTTAACCTTGGTGGATGGAAAGTCGCGCCGGCTCCAGGAATGGCGTCGCGAATGCCAAGGCGAGGGCGCTGTACGACGCTGTAGCGTCAGCGCTCCAGTCCCCCATGCACGCCGACGCGGACACCGTCTCCGTCGAGCACGACGCCGCCCGATTCCTCGTCCGCTTCAGCGACCTCCCTCTCGCCGCGTTCCGTGCGCGCGTGCCGCTGTCCACGCCGCCCGCCCAGGCCAAGTCCGCCGTCGCGAACGCCGCGCGGAAGGCGCACGCGAACATCCTGCAGTGGCGGGAGCTCGGCTACCTCAACGAGGTGGGGGCCAAGATCACCGCTCTCCGCGACGGCGGAGCGTACGCAGGCCGCCTGTTCGAGGCATACGGCGCAGGGCGGCTCGACGAGGCCGAGCTGGTGGCGCGGCTGCGTGAGATCCCTCCAGTCCCCCTCGACGGCCTGCCGCTCGGCCAGGGCGGAGGAGGACCGATGGAGGTCGCGGGCACAGCACTCCGGCGACACCTCATCTCCTCCGCGCTGTTCGAGCACATCGTCGAGGAACTGGCGGACGCGGGACACCAGGCCTGATGCCGTCCACCGGGCTGAGCCGTGCAGAGGCGCGCAGGATCGCGGTGACCGCGCAGCGCCTCGACGCCGACCGGCCCACCGAACTGATCCCGCTGGTCGAGCAACTCACCCTGCTGCAACTCGACCCGACGGCGGCCATCGCACCGAGCGCAGAGCTGATCGCCTGGACCCGTCTCGGCTCCGCCTTCCGGCCGGAGCAGCTGCGCCAGGCGGTCGAGACCGACCGCACCCTGTTCGAGCAGAAGGCGCAGGACGACCAGAGCACCCCGCCCATCGCCATGCTCCGCCCCACCTCCGCCCTCGGCCTGCACCTCGACGCGATGGCCAGGTGGCCGCGCGAGGGAAGCGGCGTGCACGCCTGGCTGGAGGCGAACGCGCAGTTCCGCCTGGATGTGCTCGCCCGGCTGCGCGCCGACGGCCCTCTGCTCTCCCGCGACATCCCGGATACGGCGACCGTGCCGTGGGAGTCCAGCGGCTGGACGCACGGCCAGAACGTGACCAGGATGCTCGAGTTCCTCTCCGCCCGGGGCGAGATCGCCACCGCAGGCCGCATCGGCAAGCAGCGCACCTGGGACCTGGCGGAGCGCGTCTATCCATCCGGCATCGAGGTCGTCCCCGAGGAGGAGGCCGCACGCATCCGGGATGCGCGTCGCCTGCGCTCGCAGGGCATCGCCCGCGCCGCGATGGTCGGCGAAGCGGGCGTGCCGGTCGAGATCGAGGGCAGCAGCAGGCCGTGGCGGGCCGATCCGGATGCGCTGGACGCCCTCGACGCCGGCCCCGTCCGCGCGTTCTCCGGCCGTACCGCGCTGCTTTCGCCGTTCGACAGGCTCATCCACGACAGGGTGCGCACGCTGGAGGTCTTCGAGTTCGAGTACCTGCTGGAGATGTACAAGCCGGCCGCGAAGCGCCGCTGGGGCTACTTCGCGCTGCCGATCCTGCACGGCGACCGCCTGGTCGGCAAGCTCGACGCCACCGCGGACAGGAAGGCGGGCGTGCTCCGCGTCGCCGCCGTGCACGAGGACACCCCGTTCACCCCGGAGACGCGGGATGCGGTCGACGCCGAGATCGCCGACCTCGCCGCCTGGCTCGGCCTCGCCGTCGAGCGCGCCTAGTTCGCCGCGACCGGCGCCTTCCCGTGCGGGTCGCTCGCGTTGAGCGCAGCCACCACTGTCTCGTAGTCGCCGCGCGCCTCGCCGTAGCGCAGGAACTTCACCCGGTCGACCAGGATCTCCCGCGCATCCGGCTGCGTCTCCAGCAGCTCCATGACCTCGGAGACGAACGCGTCGAGCGGCATCGCCACCTCGCTCTCCTCCTGGCCGGGCAGCAGCCCGGTGCGCACCGCGGGTGGCACCAGCTCGACGACGCGCACGCTCGTGTCGGCCAGCTGCAGCCGGATGCTCTCGCTCAGCTGGTGGATGGCCGCCTTGGTCGCGTTGTAGCTCGGCGTCACGGCGAGCGGGGCGAACGCCAGACCGGACGAGACGGTGACGATGGTCGCATCCTGCCTGCTCTGCAGGTGCTCGGTGAACGCGGCGATCAGCCGGATCGGGCCGAGCAGGTTGGTGACGACGGTGGCCTCGGCGGACGCCAGGAATCCTGCTGCCGAGTGCCAGTCCTCCACCCGCATGATCCCGGCCATCGCGATCAGCACGTTGAGGTCGGGATGCGCGGCGATCACCGCTGCGGACGCCGACCGGATGCTCTCCGGGTCGGCCGTGTCGATCCGCACGGTGTGGATGCCCGGGTGCTCGTCCGCGATCCGTTCGAGCAGTTCTGCCCGGCGGCCGCCGACGATGACGGTGTTGCCCTTCGCGTGCAGGGCGACGGCGATGGCGAGGCCGATCCCGCTGGTCGCGCCGGGGATGAAGACGGTGTTTCCTGTGATGTTCATGCTTCGAGTGTCCGGGGGCTGCGCGCCTCCCGGCAGAGAGCGGTTATCGGGGGATCCGCGATCCCTGGCTCGCCACGGCTGGACGACGGATGATGGACACATGGACCGCGCAGACCTCGCCGATTTCCTCCGCAGACGCCGGGAGGAGTTGCAGCCCTCCGACGTCGGCCTCGCGTCCGGCGCCCGCCGCCGCGCGCCCGGCCTGCGGCGCGAGGAGGTGGCCCAGCTGGCGAACATGTCCGCCGACTACTACACCAGGCTCGAGCAGCAGCGCGGCCCGCAGCCGAGCGAGCAGATGCTCGGCTCCCTCGCCCGCGCCCTCCGCCTGAGCGGCGACGAACGCGACTACCTGTTCCGCGCGGCAGGCCACAACCCGCCCGACCGGTTCGCCGGGGCGGCGCACGTCGCCCCCGCTCTGCTCCGCGTGCTCGACCGGCTCGACGACACCCCCGCCCTGATCCTGTCCAACCTCGGGGAGACCCTGGTGCAGAACGGCATGTCGGCCGCGCTGCTCGGCGACCGCTCCGGCTTCACCGGCATCGAACGGTTCGAGGCGTACCGCTGGTTCGTGCATCCGGAGACCGAGCGCATCCGGTACCCGGAGGACGACAGGGACAGGCAGAGCCGCGCACAGGTCGCCTCGCTGCGGGTCGCGTACGGCGCGATGGGCTCCGCCTCGCAGGCGGGCGAGCTGGTGCGCGCCCTGCAGCGGGAGAGCGCGGAGTTCGCCGAGCTGTGGGACAGGCACGAGGTCGCCAACCGGTTCGAGGACCACAAGACCTTGGTGCATCCGGAGCTCGGCCCGATCGAGCTGGACTGCCAGGTGCTGTTCACCGAGGACCAGTCGCAGTGTCTGCTCGTCCTCACCGCTCCCCCGCGCACCGATGGCGCGGAGAAGCTCGCCCTGCTCGGCGTGCTCGGGATGCAGGCGTTCAGCTGACCGTCTTCTCGGTCTCCTCTTCCCGCTTGCGCCCCAGCACCTGCGTCGGGATGCCGCGCGACAGCGCGAGGGAGCCGACCGAGATCACGATGAGGCCGAAGATCGAGATCCTGAGCGACGAGAGCTGCGACTCCCGGTAGATCGACTCCAGCGTCTTCGCGTCGCTCTCCGACAGCCCTGCGTCCTCCCCGATCTTCTGCACGCTGTCCGCCGGGACGATGTCGACGCCGCCGTTCGTCCGCTCCTGCACGGTCGACTGCACACTGTCGGGCAGGCTGCTGCTGGACACCCCCGAGGCGAACGACGTGGCGAGCGCGCCGATCAGGATCGAGCCGATCAGCGCCGTGCCGAGCGACGAGCCCAGGTTCTGGAACACGCCCTGCAGGCCGCCGACCTCGCTGGACTGCTTCTCGCCGACACTGGACATGTTCACGTTGCCGAGCTGGGAGGCCAAGAGCCCGAGCGCCCCGCCGGCCAGGAACATCCCGATGCCGAACAGCCAGCTCCGCAGGTCGGCGGTGACCGCACCGAGCAGGATGAGCGAGCTGACCACCAGGATCACCTGCCCCACCCGCACGATCCGCCTCGGCGACCAGAACCGGGACAGCATCGTGCCGAGCACGGAGAACAAGATGAGCGCGATGGAGAGCGGGAAGATCTTGAGCCCCGTGGAGAGCGCATCCAGCCCCAGCGTCATCTGCAGGTAGACCGGCACCATGAAGAACAGCCCGGCCGTGACCGCGTACTGCGCGCCGAGCACGCTGAGGCCGCTGCGCAACTGCCGGATGCCGAACATCTCGATGTGCACGAGCGGCGATCTGCCGGAGTCGGCCAGTTTCCGCTGCCTTCGCGCGAACAGGAACAGCAGCACGCCGCCGATCAACATGAACCAGGCCGTCAGCGAGATCCCGAACGGGTTGATCGGCACGCCGCCGATCACCGGGGAGTGCAGCGGGATGAGCCACCCCCAGGTCTTGCTCTGCAGCATCCCGTAGACCACGAACACCAGGCCGAACGCCGACAGCAGCACGCTCCACACGTCGATCCTCGACTTCGTGCGTCCCGTCGCGTCGCGCACCACCCTGCTGAAGAGCACGACGATCGCCATGATGACCACCTCGGAGAAGAACACGTATCGCCAGTCGAGGTAGGTGGTGACGTACCCGCCGATCAGCGGCCCGGCGGCGACGGCCGCACCGGAGACGGCTCCGATGATCGCGTACGCCGTGATCCTGTCGTGCCCGCGGTAGTTGTCGGCGATCAGGGCGGCGATGGCCGGGATGACCAGCACGGCCCCCAGCCCCTCGATCACGGACCAGCCGAGGAACAGCGTCTCGATGTTCGGGCTCACCGCGGTCAGCAGTGACCCCAGCGCGTACACGCACGAGCCGATCACGAACGCCCTGCGCCTGCCCCAGACGTCGCCGAGCTTCGCGCCGAGCAGCATGAACGCCGCCATCGTCAGCGTGTAGAAGGTGATAGCGGCCTGCATCGCCGCGACCGTGGTGTCCAGGTCGGCCACGACGGTCGAGATGGAGACGTTCATCACGGTGCCGTCGAGCACCATCACGAACTGAGCGCTTCCCAGGACGATGACGACCGACCACTTCTTCATGTGCGGCTCCCGACTCTGCGGGGTGTTCCTCCCCGACCGGATGCGCTCAGTATGTTCCTCCGCGCGCATCGGCCGCAATGGCGCGGTCAGCCGCGGTCGGCGCTCCTGGCCGCGCGCACCAGGATGCGCGCGGCGTCCCTCGCCTGCTCTGCGGCGTCCGCCGTGCCCGCGATGGCCGCTGTGGTCTGCGCGCCCTCGGCGAGGATCGCGAGCTGGGGAGCGAGCGACGGGGACGCCCCGGCCTCCTCGACGAGCCGGGCGACGTACTCCTGGAACGACTGCTTGTGCTTCCTGGCCGCCGCGACGACATCCGGATGCCCGCCGCCGAGCTCCCCGAACGCGTTGATGAAACCGCAGCCGCGGAACGAGTCGTCGGCGAACCAGTCCGCCAGGTAGTCGTAGATGGCGAGGAGCTTCTCCTCCGGGCCGTCGACGGTGGCGACCCTGCCTGCGACGCCGTCCGTCCACATCCGGTGTCTCCTGTCGAGCACGGCGAGCACGAGGTCGTCCTTCGACGGGAACTCCAGGTACAGCTTCCTGAGCGACACGCCAGCCGTGTCGCGGATCTCGTCCATGCCGACGGCCGTGATGCCGCGCGCGTAGTAGAGGTCGTCCGCCGCATCGACGATGCGGTCCCGCACAGCTTCTCCGGTCATACCCAGAAGTATAGCTTGCGCGAGAACCATCGTTCTCATATGATCGTCAACAGCAGCCGAGAACGACCGTTCTCGGCGAACAGCACACACGAAAAGGGATACGGACATGGCGTTCATCACCGTCGGCGAAGAGAACAGCACCCCCATCGAGCTCTACTACGAAGACCACGGGACGGGCCGGCCCGTCGTCCTCATCCACGGCTTCCCGCTGGACGGCCACTCCTGGGAGAAGCAGTCCGCCGCCCTCCTGGACGCCGGCTATCGCGTGATCACCTACGACCGCCGCGGCTTCGGCCAGTCGAGCCAGCCGGCTACCGGATACGACTACGACACCTTCACCTCCGACCTCGCCACCGTCCTCGAGACGCTCGACGTCCGGGATGCGGTCCTCGTCGGATTCTCGATGGGCACCGGTGAAGTGGGCAGGTACCTCGGCACTCACGGCTCGGAGCGGGTCAGCAAGGCCGCGTTCCTCGCACCGCTGGAGCCGTACCTGCTGAAGACGGACGAGAACCCGGACGGCGCGGCTCCGCTCGAGTTCTTCCAGGGCATCGTCGACGCGGTGAAGGCCGACCGCTACGCGTACTTCACCGCCTTCTACAACGACTTCTACAACCTGGACGAGAACCTCGGCAGCCGCATCAGCGAGGAGGCCGTGCGCAACAGCTGGGCCGTCGCGGCCGGAAGCGGCGCCGTCGCATCCAGTGCTGCTCCGCTCACCTGGTTCACCGATTTCCGCGCGGACATCGCGAAGGTCGACGTGCCAGCTCTCATCCTGCAGGGCACGGCGGACCGCATCCTGCCGATCGACGCCACAGGACGCCGGTTCACCGCAGCGCTCCCCGACGCGGAGTACGTCGAGATCGAGGGCGCCCCGCACGGCCTGCTCTGGACCCACGCCGACGAGGTGAACGCCGCCCTGCTGGCCTTCCTCGCCAAGTAGCCGAAACAGGCGCCACCCCACCGAGCGCCGGGGCGGACGGATCATCCGCCCGCCCCGGCGCTCTCGGCTGGCATACGACATTCCCCTAGTTCCTTGCCAGACAGCCTGCGTAACCTTCGAGGTCCGCCGCACTGCCGGCTTCACGTACGGAGGGGAAACGCATGACGACACGGTCGCTGCCTGCGCCGCGCGCCGATCGGCGGCCGTTCCGCGTCGGCTTCTTCGCCCGTCGCCGCCTGATCGAGCAGGCCAGGCAGGATGCGGCGACCACCGCCTCCGGCCCGGCAAGGGATGCGGACTCCGGCGAGCCGACCACCCCGCACGTCCAGGCGATGCAGGCCCACGCCGACGGATACGCCCGGCGCGAGGAGCAGCGCTTCTTCGCGAGGATCGACCGCGAACTCACCGAGTACCGCGTGCTGTCGAGGGCGCTCGACACCGACCTCGCCGACTACGACGCGCTCACCGGCGACGTCCGGCTCGACGACCGCGAGTTCATCGCCAACGGCACCGGCCCCGGCTTCGAAGAGCTGCGCAGGCTGGAGCGGCGCATCAAGCGCGGCAAGCGCCGCGTCGACGAGCTCTCCGCCCTCATCCACTCGCGGTTCACGGCCGCGAAGCTGCGCACCAACCGCTACTACGACCACGCGGACGAGAAGCTCGCCGTCTACTGGGGCGCGTACCGCAGGGAGCTCGCACCGGACAGGGGGCTCGACAGGGCGCCGGTCCTTCGGCGCTCCGAGTGGCTCACCACGAAAGAGAACACCCGGCTTCTCGAACTCTGGCAGGGGAGAAACGATGTCAAAGCGTGACCGGCAGCCCGCCGACTACTCCGTTCCGAAGACCGGCCGCCTCCGCCGCCGGCTGTTCTGGCGCCTGCGCAGGATGCGCGCCGCCGTCGACGTCGAGACGCTGGAGGTGTTCGAGCACGAGCTCGCCGCGTTCGAGCGCGGCGGCGTCGCGGAGATCGAGCGGCAGCGCACCCGCAACCTGGCCGCCTGCGCCGCCCGCGTCACCGCGTCGCAGAAGCGCGAGGAGCTGATCCGCGGCTCCATCGAGCGCACCGAGCACCAGCTGAAGCGCGCCGAGGTCGCCGCCGAGCGACTGGATGCGCGCCTGCTCGGCCACGACCCCGACCTGCACAACTACGCCTGAGACGGAGAGGAGACACATCATGGCCAGAGACATCGTCGAGAGACCGCCGCGCATCCGTCCCCGCGTCGGGCACATGTCGCGCTTCGCGCACGTGCTCGTCTACCTGCTGCTGCTCGGGATGATCACGGTCGACTACGTGCTGCTGTCGCAGGCGCTCACCCTGCTGTTGCGCAACGACAGCCAGTACGGCTCGATCGGGCTGCAGATGTACGTGATCACGCTGGGCATCTCGCTCGCCGTCGTCACCCTGCCGCACGTCGTCGCCGTCGTCATGCGGCGCATCCAGGCCAGGGTCATGGACAGGCGCTGGTCGATCGCCGCCGTGCTGATGTCCCTGATCTGGGTGGCACTGCTCACCGCCATCACCGTCGCCAGGATCAAGGCGGGCATCGACGCGCAGAACGCCGGCGGCCTGACCGGCCTCGTCGGAGGCTCCGCGGCACCGGCCGCGACCGGCTTCTCCTGGACGGCACCCGACACGATCATGGCGTTCCTCATGCTCGGCGTGCTCGCCACCTCCGGAGCGATCAGCTTCATCGTGGCGTGGCTCACCACCCGCCCGCTGCTCAGCGCCTCCGAGAAGGCGCACGCGCACGTGGACGAGCTGCGCCGCTACCGCGACCGCCTGCTCGGCGAGGCCGTCGCCGCCCGCGAGGAGACCGCCCAGGCCATGCACCTGGCCGCCGCGGACGGCGCCAGATACACCGGCGCCAGGATCACCTTCGCCTCGCGCGTCGACGTGCTCCGCGCCCAGCTCGCAACCCGGCTCGCCCAGCACGAGCGCGACCCGGAGAGCACCAGCCAGATCATCCGCGAGCTGCGCGCCAGACGGCTCAGCGACCCCGAGCTCGGCCAGGGTGCCCAGCCCGGTCGGCTGACCGACTGAGCCCCCTCCTCCCGAACGTCTCCCGAAAGGACGACCGTTGACCTCCCGACCTCTCGCCAAGGCCTTCGTCGCCATCGCGGCCGCCATCGCCCTGGGCGCCACCATGACCGCCTGCGCATCGGCCACCGCATCCGGCGCGGCCTGCGACCAGTCGCAGAAGCGCAACATGGGCGTCGTCGCCGGGAGCACCGCGAACGCCCCCGTCACGAACCTCCCCGCCTCCGCCGTCGACCAGTTGAAGGCGGTCGGCGCCAGCAACGGCAGCGTGACGGTGGTCGTCCCCTCCGGCACCCCGCAGGTGATGGGCACGACGGTGATCGGCTCGACGGCTCAGGATGCCGTCGTCTGCCAGAACGACCAGCGCACCAAGCTCACCCAGATCACCTCGTACATCAACGGCCTCGCCTCCGCATCCCCCGAGGTCGACTTCCTCGCCTCCATCGACCAGGCCGCCCGCAACCTCGGCTCCCACCCGATGGGCGTCCTCGTGATCGGCAGCGGCCTGCAGACCACCGACCCGCTGAACTTCTCCACGAGCGGCGTCCTCTACGCAGACCCGGCCCAGGTCGTCAGCGACCTGACCTCCCGCGGCCTGCTCCCCACCGACCTCAAGGGCGTCACCGTCTACTGGTCCGGGATGGGCGACGTGGCGGGAGCACAGACCCCACTGACCATCCCGGCCAGGAGCAACCTCACCGCCATCTGGACCGCGATCGTGAAGGCGGCGGGGGGCACCCTGTCCCTGCTGCCGGAGCCGGCATCCGGCGCCGCCCGTTCCGGGCTCCCCGCCGTCTCGGCCGTGCCCGTCGAGGCCGTCCAGACCAAGACGGACTGGACGAAGCCCATCGTCATCCGCAACAGCGACCTCCTCTTCACGAAGGACACGGCCACGTTCTCCGACCAGGCGAAAGCCCAGTCCGTCCTCGGCGAGCTGGTGCCGTCGATCGAGCAGAACGGTCAGCCGATCACCGTCACGGGCACAGCATCCAAGGACCAGGCGACCGACAACACCGCGGACACGGCCCTGTCACTGAAGCGCGCCGACGCCGTCAAAGCCGCCCTGGTGAAACTCGGCGTCTCCCCCAGCATGCTCACCACGGCCGGAGTCGGCTACGACTGGTGCGGCTGGAAGAGCGAGACGGACGCGGCGGGAAAGTACTCGGACGCCCTCGCAGAGCAGAACCGCTCCGTCATCCTCACGTCCGCCGGCGTCTCCCTCTGCAGCTGACTACCGCCCCGTCCCGTTCACCCGGGCCAGCAGGGATGCGAGCTGCTCCACGTCTCCGCGATCCCATTTCCGCAGGTTGCTGTAGAACACCCGCTGGTCGCTCGCGCGCACTTCGTTGACCTTCTCGATCGCCTCCGTGGTGGCGACCAGATAGCTGGCCCGCCTGTCCTCCGGGTCGCTGCGTCTCTCGACCAGTCCGAGGTCTTCCAGGATGCGCACCTGGCGGCTGACGACGCTCTTGTCGGTGGACAGCATCCCGGCGAGGGCGCCGGCGTGGACCGGTCCCGTCCTGGCAAGGGTGCTGAGGAGTTTGAAGCCGACCGGCTGCAGGTCGGGATGCACGCCGGCCGCCCGGTCGCGCATCCCGGCGCTCACCTTGTTGAAGAGGACGGTGAACTGCTCCTCGACGGAGGCGATGGCCTCGTCGTTCTCGCGGGTGGCGGCGCCGCTCGGCGCCACCACCCGTTCCGCGTTGCTCATGGCCGCGATCATAACCGACCGGCTAGCGCTGTTCCTCCGAGCGTTCGGACGGCGGACGCACCGCGCCGACCGAGCCGGTGACCGGGGCGCCGATCATGGCCTCCGCGACCTCGATCGCGGTCTCTTCGGCCTCTTCCGCCCCGTTGTGACCTGTACGCTCTCGCATCTTCTCGAGCGCCGTCTGCGTGCCGAGCTTGATGTTCGGCAGGAACAGGATGGCGATGATCGTGATGACCGCGAGCGGCACCGCGATGAGGAAGATGTCTGCGACGGCCTGGCCGTAGACGGACTCGATGATCGTGCGCACACCGACGGGGAGCTTGTTGACCTCCGGCAGCGTGCCGCTCTGCAGCGACTTCGCCACCTCGGCGCCCGCAGCGCCCAGCTTGCCGATCGCGACCTGCAGGTCGTGCTGGCGCTCGCCGAGCATCGTGACCACCTTGGAGCCGAGCACGCTGCCCATCACCGAGACGCCGACCGTGCCGCCGAGACTGCGGAAGAACGCCACGGACGAGCTGGCGACGCCGAGCTGCGACGGGTCGACCGTGTTCTGCACGATCAGCACGAGGTTCTGCATCACCATGCCGACGCCGGCGCCGAGGATGAACATGTAGATCGAGACGATGACGTAGTTGGTGTCGTACTCGATCGTGCTCATCAGGTAGAGGCCGATCGTGAGCATGATCGAACCGACGATCATGTACGGCTTCCATTTGCCGAAGCGGCTGATCAGGTTTCCGACGACCATGGACGAGATCAGCAGGCCGCCGATCATCGGCAGCGTCAGCAGACCGGACTCCGTCGGCGTCGCACCGCGGGCGAGCTGCATGTACTGGCTGAGGAACACCGACGTCCCGAACATCGCGACACCCACCGAGATGGATGCGATCACCGCGAGGGTGAACGTGCGGTTCTTGAACAGGGACAGCGGGATGATCGGCTCCTTGACCAGGAGCTCGGTGATGACCGCAGCGACGAGCATCAGCACGGAGGCGCCGACCATCCACGCGGTCGTCCAGCTCCACCAGTCGAACTGCGTGCCGGCCATGCTGACCCAGATCAGCAGCAGCGAGACGCCACCGGCGATGAGCACGGCGCCGAGGTAGTCGATCTTGACCTTGCCCTTCGGGCGCTTCGGCAGGCGCAGCGTGAGCTGCAGCAGGATGATGGCGAGGATCGCGACGGGCACGCCGACGAAGAAGTTCCAGCGCCAGCCGATCGAGTCGGTGAGCAGACCGCCGATCAGTGGTCCTCCGATGGTGCCGACGGCCATGATCGCGCCGAACAGGCCCATGTAGCGACCGCGGTCACGCGGGCTGATGATGTCGGCCATGATGATCTGGCTGAGGGCGGTCAGACCGCCGGCGCCGAGACCCTGCACGACACGGAATGTGATCAGCATCTCGGGGTTCTGCGAGAACCCGGCGAGCGCGGAGCCGAGCACGAACAGGCCGAGGGCGAGCTGGATGAGCAGCTTGCGGTTGAGCAGGTCGGCGAGCTTGCCCCAGATGGGCGTGGACACCGTGGTCGCGAGCAGCGTGCTGGTGACGACCCAGGTGAAGGCGGACTGGTCGCCGCCGAGTTCGGAGATGATGCGGGGCAGCGACGACGAGACGACGGTTCCGGCGAGGATCGAGACGAACATCCCGAGCAGCAGGCCGGACAGCGCTTCGAGCACCTGCCGGTGTGACATGGACGCCGACGGCGCCTCTTCCTCTCGGGTGAGAGAGCGTGACATGTTTTTCCTTCGTAATTGGTTGACGAGGAGCAACGATATATAATTAGGTGACCGAAATCAACTAATTCTCTGCATTGCTGCAAAATTTCTCAATATGCAAACTCCAGCACCGGCCGCCGAGCCCGGCCTCCGCGAGCGCAAGAAGGCGCAGACACGCGCCAGCCTCGAGCGCGCCGCCGTGACGCTCACCCTCGACCGCGACACCGACGACGTCACCATCGACGAGATCTGCGCGGCCGTCCCCGTCTCGCACCGCACGTTCTTCAACTACTTCGACTGCAAGGAGGACGCGCTCCTCGGCTTCCGCCACTCCTGGGGCGACGCCGCCCTCGTCGCGGAACACCTCGAACGCGTCTACGCGGGCAGCATCGTCGAGTGCGTCGTCACCACGCTGATCCGGGGCCTCCCCACAGCCACCGACCCCGACCTGCACGCGGCCAGGATGCTCATCGCCTCCCGCAACCCCGGTCTCATCCAGAGCAGGATGCGCCGCCTCGACGACCTGCGCTCCGGCCTGGTCGGCTCCATCGCCGACCTGATGCTGCGCGAGGGTCTGGTGGATGCGGACGGTCCCGTCTCCGCCGAGGCCCAGGCCGAGCTCGTCGTCGTCACCTGCATCGGCAGCATCCGCATCGCCCTCCGCGAGTGGGCGGACGCCGGCGCCGTCGGCAGCCCGGACGAGGTCGCCGCGCGCAGCGTCGCGATCGCGCGCACGCTCAGCGCGCTCTCCTGAGTTCCGCTCCTACTCCCGCCCGCGGTTGCGCCGCCGCACCACCCGCGGCGCACGCCCGGCCAGGAACGACTTGCCGGGGTCGACGACGAAGCCCTGACGCAGCGCCTCCCGGCCGATCAACATCCGGAAGCCCATCTGGTCGCGGTTGCTGAGCGTGGTCTCCGCCGTGATGGTGCGCCCGAACAGGTACACGTCCACCAGCACGACGATGCGCTCCTCCGCGTGCCCGGACGAGCTGCGGACGGTGCGGCGGTCGTGCACGGGGCACTCCACCGTGACCACGTCGTCCTCCGACCTCTGCCACGGCCGCACCCGGAAGCGGACCGTGTCGCCGTCGTCCTCGATGTCGAAGGCGTGCAGCGCCGAGCTGCGCGCGCCGGTGTCGAGCTTGGCTTTGATCCAGGGCACGCCGACATCGGGCAGGCTCACCCATTCGCGCCAGCCCACGATGGTGCTTGAATGGAGGTCGTCTTTCACACCCACCATCTTGGCAGGACACCCCCGATGAAACTCGCGCTCCTTTCGCGCGCCCCGCAGGCGTACTCCACTCAGCGGCTCCGAGCGGCCGCGCTGCAACGGGGGCACAGGGTGAAGGTGCTGGATACGCTGCGCTTCGCCATCGACCTGTCCGGCGACGAGCCCGACCTGCAGTACCGGGGCAAGCTGCTGTCCGACTACGACGCGATCCTGCCGCGCATCGGCAACTCGATCACGTACTTCGGCACGGCCGTCGTGCGCCAGTTCGAGCAGATGGATGTGTACACACCCAACACCGCGAACGGCATCACCAACTCCCGCGACAAGCTCCGGGCGACGCAGATCCTGTCCCGCCACAACATCGGGATGCCGGCGACGGCGTTCGTGCACAGCCGCGCCGACGTGCGCCTCGCCATCGAGAAGGTGGGAGGAGCGCCCGTCGTCATCAAGCTGCTGGAGGGAACGCAGGGCATCGGCGTCATCCTCGCCCCCGAGGTGAAGATCGCGGAGGCCATCATCGAGACGCTGCACTCGACGAAGCAGAACGTGCTGATCCAGAGCTTCATCTCGGAGAGCCGCGGCCGCGACATCCGGGCGCTGGTCGTCGGCGACCGCGTCGTCGCCGCGATGCGCCGCAGGGCGAACGGCGACGAGTTCCGCTCCAACGTGCACCGCGGCGGCTCCGTCGAGCCGGTGGAGCTGTCGCCGGAGTACGAGCAGGCCGCCGTGCGCTCCGCCCAGATCATGGGCCTCCGCGTCGCCGGCGTCGACATGCTGGAGGGCAACGACGGCCCTCTGGTCATGGAGGTCAACTCCTCCCCCGGGCTGGAGGGCATCGAGACGGCGACCGGGCTGGATGTGGCCGGTGCGATCATCGACTTCATCGACAACCAGGTCGCGTTCCCCGAGATCGACGTGCGTCAGCGCCTCAGCGTCTCCACCGGATACGGCGTGGCCGAGCTGGTCGTGCACGGCAACGCCGACCTCGTCGGCAAGCGGATGCGCGACTCCGGCCTCGGCGAGCGCGACATCACCGTGCTCACCCTGCACCGCGGAGCGACCGTCATCCCGAACCCGCGCGGAGACGTCGAGCTGGAGGCGGGCGACCGTCTCCTCTGCTTCGGCAAGCTGGAGGAGATGCGCTCGATGATCCCCGAGCGTCGCCGTCGCCGCACCAAGGTCCGCAAGCTCCCGAAGGAGCCGCTGCCGGAGAGCTAGGCTCCCACTCTCTCCCAGCCGGACGCGAGCGGCAGCGGTTCTCCGGGCAGCGGGGCCCAGGTGTCCCAGTCCACCGACAGCGGGAACGCCTGCGCTTCGACCGCCGCCACCGCCCGCCGTCGTGCGTCTTCGACCGCGGCGATCCTGGCGGCGTCGAACTTCCCCGTCTGCTCCGCCCAGGCGAGTTCGTCCTCGTCCTTGAGGCTGTGGCTGCCGTCCGGCTCTGCGATCACATCCAGGATCCAGTCGGCGGTGTCGAACCCGAGCGGCGTGCGCCCCCACGGCGACTCCAGGTTCACGTACGCGTGCTCCGTCCACCCGTCCGGGGTGAGCCAGCGCCACATCGACCACGGCTGCCCTGGAACGTGCACGCGCAGCACGCCGTCGCCCGTCCAGACGTGCTCCTCGTAGCCGCCGCCCCAGCCACCGGGCAGCATGTTGCGCCCGCGCGGCCCTCCGCGTCGCCCGACGGCCACTCTGCCGACGGTTCCCGCCGGCTGCCAGAGGGCGATGCACCGCTCGGAGTCTTCCACCACGTAGTGCTGGTAGACGCTGCTGATGCGGTCGTCGGAGACCCAACGGAGGAGTGAGGTCGCTGTGGTCGCGGTGGTCTGCGGCATGGAGTGGAGTCTAGCCGTGCAGGGCAGGCTCCCCGCTCCGCTCGACCTCGTGCTCGTCGTCGAGGAACGCCTCGTGGTGATATCCGGACCCGTCGAGCACGACCACCGTCGATTCCGGCACCTCCAGGAACACGCCGGGCAGGTCGTTGAGCGGTTCGGACACCACGAGGTGGGCGCGCCGGTCGAAGATCTTGAAGCGTTCGATGTCCGGGTACATCTCCAGCAGGGTCGGGATGTCCACCGAGTGGAACAGGGACCGCGTCCTGTGCTGCGTCGAATACCGGAACGCCCAGATGGTCTTCCCGTCCGCCACGGCGAGAGTCCCCTGCATCGGGAACCGGATGTCGTGCGCGTGCCCGATCTCTTCGACCTTCCGGATGGCCGCCGCGACCGCCGAGATCGGGTCGTCCCGCAGCCCGTAGGAGAGGGCGAGGTAGAACAGCACCTCGCTGTCCGTCGTGCCCTGGATGTACGGGTACAGGGCGGGGTCGACCGCCATCGTGAGGTCCCGTTTGATCGTCGGGAACTCGTCGATCGCCCCGTTGTGCATGAACATCCAGTGCTCGTGGCGGAACGGGTGGCAGTTGGTCTGCTGGATCGGTGGATGCGTCGCCGCCCGCACGTGCGCGAAGAACATCGGGCTCTCGATCGCCGTCGAGAGCTCCCGCAGATTGGCGTCGTTCCACGCCGGTTCCGTGCTGTGGAAGATCGCGGGGGTGTCGTCGCGGGTTCCCCCGCTCGGGTACCAGCCGAGGCCGAAGCCGTCGCCGTTGACCGGCTCTGCTCCGAGAGACGAGTTGAGCGACTGCGCGACGATCGAATTCTGCGCGTCGAGCACCAGGGTCGACGGTCTGAGCGGCCCTCCGGAATATGCCAGCCATCTACACATCGCACGACCTCCTCGTCAGTGCTTTCGGTATGGGCTCATCCTCTCACCGGGGAGGCCCACCGACTAGCCCGGGTTTCCGCTGGCCGCCCAGGCGCGCGCGACCATCGGGATGGTCCCGTCCTCCTGGATCGGCAGGTGCCCGACCAGGTGATCGCGGAGCCGGTCCCGTGCTGCGGCATCCAGCCCCGCGACGTAGCCCGGTGCCGGCCCCTGCCCGCCGAGGAACGGCGTCCAGTAGTCGTCGAAGTCGCCGAACACGGTCTGGATGTCGATCGCTCGTACGGTCACGCCGGTCAGGCCGGCGGCGGCTAACTCCTCCCCCAGCGCCTCCGGCCGGCACAGGGGGAACCGGGCGGCCTCGTCCAGCTCGGCCGCCGCCGGATCGAGCTCGACCGCCGCATCCCAGAAGCAGCGCAGGAACTCCATCCGGCCGCCGTAGTCCCACACCGTCGCCGCGACCATCCCGCCCGGCCGCACCACCCGGACCGCCTCGGCGAGCGCCGCCTGCACCTCCGGCACGAAGTTCAGCACCAGCCCGGACACGGCGACGTCGATGGATGCGCCGGGCAGAGGAAGCGCGTCTGCCGACCCCCGCAGCAGCCTGGCCCTCCCGCCCAGGTTCTCGGCGGCCGAGCGCAGGAAGCCGTCCGACGGTTCGACCCCGACGACCGACGCCGGGTCGCACCTGTCGAGGATCGCGCCGGTCAGCGCTCCGGTGCCGCACCCCACATCCAGCCAGTCGAGTCCGGGGCCAGCACTCAGTCCGTCGAGGAACGGCACAGCCAGCAGCCTGCTCCACCGCCCCACGTACCGCTCGTACGCGTCGCCGCGCTCCCAGGTGTCTCCGCCGTCCCCGTCCACGGTCCCCAGTGTGCGCCTCCCCCGCCCGCGGCGCACCGAATCGCCCGCAAACACTGGACTATTGTTGCCACCCGCAACAGAATGCAGTTATGAGGGGCCCTCATGTTATCCGCACTCCGGATCAACGACTGCGGATCTTCGTCAGTTCCACGCTGCAAGAGCTCGCCGATGAGCGTCGCGCCGCGCGGTCCGCCATCGAGCGCCTGCACCTCGCGCCCGTCATGTTCGAGCTCGGCGCCCGCCCGCATCCGCCCCGCGATCTGTACCGCGCATACCTCGAACAGAGCGACGTGTTCCTCGGCCTCTACTGGGAACGCTACGGCTGGGTGGCGCCGGAGGAGGAGGTCTCCGGCCTCGAGGACGAGTACAACCTCTGCCCGGACGACCTCCCCCGCCTGCTCTACGTCAAGACGCCCGCCGAGCGCCGGGAGCCCAAGCTCACCGAGCTGCTCAACCGCATCAGGGACGACGACCGCGCCGCGTACAAGTACTTCGAGTCGGCGAAGGAGCTGGCCCGCCTCGTCGAGGCCGACCTCGCCACTCTGCTCGCCGAGCGCTTCGAGCAGAGCAGGTCGTTCGTGCCGCTCGACGTCCCCGCCGACGCCGACAGGGTCGCGGAGCCCGTCCGGCTTCCCGAACCGCTCACCGGGCTCATCGGCCGCCACGCCGACCTGGATGCGATCCGCGACCTCTACAGCGCTGGCGCCCGCCTCGTCACGCTCACCGGCCCCGGAGGCATCGGCAAGAGCCGCCTCGCCCTCGCGGCGGCGCGCGCCGTCACCCCCGCGTTCGTCGACGGCGCCGTGTTCGTCGACCTGTCGGCCGTCCACGACCCTGACCGGGTGCCCGCCGCCATCGCGCAGGCGCTCGGCGTCCGGGACACCGGAGACGCCCCCATCATGGAGAACCTGGCGACCGCCCTGCAGGACAGGCACCTGCTGATGGTGCTCGACAACTTCGAGCAGGTGCTCACCGCCGCTCCCACCCTCACCGCGTTGCTCGCCGCAGCGCCGGGCGTCTCGATGATGGTCACCAGCCGCGCGCTGCTCCGGCTCACCGCCGAGCAGAGCTTCGAGGTCGGTCCGCTCCCGGAGGACTCGTCCGTCAGCCTCTTCGTCGAGCGCGCCCACGCCGTCAAGCCGGACTTCGAGGTCACGGACGAGAACCGGTCGGCGGTCACCGGCGTCTGCGCGGCCGTCGACGGGATGCCGCTGGCCATCGAGCTCGCCGCCGCGCGCATCCGGGTGCTCTCCCCCGACGACCTGCTCGACAGGCTCGACCGCAGCCTCTCGGTGCTCGTCGGAGGTTCCCGCGACCTCCCCGAACGGCAGCAGACCCTCCGCAGGACGATCGAGTGGAGCACCCAGCTGCTCGACGACGACCAGCGCAGGCTGCTCGCACGCCTCGGCGTGTTCGAGGGCGGCTTCACCCTGGAGGCGGCGGAGGCGATCGGGTCGGAGGTCATCGGTGCGGACGCGAGCGCGGAGGGAGCCGCTGCCGTCCGCGACGTCCTCGGCGACCTCGCCGCCCTCGTCGACAGCAGCCTGGTCCGGCAGCAGGACGGGGATGGGCGCGCCCGGTTCGCCATGCAGGCCATCGTGCGCGAGTACGCCAGGGAGCAGCTGTGGGACGCCGGTCTGCTGCACGCCGCCCGCGAGGCGCACGCCCGCTTCGTGCTCTCGCTCGGCGACAGCGCCAAAGAGGAACTGAAGGGCGGCAGGCAGCGCGAGTGGCTGCGGCGGCTCGGCGACGAACGGGACAACCTGCGCGCTGCCGAGCGGTTCCTGCTCGGCAGCCGCGACTGGGACCGCGCCGCCCACCTCGCGTACAGCCTCTACCTCTACTGGTGGGTCTCCGGCCTGCTCGGCGAGGTCAGGACCTGGATGGACGAGGCCCTCGACTCGGGAAGCGACCTCACCGACCACACCAGGGCGATCGCCCTCTACTTCACCAGGACCATCATGTTCTGGAAGGACCCGGACGGCAGCGTCGCCGCCGAGCTCGCGGAGAGCGCCGACCTGTTCCGCAGCGTGAACGATCCGGACGGCGAGGGCCTGACCCGCATCTCCCTCGCCCTCGCGCTGCTTGCGGGCGCGAAGCCCGACCCGGAGCGCGCGGAGGAGGTCATGCAGGAGAGCCTGCGCCTGTTCCGCTCCAGCGGCAGCGTGTGGGGCGAGTCGATGGCGCTCGTCCTCCTCGGCCGCGTCTCGCTGCGGAAGCAGGACATCCAGGAGGCGAGGGACCGGTTCGCGAGGAGCCTCGCCCTCACCCGCTCCGCCGGGGATGCGGTCGGAGAGCGGATCGCCACCTACCACCTGGGCTGGGCGCAGCTGATGCTCGGCGAGACGGACGACGCCCGGGCCGACTTCGCCCGCAGCGTCACGGTCTCCGCCGCGCTCGGCCACGTCGAGGGTCTGGCGTACGGCCTGGAGGGCATGGTCGCCATCGCCGCCATCGCGGGAGACGTGGACCGGGCAGGGCGGCTGGCCGGCGCTGCCAGGGCGCTGCGCGAGCGCAGCGGTCTGCACAACGGACCGACGTTCACCTTCCACCAGAAATACCTCGACCGGCTCACCGTCGCCGGCGACGGCGCTGCCCTGGATGCGGCCATCGCCGCCGGCCGCGAACTCTCGGTCGAGCAGGCGGTCGCCGAGGCCCTCGCGGAGGTCGGCGCCTGAGCCGTCACCGCGTTTCGGCCTCACCGCGCACCGCGTCCGTGTCCGCCGGATCGCGCTGCCGCCTGCTCAGGTACAGGATCGGGATCCCGATCAGCTCCACCGCCCCACCGATCACCAGGGACGTCCCGTACCCCCAGGCGTCGGCCGCGCGCCCGAGCGCCGGCTGGATGAACACCCCGCCGAGGCTGCCGAACAGCGAGTCGAACGAGAGCACCGTCGCCCGCTGCTTCGACGGGATCATGTCGTTCAGGTAGGCCTGCCGCACCGGCCCCGCCACCGCGAACACGAACCCCCACACCACCAGGAACACCACCGCCAGCCAGAACAGGCTCGTGATCCCGAGCACCACCAGCACCACCACGCTGCACAGCGACGCGCCGATCACTGTGGTGGTCCGCCGCGCGAACAGCCCCCGGATGCGCGGGGCGAGCACGCCGCCCGCCACCTGCGCCAGCGACAGGATCGCCGCCGCCAGCCCGGCCACCGAGTACGCGGTCGGATCCCCGTACAGCTCCAGCAGGTACGGCTGCAGCGCATAGAAGGCGTAGATGCCGACCCCGGATGCGAACGGTGCAGACAGGATCACGTAGCGCACCGAGCGCTTCCGCAGCCCGTGGTCGATGGACTGGACGAGCACGTTCCTCGTCGCCTTGAGCGGCCCCATCGACCTGTCCGGCGTGAACCCGATGTCCTTCATCACCACCGCCGCGAACACGAACATCACCACCAGGACCCCCGCCCGCAGCAGGAACGGCACCCCCAGGTTCGTCGCCTGGGCGATCACCCCGCCGAGCACGGAGCCCGCGAACATCGCGATGCCGGTCACCACCAGCCCGCGCCCGAACACCGCCTCGAGACTCCCGGTGTACTCGGTGGCGGCCAGCGCGTCCACCAGCCAGGCGTCGACGGCGCCGGAGAAGAAGGTGAAGCCGAGCCCGAGCAGCACGGACACGAGCGCCCACCAGACGAACGGGGCGTGCCAGAGCCAGAGCATCCAGTACAGCGCGGTGGTCACCGACAGCGTGACCGTGCCGAGCAGATACGACGCCTTCCTGCCGACGGTGTCGGCGACGACGCCGGTCGGGATCTCGAAGACCACCATCCCAGCGGTGAAGAACGCGTTCGCAGCGAACGCCTCGAAGTTGGTCAGCCCGGCGTCCAGCAGGAACAGCGTGTTGATGCCCCAGATGAAGGACGCGGCCAGCGTGTTGCCGAGCAGCAGGGTCAGGTAGATCCTCTGCACTCGCCGTGCCGCCGGGTTCATGGCCGGCGTCCGCTCCGCGCATCCGGTGTCGTCACACCTGTCATCATCGACCCGCGCGGCCCGCGACGCCAGGCTCGCGCGAGCGGCTGAGCCCGCTGAGGACTACCGTTGAACGTATGACAGCACCGGATACAGCGCAGGACGAGGCAGAGACTGCCCGCGAAGCGACGACATTCTCTGAGCTGGGACTCGACGGGGCTGTGCTGAAGGCACTCAAGGACGTGGGTTACGAGACCCCGTCCGCCATCCAGGCCGCGACCATCCCACTCCTCCTCGAAGGCCGCGACGTCGTCGGCCTCGCCCAGACAGGCACCGGCAAGACGGCGGCGTTCGCGCTGCCGATCCTGTCCAGGCTCGACACCTCCCAGAAGACCCCGCAGGCACTCGTCCTCGCACCCACGCGCGAGCTCGCGCTGCAGGTGTGCGAGGCGTTCGAGAAGTACGCAGCGCACGTGCGCGGCGTCCACGTCCTCCCGATCTACGGCGGCCAGGGCTACGGCGTGCAGCTGTCCGCGCTCCGCCGCGGCGTCCACGTGGTCGTCGGCACGCCCGGCCGCATCATGGACCATCTGGCCAAGGGCACCCTCGACCTCTCCGAGCTCAAGTACCTCGTGCTCGACGAGGCGGACGAGATGCTCAAAATGGGCTTCGCCGAAGACGTGGAGACGATCCTCGCCGACACCCCGGACGACAAGCAGGTGGCGCTGTTCTCCGCCACGATGCCGGCCCAGATCCGCCGCATCTCCAAGAAGTACCTGCACGACCCGGAAGAGATCACGGTCAAGAACAAGACCACGACCTCGGCCAACACCACGCAGCGCTACCTGATGGTCTCGTACCCGCAGAAGGTGGATGCGCTCACCCGCATCCTCGAGGTCGAGAACTTCGAGGGCATGATCGTCTTCGTCCGCACCAAGAACGAGACGGAGACGCTCGCCGAGCGCCTGCGCGCCCGCGGATACTCGGCCGCCGCCATCAACGGCGACGTGGCCCAGGCTCAGCGCGAGCGCACCGTCGACCAGCTGAAGTCGGGCAAGCTCGACATCCTGGTGGCGACGGATGTGGCCGCCCGCGGTCTCGATGTGGAGCGCATCAGCCACGTCGTCAACTTCGACATCCCGATCGACACGGAGTCGTACGTGCACCGGATCGGCCGCACCGGCCGCGCCGGCCGCAGCGGCGCCGCGATCAGCTTCGTCACTCCCCGTGAGCGCCGGCTGCTGGCCGCGATCGAGAAGGCCACGCGTCAGCCGCTGACCCAGATGCAGCTGCCCACGATCGAGGACGTCAACGTCACGCGCCTGGCGCGCTTCGACGACGCGATCACGGATGCGCTGGGCCAGGAGGACAGGATCGCCCGCTTCCGCGACATCATCACCCACTACGTGGAGCACCACGACGTGCCGGAGGCCGACGTGGCCGCGGCACTCGCCGTGGTGGCTCAGGGCGAGGAGCCGCTGCTGCTCTCCCCCGAGGACGAGCTCTCCCGCCGGGTGGAGCGCGACGGCCGCAGCGCGGAGCGCACGCGCGACTCGCGCGACGGACGCGACACCCGCGACTCCCGGGGCGACCGCTCCGGTCGTTCGGACCGTCCGGAGCGCCGCAGCCGTCCGAGCGGCAAGCCGATGGCGTCGTACCGTCTGGAGGTGGGCCGCCGTCAGAAGGTGGAGCCGCGCCAGATCGTCGGCGCCCTGGCCAACGAGGGCGGCCTGAGCCGCGAGGACTTCGGAGCCATCCAGATCCTCCCCGCGTTCTCCCTGGTGGAGCTGCCGGCGGATCTGCCAGGAGACGTCCTCCAGCGCCTCGAGAGCACACGCATCGGCGGCAAGCTCATCGAGCTGCGCCCCGACCGCAGGGGCGGCACCGTCCACCGCGACGACCGCGCTCCGCGGGCGGACCGCGACGATCGCCCGGCGCGCAAGCCGCGCCACAAGTAGCGCCAGCACCCCTGCCACAACGCAGAAAGGGCCGCCCGGTTTCGGGTGGCCCTTTCTTCATGTCCGCACCGGCATATAGCCGCCTGTGTGGTGTTGTGGTGGTGTTAAATGCGAAAGAGCCACCCGGTGTGGGGTGGCTCTTTCTAAAAGGGAGTCCGGCGGTGTCCTACTCTCCCACAGGGTCCCCCTGCAGTACCATCGGCGCAGAGAGTCTTAGCTTCCGGGTTCGGAATGTGACCGGGCGTTTCCCTCTCGCTATGGCCGCCGAAACACTATTGATGTATCAAAGTGAACGGACCAATCAGCTGATTGGTTCGGTTCTCGACCGTACATCGAGAACCACATAGTGGACGCAAGCATTCTTCAGGCCTCACACACCAGCCTTACAACATGTGTGTGAGTAGTGATTGTCAAGTTATCGGCTTATTAGTACCGGTCAGCTCCATGGGTCTTTAGTCCCCACTTCCACATCCGGCCTATCAACCCAGTAGTCTAGCTGGGAGCCTCTCGCCCGAAGGCATGGAAATCTCATCTCAAGGCCGGCTTCCCGCTTAGATGCTTTCAGCGGTTATCCATCCCGAACGTAGCTAATCAGCGGTGCTCCTGGCGGAACAACTGACACACCAGAGGTTCGTCCAACCCGGTCCTCTCGTACTAGGGTCAGATCCTTTCAAATTTCCTACGCGCGCAGCGGATAGGGACCGAACTGTCTCACGACGTTCTAAACCCAGCTCGCGTACCGCTTTAATGGGCGAACAGCCCAACCCTTGGGACCTACTCCAGCCCCAGGATGCGACGAGCCGACATCGAGGTGCCAAACCATGCCGTCGATATGGACTCTTGGGCAAGATCAGCCTGTTATCCCCGAGGTACCTTTTATCCGTTGAGCGACAGCGCTTCCACAAGCCACTGCCGGATCACTAGTCCCGACTTTCGTCCCTGCTCGACTTGTCAGTCTCACAGTCAAGCTCCCTTGTGCACTTACACTCGACACCTGATTGCCAACCAGGTTGAGGGAACCTTTGGGCGCCTCCGTTACTTTTTGGGAGGCAACCGCCCCAGTTAAACTACCCACCAGGCACTGTCCCTGAACCGGATTACGGTTCGAAGTTAGATATCCAGAGTGACCAGAGTGGTATTTCAACAATGACTCCACGAACACTAGCGTGCCCGCTTCACAGTCTCCCACCTATCCTACACAAGCCACACCGAACACCAATACCAAGCTGTAGTAAAGGTCACGGGGTCTTTCCGTCCTGCTGCGCGTAACGAGCATCTTTACTCGTAGTGCAATTTCGCCGAGTTCGCGGTTGAGACAGCTGGGAAGTCGTTACGCCATTCGTGCAGGTCGGAACTTACCCGACAAGGAATTTCGCTACCTTAGGATGGTTATAGTTACCACCGCCGTTTACTGGGGCTTAAATTCTCAGCTTCGCCTTACGGCTAACCGTTCCTCTTAACCTTCCAGCACCGGGCAGGCGTCAGTCCGTATACATCGTCTTGCGACTTAGCACGGACCTGTGTTTTTAGTAAACAGTCGCTTCCCACTGGTCTCTGCGGCCGTCAAACGCTCCCGGAGCAAGTCCGTTCACGCCTCAGGCCCCCTTCTCCCGAAGTTACGGGGGCATTTTGCCGAGTTCCTTAACCACGATTCTCTCGATCTCCTTGGTATTCTCTACCTGACCACCTGAGTCGGTTTGGGGTACGGGCGGCTGGAACCTCGCGTCGATGCTTTTCTTGGCAGCATAGGATCACCGATTTCGTCACTTAAGACTACCCATCGTGCCTGGCCCTTCATGAGAGACGGATTTGCCTATCTCTCGGGTTACACACTTAGACCGGGACAACCATCGCCCGGCTCGGCTACCTTCCTGCGTCACACCTGTTAATACGCTAGCCGCACCAGCATAGGGTCGTGTGCTAGGCCCACTCGTCTCAACCCGAAGGCCTCGATCAAGGGGATTCAGACACTTAGCATTACTGGATTAGCTTGGGCGGTTCTTCGCCGGTACGGGAATATCAACCCGTTGTCCATCGACTACGCCTGTCGGCCTCGCCTTAGGTCCCGACTTACCCAGGGCGGATTAGCCTGGCCCTGGAACCCTTGGTCTTTCGGAGGACGGGTTTCTCACCCGTCTTTCGCTACTCATGCCTGCATTCTCACTCGTGTAGCGTCCACGGCTGGTTCACACCGCCGCTTCACTCGCCACACGACGCTCTCCTACCCATCAACACGGCTGGACCACGAAGGCCTACCACTAATGTCAATGCCACAACTTCGGTGGCGTGCTTGAGCCCCGTTACATTGTCGGCGCGGAATCACTTGACCAGTGAGCTATTACGCACTCTTTCAAGGGTGGCTGCTTCTAAGCCAACCTCCTGGTTGTCTGTGCAACTCCACATCCTTTCCCACTTAGCACGCGCTTAGGGACCTTAGTTGGTGGTCTGGGTTGTTTCCCTCTCGACGATGAAGCTTATCCCCCACCGTCTCACTGCTGCGCTCTCACTTACCGGCATTCGGAGTTTGGCTGACGTCAGTAACCTTTTGGGGCCCATCGGCCATCCAGTAGCTCTACCTCCGGCAAGAAACACGCAACGCTGCACCTAAATGCATTTCGGAGAGAACCAGCTATCACGAAGTTTGATTGGCCTTTCACCCCTATCCACAGCTCATCCCCTCAGTTTTCAACCTAAGTGGGTTCGGTCCTCCACGACGTCTTACCGTCGCTTCAACCTGGCCATGGATAGATCACTTCGCTTCGGGTCTAGGACATGCGACTGAATCGCCCTATTCAGACTCGCTTTCGCTACGGCTACCCCTCACGGGTTAACCTCGCCACATATCGCTAACTCGCAGGCTCATTCTTCAAAAGGCACGCTGTCACCCCTACAAGGAGGCTCCAACGGTTTGTAAGCAAACGGTTTCAGGTACTATTTCACTCCCCTCCCGGGGTACTTTTCACCTTTCCCTCACGGTACTTGTCCGCTATCGGTCATCTGGGAGTATTTAGGCTTATCAGGTGGTCCTGACAGATTCACACGGGATTTCTCGGGCCCCGTGCTACTTGGGATACTCTTCACGCCATCAGAACATTTCGGCTACGGGGTTGGCACCCTCTATGACTGGCCTTTCAAAACCATTCGCCTATATTCCTCTGTAACGTTCGCTGTTCGGCAGAAGCAGCAGAAAAGTCCCACAACCCCGACCATGCAACGCCTGCCGGCTATCACACATGATCGGTTTAGCCTGATCCGGTTTCGCTCGCCACTACTAACGGAATCGCTTTTGCTTTCTCTTCCTGTGGGTACTGAGATGTTTCACTTCCCCACGTTCCCTCTACCCGCCCTATATATTCAGGCGGGAGTCACTGGGTCACCTTACGGGCCCAGCGGGGTTTCCCCATTCGGAAATCCTCGGATCAAAGTTCGTTTATCAACTCCCCGAGGCTTATCGCAGATTACTACGTCCTTCTTCGGCTCCAGATGCCAAGGCATCCACCGTTTGCTCTTAGAAACTTGAAATCACATGAGTTTATGAATCGATCGGCCCACCCGAAGGTGAGCAGATTGACCAATGATCTACCAACACTCCAAAGGAGTGTCGATTTGATCTTGTGATCCGAGACTCGAAAGTCTCGAATCTAAGATGCTCGCGTCCACTGTGTAGTTCTCAAAGTACGGGCGGTACCCTCTCCGCCAGCCAATCATGGCCAACAAGAAAAGGTCCAGAGGTTCGATTCCCACCCACTTACGGGTGAGGCCCGGTCCCTCAGGACCCAACAGCGTGCATATGCGGAACATCCGGGTCCGAACCGTTCCAACTCCCCGAAAGAAGCGTACTGAGTCCGAGCCGATCAGCTCCGCACCAATGTCAATGTTCCACCCATGAGCTACCAGCGAGAACATTCGTCTCGATCTGGCGCCTGGACACCACCAGCGTCTTTCAACACCGGGATGCCAGATGCTCCTTAGAAAGGAGGTGATCCAGCCGCACCTTCCGGTACGGCTACCTTGTTACGACTTAGTCCTAATCACCGATCCCACCTTCGACGGCTCCTTCCACAAGGGTTAGGCCACCGGCTTCGGGTGTTACCGACTTTCATGACTTGACGGGCGGTGTGTACAAGGCCCGGGAACGTATTCACCGCAGCGTTGCTGATCTGCGATTACTAGCGACTCCGACTTCATGAGGTCGAGTTGCAGACCTCAATCCGAACTGAGACCGGCTTTTTGGGATTCGCTCCACCTTACGGTATTGCAGCCCTTTGTACCGGCCATTGTAGCATGCGTGAAGCCCAAGACATAAGGGGCATGATGATTTGACGTCATCCCCACCTTCCTCCGAGTTGACCCCGGCAGTCTCCTATGAGTTCCCACCATTACGTGCTGGCAACATAGAACGAGGGTTGCGCTCGTTGCGGGACTTAACCCAACATCTCACGACACGAGCTGACGACAACCATGCACCACCTGTTTACGAGTGTCCAAAGAGTTGACCATTTCTGGCCCGTTCTCGTATATGTCAAGCCTTGGTAAGGTTCTTCGCGTTGCATCGAATTAATCCGCATGCTCCGCCGCTTGTGCGGGCCCCCGTCAATTCCTTTGAGTTTTAGCCTTGCGGCCGTACTCCCCAGGCGGGGCGCTTAATGCGTTAGCTGCGACACGGAAACCGTGGAATGGTCCCCACATCTAGCGCCCAACGTTTACGGCGTGGACTACCAGGGTATCTAATCCTGTTCGCTCCCCACGCTTTCGCTCCTCAGCGTCAGTTACGGCCCAGAGAACTGCCTTCGCCATCGGTGTTCCTCCTGATATCTGCGCATTCCACCGCTACACCAGGAATTCCATTCTCCCCTACCGCACTCTAGTCTGCCCGTACCCACTGCAGGCCCGAGGTTGAGCCTCGGGTTTTCACAGCAGACGCGACAAACCGCCTACGAGCTCTTTACGCCCAATAATTCCGGACAACGCTTGCACCCTACGTATTACCGCGGCTGCTGGCACGTAGTTAGCCGGTGCTTTTTCTGCAGGTACCGTCACTTTCGCTTCTTCCCTACTAAAAGAGGTTTACAACCCGAAGGCCGTCGTCCCTCACGCGGCGTTGCTGCATCAGGCTTGCGCCCATTGTGCAATATTCCCCACTGCTGCCTCCCGTAGGAGTCTGGGCCGTGTCTCAGTCCCAGTGTGGCCGGTCACCCTCTCAGGCCGGCTACCCGTCGTAGGCTTGGTGAGCCGTTACCTCACCAACTACCTGATAGGCCGCGAGTCCATCCTTGACCGAAATTCTTTCCACGCACAGGAGATGCCTCCGTACGTCATATCCGGTATTAGCTTCCGTTTCCGGAGGTTATCCCAGAGTCAAGGGCAGGTTACTCACGTGTTACTCACCCGTTCGCCACTAATCCCCCAGAGCAAGCTCCAGGTTCATCGTTCGACTTGCATGTGTTAAGCACGCCGCCAGCGTTCGTCCTGAGCCAGGATCAAACTCTCCGTAAATGTTTAGCTCCACAACCACCCGAAAGCGGAAGGGAAACACTGTGCGAGAAGCGGACCGGAAAAAGGTCTGTTCTCCCCGCGAGTTGATCTGACTAGTTTCGAATATCTACTGACATTCTGTATCTAATCCAAAGGAATCTCTTGCCTAGCCGAAGCTAAACACGAGGTTTTTGGCATTTGACATTGTGCACGCTGTTGAGTTCTCAAGGATCGGACGCTCCCACCATCCCGCATCACACGGTCAAAATGGGGCAACCTGTCAACCCTACCACTCGAAGCCATCCTGTCAAATCAGCCGGTCGCAACCTGGCCGCCTGAAACAGGCAACCGATCACACGACCGAGCATGACGATCAGCTCAGCAAGTGGAGGATAACCACCCTCGGATATTCGAGAAGAAAACCGGGGATGTGGTCCCGCTTGAGGCCGGGGAGCAGTTCCGCTCTCCCGCACCTTTGGGGTGACAAGTAAGTACTTTACGCAATACCGCGAATGGTGGCAAATCACGGTTGCATCCCGGGCGCGTCGCGAAGAAGTCGGGGCCACAGGGCCACCAAACGGCGGCGTTTGCGGGGATCCGACGTCCCTCCCCGACCCTATCCGCGCTCCGCACCGGATGCGAGGATGCTGGGGCAGAGGGCACGCGAGCGGAGGACACGACGATGACCGAGACACCACGCGTCAGGGTCCGGCGCATCTACGAGGAGCCGAGCGCAGACGACGGGACACGCGTACTGGTCGACCGCCTCTGGCCGCGCGGCGTGAGCAGGGAGCGCGCCCACCTCGACGCGTGGGAGAAGGAGATCGCCCCGTCCACCGAACTGCGCACCTGGTACGGGCACATCCCCGCCCGCTTCGACGAGTTCGCCGAGCGATACACGGCCGAGCTCGCCGATCCGCAGCGGGCGGAGATCCTGGAGCGGCTGCGCGGCATCGCCGCGGCGGGCACCCTCACACTCCTGACCGCGACGAAGGACCCGGACATCAGCGAAGCCGCCGTGCTGGCAGGACTTCTCCGCGAGCATCCGGATGCTGCCGCGTGAGGTTCACGCGCGCGGAGCTCGAGTCCTACCGGGGCGCCGAACTGCCGGACGTTCTCAGCGACGGAGTTGAACTCGTCTTCGCCGGCATCAACCCCGGACTGCGCAGTGCGGCCATCGGAGCGAGCTTCGCCAACCGGGGCAACCGCTTCTACCCCGCGCTGCGGCTGGCCGGTATCACCGACAGGGTGATCGACTCGTCCGAGGGCTTCCTCCCCGACGACCGCGACCACCTCGCGCGCCGGAAGGTCGGGCTGACCACCCTGGTGAACTTCGCGACGGCGAAGGCGTCCGAACTCACCGACGAGCAGCTGATCGCCGGGCGGGGGCGACTCGAGCGGGTGGCGGAGAGGTACCGTCCGCGCGTGATCGCGTTGCTCGGCGTGACCGCCTACCGTGTCGCCTTCGCTGAGCCACGCGCGGTGCCCGGCCGACAGGACAGGATGCTCGGCGCATCCACTGTCTGGGTGGTGCCGAGCCCGAGCGGACTCAACGCGCACTATTCGCTCCCCCAGCTGGCCGCCGCATACCGGGAGGCGGCGGCGGCAGCCGGGATCGACGTCGGCGAGGAGTAGGCGGGCTCTGGTCAGCGCGTGGCGCGGGCGACCTGGTGGCCGTCGATGAACGAGCCGAGGCTCTCCTCGATGTGGAACTGGGTGTGCGCGAGGCGCGCATCCCGCACCTGCACCCGCTTGCGCGCCGCCCGGCGCCGGCCGTGCAGCCGGACGAGGGAGACGGTCACCTTCGCGATCACGACGGCCGCGAAGGCGGCGCCTGCCCACACCGCGATGAAGCCGGTGCTTCCGAGCAGGGAGGAGTTCAGCACGCCCCAGACCAGCACGGCGTCTGCGACGAGCAGGACGGCGGCGATGGTCAGCGGAGTCCAGACGAGGGTTGCCGGGCTGGCGGCCAGGAGTGCGCGCGCCTCTGCCAGCTCGCGTTCCTGCTGGCGGCGGCGATCTTTCGCCCACTGCAGGTCGCGTTCGTGACGACGGAGCTGTCGTCGGGCCTCGTCGTGGGCATGGTTGTAGGAAAGGGTGTTCGGGTTCACAGCGTGTCCTTCGGGTTGACGTGACTGCGTTTCGTCCAGAGCCTAGCCAGAATGTTCCGTCTGTGGGTCAAATGGAGGACACGTGTTTGTACCCCAATTCGGGCGACACGCCCGGCGTCCTCAGGGCAGGTAGGACGGCCTCGTATCGGTGCTGAGCACGGACATGAGGATGGAGTCCACCCACTCGCCGTCCCAGTAGAGAGTGTCGCGCTGGCGCCCCTCGACGACGAAGCCCGCCTTCTCGTACGAGCGCTGGGCGCGCGGGTTGAAGGAGTAGACGTCCAGCGTGACGCGGTGCAGGCCGAGCTCGTGGAACGCGTGGTCGAGAGCCAGCGTGGTCGCCTCCGTGCCGTATCCCTTGCCCGGGTTCCCAGGGAGGAGGGCGATCCGGAAGTTCATCACCGCATCCTCTTCCTCCAGTTCGTTGAGCACGATTTCGCCGAGGTACTCCCCCGTCGCCTCGTCGACGATGGCCCAATCGACCCGGTCGTCGGCCGACTGGATGGAGGAGAGGTGGCGCGCCACCGCATCCCGTTCGAACCGGGTGCGGGTGCCGGTGAGACGCAGGGTCTCGTCATCCTGCAGTCCACTCCAAACCGCATCCAGGTGCTCGGGGCCGAGCGGCTCCAGCCGGAGGCGCGGGCCGCGGAGGGTGCGCACCGCGGTCAGGAGCGAGGTGTCGACGGCGGGCGGCGGAGAGGCTGGCATGGTCAGCGAGCCTAGCAAGGGCGATTCACGCCGATAGGTTGTGCACAACTCAATTGCGTGCAATCATCGAGATATGCCCGTGACCGATGAGATGGTGTGCTTCTCCCTGTACGCCGCCACCCGTGCGACGACTCAGGCCTATCGTTCGCTGCTCGAACCGTGGGGAATCACCTACCCGCAGTACCTCGTGCTCGTGACGCTGTGGATCGAAGGCGACCAGACCGTCTCCTCGCTCGGCGACCACCTCCAGCTGGACTCGGGGACCCTGTCCCCGCTGCTGCGCCGGATGGAGCAGGCCGGGCTGGTGCGGCGCGAACGGCGGCAGCCGGACGAACGCGTCGTCACCGTCGCCATCGGCGACCGCGGGCGGGAACTGCGTTCCGAGCTTGCGCACATCCCGGCCAGGATCGCCGCGGGAACAGGCCTGCCCGATGAGAAGTCGGCAGCGGCCCTGATCGGAACACTCCACCATCTCACCGAGACGATGCACGCCGTGGGCGCGCACCAGCCGGTCGAGCACTGAAAAGCACAAGAAAGGCACCGATGAACGTCCTCTACACCGCAGAAGCCCTCTCGACAGGAGCGGGCCGTGACGGGCGCGTCGCCACAAGCGACAACTCGTTCGCACTGGACCTCGCCGTTCCGAAGGAGATGGGAGGCTCCGGAGCAGGCACGAACCCGGAGCAGCTGTTCGCCGCGGGATACGCGGCCTGCTTCCACTCCGCCCTGCAGGCGGTCGCGCGCAGCAAGAAGGTGACGCTGACCGATTCGTCCGTCGGCGGACGCGTGCAGATCGGCCCGAACGGCGAAGGCGGATACCAGCTGTCCGTGCTGCTCGAGGTCGTCCTCCCCGGCCTGGAGGCGTCGGAGGCGCAGTCGCTCGCCGACGCCGCGCACCTGGTGTGCCCGTACTCGAACGCGACGCGCGGCAACATCGACGTCACGATCACCGTCTCGGAGGACTGAGCCATGGCGACCGAGACGATGAAGGCGCTCGTGCACCACGAGTTCGGCGCCCCGGAGACGGTCCTCGCCGTCGAAGAGCGGCCGCTCCCCCAGCCCGGCGCAGGCCAGGTGCGCGTGCGGACGCTGCTCTCCCCCATCCACAACCACGACCTCTGGACGGTGCGCGGCACATACGGCTTCAAGCCGTCGCTACCTGCGCAGGCCGGAACCGAGGCCGTCGGCGTCGTGGATGCGCTCGGCGAGGGCGTCGACACGCTCGCGGTCGGCCAGCGGGTCGTCACGGGCGGGACCTTCGGCGTGTGGGCGCAGTACTTCGTCGCCGACGCGGCCGGTCTCATCCCGGTTCCGGATGCGCTGCCGGACGAGTCGGCAGCGCAACTGGTCTCGATGCCGTTCAGCGCGCTCAGCCTGCTGCACTCGCTCGATCTGCACGAGGGCGACTGGCTGATCCAGAACGCGGCGAACGGCGCGGTCGGTCGGATGGTCGCCCAGCTCGGCGCGGCGCGCGGGATCAATGTGGTCGGGCTCGTGCGGCGCGCTGCCGGTGTCGACGAGCTGCGCGCTCAGGGGATCGATCGCGTCATCGCGACGGACGGCGACGGCTGGCGCGAGGAACTCGCAGCGCTCACCGGCGGCGCCCCGATCTCGGTCGGGATCGACTCGGTGGGCGGATCGTCGGCCGGGGACGTGCTCTCGACACTCGCGGTCAACGGCACGCTCGTGGTGTTCGGCGCGATGGCGTCGCCGACGCTGGAACTCGCATCCGGTGACGTGATCTTCAAGCAGGCCACGGTCAAGGGATTCTGGGGCAGCGTCGTCAGCAAGGAGATGCCCGCGGACGTGCGCGGGAAGCTGTTCGGCGAGCTGATCGCCCGGGTGTCGGACGGCACCCTGACGCTGCCGGTGGCGGGGACGTACCCGCTGGATCAGATCGACGCGGCCGTCGCGGCGAGCAACGAGGCAGGGCGCGTCGGCAAGGTTCTGCTGAGCGCGTGATATTCCGGCGGGCGGCTGCGACGCTCTGTCGCTTCCGCCCGCCGCCCCGCTAGGCTCGTCGGAGCCACACGGGGAGAAGCATGGTTCACAGGGGGAAGACGCGCCGTTTCGCGACGGCGCTGGGCGTCGGAGCGGTGATCGCCGGCGTTCTGGCCGGATGCGCACTCTTCGGAGGCGCTCAGCCGACACCAACCCGCGCACGGCACACCACGCACAGCGCGACACCCACCCCGAAGCGGACCTCCGACACGGCGACCGGCGCCGTCGGCAGCGCGACGCCGTCCGCTGCTCCCGTCCCGCCCGCGACACTGACGCCGGTTGCCGCGCGGACGGTCGTCGCGCAGGGCGACGTCGCCTCGCCGAAGGGGAGCATCCACTTCCACTACCGGATCGTGTCGAACGGCAACAACACGTACACGGCCGAATACTCCGGGTTCACCTCGTCGGTCCCCGTCCCGGTGTCCGTGACGCTGCTGGAGATCCCGCCGAGCGTTGGAGACGGACTGACGTTCCACGGGGTCGGCGATCACCCGCTGGGCGGGCCGACCACCGCCGGAGCATCGTCGTCGGCGCTGCTCGGCGACGTCGGGCAGCCGTCCTACCTGGGCACGCTCGTCATATACTCCGCCGCCGCCTCCGCCGACGGTGTGCCGCAGGAGCTCGGGCCGGACAAGGTGCTGGCGGTGAACAGCATCCACTGGTCGGTGCCCGTGCGGGAGTCGAACGTGCACCCGGTGGATGGCGGGGCCAGGCAGGGCGCGACGGGAACGGTCTCGTCGACCACGGCGAGCGGCGCGCCGAAGCGCTATGCGATCGCGCCGGGCGACAACCCGACCGACGTGGCTGCGCGGTTCGGGATCCCGGTGGAGTATCTGCTGTGGCTGAACCCGGATCTGCCGGGAGACGGCGGGAACCAGTTCCTGTACGCATCCACGTCGTTGAATCTGGACCCGGACAGTTTGTAGCGAGCGCCGGCGCCGCTAGCGTCTGCGCCGGCCCGCGAACAGGGCGTGCAGCAACGGCAGGACCGACAGCGCCATCAGGACGGTGCCGAACACCGGCTCCCCCGCATGCAGCACAGCGCCCGAGATGAGCAGCGCGCCGAACAGGATGGCGGAGACCACCCGTCTCGCCGTGCGGTCGAGGGACGCGACGCGTTGCTCCAGTCGCGGAGAGCGGACCTCGACGGTGCCGTCGTCGATGCGGTCGAGCAGTGCATCCACCCGCTTCGGCAGGCGCAGGGCGATGCCCGCGATCTCGACGGCCTGCTTCGCGAGATCCTGGACGACGTTCCCCCGCTCGTCGCGGAGCAGCTGGGCGGCGTACGGCTCGACCGAGTCCCACAGGTTGAACTCGGGGTCGAGCGCGCTGCACACCCCGGAGGTGAGCGACATCGCACGGATGATCAGCAGGAAGTTCTCCGGCAGCTGGAACGGCAGCGAACGCACGACGTCGCCGAACTGCACGGCGAAGTCGCGGAACTCGCGCGGGTCGACCTCGCGCAGCTCGGCGAACCCCATGCCGCCGAACCGGGCGAACAGGTGCGTCATCGCCTTCTCGAGCTCGGTGGTCTCGGCGGTCGGGAGGAGCACGCCGACGTCGCGCATCGCATCCACCAGTCCGCGACCGTCGCGGGAGGCGGCGGCGATCAGCAGCTTGCGCAGGCCGCTGCGGGTGGAGGACGGGACCTCGCCCATCATGCCGAAGTCGATGAAGGTCAGCTTCCAGGGCCGGGTGTCGGGTGCGACGGGTGCGTCGGGTGCTGGCGAGGCTGCCGCGGTGACGGGCGCGACCGGCGTGACGAAGATGTTGCCGGGGTGCGGGTCGGCGTGGAAGAAGCCGTTCGTGAACAGCTGGTCGAACATGACGGAGGCGAAGACCGGCGCCACCTGGGCCGGGTCGATGCCCGCCGCATCCAGTGCGTCGGTGTCGGTGATCTTGATGGCCGTCACGTCCTGGAGGGTGAGAACGCGCCTGGTCGTGCGCTCCCAGACCACCTCGGGCACCGCCACTCTGGGGTCTCCGGCGAACTGCTCGGCGAAGCGCTCGGCGTTCGCGGCCTCGTGCAGGTAGTCGATCTCTTCGAGGCTCGTGGTCGCGAACTCCTCCACCAGCGCCGGCATGTCGACCCGGTCGGACACGAGCCGCACGCGGCTCAGCCAGCCGCCGACCTTCCGCAGCGCGGCGAGGTCGACGTCGACGATCGCGCCGATGCCGGGGCGCTGCACCTTGATGACGACGCCATCGAGTCCGGTGTCTGCCGCGTCGATCGGTGAGAGACGGGCCCGGTGCGCCTGGCCGAGGGATGCGGCGGCGACCGGCGTCTCGTCGACCTGCGCGAACGCCTGGCCGAGCGGGACGCCCAGCTCGGCCTCCGCCAGCTCCCGGATGGCCGAGAAGGAGACGGGAGGCACCTCATCCTGGAGCCCCTCCAGCTCGGCGGTGATTTCGGGAGGCAGCACATCCAGCCTGGATGACATGAACTGCCCGACCTTGATCATCAGCCCGCCGAGGTCGACGGCGAGGCCGTGGAACCGCTGGGCGAAGCGCCGCATCCGCTTCGACCGGGTGCGATCGGCGACCCGCTGCAGGCCGATCCGCGGGAGGAACAGCTCGTACCACCAGGTCACGGCCAGATTCCAGCCGGCGAAACGCAGGATGCGGCGGTAGCGGGCGCGCGTCGACCCCGCGCCCTGTGCGTGTGCGTGTGCCTGTGGGTCAGGGCGAGCGGGACGAACCGACGACACCCGCGTCAGTCCTGGGCGAGAATCGAGTACAGTTTCCGCCGCGCCTCGTCGAGCACCGCGGCGGCCTGGTCGACCTGCGCCGGCGTGCCGGTGCGGCGCACTTGGCCTGCGGCCTGCGCGAGCTCGAAGGCGGCCTTGGGGAGGGCGCCGAAGCCCGGGCCGTCTGTGGCGTTGCCTGCGCTACCAGCGCTGGACTCCCACGGCGCAGGACCAGCGGCCTCCGCCTCGGCGCGACCGCCCTCGGTGAGCGCGTACGTCTTCCGGCCGTTCGACTCCTCGGCGGTGAGCAGCCCCTCGTCGGCGAGCAGCTGCAGCGTGGGATAGACGGAACCGGCGCTCGGCCTCCAGCTGCCGCCGCTGCGCTCCTCGATCTCGCGGATGATCTGATATCCGTGCATGGGCTTCTCGGCGAGCAGCACGAGGACGGCGGCGCGGACATCGCCGCGGCCCATGCGCGGCGTGACGCGCTTTTCGAAGGTGGAGCGCAGCTGCTCGAACGCCTGCCACATGGTGTCGGCGTTGAGTCCGGGGCCGGTGGCGCCGGCCGGGAAGGACGTGTTCATGATGTACCTCCGGATCGAGTCGGTAACGATAGTCAACGATATATCGTTACGGGCGGGGATGCGAGGGGTTCGTCGACGAATCTGCCTCTCGACGGGGAGCGATCGCTGCCGCTAGGGTGTGCTCGTCTGACAGCACAGGAGCTGCAGCGAACCGGGAGACGAACGATGGCCGGGAAGTTCGAGATCTACCAGTCCAGCAACGGCGAATACCGCTTCCGGTTGAAGGCGGGGAACGGCGAGATCATCGCGGTGTCCGAGGGGTATAAGTCGAAGGCGTCGGCGAAGAACGGGATCGAGTCGGTGAAGACGAACGCGGGAAGCGCGAGCGTCGAGGATCTGACCGAGTAGGCGGCCGCGTGCCGCTTCCCTACCGCAGGTACACGTAGAGGGCGGCGATCCGACCGTCCCGGATGAGCGCCACGTCGGTGCCGCGCACGACCGGGTCCGCGCCGGCCGGCCCGTATGACCACTCGACGGTGGCGAGATCCTGGACCTCGTGGAACGCTCCGGGAACGAACACGAAGCCGGGAGTGCGGTCGTGCAGCTCGCGGATCTTGTCGTTGATCGCCGCGGGACCGACCGCGACGCCGTCGTGGTCGGAGAACCGCGCATCCGGTGCGTAGAGTTCGGCGAGCACCGGGAGACGCCTGGCCTCGTCGCGTTCGTTGAAGACGCCGAGCAGGTTGCGGTGGAGGAGCTCCTCGAAGGTGGTCACCGTTTCTGTATACACGAAAGCCGCGGCGGGCCGACAGGGGGCTGCGTCAGTGGCGCGCGGTGGCCGACGGGGACGGTGTGCTGGCGAGGCCGTTCAGGATGGCGTCGATGGCGAAGTCGCGGCGGGCGCGCGCATCCGGGCCCGTGAGCGCTTCGGCGAGCTTCGCGACGTGGGGGTACAGGGCGGGGTCGGCGTCGCCGTAGACGGCCTTGACCCGTTCGCGGGCTCCGTCGCCTCGCCCGCGGTCGGGGTGCGACGTGCGCTCGATGGCCGTCGCGGCGGCGAACTGGGCGATGAGATCGACTCCGAGCGCAGCCGCATCCTGGTCGATTCCGCCGAGTTCCATCAGGGTGAGCTCGTGCTCCGCCAGGCGGAGGGCCCCCGGCCGGGTCGGGATGGTGCCCAGTGCCACCGCGCCGAGGCCGGGGTATGACTCGAGGGTCTCGATGGTGTTGACGATGGTCGCCGCCAGCGCCGGCCGCCACGCGCCGTCGCGGGCATCGACCAGCTGCACCTCGGCGTACGCGGAATCGAGGACGTGCTCGAGGAGCACGTCGCGATTGCCGAAGTAGGCGTACAGCGACGCCGGACCCGTCTGGACCTCGGCAGCGACGTGCCGGAGCGCCACCGCCTCCACTCCCCGTTCACGGATCAGCTGCCGAGCTGCATCGAGGATCAGCTGCCGGGAGAGCGGGACCTTCGCTGGTCGGTCCCGGCGCGAGACGGGCTCGGTGGATGCGGTCATGGGTCGATCGTAGCAATTGACACGATCAATGTTCTATACGAACATTGTTCGCGAACGTTGTTCGTGATTGTTCTTCGTGAGTGGAGGAAGAGGATGTCGGTTGTGGTGGTGGGCGCCAGCGGTGCCGTTGGGAGTCTGGTGGTCTCTGGACTGGTGGAGCGCGGGATGGCGGTGCGGGCGACGAGCCGCACTCCGCAGACGCTGAGCCTGCCGTCGGACGTGAAGGTGTTCGCCGCGGATCTGAACGAGCCTGCCTCGTTCGAGCCGGCGCTGGCAGGGGCGGATCGGGTGTTCCTGTACGCCGATCTCGAGGATCCGGGGGCACTGGTGGCGCAGCTGGTGCGATCGGGCATCCGGGATGTGGTGCTGCTGTCGTCGTCGGCGGTGACTCTCCCCGGAGCGTCGGACGACTTCAACGGTTCCCGATTCCTGCGCGTCGAACGGGCGATCGAGGCGTCGGGGCTGGGATACACGTTCCTGCGGCCGGGCGGTTTCGCCAGCAACGCGGCGCGGTGGAGCTGGAGCGTGAAAGGCGAGAGCGCGGTGCCGCTGCCGTATCCGGAGGCCGTGCAGGTGCCGATCCACGAAGCGGACATCGCCGACGTTGCGCTGGTCGCGCTGACGGGCGACACGTTGCGCGGGGCGAAGCCTCTCCTCACAGGGCCTGAACGGTTGACCCTGCGCGAGCAGGTCGCCACGATCGGCGAGGTGATCGGCCGCACGGTGTCGGTGATCGAGCAGACCGAAGCGGAATCGGTCGCGATGCTCTCGCAGTACGTGCCGGAGGTGTGGGTGAGGCAGATCGTGAAGGACTGGCGGGAAGCGGTGGGTGCGGAGCCGGCGGTGTCCGGGGAGTATGCGCGCATTATGGGGAGGGCGGGGCGGACGTTTCGGGAGTGGGTGGGGGATCATGTGGAGCTGTTCAGGTGACGGTGCGGCCGTCGCGGCGAGTGGTGTGCGCTCCAGAACGACGAAGTCGTGACGATCACGGCTCTCCGTCGGGCTGTGCCCCACACGCTCCCCCCGGGCGGCGGGGACCCCAACAGACAGCAGCGAGTAACGACAAATGGAGAGTGGCCGCTCGCATCGCGAGCGGCCACTCTCCATTTGTCGTTACGTGGGCTGTTTACGATACTTGCGCACGCTGGGCCACGCAGTCATGGAACCCCTTCCTTTCCTCCGTCGGCTCCGTTTTTTCCTCCGGCGTTTCATCTCGAGCGGTCAGCGTGCTGCGCGGGCCATCGGGTGCGATTGTGCGAACCTTCTCATGTGAAGCCGGCAACTCTAACGCCACTGCTCGACCTTTCCGAGTCCGCAGCTGGATCGCGCGTTTCATACTTCGTTGGGGGAGCTAACCTGGCGGAACCTGCCCGCGAAGTCGCCGCCCAATTGATTGCGGATGACGGGATGCGTGTGGCGTGCGGCAACACCCTCGCATTCGACAGCTGGCGGGCGCGACGGGACGGTGGCGCACCACACCCTTCTGCGCGCAGACAGGCCGTGGAGACGTATGCCTCCATCGCCTTCGGCCTACCCGGAGCTCCGCCGAATACCGACCACCTTCAGGGACATGTGGCGGAGTTGATCTGGAATCGCGTACTCGGCGAACGCGAGACGTGCATGGATGGTCGCCGACTGGTGAAAGCGCATTCAGTTAAGGCCGACCCAACCGAACCCGGTGGCGATGGGCTGGTCATCTACCGAGATTCGGCCGGCGATTTGGTCTTCCGTCTCTGGGAGATCAAGAAGCACGCAGCAACCGCGCGGATTTCGGCGACAATCAACCGGGCAAGTTCACAGTTGGAGGGGCGCGGTCACGAGTACCTGGCCAAGTTAGCCGCTCCCGAAACTCTCACCGCCGAAGGTGAGCTGCTCGACTTGTACGGCGAGATGGTGGAACTTTGGTTCGATCGAAGTGCCAGGGCTGGTGTCGGAGTTGCCGTCGGCACCACCAAGGACAACGCACCCCGAGACGGACGAACTTTCAGGTCCATCCGAACAAGGTTCCCCGCGTTCACATCAGCGACTCAGACCGAAGGACTGGTCGTGGCGCTACCTGACTTTGCGGGTTTCGCCGATCGTGTGAAGGAGATCGTGTGGAGCGGGCTTTAGACGCAGCCGTTCTCGCCGAGGCTTTGGGTCGAGCCCACGATGGCCTTCCATCAGCCGAAGAACTCCAGGAGATGCTCGCACAGGTCGAGATAGCGCTAGTGCTTCGGCGAGCCTCGTTCGAGCCAAAGCTCATCGAGACGGCGTGGTATCTGCACGCCGTTGCGTCAGTAGAGGAAGCTCGCAACCTTTACTCCTTGGCTCAGCAGCGCCGTGCCTTTCAAGTAAGCGCCCACATTTTCGACCTTGCGTTGAGTGTTGCCGACGCTTCAGCTTACGAGCGCCAGAGTTGGGGCTTCGCCGCAGCGATTGGCTACCGTCGTGGCGGGTTGGACCCCAACGCATCGGCTATCGCCCATCGGTTCGGGGAAGACTTGTATCAAGCCGCCGACAATATGTCCCGCATAGAACTGCTGCCAAGTCGGATAGGACTGGCCTTTCTCACCCTCAACGCCAGACGACTGTTCCCACTCCTGTCTGCATGGAGACGCCAGTTTGAGTCCCTCGCTGATGCATCCGACTTGGATGACCTCAGCCTTACCTCGCTGGGCAGCCTACAGTTCTTGATTCTCGGGGCCGAGGATCTTCTTTACTACTTCGCACGCGGCAATGCTGAACGTTACGAACGCGGCATGAACCTGTTGCGCCTCGCAGCATCGGACGACGTCAAGACCAACTCGCTGGACGCTCGATGGGTAGCCGCGCACCTTTTCGCCTTCGGTGAGGCAGCGCTACAAGGTTCTCTTTGGAACCCCTCGGTGTTGCCTGACTCGGCTGCGTCGATTGTACGGAGCGCGTTCACCACGGGCGGGTCGCCTGTCTTCACTCTCTGGGAGCCACAAAGAGAGTTACTCACGTCGAGTCCCAGCCCCTATGACCCGCAGACAAAGCGCATGGTCCTGGCCGTGCCTACCAGTGGTGGAAAGAGCCTGGTTGCTCAGATACTCGCCGTCGAGCAGCTAGCCAGAACCGGTAGAGGTGTCTGCTACGTCGTACCAACACGGAGTCTCGCCCGAGAAGTTCGCGCCAGCATGTCGAAGAGGGTGCGGGTACTGCAGCGCGAAGTAAAAGCGGAACAGCCCGATTACAACTCGTTGTGGGATCTGATCAACGCTATGCCAGAGCCGTTCGGAGATGTCGAAGTCATGACGCCCGAGCGGCTCGCGCACCTTCTAAGGCACGATGCAGACGGGGTCCTACGAACATTCGGCATGTTCATCTTCGATGAGGCCCAACTCCTTGCAGAGCAGGGCCGCGGGTTCACCCTGGAGTCCGCAATCTCGCTCCTGCACGTCCTGACTCAATCCACCGAACACAAGATCATGCTTATCTCGGCCGCGATGGGTAATAGCGGGGGGATTGCTCAATGGGTTGCCCAAAACCAGACTCCCCTGGTTTTCCGTTCGGATTGGCGGGGTCCTCGACGACTCCACGCGATCTTCTCAACCGAGGCCGAATGGTCTACCACGAAGACAGAAAAGACCTCAGGGACTGTCTGGAAATACAGGCACGTCACTGAACTGAAGGGTGTCATTCGCGTGCGCCTGGCAAACGGACGTGTGGAACGCTTGGTGACTCAAGGCGATACCGGATGGCGGCTCGTGCGCAAAGCCCGCGAGCTATCATCTGCCGCTGCGTCGTTCAGCACTGACGCCACTTCGACGAAGCAGTACGTCATCGCGGCGGAAATGATTGAGGCGTTGGGTCATGCTGGCTCGGTCCTAGTCGTGACATCGACGAAGGCGGATGCGCAACGTTTGGCACGTGAACTCGCGCGGCTGAACGGCCCCCAGGATGGCCTCGATGGGCTTGTAGAGTTCGTTCGCCAGGAACTGGGGGACGCGCATCCGCTAGTCGCTTGTTTGCGAAGTGGTGTTGGCTTTCATCACGCCGGCCTGCCCGTGGAAGTTCTGGAGGCGCTCGAATCAGCAGTACGCGACGAGAGACTCTCATATCTAGCTTGCACCTCAACGCTCACAGACGGAGTCAACCTTCCCGTCCGAACGGTCGTCATCTACGACGCGCCATACCCTGGGCAGCCGGAGGAAAGCCGCTTCGCTGGCGCGCGACTGGTGAACGCCATCGGTAGAGCGGGTCGTGCCGGCATTGAAACCGAAGGCTGGATCGTCCTGATACGAACTCAATCACCGTCGGATGACGACTTCGACGAGTTGAACCCTACGGCCGATCGGCTAGAGGTGCGATCTTCTCTCCTAGTCAACTCGTCTCTGGCCGCGCTCGCGGCCGCGGAGACGAGACTCAGCGCCGACGCCGACGCCATCTTCAGTGAACAAGATGTTGCCGCAGACTTCATCAGCTTCATTTGGACGACGCTAAGCGTCGTCGAGCGGCGTGCTCTGGATCCGGCCTCTTTGGACATTTCGAATATTGTGGCGGAGACCCTAGCCGGGAATCAGGCCGACCCCGCTCAATTACAGTTGCTTCAAAACTCAGCTCGAGCGGTTCAGCGGCGCTACATCACCGCGCCGGCAGCGGCACGGCTTAGATGGGCACAACCCGGAACATCAATCGGGTCGGCTCGGATCCTCGACCAAATCGCGGAGTCCGTGGCCCGCGAACTCTCCCAAGATACGGTTCTCGTTGGAAGCCCTGGGAGAGCCGTTGACTACCTCTCCGACGTCATTCGGGATCTGTATAGCTTGCAGGAAGCTCCCCCGTGGAAGTTCAAGCCGACCGCGCGCTCACCTCGCGACATCGCTGTTGACCCGGTCGAAATGTTAGGCGCCTGGATCGATGGGGCGAGCCTGCCATCAATCGCCAGCAGGTTCTTGAAGGACGTGGAAGACGACGAGTTTCGCTCTGAGCAGGTCGTCGGTGCTGTATCGCAACATTTCGAGCACTACTTAGCTTGGCTAATGGGCGCGCTCGTCGAACTGATCAATAATCGCCTCGAGGAACTGGGCTCGGAAAACTTCATCTGCCCAGAGTTGGGATCATTCATCCGATTCGGGGTCTCAAACGAGGCCGCTCTCGTCCTTCTGCGCGCAGGGCTGAGGTCACGTCGCCTTGCAAACACGATCGCGGTGCGGCTACCGGAAACACGAGATTCTGACGAAGCTGCACTTCGAAGCCGTTTGGCGCTGATGACGATCAGCGACTGGAGAATCAAGTTCGACGCCAACTCCTCGGATTTGATTGACCTCCTGGAGTTCACCCGAAGGAGGAAGCGCAATCTTCTGACCGAACTCTTGGAATCTGGCGTAACATACATCGCCCTAGCCGCGTTCGAATGGCCTACGGGTTTCAGCAACTTGCAAATCCACGAGGCGAAAGATGAACCGGATCCGAGGCCGTTTGGTGTCTACGCTGCGGGCAAGCTATTCGCATACGTCGCCACAGAAGACCATGCAGACGTCGCAAGCATTATCGACAGCGGCTTTGCAATCAGGGTCGAGCTGGATTTGACCGCCACAAAGCAACGACTGAGGGTGAGCCTGGAATCTTGACCCCGCCGGTGCAGCTCTTGCCACAACCCGCCGTGCGGCCACTGGCCTCGCGTGGCGCGCGAGGAACGGCTATTCGGCAGGGCAGAATCGCCATTACGAGTATCGATCGACTCAACAGTGCCGGCAGAGAGTTCCGCGTATATAGGGGGACGTTTGGATTACCTTCTCGACTCTGAATTGGCGTCAGGCCCCCATGAGGTGCAGGTCGGGTTGAGGCCGTCGGTCGTGGCGAGATGCGTCTCGACGCTGACGCAGGCTCAGGCGGCGGTCGCAAGGCTTTGTCAGGCGTGGGGCGGCGCAGGAAATCCGCTCCTCCCGCTCGCCGACGGAGCGGCTCCGCGCTACATCGCCAATCGGCTGGTTGAGGGCGAGGTGGACGGTTATCTACCGCATGAGGGGCAAGATTGGGCCACGCCCATCCCGGGTGTCCCGTACCTCTCGAGCGCCAATCCTTGGGACTACCCAGTGCTGGTCATAGCTGCAAAGGAGGATCTGACAAATGCGCGACCAATCGAAGTAGTCGAATTGGATCCAGACGATCCCTGGCGCACGGCTTACTTGGGCACCCTGGGCTGGATGCCCGACGAGCTTGATACGGACTTGACCGACCGAATTGGAGCGGAGCCGCTTGCCGTCTCTTCAGTTTTCCCACTCAATCGGGTGAAGGCCGAAGGTAGCATCCAGGATCTCGTGCGTCGGCTGCAAAATCAGAATGCCATAACCCCGCGTCAGTTCAGCACCTTATTCTTGGCCGCAGGCATCAGCCCGAATACCGGCTACTTCGCCGACGAGCCGGTCATCCCCGACCCGTGGCGTACGGCAACTGCCGCAGGCCCAAACATTGTCGTCGTTATGGAGCCGGAGTCGCTTGTCGACCTAGCTCTTCTCTGGAATCTGAGAGCCGCCTGGGGCGACTCCCACGTCATGCCCATCGGCATGCCGGTTAGTGCAGTGAACGGTGCAGCAATTCGTGAACTTCGTGTTCCCGGTGCCACCGCCTACTTTGGCTTCAGCGGCGGCGAAACGTATCTCACAAGCTCATCTGTGTCGGTCGAGCGCCTTACCGCGCTCAGTGTTGGCATCGCTAATACGCATGTTGCAGAGCCGGCGGACCTCCTCCGTTTCGGACAAGCACCGTCTCGGTACAGCGAGAGTGTGCAGAACTGGGCCGAGGGGGCGGCACGCATAGCCGGCCTTTCGGCCGACGACCGCGACTTGTTTCGGGCAACAGGGAAGGTGCCAAGCCTTCGCCTTTCGGTTCGGCTGAGAGACCGGCCCATTCCCGCTGTGGGTCCTCTAAGGGGACGCTTCTACGCAGACTTTCAGTCTGGCGGCGCTCAGGTTCAGGTGTCATCGTTGCAACGTCGGGGAACTGCGGAAGTGCGGTGGCCTTCCGGCTGGACGTCCCTCTCTGCAGCCGCGCTCACACTGGGACTGGACGTCCGCGAGTCGCAGCCGGGCCTAACTGCCATGAGCCTTGTCAGAGCCATCGGGTCCGTAGCCGATTGCTACTACCTGTCGGATCCTGGACTGCTCGGCCTCCTGTATGAAATGGCCGAGTTGAGCGGTATGTCTTGGTGGAAACAACGGTGGGCTGCCGCCGAAAGGAAGCTACGTGATGCCGGGCTTTCTCCGGATGAAACCGATGCCATCGCGGTGTCGGGGCAGCGAGATGCGCCCGTGGTCGCGGGGGCCGACGACACGCGCCAGGTCCCATTTGGTCGGTTCAAAGCCTGTTTCGGCGATCTGCGCGCCGCAAAGGTCTGGGTAGATTGGGCAACTAATCACAGGTTGCTAGTCAAGGGCGTGGAACTTCATTGCCCCTCTTGCCGAGCGACAACTTGGGTTCCGATAGCAGAGCTTTCTCCACCGTTCGTTTGCTCAGGATGCGCTCGCACTCTGCCTCAACCGTTCGGGCCGGAGAACCTAGTGTTCAAGTATCGCCTTGGTGAGGTGCTGCGGCGATGCCTCGAAAACGACTCTCTAGGACACGTGCTTGCATTGAGGTGGCTCGTCGATTTGTTTCACGATCGCGGACTTGTTGGCGCTCACCCCGGCGTCGAGTTCATTCTGGAAGGGCGTGTCGCGGCTGAAGCAGACGTCGTACTTCTTTTTGCAGATGGAAGCCTCGTTCCCGTCGAGGCAAAGCGTCGCGGTTCAGCCTTCAATCGCAGCGCCGCTGACCAGCTGGATGCAACATCGGAGCACCTCGGATCCCCATTCGATGTGATGTGCGTGCTCGACAGCGTGGCGAGTAACGACCTGCCAAGCAGCCTCGAACGCCGCCTTCCAGATCGACCCAGATTCCTTCTAACTGCTGATCATCTGAGCAGCCGCCACGTCATGTGGGCGATGGGCGCCGATCCCTTCAAAGCGCCTGACGCAGCGTCGTCGACTGATCGCAGGAAACAATGGGTGAGGTCTGTGGGAGAGATGAACGACGCCCCAGCAGACCCCGTGCTCCGGACGGTGGCACATTGGCGAGAGGAAGCGAGCGATTGAGGCCCAAGTCGAGGACATTCAGCAGCCTGACCGACGTAGCCAATCGTCGCAGCTGAGCAGTCGTACCTTGTCGGCCGTGCCGCGCTTGTATATGTCGCCCCAACGCTGCACGGCGTCTTGCACATAGCCGAGGTACTCAGCCGCGCTCACTGTCCACCGGTGGTCGTAAGTCAGCGCTCCATTAGCGCCTGAGGGGCTGACGTCGATCCAAACTACCGACCCGGCACCATTCCCAATCGCGTCGAATAGTGAGAGTCGGAGGTGACGCCACTCGCGTGGAGTGCGGTGTCTGACTCGGCGCACGGACTCGTACGCCTCCGCCATCACGCGTCGCCACGCCTTCTTGTCGCACTTACCGGTTTCGAGGCGGTACAGCCGTGACCGGAGCTCCGGGATCGAGCTGAGCAAATCGGCCGCCGCCTCGCGACGCAGGTTCCTCTTACGCCTGGGGCGTGCTCCGGGCGTTGCTGACGCTGACAAGCAGTACTGGGCGAATAGCCTCGCTGAGCGTCTGCACGAGCCGGCCTTCATGCTCGGCTTCACACCATCAACCGACTACCGCGTGGATCGGTTGAAGCCGTCCGGTGGTGCACACGGTGCCCGCTATCTGGAGGGACGCGCATGCTGTCCCAGCACTCCCGAGAGCAACCTGTAGGCGACTCAGCAGTATCACGACGGCGACATCGACAAGCCGACGTTCCGCGAGCGCAAGGAGGAATTGGCTGCCTACGAGCTCCACAAGAAGGAGACGAAACCGAACGGCAAGGTCATGCTGGCCTGCCCGGCGTTGGGGAACGCGCCCACCGTCACCTGCCCCCTGCGAGAACTCGTCAAAAAGGCGGCGAAGAAGAGCCGACCGGCGATCGACGAGGAAGACCTGATTCCTGCCGCCGTCCGCGACACAATCTGCTCGAAGCACAGTGCCACCTTCGACCCGGCCGATCTCCGTCGCGAGGCACAGGCGTTCCCCTACGGGACACAGGAGTGGGAAGACTTCCACACGCACGCACGCACGCAATGCGATCGAGTCGCTCAACTCGCAGATCAATAGCGGCGGCGGCCACAACCTTCACGACTCCACCCGTCGCCCCGTACGCGGATTCGCCGCGGCTCAGGTAATGATGACGCTCATCGTTGCGGCGTTCAACATGCGTAAGATCAGCTCATTCATCGCCGACGCTGCACACGAAGCTGCTCGGAGCCAGCCGAAGGATCCCAAGGTCAGACGACGTGACCGCGAGCACTACAACCCATACACCGGAACGTATCCGCCGGGCGTTAAGCCGTCTAAGCCCGACAGGACGCGACCTAACGATGGTGACGGTACGGGCGGGCCTCCGCTCCAGGAGTAGCCTGCCGGCCACCTACTGACACTGCTCGAGAGAGCCACAGCCCTGCTTAGAGACGGCGCCAGCCTGCCCGAAAAACCACAGCTGGCGAGAACCGATACTGACAACTACGAAGATCGCACCAAACTGACGCACTCAATCGGCATCTTCGCTATTAGGACCAGAATCGCCCCGGAGATTTCTCCGGGGCGATTCTCTTTTGGCCGGTTTCGTAAACAGTTACACAAACGGCCCGTTACGTCGGGCTGACAGGATTTGAACCTGCGACCCCTTGACCCCCAGTCAAGTGCGCTACCAAGCTGCGCCACAGCCCGAAGTCGCTTTGAGGGTGGAGCCCCAAAGCAACTTGTCCATACTAGCGTGTCCCGGCGGGTGCCCGTGCCACCTACTCGAAGACCAGCTGGCGCACCTCGACACCGTAGGGGGCGAGCGTCACCGTGGGCGAAGCAGAGCCCGTCAGGGTGTGGAGGGTTCCCGCAACCTGGGGGGTCACCGTCACTTCGGTGGGGTGCTGGGAGATGAAGAAGACGAAGCGGCGGCCGTCGGTGTGGACGAGGGTGTCGGTGAAGATCTCCGGGTCGGTGAGACGGATGTCGCGTTCGACGTCGGCCACGTCGGCGAGGGCGTCGTAGAGGCGCCAGGTGTCTTCGGGGTTCACGGCGGGGAGTTCGGAGGCGAAGTACTCCAAGGGGTAGGTGGAGAGGATCGCGCGGCCGGAGCCGTGGGGCTGGGAGACGATGACCGGGCGGTCGTGCGCATCCACTGCGATCACCGTTCCCGTGGTCGGTTTGACCGGGAGGAAGGAGCGAGAGTGGGCGTTGCCGGCGGCGGCGAACGACAGGACCTCGCCCTCGGCGAGGCTGCCGAACGACGTGAGGAAGCGGACCGTCACGGTGTCGTCGGCGACCGGGGAGACGAGGCCGTATGCGGAGTCGCGCTGCACGCCGAAGAGTTCTTCGGTGTATGCCCACCACGGGCCGCGCTGCACGCCGATGTCGCCTGCGCAGTACGAGGCGTAGATGGTGGCGCCCTCGGAGGCGAGCGTGATCAGCTGCTTCCAGGTGGGGCCGCAGAGCTGCTTCACGCTCGGCAGCAGGTAGAGGCCGTAGCCCGACGGAATGCCGCCGTCCTCCGCCTCGCGCACCACCGCGACAGGCACGTGGGCCTCGTGGGCGGCGACGTATGCCTGCTCCCCCGTCGCCACGATGAGCGCGCGCTCCGGCTCCTGGGTGAAGGGGTAGTCAGCGGCGAGGTGCGAGGGGACGACGATCGCCGCATCCACCGGGGAGCGCGTGACCGAGGCGAGGTCGATGGCGGCGAGGTCGGCGGCGAAACCGGCCAGCTCCAGCAGGGGCGGCTTCGGGGCTCCGGTCGAGTCGGTGATGCCGAAGTGCATCTCGAACGGGTGGTGGGAGTACGGGCGCTGGGCGATCAGGTCGTCGTAGTCGGTGTTGTTCCAGGCGATCCAGCCCGTCGCGCCCGCCAGCAGCGTGTTGTAGAGCAGCTGGCGGTAGTACGACGCAGCACCGGATGGGGAGACGAAGTCGCTCGTGACGCCGAACTCCTCCATGATCACCGGGAGGCCTGCGATATGGCAGAGCTCCGCGATGTACGCGGCTTTGAGGTGCTGCCTGGTCTGGTCGGACTCCATCCGGTAGACGTGCGGGCCGACGAAATCCGTGAAGGCGGCGAGGTCGGTGGTGGAGAAGCCGTTGTCGTGGCCGGTGGTCTCGATGCCCCATGCACCGTCGCCGACCGAGACCGGCTGCGTGCCCCCGCCCGCGCGCACCGCATCCACCAGGAGCGACGCCCATGCATCCACGATCGGGCGCGGCGCCTCTCCCCCGTAGATCGGGACCTCGTTGGTGAGCAGCCAGCCGGCGACAGCGGGATGCTCGGCGAAGCGGGCGGTCAGCTCGCGGACGTACCAGGCCTGGCGTCCGACGAACCAGATGTCGCTGTACAGGTCGCGGCCGTCCCGCCAGGCCGGATCCCAGTTCTCGCCCGACATGTGGCCGACCAGGAAGGTGGGCACCGTCGTCATGCCCGCATCCACGTGCGCGTCGAGGAAGTCGTGGAAGTTGGCGATGCACTGCTCGTCGAGCGTGTCCGGGGTGGGGTGGAAGTCCGGCCAGTAAAAGAACGAGCGTGTCATGGTGAGACCATGCTCGGCCAGGACGGCCAGCTCGGAGCGCACGACGTCGTGGTCGTAGCGCGTCCACATCAGCGGGCCGCCCGACCGGGACCAGAAGTTGGCGCCGAGCCAGATGGCCGGGGCGCCGTCGACGGCGAGCAGGGGGGAATGGCGTTCCATGATTCCTTCCGAAACGACGAGAGAAGAGCGAAGAGCGACAGGCGAGCAGAGAGCGGGGCGGCTACTTCACGGCGCCCGCCGTCAGCCCGGCCACGAACGAGCGCTGCAGCAGCAGGAACGCCACCACCACCGGGATGCTCACCACAAGCGACGCGGCCATGATCTGGTTCCAGTAGACGTTCGTCTGCGTCGAATACAGCTGCAAACCGACCGCGAGCGTTCTGTTCTCGTCCGTCGTCATCACCGAGGCGAACAGCACCTCGCCCCAGCTCGTCATGAACGAGTAGATGGCGACGGCGATCAGGCCGGGGCGGGCAGCGGGCAGCACGACGTGCCAGAGCGCGCCCATCGGGCCGCTGCCGTCGACCATCGCCGCCTCGTCCAGGTCGCGCGGGATGCCGTCGAAGTAGCCGGCGAGCATCCAGATCGAGAACGGGAGCGCGAACGTCAGGTACGTGATCACGAGACCGAACCGGGTGCCGACCAGCTGGATGCCCACGGCCTGGTTGATGTTCACGAAGATGAGGAACAGCGGCAGCAGGAACAGCACGCCGGGGAACATCTGCGTGGACAGCACGGTGGTCGTGAAGACGCTGCGGCCCTTGAACCGGTAGCGGGAGACGGCGTACGCCGCGAACACCGCGATCACCAGGCTCAGGATGGTCGCCGAACCGGCCACGATCAGGCTGTTCACGAAGTACGACGCCAGCGGGACGGTCGACCACATGTCGATGAACGGCTGGAACGTGATCTCGGTCGGCCACCAGGTGAAGGCGCCCTGCACATCCGGCAGCGACTTCATCGACGACGTGATCATCACGTAGATGGGGACGGCGGTGAACACGGTCAGGATGACCAGGACCACCCAGCGGAAGACTTTCGAGGATGCTGTGTCACGCACGACGGGACCTCCGGTTCAGCACGAGCAGGTACGCACCCGTCACGATCAGCAGGAAGATCAGCAGCAGGACGCTCATCGCGGCGCCGGAGCCGAAGTTCCAGGTGAGGAACGACGCGTTGTAGATGTGGAAGGAGATCAGGTCGCCGGCCGCCGGCTGGGCGTTGCCGAAGAGCACGAACGGGGTGTTGAAGTCGTTGAACGTCCATAAGAACATCACCAGCAACAGCACCGTGTTGACCGGCCGGAGCATCGGCAGGGTGATCGCACCCCACTGCCGGAACGGCTTCGCGCCGTCGACGGCGGAGGCCTCGTAGACCTCCTCCGGGATGGATTGCAGCCCCGCCATCAGCATCAGGAAGGCGAACGGCCACAGGCGCCAGATCGCCACGACCACGATCGACCAGAATGCGTTGCCGCCGATCAGCCAGAACGGCTTGTCCCCCGGCAGCCCGAGGTTGTCGAACAGGAAGTGGTTCACCGCTCCCGTGTCCTTCTGCAGCATGAACTTCCAGGCGATGATGCCCGCGTACATCGGCAGCGCGTACGGCACCAGGAACAGGGTGCGGAAGAAGCCGCGGCCCCAGAACTTGCGCTGCAGGGCGACGGCGGCGGACATCCCGAGCGACCAGGAGATGCCGACCACCAGGATCGTGAACGCGCAGGTGATCAGGAACGACTGCAGCAGCGCCGCGCCGACCGATCCGTTGAAGTCGAGGGCGACGGCGTAGTTCTTGAAGCCGACGAACGGCGCCTCCGACCAGTTGGCGATGTAGAACTTCGTGAGCTGCACGAAGCTGATCCAGATGCCCGTGAGCATCGGGATGACGTGGATCAGGATCTCGAAGATGATGGCGGGCGCGAGCAGGGCGAGAGGGATCCACCACCCCTTGTTCCTCTTCTTGCGCTTGCGCGGAGGGGCCGGCGCTGGGGCGGCGGTGGCGGTGCTGAGTGTCGTCGTCGACATGGTGACCTCTGTCTGGTCAGGAGGTGGTCATGGAGTGCTTGGGGGTGCTGCCAGGCACGGGATGCGCGCTGTGCTGCACGCGCATCCCGCACCTGGCGCCGGTGGTATTAGCCGCCGATGGACTGCTTCACCTGGTCTTGCGCCGACTGCAGCGCTGCCTTGATGTCGCTGTCGGAGACGGTGCCTCCTGTGGCGATCTTCGCGAACATGTCGTTCATGGCCTTGCCGACCGTGTTCTCGAACTGGTCCTCCGCCGGGACGAGCGGCAGCGGCTTCGACATGGTGTTGTAGATCTTCTGGAACGTGGCGGCCTCTTCAGCGTTGTCGGTGAAGTTGGCCTTCGCCCCGTTGAGCACGGGGAGGGTGGCGTACGGCTTGCCCAGCGTGGTCTGGGTCTCCTCGCTCGTCATGTACTTGACGAACTGGAGCGCCGCATCCTTGTTCTTGGTGTTCTTCATGATCGACAGGTTGATGCCGGCGACGTGGCTGGCGACCGGCTTGCCGCCCTGAGGTGCAGGGAACGGAACGACGCCGTACGCGTCGGTCTTCATGCCGTTGGCGTTGATCGACGAGTCTGCGTTGTTCTGGCTGAGGATCATCGCGACCTTGCCCGTCGCGAAGTCGTTCACCGCCTGCACGCCATTGTCGTACTGGGCGTTCGAGGTGTTGACGACCTTGTCGGTCTGCATCAGGTCGAGGTAGCGCTTGATGCCGTCGACCGCCCCGCTCGACGTGAAGGTGGGGTTGCCCTTGGAGTCGAAGAACTCCGCGCCGTTCTGCGCGGCGTTGATGAAGGCGAAGTGCGCGTTCTCGGTGTAGCTGCCCGCCGCGAGGGAGAAGCCGTACGTCGTGCCGTTCGTCAGCTTCTTGGCGTCGGCAACGAGGTCTTCCCAGTTGGTCGGCGGCTGGACGCCGGCGGCGGTGAACATCGACTTGTTGTAGTACAGCCCGTATGCGAGGCCGTAGAGCGGGACGCTGGTGACGTCCTTGCCCGGCGCACCACCGGTCTCGAGCGCCGTCTTGACGAACTTGTCCGAGCCGCCGATGGCCTTCATGTTGGCGGAGTCGAACGGCATGAACGCGCCGGTGGCCTGCAGCGAGGCGGCCCAGGTGTTGCCGATGTTCAGCACGTCGGGCCCCTGGCCGCTGGTGACGGCGGTCTGGATGCGGGTCTGCAGGTCGTTCCAGCCGATCACTTCCAACTTGACCTTGATGCCGGTCTTCTTGGTGAAGGCGTCGAGCACCGGGGTGAGGACCTGCTTGTCGTTGTCGAGGCTGGTGCCCTGGTTGCTGGCCCAGTATGTGATGGTGGATCCGCTGGCCGAGCTACCCGATCCCGAGCTGCTGCAACCTGCTGCGACGAGCGCGACCGCGGCAGCGATGGCACCCGCGAGGATGGCGCGTTTCTTCATAGTGACTCCCTTGTCTCTTGGTCGTGGCGCACACACCACGAGTTATACGCTAACTGAACCGGTTCAGTTGTCAAGGGGGCGAAGAAAACGATTCGGCATCGGCTGCCTCCGCTATCGGGCGGGGATGCTCGTGGCCCGGACGACGAGCTCGCTCGGCTTCGCGGCGGTCACCTCGGAGGGCATGCCGGCCAGCGCATCCAGCAGCATCCGGGTGGCGCGCCTGCCCTGCTCCTCCGGGAACCGCGCGAGCGCGGTGATCGGGCGGGAGCCCAGGCGGCACATGAAGGAGTCGTCCCAGCTGACCAGGGCGACGTCGTCGCGCCCGAGCCTGCCGAAGGCGGCGGCTGCTCCCAGCGCGAGCACGTCGTTCGAGGTGACGACCGCGGTGATGCCCGGGTCCGCGGCCAGGTGCTCGACGACGAGCCGCTCCCCCGCCTCCGACGAGTAGTCCGACTCGGCGAACACCGTCCCGATGCCGCGCGCGAACGCCTCGACCTCGATGGAGGTCGCCCTGTCGCCCTCGTGCTCGAACTCCCGCGGACCGGTGACGTGCAGCACCGTGCGGTGGCCGAGCCGCGCCAGGTGCCCGACGATGAGCGCGGACTCGGCCGGCGGGTCGTAGACGAGCACGTGACCTGGCGCGATGTCGTCCCGGTTGCCGTGCATCACGTAGTCGAGGCCGAGCTGGTCGAGGAGGGCCGGCCGCGGGTCGTTGACCCCGATGTCGAACAGCATCACGCCGTCGACCCTGCCCTGGGCGCTCCAGCGCCGGTAGGTCTCGAGGTCCTGCCCGACGCCGGTGCCGACCATCCGGAGCATGAGCGCCTGGTCGGTCTCCGCGAGCACGCTCTCGACGCCGGCGAGCAGGCTCATGTAGAACGGTTCCGTGCCGAGCAGGCTGGGGTCGCGGCGCAGCACGATGCCGATCGCGTCCGTGCGGGAGCGCGACAGGGCGCGGGCGCTCGCGCTCGGGTGCCAGCCGAGGTCGGCCGCGAGGTCGAGGACCCTCCTGCGGGTCTCGTCGCTGACACCCGGCTGGCCGTTGAGGGCGTAGGAGACCGACGCCTTGGAGAGCTTCAGCTGGGCCGCCAGCCCGGCGATCGTCACACGCGTCACGTCACCCTCCTTGTCGACTCAACGATACTCACAGGCGGTATGCGAACGTGCCGGCGAACACTCCCGGGCTCGCTACCCGAAAGTCCGCCCGGTGCTCGCCGGCACGACGCGCCAGTGGATGCGACCCGACAGTGTGCCGCATCCACTGGATGCCCAGAACTCTCCGCCCCGCAGCGGGAGTCCGGGTCTGGTCGGCGACGGGATGCGTTCAGGGGGGAATCTGCATCCCGCCGCCGAGTCTCACTGGGCGGCGGTGCCGCCGCCCAGAATCGTGTCGATCTCGTCCTGCGTGAGCGGAGCCCACGGGGACGCGTCCGGGTTGGCGCTCGCGGCCTCCGGGCTGTCGCCCTGGGTCCACCACTTGGCCTCGAACGGCACGCCGTCGAAGAGCACGCGGGCGCCCTTGTCGAACTGCGCGGTGCCCGTCCACTCCGGGTACGTGCCGGCCGGGACGGTGGGCTGCGGGATGGGCGTCTCGCCCGGCAGCACGGGGCCGACCAGCTCCCACGGCGTCTCCCACGCGTTCAGCACCGGGTCGTCCGGCATGTCGCCCTTCGTCCACCACTTGGCGACGTAGACGTTGTGGTGCCAGACCACCTTGGTGCCCTTGAGGTAGGAGTGGGACGTGGTCCAGATCGCGTACGGCGAGGTGGCGGGGTCGTCCTTGGCGGCGGTCGAGACCGGCTCCGGCGTGGTGACGGCGGCCTCGCCGAGCGAGATGTGCCCGTCGAATCCCTTGGACAGCAGCCCGGCGAAGGTCTGCTTGCCCTGCTTCACGCCGCTGCACGCGTCCGAGACGACGGAGGTGTCCACGTAGTTCGACCCGCAGGTCTTGTCGCGGTTCGCCGACCACATCGACATCCGGCCGACGCCCGTGGAGACGGCCCACGCGTTGAACGACTTGGCATCCGCGAGCGAGAAGACCTCCTTCTCGACATCGTTCTGGCCGATCATCGGGGTGGCGCCGACCTTCGACCACAGGCTCGGGTCCGACTGGTGCAGTTTGGCGCGGTCGTAGAGGATGCCGAGCTGGCGCTGGGTGGCGGTGACCGCATCCTGTGCGGCGTCGGACATCGACTGCTTGGCCTTCTTGGCGTCGCCGAAGTCCATCGTCATGGCGTTGACGCCCGCGATGTCGACCTTGGCCTTGAGCATGGCGGCGACCGCGTCCGTGCCCTGGCTGGTGAGCCCGGTCGGAGAGGCGGGCAGCGTCAGCCAGACGGCGAGGCTCTTGCCCTCCGCCCTGCGCTCCTTCTGCAGGGCAGCGATGGTGGATGCGCGGCGCGCGTTCGCGTCGGAGTCCGCCAGGCCGTCGCCCTCCAGGTCGAGGTCGATCGTGCCGATCTTGTAGCGGTCGATGACCGCGGCGTACGCGGCCTTCAGCTTGGTGGCGTCGGTGCAGGCGACAGCGAGCTCGTCGTTCAGCTGGCCGCCGAACGACACGGCGACGGTCCCGCCCTGCTGCTGCAGCCTGGCGATGCGGCGATCGAGATCGAGGGAGCCCCGCGCCTGGTCGAGCGTGTACGCGTTGCCCCACGACGGGGTGCATGCCGAGGAGGAGTCGGCCACGATGAACGAGAGGACGGCGTCCTTGTTCTTCGTGCTGCCGAGGTTCTCGAACGCGAACCGCGGGGTGGCGGTCACGTCGACGTACGACGCGAACCAGGGCTGCGCCTCCACGGCGGCCTTCGCACTCCACCACTGGAACCCGACGACACCGACGCTGACCACGACGGCGGCGACGAGCGCTGCGCCGACCACCCGGAGGGGCGAGAGGCGGCGGCCGCCGTCGGCGTGTCCGGCCGACGGGGACTGCGCATCCGGAGCCTGCTCGGCAGGAGCCTGGGTCTTCGGCGTGTTCTTCCTCCCCATCAGGCGGCCTGCTTCTCGGTCTCGGCGGCCGGGAGGGCGATGCGCTCCACGTGCGGCAGGTCGCCGCCGGTGTGGCCGTGGTAGAGCACGGAGCGCCAGTCGATCACGTCGGCGGCGGGGGCCGTCGACGTCGCTGCGGCCTTGCGGTTCCGCTCCACGTACAGCGGCTTGGTGAGGCCGAGCCAGATGTCGACGATCGCGTTGCCGACACCGATGTAGCTGACGATCGCCCAGATGGCGAGGGTCGCGTTGAAGGCGGCGAACGCGGCGTTGCCCCAGTTCTGCGCGTTCACGTCACGCCACAGGGTGAAGGCCGAGAACGCGACGATCAGGAACGGCGTGATGACGTAGAGCAGCGGAGATGCCGTGCGGTTCTTGACCTTCGGGGTGCGGACGAACGGGATCTTCTTGCCGGTCAGCGACTGCTGGAGCGACTTGAGAACGCCGGCCAGGTTCACCGGCAGCAGGATCAGGTTGAACCCGTAGATGCGGAGCACATCGGTGGCCTTGTATCCGGCGTAGCGCAGGTCGCTGGCCATCGCGATGAAGTACGGCAGCGCTGCGAGCAGCACGACAGGGCTGAGCAGGCGGCCGTCGTACGGGTACGCGAGCAGGAAGATCAGGCCGAAGCTTGCCCAGGCGATCGACGCCATGTAGTTCACGCGCAGCAGCAGTTCCGTGCGCGAGATGACCTCGCCGCGGCGCTTGCGCTCGCGCAGCTGACGCCACAGCTTCGGCAGAATGAGGAGTCCGCCGTTCGCCCAGCGGCGGCGCTGCACGATGAGCGAGCCGAAGTCGGGCGGGGTGGCGGAGTAGCTGAGGCGCTCCGGGTAGTTCACGAGCGTCCAGCCGTGGGTGCCGAGGTCGATGCTCGACTCGGTGTCCTCGATGACCGTGCGGTCCTGGACGTAGCGGCGCACCTCGAAGCCGCCGACGAACTCGGTCTCCACGATGTCCTCGATGGCGCGCTTGCGGATGACCGCGTTCGCACCCACCCAGAAGGTGGCGCCGTAGAAGCTCATCCCCTGGTGCAGGATGTGCTGGATGTCGGTGGTCGCACCGGCGAGGCGCTCGATGCGCGTGCCTGCCCCACGGAAGGAGGAGTACGGCGTCTGCGTCACGGCGACGCGGGCGTTGTCCGGCTGCTGCAGCAGGTAGGTGAGACGGAGGCAGTACTCGCGGAGCAGGATCGAGTCCGCGTCGAGCGTGAGCAGGAAGTCGCTGTCCGGGATGACGATGTCACCGGGGCGGCGCGAGGACACCGGGGTCAGGATGGGGCCGTCCGGCGTCTCCTCGACGCGGTACGTTCCGCCCATCAGGCCGATGTACGCGTTGAGGTTCATCGCCTTGTTCGCCTCGTGGGACAGGGATGCCCACTGCTTGCGCTCGAACACGTCCAGCTCGGCGTCGAACGTCCAGGCCAGGCGGCGGTAGAGCTGCGCGACGCGCTCGGAGGACAGGGCTGCGCCCTCCTCGACGGCGGCCTCGACGGCCTGCGCGGTGAGCACCAGCTCGTCGCCGAGGGCGCGGAGCACCTGGTCGGCGAAGAACAGGTCGACGTGGTCTTCGACGCCGTGGGCGTCCGCCTGGTCGTGCAGCCACTGCGCGGCCCAGGTGTAGTGCGCCGCGAGGTCGAGGGTGTCGGACTCGGAGGCGAACGCGCCGGTCTCGGTCAGCTCGTAGTGCAGCAGCGCGTCGCTGAAGCGGGTGCGCGGCTCGGCGAGCAGCGCCGCGATGTCCGTGCCGAGGGCGCGGGTGGCGTTGAGCCTCTCCGCGACGGCTGGATCCTTCGGGTTGGGGTTGTCGTCGAGCAGCAGCACGACGCGCATCGACGGGAACTCCTGCAGGGCGGCGGAGAGCAGCGTCATGCGCACGACCTCCGGCTCCTCGGCGTACGAGGGCACCAGGACCGTGATGGACGGCTGGTTCTCGGCGAAGTGCCTGTCCAGCTCCGCGCGGGGAACCCGCACGTGCTTCTGGAACCGCTGCAGCGCACCCTGGCGGGCGACCAGGTACATCAGAGCGGAGAAGGTCAGGAAGGTGACGACGATCAGGTAGCCGATCGCCTCCATCGTGAACCGGAAGTCCTGCGTGCCGAGCACGAGGAACTGGCGGATAATGGTGGTGACGACGTAGATGGCCCAGAAGAGCACGGTCGCGACGATGGCGACACGGCTCCAGGTGACCTTGCGGTCCGAGGGCTTCGGGTGGACGGTCGGGAGCGGCTCGGTGCGGCGCTCTGCGCCCCACTGGCGTTTCCGGGCAGGGGAATATGAACTTGTAGAACTCATGATCGGGTATGCGTCCTTGATTCTCAGAGAGCCCGCGCTTTCGGGTCGCGCGGTCGGGTAGCTCTCGTTGTCCACAATAGTGAGGACAAGCCGGGGTACAAACCCCCCGTTGTGGTGAGATTTCAGGCACGGGGCTACTGTTACGCCATGGACAGTGTCGCGGGTCGTCTGCGTTACGACCACGAACCGGTTGCCAGCGACCGGGATCAGTACCAGCTCGGCAAGGATGCGAGAGCCCGCATCCCGCGGTCGGCGCACGCCGAGTACACGCCGGATGCGCGGCGCGACCCCCTCGCGATCCTCGAGCAGCAGAACGCGAGCCGCCTGCCGAACCTGGTGCCGCTGCGCACCGCAAGGATGCTGCAGGATCCGTTCGCCTTCTACCGGGGAACCGCGGCGCTGCAGGCCGCCGACCTCGCCGACGGGGCAGCATCCGGAGCGAACGTGGTGGCCTGCGGCGACGCGCACATCGCCAACTTCGGCATCTTCGCTTCGCCGGAACGCCGGATGGTGTTCGACCTCAACGACTTCGACGAGGCGACCATCGCGCCCTGGGAGTGGGACCTCAAGCGCCTGGTCACCAGCGTCGTCATCGCGGCGCGCGGCCGCGGGGCGACCGACGCCGCTGCGGAGGAGTCTGCGCTGCGCTCCGCGATCGCATACAGGGACGGGCTGCGGACCTCCCTCGGGCTCGACGTGACGCAGCGTTTCTTCGAGGCGGCGGTCATCCGGGGCGGGCGCCAGTACGGGAAGGAGACACAGCGGCTGGTGAAGAAGGCCGTCGCCTCCGCCGAGAAGCGCACCTCCGCCCACGTCGTCTCACGCATCACCGAGCTGGCGGAGGACGGCTCCCGCCGGATCGTCGAGAACCCGCCGAGACTCACGCACGTCCCCGCGGAGATCGAGGACAGCGTCGGCGAAGTGCTCGCGCAGTACAGCCGCACCGTCTCCCCCGACATCGCGCTGCTGCTCGACCAGCACACCGTCACCGACATCGCGCGCCGCGTGGTTGGCGTCGGCAGCGTCGGAACGCGATGCTTCATCGTGGTGCTCACCGGGCCGCGCGGCGAACCGCTCGTGTTGCAGGTGAAGGAGGCGACCCAGTCGGTGCTGCACGAGTTCGGCGGTGTGCCGGAGTACGACGTGGCCGGGATCGACAGGGCGACCCTCGCCGCGCACCACGGCTACCGGGTCACGGCGAGCCAGCGCATCCTGCAGGCGGTCTCCGACCCGTTCCTCGGCTACGTCAACTTCGAGGGGTTCGGCTTCTACGTGCGTCAGTTCCGGGACAGGAACCTGTCGTTCGACATCCCGACCATGCCGGACGAGCCGTTCGACGACTACGTCCGCACCTGTGCGACGATCCTCTCCCGGGCGCACTCACGCAGCCCGAGCAGCGCGTTCGTCGCCGGGTACATCGGCAGCGGCGACGCGCTGCCGCGCGCGGTGACGGCCTGGTCGATGGCGTACGCCGACCAGTCGCTCGCCGACTTCGAGGCGCTCGGCGAAGCGGCAGCAGCCGGCCGCTTCGCCGTCAGCGACGTGCTTTAGCCGGCCGCGGAGCCGGCTCCGCTGACGCGGAGAAGCGGGGAGACACGCCGCCGGTTTGTCCGTTCGTGCGGAGAAACCGGCCAGATCGGCGCCGAACTCCGCTCGAACGGAGACGCGCTCAGCGCATCCGGGGACTCCGTTCAAGCGGAGGGATGCGCGAACGCCGCCGGTTTGTCCGTTGGAGCGGAGAAACCGGCGGCGTGTCGCGGCGGGGTTCCGCGTGAGCGGAGCGAGCGAGCGAGGCTAGCGCTTGCGCTTCTCGCGCACGCGCATGTTGAGCGTGATCGGTGTGCCCTCGAAACCGTAGATCTCGCGCAGGCGGCGGATGATGTATCGGCGGTAGCCGGGGTCGAGGAAGCCGGTGGTGAACACCACGAATGTCGGCGGACGGCTCGACGCCTGCGTGCCGAACAGGATGCGCGGCTGCTTCCCGCCACGCACGGGGTGCGGGTGCGCCGCCGTGAGCTCGGCGAGGAAGGCGTTGAACTTGCCGGTCGGGATGCGCGTGTCCCACGACTCGAGCGCGAGCTCCAGGGCGGGGACCAGCTTCTCCAGGTGGCGTCCGGTGCGCGCAGAGATGTTGACGCGCGGCGCCCAGGAGACGTGGGCGAGGTCCTGCTCGATCTCGCGCTCCAGGTAGCGGCGGCGGTCGTCGTCGAGCAGATCCCACTTGTTGAACGCGAGCACCAGCGCGCGGCCGGACTCGAGCACGAGGTCGATGATCCGCACGTCCTGCTCGCTGATCGGCTCGGACACGTCGAGCACGACGACGGCGACCTCCGCCTTCTCCAACGCGGTGGATGTGCGCAGCGAGGCGTAGAAGTCTGCGCCCTGCTGCAGGTGCACGCGGCGGCGGATGCCGGCGGTGTCGACGAAGCGCCACACCTTGCCGGCGATCTCGACCTGCTCGTCCACCGGGTCGCGGGTGGTGCCGGCCAGCTCGTTGACGACGACGCGCTCTTCGCCTGCCGCCTTGTTGAGCAGCGACGACTTGCCGACGTTCGGGCGCCCGACGATCGCGACACGACGCGGACCGCCGACCTCCTGCTTGGCGACGGCGGAGACCTCGGGCAGCTTCTTCAGGATGTCGTCGAGCAGGTCGGCGACGCCGCGGCCGTGCAGTGCGGAGACCGGGCGGGGCTCGCCGAGGCCGAGCGACCACAGTTCGGTGGCGTGCGGCTCCTGGCGGAGGTCGTCGACCTTGTTGGCCGCGAGGAAGACCGGCTTCTTGGTCTTGCGCAGCATCCGGACGACGTGCTCGTCCGTCGCGGTGGCGCCCACGTTCGCGTCGACCACGAACAGCACGGCGTCCGCGAGGTCGATCGCGACCTCGGCCTGGGCGGCGACGGAGGCGTCGATGCCCTTGGCGTCCGGCTCCCAGCCTCCGGTGTCCACGATGGTGAACCGGCGGCCGTTCCACTCCGCCTGGTACGAGACGCGGTCGCGGGTGACACCGGGGGTGTCCTCCACGACGGCCTCACGACGGCCCAGGATGCGGTTGACCAGCGCCGACTTGCCCACGTTGGGGCGGCCGACGATGGCGAGCACGGGCAGAGCAGGCAGGTAGGTGATCGCGTCGGGATCTTCGCTGGCGGTCTCGAGGATGTCGAGGTCGCCCTCGTCCAGCTCGTAGTCGTCCAGCCCGCTGCGGAGGGCGGCGGCGCGCTGCGTCGCCAGCTCCTCGTCGAGCCCGGAGAGACGCTCGACGAGGTCGTCGGCTCCCTGGGGCTCCTCAAGTTCTTTGTCAGACATGCGCGTCAGGCGCCTTTCCGGATTTCGGTCTGTACGACGTCGATGACCGCGGCCACGGTCTGCTCGAAGTCGAGATCGGTTGAATCGACGGTGGTCACACCGTCGGCGGCGTTCATGAAGTCGACGACCCGGGAGTCAGCCAGGTCGCGGCGGTGCAGCTGCTCACCGACATGGGCGGCGGAGTGGCCGACGAGTTCCGCGGAACGCCTGGCTATTCTAGCGGCTTCGCTGGCAGTCAGCAGGATGCGCACGGGAGCATCCGGGGCCACCACCGTCGTGATGTCCCTTCCCTCGACCACGATGCCCGGCTTGTCCGTGCCGCGCATGATGCGCCGGAACAGCTCGGTGAGGAACGTGCGCACCTCCGGAACGCGCGCGATGGCGCTGACGACGGCGGACACCTCCGGCTCCCGGATGGCGTCCGTCACGTCGTGGTCGCCGACGAACACGTGGTACGTGTCCGGGTCGGTGCCGATGCGGTAGTCGAAGTCGGGCAGCGCATCCACGACGGCTGCCGAGTCGGTGGGATCGAGCTTCCTCGCGACCACGAACCAGCTGAGCGCCCGGTATGCGGCCCCGGTGTCGAGGTAGGCGTATCCGAGCTCGCGCGCTGCCGCCTTGCTGACGCTCGACTTGCCGCTCCCCGCCGGGCCGTCGACGGCGACGACCGTCGGGGTCTGCTGCCTCTGCTGCTGTTCGGTCGCGCTCATCCGGCGATCCTCCATCCTCTGGCTGTCAGGTCGTCGATGGTGCGCTGCAGCACCTCGGGCAGCACGGCGATCTCCGCGAGCCCCACCTGCGCGCCCGGCGAGTGCTCGAGCCGCAGGTCTTCCAGGTTCACGCCGATCTCGCCCAGCTCGGTGAACAGCCGGCCGAGCTCGCCGGGGCGGTCGTCGACCATGACGACGATCGAGGTGTACCGCTTGTCCTGACCGTGCTTGCCCGGCAGGCGCGAGACGCCGACGTTTCCGCCCGCGATCTCCTCCGCGATGGTGCGCCTGGCCCCGGAGGCGTCGACGTCGCCGAGCGCCACGAGCATCCTGTCCAGGTCGTCGCGGTACGCGTGCAGGATCTCCACGATGGCCGGGGCGTTCGCTCCGAGGATCTGCACCCAGAGTTCCGGCTCGCTGCCCGCGATGCGCGTCACGTCGCGCAATCCCTGACCGGCGAGGGCGAGGGCGGCGTCCGTCGATCCGGAGAGGCGCTTCGCCATCAGGCTCGCGACGATCTGCGGGGTGTGCGAGACCAGCGCGACGGCCGCGTCGTGCTCCGTCGTTCCCATCTCGACCGGCGTCGCACCGAGGTCGAGCAGTAGCGCCTCCACGAGGGAGACGGCGGCCCTGTCGTTCTCCGGGCGGGCGCAGACCACCCACGGACGGCCGACGAACAGGTCGGCACGTGCAGACGACGGCCCTCCGCGCTCCCGTCCGGCCAGTGGATGCGAGCCGACGTAACGGGACAGGTCGGCCCCGGACGCCTCCAGCTCGGACAGCGGGGCGACCTTCACGCTCGCCACATCGGTGACGACCGCATCCGGATGCGCGGCGAGCTCCGCCAGCACCACGGACGCCACCAGGTCCGGCGGAACGGCCACGACGATCAGCGCCGGCTCGGCCGCGCCGTCGTCCGGACGCCCTGCTCCGTAGTCGGCCGCGAGCCGGAGGTGCGCCGGTGACGCGTCTGCAAGCAGCACATCGACGCCGCGGGCGCGCAGCCCGAGCCCGACCGAGGCGCCGAGGAGCCCGGCGCCGACCACACGGACGGGTCCGGTGAGCCGGGAGGCGGTGTCGTTCACTTCGTGTCTTTCTGGCGGGAGATCGTCAGCAGCTGGCCGAGTTCCACCTTAGTCAGGTCGCGCATCTGGCCCACCCGGAGCGTGCCGAGGTGCAGAGGTCCGAACTGGCGCCTGACCAGCTCGATCACCGGGTGACCGACCTCGGCCATCATGCGCCGCACGATCCGGTTGCGGCCGGAGTGCAGGGTCAGCTCGACGAGGCTGTCCTTCGCGGACGAGCTGCGTTCGAGCAGTCGCGCCTTGTCTGCGGCGATGGGGCCGTCCTCCAGCTCGACCCCGCGGGTGAGCGTCGCGATGGTCTGCGGGGTGACGACGCCGCGCACACGCGCGATGTACGTCTTGGTCACGCCGAAGCTGGGGTGGGCGAGCACGTGCGCGAGCTCCCCGTCGTTCGTGAGGATGAGCAGGCCGGAGGTCTCGGCATCCAGGCGCCCGACGTTGAACAGGCGCTCGGGATAGTCGGCGGTGAACCGGGACAGATCGGGGCGTCCCTGCTCGTCGCGCATGGAGCTGACGACGCCGACGGGCTTGTTCAGCATTACGTAGCGGCGCGAGGTGTCCAGCTGCACGGCGGAGCCGTCGACCGCGACCAGGTCGGTGAGCGGGTCGATCCTGCGGCCGAGCTCGGTGACGACGTCGCCGTTCACGGTGACCCTGCCGGCCGCGATCAGGTCTTCGGAGACCCGGCGGGATGCCACCCCCGCGGCGGCCATCACCTTCTGCAGCCGCTCCCCCTCCGGGCTGCCGTCCGCCTGCTGCGGGTGCGTCTTCTTGTCGTCTCTGTAGTCTCTAGCGTCTTTAGCGGACATCGCCGTCGAATCCATCCGTTCCGTCCGCCAGCAGCGGGGAGATCTTGGGAAGCTCGTCGATCGAGTTGATGCCGAGCTGGGTGAGCAGGAGCTCCGTGGTGCCGTAGTTGATGGCGCCGGTCTCGCTGTCGGTGAACATCTCCGTGATCAGGCCGCGGCCAAGCAGCGTGCGCACGACGGAGTCGACGTTCACCGCCCGGATGGAGGCGATGGCACCGCGGCTGATCGGCTGCTTGTATGCGATCACGGCGAGCGTCTCCAGAGCGGCCTGGGAGAGCTTGGTGGGGTTCTGGGCGAGCACGTAGTCGGCGACGACGGGGTCGAACTCCGGCCGCACGTAGATGCGCCATCCTCCCCCGACCTCGCGCAGCTCGAAACCGCGGCGCGTTCCTCCGTCTACTCCGTCGAAGTCGGCGACCAGCGCATCCACTGCTGCCCGGACGCGCTTGACGGGTGCGCCGACGGCGGTGGCGAGGGTGACGACGCTCATCGGCTCGTCGGCCACCATCAGGATCGCTTCGAGGGCGCGCTCGATGGCGACGCCCTCCGGCAGAGCGGGCCGTGCCTCGTCCTGTGTCGCCGTGTCCACGTCGTCAACCGTCATAGTCCGCTCCCAAATTCGACAGATTCTCCTCCGACCAGTGCTCCGCCGTCCAGCGGAGCGTCAGCTCACCGAGTGGTTCGAGCTGCTCGAACGCGATCGCCGCGTGGCGATACAGTTCCAGCACCGCGAGGAACCGCGCGATCACGACCCCCTTGAGGTCGGCGCCGGCCACCAGCTGCCGGAACGTCACGGTCTCTCCGGATCGCAGCATCCCGACCACGAGCGCCGCCTGCTCCCGGATGCTCACCAGCGGGGCGTGCAGGTGGTCGAGCCCGACCACCGGGATCTCCCTGGGCGTGAGCGCGAGCGTCGCGATGGCCGCGAAGTCCTCCGCGGTCAGCGTCCACACCAGCTCCGGTGTGCGCTGCCGGTACTTGTCCTCCAGGCGGACGCTGCGCGTGTGCCTGGTCGCCTCCGCCTCCATGCCGCTCTGGAACCACGCGGACGCCTCCTTGAACGCGCGGTACTGCAGCAGCCGCGCGAACAGCAGGTCGCGGGCCTCCAGCAGGGCGACGTCCTCCGCATCCACCAGCTCGCCCTGCGGGAGGAGGCCGGCCACCTTGAGGTCGAGCAGCGTCGCGGCGACGAGCAGGAACTCGCTCGCTTCGTCGAGGCTGTCCGCGGAGTCGAGCGCGCGCAGGTAGGCGATGAACTCGTCCGTCACGCGGCTCAGCGAGATCGCGGTGATGTCGAGCTCGTGCTTGGTGATGAGCGACAGCAGCAGATCGAACGGGCCCTCGAAGTCGCCGAGCGCGACACGGAACGTCGCCGGCTGCTGGGTCTCCTCGCCGGCAGGGCTAGGCGACGGCACCACGCGCGATCAGTTCCCTCGCGAGCTGGCGGTACGCCTCGGCCGCGGAGTGCTCCGGAGCGAACTGGGTGATCGGGGTGGCGGCCACGGACGCATCCGGGAACTTGACCGTGCGCGAGATGACCGTCTCGAGCACCCGGTCGCCGAACGCGTCGACCACGCGCTCCAGGACCTCGCGGGAGTGCAGCGTGCGGGAGTCGTACATCGTGGCCAGGATGCCGTCCAGCTCGATGGCCGGGTTGAGGCGCTCGCGCACCTTGTCGATCGTCTCGATCAGCAGGGCGACACCGCGTAGCGCGAAGTACTCGCACTCCAGCGGGATGAGCACCCCGTGTGCAGCGGTCAGCGCGTTCACCGTGAGGATGCCGAGCGACGGCTGGCAGTCGATCAGGATGACGTCGTAGTCGCCGCTCACCTTGCGCAGCACACTGGCGAGGATCTGCTCGCGCGCGACCTCGTTGACGAGATGCACCTCCGCAGCGGACAGGTCGATGTTGGCCGGGATGATGTCGAGCCCGGGGACGCCGGTCTTCTGGATCGCCTCCGCCGGGTCCTTCGAGCGTGAGAGCAGGAGGTCGTAGATGGTGGTGACGTCGTGGGTCTGCGCGCCGAGACCGGCGGACAGTGCACCCTGGGGGTCGAAGTCGATCGCGAGCACCCTGCGGCCGTACTCGGCCAGGGTCGCCCCCAGGTTGATACTCGTCGTCGTCTTGCCGACGCCGCCCTTCTGGTTGCACAGGGCGATGATGCGCGCGGGTCCGTGACCCTTCAGCGCGGGAGGCACAGGGAACGGCCGCAGCGGGCGGCCGGTGGGTCCGAGCGGCACGGCGAGCGATGCGTCATCCATGCCCGGAAGCTGGGTTCTGACCTCGTCGTTGCGCGTCACCTGCGTGTTCCTCGTCCCTTTGTCGCTGACTTACGTCAGTTGCCCATCCTACCGACGCAACCCCCATCTCGCGGGGCGCACCGCCGCGCGGCGGCGGGGCCAGGGTCAGCGGGCGCGGGTCAGCGGGCGCGGGGGTGGGCCGAGGTGTAGACGTCGCGGAGGGTGTCAGCGGTGACGAGCGTGTAGATCTGCGTCGTCGCCACCGAAGAGTGGCCGAGAAGCTCCTGCACGACACGCACGTCCGCTCCCCCGGCGAGCAGGTGCGTGGCGAACGAGTGGCGCAGCGTGTGCGGGGAGACCTCGACGCCGAGCTGCGCACGCTCTGCGGCCGCCCGGATGATCAGCCAGGCGTTCTGGCGGGACAGCCTGGCCCCGCGCATCCCGAGGAAGAGGGCGGGCGTCGCCCTGCCCTTCAGCGAGAGGGTGGGGCGCGCGCGCACCAGGTAGGTGTCGATCGCCGCCCTGGCGTAGCTGCCGAGCGGCACGATGCGCTGCTTGCTGCCCTTGCCGGTGAGGCGAACGATGTCGTCGTCGATCACGTCGTCCACGTTGAGGTTCACCGCCTCGCTGACGCGCGCGCCCGTCGCGTAGAGCAGTTCGAGCAGCGCCTTGTCCCTGAGCGAGGCGATGCTGTCGCCGTCCGTCGCGGCGAGCAGCGCCGAGACCTGGTCGACGCTGATCGCCTTCGGCAGGCGGCTGGCCAGCTTCGGCGGCTTCACCTCGTGCGCCACGTCCCGCTCGACGACGCCCTCGTCGAGCAGGAAGCGGTGGAAGCCGCGGACCGTGGACAGCACCCTGGCGAGCGACGACGAGGTCAGCGGGGACTCGGCGCGCGAACCGAGGTGGAGCGTGAACGCGGAGATCATCGGCGTCGTGATCTCCGCGGGGGCCGTCACCTGCTGCTCGGCCAGCCACTGCGTGTACAGGCCGAGGTCGCGCCGGTACGCGGCGACGGTGTTCGCCGACAGCCCGCGCTCGATCGAGACGTGCCGCAGATACGAGTCGGCGGCCGCCTCGACGGTCATGCCTCGAGCTTCGGGTGCCGCAGCCACGGCAGGTCGGCCGCGCCCAGCTGCGACCAGCCGCTCTGCCGTCCGATGTGCGCAGCCAGCACGCCGATGGTCAGCGACGGGTTCTGGATGCGGCGGGCGAGCACAGCATCCACCGCCTCGTCGAGCGGCACCCAGCGCACCTCGATGTCCGCCTCCTCGTCGAAGCGGTCGAACGCCTCAGCGGTCGGCCGCAGCCCGCGGGCGAGGTAGATCCTGATCGCCTCGTCGCTCCCGCCCGGGCTGGTGTAGAACTCGGAGAGCACGTTCCACTGGTCGGCCTGGAAGTCGGCTTCCTCTGCCAGCTCGCGCTTGGCGGCATCCAGTGGATGCTCGCCGCGCACGTCGAGCAGACCGGCCGGGATCTCCCAGTCGCGGTGCCGCACGGGGTGCCGGTACTGCTTGATGAGCAGCACCCGGCCGTCGTCGTCCAGAGCGAGGACGGCGACGGCACCCGTGTGGTCGACGAAGTCGCGGCCGATCTCGTCGCCGTTGTAGCGGAACGTCTCGTGCCGCACGTCCCACACCCGGCCGGAGAAGACCGTCCGCGAGGAGACGACCTCCGGCGAGAACGGGTCGTCCGTCAGCTCCGCCGCCATCAGGCGTCCGCGGCGACTTCGAACAGCATGCTGGCCTTCTGCCGTTCGAGGGCGGCACCGACGAGCCCGCGGAACAGCGGGTGCGCACGGTTCGGGCGCGACCGCAGCTCGGGATGCGCCTGGGTGCCGACGTAGAACGGGTGCACGTCGCGCGGAAGCTCGACGTACTCGACCAGGTGACCGTCCGGCGACGTTCCGGAGAACCACAGGCCGGCGTCCGCGATCTGCTCGCGGTAGTTGTTGTTCACCTCGTAGCGGTGGCGGTGACGCTCAGACGCCTCGGGCGCACCGTAGAGCTCCGAGACGATGGAGCCGTCGGCGAGGAGTGCCGGGTAGAGGCCGAGGCGCATGGTGCCGCCCAGGTCGCCGCCCGCGATGATCTCCACCTGCTCCGCCATCGTCGCGATGACGGGGAACTCGGTGTCCGGGTCGAACTCCGACGACGACGCTCCGCCGAGACCGGCCTCGTTGCGGGCGTACTCGATGACCATGCACTGCAGACCGAGGCACAGGCCGAGGGCCGGGATGGCGTTCTCACGGGCGAACCGCAGCGCGCCGAGCTTGCCCTCGATGCCGCGCACGCCGAACCCGCCGGGCACGCAGATCGCATCCACGTCGCTCAGCTGAGCCGCCGCGCCCTCGGGGGTCTGGCACTCGTCGGAGGCGATCCACTTGAGGTGCACCTTGGTGTTGTGCGCGAAACCGCCTGCGCGCAGCGCCTCGGTGACCGAGAGGTACGCATCCGGGAGGTCGATGTATTTGCCGACCAGGCCGATGGTGACCTCGTGCTTGGGGTCGTGGACGGCGTCGAGCAGCTCGCTCCAGCCGTCCCAGTTGACCTCGTCGGCCTTGTCGAGGCCGAGCTGGTCGATGATGTACGCGTCGAGGCCCTGGTCGTGCAGCATCGTCGGGATGTCGTAGATGCTCGGCACGTCGACGGCGTTGACCACTGCGCTCTCGTCGACGTCGCACATCAGCGCGATCTTGCGCTTGTTCGACTCGGAGACCGGGCGGTCGCTGCGGAGGACCAGCGCATCCGGCTGGATGCCGATGGAGCGGAGGGCGGCGACGGAGTGCTGGGTCGGCTTGGTCTTCTGCTCGCCGGAGGCGTTCATGAACGGCACCAGGGAGACGTGCACGAAGAAGCAGTTCTTGCGGCCGAGCTCGTGGCGCACCTGCCTGGCCGACTCGATGAACGGCTGGGACTCGATGTCGCCGACCGTTCCGCCGATCTCGGTGATGATGACGTCCGGGGCCAGCTCGCCGTCCGGCCCAGGCTGGGCCTGGAGACGCATCCTGCGCTTGATCTCGTCGGTGATGTGCGGGATGACCTGCACCGTGTCGCCGAGGTATTCGCCCCGGCGCTCCTTGGCGATCACGTTGGAGTAGATCTGTCCCGTGGTCACGTTGGCCGACTGGCCGAGGTTGATGTCGAGGAACCGCTCGTAGTGCCCGATGTCGAGGTCGGTCTCCGCACCGTCGTCTGTGACGAACACCTCGCCGTGCTGGAACGGGTTCATCGTTCCAGGGTCGACGTTGAGGTACGGATCGAGTTTCTGCATCACGACGCGAAGGCCGCGAGCAGTGAGAAGGTTGCCGAGGCTAGCGGCCGTAAGACCCTTGCCCAACGAAGAAACGACACCACCCGTCACGAAAATGTGCTTGGTAATGCCGTTCGAAATGCCCGCGTCTGATTTATCCACCACGGGCTTTTATCCTATCACCCTGTTCGGGACGTTCCGTGCGCGCGACATCACCGCGACGCTCCCGCCATCTCCACCAGCTCGCGCGCGTGGGCGAGTCCGCTCTCGGAGTCGGGCAGACCGGAGAGCAGGCGGGCCATCTCGGCGATGCGCTCGTCTCCGCCCAGCTGCCGGACACTGGATGCGGTGACCGAGCCGTCGCTGCCCTTCACCACGGTGAGGTGGTTGCCCGCGAACGCGGCCACCTGCGCGAGGTGCGTGACGACGATCACCTGCGAGGTCTCCGCCAGCTTCGCGAGCCTGCGGCCGATCTCGATGGCCGCCGCGCCGCCGACGCCCGCGTCGATCTCGTCGAAGATGAAGGTGGGCACGGGGTCCGTGCCTGCGATGACGACCTCGATGGCGAGCATCACGCGGGAGAGCTCGCCCCCGGATGCGCCCTTGCCGAGCGGCCGCGGCTCCGCGCCGGAGTGCGGCTGCAGCAGGATCGAGACCTGGTCGCGGCCCGCGGCCGTGAACTCGTCGCGCTGGATGACCTCGACCACCACGCGCGCGTCGGCCATCGCGAGGGCCGTCAGTTCGTCGGAGACGGCCGTGCTCAGTCGCTCAGCGGCCGATCGCCGCTGGGCGCTGAGGCCGTCCGCCAACTGCTCGGCGAGGGCGGCGTCCGCCTCGACCTCTGCGCGCAGCTCCTCGATCCTGTCGGAGTCCCCGTCGAGTTCGAGCAGGCGGCCGCTTCCGGTGTCGAGCGCCCCGATCACGTCGGCGAGCGTCGGGCCGTACTTGCGCACGAGGGTCGCCAGTTCCGCGCGCCTGTCCTGCACGATCTCGAGCTCGCGTGCACCGTCGGTGTCCAGGGTCGCCAGATAGGTCGACAGCTGCGCGGCGACGTCGGAGATCAGGTAGTTGGCGTTCGCGACGGACTCGGCGACGGCGACGAGCGCGCTGTCGTGCTCGGAGACGCGTTCGAGGTGCCTCCTGGCGCTGTCGAGGAGACCGAGCGCATCCGCGCCCTCCGACTCCTCCGCCGAGAGCAATTCGCGGGCGCTGGCCGCTGCCAGGCGCAGTTCTTCGAGGTTGGACAGCCGCTCTGCGCGCTCGGCCAGTTCGTCGTCCTCCCCCGGTTGCGGAGCGACGGCCTCGATCTCGGCCATCGCGATCCGCAGGTCTTCGGCCTCACGGGCGCGCCGGTCCTGATCCGCTACCAGCTCGTCCAGCTCGGCGCGGTTGTCGCGCCAGCGGTGGAAGACCTGGGCGTACGCGTCGACGGCTGCGGCGAAGTCGGGACCGGCGAACCGATCGAGGGCCTCGCGCTGCGCGACGGCGGACCGCAGCCGGATCTGGTCGGATTGGCCGTGCACGACGACCAGCTGGCCGCCCAGCTCGGTGAGCACGCTCACCGGAGCGCTGCGGCCCCCGACGATCGCGCGCGAGCGCCCCTCCGACGAAACGGAGCGCGTGAGCACCAGCTCCGCTCCCCCTCCACCGACGGGGTCGACATCTCCGCCTGCATCCCGCACGCGCTCGACGACATCACTCGACTCCGCGATGCGCCAGCGCCCTTCGACCCACGCCTGCGCGCTGCCGAGCCGCACGGCTCCCGTGTCCGCCCGCTCTCCGAGCAGCAGCCCGAGCGCGGAGACCACCATCGTCTTGCCTGCGCCCGTCTCGCCGGTGATCGCCGTGAAGCCCGGTCCGAGGGGAAGAGAGGCGTCGGCGATGACACCCAGGTCTTTGATCGAGATCTCCTCGATGCCTCCGCGGTTCTCAGTCACGGTCGGCCGGCCCCCTCCATCCCGTGACGGGAAGGTTGAACTTGTGCACCAGCCGGTCGGTGAACGGGCCGGGATGCAGGCGGGCGAGACGCACAGGGATGGGCGACCTGCGCACGACGACGCGCGCTCCGGGCGGCAGATCGTATGCACGGCGGCCGTCGCACCAGAGGATTCCGGCCCCGCCCGTCCTGTCGAGCAGCTCGACGGCGAGCGAGGAGTCCGCATCGACCACCAGCGGCCGTGCGAAGAGGGCGTGCGCGCTCAGCGGCACGAGCAATAGAGCGGCGACGCCCGGCCACACGACAGGGCCGCCGGCGGAGAACGAGTATGCGGTGGACCCGGTCGGCGTCGACATCACGACGCCGTCGCAGCCGAAGCTCGACATCGGCCGTCCGTCGACCTCGATCACCACTTCGAGCATGCGCTCGCGGCTCGCCTTCTCGACGGTGGCCTCGTTGAGAGCCCAGCTCTCGTAGACGACCTCTTTGCCGAGCTTCACGCGCGCGGACAGGGTCATGCGCTCCTCGACCTCGTAGTCCTTGGCGAGGCCGCGCGCGACGGCCAGCGCGAGGTCGTCCCTCTCGCTCTCGGCGAGGAACCCGACGTGGCCGAGGTTGATGCCGAGCAGCGGGGCCGAGCATCCACGGATCAGCTCGGCGGCGCGCAGGATGGTGCCGTCTCCACCCAGCACGATGACGAGCTCCAGCTCGTTCGGCTGCACGTCGACGCCGAGCACGGCCACGTCGTGGAAGCTCGGCCTGGCGGCGAGGACGTCACGCCGCTCGTCTTCGCTGAGCACGGGCACGACGCCCGCCTCGATCAGCTGGGAGCAGACCTGCACCCCTGCTTCGAGAGAATCTTGGCGACCGGTGTGCGCGACGACGAGGATGTACCTGGTGGGTGCATCCATTGGCGTCACGCTCCGTTCTGGTGGTGGAATCCGGTCTTCCCATTCTGTCGGTTTTCGGCACGTCTGTGTGAGCGCGCGGCAGGTTGGGGAAAGCTCTCAGGGTGTGGACAACGTGTTCGCGCGTGCCCGAGCGTCAGCGCGCGGTGACCGCCTGCACCTCGGCTAGCCACTCGGTGGGGTTGACCCCGGATGCGCTCAGCCAGACCAGGTATTCGCGGTTGCCCTGGCTGCCGGCGATCGGCGACGCGATGAAGCCCTTCGTGCCGAGGCCGAGGTCGTGCGCGGCCCAGAGCACGCTCGTCACCGCGTCGGAGCGGAGCGCCGCGTCGCGCACGATCCCCTCCTTGATGCCCGTGCGGCCCACCTCGAACTGCGGCTTCACCAGCAGCACGAAGTCGGCTCCGTCCGCCGCCGTCTCCGCGAGCGCAGGCAGCACCTGGGTCAGCGAGATGAACGACAGATCCCCGACCACGAGATCCGGGCGCACCTCATCGCCGACCAGCCCGGCGAGCGCCCTCGCGGTGAGCGTCCGCACGTTGACGCCCTCGAACGACGCCAGCCGCTCGTCGCCCGCGATCAGCGGGGAGAGCTGCCCGTGGCCGACGTCCACGGCGATCACCCTGGCGGCTCCGCGCTCCAGCAGCACCTGGCTGAACCCGCCCGTGGATGCTCCGGCGTCGAGGGCGACGCGGCCCGCGACGTCGATGCCGAACGCATCCAGTGCACCGATCAGCTTGTGGGCGCCGCGGCTGACGTAGTGGTCGGCGCCGGCCACCTCGACCACCTGGTCGTCCCGCACCTTGTGCGACGCGCGGGTGACGGGCACGCCGTCCACCGTGACCAGTCCGTCGGCGATCACGGTGGCGGCGTGCGAGCGCGACCGTGCGAGTCCCCTGGCGGCGAGCGCGACGTCGAGACGGGAGTCAGCCATTGCGCTGCACGTCGCCGCCCTCGAGCTGGTCGCGCAGTTCGTCGTGCACCTGCGCGTACGCCTCCGCCCGCGCTGCGAGCGCCTGCTCTTCGATCACGGCGAGGCGGGAGACGAGCCCGTCTTCACCCCTGTCTGTCGCATCCATGGGTTCAACGGTACGCGACAAGGCGGGCGGCTACTCGACGAACAGGCCGGCGAGCGTCTTCTTGCCGCGGCGGAGCACGACGAGGTTGCCGGGGAGCACCAGATCGCCGACCGGCACCTCTCCGTCGTCCACCTTCGTGTTGTTCACGTAGACGCCGCCCTGCGCGATGGCACGCCTGGCCTCGCCGAGGCTCGATGTGAGGCCGGTGTCGACCAGGGACTGGGTGACGGTCGCCGTGGGTGCCGTCGTGGTGTTCGGAAGCTCGCGCAGCGCTGCCTCCAGCGTCGACGCATCCAGTGCCGTCAGCTCGCCCTGGCCGAAGAGCGCCTGGGCGGCGGCGATCGCAGCTTCCGTCGCCTCCGTGCCGTGCACCAGGCTGGTCACCTCGAAGGCGAGCGTGCGCTGCGCCTCCCGCTTGAACGGCTCGTCGGCGACGGCCTGGGCGAGGCGCTCGATCTCGGCGCGGCCGAGGAAGGTGAACACCTTGAGGCGGTCGACAACATCCGCGTCGTCCGTGTTCAGCCAGAACTGGTACATGGCGTACGGGCTGGTGAGCGTCGCATCCAGCCAGATGGCGTTGCCCTCGCTCTTGCCGAACTTGGTGCCGTCGCTGTTCAGGATGAGCGGAGTGCCGATGGCGTGGACGGAGACGTGCTCGACGCGGCGGACCAGATCGGTGCCGCTGGTGAGGTTGCCCCACTGGTCGCTCCCGCCGGTCTGCAGCACGCAGCCGTATTCGCGGTACAGCTCCAGGTAGTCGAGGCCCTGCAGGATCTGGTAGCTGAACTCGGTGTAGCTGATGCCCTCGTCGGAGTTGAGGCGCGCGGCGACGGCGTCCTTCTTGAGCATGGTGCCGACGCGGAAGTGCTTGCCGATGTCGCGGAGGAAGTCGATGGCGGACAGCGGCTCTGTCCAGTCGAGGTTGTTGACCAGCCGCACAGCGTTGTCGCCCTCCGCGCTGAGGAAGCGCGAGACCTGCCCCTGCAGGTAGCCGACCCACTCGGAGACCGTCTCCTTGGTGTTCAGCGTGCGCTCCGCGCTCGGGCGGGGGTCGCCGATCAGGCCGGTGGAGCCGCCGACCAGGCCGAGCGGCTTGTGGCCGGCCAGCTGCAGCCTGCGCATGGTGAGGAGCTGCACCAGGTTGCCGAGGTGCAGGCTGGCCGCTGTCGGGTCGAAGCCGCAGTAATAGGTGACCGGCTCGCCGGCGAGGAGCTGTTTGAGCGCTGCTTCATCCGTGGACACCTGGATGAGCCCGCGCCACACCAGCTCATCCCAGACGTCGTCGAAGGACGGATCGTTGGTCTGTGCGTTGAGCGTTTCGGAGTCGGACACGCACTCAGATTATCAGCGGGGCCGCCGCGGGATTGCCGCGAGCGATCAGGGCTGTGGGCCTGATCGGGGTTGAATCAGGTCTGTGGGCCTGATATTGTCAGCATCAGGTTCACAGCCCTGATGGAAGGAGTGCGCCGTGTACGTCATCACCGCAGACCAGGTCGACAGCAGGAACAGGCCGGACATCGTCGCCTCCGCCCTGGACGACCTCAACGGGCGCTACGCCGACCGGCTCGAGCTCCCCGTCGACCGCAACGCGGGAGACGAGCTCCAGGCGCTCACCGCGTCGGCGGACGCGGCCGTCGACCTCGTGCTCGACCTCACCAGGCGGGGCGCCTGGAGCGTCGGCCTGGGCATCGGAGCCGTGCGCACCCCGCTCCCCGACGCTACCCGCAAAGCGGCAGGGGATGCGTTCGTCGCGGCCAGAGACGCCGTCACCAGGGCGAAGCGCGCCAGCACCCGCTTCGCAGCCGCGTCCGTCGCATCCGGAACCTCCGGAGCCTCCGAGCAGGACGCAGCGGACGTCGAGGCCCTGATGAACCTCCTGCTCACCATCCGGGCGGAACGTTCCGACGCCGGCTGGGAGCTCTACGACCTGCTGGAGACCGGCCTCACCCAGGCGGAGGCCGGCGCCCGCCTCGGCATCACACCGCAGTCGGCCAACGACAGGGCGCGGGTGGCGAACCTCCGCGTCGAGCAGTCCGCCGTCCCCGCTCTGACTAGGCTGGTGGCGCGTGCCGACGATGCCGGGCACGACGCCGGGCGCAGAACGGAGAGAGCGTGACGACCATCCCATACCCCGCGATCCTCGCCGCTGCCGGCCCGATCGCCGCCTGGTCGTTCGCGCTGGTGCTCGCCATCGCAGCGCTCTGCTGCATGATCGCCACGCTGCGGTCGCCGCGGCGTCCGCTGGTCTACGTCGCCTCCGGGCTGCTCGCCCTGGCGGTGGTGCTCGTGATCCTGCCCGGCCAGCACGCTCCCCTGCTCTTCCAGGTGCTCATCGGCATCGTGGCCATCGCGCTCAGTGTTGCGGGAGGCGGACCGGCGTCGCAGGTGGTGCTGGCCCTCGCATCCCGGTCCACCGTCGACGGAGTGCACGGCGGCATCGTCGTCCCCGACCGCGTCGACGGTCAGGACGGCACCCGCGAGGTGCTGCGCGGCGGAACGACGATCGGCTTCCTCGAACGCTTCGCGACGACCGGCGCGATCATGGCCGGCTTCCCGGAGGCCATCGCCGTGCTCGTCGCCATCAAGGGCGTCGGCCGCTTCACCGAACTGGACGCGGCCGAAGCGCGCGAGCGGTTCATCATCGGCACGCTCACCAGCCTGGTCTGGGCATGCGTGTGCGCCGCGCTGTTCCGGATCGCCGCCGGCTAGTCGTGCGACTTCGGGTGCCGCTTGTACGCGGACACCGACGGTTCCCCCGGCAGCCAGTACCGCCACGGGAACGCCGCTCCCCCGCCTGCCCCTGACACCCCGGTGCGCGGCCCCGTCTCGTGCGGCAGCGGGATGCGCGGCAACAGCAGCGAGAACGGCGGCGCGTACAGGTCCGCGCCGTCGTCGGCGAGGGTGATCCCGGCGGCGACGACGAGCCGCGCAGGCCCGCGTCCCAGGTCGCGGCGCGGGACGACGCGCGCCGTCGGGCCGGAGCGGCGCAGGGTCGCCAGCTCCTCGCCCTCCACCACCTCTGCGCCGCGCAGCAGCACAGCCGAGGCCTCTCCAGGCGGCGAGCAGACGACGTTGGCGCAGACGTGCATCCCGTAGGTGAAGTACGCGTAGAGGTGCCCTGGCTCGCCGTACATGACGGCGTTGCGCTTGGTGCGGCCGCGGAAGGCGTGCGATCCCGGGTCGAGGCCGTCGCCGATGTACGCCTCGACCTCGGTGATGCGCAGGGAGACCGCGCCCTCCGGCGTCTCGTGCCGCAGCACGCCACCGAGGAGCCGAGGGGCGACGTCGAGCGACGACGCCAGGAAGAACTCGCGGTCGGGCAGGAAGAGCCCGTCCGCGAGCGCCCCCTGCCCGCCCGAGGTCATGTCCGGTCGCCGCTCAGAAGATCCGGCCGCCGGCCACGAGCGTGACGATCAGGCCGACCACGATCACGAGCACGGCGACCACGACGATCGCCGGGATGATCCACGGATAGCGCGGAGACTTCTTGTCGGGACGATAACCGCTCATCAGCCGAGATCCCGTCGTGCGGCGACGAATGCCGAGGTCAGCACGCGCACCCGCTCGGTGAGGGCGGCGAGCTGCTCCGCCACGCGCACGGGTGCTGTTCCTCCCACGTTGTCGCGGCTGGCGACGGAGCCGTCGATGGTCAGCACCTCGCGCACATCCGGGGTCAGCAGCGGCGACACCGAGGCGAGACCGGCGTCGTCGACGTCGCTCAGCTCCAGGCCGCGCTCCTCCGCGAACTTCACCAGGTTGCCGGTGATCTCGTGCGCATCCCGGAACGGGACGCGCCGCTTGACCAGCCACTCGGCCACATCGGTCGCGAGCGAGAAGCCCTGCGGCGCAAGCTCGGCCATCCTGTCGGTGTGGAAGCGGAGCGTCGCGACCATGCCGGTGAATGCGGGGAGCACCACCTCCAGGGTCGTCACAGAGTCGAACACCGGCTCCTTGTCCTCCTGCAGGTCGCGGTTGTACGCGAGCGGGAGGCCCTTGAGGGTGGTGAGCAGGCCCGTCAGGTTGCCGATCAGGCGCCCGGCCTTGCCGCGGGTGAGCTCCGCGATGTCCGGGTTCTTCTTCTGCGGCATGATCGACGACCCGGTCGAGTACGAGTCGTCGAGGGTGACGAAGCCGAACTCGCGCGTGTTCCAGAGGATGATCTCCTCGGCGAACCGCGACAGGTCCACGCCGATCTGGGCGCAGACGAACGCGAACTCCGCCACCACGTCCCGGGCGGCGGTGCCGTCGATCGAGTTCTCCGAGCTGGCGGCGAAACCGAGGTCGCGCGCGACGAGCAGCGGGTCGAGCCCGAGCGTGGAGCCCGCGAGGGCTCCGGAGCCGTACGGCGAGACGTTGGCGCGCTTGTCCCAGTCGGCCAGGCGCTCCAGGTCGCGGACGAGCGGCCAGCAGTGCGCGAGCAGGTGGTGCGCGAGCAGCACCGGCTGCGCGTGCTGCAGGTGCGTGCGCCCGGGCAGGATGGCCGATGGATGCGCGTCCGCCTGAGCGGCGATGGCGTCGATCAGGGCGATCAGCCGCTCGGCGATGACACCGGCGTGGTCGCGCAGGTAGAGCCGCACCAGCGTCGCGATCTGGTCGTTGCGGCTGCGCCCGGCGCGCAGCTTGCCGCCGAGCTCCGTTCCCGCCCGCTCGATCAGGCCGCGTTCGAGGGCGGAGTGCACGTCCTCGTCCGTCTCGAGCGCCGCGAACGCGCCGGAGGCGACGTCGGCGTCGAGGCGGTCGAGTGCTGCGAGCATCCCGTCCAGTTCCTCGGGGGCGAGGTAGCCGGCTGCCGCGAGGGCGCGGGCGTGCGCCCGGGATCCCGCGATGTCGTACGCGGCGAGCTGCCAGTCGAACTGGGTGGACTTGCTGAGCGCTGCCAGCTCCGGAGACGGCCCGCCGGCGAAGCGGCCGCCCCAGAGGGCGCCCGCCTCGCCTGCGCGATTGCCTGCGGCCGGCTGATCGTTCTGATCAGACACCGTGCTCCTTACTGGGCCTGGTCGCGACGAGCCGAGATCTTGCTCGGCAGCGACCACAGCTCGATGAAGCCCTTGGCGAGCGACTGGTCGAACGTGTCGCCGGTGTCGTACGTGGCGAGGTTGAAGTCGTACAGGCTGGTGTCGCTGCGGCGGCCGGTGACGACCGCGGATCCCGCGTGCAGCTTCAGGCGGATGTCGCCGTTGACGTACTTCTGCGTCTCGTCGATGAACACGTCCAGGGCGCGCTTCAGGCCGGAGAACCAGAGGCCGTCGTAGACGAGCTCCGACCACTTGGCCTCGACGGTCCGCTTGTAGCGGGCGACGTCGCGCTCGACGGTCATGTTCTCGAGCTCCTCGTGGGCGGCGATCAGCGCGATGCCGGCCGGCGACTCGTAGACCTCGCGGCTCTTGATGCCGACGAGGCGGTCCTCGACGATGTCGATGCGGCCGACACCCTGACCACCGGCGACGGTGTTCATCAGCTGGACGGCCTCCAGCGGGGTGACCGGCTTGCCGTCGATGGCCACGGGGATGCCCTCGCGGAACGAGATGACGACCTCGACGGGGTCGCGGGTCACGGCCGGGTCCTGCGTGTAGGTGTACAGGTCTTCGATCGGGGCGTTCCACGGGTCTTCGAGGAAGCCGGTCTCGACGGCGCGGCCCCACACGTTCTGGTCGATGGAGTACGGCGACTTCTTCGACTGCTCGATCGGGAGGTTGTGCTCGGCCGCGTACACGATGGCCTTGTCGCGGGTGAGCGCGAAGTCGCGGACGGGGGCCAGCGAGGTCAGCTCGGGGGCGAGCGCTGCGACGGCGGCCTCGAACCGGACCTGGTCGTTGCCCTTGCCCGTGCATCCGTGGGCCACGCTGTCCGCACCGAGTGCCTTCGCGGTCTGCGCGAGGTGCTTGGCGATCACCGGGCGGCTGAGCGCGGAGACCAGCGGGTAGCGCTTCTGGTACAGGGCGTTGGCCTTGAGCGCCGGCATGATGTAGTCGTCGGCGAACTCGTCCTTCGCATCCACGACCACGGACTCGACCGCGCCGCAGTCGAGCGCGCGCTGACGGATGGCCTCCATGTCCTCTCCGCCCTGTCCGACGTCGACCGCCAGGGCCACGACCTCTTTACCGGTCGCGTCTTTCAGCCAGCCGATGCCGACCGAGGTGTCGAGACCGCCCGAGTACGCGAGAACAACACGTTCCGCCATGATTCTCCTTCAGTTCTGTTTCGTAAAGATTCTAGGGAGTGCCGCTATGCGGCGTTCTTCGCGAGCAGCCAGACCAGCAGGGCCTTCTGGGCGTGCAGGCGGTTCTCCGCCTCGTCCCAGATGACCGACTGGGGGCCGTCGATGACGTCGGCCGTGACCTCGTAGCCACGGTCGGCGGGAAGACAGTGCATGAACAGCGCATCCGGCTGGGCGAGCGCCATCAGGTCGGAGTCGACGCGGTAGCCGCCGAAGACAGCGATGCGCTCCGCCTTCTCGTCCTCCTTGCCCATCGACACCCAGGTGTCCGTGATCATCACGTCCGAGCCGGCGGCCGCCTCGCGCGGGTCGGCGAACAGGGTGACGGACCCTCCGGTCTGCTCCGCGATGGCCTCCGCGTCGGCGACGACCGCTGCGCTCGGGGCGTATTCGGCCGGGGAGGCGACGCGCACGTGCATCCCGGCCGTGACGCCGCCGAGCAGGTAGGACTGGCCCATGTTGCTCGCGCCGTCGCCGAAGAAGGTGAGGGTGAGCCCCGCGAGCGATCCACGCTTCTCCCTGATCGTCAGGAGGTCGGCGAGGATCTGGCACGGGTGGAAATCGTCGGAGAGGGCGTTGACGACGGGGACCGTGGTGCCCTTCGCCATCTCCTCCAGGCCGGACTGCGCGTATGTCCGCCAGACGATCGCGGACACCATGCGCTCCAGCACGCGAGCCGTGTCGGACGGGGTCTCCTTGCCGCCGAGCTGGCTGTTGGCCGTCGAGATGATCAGCGGGCTGCCGCCGAGGTCGGCGATGCCGACGGCGAACGAGACGCGCGTGCGGGTCGACGACTTGTCGAAGATCACGGCGACCGTCTGCGGACCGGCGAGCGGCTTGGCGCCGAAGCGGTCCTGCTTCAGCTGCACGGCGAGATCCAGGATCTCGGCCTGCTCGGAGGGGCTGATGTCGTCGTCGCGCAGAAAATGCCTGGTCATGATTTCTTTCCGGTGGTGGGGATGGAGGCGAGGGCTCGGCCGAATCGCTCGCGGAACTCCGCCAGCTCGTCGTCGCCGACGATCAGCGGCGGGGCCAGCCGGATGCTCGACTCGTTGGGGGCGTTGATGATGAGCCCGTTGGCGAGCGCGGCATCGGAGAGCCGGTGCGCTTCCCCCTCTGTCAGGCCGATGCCGACGAGGAGGCCCTGGCCGCGCACGTCGCCGATCAGCGGGGAGTCGTAGCCGCGGATGATCGCCCGCAGCTCTTCCCCGCGGCGCTCGGCGTTGCCGACCAGGTCGGAGCGCTCGATCTCGCCGAGCACGGCGTTGCCCGCCGCGGTCGCGAGCGGGTTGCCGCCGAAGGTCGAGCCGTGCTGGCCCTGCGAGAACAGCTCGGACGCCCAGCCGAAGGTGACGAGCGCGCCGATCGGGACGCCGCCCGCGATGCCTTTGGCGACCGTCACCGCGTCCGGAAGGATGCCGGCGTGCTCGTAGGCGAACCAGCGTCCCGTGCGTCCGACGCCGGTCTGGATCTCGTCGATGATGAGCAGCACCCCGTGCTGCTCTGTCAGCTCGCGCGCACGCTTCAGGAAGCCGTCCGGCAGGTCGAGCACGCCGGCCTCGCCCTTGATGGGCTCGACGAATAGCGCGGCGACGCGCTCGTCGATGGCTGCTTCGAGCGCCTCGATCGTGGTGTCGATGTGCTCGACCCCAGCCGGCAGCGGCTCGAACGCCTCGCGCATCGGCGGCTTGCCGGTGAGCGCCAGCGACCCCATCGTGCGGCCGTGGAACGCGTTGTTCAGCGCGAGCACGCGGGTGCGGTGACCGCCGGACCTGTTGAGCCTGGCCAGCTTGAAGGCCGCCTCGTTCGCCTCAGCTCCCGAGTTGCAGAAGTACACGCGCCCGGCGTCGCCGGCCCCGGTGATCCTGGTGAGACGCTCGGCCAGTTCCAGCTGCGGCGGGGTGGCGAAGTAGTTGGAGACGTGCGCGAGCGTCGCGATCTGGCGGGAGACCGCATCCACCAGCACGGGATGCGCGTGGCCGAGCGAGTTGACCGCGATCCCCGCGAGGAAGTCGAGGTACTCGTTGCCGTCCACGTCCCAGACGCGGCAGCCCTCTCCGCGCGCCAGCATCAGCTTGGGCGTGGCGAGCGTGCGCATCATGGTGTGGCCGAAACGGTCGGTCCAGCCGGTCGTCGTGCTGGTGCTCACGATGGCACCACCTCCGTTCCGATCCCCGATTGGGTGAAGACTTCGAGCAGGATCGAGTGCGGGATGCGCCCGTCGATGATCGCGGCCTTCGCGACGCCGCCGTCGACGGCGTCGAGGCAGGCGGACATCTTCGGGATCATGCCGGACTCGAGCGTCGGCAGCAGTTCGCGCAGCTCGCCTGCGTCGATCTTGGACAGCAGCGAGTCGCGGTTCGGCCAGTCGCTGTACAGCCCGGCGACGTCGGTCAGGATGACGAGCTTCGCCGCCCCGAGAGCGACGGCGAGGGCCGCGGCCGCCGCATCCGCGTTGACGTTGAGCGAGTGCCCTGGGTCGTCGATGTCCGGCGCGATCGAGGACACGACCGGGATGCGCCCGGCGTCCAGCTGCGCGTGCACGGCCTCCGGGTTCACACCGATCACGTCGCCGACCAGCCCGAGGTCCACCTCGACGCCGTCGACGACGGTTCCGCGCTTGCGCCCCTGGAACAGCCCGGCGTCCTCACCGGAGATACCGGCGGCGAGCGGACCGTGCTTGTTGATGTTGCTGACGAGGTCGCGGTTGATCTGGCCGGTGAGGACCATGCGCACCACATCCATCGCCTCCGGCGTCGTCACCCGGTACCCGCCGCGGAACTCGGACTCGATGCCGAGCCTGTCCAGCATCGCGGAGATCTGCGGGCCGCCTCCGTGCACCACGACCGGCCGGATGCCCGCGTAGCGCAAGTAGACCATGTCCTCGGCGAACGCCTGCTGCAGCTCCTCGCTGACCATCGCGTTCCCACCGAACTTGACCACGATGATCTGGTCGTGGAACCGCTTCAGCCAGGGAAGCGACTCGATCAGCGTCTCGGCCTTGGCCGAGGCGCTCCTGCGCTCCTCCGCCTCCGCCGCGTCGGTCTCTGCTCTCGTGTCGAGCGTGCTGTCGTCTGTCATCTCAGCTCGCGTACGCACTGTTCTCGTGCACGTAGTCGTGCGTGAGATCGTTGGTCAGGATGGTCGCCGTCTCGCCCCCGGCATGCAGATCGATCAGGATGTGCACGGCGCGCGGCGTCAGGTCGACCAGCTCGCGCGGCTGGTCCGGCTCCCCCGCCGTACAGATCTGGATGCCATTGATCGCGACGTCGATGCCGTACGGATCGAACACCGCATCGGTCGTGCCGACCGCTGCGAGCACCCTGCCCCAGTTGGGATCGTTGCCGAAGATGGCCGCCTTGAACAGGTTGCTGCGGGAGACGGCGCGGCCGACGGTCACGGCGTCGTCCTCGCTCGCCGCGTTGACGACCTCGATGGCGATGTCGTGGGATGCGCCCTCCGCGTCGGCCTGCAGCTGCTCGGCGAGATCGCGGCACACCGCGGTGAGCGCCGCGGCGAACTCCGCCTCGTCTGCTGCGACGCCGCTCGCGCCGGAGCCGAGCAGGGCGACGGTGTCGTTGGTGGACATGCAGCCGTCGGAGTCGAGCCTGTCGAAGGTGACCCTGGTCGCGGCCCGGAGCGCCGCATCCAGCCGGGCGGAGTCGAGGACGGCGTCGGTGGTGATGACGACGAGCATGGTCGCGAGGCCGGGCGCGAGCATCCCCGCTCCCTTGGCCATACCCCCGACCGTCCAGCCCGCCGGGGAGCGGTGCTCCGCCTGTTTGGGCTTGGTGTCCGTCGTCATGATCGCCTCGGCGGCGGCGAGTCCGGCATCCGCGCCGAGGCCCGTTCCCTCGGCGAGGGCTGCCGCGGCGTCCGTGACGCCCGCCGTGAGCTTGCCGAGGTCGAGCTGGTCGCCGATCAGGCCGGTCGAGCAGACGAGCACGTCTCCGGCGGAGACGCCGAGCCGTTCGCCGACCGCCTCCGCGGTGGCATGGGTGGTCTGGAAGCCCTGTGCACCGGTGTAGCAGTTGGCTCCGCCCGAGTTGAGGACGATGGCGGAGACCACGCCGTCCGCGATGACCTGCCTGCTCCAGATGACCGGGTTGGCCTGACACCTGTTGGTCGTGAACACCGTGGCCGCCGCGCTGAGCGGGCCGAGGTTCTGCACGATCGCGAGGTCGCGCTTGCCGCTGGCCTTGAGGCCGGCTGCGACCCCCGCCGCGGCGAATCCGGATGCTGCTGTGACGCTCACGGTGCCACTCCGTTCACGGTCAGGCCGGCGGTCTCGTCGAGACCGAGGGCGATATTGGCGGACTGGATGGCGGCGCCGGCCGTCCCCTTGTAGAGATTGTCGAGAGCGAGGACCGTGACGACGCGGCCCGCCGCCTCGTCGACGGCAACGGCGATCAGAGCGGTGTTCGCACCGAGCACGTCGGCGGTGCGCGGCACGGTGCCGGCCGGGAGCACCTGCACGAACGTCTCGCCCGCATAGGCGGACTCCCATGCGCTCTGCACCTGCTCGGCCGTCACGCCGGGCTTCAGCCGGGCGGTGGAGGTGGCCAGGATGCCCCGCGACATCGGAACGAGCACCGGGGTGAACGAGACCGTGGGGTTGGCGGCCCCCGCCTTGCGGAGGTTCTGCTGGATCTCCGGGATGTGGCGGTGGGTCCCGCCGACCGCGTACGGGTTGGCCGAGCCCAGGATCTCGCTGGCCAGGTACATCGTCTTGAGGCTCTTGCCTGCGCCGGACGGGCCGACGGCGAGGACGGCGACGATGTCCTCCTCCTCGATCAGCCCGGCGGCGATGCCCGGGGCGAGCGCGAGGGAGACGGCGCTGGCGTTGCATCCCGGTGCTGCGATGCGCTTCGCTCCGACCAGCGCATCCCGCTGCTTGCCGTCGCCGACGGGCAGCTCGGGCACACCGTACGCCCAGGAGCCGAAGTACTCGCCGCCGTAGAACGCGGCCCACGACTCCGGGCTCTCCAGCCGGTGGTCGGCGCCGCAGTCGACGACGAGCGTCTCCTCCGGCAGCAGCGCGGCGATCTCGCCGGACTTGCCGTGCGGAAGGGCCAGGAAGACCACGTCGTGACCGGAGAGGTTCTCCACGGTCGACTCGACCAGGGTCAGGTGGCTGAGGGAACGGAGGTGGGGCTGGTGCGAGACGAGCGTCTGCCCGGCGTTCTGATGCGCCGTGACCGTGCGGACCTCGAAGTCTGGATGACCGGCGAGGATCCGCAGGAGCTCTCCGCCCGCGTAACCGGATGCTCCGGCGACGGCTACCGAGAAAGTCATGCTTCTACCTTATTGAGTGGACGACAGGGGGCCTCGACGAAGGCGGCACCCACGAGTCCCTCGGAAAGGGTCGCGCCAGCGCCGCCTAGATTCGGCGGTCGCGCAGGCGTCGGCGCATGGCGCGGGCGGCGGAAGCCGAGCGCGTGTCCTCAATGCACCGAACGAAAAGCATGCGCCAACCCTATCGTCACTCCCCACCTCCGCACCAAATCGGGCGCCGAACGCGCGAGAGCGCGGCCCCGGCAGACGGGGCCGCGCTCTCGCACTCTGGGTGGTCGATCAGTCGCGGATGTGCGCTCCGAACAGCTCCCCGGCGCGCGCCGCTCCCGCGAGCTTGGCCTCGCTGGCCTCGGCCGCGGTGAGCGTGCGGTCGTCCGCGCGGAACCGCAACGCGAACGTCAGGCTCTTGTGCGCGGCGGGCAGGCCGTGGCCGCGGTAGTCGTCCACCAACCGGATGTGCTCCAGCAGCGCCCCTGCACCCTCCCGCACCGCACGCTTGACGTCGCCGGCCGGAACCTCCTGGCGCACGACGAGCGAGAGGTCCTGGGTGGCGGCGGGGAAACCGGAGATCGTGCCGGCGACGATGTCGGCGGGCGCGACCGCGATCAGCGCATCCAGGTCGAGCTCGAACACCGCGACGACGCGCGGCAGGTCGAGCTCCTCGGCCAGCGCCGGCAGCAGTTCGCCCGCGTAGCCGACGGGCACCTCGACGCCGTCTGCTCCCCGGGCGATCAGCTGCGCCGTGCGGCCGGGGTGCATCGCCTGGTGCGTGCTCTGCACGGGGTCCACCTCGATGCCGAGCGCCGCTGCGGTCTGCGCCACCATCGTGAGCGCGTCGGCGACACCGGCGGCGATCGCCTCCTGACCTGGCTGCTTCTGCACGGGATGCCCGAGCACCAGCCCGGCGAGGTGCCTCGGCTGCGCCGGGATGCCGGCGTTGAGCCCGGCGAGCACGTCGTCGGACGGCAGAGCAGCGCCGAGCGGGAGCGTCTCGCTTCCGAGGCCGTCGCCGGACGGACGGAAGACGGTGCCCAGCTCGTAGATGCTCAGATCGACCAGGCCGCGGGCGAGGTTGCGCTTGGCCGCGTCGACCAGGCCGGGGAGCAGGGCCGTCCGCAGGTACGGCGCCGTCGCATCCAGGGCGTTCGCCAGCTTGACGGCAGGGACGCCGCCCGCCTCCGGCGAGCCGAAGAGGTCGTTCGCCTTCTCGCTCACGAACGGGAACGCCAGGATCTCGGTGGCGCCGTTGTCCGCGAGGGTCTGCGCGACCGCGCGGCGCAGCTTCTGCTCACGGGTCAGGCCGCGGCCGGGAGGCGCGACGGGCAGCTCCGACGGGATGCGGTCGTAGCCGACGATGCGCGCCACCTCCTCCGCTAGGTCGGACTTGTCGCGCAGGTCCGGACGCCAGGTCGGAGGGACCACCGCGAGGTCGCCATCGGACTCGGAGACGGCTCCGCCGATCTCGGCGAGCGCGCCGCGCACCTCGTCGTCGGTGAACTCGACGCCGATGAGGGAGGCGATGTACGTGCGGGGAAGGCGGATCGCCTCCGGAGCCTCCGCGGCATCCAGCACGGAGCCGAGCGCGTCGGCGTGGCCGCCGGCGAGCTGTTCGAGCAGCTGAACGACGCGTCCGGCGGCAGCGACGGCGACGCGCGGGTCGACGCCGCGCTCGAAGCGCTTGGACGCCTCGCTCGGCAGCTTGTGCCTGCGCGCGGTGCGCGCGATCGACACCGGGTCGAAGTTCGCGGCCTCGATCAGGACGTTCGAGGTCTCTGCGCCGATCTCGGTGGATGCGCCGCCCATCACGCCGGCGAGGCCGATGGGACCGGAGTCGTCCGTGATGACGAGGTCTTCCGCATCCAGCGTCCTGGTCTGGTCGTCCAGGGTCACCAGGGTCTCCCCCTGGTGCGCCCTGCGCACGACGATGCCTCCATGCAGCTTGTCCAGGTCGTAGCCGTGGATGGGCTGGCCGAGCTCGAGCATCACGTAGTTGGTGATGTCGACCACGAGCGAGATGGAGCGGATGCCGGCCAGCTTGAGCCTGGCGATCATCCACGCGGGCGTCGGACGGGAGCCGTCGACGTCGCGGACGACGCGGGTGACGAACACCGTCGCCCCCGAGCGGCCGCGGATCGGCGCCCTGTCGTCGATCGCGACGCTGAAGCCGTGCGCGTGCGCACCGGCCGGCAGGATGCCCGCCGCGTCGGCGGGGTCGCGGAACGCCGCACCGGTGGCGTGCGAGTACTCGCGGGCGATGCCACGGATCGAGAACGCGTATCCGCGGTCGGGCGTCACGTTGACCTCGACGGCGGTGTCGTCCAGGCCGAGCAGGGCGATCGCGTCCGCTCCCACCTCGGGGTCGAGCCCGAGGGTGGAGAGGCGCAGGATGCCGTCGTGCTCGTCGCCGAGGCCCAGCTCGCGGGCGGAGGCGATCATGCCGTCGGAGACATGGCCGTACGTCTTGCGGGCGGCGATCGGGAACGGCCCGGGCAGGACGGAGCCCGGCAGGGTCACCACGACCTTGTCGCCGGGGAAGAAGTTGCCGGCGCCGCAGACGATGCCGTGCACGGCGTCTCCGCCGTCCGCAGCCTTCTCACCCTCCGGCGCGACGCGCACCTGACACCACCGGATGGTCTTGCCGTTGCTCTGCGGCTCCTCGACGAAGTCGAGCACCTCGCCGACGACGACGGGTCCGGAGATCTCGAACGAGTGGATCTCCTCCTCTTCGAGACCGACGGAGACGAGGGCCGCGTGGACCTCCTCGGGGGTCGTACCCGGCTCGAGGTCGACGTACTCGCCGAGCCAACTCAGGGGGACGCGCATCAGACCACCATTCCGAACTGCTGAGAGAACCGGACATCGCCCTCGGCCATGTCACGCATGTCTTTGACGTCGTTGCGGAACATCAGCGCCCGCTCGACGCCCATCCCGAACGCGAAGCCCGAGTACACCTCCGGGTCGATCCCCGCCGAGCGGAGCACGTTGGGGTTGACCATGCCGCAGCCGCCCCACTCGATCCAGCGCGCCCCGCCCTTGAACGTGGGGTGCCAGAGGTCGAGCTCGGCGCTCGGCTCGGTGAACGGGAAGTAGTTGGGGCGCAGCCGCACCTTCGCCTCGTCGCCGAACAGCGTCTTGACGAAGTGGTCGAGGGTGCCGCGCAGGTGCGCCATCGTGAGGCCCTTGTCGACCGCGATGCCCTCCGTCTGGTGGAACACCGGAAGGTGGGTCGCGTCGAACTCGTCCGTGCGGAACACCCGGCCGGGCGCGATCCGGTACACCGGCAGCTCGTTGCCCAGCAGGGCGCGCAGCTGCACCGGAGACGTGTGGGTGCGCATCACGAGGTGCGCGTTCGTCGGCTCGACGAAGAAGGTGTCCTGCATCGCACGCGCCGGGTGGTCCTCATCGAAGTTGAGGGCGTCGAAGTTGTACCACTCGCTCTCCAGCTCCGGGCCTTCCGCGACCTCCCAGCCCATGCCGACGAAGACGTCGGCGATGCGCTCCTGCAGCAGCGAGAGCGGGTGACGGGCGCCCGGGGTCCAGCGCGTAGGGAGGGCGGTGACGTCGAGCGCCTCCGCTGCGAGACGAGCCTCGTTCTCCTCGCGCTCGATCTGGGCCTCCTTGGCCGCGAACGCCTGGTTGACGGTTCCCCTCGCCTGGCCGACCAGTTTGCCGGCGGAGGCCTTCTGGTCGTTGGGCACGGAGCGGATGGCGGCGTTCAGGCGCGCGAGCGGCGAGCCCTCGGCCGTGTGCTCTGCGCGCACGACCTTGAGTGCAGCCGAGTCGGCCGCGGCGTCGATCGCCGCGAGGGCCGACGCGACCGCCGCCTCGACGGCGGCTTCGGAGATTTCGGAGGATTCAGACACGAGACCCAAGTTTAGTGGGCAGCGCTAGCCGGCACTCCCCTGGTGCGCACCGAGCCCGACCGCCGGCAGCAGCACGCCGTCGATCAGCGAGATGAGGAACTCCCTGTCCACCGGCTTGTGCAGGATGAGGGTGCGGTACGAGGCCATCGACGGCGTCACGAGCGCGAGCGTCTCGATGTCGCAGTCCGCGGAGATCTCCCCGCGCTCGATCGCCCTGCGCATGAAGAACCGGTTGACGGATGCGCGGGGCTCGACGATGGCGGCGTTGACGGCCTCCGCCAGGTCGGGGTCCTGCGCGAGCATCGAGATGAGCCCGGCCATCACGCGCAGCTTCCTCTCCGCGTCTTCGAGGCTGTGCGGCTTGATCATCGCGATCATGTCGCCGCGGAGCGTCCCGGTGTCCGGCAGCGCATCCTGGTCGACGTCGATCTTCTTCATGCACGCGACGGCCTCGATGACCAGTTCGGCCTTGGAGCCCCAGCGGCGGTAGACCGTGGCCTTCCCCGCCTTGGCGCGGGAGGCGACCATGTCCATCGTCATTCGTTCGTACCCGGTCTCGGCCAAGACGTCGAGGGCGGCGGCGAGGATTTCGGGGTCGCGCGTGTGGTCGCGTTTGCGGCCCAGCTTCGCGGGCGCCGTCCGCGTTTCGTCAACGGTGTCGAGCTGCGTCATTGCGGCTTCCTTCGTGTTGTGGCTGTCCATCCAGACCATTGTAAGGTTAATTTTAGAACTTGGGAGATCCGGAACTGCTTAGTTTCGTATATAGTGACCTCCATGTCGCAGAATCCCCCTCCCGTTTCGACCCGCCGCTGGTGGACGCTCGTCACCGTCGCCCTCGCGCAGCTCATGGTCGTCCTCGACTCCACGGTCGTGAACATCGCCCTCCCGTCGGCACAGGCCGACCTCGGTTTCAGCAACGCCGACCGCCAGTGGATCGTCACCGCATACTCCCTCGCCTTCGGCAGCCTGCTGCTGTTCGGCGGAAGGCTCTCCGACCTCATCGGCCGCAAACGCGCCTTCATCATCGGCCTCATCGGCTTCGCGGGGGCGTCCGCCCTCGGCGGGGCCGCCGGCAGCTTCGGGATGCTCGTGGGCGCCAGGGCACTGCAGGGCGCGTTCGGCGCACTGCTCGCCCCCACCGCCCTCGCCGTGCTCACCACCACGTTCACCATCCCCAAGGAGCGTGCCCGCGCGTTCGGCATCTTCGGAGCCATCGCCGGAGCAGGCGGCGCGGTCGGCCTGCTGCTCGGCGGCTTCCTCACCGAGCAGTTCGACTGGCGCTGGAACCTCTACATCAACGTCGTCATCGCCATCGTGGCGATCATAGGCGCGACCATCTTCGTCAGCAGCGTCGCCCGCTCCGGCCCGCGGCCGAAGCTCGACGTGCCGGGCACGATCCTCGTCTCCGGCGCGCTGTTCAGCCTCGTCTACGGATTCTCGAACGCGGAGACGGACGGCTGGGACTCCCCGCAGAGCTGGGGGCTGCTCGCCGCATCCGGTGTGCTGCTGATCGCGTTCGTGCTCTGGCAGCGCAGGGCGGCACATCCGCTGCTGCCGCTGTCGATCGTGCTCGACCGCAACCGCGGAGCCTCGTACTCGTCCATCCTGATCGCCGGGGCGGGGATGTTCGGCATCTTCCTCTTCGTCACCTACTACCTGCAGACCACGCTGAAGTTCAGCCCCATCCAGACCGGCCTCGGCTTCCTGCCGATGATCGTGATGCTGGTGATCGCCGCCCAGCTGTCGACCAACATCTTCGTGCCCAGGTTCGGGCCGAAGGTGATGGTGCCGATCGGCATGACCATCGCCGCGATCGGCATGGTCTACCTGACCCACCTCGGCGTCACGGCCAACTACGCGACCGACGTGCTGCCCGCGCTGATGATCCTCGGAACCGGCATGGGCTCGATCATGCCCGCGGCAATCCAGACCGCGACCCTCGGCGTCGACCGGCACTTCGCCGGGGTCGCCTCCGCGATGGTGAACACCAGCCAGCAGGTCGGCGGATCCATCGGCACTGCACTGCTCAACACGCTCGCGGCTACCGCGGCGACCGACTACATCGCCTCGCACCTGCCGCCCACCCCCTCGGTGGCGGCGGAGGCCGCCGTGCACAGCTACGCGACCGCGTACTGGTGGGGCGCAGCGTTCTTCGTGTTCGGCGCGATCCTGTCCGCGCTGCTCTACCGCCGCCGCGGAGACGGGGCATCGCTCGGCAACCCGGGCGGCACGGCGGGGGCGGCAGCGGACGCACCGGAGCCGACCGAGCCGGTCGTCGCGCACTGAGGTTCTGACTCACTGACGCACTGACGCACGAACGCCCTGCGTGGATATTCACGCAGGGCGTTCGTGTGTCGCTGGCCGGGACGACGCTCAGTCCGTCACAGCGGCCGAGCGCTGCGCGAACGCGGACTCGTAGAGGCACACGCTCGCGGCGGTCGCCAGGTTCATCGACTCCGCCTTGCCGTAGATCGGCACGGTGACGACGCGGTCGACCAGGGGAAGCAGCTCGTCGGCGAGGCCGTGCGCCTCGTTGCCGAACACCCACGCGGTGGGGCGGGCGAGCTGCCCGTCCGTGCGCGCGGCGAGAAGGTCTTCGCCCTTGATGTCGGCGGCAAGCACCTGCAGTCCGGCGCTGTGGGCGCGCTGAACCACGTCGTCCAGAGTGGCGCCGACGGCGACGGGGACGTGGAAGAGCGAGCCGGTGGTCGAGCGGACCACCTTCGGGTTGTAGAGGTCGACGGTGCGGCCGGTGAGCACGACGGCGTCTGCGCCGGCGGAGTCCGCGGCGCGGATGATCGTGCCGGCGTTGCCGGGGTCGCGGACTTCCTCCAGGACCGCGACCAGGCGCGGCTCGTCCCGGAAGATGTCCTTCACCGAGGTGGGGAACTGGCGGCACACGGCCACGAAGCCCTGCGGGGTGACCGTGTCGGCCATCGCATCCAGCACCTGCTCGGTGACGAACTCGACGTCGACACCCGCATCCACGGCGGTCTGGCCGATGTCGCTGTACCGTTCGAGCGCCGTCGGCGTCGCGTACAGCTCGACCACGAGCTCCGGACGGAACGACAGAGCCTCGGCGACGGCCTGCGGCCCTTCGAGGAGGAACAGGCCGGTCTCAGCCCTGGCGGCGCGCTTCGCGAGTTTGGCGACGGCCCGAACGCGCGGTGAGCGCGGGTTGTCAAGCATGTCCCCAGCTTAGAGGGATGCGCCCGCACAACGAGAGAACCCGGCCGACACGATGGTCGACCGGGTTCTGACGTGGTGGGTGCGAGTTACGCAGCAGCCTTCGGCGCCGAGGTGTCGGCGGGGAGAGCCTTCTTGGCGGTCTGCACGAGAGCCGCGAAGGTGGCGGGCTCGTTGACGGCCAGCTCGGCGAGGATGCGACGGTCGACCTCGACACCCGCGAGACCCAGGCCCTGGATCAGACGGTTGTACGTGAGGCCGTTCGCGCGGCTCGCGGCGTTGATGCGCTGGATCCACAGGCGGCGGAAGTCGCCCTTGCGCGCACGGCGGTCACGGTAGCTGTAGACCAGCGAGTGAGTGACCTGCTCCTTGGCCTTGCGGTAGAGGCGCGAACGCTGTCCGCGGTAGCCCTCGGCACGCTCGAGGATGACCCGACGCTTCTTGTGAGCGTTGACCGCCCTTTTTACTCTTGCCATGTCTTCTTTACTTCCTTAAAAAGTCGGGTGGGGTTACTTGCCGAGCATGCGGCGGATGACCTTGGCATCCACCTCGGGAACGACCTGCTCCTGGTTGAGGCGACGCTTGCGGTCGCTGGACTTGACCTCCAGGTTGTGGCGCATCCCGGCCTGCTGCTTCATGACCTTGCCGCTTCCGGTGATCTTGAAACGCTTCTTGGCCCCGGAGTGGGTCTTCTGCTTGGGCATTATTTCTCCTCGTTCGTCGCCTCGGCGGGCGAACTCTCTTCGGACTGAGCAGAGTCGTCTGCGTCAGCAACCGCCTCGGTGTCGCGGCCCTGGGCCCGCGCTTTCGTGGCGGCACGTTGTGCGTTGGCCTCGGCCTTGGCCTCTGACTTGTTCTTCAGAGGGCCGATGACCATGACCATGTTTCGACCGTCGATGGTCGGGTTGGATTCGACCGAGCCGAACTCGGCCACATCTTCTGCGAAACGCTGGAGAAGACGCACACCCTGGTCTGGGCGCGACTGCTCGCGACCCCGGAACAGGATCATCGCCTTCACCTTGTCGCCGGCCTTCAGGAAGCCTTCGGCGCGCTTGCGCTTCGTCTCGTAGTCGTGCTTGTCGATCTTGAGGCGGAAACGCACCTCTTTGAGGATGGTGTTCGCCTGGTTGCGCCGGGCCTCCTTGGCCTTCTGCGCAGCCTCGTACTTGAACTTGCCGTAGTCCATGATCTTCGCGACAGGCGGCTTGGAGTTGGGAGCAACCTCAACCAGATCCAGGTCTGCTTCCTGCGCGAGTCGGAGGGCGACCTCGATTTTGACGACGCCGACCTGCTCACCGCTGGGGCCGACAAGTCGAACTTCGGGGACGCGGATACGGTCATTGGTACGGGGATCGCTGATGCTTTTCTCCTCTGATCAAGCGATACTTCGCGGCCGCGATCTCGTCGGGTGACGACACCGGCGAAAGAGGATTTTCCACGCACCAACGCATTCCCGCGATTTCTCGCAGGCCTGGTACAGCACCCTGACTACCCCCGCGCTTGCGCGCGTTGGCGGAGTGCAACAACCCGGTAACCTAATAAAGCGGTCAAGCGCGGGTGGGAGGAATCTCCACTTTCGTACCGAGACAGATGTCCCGGAGCCCGAACGATTCTAACAGAGGAAAGCAGTGAGCGACACACCCCACGTCTTCGACGACACCGACGACGTCAGCGCGGCCACCCGCGACATCTCCGAAGTGCCCGCCGTCGAGGTCATCACGACCACCGCTGTGCACCTGATGAGCGCCGCGGCGGTCAAGTGCGGACTGGCAGACGACCCGGATGCGCAGACCGACCTCGACGAGGCCCGCAAGCTCATCGACGCCCTCGCCGGCCTGGTCACCGCGAGCGCGGCTCACCTCGGCGACCAGCACGCCCGCAGCCTCCGCGACGGCCTGCGCTCCCTGCAGCTCGCGTTCCGCGAGGCCTCCCCCATCCCGGACGAACTGGGCAAGGGGCCGGGCGAGAAGTACACCGGCCCGGTCAACTAGCTCGCGTCTAGCTCGCGTCTAGCTCGCGTCTAGCTCGCGTCGGCCGGCACGCTCGCGAGCGCGTCCGCGACGGCAGCGGCCGTCCGCGCCGCCTCGGCGCGGTCGGTCTGGAAGTTGCTCACCGAGAAACGCAGCACGGCCTGCCCGCGCCAGCGCGACGGTGAGCCGAAGGCGACCCCCGCACCGTTCAGCGCGGCGGTCACGGCCCGCGTGCGCTCGTCGCTGCCGAAGGTCGCACAGACCTGGGTGAACACCACGTCGTTCAGGATGCGCACCCCCGGCAGCGCGGACAGCCGCTCCCGCAGCTCGGCCGCCGCATCCGCCAGCCGCTCCACGAGGTCGGCGACGCCGTCGCGGCCCAGTTGCGCGAGCACCGCGTACGCGGGAACGCCGCGCGCCCTCCTGGAGAGCTCCGGCACCCTGTCGTTCGGGTCGGAGCCGTCCACCGACGCCGGCAGGTAGGCGGCCTGCTGCGCGAACGACGCGTGCAGCGCCTCCGGTCTCGCCACGATGGCGATGCCGCAGTCGTACGGCACGTTCAGGGTCTTGTGCGCATCCGTCGCCCAGGAGTCGGCCGCCGCCATCCCGGCGGTCAGGTGCCTCAGGCGCGGCGATGCAGCCGCCCACAGCCCGAACGCGCCGTCGATGTGCACCCAGGCTCCCGCCGCGTGCGCGACCTCGATGGCGTCGGCGATGGGGTCGAACGCTCCGGAGTGCACGTTGCCCGCCTGCAGGCAGACGATGGCGGGGCCGGAGCCGGTGCCCGTGCCGCTCGCGAGCGTCTCGCGCAGCGCGTCCACGCGCATCCGCCCCTCGTCGTCGGCGTCGACGAGCTGCGGCCTCCCCAGCCCGGCGAACCGGCCGGCCTCCTCGAGGGAGCCGTGGCATTCCGCGCCCGCGATGAAGCGCACGCGGGGACCGCCGGAGAGACCGTTGGAGGCGACGTCCCAGCCGGCGCTACGCAGCACCTGGTCCCTGCCGGTGACGAGACCGACGAAGTTCGCCATCGTCGCGCCCGTGACGAACCCGGCCTCCGCGGTCGACGGCAGCCCGAGCAGATCGACGATCCACTCGCCGGCCAGCTCCTCCGCAGCGACGACGCCGGGCGTCACCGTGCGCAGGGTGGCGTTCTGGTCCCACGCGGAGACCAGCCAGTCCGCGGCGAGCGCCACCGGCTCCGCTCCCCCGATCACCCAGCCGTGGAACCGCGGGGAGTGCATCCTGAGCAGCCCGGGCTCGATGGCGTCGCCCATCCGGCGCAGCACAGTGGTGGCTGGCTCCCCGCGGTCGGGGAGGCTCCTGCCGAGCGCATCCTTGACCTGGTCGATGCTCGCGGTCGCCGGGATACTGCCCTCGCGGACGCCGTCGAGCCATCGCCCGGCGAGCTGCGACGCTTCGCCGAGCGCTGCATCGAACGGGTCGTCCGCGCTCACGCCGGTTATCGTACGCCGGTCACCAGAGCGGCGGGTAGCGGAGCTGCCAGCGCACCTTCCGTTCGAGCTGGGCGGCCAGGGACAGCAGCGTGCGCTCCCCTCCCGGCCTCCCGATCAGCTGCACGCCCATCGGCAGGCCGTCGTCGGTCTGGGCGATCGGAAGCACGATGGCCGGGAGGCCGGACACGTTGAGCATCGACGTGAACGGCGTGTACTGCACTTGCTGCTCGAAGTTGCGTTCTCCGTCCTCCTGGTCGTACCAGCCGACCGGGCGCGGGGTCATCGCCATCGCGGGGGTGAGCACGGCGTCGAAGCTCGACAGTTGCCGGATGAGGGAGCGCTCGTATGCCGTGAGCGCCGACAGGGCCTCGCTCAGCTCCCTGGCGCTGAGCGCCCTGCCCCGGCGCAGCAGCCAGGCGGTGAGCGGTTCGAGCAGGTTCTCCGCGTCGCCCTCCGCCGGGATGCGCGCAGCACCCGCCTGCCAGATCGTGCGGAATGCGGGCGCGTACGTCGGGTCGGAGACCAGCGCCGTCTCCTCCATGCCGTGCCCCATGTCGCTGAACGCCTGCACGGCCGCGTCCAGCGCCGCCAGCGCCTCCGGGGCGATCACGATGTCGTACGCGTCGTCCCAGGCGGAGGTCGTCATCACGCCGAGCTGGAAGCGGCCCTCTCCGCGGACGGCGGTGCCGAGGAAGGGGCCGTCGTCGTCGTACGGGGCGCGGAGTGTGTAGTGGTGGTCGATGCGGCCGTCGCGGCGCGCGATCATCCCGTCGAGCAGGAGGGCGGCGTCCGCGGTCGTGCGCGCGAGCGGTCCGTCCACCACGAGGCCCGCGAGCGAGTCGATGCCGCTGCCTGCCGGCACGAGGCCCCGGCTCGGCTTCAGCCCGACCAGCCCGCACGCGGCAGCCGGGATGCGCACGGAGCCTCCGCCGTCCGAGCCGGGCGCGAACGGGAGCATCCCGCTGGCCACGGCCACCGCCGCTCCCCCGCTCGACCCGCCGGAGCCGAGGGACGGGTCCCACGGGTTGCGGGCGGGAGGCGCCGCGAGCGACTCGGTGTATGCGGGGAGCCCGAACTCCGGGGCGTTGGTCTTTCCGAGGCTGACGGCGCCCGCCGCATCCAGGGTCTCGACGATCTCGTCGGAGGCGTCCGGCACGAACTCCGCCATCAGGCGGGAGCCGAAGCCGGTGCGGACGCCCGCGCGCATCCACAGGTCTTTGTCTCCGGAGGGGAGGCCCCAGAGCGGGGCGGTCTTCGGCACCGCGTCGGCGACGTGATCTGCGCGCTGCAGGGCGAGGTCGCGGGTGACGGTGACGAACGCGCCGAGCTGCGGGTTGAGCCTCTCGATGCGGTCGAGGTAGTGGGCGGCGAGTTCTCGGGGGGAGACCCGGCCGGTCTGCAGTTCCTGCCAGAGGGCGAGGGCGGTGAGCTCGTGGAGTTCGGCCATGCTCCGAGGCTATCCCCGATCCGCACGAAGAAATCTCTTGACAATGCAGGCCGAGCCTGGTTGGTTAGTTACATCAGTAACTAACCCATGAGGGTGCAGAGCCGGAGGTACCGATGATCGAAGAGGGAAAGCCGATCTTCGTACAGATCGCCGAACAGATCGAGAACGACATCATCGACGGCGTATACCCCCCGGAGACCCAGGTGCCGTCAACCAACGAGTTCGCGGCCTTCTACCGCATCAATCCCGCAACAGCAGGCAAAGGCGTCAACATCCTGGTGGACGACGGGATTCTCTACAAGAAGAGAGGAATCGGCATGTTCGTTGCCGAAGGCGCCCGCGAGCGCCTCATCGCCAAGCGGCGCGACGCGTTCCGCGACGAATACCTCCGCCCCCTGCTCGCCGAGGCGGCGAAGCTCGGGATCGGACCCCAGCAACTCACCGAGATGATCACCACGGAAGGAATCAGCGCATGAGTGCCACAGCGACACCCACCTCGATCGCGCCGGCCGTGCACGTCGACGGCCTCACCAAGCGGTTCGGATCGTTCACCGCCATCGACGACGTCAGCTTCACCGTCAAGCCCAACAAGATCTACGGGCTCCTCGGCCGCAACGGCGCGGGCAAGACCACCATCATGCAGCTGCTCACCGGCCAGGTCTTCGCCTCGGCGGGCGAGGTCAGGGTGTTCGGGGAGAGCCCGGTCGAGAACGCCCGGGTGCTGCAGAACCTCTGCTTCATCAAGGAGAGCCAGCGGTATCCGGACGACTTCCAGCCGAAGCACGTCTTCCGCAGCGCCCCCTGGTTCTTCGAGAACTGGGATGCGGAGCTCGCCGAACAGCTGATCGCCGACTTCCGCCTGCCGGTGAACCGCCGCATCAAGAAGCTGTCCCGTGGTCAGCTCTCCGCCGTCGGCGTGATCGTCGGGCTCGCATCCCGTGCCCCGCTCACGTTCTTCGACGAGCCGTACCTCGGACTGGATGCGGTGGCCAGGCAGATCTTCTACGACCGCCTCCTCGAGGACTACGCGGAGCATCCCCGCACGATCATCCTGTCGACTCACCTCATCGACGAGGTCGCCAACCTGCTCGAGCACGTCATCGTGATCGACCAGGGGCGCATCCTGATCGATCAGGATGCGGAGGAGATGCGCGGATCGGCCACCACCGTGGTAGGCCAGCGCAGCGTCGTCGACCAGTTCGTCGCCGGGCGCGACGTGATCCACCGCGACGGCATCGGCGGGCTCGCGTCCGTCACCGTCGCCGACCTCTCGCCGGCCGACCGCGCCCAGGCGGCCACCGCAGGGCTGGAACTCAGCCCCGTCTCCCTCCAGCAACTCATCGTCCGCAAGACCAACGTCCGAGCGACAGAATTCGAGCAGAGCGCATGACCGCCGTCACACCGGAGTCGGTGAACCTCCGCACAACGCCCGCGTCCGCCCACCGCATCTGGAGGGTGGTGAGGCTCAACCTGGTCAACAAGTGGTCGACCATCTGGGTGCCCATGATGATCATGGCGTTCATCTGGCTGATCAACTATCTGATCTGGTGGATCATCTGGCTGGCCACCGCCCCGGCGGACCGGGCGCACGCGTTCGAGGGGACGCAGTGGAGCGGCGGGGCGTCGTACATCTTCGTCTACATGCTGGTGATCGGCATCCAGGTGATCTCGATGACCTTCCCGTTCGCGCTCGGATACAGCGTCACGCGGCGCGACTTCTACCTGGGAGCAGCCCTCACGTTCCTCCTGCTCGCCGCCGGATACTCGATCGGCTTCACCGTGCTGTCCGCGATCGAGGAGGCGACAGGGGGCTGGGGCCTCGGAGGCCACCTGTACACGTCGATCTACTTCGGCGACGGCGGGTTCTTCTCGCGCCTGTTCATCGTGTTCGCGCTGATGTCGTTCTTCTTCTTCACCGGCTCGATCAGCGGAACCCTCTACATGCGCTGGCGGATGAACGGCGTGCTCGTGGCCGGAGCGATCCTCGCCCTGATCATCGTGGGTGCGATCGCGCTGATCACCTTCACGTCGAGCTGGCCGGCGGTCGGCGACTGGTTCGCCACGATGGGCCCGACCGGTGTCGCGGTGTGGCTGCTCCTGCCGACGGCGGTGGCGGCGGTCGCCGGCTACTTCGTGATCAGCAGGGCGACGCCGAAGAGCTGAGCCGGGCATCCATTCGCGGCCCCAGTCGCATCGCGGCCCCTGTCAGGGTTGCTCGCCGAGTTCCTGGAACACGGTGAGCTGCAGCCCGGCGGGGGCCGCGAGCCGTGCGTTCAGGGAGTTCCACGGGGTGCGGGTGGGCGGCGCGATCAGGTCGGCGCCCGCATCCACCAGATCGGAGGTGACGGCCTCGCTGTCCTCCACCTCGAACGCCAGCCGGATGCGCGGGGCGACGGGCCTGCCCACCTCCACCTGGTCGATCATGGCCTTCTGCGCCGGGTTCGCGATCTCCAAGGTCGCTCGCCCGGCGTCCAGGATCGACACCAGCGCTCCCCCGTCGCCCGCGTACGACTCCTGCTCCTCGAGCCCGAGCGCATCCCGGAAGAACGCCAGCGCCTCGTCGTAGTCCTCCGCCTCGACGACGATCCTCAACTGCCTCACCCTCGCGCGCTTCTCGCCCTGGCCCATCGTGTCGTCCTCCCGCTAGCGTGTGTACTGCCCGGCGCCCCGCCGGCTGACGGGAGCGACCAGCTGTGCTCGGTTACCTCTACCTCGGCATCGCCATCGCGACCGAGGTCATAGCCACCACTTTCCTGAAGTTCACCTCGGGAGACAACCCCCGGTGGTGGGCGTACGTCATCGTGGTGGTCGGCTACGTGGCGTCGTTCTTCGCCCTCTCCCTGTCGCTCGGCCGCGGCGTGCCGCTCGGCATCGCCTATGCGATCTGGTCGGCGATCGGCGTTGTCGCAATCGTGCTCATCTCGTGGATCTTCTTCAAAGAGAACCTCACGTGGGTGCAGCTCGCGGGCATCGTGCTCGTGATCGGCGGGGTGGGCCTGCTGGAGCTGGGCGGGGCTAGAACTTCCGCGTGAACGGCAGCGGTTTCCGCATCCGGATCAGCAGTAGCAACGGCACGAGCACGTACGGCCCGTTGTAGAGCAGGAAGATGAATGGCTGCGGGGTGCGCTGCGCCGCGTCGCCGAAGAACTCGACGCCGAAGATCGGGATGCCCGTGAGGCTGATGATCATGGTCGCGTAGATCACCGCGTACAGCTGGATCCAGTTGTATCCCTTGGACAGGCAGATGACGAGCAGCACGTAGAACGGCAGGTAGATGAACGCCGAGGTGCCGGTGATGAAGCGCAGCCAGATCGGCGGGTTCTGGTAGAGCGGGTCGTACTGCGAGGAGTACGTGTAGTTCCACTGCGCGAACAGGTTCGTGGTGGTCGAGGTCTGCGGGATGCCGAGCGTCGGGATGGCGTCGCTGATGATGCAGGTCACGATGAACAGCGAGAACATCACGATGAAGAAGATGTCGACGGGGCGTTTGCGCAGCGGCAGGTTCGCGGGCGTCGCGGGAGCGGCGGAGGCGACGCGGCCGTTGTCCGGAGTCACGGTGGTCACCTTCGACACCTTAGTCACGGGAGCGGCCGCCCGTGCGCTGGGCGGCCGCCCGCGTGTCACGTCGTGCCGAGGTTGGCGATGACCTGCTTCGCGAGGGCCACAAGCTGCTCGTGCGAGATGTCCTTCCCGTCCGGCACCGCGTGCACCTGCAGCCAGCCGGAGTCCACCACGATGTTGAGGTAGCCGTTCGGCGCCCAGTATGCGGCCTGGCCGACGCCCGGCTGCTCGACGGCGTCGCTGCCGCGCAGGTGTTCCAGATACGTGGCCCCTCCCGGAAGCACGCCGACGGAGACGCTGGCCGTGCCGTCGTCTTCCACCCAGACGCACCAGTACGCGCCGACCTGGTGGCCGACATCGAGTTTCGAGTTCGAGTACTCGCCGTCGTCCGACTTCACCTCGCGGGACGGGCCGAAGCCGATGGTCTGCGTGAGCTGGGCTGTCGTGGCGAGGCCGTCGCAGGTGGTCGCCCCTCTGAGCGCGGGCGCAGCGGGCTGCCAGACCGGAGCAGGGGCATCGAGAGCCGACACCACTCCGTAGCTCTGCGCGAGCAGTGCGGCGACCGCCGAGGTGGCCGCATCCGGCGACGCATCGCTGCCGAACACCGTGCCGACGATCCCATAGCCGGGCAGCAAGGCGTGGAAGCCGCACTGGGTCACCGGGGTGCCGAAGCAGTACGTGTACGCGTCCGGTCCGACGGGCGACGGCGTGTCCTGCGACGCGACCGCCTCTCCCGTCCGGTACGCCTCGAATCCGGCCCTGGATGCGCCGGGGACGACGGCGATCCACACGGCGGGTGCCGTCGGGCTGGCCGGGTCGGTGGTCGACCATTGGCAGGTGAGCACCCCCATCCGCTCGTCCGCGTACCCGGTCGGGGTCGCGGTGCGCTCGGGTGTCGACGTCACGAGGTGCGCGCCGCCCGCCTGGTCGACGAGTGCCTGCGTCGCGAGGGCGTCGCAGGTGGTCGCCACGCGGACCGTCGGTGCCGCTGCCTGCGTCGCGGTGGGCGTGGGCGTCGGTTTCGCGGTGGTGGCGACCGGTGCGGCCGGCGCTCCCTGCGCGCATCCCGAGAGTGTGAGGACCACCGCGACGGCGACGGCCCCGAGAACGGATACGGCTGAACGCTTCATATATTCCCCCCAGAGTATGTGCGCATTTCAGCGCCCGCCGTCAGCGTACTGCGACCGGCCGCATCCTGGTCGTCGCGATGCCGAACCGTTACTTGAGGGAGCGCTGCATCAGCACGGTGCCGAGCCAGCGGTCGAACTTGTAGCCGACCCTGCCCATCCGGCCGATCTCGGTGAAGCCGAAGTTCTCGTGCATCTTGATCGACGCCTCCGCGCCCTTGTCGGCGATCACGGCGATCATCTCTTTGAGCCCCGCCGCCTTGGAGCGGTCGATGAGTTCCTGCATCAGCACGGGGCCGAGGCCCTTGCCGGTGGATGCCGCGCCCAGGTAGATCGAGTTCTCCACCGTGAACCGGTATGCGCGCTTCTGCTTCCACGGCGAGACGAGCGCGTAGCCGAGGATCTGGCCGCTCGGCGAGACGGCGACGATGAACGGCATGTTCAGTTTGTGCAGGTAGGCGTACTTGCTCTTCCACTCGCGCAGCGTCATCGCGTCCTCGTCGAAGGTGACCGTGCTGTTGGCGACGTAGTGGTTGTAGATCTCGCGGACCCACGGCAGGTCGGCGGGGACCGCATCCCGGATCGTGTAGTCGAACGGCGCCTCGGCCGGTTCCGACTTCCTCAGGTGACGCGGCAGCTCCCTGCGCGGCTGGTATTCCTCTTCAAGCACGGCACAAGCCTACGCGCGCGGCGGTTTCGGGGAGGTTACGAGTCGGGCAGGCCCACGACTCACGGTTCGAGCGACCAGTCGACCGGGTCGACGCCGCGCAGCCGCAACGCCTCGTTCGCGCGGGAGAACGGCCGGGACCCGAAGAACCCGCGCGACGCGGACAGCGGGCTGGGATGCGGTGACTCGATCGACGGGTTGCCGCCGAGCATCGGTTTCAGCGTCGCAGCATCCCTACCCCACAGGATGGAGACGAACGGCGTCCCCCGCTCGACCAGGCAGCGGATCGCGTGCTCGGTCACCGGCTCCCAGCCCTTGCCCCGGTGCGAGGCCGGCTCGCCGGGGCGCACGGTGAGCACGCGGTTCAGGAGCATGACGCCGTGCCGCGACCACGCGCTCAGGTCGCCGTGCGGCGGAGGGGTGACACCGAGGTCGTCGCGCAGTTCGCGGTAGATGTTCTGCAAGCTGCGCGGAACAGGGCGCACGTGCCGCTCGACCGCGAAGGACAGGCCGATCGGATGCCCGGGCGTCGGGTACGGGTCCTGGCCGACGATGAGCACGCGCACATCGGCCAGCGGGGCACGGAAGGCGCGCAGCACGTTCTCGCCCGCCGGGAGGTACGGACGGCCTGCTGCGACCTCCGCGCGGAGGAAGTCGCCCATCCCCGCGATGCGGTCGGCGACGGGAGCGAGCGCGGACGCCCAGCCGGGATCCATCGACCCGTCGGCGGCCAGGTCGTCGAGAGACTTCGGGACCACGATTCAGGATGCCCTGCTCAGGCTCCGGCGGTGACCGGAGGGAGCGCAGACCAGGGGAACGTGATCCAGCGGTCGGTGCGGCGCCAGACGAAGTCGGGGTCGAGCACCGTGCGCGGCTTCGAGTACAGGCAGACCGTGCGCACGTCCGCACCGGATGCGGCGATCAGGTCGACGACCATCGCCAGCGTCCTGCCCGAGTCGGACACGTCGTCGACGAGGAGGACGCGCTTGGACTGGAGGGCGCTCTGGTCGAGCATCGGCGGCAGCACCACCGGCTCGGGCAGGCGCTCGTCGACGCCGGTGTAGAACTCGACGTTGAGGGCGCCGCACGACTTGATGCCGAGCGCGTACGACATCGCTCCGGCCAGCAGCAGACCGCCGCGCGCGATGGCGACCACCAGATCCGGTTCGAAGCCGGATTCGACGACCTCGCCTGCCAGGTGCCTGGCGGCCTCACCGAACTCGAGCCAGCCCAGGACCTCTCGCTCGGTCTCCTGGAGAACGGCTGATCCTGAGTCGTCGAGTTCGCCTGCCATCCTCCTACCGTACCGGCCAGCACACCTCCCCGCGAGACACGGATACCGGTCGCGGTCGCGCTGCTGTTAGCATCCAGAAATGGTGTCAGGGAGGACAGGGTCCAGGGTCGCGCTCGGCGTGACCGCCGGACTGATCGGGTGGCTCGCCTTCGTCGAGGTCACGAGCGGGATTCTGCAGGGATACTACGTTCCGCTGATCTCCGACATCGTGCAGCATCTGGGCATCCACGACGCCGACTACAACTGGTTCGAGGCCGCTCAGCTGCTGCTGTCCGCCCTGGTGGTTCCCGTGCTCGCCAAGCTCGGCGACATGTTCGGGCACAAGCGCATCCTGCTGGTCGCCACCGTGCTCACCGCCCTGGCGACGTGGGCGCTGGCGTTCTCCAGCAACTTCACGACGTTCCTCATCGCCTTCGCCCTGCAAGGCTTCTACGTGGTGTGGCTGCCGCTCGAGGTCGCGCTGATCTTCGACCGTGGCCGCCGCACCGGCACCGCAGCGTCGCAGACGCGCAAGGCGGCCGGGCTCCTGGTGGTCGCGCTGGAGGGCGGGGCGATCGTCGGCGCCGTCGGCGCCGGCCTGCTGTTCGAGGCGCTGGGCAAGAACGTGACCCTCACGCTGATCGTGCCCGCCGTGGCCGTCACGCTCGTCTTCTTCGCCATCCTGTTCGGCGTGCCGGAGTCCGAGCCGGTGCCGGGCAGACGACTGGATGCGGTGGGCTTCACCATCCTGACGCTCGGCCTCCTGCTGATCACCTCAGGCCTCACGTTCCTGCGCATCAACGGCGTCGGCACCTGGTGGGTCTGGGTGCTGATCGCGGTCGGCGTGCTCACGTTCATCCCGTTCGGCCGCTGGGAGCTGAAGCAGGACGACCCGGCGATCGACCTGCGGGTGCTGCGCCGCCCGAACATGTGGCCCGTGCAGCTCACGGCCGGTCTCATCGGCATCAGCCTGCTGGGCGCGCAGGCCCCGCTCAGCACCTTCGCGGGCACAAACCCGGTGAACGGCTACGGGCTCGGCCTGTCCGCCGGTCAGCGCAGCATCCTGATCGGCGCATACCTGATCTCGATGATCGTCGGCGCCGTGCTGTTCCCCGTGGTGTCGTCGTGGCTGAGTCCCCGGGTGACCCTGATCGTCGCCGCGTTCCTGGTGGGAATCGGCTATTTGCTGTTCCTGCCGTTCCACGCCGAGACGTGGCAGGTGTTCACCAACATGGCGATCGCGGGCATCGGCTCCGGGGCGCTGGTCGGCGCGCTCCCCGCGGCGGCCGCCGCGGCTGCTCCGCGCGGCCAGACCGGGATCGCCACGGCCCTCACCAACACGACCAAGACCATCGGCGGCTCGTTCGCCTCCGCCGTCTTCGGCGTCGTCCTGCTGACCGGGGCCGCGACCGTCACGGCGACGGCCGCGAGCCTGTTCGGGTACATGCTCGTGTGGACCATCTGCGGGCTCGGCGCCATCGTCGCCGCCGTGCTGCTCTTCTTCGTCCCGAAGCTCGCCTTCGCCGACGCAGACGCGGGCGCGGAGCCCGAGCCGGACGTCGTCGCGGCGGAGTCGCCGGTGATCTGACCACGCCGCAAACGCGAGATGCCAGCAACTGTCGCGAATCGCCCGGGATTCGGCACAGTTACTGGCATCTCGTCGATGCGGTGCGGCGGCGGCTAGGCGCGCGCTGCCTCCACGACGGAGCGGGCGGCCGTCAGGCCGGCCTGCAGGTCGGTCTTCAGGTCGTCGATGTTCTCGAGTCCGACCGAGAGGCGCACCAGGCCGGGCGTGACGCCGGCGGTGAGCTGCTGCTCGGGAGTCAGCTGCGAGTGCGTGGTCGACGCCGGGTGGATGACCAGGCTGCGCACGTCGCCGATGTTGGCGAGGTGGCTGAACAGGCTGAGGTTGTCGACGAGCGCGCGGCCCGCATCCACCCCGCCCTTGAGCTCGAACGAGAGCACGGCTCCGACGCCCTTGGGGGCGTACTTGTTGGCCGCCGCGTACCAGGGGCTGGTGGGCAGCCCCGAGTAGTTGACGCTCGCCACATCCGGGTGGTTCTCGAGGAACTCGGCGATCTCCTGCGCGTTCTGCACGTGGCGCTCGACGCGCAGCGACAGGGTCTCGATGCCCTGGATGAGCTGCCACGCGCTGGCCGGGGCGATGGCCGCTCCGAGGTCGCGGAGCAGCTGGACGCGGGCCTTGATGATGTATGCGAGGCCGTCGCCGACCGCAGCCGTGTACACCGCGCCGTGGTACGACGGGTCCGGCTGGGTGAGGCCGGGGAACTTTTCCGCGTTCTCGGTCCAGGCGAACTTTCCTCCGTCGACGATCACGCCGCCGATGACCGTCCCGTGTCCGCCGAGGAACTTGGTGGCGGAGTGCACGACGATGTCCGCGCCGTGCTCGAACGGGCGGATGAGGTACGGGGTCGCGATGGTGTTGTCCACGATCAGCGGGACGCCGGACTCGTGGGCGACGTCCGCGACCAGCGCGATGTCGAGGATGTTGATCTTCGGGTTGCCGATGGTCTCCGCGAAGAACAGCTTGGTGTTCGGGCGGACGGCGCGGCGCCACTCGTCGGCGTCGTCCTGGTTCTCCACGAACGTGGTCTCGATGCCGAGCTTGGCGAGGGTGTACTTGAAGAGGTTGTACGTCCCGCCGTAGATCGAGCTGGACGACACGATGTGGTCGCCGGCCTGCGCGATGTTCAGCACGGCGAAGGTCTCCGCGGCCTGGCCGGAGGCGACGAGGAGGGCGCCGGTGCCCCCTTCGAGCGCGGCGACGCGCTCCTCGACGACGGCCTGCGTCGGGTTCTGGATGCGCGTGTAGATGTTGCCGAACTCGGCGAGCGCGAACAGGTTCTTGGCGTGCTCTGCGTTGTTGAACACGTACGAGGTGGTCTGGTAGATCGGCGTGGCGCGAGCGTTCGTCACCGGGTCGGGTGCTGCACCGGTGTGGATCTGCTTGGTCTCGAACTGCCAGTCGGCGGCGTCGGTCATGGCTCACTCCTTCGGGTGGGATGCGTGTCGAGCGGTCTGCCACCGCCTCAACAGCAGGCTAGACGCGCGGGCAGGTGCGGGCAATGCGCGCGCAACATGCCGTAATCCGTGAAGAATAGGCGCATGAGCGTGAGACGGGTCGTTGTGACGGGTGCCAGTTCCGGGATCGGGGAGGCGGCCGTCCGGCTGTTCCGGTCGCACGGGTGGGATGTGGTCGGGGTGGCCCGCAGGGCCGACCGGCTCTCCGCACTGGCCGAAGAGACCGGCGCCGACGTCTTCGCCGCCGACCTCACCAGGCAGGAGGACGTGGATGCGCTGCGCTCCCACCTCGAGGCGACCGGCCCCATCCACGCGCTCGTCAACAACGCGGGAGGCGCGCGCGGCCTCGACTCCGTCGAGAAGTCGGACGTGGACGACTGGGTGTGGATGTACGAGATCAACGTCATCGCGACCAAGCGCGTCATCACCGCGCTGCTCCCCCTGCTGAGGGAGGGCGCGCGGCAGACCGGCCACGCCGACATCCTGAACCTCACCTCGATCGCCGGGCACACGGCGTACGTGGGAGGCGGAGGGTACAACGCGGCGAAGTTCGCCGAGCACGCCCTCACCGAGGTGCTGCGGCTGGAGCTGAACGGCGAGCCCATCCGGGTGATCGAGGTCGCGCCGGGCATGGTGGCGACCGAGGAGTTCTCTCTGGTCAGGTTCGGCGGAGACAAGCAGAAACGGGATGCGGTCTACGAGGACGTGCCGGAGCCGCTGTCGGCCGACGACGTGGCGGCGACCATCGTGGATGCGCTGGAACGGCCACGGCATGTCGACCTCGACCTGATCGTGATCAAACCGGTCGCACAGGCCGCGCCGTACCGGTTCCACAAGGGCGAGCTGCGGGTCGACGGCGACTGAGATGGCGGGCGACGAGAGCAGGAGGACCGTCTGGGAGGACCGGACGGCGTGGCCGCTGCTCGTCGCCAGCGTGCTGTTCCTCGTCGCGTACTCGTGGTCGATCCTGCAGCCGTCGCGCCCGGCGTGGCTGGGCGCGCTGCTCAACGGCGTGCTGTTCGTCGTGTGGGTTGCCTTCCTCGTCGACTACGTCGTGCGGCTGGTGCTGAGCCGGCAGAAGTGGCTGTTCGTCAGGAAGAACCCGATCGACCTGGCCTCCGTGCTGTTCCCCGTGGCGAGGCCGTTCCGGCTGCTGCGCGAGCTGCACCGCATCCCGTTGCTGCGCGGCCGGTCGCCGTCGCATGTGCGCAGGCGGGTGCTGATCGTGGCCGCGACGACGGTGGTGATGTTCGTCTACGTCATCGCGCTGGCGGTCTACCAGGCGGAGCGGTATGCGCCGCACGCCACGATCGTGAGCTTCGGCGACGCGGTGTGGTGGGCGTGCGTCACGATGGCGACGGTCGGCTACGGCGACTTCGTGCCGGTGACCGTCGCCGGGCGCATCCTGGCCGTCGTGCTGATGATCGGCGGCATCGCCATCGTCGGCACGGCGAGCGCGACGATCGTGTCGTACATCAACGAGCAGTCGCAGCGCCTGCGCCCGCCGAAGGACCACGAGCAGCACGACGAGCACGAGCCGGAGCACCAGCCGGACGAGCCCGCGTAACACGCACGCCCTCCCTCCCGCACTGAGCCAGTATGGAGACATGGAGTGGCAGACATCCGCCGATACGGCCCCGTCGAGTTTCATCACGGACGCCCAAGCGAGGTCGCTCCTCGGCAAGCCTCCGGCGAGTGGCGCCTGGAAGGAGTCGGACCCCGAGGGCTCCCGCTCGTTCGCCGGCATCGGCGAGTTCGCCTTCGAGAGCGGGCAGCGCATCCCGTATGTGCGCGTCGCGTACGAGTCCTGGGGCACGCTGTCCGCTGAACGCGACAACGCCGTGCTGGTGCTGCACGCCCTCACCGGCGACAGCCACGCGGTCGGCAGCGCCGGCCCTGGACACCCGACCGCCGGGTGGTGGCAGGGCATCATCGGGCCGGGCAAGGCGATCGACACCGACCGGTTCTTCGTGGTCGTGCCGAACATGCTCGGCGGCTGCCAGGGGACGACCGGACCCGCCTCCATCGCCCCGGACGGCACGGAGTGGGGGCCGCGCTTCCCGTTCACGAGCATCCGGGACCAGGTGAACGCGCAGGCCGCTTTCGCCGACGCGATCGGCATCGACCGCTGGGCGGCCGTGGTCGGCGGTTCGATGGGCGGGATGCAGGCGCTCGAGTGGGCGGTCAGCTACCCGGAGCGCGTCGAACGGCTCGCCGTGATCGCCGCTCCCCCGTTCTCCACGGCCGACCAGATCGCGCTCAACTCCGTGCAGATCGAGGCGGTGCGCACCGACCCGCTGTTCCGCGGCGGCCTCTACTACGACGCCGGAGACGGCAACGGACCGCACCAGGGTCTCGCGCTCGCCCGCCGGATGGCGCTGATCAGCTACCGCAGCTCGTCCGAGCTGAACGGACGGTTCGAGCGCGCATGGCAGAGCGAGATCAGCCCGCTCGGCGACAACGGACGCTTCGCCGTGGAGTCGTACCTCGACTTCCACGGGAACAAGTTCACCAGGCGCTTCGACGCGAACAGCTACATCACCCTGGTGCAGGCGATGAACTCGCACGACATCGGCCGCGACAGGGGCGGGCTCGCCGCCGCGCTGGCACGCGTCACCGCGCGCACCCTGGCGGTCGGCATCGACAGCGACAGGCTGTTCCCGGTCGAAGGGCAGCAGCAGATCGCCGCGCACCTCCCCGCCACCATCGACGGAACGGAGCCGGTCGTAATAGAGTCGGACTTCGGGCATGACGGATTCCTCATCGAGGACGATGCCGTGAGCGATCAGCTGCGCAGGCTGTTCGCCGCCTGAGCGGAACGGAGGAGCATGTCGCGCATCCAGAAGGAGCGTGATCGTCTCCTCGCGATGACGGCGAGGAACATCGGCCTCACTGCGACTGCGACCTCCCTGCTCTGCCTGAGCATCCCGGGCACCCTCCCGCTTCCGCTGTATCTGGCGGCCGTCGTGCTGCTCGCCTGCCTCGCGTACGCGCAGTTCCAGCTGGCGTCGCTGGCGCACACCGAGGTCTGGGTGGTGGTCATCGTCGTCGCTGGCGCGGCGATCGTCCTGCTCAACCTGCTGCCGGATGTGCCCCTCGGCCCCGCGGCGCTCAGCGCGGTCGGGATGATCGCGGGAGCGGCCGTCGCGAGCGTCGCCATCCCGACCGTGACCTCGCGCGGGAGGGTCGGGCTGCTGGTCGGCGCCTCCGTCGTCACCCTCGCGGCCGAGTCCGCAACGCTCGTGCTCACCGACTCCCAGCGGGGCGAACCGCTGATCTTCACGGTCGCAGGCTGGGTCGCCCTCACCGCCACGGGCGTGTGGCTGTCGCGCACCGTTCCCCGCACCCTGACGCGCATCTCGACGATGAGCCGCGCATACCGGGTCGAGCGCCAGGCGAGCGAGACGGAGGCGCGTCGCCGCCAGGGGGCGCGGCTGCTGCACGACACGGTGCTGGCGACCCTGACGCTGCTCGCGCACTCCGGCGTCGGCGTCAGCGCCGGCGCGCTCCGCGAACAGGCCGGCGAGGATGCCGCACTGCTCCGCCAGCTGCGACTCGGCTTCACCCCGGACCCCACCCGCTCCGGCGACTACAAGCTCAAGCCGGTCGAGGAGTCGACGCTCGGCAACACGCTCGAGTCCGTCAAGCAGCGGTTCCGCAGGATGGGCCTCGAAGTGAACTGGCACGGCACGGGTCAGGTGCTGCTGCCGAGCGACATCCTGGATGCGTTCCTGCTGGCGCTCGGCGAGTGCCTGGAGAACGTGCGCAGGCACTCCGGCGTCAACGAGGCGCACGTCACGATCACCGATGACGAGACGACGGTGCGCGCGATGGTCACCGACTCCGGCAAAGGCTTCGACGTGAGCACGATCGAACAGGGCAGGCTCGGCTTCACCGAGTCGATCGTCGCCCGGCTGAGGGAGGTGGGCGGCAACGCCCGCCTGTTCTCCTCGCCGGGCAGCGGCACGACCGTCGTCCTCGAGGTGCCGAAATGACCCGCACGACGGAGGAGACCCTGTCCAGGCGCGTCGGCAGCGACAGCGAACGGGATGCGCTGGGCCGCGCCAGGCTCGACATCGGCTTCAACGTGGCCGCCTTCGCCCTCATCGCGTTCCAGCTAGCCGTGATGCTGATCAACCTGGGCAGCTACACCGCCCTGCCGCTCTCCCTGGCGGCGTGGGCGGGGCTGCTCGTCACCCTCGTCGCCGCCGTGATCGTCCGGCCGCGGCTGCCGGACGAACTGCCCAACGGGATGTTCTACACGGCCATCGCGATCTGCGCGGCGGTCGTCGCCCTCGACGTGGTGGGGACCTGGGCTCCCGGCGACACGGGTGCGCAGCCGACCGCCGCCGTCGCCGTCGGGTCCGCGCTGCTGCTCTGCGTGGCCGCGCGTCCCCCGTCGGACATCGTCGTCGCATCCATCGGCCTGGGCGTCGTGCTCGCGGGCGAGTTCGCCCTCCGCGGCCAGCACGACCTCTCCGCGCTCGGGCCGGCGTTCGTCACCATCGCGCTGAGCGTCGCTCCCCCGCTGCTCGGCGTGCAGATCGTGCGGTCGCTGCGCACGCTCATCCAGTTGGAGCTCGACCTCGTGCAGGTGCAGAGCACGGTCTCCTCCCCCGGATACGCGGTCGGGATGCTCGCCTCCGAGGAGCTGGCCAGGCTCGACCTCGCCGCAGAGCGCCTGCTCGACGGCGTCGCGAGCGGACGCACCACCCTGCCGCTGAACGAGGAGACGGCGTCTGCGGCGTCGAGCATCGCCACCGAGCTGCGCTTGCACCTCATCCAGGGCCGCAAGGAGACCTGGCTGTACCACGCCGTGACGGAGTCCGCGCTGCTCGGACCGGCGGTGGCGCTGACCGACAGCGAGGGGCTCGCCGCTGCGCTCACCCGCGATCAGCGCGACGGGCTGCTGACCGCGGTGTGGCTGCTGATCAGCGATCCGGTGCGGCAGGGAGCGTCCCAGCCGCGCAGTCTGACGCTCGACCTCAGCCGTCCCAGCGCGCCAGAGCACGGCGACCCCAATCCGGGTGCCAGAATATCGATCGTGATTTCGACCACCGGTGTGCCGCGAAACGGGGTGGACCCCGCCGCATGGCAAGCTATCCGTAAGGTGGGCCGGTACGTCGAGACCTTCGCGGGATCGACGCTGCGCATCGAGATCACCAGTGTGAGCGACAGCTCGGCCGATCTCGCCTGACAGCAGCACCGTCGGCTCCCTCTACCGTCAAGAAAGGCAGCCCGTGACCGAGGCACCTCCCATCAGAATCGCGATCGTCGACGATCACAAGATGCTGCTCGGGGCACTGACCGAGTGGATCCGCAACGCCGCGGACGACATCCGGATGGTCGCAGCCGTAGCCAGCTGGCCCGAACTCCTCACGCACCCCGAGTTCCCCGTCGACGTCGTCCTGCTCGACCTCGACCTCAAAGACAACATCCCCGTCTCGCTGAAGCTGTCGACCCTGAAGACCACCGGCGTCCGCACCGTCCTGATGAGCACGTACTCCGAGCCCGCCGTGGTGCGCGAGGCCATCGCGGCCGGCGCGCTCGGCTACCTGGTGAAGAGCGAGGACGCGGAGATGATCGTCGAGGCGATCCGCGCCGCCCGCAAGGGCGAGTCGTTCATCTCGGCCGAGCTCGATCTCGCGCTGAACTCGGGAGAGGTCGGCGGCGCGCCCAAGCTGAGCGCGCAGGAGCGCCGCGTGATGGCGCTGTACGGCGCAGGCGAGCCGGTGAAGGCCGTCGCCTTCCAGCTCGGCATCTCCGACGAGACCGCCAAGAGCTACCTCAAGCGCATCCGCGAGAAGTACCGCGTGGCCGGGTACGACGTCGGCACGAAGGTGGCCCTCCGCAAGCGCGCCATCCAAGACGGCATCCTGCTGCAGAACGACTGACGTGTCCGTGAGGAGCGGCGCGGTGCTCGGCGACGTGCTCGCCGAGCTCGCGGCTCTCGAAGACCCCCGCGTCCGCGCCGTCAACGAACGGCACGGGGACGACCACGGCGTCAACCTCACGAAGCTGCGCGCTGTCGCGAAGAACGTGGGAACGGACCCCGCCCTCGCCGCGGAGCTGTGGGACACCGGCGGCACGGCGGCGCGCCTGGTCGCCATCCTGATCGGCCGACCTCGGGAATACATCGCCGCCGACCTGGATGCGATGATCCGGGATGCGCGCGTGCCCAAAGTGCACGACTGGCTGATCTCTTACGTGGTCAAGAAGAGCAGGCACGCCGAGGAGCTGCGCGTTTCGTGGCTGGCCGACGACGATCCCGTGGTGGCGAGCGCCGGCTGGGCGCTGACCAGCGACCGCGTCGCGAAGAACCCGGACGGCCTCGACCTCCCCGGCCTGCTCGACAGCATCGAGGCCGAACTGAAGGACGCCCCCGACCGCCTGCAGTGGTCGATGAACGAGTGCCTGGCGACCATCGGCATCCACGACGGCGCGTTGCGCGCCAGAGCGATGGCCATCGGCGAACGCCTCGGAGTGCTCAAGGACTACCCGACGCCGCCCGGCTGCACCTCGCCGTACGCCCCGCTGTGGATCGCGGAGCTCGTCCGGCGCCGCGAGCAGGCGTAGCGGCCCAGGCGGCTTCGGCCTCCGCGGCCTGCGCCGCTCAGTCCACCGGCAGCGGGTCTGGACGCTGCGCGTGCACCACGCCGGTGTCGACGCCGCGGCGCTCGCGCGAGCGGTCGATCGAGAACGACACGACCGCGAGCGCGATCCCGGCGACGCAGAGGATCGCGCCGACCACCACCGGCGACAGATAGCCGAAGCCCGCCGCGATCGTCAGGCCGCCGAGGTACGCTCCCGCCGCGTTCGCGATGTTGAGGGCGGAGTGGTTGAGTGCTGCCGCGATCGACTGGCTCTCGTGCGCCACATCCATCAGCCTGGTCTGGATGGTCGGGGACATCGCACAGCAGGCGGCCGAGATCACGAACAGCGACACGAGCAGCCCCACCACCGTGGAGGCGGTGAAGTAGAGCGCGCCGAGGCCGAGCAGCAGGATGACGAAGAACGCGAGCATCCCGGGTCTGAGGGCGCGGTCGGCGACGCGTCCGCCAATCAGGTTGCCGACCGTCATCCCGAGGCCGATCAGGATGAGCACCAGCGGCACCGCCGACTCTTTCAGCCCGGTGATGGTCGTCACCATCGGCGCGACATACGTGTACACCGCGAAGAAGCCACCGAATCCGATGGCACCGATGAGGAGCGCCAGCCAGACCTGCAGGCGGCTGAACGCCTTCAGCTCGTTCGCCATCGTCGCCTTCGGGTTGCCGGCCTGCCAGGGCACGAGCGTGGCCACCGCGACGAACGTGAGAGCGAAGATCCCCGCGACCACGAGGTATGCGGCACGCCAGCCGTGCGTCTGCCCCAGCCAGGTGATCAGAGGGACGCCGATCACGTTCGCGATCGTCAGCCCGGAGAGCACGAACGCGACGCCCTGCCCGCGCTTGCCCGGCCCCATCAGCGACGCGGCCACGAGGGAGGCGATCCCGAAGTACGCGCCGTGCGGCAGCGCGCTGATGAACCGGGCCACCAGCACCAGCTGGAAGGTCGGCGCGAGCGCGGACGCCACGGTGCCGAGGGTGAACGCGACGAGCAGCCAGAGCAGCAGCTGCTTGCGCGGCAGTCGGGCGGCGAACGCCGCGATGGTCGGGGCGCCGACCACGACGCCGAGCGCGTATGCCGAGATCGCCCAGCCCGCCTGCGCGTTCGCGTCGGACGGGGAGGCCGCGTAGACGGCGGGCAGCAGGTCGTGGGCGATGTTCGGCAGCAGCCCCATCGCGACGAACTCGGTCGAGCCGATGCCGAAGCCGCCGAGAGCGAGCGCGAGCAGCGCCAGCCTGGTGCGCGCAGGAGTGAGTCGGGGTGTGGAGGTCTGGGTGGTCGGGGCGGCGCTCACGCGCTCGGCCCGGAAAGCGTCGGGGTCACCCGAAAATCCTATATCGAATCGTTTCGAGCGGTGACACCAGTGACGCGCTCCTCCGGATGCGCGCCCAACCCCTCCAGCTCGCTGAACAGCTCGTCGGTCGCCTCCTGGTCGTCCTCCTCCCGGCCGGCGACGCCCGCGCGGATCGCTCCGACCACGGCGACGATCACGAACCCGAGCAGTGGGCCGAGCACCAGGATCGCCACGACGGCGACCACCGGCCAATACAGGTAGAACGCCACGACGATGGGAAGCACCCAGTCCGACACGGTCACGGCGTCACGCCTCGCGGTCGAGCGCCGCTTCGAGCCGCTCGACCTTGCCGGAGAGCTCCCCGGTGTAGCCCGGCCGGATGTCCGCCTTCAGCACGAGCGACACCCGTGTGCCGAACGCGGCGACGGCCTCCGTCGCCCGTTTGACGACGTCGAACACCTCATCCCACTCGCCCTCGACGGTGGTGAACATCGCGTCGGTGTGGTTCGGCAGCCCGGACTCGCGCACGATCCGCACCGCTGCGGCGACCGCATCGTGCACGGAGGCGTCCGGCCCCTCTCCCCCACTCGGTGCGACAGAGAACGCGACCAGCATGATTCCTCCTCGCGCAGCCGCTGCACTCCGGCCGCGACTACAGCCTAGCCACCGGGTCGGCCGATGGCTCCTGCTTCGGAGCGCGGAACGGCCACGCGTGCTGCGGCAGCGAGTCCGCATCGGCCTCCGTGCCGCGCGGCCCGCGCCAGAGCGCCGCGATCGCCCAGCCCAGCACCACGAAATACATCAGGTTGCGCACGGTGAGCACCGCGACCATCGCGGGATGCACGCTGAGCAGCCAGTCGTAGAGGTACGGGTAGATGAGCTGCGTGAGCGCCGCCGTGACGGTCACCAGGATGGCCGGGATGCGGAACCCGCGCCCCTGGTACACCAGCCCGAGCACCACCGGCACCGCCAGCCAGGCGACGTACTGCGGCGAGCCGACCTTGTTGAACGCGATGAAGGCGCTGACCAGCGCCAGCGTCAGCTCGGGCAGGATGCGCGTGACCGGCGTGCCCCTCCGCACCGCCCGGATCCCGATCAGCGCGACGACCACCGAGCAGACGGCGAGCAGCGGGTTCATCAGCGATGCCGCCGTGACGCTGCCTGCGCCGGTGACCTGGAAGGTGAGGATGTCCCTGTCGTAGTACACGACGGCATCCGGCACGTGGAAGGCGGCCTGCCACATCCAGATCGTGCTGACCGGCGCCTCGATCTGCAGCCCGCGGCCGGTCTGCGCCGTGATGAAGCTGAGCACGTGCATCCCGGCCCCGAAGATGAGCGGGACGATCACGATCACCAGGCTGGTCACCGCGGCGGTGACGACGATGCGCCACCTGCTACGCAGGGCGATCACGGCGGCCACGATGAGCGCGGCGGGCCAGACCTTGATCCAGGTGGCGACGGTGAGCGTGACGACGGCGGCGCGCTCGTGCAGCGTCAGCCAGAGCAGCCCGACGATGGCGAGCGCGACGGAGACGGCGTCGAGGCGTCCGACGGCGATCGGACCGAGCAGCAGGAGGAAGGCGAGCCACCACCAGCCTGCGGCCAGCCGCCTGCGCTCCCTGCCGCCGATCAGCACGGCGAACGCAGCCGCATCCACCAGCAGCACCAGGGTGAGCCAGCCGCCGACATAGTTGTCCGCCCCGGCCAGCAGCGGCAGCATGATCGGGACGAGGGCGGCGAACGGGTAGACCCAGTCCGTGCTCACGCCGACGATGGAGGTGCCCTGCGCGGCCAGCTGCGCCCACGGCTTGTAGACGAGGTAGACGTCGCCGAGGCCCATCCCGTTGCCGTGCAGTGCGAGCCCGCCGAGCAGCAGGTGCACGGAGAGGAAGGCGATCCACAGGCTGAGCGGGCTGGCGGCGACGCGCCGCAGCGTGCTCGGGGACGCCGGAGCAGGAACCCGTGTCGCCTCGATCCCCATGCGGTCATCGTAGCGGCCCACTCCCCCCTCCTGCCGCTCCGACGGGATGCGCGGCCGACGATCCAGGCACTCCATCGAACACTCTCAGGAAGTCGACATGCCCGTTCCATACGCTCGATGACATGTCACCTTTACGGACCTCGTCGAAAGTCTGGATCGGCGTCGCAGCCGGAGTGCTCGTGCTCGGGGTGGCAGCGGCCATCGCCGGCCCGTACGTCTACCGCGACCTGATCTCCGCGCCTCCCGCCGCCGTCCCGACCATCTCGCTCACGCCGGACCCGGATGCGAAGACCACCATCGACACCTCCGACCTGAGCGGCGCGTGGACGGTTGGCGACGGGTCGTTCGCCGGGTACCGCGTGAAGGAGGTGCTCAACGGCGTCGACGTCACCGTCACCGGGCGCACGGAGAAGGTCACGGGCGACCTCACGGTCGACGGCCTCACGCTGACCGCGGCGACCGTGACCGTGGATGTGGCGAGCATCGCCACCGACGAGCCGGCCCGCGACAGCTACTTCCGCTCGACGGCGCTGCAGACGGACAGGTATCCGACCGCCACCTTCACGCTCACCCAGCCGGTGACCGCAGACGGCGCACCGAAAGCCGGTGCCGTCCAGACGCTGAAGGCGACGGGCGACCTCACCATGCACGGCGTGACCAAGACGGTGACGGCGGACCTCCAGGTGGCCCTGAACGGCAACGGCGGCACGCTGACGGGCAGCATCCCCGTCACGTTCTCCGACTACGGGGTGGATGCGCCGAGCCTCGGCTTCGTGACGGTGGAGAAGACCGGTTCCGTCGAGTTCCTGCTCACCGTGAAGAAGGGCTGACGCCTCCGTCGTCCAGGAGCTCCCTGACCGCATCCGGGAGCGCCTCGGCGATGTCGAGCGCGACGATCGGGCCACCCCTCGACGCAGCCGTGCCAGCTCTGCCGTGCAGGTATGCGGCGGTCGCCGCCAGGGCGGCCACCGTGGATGCGGGCGCCTGGGCGATCTCGTCGGCGTGCGTCGCCACGAGGGCGCCGAGCACCCCGCCCAGCACGTCGCCGCTGCCCGCCGTCGCGAGCCACGCCGGTCCGGCGGTGACGGCGTAGCGCGCGCCGTCCGGCCCGGCGACGTAGGTGGTGTGGCCTTTCAGCAGCACGGTGACACCGAGGCTCTCACTCGCCCGCACGGCCCAGCCGGCCGGGTCGGCTGCGATGTCGTCCGCCGTGACGGCATCGGAGTCGTCGTCGGCCGCGCCGGCGAGCACCCCGGCGAGTTCGCGGTAGTGCGGGGTGATGACGACGGGGCCGGTGGCGCGGTGGACGAGGTCGAGCGCACCGGCGTCGATCACGACGGGAGCGCCGTCGGCGAGCGCCGCCTCGAGGCGGTGGGCGTCGTCGGCCGGGCGCTGGGACGCATCCATCCCCGAACCGATCAGCCAGGCCTGCACCCTGCCGGGAGCCGTGACAGCCTCCGGCCGCCTGCGCAGCACCTCGGCGGCAGCGCCCTTCGCGCCGAGGTAGCGGATCATCCCGAGCCCGGTGCGCGCTGCGGCCTCGACGCCGAGGACGGCTGCTCCGGGGTACAGGTCGGAACCGGTGACGACGCCGAGCACCCCGCGCGTGTACTTGTCGCTGGCCTCGCCGGGCACCGCGATCCAGGGCTCGCTCTCCACAGCTCCCCAGTTCTGCCAGTTGTCCACCGTTCCTCCGTTCGCCGCCGACCGTTCGCTCACTCCACGATAGGTTCAAGAGGAAGGAAAGAGGTCGGTTCTATGGGTATCAGCATCCCGGGCAAGGTCATCGTGTTCGACTACGGCGAGGTCATCTCCACATCGCCGTCCGAGGCGGACAGGGAGCAGCTGGCCGGTCTGGCCGGCGGGGACTCCGAGGTGTTCTGGCCGGCGTACTGGCGGCATCGTGACGCGCTCGACCAGGGCACGCTGAGCATCCAGCAATACTGGCGCGGCATCGAGAGGGAGCTGGGCGAGCAGTGGGGGGATGCGAAGATCCATCGGCTCTGGCTGGCCGACTTCCGCAGCTGGCTGAGCATCGACCACGACACCCTGGATGTGCTGGTCGACCTGCACGAGGGCGGCACGCGGATGGCGCTGCTGTCGAACGCGGGCAGGGACTTCGGCTCGTACTTCCGGCACGGCACCCTCGGCGACCTGTTCGAGCAGGTGTTCGTCAGCGGTGAGCTCGGCACCATCAAGCCGAGTGCGGAGATCTTCGAGCACGTCATGCGCGAACTGGGCATCACCCCGGCCGAGATGGTCTTCATCGACAACAAAGAGGTCAACGTGCGCGGTGCGGAAGACCTCGGCATCGCCGGTCATGTGTTCACGACGGGTTCCGACCTGCGGGCATATCTCGAAGCGCTGGCGGCTTAGAACCAGCATGGCAACACTTTTCGACCCATTGACCCTGCGCGACGTCACGGTCCGCAACCGCATCTGGACCTCGCCGATGTGTCAGTACTCTGTGCTCGACGAATCGGGCATCCCGCAGACCTGGCACCTCGTGCACCTCGGCTCCTTCGCCACCGGAGGAAGCGGACTCGTCATCACCGAGGCCACCGCGGTGAACGCCGAGGGACGCATCTCGCCGCGCGACACCGGCATCTGGACCGACGAGCAGCGCGACGCGTGGAAGCCGATCGCCGCGTTCATCGCCTCGCAGGGCGCCGTGCCGGGCATGCAGCTCGCTCACGCCGGCCGCAAGGCGTCGAGCTGGCCCGCGTGGGGCTACGAAGACCGCACCGGCAGCGTCCCGCCCTCCGAGGGTGGCTGGCGCACGGTCGCCCCATCCTCCGTCGCGTTCGGCGACATGGACACCCCGGCCGAGCTCCTCCCCTCCGGCATCGACAAGATCGTCGACGACTTCCGCTCAGCGGCCCGCCGCGCCGTCGACGCCGGATTCGAAGTGCTCGAAGTGCACGCCGCCCACGGCTACCTGCTGCACCAGTTCCTCTCCCCCATCGCCAACAAGCGCACAGACGAATACGGCGGAAGCCTGGAGAACCGCGCGCAGTTGCTCCTGCGCATCGTCGAGGCCGTGCGCGCCGAGGTCGGCGACGGCGTACCCCTGTTCGTCCGGTTCTCCGGCAGCGACTGGACCCCCGGCGGCTGGGACGAGCAGCAGACCGCGACGGTCGCCGGCTGGGCCCAGGATGCGGGAGCCGACTTCTTCGACATCTCGAGCGGCGGCATCCAGAGCGGCATCCGCATCCCTCTGGAGCCCGGCTACCAGGTGCCGTTCGCCGAGCACGTGCGGTCGTCCGCAGAGGTGGAGGTGAGTGCCGTCGGCCTCATCACCACACCGGAGCAGGCGGCCGAGATCGTGGAGAGCGGCAGGGCGGACGCCGTCATGCTGGCGCGCGAACTGCTCCGAGACCCGCACTTCCCGCTCCGCGCCGCGCACGAGCTGGGCTACGAGGTGGACTTCTGGCCGCCGCAGTACCTGCGCGCCCGCTGGCGCCGGTAGTCCAGGCGCGCAACTGAACGCGGCGGCAGCGCATCCGGGCGGGATGCGCCGCCGCCGTGTCAGCTCACTTCAGGTGCCGGACGAAGAACCGGGCGGCGTCCTCGCCGGCGTAGGCCGGGACGCCCCGGTGTCCGCCCAGGTTGGCCTGCAGCGTCTTCTCGGCGGAGCCGAACGCGTCGAACAGGTCGAGGGCGAGCTGCCGGTCGTTGCCTTCGTCGTCCCACTGCAGCAGCACGTGCAGCGGGACCGTGATGCGACGGGCCTCGTCGAACATCGATAACGGCACGTAGCTGCCGGCGAAGAGCCCGGCAGCCGCGATGCGCGGTTCGACGAGAGCCAGCCGCATGGCGATGGCGATCACGCCGCCGGAGATCGCGACGGGGCCGCCGATCTCCGGGAGCGCCAGCAGGGCATCCAGTGTCGTCTGCCATTCGGGGACGGCAGCGTCCACCAGCGGGAGGACCAGCCTGTCGACGATCCCGTCGACGGGCTCCCCCGCCGCCAGTGCCGCGTGCAGGTCGGCGCGGGCCTGCTCGGCCTCCGCCGTGCGCGGGCGGTCCCCGCTGCCCGGCAGCTCGATGGTGGCCGTCGCGAATCCGCTCGCGGCGGCGCTCCTGGCCCGTCCGAGCAGCCGCTGGTACATCATCCCGAGCCCGCCGGGATGCCCGAGCAGGATCAGCGGTGCCGGTGTGGATGCGTCGGCGGACGGCGGCGTCCAGAGGATGCCGGGGATATCGCCGATGGTGAATTCGCGTTCGAGGATCTCGTCCGCGGTGCCGTCGTCAAGACGGTGGTGTGTTGTGCGGTGATGTGTTGTGAAGGGGAGGTTCATGGTCGTGCCTTTCGGGAGTGCTCAGCTGATGGCGCTCCCGGGCGACCTACCGCCCGACCGTGACCCCAGGAAGGAGCACCCACGTCGATTCGTTCACGGGTACCACCTCCTCTGTCGTCGTCCGGTCCTCGCACACCCTAGCAGTGGCTAGCCGTCGAGCGCGATGACCGCGTGCACGACGGGTGCGTGGCGCCGGGCGTCTGCGTCGTCCCATCGGCCGAGCAGGTGCAGCGTCGCCATCCGGAACACCAGCGCGCGCAGCAGCAGCTGCCGCCACCGGCCCATGCCGAAGTCCTCCGCCAGCCGCTCCACCGGATGCGCGTGCCAGCACACGGCGTCGGCCACGGCTACCGCGGCGGAGAACCCCGCCGGCCGCCAGTACGGCGCCCAGTCGATCACCGCGGGAGGGCGCCCCGGCGCGAACAGCACGTTGCCCAGCAGGTCGGCGTGGATGACCTGGCTCGGTGCATCCACGCCGCGGTACTCGGCGGCGAGCGCCGCCAGCAGCGGGTCGGCAGCCAGCAGCGCCGCGTCGCGGTCCGGCTCGCCCCACGCCAGCCGGTCTGCGCGCGCCCAGGCATGCTCCGCCCGCGCGATGAACCCCGGCTCCGGATGCCCCGCCAGCGCCTCCTGGAACGCCAGGCCGGCGCGCACGACGTCCCCCACCCTCGTCGGATCCGCCGCGCCGGGCACCCACCGCAGCGCCTCCCAGCCGTCGCGGATCCACTCGCCTGCGTCGTCGCGGAGCGGAGTGGGCACGGTGAACGCCGACGACTCCGGCAGGCGCGACAGCGCCTCCGACTTCCACGTCGTCTCCTCGTCCGGCTCCGCAGGGCGCAGCACGACGTCACCGGCACGCCAGGTCAGGCCGCGGCCGCCGGGGAGCAGCACGGGCACGCCCGACGCGCCGAACGCGCGCAGCACCTCCCGGGCAGGCGGGAGTGCCGCATCCACTCGGTGCGGCTGCCGGACGGCGTCCTCCGCCGACGCGTGCACCTCAGCGGGATGCACGCGCGCGGTCTGCCGTCGTACCCGGGTAGCTCAGGAGCGCTGCGAGATGCAGAGGATGTTCCCTTCGCTGTCCGTGAACCACGCCGCCCGCTCTTCCGCGTTCGTCGCGATCCCGTTCTCCGTCTTCAATCCGGGGAAATCGTAGTCCTCGAAGACCACGCCGCGCCCGCGCAGGTGCTCGACCGCCGCGTCGATGTCATCGACCATCCAGCCCATCGCGGTGTTCTGCGCTGTTCCGGCGTTCTCGGTCTCGTAGACCTGGATCTTGGCATCCGTCCCCGTGCCGTAGACGGCACTTCCTTCGCCCGTCCGTTCCGGTTCGAGCTCGAGCTTGTCGCGGTACCAGTCCACGGCTCGCTGCAGGTTCGAAGCTGGAAGGACGGAGTACGTCACCGACGACTCCAACATGAGTGTTCCTCTCTTCCGCTCCCGAGCGTCACGCTACTCGCCCGACTCACCGGGAAGGAACTGGAACAGCGGTTCTAGGCGTCAGGACCGGCGGGTCGCATCCTGCACCTCGCCGACCAGCTCCTCGATGATGTCCTCCAGGAACAGCACGCCGACCGTCCTGCCCTCCGCGTCGACCACGCGCGCCAGGTGGCTGCCGGAGCGGCGCATGGTCGCCAGGGCGTCCTCGAGGTCGCTCTCCGCGAACACCGTCACCAGTCTCCGGATGCGCTTGGCCGGCACGGGAAGCTCGAACCCGGTCTCCTCCAGGTCCAGCACATCCTTGAGGTGCAGGTAGCCCGTCGGCTCTCCGGACTCGTCGAGCACGACGTAGCGAGAGAAGCCGTTCTTCGACACGGCCTTCTCCACGTCGGCCGGGGTCGGCTGCGCCGGGAGCGAGACCAGCTTGTCGAGTCCGAGCGCGACCTCGTTGACCTTCTTCTCCGTGAACTCGAACGCCGCGGTGAGCGCCCCCGTCCTGTCGGTGAGCACGCCCTCCCTGGTCGAGCGGTTGACGATGCTCGCCACCTCTTCGAGTGTGAACGTGCTCGCCGCCTCGTCCTTCGGCTCCACCCCGAACAGACGCAGCACGCTGTTGGCCGTGGCGTTCAGTGCCACGATGATCGGCCGCACCACGCGTCCGACGGCGACCAGCGGCGGTGCGAGCAGCAGCGCGGCCTTGTCCGGCATCGAGAACGAGATGTTCTTCGGCACCATCTCGCCGAACACCACGTGCAGGAACGACACGAGCACGAGCGTCACGATGAACGCGACGGTGCCGATGACGTCGTCCGACCATCCTGTCGCGTGCAGCGGCACCTCGAGCAGGTGGTGGATCGCCGGCTCCGAGACGTTCAGGATGAGCAGCGAGCACACGGTGATGCCGAGCTGCGTTGTCGCGAGCATGAGCGTCGCGTGCTCCATCGCGTACAGCGCCGTCTTCGCGCTCCGCTTGCCCCGTTCGGCCAGCGGCTCGATCTGCGACCGCCGTGCGGAGATGACAGCGAACTCGGCGGCGACGAAGAAGGCGTTGACCACCAGCAGCACCACCAGCCAGGCGATTCCGGCCCAATCACTCATGGCCGTTCACCTCCTCGCCGGGAAGCACGGGATCCGGGGTGTACCGGATGCGGTCCACCCTCCGCCCTTCGAGTCGCTCGACCCGCAGAGTGCCTCCGTCGATCTGCACCTCGTCGCCCACCTTCGGCAGCCGGCCGAGCTCGTTCATCACGAATCCGGCGACCGTCTCGTACGGACCGTCCTCCGGCACGGTGACGCCTGCCCGTTCGAGCAGCTCGTCCGGCCGAAGGATGCCGGGGAAGGTCAGGGAGTCGCGGCCGCGGACGACGCCCGCCCTGGTGCGGTCGTGCTCGTCCGCCACCTCGCCGACGATCTCCTCCACCAGGTCTTCGAGCGTCGCGATGCCGGAGGTTCCCCCGTACTCGTCCACGACGACCGCCATCTGGTATCCCCGTCCGCGCAGCTCGCCGAGCAGCGTGTCGAGGTTCATCGTCTCCGGCACGCGCAGCGCGTCCGTCTGCAGCGCAGACACCGGCACGCGGGCTCGCCGCGGCCGCGGGACGGCGACGGCCTGCTTCACGTGCACGAACCCGACCACGTCGTCGATGTCGTCGTCGACGACGGGGAACCGCGAGTACCCGGTCGACCGCGCGAGATCGAGCACGGCCTGCGCCGGCTCGCTGCGCTGCACGGTCGCGATGCGCGGCCGCGGGGTCATCACGTCGGACGCCGTGTGGTTCGAGAACGCCAGCGTGCGGCTGAGCAGCGTGGCGGTGTCCTCTTCGAGCACACCGGCGCTGGCCGACCTGCGCACGAGCGACGACAGTTCCTCGGCCGTGCGCGCGCCGGACAGCTCCTCCTTCGGCTCGATGCCGAGCATCCGGAGTATGCCGTTGGCCGTGCCGTTGAGGACGACGATGAACGGCCGGAAGATCGCGGTGAACACCGTCTGGAACGGGATGACGAGCTTGGCCGTCGCGAGCGGGAGCGCGAGGGCGAAGTTCTTGGGGACGAGCTCGCCGAGGATCATCGACAGCAGGGTCGCCACGACGATCGCAACGGTGGTCGCGATCGGCCCGACCGCCCCCTCCGGGATGCCCACGGACGTCAGCGGCCCGTTCAGCAGCGAGCTGATGGCCGGTTCCATCGTGTAACCGGTGAGCAGAGTCGTCAGGGTGATGCCGAGCTGTGCACTCGACAGGTGCGTCGACGTGATCTTCAACGCGGCGATGGTCATCGTGAGCCGGGACTCCCCACGCTCACGCCGCGCTTCGAGGTCGCCGCGGTCGAGGTTGACCAGCGCGAACTCGCTCGCGACGAAGAGACCGGTGCCGACGGTCAGCAGCAGACCGACGCCGAGCATGATCCACTCATAGAGCACGGCGGTCACCCCGCTCGGGCCTCAGGCCGCGGGTGGGCGGCGAGATCGTGGAACTCGCCGGGGCGAATGGGCTATCAGAAGGAGGGTCGTCCATTTCCCGCTCAGTATACCGGCGCGGTTTCCGGGAAAAGGGTGTGTGCCGCAGCGGATTCGTGGCCGCTCCCAGCGCATCCGTAATCGGTTCATAGCGAACCGAGAACGTCCGGCGGCACACTCGCACAGACAGCCGAGCACGATGGCGGAAGGACGCGACGATGACCACCAGCCCCGAGTACGCACCACCCACCGGGCAGCCGTGGCAGCCTGCAGCCCCGGCTCAGCCCCAGCAGCCGCCGTATCCGCCGGTCGCGGCGACACCCGCATCCGGTGGATACGTGCTGCATCGCTGGCCGCGCTGGGCTCAGAACACCGCGGTGATCGTCGGAGCGGTCGCCGTGCTGGTCGTCGTGTTCTTCGCGGGGTTCTTCACCGCGCACGCGACGGACGGCGGTCGCCCGGGCATCGGGAACCGGCAGGAGTTCCAGCCGCGCCAGTTCGGCAACGGGTTCGGCCAGAACGGCGGCCCGTCGCAGAACGGCGGCCAGACCCAGAACGGCGGCCAGACCCAGAACGGCGGATGACCTACCAGGAGACCGGCAGCGCCTTGCCCTCCTCGTAGCCGGCGGCCGACTGGATGCCCACCAGCGCGCGCTCGTGGAACTCCGGCACCGAGCGCGCGCCCGCGTACGTGAACGAGCTGCGCACGCCCGTCGTGATCATGTCGAGCAGGTCTTCGACGGACGGGCGCTGCGGGTCGAGGTAGATGCGCGAGCTGGAGATGCCCTCCGCGAAGAGGGTCTTCCTGGCCAGCTCGTACGCGTCGAGTCGCTCGAAGCGGCCCTTGACCGCCTTGGTGCTCGCCATGCCCCAGCTCTCCTTGAAGAGCTGGCCGTTCGCATCCCGGTCGAGGAGGCCCGGCGCCTCGATGGTCCCGGCGAACCAGGAGCCGATCATCACGGACGCCCCTCCGGCGGCGAGCGCGAGGGCGACGTCGCGCGGGTAGCGCACTCCGCCGTCCGCCCAGACGTGGGCGCCGAGCTCGCGGGCGGCCTCCGAGGTCTCCAGCACCGCGGAGAACTGCGGGCGGCCGACGGCGGTCATCATGCGGGTGGTGCACATCGCGCCGGGTCCGACGCCCACCTTGAGGATGTCGGCGCCGGCGGAGACGAGGTCGCGGACGGCCTGCTCGGTGACCACGTTGCCCGCCACGATCGGCAGGCCGAGCCCGAGGCCCTTGACCGTGTGGATGGCGCGGCGCATCCCGTCCTGGTCGCCGTGCGCCGTGTCGATGACCAGCACGTCCACTCCTGCTGCCGCGAGCGCCTTCGCCTTGCTCGCGACGTCGCCGTTGATGCCGACGGCGGCCGCGACGCGGAGTCGGCCGTGCGCATCGAGAGCCGGCTGATAGATCGTGGAGCGCATGGCGCTCTTCTGGCTGAGGGTGCCGACCACGCGGCCGTGGTCGAGCACGGGGGCGAACTCGAGTCCGGCGGCGCTCATCACGTCGAAGGCGGCGCGGCCGTCCGGCAGGTCTTCTGCGTCGAGGGCGGTGAGGGCTCCGTGCAGGAGGTCGCCGAGGCGCGCATCCGGGAGGGCTGAGCCGAGCTGCGTCGCGGCGAGGCAGCCGAGGTACTTCCCGTCGGTGTCGTGGATGACGATGCCGTGGCCCTCGACAGCCGGCACGCGGCGGAGCGCGTCGGCGACCGTCTCCTCCGGAGACGCGGAGTACGGGGTGTCAAACGCGACGGGCTGCGCCTTGACCCAGCGGATCGCGTCGTCGAGGTCCTGCAGGTGCATGTCCTGCGGCAGCACCCCGAGACCGCCGCGGCGGGCGAGGGTCGCGGCAAGGCGTTTGCCGGTCACCGAGTTCATGTTGGCGGACACGATCGGGATGGTCGCCCCTGTGCCGTCGTTGGGCGCGAGCGACACGTCGAGGCGGCTCGTCACGTTGGATCTCGACGGCACGAGGAACACGTCGGAGTATGTGAGATCGTGGCGCGGGGTCGTTCCATAGAACTGCATGGGAATAACGGTATCCCTCACGGGCGAGCGCCCGCACCAGGCGCCGGAAGGGATTAGGCTTGATGACTGGATGGAAACGGGTGGTGACCGTGCTGCCTGGCAACAAAGAATCAATGGAGAGAGTGGGCGAGCGGCTGTGTCGAGCCAACTGACCGGAGTGGGAACCGACGACGGATCGTCGGGCGAATTCGGAGCCAATGAATGGCTCGTCGACGAACTGTACGAGCAGTTCGTCGTCGACAAGAATTCGGTCGACAAGTCCTGGTGGCCGATCCTCGAGAGCTACCAGCCGACCGTGAAGGACGACGGTCAGGCATCCACCCCCTCCCCCAGCGAGACCCCGGCCCCCACCCCGGCAGAGCCGACAGCGCCGTCCCCGACGGAGCCCCTGGCCCCCACGCCGGCGGAGCCGACAGCACCCACCCCTGCCGAGCCGTCGACGCCGGCAGGCGACGCACATCCCGTCACCGCGCCCATCCCGGTCATCGGCGCCCAGCCCGTCGCACGCACCACGTCGATCGCGCCGAAGCCGCAGCCCGTGCCGGCCGACGCCCCCGTCACCGCCCCGCAGACCGTCGTCTCCGGCGAGGACGGCGCGCCGGAGACGCAGGACAAGATCACCCCGCTCCGCGGCATGTCCAAGACGCTCGCCACCAACATGGATGCGTCGCTCACCGTGCCGACCGCCACCAGCGTCCGCACCATCCCGGCCAAGCTGATGATCGACAACCGCATCGTCATCAACAACCACCTGAAGCGCGCCCGCGGCGGCAAGGTCTCGTTCACGCACCTGATCGGCTGGGCGCTGATCCAGGCGCTCAAGGAGTTCCCGAGCCAGAACGTGTACTACGACGTGATCGACGGCAAGCCGTCGCTCGTCGCGCCTGCGCACGTCAACCTCGGCATCGCGATCGACCTCCCCAAGCCGGACGGCACCCGCGCCCTCCTCGTCCCGAGCATCAAGCGTGCGGACACGATGGGCTTCGGCGAGTACCTCGCCGCATACGAAGACCTGGTCAGCCGCGCCCGCAACAACAAGCTGGGCGCAGGCGACTTCGCGGGAACCACCATCTCGCTCACCAACCCGGGCGGCATCGGCACCGTGCACTCCGTGCCCCGCCTGATGAAGGGCCAGGGCGCCATCATCGGCGCCGGCGCCCTCGAATACCCTGCCGAGTTCCAGGGGTCGAGCGAGAAGACGCTCGCCGGGCTCGCCATCGGCAAGACCATCACGCTCACCAGCACGTACGACCACCGCGTCATCCAGGGTGCAGGCTCCGGCGAGTTCCTGAAGATCGTGCACGAGATGCTGATCGGCAAGCGCAGCTTCTACGAGGACATCTTCGCCGCGCTGCGCATCCCGTACGAGCCGATCCGCTGGGCGCCCGACATCAGCGTCGACCTCGCGAGCGCCGTCGACAAGACCGCCCGCGTGCAGGAACTGATCAACGCGTTCCGCGTGCGCGGCCACCTGATGGCCGACATCGACCCGCTCGAGTACGTGCAGCGTTCGCACCCCGACCTCGACATCGCGAGCCACGGCCTCACCTTCTGGGACCTCGACCGCGAGTTCGTCACCGGCCAGTTCGGCGGGGACAAGCGCAAGATGCTGCTCCGCGACATCCTCGGCGTGCTGCGCGACTCGTACTGCCGCACGGTCGGCATCGAGTACATGCACATCCAGGACCCCGCCCAGCGCAAGTGGATCCAGGACAAGGTCGAGCGCGGCTACGAGAAGCCGTCGCACGACGAGCAGCTCCGCATCCTCGGCAAGCTGAACGAGGCCGAGGCGTTCGAGACCTTCCTGCAGACCAAGTACGTCGGGCAGAAGCGGTTCAGCCTCGAAGGCGGAGAGTCGACCATCGCCCTCCTGGATGCGATCCTCGAGGGTGCGGCGACCGAGAAGCTCGACGAGGTCGCGATCGCGATGGCCCACCGCGGCCGCCTCAACGTCCTCACCAACATCGCCGGCAAGACGTACGGTCAGATCTTCCGCGAGTTCGAGGGCACGCAGGACCCGCGCACGGTGCAGGGCTCCGGCGACGTCAAGTACCACCTCGGCACCGAGGGCACCTTCCGCGGGGCCGACGGCGAGGAGATCCCGGTCTACCTGGCCGCGAACCCGTCGCACCTCGAAGCCGTCGACGGCGTGCTGGAAGGCATCGTCCGCGCCAAACAGGACCGCCGCCCGCCGAACACCTTCCTCACGCTGCCCGTGCTCATCCACGGTGACGCCGCGATGGCCGGCCAGGGCATCGTCGTCGAGACGCTGCAGATGTCGCAGCTGCGGGCATACCGCACCGGCGGCACCATCCACGTCAACATCAACAACCAGGTCGGCTTCACCACGCCGCCCACTGAGTCCCGCTCATCGGTGTACTCGACCGACGTGGCCAAGACCATCCAGGCGCCGATCTTCCACGTGAACGGCGACGACCCGGAGGCCGTCGTCCGCGTCGCCCAGCTGGCGTTCGAATACCGCCAGGAGTTCAAGCGCGACGTGGTCATCGACCTCATCTGCTACCGCCGCCGCGGCCACAACGAGGGAGACGACCCCTCGATGACGCAGCCGCTCATGTACAACCTCATCGAGGCCAAGCGCTCCGTGCGCCGCCTGTACACCGAGGCCCTCGTCGGCCGCGGCGACATCACAGAGGAAGAGTACGAGCAGGCGCACCGCGACTTCCAGGAGCGCCTGGAGCGCGCCTTCATGGAGACGCACGCCGCGCAGACCAACTCGACGCCGGTGGTCACCGGCGACGGAGCGGTCGCCGACCTCGAACTGCCTGCCGCCCAGCAGGAGGACAACGTCGGGGAGCCGGAGACCACGGCCGTCAGCGAGCAGGTCATCCACCTCATCGGCGACGCGTTCAACAACCCGCCTGCCGGCTTCACCGTGCACCCGAAGCTGCAGCAGCTCCTCGCCAAGCGCGGAGAGATGAGCCGCAACGGCGGCATCGACTGGGGCTTCGGCGAGCTGCTCGCCCTCGGTTCGCTGCTGCTCGAGGGCACCCCGGTCCGCATGGCCGGCCAGGACACCCGGCGCGGCACCTTCGTGCAGCGTCACGCCGTGTTCCACGACCGCTCGAACGGCCAGGAGTGGCTGCCGCTGGCGAACCTCAGCGACAACCAGGCCAAGTTCTGGATCTACGACTCGCTGCTGAGCGAGTACGCGGCGATGGGCTTCGAGTATGGATACTCGGTCGAGCGACCGGATGCCCTCGTCCTGTGGGAGGCGCAGTTCGGCGACTTCGCCAACGGTGCCCAGACGATCATCGACGAGTTCGTGTCGTCCGCCGAGCAGAAGTGGGGCCAGCGCTCGTCGCTCGTCCTGCTGCTCCCGCACGGCTACGAGGGTCAGGGACCTGACCACTCCAGTGCGCGCATCGAACGCTACCTGCAGCTGTGCGCGGAGAACAACATGACCGTCGCGCGTCCGTCGACGCCCGCGTCGTACTTCCACCTGCTGCGCCGTCAGGCGTACGCCCGCCCCCGCCGCCCGCTCGTCGTCTTCACCCCGAAGGCGATGCTGCGACTGCGCGGAGCATCCAGTGAGGTCGGCGACTTCACGCAGGGCAAGTTCGAGCCGGTCATCGACGACGCCAGGATCAGCGACAAGGGCGCCGTCAAGCGCGTGCTGCTGATGGCGGGCAAGCTCTACTACGACCTCGCCAACGAGCTGCAGAAGAACCCGAACCCGGAGATCGCCCTCGTGCGCGTCGAGCAGTACTACCCGCTTCCCGCCGCCGAGCTGAAGGCCGTCGTCGACTCGTACCCGAACGCCGAACTGGTGTGGGTGCAGGACGAGCCGGAGAACCAGGGCGCCTGGCCGTACATGATCCTCGAGACCTCCAAGCTGGGCCCGCGCCCGCTCGGTGTCATCTCGCGGGCTGCGTCGGCGTCGCCCGCCGCCGGTTCGGCCAAGCGTCACGCGCAGGAGCAGAGCGTGCTGATCCAGCGCGCGCTCACGCTGTAACCGCATCCCGGTCCTGTCAGGGGCGTCTCGCGTCAGCGCGAGGCGCCCCTCGCCGTTTGCGGCGGCCGCGCGTATGGTGACGGCATGACTGTCGTGACGAAGCACCGCCTCGGGGAGCCATGCTGGGTCGACTATGCGAGCTCAGACGTTCCCCGGGCCACGGAGTTCTACACCGCCCTGTTCGGCTGGACGGCCGAGGAGGCGGGCGGGGAGTATGGCGGCTACGTCACGTTCCGCCGCGACGGGCACGCCGTCGCCGGTCTCGGAGCCGTGATGGGCGACGCGCAGCCGAACTCCTGGCTCACCTACCTGCTGGTCGAGGACGTGGATGCGTCCGAGCGAGCGGCCGTCGACGCCGGGGCGGAGGTCTACTCCCCCGCGATGACCGTCGGCGATCAGGGCAGGATGGCCGTCATCGCCGACCCGGGCGGCGCTGTGATCGGGCTCTGGGAGCCCGGAGCGCACCGCGGGTTCGAGCTGGTCGCGGAGATCGGCGGGCCGGCCTGGCACGAGCTGTACGCGCGCAGCTACGCGACGCAGGTCGACTTCTACACGAAGGTGTTCAACTGGCAGACGCAGGTGCTCGGCGACACCGCCGACTTCCGCTACTGCACGTTCGGCCCGGACGGGATGCCGGCGGGCGGCGTCTACGACGCGGACAAGATGCTTCCGGAGGGCGTGCCGTCGCACTGGGTGGTGTACTTCGGCGTGCAGAACGCCGAGGAGTCGTGCGCCCGCGTCGTCGAGCTGGGCGGGACCGTCATCCGCGACCCGTGGGACAGCGAGTTCGGACGGTTCGCGCAGGTCACCGACCCGCTGGGCGGGCTGTTCCTCCTGCACCAGGTGCGGTAGCGGGAGCTGCCGTCGCCGCGGTCGGTGCCGGCTCGCTCAGTGGGTGGCCTGGAAGCCCCGGATGCGCAGCAGCACTTCCTCGCGCAGCGTCTCCGGCGCCGTCTCTTTGCACGCCCGCTGCACCACCTCGGTGAGGACGACGCTCAGGTGCGCTTCGTCAGCGCATCCATTGCAGGTGGCGAGGTGCTCGCGGATGTCGGCAGCATCTTCGCTGCAGAGTTCGTTGCGCAGGTATTCCTCGAGGTCCTGTTTGGCCTTGTCGCAGCCGCAGTCGGTCATTTCGTGCTCCTGGGTGTTTGCACGGCGGAAAGTCCCCGCTCGTGCGCGTAGTCGGTGAGAAGCTCCCTCAGCATCCGGCGGCCGCGGTGCAGGCGGCTCATCACGGTGCCGATCGGGGTCTTCATGATGTCGGCGATCTCCTGATAGGAGAAGCCTTCGACATCAGCGAAGTACACGGCCATCCTGAAGTCCTCCGGAATGGCCTGCAGCGCGTCTTTGACGGCGCTGTCTGGCAGGTGGTCGATCGCCTCAGCCTCAGCCGAACGGCTGGTGGATGCGGTGGTCGACTCTGCGCCGCCGAGCTGCCAGTCCTCGAGCTCGTCGATCGTGCCCTGGTACGGCTCGCGCTGCTTCTTGCGGTAGGTGTTGATGAAGGTGTTCGTGAGGATGCGGTACAGCCAGGCCTTCAGGTTCGTGCCCTGCTGGAACTGGTTGAACGCCGCGTATGCCTTGACGAAGGTCTCCTGGACCAGATCTTGCGCGTCGGCAGGGTTTCTAGTCATGCGGAGAGCCGCTGCGTACAGCTGGTCCATGTACTGCAGCGCCTGCTCTTCGAAGAGCGGACCGAGGTCGTCAGTTGCGGTGGTCATCACGGGCAAGTCTAGTTCCGCGCGTGTATCCACGCGCGGAGAGTCCAGGACGGCGCTCGTGAGGGTCACAGACTTTCCTTCCTTCGGTCGAAAACGCGGATACCCTTGACAACGATGCTGATCTCGAAATATTCCGCGCCAGAGTTCGATCCGTACGGCGACAACCGCGCCGACGAGCCGAACACGCTGTGGCCGGCGCCCGTCGCGGCCGGTCCGCTCACCGCATCCGTGTCGCTGCCAGGCTCCAAATCGCTGACGGCGAGGGAGCTGGTGCTCTCCGCTCTCGCGGACGGGCCGTCGCTGCTGCGCGCCCCTCTGCACTCGCGCGACAGCGAGAACATGGTCGAGGCGCTGCGCGCCCTCGGCGTCGGCATCGAGGCGAAGAAGGGCGCGAGCGAGTTCGGCGACGACCTCCTGGTGACGCCCGCCGACGAGCTGCTCGGCAGCACGACGATCGAGTGCGGCCAGGCGGGCACCGTCATGCGGTTCGTTCCCCCGATCGCCGGCCTGGCGCTCGGGCCGACGATGTTCGACGCGGACGACTCGGCCCGCGGCCGGCCGATGTCGTCGATCATCTCCTCGCTGCGCGACCTCGGCGTCGACGTCAACGACGACGGCCGCGGCTCCCTGCCGTTCACCGTGCACGGCACGGGCACGGTTGCCGGTGGCGCCATCACGATCGACGCATCGTCGTCCAGCCAGTTCGTCAGCGCGCTGCTGCTCTCCGCCAGCCGGTTCGAGAACGGCATCGACCTCACCCACTCCGGCGAGCGCCTCCCGAGCCTTCCGCACATCGAGATGACCATTCAGACGCTCGCAGCGCGCGGCGTGACGGTCGAGTCGCCCGAGGTGGGCCGCTGGGTCGTCGCGCCTGGCACGATCGGCGCCCGCGACGTCGACATCGAGCCGGACCTCTCCAACGCAGCGCCCTTCCTGGCCGCGGCGGTCGTCACCGGAGGCTCCGTGACGTTCACCGGATGGCCGGAGCACACGACGCAGGTCGGCGCAGACCTGGCCGACCTCCTCCCGCTGTTCGGCGCGACGGTCACCCGCGACGGCGACCGTCTCACGGTGACCGGCGGAGACCGCATCCCGGGTGTCACCCTCGACCTGACGACGGGCGGAGAGCTCGCTCCCGCACTGGTCGCCATCGCCGCACTGGCGGACGGACCGAGCGAGATCACCGGCATCGGGCACATCCGGCACCACGAGACGGACAGGCTGGCGGCGCTGGTCGCCGAGATCAACGGCCTCGGAGGTGCGGTCACCGAGCTCGAGGACGGCCTGCGCATCGAGCCGCGTCCGCTGACCGGCGGCGTGTGGCGCAGCTACGAGGACCACCGGATGGCCACGGCAGGCGCGATCATCGGCCTGGTGGTTCCCGGCGTCGAGATCGAGAACGTCGCCACGACCGCGAAGACCCTCCCCCAGTTCACGCAGCTCTGGGCTCGCCTGGTCGAGGAAGGCACCGCCCCAGCGTGACGGAGAACGCAGCGTGACGGAGAACACCGGGTCGTGGTGGGACGACGACGATGACGACGACGAGGCGTACTCCGAGTTCGACGAGTCGAGCATCCGGAGCCGCCCCAACCCGAAGGGCAACCGGCCGCGCACCAAGACGAGGCCGGAGCACGGGGATGCGCAGATCGCGCGGGTACTCGGCGTCGACCGCGGCAGGTACACGGTGCTCCTCGACGAGGACACCCCGGACGAACGGCAGATGACGGCGGCCCGCGCCAGCGAGCTGCGCAAGCAGGCCATCGTGACCGGCGACCGCGTCGCCGTGGTCGGGGATACGACCGGCGAGGACGGCACGCTCGGCCGGATCGTCCGCATCGAGCCGCGCACCACCCTGCTGCGGAGGAGCGCGGACGACACGGACGAGGTCGAGCGGGTGATCGTCGCCAACGCCGACCAGATGCTCATCGTCGTGGCCGCCGCGAATCCTGAGCCGAGAACCCGACTGGTCGACCGCTATCTGGTCGCCGCGTACGACGCCGGCATCACCCCGATGCTCTGCGTCACGAAGATCGACCTCGCCGACCCTGCGCCGTTCCTGGAGAACTTCGCCGGGCTCGACCTGCCCGTGTTCACGAGCAGGGAGGACCACATCCCGGTGGATGCGATCAAGGCCGCCCTGGTGGGGCACGACACGGTGGTGGTCGGGCACTCGGGCGTCGGCAAGTCGACGCTGGTCAACGAGATCGTGCCGGGCGCGATGCGCGCGACGGGCCATGTGAACATGGTGACCGGCCGCGGCAGGCACACGTCGTCGTCGACCGTGTCGCTGCGGGTGGAGAACGCCGAAGGTCACGGCTGGGTCATCGACACCCCGGGCGTGCGGTCGTTCGGGCTCGGGCACATCAACACCGACAGCATCCTGAAGTCGTTCACCGACCTCGCCGAACTCGCCGAGGACTGCCCACGGGGATGCACGCACCTGCCGGATGCGCCGGACTGCGCGATCGTGGAGGCCGTCGAAGCCGGAGCGCTCGGCGAGACGGGGCGCGCGCGGCTGGACTCGCTGCAGCGGCTGCTCGCGACGTTCGCCTGAGTTCTTCTGAGCGAGCCCGATTCGCCCGCGCGGCCCACTGGTGCGCGAGAATGAAGCCATGACTGATGTGCGACTCGAAGCGGGAGACGCCGCCCCGGCGTTCACGCTCACAGACCAGGACGGCGCGCCCGTCTCGCTCGGCGACTACGCGGGCAAGAACGTGATCGTGTACTTCTACCCGGCGGCCATGACCCCCGGCTGCACCACGGAGGCCTGCGACTTCCGCGACAACCTCAACTCTCTGGCGTCCGCCGACTACCAGGTCATCGGCATCTCCAAGGACGCCCCGGCCAAGAACAAGCAGTTCCAGGAGCAGGAGGGCCTCAACTTCCCGCTGCTGAGCGACGAAGACCTCGCCGTGCACCAGGCATACGGCGCGTACGGGGAGAAGAAGCTCTACGGCAAGACCGTCACCGGCGTCATCCGCTCGACGTTCGTCCTGAACCCGGACGGCACCGTCCGTCTCCGCCTCTACAACGTGAAGGCCACCGGCCACGTCGCGATGCTGCGCAAGAAGCTCGGCATTGACTGAGATTACAAATATTTACGGGTGTGATCCAGCACTCTAGAGTCGGGATACGGCGTCCACCGCCGCATCCCGCACGAAGGAGTGTCCCATGAGCAGCATCGCAGAGCAGAACCAGGGAACCGCGCCGTCGGCCGCGACTGAACCCCCGCAGCCCGCCCGCGTCGAGATCGCCGATCCTGGACCGCTCGGACTCGCGGCGTTCGCCCTCACGACGCTGCTGCTCAGCCTCGCCAACGCCAGGATCCTTCACGAGGCAGGCGCCGCGGCGGTGAGCATGGCCCTATTCTTCGGCGGACTGACCCAGGCGGCCGCCGGGCTCTGGGAGTTCGCGCGCGGCAACACGTTCGGCGCCACGGCGTTCACGGCCTACGGGGCGTTCTGGCTGTCGTTCTGGTGGCTGCAGACGAACCCGGACGTCGCCGAGCGCGCCGGGTCGGCCGGTGTCGGTGTCTACCTGCTGGGCTGGACGCTCTTCACCGCCTTGATGACTGTCGCCGCGGCGAAGACCAACGGGGCGACGCTCGCGGTCTTCGTGCTCCTCACCATCACGTTCGCCGCGCTCACCATCGGCGACCTCGCCGGCGCGGAGGCCGCCACGCGGCTCGGAGGGTGGCTGGGCCTCGTCACCGGCCTCACGGCTCTCTACACCTCCTGGGCGGGCGTCACCAATGCCACCTGGAAGCGCGATGTGCTCCCGGTGTGGCCGCGCGCCTGAGCAATCCTGCCCTGCCCGTCCTCCCCGGCCCGTCCCCTCGCTCCGGCCGTCGCGCGCTCGTGTGCACCGTGTGGCGCGTCGCGCTCCCGCGCGCGGCGACCGGACCTACACGCCGAAGCTAGACGGGCAGTCGCGGCACCGAGGCGAGCAGGCGCTGGGTGTACGGGTCCTGCGGGCGGCCGAGCACCTCGGTCGTGGCACCCTGCTCGACCACGCGGCCTCCGCGCAGCACGACCGTCTGGTCGCACAGCGACGCGACCACGCCGAGGTCGTGCGAGACCATGACGACGGTCATGCCCTCCCGCCTGCTCAGTTCGCCGAGCAGGTCGATGATCTGGATGCGCGTCGTCACGTCGAGCGCGCTCACCGGCTCGTCGGCGAGCAGCACTCGCGGCCGGGAGACCACGGCGCGCGCGATGGCGATGCGCTGCCGCTGACCGCCGGAGAACTCGTGCGGAAAGCGCGCGGCAGCATCCACCGGCAGGCCGACGGCCGTGAGCGCCTCGGCCACGCGGTCCCGCGCATCCTGACCGGAGGCGACCTTCAGGCTTGTCAGCGGCTCCGCGATGATGCGGCCGACGCTCTGCCGGGGGTCGAGCGACGAGTACGGGTCTTGGAACACCGTCTGCACGCTCCGGCGGAACTCGCGCATCCTGGCCCTGTCGCGGCGGTCGAGGGGCACCCCGTCGAACAGGAGCTCGCCGCTCGTCGGGCTGGTCAGCCCGAGCAGCAGGGACAGCGCGGTGGTCTTGCCGGCGCCGGACTCTCCGACCAGGCCGACGTTGCGGCCGGGCTCGACGGCGAGCGAGACGGCGTCCAGCGCGGCAGTGGATGCGCGCCGATAGCGGAAACCGGCCTCACGAAGCTCCAGGATGGCGCTCACGACACCTCCAGGGCTCTGTCGAGTTCGCGTGCGCTGGCGACGAGTTCGATCGTGTACGGGTCGCTGGGGGCCGTGAGGAGCCGCTGGATGCTGCCCTCCTCGACTACCCGGCCGGCCCGGAGGACGAGCGCGCGCTCCGTCATCCGGGAGACGACGGCGAGATCGTGGCTCACGAACACCAGCGCCATGCCGCGCTCGGCCACGATGGCGTCGATGAGCGACAGGATCTCCGCCTGCACCGTCACGTCGAGCGCGGTGGTCGGCTCGTCGGCGATGAGCAGCTGCGGGCGGCAGGCGAGGGCGGCTGCGATGGCGACGCGCTGTCGCTGACCGCCGGAGATCTCGTGCGGGTACGCGCGGGCGATCCGCTCCGGCTCCGGCAGCCGCACCTCGGCGAGCGCGTCGAGCACGGCGCGGTGCAGCGCGTCTCCACGGAGCCCGAGGTGGCGACGCAGGGGTTCCGCGACCTGCTTGCCGAGGCGCATCAGCGGGTCGAGGGCGGTGAGCGGCTCCTGGAAGACCACGGACGCGACGCGTCCGCGCAGCGCGACCAGATCGCGCTCCTTCGCACCGACCACCTCCACGCCGCCGAGCACGGCGCTCCCGGATGCGACGAGCCCGGCCGGCAGCAGCCCGGTGACGGCGAAGGACGTGAGCGACTTGCCGGAGCCGGACTCGCCGATCAGGCTCAGTCGCTCCCCCGCCGCGACGCTGAACGTCACGTCGCGCACGAGCGGTGCGCCGGACGCCGAGGTGACGCCGAGCCCGCGCACGTCGAGCAGCGTCTCCGCATCCCGTTCGGTGGAATCGCTCATCGGGATCGCCTCCTCGTCGGGTCTGCGACGTCGCGGAGCCCGTCGGCGACGAGATTGACGCCGATCACCAGCACCACGAGGGCCACACCGGGCGCGATCGCGCCGACGGGTGCCGTCGCCACCGTTCCCTGTGCCTCCTGCAGCAGCCGGCCCCACGAGGCGTTCGGCGGCGGGGCGCCGAGCCCGAGGTACGACAGGCTCGCCTCCGCCAGCACGGCGACGCCGAACTGCAGAGCGAGGTTCACGCTGAGCGTCGGCCAGATGTTGGGCAGGATGTGCTTGCCGACGATGCCCAGCCAGCTCGTGCCGGACGTGCGGGCCGCCGTGACGTACTGCATCGAGAGCACACGTTTGGCGAGCACGCGGGTGAGCCGGGCCACCACGGCGGACATCGCCAGGCCGATCGCGAGGATGGCCGTGCCGAGCGATGCGCCCTGCGCCGCGACGATCAGCATCGCGAGCAGCAGCGTCGGGAACGCGATCAGGATGTCGAGCGCTGCCGAGATCGTGTCGTCGAGCCAGGTGGTGGCGAATGCGGCGAGCAATCCGAGCGTGATGCCGATGAGCGCCCCGATGGCGACGGAGCCGACACCCACCGCCAGCGCGATGCGCGCGCCCACCATCAGCTGGGAGAGCAGGTCGCGGCCGAGCTTGTCCGTGCCGAGCCAGTGCGCAGCATCCGGATGCTCGAGCCGGCCGCCCGCCGTGTCGCTCGGCGCGTACGGCAGCCAGAAGAACGAGACGACGGCGACCACGACGACGATCCCCACCAGCACGGCGCCGATGCTGAGCGACGCGGACCGGCGCCTGCGCACCCGCGCCGGCGGCTGCTGCCCGGTCTCTCCCGCGTGTCCAGCGGCCTGGTCGACGATGGCGCTCATCGGTTGCCCGAGATGCTCTGCCGCAGACGCGGGTCGACGAGACGCTGCACCAGGTCGGCCGCGAAGCCGATCAGCAGCACGGCCAGGGTGCTCACGAACAGGATGCCCTGGATGTTCGGGTAGTCGTGCTGCTGGATCGCCCGCAGCAGCATGCTTCCGAGCCCGGGCAGCGTGAATACGCTCTCCACCACCACGGCGCCGAGGAAGGTCGTCGCCAGCTCGATGCCCAGGATGGAGATGACGGGCACGGCGCCGTTGCGCAGCCCGTGCCTCCTCATGGCCTGGCCGAAGCTCGACCCGAGGGCGCGCGAGTTGCGGAGGTAGTCGCTGCCGATCACATCCAGGGTGGCGCTGCGCACATACCGGGCGATGGATGCGCTCATCACCACGGCGATCGTGATCACCGGGAGGGCGAGCGACGTGAGGGCTGCGCCCGGGTCGGCCCAGTCGTCGCGCGGGAAGCCGCCGGATGGGAACCACCGCAGATTGATCGAGAAGGCGCTCACCAGCAGGATGCCGACCCAGAAGACGGGCACGGCGATCCCGAGTTGCGAGATGGCGGACAGGGCGACGCCGTACCAGGTGTCCGACTTCCAGGCAGCGACGAACCCGATCACGAGCGCGAGTGCCAGCGCGATCACGAACGAGATGAGCGTGAGCGGGATGGTCACCGCCAGCCGGGAGGCGATCTCCGGGCCGACCGGCAGCGAGGAGACGAACGACTCCCCCAGATCGAGCGTGAGCATCTGGCCGAACCAGGAGAAGAACTGCTGCAGCAGCGGCTGGTCGCTGCCCACCTGCTCCTGCGCGGCCTTGATCTGCTCCGGAGTGGCGTTCACGGACAGCAGTGCGTTGGACGGGTCTCCCGGCAGCACCCTCAGCAGCAGGAAGAGGACCACCATGGCAAGCAGCAGCGACACCACCAGGAAGGCGAAGCGACGCAGAAGATAGACGGCCATGACGTTCTCAAGAGTAAATGCTCGGGGAGCCGGCGACCGGCCCCCCGAGCATCCGGTGGATAACTCGCCCCTGTCTACTTCTTGACGATGTCGTATGCGTAGAACTGGGAGTTCAGCCCGTTGACCGGGTACCCGCTGAGGTCGCTCGACGCGACCACGATCTGCGGGTAGAGGTACAGCCAGGCGCTGGCGGCGTCCTTCGCGATCTGCTCGTTGACGAGCTTCAGCTTCGCGGTCTGGTCAGCGGTGCTGGTCGCCTGCTCGGCCTCGTCGACCCACTTGGTCACCTGCGGGTTGTCGTAGCCCCAGTAGAAGTCCGGGTTGCCGTACCAGACCACGTCGCGGTCGTTGACGTGCTCCTGCAGGGTGGCGGCGAAGTCGTGGTTCTTGAACACCTTCGTGTACCACTCGTCGGCCGAGATGGAGTTGATGTTCACCGTGATGCCGACCTTGGCGAGCTCGCTCTTCAGGAACTCGGCGACGGCGGGGTGCGGGTCGTAGGTCGGGGTGTCGAGCGTGAACGTGAAGCCGTTCGGAAGACCGGCGGCCGCCAGCTCCTTCTTGGCCAGCGTCACGTCGTACGGGTTCACCTTCGTGAGGTCTTCGTACCAGGGGTCGCTCGGCGGGACCATCGAGCCGATCAGCGTGCCGTACTTGCCCCAGATGGAGCTCAGCAGCTTCTTCGTGTCGATCGCCGAGTAGACGGCCTTGCGCACCTCGACCTTGTCGAACGGGGCGACCTTGTCGTTGAAGGCCAGCAGCTCCTTCGTCGTGGACTTGCCGTTGGAGATCGTGTAGTCCTTGTTGCCGTCGAACTGAGTGAGCGCATCCGGGCTCTGGATGCTGGTGACCACGTCCACCTGGTTGGTCACCAGGGCGTTGGAGAGGGCGGTGGCGTCGGTGAAGTAGTCGAAGACGACCTCCTTGTTCTTCGCCTTGTCGCCCCAGTAGCCGGCCGAGCGCTCGAGGCTCAGCGAGCTCCCGCGCTTCCAGGTGCCGAGCGTGTACGGGCCGGTGCCGTCTTCCGCGGTCTTGTAGTTCTTGGTGCCCGGACCGTAGATCCAGATGTAGCTGAGGTTGTACGGCAGCGAGATCGAGCGTGACTTCAGCGAGATGACGACGGTCTTGTCGTCCGGGGTCGCGATGCCGGAGATCACGGCGAGCTGCGACTTGCGGGCGGACTGCGAGTCGGCGGCGGTCACCCGCTCGATGCTGCTCTTGACGTCTGCGCTGGTGAGCGCCTTGCCGGAGTGGAACTTCACGCCGTCGCGCAGCGTGAACGTGTACGTGAGGCCGTCGTCGCTCATCGTGTACTTCGTGGCGAGGAGGGGCTCGACCTTGCCGTCGTCGGTGAGCTTGAACAGGCCCTCGTAGACGTTGCCGTTCAGCGCCTCGGTGACACCCTGGCCGCCGCCGGCCGTGTTGTCGAGGTTGACGGGCTCATACAGCGAGCCGATGGCGATGGATGCGTCTGCGCCGCTCGACGACGACGAGCCGCCCGAGCATCCGGCCAGAGCCAGAGTGGTGGCGACGGCCGTGGCGAGCACGACGAGAAGGGATTTCTTTCTCAACGGAGTTCTCCTGGTGGGGGTTGGGATGCTGTGCTGTGAAGCTGTTGCGCGCGCTGCGCGCGGGTGCCGTGCGCCGCCGCTAGTGCGCGAAGCCGTCGCGGAACACGACGACCTTCTCGCCCGCGTCCACAGGGACGGCGAAGCGGTTGTTGCGCGGCGGGAGCGGACAGTTGTACTGGTCCGAGAAACCGCACGGGGGCACGAAGGCACGGTTGAAATCGAGGACGGCCTTGTCGCCGTCGTGCTGCACGAACAGGAAGCGGCCGGAACCGTACGTGCCGTCGTCGCCCTCCGCGCCGTTGGTCGGGTCGCCGAAGACGAGCAGCAGTGTTCCGTCGTCGTCGAACGCGCTCAGCGAGTATTCGACGCCGTCTTTGCTGAAGGTGATGTCGCCCGGGACGACGAGGTCGCGGGTGCCTCCGTTGTCGCGGATGTGCTCGAACGGAACCGTGCGGGCGCCGTCGACCGGCGTGAAGGTGGCCTCGATGACCCACTCGGGGTTGAACGGGAACGCCGTGATGGTCTCGAACGCCTGGATCGCGGGCGAATTCGCGTCCCAGAGACGGATGCCGCGCTCCGGCTGCCCCGTCTCCAGGTTGGTGCGGGTGAGCTCGGTGGCCGTGACGGTGTCCGGGTGCCCGGCCAGCGCATCCTGAGTGGTCGTCGTATCGCCCTCGGCAAGCCAGCGGGTCTCGATGAGGCTGAGGTTGCCCGTCGCCGCGACGACGGAGGCGAGACGCCATTCGCGCCACGCCTGGTGGCCGGCGCGGGCTTCGTCGATGGTGGATGAGGAGGCGAGCGGAGCGATGGATGTTTCAGTCACGATGTCTGCCATAACCATCAGAGTCTGCGACTTGTTCCCGCATCGGCCCTATTCGTGTTGCACAGTGTTGCGCGTCGTGGCCTTGACCACCTGCGGCGAGACGGCGAGGACGATGCCGACGAGCGCGGGGACGAGCAACGCCCAGCCGAGGTCGGGACGCGCGTAGAGGCCCTGGAAGGAACCGACGGCGACCGCGATCTGCAGGATCTGGATGGTCACCGCCGACGCACGCGTCCAGTTCTGCGCCCTGAGCGCTCCGATCGCGGTCGCGACCACCCAGATGGCCGCGATGACCACGAGCACCAGGATGGCGACAGCCGTCGTGAACGACTCCGGCGTGACCGTGAGCAGTTCGACGAGCAGCCACACCGCCGCCCCGGCGACGAGCAGCGCCTCCAGGAAGAGCAGGACGGCGAGCGCGACCAGCAGAGGCGGCCGCCGGTGGACGTCGGAGGCCGCGCTCACAGGCTCGCCCTGACGGTCGAGACGCGGGTCGGTGGAACGGTCGGACTGGTCCCCATCGGGGGGCGGAACTCTAGCACTCATTCATTTCTCGCTTGTGTTCACAGCGTTATCTCATACAAAACTATTGATTCGGATTATGCGCTATGGGAGCATATTCGAGGTCGAGTTAGCGCTCACAGGGTCGTGGGCAGGTCTATCCCCCACGGATCATTCACCCTGTAGCTCGACTGCTTACCATGCATCCTAGGCCGTAGCGGCCGGGGAACAATCAGCAAACAAGGAGCACATCTTCATGGACTGGCGCGACAAAGCTGCCTGCCTCACAGCGGACCCCGAGCTTTTCTTCCCCGTCGGCAACACCGGGCCCGCCGTCGACCAGATCGACAAGGCGAAGTCCGTGTGCGCCCGCTGCACCGTGACCGAGATCTGCCTCCAGTACGCCCTCGAGACCGGACAGGACTCCGGCGTCTGGGGTGGCCTCTCCGAAGACGAGCGCCGCGCGCTCAAGCGCCGCGCCGCCCGCGCACGCCGGGCCTCCTAGACCCGCCACCGCACGAGGCGTCCCGCCGAGGCGCTCCCTCGCACACCTAGCATTCGAGGGAGCGGCCTCGGCTTTCGTATTTAACGCGCGCCTCCGCTCGAACGGAGGAGACCTGGACTCTCTAAAATTTAGAACATGATAGGGTAACCATGTTCACCGTGAATCGAGAGTAGGCGATGTTCCTCCAGGCCGTCGGACGCCCCGAAATGGCGGGGCTCCCGATCATCGCGACAATCGCTATTTGCTCGCCGAGAGCGCCGCGATCTTCCCAGGCGGCAGACCTCAAGCTCGTCAGATGGATGTTCCGGCTCGCTTCGGAGCCGCGTCGGGTGTTGAAGCACCAAGCGATCGGGAACGCTGTGTTCCTCTGGACCGTGCTGTCGGGCCGCTCGGCGTCCGCCTGACCCCCGGGAATCACCGTGACGACACTATCTCGCAAAACACTGCGTCTGACCACGGGCCGGATGGATGCCTCGGGTTCGCGCGAACGGGTGCCTGTCGTCGTGAATATCGCGATTGTGATCGCGATACTGGTTGACGTTCTCACACACGTCAGTCTCGGACCCTTGAGCGTGTCCGGGTTCGTCACCCTCGGGCTCGCAGGTGGATTCATCGCCGCCTCTCCGATGCTCATCGGGTATCGGAGGGCACTTCCGACCTCTCTGATCGTTTTTGTCGGCTACGTCACGATCCGCCTGCTGCACGAGCCCGCATCGGATGGTCTGCAGATGGTGTGTGTATGGGTTCTCTTCGTCGTTGGCGGGATGTTCGCTGCACGCGGTAACAATTCGGAGCGTGCGGGACGGTCGCTCTTGCTGTTCACACGCACAGCCCTCGTGCTGTGTGGGGTGTTCTTCACTCAGCTCATCATGGGAACCGTCATCTACGTCACGCGAGGATTCGCACTGACTGCGCTCGTGCTGCTCGCAGCCGCCATCTCCATACCCAGCCGTCGGCTCTGGGTGAAACTGGCGCCGTTCGTCATTGCTTTCGCTATCGTCATCAGCCTTTCCCGCACGGCCTCCGCCATCTCGATCCTGATGCTGATCGGGCTGGCGATCCGCCAACAGCGAGGTCGGAGGCTGCCACTGGTGATTGGGGGTCTCCTCATAATGGGCACCGTTGGCTATCTGCTGATAACGGCCTACCCGCCATTTCGCGACCGCTTCCTCGGCGGCGACAACGCGGTCGAGTTCGGCGGACTCTCGCTTAATACGTCGGGTCGATCCAACATCTGGGACGCACTGTCCCAGAGCGCCTCGAGCGCCCCGTGGTTCGGACACGGACCGGGAAGCTCTGTCGAGCTTGTGACGAAGCTCTACGCGCCGATCACTCAACCGCACAACGAATATCTCCGGATCCTGCACGATCTCGGCATAGTGGGGATGATTCTCTTCGCGATCGGCATGCTCGCCCTTCTTTGCGCCATCGTTCGCCGTGCGGTGACGGAGGACGCCTCGGTGCACTGGGCCGCTCTCCTCGCCACCGTCGCGGTGCTGCTCGCGGCCACAACCGACAACGTCTTCGTCTACCCGTTCGTCATGCTTCCGCTCGGCGTTCTCGTAGGCCTATCGCTGGGACTTCCCCCACCCCCACAGCCGTCGCGCCGCAGACTCCAACACGAATCTGCCCGCGCTCTGTCGGCGAACGTCGACTCTCTCGTCTGATCTCGTAAAGGAACTCGTCCATGTCTGGAATCTCGGGGCGACGGATCACCGTCGTCAGCCAGCTGCCACCGCCTGTGCACGGCGTCACGATCGTCACCGGTGCTCTTCTCCACGTTCTTCGCGAGGCGGGTGCTGAGGTGCGGCTCGTCGACCGCCGATTCAGCCGCACCGTGGCGGACGTGGGCAGATTTCGCATGCGCAAGGTTCTCGCGCTGGTCGGATACTGGTTCCGCTTCCTGGGCGACGTCATCGGGCACCGCCCGGATGCGGTCGTGCTCTTCGGCACCACCCGATCGTTTTCCTTCCCCGCAGATCTCGGCATCGTGATGATCGCGAAGGTGCTGCGACTGCCACTCGTCAACTACGTGCACTCCGTCGGCTACCGAGCACTCGCGGCTCGTCGCGGCTTTGGAAGGTTGGTTGCCTTCTCGCTCGGCAGCGCAGATCTGACAGTGTGCCTCGGTCCTACCCTGATCTCGGACGTGTCACCGTGGGCAGATGGGGGTACAACCCGCACCATATACAACGCCACGGCGCGCCTCCCCACCCCCTCGCACCGCGACGATGCGCGCCTCTTGTTCATGTCCAATCTGATTGCGGAGAAGGGGGTGAACGATTTCCTTGAGCTCGCCGTCGAATTGTGCCAGCGGAGGCCATCGCTGATCTGCGAGCTTGCGGGCGCGGTGGTGGAACCTGAGGTTCATGCAGAACAAGTTGCCCGGCTCACGGCTCTCGGGCTCGAGCGCCGCGTGCGGTTTCTAGGCGTTGTTACCGGAGACGCGAAGCAGCAGGCGCTTGCGCACTCGACGGCCCTGATATTCCCCTCGCGCTTTCCACTTGAGGCGCAACCGCTGACGATCATCGAAGCGATGTCTGTCGGGATGCCTGTGGTGGCGTTCGACACAGGCGGTATTCGTGACATCGTCGCGCACGAGCAGACCGGGATGCTCGTCGCACCGGGAAACGTCGATGAACTCATCGCGCGGACCGACGAACTACTCGAGAATCCGGCACTGCGCGCATCCCTTGGGCAGGGGGCAGTGGAAAGATACGAGCGGCTCCACTCCCTGGAGAGCTTCCAGGTCGAGTGGGCCCGAGCCCTCACGTCTGTGCTTGAGCGGAAGGCATCGTGAAGACCTCGCTTCCCCGGTTCAGCGTAATCATCGCTGCATACCAGGCAGAATCGACGATCACGCGTTCTGTGCGCTCGAACCTCGACCAGGAGTACGAGGGCTGGTTCGAGGTCATCGTCGTTGACGACGGATCGACCGACCGCACCTCTCAAGTATTGGACGAGCTAAACGATCCTCGCCTGAAGGTGATCCGTCTCACGAAGAACGGCGGAAGATCCGCCGCCCGCAACACCGCCATCGCAGCAGCGTCCGGCGACTTCCTGAATATCTGCGATGCGGACGACATGTCGCTCCCTGGCCGGATGCGCGCTCACGCGGCTGCGATCGTCTCACGTCCCGACGCGGATGTCTGGTTCGGCCGATACGTCGCCCGTGAACCCCAGGGGGAAACGAGGGAGTGGCCGCGCACACCGGGCACAGTTGAGGGCGTGGACCGGGCCTTCCACCAGGGCAAGATGGCGGTCGCCCACGGCGCCAGTGCGTTCCGGCGCGACTGGTTTGCTCGGACAGGCGGCTACGACGAAAGCATCGCCGTCGCTGAGGACTACGATCTCTTCGCCCGCGGTTGGCGAATCGGCCGGTATGTTCCTCAAGACGACTTCGTTCTTGAATACGCGACGCGCTCGGCCTTCCCCACCTGGCAGTACTGGTGGGACAACGAACGCTATCGGCGTGCGATTACGGCGCGGGTACGCGACCTCGGCCCCACTTTTGCTGGGCGAACTCCGCTTGACCGTTACTTGGGGCGGACATCAGTGCCATCACGGCGACTCGTTGAAATGGCGCGGTTCCGCGTCCACCGGATGCTCGAACCACTGCGGTCACGGTGATCCCGACGGAGGATCGGGCATCGCATCAGGTTGTCCGTTCGGGCCGAGAAGTCGGGATCTCGTGGAAGGCTGTCCGCTCGGCGGGGCGGGGCGCAGGCCGCGCGGGTCAGCCGGGGAGCTGGCCGAGGCCGTCGACCTTCGGGATGGCGGCGAGCAGACGGCGCGTGTAGCTCGCCTGCGGGTTGTTCCAGACCTCCGCGACCGGGCCGCGCTCGACGATGCGGCCGGCGCTCATCACCGCGACATCGTCGGCGATCTCGCGCACGATGGCGAGGTCGTGGCTGATGAACAGCAGGGCGGCGCCCGTCTCGATCGCCAGCGTGCGCATCATCCCGGCCACGCGCGCCTGCAGCGAGGCGTCGAGCGACGCGATCGGCTCGTCGCCGATCAGCAGGTCCGGTCCGGTGGCGATGGCACGCGCGATGGCGATCCGCTGACGCTGGCCGCCCGAGAACGCGTGCGGGTGCTTGGTCGCGGCCGACGCATCCAGTTCGACGGCTTCGAGCAGCGACGCGACCGTCCAGGCCGACCGGTCCGGGTTGATGCGCAGGCCGTCGGTCAGCTGGCTCGCGATGGTCCTCCGCGGGTTGAGCGACGCATACGGATTCTGGAACACCATCTGGATGCGCAGCTGCGCCTTGTCGCGCTTCCGCAGCCCCAGCCGGCGCACCGGCTCGCCCTCGAAGTGGATGCTCCCGTGCTGCACGGGCTCGAGGCCGCAGACCGCGCGGGCGATCGTCGACTTCCCGCATCCCGATTCGCCGACGAGGCCGAGCACCTGGCGTTTGTCGAGACGCAGGCTGACGCCGTCGACGGCGGTCAGCCGCCCGCGACCCGGCTGCTTGTACGTGACGACGAGGTCTTCGATGTCGAGCAGGCTCATGATGCATCCCTGTCGGTGCTGGGCAGCGCGTCGATGAGCGCGCGCGTGTATTCGTTCTGCGGGTCGGTGATGATCTGGAACCGGTCGCCGTGCTCGACGATCTCTCCGTTCCGCATCACCGCGATGGTGTCCGCCAGCGCCGACATCACGCCGAGGTCGTGCGTGACGAGCAGCACCGCGAGGTCGAGCTCGTCGCACAGGGTGCGCAGCAGCCGCAGGATGCCCGCCTGCACGGTGACGTCGAGCGCCGTCGTCGGCTCGTCGGCGACCAGCACGGACGGGCCGCAGATGATCGCCATCGCGATGGCGATGCGCTGCAGCTGGCCGCCCGAGAACTGGTGCGGGTACTTCTTCAGCGCACCGGCCGGGTCGGGCACCTTCACCAGTTCGAGCGTGTCGATGGCGCGCGCAATGGCCTCCTTCTTGGAGATCTTGCGGTGCGCTCTGAGGTGGTCGGTGAGCTGCCCCTCGATCGTGAGCATCGGGTGCAGGCTCGCTGTCGGATCCTGGAACACCATCGCGACCCGCGAGCCGCGCAGCTCGTTCAGCGCTCTCCCCCGCAGCTCGAGCAGGTTGCGCCCCTCGAATTCGATCGTGCCGCCGGTCTGCGATCCGGCGGGCAGCAGCCCGAGGGCCGCGAGCCCCGTCATGGTCTTGCCCGACCCGGACTCTCCGGCCAGCCCGGTGATCCGGCCGGCTGGCACCTCGAGGTCGATGCCGCGCAGGATGTGCTTCGCACGCTCCCCTGACCCGATCGACATCGTCAGGTTCCGGATGCTCAACCCGCTCACAGTGCCCTCCCCTGAACGCTCTCAGCCGTGCGCGGATCCAGGGAGTCGCGCAGCGCGTCCCCGAGGAAGTTGAACGCGAGCACCACGGAGAGGATCGCGAGCCCAGGGAACACGGCGATCCACCAGGACGAGAAGTTGAGGACGCCGGACGAGACCATCGCGCCCCAGTCCGGCGTCGGCGGCACGGCGCCGAGGCCGAGGAACGACAGGCCGGACAGCAGCAGGATCGCCGTGCCCACATCCAGGGTCGCCAGCACGAACACCGGCGCGATGATGTTGGGCAGGATGTCCTTCGACAGCGACACCACCGGGCTGTTGCCCAGCAGACGTCCCGCGATCACGTACTCGCTCGTGCGCGCCCCCAGCACCAGCGAACGGGTGACGCGGGCGTATGCGGGCCACGACACGATCAGCATCGCGATCACCGCGTTGGTCAGGCTCGGGCCGAGGGATGCGGCGATCACCATCGCGAGGATGATCGTCGGAAACGCGAACACCAGGTCGGCGATGCGCATGATGATCTCGTCGGCCGCCTTGCCGATGTATCCGGCGACGGCCCCGAGGATCGAGCCGATCACCAGCGACGACGCCACCAGCAGCAGCGCGAGCAGGATGGAGACGCGCGCGCCGGCGATGACGCGGGAGAGCACATCCCTCCCCACCTCGTCGGTGCCGAACCAGTTGACCGGGTTCGGGGCGAGCAGCTTGGTGAAGCTCTGGGCAAGAGGGTCGTACGGCGCGATCCACGGTGCGAGGATCGCGACCAGCAGCCACACCACCACGATCGCGCCGCCGGTGACGGCGAGCGGCGTCCGCATCGCGCGCGGCACGTTGAGCCTGGCGCGGAACGGGCGGCGCAGCCCGCGGGAGAGAACGTCCTGGGTCATGCCGTCCTCACTCTCGGGTCGATCAGACCGTACGCGATGTCGACCACCAGATTGAGCCCGATGTAGACGAAGCCGACCACGAGGCCGACGCCCATGATGGCCGGGAGGTCGAGCTTGGTCGCCGCGGAGAACGCGTACTCGCCGAGCCCGTGCCAGGAGTAGATCTTCTCGACGAGCACGGTGCCCGAGAGCAGGGAGCCGAACGCCAGGCCGACCACGGTGATGATCGGCACGAGCGAGCCGCGCAGCACGTAGCGGAACACCACGGTGTGCGCGGGGAGGCCCTTGGCCCTGGCGGCACGCACGTAGTCGAGGTCCAGGACTTCGAGCACGGCGGAGCGCGCGAACCTGGTCAGCAGGCCGATCGTGTACAGCGCGAGCACGGAGGCGGGAAGGATGAGGTGGTAGACCGCATCCCAGAACGTCGGCAGGTCACCGGCGAGCAGCGCATCCACGGTATAGAGGCCCGTGACCTGCGGAGGCGCGATGGCCGTCGGTGCCAGCCGGCCCGACCCGGGGAACAGGTGCAGCTGGTAGAAGAAGACGAAGTAGACGACCAGCGCCAGCCAGAACGCGGGCATCGAGACGCCGATGAGGCTGATGACCCGGATGAGCTGATCCCAGAACGTGCGCCGCTTGAGGGCGGCGATCAGGCCGAGGCCGATGCCCAGGACGATCGAGATGACGATCGCGGTCACCGCCAGCTCGATCGTGGCGGGGAACGCCCGCGACAGGTCGGAGGCGACGGCGTTGTGCGTCTGAGTGGACGTGCCGAGGTTGCCCTGGAGCACGTGACCGAGGTAGGTGAGGTACTGCACCGGCAGCGGCTTGTCGAGTCCCTGCGCCTCGCGGAACTGCTGCACGATCGCCGGGTCGGCCGCTGCCTGCTCACCGAGGGCCGCCTGCACGGGGTCTGCCGGGACGAGGTTGGTCAGCGTGAACGTGACGAGCGTGACTCCGAAGAGGAGCAGGACGGTGATGCCGAGCCGGATCGCGAGGTAACGCGCCAGCGGGGGGATCCCCGCCGGCGCGTTCCTCTCGCGTTCGCCCGGAGGCGTCTTACTTGATGCCCGCAAAGTCGATCGTCCAGAGCGGGTTGAGCGACAGGGACGTGATGGACTTCGCGGTCACCACGTTCTGCGCAGGCTGCAGCAGCGGGATGAACGGCCCTGAGGCGTTCTGCGCCTTCTGCAGCGCCTGGTAGGCGGCGGTGCGCTCCTCCGTGCCGGTCGCGGCCTTGGCCTTCGCTGCCAGGTCGCTCACGGTCGGGTCGGCATCCGCCGTCCAGCCGGCGCGGAGGCCGACCAGCTCACCGGGGGTGAACGCCAAGTAGTTCGAGGGGTCCGGGAAGTCCGGGCCCCAGTACCAGAGTCCCATCGGCTCCTTGCCGTTGCGGTACGCATCCAGCTCGGTGGCGACGGGCGCGGGGGCGAGCTGGACGGTGATGCCGACGGTCTTCAGCTGAGCCTGGATGGACTCGGCGACCGACTGCAGCGACAGGCCCTGCACCGTGATGTCGTTCGGGAAGTTCAGCTTGACCGTCTGGCCGCTGTATCCGGACTTCGCGAGCGCCGCCTTCGCGCCGCTGAGGTCGAACTGGTTGCCGTCCGACGCCTTCAGCGCGCCGATGAAGATCGACGGGATGACGCCGCCCGGCCGCTCGGACCCCTTGCCGGCCAGGTCGAGGATCTTGTCGTAGTCGATCCCCTTCTTGACGGCGTCCAGGAAGTCCGGGTTGCTGGTGAACGGGTCGACGGCCTTGTCCTGATTGAGGAGGAGGAAGATCGTGTATCGCGACGCCGCCGAGATGACGTTGACCTTGGAGGCGTCGATGGCCGCGACCTGGTCGGGGTTCAGGTCGAGTGCGATCTGCGAGTCGCCCGCCTCCACGTTCAGCTTCTGGGTCGGTCCCTGCACGTTGCGCAGCACGACGCGGTCATATGCCGGAGCCTTACCGCTGTACTTGGGGTTCTTCTTCAGCACCACCTGGGAGGCGGCGTCGAACGACTCGAGCATGTACGGGCCGGAGCCTGCCGACGTCTTGTTGAGGAAGGACTCCGCCTTGTCGTCTGCGGTCGCCGATCCGCCGTTCTTCTCGACGACCTTCTGGTTCACGACGCCGAGCGCCGGGTTGGGAAGGATGTACGGGAGAGCGGGGTTCGGCTCTGCCGACGTGAGCGTCAGCGTGGTGTCCGAGGTCTTCGCCACGGTGATGCCGTCGAGCAGGAAGGACGGGTTGCCCTTGATGCCGAGCACGCGCTGCAGCGAGAACACGGCGTCGTCGACGGTCACTTTCGAGCCGTCCGAGAACGTGGAGTCGCCCTTCATGGTGAGGGTGAGCACCTTGTTGTCGGCCGACATGGTGTAGCTGGCGAGCCCGTCGACCGGCTTCGAGACATCGCTGCCGTCGAAGGTGAGGAGGGTCTGGTAGAGAGCGTGGGCGACCATGCCGCCGGTCGTCTCGTACTCGCGGTTCGGGTCTGCGGTCTTCAGGTCGAACGAAGCGTCGACCACGATCGACTTTCCGCCAGACGATGACGCGTTGTTGGAGGTGCCGCCGCAGGCGCTCAGGACGAGCGCGCTGGCGACTGCGATGCCGACGAGGCCGGCGCGACGCAGGGAATGGGACACGGATGACCCCTTTGACTTGGTTGGAAGGTTAGGTGTGAAATTACTGTCATCCATGAATGTGTGTCAACTTTGCGCAGAAATCTCGGACGAATGTGCTGCGCTTCTGCCCTCGACGGCATATTATCTCCATCACGCGGGCCATTTCGCCCGCTCGGAGGACGAATGTGAGGGCGCATGGAACTCGACGAGACGCATATCCGAATGCTGGAACTTCTGCGAGAGGATGGCCGCACCTCCATCGCCGCCCTGGCCGAAGAACTCGGCATCTCGCGCTCCAACGCGTACGCCCGCTACGAGGCTCTCGTGAAGAACGGCGTGATCCGCGGGGTGCACGCCGACATCGACCCGGCCGCCGTCGGCCTGAGCGTCTCAGCACTGGTGTTCGTCACCCTCCGGCAGAGCCAGTGGGCCGACTTCCGCAGCAGGCTTGAGACCCTGCCGGAACTCGAATACTTCACCGTGATGACCGGCGAGCACGACGCGATGCTGCTCGTCCGCGCCAGCGGCGTCTCCGCCATCCACAACCTCGTGGCCACCCGGCTCGCGCAGTGGCCGTCGATCAAGGCGACGGTCACGGTCTTCCTCATGGACGAGCAGGCGACGAGGGTGTCGCTCCGGATGCCCAGGGTCGCCTCCGACGCACTGCAGACCTCGGGCGAGCGCTACGGCATGACCCGGTTCGTCCGAACCAGCGACCAGCGGGCGGAGCGGGCGACGGCCGATCCACGCAGACGGCGGTGAGCTGGGGCTACGCCACCTCGCGGCACACGGAGACGTGCTGCGCGCCATCCGGGGTCGCGAACTCCTCGGTGAGGATCAGCCGGCCGTCGTCGTCGGTCGAGAGCGTCGAGGTGGCACTCCCCTGCGCCGTGCTGCCGTCGATGCCGTGGTGCACGAACGAGATGTGCAGCACGTCGTCCTCCCTGCGCCCGACGAAGCGGCCGACCGCGACGGTGTCGCCGACGTACTCGCCCCACAGCACCCCGGAGTCCTCGCGGTAGAGGAAACGCGTGGGAGCATCCTCGGCCACCACACTCGACGTCGACGAGATCATGTCGAAGTACTTGCCGTCGAGGGGAGCGGATGCGCGGGTGTTCTTGGCGGAGGCGGTCACGGCGGACCATTCTGCCCCCGTTGCCCTGGGGGCTGTCAAACCGGGATGCGATCCGTCCAGCGGGCGCGCATCCGGAGCCTGTTGCGCGGCATTTGTGTTACGAAACGCCGTTTGCGCGGAACGATTCGTCCCGAACCACGTTTTCGCCGCTACAGATGGCTGCGGTAGGTGCGAACCACCGGACGTTATGACTTCGTGAGGTAGCGCAGCGGCACCTCGATGGTCACCTCTGTGCCCTGCCCCATCATCGTGTGCCAGTCGATCGTGCCGCCCAGCTCGCCCTGGATGAGCGTGCGCACGATCTGCGTGCCGAGCCCGCTCCCCACCTTGCCCTCCGGCAGCCCCGAGCCGTTGTCGACCACCTTGACCGTGAGCGAGTCCTCCGAGCGGTCTGCGATGATCTCCACCTCGCCCTCGCGACCCGCGAGCCCGTGCTCGACGGCGTTGGTGACGAGCTCGGTGAGTGCGAGCGCGAGCGGCGTCGCGTACTCGCTCGGCAGCGAACCGAAGCTGCCGGACGACTTCGGGTGCACGGTCGTGTTGTGGCTCGACGCGACCTCGGCCACCAGCAGCAGCACCCGTGCGAACACGTCGTCGAAGTCGACGATCTGGTTGAGACCGGTGGAGAGTGTGTCGTGCACGACGGCGATGGCCGCCACCCGGCGCATCGCCTGGTTGAGGGCCTCCCTGGCCTCCTCCGAGTGCGTGCGGCGGGCCTGGATGCGCAGCAGCGACGCGACGGTCTGCAGATTGTTCTTCACCCGGTGGTGGATCTCCCGGATGGTCGCATCCTTGGTGATGAGCTCGCGCTCCTGGTGCCGCAGCTCGGACACGTCGCGGCAGAGGACGATCGCGCCGACGCGCTCCCCCCTGTTGCGGATCGGGATGGCCCTGAGCGACACGGTGACGCCGCGCGCCTCGATGTCGGTGCGCCACGGTGCACGCCCGGTGACGACGAGCGGGAGGGACTCGTCGACGGTCATCCGGCCGGACAGCAGCCGGGTGGTGACGGTGGCGAGGGACTCGCCCTCCAGCTCCTCGGTGAAGCCCATCCTGTTGAAGGCGCTGAGGGCGTTCGGGCTGGCGAAGGTGGTGATCCCGTCCACGTCGAGCCGGATGAGTCCGTCGGAGGCGCGGGGCGCTCCACGCCTTGGACCGCTCGGCGCCCCCAGGTCGGGGAAGTCGCCGGTGGCGATCATGTTGAAGAGGTCGTTGGCGCACGCGTTGAACGTGAGTTCCTGACGGCCGGGGGTGCGCGCCTCGCTGAGGTTGGAGTGCCGCGTGATGACGGCGACAGGCTGCTCGGCGGTCTCCGGAGAGTTGACGCTCAGCCGCCGGATGACCGGGACGGCGAGCACCCTGGTGGGGGTCTCCTCGAACCAGTCCGGCGCGTTGGTGTCGATGATCTGCTTGGTCTGGAACGCATCCGTGACCTGCTGTCGCCACTCCGGCTTGATCCGCTGGCCGACGAAGTCGCGGTAGAACAGGGTCGCGGCGCTCGACGGGCGCGCGTGCGCGACGGCGACGAAATCGTCATCGGTGGTCGGCACCCACAGCACGATGTCGGCGAAGGCCAGATCGGCGAGGAGCTGCCAGTCCCCGACGAGGCCGTGCAGCCAATCGACGTCCTCCTCCGAGGAACGGGTATGGGCATGCACAAGATCACTGAGCGTCGACACGCACCTAGTCTAGGCAGTCCCCCGACACGATCACGGATGTTATCCACAGCCTGTGTTAGAGCCCTGGACTCCCCGTAGACGCGCCTGCTTGAGTGACACTCACGCGGCGGCCGGAGCGAGGAGAGGCTTCCCGCTGCCAGCACCGAAGCAAGTCGCCGCACAGCCGCGGCCACGACGAGGGGAAAACTCCTGTGACCACCGTTCTCAACCACCACGACGACCGCACCAGCCCGACCGCCCTCCGCGAACGGGCCGGGATGCGCCTCCGGGCGCGGCAGGGGGTGGATGCGGTGGCTGCGCCTGAAGCGGCTCAGGAGGCGCGTGGACGGGGCCGGGGGCCCGAGGGTGGGGCTGCGCCGTTCCGGGCCGTCGCGGAGCTTCCAGCCGTCCCGCGCGCGGACGGGCTGCCCGATCCGGCGCCTCTCGCAGCCAACCTCGCTCTGCGCGTCATCGAGGTCCTGGCCGGAGCGAGGAACATCGACCAGCTCAGCCGCTGGGTGAGCGACTCGGTCTTCGTGCATCTGCTGCGACGCACCACCATCTCGGAGCGCACCAGGAAGATCGCGGGCAACCCGGTCCAGCGCCCGCGCCTCTGGGTCGGCGAGCCGTACATCGCGACGCCCCGCGACGGCGTGATCGAGGCGGTCGTGCTCGTGCACCAGCCCAACCGCACGCGCGCCGTCGCCATGCGCCTCGACGTGGTCGGCTCGCGCTGGAGGGCGAGCGCGATGACAGTGCTGTGAAATCACCAGCCGGAGACGCGAATGGCCGCCCCGGGCGGGGCGGCCATTCGTGGTCGGTCAGGCGCTGGTCAGCGCTTCTTGCCCTGGGCGCGGCGCTCTGCGCGGTTGGCGGGCGCGGCGTCGTCGCTGTCGGAGACGCGCTGGCCGAAGGCTCCACGCTGGGTGCCGCCCTGTGCGGGGGGCGCCGATGCCTCGTTCAGCTGCGCCTGCGCACGCTGGGCGCGGGCGGTGGCGCTCTGCTCGATCTGGCCGCGCTGGTTGCGGACCTCGACGCCGCCGGCGTCGCTCGGAGCGGAGTAGCTGAGCGGGGCGTCGTCGTCGCCGCGGCCGAGGCCCTTGGCGGCCACGCTCGGCGCCTCGACCTCGCCGGGAGCCTCGTTGACCTCCACCTCCAGGTTGAACAGGAAGCCGACCGTCTCCTCGCGGATCGAGCCCATCATCTGCTGGAACATCGCGTAGCCCTCGCGCTGGTACTCGACCAGCGGGTCGCGCTGGGCCATCGCGCGCAGGCCGATGCCGTCCTTCAGGTAGTCCATCTCGTAGAGGTGGTCGCGCCAGCGGCGGTCGATCACCGAGAGGACGACGCGGCGCTCCAGTTCGCGCATTGCGGGCGAACCGAGCGACTCCTCGCGCTTCTTGTAGGCGATCCGCGCATCCGACAGGATCTCGCGGCGCATGAAGTCGCGGTTGATCTTGCCCTTGTTGCCCGCCTCGGTGATGACCTCGTCGATCGTCACGCCCACCGGGTAGAGCGTCTTCAGCTCGGCCCACAGGGCGTCGAAGTCCCAGTCGTCGCCGTTGCCCTCGCCCGTGTGCTGGTCGAGGATGTCGTCGATCACCTCGGTGAGGAACTGCTGCGTGCGCTCGTGCAGGTCGTCGCCCTCGAGGATGCGACGGCGGTCGCCGTAGATCGCCTCGCGCTGGCGGTTGAGGACGTCGTCGTACTTGAGGACGTTCTTTCGGATCTCCGCGTTGCGGGCCTCCACCTGCGACTGGGCGCTGCGGATGGCCCTGCTGACCACCTTCGACTCGATGGCGAGGTCGTCGGGGACGTTTCCTCTGCCCATCAGCGATTCGGCTGCTCCCGCGTTGAACAGGCGCATCAGGTCGTCGGTCAGCGACAGGTAGAAGCGGCTCTCGCCCGGGTCGCCCTGACGGCCGGAACGACCGCGCAGCTGGTTGTCGATGCGGCGCGACTCGTGGCGCTCCGTGCCGAGCACGTAGAGCCCGCCCGCCGCGACGACCTTGTCCGCCTCGGTCTGGACCTTCTCCTTGACGGAGTTGAAGACCTCATCCCAGGCCGCCTCGTACTCCTCCGGGGTGTCGACGGGCGACAGGCCGCGGGCGTTCATCTCGGCGACGGCGATGAACTCGGCGTTGCCGCCGAGCATGATGTCTGTTCCACGACCGGCCATGTTGGTGGCGACGGTGACGGCGCCGAGGCGTCCGGCCTGCGCGACGATCGCGGCCTCTCGCGCGTGGTTCTTGGCGTTGAGCACCTCGTGCCGCACGCCCTTCTTGGCGAGCAGGCGGGAGAGGTATTCGCTCTTCTCGACGCTGGTCGTTCCGACGAGGACCGGCTGGCCCTTCTCGTGGCGCTCCGCGATGTCTTCGACCACCTGGGCGAACTTCGCCTGCTCGTTCTTGTAGACGAGGTCGGACTGGTCGATGCGCTGCATCGGCTTGTTCGTCGGGATGGGGACCACGCCGAGCTTGTACGTGCTCATGAACTCGGCGGCCTCCGTCTCGGCCGTGCCGGTCATGCCGGACAGCTTCTTGTAGAGGCGGAAGTAGTTCTGCAGGGTGACCGTGGCGAGGGTCTGGTTCTCGGCCTTGACCTCGACACCCTCCTTCGCCTCGATGGCCTGGTGGATGCCCTCGTTGTATCGGCGACCCATCAGGATGCGGCCGGTGTGCTCGTCGACGATCAGCACCTCGCCGTTCATCACGACGTAGTCCTTGTCGCGCTTGAACAGGGCGTTCGCCTTGATCGCGTTGTTGAGGAAGGAGATGAGGGGCGTGTTGGCCGACTCGTAGAGGTTGTCGATGCCGAGGTAGTCCTCGACCTTCTCGATTCCGGGTTCGAGCACGCCGACGGTGCGCTTCTTCTCGTCGATCTCGAAGTCGACCTCCGGCTCGAGACGCTTGGCGAGGTTGGCGAACTCGTTGAACCAGCGGTTCGCCTCACCGGAGGACGGACCGGAGATGATCAGCGGGGTGCGGGCCTCGTCGATGAGGATGGAGTCGACCTCGTCGACGATCGCGAAGAAGTGGCCGCGCTGGACCATGTCGCTCGCCTGCCACGCCATGTTGTCGCGCAGGTAGTCGAAGCCGAACTCGTTGTTGGTGCCGTACGTGATGTCTGCCGCGTACTGCTCGCGGCGCTCCTCCGGCGTCTGTCCGGCGAGGATCACGCCGGTGCTCATGCCGAGCGCGCGGAACACGCGGCCCATCAGCTCGGACTGGTAGCTGGCGAGGTAGTCGTTGACCGTGATGACGTGGACGCCGCGGCTGGCGATCGCGTTGAGGTACGCGGCCGTCGTGGCGACGAGGGTCTTGCCCTCACCGGTCTTCATCTCGGCGATGTTGCCGAGGTGCAGGGCGGCGCCGCCCATGATCTGCACGTCGAAGTGACGCATCCCGAGGGTGCGCTTCGCGGCCTCGCGCACCGCGGCGAAGGCCTCGGGCAGCAGGTCGTCGAGAGACTCGCCGTTGCTGTATCGCTCCCGCAGTTCGACGGTCTCGTGCATGAGCTCTTCGTCGGTGAGTTCGCTGAAGTCGTCCTCGAGCGCGTTCACCGCTTTGGCGTACGCCTCCAGGCGACGGAGGGTACGGCCCTCGCCGACTCGGAGGACCCTTTCCAATACTGAGGCCACGTATGCACTCCACTTTGTTTGTTCAGGCTGATGTCGCCTGTCGCCCAGTCGGGCGCACGTCGAACCGCCGGCCGTGGCCGACGCTAGACATATCGTACTTGTTTCGCCGTTGGGTTCGGCGGGTAGTTCCTGTGAGGGCGCTCCGGAAAGCGGGGCGCCGATGGTGACGGCCGCCTGGGCCGCCACCATCGGCGCTGTTCCGGTGTCACAAAGCCGGTGTCACCGAGACCGGATGCCGGTCAGCCTCCGAGCTTGCGGCTCGCGGTCGCGACCTCCTGCAGTTCCTCCGCCTCGTCGTCCAGGGCGATCACGCCGTAGTCCCAGCCTTTGCGGCGGTAGACGACGCTCGGTCGCTGGTTCTCCTGGTCGATGAAGAGGTAGAAATCGTGGCCGACGAGCTCCATGTAGTACAGAGCGTCGTCGACGGTCATGGGGACGGAGGCGAACACCTTCTTGCGGATGACGACGGGGCTGTAATCGTCCTCCGCCTCCTCCGCTCCTTCCGCATCATCGGAGACGACAGGAACGCTGCCCGTCCTCACCTGATCGAGTACTGCGACGGGGGCCGCGGCGAGTCCGACGGCGCTGAAGCCGTCCGTGCTCGCCTCTCGGAGCGACGTCGGCCTGTGCTGGCCGCGATGCACCTTGCGACGGTCCTTCGCCCTGCGCACCCGTTCCAGGAGCTTTCCGAGGGCGATGTCGAACGCCGCGTACTTGTCGGTCCCGGTCGCTTCCGACCTCACCACGGCCTTGGGGCCGACGAGTGTCAGTTCGACGCGATCATCGCCGTTCTGGGTGCCGACCTTCTCGTTGTGACGACTGACCTTGATCTCGAAAGAGATCGCGCGTTCGGCGAGGTGCGAGACCTTTTCCGCCTTCTCAGTCGCGTATTCACGGAAACGATCGGTGATTCCCAGGTTGCGTCCGATGATGTTGATGTCCATGGAGACCTCCCTGTTCCGGCGTGCCGTCCGCCCGGATCACGAAGGGCGGGTCATCCACACCTTTTCGACCACCGTAGTGCCGTCCGCCTCGGAAGTGAACAGGGAGAAGTGCTCTATCTGCCGAAGGTTTCCCGAGCGGTCCCCGTGCGTCAGGACAACCGCGGCGTGCCCCCTCGCAGCGGCGTCCGCGCGACTGCTACGGCGGCGACGATCCTGCCTCCGGCTGCGGCGACGGCACGTGCCGCCTCCCGCACGGTGGAACCCGTGGTGACGATGTCGTCGACGATCAGGCAGTCCCTCCCCTGCAGCCGCGGGGACGCGACGAGGCTGCCCTCCCGGTTGCCTGCACGCTGGCCGGCGGTGAGGCCGACCTGGTCGTGGGTCTGCCTGGTGAGCCGCAGCGCGCGCCACAACGGGGGCGACAGGATGCGCGACCGGCGCAGGAGCATCGCCGTCGGGTGGTATCCCCTGTGGCGGAAGGCGGCGCGGGTCGACGGGATGACGACGGGGAGGACGGCGCGCGGTGCATCAGGGCGGAGACGCACGGGAGGCGCATCCGGTCGCAGCTGAGGAAGGGCTGCCATGATGGCCGCCCGCAAAGCTCCGGCGAGCACGGGCGCCGCGTCGGTTCGCCCGCCGTCTTTGAAGGCGAGCAGCACGCGCCTGGTCACGCCGTCGTAGTCGAGCGCTGCGAGAAGCGGAAGGTCGAAGGCGTCCGGCGCGATCGGTCCTGGCCGCAAGGCGCGCGTGCAGTCCTCGCACACGGCGCGGTCTGGGCGGTCGCAGCCGCTGCAGCGCACGGGGAGCAGCACGGCGGCCGCGTCGAGGAGGGAGTCGCGGATCAGGGTGGTCGGTGTCATGGTTCGAGCATCCCGTGCGGGAGGTCGCGGCGGGCCGGGCGGTGGGAATCGGTGGAGAACGCGCCGAACTACCTGGCCTGTGGAGAGAACAGCTGCGCCGCTCTCAGCGCAGCAGGGTCACGGCTGGCCGAGCTGCACCGCGACGGCGCCGACCTTGTCGGTCTGCGCCTGCCAGCCTGTGCCCGTCGGGGCTTGCAGCGAGCCGTCGGAGGTGAGCACCAGGTAGCGGGCGAGGCCGCCTGCTCCGACGATCGTCATGCCTCCACCCGGGCCCGCGGTCGTGGTGGAGGTGCCGCCGATGGTCTGCTCGGAGATCGACGTCGCGTCGCCGCTCAGGTCGCTGAGCACGGCGACCGTCAGCTCGCCGGTCCAGGCCACGGAGCGCGGGGTCCCCTGGCCGACGGCCAGCTCGATCGGCTCGGTGAGGGCTGTCGGCACCCCTGCCTCACCGCGGACGACGCCCGCAGCGACCAGGAGCGTCTGCGCGCCGTTCGTGAGCAGCGCGACCACGCGCGTTCCGTCGCGGGACACCGCGAGCGACTCGATGGCGGAGGCAGACGGCCACGCGGTCTTCACCGGATGCGCCTGCCCGTCCTGGCTGTACGCCTGCAGCGCGCCCGGGCTGCCCTGCGGCACCGACCAGACCCAGCCGCTCGTGTCGATGGCGGGCGCGATCAGGCCGGGGCGCGCATCCACTTTGGCGGGCTCAGCGCTCTTGCGCACGACGTACGTCGCTCCGTGGGACAGCACGGCCGCCTCGTCCCGTGCCGCGTTCAGGGCGACGGCGGTGGGCTGCAGGGCGACGATCTTGTCGCTGATCCCGCTCAGCTCGGTGACGCTCGACCCGCTCAGCAGGCCGAAGGTGTTCTGGCGGTAGACGATGGGGTGCGAGTCGACGGGCGGGTCCTGGGTGGGCGCGTTGGCGTCGCTGAGCGGCGGGATCTGCTGCAGGTTGCCCTCGATCGAGATCTCGACGCTCTGCGCGAGGCTGCCGAGGCTCTGCTCGAGTTCGAGCTGCATCCGTTGCAGGGCGAGCGTGTCCGCCTGTCCAGCCTCCGAGCTCAGGTCGACCCTGGCGACCCCTCCCGAGGTCGTCACCGACGGGAGCGCCAGCTGCGTCCCCTGCGGGAAGGCGCTGGTCACGGCACCGTTCAGCCACTTGGCCGGCCCGGCCAGGATGGCGCTCGCGACCCGCGTGGCCGCGGTGGCGACGCGGGCGGGGAACCAGCGCGCATCCGGCACCAGATAGGCGTAGTCGGGGCTGAAGAAGTAGACGGGCTGCTGGGAGTAGACGGACCGGAACGTCGGGTCGTCGATGATCACGCCGTTCGGAGCCACGGCGATGCGCCACTCGCCGTCCTGCTTCTCGAGCTCGTAGCGGAGGCCGACCGGCGCCGTGCTCGACACCGGATGGTACGCACCGACGCTGTCGACGTTGGCGACCGGGTTCACCTGGACGCTCCACTGGTTGCCGTCGTGGTCGAACGACCGGTTGCGGCCGTCGTCGACCGTCACCGACTCGTCCGGGTTCCACTTGGCCGACATCGCCCTGGTGAGGTACTTCCTGGCGATGTCGAAGTTGTTCTTCGGGCTGGACGCTGCGTCGATGAAGCCCTGGACGATCCGCTCCTGGGTCGCGCCCTTCTCCGGCGGAGACGGGTTGAAGTCGAGGTCGAGCGGGTCGTTGACCTGCGCAACCGGACCACCCTGGCGCACCGGCCCCGAACTCGGGATACTCGCGCACGCGGCGAGCACGCAGAGCACGACGGCGGCGACCACACCGGCGACGGTGCGGCGCAACGGGCTGTGGAGTCTCATGTTGTCGCCCCTCTGTCCGTCAGCTCCTGCGTCCCCGCCCGCGCACCGGCCACCCCGGTGGCTCCGGCGTCGACCGGCGGAAGCGGGAGCGGAGACGACGCGATCTCCTTGCCTGGCACGCGCGGCAGGGTCAGCCGGAAGCAGGAGCCTGCCCCAGGAGCGGACCAGACCTGCAGCCAGCCGGAGTGCAGCGTCGCGTCCTCCAGCGAGATCGCGAGACCGAGCCCAGTGCCGCCGATGGTGCGCTTGCGCGACGGGTCGGCCCGCCAGAACCGGTCGAACACGTGGTTGACCTCCTGCTGGCTCATCCCGATCCCGTAGTCCCGGACGGTGAGCGCGACGGCGCTCTCGTTGCTGTCGACGGTCACGACCACGGGCTTGCCGTCGCCGTGCTCGATGGCGTTGCCGATGAGGTTGCGCACGACGCGGCGGATGCGCCTCGGGTCCATGCCGACGTCGAAGTAGCCGCCCGGCGCATCCAGTCGCAGCTCGGAGCCGTTCTGCTCGGCCAGCGTGCGCAGCTCGTCGACCACGTCGTCGGCGAGGCGCACCAGGTTGGTGGGCTCCGGGTCGAGGGCGACGGAGCCCGCGTCGTACCTGCTGATCTCGAGCAGGTCGGACAGCAAGCGGTCGAACCGCTCGATCTGGGTGTGCAGAAGCTCGGCGGTGCGCTCCGTCGCTGGAGGGAACGACTCGCGCTGGTCGTAGATCACGTCGCCGGCCAACCGGATGGTCGTGAGCGGCGTGCGCAGTTCGTGCGACACGTCCGAGACGAACCGCTGCTGCAGCTGCGAGAGCGTCGCCAGCTGGTTGATCTGGCTCTGCAGGCTGTCCGCCATCCCGTTGAACGAGCGCGCCAGCGACGCGAACACGTCCTCACCGTGCTCCGGGATGCGCACGGCCAGGTCTCCGGCGGCCAGGCGCTCGCTGGTCTCCGCCGCCACCCGGATCGGCTGGACGGCGAACCGGACGATCACCCAGGTGATCGCACCGATGAGCAGGATGAGGGCGAACCCGGCGAGCAGGAGGGTGCCCTGCACGAACAGCAGGGTGTTCTCCGAGTCGCGCAGGTTATAGCCGATGTAGAGCTCGTAGTGCCCGTAGCTCGGCAGGGTGAGCTGGGTGCCGACGACGATGCCGGGGTCGGTGGTCCCGTTCCCCGCCGGCAGTGCGACGGATTGGTAGAACTGCTTGGTCCCGCCGTTCTGCACCTGGGCGCGCAGCTCGCTGGAGATCACGCCGTTCAGTCCAGGGCTGGACCGGTCCGGCGGCGCAGGCACGGACACATCCTGGCCCGGCACGCGGTAGGCGGCGATGAGCCTGCTCGACGTGGCGCCCTGCACGGTCTGCAGCGTGGAGTTGAGCAGGTTCTTCCCCGTGTCGGACGCGGAGACATCCGAGGCGTTCAGCGTCGTCTGGGCGGAGGTGGTCGCCCTGCTGGAGTCACGGAGCGCCTGGTCGAGCCGCGACTGGTAGAGGTCGTTGCTGATGCTGAGCGCCATGTAGATGCCCGTGATCAGGATGGCGATGCCGGTCAGCAGCAGCGTGATGGCGACCGTGCGGACCTGCAGCGAGCGCCGCCACACGCCGACGAGCTGCGAGGGAAGCTGCCGCCACCATCGCCCGTCCATCCACCTGTACCGCATCCGGGGCGCCGCTTCCGGCGCGCTACGTGACGGCGCCGGCGCGGTAGCCGACCCCGCGCACGGTCATGACGATCTTGGGGTTGTCCGGGTCCTGCTCCACCTTGGCGCGCAGGCGCTGGACGTGCACGTTCACCAGGCGGGTGTCCGCTTTGTAGTGGTATCCCCAGACCTGTTCGAGGAGCATCTCGCGGGTGAACACCTGCTGCGGCTTGGAAGCCAGGGCGAGCAAGAGGTCGAACTCGAGCGGAGTCAGGTTGATGCGGGCGTCGCCGCGCTTGACCTCGTGGCCTGCCACGTCGACCAAGAGGTCGCCGATCCGCAACTGCTCGGCGGCGGGCACCGTGGATGCCGGACGCAGCCGGGTCTTGATGCGCGCGACGAGCTCTTTCGGGTTGAACGGCTTGACCATGTAGTCGTCTGCGCCGGACTCGAGGCCCTTGACCACATCCGCAGTGTCCGACTTGGCGGTCAGCATGATCACGGGCGTGCCGGACTCCGCCCGGATGCGGCTGCACACCTCGATGCCGTCCAGTCCGGGCAGCATGAGGTCGAGGAGCACCAGGTCGGGCTTCGAGGAGCGGAACGTGTCGACGGCGAGCGCGCCGTCCTCACAGAAGACGGGGTCGAATCCCTCGGTGCGCAGCACGATGCCGATCATCTCGGCGAGGGCGGTGTCGTCGTCGACCACCAGGATGCGACTGTTCATTTCCGAAGTTTCCCACAACCATTCTCGGGCGGCCGGAGACCACTGAGGTCCCGATGACTGCTGAAGTCTCCGTGCCAGCGTAGTCGACACTCCTGCGCCACCCGTGAAAGCCTGCCGAACGTGCCCTGTGGGTGGGGCAGTGCTCCCGCCCCGGATGTGCCAGCATGGGAGCGGACTACGCACGGGAAAGAGGGGCACCGCGTGACCGACGAGCAGAACTGGCAGGCACCGGGGTCGCAGGCAGGCGATGGAGCAGGGGCGAGCGCGGGCAACGAGTCCCTCGTCCCTCCCGCGCCGCAGTACGGGGAGTACGCCCCGGGATACGGCCAGCAGCAGCTCGGATACGGCCAGCAGCAGCCCGGATACGGCCAGCAGCAGCCCGGCGTCACCCAGTACGGCCAGCCCGGCGCAGGCTTCCCTCAGCAGCCCGGCTGGACTCCCCCGCCGAAGCCCGGCCTCATCCCGCTGCGGCCGCTGAGTTTCGGAACACTCATCGGTGCCCCGTTCCAGACGCTGCGGCGCAACCCGAAGATCACCGTCGGCGCGGCGCTGCTGCTGAGGGGCATCCCGTCGATCATCGCGAGCGTGCTCATCTTCTCCGGCATCTACCTGCTGATGGACAGGGCGATCAACGCGACCGCCGACGACCGCAGCGCCCTGATGGCGGGGGCGGTCGGGGGCACGATCGTGCTCGGCCTGCTGTCCGCCGTGATCGACGGCATCTCCAACGCGCTGCTCCAGGGCGTGATCGTCGGCGAGGTGGCCAGGGGGACGGTCGGCGAGAAGCTGACCTTCCGCGGGGTCTGGCGGCTGGTGCGCGGACGCGTGGGCGCCCTGATCGCCTGGACCTTCCTGTTCGGCCTCGCCTGGTTCCTCTCCGCCGCGCTGGTCGCCGTCATCGCCGCCGTGCTGTTCGCCCTCGGGCCCGCAGGGGTGGTCGGCGGCGTGCTCGTGCTCATCTTCGGGTTCCTCGGCCTGATCGTCCTCGCCATCTGGCTGAACACCAAGCTCGTGCTCGTGCCGAGCGCCATCGTGCTCGAACGCCTCCCGATCCGCCGTGCGATGGCGCGTTCGTGGGGGCTGACCACCGGCTACTTCTGGAAGACCTTCGGCACGGTCGCCCTCATCGCCGTGATCGTCTACGCCGTCGCGCAGATCATCTCCATCCCGTTCGGCCTGCTCGGCGGCATCGTCGGGGGCGTCTTCGCGCCGACGTCGCTGTCCTCGCCGGATGCGTCCAGTTTCAGTCAGGTGCTGGCCGGGCAGCTCGGCGTCAACCTGCTGGCCAGCGTGGTCGGAGCGATCGTCGGGGCGATCATGGCCGTGGTGCAGACCTCCGTCGTCGCACTCATCTACATCGACCTCCGGATGCGCAAGGAGGGCCTGGACCTGCAGCTGGTGCGGTTCGTGGAGGCGCGCCAGACCGGGCAGGACGCCCCCGACCCGTACCTGTCCGCTCCGGTCTTCACGCAGCAGCCGCCGTATCCGCCCGCGCCCGGTCAGTACCCGCCTTCGCCGGGCTCGTACCCGCCCGGTGGCTCGTACCCGCCTGGCGGCTCATACCCTCCGCCTCCGCCTCCCCCGCCCGCCGCATGACGGGCGCCGTCCTCTCTCTGCTGCGCGCCGACATCCCTGTCGACCCGAGCTCACCGGATGCTCGGCGCTGGATCGGCGACGAACTCGCGAAACCCGAGTACCAGACCGCGAAGCCGACCTGGTTCGACCTCGCCTCCAAGGCCGTGCAGGACTGGATCGCCTCGCTCTTCCAGGGTCCGGGCGGCGACGCCGGCCCGGTGCTCCTGCTCGCCGTCGTGCTGGTGATCGCCGGGCTGATCGTCGCAGCGTTCTTCATCTTCGGCCGCCCCCGTGTGAACAGGAGGACGGCGGACGGCCGCCGCTCGCTGTTCGGCGACGACGACCTCCGCACCGCAGCACAGTTGCGGCACTCCGCGGCGTCCGCAGCAGCCGCAGGCGACTGGGTGGTGGCGATCGAGGAGCAGTTCCGTGCCATCGCGCAGAGCATGGACGAACGCACCATCGTCACCGTGAGCCCCGGCACGACGGCGACCGAGTTCGCGCACAGAGCGGCGAACGCCGTCCCTGCCGAACGCGAACGACTGCTCGACGCCGCACGCGCGTTCGACGAGGTCCGCTACCTCGGGCGTCCCGGCACCGAGGCGCGCTACCAGCAGCTCGTCGCGCTCGACCAGCGCCTGCAGGAGGCACGCCCGCAGCTGTTCGGGCAGCAGCCCGTCGCGCAGGGCGGTGGCGTCCGGTGACGGAGCAGACCCTCGACCGCGAGCGCACCCCAGAGACAGCGCCGGTCGCAGCACCGGATGCGGCCCCGACGGGCGCGGAGGACGCCGCGGCGATCTCGCCCGGGCTCCGGCAGGTCGGGAGGAAGAGCATCCCGTGGATCGTGCTCGCGGTGATCGCGATCGTCGTCGCGTTCCTCGGCGCGCTGCTCACCGGCGGTCAGTCGTCGGCCGGTATCCCGCTGGACGCGGCCAACGCCGGTCCCGTCGGTGGGAAGGCGGTCGCGCAGGTGCTGCGCGGCCAGGGCGTCGACGTGCGCACGGCGAGCACGCTGAGCCAGGTGCAGGATGTGGCGACCGACGACACGACCGTGCTCGTCTTCGACCAGGGCGGGAACCTCGACGGGGACGGCTACGACCGTCTGACCGCCATCGCCAGCACCATCGTCGTGGTCGAGCCGGACTTCGCCGCTCTGAACAGGCTCGCGCCGCACGTGACGGCAGCGGGCACACCCTCCGCGAAAGGCCCCGTCGCCGCTGGCTGCGCCGTGCCGGCCGCCGCCCGGGCGGAGCGCATCGACCCTCGCTCCACGGACAACACCGCGGACGCGGGCATCGCGGGCACCTTCCGCGTGGACGGCGGGGATCCGGTCGGCTGCTTCCGCACGAACAGCGGGCAGTACGCCTTCGTGAAAACCACGTCCGACGGCCGCACGATCTACCTGGTCGGCTCGGCCAGCGTCCTGATGAACGACGGGGTCGACCGCGCGGGCAACGCCGCACTCGCCCTCGGCGTGCTCGGCGGCCACCGCACGCTCGTCTGGTATCTGCCGACGATGCTCGACCGACCGGTCACCGGCGCTCCGGACATCGGGGCGCTCACGCCCGGCTGGGTGACGCCGGTGGTGATCCTGCTCGTGCTCGTGTTCATCGCCGCAGCGTTCTGGCGGGGACGCCGTTTCGGCCCACTGGTGGTCGAGAACCTGCCCGTGGTGGTGCGCGCCGGCGAGACCCGGGAGGGCCGCGCCAGGCTGTACCAGCGGTCGTCGGCACGCTTGCGGGCGGCGGACGCGCTGCGGATCGGCGCCATCGGGCGGCTGGCGACGCTCACCGGGCTGCCCCGCGCCGCGACGGCCGCCGAGATCGCGGGCGCCGTCGCCTCGGTGACCGGCCGCGACAGGGCGACCATCCACGCGATCCTGATCGACACGGTGCCGCGCACGGACGCCGAGCTGATCGCCCTCTCAGACGACCTCGCGACGCTCGAACGAGCGACCGCGGCAGCAGTCACCCCCGCCGAGACGGGGCCGACCGGAAGAATGGATGCATGACCGACGTCACGACCGGATCGAGCGCAGCGCCCATCCACAGCCAGGACCACGACTCCACCGCTCTCCGCCACGCGCTCGCCCGCGTGCGCACGGAGGTCGGCAAGGCCGTCGTCGGTCAGGACGGGGCCGTCACCGGCCTCATCATCGCGCTGCTGGCCCGCGGCCACGTGCTGCTCGAGGGTGTCCCCGGCGTGGCGAAGACGCTGCTGGTGCGCTCGCTCAGCGAAGCGCTCAGCCTCGACACCAAGCGCATCCAGTTCACGCCGGACCTGATGCCGGGCGACGTGACGGGCTCGCTCGTCTACGACGGTCGCACCGGCGGCTTCGAGTTCCGCGAGGGCCCGGTCTTCACGAACATCCTGCTCGCCGACGAGATCAACAGGACGCCCCCGAAGACGCAGTCCGCCCTGCTCGAGGCGATGGAGGAGCGCCAGGTCAGCGTCGACGGCGTCAGCCGTCAGCTGCCGGACCCGTTCATCGTCGCCGCGACGCAGAACCCGATCGAGTACGAGGGCACGTACGCGCTTCCCGAGGCCCAGCTCGACCGCTTCCTGCTCAAGCTGACCCTGGATGTGCCCCCGCGCGACACCGAGGTCGAGGTGCTGCGCCGTCACGCGGCCGGGTTCAACCCCCGCGACCTCGCCGCCGCGGGCGTCACGCCTGCGCTCAGCGCCGCAGAGCTGCACGCGGCCAGGGCTGCGGCGGCATCCGTCGGCGCGACCGGCGACGTGCTCGCGTACATCGTCGACCTGGCCCGCGCCACCCGCACCAGCCCCTCCGTGAAGCTCGGAGTGAGCCCGCGCGGCACCACGGCGCTGCTCGCCGCGTCGAAGGCGTGGGCGTGGCTGTCCGGCTACGACTCGATCACCCCGGACCACGTGCAGGCGATGCTGCTGCCGGTCTGGCGGCACAGGGTCCAGCTGCGCCCGGAGGCGGAGCTGGAGGGTGTCGGAGTTGATGCGATCCTGCGCTCGATCGTGCAGCAGGTCCAGGTTCCGATCTAGGCAGTGACGTGACCGTATCCGGACGTTTCGTCGCCCTGCTCGCGCTCGGGGTGATCCCCGTCGTGCTGCTCGGCTGGACGGAGGCGACGTCGTACCTCGCGCTCGGCTGCTGGCTGCTGCTCTGCATCGTGCTCGGCGTGCTCGACCTGATGCTCGCCGGTTCTCCGCGGCGCGCGGTGCTCGAACGGGTGCTGCCGTCGCGCGTGCGGCTGGGCACCGAGGCGACGAGCGAACTGCTCGTGACCAACACCGGCCGCCGGGCCATCCGCGGCACCGTCCGGGATGCGTGGGAGCCGTCCGCCGGCATCGACAGGTCGCGCACCAGGGTGGCCGTCCCCGCCGGGGAGCGCAGGCGCATCACCGCGACGCTGACCCCGTGGCGGAGGGGAGAGCGCCACGTGACGCAGGTGAGCATCCGGTCGTGGGGGCCGCTGCACCTGTGGGCGCGGCAAGCGACGCTGAGCGCGCCTGGACGCATCCGGGTGCTGCCGCCGTTCACCGCGCGCAAGCACCTGCCGTCGCGGCTGGCACGCTTGCGCGAGCTGGACGGCATGACCAGCGTGATGCTGCGCGGGCAAGGCACCGAGTTCGACTCCCTGCGCGAGTACGTGCGCGGCGACGACGTTCGCTCGATCGACTGGAGGGCGACGGCACGCCGCCACGATCCCAACAGCGGACGCGGTGCCCGCGTGATGGTGCGCACCTGGCGTCCGGAACGGGACAGGCGCGTGGTCATCGTGATCGACACGGCTCGCACGTCCGCCGCCAGGATCGGCGACGAGCCGCGCATCGACACGGCGTTCGAGGCGTCGCTGCTGCTCGCCGCGCTCGCCACCCGCGCGGGCGACCGCGTCGACCTGATCGCATACGACAGGGCAGTGCGCGGCCGGGTGCAGGGCGCCAGCGGACCAGAACTGCTGTCCAGGATGGTGGATGCGATGGCCGGCATCGAACCTGCACTGATCGAGATGGACTGGTCGGCGGTGCCCGCCCAGGTGTCCGCGGTCACCAGCCAGCGGTCGCTCGTCGTGCTGCTGACCTCCGTGGAGGCGCCCGGCGCATCCCGGGGGCTGCTGTCGGTGCTTCCGCAGCTCACGAACAAGCACATCGTCGTCGTCGCCTCCGTCACCGATCCCGAGACCATCGAGGCCACGGGGATGCGGAGGAACAGGGACGAGGTCTACCGCGCTGCCGCGGCGGAGCGTTCGCTGCTCGACGTGAGCAGGGTGACCGCCGCCATCCAGCGCCTCGGCGCCGACGTGGTGACGGGCTCCCCCGAGGAGCTGCCGCCCGCGCTCAGCGACGTCTACCTGTCGCTGAAAGCCGCCGGGCGCCTCTGAGGTCAGCGGGCAGCGTCAGCCCGCGACGTCAGCCCGCGACGACGCGGCGGGAACCGGACTCGTACTCGGTCAGGTCGCCCGTCTCGCCGAGACGGACAGCGCGCCGGCCGAGAACGAGCATGTACGCGAGGAACGCGGCGAGCGCGAGCGCCCCGATCGCGATCTTCGCCCAGACCGGCAGCGCGGACGGCGTGACGAAGCCCTCGATTAGGCCGGACACGAACAGGGAGATGGCGCAGCCGACCGCCACGGTGAACAGTGCGCGCCCGTCCTCGGCGAGCGCCTGCGCACGCGTGCGGGCGCCAGGCGCGATCCAGGCCCAGAAGATGCGCAGCCCGGCGGCCGCCGCGACGAAGACGCTGGTGAGCTCGAGCATCCCGTGCGGGAGGATGTAGGAGAACATGACGTCTCCGCGCCCGTAGGCGAACATGACCCCGGCGGCCGTCCCGACGCCGATGGCGTTCTGCAGGAGCACGAACGGCACGTAGACGCCCGTGATGCCGAACGCGATGCACTGCGCCGCGATCCACGCGTTGTTCGTCCACACCTGGCCGGAGAACGACGCGGCCGGGTTGTTGGAGTAGTAGTCGATGAAGTCGTGCTCGACGTAGCGGCGCAGCTGGGCGTCCGTGCCGAAGTTGCGGAGCACCTCCGGGTTGCCGGTGATCCAGACCGCGTACAGCGTGGCGACCACCACCGTGGCGAGTGCGACGGCCAGCACCACCCACCGGATGCGGTACAGCGCAGCAGGCAGCTGGTAGACGAAGAACCTGGGCAGCATCGAGAACAGGTTCGCGCCGGCCCCGGTGAACTTCAGCCGTGCGGACGCGAGCGCGAGGGAGAGCCTGTCGCCCGTCGCCGTCGACCCCGCGATGGTCTTGATGGCCGACAGATCGGACGCCCCGGACTGGTACAGGTCGATGAGTTCGTCGGCTTCCTTGCCGTCGAGGCGGCGTCGTTTCGCCAGCTGGGCGAGCCTGTCCCAGTCGGCGCTGCGCGCTGCCGTGTATGCGTCGAGATCCATCTGCTTGAATGATAGCCATGACGGCACCTGCCCAGGCACTGCAGACGTCGGGCGAACGCGAACTCGTCACCGGCGAAGCCGTCGCGCTCGACGTCAAACCGGCCAGCTACATCCTGCGCGCAGCGGGAACGGTGATCGACTGGCTCACGTACCTGCTGGTGATGTTCGGCTGCCTGATGCTGCTCGTCGCCACCGGGAGCGGGCTGGATGCGGCGGCCGGCAGGGCGCTCGTCGTCCTCATCCTGGTGTTCGGGATGGTGGTGCTGCCGACCACGGTCGAACTCGCGACGAAGGGCAAGTCGCTCGGTAAGCTCGCGGTCGGCGCGCGCATCGTCCGCGACGACGGCGGGGCGATCGGCTTCCGCCACGCGTTCATCCGGGCGCTCGTCGGCGTGCTGGAGATCTTCATGACCTTCGGCGGCGTCGCCGCCCTCACCGGACTCCTCAATGCCCGCTCGAAGCGACTCGGCGACCTCCTGGCCGGCACGTACAGCCAGTACGAGCGCGCGCCGAAGGCGACGCCCCTCCCCCTCTATCTCGCGCCGCACCTGACCGGCTGGGCGGCGACGGCCGACGTGGCGAAACTGCCGGACAGGCTCTCCCGCCGCATCGCCCAGTTCGTGCGGCAAGCGCCGCAGCTCACCCCCGCGGCGCGGGCCGGGCTGAGCGGTGAGCTCGCCGCTGAGGCGTCCGCCTACGTGTCGCCGATCCCGCCCGTCGATGCAGAGACGTTCCTGGTGGCCGTCGCCCTGCTGCGCCGTCAGCGCGACGCCGCCGGCCTCGAGCTGGAGCAGGAGCGCCTGCAGCGCCTGGAGCCGGTGCTCGACGGCCTCCCCCACGCCTTCCCCGATCGCTAGGAGACCTGTGACCGAGTACCGCGCCCACTTCGACGCCACCGTGACGTTCGTCAACGGAGGCAGCCTGCAGACGAACGGCTTCCGGCTCGACCTGCCGGACGCATCCCTGTCGGAGGAGCAGATCGCCGAACTGTTCGTGCGGCACCTCGGGCTCGCGCTGGTCGGCGATGTGCGGCTGGACGGGCTCTCGATCGTCGAGGAGCAGCACAGGGGCAGCAGAGGGATCAGCCCGGAGCAGGCCAGGGTGCCGGAGGCCGGGCGCCCCCGCGTTGTCGACCTCAGCCACCGCATCCGGGACGGGCTCGTCACGTATCCGGGGCTTCCCGCCCCCACGATCACGCCGCACCTCACCCGCGAGGACTCCGTGGCGAAGTACGCGCCGGGCACGCAGTTCGCGATGGACATCATCACGATGATCGGCAACACGGGCACGTATCTCGACAGCCCGTTCCACCGCTACGCGGACGGTGGAGACCTGGCCTCCCTCGACCTGTCCACCCTCGTCGGGCTGCGCGCGGAGGTCTTCCACCTCACCGACCTCGGGACGCGCGGCATCCCGGCCACGGTCTTCCACGACAGGGAGCTCGCGGGGTCGGCGGTGCTGCTGCACACCGGGTGGGATGCGCACTTCGGGCGTCCGGAGTACGCGACGGGTGCGTCATACCTCACGGAGGCGGGCGCGCAGCACCTCGTGGATGCGGGGGTCGCCCTCGTCGGCATCGACTCGCTCAACATCGACGACACCGAGGGCGGAGGAGAGCGGCCGGCGCACACCCTGCTGCTCGCCGCGGGCATCCACGTGGTCGAGCACCTGACCAACCTGGGCTCCGTGCCGGCCCGCGGCGCACGCTTCACCGCCGCGCCGCCCGCCGTGGAGGGGTTCGGGACGTTCCCCGTGCGGGCGTACGCGGAGGTTTAGCGACTCGCGTGCGTCAGTGACCCAGGCGCGTCAGTCGTGCAGGATGCGCTGGAACAGCACGTGGTCCTGCCAGCGGCCCGCGATCTTGAGGTAGTTCGGGGCCACCCCGATGCGCTCGAAGCCGGAGCGGGTGAGCACGGACTGCGACGCCTGGTTGTGCAGCAGCGTCGCGGCCTGGATGCGGTGCAGGCCGTATTCGTCGCGCGCCGCCGCGATGATCGCGGCGAGCGCCGTGGAGGCGAGACCCTGCTTGGTGTGCGCGCGATCGAGCCAGTATCCGATCATCGCGCTCTCGAAGGCGCCACGGACGATGCTGCTCAGGTCGAACCCGCCGGCGACGGCGTCCCCGTCCATGATGAGCAGCGGGATGGCCGTGCCCGCCTCGTAGAGGGCGAGCAGCTCGGTGGTGCGCTTGAGCTGGCCCGCCTCGGTGAAGAACTCCTCGGTGCGGGTGGGCTCCCAGGGCGCGAGGTGTCCGCGGTTGGCGACGTATGCTGCCGCGAGCGCCGGGGCGTCCTCCGGCCTGCGCACGCGCAGGATGAGGCCGCCCGGCAGCGCGCGGTCGGTGAAGGTGGGTGTCATCAGTATCGGTAGTGGTCGACCTTGTACGGGCCGTCGACGCTGACGCCGATGTATGCGGCCTGCTCGGGGGTGAGCGTCGTCAGCTCGACGCCGAGCGCATCCAGGTGGAGGCGGGCGACCTTCTCGTCGAGGTGCTTGGGCAGCACGTAGACGCCGATCGGGTAGTTCTCCGTCGACACGTACAGTTCGAGCTGGGCGAGCACCTGGTTGGTGAACGAGTTGCTCATCACGAAGCTCGGGTGGCCCGTGGCGTTTCCGAGATTCATCAGGCGGCCCTCGGAGAGCACCAGGACGCTGCGTCCGCTCGGCAGGCGCCACTCGTGCACCTGCGGCTTGATCTCGATCTTCTCCGCGCCTTCCAGCGCTTCGAGGCCCGCCATGTCGATCTCGTTGTCGAAGTGACCGACGTTCGCCACGATGGCCTGGTGCTTCATGGCCAGGATGTGGTCGAGGGTGATGACGTTGAGGTTGCCCGTGCCGGAGATGAAGATGTCGACCTGGTCGACGACCGACTCGATGCGGGCCACCTGGTAGCCGTCCATCGCCGCCTGCAGGGCGTTGATCGGGTCCACCTCGCTGACGATCACGCGCGCGCCCTGGCCGCGCAGCGCCTCCGCTGCGCCCTTGCCGACGTCGCCGTATCCTGCGACGAACGCGACCTTGCCGCCGATCAGCACGTCGGTGGCGCGGTTCAGGCCGTCCGGCAGCGAGTGGCGGATGCCGTACTTGTTGTCGAACTTGCTCTTGGTGACCGAGTCGTTGACGTTGATGGCCGGGAACAGCAGCTGGCCGTCGCGGGCGAGCTCGTAGAGGCGGTGCACACCGGTGGTGGTCTCCTCCGTGACGCCGAGGATGTCCGCAGCAACGCGGGTCCAGCGGTCGGAGGACTCCGCGAGGGATGCGCGCAGCGCAGCCAGGATCACGCGGTACTCGTGGCTGTCGCCCTGCGCGTCGTCCGGGACGGCGCCGGCGAGCTCGAACTCGCGGCCCTTGTGCACCAGGAGGGTGGCGTCGCCTCCGTCGTCGAGGATCAGGTTCGGGCCGGTCCAGTCCGCCCCGGCGGCTTCCGCTTCCGCCGTCCAGTCGAAGATCTGCTGGGTGCACCACCAGTACTCTTCGAGGGTCTCGCCCTTCCAGGCGAACACGGGAACGCCGGCCGGCGCATCCACGGTGCCGTTCGGGCCGACCGCGATGGCGGCCGCCGCGTCGTCCTGGGTGGAGAAGATGTTGCAGCTCGCCCAGCGCACCTGGGCGCCGAGCGCGACGAGCGTCTCGATCAGCACGGCGGTCTGCACGGTCATGTGCAGCGAGCCGGCGATGCGCGCGCCGGCAAGGGGCTGCGACGCGCCGAACTCCTCGCGGAGCGACATGAGACCGGGCATCTCGTTCTCGGCCAGACGGATCTGGTGACGTCCCGCTTCAGCGAGGGAGAGGTCTGCGACCTTGAACGGAAGAGTGGAGGTGGATTCAGCGACGGTGGTTGTGGCCATTGCCCCATTGTCGCATCCGGTGCCCGACTCTCACAGTCGTGTGTCGCGCCGGCTCTCCGTCAGGCGCGGATGAGCGCCAGCACCTCGTCCCGGATGCGCTGCATCGTCGCCAGGTCCGCCGCCTCGACGTTGAGTCGCAGCAGCGGCTCGGTGTTCGACGGACGCACCGAGAACCACCAGAACGGCTCGTCTCCCCCGACGAAGCCGGTGACGGTCAGACCGTCGAGCTCGTCGAACTCTGCACGGCCGGTGAAGGCCTCCACCACGCGCGTGAACGCGGCGGGAACGCCGTCGACCGTCGAGTTGATCTCGCCGGACATCGGGTAGGGCGTGAACCGGGCAGACAGCTCGGACAGCGGGCTGTCCTGGCCGCCGAACTCGGCGAGCAGGTGCATGGCCGCGAGCATCCCGTTGTCTGCGCTCCAGAAGTCGCGGAAGTAGTAGTGCGCCGAATGCTCCCCACCGAAGACGGCGCCGGATTCACGCATCGCATCCTTGATGAGGGTGTGGCCGACGCGGGTGCGCAGCGGCGTCGCGCCTGCTGCCTCGATGGTCTCTGGGACGACGTTGGAGGTGATCAGGTTGTGGATGACCGTGATGTCCGCGTCTGGGTCCTCCCGCCTGGCGCGGGCGATCTCGCGCAGTGCGACGATGGCCGCGACGGCAGACGGGGTGACGGCGTCGCCCTTCTCGTCCACGACGAAACAGCGGTCGGCGTCCCCGTCGAAGGCGAGCCCGAGGTCGGCGCCGTGCTCGACCACCGCGCGCTGCAGATCGACCAGGTTCTTCGGGTCGAGCGGGTTCGCCTCGTGGTTCGGGAAGGAGCCGTCCAGCTCGAAGTACATCGGGATGATCGTGAGCGGCAGAGCGGGAAGGCCGGCTGCGTCGCCGAGCACCGCCGGGACGGTGAGGCCGCCCATCCCGTTGCCGGCATCGACCACGACCGTGATCGGGCGGATGACGGACAGGTCGACGAGCGACCGCAGGTATGCGGCGTAGTCGGCGAGCACATCCGCTTCGCGGAACCCGCCCTGCTCGTCCACCGGGTCGACGCCGTCGTGCAGGTACACGGCAGCACGGTCGCGCACCCCGGCGAGCCCGGTGTTCATGCTGAGGCCCTGCGCGCCGGCGCGGGAGAGCTTGATGCCGTTGTACGTCGCCGGGTTGTGGCTCGCGGTGAACATGGCCGCCGCGGACGCCAGCGCTCCGGATGCGTAGTACGACTCGTCCGTGGAGCACAGCCCGATCGACACGACGTTGGCACCCCTGGCCTGCGCTCCGCGGGCGAACGCCGCGGCGAAGGTGGGCGACGAGTCGCGCATGTCGTGGCCGACGATCACGTCCTCCCCGGCAGCCCCGACCTCGTCGACGAAACCGGCCGCGATAGCGGTGACGACCTCCTCCGTCAGGTCTTTGCCGACCAGACCGCGGATGTCATAGGTCTTGACGACAGCGTCGAGAGAGGAATTGCTGGGGACGTTGCTGTTGCTGCTCACGCCCCATAACCTACTTCACCGAACACCTCGTGCCGCATCACCTGCCAGCCCTGCGGCGCGGACAGACGCTCGGCGTGGATGGCGCACAGGTCGTACGAGTGCGGTTCGTGGCTCAGGCTCAGCGGGCCGAGCACGGCCATCGAGTCGGCGTACACGTAGGTGAGCGTGGCCACGGCATCGCGTGGACACGCCACGCGGGAACATGGACGGCTCAACATCGGGCTCAGAATACCCGAGCGCGGGCGACGTAGGATTGCGACATGCCCCGCAACCGCCGCTCAAGCAGCCAGCCGCCTGCCACCTCCCGGTGGCGCAGCAGGCACGGCAGGGGTGCGAGAGGCCCGGTGACCGGCCCCCACCTGCCGATGCTGAACAACAGGATCGACTTCTTCGACATGACCGTCGCATCCACGGCCGACTACCTCAAAGGCGTCTGGCCGAACGAGCTCGCCGACGTGCACTTCGAGGTCGCTGCCACCCCCATCGGCAACACGGGCAGCGACGGCGTCGACCGCTGGCACGTCGACCACGCCCAGCGCCGCATCGTGCTCTACCGCGTCCCGATCCAGCGCCTCACCAAGCTGCACCGCAACGACGACCTCCACCGCAGGATGTTCGTCGAGGGCTGCGTGTTCCGTGCAGTGGCGGAGCTGCTGGGGAAGGACCCGTGGGACCTGGCGCCGGACCGGTACCGGCACTTCTAGCACGGTGGCCGCGCGCTTGCGGTCAATCAAGGCTCCATCCGCGCAGCCTTGCCGAACAAATGCATTCGTAGCCTTTTGCATATATTGAGTGCCGTTTTGACGACCAATACCCTCGGAGATAGTCGACAGGTGGTCGCGGCACTCGTAAGTCCAGAACGCGGCCCTGAAAGGTGTGCCGTGACGTTGGTCAAGAAGCAGATCGTTGCGGTCCTCTTCGCTTCCATCTTGCTGATCTACGGAGTGATCGGCCTGTCCGCCGCCTATTTTTCGTCCGCCAGCCACCCCATGGCATACATCGTTCCCGGTTTCGCCATCGTGATCGTCGTGGTCTCCCTGATCTCGTTTGTTCGAGGGAGGGGTTCCGGGCGCTAGCGCGGATACACCTCAATCGGCGCCGCGAGCGGGCCGGGCGGGTTGAGGGCGAACGAGCTCGCCGCACCGTCGGCCGCGAAGCTGACGCTGACGTAGAGGCCGTCGCCTCCGGTGACCGTGTACATCCCTGCGCCCACCTTGACGTTCGCCGCGCCCTCGGCCGGGATTGTCAGGGTCGCCGGTTTGCCGTTGCGGCCCTCGATCGTGACCTTCTGGTCCTTCTCGCCCGGGTTGGCGAAGTGCACCATCGGAGTCGGGGCGGACGGGACAGCGGCGAGGAAGGTGTCTCCCATCGGCTGCGACGAGGCGAACCAGGTGAAGTCGTGGGTCTTGGCCCCGGCGACCGACGTGCGGGCCGCGGCGACAACCGGCACGGAGGAGCGGACGGTGACGGTGTAGTTGCCGTCCTTGAGGTGATCAAGCGGGATCTCTGCGACGACGCCGGCCTTCACGGTCTGCGCGTACGAGTTGCCTGCCGCCGTGCCGTTCTCGCCGACGGCGCCGACGGTGATGTCCGCATCCTGGTCGCCGGGCACGAAGACGCGGACGGCGGGGAGGTCCGCTCCGTAGCCCTCGCCGGACTGGGCGCCCTCGATGGTGGCCAGATTCGCGATGGTCATGCCGGAGATCACCTGCACCCGCGACGGGGAGCCTGTCGCGCCGGACAGTTCGACGCCGCGCGGGTCGATGCCCTGCTCGAAGCTCTGCTGCAGAGAGGCGAGCACCTGCCCTCCCGTGCTCTGCACGTGCACGACGGGGGCGGCGACGGACGGAGCGAGACCGGCGAGCGGGACCACCTTCTGCGCGCCGGCAGGGACGACGATGCCGGCGGCTCCCGGCGCATCCACCTGGCCGGTCTCGGCGAAGATCGAGAGGTTGACGGTGGCCTGCACCGACGTCGGGTTGGACAGCATCACGAGGCTGGTCTGGCCGAGCGCGGTGGAACCGCCGACGAGCCAGCTGTCTGCGCTCGCCTCTCCGCAGGAGGAGGTCGCGAGACCGGCGAGGTCGTCGGTCGTCGCGCTCTGTGACTGGGCGCCCGCGACGAGCGGCGGGGTGCTCGCGCCCTGCGGGGTGGCGACGGTGAGCACCTGGGGGGCCTCACCGCGCGACGAACCGTCGGCGTCGGCCTTCAGCGACCGGGTGTCGACGCTGCCGCCGTCCGCCCCGTATGTGGAGGTGGGGGCGCCGAACGGGGATGCGGTGGTGGCGGCGCCCGCGTCGGCCGCGAGGGCGAGCAGCGGGCCGGGGCAGACCCTCTGCTGGTCGGCAGGCACGGGCTTGACGGTCGAGACGGGGGCAGCGACCTGGAACGACGGCAGCGGCAGCAACGACGCGCCAGCGATGGCGATGCCGGCGACGCCGAGGCCGATCACACCGCCGACCACGCGCATGCTGACCCTGGCGATTCCACGCTTGTCAGCCACGGTCGCCTCCTTCGGTTCGCTCGGTTCCGCGGCGGGGGCGGATGATCGTCTCCTCGAGGCCTTCCTCGAGCGTCGTGGGGGTGGACGGGGTGGGGACCAGCGCATCCGGGGTGGATGCGGGGTGCTGGTGCTCCGGGGCAGCCTCCGGCTCGACAGTGGGCTCGGGCTCGGGCTCGGATTGTGGCTCGACCACCGGGTCCGGCTCAGGCTCCGGCTGAACCACAGGCTCCGGCTCAGGCACCGGCTCCGACTCGACTTCCGGCTCCGGGGCGACCTCTGGCTCCGGCGCAACCACAGGCTCCGGCGCAACCACCGGCTCCGGCTCCGCCGCTTCCTCCACCTCGGAGGACTCGACGGCCGCCTCGTCGTCGGGTTCCGCCTCATACTCCGAGAGCGTCTCGTCGGCTACGGCCTCCTCGCCGTCCTTCGGCTGCTCCGGCTCGTCGTCGGGGGTGACGACGAGGTCGTCCTCGTCGCCGTGGCGGCGCTTCGGGCGGCGGGAGTTCAGCTCGGCGACGCGGTCGGCCGAGCGCGTGGTCGGGATGGCCATGAGCAGCGTGATGCCGATGACGATGCCCTGCACCAGCAGCACGACCAGCCGCCAGATCCCTCCGGCGTCCGCGGGGACGAGCGCGGCCTTCGGCTCCGCCGAGGTGCCGCGGTCGAACGCCCAGAGCTGCCCGCTCACCGTCGCACCCACCGGGGCGAGCAGCGGGTTCGCGTCGAGGGCGGTGGATGCGCGCACCCCGCTGACCTTGGCAGGCTCGCTCACCGGGGCGTTCCCGCCCGTGCTCTGGTTCAGGTCCACCGCTGCCGGTGCGAGCAGTACGAAGTCGATGCCGAGGCGTTTCATGGTCGGAGAGCCGTCGTAGCCGCTCCGGGACGACAGGTTGCCCGCCAGCGTCGCCAGCTCCTTCTGCTCGGGTGACAGCGTGCGCTCCGTCGAGCTGAGGGTGCTCTGCGCGTCGAGCGTCTGCCCGGCGCCGCGGATGAGTTCCGCCGCGATGCCGCCGTCCGGCTGCGGCGTGATGCGCAGCGTTCCCGTGCGGGGCTGGGTGGCGGCCTTGGCCGTGACGACCGCCGGCATGGTGCGTCCGTCGCTCTCGACCACCTTCGACTGTCCGTCGTGCAGCGCGATGGCGGAGGGGACGGCGGCGATGGCGAGCGTGAGGAGCGCGACCCAGGCCGGGTAGACGGCGGCGCGGCCGATAGCGGAGAGCGCGAGGACCGCTGCCCCGATCAGTCCGAGCCAGTAGAGGCTCACGGCCGTTCCGGGCCAGATCGGCACGACGCTGGATCCGGCGAACGTCACCTGGACGTGCAGCGCGGCGACCGCGGTGAGGAAGCCGACCAGGGCGACCAGCAGCGCGACGATCGCCCTGCTCGACCCGCGGAGGAACAGGGCCAGGATCGCCAGCACGCCGAGCGGCGCGAGCAGGATGGGGACGATGATGTTCGGGGCGGCCTCGGCGAGGTCGAACGGCAGTACGGAGCCGAGCGCGTGCCAGCCGCCGAGCGTGCCGTCCGGGAAGCCGAGGGCGAGCTGCCAGGCCGGCGTCTGCCGCGCATCCAGTGCCACGCCGGGGTCGGCGAAGATCGACAGCCACGCCCCGCGGGAGATCTGCTGCCAGACCAGAGGCGCGAACAGCACAACAGCGGGCAACGGGATGAACGCGATGCGTGCGGCACGGCGTCCACCGAACGCGATGGCCGCGATCCAGGCGACCACGAGGGCCGGGATGAGCACGGGTGCGCACGCCGCCGTCGCCACGGCGAGCAGCGCGGTGACGGCGCTGGCCGCCCACGACCGGCGCGCGGCGAGCCCGGCGAAGAACAGCCACGGGAGCAGCACGTGCGCGAGCACGGCAGCAGGACGGCCGCCCTGCAGCGCCACCAGCAGTGTCGGCGCGAGTGCGTAGGCGAGGCCGGCGAAGATGCGCAGCGTCGTCTTGGAGGTGAGCCGCGCCGCCGCCAGCCAGGCGCCGAGCGCTGCCAGCGGGACCGCGAGGAAGTAGAGGCCGACGATCGAGACGGACGGCTGCCAGAAGGTCAGCGTTCCGAGCACGGCGAGCACCGCCGCGAACGGGTCGGCGGCTCCGGTGAACCCGAGCCCGACATCCCGCCAGCCGTAGCCGAGGTTCGCCCACAGCTGGCCGACCGACGCGTTGAGCGGGAGCAGCCCTCCCCCGGTGAGCGCCGCGCTCCCGAAGAGCGGGAAGAACAGGGCGACGCCGATGACCAGTGCAGCGAGCACCGTCCAGCCGCCGCCCGTACCGAAGAAGTCGAGTTCCTGTCGCTCGCCCTGCTGGCCGACCTGCGCGGCCTCGCGTTTCAGCGCGCGTCCGCGCCGCACCTCATCGAACGGGATGCGGAGGGGCGCGACGGCCGCCCAGCCGACGGTCTTGTTCTGGGCGAGCGTGCGGCGGGCGTTGCTCACGCGCATCCCGGAGAACGCCACGCTGAACGCCGCAGCGAGCTCGCCGCCGACCGAGCCCGGCTCCTTGCGCAGGATGCGGCCGATGGAGCGGAGGATCGCGAGCGGCACGAGGCTGAGCCAGTGGAACGGCACCGCAGCGGCAGGCGCGTAGACCATCCGGCGGTGCAGCTGGGCAGCTCGCCGTTCCTTGGTGAGGCGGCGCCTCACGGTCCACTTGCGCGAGAGGTTGGGTCCCGCGACGCCGTCGCCCGCGATGGCCACCCTGGCCTGGGCGACGAGGGATACACGGAAGCCCGCGAGTCGGACCCTGGTGCAGAAATCGAGTCCGTCGTCGGCGGTCGGCAGGCCGGGGTCGAAGCCGCCGAGCTTGTCCCACACGGTCTGGCGGACGATCATCCCGGCGGACGAGACGCCGAGCACGTCGGTGAGGCCGTCGTGCTGCGCCTGGTCCATCTCGTTCTCGACCAGCGGCACCGCGGCGCCGAGCGGCGTCATCGCCTCGCCGAACTCACGGATGAAGGATGCGTCGTCCCAGTCGACCAGCTTGGGTCCTGCGACGGCGACGGAGGGCGAGACCTCGACGGCGCCGAGGAGTGCTTCGAGAGCACCGGGCTCCGGCGCGGTGTCCTGCGCGAGCAGCCACAGCCACTCGTGGTCGGACGACGGAGGAGCCGTCACCCGCACGCCTGTCGCCACGGCAGCGCCGAACGGCAGCTTCTCCGGCACGGAGAGCAGCTGGGTGGGGCGGAAGTCGGCGAGCAGCTTGGCGGCGTCGTCCGTCGACGCACAGTCGACGGCGATCACGGCATCCGGTTGTCTTGTCTGTGCCGCGATGGCGTCGAGAGTGCGCTGAAGGTGGGGGCCGCCACTCTGGGCGACGACGATGGCAGTGACTCTCGGATACATCGGGAGTCAGCCTAGGTTGGCCTCGCGTCGATCCGTGGAGGCAGATCGGGCGCGGCGCGAATTCAGCTGGCGCGCTTGCGCAGCTTGCGGCGTTCGCGCTCGGACAGCCCACCCCAGATGCCGAACCGCTCGTCGTTCGCGAGAGCGTATTCGAGGCACTGGGTGCGAACCTCGCACGAGGTGCAGATGCGCTTGGCGTCGCGGGTCGATCCGCCCTTCTCAGGGAAGAACGCCTCCGGGTCGGTCTGAGCGCACAGCGAGTCGGACTGCCAGGCCAGCGGATTGTCGTCGTCGACATTCGGCCGGACACCCGGAACCCCCAGTTTGACCGGGTCGATGAACCAGTCGTCGGGTACTCCAGAGCGATATTCAGGAACTGTCATATCGGACTCCCACCCATTAACTGCTAAGCACGCAAGACAACGTGTTGGAATAATTACACCGTTGTCATTCGCAAGAGTCAAGTCGCAAATCGTAAAGCCTTGAGTCCTGGTCGAGAGTTCGCGACGCGCCGACGCTCCACAACAATCCCGACACGCCCGGCCGTTCTACCCCCGTCGGACGGCCAGGAGAGGGCTCAGGATGCCGCTTGGCGTGCTTCCCAGGCGCTCCGAACCATCTCGTCCAGGGTGTGGCTCATTCTCCAGTCCAGATCCCGGGCGGCGAGTTCACCGGATGCGACGATCCTCGCAGGATCTCCGGCGCGGCGCGGCCCCACTTCTGGGGTGAAGTCGATGCCGGTCACCGCGGCGACGGTCGACATGATCTCGCCGACCGAGACCCCGTCGCCGCTGCCCAGGTTGTAGACGGGCTCGATCGCCTCGTGCGCATCCAGTCGCTTCGCGGCGGCGACGTGCGAGACGGCCAGGTCGGCGACGTGGATGTAGTCGCGGACGCAGGTGCCGTCCGGCGTCGGGTAGTCGACGCCGTTGATGCGCGGCGTGCGGCCGTCCACCAGGGCGTCGAACACCAGAGGGAAGAGGTTGTGCGGGCTGGTGTCGCGCAGCGAAAGATCGCCGGACCCGACGACGTTGAAGTACCGCAGGCTGGTGTGGCGGAGACCGGCGGCGATGCCCTGGTCGCGCAGCAGCCACTCCCCGATCAGCTTCGACTCGCCATACGGGGACTCCGGGCTCTTCGGCGTGCTCTCCGTGACGAGGTCCGTGTCCGGCGTGCCGTAGACGGCTGCGGAGGACGAGAAGACCATCGCATCCACCCCCGCCTCCTGCATGGCGGCGAGCAGCACGGCGGTCGCCGTCACGTTCTGCTCGTAGGTGTGCAGAGGACGCTGCACGGAGACGCCGGCATACTTGAACCCGGCGACGTGCACCACGCCGGAGACGCTGTTCTCGGCGAAGACCCGTTCGAGCAGCGCGCCGTCCAGGATGGTCCCCCGATAGAAGGGGACGTCCGCCGGCACGAACTCCTCATGCCCGCTGGACAGGTCGTCGACCACGACGACGTCGATGCCCTCCGAACGGAACGCCCGCACGATGTGCGAGCCGATGTATCCAGCTCCTCCGGTCACCAACCACGCCACGCGGTCCTCCTCAAACGCTCGACTGCCGAACGCCCAGCCTATCCGGCCCGCCGGCGCCGAACGGATCGCCTGCTAGACGAAGGCGGCCTGGCCGGTGATCGAGCGCCCGACGATCAGCGTGTTCATCTCGCGGGTGCCCTCGTAGGAGTAGAGGGCCTCGGCGTCGGCGAAGAAGCGGGCGACGTCGTAGTCGATCACGATGCCGTTGCCACCCAGGATCTCGCGGCACCAGGCGACGGTCTCGCGCATCCGGGAGGTGGCGAACGCCTTGGCGAGTGCCGAGTGCTCGTCGCGCTGCTTGCCGGTGTCGAGCATCTCGGAGACGCGCGTGCAGAGGGCGATGGATGCGGTGATATTGCCGAGCGACTTGACCAGCAGATCCTGGATGAGCTGGTGCGCTCCCAGAGGCTTGCCGAACTGGATGCGCTCCTTCGAGTACGCGACGGCGGCCTCGTACGCGCCGATCGCGACCCCGACGGCCGCCCAGGCGACCTCGGCGCGGGTGAGGCGGAGCACCGCGGCGGTGTCTTTGAACGTGTTGGCGTTCTGCAGGCGCAGCGACTCGGGCACGACGACGTTCTCGAGCGTGATGTCGGCGTTCTGCACCATGCGGAGGGACTGCTTGCCCTCGATCTTCGTCGCGGTGTACCCGGGCGTCGAGGTCGGGACGATGAAGCCCTTCACCTGGCCGTCCTCCGCGCTCTTCGCCCAGATGATGGTGATGTCGCTGAACGTGGCGTTGCCGATCCAGCGCTTCGAGCCGTTGAGCACCCAGTTGTCGCCGTCGCGCGTCGCGATCGTGCGCAGGCCCTGTGCGGAGTCCGAGCCGGAGAGCGGTTCGGTCAGGCCGAACGCCCCGAGCACCTCGCCGCTGGCGAGCTTCGGCAGCCACTCCGCCTTCTGCTCCTCGGAGCCGCAGACGCCGACGGCGCCGAGGGCGAGACCGTTCTGCACGCCGACGTATGTGCTGACGGACGCATCCACCCTCGCAAGCTCCAGGGCGACCCAGCCGCGGAACACGGCCGAGTTCTCGAACGGAGCGGTCTCCGGGAAGCCGAGCCCGACGGTGCCGGTCTTGTGCAGCCCCTCGATGATCTGGTGCGGGAATTCCGCGCGCTCCCAGTGCTCGTTCACGATCGGCTTCACCTCGGTCTCCAGGTAGGAGCGGAGGTGGGCGAGGAAGTCCTTCTCCTGGGTGCTGAGAAGGTCCTCGTATCCGTAGAAATCGCTGGCGAGGGACTCGAAGGACATAGCTGCTCCATTGCGTCGTACGGCGGGATGACGGGTCGGCTGGCGACCAGCGCCAGCCTAGGGAACCGGCAATGCCGCGCAAAAGCGATTGGTAGTTTGGTCTAACGAATCGAAAGGGACCACGACGGATGTTTGTGCGCATCGGCAATACCCCCCGCGACTACGCCTGGGGTTCGACCACTGCCATCGCCGGGCTGCTCGGCACCGAACCGAGCGGACGACCGGAGGCGGAGCTGTGGCTGGGCGCGCATCCCGGATCGCCGTCGGTGATCGCCGACCCGGCGCAGACCGGTGGAGCGGCGGACCTCGCCGCGTGGACGGCCGCCGACCTGCAGACCTCGCTCGGGCGGCAGGATGCGCACCTGCCGTACCTCCTGAAGGTGCTGGCCGCCGCCGGCCCGCTGTCGCTGCAGGCGCACCCGTCGTCCGAGCAGGCCGCCGCCGGGTTCGCGCGGGAGAACGCCGCGGGCATCCCCATCGACTCCCCCGAGCGCAACTACAAGGACCCGTTCCACAAGCCGGAGCTGATCTACGCGCTCAGCGACACCTTCGACGCGCTCTGCGGCTTCCGCGACGTCGAGCGCAGTGCAGCACTGTTCTCCGCGCTCGCTGAGACGGCGGACGACGGCGAGCGCGCCGTGATCGCGTCGTTCGCCGGCACCCTCGCCGGCGAGCCGACCGGGGTGCTCCGCCGCGCGACCGAGTGGCTGCTCGGCGGCGACCCTGCGGTGGGCGAGCTGGTCGGCGCCGTCGTCGCCACCGCGCTCTCCGTCGAGCCGGACCCGGCGGGCGACGACCTCGCTGTCGCCGCAGACACCGTCCGGATGCTCGCGGAGGCGTTCCCCGGCGATCCGGGCATCGTGCTCGCGCTGCTGCTCAACCGCGCGACCCTGCGCCCGGGCGAGGTGCTGTACCTGCCGGCCGGGAACATCCACGCGTACCTGCGGGGGCTCGGGATCGAGCTGATGGCGGCGTCCGACAACGTGCTGCGCGGCGGCCTCACGCCGAAGCGCATCGACGTGCCGGAGCTGGTGAGCATCCTGGACTTCCGTCCGATCGTGGCGACGCCGATGGCCGCGGAACATCCGGCGCCCGGCGTCGACGTGTTCCGACCGGATGTGCCCGACTTCGCGCTCGACCACATCACGGTCGGGGCAGGGACGCCGTCCACGCGCATCCCGCTGCCCGGCGCGGCCATCGCGATCTGCACGGCAGGCACGGTGGAGCTCGCCGGAACGCACGGCGCGCTGACGCTGGAACGCGGGCAGTCGGTGTTCGTCACGCCGGACGAGGAGTTCGTCTCCCTCTCCGGCGACGGGACGGTGTTCGTCGCGACACCGAACGCCTGAATTCCCGTCCGCTAGTCTTCCGAGGTGACCTCCGCACCCTCCGCTTCGTCCGTCCGGGCACGCGTGGCCGCCGCCGCGTCCGGATCCGGCGCCGCGGCGTTCGCGACACTGCTGCTGTTCACGCTGTTCGCGGGCGATTTCTGGCGCAACCTGATCAGCTGGCCTGGCTACTTCGTGCTGGCCGGGCTGCTCGCCGCCGCGAGCATCGTCGTCCTGGTGCGCACGCGGCCCGCCTTCCACTGGCGCAGGCTGCCCAGGATGCTCGTGCTGTTCCTCCTGCTGGCGACCGTCTCGATCGCGTGGTCCGCATACCCCGGCGCAAGTGCGCTCGGCGTGATCGCCCAGTTCGCGACCACTGCCGGCGCGCTCTACCTGGCGCTCGCCCTCGACTGGCCGCAGCTGCTGCGCGCGCTGGCGAACGCGTTCCGCTGGATTCTGGGGCTGTCGCTGCTGTTCGAGTTCGTCGTGGCCGCGTTCGTGCGGCATCCTGTGCTGCCGTTCTGGGCGTCATATCCAGAGGGCAAGCTGCCGTCCGCGTTCTATTGGAGCAGGGGTCTGCTGTTCCACGGCGGGCAGATCCAGGGCATCCAGGGCAACAGCAACCTGCTGGCGATGGTGGCGCTGCTGGCCGTGATCGTGTTCGGCATCCAGCTCGCCGACCGCACCGTGCGCCGCGGGGCGGGCATCACCTGGCTGGTGATCGCGGTCGGGACGCTCGCTCTCACCCGCTCGTCGACGGTGATCGTGGCCGGGCTGGCCACCGCCGTCGTGTTCGCGTTCGCCCTGTGGATGCGCAGGGTCGCGCCGGACCGGCGCCGTCCTGTCTATCTCACCGCCGCGGCGCTCGTCGTGGTGGCCGCCGGGCTGCTGATCGCGTTCGCCTCGCGCATCCCCGCGCTGTTCGGCAAAAGCGAGGACCTGACGGGGCGCCTCGACATCTGGCACTCGGTGATCGGGCTGGCGCAGGAACGCCCGGTGTTCGGCTGGGGCTGGGTGAGCTACTGGGCGCCCTGGGTCTCCCCGTTCAAGAACCTCGCCGAACGCAACGGCGTCACCTACCTGCAGGCGCACAACGCCTGGCTCGACGTCTGGTTGCAGCTCGGCATCGTCGGCCTCGTGGTGTTCATCCTGCTGGTCGCGACCACGCTCGGCCGCTCCTGGTTCTTCGCCGTCGACCGGCCGAGGACCACGATCGCCGACGACAAGCCGTACACCGCGCTCGGGCTGCTGCCCCTGCTGCTGATCGCCGCGCTCATCGCGCAGAGCGCAGCGGAGAGCCGCATCCTGATCGAAGCGGGGTGGGCGCTGCTCGTGGTGCTGTCCGTGAAGACGAAGCAGAGCACACCGTAGGATTGCGTTCATGGCCGCGACCCGTCGAACCCTGGTCCCCGTCGCGGTGACCGAATTCCTGGGTTCGGCACGGTTCAATTCGGCGCTCTCGCTGGTGGCCGTCGGTGTCGGGTTCTCGACCCACGCGATCCGGGCTCTCATCGGCTGGCCGGGGCTCATCGGCGCGCTCGGCGTCGTGGTCGTGCTCGCCGCGCTGTCGTTCGTCGCGCAGAGGAAGCTGATCGAGTGGCACGGCCTGCTGCCGATCTCGATCCTCCTGTTCGTCGGCTGGTGCGCCGTCTCGATCTTCTGGAGCACGTACCAGTGGGCCACGCTCGCCGGGGTGATCTACCAGCTGAGCTTCGCCTTCCTGGCCGTCTACATCGCCCTGGTGCGGGATGCGATCCAGATCGTGCGCGTCGTCGGCGACGTGCTCCGGGTGCTGCTGACCGCATCCCTCGCCCTGGAGGTGCTGAGCGGCATCCTGCTGGACCTGCCCATCCGGTTCCTCGGCATCCAGGGCAACATCGCGCTCGGCGGCCCGATCCAGGGCCTGTTCGGGTCGCGGAACGCGCTGAGCATCGTGGCGCTGATCGCGTTCGTGACGTTCCTCGTCGAGCTGAGGACGCGGTCGGTGCGGGCGCCGCTCGCCGCCGTCTCCATCTCGCTGGCCGTGCTCTGTCTGCTGTTCGCGCACTCCCCCGTCATCGCGGCGGTCGCCGTGGTCGTCGGCCTCGCGACGCTCGCGCTCTTCGGCCTGCGCAAGGTGCCTGCGCACCAGCGGCCGTACTACCAGTGGGGTCTCGCGGTGTTCACCATCGCCGCCCTCGTCTCCGCGTACATCTACCGCACCAGGGTGATCGACCTGCTGAACGCCAGGGCCGATTTCCAGGTGCGCTACAAGCTGTGGATCCAGATCTGGGAGCTCATCCCGGTGGAGCAGACCGTCGGCTGGGGCTGGGTGGGCAGCTGGCCGACCGAGCTGTACCCGTTCACGGCCATCCAGGCGGCAACGGGCGTCTACCACTCGGACGGCCTGAACGCCTATCTCGACGTCTACCTGCAGGTTGGCATCATCGGGCTGCTGCTGTTCGTCGCCCTGGTCGCGCTCGCGTTCGGCCGCTCGTGGCTGCTCGCATCCAACAAGCGCAGTGTGGTCTACGCCTGGGCGCCCCTCGTGCTGGTCGCCCTGCTCGTGACCAGCGTTTTCGAGAGCTCGATCCTGGTGGAGGCCGGCTGGCTGCTCCTCGTGATCTGCGGGGTCAAGGCCTCGCAGGGGATGAGCTGGCGACTTCGGCTGGCGCGGCACGACCAGAGCTGACCCGCAGCCACACCAGGTGCACCACGAGCCCGACGGCCGGTCCGGATGCGAGGGCCAGCGCCGCACGGATCGGCAGATCCAGCGGGATGAACAGCACGGCGAGCGAGACGAGCGACGCCACCACCCACCCGGTCGCGTATCCCCCGTGCAGCCCCTTCGCGAGCACGGCGGAGCCGCTCACGCAGAGCGCGCCGATCAGCCCGGAGGACGCGATCAGGGCCACCAGCACGTCGGCGCCGAGGTCGAACTGCGCGCCGAAGACGAACTGCATCACGGGCACGCCCCACAGCCAGGCGGCCAGGCAGAGCACCACGATCACCGCGGCGATCCCGGCGATGATCGTCAGCATGGTGCGGGTGGCGCGCTCCGGATGGTGCGAGAACTGGCTGACCAGGAAGCTCGACAGCGCCATCAGCGGCACCAGGATGGGCGCCCTCGTCAGTGTGACGGCGAGGACGAGCGAGCCGAGGTCCGCGTGGTTGTCCGGTCCGGAGAAGAACGACAGCACCAGCGGGAAGCCGTTGATGAGCACGGCGGTCGCGGACGCAGCCAGCATCGTCCTGCCGGTGTTCGCGATCAGGGTGGAGAGCCCGATGCTCACCCGCGCGTTGGCGACGAGCGCCTTCGGGGCCGAGGCGAACACGATCGCCAGCGAGAGCGGGAACGGCAGGATGACGGCGACGGCGAGCGCCACGAGGTCGTCGGTGAACGCCAGCACGGCGACGACGCCGATCACGCGCAGCACGCCGTCGAGCGCGACGATCGCGGCGAGCTGCCGCCACATCCCCGCCCCGGCCATCACACCGGATGCGGCGGCCACCAGGCAGTTGAGGCCGGCGCCGAACGCGACGAACCAGGCGAGACCGGCGTTCTGCGCGCCCAGGCTCGGCGTCGCCCAGAGCAGGCTGGTCGCCAGCACGGCGATCACGACGACGACGGCGACCATCGCGGCGAACGACCACATGGAGGTGCGGCGGATCGCGGCGGCCGCTCCTGCGCCCATTCGGCCGGCGCCCGCATCCACGGCCTGCACGGCGGTCTGCGCCACGGCACGCGTCGACTCCTGCTGAAGCCCGAACAGGATGCCGACCACCAGGAACAGCGCGGACCAGAACACCGAGAACACGCCGTAGCCCGCGGCGCCCACCGAGGTGAACACGCGCCAGGTGACCACGTATCCTGCGAGTCCGGACACGACGGTCGCACCGAGGATCAGGACGACGGACGAACGCCCGCCCGACCCCGCCGGCTGCGTCTCCCACTCGTCGGGAATCGGCTCGTTGAGCGGCTCATAGCTGGTGATGGGAGACTCCAGGGGTGGCATGACAGGATGGATGCTCTGCGCCTCGGGCGCGGCAGGCCAACCATACGACGAAAAGCTCCGAGCGGACGAAAACCTCCACCGTGACCATCGACATCATGATGCCGTTCTACGGCGATCCCCAGCTGTTCCGCGACGCCGTCCACAGCGTCATCGCCCAGACGGACGACGACTGGCGTCTCGTCGTGATCGACGACGTGTACCCGGACACGGAGCCCGGCGAGTGGGTGAGCGCGCTCGGCGATCCGCGCATCCACTATCTGCGCAACGAGACGAACCTCGGCGTGAGCGGCAACTTCACCAAGTCGGTGCAGCTGGTGACGAGTGAGCACTTCGTCCTGATGGGCTGCGACGACCTGCTGGAGCCCGGCTACATCGCCAGGATGCGCGCCGCCATCGCCGCGCATCCCGCGGGCGCATACTTCCAGCCGGCGGTGACCGTGATCGGCGACGACGGTCGCGAGACGCTCCCCCTCGCCGACCGGGTCAAGGGCTGGTACCGTCCCACCCACAGCGCGCCGGCCGAGCTCAGCGGGGAAGCGCTCGCGGTGAGTCTGCTGCGCGGCAACTGGACATACTTCCCGTCGATCTGCTGGCGAACGGAGGCGGTGCGCCGCCACGGCTTCGACCCCGACTTCGACGTCGTGCTCGACCTCAACCTGCAGATCGACATCGTGCTCGACGGCGGCAGCCTGGTGCTGCTGCCCGACCACGAGTTCCGTTACCGGAGGCACGCGGGCAGCGTCTCCTCCTGGACGGCGCAGGACGGCACCCGCTTCGACGAGGAGCGCGCCTTCTTCCTCACGAAGGCGGCTGTGCTGCGGCGGCACGGCTGGCGCAGGGCGGCGCGCGTCGCGTCCGCCCACTGGTCGTCGCGGCTGAACGCGGCGACCAAGCTACCGTCGGCGCTCGCGAAGCGCGACGGGGCCGGCCTGCGGGCGCTGCTGCGGCACGTGTTTCTAGGGTGGCGGAGTTGATGTCAGTATGTTGGCTGACATTGATATCTAACGCGTAACCGGATGGCTAACCTGGCTGTAGTGGGCAACGAGGCCCAACGCCAGGAACGGAAGCCGCATGAAATCTCCTCTCACCGCTATCGCGATCGCCGCAGCAGCCACCCTCGCCGTGATCGGCATCGGAAGCCCCGCGCAGGCGAGTGAAGTCAGCGCACACATCGACCTCGCCGCGGGCGATCACGCAGAATGGTCGCCCGCGGTCCAAGGAGAGTACGCGCGACTGCTGAGCAGCGCAGACGGCCTGCTGGCCGCCGACAGATCCATCGACGGACAGCGAACCTTCGACTTCGCGCTGGCCATCGACGCCGGCGTTCCGAACGACATCGCCACCAGCTGGGCCGAGGGTGTCGCCGACACCGGAGGAATCGTGGTCAATGCCGGCCCGCGCTCGTTCCCCACGCACGCCAGCCGTGCCGCGTGCCGGGGCGAGTCCCGGGTATGGATCGACATCTGGGGCACGCATGTCCGGCTGAACTCGTGCGTGACGCCCACAGTGGTCACCGCACTCCAAGGCGGAGCGAACGCCGCGTACATCGCCGCAGCGATCGGCGGCCTGAGCGGCATCGGTGCGATAGCGGGAGGCGCGATAGCTCTCGGGGGTGCAATCGGGAACTACTCGGCCTGGTCGATCGAACAGTGCTCCCGGAATGGCACAGGCGTGGAGCTCGCCCTCGCCGGGTTCGTCTGCTGGGCCCAATGAGCAGGTCGATGCTGCGCCGCAATCGGTTCGGGTTCATCCCCCTGGCTGCCGCCGCGATTCTGACGATCGTCGGCATCGTCCTCAATCTCAGCGACCACTCCGGCGCGAACCGTGGAGGGCCGTTCCTCAATCTCGGCGGCATCATCGCCGTCGCCACGCTCGCCGTCGTGCTCATCGTGAACGCGCTGCGGGGTCCGTCGGAGTAGCCGACCTCACCCGCTGACCGGGATGCGCCCCACCAGCACCGTCGCATCCAGGCCGGGGCAGGTCGCCGCGAGCTTCGCCCGCAGCGTCTCGTCCCTCGTGCGGATCGTCACGCCGCCGTCCCACGCCTTCACCGCCGAGCAGACGTCTTTCAGCGAGCGGACGTCCAGGTAGTACGAATACGGGCGGATCGGGTCGGTGCCGCTGGTCGCCGATGCTCCGAGGAGCCAGAGGTTGGCGAAGCCGTCGGCCTTCCAGTCGTAATAGCCGACGAGCATGTTCTTGGCGTCGGTCGGGTCGTCGAGGGCGAACATCGCCGGGAGCACGTCGTCTCCGGAGGCGACACCCTCCCCCGCGAGGATGTCGCCGTACGGCACCAGTGCGCCGAGCGTCGGCGGTTTGGGCAGCACACTGGCCGCGATCGCGACGACGGCGATGAGCACGCCCGCCGTCGCCGCCACCCGGGGCCATACGGCGAGGTCGACCCGCGAGAGCCGGTCGAGCGCGAGGCCGATCACCACCACCAGCAGCAGGATGCCGCCGAACCAGACGAGTTTCGCCGGGTAGTAGCCCCACCAGTACGCGTCGGCCTGCACCTGCGTCCCGAGGTAGGCGTACAGCCCGGCGAGCGCGGCGGACACCGTGACGACGCCGGTGAGGTCGGCGCGTCCTCCCGCCGTGTGGGCGGTGACCGCGGTGATCGCCACCGCCAGGCCGATCAGGATGAACAGCAGCGCAGGTGTCACCGGTGCCATCGAGCCGCCCTGGGCCAGCTCGCCCTGGTCGCGGCGCAGGTCGCGCAGGGAGACCAGCACGGCATACACCAGCAGCTGGGCGCCCGCGACGGCGAGGATCGTCCAGGACAGCCACCCGAACGACCGGGGGCGGCGCAGGATGAGCCGGATGGCGGCCACCGCGGCGAGCGCGAGCGGCACGATGGCGAGGAACGCCCAGAGCGCCAGCAGCGCTGTCGTCATCGCCAGCAGCAGCGCGACGGCCACCACAGGAGCCCGTGGTGCTGCCCGCCAGGCGAGCCAGCTGCCGAGCAGGCAGGCGACCGTCGGCATTACGTTGTAGAAGCCGAACTCGAACGAGAAGCCTGCCACGAACCAGGATGCGATCAGCGCAGACCCGAGCACGGCCCCGATCGCACGGAACACCGGATGCTCCGGCCGCACCAGCTGCGCGACCACCAGGCCGGCGAGCAGGCTCGTGATGACCGTCGCGAGCGCGAACACCCCGGCCATCGCGGCGATGTCGTGGTGGAACAGCTCGGTCGTCTTCGCCCCGGCCCGGCCCGGCGCCATGCCGGCCGCGAGCAGGATGGCGGTCATCGGCGACGAGTTCGGGTGCAGCGACGGGTTCAGGCCGCGGTCGTCGAGCAGGAAGCGGGCGGACACCAGGTTCCAGACGGCGTCGCTGCGCATCGCCCAGGAGAGCGCGTTGCCGTCGCGCAGGGCGGGCAGGATCGCGAAGACCGTCCCGACCATCGCTGGCACGACGGCCGCGGGGAGGACGCCCCACCAGACGGCTCTGCCCGGCAGGCGCATCCGGTCGCCGCTCAGCGCGACGAGCACCAGCCCGGCCAGCGCGATCACGACCAGGACGAGCAGGTTGCCGGTGAAGACGCCGAGCCCGATCCTGTGGAAGATCCGGATGCCGTACGCCTCGACCGCGAGCGGGACGGCGATGGCGGAGACCACGCCGAGGCTCCAGCCGGCGAACGCGGCGACGCCCGTGGCCAGGCAGAGGGCGGCGGCAGCGGCGAGCACCCACACGGTCCAGCCGGCCCCGACGACGACCAGCCCGGCCGCGACGAAGACGAGCAGCACACCGGCCACCCACCAGCGGGACGCGGGGCGACGGGTGATATCGTCCACTGTGTTCCTCTCCGATGGAACCCGGTTGTTCGAGAACCGAACCTACCTCACCACCGGGCCATCGGCCATCCGGACGACGACAGGACGGTGCATGACCCAGCACGACGGGGACATCCGCCCCGCTCGCCGCCCGCTGACCGTGTTCGGCATCGCCTTCGGGCTGCTGTTCCTCCTGATGGCGAGCTTCTCGATCGCCACCCCTCCCGGCGCGAGCCCGGACGAGCCTGCGCACGCCATCCGCGCCAACGCCGCAGCGCACGGCGAGCTCTGGGGGCCGGAGTCGAAGACCATCCCCGGCACCATCGACCAGACCGTCTCCACCTACTTCGCGAAGCTCGAGTCGCACATGCCGTGCTTCAAGAGGAACGTGGCCGTCACGGCCTCCTGCGTCACCCCCATCCAGAACCCGGATGCGCCGACCACCGGCCACACGTCGACCACCGTGAACACGCCCGTCTTCTACGTGCTCGTCGGCTGGCCGACCGCGTTCCTCGACGGTGCGAAGGGGCTGTACGCGATGCGGCTCGTGAACGCGCTGCTCTGCTCCGCCCTGCTCGCGCTCGCCTTCACGGCGCTGCAGAGCCTCCCCCGCTCCCGCTGGGCGCTCGGCGGCCTCGCGGTGGGCGTCACCCCGATGGTGCTGTTCCTCTCCGGGACGCTCAACCCGAACGGCATCGAGGTCGCGGCCTCCGCCGCGGCGTTCGCGCTGCTGCTGCTGACCTTCGGAACGCCGGCGGCCGGGCGGTGGCTTGTGCTGCGCATCCTGGGCATCGTGGTGGTCAGCCTGCTGCTGGTGAACACCAGGAGCATCGCGATGCTGTGGCTGGCGCTCGCGTTCGTGATCGCGCTGCTGCTCGGCAGGCGGGACGTGCTGCGCACGGTGTTCCGGTCGTGGCTGACCTGGGTGGGCATCGTCCTGATCGGCGCCGTCGCCGTGGCGGCGACCCTGTTCTACCTGCGGCCGCGGTCGCTGACGCCCGGGTACGCGCCCGTGGGAGCCGGCAGCAGCTGGTGGCAGGGATTCTCCAACACCATCGACAACACGTTCAGCTTCATGGTCGGCTGGATCGCCCAGTTCGGCTGGCTGGAGATCCCGGCGCCTGCGCTCTCCGTGGCCGTGTGGGCGAGCATCGGCGGGATGGTGATCCTGCTCGGCGCGACTCTCGGCCCCCGCCCCGTGAAGATCGGCGCGCTCCTGCTGGGCCTCGCCATCGTGTTCGTGCCGCCGTTCTCGCAGGCGGCGGTCATCCACGACGCCGGATACATCTGGCAGGGCAGGTACACCATCGCACCCGCCGTGCTCCTCGCGATCCTCGCCGGGATCGGGCTCGACCGCGCTCTGCCGGCCGCCGACAGGCGGCTCACCGCCGTGATGCGCGTGTCCGTCGTGCTGCTCGGCATCGGCCAGCTCGCCGCGTTCCTGTGGATGCTCCGCCGGTACGTCACCGGGCTGCAGCCGAACCTCACCTGGATCGACATGATCAGGGCGCCGCAGTGGCAGCCGCCGGGCGGATGGCCGACCGTCGCCGTCGTGTTCGCCGTCGCGACCGGGCTGTCCGTCTGGTTCCTGATCAGGGCGCTCAGCAGGACGTGCGAGAATATCGAACCGACAGCCGAGCTCCCGACCGGCCGGTCGCACCAGCTCTGACGCCCACACCGATCTAGTACGTTGACTTCCATGCCCTTCGATCTCTCCCAGACGCTGATCGTGATGCCCGCCTTCAACGAGGAGGCATCCGTCGCAGCCGTCGTCGCCGAGGTCTACGCCAAACTTCCCGGCGTCACCTGCCTCGTCGTCGACGACGGCTCGACCGACGACACGGCGCGCATCGCCAAGGAGGCGGGGGCCCTGGTCGCATCCATGCCGTTCAACATGGGGGTCGGCGGAGCACTACGCCTCGGCTACCAGTTCGCGAGGGACAACGGCTTCTCCGTCGCCGTGCAGATCGACGCGGACGGTCAGCACGACCCTGGCAACGTGCCGTCCCTGATCGCTGCCCTCGACGGCGCAGACCTGGTGATCGGCGCCCGCTTCTCCGGCGAAGGCGACTACGAGGTCCGTGGTCCGCGCCGCTGGGCCATGAACGTGCTCTCGACCGTCCTCAGCCGCGTCGTCCGGACGCGCCTCAACGACACCACCAGCGGCTTCAAGGCCGCCGGTCCGCGCGCCATCGCCCTGTTCGCGCACTCCTTTCCCGCCGAATACCTCGGAGACACCATCGAGGCGCTGGTGATCGCCGCCCGCGGCGGTCTGCGCGTCGCCCAGGTGCCGACCTCGATGCGTCCCCGCGCAGGCGGCCAGCCGTCGCACAACCCGCTCAAGGCGGCCGTCTACCTGGCCCGCGCCTTCATCGCCCTCCTCGTCGCGCTCATGCGCCCCCGCACCGCCATCAAGGAAACGGCAACGGCCTGACCATGTCGATCACCAGTTACATCTTCGGAATCCTCGCCGCCCTCCTCACCCTCGCTGTGGTGATCGAGATGCTGCGCCGCGGCCGGATGCGCGAACGCCACGCGATCTGGTGGCTCATCGCCGGTGTGCTCGCGCTGATCATCGGCGTCTTCCCGACCATCCTGGACTGGGCGGCCGGACTGATCGGCGTCGGGGCTCCGGTGAACCTGGTGTTCTTCGTGAGCATCGCCGTGCTGTTCCTGGTCTGCATCCAGCACAGCTCCGAACTGACCACCCTCGAGAGCAAGACCCGCACCCTCGCAGAGCGCAGCGCCCTGCACGAGCTGCGGATCGCCGAGCTGGAGCAGCGCATCGCCGCACTCAGCGACGAAAAGGAGTAGCGCAGGGTGAGCACCACCGCCAGCATGCCGACCGCCGGCCCATCCACCCTCCCCGGCGACCGGCCCAGGGTCTGGCGCGCCTTCCTGGTGGTCTGGGTGCTGCTCTCCGCCCTCTGCGCGAGCTGGGCGATCGCCACCCCGATCGGTGCATCCCCGGACGAGCCTGCGCACATCGTCAAGGCGGCGAGCGTCGCGCGCGGCCAGTTCATCGGAACGCCGTCGAAGGACGGCCACCGGGTCACCGTCCCCGCGTACGTGGCGCGCACCCAGCTGGACACCTGCTTCGCCTTCCACCAGGAGCGTCCGGCCGAGTGCGGGCTCGCCCCACTCACCGACCCCGGAGCCCTCACCACCTCGTACACCACCGCCGGGCTCTACAACCCGGTGTACTACCTGCTGGTCGGCTGGCCGACGCTGCTCCTGCACGACACCTCCGGCATCTACGCGATGCGCATCGTCAGCGGCATCGTCACCTCGCTGTTCGCTGCGCTCGCGTTCTCGATCCTGTGGGGGATGCGGCGCCGCGCCATCCCGCTGCTCGGCTTCGCCGTCGCTGTGACCCCGATGCTGCTCTTCCTCGGCGGCTCGGTGAACCCGAACGGCATCGAGGCCACGGCCACCCTCGCCGTCTTCGTCGGCATCATCGCGGCCGTGCTCGACCCTGACCGCTCCCGGCTGCTGTCGCGCGCGATGATCGTGCTGGCCGGTGGAGCGGTCGCGGTCAACACCCGCGGGCTCTCACCGCTGTGGGTGCTGCTGGCCATCCTCATCCCGTTCGTGCTCGTCCCGTGGCGGCAGGTCGTCGCGCTGCTCCGGCGACCGCCCGTGATCGCCGCGGCGGCGGGCGTCGTGCTCGCGACCATCGCCGCCCTGGCCTGGACCGTCGGGACCAACTCGCTCTACAACGCCGTCGAGAACCCGGACCAGACGCCGCAGAGTTTCCTCGGCGTCGGAACCAACCCGCTGAGCGGCTTCTTCATCACCCTCGTGCGCACCACTGAGTACAGCCACGGCCTGATCGGCATCTTCGGCTGGCTCGACACGCCGGCCCCTCCCGAGGTGTTCTTCATCTGGTCGGCCCTCGTCGGCATCCTGCTCGCCGCCGCCCTCGTGCTCCTCCGCTCCCGGATGCTCGTCTTCGCCTGGGTGCTGTTCGGCGCCTTCATCCTGCTCCCGCCCATCGTGCAGGCCGCGTACATCACCGGAGGCGGCATCATCTGGCAGGGCAGATACAACATGCCGCTGTTCCTCTGCCTGCTGGTGGGACTCTCGGTCGTGCTCGGCCGGCGCATCCGGGTGGAACGGGCCCCCGCGATCTGGCGGCGGTTCGGTTGGCTCGTGGTGATCGTGCTGGCGTTCGGGCAGGTCTACGCCTTCGAGAACACGCTGCGGCGATACTCGGTGACCCCGATCGGCTCGCTCAAGCAGTTCCTGTTCGGCACGCCGGCCTGGGCGCCGCCCGGCGGGAACCTGCTGGGGCTCCTGGTGCTCACGGCGGTGGTCGTGGTGGCCGGCTGGCTGGTGCTGCGGTCCATCGACCGGGTGGCCCGTGTGGATGCGCGCCTCGCCCCGACGGAGGAGCCTGCCGCGGTCTGACCGTCCGGTCCGATACCTTTGCCTCATGGGAAACCCACAGGCGGGAAGCGGCACGGTCGCGCCCGCCGCCGCTCAGGCACCGAGACGCCGCTCCATCCCGCTGAAGCCGTTCTTCGTCGCGTGGGCCGTGCTCTTCGCGCTCACGACCGCCTGGGTGTTCGCCACCCCGCCGTCCGCCTCCCCGGATGAGCCGGCCCACATCGTGCGCGCCGCGAGCGTCGTGCGCGGCGAGCTCGTCGGGACGCCGTCCCCTGCCGGCCACATCGTCACGGTGCCGCGCTACATCGCCGAATCGCACGCCGTCACCTGTTTCGCGTTCAACCCGACCGTCACGGCGAACTGCGCGTACACGCCGAGCGCCGACCCGTGGGAGAGCGTCGAAGCCCCCACCACCGCCGGGCTGTACAACCCGCTCTACTACGCCGTCGTCGGGCTCCCGTCCCTGGTCTTCCACGATGCGTCGGGGATCTACGCCATGCGCATCCTGAGCGGCCTGCTGACCACGCTGTTCGCCGCCCTCGCGTTCGCCATCGTGGCCACGATGCGCAACCGCAGGCTGCCGCTGCTGGCGTTCGCCGTTGCGGTGACGCCGATGCTGCTGTTCCTCGGCGGCTCGGTGAACCCGAGCGCCCTGGAGGCGACGGCGACCCTCGCCGTCTTCTGCGGGATGCTCGCGATCACGCTCTCCCCCGACGCCTCCCGGCTCACCGGCCGGGCCGTCGTGGTGATGGCCGGGGCCGTCGTCGCGGTCAACGCGCGCGGGCTCTCACCGCTGTGGGTGGCGCTCGCGCTCGTGGTGCCTCTGCTGCTGCTCGCCGACCGGGATGCGCTGGTCGCGCTCCTCAAACGACGCGCCGTCATCGTGCTCATCGCCGTCGTCGCCGCCGGCACCATCGCCGCTGGGCTCTGGACCGTCGGCACCAACTCGCTCGCCAACGCCATCGAGCATCCGGATCAGGCGCTCTCCTTCCCGGGCATCGGCGCGTCGCCACTCGTCGGCTTCCAGAAGGTGTTCATCGGGACCGTCGGATACAGCCAGGGCCTCGTCGGCCTGTTCGGCTGGCTCGACACCCCTGCGCCGGATGTGGTGCTCTACCTCTGGGGGCTCGCCATCGGGGCCATCGTGGTCGGCGCCGTCGTCGTGCTGCGACGTCGCCGCCTGTTGGTCGCGTGGCTGCTCGTCGCCGCCTTCCTGCTCTGCCCCGCGCTGGTGCAGGCCGCGTACATCCACGGCGGAGGGATGATCTGGCAGGGCAGGTACAACCTGCCGCTGTTCCTCTGCCTCATCGTCGGGCTCGCCGCGCTGCTCGGCGACACGGCGTTCGTGCGCGCGCCATACGCCTGGCGGCGCATCGCGGTGATCGTGGCCGTCGGCGCCGCCGGGGCGCAGTTCTGGGCCTTCGAGTCGACGCTCCGCCGCTACGCGGTCGGCTCCAACGGCTCGATGCGCACCTACCTGTTCGGGCAGTCCGCGTGGACGCCTCCGGGCGGCACTTGGCTGTGGCTGGCCCTGTTCGCCGTGCTGCTCGTGCTGGCGGCGGCGCTGCTGCTGCACGTCTCCGCGTGGTCGCGCTCCGAGGAGGACGACGTCGAGCCGGTGGATGCTGTACCTGTGAATGCCGTGCAACCTACGGAAGAGACCGCACCCGCCGCCGGCCTCACGCCGGCTGGAACAGGTCTCTGACCACATCCATCCAGCCCTGGCTCGCCAGGCGAGGGTACGCCCCGCCCGCCGCGAGCCGGAGCACGGGCACGAACCGTTTCACCCTGTTCGCCGGAAGCTCGGCCCGCGTCGTCTCGAACGCCGCCTTCTCCTCGGCGAGCGCCACCTTCGACGAGTCGACGTCGACCGCACCGCGCAGGCTGTCCGCCAGGATGCGCGAGCGCGCGGCGAGCATCCGGTTGCGGTCACCGCGGGCGCCGAGCACGCGGCGGATCTTGTGGCCGATGGTCGGATCGCCCGCCCCGATCTGGTTGGCGGCGTGCCGCCGGTAGCGCGTCAGCGGCTCCTCGCTCAGGTCGAGCCTGTCGCGTGCTGCGGCCTGGATGGCCAGCCACTCGTCGTGCACCCACTCGGCGGGGAACGGCGCGCACGCCGCCACCAGGTCGCGGTGCACCATCGCCGTGGCGCCCGTGGCGATGTTGCGGCGCACGAACACCGAGAACGCGCGTCCGGAGTGCACGGCCTGCCTGTCCTCCTCCGACACTTCGAGCACTCCGAAGATCGTGCCGCCCGTCGGGGCTCCGTCGTCGTCGATCAGCTGCGCATCGGTGTGCAGGAAGCCGAGTCCCGGCCGCGCGTCGAACATCGCGACCAGCTTCTCCAACTTCCGCGGCTCCCACTCGTCGTCCTGGTCGCACAGGGCGATCAGCTCGCCGGTGGATGCGCGCAGCGCCTGCTCGAAGTTCGCGGTCACCCCGAGCGGCGTCTCGTTGCGCAGCAGCACCACCTCTGGGTTCCAGCCCGTCGCCGCCTCGTGCGCCCGCAGCTCCTCCTCGACCATCGCGATGGTCGCGTCCGTCGAGCCGTCGTCGGAGACGACCAGCTGCGTCGGAGGCACCGTCTGGGCGAGCACGCTCGCCAGCTGCCTGCGGATGTATGTCGCGCCGTTGAACGTGCAGAGCGCGACGGAGACCGGACGGGTCACGGTCAGCGTCTCCCCAGCCTGCTCCGCACCTTCTTGACGACGACGGCCGGCCCGCCGTTCTTCATGTAGTGGAAGAACAGGCCGACATCGTGTCGCACGCCGTGCTTCTTGCGCCTGGTCGTCGCCTTGCGCGGCGCTCCGCCCGTCCCGACGACACCCTTCGCGACCAGGTCGGCCGCGTGCCGGGGGTCGGAGACGAAGTCGACGAGCGGCGCGAGCACCACGCTCCAGAAGTAGCGCTTGCGCACCCGCTGGATGTTGCGCTTGGCCGCCGCGATGAACTTCTCGTCGTATAGCACGGTCTCGAGGGCGGCGGTCAGCGCATCCACGTCTCCGGACGGGACCACGACGCCGAGCTTCTCCTCCTCGACCAGCTGCGCGAAGTGGTCGCCGGCGGTGACGACCATCGGCAACCCTGCCCACAGGTAGTCCAGGATGCGCGTGCGGAACGAGAACGTCGTCTCGACGTGCGAGAAGTGGGTGCTGACGCCCGCGTCGGCCTCGGTGAGGTAGTTCTGCCTGTCGGCGTAGTCGACCCACGAGCTGTTGAAGAACACCGAGGTGTCGAGCGCGCCGAGCTCGCTGGCGAGGGCACGGGACTCCGCGACGATCGCCATCTCCGGCACGCCGGGATGCGGGTGCTTCGTGCCCTGGAAGAACAGGCGGACGTCGTCGTGCGTCTCCGACAGCTTCGCGACGGCGGTGATGAGCGACTTCGGGTCGAACCAGTTGTAGAGGCCGCCGCTCCACAGCAGGAGCTTGTCGTCGGCGCCGATCCCGGGGAGGACGCCCTTGAGCACATCCCGTTCGTGCACCGGCGCCGTCTCGGACAGGCCGAAGGGAACGACGTCGATGAGGTGGTCGAGGTCGGGATCGTCGGCGTAGTTGGCCGGGTTGATCCGGCCGAGCGCGGCGAGCTGGCCCAGGTAGAAGTGCCGCTGGCGCTCGGAGGCGCAGAGGAAGAAGTCCCCGCGTTCGAGCTGCTCGTTGAGCACGTCCGTCGCGTCGCCGACCTGCTTGTCCCACTGCTCGCGGCCGAGTTCCTTGCCCTGTTCGAGCTGCTCGAGGTGCATCGGATCGTAGACGTCGGCGACGATGATCTTGTCCGTCTTGCGCAGGCTGTCGAACAGCGCCATCGCGAGGCCCTGGAAGACGATCACGTCGCTCTCGCGCTCCAGCTTGCGCATGGAACGGTCGTCGCCCGGCCGGATGTGCACGATGTCGAACGGCGCGGACACCGGCTCGACGCCGGACAGCGACACGAGGGTCACCAGGTTGTCCTTCGCGAGCGCCTCCGCCATGCTCCACGCCCGGATCGCCGGGCCCGCCATCTTGACGCCGATCGGGTCGCCGGTGATGACCAGCACGCGGGTCACATCCGGTGTCTCGGTGACCGGGAACGCCGTGACCAGCTTGTCGTAGCCCTCGAGGTAGTGCTCCGCCGTGTACGACGGGGCGTCGGTCTCGCCGAACAGCGACCAGATGCGGCTGTCCGAGACGACCCTGCTGCGCTGGATCTGCTCGCGCGACTCCACCAGCGACGGCAGGTGCTCGACGAACTGGTCGATCGCGTAGACGGCGGCGACGGTCTCCTTCGAGATCTCCATCGTCGGGTCGTTGGACGCGCCCTTCCGCAGGTCGAACGAGGTCGAGTCGAGCCCGCCCTTCGCCACACCGCGGCGGACGGTCAGCGCGAGGGTCGCGGGAAGCGCGTTGGCGAGCGCCTCGTCTCCGAGGTTCTTGTACTGCGTGAACAGCGCGTTCCGTTCGAGGAGGTACGTCTCCTTGAACGCGCCGAACGACGACATGGATGCGTGGTGCTTGTGATACGCCAGCGATGCGGGCTCGTAGACGTAGCGGTGGCCGAGCAGGTTGAGCCGCCAGCCCAGGTCCACGTCTTCGAAGAACATGAAGTACCGCTCGTCGAACCCGCCGAGCTGGTCGTACACCGACCGGCGGACGAACATCGCGGATCCCGTGCCGAACAGCACGTCGCGCGGCACATCCGGGGTGTTCGGCACCGGCTGGGCGGTGAGCGGCTTGTACCCCTGGCCGAACCAGGTCATCGCCGACCCGATGAAGTCGACGTTCTGGCCCTCCCAGTCGAGCACGCGACTGGCGACAGCGCCGACCGACGGGCTCGACTCGAACCGCTCGACGGCGGCACGAACCCAGGCCGCATCCGGCTTGGCGTCGTTGTTGAGGAAGGCGACGTACTCGCCGCTCGCCTCCTTCACGCCCAGGTTGCAGCCACCGGCGAACCCGAGGTTCGTCTTCGACTCGATGAGCAGCACGTGCGGCGCCGCCGACCGGATGCGCGCGGCGCTGTCATCGCCTGAGGCGTTCTCGACCACCACGATCTCGAGACAGTCGGCCGGCCAGTCCAGGCGGCCGAGGTGTTCGATGGCGGTGAGCGTGTCGTCGGTTCCCCTGAAGTTGACCAGGACGACCGAGACGACTCCGTGACGCGTTGCAGGCATACGGTCCTTTCGCATGGGCGTGTGCGCCCGCCAGCTTACCAAGGCGTGCTCTGGCGGCCGCGTCGTCCGCCCCTCCCAGCGACCGATTGCTAAGCTGGCGCAGTTCGCCGCCCACGAGCGTAAGGCCTCACATCAGCATGGAAACCGAGTCGATAGCCCCCGAGGGGCGACGCGGCTTCTTCGCGCGCGTGTTCTCGCGGAGCGCCATCGCGCCCGCCGTGCTCATCATCGCGTCGCTGCTCGTCGGCATCGTGCAGGTGCCGGGCCACCGCGGCGTCTCCCCGGTCGACGAGTACGTCTACATCGACTACTTCGCCAAGATGGGGCACCAGCTCACCGTGAACCGCGGAGAGCCGACCGGCACGTACGCCCGCCAGCAGCTGGGCTGCCGCGGGCTGCGGCTGCTCGCCCCGAGCCCGGATGCGCGCTGCGACCTCTCCAACGCGAAGAACGCCGAGCTGTTCCCGTTCCACGGCGCGACCTCTGCGTACATCTACACCCCGCTGTACTTCGGCATCACGCGCATCCTGGCCGAGCCGCTGGTGTTTCTCGGCGTCGACCTGGTGGATGCCGGACGGTTCGTCGGCGCGCTCTGGCTGGCCGCCGCCGCCCTGTTCCTCTATCTGGCGCTGCGGCGGCTGAAGGTGCATCCGGTGGCCGCGACCGGTGTCGGGCTGCTGATGATCGGCTCGCTGCCCGCGTACTGGTCGAACACGTACATCAGCACGGATGCGACCGCGCTGTTCGCCGGCGGCCTGATGCTGTACCTCGCCACCCTCGCGGACAGTCGACGTGGATACGTGTGGTTCGCCGCCGGCGCCGCGTTCGTCACCCTGCTGAAGGTGCAGAACCTCGCCGCCGTCGCCGCTGCCGTGTTCTTCCTGATCATCCGCGCCGGCATCGACGCGTACCGCACCCGCACATCCCGGGCAGGCTGGATCAGCCGCACGTTCGCCGACGGCCGGACCATCACGGGCATCGTCTCGGTGGTCGTCTCGATGGTCCTGCAGCTGGCCTGGACCGTCTACAGCTCGGTCTCCGCGGTCGGCCCTGCGCCCGACATGGGCAAGGTGCGACCGCTCGGGATCACGTCGCTGATCCTGCAGTCCGGCCTCTTCATCGACGGATCGGCCCGCGGTGTCGGCGACACGACCACCTTCCTCAAGGGGCCCGGCCTCATCTCGAACTACGCGGTCGCCTGGGTCACCATCGCCGGCGTGATCGGCCTGCTGATGGTCGCGCGCTGGGGCGGCCGCCGTGCCGCCGTCGCGTGGGCGACGTTCGCCGCCGCCGTCATCTCGGCCCCGCTGCTGTCGATCGTGACGTATGCCGCCCTCGGCACATACCCCGATCCGCCGCCCGCGCGCTACGGCATCTCGCTCATCCCGTTCTTCCTCGCCTGCGCCGCCCTGCTGCTGGCGAAGCGTCCCGTTCCGCGCTGGATCATGGCGGGCGTCGGCGGCGTCGTCTTCATCGCCTCCCTCTTCATCCCGCAGGGCTGAACGGGGATGCGGTTTCCACTGAGACTGTTCGCCGCCGTCTTCTGCACCCTGTTCGTGCTGCTCACCGCGTGGTCGCTCGCGACGCCGATCTACGCCGTGCCGGACGAGGCGTCGCACACCGTGCGTGCCACGACGGCCGTGCGCGGGCAAATCGTGGGCGACGGCAAGTACTTCGACGCGCCCGCCTACCTCTACATCCCCGGCGCGGGCGGCTGCTTCGCCGGGCAGCCGAGTGTCACGCCCGCGTGCGTCGGCAGCTCGGACGCCGCACCGGGAGAGACGCGCCGCTCGATCAGCACGGCGTACACCAACAGCCCCGTCTACTACCTCGTGGTCGGCCTGCCGTCGCTGGTGTTCTCCGGCGAGGCGGCCATCCACGCCATGCGCATCTTCTCCGGGGCGGTCGTCGCAGCCCTGCTCGCGGTGCTCGCCGCGCTCGTCCGCACCTGGCCCGGAGCGCGCTGGTCGCTGCTGCTCCCGGTGGGCGCGCTCACCCCGATGGTGTTCTTCCTCGGCGGCGCGATCAACCCGAACGCCGTCGAAGCCGCTTCCGCCGGTGCCCTGCTGGTGTCGCTGCTGACCATTGCCAGGCACCGGCCGACCGGGTGGATGCTCTGGCTGTCCGGCGTGACCGCCGTGGTCTCCGCGGCACTCGTCACCGGCGGCCGCAGCCTCGGGATGCTGTGGCTCCTCCTCATCGCCGTCTCCGTCGTGCTCGCCATGCGGAAGGCGGACTGGGAGTATCTGCTGCGCCGCGCATCCACCTGGGTCGTGCTCGCGCTGCTGGCTGTCGTGGGAGCCGGGCAGTTGTTCTGGTTCACGCGGCCGGAGAACCAGGTGAAGGCGCAGCTGGAGCCGACGCCCGGCAGCCTGTTCACCGTGGCGCAGACGATGGTGGAGAACACGTTCTCGTACTGGAAGCAAATGATCGGGCTGTTCGGCACCGTGGATGTGTGGGCCCCGGATGCGGTGATCGTGATCTGGTTCGGCGTGCTCTCGCTGATCGTGCTGGTCCCCGTGGTGCTCGGGCGCGGACGCGAACGGTGGATCGCACTCGGTTTCGTCGGCGCGCTGCTCGTCATCCCGGTCGTCATCCAGGTGGCGCTCTGGCGTCAGGTCGGCGACGTCTGGCAGGGACGGTACATGCTCGCGATCGTGCTGGTCCTGGCGATCTGGGGCGGCATGGCGCTCGACAGGGCGGAGGTCGGCGTCGGCTCGCGCAACACGGTCGCCGCGCTCCGCGCCGCCGCCGTGGTGCTCGCCGTCGGCCAGCTCGCCGCGTTCACGTTCACGCTCCGCCGCTACGCCGCGGGCTCCACCTCGTGGACCGCCGCCTTCTTCAGCCCCACCTGGCAGCCCCCGGGCGGCATCGTCCCGCTGACGCTCGCCGTCGTCCTCGCGCTCACCTTCTTCACGGTCGCCACCTTCCGCACCCTCCCCCACCTCCTGAAAATCGAGCCGGGAGTTGTGCACGCGACACGCCGGTAGCGGCCGTACATAAGTCCCGGCTCGATGGCTTGGGGACGCGAGGGTCGCGTCGGGGCCGGGGTCAGGGCCGGGTCAAGGGGCGATGGTGCGAGGCGCCGTGGAGGGGATGGCCTCGGCCTCCGGGTCGCAGAGGTAGTCGTAGAGGTGGTCGAGGGCGGCGTCCCAGTCGGAGTGGGCGGCGTCGATGGTGGCGACGCCCGCCGCCTGGATGGCGCGACGCTTCTGCGCATCCAGCACCAGCTCGTCGATCCCGGCGACCACGTCGTCGTAGGTCATCATCGTGGTGCGCGCGTTCTCGTCGGGGTGGAACAGCCAGCGGAACCAGTCGGAGTCCGGGGCGACCATCGCCACCCCGCTCGCCATCAGTTCGAGCGGCAGGTAGGACGGGTGCCGCGAGATCTGCATGGTGACGCCGATGTCCGTCTCGCGGTACAGACGGCCGGTGGCGCGGTAGTCGAGCAGGCCGAGGTCGATGAAGTCGGCGCTCGGCGGAAGGTACTTGGCGCCGGCCGCGATGATCCGCACGTGGTCGCCGTGCCTGCGCTTGATCTCGCTGAGCGCGGCGAACACCAGCTCCCAGCAGTTGCGGAAGTGGTCGCGGGCGTAGGCGAAGATCGTCACCGGCTCGTCGTCGCCGCGCTCCCTGCGGCCGATGGGATGGTAGATGCCCCTGTCGACCGCCGGGGTGAAGTACGTGGCGGTACCGCCGTATCCCCCGGCGTAGATGTCGTGCATGCTCTCGGTGTTGCAGATGCCGTAGAGGCCGAGCTTGTACGTCTGCTCGGTCATCGCGAACATCGTGCTCGCCGGATAGAACGACGGCTCGTAGTCCTGGATGAGGTAGAACTTGCGGGGTGTGCCCGGCGTCTTGGCCACATCCACCGCCGTCAGCCAGAACGTCGCGATGGCGACATCGGCGGGAGGGACCTCGGCGATGCCGGCGTCGTCCCCGTAGTAGTGGCCGACCTCCGACCCGGCCAGACCGGGGAAGGCGGCGACGATGGCCGACTCGTAGAACTCGTTGTTCGGGTGGCCGTTGATCAGGAACCGGTTGACCACGCCGTGCTCGCGCGCGAGCTTGTCCGCGATGCGGAACGTGGTGTTGACCCCGCCGAAGAACGGCATGTCGAAACCGGGCAGCAGCCAGTTGATCGTGCGCACTTCGCGGCGTCCGGTCGTGGAGGCGTGCGACTCGACGACGGCGGCGACCTCCTCCGCGGAGATGGTCGCCAGCGACATGAGCGCCGTCGCGTCCTCCGAGATGGTCGACTTCTGCGCGTCGGAGCGGTACTCGCGGCCCAGGCCGGCCATCGCCAGCTGCAGGGGCGACGGGTCGTCCGCCGCGGCGAACCGCGGCACCTCGGTGAGGCGGCACACGTTCGGCGAGATGTACGGGTCGCCCGCCGCGAGCCACGGGTGGTAGCGCCAGTAGCTCGCGAACGAGTCAGCCCGCGGGGCGTGAGCGCCCCGGGTCAGCGACTCGAAATGCCGAACGGCGTCGAAGGGGATGACGACGTTGCGCCTGCCCCGGATGATCTGGTCCAGCCCGAGCACCACGTCGCTGCCGGTCAGCTGGAAGCGCTCGTCGAACCCGCCGACCTCGTCGAACAGCTCGCGGCGGATCGCGACGCAGGCCGCCGTGACGGCGAGCGTGTTCCTGTACCAGCGCACAGGGCCGAGCAGGCTGTCGTCGTCCGGGCTCATCCCGGCGAACAGGTTCGCAGCGAACCCGCCAGGGCCGATCATCACGCCGCCGTGCTGCACGAGGCCGTCGTCGTTCCTGTGCTGGTAGCCGACCGTGCCGACGCCCTCGCGGTGCAGCATCCCGACCAGCTCGCGCAGCCAGTCCGGGTCGACGATCTCGGTGTCGTCGTTGAGGAACACCAGCACGTCGCCGTCGGTGGCCGCCGCGGTGACGGTGTTCACGCGGGAGTAGTTGAACGGCTCCTCGTCCCACCAGACGTGGCGGATGGGGAGACCGGCGTCGAGCGCCGCATACCAGGCCTCGTGCTCCTCGGTCTCTCCCCCGTTGTCCACGACCGTGACGTCGAAGGAGGGGTAGTCGGTGCCGGCGAGGCTGGGCAGCAGCCGGTCCAGGTTGGCGGTGGAGTGCTTCGTCGGGATGACGATGGACACGCTCGGCCAGGTCTCCAGCTCGAACGCGACGCGCACGATCCCGTTGCTCACCTGGGCGGTGGCCGCCTCGCCGCGCTCGCGCAGGGAGCGCTGCACCATCGCGGCGTCCTGCTCCGTCGCATCCCGGATCGGGGCGGCGGGCGTCGACAACAGGATGTGCGGGATGAGGCCGACGACAGCATCCGACAGCTCGGTGCCGAGCAGAAGCTTCCAGATGCCGTGGGAGTCGAGGGTGGCGCGTTCGTCGGCGGCGGCCGCTGCGGTGCGGATGGCGAAGGCCCTGCCGAGGTAGTTGACGCCGAGCATGATCTCCGGCGACCAGGCGGGGCGGAACCGCGGTGCGATGCGCTCGCCCGTGCTCGTGACCTGGTCGGTGTCGAAGGCGATCACCCGGCGCACAGGGTCGACCCTGTGCTCCTTCGCCACCTGCTCCAGCGCCGCCGGATCGAGCACGGAGCCGGCGGTGAGGAACATCGCGAACTGCTCCTCCGCCCCGGAGAGCACCTCGGCCAGCGGGGTTCCGGTCACGGCGACGACCGTTCTGGCCGTGACCGAGCGCTGCGCTGCGACGCTCGCGACGGTGGCGGCGACGGCGTCGCGCTCCCGATCGTCCGGATGCGCGGACGACTCGACCACCACCACGAACGTCGCCTCCTGATGGTCGCTGGGCAGCGGTTCGAGGGCGGGCTGCTCTGCCCGCCATTCGGCGTAGTCGGTGAGCCCCGGCCCCTCGTGGACCTGCTCGGGCTCCTGCGTGTGCAAGGTGTCGCGGAAGCTGCGGGCCGCGCCACGGGTTGCGCGGAGAACTCGACGGGGGGCTGACTCGGGCGGAAGCATCGATCGGAACGCGCGTCGGGCACTGTCCTTCCAGGGGTTCATCCGGGCAAGTCTAGCGGCGGAGTGGTTGTCGCCGGTCATCTAGACTGTGCGGCGAGGAGGCAGCGAGTGAAGTTGGCGATGACCATGATGGTGCGCGACGAAGTCGACATCGTCGGTGCGATGCTCGATCACCACCTCCGGCAGGGCGTCGACGTGATCATCGTGACCGACAACGGCTCCGTCGACGGCACGTACGAGCTGCTGCAGGGCTATGCGGAGCGCGGCGTCGTCGACCTGCGCAGCGATCCCGTGCACCAGAAGCAGCAGGGCGTCACCGTCACCCGGATGGCGCGCGAGGCGAAGACCGTGCACGGCGCAGACTGGGTCATCAACGCGGACGCCGACGAGTTCTGGCTGCCTGCCCGCCCCGGCATCACGCTGAAAGAGGCGTTCGAGAACATCCCGGTGAGCATCCAGGCGTTCGACGTGCCCGTGCACGACATGATCGGGCCGGCGGCCATCGCCGGTTCCGGCCTGCAGCGGCTCGCCTACCGCGACCTGCGGTCGGTGGATGCGCTGCACCGCGTCGGCCTCAAGGCGCACGCCACCCACGACGCCGCCCACATCGGAGACGCGGAGGTCGAGGTGGTGCAGGGCAACCACTTCGTCAGCCTGGAGAACCGCGGCCCTGTGCCGGAGGGCTTCGAGGTCGAGGTGCTGCACTTCCCCTGGCGCTCCTGGGAGCAGTACAGCAGGAAGGTGCGCAACGCCGGCAGCGCGTACGAGAACTCGCCGGACCTCACCCCCAGCCCCAACCACCACGGGATGCGCGACTACCGCCGCCTGCTCGACGGCGTCCTCTTCCCCCTCTATCTCTGCCGCCACCCGGACGACGCAGAGCTGGCCGAGGGGATCGCCTCCGGAGAGTACGTGCTCGACCGCAGGATCGCGGACACCGTCCCCTCCCCCGTCGCCGACGTCCCGGTCGACGAGGAATCCGTCTCCGAGGCGCGCGCGATCGGCCTCGCCATCGCAGACCTCGACAGGCGCGTCGCCGCCGCGGACGCCCAGGCGACAGGCCTGGAGCGTGAGGTCGACGAGCTGAAGGCGGAGAACCAGGGTCTGCGAGAGTTCATAGACCGCCTCACCTCCCGCCGCATCGTGCGGATGGCGGACGGCGCCGCCAGACTGCTGGGCCGCGGCCGGCGCTGAGCGACGAGGGAGCCGAGACCGGGCGCGTCCTGGTCACACCGATCTCCCCGATTGCAGTGGTAGCCTGCCGACGGCTTTTCGTGCTGGGCGTGCCCGACGCGGGCGAGAAGCACGTCAGCAGACGCCAGAATGCCCTGGCGCACCCACACGTGCAAGCAGGAGACTCTTATTCCATGACGTCCACACCGTCGCAGATCGAAACCGCAGCAGGGAGCGCGGAGACCAAGCGCCGCATCCTGGTCGTCACCCCGGACACCCTCGGTGAGCTGATGGCCGGGCCGGCGATCCGCGCCTGGGAGATCGCGAAGGCGCTCTCCGAGTTCGCCGACGTCCGCCTCGTCTCCACGAACAGGGCCGAGATCAGCTCCGACGCCTTCCCCGTGCACTTCGCTGACGATTCAGGGCTGCACGAGCACGTGGACTGGGCGGAGGTCCTGGTGTTCCAGGGGCACATCCTGCGAACCCACCAGTGGATCAAAGACACCGACACGATCATCGTGGCCGACATCTACGACCCGATGCACCTGGAGCAGCTCGAGCAGGGCAAAGACCTGGGGCCCGCCGACAGGCTCGCCGTCGCCATCGACACCGTCGAGGTGCTGAACGACCAGCTGGAACGCGCGGACTTCATGGTCTGCGCCTCCGAGAAGCAGCGCGACTTCTGGCTCGGCCAGCTCGCCGGGCTCGCCAGGATCAACCCGGCCACCTACGACAGGGACCCGAGCCTGCGCTCGCTGCTCGACGTCGCACCGTTCGGCGTCGAGAACGACGCCCCCGTGCAGCGCGCCCACGGCATCAAGGGCACCGTCCCCGGCATCGGGCCGGACGACAAGGTCATCATTTGGGGCGGCGGCATCTACAACTGGTTCGACCCGCTGACCCTCATCGAGGCCGTCGCCATCGCGGCCAAGGCCCACCCCGACCTGCGCCTCTACTTCCTCGGCGCGAGCCACCCCAACCCGAACATCCCGACCATGCGGATGGCCGTGGAGGCCCGCAAGCGCGCGGAAGACCTGGGACTCACCGGCAGCGTCGTGTTCTTCAACGACTCCTGGGTGCCGTACACCGAGCGTGCAGACTTCCTGCTCGACGCCGACCTCGGCGTGAGCACCCACTACGACCACCTCGAGACGGCGTTCAGCTTCCGCACGCGCATCCTGGACTACCTGTGGGCGTCGCTGCCGATCGTCAGCACGGACGGAGACACCTTCGCCGAGCTCATCCGCGACAACGAGCTGGGCCGCGTCGTGCCGCCGGAAGACGTGGATGCGCTGGCCACCGCCATCGAGGAGCTCCTCTTCGACGCCGACGAGCGCACCCGCATCGCCGGGAACGTCGAGCGCTTCGCCGCCGGGATGACCTGGGCCACCTCGCTCACGCCGCTCATCGAGTTCTGCAAGAACCCGACGCCGGCACCCGACCGCGTCCGGGGCATCGTCTCCGAGCGCACCAGGATCAACAACGACCTGCACAAGCGCATCGCCGGACTCGAGAACAGCTCGTCCTGGCGGCTCACCCGGCCGCTGCGCGCGGTGATGGAACGACTGCCCGGCCGACGCTCCGAGCTATAATCCATCGAGCGCGCGACACCGATACCCCGACACAGATTGACGACTGAATGACTGCACAGGATCGATACCTTGCGCTCTCCCAAGAGCGGATGGTGACGGTCGGAGGCGACAGCAAAGCCGGATCGTGGCACTCGCTGCGCGAGATCTTCCGCCACCGCGAGCTCCTCTCCCTCCTCGTCCGCCGCGACCTGAAGTCGCGTTACAAAGACAGCGTGCTCGGCTTCGTCTGGACGCTCGTGCGCCCGCTGACGCAGCTGCTCATCTACGCGATCGTCATCGGCAAGGTGCTCGGGGCTGCGAAGAACATCCCCGACTTCGCGATCTACGTCTTCACCGGTCTGACGGTCTACTCGCTGTTCTCCGAGATCATCAGCGGCACCACAGCATCCATCGTCGGCAACTCCGGGCTGATCAAGAAGATCTACCTGCCGCGCGAGATCTTCCCGCTGGCGAGCGTCGGCTCCGCCATCTTCAACTTCCTCATCCAGTTCGTGATCCTGCTCACCGCGACCATCGTGATCGGCAAGCCGCCGCTGCACGCCGAGACGTGGTACCTCATCCCGTCCGTGCTCCTGCTGCTCGTGTTCGGCACGGCGTTCGGCCTGCTGCTGTCCGCGATCAACGTGTACCTGCGCGACGTGCAGTACCTCGTCGAGGTCGTGCTGCTGCTCCTGCTCTGGGCGTCGCCGATCGTCTACTCCTGGACGATGGTCCGGGATGCGCTCGGCCACTCGCTCGCGCTCGACATCTACACGGACAACCCGGTGACCCTCGCCGTGCTCGGCTTCCAGAAGGCCATGTGGGTCGGCGGCCAGGGCGTCGCGGAGTACCCCGACTTCCTGCTGCTGCGCATGGGCATCGCCTTCGTGATCGGCATCGTCCTCCTCCTCGGCTTCCAGCGGGTGTTCTCGCGGCTGCAGGGCAACTTCGCGCAGGTGGTGTGACGATGACGACCAACATCACGCAGAGCAACACGGCGACCGGTGCGGAGGGCGAGGCCCCCGAGGTCGTTCGCGTCGCCGACGTCTCCAAGCGCTTCGTCATCCGCAAGGACAACTCCCTCAAGGAGCGGTTGGTGGCGTTCGGCCGCGGCCGCCAGCACCGCGAGGAGTTCTGGGCGCTCAAAGACGTCAACCTGACCATGCGCGCGGGAACGACCGTGGCGCTGATCGGCCACAACGGTTCCGGCAAGTCCACCCTGCTCAAGGTCATCGGCGGCATCATCGACCCGACCTCCGGCAGCGTCTCCCGCCGCGGGCGCATCGCCGCCCTGCTCGAACTCGGCGCCGGGTTCCACCCCGACCTCACCGGGCGCGAGAACGTCTACCTCAACGCCTCCATCCTCGGCCTCAGCCGGGAGCAGACCGAGGAGCGCTTCGACGAGATCCTGAGCTTCTCCGGCATCGGCGACTTCATCGACACGCAGGTCAAGTTCTACTCGTCCGGCATGTACGTGCGCCTGGCGTTCGCCGTCGCCGTGCACACCGACCCCGACCTGCTGCTGGTGGACGAGGTCCTGGCGGTCGGCGACGAGGCGTTCCAGCGCAAGTGCCTGGACAAGATCCGCTCGTTCCAGGAGGAGGGGCGCACGATCATCCTCGTGACGCACAACCTCAACCAGGTAACGGAGCTGGCTGACAGGGCCGTGCTGCTCAACCGCGGCCAGGTCGTCTTCGACGGCGACCCGGGCGACGCCGTCACAGAGTTCAGGAACATCCTGGAGGACCGCCGCGTCGTCGAGGCCGAGGCAGAGGCCGCCGTGCAGGCGAACAAGCACCCCGGCGTCACCGTCGAGCACGGCCGCGTCGTGGACGCCCGCGTGTTCGCCGTCGGCCGCGAACCCGGCGAGCCCGTCCAGCCGGGCGACGACGTGCGCATCGAGGTCACCCTGGAGCACGACACCGGCATCGACGACTGGATGTGCGCCATCCAGATCGACAACACGATGGGCCAGGCGGTCTACGGCACCACCACCGCCCGCATCGGCGCGGACCTGTCCAGGCTCAAGGAGCGCCGCACCGTCGGCATCGTGCTCAAGGACGCCCAGTTCGGCGCAGGCAAGTACTTCGTCAACGCCTCCCTCATGGACAGCGCGGGCCGTCACCTCTCCGACATGCCGCAGGCGTGCTCGTTCGATGTGCCGTACTACCCGCTCGCGGTGGGTGTCATCCACGCGGTCCCGGAGGTCATCGACCTCTCCTCCTGACCACCCGCCAGCAGGCCGCACAAGAAAGCACGCATGACTCCTTCCGTTCTCGTCGTCACGGTGACGTACAACTCGACCGAGGCCATGCGCCCGTTCCTGTCGTCGCTGCCGTCGGCAGGCTCGAGCGTCGTCGAGGTCATCGTGGTCGACAACGCGTCCGACGGCGCTGCGGAGACGGGCGAACTGGTACGCGCGGCCGGGTACACGTTCGTGGAGCTGCCGAAGAACGAGGGATACGGCGGTGGCGTGCGTGCCGCCGTCGACGCCGCGACCTCGAACCCCGACTTGATCCTGGTCGCGAACCCGGATGTGATCTTCCAGCCCGGCGCGATCGACGTGCTCGCCTCCGCGGCGGAGGAGCTGCCGGGCGCCGGCTCGTTCGGCCCCAAGATCCTGGATGCGGACGGCACCGTCTACCCGTCGGCCCGCCGCCTCCCCTCCCTCCGCACCGGCGTCGCCCACGCGCTCTTCGGGCGCATCTGGCCCACCAACCCGTGGACGGTGCGCTACCGCGCAGAGCGCGAGACGGAGTCCCGCAGGGCGGCCGGCTGGCTCTCCGGCGCGTGCGTGCTGGTGCGCGCAGAGGCGTACCGAGAGCTGGGCGGCTTCGACCCCGGATACTTCATGTACTTCGAAGACGTGGACCTGGGCGCCAGGCTCGGGCAAGCGGGCTGGCGCAACATGTACATCCCGGAGGCCGTCGTCACGCACACCGGCGCCCACTCCACGTCGCGCGACGCGCACACGATGGAGAAGGCCCACCACGACAGCGCATACCGGTATCTGTCGCGCAAGTACGCTGGCTGGTACTTCGCCCCGCTGCGTCTCGCCGTCCGCTTCGGCCTGTGGGGCCGCCTGTGGTGGGTCTCGCGGTGAGTGCGTCGTCGTTCGCGCGCCGCGCCGTGTCCGCCGCGCGGTGGCGCTGGGCGATGGCCCGCTACCGCTCCGGCCGGTTCCGCCCGCAGCGCCTGCACGGCGCAGCGGAGGGCGGCGAAGTCGCGATCATCGTCTGCCTCTGGAACCGCCGTGAGCGCATCGACGCGATCCTTACCCAGCTGGATGCGCAGCAGGGCACGCGCATCCGGTTGCTGTTCTGGAACAACCGCCCTGCCGACACCGCGTACTACCGCAAGCGCATCGCCGCGTACCGCCCGCACGGCGCTCTCGCCGAGGTGAGCATGTTCACCAGCAGGGTGAACATGGGCGGCCTCGGCCGCTTCTTCGTGGCGCGCAAACTCTACGTCGACGGCTACCGCGGCGCCTTCCTGATGCTCGACGACGACCAGGACGTGAGCGACCACCTGGTCACCGACCTGCTTGCCGCGTCCGGTCCACACACCATCGCCGGGTTCTGGGCCTGGACGATGGACGGGGACTACTGGGCCCGCAGGCCCGCGGAGCCGGGCGACCGGGTCAGCTACGTGGGCACCGGCGGCTGCGCGTGCGACATCGACATCGTCAGCGATCTGTCGTTCTTCACCGAACTCCCCCGCTACTTCGCGTTCCTCGAAGACGTGTGGATGTGCGGCTATGCCCGCAAGCGCGGCTGGCGCCTGCGCAAGGTCGACACCCCGATCGAGTTCGTCCTCGACGAGACCAACCAGCACCACTCCCTGGCCGAGCTCAAGGCGGAGTTCTACCGCTACCTGCAGCTGGACGACATCAGCACGGCTTGAACGCCACGGCGTCCGCCGACAGCACGGCCGGACCTCCGATGAAGACCACCTTCGTCGCCCTCATCTTTGCGATGTCGTTGCCGATCGAGCGAGGGACGCACCAGCCGGGTGTGACGAACAGCGGGCCTCTGGTCGCCCCGGCGAGCGTGGAGCCGGAGAGCGCATCCGGGAATGTCGTGCCCGCCGCGATGTAGACCGTGGACGCGGTCGGGAACTTCGACGCGTTGATCAGGTGACTCGTCTCGAACCTGTCGCTTCCGCCGATCCGCGTCGCGGTCACTCCGACGTTCTTCAGCGCCGTCTCGTAGCCGTTCCCGACGGCGCTCGGGCCGCCGATGATCGTGGCCGTCTTGACGGCCGAGGCGGCGAGGTACGACGCCGTCGGCGCATCCAGGGCAGCAGAGCCGGTGACCAGCAGCATCGGCTGCGCGGCGACGCCGGCTGCTGCCGCAGCGGAGAGCGCATCCGGGAAGTTGACGCCCGAGGCGAAGTACGCGCCGGTCGCTGCCGGGAAGGCGTACTTCGCGAGCTGTCTGGAGGTCTCGAAGCGGTCGTAGCCCGCGACCCGCACGGTGTTGGGCTGGACGGTGCGCAGCGTCGCCAGCACGCCGTCTCCGATGGCTGCGGCCCCGCCGACCACCACGATCTTCTTCGGCGCGAGCCGCTTCAGCTCGGCGAGGACGGAGGAGGGGACGAAGCCGACGTTCGCGAGCAGCAGCGGCCCCTTCTGGGCGGCGGCCGCCGGTCCTGCGCTGATCGCGTCGGCGAAGTTCGCGCCGGACGCGATGTACGCCACAGGAACGCCCGCGGCCGGGTACGCGGCCTTGGACACGGCCACCGAAGTGTCGAACCGGTCTGCGCCCTGCACCCTGCCCGCCGTCGGGCTGCCGTTGATGCCGGAGGAGAACAGCACGGTCCTGCAGCCGAACGCCGCGTTCCCCGCCGTGTTTCCCGGTGCCGCGATGGCGGTGATGCAGGCGGAGTACTGGCCGTCGCCCGAGCGCGGGATGCTCGCGCTGAACCCGTGGTTGGCGCCGGCCGCCGGGAAGGCGTTGCCGACATCCGGCCTGGACGCCGACGCAGCCACCGTCTGCGTGCTGACTCCGGACGGAGTGTTCCAGGTGATCTGCACGCTCACCACCGAGGTCGCGAGCGTGAGGTCGATCGCCCATCCCGCGACGGAGAACGACGACGCGGTGAGCGTGGCCGACTCGTAGTTGCCGGTCGGCGGGACACCACCGGAGGTGGGCCCGAACCAGTCCGTGTACTGCACCCAGAAGTTGCGGTTGCCGTATGCGGAGCAGCCGTCGCCCGTTCCGTACAGGTTGGCGAGGGCCGCGGCGTTCGGCTGGTACGGCGTGTAGTAGTAGAGGGCGGCGGTGGCCTTGTTCTGGATCAGCACGTTGCCGGCGCCGCACGCGGCGTTGGGGCTCCAGCGGATGGCGCTGACCTGGCCGACCGGGAACCAGGTGAACGAGTTGTTGGTCCCCGGCGGGTTGCCGTAGCGCTTGTACTGCCACGCCGCCATGTAGACCTGGTTGTAGAAGCCGAAATACTGCGAGTCGCACGCCGCGGTGTCCGGGCAGGCGTACCCGGTGGCCTTGTTGTACTGCCCCGTGGTCGGCCAGGTGTCCTTGACAAGCCCTTGCTCCTTCTGCAGGAGCACGAGCAGCACCTTCTGGCTGATCCCGCAGGCGGCTCCGACCTTGGCGATGATCGTCGCCGAGGTCTCGTTCGCGCCTCCGGTGTATGCCGCGCACATGGCGTCTCCGGCCCGGGAGAACGTGCTCTGGCGGTAGTCCTTGAGGCAGGTGTATCCGGCGCGGCAGGTGGAGACCTGGGTGTTCAGGAACGCCTGGATGGCGCCGGCGTCGAGCGCCGAGCCGTTGTAGAAGTTGTAGTCGCTGATGATGTTGCCCGGATCGAACCCGGAGGCGACCGCCGTCTTCACCGGGCCGAGGACCCCGGCGGCCGGTCGGGATGCGGACACCGCTGCGGATGCGGACCCCGGCTCCTGGGCCTGCGCAGGCGCGCCGAGAATCGCGCCTCCGAGCGTCACGGCGATGGTCGTCATGAGCGCTGCGAGAAGGCGCGCGCGAGCGTGGCGGGTCAACACATCGTCGAGCCTAGCCAGGATACGCAGCGTTTGGGCCCTCTGACGCAAAGGAATTGCATGCAAATTGCGTCGAACGCTCGTTTATTGAATTTGCCTCAGTTTTGCCGCACCCCGTTCGGGGGTGGACCGGCTACGGGCAGACGCTGAGCGACGAGATGCCGGACGAGAGCGCCGCCGTCCCGCCGAGGACGGTCATGGCGGTCGCGCCGAGCCTGCCGACCTCCGCCACGGTGCTCTGGGCGACGCATCCGGTCGGCACGACGTAGAGCGGGGCGCCCTTCGCTCCGGCGAGTGCCGATCCGGCCAGAGCGTCGGGGAAGGTCACCCCGGAGGCGACGAACAGGGCCGTGTCCGAGGAGAACACGTTCTTGTTGACCACCTGCGCGGTCTCGAAGCGGTCGCTGCCCCCGAGCCGGGTGACAGGGGCGATGCGGCCGAGCGACGTGGCGAGCGCGTTGGACACGCTCACCGGGCCGCCGACCACCGCGATCGAGGTGGCGCCGAGCTTCGAGATGAGCGACGAGGTCGCCGCGTCCGCTCCCGCGGCATAGCCGGGGACGAGCACGACGGGGTTCGCGAACGCTCCGGCCGCCGCTCCGGCCGACAGCGCATCCGGGAACGAGGTGCCCGTGGCGATGTAGACCCGCTTCGCGCTCCCGAACGCGAACGCCGTGACCTTCCTCGACGTCTCGTACCTGTCGCCCCCGGCCAGCCGCGTGACCGTGCCGTACGACGAGAGTGTCTTCGCGACACCGGCGGATACGGCGTTGACCCCGCCGACCACGATGATCCTGGTGGGCTTCAACCGGGCGATCTCGGCGGCGATGGATGCGGGGAGCGCCCCGGGCATCGTCAGCAGCAGCGGGGCGCCGAGCGCGACCGCGGCGGGTGCTGCCGAGAGCGCATCCGGGAAGTCGACTCCGGAGGCGACGACCACCGTCTTCGCCGTGCCGGGGAATCCGGCGCGCGAGATCTGCACGGCGGTGTCGAAGCGGTCGCTGCCGGACAGCCGCGCGACGGCGGGCTTGGCGACGGTCGTGATCGTCCCCGTCGAGGTCGCGGCCGCGGTGGTGCCCCACCGCGAGACCAGGCGGTATGTATGCTTCCCCGGCGTCGTGGGCAGGGGTACGCTCCACGCCCCCGCCGACGACACCGTGGCGGTCGTGTTCGCACCGGAGGCGTCCGTGCGGCCGTCGTAGTAGACGGACACGGTCGTCTGGGCGTTCCCGCCCGCGACGGTTCCGGTCAGCGATCCGGGCGCGAACACGGTCGAACCGTCGTGCACGGAGGGCACGGGCGCCGAGACGGCCACCGACAGCTTCCAGCCGGGCTGCTGCGATGCGACGCTGGGCGACGCGGAGGAGCGCAGCGGGAAGAAGGCACCGAGCTGTCCTGAGCCGCAGGTGTCCGACTGCGAGCTGGCGCTCGTCACACCGAGGGCGTACGCCCCGACGACGGCCGAGCCGCCGCTGTCGCCCTTCAGCACGCACGCATCGCTGATGATCTCGTTGACGTCCTGACCGTCCACGTCGACCATCGCGTCGACGGCCAGCACCTTTCCGCAGGTCCAGCCGCTGCTCGACCCCGACTTGCACATCGAGGCCCCGACCACGGCCGTCGTGTCGCCCTTGATGCCGAGCGAACTCGCGGTCGGCGCGCCCTGCGCACCGCCCCAGGTGGAGATGGCCGCCTGGGGCGCGAAAGCGGTGCTGGTCACAGCGATCCGGCCGGAGTCGAAGCCGCCGCCGAACCGGAACGTCCCGGCGACGGGAGAGCCGATGGTCGCTCCGAACTGCGCGGCCGGGTCGCTCGGCCTGCTCTGGACGATCTGCATGATCGAGGAATACGGCGTTCCCTGCACACAGTGCCCTGCCGTCACGAACTGCTGCTGGTTGCTCGCGTCCGTGCCGTTGAAGCCGATCGAGCAGCGCTCCCCGCTGTTCGCGTCGACGAGGTAGCCCCACGCCGTCCCGCCGAGCAGGGGCGCTGCCGCCGCGTTCAGCCGGAGACCGCTCATGGCGGGAGGGGCGGACCCGACCGTCACGGTCGCTCCCGTGGCCTCCGCGGGAGCGACGTCCGCCGACGACGCGACGGTGACGTGGAGGTCCGTGCCGTCGATGCGCGACGCCACCACGTCGACGCCGTCCTTCTTCAGCGACGACACGACCGCTGCTGCGTCTGTCGCCGCCGCCGCGTCGCTCAGGTACTCCTCGGGAGTGACCCCGAGGTCACGCTGGACGGCGTCGGTGAGGTCGGCGGGAAGCTGGGCCGCCGCTGCGGCGAAGGTCTCGGGGGCGTACTCCCCCATCGTCGGCGTTCCTGCGGGCGGCGTCGGGGCCGGGTCTGCTGCCTGCCGCGCGAGGGAGGCCACCGGCGCGGCCGGCGCTGCGGCTGCGGGGCCTGCGATGCCCAGGGCGACGGTGGCGCAGACGGCGGCGACGATCGCCGTACCCAGACGGAGGTCGGTCATGGGAGCTCCTCGGAGACGGTGTGCCGGGGCGAGCCGGTAGACAGCGCGGTCGGGCGCCACCAGCCACCCTATTCGACAGCACACGCGTGCGCGACGGCTCGCCACGCCGCGGAAACGACGAAGGCTCCCGCTGTTCGCGACAGCGGGAGCCTTCCGACGTGGATGCGCGTGGCGCTCAGGCGTCGACGGCCAGCAGCCCGTTGAGGTAGCGACCGTACCCGCTCTTCACGAGCGGCGCGGCGAGGACGGCGAGCTGCGCGTCGTCGATCCACCCGGCGCGCCAGGCGATCTCCTCGATGCAGCCGACCTTGAAGCCCTGCCGGTCCTCGATCACGCGCACGTACTCGGAGGCCTGCATCATCGACTCGAATGTGCCGGTGTCGAGCCACGCCGTGCCGCGGTCGAGCACCTGCACCTGCAGCGTGCCCGCATCCAGGTAGCGCTCGTTGACCGTGGAGATCTCAAGCTCGCCGCGCGCGCTCGGCTCGATCGTCTTGGCGATCTCGACGACGGAGTTGTCGTAGAAGTAGAGGCCGGGAACCGCGTAGTTGCTCTTCGGCTTGACCGGCTTCTCCTCGATGGAGACGGCGGTGAAGCTGTCGTCGAACTCGACCACGCCGTACGCCGTCGGGTTGCTCACGTGGTAGGCGAAGATCAGCGCGCCGTCGATCTCACTGTGGTTGCGCAGCGACGAGCCGAGCCCTGCGCCGTGGAAGATGTTGTCGCCGAGCACGAGAGCCACCGACTGGTCCCCGATGAACTCCTCGCCGATGATGAACGCCTGCGCGAGACCATCCGGCGACGGCTGCACGGCGTACTCGAGCCGGATGCCGAGCTCCGACCCGTCGCCGAGCAGCGCCTTGAACTGCTGGTTGTACTCCGGCGTCGTGATGATGAGGATCTCGTTGATCCCCGCCATCATCAGCGTCGAGAGGGGGTAGTAGATCATCGGCTTGTCGTAGATCGGCATCAGCTGCTTCGAGATGCCCTTGGTGATCGGCCACAGACGCGTGCCGGAGCCGCCGGCCAGGATGATTCCGCGCATGTCGGTCAGTTACCTCCGTTGTCGAGCGAGGCGTAGAACGCGCGGGCGGCCTCCCAGGTGGGAAGCAGCCCGGCCGCTGCGGCCTCTGCGAGGCCGGGGGCCTCGGTGTCTTTCGGGGAGAGCAGCAGCTCGCCGGCCTCCTCGGGGAAGCGCAGGCCGATCTCCGCGTCGAGCGGGTTGATCCCGTGCTCCCTGGTGGGGTTGTACACGTCGCTGACGAGGTAGCTGACGGTCGCGTCGTCCGTGAGGGCGACGAAGCAGTGGCCGAGCGCCTCGGAGACGTAGATCGCCCTGCGGTCCTTGTCGTCGAGCAACACGGTGTCCCACTGCCCGTATGTCGGCGAGCCGACCCGGATGTCGATGGCGAAGTCGAGCACGGCGCCGTGCGTTGCGGTGACGTACTTGGCCTGCCCGACGGGGATGTCGGCGAAATGGATGCCGCGCACCGAACCGCGCTTGGAGACGGACGTGTTGCCCTGGCGGAGGTTCAGCGAGTGGCCGACGGCCTCCTCCAGACGGTCGTACCGGTACCACTCCAGGAACAGTCCGCGGTCGTCCGCGTGCTGCTTCGGAGTGATCTCGTAAGCGTCAGGAATACTCAATTCGCGAATCTGCACCCCAGGAGTCTACTGGCAGACGCTGAGCTTCCCCACGAGATCGCTGAGCGCCGTGGTTCCGCCGAGGAGCTTGTACGTCGGAGCGCGGAGCGTCTGCTCCGCCGCCTGCGGGTACACGCAGCCCTGCGGGGTGACCTGCAGCGGGCTCTTCGCCGCCGCGGCGTACGCCGCTCCGGACAGTGCGTCGGGGAATGCGGCCCCGGAGGCGAGCAGCGCGGTGGACGTCGCCCCGGGGAACGCGGCGGCGTTGACGGCCACGCTGGTGGCGAAACGGTCGCTGCCCGCGAGCCTCGTGACCGTGAAGCCGAGCTTCTGCAGGCCGTTGGCGAACCCGGCGGACACGCTGGCGGGGCCGCCGACGACGTTCACCTTGGTGGCCTTGAGCTTCCGCAGCTCGGCGACGGTCAGGCTGTCGGGTGAGCCGAGCGCGCCGTTGACCAGCAGCACGGGCTTGCCCTGCGCTCCGGCGGCTCCGCCGGCGGAGAGTGCGTCGGGGAAGTTCATCCCCGACGTGACGTATGCCGTGTCGGCTCCGGCGGGGAAGGCCTGGTTCGCGATGGCGATGGATGTGGTGAACCTGTCGTAGTCCGAGACCCGCGTCACCGACGAGGTGATGGAGCGCAGCTGCTGGATCACCCCATTCGTCACGGAGGCCGCCCCTCCGGCGATGAAGATCTTCGCCGGCTTGAGCCTGCGCAGCTCCGTCATGATCGGAGCGGGAACAGCAGTGGTCTGCACGAGCAGCAGCGGCCCGCCCAGCTTCGCTGCCGCCGGAGCGGCGGCGAGCGCGTCCGGGAAGTTCAAGCCGCTCGCGATGTACGCAGAGGAGACCCCTGCGCCGGGGCTCGGATATGCGGCGCGGGAGATGGCGGCGGACGTCTCGTACCTGTCCCCACCGGAGAGGCGCGACAGCGCGGGCACCGAGCCTGCGGTGGACGATCCGTACCAGGCGTTGAACAGCATCCAGAAGTTGCGGGTGCCGTATGCCGAGCAGCTGTCGCCGGTTCCCGGGTAGCTGGCGAGCGAGGCGGCGTTCGGCGTGTACGGCGTGTAGTAGTACAGCGCGGCGGTCGCCTTGTTGAAGATGGCGACCTGGGCCGAGCCGCAGGAGGCGTCGAGGTTGTAGCGCACGGCGTTCACCTTGCCGACCTTGATCCAGCCGAACGATGGGGTGGTGCCCGCCGGGTCCGCGTAGCGCTTGAACTGCCACGCGGCGCCGTAGACCTGGTTGAAGAAGCCCGTGGATGCTGCGCTGCTGTCACAGCCGAGGCTCGTGTCCGGGCAGTTCCAGCCCGTGGCGTGGTCGTACATCCACTGGGTCGGAGCGCTGGTCGAGACGAGCCCCTGCTCCTTCTGGATCATCGTGACGAGCACCACCGGGTTGATGCCGCAGGCGACGCCCACCTTCGCGATGATGGTGGCCGCGGACTCCCCCGCCGCCCCCTGGTATGCCGCGCACATCGGGTCGGCCGCCTTGGACGAGGTGGTCTGCTTGAAGTTCTTGAGGCATCCGGGCGCTGCCTTCGTGGTGCATCCAGCGCCCTTGGTGTTCAGGAACGACTGGATGGTCCCCACACTCCACGCGTTGCCCTTGTAGAAGACCGCGTCGCTCACCAGGTTGCCCGCGACGAACTTCGACGCCACAGCGTCGGACGCCCCGGTGGCGTGGAACTCGCCCATCCCGTCGATCACGTTCTGCTGCTCGGCCTCCGGCGAGACCGCGGTTCCCGCCGCAGCCGCTGCCGCCTGCACCTGGGCGTAGTACGCGGCCGCGCGCTGGTCGTCCGACGTGTCCGCCACCGCCGCCGTCGGCGCTGAGAGCAGCGCGATCGCCGTGGCCCCCGCCGCGACGATCCCGAACAATTTCGTGCGCGTGCGGACGCGCTCCCCCGTGTTAGTCACGAGCGCGAGCCTAGAACGAACCGTGCACCCCTGCAATATCCGCATTGTCTATCGGTGAAGGCTCTCAGGGAGCGACCGGGTAGAATCTCTGCGGCAGTCCAGAATCCGTGAGGCAGGTCCTACTTTCCATGAAAATTCTCGTCACCGGCGGCGCCGGTTTCATCGGCTCCAACTTCGTCCGGCGAACGCTGCAGGATGCGTACCCCGGCCTCGAAGGCGCAGAGGTCGTCGTGCTGGACGCTCTGACGTACTCGGGCAACCTGGAGAACCTGGCCCCCGTGGCCGACTCTCCCCGCTACACCTTCATCAAGGGCGACATCCGCAACGGCGGCCTGCTCGATGAGCTGTTCCCCGAGATCGACGCCGTGGTGCACTTCGCGGCGGAGTCGCACGTCGACCGTTCGGTGCGCGACGCATCCATCTTCGTCGAGACCAACGTGCTCGGCACCCAGCAGCTGCTCGACGCGGCGCTCCGCAACGACGTGAAGCGCTTCGTCCACGTCTCCACCGACGAGGTCTACGGCTCCATCGCCGAGGGCTCCTGGGACGAGGAGCGGCCGCTCGAGCCGAACTCGCCGTACTCCGCGTCGAAGGCGGGCAGCGACCTGCTCGCGCGCAGCTACTACCGCACGCACGGCCTCAACATCTCGATCACGCGCTGCTCGAACAACTACGGCCCGTACCACTTCCCCGAGAAGGTCATCCCGCTGTTCGTCACGAACCTGATCGACGACAAGCACGTTCCGCTCTACGGCGAGGGAAACAACATCCGGGACTGGCTGCACGTCGACGACCACACCCGCGGCATTGCGATGGTGCTGGTGGGCGGCCGCGCCGGCGAGATCTACAACATCGGCGGCGGCACCGAGCTCACCAACAAGGAGCTCACCCAGCTGCTGCTCGACGCGACCGGCAAGGACTGGTCGTACGTCGACCGCGTCGCCGACCGCCTCGGCCACGACCTGCGTTACTCGGTCGACATCTCCAAGATCCGCGCAGAGCTCGGCTACGAGCCGCTCGTGCCGTTCCAGCAGGGTCTCGCAGACGTCGTGCAGTGGTACCGCGACAACCGCAGCTGGTGGGAGCCGCTGAAGGCACGCGCCGCGCTGGACAACTGATGACGCGCTACCTGATCACCGGCGCCGCCGGGCAGCTCGGGCTCGACCTGCAGCAGGCGCTCGCCGGCCGTGAGGTCACCGCTCTGCGCCGTGCCGACCTCGATGTCGCCGACCGGGATGCCGTGCTCGCCGCCGTCGCCGGCCACGACGTGGTCATCAACGCGGCCGCGTACACCAAGGTCGACGACGCGGAGACGCACGAAGACGAGGCGTACGCGATCAACGCGACCGGCCCGGAGAACCTCGCCATCGCGGCGAAGCAGCACGGCGCGAAGCTCGTGACCGTCTCCACCGACTACGTGTTCGACGGCCACGGCAGCGCCCCGTACGCCGAGGACGCCCCGCGCGATCCGATCAACGCGTACGGCCGCACGAAGGCCGCCGGCGAGGAACTGGCGCTCTCTGCGCATCCGGACGGCACGTACGTGGTGCGCACCGCGTGGCTCTACGGAGCGGGCGGCGCGAACTTCGCCAAGACGATGGTGAAGCTCGCGGGAAGCCACGAGACCGTCAGTGTCGTGGAGGACCAGCTCGGCCAGCCCACCTGGACGGCCGACCTGGCGGCACAGATCGTCGCCATGCTCGACGCGGACGCTCCAGCAGGGGTCTACCACGGCACCAACGCGGGCGAGACGAGCTGGTACGGCTTCGCCAAGGCGGTCTTCAGCGAGGCCGGTTTGAACCCTGATAGGGTCACACCGACCGACAGCTCCGCGTTCGCCCGCCCTGCACCTCGGCCCTCGTACTCGGTGCTCGGTCACGAGGCATGGCGCGCCGCCGGCCTCGAGCCCATGCGCGCGTGGGACGAAGCACTGGCAGACGCAGCGCGTCACGGAGTTCTGGAGCAGCATGACAACCCTGAGAGTGGTCGTTGATGAGCTCATCGGCGACGCCCCCGGCGGGGCGCGCAGGTACACCGAGGAACTGACCAGGCAGCTCATCGCCACAGCGCCGGCGGGGTGCCAGGTCGAGGGCATCGTCCCCAACGTCTCCGACGACATCGTCGACGACCTCCGGATGCGCCTCCCCGGCATCGCGGCGATCACCACCCTGCCGATGGGCAGGCGCGAACTCGTCATGGCCTGGCAGTCCGGCCTCAAGCTCGGCGGGGTGAGCGGCATGGTGCACGCACCCAGCCTGCTGGCTCCGCTGCGCAAGCACGACAGGGTCAACGACGGTGACCAGATCGCGGTGACCATCCACGACGTGCTCCCCTGGCTGCACCCGGAATCGCTCGGCTCCGCCAACGCCCTCTGGCACAAGGCGATGGCCAAGCGCGCCCGCAAGCACGCGGACGCCATCGTGGTGCCGACACACGCCATCGCGGACCAGCTCGGCGAGTTCATCGACTTCGGCGACAGGGTGCGCGTCATCGGAGGTGCCCCGGCCACGACGCTGCGCCTCCCCGCGGACGCCGACGAGCGCGCGGCCAGGCTCGGGCTCCCCGAGCGATACGCGCTCACGCTCGGCTCGATCATGCCGCGCAAGGGCATCGCGCCGCTCATCCGCGCCGTCGCCCTGCCGGACGCCCAGGACATCCCGCTCATCATCGCCGGACCGGACAGGTACGGCGACGGCTCTGCCACCGGGGTCGCTGCTGCGGCCGGGCTCCCGGAGGACAGGGTGCGCGCACTCGGCCACTTGGACGACGCCGACCTCGCTGTCGCCCTCGACCGCGCGACGGTGTTCGTCTTCCCCAGCCTGGCGGAGGGATTCGGGCTGCCGATCGTCGAGGCGTTCAAGTTCGGCCTGCCCGTGATCCACTCCGACGACCCCGCCCTGGTCGAGGTCGCAGCGGGTGCAGGGCTCGCGGTTGAGCGACCGGACACCCCGGACGACCCCGCATACTCCGAGCGGCTCGCGGCGGCCATCGGCCGGGTGCTGACCGACGACGAGCTGCGCAGCAGGCTCGGCATCCTGGCCGCCGACCGCGCCCGCGCGTTCAGCTGGCGCGACTCGGCAGAGCGCGTCTGGCAGCTGCACGCCGACCTGTAGGCACCCCGGCACGGCGCGCTCGGAGACTGTCCAGGCCGTCGTTGCTATTCTGACCCGGTCATGTCTTCCTCTTCTCGCCGCCTCACCTCCCTCGACGGGCTCCGCGGCGTCGCCGCTCTGATCGTGGTCGCGCACCACGTGAGCCTGCTGTACCAGCCTTTCGCGGCGACGTACATGGGCGGGGACCTTCCGGCAGAGGGGTCGCTGGCGTGGTGGTTCAGCCACTCCCCGCTGAAGCTCCTGACGGCCGGCCCGGAAGCCGTGATCATCTTCTTCGTGCTCAGCGGCTTCGTGCTGAGCCTTCCCGTGCTCAGACCGCGCGAGTTCGACTGGATGGCGTATTTCCCCCGCCGCCTCGTGCGCATCGGCCTGCCCGTGCTCTGTTCACTCGTGTTCGCAGCAGGGCTCGCCCTCCTCGTGCCGCAGATCCCGCGATTCGGGACGAGCTCCTGGGCGGCGTCGACGAGCGTGCATCCGCTCAGCATCGAGCGGTTCCTCGTCAACATCGACCCGCTGATGCCGGATGTGACGCTCAACAATCCGCTGTGGTCCATCTTCTGGGAGATGGCGTTCTCGATGGCGCTCGCGCTCTTCGTCGGCCTCGCCGTCGTGCTCAAGCGGTTCTGGCCGCTCGTGCTCGCCCTGGCCGTCGCATCCACGTTCCTCGGCATCGACTCGCAGGCGCAGAGCTTCCGCTACCTCCCCGCCTTCTTCGTCGGCGCGCTGGCCGCCGCACTGTTCCCGCGCATCCAGGCCATCGGCGCCGCCATCTCGTCGTGGCGCATCGGGCACGTGGTCTGGGCCGTCGTGTTCGTGGCGTCGCTTCTGCTGCTGATCGGCACCTGGCTGTTCCCGGCGCTCACGCCCATCCCGGCGATGTGGCTGGCAGGATTCCAGCCGGTGGCGGCGCTGATCATCGTGATCTGCTGCCTGGAGTGGTCGCCGCTGGCGTGGCTGCTGTCCGTGGGCCCGCTGCGCTGGGCCGGCATGGTGTCGTTCAGCCTCTACCTCGTGCACGTCCCGATCATCCTGACGTTCTACTACCTCTTCCCGTCCCTCTCGCTTCCGGTGGTCGGCATGCTCGCCGTGGTGACCGCCATCGCGGTCGCCGCCGCCTTCTACTGGCTCATCGAGAAGCGCTCGCACACACTGTCGAAGATCACCGGAGCGGCTGTAGCACGCGGCTTCGCGCACCGCGGCTCCGGAGAGACGGCAGCAGCGGCTGCACCGGATGCGCAGCAGACCCCGGCGCGCGAGCTAGCGTCCGATTCGCGCGCCTGACCCCACGGCGGCCTGCTCGGTCGTCCCTGCGGCTTCGCTCGCCTGCTCGGGGCCGAACCAGGCGCGGTAGCGCTCGGACGCCCAGGCGCCGACGGCGCGCGACCAGCCGTGGCTGCGCTGCTCGATCAGCCAGGTGAAGCCGATGGCGACGAGCACGGCGAGCGGGATGCCGAACAGCAGCGGCACATACCAGGCCTGTCCGGCGAACAGGTACGTGCTGAAGATCAGGATCGGCACGTGCACCAGGTACAGGCTGAACGAGATGGTTCCCGCGTACTGCAGCGGGCGCGACTCGAAGAGGGCGTGCAGCGGCTTCCAGCCGATCGCGGCGACCACCAGTCCGGCGGCGGCGAGCGGCATCAGCCCCTTGAGAACGGCCACGAGCTCCGGCAGGTCGGCGACACCGGGCCCGAACAGCCACGGAGCGATCATCAGCGCGCCGCTGCCGAGCGTCATCGCCGCCCACACCAGGTGCCGGATGCGGCGCGCGTTCAGGCGCTCGGCGAAGATCCGCACCGAGTCCAGGCGAACGGCCAGCACGGCCCCGACGAAGAACGCGGGCAGGTAGGACAGTGCGCCGGCGTCCGTCCGGACGCCCAGCCAGGTGAGCAGCACGGCGGCGGCGAGGCCGCCCAGCCACCAGCGGCGCACCGCGATGGCCGCGATGGCGAACACCGGAAGCGCGAGCGAGAAGATCAGCTCCCAGCGCAACGACCAGAGCGGGTTGTTGATCTGGCCGTCTCCGCCGAGCAGGTCCCAGGCCTTGACGATGTACTCCCAGCTGAACGCCGGCGTCGACGAGTCGCTGAGCCAGGTGCCCTTCGGCTGGGTGCTCACCTGCGGGATGGCCGCGACGAACCCGGCCGCGAGCAGCACGGACGCCATGACAGGCACCATCAGCCGAACAGCGCGGCGGGGGAAGTACGCGATCCAGTCGAACCCGCGCTTGCGGACGACGGGCAGGGTCACGACGAGGCCGGAGAGGACGAAGAAGACGATGACCGACTCCCAGCCGGCCGTGAACAGCTTCAGCGGCGTGTAGCTGATCCACCACATCGGAGAGCCGGTCGGAGCCGTGCCCCCGCCCGGTGTGCCGGGGAAGTTGGGGTTCGTGTACATCGCGTGGTGCAGCACCACGATCAGCGCCGCCGCCCCTCGAAGTCCATCGAGGGAGGCCAGCCGTCCACCCGTTTTTTTCGTCACATTCACACCAGTACTCGACATAGGCCGACCACGGTACCCCGTGCGCCTCACGGGTTCCTGTGACCTGTTCAGGGGTCAGCTGTGAGCTGCGCGCCGACCTATTTGCCGGAGGGCTTCGGCGTGGTAGGGGCGACCGCCTGCTGCACGAGCCCGTGGATCTGCCCGTAGTCGGGGTTCTCGGGGTCGATGGTGGGCGGCACGAGTTCGAGCTGCTTCACCGGCAGCGCTTTCGTCTTCATCCCCAGGTCGACGAAGTAACCGAGCATCGACTGCGGGATGTCGGTCTTCATCACCTGGGCGCCCGCATGCGCGATGTCCTGGAACTTGCTCACCACGTTGACCGGGTTGACCTGTTTGAGGATCGCATCCTGGAGCTGGCGCTGCCTGGCCATGCGGTCGTAGTCGCTCGACCCGTGACGCGCCCTGGCGTACCACTGGGCGTGGTAGCCGTCCATGTGGTGCACCCCGGGCTCGATCCACTCCGCGACACCGTTGAGGTTTTCGTCGCCGCCGATCGGGACGCGGTCGGTGACGGTGATGTCGACGCCGCCGAGCGCGTCGATCAGGTCGGAGAAGCCCTGCATGTCGATCAGCACGTAGTACTGGATGGTGAGCCCTGTCGCGCCCTCCAGCGCATCCCGCATCGCCTCGATGCCCGGCTCGCTGTTGTTCTTCTTCGCGTTCGGGTAGAGATCGGGCTTGTAGAGCTCCACCTCGGTGTAGATCGAGTTGAGTTGGCAGACGTCGACGTCGCAGCGGTCCTCGTAGCCGTAGCCGTCCGGGTACAGCGTGTGCAGCGGCGACTTCGCCGGGAAGGGAACGGGGTCGAGGTCGCGCGGCAGGCCGATGGTGACCGCCTGGCCGGTGCTCGCGTCGATGCTGACGACCGACATGCTGTCCGGGCGCAGGCCGTCGCGGTCCGGTCCGGCGTCGCCGCCGAGCAGCATGATGTTGTACCGGCCGTTCACGGGCGGCTGCGACGGGCCGGCAGAGAAGATGTCGCCGAGGGCGCCCCTCGCCGATCCGGCGACGATGGATGCGTAGCCGGCCGTGCCGGTGAGCCCCACCAGCACGATCACGGCGAACGCCGCGATCCAGCCGCGCGCGTTCGGGCGGGCCTTGACCAGCCGCACGAGCCGGAGCGTGTCGAGGGTGAGCACGATCCACAGCACCGCGTACGCCACGAGCATGACCTGCAGCACGAGCAGCCCGGCGGTCTGGGTGAACAGCGTGTACACGCTCGACGGCGAGATCAGATAGACGACCAGGGTGACGATCGCCAGCAGCCAGAGCAGCAGCGTGGCGACGATGCCGACGCGGCCGAGCGTCCTGTTGCCCGCGACCACCTGGGCGGATCCGGGCAGGAGCACGTTCAGGCCCACGAGCCACCAGGCCCGCTTCGTCATGATCGGAGCGGACGACACATCCGGGTGCCGCAGTGGGGTCGCGATGCTCATAGCTTTGCTTGGAGGGCCCGGTTCTTCTCTTCGACGCTGGCCTCGAGGTCGGCCGCGAACGTCTCGAGCTCAGACGCGAGCGCGTTGTCGGAGGTGGCGAGGATCTTGACCGCGAGCAGTCCGGCGTTCCGTGCGCCGCCGATCGACACGGTGGCGACGGGGACCCCCGCCGGCATCTGCACGATCGACAGCAGGGAGTCCAGGCCGTCGAGCCTGGCGAGCGGCACGGGGACGCCGACGACGGGCAGCGTCGTGACGGCCGCGAGCATCCCCGGCAGGTGGGCCGCCCCTCCCGCTCCGGCGATGATCACCTTCACACCGCGCGATGCTGCGCGCTTTCCGAAGTCGATCATCTTCTCCGGAGTGCGGTGGGCGGAGACGACCTCGACCTCGTGGTCGACGCCGAACTCGGTGAGGAGCCGTGATGCGTCCTGCATCACCGACCAATCGGAGTCCGACCCCATCACCACGGAGACGAGCGGGTTGGTGGAGGCTGCGGGCATGACCACCATGCTAGATGCGCTCCGGCCCGGTGCCCGGACGGCACGCCCCGCGCTGCGTCAGTCTGTGGAGGCTGCGTCAGTCCGCGAAGAAGGCCGCGGCCGCTCTCGCCTGGTACGCCACGTCGTCCAGGTCGTCCCCGCCGACCGTGACGTGACCGACCTTGCGGCCGGGTCGCGGGTCTTTGCCGTAGCCGTGGAACTTGGCCCTCGGATGTGCGGCGAGCGCAGCGGGGTACCTGTCCTGCAGCGATCCGGAAGCCGGGCCGCCGAGGATGTTGATCATCACCGACCAGTCGTCGCGCGTCTCCGTCGACCCGAGCGGAAGGTCGAGCACGGCGCGCAGGTGCTGCTCGAACTGGCTGGTGACGGCGCCCTCGATCGACCAGTGGCCGCTGTTGTGCGGGCGCATCGCCAGCTCGTTGACCAGGATGCGTCCGTCCGTCGTCTCGAACAGCTCGACGGCGAGCACTCCGGTGACGCCGAGACCGTCCGCGATGGTGCGCGCGATCTCCGCGGCGAGGTCGGCGGCACGGCCGCTCGAGCCGGGGGCCGGAGCGATGACCTCTGCGCAGACGCCGTCCCGCTGAACGGTCTCGACCACCGGCCAGGTCTTCATCTCGCCGGACGGGCGGCGGGCCACCAGCTGGGCGAGTTCCCTGCTGAACGAGACGAGCTCCTCGACGAGGAGCGCCCCTCCCCTGCCGTCCTCGGCGAGCGCGAGGAACCAGTCGTCGGCCTCTGCCGCCTCCGAGACGACGCGGACGCCCTTGCCGTCGTAGCCGCCGCGGGCGGTCTTCACGACGGCGCGGCCACCGTGGTCGGCGAGGAACGCTCCCAGCTCGTCGGCGGACTCGACGGCCGCCCAGTCCGGGACGGGAAGGCCGAGCTCGGTGAGCTTGGCGCGCATCTGAAGCTTGTCCTGGGCGTAGAGCAGCGCATCCGGACCCGGGTGCACCTCGATGCCGCGCGAGACCAGCTCACGGAGGATCGCCGGGGGGACGTGCTCGTGGTCGAAGGTGATCACATCCACGGTCTCGGCGAACGCCAGGACGGTGTCGAGGTCGCGGTAGTCTCCGACGCCGGTCGCGGCGATCTCGGCGCTCATCCCCTCCGCCTCTTCGAGCACGCGGATGTCGATCCCGAGTTCGATGGCGGGAGGGACCATCATGCGGGCCAGCTGCCCTCCGCCGATAACGCCGACCGTGTTCTTCGCCATCTGATCGTCTCCTCGATACTCTTCAGGGTGGGTGGGGGCAACTCCCAGACTGGGGATACCGTTCGCGCGTATGCTCGCCACGCACTCATCTATCTTCGCGCAGATCAGGTTGGACGCATGACGATCGACACTCCCCCGGCAACCCGCCGCTCGCGGCTGCTGCCGCAGCTGGCGAAGTTCGGCGCGGTCGGGGCTGTCGGCGTGGTGGTGAACCTCGCCGTGTTCAACCTGCTGCTGCTCACGCCGATGTCCGCGTCGCACGGGGGTGCGCTGGTCGCGACGGTCATCGCCAACGCCGTCGCCATCGCCACCAACTACGTCGGCAACCGCTACTGGGCGTTCGCCAAGGAGCGCAGGTCGAACGTCGCCCGCGAGGGTGTCGAGTTCCTGATCGTGAGCATCTGCGGGCTCGTCATCCCTGTGCTCTGCGTCTACGTGTCCCGCGTCGTCCTCGGCTTCGACAGCCGCCTCGCCGACAACATCGCGAACAACGTCGTCGGACTCGCGCTCGGCACGGTGTTCCGGTTCGCGTTCTACCGCTGGTGGGTGTTCGCACCGCACCGCGGCGGCCGCGATGCGGCGACCACCACCACGGAGCCGGTGCTCACGGGTGCTACCCCGCTACCGGGAACCCCAGACGGTGGTCTCGTCCGAGACTGACTCCGACTGCTGCCTGCGCACGGCCACCACGGTCTGCGCGTGGTCCATCAGGTCGTTCAGCGCGCGCTGGACGGCGTCGGCCTTCGGGACGTCCTTCAGTACGACCGGGCGTTCGAGGCCGGAGTTGATGCGCACATCCCCCGACCGGAACGCGCTCTGCAGCCAGTTGCGCTTGACCGTCACGTCGTAGCCGCGACTGTGCAGCAGCTCCTGGCGCACCCGCACGAAGAAGCCGTGGCGCAGGATGATCCGCCTGGTGGTGATCGTGTACCTCCTGCTCAGCCACGAGGCCAGCGGGAGCAGGAACAGCAGCAGGATGACGGCGGCGGCGGCCGACCAGAGCAGCACGATCTCCCACACCTCGTCGAACCGGCCGGCGAAGTAGCCGAGCGCTCCGCAGGCGGCGATCAGGACGATGCTCGGCCAGAACATCGCCCGGGCGTTCGAGCGCAGCCGCGCCACGATGCGCTCGGGAGGCGCAGCGGGCGCTCCTGAATCGGGGGGCGTGTTGCTCATGACCAATTAATACCGCAGGTGGGTCACGTCGCCCGCCGCGACAGCCGTGATCCCGGCATCGGTCTCGACCAGGAGCCGTCCGTCCTCGTCGATCCCGACCGCCGTCCCGAGCAGATCGTCTCCAGAGGGCAGCAGCACCCGCACGCTGCGGCCGATGGTGTGGCACGCCTCTGCCACCTCGTCCCTGACAGCGCTCGTGACCGGGTCGCCTCCCGCGGTCTCGAACTCGCGGTAGAGGGTGATCAGGTGCCGGAGGTATGCCGCGAGCACCGCATCCACGTCGATGTCGGTCGCCCCGGCGACCAGCAGGGAGGTGGAGGTCTCGGTGGGGAGTTCGTCGGCGCTGAGCGTGAGGTTGACGCCGGAACCGATGACGAGACCGGACAGGTCGGGCAGGAGCTCGGTGAGGATGCCGCAGACCTTGCTGCCGTCGATGAGCACGTCGTTCGGCCACTTCACCTCGACGGCGCCGGGCACGAGCGGCGAGAGCGCCCTGCTCATGGCGAGCCCGGCGATCAGCGGGAACCAGCCGAACGACTCGACGGGGAGCCCGCTGGGCTTGATCAGCACGGAGACGGCGATGGCCTTGCCGGGAGGAGACACCCACACCCGGCCGAGCCGCCCGCGTCCGCCGGTCTGGTTGTCGGTGAGCACGACGGCGAGGTCTGGCAGCCCGGCAGCGCGGGAGACGAGCACGTCGTTCGTCGACCCCGCCTCCTCGAGCACATCGAGGACGGGGACGATTGCGCGACTGCGACGGAACTCCATTGCCCCAGTCTGCCAGCGGGACGGCGTGCGATACCAGCGCTTGCAGAACATGATGGTATCTGGCACTCTTATGGCTACATATTGCATGAAAGGTGTGACAATGATGTTCGTCTTCCGTAGGAACTCGGGCGCTCGTGCGGCCTTGATTGTGGGCTGCACGGCGGCCCTTCTGTTCTCCTCTGCGCTACCCGCGACGGCAAGCGATGACTCCGTCGCGTTCGCGCCAGAAACTGCCCAACAGGAGAACGGCGCGATCGACCCCACAACGTTTGAGGGTCCCCTTGTCGTTGCGACGCCGTCAGGTGCAGAGCTCGTCGTGGACGTCAGGGCCGGCAAAGCGCTGGAAGTGGCGGAGGCCATCCAGGAGGCCGATAGGCAGGGGTCCCTCGACACCCTCGCGATCAGGACGAGCAGGACCGGGTGCGGCCAGAAGGTCAGAAGTGTCGGTGGGATCGCCAACACCTGGGCGACGAGCGTGCAGGGGTGCGCCGTGATCGGCTACCCCGGCTATCGGCGGGAGTACGTCTGGGAGAACACCTCGGACGTCCATCTGTGCACGAGAGCGCGCGGGTTCAACGCCGGCAACGGAGCCTCCTGGTATTCCACGGGATGCGGTGGCGGAGCGACCTTCCTCGTACCGTGGGGCAACACCCTCGCGTACACCCAGATGCAAGGATCGTCCATGTCCTGGGCCACCGGCGTGGCATACCTCTGGCGGGCCTGAGCGTGAACGCGCGCCCTCGCCCGAAGGCCATTCTGGTTCTCGGCATCGTTCTCGCCTGCGCCGGAGCCGTCCTGCAACTCGTACTGCCCGCGCTCGGGTTTTCCATCGCAGCCGCGAGCACCACGGCCCTCGGCATGGATCAGGACATCCTGCTCGGGTTCGACTTCGCCGTCCGCGCCGTCGGCCTGATCATTGCGCCGCTGGGCAGCGTCCTGATCGGGGCGGGAATCGTCATGGGCCACGTCACCCGCATCGTCGATGGCGTGCGCAGAGACGAAGCGCCGCATCCCGGTGAGACCCGCGACACTGCACACGCAGCCGACGGACTCTTGTAGGGAATCCTCAACGCCACCGCCCTTCTGCTGGCAGGTAGAGTGAACGGCGTGACCGACACAGAACATGGACAGACTGCCGATCTCCACACCACAGCAGGCAAGCTCGCCGACCTCAAGGAGCGCTTCCACGAGGCCGTGACCGCGAGCGGTCAGTCCGCCATCGAGAAGCAGCACGCCAAGGGCAAGCTCACCGCCCGCGAGCGCATCGACCTGCTGCTCGACCACGGATCGTTCGTGGAGTTCGACGAGTTCGTCCGTCACCGCACCCACGCCTTCGGCATGGAGAACAAGCGTCCGTACGGTGACGCGGTCGTCACCGGCGTCGGCACCATCCACGGTCGCAACGTGGCCGTGTTCAGCCAGGACTTCACCATCTTCGGCGGCTCGCTCGGCGAGGTGGCCGGCGAGAAGATCATCAAGGTCATGGATCACGCGCTCAAGACCGGCGTCCCGATGATCGGCATCCTCGACTCCGGCGGAGCGCGCATCCAGGAGGGTGTCGTCGCGCTCGGCAAGTACGGCGAGATCTTCCGCCGCAACACCCAGGCGTCCGGTGTCATCCCGCAGATCTCCATCGTGATGGGGCCTGCCGCCGGCGGCGCCGTCTACTCCCCTGCCCTCACCGACTTCGTCATCATGGTCGACAAGTCGAGCCACATGTTCGTCACCGGACCAGACGTCATCAAGACGGTCACCGGCGAGGACGTCGGCTTCGAGGAGCTCGGCGGCGCACTGACGCACAACAAGATCTCCGGCGTCTCGCACTACCTCGCGAGCGACGAGGAGGACGCGCTCGACTACGCGCGCACCCTGCTCAGCTATCTGCCGCAGAACAACCTCGGCGAGCTGCCGGTGTTCGCCGCGGAGCCGGAGCTGGAGCTGACGGACGCCGACCGCAAGCTCAACACGATCATCCCGGATTCGCCCAACCAGCCGTACGACGTGAAGTCCATCATCGAGGGCGTCGTCGACGACGGCGAGTTCCTCGAGATCCAGCCGCTGTTCGCACCGAACATCGTCATCGGCTTCGCCCGCGTCGAAGGCCACTCCGTCGGCATCGTCGCCAACCAGCCGAGCGCGATGGCCGGAACGCTCAACATCGACGCCGGGGAGAAGGCCTCCCGGTTCGTGCGCTTCTGCGACGCGTTCAGCATCCCGATCCTCACCCTGGTGGATGTGCCCGGTTACCTTCCCGGCACCGACCAGGAGTGGACGGGCGTGATCCGCCGAGGAGCGAAGCTGCTCTACGCGTACGCGGAGGCCACCGTGCCCCTCGTCACGATCATCACCCGCAAGGCGTACGGCGGCGCGTACATCGTCATGGGCTCGAAGCAGCTCGGTGCGGACATCAACCTGGCCTGGCCGACGGCGGAGATCGCCGTGATGGGCGGCCAGGGCGCCGTCAACATCCTGTACCGCGGCGAGATCAAGCGTGCGGAGGAGGCCGGCGAGGATGTCGCGGCGGTCCGCACGAAGCTCGCGAACGAGTACACGTACAACGTGGCCAGCCCGTTCCTCGCCGCCGAGCGCGGCGAGCTGGACGGCGTGATCGAGCCTGCCGCGACCCGCGTGTCCGTCATCAAGGCGCTGCGGGCGCTGCGCACCAAGCGCGCATCCATGCCGCCCAAGAAGCACGGGAACATCCCGCTGTGACGATCGAGCCAGACAGCATCCGGTTCGTCACGCGCGGCGTGACGCCGGAGGAGGTCGCCGCGGTGACCGCCGTGCTCACGGCCGCCATCGCCGAGGCGGAGGCCGCTGCACGGGATGCACGCCCGCCGGCGGGACCGGACGCCTGGGCACGCAGCCAGCGCGCGCTGCGCACGCCGTTGACGCCCGGCCCGGGGTCATGGCGCTCGTTCGCCGGCTGACGAATGCGGGTGATGTACCCCGGGGGCACCGTCCCCCGAGTGCGGGACAAGCACCAATTCGCGGCGTCCGGAGGCGCAGGGGACACGATTGTCCCCCATGTCCTCCAAAATGACGACTATTTATCTGTCATCGGCATCGCCAATATAGATAGTGCTAGGTGTCTCTCCTCGTGAGTCACACCGCCAATCACTCGCCGACTAGGGTAAGCGGGCGAGTGTTTTGGGGGCGAGTCAGGGCGATATTCGGGTTGTCGCCCTGACTCGGGGTTTGAAAAGGGGCCGACAATTCGGGTGTCGGCCCCTTTCTCCATGTCTGGGCGCGTTCGCCCTTCGCCGCCCGCATCCTCCATCGTCCGCGCCGCGTCCGCTCACGCGGAGAACGCGCGCCATCTCTCCGAATCTCCGCCGTTGCGGAGACGCGCGCGGCGTGGCGCGCCAAATCTCCGCCCGAACGAACCGCCGAGAGCCGGGTCAGGACTCGTGCACGGGCCGCGGGATCTCCAGCCAGAGGTCGACCTCGTCGTCCTCGGTGTCCGCGCCGAGCGCGTTGGCGTTGCCGTCGTCCGACATGCGCAGCCCCACCACCGTCACCGCCGTCTTCGACGACCGCGGAACCGTGCGCACGATCAGCTTGTCCGTCGTGGTGCCCCGGATGGCGTCCGCCAGGCGACGCAGCACGCCGTCGAGAGCGTGCTGGTCGAGGTCGTCGATGCCGCCCTCGTCGAGGAGGCTGACGACGACTCCGCGGCGGCGCGCATCCATCACCTGGCGGCGCACGTCGTCGTTGAGCAGCCTGCGGCCACGGATCTCGTCGCGGATCGCACCTTCGAGGTAGCGGCACTCCCGCCGTTCGGCCTCCGTCAGGTCTCCCCCGCGGCGCACGATCTCGGCGAGCATCGGCGCTGCCACCCGGTAGGTCTGCCGCAGGCGCAGCTGGCGCTCCATGACGTGCGCTTCCTGGGCCGCCTGCCATTCGGTGGCCTCCCGCTCCGCGCGGGCGAACTGTAGGGCGTCCCTGCCGGCCTTCGCGAGCGAGCCGGAGATCACGACCGCGACGCCGACCCACACCACGGAGCCGATCACCCCGAGGCCCGCCAGCGCGGGGATACCGGCCCAGACGATGGTCTGCACCGCCAGGTAGCCGACGCCCACCCAGGCCGCGAACTGCTGTCTGCGCACCGCGGCGATCGTCATCAGCGTGCCGACGGCCGCCACGTACCAGGTGGCGTAGCCGTTGTCCTTCGCCGGGTCGAGCTGGCTGGTCACCAGGATCGGGATGGCGACGCACACCGCGAGGTCGAACGCCGCGAGCCAGAGCGGCATCTTGGTGGGGCTGGTCGGCCAGAGGCTGATCACCGTCGCCACCCCGTACAGGATCATCGCGGCGATCGGCGGCCCCGGGTTGACGGGCGTCGACAGCGACGACAGCGCGAGGAACAGGTGGTACGCCGAGAACAGCGCACCGAGTCCGAGGAAGAGGAACCGGGGCAGCGTGATCATCCGCGCACCTCCGCATCGCTCTCCGACGACGGCCACAGGATCGTGACCGTCGTGCCCTCACCCGGCGCCGATTCGATGCGCGCGTGACCGCCCACCTTCGACAGGCGCTCCCTGATGCTCACCCGCAGCCCCAGCCGCTCGGCGGGGACGTCGGCGGCCGAGAAGCCGCGCCCGGTGTCCGCCACCACGATGTGGACGGTCGCCTGCGGGCTGCCGCCGCGGATCGAGAGGGTGCGACGCACATCCTTGGTGCCGGCGTGCTGCATGCTGTTCACCATCGCCTGCACGGTGGCGGAGTAGACGGCCTCCGCGACGTTCACGGGCAGCACGTGCACCTCCACGTCGCGCACATCCAGTTCGAACGGCGACGAGAAGGCGTTGGCCGCCGTGAAGATGCGCTCGCTCAGCCGGTCGAGTCCGACCAGGGACTGGTCCTCCGGGCTCGACGCCTCCGCTGCGTGCAGGTGGCCGATGGCGTCGGAGGCCATCCGCGCTGCGAGCTCCTTCGCCTCCGGCGTGCGGGCGCTGGCTGCGGAGAGCAGGGTGGTCAGGACGCTGTCGTGCACGATCGCATCCACCTGGACACGCTCGACCTCGGTGGCGTGCTGGCGCACGGCGTTGGCGTACTTGGCGAGCGCCTGGCTCTGCGCGGTGTCGACCGTGGATGCGGCCTGCCGCAGCATCGCGATGATGACCAGGATCACGCCGCCCAGAATGATCGCGTACAGCGCGTCGAGACCGGCCAGCTCTGCACCGACCCCTCCCCCGGCGGGCAGCGCGCGCACGATGCCGTATGCGATCGGCGTGATGAACGTGTACGCGGTCGCCAGCCAGAGCGGGAACGCCACGGCGGCGAACGCGGTGAACACCGAGCAGAGGAACCACACCCACGGCTTGTCCGCCGCGAACGAGTGCGAGTCGAGGGCGAGCAGCGGCCAGGTGACGATCGCCGCGAAGTAGACGACGGACAGCGTCGCCATCGCCGCCTTCACGAACCGCTGCACGATGGCGAGCAGCACGATCGCAGCGAGGCCGCCGAAGACGACGACGATCTCGATCAGGCCCCACGGGGACCGGAGCCCGGGCAACTGCCCGAGCGCGGTCGGGATGGTCTGCAGGCCGAACACCAGGCCGAAGGCCGACACGCTGCGGCCGGCGATGCGCTCGAACCGCTCGCGGCTGATCGGATTGCGCGGTTGGGACGCCTCGGGAGGGGCGGTCCGCGGTGGCGCGCTACTTGCGCTCATTGCCCGTGTCGGGGTCGAGCCCGGGCAGGATTCCGTCTTCGACGGCACGGCGGAGCAGGTCGACCTTGGTGGGTGCCGGACGACCGACCTCCACGTACTTCACCCGGATGCGGTCGAGGTATTCGCGGGCGGTCGAGTTGGCGATGCCGAGCTGCGCCGCGACCGCCTTGAGCGGAAGGCCGGAGGCATACAGGTGCAGCACATCCCGTTCGCGGCGGCCGAGCTGGGCCTTGGCGAAATCGCTGTCCGCGTCGATCGCCGTCGCCCACTCGAGGTTGTTGAGCACATCGCCGCTCGCGACCGTCTTGATCGCGTTCATGACGGTGGTCGTCGGGGACGACTTCGGGATGACGCCGGCAGCACCGGCGGCGAGCGCCTCGCGCACGCTGGCGACCCGGTCGGCGATGCTGTGGACCAGCACGGCCGCCCCTGTCGCCTGGGCGCGCTTCACATTATCGGTGACCTTCGACCCGTCGCCGAGGGAGAGGTCGAGCACGACGACGTCGCACTCCTGCGCGCCGAGCAGTGTTACGAACTCGTCGACGGTGGGCGCGGTGACGAGCACCTCGTAGCCCGCGTCCTGACAGGCCGCTTTGAGGCCCAGACGCACGGACTCGTGATCATCGACGATTGCCACCCGCACCATGCTGACCATCGTAGTGGGGCGATGATGCACTGACGCGCTCACGGCGCCAGCGTGGCGACGGCCTCGACGTGGTGCGTGTTCGGGAACAGGTCGAACGCGCGCAGCGTGCGCAGCGGGTATCCCCGCTCGGCGAACAGGGCCACGTCGCGGGCGAGGGCCACGGGATCGCAGGCGACGTAGACGATCTGCGCGGGGGCGAGCGATGCGATCGCGTCGACCACCTGGCGGCCGGCACCCGAGCGCGGAGGGTCGAGGACGACCGTCGCCGCGCGCAGGCGTGCCCGCTCGACGGCGGACGCCTCCCCGGCGAGTCGCTGCACGAAGCGCTCCACCCTGTCGGTGACGACGGATGCGCCGAGCCAGTCGGCCAGGTTCTCCGCGGCGTTGTCCGTCGCGGCCTCGTCGCTCTCGACCGAGGTGATCCGCAGCGTCGACCCGAAACGGTCGCCGATGGCCGCCGCGAGCAGCCCGACGCCGCCGTAGAGGTCGAGGTTGGCGGCGCGCGGGTCGAACAGCGCCTCTTCGACGGCCGTCTGCACGGCCTCGGTGAGGGTGGCGGCGGCCGCGCGGTGCACCTGCCAGAAGCCGCGCGCATCCAGCTGGAACTCGCGGTCGCCGACGATCTCCCGGATGGGCACGGGGCGCTGGCGGGGACGGACGAGTTTCCTGCCGCGCTTCACGGGAGCCTCGTTGACGAGGAGGTGGGCGGCGCCGGTGCCCGTGGCGACCACATCCACGGACTCCGCGCCGGGGAAGGTCTGGCCGAACGGAGCCGTCTCGTCGACGAGCGCCGTGGCGAGGGGAAGGCCGGTCACCGGGACGACGGTGTGCGAGCGGGCGGCGTACGGCCCGACGGCGCCGGAACGGTCGACCTGAAGGCGGACGCGGGTGCGCCATCCCGTGCCGTCGGCGGTCTCGCCGGCGACAGGCTCGACCACCACGTCGGTGTCGAGTTTCGCCATGCGCTGCATCGCGTCCGCGATCACCTGGCGCTTGAGCTCGCGCTGGTGATCGAGCCTGATGTGGCCGAACTCGGCGCCTCCTGCCCTGTTGCCCGGCTCGCGGTGGATGGACGCCGCCTCCCAGACGTGCTCCTGCCGTTCGGGGGCGGCCTCGATCACCTCGAGCGTCTCCGCACGCCAGAAGCTGTCGTGCTTCTGATCGGTGATCCTGGCCCGGATGCGCTCACCGGGAAGGGTGTCCGGCACGAAGACGACGCGGCCTTCGTGGCGGGCGACGAAGACGCCGCCGTGGGCGACGTTGGTAATGTCGAGGTCGACCTCATCGAACTGGGGCATCCGTCGAGCATCCCACAGGAACCCATGCGCCTCTACTTGGCATCAACCTCACCAGCCAGGCTCGCACTGCTCCGCGCAGCGGGGATCGAGCCGATCGTCGTCCCGTCGCACGTGGACGAGCCCGCCGCCGTCCTCGCCGCCGAGGCCGAGCACGGCCCGCTGACCCCGGAGGCGATGGTGCACCTGCTCGCCCGCCTCAAGGCCGAGGCGGTGCGGGGCGACCTGAACGGCGAGCCCATCGACGGCTTCATCCTCGGCGGGGACTCCGCGTTCGAGCTCGACGGGGCGATCCACGGCAAGCCGCACCTGCCGGAGACGGCACGCACCCGCTGGCTGGCGCAGCGCGGCCGCACGGGCAGTCTGCACTCCGGCCACTGGCTGATCGACCACAGGAACGGCATCGAGAACCAGGCCGTCGGCCGCACGGCGGTCGCCTCCGTGACCTTCGCCGACGTCACCGACGTCGAGATCGACGCGTACATCGCTTCGGGCGAGCCGCTGGAGGTGGCCGGAGCGTTCACGATCGACAGCCTCGGCGGCCCGTTCATCACCAGGGTCGACGGCGACCCGAGTACGGTGGTGGGGCTCTCCCTCTCCACCCTGCGGGAACTGTTCGTCGAGCTGGGCGTGAACTGGCCCGACCTGTGGAACCGGCGACTGTAGTCAACCTCACGTCCGACCCGACCATTTTTGTGGGGATCGCCCAAAAGGCTCCCCCGACTGAGCAATAGGCTAGGAAACTGTGCCACGTATCACCAAGGTCCTCATCGCCAACCGGGGCGAGATCGCCGTCCGGGTCGTTCGCGCAGCGAAGGACAGCGGTATCGCGTCTGTCGCGGTCTACGCCGACCAGGACAGAGACGCCATGCACGTCCGGCTCGCCGACGAGGCGTACGCGCTCGACGGCACGACCAGCGCGGAGACGTACCTGGTCATCGACAAGCTGCTCTCCATCGCCCGCAGGTCCGGCGCAGACGCTGTGCACCCCGGCTACGGCTTCCTCGCGGAGAACGCCGAGTTCGCCCGCGCCGTCATCGCGGCCGGCCTGACCTGGATCGGCCCGTCCCCGGATGCGATCGAGCGCCTCGGCGACAAGGTCTCCGCCCGCCACGTGGCCGAGAAGGTCGGCGCCCCGCTCGCTCCCGGCACCCTGAACCCGGTCGCCGACGCCTCCGAAGTGCTCGACTTCGTCGACATCCACGGTCTGCCGGTCGCCATCAAGGCGGCCTTCGGCGGCGGTGGACGCGGCCTCAAGGTCGCCCGCACCCGCGACGAGGTCGCCGAGCTCTTCGAGTCCGCGACCCGCGAGGCCATCGCGGCGTTCGGCCGCGGCGAGTGCTTCGTCGAGAAGTACCTCGACCAGCCGCGTCACGTCGAGACGCAGTGCCTCGCGGACGCGTACGGCAATGTGGTCGTCGTCTCCACGCGCGACTGCTCCCTGCAGCGCAGGCACCAGAAGCTCGTCGAGGAGGCACCGGCTCCGTTCCTCACGCAGGAGCAGACCGACCAGCTCTACAGCGCATCCAAGGCCATCCTGAAGGAGGTCGGCTACCAGGGCGCCGGCACCTGCGAGTTCCTGATCGGCAAGGACGGCACGGTCTCCTTCCTCGAGGTGAACACCCGCCTGCAGGTCGAGCACCCGGTCTCCGAAGAGGTCACCGGGATCGACCTGGTGCGCGAGCAGTTCCGCATCGCCGAGGGCGGAGAACTCGACTACGACGACCCGATCGCCCGCGGCCACTCGTTCGAGTTCCGCATCAACGGCGAGGACGCCGGCCGTGGCTTCATCCCGTCGCCCGGCCCCGTGCACGTCTTCAAGGCGCCGGGCGGCCCCGGCGTCCGCGTCGACAGCGGCATCCAGGCCGGCGACGTGATCAGCGGCTCGTTCGACTCGATGCTCGCCAAGCTGATCGTCACCGGCGCGAGCCGCGAGGAAGCACTCGAACGCTCCCGCCGCGCCCTCGACGAGTTCGAGGTCGCCGGTCTGCCGACCGTGCTCCCGTTCCACCGCGCCATCGTCCGCGACCCCGCGTTCGCACCGCAGGACGGCGAGCCGTTCTCCATCTACACCCGCTGGATCGAGACGGACTGGCAGGGCGACATCGCTCCCTGGTCGGGCGAGCTCGGTGACGCGGCCCCCGCAGAGCGCCGCAGCAACGTCGTGGTCGAGGTCGAGGGCAAGCGCATCGAGGTCTCCCTCCCCGCGAAGCTCCTCACCGGAGGAGCGGACACGGGCGCAACCAGCCCTGCCCCTCGCCGCCGCGGCGGAGCGCACGCCGTCGACACCGCGACCGGCGACTCGGTGACCGCGCCGATGCAGGCGACAGTGGTCAAGCTCGCGGTCTCCGACGGCGACGAGGTCGTCAAGGGCGATCTCGTGCTGGTGCTCGAGGCCATGAAGATGGAGCAGCCGCTCACCGCTCACAAAGACGGCACCGTGGCCGGTATCAACGCCGCCGTCGGCGAGACGGTCTCCTCCGGCCACCTCCTGCTCAACATCGTCTGAGGCTCGTGGGGCTGGTCCTCCTTCCGCTCGAACGGAGGACCAGCGCCCCTGCCCTCAGCGCTCCGCTCGAACGGAAAACCAGCAGCCTTACGCTGCGTTCTCCGCCCGAACGGACGAGCCATCGGCGTGTCTCGCGACATCTCCTGCCGAACGACAGCCCGGATGCCGTCCAGCACCGAATCCCACTCGGAGAGCACCTGCTTGGCGGAGAACCGCAACCTGCCCGCGCCGAGCACGGCGAGTCCCAGGTCCCGCGCTCGGTCCCGCTCGAACGCATCCCGATCGCGGTGGTACTCGAAACCGTCGAGCTCGATGAACAGCCAGCCGTCCACCCGCAGATCCACTCTGCCGACACCAGGCACGGGAATCTGCTGCTCGACGGTGTAGCCGGCAGCCGTCAGCCGCTGCCTGGCGATCGACTCCACCCCGGAATCCGAGCCCGGCCGAGCGAGGAGCGCCGTCGCCCGCGAGCGTGACGGCTCGCCCGCGAATATCTCGACCAAATCGTGCATCCGCACGGCTCCGTCCGACAAGGCCGTGTCGAGCACAGCGATCGCCGTCTCCTGGTCTGCACAGCGGACGACGCTCCGAAGGCAGTCTGCTTTCGACACCCTCCAGACGTCGCGGCAGGGTTGCGACTCCGCCCAGTGCACCACGCAGGACGGCGACCGTGGCTCGGTGAGATGCGCGGTGGGTGGAACCCGGAGGTGCGTGCGCGCATCCATTCCTCCCCACCACCCGTAGGTTCTGGCCGCGGAGACGCAACTGAGGCGACCGCCCCGGCGAGCGGCGTCGAGTGCGGGCCCGCGCGCGTTCGGGAGGGCGTATAGGCCCCGCCGAACCCGCACGAGCGTTCCGTCGCGCACGGCACGCGTCAGTTCAGGCGGCCACGCGCCCGCCGCTGCGAGCTGTGACCGCGACGCGATCCCGCCGAGTTCCTTGAGATTCCAGGTGTGCATGCATCGAGTGTGGATGCACGGTGAGCGCGACGCGGGCGCATCCGGCAATCTGTGGAAAAGGGCCGGATGTGTTGAACCGGAAGGGACGAGCGACACGCCGCTGGAAAGTCCGCAACAGCGGAGTTTTCGGCCGGGTGGGGCGTGATCTCCGCTCGAACGGAGGCCTGGGAGCGGCGGGGGTGGGGGTGGGCGGGGGACGGCCTAGCTCAGGCGACCGGGTCGCCTTTCAGCTCGATGCTGATCTGGTCGGCGTCGAGGTTGTTGAGGGCGTTCAGGAGCAGGTCGGCGCTGAAGGCGCCGTCGTCTCGGGCGTCGAGGAGGGCGCTGCGCTGGGCCTGGATGCGGTCGAGCCTCGCCTTCTTCTGGGCCAGGAACGCCTCCGGGGTGCGTTCGAGCGGCGCGGTCAGGGGCACCGTCTCCGCCGCATCCCTGAGCAGCGTCATCCGGCGGATCTCCTCCTCGCGCTCCAGCTGCTCGTCGACCGGCGCCGGCTTCACCAGGCGCACCACCCAGCCGAGCGTCCCGCCCTGGATGAGCAGGGAGGCGGCAGCGACGATGAACGCGATGAGCACCAGCAGGGAACGGCTCGGGGTGCCGTCGTGCGGCAGGGTCTGCGCCGCCGCGACCGTGACCGCCCCGCGCATCCCGGCCCAGACGACGATCGAGCCCTCCCGCCAGCCGAGGGGTGCCGCCTTGAAGTAGTCGATGTCCGCGATCGTGCGGCGCAGCCTGGTGGCGAACCGTCCGACGTCCGCCGCGCTCAGCTGGCGGTTGGCGCCTGGGCCTCCGCGTTTGGCGAGCGCCGTCGTCGCGGATTCTGGATCGGTGAGGCTGCCCTGCATGCTCTCGATCCTCGGCCGCATCTTCTCGCCGCGTCTGGCCCGGCGGGACAGGCTCGCCAGCAGCGGGGCGACGTATGCCGCGCGCACCAGGACGGTGAGCAGGAGCGCGCCCAGCCCGACGAGCACAGCGGGCAGGAAGCCGGCGTGATCGTTCTGCACGTCGGTGACGATGCCGAAGAGCTCCAGGCCCATCGTGAGGAACACGAGCCCTTCGAGCACCAGCTCGACCGTCCGCCAGTTCTGGGCGTCGGAGAGCCTGTGCTGCGGGGAGAGCACCCGGGGAGCGCGCCTGCCGGTGATCAGCCCGGCCACGACGGCGGCCACCAGACCGGATGCGCCGAGCGCCTCAGCCGGGATGGATGCGAGGAACGGCACGGTGAACGACAGCACCGTGTTCACTGTCGCGTCCGTGACCTTCGCCCGCACGATCAGGTTCAGCCGCCCGACCGCCCAGCCGAGCACCACCGCCACCGCCACCGAGTACGCGAACGATCCGATGAACCCGCCGAGCGAGAACGACGCAGCCGCCGCGGCGATGGCGGTCCGCAGCAGCACCAGAGCGCTCGCGTCGTTCAGCAGGCTCTCCCCCTCCAGGATCGCCACGACCCTCGGCGAGACCCCCGAGCGTTTCACGATGGAGGTCGCCACCGCATCCGTCGGGCTCACGATCGCGCCGAGGGCGATGCCCCACGCGATGCCGATGCCGGGGATCACCCAGGCGAAGAACAGGCCGAGGATGACCGAGCTGACGATCACCAGCAGGACCGACAGCCCGCCGATCGCGGTGAACTCGCGCCGGAACTCCATCGCGGGCATCGACACCGACGCCGAATAAAGCAGAGGGGGCAGGACGCCCGCGATGATCCACTCCGGCTCGATCGTCAGCGGCGGGACGAACGGCAGGAAGCTGACCCCGATGCCGAGCACCACGAGCACGAGCGGAGCAGCCACGCCGAGCTTCGGCCCGAGCGTCGTCGCGCCGGCGATGGCCAGCAGCACCAGGACGATCACGAGGAGGATTTCCACCCCGCGACCCTACCGCGAAGGTGGGGGTCAGAGCACGATGTGCATCGCCCTGGCGGCGTCCGAGATGGAGCCGGACAGCGACGGGTAGACCGTGAACGCCCGCGCCACCTGGTCGACGGTGAGGCGGTGCTCCACGGCGAGCGCGAGCGGGAAGATCAGCTCGGAGGCGCGCGGGGCGACGATCACGCCGCCGATCACGGTGCCGGATCCGGTGCGGGCGAACAGCTTCACGAAGCCGTCCTTGATGCCGAGCATCTTGGCGCGCGGGTTCGACTTGAGCGGCAGCTTGTAGATGTCGCCCTGCGCGATGCCCTCCTCGATCTGCTTCTGGTTCCAGCCGACCGTCGCGATCTCCGGCTGGGTGAAGATGTTGGAGGTGACGTTGCGCAGCTCGAACGGGTTGACCGCATCACCCATCGCGTGGAAGACCGCGGTCCTCCCCTGCATCGACGCGACCGACGCGAGCGGCATCAGGTCGGAGCAGTCTCCGGCGGCGTAGATGTTCGGGATGGACGTGCGCGCCACCCTGTTGACCCGGATGTGCCCGGATTCGGTGAGCTGCACGCCGGCCTCTTCGAGCCCGATCCCCCGGGTGTTCGGCACGGAGCCGACCGCCATCAGGCAGTGGCTCCCCTCGACGGTCCTGCCGTCGGAGAGCGTCGCGACGACGCCGTCCTCCGTGCGAACGATCGACTCCGCACGGGACTTGGAGAGCACCTGCATCCCATTGCGTTTGAAGACGTTCTCGATGACCCTCGCGGCGTCGGCGTCCTCGCCGGGCAGCACCTGGTCACGGCTGGAGATGAGGGTGACCTTCGAGCCGAGGGCCGTGTACGCGGAGGCGAACTCGGCGCCGGTCACACCGGAACCGACCACGATCAGGTGCTCCGGGATGCGGTCGAGGTCGTACAGCTGCGTCCAGGTCAGGATGCGCTCCCCGTCCGGCACAGCGGACGGCAGGATGCGCGGGCTCGCACCGACGGAGACGACGAACGTGTCCGCCTCGATCCTGTCGAAATCCGTGCCCGCCGCGCCGCTCGCGGTCGAGACGATGATCGCGCTCGACCCGTCGAGCCTGCCCTGGCCGGAGACGATGCGCACACCGGCGCGCACGAGCTCCGCACGCATGTCCTCCGACTGCTGTCTGGCGAGGCCTACCAGCCGCTTGTTGACGGCGGCGAGGTTCACCGCGACCTCCGGACGCACCGGCTTGCCGGTCTCTCCGCGGGTGAAGAACTGGACGCCGAGGTCGGCGGCCTCTCCGATGGCGTTGGCCGCCTCCGCCGTCGCGATGAGGCTCTTCGACGGGACGACGTCGGTGATGACGGCGGATCCGCCGACGCCTGTGCGCTCCACCAGGGTCACGTCTGCACCGAGCTGGGCACCGGCGAGGGCTGCTTCGTACCCGCCAGGCCCACCCCCGAGTACAGCGATCCTCTGCTTGCGCTCGAATTCATAGGCCATGACCTCTATTCTCTCGTATCCTGGCGCACGGATGCGCACCCGGGCTCTTCCTGTGCGCTCGCGGCCCGCTCAGTAGAGTTGGCTCATGCCTGAATCCATCACGAACCCGCTCGACGACCCGGCCACCGACCCGTTCGAGGTCGCCAGGCTCGCGGCAGAGCAGCTTGCAGAGAAGACCGGCGTCGCACAGCACGACATCGCACTGACACTGGGCAGCGGCTGGGGCAAAGCGGCCGACCTCATCGGTGAGACGACCGCCACCATCCCCGCCACCGAGATCGTCGGCTTCGGCAAGCCGGCGCTGGAAGGCCACGTCGGCACACTGCGTTCCGTCCTGCTGCCGAACGGCAAGCGCGCCCTGGTCATCGGTGCGCGCACGCACTACTACGAGGGCCACGGCGTCCGCAGGGTCGTGCACAGCGTGCGCACCGCAGCTGCTGCCGGTGTGCAGACGATGATCCTGACGAACGGCGCCGGCGGCATCAAGGAGCACTGGAAGCCGGGAACGCCGGTGCTGATCAGCGACCACATCAACCTCACCGCAGACTCGCCGCTCGAGGGCGCGACGTTCATCGACCTCACCGACCTCTACTCCAAGCGGCTGCGCGAGCTCGCGAAGACCATCGACCCGAGCCTCGACGAGGGCGTGTACACCCAGTTCCGCGGCCCGCACTACGAGACCCCGGCCGAGGTGCAGATGGCCAAGACCGTCGGCGGCCACATCGTCGGCATGTCCACCGCGCTCGAAGCCATCGCCGCACGACAGTCCGGGATGGAGATCCTGGGTATGTCGCTCATCACCAACCTGGCCGCCGGCATCCAGAAGACGCCGCTCAGCCACCAGGAGGTCATCGAGGCCGGACGCGAGGCCGAGCCGGTCATCAGCGCCCTCCTCGCCCAGATCGTGGAGGCCCTGTGAGCGAGGTGCAGACGGACGACCTGATCGAGCGGGCGCAGGCCTGGGTCGCGCAAGACCCGGATGCGGAGACCCGCGACGAACTGAACGACCTCATCGTCGCCGCGCAGGCCGGGTCGGCCGACGCCGTCGCCGATCTGCACTCGCGCTTCGACGCGAGGCTCGCCTTCGGCACGGCCGGGCTGCGCGGCGAGATCGCAGCGGGGCCCAACCGGATGAACAGGGTGCTGGTCGCACAGGCCGCCGCCGGTTTCGCCCGCTACCTGCTCGACCACGCGGACGGGCAGACCCCCTCCGTCGTGATCGGCTACGACGGGCGTAAGAACTCCGACGTCTTCGCCCGCGACACCGCGGAGCTGATGGCGGGAGCAGGCGTGCGCGCCGTGCTGCTCCCCCGGCTGCTGCCGACGCCCGTGCTCGCGTTCGCGGTGCGCCACCTCGACATGAGTGCCGGCGTCATGGTCACGGCCAGCCACAACCCGCCGAACGACAACGGATACAAGGTCTACCTGGGCGGCGAGAACCACGGCTCGCAGATCGTCTCCCCCGTGGATGCGGAGATCGAGTCGCGCATCCTGGAGGTCGCCGCCGGCAGCGTGCTCGACCTGCCGCGTTCCGACGCCTACGAGGTGGGAGCCGACGACATCGAGCGCGCGTACATCGACGCCACCGCCTCCGTCGCCTCCACTACTGCTGCCCGGGATGCGGTCTCCTTCGCATACACCGCGATGCACGGCGTCGGCTGGCGCACGGCCCGCGACGTGTTCGCCGCGGCAGGGTTCGCGGAGCCGACCGTGGTGACCGCGCAGATCGACCCGGACCCGGCGTTCCCGACCGTCGCCTTCCCGAACCCGGAGGAGCCGGGCGCGATGGACCTCTCGTTCGAGGCCGCCCGCGCATCCGGTGCCGACCTGGTGATCGCGAACGACCCGGACGCCGACCGCCTCGCCGTGGCGATCCCCGACGCATCGAGCGACGCGGGCTACCGCCGCCTCAGCGGCAACGAGGTCGGCGCGATCCTCGGCTGGCGCGCCGCCCGGCTGGCGGAGGCCGCAGAAGGACCGGACCAGGCCGCCTTCGGCACGCTGGCCTGCTCCATCGTGTCGTCGCCGGCACTCGCCGCCGTCGCGGAGAAGTATCACCTCGACTTCGCCAACACCCTCACGGGCTTCAAGTGGGTCTCCCGCGCCACCGGCCTGGTCTACGGCTACGAGGAGGCGCTCGGCTATCTGGTGAACCCGGAGACCGTGCGCGACAAAGACGGCATCTCCGCCGCGACCGCGTTCCTCGACCTGGCCAACAGTCTCGCCGCCGACGGGAAGACCATCGCGGACCACCTGGACGAGTTCGCCGAGACGTTCGGCTACTTCGCCTCCGACCAGATCTCGATCAGGGTCACCGACCTGTCGCAGATCGGCCGCATCATGGCGGCGCTGCGCGCCACCCCTCCGTCCGCCATCGGCGACGTGACGGTGCAGCAGATCGACGACCTGATCGACGGTTTCGGCGACCTCCCGCCGAGCGACGTGCTGCGCATCCTGCTGGCGGACGGCTCGCGCGTGATGGTGCGGCCGTCCGGCACGGAGCCGAAGCTCAAGATCTACATCGACGCGTCATCGTCCGACGGCACCGTCGCCGAGCGCCGCGCGACCGCGACCGCCCGCGTCGCCGCCCTCGCCGACGGGATGCGGGAGCTCACGGCCCTCTGACGCCGTCTCCGGACGAGCGGCGCCTGCACCGGCGCCGCTCGTCCGCCCGGCGTAGCCGACCAGGAAGAGTCCGAGGGCGAGCACGGTGACCACGGCGCCCGCGACGGGCACGGCGACCGGCCCACCGGCGCTCAGCGCCGCCGTTCCGATCAGGGGTGCGATGGCGATCCCGAAATACATCGCGGTCGAGTACCAGGACAGGGTGAGCGCCGCGGACGCCGGGTCGACGTGCACGAGCCTGTGCTGCACCGGGATCGCGATGGCGAACGCGGCGATCCCCCAGAACGCGAACACGACGATGGATGCGGCGAACGAGGCCTCGACGAACGTCAGCACGATCAGAGCGACCGACTGACCGGCCAGCGCGACGGCAGCGACCACCCGGCTGCCGAAGCGGTCGGTGAGCGGCCCGGCCACCACGTTGCCGAGCACGCCCGCGGCGCCGTACGCGAGCAGGAGCACGGCCAGGAGGGCGCCGGAGCCGCCCGTGGATGCATGGGTGACGGCCGCCGAGAAGATGTAGACGATGTTGAACCCGGCCACCATCAGCAGCGTCGTGCCGAGCGGCGCCAGGATGCGGCGGTCGCCGAGCGGCGCCATCCGGCGTCGCAGAGACACCGGAGGGGGCAGCGGCACCCCGCGGACGACGAACGGGATCGCGATGGAGAGCAGCACCCCCAGCCCCACCAGGCACCAGAGCGGCAGCCGCCAGCCGGCCAGCCCGCCGAGGGCGGTGCCGAGCGGCGAGCCGACCGCTGTCGCCAGGGTGAAGCCCGCCCCGACGATCGCGAGCGCCCGTCCGCGATGCTGCGGGCTGACCAAGGTGGTGGCGGCCGCCGTGGCGGTGGGCACGAGGGCGGCCCCTCCCAGCCCGGAGAGCGTCCGTCCCGTGATGAAGACGGCGAGGTCCGGCGCTGCCGCCGCGATGGCGGCTCCGACCGCGAAGAACGCAAGGCCGCCGGCCATCAGGATGGTGCGCGGGACGCGCGGAAGCAGGATCGACACCGCGGGGGACGCGATGGCGACCACGAGCGAGTAGGAAGTGATCGAGTAGCTCACCTGGGTGGGCGTCGCCCCGAGGGTGTCGGCGATCTGCGGCAGGAGGCCCGCGATCACGAAGGCGTTGGTCGCGACCACGAACAGCGCGAGCGCGAGGATCAGCAGCGCGGGAGTGGATCTGCGATATGATTGTTCGACGAACGTCATACGGTCAAGATACGACTATCGTTCGATGATTGTCAAACTATTTTTCGAAGGGCGGTCTCATGTCGGCGGATTACCCGGCTCCCGCCATCGAGGATGTCGAACTCGTCGACGTGCTGCGCGCCGTCGCCGACCCCATCCGGTTGCAGATCGTGCGCGTGCTCGCCGACGGGCAACCGCACGCCAAGGCCGCGACCGAATGGGGCTTCGACGTGCAGAAGTCCACGCTGTCCCACCACTTCAAGGCGCTGCGCGAGGCGGGCGTCACCCTGACGATCGTCGACGGGCGCACCCACGCCATCCAGCTGCGCAGGGCCGAGCTCGACGCGCGGTTCCCCGGGCTGGTGGACGCGCTGGTCGCCGCGGACGCCTGACCGCCTCGACAGAGACGCAGCTCAGCCGAGCGCTTCGTCGAGCTTCTGTTCGAGCTCGTCCAGGTCGAAGTAGTTGTCGACCACCACGATGTCCGCGTTGGTCTGGCCGATCTTGTCGACCAGCTCCGGCGAGGTCAGGATGACCTGCGCGTTCGACGCGGCGCTCGCGAGCCCGGCGATGTCGGACGCGGTCACGTCCGCGTCGATGTCGAGCCGCTTCAGCACGCGCTCCGCGTTGACCTTGAGGATGCCGGACGTGCCGATGCCCGCCCCGCAGATGGCGACGATCTTCATCAGGCGGCGCCCTGCTCGCTCGCGGCCATGATGCGCTGCACGTCCGCGGCATCCTGAGCCGCCGCGAGGGCGGGGATCGACTCCGGATCGTTGAACACGTTGGCCAGCTGGGCCACGCTCGTCACGTGCGCCTCCGGCGACGACACGGCGAGGCCGATGACCACAGAGACCGGGTCGTTGTGGGGGTGCCCGAAGACGACCGGGTCGGCCAGGGTGACGACCGAGAGGCCGTCCGCCAGCACATCCGGCCCAGGACGGGCGTGCGCGAGAGCGAGCCCCGGCGCGATCACGATGTATGCGCCGAACTCATCGATGACCTGGATCATCCGCTCCGCGTAGCTCTCCTGCGTCGCACCGGAAGCGGCGAGAGCCGCCCCTGCCAGCTCGACCGCCTCACGCCAGTCGGAGGCGTGAGCTCCGATGGTGATGGCGGAATCGGGCAACGGTGGCAGTGGCATGGCTCAAGCGTAGCTTCCCGCGGGTTACGAACCCTCGAAACCCGCTGTGATGATGTCGGCGAGCTCTTCGCGTTCCTCCAGGGGCAGGAAGGCGGAGCCTGCGGCGTTCAGCTGGAACACTTCGAGGTCGGTGCGGTCGTAGGCGAACGCGTCGGCCAGGATGCTCAGCTCGCGGGTCAGCGACGTGCCGCTCATCAGGCGGTTGTCGGTGTTCACCGTCACCCGGAAGCCGAGCTGGTAGAGCAGGTCGAACGGGTGGTCGAGGATGTCGTCGCCCCACGCGGCGATGGCGCCGGTCTGCAGGTTGGAGGTCGGGCTGGTCTCCAGCGCGATCTCGCGGTCCTTCACCCACTGGGCGAGCGATCCGAGGGTGACGTAGGTGTTCTCGTCGTCCTGGCGCTCGATGGTGATGTCCTCCGCGATGCGCACGCCGTGTCCGAGGCGCAGGGCGCGGCCGTCGATCAGAGCGCTCTTGATGCTCTCCAACCCGTCGGCCTCTCCGGCGTGCACGGTGGTCGGGAAGAACTGGGCGGCGAGGTAGTCGAACGCGTCGCGGTGACGCGCGGGAAGGAACCCGGCCTCCGCACCGGCGATGTCGAAGCCGACGACGCCGTTGTCGCGGTGGCGGACGGCCAGCTCGGCGATCTCCAGCCCGCGGTCGGCGTGACGCATCGCAGTGACCAGCTGGCCGACCCGGATGCGCTTGCCGGTCGAGCGGACGTCGTCGATGCCCTGCTCGATGCCGTCCTGCACGGCTTCGACGGTCTCGTCGAGGCTGAGGCCGCGGCCGAGGTGCTGCTCGGGCGCCCAGCGGACCTCCCCGTAGACGACGCCGTCCTCACCGAGATCCTGGACGAACTCGCGCGCGACGCGACTGAGCCCCTCCTTCGTCTGCATGACGGCGGTGGTGAGGTCGAAGGTCTTGAGGTACTCGACGAGGGAACCGGAGTTCGACTTCTCGCCGAACCAGCTCGCCAGGTCGCCCGCGTCGGAGGTCGGCAGCTCGAGGCCGATCTCTGCACCAAGCTCGATCACGGTCGACGGGCGCAGCCCGCCGTCGAGGTGGTCGTGCAACGACACCTTCGGCAACTCCCGGATGCTCGTGCCGTCGCTGAGCCTGTACCCGCCGTCTGCTTCTTTACTCATGTCCTTCAATCTATCTCAGCGATGGTGGCCGGTTCAGGAGATGCGGTCCGCGATGAGCGGGCCGCCGGTGAGCACGGGCTCGCCGGCGTCGCCGATGCGGTACGCGCCGTCGAGAGCTTCGAGCGCGCGCTCGAAGCGGGCCGGCTCGTCGGCGGAGAGCGTGAACAGCGGGTCGCCGGCGCGGACGGTGTCCCCCGGCTTCGCGTGCAGGTCGACGCCCGCGGCGTGCTGCACGGGGTCCTGCTTGCGGGCGCGTCCTGCGCCGAGGCGCCAGGCCGCGATGCCGAACGGCAGCGCCTGCTGCTCGACCAGCACGCCGTCGCGGTCGGCGACGACCGTGTGCGTCTCCTTGGCGACCGGAAGAGGAGCGTCCGGGTCTCCACCCTGCGCGCGGATGGTCTCGCGCCACTTGTCCATCGCGCGGCCGTCCTTGAGGGCTGCCTCGACATCCACGTCGGTCTTGCCTGCGAGTGCGAGCATCTCGCGCGCCAGCTCGATGGTCAGCTCGACGACGTCCGCCGGTCCTCCACCCGCCAGGACCTCGACGGATTCGCGCACCTCGTTGGCGTTGCCGATGGCGAAGCCGAGGGGCACGTTCATGTTGGTGAGCAGCGCAGAGGTCGCGACGCCGGCGTCCCGCCCGAGGTCGACCATCGTGCGCGCCAGCTCGCGCGACTTCTCGATGTCCTTGAGGAACGCACCGGAGCCGAATTTCACGTCCAGCACGAGCGCGCCGGTGCCCTCCGCGATCTTCTTGCTCATGATCGACGACGCGATCAGCGGGATGGCCTCGACTGTGCCGGTGATGTCGCGCAGCGCGTACAGCTTGCCGTCGGCGGGAGCGAGGCCCGAGCCCGCGGCACAGATCACGCCGCCCACATCCCGCAGCTGGTCGAACATCTCCTGATTGGTCAGGTTGGCCCGCCAGCCCGGGATGCTCTCCAGCTTGTCGAGCGTGCCTCCCGTGTGCCCGAGCCCACGCCCGGACAGCTGCGGCACCGCTGCGCCGAACGTCGCGACGAGCGGCATCAGCGGCAGGGTGATCTTGTCCCCGACGCCGCCGGTGGAGTGCTTGTCCGTGGTCGGCTTGCCGAGGCCCTCGAAGCTCATCCGCTCGCCGGAGGCGATCATGGCCATGGTGAGGTCTTTGATCTCGCGGCGGGTCATCCCGTTCAGGAAGATCGCCATCGTCATGGCCGCCATCTGCTCGTCGCCGACGTAGCCGCGGGTGTACGCGTCGATCAGCCAGTCGATCTGCGGCGTCGACAGCTCACCGCTGTCGCGCTTGGTGTGGATGAGGTCGACGGCGTCGAACGCCTCGACCGTGCCTGCGGTCTCGCTCATGTGTGCTCTCTCAGTGGTTGTGCGCTGCGGCGTACTCGGTCAGCTGGCGGGGGCCGAACGCATCCGGCAGCACCTCGTCGATGGTGCGGAAACCGGAGACGGTCTCGAGCACCATGCCCTCCGCCGAGTGCTCGTAGAGCAGCTGGCGGCAGCGCCCGCACGGCATCAGCACGTTCCCGTCGCCGTCCACGCAGGTGAACGCCACCAGGTGGCCTCCGCCGGACATGTGCAGCGCGGAGACGAGTCCGCACTCTGCGCACAGGGTCACGCCGTAGCTGGCGTTCTCGACGTTGCAGCCGGACACGATCCGGCCGTCGTCGACCAGTGCAGCAGCGCCGACCGCGAACTTCGAGTACGGGATGTACGCGTGCGTCATCGCCTCTCTGGCCGCGGCACGGAGCGCGTCCCAGTCGACGGCGTCTTCCGCACTCATGATTTGATGTACGGCTTGCCGTCGGCCGCTGGGGCGCGGGAGATGCCGACGAGGCCGGCGACCGCGAAGATCGTCACCACGTACGGCAGCATCAGCATGAACTCGCTGGGCACCGGAGCTCCGATGATCCCGAGCGTGGTCTGCAGGTACGACGCGAAGCCGAACAGCAGGGCGGCCAGGGTGGCCCGGATGGGGTCCCAGCGCCCGAAGATGACGGCCGCGAGAGCGATGAAGCCCGCGCCGTTCGTCATCTCTTTGCCGAACGCGCCGACGGACGCGAGCGTGAAGTACGCCCCGCCGAGGCCGGCCACGGCTCCCGCGAGCGACACGTTCCAGAACCGGGTGCCGTTGACGTTGATGCCGACGGTGTCCGCCGCCTTCGGGTGCTCGCCGACGGCGCGGACGCGCAGACCCCAGCGGGTCTTGAACAGCCCGAACCAGACCAGGAACACCGCGATGTACATCAGGTAGACGATGATCGTCTGCTTGAACAGCACGGGGCCGATCACCGGGATCTCGCTGAGCAGCGGGATCGGGAGGCGCTCGAACCGCGGAGGGTTGTTCAGAACGGGGATGTCGTTGGACAGCACGGTGGAGAAGAGGAAGCTCGTGAGTCCGGTGACGAGCACGTTCAGCACGACACCCACGATCACCTGCTCCACCAGGTACTTGATCGCGAAGGCCGCGAGCACGAACGACACCAGCACACCGGCGAGCATCGCCGACAGCATCCCGATGATGAGCGCTGCGACGACCGGCAGGTGCCAGACGTGCTGCGCCACGGAGGCGATGAACGCGGAGACGAACGCCCCGGCGAGCAGCTGGCCCTCGATCGCCACGTTCACGACACCGGCGCGCTCGGAGATGACGCCGCCCAGCGCGCCGAACACCAGGGGCACGGAGAGGCTCACGCTGCCGAGCAGCAGGCCGGTGAACGGCACGGTGTGGCCGGCGGCCGCCCAGGTGAGGAACCCGAACATGAACACCAGCGCGAACACGATGGCGTACCAGATCGGCACCTTGCGGCCGGAGGCGATGTAGAAGTACGCGCCGACGGCCAGGATCGCGCACAGGATGGCGCAGACGATGCTCGTCGCCTGCGTCGGCACGGTCAGCAGCGGGATGGCGAAGAAGTCGCCAGGGTCGGCGAACCGGAAGCTGCTCTCCCCCTGCCTGGGCAGGAACACGAAGAGCACGATGGCGAGCAGGGCGAAGACGCCGAGCGCGATCGGCGCCTTCCAGCTCTTGATCTGGGTGCGCTCGAGGACGATCTGGTCACTCGACGGGATGCCTGGCTGGGTCTCGGTGACGGTGCTCACTTCGCTGCCACCTCCTTGCTGACGACGGGAAGGGGGGACTTCTTGGACGCGACGCCCGGGGTGGGCAGGCGGAAGATCGCCCGCACGAGCGGCGGGGCCGCGATGAACAGCACGATGAGCGACTGCACGACGAGCACGATGTCGATCGGGATGTCGTTGGCCGCCTGCATCGCGAAGCTTCCCGCCTTCAGAGCGCCGAACAGCAGTCCCGCGATGAACGTGCCCCACGGCCGGGAGCGGCCGAGCAGCGCGACGGTGATCGCGTCGAAGCCGATGCCGGCATCCAGGTCGGAGGTGATGCCCTGCGGGAAGGTGCCGAGCGCCTGGTTCACACCGGCGAAGCCGACGAGGCCACCTGCGATCAGCATGGCGACGAAGTAGACGTTCTTGACGTCGATGCCGGCGACGCGGGCGGCGTTCGGGTTCTCACCGACCGCCTTGAACCGGAAGCCCATCGCCGAACGGTTGAGCAGCCACCACACGAAGACGGTCAGCGCGATGACGATGACGAAAGCCCAGGTGAGGTTGTACTGGTTGCCGAACAGCGGGGGCAGGATGGCGTTCGGCTTCACCGGAGGCGACTTCGGGTTGCTCGATCCGGCCATCTGGAAGAGGCCGGGTGTGCGGAGGAAGTACGCCAGCAGGTAGAAGGCGATGTAGTTGAGCATGATCGTGACGATCACCTCGTGCGCACCGGTCCGCGCCTTGAGCAGACCGGCGATGCCGCCCCAGATCGCTCCACCGGCGATACCGGCTGCGATGGCCAGCACCAGGTGCAGCACGGGAGGGAGGTTGAACGACCAGCCGACCCAGCCTGCTGCGCCCGCGGCGATCAGCATCTGGCCGCGGCCACCGATGTTGAACATGCCAACGCGGAAGGCGAGGGCGACACCGAGGCCACCGGCGATCAGCGGCGTGGCGAAGGTGAGCGTCTCGGTCAGGGGCCGGATGCCCGCCGCGAACGACGGACGGCGGAAGTTGTAGATCGAGCCCTGGAACAGGGAGACGTAGGCGCTCGACACCGAGTGCCAGATGGCCCCGAAGGTGTCGCCCGGGCGGGCGAAGAAGTAGCCGGACGCCTTCTGCACGTTCGGGTCGGTGACCGCGATCAGGATGGCGCCGATCACCAGGGCGATGACGACGGCGAGGATCGAGATGACCACGCTTCCACCCGCGATGTCGCGCAGAGCGACCTGCCAGCGGGACGGCGGCTCGACGGCCGGGGCCTTCGTCGGCTCCGGACCCTTGGTGGGTTCGGGGGCCTGGGCGGTCTGGCTCATGCTGCGAGCTCCACATCCGCCGGCAGCTCGCCGGCCATCATGAGGCCGAGCACGGCACGCGAGGTGTTGCCCGGCACGATTCCTACGATTCCCCCGCGGTACATCACGGCGATCCGGTCGGCGAGGGCCGCGACCTCGTCGAGCTCGGTCGAGACGACGATGACGGGGATGCCGGCATCCCGTGTCGCGACGATGCGCTTGTGCACGAACTCGATGGATCCGACGTCCAGGCCGCGCGTCGGCTGAGCGGCGACGAACAGGCTGAGGTCGCGGCTCAGCTCGCGGGCGAGGACGACCTTCTGCGCGTTGCCGCCGGAGAGCTTGCCAACCTTGGTGTCGACGCCCTGAGCGCGCACGTCGAACTCCTTGATCTTGTCCTCGGCGAACTCGGTGCGGTAGCCGAGCTGCAGGTTGCCTCCCTTGACGAACGGCTCGCCGTTCGAGCGGTCGAGCATCAGGTTCTCCGCGATGGTGAACTCGCCGACCAGGCCGTCCTCGTTGCGGTCCTCCGGAACGAAGCCGACACCGGCGTCGAGCACCCGGCGGACGCTGTGGCCCTGGATGTGCTTGCCGTCCAGCTCGATCGTGCCCTCGACGCGCGGCTGCAGGCCGAGGATCGCCTCGGTGAGCTCGGTCTGGCCGTTGCCCTGCACTCCGGCGATGGCGAGGATCTCGCCCGCCTTGACGTCGAAGCTGACGTTGTTCACGACGAGTTGCCCGATCGGGTCGATCACCGACAGGTCGCGGACGATGAGGGCGGGAGCGCCCGGCGTCGCCGGCTCCTTGTGGACGGTCAGCTCGACGGCGCGGCCGACCATCATCGACGCCATCTCGGTGTTCGTGGCGGTCGGCTCGGTCTCGCCGACGACCTTGCCGAGGCGGATGACCGTGATCCGGTCCGCGACCTCGCGCACCTCGCGCAGCTTGTGGGTGATGAAGACGATGGCCGTTCCCTGCTCCTTGAGCTGGCGCATGATCGCCATCAGCTCGTCGGTCTCCTGCGGGGTGAGCACGGCGGTCGGCTCGTCGAACACGAGCACCTTCGCGTTCTGGGACAGCGCCTTGATGATCTCGACGCGCTGCTGGACGCCGACGGGCAGGTCCTCGATCAGTGCATCCGGGTCGACGTCGAAGCCGAAGCGGTCCGAGATCTCGCGCACCCGCTTGCGGGCGGCGCTGAGATCGAGGCGCCCGGCGAACCCGGTCTCCTCGTGGCCGAGCATGACGTTCTCGGCGACCGTGAACACGGGGATCAGCATGAAGTGCTGGTGCACCATGCCGATGCCGGCCTTCATCGCGTCGCCCGGTCCGGCGAAGTGCTGGACGACGTCGTCCAGCAGGATCTCGCCTTCGTCGGCCTGGTAGAGGCCGTACAGGACGTTCATCAGGGTGGACTTGCCTGCGCCGTTCTCGCCGAGCAGACAGTGGATCTCGCCTGGTTCGACCGTGAGGTCGATGTGGTCGTTGGCGACCAGGGCACCGAACCGTTTGGTGATGCCGCGAAGTTCGAGCTTCATTCGGGTGGGGTTCCTTCTCTACTCGCCCGGGTGGAGCGATGACGCGCGAAACGGCGGATGGGCCTCGTTGCGCGTCTTCACCCTACCTTTTGCACATATGTCAGTGTGTGCTCAGTTGAGCAGCAGTGACAAGGGCCAAAAGACGGGGAGGCCAGCGCGAGCTGACCTCCCCGATAGTGCGATGTCGCTGTTACGCCTTGGGCGACGACGGCGACTCGACCGTGATCGAGCCGTCGATGATGCCGGCCTTGATCTTGTCCAGCTCGCCCTGCAGGCCCTTGTCCACCTTCGACTCGAAGTTGTGGAAGGGGGCCAGGCCGACGCCGTCGTTCTTCAGCGTTCCGACGTACGGCGTGTTGGTGAAGTTGCCCTTCGCCGCGTCCTTGACGACGGACGCGGTCGCGGTGTCGAGACCCTTCATCACCGAGGTGAGCAGGATGTCCTTGACCGACGGGTCCGAGATGAAGACGTCGGTGTCGACGCCGACCATCGCGATGTCCTTGCCGGAGTCCTTGATCGCCTGCGCTGCCGACTGGTAGATCGGGCCGCCGACGGGCATGATCACGTCAGCGCCCTGGTCGATGATGCCCTGAGCCGTGGTCTTGGCGGTGTCGTTGGCGTCGAAGCCACCGGTGAAGGCACCGTTCTGAGCCTTGACGTCCCAGCCGACGACCTTGACGGACTTGCCCTTCTGCTGGTTGTAGTACGCGACGCCGTCCGCGAAGCCGTCCATGAAGATCGTGACGGTCGGGAACTGCATGCCACCGAACGTGCCGACGATGCCGGACTTCGAGTAGCTGGCCGCCGCGTATCCGCCGAGGAAGGCGGCCTGAGCGGTGTCGAAGATGATCGGGCGCACGTTGTCCGCCGTGATCTCGTTGTCGTCGACCGTGGCGAAGTCGATGTCCGAGTTGGCCTTGGCGGCCTTCTCGGTGGCGTCCTTCAGGTTGAACCCGACCGAGATGATCAGGTTGCAGTTCTGGTCGACCATGCTCTGGATGTTCGGGCTGTAGTCGTTCGCGTTCTTCGACTCGGCCTTCTTGTAGCTGATGCCGAGGCTCTTCGTCGCGCTGACCATGCCGTTGTAGCTGGTCTCGTTGAACGACTTGTCGTCGAATCCGCCGGCGTCGGAGACCATGCAGGGCAGGAAGTCGCTCTTCGCTGCTCCGGTGGTCGAGGTGTCCGACGGGGCAGCCGAACACGCGGCCAGCATCGACATGACGCCGACCGCTACCAGGCCGAGCACTCCGGCCTTACGGGCTGTGATTGTCAAGGTGGTGTCCTCCAAGATGCAGGCCTCCGCGGGTGAAGGAGGCCATTTGCTGTTCACGTTACCGAATGTGACGAACTGCTCCGTTCGAATATCCGGCTTCTTCATGCAAGCGTTACAAACGCACGCCTGTTTGGCACCTGCTCATTTGAGCATCCTGGCCCCCATCGCGTGTCCCCCGTCTACAGCCACCCGCGCTTCTTGAACACGAAGTAGAGGAGTCCGCTCAGCCCGAGCATGGCCAGGATCGCCAGCGGGTAGCCGAACGTCCAGTCGAGTTCGGGCATATGCGTGAAGTTCATCCCGTACACGCCGGCGACCAGCGACGGCGCGAAGAGGATCGCCGCCCAGGACGAGATGCGCTTGACCTCCTCACCCTGCCGGTGCGTGGAGTGCGCGAGTCTCGTCATTTCCTCGTTCTGCCGTTCGGAGACGAGGGTCGAGTTCACGGTGAGGATGTCGCGCAGCAGTTGCCGGAAGCCGTCGACCCGCTCGTTGACCACCGTGAGGTGGTCTGCAACGTCGCGCAGCCCGCGCTGCAGCTCCTGGGTGACGCCGTACTTCGACGACCCGTGCTCCAGCGCATCCATCACCGCCGTCAGTGGATGCGTGGCCCTCTGGAAGTCGATGACCTCGCGCGACAGCTCGTAGATGCGCCGGGACACCAGTGCGTCCCGCCCGAACACCTGCGTCTCGATCTCGTCGATGTCGTTGGCGAGGCCGGCGACGACCGGGCTGTACGCATCCACCACCGCGTCGATGATCGCGTAGAGGATGGCCTGCGTGCCGAGGGCGAGCAGTTCCGGCTCCCTCTCCATGCGCTGGCGCACGTGCGAGAGGTCGGGCGACTCGCTGTGGCGCACCGTGATGACGAAGTTCGGGCCGACGAAGAGGTGCAGCTCGCCGAAGTCGACCTCCTCCGGCACGTCCAGGTAGTTGGCCGCCTTGAGCACGACGAACAGCACGGTGTCGTAGCGCTCCAGCTTGGGACGCTGGTGGGCGACGATCGCGTCCTCGATGGCCAGCTGGTGCAGGCCGAACTCGTCGGCGAGCGACATCAGCTCCTCGGCGGTCGGCCGGTAGAGACCGATCCAGGCCACGCCGTCCTCCGTCGCGTCGAGCGCGCGGTACGTCTCGGCCAGGCTCTGCGGAGAGGCCACCCGGTGGCCGTTCGAGTAGATCGCGCTGTCGACCATGCTCGGGCGCGGCTGCCGGGGCGGATTCTGCTCCACCGACTCGTCGGAGGGAGGGTCGACCCGGCGGGAGCGAGAGACGAAGGGCATCGGGATGCCGCGTCGATTGGTGTTCGAGGCCATGAGTCACCTCCGGAGTGGAGCGTACGGGTGGACCGGTCCTGCTCGCAGGGCCACCTAACTGTACGCGCGCTGTCTGCCGCCACGCTGGACGCGCGTGCGCGCCCCTGAGATGACGCTTCCGTAGTGCGCGACGAGCTCGCTGCAGACGGCGTCCCAGCTCCGTCCGAGCACGGCCCGCCTGCCTGCCTCGCCCATCCGGAACCGCAACGGTGCGTCGGCGGCGAGCATGCCGACCGCCGCGCGCAGCGCCCTGTCGTCCGATGGCTGCACGAGCAGGCCGTCGACGCCGTGCTCGACCAGATCGATCGGCCCTCCCGCCCGCGGCGCCACCACCGGGACGCCGGAGGCGTGCGCCTCCTGGATCGTCTGCCCGAACGTCTCCTCCGTCCCGGTGTGCGCGAAGATGTCGAAACTCGCATACGCCGCGGAGAGGTCGGCGCCGCCGAGCCTGCCCAGCCAGGTCACGGGCATCCCGCGCAGTTCGCGGGACACCGCCGCTCGGGCGGGGCCGTCGCCGACGATCGCGAGGTGCAGGCCCGGGATGCCGCGAAGCGCCCTCAGCCGCTCCACCTGCTTCTCCGGTGCGATGCGGCCGACGTAGCCGACGACGAGCTCGCCGTCCGGGGACAGCTGGTCGCGCAGTGCGATGGCGGCCGGCGTCCTCCTGTTGTTGGGGTGGTATCGCTCCAGGTCGACGCCGCGCCCCCAGCGTGCGAGCGTCCGCACGCCCGCGGTGCGCAGGTCGTACTCGGACGCCGCGGACGGCACGAGGGTGAGGTCCGCCCCGTCGTGCACCCAGCGCACGTACTTCCAGGCGATGGCCGAGGTCATCCCGAGCCCGTTGCGGCGGGCGAACCCGGCGACGTCGGTCTGGTAGACGGCGACGGACGGCACGGCCAGCCTGTTCGCCGCCGCGATGGCCTGCGCGCCGAGCAGGAACGGGGATGCCGCGTGCAGCACATCCGGCTCGAACCTGGCCAGGATGCGTTGCACCTGCGGGCTCGGCAGCCCGACGGGGAACTGGCGGTACGCCACGGACGGCACCTGGTGGATGCGGAACCCGGCGTACTCGGCCGGCGCTCCCGCATCCGGGCACACCACGATCGCCTCGTGCCCGGCGTCCGCCAGATGGTCGAGCACCCGGAGGACGCTCGTGGTCACCCCGTTCACTGTGGGGAGGAAGCTCTCGCTGACCACCGCTACGCGCATGCCGCCAGGCTAGGCAGGGCGGGTGACCCCGGCGTGAACGGCTCGTGTCCGGGAGGGCTCGGTATCCTTTCGATATGGCACATACCTCCAGCGCGCTCGATCGCTTCTACGCAGTGATCCCGGCGGGCGGCATCGGCTCCAGGCTCTGGCCGCTCTCCCGGGCGGACGCGCCGAAGTTCCTGCACGACCTCACAGGCTCGGGACAGACCCTGCTGCGCGACACCTGGGACCGGCTCTCCCCGCTCTCCGGCGAGCAGCGGATCATGGTGGTCACCGGGCGCGCGCACCGCGCGGCCGTCGAGGCGCAGCTGCCCACCCTGGCCGACCACAACGTGGTGCTCGAGTCCGAGCCGCGCGACTCCACCGCGGCCATCGGCCTCGCCGCCGCCATCCTGGAGCGGCGGGAGCCCGGCGTGATCATCGGCTCGTTCGCGGCCGACCACGTCATCAAGAACCAGCCGCTGTTCGGCGCTGCCGTCCGCGAGGCCATCGCCTCCGCGGACGCGGGGTACATCACCACCATCGGCATCCGGCCCACCGAGCCTGCCGTCGGCTTCGGCTACATCCGCACCGGGGACGGCCTCGCCATCGACGGGGCGCCGAGCGCCATCTCGGTGACCGAGTTCGTGGAGAAGCCCGACCTGGAGACGGCGGAGGGCTACCTCGCGAGCGGCGCGTACCTCTGGAACGCCAGCATGTTCATCTCCCGCGCCGACCGCCTGCTCGAGGAGATCGGCCGCTCCAAGCCCGAACTGCTCGCCGGGTTGCTCGAGCTCGCAGAGGCCTGGGACGACCCTGCCACCCGCGGGCCGGCCGTCGACCGCATCTGGCCCGGTCTCGAGAAGATCGCCATCGACTACGCGGTGGCGGAGCCGGCGGCCAGCCGCGGCGTGCTCTCGGTGATCCCCGGCTACTTCGACTGGGACGACGTCGGAGACTTCGCATCTCTCGCCAAACTCAACTCGGGCGGTCGCAAGTCCGACCTCGCGATCCTCGGAGAGAACGCCCGCGTGCTCTCCGACGCGTCGAGCGGCATCGTGGTCAGCCAGTCCGGCCGGGTGATCAGCCTCATCGGCGTGAAGGACATCGTGGTCGTCGACACCCCGGATGCACTGCTCGTCACCACGAGCGAGAACGCCCAGCGCGTGAAGGCCGTCGTGGACGCGCTGAAGCTCACCGGTTCCAGCGACGTGTTGTAAGGGCGCAGCCATCCGGATGCGCTAGCGTTCCGTCCGGCACCTGTCGCGCACCCGAAGATCCCGACAGGCAGCCGGGGGTGGATTCAATGTTCGACGCGCTGCTGACGACCGATGTCGTCGATGGCCCTGTCATCGTCGCCGTGCTCGCGCTCGCGGGCGTCGCCGTCACGTTCCTGCTGGTGCGCCGTCCGACGGCGCGCTGGCTGGTCACCGCCCTCTCCGCCGTCGCGGCCGGACTCGTGGTCTCCGTGGGCATCTGGCTGGTCGCCGTGCGCTGGCTCGACCTCTTCGGCACATCGCTCGGCCTGGTGAACTACGCGTGGATCACCGCGACCTGCTGTGCGGTGGCGCTGGCCGTGGCGAACCTGTGGCGGTCGCCCCGGTGGCGGAAGATCGTGGCGGTGGCGTGCATCCCGGTGTTCATCGCGGCGGGGACGCTAGCGGTCAACGCGACATACGGGATCAATCGCACGCTCGGCAACCTGCTCTCCATCTCGACGGACAAGCCCATCCGGCTCACTCCTCCGACGGCGGCATCCGGGTACGACACGCAGCTCTGGAAGCACTGGACGCCCCCTGCCGACCTTCCCGAGCACGGCAAGACCGGGAGCCAGGTCATCCCGAACACCGGATCGGGCTTCCCCTCCCGTCCCGCCGGCATCTACCTCCCGCCGGCGGCGCTCGTGAAGAACCCGCCTCCGCTCCCCCTCGTCGTGATGCTGATGGGCCAGCCGGGCAACCCGGACCCGTACCAGGCGGCGGCGGTGCTCGACCCGATCGCGGCGAAGCACGGCGGGCTCGCGCCCATCGTGATCGTCGCCGACCAGCTCGGCGACCCCCTCAAGGATCCGCTGTGCCTCGACACGAAGCGGTTCGGCAAGGCGCAGACCTTCCTCACCCAGGATGTCGTCGACTGGGCGCAGAAGCACCTGAACATCACCCACGACCGCCGGTTCTGGACCATCGCCGGCTATTCCAACGGCGGGCAGTGCGCCCTCTCGATCGCGGTCAAGCGTCCGGACCTGTTCAGCAACCTGATCGACATCTCCGGCGAAGAGTTCCCCGGCTCCGACCACGAGGCGGCCGTGCTGCACGACGTCTTCGGCGGCGACAGGGACGCCTACGAGGACCAGAAGCCGCTGCGGCTCATGCGCGGCAAGGACTTCCGGCACACCACCGCCGTCTTCACGGTGGGCTCGGACGACGCGATGTACCGGCCCGTCGCCCTCCGGGTCGCCGCAGCGGCCAGGCAGGTCGGGATGAACGTCGACTACCACGAGGTGCACAACGGCGGCCACGTGCAGAAGGCGCTCACCGGAGGCCTGCAAGAGGGCTTCCGGGTGCTCTATCCGGTTCTCGGACTCGCCGCACCCTCCTGAGCCGATGCGAGCCGATTTGTCTCGACGTCGAGACACTTAGGCACGCCTAAGCAGCGTGGAACAGCCGTGCGGCATAGACTGGTGCAGCGCTCCAGCGCGTCAGCAAGCGACCACAACCAGGGAGGGTTGTTCGTGCCAGATCAAGCGGCAGGAACCCTGCAGCCGACCAAGAACAGGCCGGGCGGGACACTGTACCGGGGCCGAGAGGGAATGTGGTCGTGGGTGCTGCACCGCATCACGGGCGTCGCCATCTTCTTCTTCCTCCTCGTGCACATCCTCGACACCTCGCTCATCCGGGTCAGCCCCGAGGCGTACAACGCGGTGATCGGGACGTACAAGAACCCCATCATGGGACTCGGTGAGATCGCCCTGGTCGCGGCCATCGTCTTCCACGCCTTCAACGGCATCCGGATCATCCTCATCGACTTCTGGAGCAAGGGCGTCAAGTACCAGAAGGTCATGTTCTGGACCGTCATCGTGCTCTGGGTGGTGCTGATGGCCGGCTTCGTCCCGGTGCAGCTCATCCACATCTTCGGAGAGGGGCACTGACCATGACGACCATCGAAGCTCCCCGCACCCCGTCCCGTCCCGCCCGCAAGAAGGGCGTCAACTGGGAGAAGTGGGGCTGGATCTACATGCGCGCGTCCGGCGTGCTGCTGATCGTCCTCATCTTCGGGCACCTGTTCGTGAACCTCGTCATGGGCGAGGGCGTCAAGCAGATCGACTTCGCCTTCATCGGCGGCAAGTACGCCACCCCGTTCTGGCAGGTCTGGGACCTGCTGATGCTCTGGCTCGCGATGATCCACGGCGGCAACGGGATGCGCACCCTGGTCAACGACTACTCGCACAACCGTGTGGTCAACCGCATCCTGAAGGGCGCCATCCTGGCAGCCGTCGTGGTGCTGGTCGTCCTCGGAACCCTCGTGATCTTCACCTTCGAACCGTGCCCTGCAGGCGCTCCGGCCGATCTTCTGCCGTCGTTCTGCCCGGTCAAGTAATCACCTAGTAGCCAACGACTACGGAAAACGCTGTGACAACTGAAACCTCTGAATCGACCGTCATCGACGGCGTCCACTATCACGAGTTCGACATCGTCATCGTCGGAGCAGGCGGGGCGGGGATGCGCGCCGCCATCGAAGCCGGACCGCACGCCAGGACCGCGGTGATCTCGAAGCTCTACCCCACCCGCTCCCACACGGGAGCCGCGCAGGGCGGCATGGCCGCTGCGCTGGCGAACGTGGAGGAGGACAGCTGGGAGTGGCACACCTTCGACACCGTCAAGGGCGGCGACTACCTCGTCGACCAGGACGCGGCGGAGATCCTCGCCAAGGAGGCCATCGACGCGGTCATCGACCTCGAGAACATGGGCCTGCCGTTCAACAGGACACCAGAGGGCAAGATCGACCAGCGCCGCTTCGGCGGTCACACCCGCGACCACGGCAAGGCCCCTGTGCGCCGCGCCTGCTACGCGGCGGACCGCACCGGCCACATGATCCTGCAGACGCTGTTCCAGAACTGCGTCAAGCTCGGCATCAACTTCTTCAACGAGTTCTACGTCCTCGACGTGATCATGAACGAGGTGGACGGGGTCGACCAGCCCGCCGGCGTCGTCGCGTACGAGCTGGCCACCGGTGAGCTGCACGTCTTCCACTCGAAGGCGATCATCTTCGCGACCGGCGGATTCGGCAAGATCTACAAGACCACCTCCAACGCCCACACCCTCACGGGTGACGGCGTCGGCATCATCTGGCGCAAGAAGCTCCCGCTGGAAGACATGGAGTTCTTCCAGTTCCACCCGACCGGCCTTGCCGGGCTCGGCATCCTCCTCACCGAGGGTGCGCGCGGTGAGGGCGCGATCCTCCGCAACGCCAGCGGTGAGCGCTTCATGGAGCGCTACGCCCCCACCATCAAAGACCTCGCGCCGCGCGACATCGTCGCCCGCTGCATGGTCCAGGAGGTGGCGGAGGGCCGCGGCGCCGGTCCGCACAAGGACTACGTGCTCCTCGACTGCACCCACCTGGGCGCAGAGGTCCTGGAGACCAAGCTCCCGGACATCACCGAGTTCGCCCGCACATACCTGGGCGTCGACCCCGTCGTCGAGCCGGTCCCCGTGATGCCGACGGCGCACTACGCGATGGGCGGCATCCCGACCAACACGGCGGCCGAGGTCCTCCGCGACAACACCACCGTCGTCCCCGGCCTCTACGCCGCCGGCGAGTGCGCCTGCGTGTCCGTGCACGGCTCCAACCGTCTGGGCACCAACTCGCTCCTCGACATCAACGTGTTCGGCAAGCGCGCGGGCAACAACGCGGTCGAGTACGTCAAGACCGCCACCGCCGTCCCGCTCCCCGCCGACCCGGCCAAGGCCGTCCGCGACATGATCGACGGTCTCCGCAACGGAACCGGCACCGAGCGCATCGCAGCCATCCGCAAGGAGCTGCAGGACGAGATGGACAAGAACGCTCAGGTGTTCCGCACCGATGAGTCCCTCGCGAAGGTCACCCAGACCATCCACGAGCTGCGCGACCGGTACCGCAATATCGTCGTGCAGGACAAGGGCAAGCGGTTCAACACCGACCTGCTCGAGGCCGTCGAGCTGGGCTTCCTGCTCGACCTCGCCGAGGTCGTCGTCTTCTCGGCCCGCAACCGCCAGGAGAGCCGCGGCGGCCACATGCGCGACGACTACCCGAAGCGCGACGACGAGAACTACATGAAGCACACCATGGCCTACCTGTCGGGCGACCCCCACTCGTCCGACGCCGCCGACCACATTCGTCTCGACTGGAAGCCGGTCGTCGTGACCAACTACCAGCCGATGGAGAGGAAGTACTGATGTCGAACGCCGTGCTCGAGACTCCGCCCGCACCTGAGGCGCCGATCCAGTCGTTCACCGTGACCCTGATCATCCGGCGTTTCGACCCGGATGTGGACACGGAGCCGCGCTGGCAGGACTTCGACGTCGAGATGTTCCCGACCGACCGCATCCTGGACGCGCTGCACAAGATCAAGTGGGAGCAGGACGGGTCGCTGACCTTCCGCCGCTCCTGCGCGCACGGCATCTGCGGGTCGGACGCCATGCGCATCAACGGCCGCAACCGCCTCGCCTGCAAGACGCTGATCAAAGACCTCGACATCTCGAAGCCGATCTACGTCGAGGCGATCAAGGGCCTGCCGCTCGAGAAGGACCTCATCGTCGACATGGAGCCGTTCTTCGCCTCCTACCGCGAGGTGCAGCCCTTCCTCGTCGCGAACAGCACTCCCCCGAAGGACAAGGAGCGCATCCAGTCCGTCGCGGACCGCGCGCGCTTCGACGACACGACCAAGTGCATCCTGTGCGCGGCGTGCACCTCGTCCTGCCCGGTGTTCTGGACCGACGGCCAGTACTTCGGCCCCGCCGCGATCGTCAACGCGCACCGCTTCATCTTCGACTCCCGCGACGACAACGCGCAGGTGCGTCTCGACATCCTCAACGACAAGGAAGGCGTGTGGCGCTGCCGCACCACCTTCAACTGCACCGACGCCTGCCCGCGTGGCATCCAGGTGACGCAGGCCATCGCCGAGGTCAAGCAGGCCATCATGCGAGGCAAGCCCTAAGCACCAGCACGAAACACCACGAACTGCGCGATTTCCACCCGGAGATCGCGCAGTTCTTGGTATCTGGCGGTCGATAAGCTGACACCGTGGCCAAGAAGTCGAAGCGGGACGTCGCGCCTGTGCGTCCCGACCGGGCACTGCAGCGCGCGGAGGGCACGATCGAGCCGGAGTCCGAGTCGCTGAAGGACCGGATCACCGAGGCGACCGAACCGCTCCGCGAGCGGCTCGAACGGCCGGTCGCGCGGGTCACCATCTGGGCCAAGTGGGTGAAGGCGCTGCGGCCGTACCGGGTCTACATGAACTTCTCGTACAGCGATGGCAACCTGCGCGCCGCCGGGATGGGCTACCAGTCCCTGTTCGCAGTGTTCGCCGCGATCTGGGTGGCGTTCTCGGTGGCAGGCATCTGGCTGACAAGCAACCCGGATGTTCTGAAAGCGCTGACCGACGTGATCAACCGCGCCATCCCCGGCCTCATCGCGGTGAACGGCCATCCCGGCGCCATCCAGCTGTCGCAGCTGGAGGGCGCGACCTCGTTCGGCTGGACGGGCATCATCGCCGCCATCGGCCTGATCTGGACCGCCATCGGCTGGCTGTACTACACCAGGCAGGCCGTCCGCGCGGTATTCGGTCTCTCCCGTGACACCACCAACTATGTGCTGCAGAAGATCCGCGACCTCGGCCTCGCGCTGATGTTCGGCGTCGTGCTGCTGATCTCGGCGGTGCTCACCATCGTCAGCACCGAGGCACTTACCTTCGTGCTCGACCTGGTCGGACTGAGCGACACGTTCTGGACCAACTTCGTGGCCAGGGTCTCCGGGCTGTTCGTCTCCGTGCTGCTCAACATCGTCACGCTCGGGGCGATGTTCCGGGTGCTCGCCCGGGTGGCCGTGCCGTGGCGCAACCTCTTCTTCGGCACCCTGCTCGGCAGCCTGACGCTGGCCGGCCTGAGCACCCTCGCCGGGGTGTTCTTCAACGGCGCCACAAAGAACCCGCTGCTGGCGACCTTCGCCGTGTTCATCGGTCTGCTGATCTGGTTCAACTTCGTCTCGCGGGTGATGCTGCTGTCCGCATCCTGGATCGCCGTCGGGATGTTCGACAGGGGCCTCTCCCCGCGCATGGTCACCCCCGAGCAGGCGGCGGCGGAGAAGGCGGCGGAGGAGCACAGCGCGCGCGTCGTCGTCGCCAAGGCGGAGCTGGAGCAGGCGAAGCGGGAGCTCGCCTCCGCGAAATGGCTCGGGCGGCTGCGAGCGCAGCGGGCGGTCGAACGCGCCCAGAACGAGCTCAACGACGTGCTCGACGAGGGGACCGTCGGTCGTCCCCGGTAGGCTTGATCCATGCCTTCGAAGCCCGTGCGTATCGCCACGATCAACACCAACGGCATCCGCGCCGCCTTCCGCAAGGGCATGGGAGCGTGGCTCGACACGCGCGACGTCGACATCCTCGCCATCCAGGAGGTGCGCGCCTCCACGGAAGACATCCAGGCGCTGCTCGGCGAGGAGTGGGACATCCTGCACGACCCTGCGACGGCCAAGGGCAGGGCCGGGGTCGCGATCGCGAGCAGGCACCGCGCATCCATCCACCGGGTGGAGCTCGGAGCAGAAGACTTCGACAGCGCTGGGCGCTGGCTCGAAGCGGACTACGAGGTGGGCGGCACGATCATCACGGTGGTGAGCACCTACGTCCACTCCGGTGAGGCGGACTCCCCCAAGCAGGTCGAGAAGTACAAATTCCTGGATGCGATGGAGGCCCGCCTCCCCGAGCTGCAGAAGCACAGCGAGTACGCGGTCGTGCTCGGCGACCTCAACGTCGGGCACCGCACGCTCGACATCCGCAATTGGAAGGGCAACGTCAAGCGCGCCGGCTTCCTCCCCGAGGAGCGCGCGTACTTCGACCGCTTCATCGGCGCGGAGGGCGACGACGCCTACAACGCGGGCGGCGGCCTCGGCTGGGTCGACGTCGGGCGCAAGTGGGCAGGAGAGGTCGACGGACCGTACACCTGGTGGTCGTGGCGCGGGCAGGCGTTCGACAACGACACTGGCTGGCGCATCGACTACCAGCTGGCGACCCCGGCGCTGGCGGCCACGGTGAAGCACTACGCGGTCGACCGCGCAGAGGCGTACGACGAGCGATGGTCCGACCACACTCCCGTGGTCGTCGACTACGCCATCTGACCCGCCTCCCATACTGAGCTTTCAAGGACACACCATGACAACACTCCCCCGCCTCTATTCGGGCATGCAGCCGTCTGCAGACTCCCTGCAGCTCGGCAACTACATCGGCGCTCTGCTGCAGTGGAAAGAACTGCAGACCACACACGACGCCTTCTTCTCCGTCGTCGACATGCACGCCATCACGGTGTCGCAGGAGCCGGCGGAACTGCGCGAGAAGACCCGCAGGACGGCCGCGCAGTACATCGCGGCCGGCATCGACCCGTCCGCATCCACCCTGTACGTGCAGTCGCACGTCCCCGCCCACGCGGAGCTCGCCTGGGTGCTCAACACGATCACCGGCTTCGGTGAGGCGTCGCGGATGACCCAGTTCAAGGACAAGTCGGCCAAGCAGGGCGCGGAGGCCACCTCGGTCGGGCTGTTCGCCTACCCGGTGCTGATGGCCGCGGACATCCTGCTCTACGGTGCAGAGGTCGTGCCGGTCGGCGACGACCAGCGCCAGCACGTCGAGCTCACCCGCGATCTGGCCGAGCGCTTCAACAGCCGGTTCGGGGAGACGTTCGTCGTGCCGCAGGCGATGATCCTCAAGGAGAGCGCCCGCATCTACGACCTGCAGAACCCGACGGCCAAGATGTCGAAGTCCGCGGAGTCGCACGCCGGGGTGGTGTGGCTGCTCGACGAGCCGAAGGTCACGCAGAAGAAGATCATGCGCGCTGTGACGGACACCGACGGCGTCGTGTCCTTCGACCGCGACGGCAAGCCGGGCATCTCCAACCTGCTGACGATCTACTCCTCGCTCTCCGGCCGGAGCATCGAGTCCATCGAGGTGGAGTACGACGGCAAGGGCTACGGAGACTTCAAGAAGGGGCTGGCCGAGGTGGTCGTCGAGACGTTCTCGCCGATCCGCGAGCGCGCTCTCGACCTGCTCGCCGACCCGGCAGAGCTCGACCGCATCCTGGCCAGGAACGCCGAGCGGGCGGAAGAGATCGCCGAGGCCACCCTGGCGACCGTCTACGACCGCGTCGGCTTCCTGCGCCGAGCACGCTGAGGGATCCCCGTGACGAGCGCAGAGACGAACTCGCGTGAGCCCGTCGTCCTGACGGGCTCACGCGTCGTGCTCTCCGTGCCCGGCGCCTCCGACATCGACCGGGTGGCCGAGCTGTGCTCCGACCCGGCGATCGCGCACTGGACGACGGTGCCCTCTCCGTACACGCGGGGCGACGCGGAGACGTTCGTGCTCGACATCGTCCCTGGGGGGTGGACAGCGGGCAGCTCGTGCACCTGGGCGATCCGCGAAACGGCGGACGGCCCACTGATGGGCATGATCGGGGTGGACGACATCCACCACGGTGAGGGCGAGATCGGCTTCTGGCTGGCGCCGGAGGCCAGGGGGCGCGGCCTCATGAGCGCCGCCGTCTCGCTCGTGGTCGATCACGCGCTCGCGGCGGCCCCCGGCGGCCTCGGCCTCGCGCGGCTGGTGTGGCGGGCGTTCGTCGGCAACGCCGCCAGCGCATCCGTCGCCCGGCGCGCCGGGTTCCGGTTCGAGGGCACTCGACGTGCGGGAGGCATCCAGCGCGGCGCCAGGCTCGACGACTGGCAGGCCGCCCTGCTGCCGGACGACCCGCGCGAGCAGGCGGGCGACTGGCCGGACGCCACCTACGTTCACGCGGACGGCTCGTGACCGCTCCGTCCGTCGTGCTGTTCGACCTGGACGACACACTGTTCGCCCACCGGGCTGCCGTCGCCCGCGGCATCCAGCGGCACGTCGCCGCGCTCGGAGAGCCGTACGGCGCCCTGGATGCGGCCACGACGGTCGCGTACTGGCACCAGCTGGAGGAGACGCACTACCACTCCTACCTCGCCGGGCAGCTCGACTTCGAGGGGCAGCGTCAGGCGCGCGCCCGCGACTTCGCCGCCCGCCACGGCGTCGCCCTCGACGACGCCGCGGCGAGCGTGTGGTTCGCGACGTACTTCGAGCACTACGTGGAGAGCTGGGCGCTGCACGACGACGCGCTCCCGTGCCTGGATGCGCTGACCGGGCGCATCCCCGGCGTGCGGTTCGGGCTCATCACCAACGGCGACCTGGCGTTCCAGACGCGCAAGGTGACGACCGTGGCCCTCGACCAGCGGGTCGAGCACGTGATCGCGTCCGGGGAACTCGGCGTCGTGAAACCGGACCCGGCCATCTTCCTGCACGCCTGCGAGGTCTTCGGTGTCGTGCCGTCCGACGCCGCGTACATCGGCGACCGCCTGCGCACCGACGCGATCGGCGCCGCCCGCGCCGGCCTCACCGGGGTCTGGCTCGACCGCACCGGCGATGCGCAGACGCTGGAGGACGCTGCGGATGCTACGGCGGCCGGTGTGCTGCGCATCCGGTCGCTCGCCGAGCTGCCGGCGCTGCTCGCCCCCTGAACTGAACGCCCCTGAACGCGAGAACGCCGCCCGGCTGAGCCGGGCGGCGTTCGTCGTGGTGGTGCTGACTAGGCGTTCTGCACGTCTTCGTCGACCCAGTCGAAGGTCTTCGTGACGGCCTTCTTCCAGAGGCGGAGCTGACGGTCGCGCTCGTCCGCATCCATCTTCGGCTCCCAGCGGCTGTCCTCCTGCCAGTTCTTGCGCAGGTCGTCCAGGTTCTCCCAGAAGCCCGTCGCGAGACCGGCGGCGTACGCGGCACCCAGCGCGGTCGTCTCCGCGACGACCGGGCGGATGACGGGGACGCCGAGGATGTCGGCCTGGAACTGCATCAGGGTGTTGTTGGCGATCATGCCGCCGTCCACCTTGAGCTCGGTGAGGTCCACGCCGGAGTCCGCGTTGACCGCATCCAGCACCTCGCGGGTCTGGAAGGCCGTGGCCTCCAGGGCGGCGCGGGCGATGTGTCCCTTGTTGACGTACCGGGTGAGGCCGACGAGCGCACCACGCGCATCCGACCGCCAGTACGGCGCGAACAGACCGGAGAACGCCGGAACGAAGTACGCTCCGCCGTTGTCCTCGACCGTCTTCGCCAGCTCCTCGATCTCCGGGGCGCTCGAGATGATGCCCAGGTTGTCGCGCAGCCACTGCACCAGCGAACCGGTGACGGCGATGGAACCCTCGAGGGCGTAGTGCGGCTTCGCGTCGCCGAGCTTGTAGCCCAGCGTCGTCAGCAGACCGTTCTTCGAGTGGACGATCTCCTCACCCGTGTTGAAGATGAGGAAGTTGCCCGTGCCGTAGGTGTTCTTGGACTCGCCGGTGTCGAACGCGGCCTGGCCGAACGTGGCCGCCTGCTGGTCGCCGAGGATGCCGGCGACCGGCACCTCGCGGAGCAGGCTGGACGGCTCGACCTGGCCGTAGACCTCGGACGAGCTCTTAATCTCCGGGAGCATCGACTTCGGGACGCCGAACACCTCGAGGATGTCGTCGCGCCAGCTGAGCGTCTCGAGGTCCATGAACAGGGTGCGGGAGGCGTTCGTCACGTCGGTGGCGTGCACACCGCCGTCCGGGCCGCCGGTCAGGTTCCAGAGCACCCACGAGTCCGTGGTGCCGAAGAGCAGGTCCCCGGCCTCCGCGCGCTCGCGTGCGCCTTCGACGTTCTCCAGGATCCAGACGATCTTGGTGCCGGAGAAGTAGGTCGCCAGCGGAAGGCCGACGATCGGCTTGAAGCGCTCGACGCCGCCGTCGGCCGCCAGGCGGTCCACGATCGGCTGCGTGCGGGTGTCCTGCCAGACGATGGCGTTGTAGACGGGCTCGCCGGTGTTCTTGTCCCAGACCACCGCGGTCTCGCGCTGGTTGGTGATGCCGACAGCAGCGATGTCGTGACGGGTGAGGTCCGCCTTCGACAGAGCCTGGCCGATCACCTCGCGGGTGTTGTTCCAGATCTCGACGGGGTTGTGCTCGACCCAGCCGGCCTTCGGGAAGATCTGCTCGTGCTCCAGCTGACCGGTCGAGACGATCGACCCGGACTTGTCGAAGATGATCGCACGGGTACTGGTCGTGCCCTGATCGATGGCGACAACGTACTCGGCCATAGGTAACTCCTTTGTTTTGGGGGGTGGGACTGACGCGGGCCGATCCGTTTCCGGATCGGCCCGCGGGTATTACTTGAGGATGGGGAGCAGGATGATGCCGAGCCAGCCGGCGAGGAGACCGCCGATGATCGGGCCGACGACGGGAACCCAGGAGTACGACCAGTCGCTCGAGCCCTTGCCCTTGATCGGCAGGATCGCGTGCGCGATGCGCGGACCGAGGTCACGGGCAGGGTTGATGGCGTATCCGGTCGGGCCACCGAGGCTGGCGCCGATGCCGATCACCAGGAGGGCGACGGGCAGAGCACCGAGGGCGGCGAGACCGGCGGCCTGGCCGGGCTGGTGACCGAACGCGATCACCACGAACACCAGCACGAAGGTGCCGATGATCTCCGTCACGAGGTTCCACGCGTAGCTGCGGATCGCCGGGCCGGTCGAGAAGACGCCGAGCTTGTTGGCGGGCTCAGGCTCCTCGTCGAAGTGCTTCTTGTACGCCAGCCAGGTCAGGACGGCGCCGATGATGGCACCGATCAGCTGAGCCAGGATGTACAAGGCCACGACACCGAAGTTCACCGGAACCAGCGTGTGCGCGGCGGCGGAGCCGAAGGCCTTGGCGCCGTTGGCGACAAGTCCGAGCGTCACAGCGGGGTTCAGATGGGCGCCGGAGTTGTAGGAAACGATCACACCAGCGAAGACCGCGAGGCCCCAGCCGATGTTCACCATCAGGAACCCGCCGTTGAAGCCCTTGTTCTTGATGAGTGCGACGTTCGCCACGACGCCGGTACCGAGGAGGACGAGCATCGCCGTGCCCACCAACTCCGACAGGAAATCTACACCGATATTGTCCACGTTGACCTTCCAGTTGTTCAGTTGACCCGCACCCTGTTGTGCGATGTGGTGTGGTTCTCGTCAGGGTGGGCAATTGAACGCTATTAGCGCCAGCCCACCGTGACAAGAACCGTGCTATGCACGTTCGTGCATCATCGGAGCGCCGCGGCTTCGCTGCCGTCCTCCGACTCGAGGTGCACCCGGTGGGCGTCGGCGAGTTCCGCTATGAATGCATCTTCCTCCTCAGACCGCCGAATTGGCGACCATCCGAGTGCGTTCGCCACGATTTCGCCCACCTCGCGCACGAGACCGCCGCTGATTCCGCCGACGAACGCGATGCTGGTGCGGCGCAGGAAGACGTCGGAGAGGTGCGCGACGTGCTCGGTGCGCACCAGGTAGTCGATCTCTGCGCGCGAGTAGTCCGGCGCCCCGGCGAGGCGGGTGTCGTCGTCGCTGCCCGCGATGGCGTCGATCACGTACGTCGCCTTGGTGCCGTAGCGGTGAAGCAACTGGGATGCGCGCTCGGCACCCACGTCTGCGCCGTACCTGGCCACCCAGTCGCGCTCCGCCGCGGGCGTCGACGGGAAGCCGGCGCCTCCACCGATGGCGAGACCGGCGGTGGACACCCTGCGGGACGCGCCGAGCGCATCCAGGGTCTCGTTGGCCAGGTGCTCGCTCAGCGCTCGGAACGTCGTCCACTTGCCGCCCACCAGGCTGAGGACCGCGGTCGAGCCGAGGCCGTCGATGGTGCCGGGGACGATGCGGTAGTCACGCGAGACGAAACCGGGGGCGGTGTCGTCGTGGTGCGGCAGCGGGCGGACGCCGGAGAAGCTGTAGACGATCTGCGAACGGGTCACCGGGATCGTTGGGAAAACGTGCGAGACCAGCTCGATGAAGTAGTCGATCTCGTCCTCGGTGCACACGGCGCGCTCGGACATGTCCGCTTCGAGGTCGGTGGTGCCGACCATGACGCGGCCCTTGAGCGGGTAGATCAGCACGATGCGGCCGTCGTTGTTCTCGAAGAACATCTCGCGGCCCTTGCACGCCTCGAGCAGCTCCTGGTTGTCGAGGACGATGTGCGAGCCCTTCGTGCCTCCCATGAACTCCGTGCTGCGGCCGAGCGCTGCGTTGGTGAGGTCGGTCCACGGACCGGACGCGTTCACGACCACGTCGGCGACGATGCTGAACTCCTCGCCGGTCTCGCGGTCGCGGACGAGCACTCCCCCGTCGCGCGTGCCGATGGCCTCGACGTAGTTGGCCGCGCGGGCGTGCGGGCCGGCCGCGAGACCGTCGGCCAGCACATCCAGGGCCAGGCGCTCCGGGTCGTGGACGCTGGCGTCGAAGTACGTCGCGGTGTACTTGATGCCGGGGTTCAGCTCCGGCTGGGTCTCCAGCGACTTCTTCTTGCCGGAGAACTGGTGACGGGGCACGCTGCCTCCGTCGCGCGAGAACGAGTCGTAGATCGTCAGGCCGGTCTTGATGAGGAACGCGCCGCGCTCCTTCGGCTTGCCCTGCTTGTGGGTGAGGAAGCGCAGCGGGGCGGCCAGGATGCCCGAGAAGGTGGAGAAGATCGGGATGGTGGTCTGCAGCGGCTTGACGTAGTGCGGCGCGATCTTGAGCAGGCCGTTGCGCTCGGTCACCGACTCCTTGACCAGCCGGAACTCGCCGTTCTCCAGGTAGCGGACGCCGCCGTGGATCATGTGGCTCGACGCTGCGGACGCTCCGGAGACGAAGTCGTTGCGCTCGACGAGGATCACGTCGACGCCCTGCAGGGCCAGGTCGCGGAAGGTGCCGAGGCCGTTGATGCCACCGCCGATGACGAGCACCCTGGCGTTCGGGCGTTCGCGAAGTCGTTCGACCTCGGTGCGGGTTGCGTTCGACTTCGTTGCCACGGCTACTCCTGTTTTTCCTCGGGGCGGATTTCTGCCAGCTATAGTTTTCGATGCCCGGACACTTTGTTCAAGCTGGCTGCACATACGTGCAACCGCAGCTCGACGAGAGAAGACGACACCCGAATGCCCACCAACGACACCGAGAACCTGCCGGAGAAGACCCGCGACGCTCTCAAAGCAGGCCACCTCTACTACATGCAGGACCTGACGATGGAAGCCATCGCCCACGAGATGCACACCTCGCGGTCCAGCGTTTCCCGCCTGCTCAGCTACGCCCGCGCCTCCGGGCTGGTCACCATCCAGATCGCCACCCCGCACGAGGGGGCGACGCGCATCCAGCAGGACATCCACGAGCGCTACGGCATCGCGGCTCACATCGTGCCGATGCCGAGCGCCATCAGCGACGTGGACAGGCTGGAGCGCGTCGCCATCTCGGCTGCACGGATTCTCGACAGGTTCATCGACTCCAACCAGACCGTCGGGATCGCCTGGGGGTCCACGATGAGCGCCCTCAGCAGGCACCTCATCCCGAAAGACCTGCACAACCTCGAATTCGTGCAGCTGAACGGGGCGGGCAACACGTACACGACCGGTGTGCTCTACGCGTCGGAGATCCTGCGCCGTTTCGGCGACACCTTCTCCGGCACGATCCAGGAGTTCCCCGTGCCTGCCCTGTTCGACGACCCGCAGACCAAGACGGCGATGTGGCGCGAGCGCAGCACCCGGCGCATCCTGGACATCCAGGAGCGGATGGATGTGGCGATCTTCGGCCTCGGCTCCCCGTTCTCCGAGGTGCGCTCGCACGTCTACGCCGGCGGCTACCTCGACCAGGCCGACTACGCATCCCTCGACGAGTCCGGCGTGGTCGGCGACGTGGCAACCGTGTTCTTCCGCGAAGACGGAAGCCACCACGGCATCCCGCTGAACGAACGGGCGAGCGGGCCGGACATCGACCTGATCAAGCGCGTGCCGCGCCGCGTCTGCGTCGTGTCGGGGCCGTCCAAGGTGCACAGCCTCCGCGGTGCGCTCTCCGCCGAGCTCATCACCGACCTGATCGTGGACGAAGGGACTGCCCGCGCACTGGTTTCGCTGCGAGACTGAGCACATGACCGCATCCGTCCTGCTCATCACCGGCACTTCCACCGGCATCGGCCGCTCCTCCGCCATCGCGGCGGCCCGCGCCGGCCACACCGTCGTCGCCACCATGCGCGACCTCGCCAAGCGCGGACCACTGGACGCCGCCGCAGCAGAAGCAGGGGTGACGCTCGACGTGCACGCCCTGGATGTGACGGACCCCGCATCCATCGACGCCTGCTTCGCGCACATCCGGTCGGAGCACGGACGACTGGATGCGCTGCTCAACAACGCAGGCTCCGGCCACGTCGGCACGATCGAGGACGAGTCCGTCCAGGAGGTGCGCGACGTGATGGAGGTCAACTTCTTCGGCGTCGTCGCCGTGACGAAGGCGGCCTTGCCGATGCTGCGCGAGACGGGAGGCCGGGTGCTGACCGTGTCGAGCGTCGGCGGAGTGGTCGGCCAGCCGTTCAACGAGGCGTACTGCGCCGCGAAGTTCGCCGTCGAGGGGTTCATGGAGTCGCTGACCCCGGTGGCCGGAGCGCTCGGCGTGCGCGTGACCGTCATCGAGCCTGGCGCCGTCACGACCGAGTTCGTCGCGAACGTCGGTGCAGGCAGCTCCGCGCCGGCCGCCGACTCCCCGTACCGTCCCCTGTTCGACGCGTACCTCGCGAGGACGGCCGCGGCGTTCGACCCGGCGAACGCGCAGACTCCGGAAGGCGTCGCCGACGTGATCGTCGCGCTGCTCTCCGGCGAGCATCCAGCGGCCAGGGTGCAGCCCTCCGAGGCGGCGAAGCGCTTCGCGGGCGTGAAGCTCGCCGACCTCGACGGGTCGGCCGTGCAGACGCTCACGGCCGGCTGGATCGCGCAGCAGCCCGCGTAACAGTGCGACGGGAATAGTCCGCACACCGAGGCGTTGACTAGACTCAGAACACAAACGTGCTCCGGGGTCGGTGAAAGTCCGAACCGGCGGTGATAGTCCGCGAGCGGGGCTGCGTGAGAGCGCAGCACTGTTGAGCCGGTGAAACTCCGGCACCGACGGTAATGGGGTCAGGCAACGCCTGGCCACTCAGTCCGGATGGGAGGCAGCACGGGTGGCGGCCGCATGCGGTCGCCGGCCACGCGACCCCGGCACACGTCTCGCTACAAGAGACAGGACCGATCTGGGATGACGTGGGACGCGGCGATGAGAACCGCCATCGAACTCGCTCACAACGGGCCGGCCACGGGCGTGAACCCGCGGGTCGGCTGCGTGATCCTCGACGCAGCAGGCGCGACCATCGCCGAAGGCTGGCACCGCGGCGTCGGCACCCCGCACGCAGAAGTGGATGCGCTCTCCAAGCTCGGCGAAGGAGAAGCCGCCGGCGCGACGGCCGTCGTCACCCTCGAACCGTGCAACCACTGGGGCCACACCGGTCCGTGCTCCGAGGCCCTCATCGAGGCGGGCGTCGCACGGGTCGTCTACGCGGCCACCGACCCCGGCCACTCCTCCAGCGGAGGAGCCGCGCGGCTGCGCGAGGCCGGCGTCGAGGTGATCGGCGGTGTGCTCGCCGACGAGGTCGAGGCGTTCCTCGGCGACTGGCTCACGGCCGCGCGCCTCGGCCGTCCGTACATCACGGTCAAATGGGCGAGCAGCCTCGACGGCCGCGCGGCGGCCGACGACGGCACGAGCACCTGGATCACCGGTGCCGCTGCCCGGCAGCGCGTGCACGAGCAGCGCGAGGCGTCGGACGCCATCGTGGTCGGCACGGGCACTGTGCTCGCCGACGACCCCAGCCTCACCGCCCGCGGAGACGCCGGAGAACTCCTGCGCACCCAGCCCACCCCCGTCGTCGTCGGGATGCGCGCCGTCCCCAAGGATGCGGCGGTCTTCCGTCACCCCAACCCGGTGATCTTCGAGGGGACGCACGACGTGCACGACGTGGTCGCCGACCTGCACCAGCGCGGCTTCCGCCGCGTGTACGTCGAGGGAGGGCCGACCCTCGCGAGCGCGTTCATCGAGGCCGGACTCGTCGACGAGTACGCCATCTACCTCGCGCCCACCCTGCTCGGCGGCAGCAAGGTCGCCATCGGGGACATCGGCGTGGGGACGATCTCCGAGCAGCGGCTGCTGCGCATCCACTCGATCGAGCAGCTGGGGGCCGACCTGTTCATCCAGGCCGTGCCGGAACGGCAGCATCCAGAGCAGTCACAGAGAGAAGGCAACTGAGCATGTTCACCGGAATCATCGAAGAGCTGGGCGAGATCGTCGCCGTCGACCTCGGCGACGACGCGGCACGGATCACCGTGCGCGGACCCATCGCCGTCAGCGACGCGAAGCACGGCGACTCGATCTCGGTCAGCGGCGTCTGCCTCACCGTCATCGACCAGGATGCGGAGACGTTCACGGCGGACGTCATGGCGGAGACCCTCGCGATGAGCACCCTGGACGGCGTCCAGCCCGGCCGCACGGTCAACCTCGAGCGCGCAGCCCAGGTGGGCGACCGCCTCGGCGGCCACATCGTGCAGGGCCACATCGACGGAACGGCGGAGGTCATCGCCATCACGGACGGCAGCGCCTGGCGCGTCGTGCGGCTCAGCCTCGACCCGGAGCACGCGCCGCTCGTCGCCCGCAAGGGCTCGATCGCCATCGACGGGGTCTCGCTCACGGTGAGCGAGGTCGGAGGGACCATCGACGACGGCTGGTTCGAGGTGTCCCTCATCCCGGAGACTCTCGCGGCCACCACCCTCGGCGAGCGCGTCGTCGGCGACCGCGTCAACATCGAGACCGACATCCTGGCCAGGCACGTCGAGCGGATGCTCGGCCTCGGCTACGGACCACTGACAGCAGAACCCGAACGGAGCGCATCATGAGCCTCGCCACCATCCCCCAGGCCCTCAGCGAACTGCGCGCCGGCCGACCGGTCATCGTCGCGGACAACGAGAGCCGCGAGAACGAGGGCGACGTCATCCTCGCCGCGGAGCTGGCCAGCCAGGAGTGGATCGCCTGGACGGTCAAGAACTCGTCCGGCTTCATCTGCGCACCGATGACCAACGAGATCGCCGACCGGCTCGACCTGCCGGTGATGGTCGCCACCAACGAGGACTCGCGCGGCACCAACTACACGGTGAGCGTGGATGCGGCCGACCGGCTCAGCACCGGCATCAGCGCCGCGGACCGCGCCCACACGCTGCGCGTGCTCGCCGACCTCGACTCCGTGCCGGCCAGCCTGCACCGGCCGGGCCACATCCTGCCCCTGCGCGCCGTCGACGGCGGCGTGCGGGAGCGCGACGGCCACACCGAGGCTGCGGTCGACCTGCTGAAGCTCGCCGGCCTCACCCCGGTGGGAGCCATCGCCGAGATCGTCGCGGACGACGGCGAGATGATGCGCCTGCCCGGGCTGATCGAGCTGGGCGAGCGCGAGGGCGTGCTCGTCATCACCATCGAAGCGCTGATCGCCTACCTGCAGGAGTTCCACTGCGACCAGCAGCTCGAGACGGTCGCCCCGATCCCCGAGACCTCGCGGGTGATCTTCGAGGTCGAGACGACGGTGCCGACCACGCACGGCTCGTTCAAGATGCGCGCATACCGCGACAGGATGACCGGCGCCGACCACGTGGCCATCGTGTCCGGCCAGCCCAGCGCATCCGGAACACTGGTGCGGGTGCACTCCGAGTGCCTCACCGGCGAGGCGTTCGGCTCGCTCAAGTGCGAGTGCGGTCCGCAGCTCGACGCTGCGCTCGACACGATCCAGCGGGAGGGCGGCGTGGTCGTCTACCTGCGCGGTCACGAGGGCAGGGGCATCGGGCTCATCAACAAGCTGCGCGCGTACAAGCTGCAGGAGGAGGGTCTCGACACCCTGGATGCGAACCTCGCCCTCGGCCTGCCGATCGACGCCCGCGACTACGGGGCGGCCACGGCCATCCTGCAGGAGCTCGGCATCCAGTCGGTGCGCCTCCTCACCAACAACCCGGAGAAGGTGCGCCAGCTCGAAGAGCACGGCATCGCCGTCGAGGAGCGCGTTCCGCTCGTCGTGGGCGTCGGCACCTTCAACGAGGGATACCTCGAAACCAAGCGTGACCGCATGGGTCACCTCTTCACCCCTGCAGAGCAGACAGCCGAAAGGACAGCACGATGAGCGGAGCGGGAGCCCCGAACGCCGAGGAGACCGTCGACGGAACCGGCCTGAACGTGGTCATCGTGGCCGGGACCTGGCACGACCAGATCACCGACGGCCTGATCGCGGGAGCCCAGCGCACGCTGGAGGCGTCGGGAGCGACGTTCTCGCTGGTGCGCGTGCCCGGCAGCTTCGAGCTGCCCGTGGCGAGCAAGGCCGCGCTGGAGTCGGGCGCGGATGCCGTGGTCGCCCTCGGTGTCATCATCCGGGGCGGCACGCCGCACTTCGAGTACGTGTCCTCCGCCGCGACGGACGGGCTCACGCGTGTCGCCATCGACACCGGCAAGCCGGTCGGTTTCGGCGTGCTGACGCTCGACGACGAGGCGCAGGGCATCGACAGGGCCGGCCTGCCCGGCTCGCGCGAGGACAAGGGCGCGGAGGCGGCGCACGCCGCGCTCAGCACGGCGCTGACCCTGCGGGCGCTGCGGGCCTGACCCTCATCCACAGGGTCGCCCCCTCCGGCAGCGAGATACCAGTAACTGCGGCGAAACGCCCGGGATGCTCGACAGATAGTGGCATCTCGCCAACGGGCGGGGGCGGGGGCAGGTCGGCCTACGGCTTCCAGACCATGAGCACGACGACGAGCACGAGCAGCAGCGAGGCGACGCCGGAACCCGCCGCGATCGCCGGGTAGCCGCGGGAAGACAGGTCGGCGGCCTCGGCCGCCGGGGTCTGCCCGGCCGCGACGGCGGCTGGTGCACCGGATGTCGCACGAACCTCGAGCGCTTCGGCCGCGCGCTTCATGGCGGGCACGACCACGAACAGCGTCAGGCCGAGGGCGATGACGTAGGCGATGATCGACCACAGGATCCAGGGCGTCGTGACCGAGGTCTTGTACTTCGGGTCGGACATCCCCATCACGCCGAAGCCGAAGACGACCACGAGCAGCGACAGCAGCGAGAAGATGTTGGTCGACTTCGCCAGGGTGGTCACCTGTCCCGCGTTTCCGGCGCGGACGGCGCGCATGGCGGTCATCGGGAGGATGGCCATCGGGCCGACGATGAAGACGGCAGACACGACGTGCAGAACAGCGAACAGAGTATCCATGCCTCCAGCGTAGCGATCCGGTCCGTCGCCCGGTTTCTGGCCTGCCGCGGCTCCGACGTATGGTGGAGGGGCGCCACAAGCGCCGTACCCACCGATTTTCTGCTCACGAGTTCGCGAGACGCCCGACCGACGCCCGCATCCACAGCATCGTTCACTGTTCGTCACGCACCCCGGAAGTAGCACCCCCATGTCTTCGACGGCCTCCGTCACCCCACCAGCCGCACCAGCGAACACGCGCGGCCGCGTCATCCTCGCCAGCCTCATCGGCACGTCGATCGAGTTCTACGACTTCTACGTCTATGCGACCGCCGCCGTCCTGGTGTTCCCCGCCCTGTTCTTCACGAACGAAGACCCGACCACCGCGTTGCTCGCATCGTTCGCCGTCTTCGGCGTCGCCTTCATCGCGCGCCCGGTCGGCTCCATCCTGTTCGGGCACTTCGGCGACAGGATCGGCCGCAAGGGCACCCTCGTCGGCTCGCTGCTGACGATGGGCATCGCGACCGTCCTCATCGGCTGCCTGCCCACCGCTCAGGTGCCGGGCTGGGAGTTCTGGGCGCCGTTCCTCCTCGTGATCATGCGCTTCTGCCAGGGGCTCGGCCTCGGCGGCGAGTGGAGCGGAGCCGCCCTGCTGGCGACCGAGAACGCACCGGCGGGCAAGCGCGCGATCTACGGCACGTTCCCGCAGCTCGGCGCCCCGATCGGCTTCATCATCGCCAACCTGCTGTTCCTGGTCCTCAACCTCTCGATGAGCGCGGAGGCGTTCAGCGCGTGGGGCTGGCGTGTGCCGTTCCTGCTCAGCGCCATCCTGGTGATCGTCGGCCTGTACGTGCGGCTCAAGCTCGTCGAGACCCCCGCGTTCCAGAAGGTCGTCGACACGGGCGAGGTCGCCAAGCTGCCGCTCGCCCGCGTGTTCAAGACCAGCTGGTACCAGATCATCCTCGGCACGTTCATCATGCTGGCCACCTACGTGCTGTTCTACCTGATGACCGCGTTCACCCTCACATACGGCACGACGGCCGCCACCGAGGCGTCCGCCCGCGCGGCGGCGGAGAAGGCGGGCAAGGCGTTCGATCCCGCCGCCTTCGTCCCCGGCCTCGGCTACACCCGCAACGAGTTCCTCATCATGCTCATCGTCGGTGTCGTGTTCTTCGGAATCTTCACCCTGGTGGCCGGACCGCTCGCCGAACGCTACGGCCGCCGCAAGACGCTGATCTGGGTGACGCTCGGGATCATCGTCTTCGGCCTGCTGTTCGTCCCGCTGTTCGGAGGAGGCTTCGTCGGCACGATGGCCCTGCTCATCGTCGGCTTCACCCTGATGGGCCTCACCTTCGGCCCGATGGGCGCCCAGCTGCCCGAACTGTTCCCCACCAACGTGCGCTACACCGGCTCGGCCATCGCGTACAACCTGGCCAGCGTGCTCGGCGCGGCCGTCGCACCGACCATCGCCGTCTGGCTGTGGACGATGGCGCACGGCTCGACGGTCTGGGTCGGCGTCTACCTGTCCCTCGCCGGAGTGCTGACGCTGATCGCGCTGTTCCTCAGCAAGGAGACGAAGGACGTGGACTTCACCGAGAACGTCTCGTAGCGGGAGGCTTCCCGCGAGAAGGCGCGGTCCGGACATCCCGGGCCGCGCCTTTTCCCGTGCGAGGGCCGTTGTCCGGCCCTCACTGTGCTGGGGCCGACAACAGGTCCTGCAGTCTGTCCAGTTGCTGCGACCACCCCAGTTCGAGGCCGGCGCGCATCGCCGCGGTCCCCGCATCCGGTCCGTCGGCCCGGATCGTCAGGCGCAGCGCCGTGTCCGCGCCGCCCTCCAGCGTGACGTCCACGACCACCGTGAAGAGGCGCCGGCCCTCACCGTCCACCGGGGAGAGTTCGAACACGAGCCGCCTCGATGGCTCGACAGAGAGAACGGAGCCGGCCGACGCGTACTCGGTGCCGTCGCCCTCCCTGATGACCAATTGCACGCGGCCGCAAGGCACGGCGTCGATCGCACAGCGCACGACCTCGAAATGGCGAGGCGCCCACCACTGCGACGCGCTCGCGGCCTCTGTCCACGCCCGCCACACCGACTCCGGGGATGCGTCGAGCCGCCGTTCCATGCTGATCTCGGTTTCGAACGTCGCGCCAGAGGCGCCTCGCTCTGCGGCGTCGACCGCGTGCGCGTATTCCTCGAGCGCACGGTCGTCAGGAGTCTGTGCGGCCATGCTGCCGAACCACTCGGCAAGCTGCGCCAGGGCATCGCGGTTGAGACTCGCGAGCTTCCGCCGGCCGAGGCGCTGGACCCGGAGCACACCGACCGCCTCGAGGGCCTGCACGTGCTTGGTCGTCTGAGGTTGCAGCCCTCCCACCGCGGCGGCCACCTCTCCCACGGTGCGCGGACCATCGGCGAGCACCGTCAGGATGTGGAACCGGGTCGGCTCTCCGATCGCCGCGAGCGCTTGCTGCACATCCATCTGTCCTCCGCAGGTGCTTGACACATTCGTCGTGACGAATATATCGTGTGGGGCAGTTCAGCACCAGCTGACACGCCGCCGGAACGCACCGGCACACGGACAAGGGAGATCGACATGAAGACCATCGAGCGCACCGTTTCCGCCTCGCCGGAAACGGTCTGGGAACTGTGGACCACCCCGGAGGGTATCTCCCGGTGGTGGGCACCCGACGGATTCCGCACGGACGTGCTGACCCTCGACCTCCGGCAGGGCGGCGAACTCGTCTACACGATGACCGCCGAAGCGCCGGAGCAGGTGGCCTTCATGGAGCAGAATGGGCTGCCCCTCAGCACCGAATCGCGCAAAGTCTTCGTCGACCTCGATCGCCCCGGCCACATCTCCTATCGCTCGATCATCGACTTCGTCCCGGAGCACGAGCCGTACGAGCAGCTCACCGTCGTGGACCTGGAACCGGCAGCCGATGGCACGCGGATCGTCATGCAGGTCGAGGATATGCACGACGATGTGTGGACCGAACGGCTCCTCGCCGGCCGGGCCAACGAACTGGACAACCTCGGACGGCTGGTCGGCTGACCCGTAGCGGGAGCGCGGCGGCTAGTCCAGGAACAGCGCGCGCAGCCGCCGCGTGGTCAGGATGAGCCCGAGCACGATCATCACCACGAAGTAGAGCACGTGCCAGAGCAGGCCGGCGTCGACGGCGCCGGTGGTCAGGCTGCGGACCAGTTCGACGCCGTGCCAGAGCGGGAGAGCCTGGATGATCACCTGGATCGCGGGCGGGTACACCGTGATCGGGTAGAACGTGGCCGAGAGCAGGAACATCGGCAGCATGACGAAGTTGATCCAGTCCATCTGCTGGAAGGTCTTCATGTAGCTGGTGATGCCCATCCCGAAGCTGGCGAAGCCGAACGCGATCAGCAGCACGGCGGGGAGCGCGAGGATCGCCCACCACGACAGGTTGAGCCCGAGCGCCTGCATCACCAGCATGAAGCCGAGAGCGTAGAGCGCCCCGCGCGCGAGCGCGAGCAGGATCTCGCCGAGAGCCACGTCGAGCGGGCCGAGCGAGGTGGAGAGCATCCCCTCGTAGAGCTTCGCGAAGTGCATCTTGAAGAACACGTTCCAGGTGGAGTCGTAGACCGCGCCGTTCATCGCCGCCGTCGCCAGGAGCGCCGGGGCGATGAACGCCGCGTACCCGACCTCCTGCCCGGACGACGTCGTCACCTGACCGACCATCGCCCCGAGGCCGACGCCGAGCGACAGCAGGTAGAAGATCGGCTCGAAGAACCCGGAGACGATCACGAGCCAGTTGGTGCTGCGGGTGGCGAGCCAACCGCGCTGCATGACACTGGATGCGTTCCCCGCGTAGAGCGCGCTCAGCGGCCTGGTGTGCGCCACGGTCGCGATCAGCGGCTCGTCGGCGGTGGTCTGCCTCTGCCCGCTCACTTGTTCAGCCTCCTCGCTGCGATCCGGCGGGTCCACATCCAGAACACGACGAACAGGGCGACCAGATAGAGCACGTGCGTGATCGTGAGCCAGAGCGGCTCCGCCATGCCGTAGGTGAACACCCTGGCGAGCTCCGAGGCGTGCCAGAGCGGGGACAGCCAGCCGATCCACTGCAGGAACCACGGCATCGCGGTCAGCGGGAAGAAGGTGCCGGAGAACAGGGTCATCGGCAGCAGCACGAAGCGCATCACCAGTGCGAGCTGCCCCGTGTCCTGTTCGAGCGTTGCCACGTACGTCATCACCGGAACGCCGAACGCCACCCCCGCGAGCACGGCGACCGGGATGGCGAGGAACCCGGCGGCGGACGGGACGGCGCCGAACAGCACCATGACGACGTAGTAGATGATGCTGGCGGTGAACAGGCGAGCGACCACCGAGATCACCAGCCCGTCGATGATCTGGCCGGCGCCGATCGGGGCGGCGTTCATGCCGTAGAACGTCGGGTTCCACTTGAAGCCGAGCATCACCGGGTATGTGAACTCCTCGCTCGCGATCGTGACAGCGGCCGTGCAGAGCAGGGCCGGCGCCACGAACGCGAGATAGCTGACGCCGTCGACGCCCTGCTCCCCCAGGTTCTTGCTGACCAGGCTGCCGAGCCCGACGCCCATCGCGAAGAGGTAGAGCAGCGGGTAGCCGATGGCGGTCATCAGCACCGTCTGCAGGTAGGAGCGCATCACGCGGAAGCGGTGCTCCGCGACGTACCACGCCCCGAATCTGCGCGGCTTGACGGCGGCCGCGATGGCGAGCTGCGCATCCGGGGCGGTGCCTGCTGTCGTCGTCATTCGATCAGGCTCCTGCCGGTGAGCCGGAGGAACACGTCCTCGAGGCTGGACCTCCGCACCAGGCTGGTGATGGGATGCAGGCCGCGCTCGGTGATGCGCACCAGCTCCGCCTCGCCGTCGTCGCTGTAGACCAGGATGCGGTCGGGCAGCACCTCGATGCGCTCCCCGATGCCGTCGAGCCGCTCGGCCACCTCGCTGTTGCGATCGGATCCGAATCGCACCTCCAGCACCTCGCGCGAGGAGTACTCGCGGATGAGCGACGCCGGAGAGCCCTCCGCCATGATGCTGCCCTTGTCCACGACCACCAGCCGGTCGCAGAGCTGCTCGGCCTCATCCATGTAGTGCGTGGTGAGCACGAGCGTCGTTCCCTGCTCCTTGAGCCGGAACAGGCGGTCCCAGAGGATGTGCCGCGCCTGCGGGTCGAGGCCGGTGGTCGGCTCGTCCAGCAACAGGATGCGCGGGTCGTTGATGAGCGCGCGTGCGATGGTGAGGCGCCGCTTCATGCCGCCGGAGAGGTCGTCGACCTTGGCCTTCGCCTTGTCCTCCAGCTGCGCGAACGCCAGCAGTTCGTCCGCCCGCTTCCGCACGCGGGTGCCCGGCAGACCGAAGTACCTGCCGTAGACGATGAGGTTGTCGCGCACCCGGAGCTCGGTGTCGAGGTTGTCCGCCTGCGGGACGACCCCCAGCTGCGACCGGATCTCCGGCCCGTGGCTGTTCGGGTCGAGGCCCAGGATGCTCAGCTCACCGCCCGTGCGCGTTGAGACCGCCCCGACCATCCGCATCGTGGTCGACTTGCCAGCGCCGTTCGGGCCGAGCAGCCCGAACGACTCCCCGGGCGCGACCTCGAAGCTGATGCCGTTGACGGCGGCGAACTCCTTGTACTTCTTGACGAGGTTGTTCGCGGTGATGACAGGCGTTGGCATAGTTCATCACGATAGACCGATCCCCGGACATCTGAGCAAACAAGCAGTCGGCAGGAAGTACGGTCGAAGTAGCACTCGGTTCCCGGCGCATCCCGAACCTCCCCACGAATCCCGAAAAGACGAACGAGACAGTCATGACCACCGAACAGACCAGCCAACCGCGGCGACGCCTCGGCCGACCAGGCAAGGGCGACGACGAAGGCCCCCGCGCGAAGTTCAGCCAACTCCTTCCCTACCTGTTCGAGCACAAGGCCGTGCTGAGCGTCGTCATCGTGCTCAGCGTGCTCGGCGCTGCCGCGAGCCTCGCCCAGCCGCTGCTGGTCAGCCAGGTGATCGACATCGTCGGCAAGCAGCAGCCGCTCGGCGGCCTGGTCTGGCTGCTGGTGATCCTCGTGGTGGTCTCCGCCCTGATCTCCGGCTACCAGCACTACCTGCTGCAGCGCACGGGCGAGGGCGTCGTGCTCTCCTCCCGCCGCAGGCTGGTCGCCAGGATGCTCAACCTCCCGATCAGCGAGTTCGACACCCGCCGCACCGGCGATCTGGTGTCGCGGGTCGGCTCGGACACCACGCTGCTGCGCGCCGTGCTCACGCAGGGCCTGGTGGAGGCCATCGGCGGCGCCCTCACCTTCATCGGCGCTCTGATCGCGATGCTCATCATCGACCCGGTGCTGCTCGGGCTGACCGTGCTCGTCATCGCGGTGTCGATCGTGGTCGTCACCCTGCTCTCCGGGCGCATCCGGGTGGCCAGCCAGCGGGCTCAGGCGAAGGTCGGGGATCTCGCCGCCTCCGTCGAGCGGGCGATCAGCTCTGTGCGCACCATCCGCGCCGCCAACGCGACAGACCGCGAGATCGCGGCGATCGACGCCGACGCGACCGGCGCCTGGAAGATGGGCATCCAGGTCGCGAAGATCTCGGCGCTCGTCGTCCCTGTGGCCGGCATCGCGATGCAGGTGTCGTTCCTGGTCGTGCTCGGCGTCGGCGGTTTCCGCGTGGCGAGCGGCGCCATCACGGTGGCGAACCTGGTGGCGTTCATCCTGTTCCTGTTCATGATGATCCTGCCGCTCGGCCAGGCGTTCGGTGCGGTCACGGCGGTGAACTCCGCGCTCGGTGCTCTCGGGCGCATCCAGGAGATCATCGACCTGCCTGCCGAGGACCAGCACGACAGGGACATCGCCCCGCTCGCCCTCAGCATCGGCGCCGCCAACGAAGGGCTCGCACCGGATGCGCCGGCGATCGAGTTCGCGGACGTGCACTTCTCCTACCCGGACTCCTCGGTGAAGGCGGAGCCGACGCCGGCCGGAACGGCGCAGGAAGCAACCGCGGCCGACGGCGCCGCCAGCATGGAGCGGCTCGCGTTCGAGGCGATGGGCGGCACGGACATCGTCGCCGAGGCCGAGGTCGCCGCCGGGCGAGGCGACGGCGAAGCGGACGGGGCAGGAAAGCACCGGCTGGCCGGTGTGCTGCACGGCGTGAGCTTCTCCGCCCCGCGCGGCAAGCGCACCGCGCTCGTCGGGCCGTCCGGTGCAGGCAAGTCGACCATCCTGGCGCTGATCGAGCGCTTCTACGACCCGACCGCCGGCGAGGTGCGCTTCGGCGGCCTCGACGTGCGCACCCTCGACCGCGCAGCACTGCGCGGCCAGATCGGCTACGTCGAGCAGGACGCCCCCGTGCTGGCCGGCTCGCTGCGCGACAACCTCAAGCTCGCGGCTCCGGATGCGACGGACGAGGAGTGCATCCAGGTGCTGCACGCCGTCAACCTCACCGAGGTGCTCGAACGCGACGACAAGGGCCTGGATGCTCCGGTCGGCGAAGACGGCATCATGCTGTCCGGAGGTGAGCGCCAGCGTCTCGCCATCGGCCGCGCGCTGCTCGCCGCCCCTCCCGTGCTGCTGCTCGACGAGTCGACGTCGAGCCTCGACGGACGCAACGAGCAACTGATGCGCGAGGCGATCGACGCCGTGGCAGAGGACAGGACGCTCATCGTCATCGCGCACAGGCTCTCGACGGTCGTCGACTCCGACCAGATCGTCGTGCTCGATCACGGCCGCGTGCTCAACACCGGAACGCACTCCGAGTTGGTCGCCTCCACGCCGCTCTACCGCGACCTAGCCAAGCACCAGCTGCTCGTCTAGCACGAAGATCGAGTCCGAACCTCTTCACGAGACACGCCGGGGAGCGGAGCGAAGAGGTTCGGACTCGATTGTGTACCCGCGGTCAGGCGCGGGGGTCGGGGCGGCGCGGACGCGGCGCGGCTGCGGCTAGGCGCGCAGGTGGTAGCGCAGCGACGCGAGTTCGGCGCGCAGCGCGGCGGGCACCCGGTCGCCGAACCGGGAGAAGAACTCCTCGGTGAGGTCGCACTCGGCCAGCCAGGAGTCCCTGTCCACGTCGAACAGCGCATCCACGTCGGCGTCCGGCAGGTCGAGCCCGTCGAGGTCGAGCTCGGCGGGGAGCGGCAGGCGGCCGATCGGAGCATCCACTGCCCCTGCGCTGCCCTCTACGCGACGGACGATCCACTCGATCACGCGGGCGTTCTCGCTGAATCCCGGCCAGAGGAACCGGCCGCCCTCCCCCTTGCGGAACCAGTTGACCTGGAAGATCGCCGGGGCGTTCGAGCCGAGCTTCTCCCCCATGCGGAGCCAGTGGCCCCAGTAGTCGGCCATGTTGTATCCGCAGAACGGCAGCATCGCGAACGGGTCGCGGCGCAGCTCTCCGACGGTGCCCTCCGCGGCGGCCGTCTGCTCGGACGAGATGGTCGCACCGAGGAAGACGCCGTGCTTCCAGTCACGGGACTGCGCGACGAGCGGCACGTTGGTGGCCCGGCGCCCTCCGAACAGGATCGCGTCGATCGGCACCCCGTCGAACGCGTCCCAGTCGTCGGAGATCGCCGGGCACTGTGCGGCCGACACCGTGAACCGGGAGTTGGGATGCGCGGCGGGACGGCCGCTCGCCGGCGTCCAGTCCTCCCCGCGCCAGTCGATGAGGTGCGCAGGCGGCTCGTCGGTAAGGCCCTCCCACCAGACGTCGCCGTCGTCGCGCAGCGCGACGTTCGTGAAGATCGTGTTGCCCCACAGCGTGTCGACCGCTGTGGCGTTGGTGGCCGGCCCCGTGCCGGGAGCGACACCGAAGAAGCCCGCCTCCGGGTTGATCGCGCGCAGCCGGCCGTCCGGCCCCTGACGCAGCCAGGCGATGTCGTCTCCGACCGTCTCCACCGTCCAGCCCGGGATGCTCGGACGGAGCATCGCGAGGTTCGTCTTGCCGCACGCGGACGGGAACGCCGCAGCGATGTGGAACGCGCGCCCTTCCGGCGACGTCACCTTGACGATCAGCATGTGCTCGGCCAGCCAGCCCTCGTCCCGCGCCATCACCGAGGCGATGCGCAGCGCGAAGCACTTCTTGGCGAGGATCGCGTTCCCGCCGTAGCCGGAGCCGTACGACCAGATCTCCCTGGTCTCCGGGAACTGCACGATGTACTTGGTCTCGTTGCACGGCCAGGCGACGTCGTCGTGGCGCGCGCCGTCCGCATCCACCAGGGGCGCTCCGACGCTGTGCACCGTCGCGACCCACGGCTGCCCCGCCTCGATGAGGGTGAGGACCGTCGAGGTGACGCGGGTCATCATCCCGAGGCTGACGGCGACGTACGCGGAGTCGGTGAGCTGCACGCCGACCTGCGAGATCGGGCCGCCGACCGGCCCCATCGAGAACGGGACGACGTACATGGTGCGGCCGCGCATGCTGCCGGTGAAGACCTCGCGCAGCTCTGCGCGCATCCCTTCCGGTTCGCGCCAGTTGTTGGTGGGGCCTGCATCGGTCTCGTCGACGGAGCAGATGAAGGTGCGGTCCTCGACCCTGGCCACGTCGCCGGGGTCCGTGCGGGCGAGGAAGCTGTTCGGCCGCCACTCCGGGTTCAGGCGGATGAGCTTGCCTTCCGCGACGAGCTGCTTGGTGAGCCTGTCTGCTTCGGCGAGCGAGCCGTCGCACCAGACGACATCGTCCGGCTGCGTGATGGCGGCGATGTCGGCGACCCAGGCGCGCAGGGCGTCCAGGCCGTCCGGCTGGTCATCGAGGTCGGAGAGCGGGAGCTCGGCGAGTGTCATTCCGGAGTCCTCTCGGATTGAAAGTTTGGCTGTGAACCAAGCATCCGTGAGTTTTCCGGCTTAATCTGCGTCGAAAGCCTGGAAAGAATCCCGTTTCTTTCGCTATCGTGAAGGCATGGAGCAGTCCACCGCCGACGTTGCGACGCTCGGCCACCGCATCAGGCACTTCCGCACCCAGCGCGGCCTCACCCTCGACGAGCTGAGCGCGGCCACCGGGGTCGCGGCGAGCCAGCTGTCGCTCATCGAGAACGGCAAGCGCGAGCCGCGCGTCACGCTGCTCACCACCCTGGCGACGGCGCTCGGGGTCCAGCTCGCCGATCTGCTGTCCGCCGAGCCACCGGATGCGAGGGCCGCCCTCGAGATCGAGCTCGCCAGGGCGCAGCGGGGCCCGCTCTACAACTCCCTCGGGCTCCCGTCGGTCAAGCCGACCAAGGGCACGCCGACGGAGACGCTGGAAGCGCTCGTCGGGATGCACAGGGAGCTCAGCAGGCGCGCATCGGAGGCCATCGCCACCCCGGAGGAGGCCCGCAGGGCCAACACCGAGCTGCGCGAGCGGATGCGGGCGCAGAACAACTACATCGCGGAGATCGAGGAGCTGGCCGAGGAGCGCGTGCGTGCCTCCGGGCACACCCACGGCGCGCTCACCCACCGCGAGGTCAGCATCATGGCCGAGCAGCTCGGCTTCGACCTGATCTACGTCAACGACCTGCCGCACTCCGCCCGCTCGATCACCGACCTCGCCAACGGGCGCATCTACCTGCCGCCCGCGAGCATCCCGGGCGGTCACGGCCTGCGGTCGATGGCGCTGCAGGCGATGGCGCACAGGCTGCTCGGCCACGAACGCCCGCAGAGCTACGCGGACTTCCTGCGGCAGCGGCTCGAGATCAACTACTTCGCGGCGTCGTGCCTGATGCCCAGGGAGGCGGCCGTCGGGTTCCTGAAGCAGGCCAAGGACGACAAGGATATCGCGGTCGAGGACTTCCGGGATGCGTTCGGCGTCACCCACGAAGCCGCCGCGCTCCGGTTGACCAACCTGGCGACCACGCACCTCGACATGACGCTGCACTTCCTGCGCGTCGGCGACGACGGGGCGCTCTACAAGGGCTACGAGAACGACGGCCTTCCGCTGCCGACCGATGTGACCGGATCCATCGAGGGCCAGATCGTCTGCCGCAAGTGGGGAGCGCGGTCGGCGTTCACACACACCAACCGAACCACGGAGATGTACCAGTACACCGACACCCCGGCCGGCACGTACTGGTGCGCCACCCAGACCGGCACGACCTCGGCCGGCGGGTTCTCGATCAGCGTCGGCGTGCCGTTCGACCAGGCCAAGTGGTTCCGCGGGAGGGAGACGACGGCGCGGGCGGAGTCGCACTGCCCGGACGAGTCGTGCTGCAAGCGCCCGCCTGCCGGGCTCGCGAGCCGCTGGGCCGGCCAGGCGTGGCCGAGCGCGCGCCTCCACGCGCACATCCTCTCTCCGCTGCCCTCCGGCTCGTTCCCCGGCGTCGACGACTCCGACGTCTACACCTTCCTCGAGGCCCACTCCGCCTCCTGACCGCCGTCCCCAAGCAATCGAGCCGGGACTTATGCACGCCTGATCCCGGCGTGTCGCGTGCATAAGTCCCGGCTCGATTGCTGCGGGGCCCGGGTCAGCGGGGCTGCATCCGGATGGCTCCGTCGAGGCGGATTGTCTCGCCGTTGAGCATGGGGTTGGCGATGATGTGGAGGGCGAGGGCGGCGTATTCGGCCGGCTTGCCGAGGCGGGAGGGGTGCGGCACCTGAGCGGCGAGCGAGTCCTGGGCAGGCTGCGGGAGGCCCGCCATCATGGGCGTCTCGAAGATGCCGGGCGCGATCGTGACCACCCGGATGAGGTCTCTGGCGAACTCGCGGGCCAGCGGCAGCGTCATGGCCGCCACTCCGCCCTTCGACGCCGAGTACGCCGACTGCCCGATCTGGCCGTCGAAGGCGGCGACGGATGCGGTGTTCACGATCACACCGCGCTCCTCCCCCAGCGCCTCGGTCTGCACCATCGCAGCTCCGGCCAGGCGCACGACGTTGAACGTCCCGATGAGGTTCACCCTGATCACCCTCTCGAACTGTTCGAGGGGAAGGACGCCGTCCCTGCCGAGCACCTTCGCCGCCGTCGCGATCCCCGCGCAGTTGACCACCACCCGCAGCGGGCCGAGCGTCGACGCGACCTCCACCGCCGCCCGCACCTGATCCTCGTTGGCCACGTCGGCGGCCACGAACCGCGCGGTCGGGCCGAGGGCCGTCGCCGCCTTCTCGCCCTCCGAGCCCGGCAGGTCGAGCACCACCACGTGCGCGCCTGCCTCGGTGAGGGCACGGGCCGTGGCGTTGCCGAGCCCGCTGGCGCCGCCGGTGACGATGGCCGAGCATCCGTCGATCTGCATGGTGTTCCCTTTCGCGTGTGCCGCGTTCAGCGGAGGACTTCGATGATGGTGGCGTTGGCGGTGCCTCCGCCTTCGCACATGGTCTGCAGGCCATAACGGCCACCGGATGCTTCGAGTTCGCTCAGCAGGGTGGCCAGCAGCCGTGTGCCGGACGAGCCGAGCGCGTGCCCGAGCGCGATGGCGCCACCGTGCGGGTTCAGCTTCGCCGGATCGGTGTCGAACTCGCGCTGCCACAGCAACGGGATGGGCGCGAACGCCTCGTTCACCTCGTACGCGTCGATCTCGTCCAACCGCAGGCCGCTGCGGTCGAGCACCTTCCGCGTCGCAGGGAGCACGCCGGTGAGCATCAGCAGCGGGTCGCTCCCGGCCACCGCGAAGCTGTGGAAGCGCGCCCGCGGCCGCAGCCCGAGCCGCTCGGCGGCCTCAGCGCTCATGATGAGCGCCGCAGACGCCCCGTCGGTGAGCGGGGAGGAGTTGCCCGGCGTGATCCGCCAGTCCAGCTGCGGGAAGCGCTCGGCGAGGGCCTCGGTGCGGAACGACGGCTTCAGCGCGGCCAGCGCATCCGGTGTGGTGCCCGGCCGGATGGTTTCGTCGGCCATGACGCTGCCGCTGTCCGGCGTCGGCACGGGCACCAGCTCGCCGTCGAACGCTCCCGATGACGCGGCCGATGCGGCGAGCGCGTGCGAGCGGGCGGCGAAGTCGTCGAGCTCGGTGCGCGGGAACCCCCACTGCTCGGCGATCAGCTCGGCGGAGACACCCTGGTTGACCAGCCCGTCCGGGTAGCGGTGCGTCAGCAGCGCCCCTCCGATGGATGCGCCGCCCACGTTCGATCCCATCGGCGCGCGGCTCATAGACTCCACCCCGCACGCGATCACGATGTCGTACGCGCCCGCGATCACGCCCTGCGCCGCGAATGCCGCCGCCTGCTGGCTCGACCCGCACTGCCGGTCGATGGTGACGCCGGGGACGCTCTCCGGGAAGCCGGCGCTGAGCACGGCCGTCCTGGTGATGTTGCCGGCCTGCTCGCCCGCCTGGGTGACGCATCCGCCGATCACGTCGTCGACGAGCGCGGGGTCGAGCCCGTTGCGGTGCAGCAGTTCGACCAGCACCCCGGCGAGCAGGTCGGCCGGGTGGATGTCCGAGAGCGCCCCTCCCGGCTTGCCACGCCCGGAGGGGGTGCGGATCACGTCGACGATGACCGCTTCGGCTGCCATCTCAGGCTCCGAACGGGTCGGGGGTGAGCGTGTACTTCGTGGACAGGTATTCGCGGATGCCCTCCAGGCCGCCCTCGCGGCCGAGCCCGGACTGCTTCACCCCGCCGAACGGTGCTGCCGCGTTGGAGACGACGCCGACGTTGAGGCCCATCATCCCGGTCTGCAGCCGCTCGATCATCCGCTGTCCGCGCGCCAGGTCTTTCGTGAACACGTAGGAGACCAGCCCGAATTCGGTGTCGTTGGCGATCCGCACGGCCTCGTCTTCGTCGGCGAAGCGCACGATCGAGAGCACGGGCCCGAAGATCTCCTCGCGGAGGATGTCACTCCCCGCCGCAACGTCGGTGACCACGGTCGGCTCGAAGAACGTGCCGGTGCCCGGGATGCGCGACCCGCCCGCCAGCACGGTCGCGCCGCGGGAGACGGCATCCTGGAGGAGCGTCGCCGCCTTGTCGACCGCATCCTGATCGATCAGGGGGCCGATGGTGACGCCCTCCTCCGTTCCGCGGCCGACGCGCATCCCGCGCACCCGTTCGGCGACGCGTGCGGCGAACTCGTCGGCGACCGACTCGTGCACGATGAACCGGTTGGCCGCGGTGCACGCCTCCCCGATGTTGCGGAACTTGGCGAGCATGGCGCCCTCGACCGCCTTGTCGAGGTCTGCGTCCTCGAACACGACGAACGGTGCGTTTCCGCCGAGCTCCATCGAGGTGCGCAGCACGTTCTGCGCGGACTGCTTCAGGAGCGAACGCCCCACCTCCGTCGAGCCGGTGAACGACAGCTTCCGGAGGCGCGGATCGGCGATGATCGGTCCGGACACCTTCCCGGACGTGGAGGTGGTGATCACGTTCACCACGCCGGCCGGCAGCCCGGCGTCCTCCAGCAGCTTGGCGAAGTAGAGGGTGGTGAGCGGGGTGAGGGCGGCGGGCTTGACGACCACCGTGCATCCGGCCGCCAGGGCTGGCGCGATCTTGCGGGTGGCCATCGCCAGCGGGAAGTTCCACGGCGTGATCAGGAAGCACGGGCCGACGGGATGCTGCGAGACGATCATCCGGCCCGTCCCCTCCGGGCTGGTGGCGTAGCGACCGGCGATGCGCACGGCTTCCTCGCCGAACCAGCGCAGGAACTCGCCGCCGTACGTCACCTCGCCGTTGGCTTCGGCGAGGGGCTTGCCCATTTCGAGCGTCATCAGCAGGGCGAACTCGTCGCGGCGCTCCTGCAGCAGGTCGAACGCCCTGCGCAGGATCTCACCGCGCACCCGCGGCGCCGTGGCGGCCCAGTCGTCGGCAGCGGCGACGGCAGCATCCAGAGCGGCAGCACCGTCCGCCTCCGACGCGTCCGCGATGGTCTTGATGGGCTCCCCCGTCGCCGGGTCGAAGACGTCGATGCTGCGGCCCGACGTGCCGTCGACCCACGCACCGCCGATGTACAGCCGGTCGGGGACCTTCGCCAGCAGTTCCTGCTCGTTCATCTCTCTTCTCCCATGTCTTCTGCGCCTGCGCGCTCCTCCACTGCAGCGGCCACCAGCGGCACGGCGCGGTGGTCGATCTTCGTCGCCAGCGCGATCACCGTCGAGGTGCGCGTGATGCCCGGGTCGCTGACGATGCGGTCGATCACCCGTTGCAGGTCGGCGTTCGAGCGCGCGACGGCGCGGATCATCAGGTCGCCGGCGCCGGTGATCGTGTGCACCTCGAGCACCTCGGGGATCTCGCTCAGGTGCGAGACGACCGTCACGTCCCTGTCGCCCTGCGCGATCTCCGCCGTCACGAACGCCGTCACCGGATAGCCGAGCCGTTCACTGTCGATGGTCGGTGCGAAATCCTTGACGATGCCGGAGCGCTGCAAGCGGTCGAGTCTCGCCTGAACGGTGCCCCGCGCGACGCCGAGCCTGCGGGATGCCTCGAACACGCCGAGCCTCGGCTCAGCGGTGAGCAGCGCGATCAGCTCGGCGTCCAGCTTGTCGATCGGCATGCGGCCTCCTTCGGTCCTCGCACATCGTACGACTCGAAAGTGCGAACGCCTACACGCTGACGACGGCTCCCAGGAACGGCAGAGCAGCCTGCTTGAACGCTCGCGCGCTCAGCGACGTCACGTGGTTGCGACGGGGCAGTACGACCAGTTCGGCGCCGAGCGCGGCTGCCGCTTCCTCCCGCCCATCGGTCACCGGATCCACCTCGCCGACCACGAGCATCGTCGGCGCGCTGGACTGCAGCGGCAGTGGATGCGCGGCCATCCCGGACACGCACGCGGCGAGCGCAGCCGTGTCGACGCCCGGCGCCTGCCGCAGCGACGACAGCAACGGGGCGAGCGGAGACTCCGGAGGAACGGTGTCCGTGCCGTCGAGCAGGGCGGAGCGCACAGCATCCACCCCCCAGTGGGCGAACTGCTCGACCGTTCCGATGCCGCCGACGACCACCCGGTGGATGCGATCGGGCGCGAGCCCGACCAGCGCCAGCGTCACCCACGACCCCATCGAGTACCCGACGACGTCCACGCGGTCAAGACCCTCCGCATCCAGCACGGCGAGGAGGTCGCCGGCGAGAAGCTCCGGGGAGTACGCGGCCGGGTCGTGCGGCGCCGAGCTGGCGCCGTGGCCGCGCAGGTCGGGCACGATGGCGCCGCGGCCGGCCTCGGCGAGCGCGCGGACCCAGCCAGTCGCCTCCCAGGTGAGCGCTCCGGTGGTGGCGAAGCCGTGCACGAGGAGCACGGGGTCGTCGCCCGGGTGGCGGACGTATGCGATGCGCATCCCGTCGCCGGTGGTCGCGACGCCCTCGTGTCCGGAGTCGGTCATGTCAGTCCTCCGGCAGCTGGAGGCGCACCCGGCGCGCAGGCGCCTCGTCGACGGGCACGGTGCCGACGATCCCGGCGGTGTCGTCGTCGACGGTGAAGGTGATGAGCGACGCCCCGACCTCGAGCGTCTGTCCCTCCTCCGCGTGGAACCGCGCGACGGTCCCGGACTGCGGCGACGGCAGCTCGACGGCCGACTTCGTCGTCTCCACCTCGACGAGCGGCGCGTTCCGCTCGACGAAGTCCCCCTCGGCGACCAGCCATTCCAGCACGGTCGCCTCCTGCAGGCCCTCGCCGAGGTCTGGCAGGGCGAACGTGATCTCAGCCACGGCGATACTCCAACGTCTTCTGTACGGCTTCCAGGATGCGGTCGATGCTCGGCAGGTACTCGTCTTCGAGCACCGGGGACGGGTACGGCACATCCCACCCTGTCACGCGCTGCACGGGTGCGCGCAGGTCGCCGAAGCAGCGCTCGGTGATGAGCGTGCTCACCTCGGCGCCGAGTCCGGCGGTGAGCGGCGCCTCGTGCACGACGACGGCGCGCTTGGTCTTCGCGACGGACGCGGCGAGCCCGTCGGCGTCGATCGGCTTCAGCCAGCGCAGGTCGACCACCTCGATCTCCACGCCGTCCTCCGCGCCGAGCTCGGCGGCCTGCAGGCAGCGGGCGACCATCGCGCCCCAGGCGACCAGCGTGACGTGCTTGCCCTGCCTGACGACCCGGGATGCGCCCACCGGCAGCCGCTCGGACAGCTCGGCCTCGTCCACGGCGGCCTTGTGCCAGTACCGCGACTTGGGTTCGAGGAAGATCACGGGGTCCGGGTCGTCGATCGCCTGCCGGAGCAGCGTGTACGCCTCCGCCGGGGTCGACGGCGACACCACCTTGAGCCCAGGAACGTGCGCGAACAGCGCCTCCAGGCTCTCTCCGTGGTGCTCCGGCGCGCGGATGCCGCCGAAGCTGGGCAGCCGCAGCGTGATCGGCATCGTGAACGCCCCACGGCTGCGGTAGTGCATCCTGGCGACCTGGTTCACGATCTGGTCGATGGCCGGATAGGAGAACCCGTCGAACTGGATCTCCGGCACCGGACGCCATCCGGCCATCGCGAGGCCGACCGCCATGCCCATGATCCCCGACTCGGCAAGCGTGGTGTCGAACACGCGGTCGTCGCCGTACTTGGCGTTCAGCCCGTCCGTGACGCGGAACACTCCGCCGAGCGTGCCGACGTCCTCCCCGAACACGAGGGTGCGGTCGTCGGCGGCGAGGGCGTCGTCGAGCGCGCGGTTCAGCGCGCGCTGCATCGTGGTGACCTCGGCCGCTGCTGGTCGCTCACGCTCCCTGGTGATCTCAGCCATGTCGTGACTCCTCCCACGCGCGCTTCTGCCCGAGCAGCGCAGCAGGCGCTTCGGCGAACACGAAATCGAACATCTCCTCACCCGGCCGTCCGCCGAGCGCTGCGACGTCGGCGCGCACCCGCTCGGTGAGAGCGTTCGCGGTGTCGGACACCTCGGCGAAGAAGTCGTCGCCGACGGTCCCTGTGGCCCGCAGCCGCTCCTCGCACAGCGACAGCGGGTCGCGCGCGAGCCAGCTCTGCTCCTCGTCCAGGCTGCGGTAGCGCCCGGGGTCGTCGGAGGTCGAGTGCGGGCCGAGACGGTAGGTCATCGCCTCGATCACGGTCGGGCCGCCCCCGTCGCGGGCGCGGTCGAGGGCGTCGCGGGTCGCTTCGTACACGGCGACGACGTCGTTCCCGTCGATCCGCACCCCGGGCATCCCGTACCCGGCGGCGCGCGCGGCGACCGAGCCGCCCGCGACCTGCCTGCTGGTGGGGACCGAGATGGCCCAGCCGTTGTTCTGGCAGAAGAACACGACGGGCAGCTGCGAGACGCCTGCGGTGTTCATGGCCTCGTGGATGTCGCCCTGCGAGCTGGCGCCGTCGCCGAAGTACGCGATCGCGCATCCTCCGTTGCGGTCCAGCTTGGCGCCGAGCGCCCACCCGACGGCGTGCGTGACGGCTCCGCCGACGACGGCGTTGATCGGGGCGAGCCTGGCGGCGGCCGCATCCCACAACCCGCCGTGCCACGCACCCTGGTGCGAGGCGAGATAGGCGACGGGGTCGACCCCCATCGCCACGGCGACGCCCAGCTCCCGGTAGGTCGGGAAGGCGAAGTCGCGCGCCAGGTCGAGGGCGGCGGCGCTGCCCACCTGGGCGGCCTCCTGCCCGCGCATCGGCGCATAGCCGGGCACGATGCCCTGCCGCTGCATGGCGACACCATCGAGGTCGAGCCGCCGCACGGTCACCATCGTGCGATACAGCCGCCGGAGAAGCGCAGCATCGTCGCCACGCTCGCCAACGGCGCTCTCGGGAGTGGTCAGGGTCATGCCGCCATGCTCGCAGGGGTGGATGCGGTGGGCAACACGCTCAGCGTGCGCTGCTCATCCTGTCTATTCCGGATATGGATGCGTCGCCGACACTGCACAATGTGCACAGTCGGCCTCGGGCACGGCAGGCGGATTGCGCTACCGCCTACTCGGCGGTCGTCACCGCTTCCGCCCCGCGCTTCTCGTCGTGCGTGGTCTCCTTCCACAGCTTCGACGGCCACCAGATCGCGCGGCCGATGTCGTAGGAGACGGCGGGCACCAGCAGCGAGCGCACGATGACCGTGTCGAGCAGGACGCCGAAGGCGACGATGAAGGCGATCTGCGCCAGGAACAGGATCGGGATGACGCCGAGGGCCGCGAACGTCGCCGCCAGGACGACGCCGGCCGACGTGATGACGCTGCCCGTCACGCCGAGGCCGCGCAGGATGCCGGGGCGCGTCCCGATGCGGAGGGACTCCTCCCTCACCCGCGTCATCAGGAAGATGTTGTAGTCCACGCCGAGCGCCACCAGGAACACGAAGCCGAACAGCGGCACCGCGGCGTCCGCTCCGGGGAAGTGGAACAGGTGGTTGAACACCAGGGCCGAGACACCGAGCGCTGCCGCGTACGAGAGCACGACGCTCGCGATGAGCAGCACGGGGGCGAGGATCGAGCGGAGCAGCAGCATCAGGATCACCAGGATGACCGCGAGCACGATCGGGATGATCTTGATCAGGTCGCTCTGCGCAGTGTCGTTGGTGTCGAGCGCTATGGCGGTGACGCCGCCGACGAGCACCGTCGGGTCCGTCTTCGGCAGGGTCTCCCTCAGATCGCGGACCGTCTGCTCCGCCGCGGCGGAGTCCGCCTCCGACGAGAGGGTCGCGTTGATGAGCACGCGGCCGTCCTTCACGATCGGCTCCGGCGCCGAACCGGCCGGACCGGATGCGCCGCCGGCCGAGGCGGGCCGGGCGTTGCCGGTGTAGAGCGTGGCCGTCGCGATGCCGTCCGTGTTCTCGACGGCGGAGAGGACAGCATCCGCGTCGTCCTCCGCAGCCACGATGAGCACGGGGCTGCCGGAGCCGGCATCGAAGTGCTTCGCGAGGATCTTCTGCCCGTCTGCCGCGTCGGACTGGGTGAGCACGAGGTCGGTCTGCTGCACCCCGTTCGCCTTCAGCTGGGTGACGCCCGCAGCACACGCCGCGAGCAGCACGAGGGCGACGACCCAGGTCACCCTGGGGCGGCGGGCGATGAGGGTCCCGACCCTGCGCCAGAGTCCCGTGATGCCTTCGAGGCCCGCGATGCGCCGGCCATCGGCGTGCTTGTGCTCCGCCGGATGCTCGCCAACGAACTTCGGGCGGAACGGCCAGAACGAGACCCTGCCGAACACGACGAGCAGCATCGGGAGCAGGGTGAGGGCGGACAGCAGCGAGAACACGATGCCGATGGCGGCGATGGGGCCGAGGCTCTTGTTGGAGTTGAGGTCGGAGAAGAGCAGGCACAGCAAGGCTAGGATCACGGTCGCACCGGAAGCGGCGATCGGCTCCCACGCCGCACGCCAGGCCCGCCCGATGGCCGCCCAGCGCGACTCGACGTGTTCCAGGGACTCCCGGTAGCGGGCGACCAGCAGCAGCGAATAGTCCGTGGCGGCGCCGATCACCAGGATCGACAGGATGCCCTGGCTCTGCCCGCTGAGCTTGATCCAGCCCCACAGCGCGAACAGGTAGACCACCAGGATCGCGGCGCACAGGGCGAAGATCGACGTGAACAACACGAGAAACGGCAGCACGAGCGACCGGTAGACCAGCAGCAGGATGAGGAACACGGCGCCGACGGCCACCAGCAGCAGGATGCCGTCGATGCCGCCGAACGCGTTGACCAGGTCGGCGGTGAGCCCAGCGGGTCCGGTCACCCAGCCCTGGGTGCCGTCCGGCAGGTTGTCGGCGACCACGGTGCGCAGGTCGGCCACCACGGTCTTGACGTGGTCGGAGTCCGCGATCGGAACGATGAACTCGACCGCTTTGCCGTCCTCGGACGGGATCGGCCCCGCGACGCTGGTCTCCGCATCGCCTTCCGGCTTCTGCACGCCGTCGACCTGACCGAGCTTGACGCCGAGACTCGCGAACTCCGCCAGGTCCGACTTCGGGATGCTCGTGTCCGACTGCACGACGACGATCGCCGGGATCGCGTTCGAGTCCGTGAACTTCTTCTGCCACTCCTGCACTTCGGTCGACTCCGCACTGGCGGGGAGGAAGGCGGCCTGGCCGTTCTCGGAGACGGAGGAGAGCTTGCCGAAGGTGGGTCCGCCGACGCCCGCGGCGATGAACCAGATGACGATGACGACGGCGGGCAGCACGATGCGCAGCCAGCGTGCCGGATTCCAGTCGGATCGGGTCTTCATCAGTGCGCCTCCGCATTAGCTAGCCAAGTTAGTAATCAGCTTAGCGCGCATAATGCGGGGGTGCTACCCCGCATCCCGGCTATCACCCCGCGGTGACGAGCTCCGCTCCCGCGTGGGCCAGCTCCGCCAGCGCCGCCTCCGACGATGCGGGCGCCACCCCCGCCACCAGATCGGTGAGCACGCGGACGCGCTGACCCTGGCTCAGCGCATCCAGTGCAGACGCCCGCACGCAGTAGTCGGTCGCGATGCCGACGACGTCGATCTGGTCGATGCCGTGCTCGTCGAGCAGGTTGTGCACGCTCGACCCCGCCTCGGTGTGCCCCTCGAAGATCGAGTACGCCGGGACGCCCTGGCCCTTCCGGATGTGGAACGTCACCGCAGAGGTGTCGAGCGCCGGGTGGTATTCGGCGCCCGTCGTGCCCGCCACGCAGTGCTGCGGCCAGGTGACGACGAAGTCCGGGGACGCCTCCGTCGCGAAGTGCCCGCCGTTGTCGTTGTCGGCGTCGTGCCAGTCGCGGCTGGCGAAGATCTCCGCATACTCGGAGGCGTGCTCGGCGAGGTAGCGGGTGATCCCCGCGGCCACCGCAGCGCCGCCGTCGACGCCCAGGGCGCCGCCCTCCGTGAAGTCGTTCTGCACGTCGATGATGAACAGAGCCTTGCCCATGATGGCCTCCGTCACTGGTTGGAGAGGTTGCCGCCGCACTTGTAGAAGCCGGTGACGAGCGTGTCGATCGCCTGCTTGGCATTGTCTCCCACATTGCCGAGTGCGAACACCGCGAACGTGAGCGGGGTGCCGTCCGCCGCGTTGATGATCCCGGACAGCGTGTACCCGTTGTCGATCCACCCGGTCTTGGCGAGCACGGCTCCCCTGGCGACCGAGTTCGCTCCGGTGAACCTGCTGTATCCCGGCCCGAGCGTGCCGGACTGCCCGGCGACCGGCAGGCCGTCGTAGACGACGCCGAGCCCGTTCTGCTTGTTGAGCACCTTGATGAACAGCTGCGTCAGGTACGACGGCGGCACGGCGTTGTCCGCGCTGAGCCCCGACCCGTCGGCGATGTGGATGCCCGTGGTGTCGATCCCGTACGGCTTCAGCGCGGCGAGCACCCCGGCGTTCTCGGCATCGAACGTGTTGCCAGCGCCCGTCTTGATCGCGACGAGCCTGGCCAGCTCCTCCATGATCGTGTTGTCGGAGACGCGCATCGCCTGGTCGATCAGCGTGGTCACCGGCTGCGACTGCACGGCCGCGAGCTGCGGGGCCCCCGCCGGGGCTGTCCCTGCGCTGACCGGGACGTTCGTGCCGAGGTACTGCTGGAAGTACTGCACGGCGCGGGCGACGGGGTCGGTGCTGCGCGGGGACTCGACGGCGGTGGGGTCGTCCCTGTCGCCGTCCACCTGCAGCGCCGTGATGTACGAGGTCGAGCCTTCGACGACGCGCTCCTCGCGCTCGTCCCAGCTCGGCTGCCAGACCGGGCCGCCGAACAGCGACGTGTCCGTGACGATCGAGGTGATGGGCTGGCCGCCCATCGCCTGGTTGACCTGGATCGCGAGATCCTGGATCTTCGGGGCGCCGGTGTAGAACGACGCCTGCCCGTCCGGCAGCCGGGAGAGCGTGACGTCTCCCCCGCCGACGATGACGATCTGGCCGGGCGCGCTTCCCTTGACCACGGTGGTCGCCACCCGATAGTCGGGGCCGAGCACCTGCAGAGCGGCAGCGGAGGTGAGCGTCTTCAGCACGCTCGCGGTGGGTCCCGGCTTTCCGCCGTTCCTGTCGAAGACGACCTCGCCGGTGCGCGCATCCACCACCTGGGCTTCGAGGTTGCCGAGCCTGCCGTCCTGCGACAGCCCGGCGACGGAGCAGGTGCGCACGCGGCTCGCCGCCGGCTGGTTGGCGGGGACGGGACGCACAGGGTCGGCGCTCTTGGTCGGGGTGGGCGTGGGAGTCGGGGTCGCGCTGTGGGTCGGGACGGCGGCCGCCTCTGCGGGCGAGCCGACGGTAGCCCCGAGGGCCACCGATCCTGCGCCGAGGATGACGAACGCAGCGGATGCCCCGGCGATGATCCACGCCTTCGGGTGGTTCCTGATCGCAGCGAGCACGCCGCCGAAGGCGGCGGCCGCACCGGCGCCGACGCCTGCGCCCGACCCTGCGCGCTCCTCCGAGCGCCTGGCCGCACGGGTCGACGCGGTGGCGGGATCGCTCGGCGATGCCGAGTCCGCTGGGGGAACGATGGTGGCGGGGGTGTCGGCCGATTCCGGCTCAGAGCCGTCCGGCATGCCAATATCGGGCTGGTCCGATTCGCGCATCCGGGTATATTACCTGCGTTTACTGGGAGAGCGAATCCGGATCGGGTAGTGACTGCGTTCACCAACGTCACTCTGCGACGGAGGGGTTATCCCTTCCCACCAACCTCTGGATCCCTATCCGCAGTAGCCAACCAGCCCCTGCTGAAAGCAAGAAGTCGGTCGGTGCCCCATCGACCCGTGACATTCCAACCAAGATGAGCGCGCAGGGGTAGAGAGCAACCTGGCTTTCAACCAGGACTCGCGCACCGATTTGCTTAACCATGAACGTGCACGCATACGCGACTTCAGGAACGATAAAGCCGACGACGAGGAACCACATGTCACCGACCCCGGCAGCAGCCGAGGCGATCGACGCCAGCAAGACGATCCCGAGGGCGTCACGGCGCGTTGACGCGGCCCGGGAGACCGCTTCCCGTTGCAGTTCGAAGAGCCTCACCCAAACGACCGCTGAACGGGTCATTCGCCCGTGGTCTTACTCGTGCGGTCCGGACAGTCCGATGCGCCGCATTCCCGCTCGTTTGACATACACTTCTTCCGGTCCGGGGCGCAAATCAACACCATGGGCTAAGCGTTGCAATTTATCATATTTGTTGAGTTATCTCACGTCAAGAATTGATATTACCCCAGTCTCTCGTCGGGTGGCCACCATTACCGTCGTCAGGCCACGAAGTCCACAGCCCCGCGGGGTGGGTTGCCACTGCCGTACGCCGAGACATGATGGAACACGACGCGTCAGATGAGGCGCACCAGCCCCCCATACGGCGCTATTTACCACGAACTAGGCCGACACATCCCGGATGGGCTTGTCCAGCGTTGACTGCACGCGCCGTCTCGCGGCCGGCCACGCCAGGATCGCCCGCCCGACCCGCTGCGACAGCAGCATCGACGGCCGCTCGACCACCCGGTAGAACCCCTCCGCCGCCAGCAGGATCACCGGCAGCAGCGCCAGCGCGACGAACAGCCAGGGCAGCCATGCGTCCGCCCTGGTGACCAGCGCGGCAGCCACCAGGATCGGCTCGTGGATGAGGTACACACTGAACGAGCGCGTGCCCGCCCACTGCACCGGCCGGGTCTCCAGCACCCGCCTTGCCGGGGCTTCGAGCGCGATGAAGACCACCCCGGCCACCCCGATCAGGCTCACAGCGGCGAGCGCCGCGGACACCGGCGTGTACACCGCGCCCGTCGGCACGAGGCTCGGGGAGATCATCAGCAGCAGCGCTCCCGCGATCACCGGCCACCAGCTCCGGATGCGCGTGGCCAGCCGCGTGATCGTCTCCCGCCGCGAGGCGACGATCATCCCGATCCCGAACACCGGCAGGTACTGCAGCATCCCTCCGGTCAGCCACGACAGCGGGAGCGCGTCGAGCACGGCCGGGAAGCGCGAGACGGCGGACAGGGCGATGAGCAATGCGATGCCGCCCAGCCACCAGTCGTGCACGCGGGCGACCTTCAGCAGCACGAACATCACGGGGAGCAGCAGCGAGAACCACACTTCCCAGGTCAGCGACCACAGCGGGCTGTCGAGGTTGGAGGTGCCGAGCACCAGCACCAGGTCGTGCCACACCGCCGAGAAGGTCGGAGGGAGGTGGGTGGCCAGCCAGCTGCTCCCCACCGATGGGTCGCGCGGCACGGCCACGGCCAACAGCAGCGCGAACGCCACGGCACCCCACACCGGGACGTACAGCCTCAGGATGCGCCTGCCGTAGTACGCCAGGATGCGCCTCGGACTCTGCCGGTGCGTCAGCAGCGGAAGAGTGAGCACGAAACCGGAGAGCACGAAGAAGATCAGCACGGCCTCGTGCCCGGGCATGACCAGTCGTAACGGCGTGCGGAACAGCCACCATTCCGGGGTCAGCGGCGTCGCATCCGACTTCTCGATGTAGAGCACGGAGACCGCCGGCACCACGAGCAGTGCGTGATAGAGCACCACAGACAGGGCGGCGACCCCGCGGAGGCCATCGAGGGAGCGGTACCGATGACCGGTCGCCGCCGGTGCCGCCCCGTGCGCGGCTTCGGGCGCCCCCTCGCCCGGAGCCGACGTCACGGAACGACCGCCACAGCGTAGTTGTCGAACCGGGTGGTCACCGGGGTGAGCGTCGCCGCCGCCGACACGTACACGCGCAGGCCGACGGCGCCGTTCGCCTGGAGGGCGGCGGTCGCGTCCGTCACGCTCGCCTGCCAGGCGGCGGGCTCGGCCTGGATGGCCGGCCAGAGCTTCGCACGCACGGTGGTCGGCGACGTGCCGAACACCTGGACGCGCAGCGAGAGCTGCTGGCCCGCCGAGTATGTCAGCCCGGAGACCGGCACGGCCTGCAGGGTGTTGCCGCTCTGCAGCAGCTGCACCTGCACGGCCCCGCTCGAGCTGATCCAAGCGCGGCCCTCGTAGCCGACGGAACCGACCTGGCGTCCGATGGCGGAGACGAAGATCCCGCCACCCGACGACGCGACATCGGTGGTGAAGGTCACCGTCGTGTCCGTCCTGTTCGACGACACCGCGTTCAGCGTCTCCGTCTTGGTGTTCCCGGCCGGCACGATCATCTGCCCGGTCCCGGAGGCGACGGTGTACGCGGAGGTGACCCCCGCGCCCGTCCAGGCGCCGCCGACATCCGCGGTGCCCCAGCCGCTCGCGACCGACCGTTCGAACGCATCCCGTGCCACCGTGCTGCCGGTTGCCGCCGTGACCGTCACCGACTTGGAGGTGCTGGCCTGGCCGCCCCTGTTGTCCGTCACCGTGAGGGCGACCGTGTACGTGCCGGCGGCAGCGTAGGTGTGGCCTGCCGTGGCGCCCGTCGCCGTGCCTCCGTCGCCGAACGTCCACGCGTACGAGGCGATGGAGCCATCCGGATCACTGGATGCGCTGCCGTCGACGGACACGGACAGCCCGTTCGGCGTCACCACGAACGACGCGACCGGGTTCTGGTTCGCTCCTCCGCCCGCGATGGTCACCGTGTTGCCCGTGCGGTTGATCTGGTTGCCGTCCGGATCCGTCACATAGAGGCGATAGGTGTGCTGGCTGCCCCCGGCGAGCCCACTGTCGGTGAAGCCCATCGCCGGACGGTTCCAGAACGTCGACAGCTGGTTGGTCTGGTAGACGGGGCTGGCGGTGTTGCCGTCGCGGACGAGCTTGTAGTTCAGGTTGGTGTTGTCCTGGTCGTACGTCGATGTCCAGGTGATCCTGGCCTGCCCTGCGGCGGGCGAGGTGGCGTTCGGCGTGGCGGCGGTGTTGTTGTTCGGCCCGACCTTGCTGCGCACGACGCTGTCGAACGCGTACCGGGTGAGCCCATACTGGGCGACACCGTTGACGAACGGGAATTCACCACCGACCGCGAGGTACTGACTGTTGCCCGCCAGGCTCCACGCGGCCTGCCCCTGGCCGGTGTACGAACCGGTCACGTAGTCGGGGAACCAGTTCAGCAGCGTCGGCGACGGCTGGCCGCTGAAGTTGAAGTAGCTGCGGTTGCCGTCGTTCGTGAGCGTGCCCGTCCTCGCCTTCGAGAACGCGATGGAGTGGTGGAAGGTGCGCGGGTTGGTCTCCGGGTATCCGCCGACGTTCCGGCAGTCGTGCGGATGGCCGACGGCGTAGAGCGCGTCACCGAGCGGGTAGACCGAGTACGTGTCGCCGTGGCAATCCTCCAGCCAGATGAGGGCTCCCGAGTTCGCGTCGGCCGCGAAACTGCCCTCCAGATTGCCGCCGGAACCGAACACGTACCCGGCGCCGTAGATGCGGTCGGCTGTCGCGACCAGGGTGGTGATCCCGGCCTGCGTTCCCGCATCCCTGACCACGCTGTTGGCGGGGAAGGGCAGGGCGGTCCCTGTCGTCCCCGTGAGCATGGCCAGGCCGTAGTGGGCGCTGCCGTTCACGTTCTTGAAGCGGCCGCCCGCATACACTTTGCTGCCGTCCGGGCTGACGGCCAGCGCATCCACGACGTAGTCGGCGCTCGCGGTCCAGCCGGTCATCAACGAGCCGTTGGATGCGTCGATCTTGGCAATGTAGCCCCGGCTCGTGCCGTTCACGCTCGAGAACGTGCCTCCCGCGTAGACCGCCGTGTTGGTCGCAGCGAGCGCGCGGACCTGGCTCTCCATGATCGGCCGGAACGAGCTGACGATCTGTCCGGTCGCCGTGCTGATCGCCACGATGCGGTAGTAGTTGCCCCCACCCGCCGTGGTGAAGTCGCCACCGACGTACACGCGGCTCCCGTCCGGTGTTGCCGCGACAGCCAGCGCCTGCGCGTTCAGCGGCACGTTGAAGGAGGTGATGAGCGCGCCGGTGGTGATGTTGTACGCGAGCAGGTTGCTTCGCGGAGTCGTGTTCGACCCGGCCGGCGACCCTGCGGGGCGCGCGGTGCTGAACTTGCCGGCGACGTAGACGGTGTTCCCGACGACGGTCTGCGCCCAGGCGACGCCGTCGATCTGCGTCGTCGGCAGCGCATCCGCCCCGACGGTCGGCGGCGTGGCCGGATTGGTCGGGTCGGGAGGCATGGTGTCCGCGTTGGCCGGGCCGGCGATCACCAGCCCTCCGAAGACGAGACCGATCGCCGTCACGACGGACGCGGCGATACCGAGACCTCGGGACCTGGACGTGCGGAAAATGCTCATGACAACCTCGGGCAGGCTTGTCGTCTCGCGCTGCGGGCAGTGCGGGATGTGCCCGGCGGCTCGGCGAAGCGGCGGGCAGATGTGAAGTTTCGGGTTCGCGCTTCGGCGTCGCTCTCGTCGAGCACCGCACCGGCCACGAGTTCGGCGGGCTCTCGGCCTCACCAAACCTGAATGTTTCTCAACTTCCGACCAGAGTACGCCTCAGACAGCCCGGTTGACCCCGTGCTGGCACGGATTTCTGGTGCGAGGCAAAAGAAGAAGCCCCGTCCTGCGGGACGGGGCTGGTGGAGCCGCCCAAGGGAATCGAACCCTTGACCTTCTCATTACGAGTGAGATGCTCTGCCGACTGAGCTAGGGCGGCGTGGGTCTCGCCCGGGGGCGTAACGCACAGTCAGATAGCTTACCCGATGTTGGAGGGTGCCACTGACCATCTGAGATTGCGGCTCAGCGCACCTGGGTGCCGAGCGCCTGCAGCTGCGCGAACGAGCTGCGGAGGCGGTCGGCCAGCGGCTCGACGCCTCCGTGGTCCGCCCAGCACGACCAGGCGTGGCGCATCCCGGCGAAGGAGACGTACGTGACGAGCCTGGCGCGCTGGTGCAGCGCTTCGTGCTCGTCAGCGAGCTCGGGATCGTCGTGGGCGAGGCGGCGCTGCACGATGGCGCTGAGAGCGTCTTCGAATTGGTGCATGCTCGCCATGCGCTGGGCGAAGAGCTCCGGGTTGTCTTTGAGGAGGGCCCTGCGGAGCGCGTGGAGCTCGTGAACGCTCCTGGTGGCGTCCGCCGGCTCTGCTCCCCCTGGATCGCCGTCGGTGAGTTCGATCGTGTCGATCGCCGCGATCAGGAGTTCGCTGATGCCGTCGAGGATGGGCTCGTCCGGCCCGGCGTCGATGAAGCGTTCGATGCGCTCCTCATCCGGCAGCTCGGGGAGCTCGCCGATGATGGCGGACTCCTTCGACGGGAAGTAGTTGAAGAACGTCCGTGGAGACACGTTCGCCGCGTGGCTGATCTCGTCGATGGTCACCCGGTCGAAACCGCGCTCGCTGGCGAGTTCGAGGGCGGCCAGCTGGATCGCGCGCCTGGTCGCCAGGCGCTTCCGCTCGCGGAGTCCGAGTTCCTCCTGCACCATGCTCATGGGACGATTATTTCATTCTCTGCAAATTTGCACCACTCCGCGGAGGGTCGGATCAACAGGTCTTCCCGTCCTCCGGGATGGTGCCCTTGACGAGGAATTCGTCGACGGCGTCGTTCACGCACGAGTTGGACTTGTTGTACGCCGTGTGGCCCTCGCCCTTGTAGGTGAGCAGGTGCCCGTTCTCGAGCTCGCCCGCGAGGTTCTTGGCCCACACGTACGGGGTCGCCGGGTCGTTCGTGGTGCCGACGACCAGGATGGGTGCGGAGCCCTTCGCGGCGATCGGAGCACGCTCGACGGTCGAGGTGTACGGCCAGTTCGCGCATCCGATGTCGCCGTAGGACATGTACGGGCCGATCACCGGCGCGTCCTTCGCGAGCTGGGCCGCCTGCGCGCGCATCGTCGCCGGGTCGGCGTCGTAGGTGTAGTCGAGGCAGTTGATCGCCATGAACGCCTCGGTGGAGTTGTCCCCGTACGTCCCGTCGCTCTGCCTGTTGTTGTATGCGTCCGCCAGCGAGAAGGCGGTGGATGCGCTCCCCTTCATCACCGAGGTGAACATGTCGCTCAGGTACGACCACGCCGTCGCGTCGTAGAGCGGGTAGATGATCGCGGTGACGAGCGTGTTCGCGCCGAGTTCCCGCCCGTCCGAGTTGCGGATGGGGCTGCGCTCGACCGAGGAGAGCAGGTCGCCGATGGTCTTCATCGAGTCGTCGACCGAGCCGCTGAACGGGCAGTCCTTCTGCGCGAGACAGTCTTTGAGGTATGCGCGCAGCGCGCTCTCGAAGCCTTCGGCCTGCACCTTGGTCACGTCGAAGTTGCTCGCGGCGGGGTCGAGCGCTCCGTCGAGGACGAGGCGGCCGGTCTTACCGGGATAGAGGTCGGCGTAGACCGCGCCGAGGTATGTGCCGTACGAGTATCCGAGGTAGTCGAGCTTCTTGTCGCCCAGCACGGCGCGCAGCAGGTCGAGGTCGCGCGCGGCGCTGACGGTGTCGACGTGCTCCAGCAGCGATCCGGTGTTGGTCGAGCAGGCGGCGCCGAAGTCTTTCGACACCGTCGTGTTCTCCGCGATCCACTCGTCCGAGCCGCGCGTGCCCGGCGTGATGCCGTACAGGTATTCGTCCATCTGCTTAGCGTCGTAGCACTTCACGGCGGTCGAGTGCCCGACGCCCCGCGGGTCGAAGCCGACCACGTCGAAGTGCTGCTGCAGCGTGCTGTCCGTCGCGTAGTCGACGGAGTCCCTGACGAAGTCGTAGCCGGAACCACCAGGACCGCCGGGGTTCACCAGCAGCGATCCCTGCTTCGTGCCCTTGGCGGTCTGCCGGATGAGCGCGAGCTCGATCTCGCCCGCCGACGGCTTCTTCCAGTCCAGGGGCGCTTTGGCCGTCGCGCACTGCTTGCCGGAGGCGCAGCTCTGCCACTTCAGCACCTGGCTGTAGAACGGCTGCAGGTCGGCGGCGACCTGCTCGGCGACGGGGGTGGAGGTCTGCGTGGTCTTGGCGGGGATGAACCAGGTGACGCATCCGGTGAGGGTCAGGGCGACGACGGCGGCGATCGCGACGAGCGCGGTGCGGGTGCTGCGGCGCGCTCGGCTCCGGGCGGGGCGAGCGGCTGGGCGGCCCTGGCGGGTGGTCACTGGTCGTTCCCCTTTCGAGCGGCTCCGCCGCGCAGGATGGTGGTGAGCATGGCCTCGATCGCCAGCGCGGGCGCGACGTTCCCGTCGATCCTCTGCCGGGCGGTGGCGATCGCATCCATCGCGGCGAGCGTAGCTGCGGGACTCGTGTGAGTGCTGAGAGCCTCCAGCCGGTCGCGCAGTTCGAGGTTCACGAGCTCGCTCCCGCTGCCGAGCTGCAGCATCATCACGTCCCGATACAGCGAGAGCAGGTCGACCAGGATGCGGTCGATGCCGTCACGGAGGCTGCGCGTCGCCCGCCGTTTCTGGTCCTCCTCGAGCTGCCGGAGCTGCGAGCGCAGCGCGGGAGGGATGGTGCCACCCGGTTCGATGCCGAGCGAGCGCAGCGCGTGCTCGCGTTCCTCCGCATCCCGTTCCTCGGTGATCGCCTTCGCGTCTGCGCCGGCGATCTCGAGCAGGCTCGCCGCCGTGATCACGGCGTCGGAGACCGACCGGATGCGCAGCACGCGCTCCAGGGTCTCCTCGCGCCTGCGTCTGGCCTCGTCGTTGGTCGCGAGCCGGTGCGCCATGCCGATGTGGCTCTGCGCGTGCCTGGCCGCCCGTTCGGCCGTCACGGGGTCGACGCCGTCACGGCGCTCGATGAGGGACGCGACATCGGACACGCTCGGAACGCGCAGCCGCACGGTGCGGACCCGCGACCGGATGGTCGGGATCAGGTCGGCGTCGCTGGGCGCGCAGAGGATCCAGACGGTGCGCTCCGGCGGCTCCTCCAGAGCTTTGAGGAGCACGTTCGACGTGCGCTCGCTCATCCGGTCGGCGTCTTCGATGATCATCACGCGATACCGGCCGACGGACGGGGAGAACTGCGAGCTGGCGACCAGCGTGCGCACCTCCTCGATGGAGATGATGACCCGTTCGGTGCTGAGCACAGCGAGGTCGGGGTGCGTGCGCGCCTCCACCTGGCGCTGTGTCGCCAGGTCGCCCTCCGGGGTGCCGGGGCTGAGCAGCGCGGTCGCGAAGGCGAACGCGAGGTTGGACCTCCCGGAGCCGGGCGGCCCGGTGATCAGCCAGGAGTGCGTCATGCTCCGTCCGGTCGGCGAGCCGGACGTGGAGCCTGGAGCCGTCGCGGACCCTGCGGCGCCTCCTTCAGCGACGGCGACAATGGATGCGCTGGGCGCAGACCCTCCCGCCGCTGCGGCTTTGAAGATGGCGATGGCGTCGTCCTGACCCGTCAGGTCATCCCACACTGCCATGCCTCCCAGGCTAGCGCTCGCCACCGACACCGCCGAACCCACGACGTCTCCGGATGCGCGGCTCTCGGCCACGATCAGACATATGCCTGGTCACACATACGCCTGGTCACACGTACGGTTCGAGCCTGGCGCGGATGTCCGCGGCGATCTCGTCGACGGGACGCGACGCATCCACCACCAGGAACCGCTCGGGCTCCGCCTCGGCCAGACCGAGGTATGCGGCGCGCACGCGGGCGTGGAAGTCGGACTTCTCTGCCTCGAGCCTGTCGTAGCGGGTGCGCGAGGAGTCGAGCCGCTGCCTGGCGGTGGACTCGTCGAGGTCGAGGAGGATCGTCAGGTCGGGCAGGAGTCCTTGCGCCGCCCACAGCGACAGGTCGCGGATCTCCTTCGGGTCGAGCACCCGGCCTGCGCCCTGGTACGCGACGGAGGAGTCGAGGTAGCGGTCCTGCAGGACCACCTCTCCGCGCGCGAGCGCCGGCCGCACGAAGGTCTCGATGTGGTGCGCCCGGTCGGCCGCGTAGAGGAGGGCTTCCGCGCGCGCGGCGATGTCGCCCCGGTGGTGCAGCACGATCTCGCGGATCTCGACGCCCACCTCCGTGCCACCCGGCTCACGGGTGCGCACGACGGTGCGGCCGCGCGCGGCCAGCCACTCCTCGATCAGCTTCGCCTGCGTTGACTTGCCCGTGCCGTCGCCGCCCTCGATGGTGATGAAGAGCCCGCGACGTTCCGGATGCGTGTCGACCGTGCTCACTCCGCTGCCGGTTTCGTGGCCGCCGCCTTGCGTGTGGTGGTGGTCTTGGCTGCTGTCGTCTTCGCCGCGGTCGTCTTCGCCGCCGTGGTCTTCGCCGCAGGCTTCTTCGCGGGCGCCTTCTTGGCCGGAGCCTTTTTGGCGGGCGCCTTCTTCGCCGGACCCTTCGCGCGCTTGTCAGCGAGCAGCTGCACGGCCCGCTCGAAGTCGACCTCGTCGACCGTCTCGCCGCGCGGGATGGTCGCGTTCGTCTCGCCGTCGGTCACGTACGGGCCGAACCGGCCGTCCTTGACCTTGATCGCCTTGCCGCTGACGGGGTCGGCGTCGAACTCCTTGAGCGCGCTCGACGCCCGGCGGTTGCCGTACTTGGGCTGCGCGAACAATTCGAGCGCCCCCGCCAGGTCGATGCCGAAGATGTCGTCCTCGTTGGTCAGCGAACGGGTGTCCGTGCCCTTCTTGAGGTATGCGCCGTACCGTCCGTTCTGGGCCTGGATCTCTTCCCCGCTCTCGGGGTCGATCCCGACCGTGCGCGGCAGGTCGAGCAGCTGCAGGGCGGTGTCGAGGTCGAGGGTCGCGAGATCCATCGACTTGAACAGGGACGCCGTGCGCGGCTTCGCGGCCGCTGCCTTCTTCGCCGGCTTCTTGGCCGGAGCGGCGACGACTTCTCCCGTGGCCTGGTCGACGGTCTCCGCAGCGGCCTCTTCCGGGTCGATCTCGGTCACGTACGGCCCGAACCGGCCGTCTTTCGCGACGATGTTCTTGCCGTTCTCGGGGTTCACGCCGAGGACACGGTCGGTGAGGACGGGCGCTTCGATGAGCTCGTGCGCCTTCGCGGGCGTCAGCTCGTCGGGGGCGAGCTCCGGCGGGATGTTCACCCGGCGGGGCGTTGCCCCTTCTGCCGCGCCTTCTTCGGCGACTTCGAGATATGGGCCGTACTTGCCGATCCGCAGCGTCACGTCGTCGTCGATGGCGATCGAGTTGATGCTGCGCGCGTCGATCTCACCCATGTTGTCGATGACGCGGCGCAGGCCGGTGTGCTTGTCGCTGCCGAAGTAGAAGCTGTTCAGCCAGTCGACGCGCTCGGCCTCGCCGTCGGCGATGCGGTCGAGGTCGTCTTCCATCTCGGCGGTGAAGTCGTACTGCACCAGGTCACCGAAGTAGTCCTCCAGCAGCCGGACGACGGAGAACGCCACCCAGCTCGGGACGAGTGCCTGGCCGCGGGGCGTGACGTACCCGCGGTCGACGATCGTGGAGATGATGCTCGCGAACGTCGACGGCCGGCCGATGCCCAGCTCTTCGAGCGCCTTGACGAGGCTGGCCTCCGTGTAGCGCGGCGGCGGGGTGGTCTCGTGGCCGTCGGCCTCCACATCCTGGACGTGCAGCTCCTGGCCGACCTGCAGCGGAGGCAGCTTGGCGTCGGCGGAATCGGACGAGTTGCGCTCTTCGTCCTTGCTCTCCTCGTATGCGTTGAGGAAGCCGCGGAACGTGATGACGGTGCCGCTCGCGGTGAACTCGCCGACGGTGCCGTCGTGGACGCCCTCGGTGATCTTCGTCTCGACCGTGACGGAGGCGGTCTGTCCCTTGGCATCGGCCATCTGCGAGGCGACGGTGCGCTTCCAGATCAGGTCGTACAGGCGGAACTCGTTGCCGCGGAGCACCTTCTCGAGCTCGGCGGGCGTGCGGAAGACCTCACCGGACGGGCGGATCGCCTCGTGCGCCTCCTGGGCGTTCTTGCTCTTCGAGGCGTATGTGCGCGGCTTGTCAGGAACCGTCTCCGGTCCGTAGAGCTTGGCGGCCTGGGTGCGGGCCGCGTTGGTGGCCTGCTGGGAGAGCGAAGCGGAGTCGGTTCGCATATAGGTGATGTAGCCGCTCTCGTACAGCGACTGTGCGACGCTCATCGTCTGCTTCGCGGAGAAGCGCAGCTTGCGCGCGGCCTCCTGCTGCATGGTCGACGTGGTGAACGGCGCGGCCGGGCGGCGGGAGTACGGCTTGGAGTCGACCTTGCCGACCGTGACGACGGTGCTCGGCTGCGAGATGGCGGCGGCGAGGCTGGTCGCGGTCTCCTCGTCCAGGGTGCGCGCGTTGGACGTGAGCTTTCCGTGGTCGTCGAAGTCGCGCCCTGTGGCGACGCGCTCGCCGGACAGCCGGGCGAGCCTGGCCTCGAAACCGTTCGCCTCTTCCGGCGTGAAGTGTGCGGTCAGGCCCCAGTACGAGGCAGGGACGAACGCGAGACGCTCGCGCTCCCTGTCGACGACGAGCCTGGTCGCGGCGGACTGAACACGCCCGGCGGACAGTCCAGGGCCGACCTTGCGCCACAGCACGGGCGAGACCTCGTACCCGTACAGCCGGTCCAGGATGCGCCTGGTCTCCTGGGCGTCGACCAGCGCGGTGTCGATCTCTCTGGTGTTGTCCCGTGCCTTCTCGATGGCTTCTTTGGTGATCTCGTGGAACACCATCCGCTTCACGGGGACCTTCGGCTGCAGCACCTCGATGAGGTGCCACGCGATGGCCTCTCCTTCGCGGTCCTCATCCGTTGCGAGGAGGAGTTCGTCGGCGTTCTTGAGCGCCCGCTTGAGGTCGGCGACGGTCTTCTTCTTCTGGTCGGAGACCACGTAGTAGGGCTCGAAGCCCTTCTCGACGTCGACGGAGAACTTGCCGAGCGAGCCCTTCTTGAGCTCGGGCGGAAGGTTCTTGGGCTCGATGAGGTCGCGGATGTGTCCGACGGATGCCATCACCTCGTAGCCGTCACCCAGATACTGAGCGATCGACTTCACCTTGTTCGGTGACTCGACGATGACGAGTTTCTTCGTGTCAGACACCTGACTCCTCTTATATGTACGCACTGTGTTGCAACAGTTAGACGTTCGTAGCGCGCTCCCCCGGCGCCGCACCCCTGCGGCGAGCGTGGGCCACACGGCCCGACAGGCAAACCATACACACCCGAGCCGCTTGTCTGCCTAATCCGCTGTTCTGCGTTCGCCGAGGGCGCAGCCCTTGTGGTTGCGGGAGGCGGGAGGAAAATGAGGTCATGGCTACCACTTCAACGACGACGTATACCGCCAAACTGACCGACGGCCCCCTCGAGGGCAAGACCATCGCGACCGAATACCTGGACAGCGGCCAGCCCCGCCCGCGACTCGAGATCCCGTCCCCGACCGCGGGCAAGCGCTACCTCTATATCCGCTCCTCCGCGATCGAGTTCGCCTCCGACGACGCCCTCGACCGTCGCCCGAGCGCCGTGGAGTACCGGTATCTGGAGGCGATCTTCGACTGACGATCCCGCGCCCTGTCGTCACGGCGTCCCCGGCGGACCCGCACGGGCCGAAGCGCGCGCCGGCAACCCGAGATAGGAGACTGAGGTCTCGACGATGGCGACGACACCCTCCAGCTCGCACGACAGCAGCTGCGCGGCGTTGGCCGCCGCGACGCTCTCCGCCGCCTGACAGGGACTGCCCGGCTTGAGCCCGGACGCCACATCCGCCGCGGCGAGCGCCGCAGCATCCGCCCCTGCTGCCGCCACGCGCCGCGCTGCGAACGCCCCGCCGAGCGCGACGGCCACGGTGCCGGAGCAAATGACCACCCCGATCACCGCGACGGCGAGCACACTGGCCGCTCCGCGGTCGCTCCGGATACGTGCACTCAGCCGGCGTCTGCGTGACCGCGCCTCGGCGCCCGGGCGGCGCGTGGTGTCTCGGCGCTCTAGCTCACCCATCTCCTCCTCCTTCCACTGCGCCTAGTCATCGAGCGCGCACGCCCTCGCCGAGACGGCCAGCCCGAGGGCTCCGAGGCCGGTGACCGCGCTCGCGCTGGTCGCTCGCGCGCAGACCATTCCGCCCTCGCGCTCGACGGTCAGTTCCGCGTTGGCCATCCGGCGCGCGGTGTCTGCGGGGTCGTCGCCCCGGGCGAGCATCCGGGCGGACTGGGCGGCCGCATCCACCAGTCGCGACTGCTGGGTCACCGCCTGCACGGCGCCGAGGCACAGGGCGAGGCAGGCGAGCACGGCGGGAAGCGCCACCGCGAACTCGGCGGTCACGCTTCCCCGTTCGCCGTCAGACGCCGGTCGTGAGTGCACGTGTCACCAGGTCGGTGAGGATGGCCTTGACCTCGTCGCCACGCAGCAACACCACCAGCAGCCCGGCGAAGCCGACCGCCCCCATCGTCGCCACCGCGTATTCGGCCGTCGCCGACCCTCGTTCCTCCCGGATGACCCGTGAGATGAATCCCGTCATGATGCCTCGTTCCTTTGGTCTGTGTCTGTTGTTCGTGTGTTGGTGCGGTCGCGGCTGCGAGCGCACTTCCAGCCTTCGGGGTGGGACGAGTGGTTGCCCCGTGCATCCGGGATCGGTGGAGAACCGTCAGAATGCGGAGACTGTGGAGGAGACGATCGAGAGAACCACGGGAGCGACGCCGAGAAGCATGAAACTCGGCAGCACGCACACCCCGAGCGGGACCATCGACCGCACGGCCAGCGCCGCCGCGTCGCTCCTCCCCTGCATCCTCCGTCGTCGCCGCGCCTGAGCCGCCGCGCTCCTCAGAAGGTCGACCGCCGGCGCTCCCGCCCGTTGCGCCAGGCTCAGGATGCGCGCGACGGACGCCCGGTCGTCTTCGAGTACCGGATGCGTCACGCACGCCTCGTCGCACAGGGCCAGAGCGCTGGGCACCCCGAGCCCTCCGCTCAGCGCGACGGCGAGCAGGTCGTGTCTCAGGCCTGGGAGGTCGGATCCGGGGCTGGCGCGATGCAGGAGGGCGCGCATCCACCGTCGGCCGAGCAGGAGGAGAAGGGTGCCGGAGCCGAGGAGTGCCCAGCCGACCACCGAGCCGGTGAGCGTTCCGAGCAGGTCGACCCCCATCACGACCGCGAGCGCCATTCCCACCAACGGCAGCCAGGAGACGAGCCGGGCGGTCGCCCGCGGTCCGGCGAGGGCGATGGCGATGTCCCGCTCCGTCTCCGCGCGGTCGCGCAAGGCGTCGGCGATGGTGCGGAGGGTGGGCGCCAAGGGTGCACCTGCGGCGACGGCGACGTGCCACGCGGCGGCGAGCACCCGTCCGGACGCGTCGTCGGGCGACCGTGAGCGGGCGCGGCGGGGAGGAGCGAGCGTCCCGGCTCTGACGGCGGAGGTGGCGTCGACGGAGGCCGCCGATGCAGCCACAAGTGCGTCGGCGACGCGCTCGCCCGCTTCGATCCGCACGACCGCCCGCACGACGAGTGGATGCGCGGAGAACTCCCGCACGTACCCCCAAGCCGCCGTGGGCGTCACCCCGGCTTCCAGCAGCGCGACGAGTTCCTCCACCAACTCCGCCAGCTGTTCAGCCGCTTCGCCTGGCCCGGCAACCGCGCGACGACCACGCCGGCCCTCCTCACCGCGCACCCGCGGTCGACGCACCGACTCCGTCACCCCTCCTCCACCACGGCGAGACGCCCATCGGCGGCCACCGTCAGGCGGCCGAAGCCGGCCACGCGACGTGCGCCGTCCACCCGCTCGACGTGGACGAGCATCCCGATGCCGCTGACCGCCTGGCGTGCGAGGGCACGCTCGCCGAGTCCGGCCAGAGCGCCGAGGGCTTCGAGGCGGGCGGGGACGTCGGCGAGCGCGTTGGCGTGGAGGGTTCCTGCCCCGCCGTCGTGGCCGGTGTTCAAGGCCCCGAGGAGGTCGATGACCTCGCTGCCTCGACACTCGCCGAGGACGAGGCGGTCGGGACGCATCCTGAGCGCCTCCCTGACCAGGCGGCGGAGGTCGACGCCGCCCGCTCCCTCCAGGTTGGGCTGCCTGGTCTGCAGGCCGACCACATGCGGGTGTGCGATGCGGAGTTCGGCGACGTCCTCGATGGTGACGATCCGCTCGTTCGGGGGCGCGTGGGAGAGGAGGGCGCCGAGCAACGTCGTCTTGCCTGCGCCGCCCGCTCCGGTGACGAGCAGGTTGGTGCGTGCCGTGATCGCCCGCAACAGCGTCTCCGCTTGGGCGGGGGTGATCGCGTCGTCGGCGAGCAGGTCGGGCAGCCGCAGCACGCGATGGTGCGGGATGCGCACGGACAGTTGCGTGCCGCCGGTCGAGACGGGTGGGAGGACAGCGTGGACGCGGATGCCGTCGAGGAGGCGGACGTCCACGAACGGCGTCGCCTCGTCGATGTGCCTGCCGCCGCTCGCGATGAGGCGCACGGCGAGGTCTCTGGTGGTGCGTTCGTCGGAGGTCCAGCCGTCGATGCGCCGGAGCCCGCGCGGTCCGCCGTCCGCCCAGAGCGCGCCACCGGCCGTGATGAAGAGGTCGGTGATGTCGTCGCGCAGCAGGTACGGCGCCAGTGGGCCGAAGGTGCGCCAGAGCCCGCGGTCGGCGCTGGGCGGCCGTGTTCGCGCCACAGCGTCCGCCGTCTCGGTGGGATCCACCGCGCAAACCGCATCCCGCCCGGCCACATTCTCTGTTCGTCGCATCTTCATAACCCGACGCTACGTATCGCCCAGCACCCGGCGGCGTCCCCCACGAAACCCGTGGAGAACTCCGCAACCGAGCGACCTGTGGAGAGCTGCAACCGGAAAGGCCGGTTAAAAAGAGGGGGGCCGCACCTATTGGGGGGAACAGGTGCGGCCACTGCGGCGCATGATTGGGGGGAATCGTTTGCGCCGCACGCCAGAATTAATATTCGGCCGAGAAACAGTTTACGCACAATCAATGCAAACGCAAGTCTTCGTCGAGGTGGTCACCGCCAGGTTGTAGAGTCGTGGATTGTCGCGCCACGACTTGACCATTCAGCATCGCAAAGGAGCGAACAGACTCCCCATGAGCAACACAATCGACAATCTGCTGCACGAAGCACGCCGATTCGCACCCAGCGAAGAGTTCGCGGCGAACGCGGTCGCGACAGCCGAGCTCTACGAGCGTGCCGCCGCCGACCGCCTCGGATTCTGGGCCGACCAGTCCCGTGAACTCCTCCACTGGCACAAGCCGTTCACGCGCACCCTCGACTGGACCAACCCGCCCTTCGCGAAGTGGTTCGACGACGGCGAGCTCAACGTGGCGTACAACTGCCTCGACAGGCACGTCCTCGCCGGCAACGGCGACCGCATCGCCATCCACTGGGAGGGCGAGCCGGGCGACAGCCGTTCGATCACCTACGCGGAACTGACCGCCGAGGTCAAGAAGGCCGCCAACCTGCTGACCAGCCTCGGCATCACCGCCGGCGACAGGGTTGCGATCTACCTTCCGATGATCCCGGAGGCGGTCATCGCCATGCTGGCCGTCGCCCGCATCGGTGCCGTGCACTCCGTCGTCTTCGGCGGGTTCAGCGCGGAGAGCCTGCGGTCGCGCATCGACGACGCGTCGGCGAAGCTCGTCATCACGGCGGACGGCGGATGGCGCAAGGGCAAGGTCTTCCCGCTCAAGAACGCCGTGGACGCGGCCCTCGCCTCCGGCGACACCACCGTCGAGCACGTGCTCGTCGTCAAGCGCGGCGAGAACGACGTGGAGTGGACGGACGGCCGCGACCTGTGGTGGCACGACGAGATCGCCCAGGTCGACGCCGACCACGTCGCCAAATCGTTCGAGGCGGAGCAGCCGCTGTTCATCCTCTACACCTCGGGCACGACCGGGAAGCCGAAGGGCATCCTGCACACCTCGGGCGGCTACCTCACCCAGGCCGCGTTCACGCACAAGAACGTCTTCGACCTGCATCCGGAGTCCGACGTCTACTGGTGCACGGCCGACATCGGCTGGATCACCGGCCACAGCTACGTCGTCTACGGCCCCCTGGCCAACGGCGCGACCCAGGTGCTCTACGAGGGCACCCCGGAGACGCCGCATCCCGGCCGCTGGTGGGAGATCATCGAGAAGTACAAGGTCTCCATCTTCTACACGGCGCCGACCGCGATCCGCTCGTTCATGAAGATCGGCCGCCAGCACCCGCAGAAGTTCGACCTGTCGAGCCTGCGCGTGCTCGGGTCGGTCGGTGAGCCCATCAACCCGGAAGCCTGGATGTGGTACCGCGACGTCATCGGCGGGAACACCACCCCGGTCGTCGACACCTGGTGGCAGACGGAGACCGGCGCGATCATGGTGTCCGCTCTTCCGGGCGTCACGACGCTGAAGCCGGGCTCTGCACAGGTGCCGCTCCCCGGCATCTCGATCGACATCCTCGACGAGGCCGGCGTCCCCGTCGGCAAGGACCAGGGCGGCCTGCTGGTCGTCACCGAACCGTGGCCGAGCATGCTGCGCGGCATCTGGGGCGACCCGGAGCGGTTCAAAGAGACGTACTGGGAGAAGTTCGGCGACAAGTACTTCGCCGGCGACGGCGCCCGCTACGACATGGACGGCGAGATCTGGCTGATGGGCCGCGTCGACGACGTCATGAACGTCTCCGGCCACCGCCTCTCGACGGCGGAGATCGAGTCCGCGCTGGTCGCGCATCCACTCACCGCCGAGGCTGCCGTGGTGGGAGCAGCGGACGAGACCACCGGCCAGGCCGTCGTCGCGTTCGTGATCATCAAGCAGAACCAGCTGGAGCAGGCCGAGGCGATGGATGTGGCCGCCGAGCTGCGCAAGCACGTCACCGAGCAGATCGGCGCGATCGCACGCCCCAGGGAGATCTTCATCGTCACCGAGCTGCCGAAGACGCGCTCCGGCAAGATCATGCGGCGCCTGCTGCGCGACGTCGCAGAGGGCCGCGAGGTCGGGGACACCACGACGCTCGCGGACACCGCCGTGATGAGCTCGATCCAGAGCAAGCTGTCCTAGCGCAGCCCGTTCACGCAGAGGGGCCCGCATCCACACCGGATGCGGGCCCCTCCGTCGTACGGGATGTCGTCGTACGGGACGCGTCCTACTCGAACGACAGGATCAGTTCGACCTCGACCGGCGAGTCCAGCGGGAGGACGGAGACGCCGACGGCCGAGCGGGCGTGGACGCCTGCGTCGCCGAAGATCTCGCCAAGCACCTCAGACGCTCCATTGATGACCCCCGGCTGGCCGGTGAACGAGGGGTCGGAGGCGACGAAGCCGACGACCTTCACGATCCTGGTCACGCGGTCGAGCGAGCCGATGACGCTCTTCGCGGCAGCCAGGGCGTTGAGCGCGCAGGTGCGGGCGTACTCCTTGGCGTCGTCGGCCGGGACGAGCCCGTGGCCGTCGCCGACCTTGCCGGTGGCGGGGAGGGCGCCGGACACCATCGGGAGCTGGCCGGAGGTGTAGACGTGGTTGCCGTCGACGACGGCCGGGGTGTAGGCGGCGACAGGCGGCACCACATCCGGAAGTTGGATGTCGAGCTCGGCCAGCCGGGCTTCGATGGCGGCCATCAGGCGTCGTCCCCGTCGATGATCGGGCGCTTCAGGTAGGCGACGAGGCCGCCCTCCGGACCGGTGACGACCTGCACCAGCTCCCACCCTTCCGAGCCCCAGTTGTTGAGGATCGCAGCGGTGTTGTGGACGATCAGAGGCGTCGTGAGGTATTCCCAGCGCGGCATTGTGCTCCTTGCGTTCGGGGGGTTTATCAGGTTTATCACCTACCCTGATCCTATGTCTGCCAAAAAACCACGGGCTAGAGGTGTGCTCGGCGCCGTCGGCGCGTTCGTCGGCATGAGTGCCGTCGCAGGCCTCCTGGTCACGGCCGCCGTGACCCCCGCGATCGCGGTCACGGGGATGGCCGCCAACGACAGCATCGGCGTCTTCGAAGGCCTTCCCGAGTACCTCGAGATCGGCCAGCTCGCCCAGCCGACCACCATCTACGCCAAGAACGGCGACCAGGATGTCCAGCTCGCGACGTTCTACTCGCAGAACCGTCTGCCCGTCACGTTCAGCCAGATCTCCCAGGCCGCGAAAGACGCAGCCATCGCCGGTGAGGACCCCCGCTTCTACTCCCACGGCGGCGTCGATATCCAGGGCACCATGCGCGGTGTGCTGTCGACCGTCGTCGGCCACGACGTGCAGGGCGGCTCCTCGATCACGCAGCAGTACGTGAAGAACGTGCTCCTGCAGAAGTGCGAGGCGATGCCGGTCAAGACCAAGGAGCAGAAGGCCAAGTACCAGACCTGCGTCGTCGACTCCACGGGCGTCTCGCCCGACCGCAAGGTCAAGGAGATGAAGTACGCGATCGGCGTCGAGAAGAAGTACTCGAAGGACGACATCCTCGCCGGCTACCTCAACATCGCCGGATTCGGTGGCTCGGTGTACGGCATCGAGGCCGCTGCGAAGTACTACTTCAACACCTCGGCCGCCGCGCTCACGCCCGCACAGGCCGCGAGCCTGATCGCGATCGTGAACGAGCCGACCACGCTCAAGATCGACAGCCCGGACAGCAAGAGCAACGGCGCTGCGAACGGGTACGCGAAGAACAAAGAGCGCCGCGACTACATCCTGAACAAGATGTACCAGTACAAGAAGCTCACCAAGGTGCAGTACGACGAGGCCGTGAAGACCCCGGTCACGCCGGTGATCACCCCGTCGGTCCGCGGCTGCCAGACCGCGGGCGGCTCCGCGTACTTCTGCGACTACGTGCAGCGCATCGTGCAGAACGACCCGTCTTTCGGAGCGGACAAAGACACCCGCGCTGCGAACTTCAACCGCGGCGGATACAAGATCTACACCACGATCGACCTCACGCTGCAGCAGACGGCAGAAGAGACGATGGCGAGCTACGTGCCGCCGACGTACGGCGACGTTCAGCTCGGTGCCTCTCTGGTCGGCGTTCAGCCGGGCACGGGACGCGTGCTCTACATGGCGCAGAACAAGCACTACAGCCAAGACCCGGATGTACTGATGGACCCCGCGTATACCTCGGTGAACTACAGCACCGACCTCGACTACGGCGGCTCGAACGGTTTCCAGGTCGGGTCGACGTACAAGGTGTTCACGTTGGCGGAGTGGCTGAAACAGGGCCACTCGCTGTACGAGTCGGTGAACGCCAACGTGCGCACGTACAACCAGTCGCAGTTCAAGGACTCGTGCGGCCAGTGGGGCGGCTCGTGGCGGCCCACCAACGACTCGCCGGGTGAAGAGGGATACCGCACAGCGCAGAATGCGACCACCAACTCGATCAACACCGCGTTCGTGGCGATGGCCCTGCAGCTCGACCTGTGCGAGATCAAGAAGGACGCGGAAGCTTTTGGTGTGCACGACGCGGCCGGAGTGCCGCTGAAGAGCAACCCCGCCTCCGTCCTCGGCACCAACAACGTGGCTCCTTTGACGATGGCGACCGCCTTCGCGGGGATCGCGAACAACGGCCTCACCTGCACGCCCATCGCGATCGACAAGATCGTCAGCGGCGATGGCAAGGAGATCGCGCCGCCGGCCTCCAAGTGCACGCAGTCGGTCGACCCGGCTGTCGCTCGAGCCATGGCATACGCGCTGAAGGGTCCGATCGAGGGCGGCACCGCCTCCGGAACGAACACCACCGGAGTCGACATGCTCGGCAAGACCGGAACCACCGACGGCAACAAACAGCTCTGGCTCATCGCGGCGACGACGAAGGTCGCCGGCGCGTACTGGGTCGGGAACATCGAGGGTGACACGGACATGCGCCGGATCTATCCGACCCACGGCAGCAGTCCAGCCAGTCTGCGCGACAACGTCATGAACGCCGTCATGACGACGGCCGTGAACAAGTACGGCGGAGATGCCTTCCCGCGCCCGGACAACAAGCTGCTGCAGGGCGCACAGGTCACCATCCCCGACCTCACCGGCAAGTCGCCCGACGACGCCAAGTCGATCCTGAACGGCCTCGGCCTCGACGGTGTCGATGGCACCGCGGTCGACTCGGCTGCCCCCGCTGGCACCGTCGCCGGGACCGACCCGGCCGCCGGCACCTCGGTCACCAAGGGCAACGGCGTGACGATCTACACCAGCAACGGGTCCCTCGTACCCCTGCCGAATGTGGTCGGGCAGAAACTGTCCGACGCGCAGAAGGCGCTCAGCCAGTTCAGCGTGAAGGTCACCGGCGGAAGCAACAAGGACGGGATCGTCGAGGCGATGGACCCCGGTGCTGGCACGCCAGCAAAGCCCGGATCCACGGTGACCCTCAAGATCGCCGCCGCCGAGCCGTCGCCCGGAGTAGGAAAGTAGTGGCGGGCCGTTCCGGCCTGCACGCGGCGGGCACTGCACTCGGTGTGCTCGCCGCCGCCGGTGCGGCCGCGTTCGCGTGGGGCTCGCTGGTTGAGCGCCGCCTGTTCACCCTCCGGCGCGTGACGGTCCCCGTGCTGCCCGCCGGGGCCGAGTCGATCAGGGTCCTGCACCTCTCCGACCTGCACATGGCGCCGTGGCAGCACGACAAGCAGGAGTGGGTGCGGTCGCTCGCCGACCTCAAGCCCGACCTGATCGTCGACACCGGGGACAACCTCGGCCACGCCGACGGCCTCACCGGCATCGAGCGCGCGTTCGAGCGCTTCGAGGGCATCCCCGGGGTCTTCGCGCACGGCTCGAACGACTACTTCGGGCCGCAGCGCAAGAACCCGCTCAAGTACTTCGTCGGCCCGTCCACCAAGAAGGCGTCGACCGCTCCCCGGCTCGACAACGCCGCCCTCACCGCGTACTTCCGCAGCCTCGGCTGGCTCGACCTGAACAACGCGGCCGGAGCAGTGGATGTGCGCGGCACCCACCTGGAATTCTTCGGGGTCAACGACCCGCACATCCACTTCGACAGGGTGGAGGCCATCCCTGGCGCGCTGGACGAGCTTCGCGAGAACGACCCGTACGGCGAAGACTCGCTGTGGCCGCAGGATGCGCCGCGTCCCGCCCGCCCCACGGTCACGCTCGGCGTCACCCACTCCCCGTACCGCCGCGTCCTCGACGCGTTCGTCACCTACGGCGCCTCGATGATCTTCGCCGGGCACACGCACGGCGGTCAGGTCTGCGTCCCAGGCTTCGGCGCGCTGGTCACGAACTGCGACATCCCGCGCAGCCAGGTCAAGGGCCTGAGCATCTGGCGTCACGCGTTCCGCTCGGCGTTCCTCAACGTGTCTGCCGGCCTCGGAACGTCGATCTACGCGCCGGTGCGCTTCGCGTGCCGCCCGGAGGCGACGCTCGTGACGCTCACCGCATCGGCCTGAGTGGTCACAAGCACCCCCCAAGCTCGTGTATTCTTATTGAGGCCTACGGGCCAATCGGGGTGTGGCGCAGCTTGGTAGCGCGCTTCGTTCGGGACGAAGAGGTCGCAGGTTCAAATCCTGTCACCCCGACAGAAAAATGCCGGAGCATGTCAATGCTCCGGCATTTCTGTTTCCGGCCTCTCGGCAGGCCGTGCCGATAGCCTGGGGGCATGTTCGACGACGTGGATGCCGTGGCCGAGTCCGAGGGTTTCAGCGGGGTGGTCACGGTCGACGTCGACGGCGTGGAGGAGCTGCGGGTGGTGCGCGGCCTCGCCGACCGGCGGTGGGGCATCCCGAACGCGGTGGAGACGGCGTTCGCGCTCGCGAGCGGGAGCAAGGGGTTCACGGCTCTCGCGGTGCTGTCGCTGGTGGAGGACGGAGCGTTCGCGCTCGACACCCCGGTGAGGGAGCTGCGGGGCGACGATCTGCCGCTCATCGACCCACTGGTCACCGTGCGGCACCTGCTGACGCACCGCTCCGGCATCGGAGACTATCTCGACGAGGGGGACGACGGCGCGATCACCGACTACGTGATGGGCGTCCCGGTGCACACGCTAGTGAACGCGGCGGACTTCCTCCCCGTCGTGGACGGCTTCCCGCAGGTGTTCCCGCCCGGTGAGCGATTCGCGTACTGCAACGGCGGGTTCGTGGTGCTGTCGATCATCGCGGAACGGGTGAGCGGCATGCCGTTCGCCGACCTGGTCGCCCAGCGCGTGTTCGAGCCGGCCGGGATGCGGAACAGCGGCTACTTCCGGTCGGATGCGCTGCCGACCGGCGCGGCCGTCGGCTACCTGTTCGCGCCGGGCGATGACGACCGCACGAACGTGCTGCACCTCCCCGTGCGGGGCGTCGGCGACGGCGGCGCGTACGCGACGGCGGGCGACCTGAGCAGGTTCTGGCGTGCGCTGTTCGCGGGGGCGATCGTGTCGAAGGACGCCGTCGCACTGCTCAGCACGCCGACCAGCACCGGTGTCGAGGGCAGCCGCGCGTACGGCACCGGGTTCTGGCTGGACGACGGCGGCCGGGTCGCGCTCGAAGGGTACGACGCCGGGGTCTCGTACTACGGAAGCCACGACCCGGCGACCGGGCGGAGCGTCAGCGTGCTCTCGAACTGGTCGGACGGCGCCTGGCCGGTCGCCCGCGCACTCCTGAGCAGCTGACGCGCCAAAAGCCGAACCGCTACCGTCGCACCGGCAGCATGTTGCCGTCGAAGAACGCCGCCAGCTCGTTCCGCGCATCCAAGGGGAAGATCCCGGCCACGTACTGGTCGGGACGCACCACGACGATCACGCCGTCCCTGCTGAGCTCGCGGTCGCGGAAGATGTCGCGGCCGTGGCCGGCGGCGAAGACCTGGTTGAGGTCGATCAGGCCGTACGGCACCTTCACCGGCTTGAACGCGGCGGGCACGTCGCCCGGCTCGACCAGCGTGTAGTCCTGCTGGTAGACGACCTTCGTGTCGAAGGTGGCGTCGTCGTCGCCTCCCGACGGCGTGAAGCGCATCCACGGGGAGGCCGGATCGGTGCGCCACCACTCGGCGAAGTCGGCGGTGGGCGTGCCGGTGAGCGCGGGCGCCGCGGCGTCGGCGAAGACGTAGACGCGCCACCGGCCGTCCGCCTCGTGCAGGTGCCCGAGGTGGCGCCAGCGGTTGTCCGCTCGGCGGATCACCTCGGCCGACTTGAAGCGCTTGCCGAGCGGGAAACCGGGAGCGAGCGCCTGGTGCTCGTCGCCGGTGGTGATCATCGACGGGGCGTACTGCGTCATGAAGCCGGCGGGGAACTCGAACGTGGAGACGTAGTAGCGCTCCAGCTCGCCGGGGTCGTCCCACGAGTCGGCCGGGCGAGCCAACATGTCCGACCACTCCTTGTCGAAGTCGATGAGGTTCTGAGCGACGACCTTGCGCTCGTCCTCGTAGGTCGACAGCAGCGACTCCGGCGCGCGCCCTTCGAGCACCGCCGCGAGCTTCCAGCCGAGGTTGAAGCCGTCCTGGATGGACACGTTCATGCCCTGCCCGGCCTTCGCCGAGTGGGTGTGGCAGGCGTCGCCCATGATGAACGCGTGCGGCGTCCGTTCGCCGCGCAGCTCGGCGGGCACGTCGTCGAAGCCGTCCGTGATCCGGTGGGCGACCTCGTACACCGACGACCAGGCGACCTCGCGCACGTCGAGCGAATACGGGGCGATGATCGTGTTGATCCTGGCGATCATCGCATCCACCGGGGTGGACCGGATGGCGCCGGCGTCCGCCCCGTCGACCTCGCCCAGGTCGACGTACATGCGCACGAGGTAGCCGCCCTCGCGCGGGATCAGCAGGATGCTGCCCGCCCCGTGCGACTGGATCGAGCACTTCACCTGAATGTCCGGGAAGTCGGTGTTCGCGAGCACGTCGAGCACGCCCCAGGCGTGCATGGCCGCCTCGCCGTGCAGGTGGTGGCCGAGGGAGGCGCGCACCCTGCTCCTCGCCCCGTCGCCGCCGACCAGGTACTTCGCGCGCACCGTGCGCTCCTCGCCTGCACGCTCCCCCGCCACGTACCGGATGCGCGCCTCGACCGGGTATTCCGCGCCCTGGTGGATGGTCAGGTCGACGAACTCCACGCCGTAGTCGGGCACGATGCGGCCGGGGGCGCGCTCCGCATCGCGCAGGAAGTAGTCGAGGATGCGCGCCTGGTTCACGTAGATGTGCGGGAACTCGCTGATCCCCGTCGCGTCGTCCGCTGCGCGGGAGACCCGGACGATGCGGGACGGGTCGGCGGCGTCCGGCTTCCAGAAGCACATCTCGACGTTGCGGTACGCCTCGTCGACCACCTCGTTCGCGAACCCGAACGCCTGGAAGGTCTCGACGGAGCGCGCCTGGATGCCGTCGGCCTGTCCGACGGCCAGGCGACCGGGGCGCTGCTCGATGGCGCGTGCGTCGATGGACGGGAAGCGGGAGAGCTGCGCGGTGACGGCGACGGCGGCGGGGCCCGTCCCGACGATGAGCACATCCATCCGCTCGGGGATCTCCGTCGGCCGGTCGATCCCGTGCCCCTCCGCCGGTTTGATGCGGGGGTCGTGGTCGACGTAACCGCGGTGGTGGATCTGCATCTCGGTGCTCCTCATTGAACAAGACTTGCTGTATCTATAGTTGCGACATCGTTGCAACTATAGATACGATGCTAGTTGTCGTCGCGGGGCGTGGCAAGGCGCACGCGCGAACACGCGCAACGAAGGGATCCGGATGTCGAACACCGAGGGTGCACAGTCGCAGGCCGAGGGCGGATCACAGACTCTCGCCCGCGGCCTCAGCGCCCTCGCCATGATCGGTGAGGACGGAGCGTCGCTGAGCGTGCCGGAGCTCGCGAACCGCCTGGGCATCCATCGCTCGATGGCGTACCGGCTGGTGAAGACGCTCGAGCAACACGGCTTCGTGGAGCGGTCGCCGTCCGGCGAGCTCGAACTCGGCGCGCGGCTGGCGTCACTCGCGCGCGGTGCGGCCAGGAGCCTGCAGACGGCGGCGGCCCCCGAGCTGGCCGCTGTGGCGGACGAGCTCGGGATGACCGCGTTCCTGGTCAGCTTCGACGGCGAGGTCGCCGTCACGCTGACCAGCGCCGAGCCGCGGCACGCGGAGACCACGGTGGCGCAGCGGCCGGGCAGCCGTCACGCGATCGGGCAGGGTGCGCCGGGGCGCGTCATCCGCTCGCTGCTGCACCCGGACGAGTTCCCTCCGCAGCGCTTCGAGCGCAGCCACGACGAGGTGCTGCCCGGGCTGTACTCGATCGCGGTCCCTCTCGCCCTCCCGCACGGCAGGTCGGCCGCGATCGCGGTGCTTTACCTGCCGCATCCACTGGATGAGGAGCACGTGGCCGACGTGCTCGTCGCCGCGGCAGGACGGATCGCGGCGGCGTTCCGGTAGATGACGAGATGCCAGTAACTGCGCCGGATTCGGCGCATTCGGGCGCAGTTGCTGGTATCTCGTGCGGCGCGGGGCGCGCCTAGAACGCGTCGGGGCGGGCGAAGTCGACCGTCAGCTCCTCCGCGTGCGGGTCGATGTGGGTGCGGATGTACGGCAGCGTCCTGGCGATGGAGGTGTCGATCCTGGCGCGCAGGTCGTCGGACGAGACGGCGTAGTCGGTGAAGTCGCGCTCGCTCGCGTAGATGCCGAGGGGCAGGGTGAGCGACTGGAAGAAGCCGAACAGCGGCCGCATCTGGTGCTCCACCAGGAGCGCGTGGCGTTCGCTGCCGCCGGTGGCGGTGAGCACGATCGGCTTGTCGACCAGCGCATACTGCCCGACGTGGTCGAAGAACAGTTTGAACAGGCCGGTGTACGTCGCCCGGTACGCCGGGGAGCCAACGACCACGATGTCGGCCGCCTCGACCGCTTCGAGCGCTGCGATCGCGTCGGCGCCGAGGCTGTTGCGAAACGGGCCGAGGCTCAGCTGGCCGAGCAGCGGGGCCAGCTCGACCGTGGTGGCCGTGCCTCCCACCGCGGCGGCGAACGCCTCCGTCACCTCCCGCACGAGCACCGTCGTGCGCGAGGGATGCGTCGGGCTGCCGCTGACGCCGACCACCGAGATCCTGCGCTCGTCCGCCATCAGAACGACCCGACGTTCGCTGTGCCGAGCTGCAGCGGTGCGACCGGGTTGTCCAGGTTCGCTCCTCCGCGGTAGCGGGCTCCGATGTGGCCGTCCGGCAGGCGGCTGTTGCCCGCGCCGAACAGCCGCTCGCGCAGCGTCCCGGGATGCGACCCCTCCTCGGGCAGACGGCCGCGCTTGCGCAGCTCTGGCACGACCAGTTCGGCGAAATCGCGGGCGGTGTCGAACGAGTGGTACTGGCGGAGGTTGATGCCGTCGAGGCCGTCCTCGTCGAGCCAGCGTTCGATCTCGTCCGCCACCGTTTTGGCCGTGCCGACCACCAGGAAGCGGTCGTCGCGGTTGCCTCCGATGAAGTCGAGCGCCTGGCCGACCGTCTTGTCCAGCGGGAGGAACGGGACGCGCTCTGCCGGGAACTCGGCCCGCAGCAGCGCCTCGCGCACGGTGATGTCGCGCGGGAACGCGGTGAGGTCGACGGGCAGGCTGCTGTGGGCGAGGATGCCGTCGAGGCTCGAGTGCTGCTGGTAGAGCCGCCACTTGTCCGCGGCCTCCTCCTCCGTGCGCCCGACGATCACGCCGGCCATCGCGATGAACTTGACCGCGTCCCTGCCCCGGCCGTGGCGCTCCGCAGCGTCGCGCATCCCGTCGGCGTTGCGGCGGAACTCCTCGCTGGTGCGACCGCCGGTGAAGACGACCTCCGCGTGGCGGCCGGCGAACTCGATGCCGGCCGGCGAACCGGTCGCCTGGAACATCACGGGCGTCCGCTGGGGAGAGGGATGCACGATGTGCGGTCCTGCGACCTTGAACCGGTCCCCGACGTGGTCGATGTATCGCACCTTCGACGGGTCGGTGAAGATGCGGCGCTCGCGGTCGGCGACCACCGCGTCGTCGTCCCACGACCCCTCCCAGAGCTTGTAGAGCACATCCACGTATTCGTCGGCGTACTGGTAGCGCAGGTCGTGCGGCACCTCGCCGTCGAGCCCGAAGTTGTGCGCGGCGTTCGGCAGGTAGGAGGTGACGACGTTCCAGCCGACCCGCCCCTTGGTGAGGTGGTCGAGGGTGGACATGCGCCTGGCGAACGCGAACGGCGGCTCGTAGGTGGTCGAGAAGGTCACCCCGAAGCCGAGGCGCTTGGTGACGGCGGCCATCGCGGGGATCACGAGCAGCGGGTCGATGTTGGGGCTCTGCAGGCCCTCGCGCAGCGCCGTCTCCGGGCCGCCGCGGAAGACGTCGTACGCGCCGATCACGTCGGCGAGGAAGACGCCGTCGAAGCCGCCGTGCTCCAGGATCTGGGCGAGCTCCGTCCAGTAGTCGAGGTCGGCGAAGCGCTCCCTGTTGTTGCCGGGCAGCGGCCAGAGCCCGTGGGTGATGTGGCTCACGCAGGCCATCTCGAACAGATTGAGGAACAGCTGTTTGCGCTCTGGCATGGGTCTCAGGCGCCTTCCTGCGCGACGCGCGCGCTGTCGTTCTGCCGCCCGGTGAACGATGCCGGGTCGAATTCGGGGATCGCTGCGATCAAGTCTCGCGTGTACGGGTGCTGGGGGCGCAGGAATATGTCGTCAGGTTTCCCCTGCTCGACCACCACGCCGTCCTTCATCACGAGAACGCGGTCGCTCAGGTGGCTGATCACGCCGAGGTCGTGCGAGATGAACAGGTACGCGACGCCGGACTCGCGCTGCAGGGCGACCAGCAGGTCGAGGATCTGCGCCTGGATGGTCACATCCAGTGCGGAGACGGCCTCGTCGAGCACGATCACGGCCGGGCGGGGCGCGAGCGCGCGGGCGATGGCGACCCTCTGCCGCTGGCCGCCGGAGAGGCGTAGCGGGAACCGGCCGAGCACGTCGGCGGTGAGCCCGACCTGCCGCAGCAGTTCGACCACGCGCGCCTTCCTCGCCGCGGCGTCGGCGAACCGCTCGCCGCGGAGGGCGTCCAGCAGGATGCGCTCGACGTTCCAGCGCGGATCGAACGAGCTCAGCGGGTCCTGGTAGACCACGGAGATGCGAGGCCGGAGCGTGCGGCGCTTGCGCTCGCTCAGACTCGACCACGCCTGACCGAGCAGGCGCACGTCTCCCCCGTCGAGGCTTTCGAGCCCGAGGGCGAGCCTGGCCGTCGTGCTCTTGCCGGAGCCGGACTCCCCGACGATGCCGAGGGTCTCCCCCGCTGCGAGCGCGAACGAGACGCCGTCGACGGCGCGGGTGACCGTGCCGTCCGCCGTGTGGAACCGCTTGACCAACTCGGTGGCCTGGAGCACGGGCGCCTCGGGGACGGGAGCGTCCTGAGCCGCGCCGGCGACCGCATCCCGCACCTCCGGGAACGGCGGAGACGCCGGGCTCAGCGGTGTGCCCCTGGTCGCCTCGCTCGGAACGGCGGCGATCAGCGCTTTCGTGTACTCGTGCTGCGGCGAGCCGAGCACGGACGCGATGCTCCCCTGCTCGAGCACCTCTCCCCCGCGCATCACCAGGATGTGGTCGGCCAGGCGCGCGACGACGGACAGGTCGTGGCTGATCAGGATGACCGATGCGCCGCGCGCCTTCATCCGTTCGAGCTGTGCGAGCACCTGCGACTGCACCGTGACGTCGAGCGCCGTCGTCGGTTCGTCCGCGATCACGATGTCGGGGTCGAGGGCGATGGCGGAGGCGATCAGCGCGCGCTGGCGCAGCCCGCCGGAGAGCTGGTCCGGCCGCTGACGCGCCCGCACGGCGGGGAACGGCACACCAACGCGTTCGAGCAGGTCGAGCACACGCTGCTTCCTCGCCGCCCTGTCGCCCCAGCCGTGCAGCCGCAGGGCCTCAGCGATCTCCTGGCCGACCGGGCGCAGCGGGTCAAGGGAGACCAGCGCATCCTGCAGCACGAAGCCGATGTCCCTGCCCCGGATGCGCCTCCACTGGCGCGGGGTGAACGACCGCACGTCCTCGTGGTGGATCTCGAGCACGTCGGCGTCGACGAGCGCGTTGCGGCCGGCGAGACCGACGATCGACCGCGCGGTGACGCTCTTGCCGGAGCCGGACTCGCCGACGATCGCGACGCACTGGCCGGGCAGCAGGTCGAACGAGACGCCGGACACGACCTGGCGAACGGCGCCGTCGATGCGGAACGCGGTGCTGAGGTTCTGGACGCGGAGCCTGGTGGCCGGCCAGTCCAGTTCGTCGACCACGCTGTCCGCGGTCGCCGGGCTCTCCTGGGTGACGCTCATCAGCGCTCTCCCTTCTCGAGACGGAGTTGCAGGTGGCGGCCGATCGTGGTGGCGGCGAGCGCCACGGCGACGATGACCAGCCCGGGGACCACCACGAGCCACCAGGCCTGGGTGATGTACGCGCGGCCGGCGTCGAGCAGGGCGCCCCACTCCGACGACGGAGGGGCGACGCCGAGGCCGAGGAACGACAGGCTGGACGCCCAGACGATCGACTGGCCGACGGAGAGGGCGAACACCGCGACCAGCGGGCGCAGCGCGTTCGGCAGGATGTGCGCGCGGATGATGCGCCAGCGCGAGTGCCCGAGGGCGGTCGCCGCCTCGACGTAGCCGGAGTTCCTGGCGCCGAGGATCTGCCCGCGGATCATGCGCGCGTATCCGGGCGCCGTGCCGAGGCCGACCGCGAAGATCTCGGTGGCGGCGGACGGTCCGGCGATGGCGATGAGCAGGAGCGCGAGCAGCAGGGCGGGGAAGGCGAACATGACCTCCACGAACCGGTCGACCACGACCGCGGCCAGCTTCGGGCCGAGCGCGGCGATCGAGCCGAGGATCAGTGCGGTGACGACGCCGACCGCCGCGGCCCCCAGGCCGATCAGCAGCGACTCCCTGGCGCCCCAGACCACGCGTGTGTAGAGGTCGCGGCCGGACTCGTCCGTGCCGAACCAGTGCGCGAACGACGGCGGCTTGAGCGCTGATGCGTAGTCGATGGCGGTCGGCGCGTGCACCGTGAGCGCTTGCGGGGCGAAGGCGGCGACGGCGAGGAGCAGCGCGAAGGCGACCGCGACATAGAGCCCCCACGGGCGCCGTGCGATGGCCGAGGCCGCCGCTCCGACACGGGATGCGCGGTCTCCGCTGCCGACGGAAGGGGTACCGAGTGCTGTCATGACAGGTCCATCCGGGGGTCGATGATGGTGTAGACGATGTCCACGAGCAGGTTCGCCACGACGTAGACGACGGCCACGAGCGTGACGATGCCGACCACGACGGGCAGGTCCTGGTTGTTCACGGCCCCGACGAGCACCGAGCCGATGCCCGGCCGGGAGAAGATCGACTCGACGATGACGGCGCCGGACAGCGTCGCACCGAGCGCCCAGCCGGAGAGCGTGATCGCGGGGATGACCGCGTGCCGCAGAACGTGCCGCAACCGGATGCCCCACTCGCCCATCCCGCGCATCCTGGCCGACAGCACGAACGGCTGTTCGAGCGCCCGTTCGAACTCGGCCCTCGTGCTCTGCGCCATGAACCCGGCGAGCGGGATGGCGAGGGTCAGCGCGGGCAGGATCAGCCCGTTCACGCCGGTGCCGCCGATGATCGGGAACCAGCGCAGGCCGAGACCGAACACCAGCAGCAGGATGATGCCGAGCCAGTATGCGGGGAGCCCGGCCGCGACCACGTCGACAGTGGCGCCGAGCGCGCCGACGCGGGGGCCGCGACCGGCGGTGACGGTCACCCACACGATCATCAGCACCCAGGCGAAGACGATCGCTGTCAGCGACAGGGTCACGGTGGCGCCCAGCTGTTCGCCGATGATCGCGGTGACAGGGCGGTACTGCTGGTACGACGAGCCGAAGTCACCGGCCAGCAGGCCGCGCAGGTAGTCGAGGTACTGCACGATCACCGGACGGTGCAGGCCGTACTGCTCGTTGATCTGCGCCAGCTCCGCCGGGGTGCGCTGCTGCGCCTGACCGGCCCGGATGTTCAGGATGGCCGTGGCCCTGTCGCCGGGGAGGGCGAGCTGGGCGAAGAACGCGACCGTGGCGGCGCCCCAGAGCACCACGACGGCGGACACGACCTTGCGGCCGACCGTGAACAACACGCGCCTGGTGCGGCGCGGTCGCCGCGGCTCCTCCCCGATCGGGGAGGAGGCCGCGACGGCCGGCGAGACCTGGACGGTCTCGCTACTTGGTGAGGTATGCGTCATAGAACGTCGGTCCTCCCTGTGCGTGCTCCTGCCAGACGCCCTTGAGCTTCGTCGAGACGGCGAGGGTGCTGAGCCTGTCGTAGACGCCGATGGAGAGCGCGTGCTCTGCGATGTAGTCCTGCGCCTTCTCGTACGACGCGTTCTGCGCATCCACGGTCGGTGCGGAGTTGCCGTCGAGGATGTACTGCGCGAGCGTCTGGTCGTTGTAGAAGGCGGAGTTGGCGTAGTTGGGGTCGTCGGCGGTGGACGGGCGCCAGTTGATGTAGAGGATGCCCGCGGTCACGGCGGTCCAGTAGCCGACGCTCAGGTCGTGGTCGTCGGGCGTCGAGTACTTCCCGGCGAAGAACTCGCTCTGCGGCACGGGGATGAGCTGCACGTCGAAGCCGACCTTCGACGCCTGCTCCTTCACGCCCTGCAGGATGGCAGCGCCGTCGGAGTTGATGATCGAGCCTGCGCCGTACGGCAGGATCACGCTGAGCGCCGTGCCGTCCTTGACGCGCACGCCCTTGCTGTTCTTCTGCGACCAGCCGGCCGCATCCAGCAGCGCGTTCGCCTTCGCGGTGTCCTGGTGGTACCAGTTCGCGGCCTTCTCGCTGTATCCCGGGGTCGCCTGGCTCACGCCGCCGTTGCCCTCGACCGGGATGACGCCCTGGCCGATGGTGTCGACGATCTGCTTGCGGTCGAGGCTGTACGCGAACGCCTGGCGCACCTTCTCGTCGGTGAACGGGCCCTTCTGCGTGTTGAACGAGATCTGCTGCGGGCGGCCGGGGGTGACGTACTTCTCCAGCTGGTATCCGCCCTCCTTGAGCGTCTTCCACTGGATGGCCGGCACGTCGTAGATCGCGTCGACCTGCCCGCTCTGCAGCGCGGCGACGCGCGTCGTCGGGTCTGCCACGAACTTCCAGTCGACCTCGTCGACGTAGGCCGGGCCCGTGTGCTTCGCGTTGGCCGGCCAGGACGTGTAGTTCGCGTTGCGGGTGAGGACGATGTCCTGCCCGCGGTTCCACTTCTTCACCACGAACGCGCCGGAGCCGATCGGCGCCTCGCAGTTCTGCTCCTTGGTGCGGGTCTCCAGCGCGTGCTGCGACTGGATGCCGAAGTAGCCCTGGCTGAGGTTGTCCGCCAGCCGCGGGTACGGCTTCGAGAGGTTCACCTGCAGGGTCTGGTCGTCGACCGCCTTCGCGGACGAGTAGTAGCCGTTCAGCCAGACCTTGGCCGTGCTGTTGCCGCCCTTGACCCAGTAGTCGAAGTTGTACGCGACGGCGGCGGCGGTCACCGGGGTGCCGTCGGTGAACGTCACGCCCTTCTTGAGCGTGAAGGTCCAGGTGAGGCCGTCGTCCGACTGCTTCCAGGCGGTGGCGAGCCAGGGGACGACCTTGTGGTCCGCATCCAGCGAGGTGAGGTTGTCGAGCACCTGGTACGAGAGGTATGCCTGCTCGATCCAGCCGCCGAACACGCACGCCGGCTCCTGCTGGTGGGCGTAGACGATGGTGCCGCCGGTGACCTTCTCACCGGTGGAGGCTGTGGACGAACCGGCGCATGCGGTCAGCGCCAGGGCGCTGGAGAGCGCGAGAGCGGTGGCTGCGATGGCGGTGCGGAGGGTGCGCGAACGCATGGGGGGACTCCTCGGGGGTGCACGGACGGGTGATGTCCGACCACGCTAGAGAAGCCGTTCAGGATGCGCAGCAACCGGTGCGACGGATAGCGCAACACTGTGTCATTCGTCGACATGTGCTGGCGCAGCGCCGCAGAGGAGCGCTACCCTGCCGAGCCTCCGAGCACGTCCCGCACGATCTCCAGCGACCGGATGCGCCCATCCACGGTCGCAGCGCCCGACGCGATCGTCAGCTCGTCGGCCCCGGTGGAGGCGAGCAGCGCTTCGAGCCGAGTCTTGACCTCCTGCGGGGTGCCGACCGCCTGCCTGGCGTTCCTGGCGGCGATGAACTCCTCTTCGAGCGGGCTGAACTCGTAGGCCAGCGCCTCCTCGACGCTGACCGGCTGCGGCTTGGCTCCCATGCGCATCCGGAGGAAGGACAGCTGGCCGGGGAGCGACAGGGCGCGCACCACCTCGGGGTCGTCGTCGGAGACCACGTTGACGGCGATCATCGTGTGCGGCTCCCGGAGCGATTCGCTCGGCTCGAACCGCGAGCGGTAGAGGTCGAGCGCCTCCTCGGTGTGGTCGCCGGCGAAGTGGTGCGCGAACGCGAACGGCAGCCCGAGGGCGGCGGCGACCTGCGCGCTGAAGCCGCTCGATCCGAGCAGCCAGATCTGCGGGGCGTCGCCGAGGCCGGGCACCGCGATGATGCTGTGCAGCGGGTTCGCGTCGCTCATGCCGCCGGTGAAGAAGCCGATCAGGTCGAGCAGCTGCTGCGGGAAGTCGTCGACGCCGAGCCCTTCTGTGCTGCGGCGGAGGGCCATCGCCGTCGCCCCGTCCGTTCCCGGCGCGCGGCCGATGCCGAGGTCGATCCGGTCGCCGTAGAGCGCGCGGAGCGTCCCGAACTGTTCGGCGACGACGAGCGGCGCGTGGTTCGGCAGCATCACGCCGCCGCTGCCGACCCGGATGCGCGAGGTCGCGGCCGCGATCCCCGCGATGAGCACGGCGGGCGCGCTGGAGGCGATGGCCGGCATCCCGTGGTGCTCGGCCACCCAGAAGCGCTGGTAGCCCAGCTCCTCCGCGGCCTGCGCGAGCCGGACGCTGCCCGCCACGGCGTCCGCGTTCGTGCCCCCGTACGGCCGGTTGGCCAGATCGAGGACGTTGAGCGGGACGGGTGCTGGTGCAGGGCTTGGCGTGGTCACGTGGAAGTCAACCGCCGCCGCGGTGCTGCGATTCCCCCAGGCGGGAAGTTTCCCGTTCGAGAGAAAGGGTGCGGCTCACCTCGTTGTGAGCCGCACCCGTTCCGCTGCGATCAGGACTGGCTCGCCCTGCGGCGTGCCGCCGCGATGAGCGAGAGCACGATCAGGCCGACGACCACCAGTGCTCCGCCGATCCAGGCGAAGTACCAGCCGATGGTCGAGCCCGTGGAGGCGAGACCGGTCGAGCTGGAGCTCGTGGTGGATGCGGGAGCGTCGGCGGGGAGCACCGTGACGGTCACTGCGGAGGCGGCCTGGCTCGTTGAGCCGGTCGCCGTGACGGTGTACGCGCCGCTCGCATCCTGCGGGACGGTGACCTCGACCTGCGAGCCGCCCTGGGGGGTGGCCGTGGGGTCCGAGCTGAGGGTGGCCTGGGACGCGTCCTTGCCGGAGACGACGTACTGGACGCCCTCGGACGGCTTGAACGTACCGGGCGCGCAGGTCATCGTGCTCGTGCCACCGGCTGCGACGGTGGTGGGGCTGATGCTGCAGTCGCCGCCGTGGGTGTACGGGACGGCGTTGGCGGCGGCTGGTGCCGCGAGGGCGATCGCAGCGCCGATGATCAGCGCTGCCAGAACTTTCTTGAACATTCGGGGAGCCTTTCGGGGAGGCCTATCAGTGCACGGGTACGTCAAACTTGACGTTTCCTCACTTTACCGTCGTGCCGCAGTCCAGGGCAACGACCGACACCTTTCCGGATGCCCCCACATCGGGGGACGTCCGCGGCAGCGTCGGTGTGACTTCCACATCCATTCCGGGCTCCGTCTGCTTCACATTCAGCAGGTCGACGCTGACCGTCTTCGACTCCCCGGGAGCCAGCTCGACCGTGAAGACGCTCACCGGCCGCTTCTCGTCCGTGCCGGAGATGGTCGCGTACGGAGCCCCGTCGCTGGTGGTCGAGACGAGCAGGCCGTCCGTCGCTCCGTACACGGCGACACGCGTGCGGATGTTGCCGGGCGGCACCCCGTACGTCCCTGCGCCGGTGACGTAGTCGGGCAGCGTCGTGCCTGCGTCGGCCGGGGCCTTGTTGGTGAGCGTGACGGTGACCCTGCTCGTCGGCTTGCCGTCCACCCGGCAGATCGCCGTGCCCGCCTCGACCTTGGCGGTGAGGTAGTAGTCCATCTTGGCGCCGGTGGCGTCGTTGAAGTACACGCCGAGACCGGCGGTCGATGCGTCGGATGCGGGAAGCGCGCCGGACAGCGTCGTCGGTGCCAGCACCTTCTGCTCCTCCGGATGCGCGCTCCACACCAGCAGACGCCGCTGCGCTCCGGCGTTCGCGAGCGCCTTCACCAGCTCGCCGCCGTCCGCCTTGCCGGAGGCGACGCTGTCGAAGACGGCGGTCGCGGCCGAGGCGAAGTACGCATCCTGCTGCTCGGGCAGCGCGAACTTCTTGTAGCTCTCGCTCAGCAGCAGCGGGATGGCGTCCGCCGCGGTGAGCATGTCGCCCGTCGGCAGCGCGACCGGTCCCGTCGCCTTGAGCAGCCCGGTGAGCACGACGGGATCGATCGTGAGCACGCCGTCCACCGCCCCGCCGTGGGTCTCCTTCCACATCGTGGCCGCCGTGGTGGCCGCGAGCGGGAAGTGCGGCGTGAGGTTCACATCCTGGATGAACCGGGCGAGCAGCGGGCCGTACAGCCCCTGGGTGGACGCCGGGATCGCGGACACCGGAGCCGGCCACGGGCCGATGCTCGTTCCGGAGGACTGCGCCTCGAGCGAGATCGCGCCGTTATCGGCCTTGATGAGGGCGAGCGCGCCGACGAGACCGCCGGTCGCGCGCAGCTCCGCCGGGTTCTGCACGAGCACGAGGTAGGTGCGCGGCCCGTCCGCGCCGAGCATCGGGGGCAGCAGGCGGGCACTGTTGCCCACCGCGTCCACGACGGCCGCCGCCTTGCCGAGCTGGGTGCGCAGCCGGTCGACCGCGCTGGTCACCTGCGGGATGGTCCCCTCGGTGTCGATGCCGTCCACCTCGGTCTTGGCGTGATGGAAGGCGAGCTGCGCCTTCACCACCACCGGCCTGGCTGCGGCGATCGGCGCGAGGTCGATCTTCTTGTCCACCGGCTTGATCGCGCGGGGGTCGACCTGGTTCGCGATCCCGACCAGCGGGTCGATCACCTCGGAGGCGAGCTGGTCGGTGGAGGCGGCGGAGACGCGCACAGCCGTGAGGTTCGAGCCGAGCAGCGGCACCAGCTCCGCGACGCGCCAGACGGGGTCGCCGGTCAGGGAGGCCGCCTCCGCCGCGTGCGTGCGCAGGGTCTTCGCCGCGGTCTTGGCCGTGGCGATGTCGCCGGCGACCACAGCGGTCTGCACCTGCTTGGCCGCGGGAAGCGCCGACTCCAACTCGTTCTTCGCCAGCAGCCCCCGGATGCTCACCCATGCGCCGACGAGCAGCAGCACGAACACGACGGCGGCCACGATCCAGAGGATCATCCTGCGCCTCGCGGGGTTCTTCTGCGGGCGCGGCGGAGCCCCGGCCGGGGTGTACGGGGTGCTGCCAGACGTCGCCATACGACTAATCTAACAATTCCTCACTTTTTGCGGAGGGTTTCTTCCCACCCAGAACCGGGGGTATTTCCGGATGCGGTCAGCGACCGAGTCCGCGGTACGTCCATCCGGCGTCCCGCCAGGCTGCGGGGTCGAGGCAGTTCCTGCCGTCGATGATGCTGCGACGCGCGACCAGCTCGCCGATCGCAGCGGGGTCGAGGCCGGTGAACTGCGGCCACTCGGTGAGCAGCACCACCACGTCGGCGTCGCGCGCCGCCTCCTCGGCGGACGCGGCGTACGTCAGTTGCGGGGCCTTGCCCGCCGCGCTCTCCAGCGCCTCAGGATCGGTGGCCGTCACGACGGCCCCCGCCTCCGCGAGCCGCATCGCCACGTCGAGCGCCGGGGAGTCCCGGATGTCGTCCGAGTGCGGCTTGAAGGCGAGCCCGAGCATCGCGACGCGGGCTCCCTCGAGGTCGCCCACCTCCTCGCGCACCAGCTCGACCACGCGGTCGCGGCGTCGCAGGTTGATCTTGTCCACCTCGGTGAGGAAGGCCAGCGCCTCCCCCTTGCCGAGCTCCCGCGCCCGGGCGCTGAACGCCCGGATGTCCTTGGGCAGGCAGCCGCCGCCGAAGCCGACGCCGGCGTTCAGGAAGCGACGGCCGATCCGCGCGTCGTGGCCGATCGCGTCGGCCAGCTGGGTCACGTCCGCTCCTGTGGCCTCCGCGATCTCCGCCATCGCGTTGATGAAGCTGATCTTGGTGGCCAGGAACGCGTTCGCCGAAACCTTCACGAGCTCGGCCGTGGCGTAGTCGGTGACGATCACCGGCGTGCCGGTGGCGACCGCCGAGGCGTAGACCTCGTCCAGGATGCGCGCTGCGCGCTCCCCCGCCTCGCCGGCCGGGACGCCGTAGACGAGCCGGTCGGGGGCGATCGTGTCCTTCACGGCGAAGCCTTCTCGCAGGAACTCCGGGTTCCACGCGAGCGTCGCGCCCGGCACGGTCGACTCGACCTGCTCGGCCAGCCTCGCCGCCGTCCCGACGGGCACGGTGCTCTTGCCGACGAGGACATCCCCGGGCTTCGCGTGCTTCAGCAGGGTGCTGAACGCCGCATCCACGTAGCGCATGTCCGCGGCGTCTCCGTCGGCCACCTGCGGGGTGCCGACCGCGACGAAGTGCACGTCGGCGTCCGCCGCAGCCGCGAAGTCGGTGGTGAACCGCAGTCGGCCGGATGCGATCGAGGAGGCGAGCACGTCGGGCAGGCCGGGCTCGAAGAACGGCGCCTGGCCGGAGGACAGCAGGGCGATCTTGCGTTCGTCGACGTCGATGCCGACGACCTCGTGGCCGAGGTGTGCCATGGAGGCGGCGTGCACCGCACCGAGATAGCCGCAGCCGATCACGGAGATTCTCATGCTGAAGTCGTTTCTTCCGGGGAGCGGGTGCTCGGACGATCAGGTGAAGTCGGGGTCGGGCTCGTCAGTGTACGCGGCGGCGTCGAGTGGCCAGTGCCTGCGGCCGTTGTTGAGCACGCCCTGGCTCTCCTGCAGGTAGCAGGCTCCGCAGAGCGACTCGTAGCTGACGGATGCGCCGTCGATCGCGACCTGGTCGCCGTCGAAGACGAAGATCCCGTCGATCTTGCGCGCGTTGAAGATGGCTTTCCTGCCGCAGCGGCAGATCGTCTTGAGCTCTTCGAGGGTGTGCGCGATCTCGAGGAGGCGCCTGCTGCCGGGGAAGGCGACGGTCTGGAAGTCGGTGCGGATGCCGTACGCCAGCACCGGGATGTTCTCGAGCAGCGCGATCCGGAGCAGGTCGTCGATCTGCGCCTCCGTCAGGAACTGCGCCTCGTCGACGAGGAGGGCGCTCACATCGCGGTCGAACCGCTTGATCGTGCGCTCCCTGTGCTGCTGGAACTTGCCGTACGCGTCGGACTCCGGCGCCAGCAGGTAGTCGACGTCGCGGGTCACCCCGAGTCGCGACAGGATGCCCATGTCGCCCTTGGTGTCGATCGACGGCTTCGTGAGCAGCACGCGATGACCGCGCTCCTCGTAGTTGTAGGCCGCTTGGAGCATCGCCGTGCTCTTACCGCTGTTCATCGCGCCGTAGCGGAAATACAGTTTTGCCACGCACCGATCCTAGGGGGTGCCGCCCGAACGTCAGGTCAGGTAGCCGTCCTCGGCGGCGCGCCGGATCAGATCGGCGCGGGAACTGGTGGGCCTCCCCGCCTTGCCGTACTTCTCCCTCACCCTGCGCAGGTAGGTCTTCGCGGTCTCGTATTGCACGTTCATCGCCTTGGCGACCTCGGAGGTGGTCCTGCCGTCGGCATAGAGCGTGAGCGCCTGCCGCTCTCCGTCGCTGAGCCGCGGTCGCGCGGACTCCGGGATGCTCGGCTTCGGCCGCCACGCCGGTTCATGCTGTGCGGTCTTCTGCGTGTCGTCCGTGCCACGGCCCATCGCACTGAGGGCGGCCTCGAGCACCTCGGACATCGGCTGGGTCTTGCTCAGGTAGGCGACGGCGCCGGCGGCGAGCGCCGCATCCCGATCTTCGGCGGTGTCGACGGCGCTGAGCACGATCACCTTCGCCCCCGCCGCCCGGCAGGTGCGCACGCGTGCGCCGATGGAGATGGTCTCCCGCAGCTGCAGGTCCATGATGACCAGATCGGTGGGGAATTGGTCGCTGTGCACGAGTTCGAGCCAGCTGCTGGCCCGCAGCACCAGGTCGAGGTCGGGGGCGTTCTTTTCGATCCACGAGGAGAGGCTGTCGAGCAGCAGCTCGTGGTCGTCGAGCAGCGCCAGGCGGATCGGCGGTGGTGGAGCGGATGCACTGGTCACCTGTTCTCCCCTTCCGGGTCGGCGAAACGGATCGTGATGTGCTGGCCGTGGCTGCGCATGGACGCATCCATCGCCACCGAGCGCAGGGAGCTGAGCAGTGCGGAGAGTGCCCTCCGCTGGTCGCGCGGGATCTGCCCGGCCGCCGCGGTCAGCTCGAACGCCGGATGCTCCGGGTTGCTCGCGACGATGCGCACGGACGCCGGGTCGAGCCCCGGCAGCGCCGCGACGGTCGCGATGATGGCGCCGACGATCGCCCGCTGCTCGTCACTGAGCACCCTGTCGAGCCGTTCAGGGTCGTCGACCATCCGGAGGGTGCGCGTCGTGCGCTGGTCGAGTCCGCGCTGGGCGAGCGCGTGGGAGAGGCGTTCGGCGAGCCAGGTGCGGTCGACGGCGGTGACGGTCCCGTCGCGCAACCGGACGGCGAGCTCGCGTGCCTCCGCGGTGTCCGCCTGCGTGATCTCGCCACGCCGCAGCAGGTCGGCGAGGAACGGCACGGTCGACTCGTTCAGCGTGGACATCTGCTCCTGCCCCACCATGCGCCTGGCGGTTTCGCGCAGCTCGGTGTCGAGCTCGGCCTGCCCGCGCTTGGCGACCTGCCGCCAGGCCAGCGTCTCGCCCGTCATCGTCCAGGCGTACCCGCACCCTCCCAACGCGAGCGCGACGATCGGCGTCGCGGACACGGTGAAGTACACGACGGGACTCGTGACCAGCGCGAGCGAGGGCCCTTGCAGCGCCGAGGAGAGCCCGAGTGCGAACGCGGAGACGACGGCGACCCCCATCACCTCGGAGATCGGCCGGTACAACGGCATCGCGATCAGGAACAGGGCGACGGCGATCTGCCCCCAGTCGTCCTGGATGCGCAGGTTGCGTCCCCACGACGCCGCCGTGAACGCGAGGGCTGCGATCAGCGTCACCGCCATCACGGAGAGGTTCGCGCCGCGTCCGAACGGAGCGAGGGCCGGATGCGCGCGCACGGAGAACGCGATGCCGGCGAGGACGAGCAGCACGATGGCGGAGTACGCGAGCGCGGGGTCGCGCAGCTGGTGGGCGTGCTGGACGGTGGAGTAGACGGCGTACCCGACGGCCACCACGCAGAGCAGCGGGACGAGCATCCACGCCGATTGCACGCCGAGCGGGTCGAGCCGCTGCGGGGTGCGTTCGAACGACCCGGATCGCAGCCGCACGATGGTGGCGTCGTCGAGCGCGGTCATCCCGCCGCCTCCTCGTCGCCGGCTGGGACGACGATGAGCACGGTGGTGCCGACGTCCTCGCTCGAGTAGATGGTCACGGCGCCGCCGACGCGTCCGATCCGGTCGTGCACGGACTGCCGCAACCCGAGTCTGTCCGCCGCGGCAGCCGACGGCACGAATCCATGCCCCTCGTCCACCACCATGACGGAAACCGAGTCGCCCGACGACGACAGCGTCACCTCGGCGGTCGCGCTCCCGGAGTGCCGCACCACGTTGACGAGGCACTGCCGGACGGCCAGCCCGACGGCCCGCCTGCGCTCCTCCGACAGCCGGCCGATCACATCCCGGTCGCCGGAGATGCTCACCGCCAGCCCTTCGTCGCGGGCGGACTCGACCGCCCGGTGCAACTCGCTGCCGAGCCACACGTCCCCGGTCGTGCCGTCACCCCGTGGATGCGCGTGATGCGCCTCGAGGCCACCCCCGCCCGCGAGCGAGTCGCCTCCCTGGCTCGCGCTACCTGCGCCGCTCGTGTCGCTCGCGCCGTCGCCACGCTCCCCTGCCTCGGGACCGCCCTCCACGTCGCGAGCAGCCGCCCCCGCCGCTCCCGCCGCCCTCGGCACCCCCGGCACCGCGCCGCCGAGCGACGCGAGATCGGCTTCGATGCGCGCCCGGAGCCGCGGCGCCAGCGGTCCCGGCGTCGCGGCGGCCACGGCGAGCAGCTCGCTGAGAACCGTGTCGTGGAGGTCGGCCGCGTACTCGGCGATCACGTCGCGGCGCAGGTCGATGAGCCGCGCATCCCGGACGGACCGGTGGATCGCGGACTGGGTGCGGCTGCGCGTGCCGCGGGTGATCCCGTCGAAGGCCAGTACCCCGACGAACAGCAGGTACGCGCCGAGCGAGATCGCGTCCGGCCGGAACACCCGTCCCGCGTTGGACGCGGCCAGCATCACGGCCACTTCGGCGAGCGCGAACCCCACCGTCGACCACAGGATCCCTGTGAGCGACCCTGTGCCCGCTCCGCCGACCAGCGTCATCGCGATCACCGGCAGTGCCACCACGAACAAGTTGGTGTCCGTGTAGCTGGGCGTGGTCGTCAGGAGGATCAGCACGTAGACGTACGTGGACAGCGCCCCGACCACGAGGTAGGCGACGGTCAGCGCGAGCGTCCTCCCCCGCGCCAGCAGCACCAGCAGCCCCACCATCGGCAGCAGCACCAGCAGGCCGACCCACGAGAACGCTCCGGCCGCCCCGAACCCGGCGACGGTCACGTTCACGAACGCGGACGCCAGGCACACCAGTCCCGCCCAGCGCGCAGCAGTGGCGAGCGCCCGCGAGTTGGCGACCCGCGCGAGATGACTCGGTAGCCCGAGCGACATCTCCACCCCCTCGTGTCCTGAGCCTCCGCCTGAGCCTCAGGGGGATTATGTCACCTCCGCCATCCCGTGTGTACCCCAATGTCCAAACGATGTACCCCGCACGCAACCCTCAGAACAGCGTCGGCTGCACGCCCAGCATCGTGAGTCCGTTGCTCTCCGCATCCACCTCCTCCGGGATCACCCTGATGCGGCGCGCTCCCGCTGCGGCGGACACCACCTGCCGCTCCCCCTCGCCGTCGCGCAGCATCCCGAGCGCAGTCGACCTCACCCCGCCTGTCAGGGGGTCCTCTTCTCCGCGCTGCAGCCCGTGCGTACTGATCAGCGGCTTGATCTTGGCCGCCAGCCATTTGCGATACTCCTTCGGAGCGTGCGCCCCTCCGCCATACATGCGGCGGTACTGCGGCAGCAGCTCGGGATACTCCCTCCCGAGCCACAGGTAGTACCACTCCTTCACGCCCGGCTTGAGATGGAGGGCCGTGTAGAGCACCGACGTCGCTCCCGCCTCCTTCGCCTGCCGGAGCGCTTCGTCGAGGTGCGCCCTGGTGTCGGTGAGGTAGGGCAGGATCGGCATGAGGAACACCGCGCAGTCGAGTCCGTGCTCCCGCACCGCCGTGACCGTCGCCAGCCGCGCCTTGGTGGTGGGCGTTCCGGGCTCGACCGACTGCTGCAGCTCGTCGTCGTAGACCGCGATCGACATTGCGAGGTCGACGGGCACCCGCCGGGCGGCGTCTGCCAGCTGGTCGAGGTCGCGCCGCAGCAGGGACCCCTTGGTGAGGATGCTGAACGGCGTGCCCGTGTCTGCCAGTGCGTCGATGATCCCCGGCATCAGCGCGTACCTGCCCTCCGCCCGCTGGTACGGGTCGGTGTTGGTGCCGAGTGCCACCGGGTGGTGCCCCCAGCTCGGTCGGCTCAACTCTTTGCGGAGCACATCGGCCACGTTGACCTTGACGATGATCTCCTGGTCGAAGTCTTTGCCGCCGTCGAGCTCGAGATAGGAGTGCGTCGGCCGGGCGAAGCAGTAGACGCACGCGTGCGAGCATCCACGGTATGGGTTGATGGTCCAGCCGAACGGCATCGGCCCTCCGCCACCGGGGATCTTGTTGAGCGCCGACTTCGCGAGCACCTCGTGAAACGTGATGCCCGCGAAGTCGGGTGTGCGCACCGACCGCACCAGGTTGTTGAGCCGCGCCAGCCCCGGCAGCGTCGACGGCTCTTCGGCCGTGAGTTCTTGCCCGCTCCATCTCATGGATTCATTCGAACATATGTTCGAAAGTTAAGCAAGCGCGTTCAGGCCACGATGCGGCCTCCGGCCATCTCGACCCGCTCGCCCGTCCACGCTCCGCGCAGCCAGCGGTCGTGGCTCGCCACCACCACCGCCCCCGGATACGCGCCGAGCGCCTCCTCCAGTTCCGTCGCGAGCGACAGGGAGAGGTGGTTGGTCGGTTCGTCGAGCAGGAAGACGTGCGGCGGTTTGGCGAGGATCAGCGCGAGGGCGAGCCTGCGCTGCTGGCCGATCGACAGGGTGCCGACCGGGCGGTCGACGTCGCGCGGCGCGACCAGGCCGAGACCGGTCAGCGGCACAGCCTCCGCGCGCCGTTCGCCCAGCCGCTCCTCGTAGATCCTCCGCGGGCTCGCGGCAGGGTCGGCGAAGCGCACGTCCTGTTCGAGGAGGCCGACCCGCAGGCCCTTCCTCCTCGTCACCGCACCGGAGTCCACCGGCTGCCGTCCGGCCAGCGCCGACAGGAGCGTCGACTTGCCCGCCCCGTTGTGACCGGTGATCAGGATGCGCGACTGCGGCTCCACCCGGAACGACACGACATCGAGGCGGTCCGGGATGCGCGCATCCGACACCTGCACCAGCGTGCCAGCCTCCTCGTTCAGCGCCTGCGACCCGGTCGGGATGCCCGCGAAGCTGAGGATCGCCGGCGGCTTGCGCACCTGGTTCTCCGAGAGGTCGTCGAGCCGGCCGGACGCGTTCTTGATGCGGCGGCTGATCTGCTTGTCCAGCGCACCGCCCTTGAACGACTTGGCGAACTTGTCGTTGTCGCGCACCTTGCCCGACCAGGCGATGCCGCGCGCCGTCACGTCCACAGCGAACTTCAGCGCCTTCAGCTCGTCCTGCTCGTCGGCGAACTGCCGCTCCCAGCGCTCCCGCTCGTCCGCTTTCGCGGCCAGGTATGCGCTGTAGTTGCCGCCGAACACCGTCGTGCCGGAGCGCGAAGGGTCGAGATCGAGCAGGCTGGTCGCGACCGCATCCAGGAAGGCGCGGTCGTGGCTCGCGAACACCACCGGACCACGCCAGGCGATCAGCTGGCGCTCCAGGAAGAGCGCAGCGTCGTCGTCGAGGTGGTTGGTGGGCTCGTCGAGGAGGAGCGCGTCGGGCCGGGACAGTAGGAGAGCCGCCAGGGCGAACCTGCTGCGCTGGCCGCCGGACACCTCGGACAGCCGTCTGTGCAACGGGATGGACCCGACACCGAGACCGTCGAGGAGTTCGTCGCGCCGCGCACCCACGCTCCAGATGTCGGCACGCTCCGCCGCGTCGAGCGCCGCGGCATAGCGGGAAGCCGCTGCCGCTCCGGCAGCCGCGTCCGCATCCGGGTCGTCACCGGCGAGCGCGGACGCCGAAGCCTCCAGCTCGCGCTCGATCGCCCGCACCTCCACCAGAGCGCTCTCCATGAGCGCGGTGAGGGTGTCCTCGGGCGTGAAGCGCACCTCCTGCCAGAGGATGCCGGTGCGCGCCGGACGCACGAGCGCGCCGCCGTCCGGGGCCTCGGCGCCGCCCAGGATGCGCAGCAGCGTCGACTTGCCGACCCCGTTCTCGCCGATCAGGCCGAGCCGGGAGCCCGGTGCGACGGTCAGCGAGACGTCGGTGAGCACGCGCCGATCGCCGTAGCTCTGCGAGATGCCGTCGGCCTTGAGGTGGTCGGCGACCGCCGCGACGGGAATGATTGTTGGAAAATGCACTGGCATGGGAAACCGCCTTGTCGAGCGCTCCGAGGAGCCGTTTCCCGCCGGGTGTTCCCGTCGACAGCCGCGCCGGAGCGCTGAAAAGCGATGACCTGGTCATCTGGCTATGTCGACGGCGCCACGATGCACTGCATCGCGTGGGCGAAAGCCTCAGGCGCGGGACGATAAGGAGATTCCTACTTCATAGCGCCGACGACTCTACCAACGTCGTCGCCAAAATGTCCAGCGCTTTCCGAAAGGCTCAGCGCGAGATGTGCAGCACCTCTGCCGTTTCGGCGACCACGCGCTCCGCCTCGGCGGGCTTGTCGTTCAGCGTCGTCCCGATGGTGGGCACGAGTTCCGTGAGCGTGGGCAGCCAGGCGTCGTACCGGTCGGGGAAGCACCGCTTGAGCACGTCGAGCATGATCGGCACCGCAGTGGATGCGCCGGGCGACGCCCCGAGAAGACCGGCGATCGAGCCGTCCTCCGACGCGATGACCTCTGTGCCGAACTGCAGCACGCCGCCCTTCTTCGCGTCCTTCTTCATCACCTGCACGCGCTGGCCGGCGGTGATCAGCTCCCAGTCCTCGCTCTTGGCGGTGGGCATGAACTCCTGCAGCGCCTTCATCTTCTTGGCCCGGTTGGCGAGCAGTTCGCCGACGAGGTACTTGATGAGGTCGAAGTTGTCCTTCGCCACGGCGAGCATCGGGATGAGGTTGCCAGCGCGGATCGAACCGGGGAGGTCCCACCACGTGCCGGTCTTGAGGAACTTGGGGCTGAACCCGGCGTACGGCCCGAACAGGAGCGACGCCTGTCCGTCGACCACGCGCGTGTCGAGGTGCGGCACCGACATGGGCGGTGCGCCGACGGCGGCCTTGCCGTAGACCTTCGCCTGGTGCTGGGCGACGATTTTCGGGTCGCTGGTGCGCAGGAACTGGCCGGAGATCGGGAACCCGCCGAAGCCGTTGATCTCGGGGATGCCGGACTTCTGCAGCAGGTGCAGGGCGCCTCCGCCGGCTCCGACGAACACGAACCGTGCCGTGACCTCGTGCGGGGTGTGGCCGACCTGGTGGCGCACCTTGAGCTTCCACAGCCCGTCCTTGGTGCGCTTGATGCTGCGCACCTTGTGGTTGAGGGCGATGTCCGCCCCGCGGTCGGCGAGGTCGTTCACGAGCGCCTTGGTGAGCGCGCCGAAGTCGACGTCGGTGCCGGCGGGAACCCGGGTGGCGGCGACGCGCTGCTTGGGGTTGCGCTTCTTGGTGAGCAGAGGGGTCCACTCGGCGAGCACAGCCGGGTCTTCCGTGTACTCCATACCGGCGAAGAGCGGCTGGTCTTTCAGCGCCTCGTAGCGCTTGCGCAGATAGGTGACGTTGTCCCGGCCGTGCACGAACGTCATGTGCGGGGTGGAGTTGATGAACGTCGACGGCTCCGGAAGGTCGCCGGACTTCACCAGGCTCGCCCAGAACTGGCGGCTGAGCTGGAACTGCTCGTTGATCGCGATGGCCTTGGCCGGGTCGACGCTGCCGTCTGCGGCCTCCGGCATGTAGTTGAGCTCGCAGAGGGCCGCGTGGCCGGTGCCCGCGTTGTTCCACGGGTTGGAACTTTCCTGCGCCACCTCGCCCAGGTTCTCGTAGAGCCGGATGGTCCAATCCGGCTGCACCCTCTGGATGAGGGCTCCGAGCGTGGCACTCATGATGCCACCGCCGATGAGGACGACGTCGATGGGAGAATTGCTCACCAGACAATCCTACGGTGCCCGGCGCCCGGCTTTGTCCGGGAGCCGCTCAGCGTGCCGCCGACGAGGTCGTTTCAGGCGGTGACGGGGGTCGAGAGGCGCTCGGCGACGATCTCCGCGATCTGCACCGCGTTGAGCGCGGCACCCTTGCGGAGGTTGTCGTTGCTGATGAACAGCGCGAGCCCACGACCGGCGGGGGCGCCCTCGTCACGCCGGATGCGTCCGACGAAGCTCGGGTCCTTGCCTGCTGCTTCGAGCGGGGTCGGCACGTCGGTCAGCACGACGCCGGGGGCGCTCGCCAGGAGCTCCTCCGCACGCTCGGGGCTGATCGGCTTGGCGAACTCCGCGTTGATCGACAGCGAGTGGCCGGTGAAGACGGGGACGCGCACGCAGGTTCCGCTGACCAGCAGCTCCGGCAGGCCGAGGATCTTCCTGCTCTCGTTGCGGAGCTTCTTCTCCTCGTCCGTCTCGTTCTCACCGTCGTCGACGATCGAGCCGGCGAGCGGGATCACATCGAACGCGATGGGACGCACGTACTTGACGGGCTCCGGCAGGGCGACGGACGAGCCGTCGTGCACGAGCTGCAGCAGGTTTTCGTCGGCGACGGCCGCGCGGACCTGCCCGGCCAGTTCCTCGGCGCCGGCGAGGCCGGAGCCTGAGACGGCCTGGTACGTGCTCACGATGAGGCGTTCCAGACCGGCCTCCTCGTGCAGGACCTTGAGGACCGGCATGGCGGCCATCGTGGTGCAGTTCGGGTTCGCGATGATGCCCTTGCGCGCATCCGCGATGGCTTCGGGGTTGACCTCGCTGACGACGAGGGGCACATCCGGGTCCATCCGCCAGCCGCTCGAGTTGTCGATGACGATGGCACCGGCCTCGGCGAACCGGGGCGCCTGCGCTTTCGAGCCGGTCGCACCGGCGGAGAAGAGGGCGATGTCGATGCCCGCGACGTCGGCCGTCGCTGCGTCCTCCACCACGATGTCCTCACCCTTGAACGGCAGAGTCGTGCCGGCCGAACGGGCGGAGGCGAAGAAGCGGATGCGCCCGACCGGGAAGTCGCGCTCCTCCAGCAGGCGGCGCATGACGCTGCCGACCTGGCCGGTCGCTCCGACGACGGCGACGGTGAGTTCTCTTGTCTCGCTCATGGTGTGGCCCCTTCGGGTCTCGTGTTGTGAGGTCGAACGACGGTCGCGCTGCACGCATTCCCGCCGCGGTGTGAATGGGGGCAGTGGATGCGCCCGGTCAGCGCCCCGTGCCCGCGTAGACGATCGCCTTGTCGTCTCCGTCGAGGCCGAACGCCTTGTGCACGACGCGCGCCGCCTCGTTGACCGTGTCTGCGCGGGTGACGACCGAGATGCGGATCTCGCTGGTGGAGATCATCTCGATGTTGATGCCGGCGTCGAACAGGGCGGCGAAGAGCTGGGCGGAGACGCCGGTGTTGGTGCGCATCCCGGCGCCGACGAGGGCGAGCTTGCCGATCTGGTCGTCGTACTGCAGGGACTGGAAGCCCACATCCGGCTGCTCGGCGTTGAGGGCGGTCAGCACCCGCTGGCCCTCGGACTTGGGCAGGGTGAAGGAGATGTCGGTGAGGCCGGTGGCTGCGGCGGACACGTTCTGCACGATCATGTCGACGTTCGCCTCGGTCTTCGCGACGATCTTGAAGATCTGAGCGGCCTTGCCCGGCACATCCGGCACGCCGACGACGGTGATCTTTGCTTCGCTCAGATCGGTGGCGATTCCGGCGATGATCGGCTCTTCCACGGTTCCGTCCTTCTTCTTCGCGGCCTCGGCCGCTGCTTCGTTGAGCACGAGGGTTCCGTCGTTGTTGTTGAACGAGGAGCGGACGTGCAGGGTCACGTTGTGGCGACGCGCATATTCCACCGCGCGAATATAGAGCACCTTCGCGCCGGCCGCGGCCAGTTCGAGCATCTCTTCGCTGGTGATGCGGTCGATCTTGCGCGCGTTGGGCACGACGCGCGGGTCGGAGGTGAACACGCCGTCCACGTCGGTGTAGATCTCGCAGACCTCGGCGCCGAGAGCGGCGGCGAGGGCGACGGCGGTGGTGTCCGAGCCGCCACGGCCGAGGGTGGTGATGTCTTTGGTGTCGCGGTTGAAGCCCTGGAAGCCGGCGACGATCGCGATGGCGCCGTCGTCGAGCGCATCCCGGATGCGGCCGGGCGTCACGTCGACGATGCGCGCTGCGCCGTGCTGCGCGTCGGTGATCATGCCGGCCTGGCTGCCCGTGAACGAGCGCGCGTCGTATCCCATGCTGCGGATCGCCATCGCGAGGAGCGCCATCGAGATGCGCTCTCCTGCGGTGAGCAGCATGTCGAGTTCACGCGGGGCCGGGATGGGGGTGACGTCGTGGGCGAGGTCGAGCAGCTCGTCCGTCGTGTCGCCCATCGCGGAGACGGCGACGACCACCTCGTTGCCGCCCTTGCGGGTCTCGACGATGCGTTTCGCGACGCGCTTGATGCTCTCTGCGTCTGCGACGGACGATCCGCCGAATTTCTGCACGATGAGGGCCACTGATACTCCTGGGGATAAGCCGGAACCCCCATCCTACCGGCGATCACATACGCCGAATCCCATATGACGCCGCCGGTCCGAGGGCGCCGCGATGGGTGGTCGGCGGGGCTCAGGAGATGAGGCGTCTGCCCTCGAACGCACGGCCGAGAGTGACCTCGTCCGCGTACTCGAGGTCGCCTCCGACGGGCAGGCCGGAGGCGAGCCTGGTCACGCGGATCTCCATGGTGGTGAGCAGGCGGCTGAGGTAGGTGGCGGTCGCCTCGCCCTCCAGGTTGGGGTCGGTGGCGATGATGACCTCCTGCACGGTGCCGTCGGCGAGGCGCTGCATCAGCTGCCGGATGCGCAGGTCGTCCGGTCCGACGCCGTCGATCGGGCTGATCGCCCCACCGAGCACATGGTAGAGGCCGCGGAACTCCCTGGTGCGCTCGATGGCGACGACGTCTTTCGCCTCCTCGACGACACAGATCAGCTCCGGGCTGCGGCGCGGATCGCGGCAGATGGAACAGGTCTCCTGCTCGGAGACGTTGCCGCAGATCTCGCAGAAGCGCACCTTGTCACGCACTTCGAGCAGCACTTCCGCGAGCCTGGTCACGTCGAACGTCTCGGTCTGCAGGATGTGGAACGCGATGCGCTGCGCCGACTTCGGCCCGATGCCGGGAAGCCGCCCGAGTTCGTCGATCAGCTCCTGGACGATTCCTTCGTACACGCCTTACCTCGACCCGGCAGGCGGTGCTGCCTGCTCTTCGATGAAGGTGGCGCCGAGGATCTCGCGCACCACCGCCTCGCCGTACCGCTGCGGCTGCTGGAATGTGGGGGTGCGCGCGCCGGACGCCGGTGCAGTTCGCGCGGGGCGCTCCTCCACGCGGCCGGCGGATGCGGGCTGCTGGGTGGGGGTGGATGCGCCGGGCGCTGCTGGTGCGGACGCTGCTGTCGGTGCGGCTGGTGCTGCTCGCTCGATGGGCTCGTCGTCGGGTGCGCTGACCGCCCACTCGCCCTCCGGCTCGTCGGGGACGGGCGGCTCGAACGGCGGCTCGGTCTCCGGCGGGGGCACGTCGTCGTGCGGGTAGTCGTCGCGTTCGAGCGTCGCGACGGCGGATGCGGCGGGCGCGGAGGCTGCGCGGGCGGCGGGGGTGGGGGCCGAGGTGGTGTCTGCCGGTGCCGAGCTTCCGCCGGGGATGCTTACGACCGCCCACTCCGTCGTCACTGCGGCGGGCGTGGTGGCAGTGGAGGTGGCGGTGGACGTGGTGGTGGCTGCGGAGGTGGAGGTGGAGGCAGCCGGGGCGGTCGAGGGGGAGTTGGCAGCGGGGGCGGACGCCGCACCGCCCTGGCCAGACGCGGGCGCGGAGCCAGCGCCGGCGGAAGACGGGGAGGCTGCTGGCGCGGAGGCAGGAGCGGCCGGCGCGGCGGCTGACGGCGCTCCGCCGCCGGGCGCTGGGGTGCCGGGGGTGGGGCGGGTTCCGCCGGAGGGGCCGGGGCCGCCGCTCTGGGCGCCGTCGGCCCTGGCGATGAACTTCACCCGGATTCCGAGGATGTCGACGATGGCCTGGCGGAGGTACTCGCTCACGCCCTTCGTGTCCGTGCCCTGCTGCTGCTTGAAGCTCGCCACGTCGTTGTCGCTCGGGAACGACAGGGTGAGGACGTCGTCGTTGAGAGAACGGACCTGCGCGGTAAACACGACCATCCACGCGCTGCGCTTCGCGCGCTGCACGGCGTCGAGGATCTGCGGCCACGCGTCCTTGACCTGCTGGGTCGTGACCGGACCGACCGGAGCAGCGGCGCGGGGCGCGGCAGGTGCGGCGGGGGCGGTGGGTGCAGTGGATGGGGCGACCTTTTCGGCGGCAGGCGCGGTGACCGAAGCGGCGGGCGCCGAGTCAGCGCCGGCACCGCCCGCAGCGACAGGCGCATCCACCGATGCAGGCTTCGCAGCCGCCGCAGGCGTCTCGCCCGCGGACGCAGAGGCCGCCGCAGCAGGCACGGGTGCAGCAGCAGGCGCAGGTGCGGGTGCGGCAGCAGCAGGCGCCGCCGCAACCGGAGCGGCAGCAGGCGCAACCCGCGGCACCGCCGCAGGCTCGTACGCCGCCGGAGCCCCAGCCGCACCACCAGTCGCGTCGCTCACGCCGACCCTGCGCTCCAGCCGCTCGACGCGGGCGAGCGCGCCGCGCTCGCTCTCGTCGCTCGACGGGACGAGCACGCGGGCGATCATCAGTTCCAGGTGCAGGCGCGGCGAGGTCGCGCCGGTCATCTCGGTGAGGGCGGCGTTGACGATGTCGGCCGAGCGCGAGAGCTCTGCCGCGCCGAACTTCATCGCCTGGACCGCCATCCGGTCGAGTTCGTCCTGCGGGATGCCGCGCAGCACGGCGGCCGCGCCTTCCGCGCTGGTCGCGGAGACGACGATGAGGTCGCGGAGGCGTTCGAGGAGGTCTTCGACGAAGCGGCGTGGGTCTTGGCCGGTCTGCACGACGCGGTCGATGGCGCCGAACGCGCCGGCGGCATCCCGTGCTGCGATGGCGTCGACAACCTCGTCGAGCAGGGCGGCGTGCGTGTAGCCGAGCAGGGCGACGGCGCGCTCGTACTCGACCGACTTCTCGTCGGAGCCCGCCATCAGCTGGTCGAGCAGGGAGAGGGTGTCGCGCGGCGAACCGCCGCCGGCGCGCACGACGAGCGGGAGCACGCCGGGTGCGACCTGCACGCCCTCGCTGTCGCACAGGCTCTGCACATAGTCGAGCATCTGCGCGGGCGGCACGAGCCGGAACGGGTAGTGGTGGGTGCGCGACCGGATGGTGCCGATCACCTTCTCCGGCTCGGTGGTCGCGAAGATGAACTTCACGTGCTCCGGCGGCTCCTCGACGATCTTCAGCAGAGCGTTGAAACCCTGCGGGGTGACCATGTGCGCCTCGTCGAGGATGAAGATCTTGTAGCGGTCGCGGGCGGGAGCGAAGATGGCGCGCTCCCGGATGTCGCGCGCGTCGTCGACGCCGTTGTGGCTCGCGGCGTCGATCTCGACCACATCGAGCGAACCTCCGCCGTCGCGGCTCAGCTCGATGCAGCTCGAGCACTTGCCGCACGGGGTGTCCGTCGGACCCTCCGCGCAGTTGAGGCACCTGGCCAGGATGCGCGCCGACGTTGTCTTGCCGCAGCCGCGCGGACCGCTGAACAGGTATGCGTGATTGACCCGGTTGGTGCGCAGCGCCGTCATCAGCGGTTCGGTCACCTGCGACTGCCCGATCATCTCGGCGAAGGTGTCTGGCCGATAGCGGCGATACAGTGCGGTAACCACCCCATCATGGTACTTGCCGCCGCTGACATTCGGACCGGAGGATCGCAGCGGGATCATGCCGGTGGTGCGATCACCTCCCCGGCACGCTCGACGGCTCGGAGAGCGCCTCCAGGATGCCGTTCCAGAGCCGCACCCTGGCGTTCTCCGTCGGCTGCGCGTACGGAGCGGCCGGCAGGTACAGCGGGGTGTACGGCGGCGCATAGAAGAGGTGCGTCGCATCCGGAGCGCGCACGTAGACGTCGCCGATCCTGTCGCCCCTGGCGGTGATCCCCGCGTTCATCCACGCGCATCCGTTGTCGAGCTGTTCGTCGCGGCCGGCGCAGCCGAGCACGATCGGGCCGGGGATGCGGGACAGGTTCAGCACGTTCGCGCTGCTGGTGTCCCGCGTACCGGATGCGCACGGCACCCAGCTGCCGCCGACCGTCACCGCCGGGTTGGGCACGGGAGAGTTGCAGATCAGGCCGGTCGTGCCTCCCGGGGCGATGGCGCCGTAGACCAGGCCGGGATACGCCACCGCCGTCCAGAGCGCGAGCTGCGCGCCCCGGGAGGTTCCGAACGTGAAGATCCGCTGCCGGTCGACCCCCGGCTGGGAGCGCAGCCAGGCGAGCGCGGACAGGAAGCGCTCCGCCGGGAACGTGTGCGACGGATCGAGCTGCCCGGCGGAGCCGAAGGTGGACAGTGCGAGCGCCGGGTAGCCGTTCGCCGCGAGCTGTGACGCCGCGAGGACGCCCGTCGGGGTGCCGTTGTCCGTCCCATCGAAGACGATGATGGCCGGGCGCAGCGCGGAATCGCCCGCCGTCGGCTCGAAGTAGTCTCCCGAGATGCCGTCGTCGAAGACCGCGTGCGACACCGCCCCGGACGCGAGGCCGATCCGCTCCACCGAGGTCTGGGCGACCCTGCGTCCGCCGACCGCCGCCGCCAGTACCACTCGCTGCGTGGTTGCACCCCAGGTCTCGCTCGACGATGCCGGCGCCCCGGACGCGCTGCGCAGCGACCAGAACAGCCCCATCCCGTCCGCCCCGGCGAAGGGTGCGTCGACCGGCGCCTGCCCGTCGAGGTCGACGGTGCCGCTCGCTGGCACGAGATAGTCGGCGTGCGACGACCAGAGCGCGCCGTCGCGGACCGTCGCCGTGATGGTCACGCGCTGGCCGGGAGGGAGGGCGGTCAGCCGGATGCCGATGGGTTGCCAGACTGGGCTTGGATTCCTGTTCAGGACGAACCGCGGACCTTCGCGTCCCGCACCGGCGTCGGGTTGGGCGCATCCGGTGAGCACGACGGCGACGGCGGCGAGCACGGCCACGACAGCGGCGATCCTCCGGCCGAACCCGCCCGACTCGGCCCTCCGAAACACTCCCCCGACCATCACCGCACCGCCCTCTCCAGCGTCGCCAGCGCATCCCGCCAGAAAGCGGCCCGCGCCTGCTCGGTCGCCTGCGCGAGCGCGGGAGACGACTCCGACAGCCCGACGGGCACGAGCGGCGGCGTGCTGATCGCGTGCCCTGCCCCGACGGCGCGCAGCAGGACGTCGCCCGTCCGCTCGCCCCGCGCCTGCTCCGCCGCCGTCAGCCACTCGCACGCGTTCGACAGGATCTCGTCCGCCGTGCCGCAGGCGAGCACCACCGGTCCAGGGATGCGGTCCAGCCGCAGGGACGGAGTGTCCGCGATCGTCCGCACCTGGCTCTCGCACGGCACAGGATCTCCCCCGCTGGTCAGCGGCGACGCTCCCCCGGCGGCCGTGCAGAGCAGAGCGGTCGGACCGCTCGCCGCGATGGCGCCGTAGACCGCGTACGGCTCGTTCGCCGCGAACCAGAGGGCGAGCGGGGCCGCCCGCCAGCTGCCCCAGACGAAGATGCGGGACGGATCGACCTCCGGCTGCTCAGCCAGCCAGGCCCGCGCGGCGTCGAACGACTCGACGCTGAGCGCCGACGACCCGGGGATCTGCCCCGTCGGGCCGAACGACGGGAGGATGAAGGCGGGGAACCCGTTCGCCGCGAGCTGCCCGGCGACGAACCTCCCTGAGCCGCCTCCGTCGTCGCCGTCCACGACGATCACGGCCGGGCGGGGCTGCGTCGGGTCGGGGAGCGGCGTCACGAAGGTCCCGATCCTCCTGTCGAAGTCCGCGCCGGCTTCGTCCCGTTCGCTCGGGCTCAGGAGGTCTCGTGCGAACACGTCGCGCGGCGCCGTCGCGGTGTTGAAGCCGGTGCGGTGCAGGATCGTGGAGGCGACCTCCCTGCCGTCCTGGTCGGCCGCGAGCGTGATGTCGATGTCGTTCCCCGCCCAGGTCTGCTCCAGCTCGCTCTGGCTCACGGGAGGGCCGGTCATGCTCCAGAACAGGGCGGCGGGATCCGGTGCAGGGTACGGCGCGAGGATCGGCTTCGCCCGCCAGAGCGCGATCACGCCGTTCGGCGGAACGACGTAGACCGCCCGCGACGTCCAGGTGCCGGATCCGGTGTGCGCCGTCGCCGCGAGCACCGCATCCCCTCCCGGCCGCAGTCCGACCAGCGAGACGAGGACGGGGTCGGTGACCCCCCGATGTAGCTGGTCGACCTCGAATCGCGGGCCGAGCGAGCGCGGCGCCCCACCGCATCCGGTCAGCACGGCGGCGACCAGCAGGGCGGCGACCAGCGCGGCGGCGCGCGACCATCGACGGCCTCTCACGAGCGACCCGCCCTCAGCAGCGCGTTCAGCACGGCGTTCCAGAACGCGATCCTGGCGCGCTCGGTCTGCTGCCCGCTCGGGCCGTCCGGGATGGCGATCGGCAGCCCGGGAGGCACCATCGTCGCGTGCGACGCCGTACTCTCGCGGAGGACGACGTCACCCGCCCGCGTGCCCCTGGTGGCCATCGCGGCGTCGAGCCAGGCGCAGGACGACCGGAGCGTCTCGTCGCGCTCCGAGCAGCCGAGCACCAGCGGCCCGCGGACGAGCGAGAGAGCGGGCACCGCCTGCGCGTCGATGACGGACGGGTCCACGCGGCAGCCGGCCGGCCTGCCGTTCTCGAACACCGGGCCGACCGCGCTCGACGGCAGGCAGAGCAGCGCCGTCGCTCCCCCGGAGGCGAACACTCCGGCGAGCCGCCAGGAGAACCGCGCGGCCGTCCACAGCGCCAGCTGCTCCGACGGGCCGGTGCCGTAGACGAACACCTGCCGCCCGTCCACGTCCTGCCGTTGGTCGAGCCAGTCGAGCACGGCCCCGACGGTGTCTGCATCGACGATCGAGGTCAGGCGCACGCCGTCGGCCGACCGTGTGACGGGGACCACGAACACCGATGCGCCGAACAGCGTCAGCAGCGGGCCGACGAAGTCCCCGGATGCGCCGGGCGCCTGGTCGTCGAACACCACGACGGCCGGGGTGCGCGGCCGCTCGATCGACCGCGCGCTGTAGAACGTGCCCACCTGCACATCCTCGTGCGTCTGCTGCGGGATGCGCGGTGCCGTTCCGCCCTCCCTGGCCGCCGTCGCCGCGAGCAGGTCCCTGGTGAAGACGCCACTGGTGCGGATGCCCGCCCCGATCCCCTGCAGGCGGAAGGTGCGGGCGGCGATCGGCCTGCTGCCGTCGAACGCGGTGACCGTGACGGGGGACGTCTCGCGCATCCACTGTTCGGCGAGCGCCTCCTCGCCCAGCTGCGGGCCGCGTAGCGACCAGAACAGCCCGGCGGAGTCCGGCTCGGCGAACCGGGAGAGCTGGGGCCGCGCCGCGGCGAGGTCGAGCGTGCCGGAGGCGGGGACCGTGTATGTCGCCGACGAGTTCCAGAGCCCACGCGGTGTGCTCATCCTCGCCTCCAGCCGCAGGCGGCTCCCCGGCTCGGCCCCGACGAGTTCGAGCGGAACCGGCCAGAGGACCGACGTGTACCGGATGAGCGGAGGCGTGACGAAGCGCGGCCCTCCCTGGACGACCGTCGACGTGCATCCGGTGAGCGCTGTCGCCGCGAGCAGCACCGAGCACACGGCGGCGAACACAGCGGAGCGGCGGGCGGCGAACCATCGCCGCCCCGTGCCGTTCCGCGCGCGCATGTCACCACCGCAACCGGTCGCCGGTCACCCGGCGGCGGAGGCCCCCGCCGCGCTCTGCCCGATCGCCTGCACGGTCTGGCGGGCGATCTCCAGCTCTTCGTCCGTCGGCACGACCAGCACGGTCACCGGAGAGCCGTCCGCCGAGATGACCCGCGCCTCCGACGACGGGCTGGCGTTGCGCTCTGGATCGAGCACGATGCCCAGCCCCTTGAGCCCGGCCAGCGCATCCGCCCGGAGCGCTGCATCGTTCTCGCCGATGCCTGCGGTGAAGGTCAGGACGTCGAGCCCGCCGAGCAGCGCGGTGTACGCGCCGATGTAGTGCTTCAGCCGGTGCACGGTGGTCGCGAGGGCGAGCTGCGCCGCCTCGTCTCCGTCGTTCGCCGCGCGCCGCACATCCCGCATGTCGCCGGTGCCGGACAGCCCGAGCAGACCGCTCTTGCGGTTCAGCAGCTCGTCGAGGCCGTCGATGTCGAGGTTCGCCCTCCTGGCCAGATGGATGAGGACGGCCGGGTCGAGGTCGCCGGAGCGTGTTCCCATCACCAGGCCTTCCAGCGGCGTGAGCCCCATCGACGTGTCGACCGAGCGTCCGCCGTCGATCGCGCAGGCGGATGCCCCGTTGCCGAGGTGCAGGACGATCTGCTTCAGGTCGGCGAGCGGACGCCCGAGGAACTCCGCGGCGGCCTCCGACACGTACTTGTGGGAGGTGCCGTGGAAGCCGTACCTGCGAACGCGGTGCCGCTCGGCGAGCGCGGCGTCGATGGCGTATGTGTACGCCTCCGGCGGCAGCGTCTGGTGGAAGGCGGTGTCGAAGACGGCAACGTGCGGCACATCCGGGAAGGCCTTCTCCGCAGCGCGGATGCCCTGCAGGTTGGCCGGGTTGTGCAGCGGCGCGAGGTCGGCGAGGTCTTCGATGTTGATCTCGACCAGCGGGGTGACGATGGTCGGCTCGAAGAACCGCTTCCCTCCGTGCACCACGCGGTGGCCGACCGCGACAGGTGGATGCTCGGCGAGGCTCGGGCCGTCGGCCTCGAACGCGTCGATCATCGCCTGGAACCCGGCGGTGTGATCCGGGATCTCCAGGCTCCGCTCGCTCGTCCCGTTCGGGCCGCGATGGATGGTGTGGCCGGACCGTTCGCCGATCCGCTCCACCAGCCCGCTCGCGAGAGGACGCTCGGTGTCGAGGTCGATCAGCTGGTACTTGAACGACGACGAGCCGCTGTTGACGACAAGGACGGCGCTCACGAGAGACCCGCCTGGATCGCGGTGATGGCGACGGTGTTGACGATGTCGTCGACGAGCGCGCCGCGGGAGAGGTCGTTGATCGGCTTCCTGAGGCCCTGCAGCACCGGCCCGATCGCCACGGCGCCCGCGCTCCGCTGCACCGCCTTGTAGGTGTTGTTGCCCGTGTTGAGGTCGGGGAAGATGAACACGGTCGCCCGTCCCGCCACGGCCGAGCCCGGCAGTTTCGCCGCGCCGACCGCCGCATCGGCGGCGGCGTCGTACTGGATGGGGCCGTCCACGGCGAGCTCGGGAGCCCGCTCGTGCACGAGCGTCGTGGCGGCGCGCACCTTGTCCACGTCGACGCCGGAACCGGACTCCCCGGTCGAGTACGACAGCATCGCGACGCGCGGCTCGATGCCGAACTGCTCCGCCGTCTCCGCGGACGAGATCGCGATGTCCGCCAGCTGCTCGGCCGTCGGATCCGGGATCACCGCGCAGTCGCCGTAGACGAGCACCCGGTCGGCGAGCGCCATCAGGAAGACGCTCGACACCACGGACACCTCCGGGCGGGTCTTGATGATCTCGAACGCCGGGCGGATCGTGTGCGCCGTCGTGTGCGCCGCACCGGACACCATCCCGTCCGCGAGGCCGAGGTGCACCATCATCGTGCCGAAGTACGACGGATCGGTGACCGTGTCAGAGGCCTGTTCGACGGTGATGCCCTTGTGCGCCCTGAGCCGCGCGTACTCCGTCGCGAACCGCAGGCGCAGCACGTCGTCGAACGGGCTGAGCACCTCCGCACCGGAGATGTCGACGCCGAGCTCGATCGCCCTCGCGCGCACCTCGAACGGCTCCCCGAGGATGGTGAGGCGTGCGACCCCGCGGGCGAGCAGCGTCGCCGCAGCACGCAGGATGCGGTCGTCCTCTCCCTCCGGAAGCACGATGTGCTTGTCCGCCGCTCGGGCGCGCTCCAGCAGGTCGTACTCGAACATCAGCGGGGTGACCACATCCCGTGGGCTGACGTCGAGCCGCTTGAGCAGGGCGTCCGCGTCGACGTGGCGCTCGAACAGTGCCTGCGCGGTGTCGTACTTGCGCTGCGAGTCTGCGGCGAGCCTGCCGCGGGCGTGCGTGATCCGGACGACCGTGTCGTAGGTGCCGAGGTCGGTCTCCACGATCGGCAGCGGGGAGCGCAGGCCGGCCAGCAGCCGCTCGATCGGCTCCGGCAGCTCGAACCCTCCGTTGAGGACGATGCCGGCGATGGACGGGAACGTGCCGGATGCGTTCGCCATCAGCACCGCGAGCAGCACCTCCGTCCGGTCGGCGGGCACGACCACCACTGCCCCCTCGATCAGGCGAGGGAGCACGTTGTTCATCGACATCCCGGCCACGACCACGCCGAGCGCCTCGCGCGCGAGCAGCGACTCGTCGCCCGCGATGAGGGTGGATCCGGTCGCCTCCATGATCGAGCGCATGCTCGGGGCGACGAGGAACGGGTCCTCCGGGATCGCCCAGACCGGGGCCGTATCGCCGTTCGGCGTCTCACCGACGGCCGACTGCACGGCGTGGACGACCGCGTCGAGGTCGTCCGGGTCTGCGCGGTTGGCGATGACGCCGAGGAGCGCGACGTGCTCGTCCCTCAGCTCGGCGACCGCCAGTTCGGTGAGCTGCTTGAGGTCTTCCGCGGTGCGCGGCTCCGCCTGGCCGAGCCGCTCGCCCAGCCCCTGTCCGATGCGCCCGCCGAGGACCAGCAGCACGGGAGCGCCCAGGTTGGCGGCGATGCGCGCGTTGTAGCGCAGCTCGGTCGGGCTGCCGACGTCGGTGTAGTCGGAGCCCAGGATGACGACCGTGTCGCAGCGGGACTCGACCGCCCGGAACCGGCGGACGATCTCGGAGAGAGCGGCATCCGCATCCAGGTGCACATCGTCGTAGGTGACGCCGATGGCCTCCTCGTAGTCGATGTCGGCCGTCTCCCGCTGCAGCAGCAGTTCGAGCACGTAGTCGCGCTCGGAGGTCGAGCGCGCGATCGGACGGAAGACGCCCACCCTGCCGACGGCACGGCGGAGCGCTTCGAGCACGCCGAGGGCGACGGTGGACTTGCCGGTGTGACCTTCGGCGGAGGTGATGTAGAGGGAACGCGCCACGACTCAGTCGACCCGCTCGATCGCCGGGACCTCGTATCCGCCGTCGAGCAGGATCTGCTCGGGCGCGTAGAGGCGCATGATGGGCCGGAACGCGCCCTGCGGCGTCGGCAGCCAGTTGGCGGCTGCCGTCGGGTCGGTGGGTCTGGTCGTGCTCATGGTGATGGTCAAGCCTCCGTCGTCGTCGTACACGATCCCTCGCGTCCTGTCCCCGATCGAATACCGCGCCGCCTCGTTCTCGACGAGGTAGAAGTTCGGGAGGTCGTACATGGTGATGGACCAGAACGCGCGCACCGGCGGCGTCGGATGCAGGCGCAGGGTGTACGTGTGCTCTCCGGTGAGCGCATCCCCTGCTGCATCGAGATAGGTGAAGAAGTACGCGGCCTCGTAGCCGTGGTTGCCCCAGAGCCCGCCGAGCGCTGCTGCGGCCCGCGTCGCATACCTGGTCTTCGCATCCGTGTGCTTCCAGGCAGGATCGTCGAGCGCCCCGACCTCGAAGAAGTCGATGTTGTAGTCGAAGATGTGCAGGTTGACCTGCCAGTTGTTGACGACGGGACCGTCCCCGGTCCGCACGGCCATCTCGAGGGCCTGCTTGCCGGCGGCGTACCCGGCCTCCAACGCCTGGCGCACCTCCTCCGGCGCTTCCGCCAGGGTGTACGCGCTGGTGAGACCGAGCACGCTGTACGAATCCAGAGCCGTCCTGTCGCGCTCGGCGGGCGGGAAGGCGATGGCCCAGGTCCGGAACCGCTCGAAGAAGTCGAGCGCCTCCCCCAGACCACCGGCCACGACCGGCATGCCCTGCGGAGGCGTGAGCGACTTCCGGATGGGCGTCAGCGCGAGCGAGTTCTGCAACTCCTCGACGGCCGCCAGGTCTTCCTCGCCGTCGCAGGCCCAGCGGCCGACGATCGTGGCGATGCGGGTCGGGAAGCGGATGACGGTGACGCCGTCGCCCTCCGGGCCGCCCTCCCACTCCGGCGGCACGAGCAGGAAGTCGCCCCGGCCGTTGCCGGTCGCCCTGGTGCCGAGGTATGCGAAGTTGTTGGTCCACGCATCCACGAACTGCAGCACGTAGTAGCGGTCGCCCGCATCCGGAACGCTCAGCAGGATCGGCCCGACACTTAGATCGACGGGGGCGATCGAGTAGACGGTGTCGTTGTTGATGGAGACGAAGGTGTCACGCGGATCCGCCAGCGAACGCGCGTGACTGAACGAGTTGAACGACGCTGGGGGAAGCGATCCGATCCCCGTGGTCGTGAGGCGGAGGATCTGCTCCCCGTTGAAGACCAGCGGAAAACCGAAGACATACGCTTCGGACGCCAACTCGCTCAATGGCCCGGTCATCCAGCACCTCACTCAATCGGCGGATCTCGACCGCTCTTCTACAGAGTGTAGAAGAGCGCCTGTGCTCTGCTCAACTGTACGCGGAACAACCTGACCGACGGCAAAGAAAAAGACCCCTCACGCACCCGCCAGAGCCCGGTTACCCTTGCTGCGTTTCCGCCCTGGGGGAGTTGGCCTGGATGGCGCCACGTGAGGAGCCGGGAACCAGTGTAGCGGGTCAGACTGAGAGGTGTTGGCACCGAGCACCCCCGCGGACCCGGTAGGATACTTCGTGGCCGTTGCTCCTCCGGGAGTAACACCGCCTCAGGAGAATTCGCCTAGTGGCCTATGGCGCACGCTTGGAAAGCGTGTTGGGTGCAAGCCCTCGGGGGTTCGAATCCCCCATTCTCCGCCATTTCTCCAAGTGATTGAAGGCCCCGAGATCCGCGTGATTACGCGGAAGTCGGGGCCTTTGCCCTTTCCTCACTCGGCCGATTCGGCTCTCCGTGCCCACACTTTGCCCACATTTTTCTGATGACCCCCCTCATTCAGGCGCATCGCGACCTCATCGAGGTCGTCGTCGAAGAGGTCGGCGTAGGTGTCGAGGGTCATCGCAGCCGACTTGTGCCCGAGCATCCGCTGGACGGCTTTGACATTGGCCCCCGAGCTGACCGCCAGGCTTGCGGCCGTGTGTCGGAGGTCGTGCGGCGTGAGCCGCTCGAGGCCGGCTCCGGCGAGCGCGGTCAGGAACCAGGACCGCTTGTTCTTGCTGGCGCTCGGGCGGCGGAGGAAGCCGCCGAACCGATCGGCGAACACCAGATCATCAAGGCCCTTCCCGGCACAGAGACGAGTAAGCGGTTCCTTCAGGAAGTCCGGAAACGGGACGGATCGTCGCTCCCACGACTTGGGAACGCCCTCGACCACGTTGCCGTCGACCTCGGTGGCGGTGTGGTTAATCTCCAATCGGCGCCGCCTCATGGAGACGTCTCGGACGCGAAGTCCGGTGGCTTCGGCCCAGCGGAGTCCACAGTAGGCGAGAACCATCAGGAGCGTCGCCTGCATGTCAGTTTCAGCCGCTTCGGCGAAAAGAATGACCTCCTCGTGACTCAGGTATCTGCGCGCCTTGCTTGAGTGCTTGCGTGGCACACCATCGGCCCCGCGGGCAACGTTCTTGGGGATACGGCCGTCCTTCAGCGCTACATCGAGGATGCCGGCCAGAACCCCGAGCGCGCGCAATACGACCGTCGCCGAACGCGGCCTTGACGCGTCGGCGGTCCATGCTGCGCGTGGGTTCGAGGCGGCCGACCCCTCTCCCAGCTCACGGATCCATTGCGCAACGGCACTCGGCCGAATTGCACCGACAGCCGTGGTAGCCCACCGCGGCTGGACGTATACGCGCCACGACGTCTCGATGGAATGGAAGCTCGAGGGCTTCATCGCCTGACGCTTGTTTGCGAGCCAGGCTGAAGCCAGCTCGCCGACCGTCACCCTCGATGCCTGCGGGTCTACGAACGAGCCGGCTGCCTTGGACACTTCCACATTCGCCAAATAGAGCTCTGCGTCGCGCTTGGTCCGAAAGCCGCGCTTGTCCGTTTGGCGATGTTCTGGTGTGCGATATCTGACGCGCCAACGACGACCAGCGCTTGTCTCGTATGGAGTAACCGTTCCCATGACGACCTCCTCACGTACACGTTCCGGAGTTCGCCTTGGATCGGCGCGCACGCTCGCGGAAGAGCTCTCAGCGGGAGAAATCTTCAAAGAATTGCATTGACGGGTGGCCACCGGTACCGATCACAAGCGCGCCCCGTACCGCCCGAGGCTGACCGCCTGTAGCGTCATTCCGGCTCCGCCAGAACCACAAACTTGAACGAAAGACGCGGAACTCTGTCTGGCGAAGTTTCACGAATGGTCACGCGTTTGACTTCCAACGCGGCCACTCGACCCGACGTGTTGATCAAAATCACCGCATCTCCCACGCGAGCATGCCTACTGCGCGACGAAAAGTCGTATGCGGCGATCGGCCCAACTTCGGACAGCGGTGTCTCCGGCGCGATCGCAATCGAATGAATATCTGCGGGATCGCTATAGAAATACGCCGACCCGGACCCTGCGCCCGACGTGGCGACAGTGAATTGTTGAGCTCCAGTGCCGATCGTGAAGCGGCCGTTGTTGTTTTCGTACGGAAACTCGATCTCGCCAACAAGCGCATCGGTGCGGTACTCGAGCGGATCGTGGCCGATTTGGATTGCAGCCAACGTTTCGCTTGCCTCTGCAAACGGATTCGGTCCTAGAGGCGGTCTGGAAACGATTCGTCGACCGTAAAGCTCGTGGATCAGCTCTACGTATTTCGACTCGAACGCTTGATCCTCGCGAAAGTCCACGTACCTGCTCCCGCTTAGAAAGGTCGGCACCGGGGGCTCAACAGCTGCGTTTCGAATGACGGGAACAATGCGATTCGAAATGGGATCAGTCATCATCGCTGCGGTCATGATCTTCTTCTCGTACCCGGCACCGTTTCGACCCGCATTTGCCTTTCGGATGTACTCGTCCGAGCTGATTAGAAGGACTCGGTCCGAATCACGGAGGCCAGACTCCATGAAGTGCGGAAGGTCATCGCCCGCCGCCACATCCCAACGGTCGTAGATGACATCTACGCCATTAGCCATAAGGCGTGTGCAGAGCTGCAAGACCCACGTGTCAATTGCTGGCTCGGAGGCGTAAGAGACGAACACCCGCGGGTGGTAGTCGGGTGAACTCGCGCGCAGATCAGTCATAGTTGCATCTTGCCCGAAGCGAGCGGCAAGTCATGCTGCGCCTCACTGCGGCCGGATCACCCCTTAACGCGCCATCTAGCATCGAGACATGGCGCCCGATCATCGCCGTATTTGCGGGTGTAGATCAGGGAGGTCTACGACTTCCAGTCGGCTGCGCCCCCGCAGCCGCCGGTTTTGGTCGAATCACTCCGAGGAACGCGAGCACCAAGTCAGTGTTCGAAGTCGGGCATGTCTCGACTTCGTTTCACTACGGGTCGGTGTAACGAGTGACCAGGATCACGGAAGTCCGGGTCGCGTCGAAGTGTGTTCGCGAGTAGTTGCCCACGGCGGCATAGCGGGCGGTCGTATAACGAGGCTGCGCGATGGGACTCGAACCCACGAGCTGCGCGCAAGATGCTTACAGCGCCAAAGGACGGCCGCATCCAGTTACCGCTCGCAGCTCACTACCCCGTCCTCCGAACAGCGATCGAGTCGGCCTCTCTCGGCGTCTGGGCCGTCGCACCCGAGGAGCGTCGTGAGCGTGTCAAGCGGGTACTTCAGGTCAGAATTTCTGACCTGAAAGAAGATGGCAGGCTTGTCCGCGTCTTCACGAATGCTGAAACCCCCGACGGGAAGGCGGAGACGATCGCAAAGCAGCGAAAACTGCGGGCCTTTGTGCGCGCCGAGATACCGAAGAAACACTCGGTTCGCGAAGTGGGTGAGGCGCCCGGCATCGCGTTCGACGAGATTTCGTCCGGTCACCCTGGCTTCGGCCCCATCCTTAGCGACATCGGCCCGACCTTGGGCCCTGGAGCAAGCGCCGCGCGGGGCGCTTGGGGGTTTCTCAGCGGTCTAAGCCACTCATCATTCAGGAGGATGCTCTATGCGAGCGACGTCGAAAAGATCGCATCCGACGGCGACAACCGTGCCTGGCTGACGACGAAACCTTCGGTGACTGCAATGGCACTCGATGCTGCGATGCTCGCCCGGGTCACGCATTTGAACCTCATCGCCAACCGGAGCGGGAACGAGGAATTCCGAAGGGAAAAGTTACCGATCCGCAGGACCGGATGGTCCTTTACTTCCTAGCCACGAGTACGCGCGACTCGCATGGGCACAAAAGGCTCGATCATGTTCGCGGGCGCGAGCCTCCAGGGTGTGACCATTGAGCGCGTCGCTGCCGTCGACGTTGGTCTCAGCACGGAGCAGATCGCGGAATGCAATGTCATTTCCGATATAGGCGAACTCCCTCGACCCCGGCGTTGGATGGCTGATTGACGTCGCATCACACGATCCAACAAACGAGCGAGATTCTCAATGGCTCGCAAGGGACTTGCGCGATGATGAAGCGCCAAACATCCCGAATTCACCACCCGCACGACTGCAGAATCTGAGCGCCGACACGGACCTCCGTGCGGATTTGCACGGCCTCGCCCGGCGCCGATGTCAACGAGAGCCGGATCGTCGCGACGCCCTTGTCGTCAGGGTAGGAGTCCTCGGTGGCCAGCACGCGACCGTCGGACGTCGCGACCGTGGTCGCCTTCGCGGCGTCAGGCAGCTGCGCGACGCTCCCGGTCACCGAGACAGTCGAGGCGTCCGAGGCACTCCGCTCGATCTCGGCGCTGCAGGTGATCGCGCTGGCGCCCTGCGTCGAAGTCGGCGTCGGCGTCGGCGTCGGCGTAGCAGCATGGGAGGCCACCGCGGGAGCCGGCGACCCGAAGACATGGGCGCTCTGTTGGGTGCAGAGCAGAAAGAGCAGGACGCCCGCGGCGGCACCCAACGCGAGCGCGAAGACAGGCGCCCGGCGCGTGCCTGCCTCGCGTGCGATCGCCCAGACGATCCACGCCCCGAGCGCCGCGATCGCACCGGCACCGAAGCCGGGGCCCCAGATGGCGACCCCGAACGCGAGCAGCGCCGTCAGTACGGGAGGCAACACCCACAGCCACTTGCCGAGCGGAGGGGCCTTCTCGGGAGGAGCCGCAGTCTCGGCCACCACGCCTGATGCCGGCGCGGCAGCTTCACTCAGTGACGACTGTTCGCCCTCGGAGGGAGCGTTCTCTCCCGTCATGCGAGCATCCTCGCAGGCGGCCCATCGTTCGGAGAGGTGACACACCGGGGCATTCACTTGAAATACTGCGCGGAGTAGGCTAGGCGCAGGGTGGATCGGAGGAAGCCATGGGCAACAATAGTGCTCCGCACACCCCGCCCGGTCAGGGGCCGCTGCGGGAAGGGCTTGGAGGCGCCGTGTGCCCGCTCTGCGGGAAGCCGATCGTGAATGTCCGTAAGTCGAGGCAGTGTTGCGTCGCTGGGCACTGGACCGACCGCTCCTAGGCAGAAATGGCTGACCTCACCTCCGATCCAAGCCTCGGGACGACATCGACCATCGGCAGGTATTTCGGCGTCGTCTCGACCGTCCCCTCGCTGATCGGTACCACGTGGTTGTATCTGCTCTTCGTGCTCCGTCCCTGGCAATCGCCCCTCGACTGGTCCGCGCTCGCCACGAACAACCCGATCGCCCAACCCCTTCAGGGCCTGGCGCTCATCGCGGTGGCGATCACGATCGCCGTCGTCACGCACCCGATCCAGTTCATCATCACCCAGGCCATGGAAGGGTACTGGGGATCGAGTCACGTCGGCCTGGCGCTCGCATACAGACGAGCTCTGACGCAGGCAAGGCGCCGTGAGACGTCAGTGGCGCTTCAGGAGCAGGCGCTCGCGGCGATCCCTCCGACAGATCGACGCGGCCACCCGTGGTCAACCCTGATGCGAGCCCTCACGTTCACTGCGAGCACAACGGTCATCGGCTCCTATCCGGCCAACCCAGACCACATCCTCCCGACCCGCCTGGGCAATGTACTTCGCCGCTACGAGACGCGCGGCGGCAAGGCGATCGATCTGCCCATTCTGGACTGGGCCACGTACATCGGTATGGTCGCCGATCCTGGCCACACCGCCTATGTCCAAGACCAGCGGCAGGAGATGGACTTGGCTGTGCGGATGACAGCGGTCAGCCTTTTCTGCGCCATGGTCTCGACAATTGCCCTCTGGCCGCACGGCCTCTGGCTTCTGCTCGCCGTGCTGCCATTCGCGGCGGCGTGGATCTCCTATCGCGGCGCCTTGTCCGCCGCGCACGCATACGGTCAAGCATTCGAGGCGTGGCTCTACCTCAACAGATTCAAACTCTACGAGCAGCTCCACCTCCCAGCCCCGCGGAATTCCTATGAGGAACGGAGGCTGAATGAGGTGCTGGACATGCTGGTGCAGGGCGACGACGCGTACGAGGCCCGTTACCGCCGTCCCTCAAACGACAAGCCCACCGGCTGAGTACCGGGCCACGCGGACGGTGGCGCCATTGCGGAGGAGGGCGTGGGATTCGAACTCTAGCGCGGTCCCAGCTCACCTCAGACACCTAGCGGACATCCGCGGAATATCGGGCAGGTGAGACGTTCCTCGCTATCACGCGATGCTCCTCTGTTTCACCCGAGTGTTGTCAAAATGTTGTCACGAACGCTGATCCGTGAGCTGCCAACGGCGAACGCACTCAAATGGTGGTGCAACACGCGCATGGGGCTCACGAGTCTCACTCCCCTGCCGATGAATCACATTCATCCAGCAGTCGTGCCTCAGACGCCGACGCTATGGTGGAAGGAACTAGTTCCGGCACGGGCTCAAGGACCTCGCGCCAGCGCCCGCGACATCAGTTCCGCTCTCGCCGACCCGTTCGAGAACTGGAGCCATTTCCGCACGCGAATCTGACGCCGCTTTCGTCCATGCCTCCCGCCCTTCCGCAACGGTCAAACCAGGAACGACGGTTGTCCGGTGAGATGGTTCTAAGCGGTCGGCCGACGTCTACACCTCGCGAGAAGCCACGAAGGGAGCCGGGATTAGGGCGACGTTGCCTTCATCGCCTAGTCGCCGGCCTGTATAGCGTCGACACCGCAGCACGAACCGTCTAGGCCCGTAGTTACGACGGGGAGACCGGCGCAATCGGGGCACGCTCGCAGCACCGAGCTCGACCTGCGACCGTCCACGACCTGCGCCGCGCAGCAGCCAGCGTCGACGTGAGCGCGGGAGCCGACGTCGGCCACCGGATCGACGTCTCTTGTTTGGCGCGGCGCGTGGGATTCGACGTCGAGGGCGGAGGCGCCGCCGCCTTCCGTGGATGCGGCGCGGCGCAGGTCGTGGATTGCGCCCCTGGACCATCTTCGCAATCGCGGAACAACGCGCGAAGTGGATCGAGGGGATGCGGGGCCAGGGTCTCCGGCAGCGGCCGTCGACCACAGCCTCGGCATCGAGAGCAGCGATGAACGGTACTCGATCGGACATCAGCTGATCGTGATGGCAACGAGGCCACCGATTCCGATGATGTAAAGCAATAGGACGATGAGGGAATCGAGACCCATCCCGGCGACATGTCTGCGGGGCCGGAACACCAGTCCGATCGCATAGACGACGGTCAGGAGCGCCGCGAGCGCTGTCAGGTAGATGTCGCTCGAGTGGGCTTGCGGAAGAACCGCTTTGCCACTGATGAGCGAGGCGACGAGAAAGAGGACGGGCAGGAACGCGTTCCCGCCGAAGATGTCGCTGATGGCGAGGTTGTCGTCGCCCTGTTTTACGGCTTGCAAACCCGTGGAGATCTCGGGAAGGCTCGTGGCCAGCGCGAGCCAAGTCGCCCCGAACAGCACACCAGAGAGACCGATTCTGCTCGCGGCTGCATCGCCGGCCTGTTCGAGCGCGACTCCGGCGATAAGGGTTGCGACGGCCGACACGCCGAAGATCACGGCCGCGCGTGCCGTGCTCATCTGTGTCGAGTTCTTCCTCGTTCGAGTGCGGTGTCCGCTCGGATGCGGCGTGGTCGTGTCCGGCGCGGCGCCGTTTTGGTGCCATGGCAGGCCCTTCCCTGCCCGGTGCACGAGGAACAGTCCGATGACCCAGATCGCCGCGATCAACAACACGTCAGGTGTGACGCGAGCAAAGAGCAGGCCGGGCGGAAGCTGACTACCCGCGATGACAACAGCGAGGACGGCGATCACTACGACCGCTTCCAGAACGAGGCCGAGCGAAGCCGCGCGATAGGTGATCGGTTTCACGTCTTTACCGCGCTTGCCGAAGGTGTCGAGGACGACGATCACCACCGTCTGGATCGCGATGCCGCCGAGGATGTTCCCCACCGCGACATCGATCGAGCCGGAGAGCGCGGCGCTGACCGTGATCGCGATTTCCGGAAGGTTCGTAGCGGCCGCCAGCACGATCAAGCCACCGAGCGCGTCTCCGAGATGCAGCCGGGTGTCCAGTACGTCGGTGGTCTTGGACAGCTGAATCCCGGCGACCCAGATCACTGCTGCTCCACCGACGAAGATCAGGACAAGGAGCCACAGCGGAAGAGCTCCCATGCCTGCACCGTCCTCTCTGGCGCGCGAACCTATGCGCGCGTCTCACTCGTCGAGCATACCCGCGTAAGGGCAACTATTGCATTTGCGCAAGTATGTGGTTGCATGGATCGCAGTTCTGACGAAAGGTGTCGCAATGGATATGTACGAGAACTCCGCGGTAGTCCCCGGCGGCATCCTCCGTGGCGTCGCACGCGTCACGCATGGCAGTGCCGACCGGTGAATGGATCACGTATCGAGGACCACGCGATTATCGGCGACCTCCACACCGCCGCGCTGGTGGCCGCTGACGGCTCGATCGATTGGCTCTGCCTGCCGCGTTTCGACTCTCCGGCGTGTTTCGCAGCCCTGCTGGATGAGGAATCTGCTGGACGCTGGATCGTGACACCCGCTGGCTCATCTCGCTGCACGCGCCGTAGCTACCGCGGCGATACGCTCATTCTCGACACAGAATGGGAGACCAGCGATGGTCATGTGAGAGTAACCGATTTCATGCCCCTCCGAGGCGAGAGCGCTGAATTGGTGCGGATCGTCGAAGGCCTCTCCGGCTCCGTGCCGATGCAGCTGGAACTCGTACTGCGCTTCGACTACGGCCATGTGGTTCCTTGGGTGACGCGCACCGACCGGGGAATCCTCGCCGTCGCAGGACCTGACTCCGTCCAGATCACCTCCGACATTCCGCTCACCGGTCGCGATATGCGCACGGCAGCAGAATTCACCGTGAGCGCCGGCGACCGAGTACGCTTCTCGCTTACGTGGACTCCTAGCCACCTGCCTCGACCTCAACCCGCCGACCCTGACGCTGCGCTCGCAGCGACCGAGGGGTATTGGAGAACGTGGAGCGCGCTGAGCACCGCCTCCGGACCGAACAGAGACGCTATCCAACGGTCCCTCATCACCCTGAAAGCGCTCACGTATGCACCCACCGGCGGTATCGTCGCCGCGGCGACCACGTCATTGCCAGAACAACTCGGTGGGCCACGCAACTGGGACTACCGATTCTGCTGGTTGCGCGACGCCACATTCACTCTTCAGGCGCTGCTCACCGCCGGATACACGGACGAAGCCCGCTCCTGGCGAGATTGGCTTCTCCGGGCAGTTGCCGGGGACCCTGCGGAGTTGCAGATCATGTACGGGCTGGATGGTCGCCGCCGATTCCCGGAGGAGAGACTGGACTGGCTGACCGGTTTCGCCGATTCGGCGCCAGTACGCATCGGAAATGCGGCCGCCGATCAGTTCCAACTCGATGTCTGGGGAGAGGTACTGGGCGGCCTCGCGCTTGCTCGAACGTCGATCGGCGCCGACGAAAAGGACGCATGGGACCTTCAATGCGCGCTCCTCGAACACGTGGCGGGTACCTGGCGCGACCCGGACAACGGTCTGTGGGAGATGCGCGGTCCGCGGCAGCACTTCACATACTCGAAGGTCATGAGCTGGGTGGCCGCCGACAGGATGATCCACGGCGCCCGCCGATTCGATCTGCCTGGCCCTGTTCGACAGTGGGAGCAGATGCGAGCCGAGATTCGGCGTGACATTCTCGAGCACGGTTTCGACCGATCACGCAACACGTTCGTGCAGGCATACGGAAGCAATGAACTCGATGCATCCCTGTTACTCATCCCGCGGGTCGGGTTCCTGCCGGGCGACGACCCTCGGGTGGTCGGAACGATCGACGCTATTCGGAAAGACCTGACCGAGGACGGACTCGTCCTGCGATACCGCCCCGAACAAAGCGACGATGGGCTGCCCGGCACGGAGGGCGTCTTCATCGCGTGCTCATTCTGGCTTGTCGACGCTTTGAACGGCGCCGGTCGTTCTGCCGAGGCGGCCAAACTCTTCGGTCGTCTCCTCGAGCTTCGCAACGACGTCGGGCTATTGAGCGAGGAGTGGGACCCGCACTCGCACCGTCAACTGGGCAACACGCCGCAGGCGTACAGTCACACCGCTCTCGTGCGGAGCGCGTTCCATCTGTTGGCCGGCGGTGCGAGCACCACAGAGGATCGCATTCCCATCAACCGCGATGATGGGCGCGTTGGTCAGGCTGATCCGCGTCATCGCCGGGGTATGTGATCCGTTCCCCGTCGACGCGAGCGAAGGAGGTGAGCCCGTGCGGTTTCGCATTGGTTCTGGAGAAGATGTCGATGATGTCGAAGCGGCGGATGAGCAGCGCATCCGCGATCAGTGAGCGGTGACACCGCCAAGGAACCGCCTCGGCGCACATTATCGCGACGACTGTGTCGGCGGCGATGGAGATGAGTTCGTCCAGGCCTGCCGAGAAGGCAGGCGATTGCATGTAGTCGGCGTACGCCCGGAACGATGCGTTGCGCCACCCGCCGTTCAGGTCCGTGCGATTGCCATGGCGGAGACCACCGAGTTTCTCAATGAGATGGTATCCGAGGTCGGTCGCGGCGAGCTCCTGGGGCAGCACGCTGATTCCGTACTGTGGGTTGTGTCGCGATTTCGGGATGCTCCGCACATCAACGATCGTCTCCACGCCGTGCGCTCTCACCATCCCCACGAAATCCAGAAGCGGGTGCGTGGAGTGGCCGATCGTGAAGATCCGGGTGCCGCTCACTGCGCTCCCCCAGGCGTCGTCGCGGCTTCCGGGCCGTCCGACTCGACCGTGTCCACCTCGCCCGACCCGCGCGCCCCGAGCGACGCTCCGAGCTGAAAGTACTGCCGAAAGCTGAAGATGATCGGATTCCACTGCTGCGGGTCGATCCGATCGGTGCCGTCGACGAGAAGGCGCGGGTCGGCGTGAACGCGCACGACCTCCGCCTCGACGATGACGTAGCCGGGTTCGATACCGGTGGTCAGCCGCCGGGCCCGCGCTTCGAGCTGGAGAGCGCATTCGGCAACGCGCGGTGGCACGACGAGGTCCGAGGCTTCTGGATGCAGGCCGGCGAGAGCGAACTTGTCGCGCACATACCGGTAGCGGTCCGCTTTCGCATCGGGGACGACGTTGCGCCCTGTGACCTCAGCCAGCACCTCCACGGCAGACCAGAGTTCCGGTGATGCGAAATTGACGGTAAGGTCTGCGCGGCGCGTCAGGTTCTCGATCGTCTGACCGTCGCTCTCGATCCCGAGGACCATCATCTGACCGAGTGCCCAATAGGAGGATGCGGGCGCGAGATTGAACGTGCCCTCATCGTTCTCGGTCGCGACGAGGAATACGGGCGTACCCGTGTACAGCACCTTCGGTCGCACGGCCACATGCGTCACGCCGTTCGCCGGAGACAAGCGCTCCTCGGCCAGAGGCCGGACGGCCTTCATGCCGCTCCGTGGTTCCGTGGCGCGTCGACGTCCAGCAGTCCGACGACCCGATCGGGCGCAACTGCGCCTTCGGCGAGCTTGTAATTGGCGCCGACCACGGCGAGCTCGCCTGCGCCCACAGCAGCCTGGATCACGGTGGAACGTTCGATGATCTCGGTGACGGTGTCGCGGAGGTGCTCTCGTCCGACCTCGGCGGGATCGATGTCGACGGTCGACGCGGCGACCCTGCGCACAGCGCTGCCGATCGGAGCAATCAGCGTCCTGATGTGGTCAGGCAGAAGCGGCGGGTGAGCGGACTGGGCGTCGATAGCCGCAGCGACCGCTCCGCAGGAGTCGTGACCGAGGACGACGACGAGAGGGACGTGCAGGACTGCGACCGCGTATTCCAGCGAACCGAGAACCGATTCGGAGACGACCTGTCCTGCGTTGCGGATCACGAACGCGTCGCCGAGCCCGAGGTCGAAGATGATCTCTGCGGCGAGACGTGAATCCGAACACCCGAAGATCGCGACAATCGGCGCCTGCGATGCCGACAGGTGCGCACGCCGGTCGACGTCCTGATGCGGATGCAGTGGCGTACCGGCCACGAATCGGGCGTTGCCGACAAGCAGTTCTCGAAGGACGGTTGCAGATTGGGTCACAGTCTCTCCTCGGCGGGACGATTGGAAACAATTCGGCCTGAGCGGTGGCGGATCTCCCCTGGGTCCCGTGCACCCGAGCCTCTTCCACAGTAGCGCCAGAACGCGCAAGGTTTGCGTGTCCGCAACGATTGGAGCAATACTTAAAGCATGACGAGTTCGAGACCGGCGGCTATACGCGCCGTAGACGCAGCGCTGTCGGCAGCGAATGTCATGATGCGCGTTGCCGCGCGATCCGTCTTCGAGGTCGAGGACCGGGTCACGACGCCGCAGCTTCGCGTGCTGATGATGATCGCCGCAACGGGCCCGCAGAACCTCGGCGCCGTCGCATCCGAGTTGGGTGTCCATCCTTCGAATGCGACGCGAGCGTGCGAGAAATTGGTGCAAGCCGGATACATCACTCGCTCAGACCACCCGAGCGATCGCCGCTACATCCGGCTCGAATTGACCGACGCCGGCTCTGATCTGGTGAACCACGTTCTGGATCAGCGCCGCACTGCCATGACCCAGGTGCTGGAGAGCCTTCCAGATGAGGAACAGAAGCGAGTGGCCGCCGCGTTCGAAGTCTTCGCCAGTGCGGCGGGCGGCGAGCCTATCCACGACGGCCGTTTCGCCTTTTCGCTGCAATCGTAGGCGACGAGCGCCGGCCCTCTTCGTCGAGGGTCATGACCAGCTGGTCGACGAGATAAGGCTCGCTGTCTGACCTGCGCAGGGTGAGACCGTGGCCCGGCGAACTCGCGTCGGGTACGAGGTCTCCATCGGTCAACGCCGGACGCCCGTCGAAGAAGAGCGATTCGATGTGCGCGTGATCGTGAAAATACTCGACATGCACGACATTGGAGAGGGCAGCGCCGAGGGTTGCGTGAATGGACGGCGCCGTGTGCGCGCTGATCGGGACACCAGCGGCTTGCGCGATGGCAGCTGCTCGGGTGAATCCCGTGATTCCGCCGCACCGGGTTGCGTCGGCCTGGATCGTGTCGACGGCGCCGGCGTTGAGCATGCGAAGGAAGTAGGCCGGGGTGTACCCGTACTCCCCCGCAGCGATCTGCATTCCCGCGGGACCTCGGTCGCGGAGAAAACGGAGTCCCGCCAGATCGTCGCTGGACACGGGTTCTTCGAACCAGGTGACGTCCTGCTCGTGGAATCGTTCCGAGAACCCGAGCGCTTGTTTGCGATCGTATGCGCCGTTCGCGTCGACGAACAGGGCGACTCGCGTTCCGATCGCTGCCCGCGCCGCGGCCACGCGTTGCACATCGTCGGCCGGGGACGATCCGACCTTCATCTTCACGGCGCGAAAGCCGTCATCTGCCCAGGCGCTGAACTGCCCGTGAAGCTGAGCGGCAGAGTAACTGGTGAATCCGCCGCTTCCGTACGCCATGACCTTCGATCTGGCACGACCGAGGAGGCGGACCAGAGCGGTGTCGAGTCGCTTGGCTCGGAGGTCATGGATCGCGATGTCGACGGCGGAGATCGCGCTTGCGCACACTCCTTCCCAGCCGAGGTTGCGCATGGTTTCAGCCATCGACCAGAACGTCGATTCGATGTCCATCCTGTTCGAACCGAGCACGATCGGTGCGAGCTGATCTCGAACGACGCGGACCGCCGCCGAGGACGTGTATGCGTACCCCAGGCCGACCAACCCGTCCGACGCCGCCTCGACGACGAGCACGCCGGTCGAGTCCCACACGGCGGTGCCGTCCGATTCCTGTTGGGGGACGCCAGCCGTCGTCGTCGGCACGGTGTACGCGCTGACCGTGAGCTGGTCGATCCAGTCGGCCGAGCGCATCTATTCGCTCTTCTCGTCAGTTGTGTCACCGAGGTGCAGTCGGTCTTTGACACGCTCGACCCCTTCGGCGAACAGTGCCGCTGCGGAGTCGCGGATCACCGCCATATCGCTCGGGTCGCCTTTCAGCAACGCTGTCGCGGTATTCTTCGCGTATTCGGCAGTGATGTGCGGGGGCAGAGGTGGCACGTTCTTGCTGGTGTGTGCGTCGATGAGCGTCACACCCCGGTGGGCGAACGCGTCGTCCCAGGCTGCAACGACCTGGTCGTCATCGGTGACCGTGATGCTGCGGAATCCGAGCAGTTCCGCCCAGCCGGCGTAGTCGACGCTCTCGACCACCTGGGCGGTGTTCCACACGGGGTTCGCGTCTTCAGTCCGCATTTCCCAGGACACCTGGGTGAGGTCGTTGTTGTGCAGGACAAGGACGATTAGTTGCGGGTTGTCCCACCGGTCAATGTACTTCTTCACCGTGATGAGCTCGTTCATGCCGAGCATCTGGAACGCACCGTCACCGATGGTGCAGATGACAGTCCTGTCCGAGTATGCGAACTTTGCAGCGACCGCGTACGGCATCGCGGCGAGCATCGTCGCGAGCCGACCGGAGAGGTCGCCGAGCATCCCGCGACGCAGCCGGATGTGGTGTCCGTACCAGTCGGCTGTTGTCCCGGCGTCGGCGGTGACGATGGCCTGCGGCGGCAGGCGTTTGTTGAGCTCGTGATACACACGTCGCGGGTTCACACCGTCGTCATAGTGCAACAGCGCCTGCGCTTCCATCTCCGACTCCCACTCGACCATCTCGTCGGCGACCTTCTGTTGCCAGTCGAGGTCGGTCGTTTCGTCAAGGAGCGGGATGAGCTCTGCCAGCGTGGCCTTCACGTCACCCCAGAGGTTCAGCTCGGTGGGATAGCGCAAACCCAGCTGTTCAGGCTTGAGATCGACCTGAATGGCCCGCGCCTGCCCGGTAGCGGGCAGGAATTGACCGTACGGGTAGTCGGTGCCGAGCATCACCAGCGTGTCGCAGTCCTTGATCTGGTGCAGGCTGGGCAGCGACCCGAGCAGTCCGAGCTGCTGTGAGTGATAGGGAATCTCGGCCGGGATCACCTGCTTGCCGCGTAGAGCCGTGATGATTCCGGCGCCGGAGAGCCGTGCCGCTTCGAGGACCTCGTCGGTCGCCCCATTGGCGCCGTGCCCGACAAGGAAGGTGACTTTACGCCCGGCGTTGATGATCGCGGCCGCCTTCACGAGTTCGCTGCGCGGCGGGACGACAGAGGTGGACGGGGCGACAGCGCTCGACCGTGACACCCACATCTCAGGCGAGGGAGGCGTCATCTTCATCCCTTGAACGTCGTGAGGCAAGATGACGACCGCGGCTTGCAGACGCACCCGGGCGGTGCGGAACGCGGTGTCGATCACGGCCTGCGCCTGTTCGGGCGAGACGATGGTCTGCACGTAGCAGGCGACATCGGCGAACACCCGTTCGAGGTTGTTCTCCTGCTGATTGAAGGTTCCGAGGGAGTTCAAGCCCTGCTGGCCGACGATCGCGACGACGGGCTGGTTGTCCATCCTCGCGTCGTAGAGGCCGTTGATCAGGTGGAACGCTCCCGGGCTCGAGGTCGCGGTGCACACGCCGGTTTCGCCGGTGAATTTGGCGTGCGCTGTCGCCATCAGTGCGCAGACCTCTTCGTGGGTGGGTCGGATGTATTCGACGCCGACACCGTCCCGTTCGGCCTTCCCGAGTGCACCGTCGAACTCGCCGATGCCGTCGCCGGGGAACCCGAACACCCGAGTGACTCCCCACGCTTTGATACGCTCGATCACAAACTCGCTGACCGTTGTCATGTGATTCCTCTTTCGATTCTGTTCGGGTGTTTCAGCAGTCGGTCGGCTGCGCGGGCGGCGATCGCCATGATGGTCAGGGCCGGATTGGCGCTGCCCTGGGTCGGTAGGACACTGCCGTCGGTGATGAGCAGGTTGGGAACGGCGAAGCTGCGGCAGTCAGCGTCCACCACGCCGTCTTCCTCACGCGCGGCCATTCTGGCCCCGCCGACGAGGTGTGCGTAGCGTTGGATGGTGATGGTCTCGCGGGCGCCGGCTGCGGTGAGGATTCGCTCCATCACCTTTTGCGCCGCATGGGCCAGCGCTCGGTCGTTGTCGCATTGGGTGTAGGAGAAGTGGGCGATCGGCAGCCCGTACCGGTCCTTCTCCGCGCTGAGGGTGACCCGGTTATCGGGTTGGGGCAGGAACTCGCAGAGCGCTCCGAAGCAGGCCCAGTGCACGTAGTCGGACATGTAGTTGCGCAGGTCCGCTCCCCAGCGGCCTTCTGCCATGACGTGTTCCGCCCAGGTGATCGGTAGCGGGGAGACGGTCTGGATGGAGAAGCCGCGCTTGTACGGTTTGGTCGGGTCGGTTTCGTAGAACTGTTCGGTGCTGACTTCCGGTGGCGGTCCTTTCCACATTCGGATCTCTGCGTCGAATCGTCCGGCGGTTTGCGGTGCGCCCTGCACCATCAGGAAGCGGCCGACCTGGTCGAAGTCGTTGCAGAGCCCATTCGGGAAGCGGGCGGAGGTCGAGTTCAGCAGCAGGCGGGGTGTCTCGATGGAGTATCCGGCGATCGCGACCATTCGTGCGTGCTGGAACCGTGGCCGGCCGTCTTTCACGTAGTGCACGCCGTTTGCTAGCCCGGTGCGCTGGTCGATGCCGATGGAGGTCACCATGCTGTCCGCGCGTACTTCTGCGCCGTGCGCGAGCGCGTCCGGGATGTGGGTGATCAGCGGTGACGCCTTCGCGTTGACCTTGCAGCCCTGCAGGCAGAAGCCGCGGTAGATGCAGTGCGGCCGGTTGCCGAACCGGCCGTTCGCGATCGCGACCGGTCCTACCTTCGCCGTGATCCCGCACGCCAGGGCACCGCGTTGGAACACCTCCCCGTTCCCGGAGACGGGATGCGGGCGGTGCGGGTACGAGTGCGGGTCGCCCCACGGCCAGTCCTCCCCCGCCACCGGCAGTTCGCCCTCGATGGCGGAGTAATAGGGACGGAGGTCGTCGTAAGCGATCGGCCAGTCAGCGCCGACACCATCCGCCGTCCGGGTGTGGAAGTCACTGGGGTGGAACCGGGGGGTGTATCCGGCGTAGTGCACCATCGACCCGCCGACTCCGCGGCCGGAGTTGTTGGATCCGAGCGGGACGGGGTCGCCGCCGCCGATCTGGCGTGGTTCTGTCCAATAAAGCTGATGGGAGCCGGCTTCGTCGCTCACCCAGTCGGTTTCGGGGTTCCAGAACGGGCCGGCGTCCAAGGCGACGACCGTCCAGCCGGATCGCGCAGCCCGTTGCAGGAGCGTCGATCCGCCTGCACCACACCCGACGATGACCAGGTCCACGTCGTCGTTGTCGTCGAAGCGGCGCATGTCGTCGCGGAGGCGGTGTTCTGGCGCGGCGCCGTTCGGCGTGAGCAGCCATGCGGACTCGTTGCGTTCCCGCACCTTATCGGGCATCGGATGTCCTGGTGGGGTCGTCGTCGGGGTTCGCGTCGGCGACTTCGAACGGTTCACGCCGGTCGATGCCGAGGTTCTTGTAGCCGCGCGGGTAGGCGGGGCCGGCGAAGCCGATCTCGTTCCACGCCGACGGGTGTGAATAGAACGCGGTGCACGCGTACCGGGTCCACAACCCCCACACGGCCGACGCTGGCATGCCATGCCAGTCGGCGGATCCGAGGCGCTGAATGTCGGCTAGTAGTGCATGCTGGTCGTTCCAGGTGCAGTCAGCAAACACGGCACCATACGTGGCGTTCGCGTCGTCGTCGAGGGCGGCCAACGAACGCCGCCAGGCGTCCGGGTCGGCCGGCATCGAGTCGTAGTGCCACCCGTCGGTCTCCTTCTCCGCCAGCCGGGAGTCCACCATCCGGGTGACGGGCACCCGGGGTTCATCGCGCTGATCGAGGAGCTGGTCGAAGAGTGCGGTGGCGCACGCTTCCTCGACGACGTCGAAGAATCGCATCTGCGGCAGCAGCCCGAGCCGTGACTCGACGACGGCCTCGGTGGCCGCATCCCAGTGCTCACGTTGGCTGAGGACATCGAAGCCGGGGAAACGGTCGCCGCCGTTGCTTGGCGAGAGCGGCAGGGTTGTCATTTCTCGCGCCTCAGGATCGCGGCGAGCAGTCCCATCCCGCCGACCATCGTCACCAACAGAGGCGCCAGGAGCGGGGGGCCCATTTCGAGGTTGTAGCGCAGGTTTTGCCACCCGCCAGGTTTCTGGGCGACGCCGCGGGCGTGCAGGTAGGTGCCCTGGAGCCCATTCGCGATGATCGTCGCCGACGCTACGGGCAAGACGGTTTTCGCCATTCGATGACTGAGCAGGCCAGCGATGCCGGCTGCCGCGCCGACCGGTCCGAGGACCACCGGCACCCACATCCATTTGTTGCCGAAACTGGCCTTGTCGTGCTCGAAGAAGATCTCGCCCGCGGTGACGAGCGCACCGACGGCTGTCAGCGTGGACAGGGATCGTTCGAAGCGTCCGGTTTCCACGTTCTTCACCATGCGATCGATGCCGCGCACCGCTGTGCGTGCGGATTTTCTGCTGGCACGAAGTGTCATCGGTGGCCTTTCGTCGGGCGGGCGTCGGAAGTGGACCTCGTTGTCACTGGTACTCCGGTTGGCTGATGGGGTGAAGGGGGATGTACGCCATCGCAGAACGCACGGTCAGTGGGTGCGAGCGATGATCGCGTCGACGTGTCCGTGGCCGGGTGCGACGTGTTCGAGGATGCGTTGCCAGGCGCTGGCGATGAGGTCGCGGCCGCCGCGCTCGGACACGAAAGTCTGCGACAGCGGAAGTTGCTTGCTGAACCAGCGCCCGTCTACGGGGGTGGCGTAGTCGTCTCGTTTGCCGATCGCGATCAGAGTGTCGGCAGAGACCCGTTCGAGCGATGGCGGGTCGGCCTCAAAGCAGGCCACGTCGGTGTCGACGCCGACGCTGCCCTGCAGCCGAGCGTCGGCGAGCATCCGGTTCACACGCCGCTCGTACGAACTCGTGTCCCGTTCGGAGAACCGCGGGATCAGTCGGTTCGGATCGAACCATGATTCCGCGTCAGATTCGCGGGCGTCCGCCAGCGTCGGCCAAGCCGGGCAGCCGACCAGCGCCAAACGGTCGACGAGGTCTGGGTGACGGGCGGCGAGGGTCGCAGCGAACAGGCCGCCCTCTCGCCATCCGATGACGCCGATGCGCCCGAAATCGGTGTGCGCGACGGACGACGCGGTGGCTTCGGCCCGGGTGAAATAGTGGGCCACGTCATCTGCCCATGCCGCCGCGGACGGAGTTGTGCCGTCCGGATAGGGATCGGATGAGCCGTACCCCGGACGGTCGAAGGACACCAGATGCACACCCCAGGTGGAGGTCAGAACCGGGTCAGGATCGAATCCGGCCGCACCCGCGGTCGGATGGCACAGCAGGACCAACCGGTTCGCCATCGGATCGCCGAGGCCGGACATGCCGACCGTGCGATCGTTGAGGAACCGGAATTGGCGTCCTGCCACGTCAGTGCTCCGCCTTCGGGTAGTTGCCGTGACGCTTCTCCGTGCTCGTCACCTCTGGTGCTTCACCGTGGTGGGAGGCGCCGGTGTACTCTCCCTCGACGTGCGGGTCGGGTGCCTCCGCCTCGGTCTCGGTGTATTGACCGTGCACCGTGCGTGGCGCGGTGTCCCCGTGCTGGGTGTACTGCCCCTCTAGAGAATCCCGTTCGGTTGCGAACTCGTCTCTTGCTTTGTCCATCCTTCTCACCTCGATTAGTTGCTACAGCGCAATTATTGCACCAACGCCAGCCTTAGTGAAGATGCTGCTAACGATGAATTGCCCGGGAATCGACCCGAGCTCGTGGGCACGCGACCGGAGAGTCCTACCACTTCCCTGATTGGATATCGAGGTCATTCGCAATGATTGCGGCATCGCAATTGCTTGCTTACAATTGCGGACAATCCATCCCGAGGGGAGAACGCATGCAATTAGATGGCAAGACCATCGTGGTCACCGGCGGTAACAGCGGCATAGGTGCCGCCACCGCGATCGCAGCAGCAGCGGAGGGTGCACGCGTCGTGATCGACTACGTCGCCCATCCCGACGACACTGCCGACCTCGTGCAACAGATCGTTTCCACCGGAGGCGAAGCAATCGGCGTCGAGGCAGATGTTTCCCAACCCGACGGCATCCAGAAGCTGATCCGAGCCGCGGTCGACGAGTTTGGACGGCTGGACGTGTTCGTGAACAACGCCGGAATCGAAAAACGCATGTCCCTGCTCGAGATCGACGAGGACACCTTCGACGAAGTTATCGCGGTGAACGTTCGCAGTGCGTTCTTCGGAACGAAATTCGCGGCCGAGCAATTCATCCAGCAAGGCCCCGAGGGAGGTGTGGTCGTGAACATGTCCTCGGTTCATGAGGACTGGCCGATGCCCGGCAATATCGCCTACTGCGTCTCCAAAGGTGCCATGCGGATGCTCACCCGAACGGCCGGGGTCGAGCTCGGCCCGCACGGGGTGCGCGTCGTCAACGTGGCCCCCGGAGCGGTGAACACTCCGATCAATGCGGCGACGATGACCGACCCGGACAGTCGCCGAAAACTCGAGCAAAGCATCCCGCTCCGAACGGTCGCCGATCCGTCGGCGATCGCCGACACGGTGATCTTCGTGGCGTCCAACCAGGGCCGTTACCTGACAGCGACCACCGTTTTCGTCGACGGTGGGATCATGCAGGGAAGCGTCGGGCTGTGACCGCGGCGCCGCACATCCTCATTCTCGGTGGCGGGTATGCAGGCTTCCACGCTGCTCGAGGACTTCGCCGCGCCGCACTGTCCGGACGCGTGCGCGTGACGGTGGTCGAACCGCGACCGTACATGACATACAAACCCCTGCTGCCCGAAGTCGCTGGGGGCCACACCCAACCTCGTGATGTCACCGTCGACCTTTCCCGGCCGCTCTCCTTCGCCACCGTCGTCGGCGGGACGATCGAATCCGTCGACTGCCGGTCGAAGACCGCCGTGATACGCACCCTCGACGGAACCGAACGAGCGACCCGATACGACCACGTTGTCTTCGCCCTCGGCGCCGTCACGAAAGCAGCGCCAATATCCGGTCTGGCCGAACATGCCGTCGGATTCGAATCACTTGAGGAGGCCGTGTTCCTCCGCAACCATGTCCTGGACCGCATCCAATCTGCGGCGAGCACGACAGACGCCGCCGTTCGCAACCGCGCCCTCTCCTTCGTCTTCGTCGGCGGCGGTTACACCGGGGTTGAAGCGATGGCCGAGCTCCAGGATCTCGCCAGCCGCGCCCATGCAAGCTACCCCACTTTGGACCAGGCAGCGCAGCACTGGATTCTTGTGGAAGCAGCTGGTCGGATCGCTACGGAGCTACCCCCTTCGCTCTCCGACTGGACCCTCCGCCTCCTCCGGCGGCGCGGGATCACCGTGAAAACGAACACGGAAATGCGCTCCTGCGAGAACGGTATCGTCCACCTCACGGACGGCACCCAGCTCGGCGCGGACACGATCGTGTGGGCGGCCGGCGTCACCCCCAACCCGGAGCTGGACCGGACGAACGCTCCCCGAGGTAGCAAAGGTCACGTTCAAGCCAACGCGCGCCTCCAAGTGATCGACAACGACGGCACACCACTACCTGGTGCGTGGGCGATCGGCGACAACGCCGAAATCCCCAACCTCACCGCGCCCTCACAACCCGCATTCTGCCCGCCAACTGCCCAACACGCTCTCCGACAAGCCCAACTCGTCGCAGACAACATCCTCCGCGTCCTGGATGGCACCGAACCGTTCGCGTACCGGCACACGTCGCTCGGCACCCTCGCGAGCTTCGGCGCACGGCGCGGCGCCGGCGTCGTCAAGGGCGTGCCGGTTCGAGGCCAGCTCGCCTGGGTCATCGACAAGGCCTACCACGGTGCAGCTCTTCCCAGCATGTCCAGACGGATACGACTCGCGGCGAACTGGGCCGCAAACGTCCTCGCAATCCGGGACCTGACATCCACGTCCGCCGTCCAACATCCGCGCAGGACTTTCGAGCGGGCGATCGCCGGGCAGACGGAGGAGAAGAATCACGCGCCGTAGGTCCACCGCCAGGCCCTACTTGTGCGGTTGACGAGCTGAGCCAGGCGGGGCGATCGTTCGGAAGCTCGTCTTCTCGTTCACGCGACGATGAGTACCGAGCAGAGCAGCAATACGGACACGCCTTGTATGACGGCGCGCAGCGTGATGATCGATTCCCATCGATCCTGCAGCTCCCGCGCATTTTCCGGCACCTCACCCGCCAATGCGGCGGCGCTGAGTCGCGCATTGATCGGCTTCGAGATTCGCGTGAAGAGAACCAGCCAGGTAAGCAGCAGCAGTAGTGCCGCTCCCGCGAGGAAACCGGGCGCTGGCATCCGCCCGATGAAGGCGATGATCGCCGTGGCCGCGGTGAACACGACGCCAAGGATGCCGGCGATCGGGAGGCGACGGTCTCCAAAATGGTGACCGCGCCCGACGGCCTGCACGAGCGTGCGCGCATCCACACCGGCGTAGACCGGGCGGAGTACGACCGCGGCGAGCACGTCGGCGCCGAAAATCACGGCTACTCCAAGGATGGCGACTGTGGTGGTGATCGAAACGATGACGTCCATGCGGGGTCCCTTCTAGGCTGGGTCTGTCTACGGCTGGGGCGTGAGTTGGGGATAGCCGAACTGCTTACGAGTCAGCGCGTCGAATGTGCGGTCCGGAAGGATGGTGGCGAGGGCGACGGCGATGTTTGCGCCAGGGCCGATCCGGTAGCGAGTTCGCGGCCGTCGGGTCAATGCCGCTTTAGCGATAATGGCCGCCACTGCATCGGGGCTTGAGAATTGCCTGGTGAGCGCTGGGTTGGCGAAATAGGTGCGCATCGCGGAGGCCATCGCCGAGTATGGTCCGCGCGCGGAAGCCCGCTCCACGCGTTCCATCGCGTTGTCGTGCCAGTCCGTTGCAACGTAGCTCGGCTGAACAACTGTGACGTCGATTCCGAACTGCGCGACTTCGCCGCGGAGCGAATCCGACAACGCCTCAAGTGCGAACTTGGAGGCGTGATACCAACCTCCCATTGGGGCAGCGAACTCCCCAGCCAGCGAGGACACGTTGACGATCCTTCCCCGACGTGCGGCTCGCATCCCTGGCAGGACGGCTTGTATCAGCCCGATCGCCCCTAAGACGTTGACCTCGAGTTGCCGGCGGGCGTCGGCGAGCAGCGTTTCTTCGACGCTGCCGAATTCTCCGTATCCGGCGCAGTTGATGAGCACATCCACACTGCCTGCGAGACGGTTTACCGTGTCCACCGCCGCCAGGATCGATTCCTCGTGGGTGAGGTCGAGAGCGACAGGGGTGACGCCTGGGATCTCGGCGATCGCCCCCGTCGTGCGGGCAGCGCCAAAGACTGTCGCTCCGCCCGCGGCGAGCAGGCGAGCTGTGCGAGCGCCGATGCCCGCGGACGCACCAGTGATCAGAATCGTAGTCATGAACAGCTCCTATCTGTGAATGTGATTCACAGATAGGGACGCTACAGTGAACGCCATGCACAGTCAAGAGGATCGCGCGATTCGGCAACTCTGGGGTCTCGGCGCCCCTGCGGGTCGAGGCCCGAAGTCGCGGTGGAGTGCGGCCGAACTCGCGGGAGCGTCCGTCGATCTCGCGGACGAAGTCGGTCTTGGTGGCATCTCGCTCGGGAAAGTCGCCGAACGGCTCGGCATGACAACCACGGCCATCTACCGCTACGTCGACTCAAAGGCAGAGCTTGTCGAGTTGATGGTGGATGCTGCAATCGGCGACCCCCCTCCGATCCAGGGCGATGACTGGCAGCAACGGTGCCGGGCGTGGGCGTCGCAGCTCGCCGACCGCTACGCCGAACACACCTGGCTGTGCGAAGTCACGCCGACGAGGATGCCGACGCAGCCGCGCGCGTACGCCTGGATCGACGCCCTCGTCGGCGCGATCACAGATCAGACCGACGTCGACGCGCTGCGGCTAGCGCTTCTCTTGGACAATCTCGTCCGCACCTACGCCTCACTCGAGATGAGCCTGCGTCGCGCAACCCCGACGCCGTGGCTCGCCGACATTGTCTCTGCCCGCTATCCGCGGCTGGCGATTGCAGCCGACCAGGACGTCTCGGACGCTCGCCTCGAGCTCGAATTTGCTGTGGATACCGTACTCCGCGGCGTGCGATGACGCGCATCTCGGTCGAGGGCTGCACGAGCGTGAACGGACTGTGCACGCCGACGGGGCCTTGCCTACTCTGGACGACAGTGCGGCGAAACGTCAGCCCTGCCCGGCAGCAGGGGCAGTGTTCTGCCTGGTTCCCCGTTCCTGCAGAGGAAGCGTGGCCAGCATCTGATAGTAGCGACTCATTGCTGGGACGTACTCCTCCCACCTCGGCAGAGCCGTCCGGTCGTGCACCGCGACGAGCCGGTCGAGGTAGTAGTCCCAGCGTGCCCCTTCCGAACTGTCCGTCAGCACACCAAGGCGACGGCCGAACGTGAGCGTGGTGTGGCCACCGGATTGGACGACATGCCAGTAGACCCGCCACGAGTCTCCCGCGCGCCCGATGTCGGCAGCGAACCGATGTGGCGCCTCACACTCGAGTACTGACACATCCTCCCAGGCGGCGTCGTCCCCGTTCAGCCGGAAGCGGAGCGCCCCGGTTGCCGGCGACCCCGTGAATTCTCCCACCCAGCTGGCCAGTCGCGGGGACCGGCTCAGATAGGACCACACCTCTTCGATCGAGGCGTGGAAGATGCGGTCGAGGACGACGTAGACACCGTCGTCTCTCCGAATCAGGCGACCAGTTGGCGCGGCCATGAAGACCTCCTCGCGTCCAGGAGAGCACGAGTTCGTGCTCCTTCGCAACCGTTGCGATTTCGCAATGAATACTACTACGATGAGATGGGTTGGCGGTGGGGATACTGCCGCCGGCCCGCCACCTCGACGACCAGCGGGCTACGCGCCCGATCGCCCCGAAAGTAGACGCCCCCTTTGCTCCTCGCCGACTCCGGATTCACCGGGCCCTCCATCAACGACTTCTTCCCACCCGCCCTGTTGTTCGCAGGGACCCCGTTCGAAGTCAACAGGGTCACCATCATTCGCCTCATCGCCACGCTTGCGATCGTTCTCGTCTTCGGGCTGGGAACAAGACGACTGAAGGTCGTGCCCGGTCGCTGGCAGAGCGTTATCGAACTCGGCTTGGACTTCGTCCGCGTCAACATCGCTGAGGACCTGTTAGGAAAGAAGGACGGCAGACGGTTCCTGCCGCTCTTGACGACGATCTTCTTCATGGTGCTCTTCTTCAACCTCACCAGCATCATCCCCGGACTGAACATGGCGGGATCTGCGGTAATCGGAGTGCCGTTAGTGCTCGCCATCGTCACCTACGGCACGTTCGTCTACGCTGGCATCCGACACTCACCGGGCGGCTTCTTCCGCAACGCGTTGTTCCCACCGGGCGTGCCGTGGCCGCTGTACATCATCGTCACCCCGATCGAACTGATCTCAACGTTCCTGGTGCGACCGGTGACGCTCATTCTGCGGTTGATGATGAACATGGTCGTCGGGCACCTGCTGCTGGTGCTGTTCTTCTCCGGGACCGAATGGTTTATCTTCGAAGCACCCGGGTTGTTCAAACTGTTCGGTGTCGGCACGCTAGTGTTCGCATTCGCGTTCACACTGATGGAGATCCTCGTCGGGGTGCTGCAGGCATACATCTTCACCTTGCTGACGGGGGTTTACATCCAGCTCGCGGTCGCCGACACCCACTGACCTGACCCTCAACCGCGCGGCCGAAGTTGGGTGCGGAAGTAGTCCTCCAGGTGGTCGTCGCCGAACGGGGACGCCACCATATTTTCCGTCAGCGCCGCGACCAGAAACTGCGCCGGCCCGTACACTCGCTGTGGGGTGACGGCGGACGCCGCCGCGATTGCTGCTCGCGCGAGACGACGCGGAACGTGAACGATCCGCGGCCGCCGGTCGGCGACGTAGAACGCGAGCTTGGCAACATCCTCGTAGGAGTACACGTCCGGGCCGCCCACCGCCCGCTCGGCGACACCGGCGGCGGCGGCTTCGAGACAGGCCGTGGCGAGGTCCGGGCCGGAGATGGGGTTGATGAAATTGCGGCCGTCACCGATCAGGAATGCCCGACCGTGTTGCGCCATGCGCAGGAACTCTCCCATGTCGGAGAAGAACCCGGTCGGCCGAATCACGGTCGACCGCAGCGGCGACGCTGTCAGCTCGTCGACGAATCGTTCCTTCGCCGCGACCAGACGAACACGACCGCGCAAGGTCTCCCCGCGCAGCACCGACACGTACACGAACCGGCGCGCCCCGGCCGCTTCCGCCTCCCGCAGCAGCGCGAGGTTCCCGGCGTAGTCGACCTTCTCATACCCGACACCGTCCCGCTGCCGGGTAACGCCGATTGTGGAGATGACCGTGTCGACATCGTCGGCTACATGGCGCAGCGAGTGCGGGTCGGTGACTTGCCCGACGAACACGTCATCAGCGGTCACGGTCGTCCGTTGCTCCTCCCGCCTGACGAGAGCCCGCGTCCACACCCGACGGCGCCGGAGCTCCGCCACGATGCACCCGCCGAGGTGTCCGGTCGAGCCCGTGACGAGGACCCGTCCAAAGGCATCGCCAGTCATGTCAGCGTGCTGGTGCGAGGACCCGGGAGTGAACGTGTCCTCGCACCAGTCGCCGCCACTCGCAGCTCACATTCCACGAGTGTGCCTCTATCTGCCGCCCGTCTCCGGCGTATCCGGTCCCGGAGGCCGCCCAGCGCGTGCGCCGTACCCGTCAGCCTCCAACGTGTCGGGCCCAGGAGGCCGACCATTTGTGGTCACACGCTCCACCCGGTGGCCACCCCGCTCTACCGCGAGCCGCATCTTGCGGGCGTTCAGCACGTCGCCGATGAACAGGTCGTAGACGAGGACACCGACGATGCCGCCGATCAACGGACCCAAGATCGGCACCCACATGTAGCCGCTGAACCAGTCGCCATCTCCCGGCACAGCGAGGTTCCCCCATCCTGCCGCCCAGGCGAGGAGCCGCGGCCCAAGGTCACGGGCCGGGTTGATGGCGTACCCGGCGTTCGCGCCGAACGAGATCCCGATCGCCGCCACGGCGAACCCGATGATCAGCGGACCAAGATTCGACTGCACCGCCGTGTTCCTCAGATCGATCACCGCGACCACAATCAGCACCAGGAACATGGTGCCAACGATCTGATCGATCAGCGGCCACCACATGTTCCCGTGAAAATACGGCGCGGGGAAAGTGGCGAAGATCGAGAACGACGCCAACGTATGCCCATTGACCTTCGTTCCCTTGCTCGCCGCGTCGAACGCATTGATCGCACTGACGTATACGAGCAGCACCAGCGCGGCTCCGACGAACGCACCCACAAGCTGCGAGGCCATATAGGGCAGCACTTTCACCCAGGCGAACTTCCGCCGGATCGCAAACGCTAACGTGATTGCCGGATTCAGGTGGGCCCCGCTGACACCGCCGGCGATGTACACGCCAAACACCACCGCGAACGCCCACCCCCAGGTGATCAGCAGCCAGTCGCCCGTTCCGAGGAAGAACGTCGTCGGCCCTTCCGTGCGCCCCGAGCCCGGCAGCGCCGCCACCGCCATCGCAACCACCCCGTCACCAAAGCTGATCAGCACGAACGTGCCAAGAAACTCGGCCAAACACTCACCCCAGAGGCCACCTCGTCGCTTCAGTCCGGAACCTCGGAACAGGACCGGGATCGATTCGTCAGTCATGCCGCACCTCCACCATCGAACAGGTACGGGCACGCACCACCAGCGTGTCCTTTGCAATCGAATGCTAGGACGACCTTCAGAAAAATACAAGGTCTAGCGCAACCTTTGCGAATACGCAAAAGCAACGGTATCGTCATCCCATGACAGACGCGCCCACCACACCCTCAACAACAAGGAAGGCGACAACGTCGAACAACGCCCCCGACACGAACCCCACCAGGGCTGCCCCGGAACAGAGCGATCGGTCCACGGATCGCCCGGGAGCAGGAGGGAAGCGCCGACACCGAGGCGCTTCCCTCACCGCCCCATTCGAAGAGTCAGCGGATGACGTCGGCGATCCGTCCTGCTGGTTGCATCGACTGTGCAACGAATGCGGTGCAGTACTCGAGGAGCGTGACACACGATGCCCTCGATGCGGGACTCACCGATCAGAAATCGCAGGCTGAACCGCGTCAGACGCGGAAAGCAGCCTCTACGCCCTGACGACCACCCATCCGATAGAAGCACGTCGCGAGACATGCCATGCAACGGCTCACGGTCCTCGTGTGACAGAACCGAGCGAATGGTGGTCGCGCTCCCGCTGCTCAATCGCACAATCGGTCAACGGCTCCGAACCGCCCAACGACGGGCAGGCAGCCATCGCGCGAATCACTTATGGAGACGTGCCCATCGCGACCACCCGCGGTTACCAGTCAACCGAGGAGCGCCGACGGCAGATGATCGACGCTACATCCGGGGTGATCGCTGAGCACGGCTTCGCTGCGACATCCTTCGCGCGCATCCGCGAAGTCGCGGGCCTCAGCAGCACCCGCATGATCTCGCATCACTTCGTCGACAAGGCGGCCTTGATGGGGCGGTGGTCAAGAAAATAGTCCAGGGTGCGGCGGCGACCGCCGATACTGCACGCCCGTTGCGATCACGACACCGCGGGCGAACATATCCGTCTCGTCGTCCACGCCTACACGAAATCCAGCGGAGGTCCAGGCCAGCGCGGTCGCCGAACGCGGGGCGATGATCCGGGCGCCGATCTTCACAGCTTGCAGTGTCCCCGCTCGAGTCAATTCACGGCTGGAGACGCCGTGCGGGAAACCCAAGTAGTTCTTGATGCGCGACGATGTCCCCGCTTTGCCACCAACGCCAAGCTCTTCGACAAGCAGCACGTCAAGACCGTCAGAGGCGCCATACACCGCGGCTGCCAGACCAGCCGGTCCAGCCCCGACGACGAGCATGCCGCACCGCTCCAGCCCATGCGCTTCCCTAAGGTCGAGTCCGAATGCGGCGGCGGACTTCCGGTTGGTGGGACTCGAGAGGACGCGTTGCCGACCGGTCACCACGCATGCACCGTTCTCCGGCAGCTCGCACCCCGCCGCCAGGGCGCCCCACGCCGCACCGTCGCCGCGCAGCACGGTGCGGTAGGGAATCCCGTTGCGCTCGGCGAACGCCCGCAGCCTGCGCAGGTCGGGATCGCCCTCGTCGCCGGCGAGAACCAAGCCGCCCTCGCCACCGAGCGCGCCGTGCGTCGTTCACGAACTTCTCGAGGAGCACTCTTCCCAACCACCCTCCGAAACGCCGGAAGCACCTGGATGGTTATGAGGGTCGACGCTGCTCCCTCGTCCGCCCCGAGAGCGAATCCGGCTCTATCGTCTCCGGCCTCGACCACAGTCGATCGCTCGAAATTCCGGGTCCAGAGGTCGAGATTCCGATCGAGCGCGGGCGTCCACTGTTCGAGCCGGTCGAGTTCAAATTCCGCCATTGGCCTGTTCGGCGACATAGATCATCGAGATGTCATCGACTCTGGCACCCCTCACTGTGAGCGCACGAGCGGGATGCGCCTCCAGGACGACCATCAGCGGTTGCTCCTTCTTATCGAGTTCTCCGGAGATCATAGCGATCGCTTTCCCAGCGGACAGCACGCCACGTGCGCAGGTTTTGCTGGCATTGGCGCACGCTGTCGTCGGGTTGCCCGTCTGCCTGACCGTCGATCGTAGTTCGCTGCCGCGAGCTGCATTCCGGGCTTTCGCGGCATATCCTCACTCGCTGCGCTCCCTGCGGTATTCCACGACCCGGCACTGCGCTCCGCTCCCGCTCACCCTCGATCCCCTTGCCAGACAGGCGAACAAAAACAGTTGAAGGGAAACAGAAAAATGAGCGACACCACCACCGCGGCGGGCACCATCGAACACCTCGACCCGCACACCCTCATCATCGAGGACAACGTGCGACCCTCCGCACCCATCACCCCCGCCTTCGTGCAGTCCATCAAAGAGAACGGGGTGCTCACCCCCGTCCTCGCCCACCGCACAGACGGCGGCCAGGTGACCGTCCGGGCAGGACAGCGCAGGGTGTTCGCCGCCCGCGAAGCAGGGCTGGCCACCATCCCCGTCTACCTGGTGGAGGCAGACGAGGTGGCTGCGGAGCGGATCGTGCAGCAGATAGTCGAGAACGACCAGCGCGAAGCCGTCAGCGACGGCGACCGTGCCGCCGCGTTCCAGCAACTCGCGTTCGAAGGACTCAGCGTCACCGCAATCGCACGACGCACCGGGACCAAGCAGAAGGAGGTCCGGACCGCGTTAGCCGTGGTCGAGAACAAGGCTGCGGCGAGCGCAATCCAGGAGCACCCGCTGACCCTGGATCAGGCGGCCGTCCTGATCGAGTTCGACGGCGACGACGAGCTCCGCGCCGACCTCATCCAGGTCGCGACCACGGACCCGGCGCAGTTCGCGCACGCGGCCCAGCGGGCACGCGACGACAAAGCCCGCGCCAAGACAAAGACCGACGCGGTAGCCGATCTGGCCGGACGCGGCTACCTGATCCTCGCCAGCGATCCCGGTTACTACGACACCGAGTACACACGGATCAGCGAACTGCTCACCGCCGACGACCAACGGGTCACCGTCGAGCAGATCGAGAACCAGGAGGGGCGAGCAGCCTTCGTGCGCGTCTACGCGGACGGTGATGCCAACATCAGCTACTTCCTCCACGATGCGAAAGCGGCTGGGTTCCACAGCTACGGCGGCACCCAGTCCACGTCCGGCCCGATGACCGACGACGAGAAGGCCGAGCGGCGCATCCTGATCGCCAACAACAAGGCGTGGGCATCCGCCGAGACCGTCCGCCGCGAATGGCTCACCAACCTCCTCTCCCGCAAGACCCTTCCCAAGGACGTAGCGGTGGTGATCGCGAAGGGTCTGACCATCCACCGGCAGGCGGTCAGCACCGCCGCCCGCGAGGGCAACGAGCTCGCCCACCAGCTGCTCGGCCTGGAGCCGTCCGGCTACTTCGAGAACGACAGGCTGGCCGCGCTGGTCGAGCGGACCCCGGCGAAAGCTCAGCATGTGACTCTCGCGGTCGTGCTCGGAGCGTGCGAATCCGTCACCAGCAAGCAGACCTGGCGGCACCCGTCGTCCACCGACGCCGACTACTTCACCCAGCTCGCCAGTTGGGGGTACAGCCTCAGCGACGTCGAACAGATCGTCACCGCCCACACGGCAGCCGAGGCGGAACCAGACGCCGCTCAGGTCAGTGGGCGGCCTGGCGAAGGCGACTGATCACCCTGGACGGAAGCGGACCCGCGCACCGAGCCCGCTTCCGTTTTGCGCGGTCAGGAGAGCCCGCGAGTCGTAGCGCCGACCATCGATGGCACGACGACCGGACCTCCTCGCTGGGCTACCCGGTTGAAGGCCAGGAACGGCACACACGCTGTCTCGGCCGTCAGCGCGGCAAGCCGGCCGATCGGTGTGCGCGGGTCAGCGGCGATCGCCCACCCGTCCACGGCGTACCGGCTCACCGTGTCCACGCACTCTTGCTTCTCCGCGGCGGTCGGGTTTGTCGAGCCGACTACCCCGATCAGTCCGCCCTGCAGTTCCGGTCCCATGTCTCTCGTATCGATGACGAATACCCGCATCCTGATCACTCCCCTGGTCGATCGACCCTTCTATGGGTCGGTGTCAAATTGGTCTGCCGGGCCGGCGTGACCAGGTGGAGGCGGTTGTGCTGTCCTGCTCCTGATCGAACCTTCTATGGGTCTGTGTCAAATCAGCGGGTGTTGCGTGGTTGTCCCGCCGATCAGTTTTTTTGCCGTTCCGGCAGAGAGATCGAGAGCGCGTGGAGGCAGCGCAGTGCCCGGCGGGAGCGGTTGCTAAGTGGAGGGAGCGCAGCGAGTGGAGTCTGCAAATAGCGACCGGAGGGAACGGAGATGACGGAGGAAGCTATGATCGGCCGGCCGGAATGGCGAAAATACGGTGGCAGAAACAGCACGCCGCAGGCGTTCCGAACAGCGAGATCTGCGCCGCCTCCGTGCGGCTCCGCTTGGCTGTGGTGGCTAACCCGACTGGGTGTTAGGCCATGACGGCGTTCAGCTGCCGGAAGAGTTGACGAGCCAGGTAGCGTTTCAGGCTGCGGCGGACCTCGCGGCGGCTTTTGCCTTCCGCGGTTCGACGCGCCATGTAGTCCTGAGTGGCGCGGTCGCAGGTAAGTCGGACCCGGATGATGGTGTCCAGTGCCCGGTTCAGTTGCCGATCGCCTTGCCGGTTCAACCGGTGCCGGGTTGTGTTGCCGCTTGAGGCTTGCAGCGGGGCGGCGCCGGCGAGGTTGGCGAACGCGGCTTCGCTGCGAATCCGGCCCTTGTGTGAGTAGGCAGCGACGAGCTGAGCGCCGGTGACCGGGCCGACTCCGCGGATGCTCTGCAAGCCGGGAGCGAGTTGCTCGACGTAGTCGGCTAGCACCTCCCGGTTCAGATCGAGCTGCGCGGTGAGCTCGAGCACCGAAAGCGCGAGCCGGCGGGCTTCCTGCCGGATCGTGGTCATCGGGGCGTCTTCGACAGGACGATGCCGCCAGCCGACGATCTCGCGGACCTGGCCGTCCGTGAGCGGCTTGCGGACGTCCATCCCCAGCTGGAAGCTGCGCATCAGTGCGGTGAGGGCGTTACGGTCCGCGGTGCGTCGCCCATCCATAGCTTGCCGCGCCATCAGCAGGACCCGCAAGGCGGCGCGGATCCCGTCCGAACGTGGGGCCGCGAGCCGCTCGACGTCGGTGGCGATGGCGGTGCGTGCCGCGGCAACGGCGTCGATCTCATCGCACTTGCCGCGCGCAGCACGCGCTGCCCGTTTCGGGGGCCGGACATCGCAAACGGCCAGGCCCGCGTCCTGGAAGACCCGGGCAATGACAGCGCCATAGGAGCCAGCCCCTCGATCGCGATTAGCAAGCGACCATCACCGCGGCGATGCATCCAGGCCAACGCCCGGCTGATTCCGGTGGGCGAGGTGGGGAACATCGCCGAGTCGATCACCCGGCCAGTGTCCGCAGCTAGCACCGCGTAAGTGTGGGTCTTGGCGTGAGTATCCACCCCGACCACGTAGTCGTATTCGTCGGTCACAGCCGTCACCGAGCACTCCTCCCTTTCTCAACGGACGTTCATCACGTCGGTCAAGGGTGTTGCGAGGCGCATCTCTAACGAGTCACGCAACCCAGAACGCCCGGAGCGGACGACCTTCTATCAAGCCATCGGAACAGACAAACCGACATTCAGCCCCCAGCGCGCGGACGGGTCGATCGGAAGGCACCGCCTCACGGCGGGCCAGTTTTTCTTGGAGTCACGCAGCACCAGGGCCGAAGGTCAGTCTGTCAGCCAGCCTCAGACCAACCACTGATCATTAGAGTTTTTCTTGCCGTTCCGGCACAAAGATCGAGAGCGGGCGGAGGCAGCGCAGTGCCCGGAGGGAGCGGTTGCTAAGCGCAGGGAGCGCAGCGAGTGGAGTCTGCAAAAAGCGAGTGGAAGGAACGGAGCTCCAGCGCGTACAGCATCGGCTACATCAGCGGATGGGCAAACGAAGACCTTGATTTAATTCGCGAGACCGCAGCACGCGTCCTCCGATGCGCGCAGACGCTCGCCCACATGACGGACGAGCGGAACGCTCCATAGAGTTCAATGGGTTCGCTGACAACCTGACTAGCGGCCCCGAACACGACGTCCAGCCGAGCGAGCGTCCCGGCCGACGTGCAGGCAGGAAAGCTCGCCGTCGCCGCGCTGCCCACCCTGGCCAAGGCGACCGCGTACTCGAGCAGGGCAGCCGGAATTTTGTCGCCCGTATAGAAGGTGGCACCGGCATAAGCGATTTTGCGCATGACAGGACGGTCGTCTACGCAACGGCGCGACCAGGGATTGCACCCAGCTGAATTGGGTCTAGGCCTTCGGTGGCGGTACGGGCAGAGCCGGCGTCTGCCGCAACTCAAGCAGCGGGCAGCTGAACGGATCCTTGTCTCCCAGGCCGACGCGGTTGATGTGCCTTGTCACGATGGCGTACGAGCGCAGAAGCCCAGTCTGGGTGTAAGGCACGCCGTGGTCTTCGCAATACGCACGAATAGTGGGCGCCGCGCGCCGCAGGTGTGGCCGCGGCATAGACGGGAACAGGTGATGTTCGATCTGGTAGTTCAGGCCGCCCATCATGAAATCCAACACCCGGTTGCCGCGGATGTTGCGGCTCATCAGCACCTGCCGGCGCAGGAAGTCGAGCTTCACATCGTGTGGCACCAGCGGCATTCCCTTGTGGTTAGGTGCAAACGACATCCCCATGTAGAAACCAAACAGACCCAGCTGCACCGCTAAGAACACCGCCGCCTTACCCGGCGATAGCACCAGGAACACCAGGGCAAGATAACCGACGATGCGGACCACGAGGAACGCGATCTCCACCGGCCTGCGCTTGACCGGCTCCCGGGCGAAAACCCGCCTCACACTCGAGGCGTGCAACGAAAGCCCTTCCAGAAGCAGGATCGGGAAGAAGAACCACCCCTGATGGCCGATCAGCCAGCGCAGCGCCGCAGGGCGTTGTGTCGCTTGCCGAGGGGTGAACGCGATCACCGGCAAGTCAATGTCCGGGTCGGCACCCTCCCTGTTCGGATTGGCGTGGTGCCGGGTGTGCTTGTGCTGCCACCAGCCATAGCTCATCCCGACGAACAAGTCGCCGATGATCAGGCTCACCCAGTCATTCCACCGGCCGGAGCGGAAGATCTGCCGGTGCGCGGCGTCGTGCCCCAGGAAGGCGATCTGCGTGAACAGGAAAGCGAACACCGCCGCCGTGAGCATCTGCCACCAGCTGTCGCCGACGAGCACGAAGACGACCACCAGCGCGCCGGTGAGCAGCGGAACCAAGACCAGCTTGCTCCAGTAGTACCCGTACCGGCGTCGCAGCAGACCAGAGTCCCGGATGATGGAGGCGAGTGCCGTGAACTCACCACCGGAAGGCGGTAGCAGTTTCGGCTGACTGACAGAAACCTCAGACATGGCAACGCCCGATCTGTTGCTCATGGCGTCAAGGTCAAGGCCGCCGCGTACCACCATCGTACGCGCGTGCAGTTCCGCGCTACCCGTGAATCTTCGCCGACTTCGCAGCGGGGCCGTATGGTCATCCCATGAGCAGCGAGCCAACACGAGCGGATATCCCCCGACAGGTGATGGCGGTTATCTACAACCCGTCAACGTTCCCGCCGACGTGCTTCGCAGCGAGGTCGCCGGTGCAGAGGCGGAGCACGGTTGGGCGACGTCGCTCTGGTTCGAGACGGGACGGGAGGACTCGGGTACCGCTGCAGCCCGGGCCGCCATCGCCGCGTCACCGGATGTCATCCTCGCCGCCGGCGGAGACGGAACCGTGCGCGCAGTCGCTGAGGAAATCCACCCGACAGGCATTCCGCTGGCCCTCCTGCCCTCCGGCACCGGCAACCTTCTCGCCCGCAACCTTCACCTCACTCCGGACGACCTGCCTCGAACGGTCGAAACCGCGTTCACCGGAACCGAGCGCCTAGTCAATATCGCCACTGCGTCCTACCGAACGCCCGATGGTGCGCTCCAGCAGCGGGCGTTCGTCGTGATGGCCGGCATCAGCTTCGACGCGCATACGGCCTCGAACTCCAACAGCGCGTTGAAAAAGCGGATCGGGTGGGCCGCCTACGCGGACCCCATCGCCCACTCCGTGCTCAAAGGCAAACGCATCCGCCTCCGGCCGGGGATCGACGGCGGTCACGCCCACACGCTCAACGCACACACAGTGATCGTCGGCAACTGCGCCACCATCACCGCGAACATCCCGCTCCTGCCCGACACCATCGCTGACGACGGGCTACTCGACGTTGTCGTCTTTCGACCCCGAGGCCCCGCCGGTTGGGCGGAAATCGGAACACGACTGGCAACAAACGGCCTCCTCGCCCGAAGCCGCCCAGGCCGCTGGCTGATGCGCAAGACCCCGACCTGAATGCTCTCGACTACGTGCAGGCCGGCCGCTTCGACGCCCACTTCGACTCTCCCCAAGAACTCGAACTCGACGGCGACCCCGTCGGCCTAGTAACCGCGGTCAAGCTCACGGTTCATCATCGCGGTCTCCCCCTTCGCGTCCCCCGCTGAACGAAGCATCCCGCACCCATCGTTTCCCCGCCCATACGCGGGTACCGTGACCGGCATGCTGACAGTAATCGTGATCCTCTTGGTCGTCTGGGCGATCCTGGCTGTCGTCGGGTTTGCGATCCAGGGCCTGCTCTGGCTGGGCATCATCGGCATCATCCTCTTTATCGGAACCTTGATCTTCGGTATCGTTCGGCGCAGCGCCCGCAAGAAGAAGTCCGCCTGACTTCCTGCGTCAACGCCCAGGCGTACACTCCGAACTACAGCGTCCTGGACCCAGACCGCTCTATCGGCAAAGACCTCTGCCGATGCCGGTCAGGAGGACACCATCAGAGTCACTCGAGTTTCGACGCTTCCGCCATGGACCGCCCATGTCTGACGATGCCTACACCGACGCGGCACTCGCCCTCACGGTGGCGGCCGAGAACGGATCCAGTCTCTGCCTTTCGTTCCTGAACGCGCTGCCCGTGACCCATGCCGCCATCTCGACACTCGGCGCACCCTTCGGCTCTGAGACGATCTGCGCATCGGACAGCCAGGCGGCTCGCCTGGACGAACTGCAGATCGACTTCGGTGCTGGACCCTGCTGGGTCGCGCTGCAAACAAGGACCCCCGTCGTGGACGCTGACCTGAACGCGCCGAAGGAATCGGGATGGCCCGTGCTGCGCGACGCGATCCGCGACACCGGGATCCGCTCCCTGTACGCCTTCCCCCTGGTAATCGGGGAACTGAATGTGGGCGCTGTCGACCTCTACGCCACCACACCCGCGGCCCTGAACCCGACGCTGATCGCCCGCGCATCCGCACTAGCCGACCTCGCCGCAACCCACGTGGCCCGGCAGGTGATCCGCCGCCTACCACCCGTCGACCGCGACGACACCGACCCCGCCGCGTACTCCAGACGCGAGATCCACCAGGCAACCGGCATGATCATCGCCCAGATGCGTGTGAACGCAGCAGACGCACAAGCCCTCCTCCACGCGCACGCGTTCACCCTCGGCCGCCCCGTGCGCGAAGTCGCGGCGGACGTCGTGGCCCGGCGGATCAAGTTCACCCGAGACGACACTGCGGACCGCGACTAAGGTGAGGACATGAGGGCCCAAAGCAAGGAGCGACAGCTCGCCGAAGCGTTCGTCACCCTCGCCGACACCATGGTCGACGAATACGACGTCGTCGACCTCCTGCACACCGTCGTCGAACTCTGCTCCTCCCTGCTCGACGCCACCGACGCCGGCATCCTGCTCCCCAACACGGCAGGCGACCTCGAAGTCGCCGCGTCCAGCAGCGAGCGCAGCCGCCTCATCGGACTGCTGCAGCTCGGCGAGGGCGAAGGGCCCTGCGTTGACGCATACCGAACAGGCGACCTCGTCACCGTCGACAACATCGCCGCCACATACGCACGTTGGCCGTCCTTCGCGATCGCCGCCGCCGAATCCGGGTACGCCTCCATGCACGCCATCCCGCTGCGACTGCGAAAAGAGACCATCGGCTCACTCAACCTGTTCCGGGACCGCACCGGCGGATTCTCGGCCGATGACGCCGTCACCGCCCGAGCACTCGCCGATGGAGCAACAATCGGCATTCTGCATGAACGCTCCCTGCGTGAATCGGACATCGCCCGCAGCCAGCTGCAACACGCGCTCGACAGCAGAGTCATCATCGAACAAGCCAAAGGCGTGATCGCGCACACACAGAATGTGGACATGGACGACGCCTTCCAGCTAATCCGCGCCCGCGCCCGCAACACCCGCACCCGTCTCTCCGAGGTCGCCCGCCAAATCGTCGAGCACCCGTTCGACACCGCCGCCGCGGCGCCGAGGTCGCAGCACTAACCCATTCGACGGAACCTGTGCCCGCAGACAGGTTGCGCCCGTAGCATCCAACATAAGGGCACCGATCGGCCAAACCCCCGGTGAACCGCGTTTGGCGGCGCCCACTGACACGCTTCCCGCGTTTCTCACGACCACGCCGCCCCGGAACAGGACACTTTGCGCGGTCGCCCCATCGCCTTCTGAATCTGAAGCTGCCGCAAACACCCGCCACCTGATCAGCCGACGGTCTACTGCACTTCCGAACAGATCAAGAAGCGCATCCTCATGGGCTATCTGAGCCTTGACGGCTACGAGACCGAACTCGACGACCGCACCCTCGCGCACATCCACGTCGTAATCATCCACAAACTCAGCAACGGGCTGCCAGCCAGCCCGCGTCTGTCTCCGCCGAAAAGTTACATCCACCGCCTGGGCCGCGTCCGCGCGATGTCGCTCAGGCGGTACCTTATACCGCCAGAACAGCACCGACGTGGCGGGCGACGAATTCGAATTCGCGGTGAAAGGGCGACCTGTTCACCCCGAGCGCGGACTTCCCCATGGTGCGCCCGGCACGACGTCCGGCGTCACTCCCGCGGCCGCGAGAAACACGACGTAGCGCGCTGAGTGAGTACCTGGCGCGACGGTATCAGCGACGGCGGACTTCCCGGTACGGCGGCCGCGGCTCGCGGTTCTGGAAGGTGAGAATCGCCGGGTTCACGATCGAACCGTCCTGGATCTCGATCGCGCGCCGGATGGTCGGGTCGGCCTGCCAGGCGTCGGGGCCAGCCATCACGACCTCGAGGAACGGCGTCAGCGCCTCCCCGATCTCCCAGGTCGCGGAGTCCCAGAGGTAGGACGGACTGTGGTCGACGGCGTAGTACTGCACATGATCGCCGACCTCGATGATCGGGGCGTCGAAGCTGGTCGAGCGCGCCCAGCTGAATCCCATGCCCTCGTCGCACGAGACGTCGACGATCAGGCTTCCCGGGGCGAAAGCCGAGAGATCGTCCTCCGTGAGGTAGGTGAGAGGCGCGTTCGGATCCTGCAGGGTGCAATTCACGACAATGTCCGCCTGCGCGAGAAAGGGGGCGAGCGGCACCCTCCCGGCGTCGGTGATGACGTGACTGAGGAACGGGGCGTCGTCATCGTGATCGAACTGCACGATGCGCACCGAGTGGATCGGAGAGCCGACCGCGGCGACCTCCCGGTTGGTGAGGACCTGCACGTCGTGGATGCCGTGGGCATTCAGTGCGGTCACCGCACCACGCGCGGTCGCTCCGAACCCGATGACGACGGCGTTGAGCCGCCGGCCGTAGTCGCCTGTGCGGCCGACCAGCCCGAGAGCATGGACCACTGAGCTGTACCCGGCGAGCTCGTTGTTGACGTGGAAGACGTGCAAGGCGAAGTTGCCACTGCTCGTCCAGTGGTTCATGGCCTCGAAGGCGATCAGGGTCAGGCGCTTGTCGATTGCGCGCTGCGTGATCTCTCTGTCCTGCACGCAGTGCGGCCAGCCCCAGAGCACTTGGCCGTCGCGGAGGTCGTCCAGGTCGGACGGCTGCGGTTTGGGGAGCAGCACGACATCGCTCGACGCGATCACGTCGGCGCGGGAGGCGATGCGTCCGACCAAGGGACGCAACACCTCGTCGGTCGCACCGAACCGAGCGCCGTACCCGGTCTCGAGCACGATGCGCTCCCGCAGCTCGGCCGGGATGCGGTCGAGACGAGCCGGATGCAGCGGCAGGCGGCGCTCATCCGGCTTCGCCGAGGCCGCGAGGACGCCGAGCGTCAACGGAACAGAAGAACGGGAATCGGCCGACATGTTGGCTCCCTCATGGGCGCCGCGGTGGCTCCGTTGTCCCAGCCTAAGCCCGCACATTGCGTAGAGCGCATTCGCAGGTCCTATCGGGAAGACACGACCGAGTCACGCGAGACGGCGATCCACGGCACGATGTCGATCTCCCACCGCGCCCTCCGCACCGCGTTGTCAATCCACCCTCCGCCGCCCCACCACACCATGCCAGCGCACCTGCGCATCCCTGAGAGCGAGGAGGCACATGCCCAGAAAGGACGACACCCCAACTGCTTCTCGTCGTGGGTCGATACTCCGACCCGGACACGGCCCTGGCCTCCCGCGCCTTCACGGGACGATTGCCGAATTCGATCAGCGGGATGTCTCCAGCTGCGCTTCCGAACGGTTCTGTCTATCGATACGGGAGACCGTTGCCCGGGCCGACGTCCCATCCTGCAACGCGCATCAGCAGGGCGTCGCCTCGGGATCGCTGTCGGCCTCGTTGGATGCGGCCTCTCAGACGGTGAGCCCGCGACCGCCGGTGCCTACCTGACCACAACTGGCGAGCTGAGGGCAGCCAATCTCTCACGTTCCAGCCCCCCGGTCGGTGGCCGGCATGCCCAATCAGCTGCGGGAGGAGACCGATGCAGTGACCTGAGCTGCGGCTGTCTTAGTCGTCCGACGCGCGTCTGGTGTCGAGGCTGGGGATCAACGCCGCGAGCCCGTCGAGAATCATGACAAGCCCGAATTCGAACTCGTCACCGAGGTCTGAGATCGGTCCACGCCGACAGCATCACAGGCCGCCGTCCGCCCGAGCCCCTGTCTCAATAGCTCCCAGAACCGCGCCTCCCGAACGCGGTGTTCCAGCCTCGATCCCATCTGCAACACTCCTGACCACGGTGGTGTTGCAACGACCAGCTGAACCCAAGATCCCCTTGCGGGAACGTCGTCACACCTGAAGCCGACAGGGGAAGCATGTTCATCGCGACGAGGGTCGTCGCCGCCTTCGGTGACGTGAGTTCTGACGATTCCCGGTCCCGGCCTTCAACCGTGAACGTCGCGCTTCCCGCGCCCCGAAACGTACAACGTTGGATCCGGTTGTGAGCGTCAGCCCGGACCAGTTGCGAGGACGTCGGGTCACTCCGTGCATAGCTGGCCGCGGCGACGATTTGAATGGGCAGGTTCCCGTCATGCACGATCCTGCTGAGGCTTGGTTCTGGATGCTCCTCCTTCGCCGTATACCCCGTGTGTGCTGTCTCGGCTGAACTGATCGAGCAGCGCCACGGCGATGAGCACCGCAACAAGCGCTGCACTTATCAGCAGTGCCGGGAGAGCGCAGCCAAGCAAACCCAGCGCCGCACACGCGGTGATCGCTGCCAACCGGCTGTATCCCAAGCGACGCATCGCCCGCAATTGCAGAGCGACTTGTGCAAGAAGGAAGAGGACCGGACCCGCGACGACTGCGATCAGCTCAGCACCGCCCAAAGGTTCCAACGGGTGTGCGATCACGAGTTCGTCGCCCACGGCCGCCAAAATGATCCCGGCGACGACTAACACGTGGCCGTACGTGTAAATGTCCCGCGCACGACCGGTTCGGCTGGCCTCACGGTCGAGGGAACGTTCGCTGAGTTCGCGGGTGGACCTGAAGTAGAGCCACCACAGTGCTGCCGATCCGGCGAAGGCGCTGATGAAAGCAGCCACGGTCCCTGGGTCTAGTTCCTGTCCGGCGGTCGTGGCCCCGGTTAGGATGATCGTCTCGCCGATTGCAGCGATCACGAACAACCCGAATCGCTCGGTGAAGTGGCCGGTAGCGAGCCGCCAGGAGCCCGCCGCAAGCCGCGGTCGGCCGGGGAGCGGAAAGAGAATGCGTGGAGCGATGTAGTCGAGGGCAAGCGCAAGCAACCACAGCCCTGCTCTCAAGCCGCCCTCGGCCATACCACCAGAGATCCAGAACACACCGGCGATCAGGAACCAGACGAGAATGCGCCCGGCCTGCTCCCGTCCGACGCTGCCTCGGTCTGCCGCTACGAACGTGAGGAAGGCGTGCCGGCCGACTTGAATGGCGAGGTAGGCAACAGCGAAGAGAAGGCCGTACTTGCCGAAGGCGTGCGGGACAGCGATCGCCATGAGCAGGCTCCCAAGCATGAGCGCGATCAGCAGGAGGCGGACGGGATTGGTCTCCGGATTGAGTTCGTTCGTGGCCCATGTCGTGTAGTTCCACGACCACCACACTGCGAGCAGGACGATCGCTGCCTGGCCAGCTCCCACCCAAGTGAGGTGATCAAGGAGCAGATGCGAGACCTGCGTGATTGCGAACACGAACACGAGGTCGTAGAACAGCTCCAGCGTCGCGGCTCGCTGGGCCTCGGCGTCGTCTCGACGTCGAAGCTGACCGTTCACCACGGCACGACGCCGTCGCGGTCGGCCGGTGTAGCCAGGCCAGAGGTGGCGATGTGCAGCGCTGCCTCGAATATGCGGGCCGGCCGAGTCACAACGCGCTTGGTCAGCGTGGCCCCGTCAGGGCAGACCTGAGCGGTGGCGTTCGCCGTCCGCAGCTTGAGGGCTTGCTTCGGGTCGGGCTGGGCGGTCACGGAATCTCCAATCGCAACAGGGAAAGGTGCAGGCGCGGTCCGCGGTTTGGGTCGCGAACCGCGCCTGCGAGGGCCGGTTAGGCCGACAGTGCTGCCTTCAGGTGCGAGACGGCCTGGGCCACGGCTGCCTTCGCGGCGCTGGTGTCGTGCAGGCTGTTGACCATCACGAAGTCGTGGACGATCCCGGCGTAGCGAACCTGGGTGACCTCAACGCCGGCACGGCGGAGCTTCGCGGCGAACGCCTCGCCCTCATCGCGGAGCACGTCAGCCTCGCCGTTGATCACGAGCGTCGGCGGGAAGAACGCGAGCTGTTCCTCGGTTGCTCGGAGCGGAGAAGCGGTGATCTCGGCGCGCTCGGTCTCGCTCTTCGCGTACTGGTCCCAGAACCACCTCATGCCGTCGCGAGCCAAGAAGTATCCCTCCGCGAACTCGTCGTACGACGCGGTGTCGAACTTCGCATCGGTGACCGGGTAGAACAGAACGGCGCCCTTGAACGTCACGTCGCCGCGCGCGTCGCCCATGAGGTTCAGCGCAATGGCCATGTTGCCGCCGACGGAGTCACCCGCGATCGCGACGTTGGATCCATCGAGGCCCTTGTCGGCGCCGTGCTGCACGACCCACTTGGCGACGGCGTAGGACTGCTCGTTCTGGACCGGGTACTGGTGCTCGGGCGCACGGTCGTATTCGGGGAACACGAGGGCCGCGCCGGTGCCGACGGCGAGGTCGCGCACCAGGCGGTCGTGGGTGTGCGCGTCGCCGAACACCCAGCCCGCGCCGTGCGTGTAGAGCACGACGGGTAGGACGCCGGTGGCGCCCTTCGGCTTCACGATGCGGACGGGGACACTGCCGGTGGGACCGCCCTGGACGGTGATCCACTCCTCGTCGACCTCTGGCTTCCAGATCTCCTCGTCCTGCACGCCGTCGACGGCCTTGCGTCCGTCCTCGGGGGCGAGCTGGTAGAGGTACGGCGGGTTCGCGGTGGCGTCGACGAACGCCTGGGCGGCGGGTTCGAGGGCGAGGTTCTTGGGGTTGCCGGTGGGCATGCGGTCTCCTTGAGCGTTGGTGGAACAGGGGAGTCGGTTGGACAGGGGTCAGCGGGACGACAGCGAGTCAGCGCGCGGTGACGGCGGCGATCGTGGCGTCGGCTGGGTCTTGGATCGCGTCGACGATGTTCTGCGGATGGGCCCGCACAGTGAGGTCGGTCAGACCTCCATCAGCGGGGTCGCGTCGGTGATGACGCCGCGCCTGTAGCGGCCGGTAGCTCACCAGGGGAGGATGCCGTCGCGGTCGGTCGCGGTTCCGGTGGGCGTGGCCGGGCCGAGGGTGGCCATGCGAACCGCTGCCTCGGCTCCTTCTGCGACGCTCTGGCCGACGTTGCCGGTGAACGCCGTGGCCGTCTGCCCCGGATCGACTGCGTTGAACCGGACGTCCGGGATGGTCTTCGCGTATTGCGTGGTGAGCATCGTGACCGCGCTCTTGGAAGAGCCGTACGCCGCGAGGGTGTACTGCGATTCCACCCGGGCGGGGTCCTGCGTCAGAGCGAAGGATCCCATACCGCTGGTCACGTTGATCACCGAGGGGTCGGTGCCCTTTCGGAGCAGCGGAAGGAACGCGCGTGTGACTCGTACGAGTCCGAACACGTTCGTTTCGTACACATCGCGCAGCTGATCTGCAGTCATGTCCTCGGGTGCTGCCACCTCACCGAGGATGCCTGCGTTGTTGATGAGGACATCCAAGTGCCCCACCTGCGCTCGCACGTTGGCAACAGCAGCTGCGACGGACGCATCGTCCGTCACGTCCAACTGCACGAAGTGGGCGCCGAGGCGGTCGGCCGCTTCCTGTCCGCTGGCCGCGTCGCGGCCACCGATCCAGACGTTCTGGCCTGCGTCGATCAGACGACGGGCGACCTCGTAGCCGAGTCCGCGGTTACCGCCAGTAATCAGAGTTGTTGTCATGTGTTTCTTGCCTTTCCAGCTTCTTGTTTCTCTCGGGTCAGGCCGCGGGCCGGAAGGGACGCAGCAAACGGATGCCGTCCTCGATGGATCCGTCGATCAGCTCGAGCATCTCCGGCACGAGTGCCACCATCCGAGGCGCGCTGAGGTGGGCGTCGAGGCTAGCGCGCCTCTCCCAACGCTCGTAGATTACGAACGAGCCGGGCTGGCCTTCGACCTCGTGGGCCTCGTAATCGATGTTGCCGGGATCGTTACGGGACGGCGTTACGGCGGCAGCGATGAACGCCTTGAGGTCGTCCTCCTTGCCGGGCTTGGCCCTCGCGTCCCAGAGGACGGTCACGTAGCCATCAGGGTTCGCTGTCATGCGAGTTCCTTTCGTTAGTGGGATACAAACGGGATTCGTTACAACCATTTGCTGTAACGAAACTCCTTATCTGCACAGTAGCGGCGCTCGTCCGTTACAGTCAAGTTGTGTAACGGAACGCGAGCCACGCAGTGCCACGCGGCGCGATCAGGAAGGGATCCGGATGTCCGGCAAGAACATGAAAGCGGGGGCGCAGGCGAACGCCAGCGGTCGACCCCGCGACCCGGCAATTGAAGAGGCCATCATCGATTCGACGCGCAAGCTGCTCGCGACGAAGGGTTACTCGTCGACGACGATCGGTGACATCGTGGCCGACGCCGGTGTGACACGACCGACGCTGTATCGGCGGTGGCCAAACAAGTACGAGCTGGTCGTCGAAGCCATACAGTACGGGTTGCGCAAGCAGCGCGAGGCGTACCCGCCCCTAGACCTCGATGCCCTCACTCCACGAGAAGCGATGGTCGAGGCGGTACGTCGGATCAACCCACGCTTCCACAATCCGCGGGCGATGACTCTGCACGGCAACTTCATGGCCGAGGCGGAGCGCGAGCCAGGCCTGCTTGCGCAGATGAGAGAGCACGCGAACCAACCTAGATGCCAGGAACTCGCTGACGTGATCACTGAGCTTCAACGACGAGGCCACGTGCGCGAGGACGTGGACGTGGACGTGATCGTCAGTCTGTCATTCGGCAGCTACTTCGCCGACTTCAATCGGTACGGACGTGAAGTGCCAGTCGACTTCGCTGAGCGCGTTGTGGCCACGCTGTGGCCCGCTATCGCTGGGGGCGACGCGTCACCGTTAGCGTGAGCCGGAAACGAGCCGCGCCGCGTGCGTCACCCCACATAGTCCGCCAGACCCCACTGACCGGTGAACGGTCGGTCTACGGGACACGTGACTCGATTGGAGCGAGGCCAGCAGGACCCCCAGCGCGAGATGGAAGGAAGATTCCCGTAAGACCCGCCCGCGAAAAAGCCCGGCAATGGCGCCTCAAACGCTACAGGCGGAGCCAGCCCCATCCGGCACATCAGCGTCTCGTTCACAGCCAAGTCCTCACCGCCACCAAAGGCGCGCCATACGTCGGCTGGGCATCGATGTAGAGAACGGTGAAGTCGAAAATCTCGAAGTAGCTGGCGAGGAAGCAAAGAACAGAGAGCAAAGACGAAGAACACACGACGAGGACAAGGACGAGGACCCAGGGAGGCCAAAGACACCAAGAACGAAGGAGACACCGCGGCAAAAGAAACGAAACAACAAAAGCCAATGCACGTAGGCACTCTTTGAGATGAATGTGCGATTTGCGCGCCAAAATGAGCGCGCAACCGGAACGTGTAAGTGTGAGAGGTGGAGTTGCGCGTTGGAAGCGCGGGCAAGCGGCCCAGGGGGTCAAGCAGGCGGTGCGCTACGCCTTCGGCGGCGTTTGCGATGCGACCCTGACTGCCAGGACCGCGGACGGTGCGCTGGCTGCGGCCGGGTATGCGGATGCGGTGATGACCCGGTACATCGTGGAGCACGGCGCCATCCGTGACGACCTGCTCACCCGGACCCAGTTAAGGGATTGGGTCGACGGTGTCGATCCGCTGACCGGGGAGCGGCGGGGTCGGGATCTGGAGTCTCCGGTTGCGGATTTGATTCTGGATGCGACGATCAACGCGCCGAAGTCGTTCTCGATCGCGGCGATGCTGGACCCGGAGTTGGCGGCCGCGTATGAGGATCTGCAGGACCGGTTGCGGGATCGGATCATCAAGTTGTGGCAGTCGGAGCTCAACGCCCGTCGCGGGAAGCAGGGCGCCATTCGGGAGGACCTCGCCCGGATCGAAGTCGTCGAGCTGCGGCACGAACGGTCCCGTTCGTTAGACCCGCACAAGCACCGCCACCTGTGGCTGAACGTCAAAGTCCGAGGCCTCGACGGCAAATGGTCGAACGTCGACACGCGAGTCGCGCTGCGGCTCCAGAACGTCGTGAACGCCGAAGGTGACCTTGCCTCTCGAACGGACCCCGCGTGGGTCGCGGCGCTGGCTGCCAAGGGCTTCACGCTGAATGCGGATGGGGAGATCGCGCAGTTGCAGCATCTGGTGCGACCGCTTTCGAAGCGCTCCGCACAGATCGAAGCCAACAAGGCAGCTCATTTCCGCGCGTGGACGGAACAACACCCGGGCGTGGAGCCTTCCGCCACCGTCCGGACCCAGATCGATCAGTGGGCATGGGCGGCTGGCCGGCCGAACAAACCGGGGCAACTGGACGAAGAGGACTGGGCGTCCGTTGTGATGGCCGAACTTCTGCACGCCGATCCAGAGCTCGGCGGGCCACGATCTGCGGTCGTGCCGAAATCGGTAGCCATCGACAACCTTGACGTCGAACTCCTAGCGGCGAAGGCGATCGTGGATGCGGACGCTCGGTCAACCGGGACTGGAGGCCGGTTCAGCGACATGGATGTCCGAGCCGGAGCAGCCCGAGCGGTCGCCGCCTCCGGGGTGACAGCCGAGCATGCTCAGCTCGCGAAGGTCCTCGACGAAATAGTCTCCTGTGCCACCCGTACTCATACCGTGACGCTGCTCACAGAGCCCAACATACCTGCCCATATCAAACGCCGAATGGCAACGTCGACCGCAGCGCTCAAGGCCAGTGTGGCTCAGCGAACCGACGCATTGGCCGCACCTGGCGAGGTGGTCCCGTTCGCTGAAATCACCGCTGTTGCGAGCGCGATCGAACCAGAGCGGACGCTCGACGATGGCCAACTCAAAGGCGCCTCCTCGATCGCGGGAACAGACAGAATCGTCGCTATTGCGGGGGCGGCAGGAACGGGAAAAACGACAATGCTCAAGGTAGCCGGCGCCGCTCTCCGCCGCCGAGGCCGCAGCATGATCATCGTGGCGCCGACGAAGAAGGCCTCCGCCGTCGCAGGCCGCGAAGCGGAGAGCGCCTCATCGTCCCTTCACCAGCTGTTGCACGATTACGGATGGCGATGGACTAGCAGTCCTGCGGGCGCGATCGTTTGGTCCTGTCTAGGAATCGGTGATGAAGACCCCGCGACCGGAACGCAGTACTGCGGGCCGCGTATCGGTATCCGACCGGGCGATCGCATCGTCGTGGACGAGGCGGGAATGCTCGACCTCGAGGCAGCAGCTGCTCTCCTTGACGTAGTCCACAGGACCGGAGCGTCCGTCGCTCTCGTAGGAGACCAGCACCAAGCCCTGCCGGTAGGACACTCCGGCGCCATGGCGCTCTTCTGGCGTCGGGCATCGCGGCAGATCGAGCTCCTCAGCATCCATCGATTCAAGGATCCTGCGTGGGGGGATCTGAGCCTCAGACTGCGCAAGCCGCAAGGGCCAGAAGACGCGAGAAGGGTTGCCGAGGAGCTGATCAACACTGGCCACGTCGTGCTTGCAAACGACGAAACGGAAGCCCGGGAGGCAATGACCGCTGCCTGGTTCAGGGCAAGTCGCGAAGGACTCAGCGTCGCATTGGTGGCCGCTACGCACGCGGAGGCTCAAGCCGTGAGCGAGGATATCCAAGCCCGACGCATAGTCGCCGGCACCGTCGACACGCGCGAAGCTGTGTATGGACAGTCCGCGCAGCCGATCTTCGTCGGCGACGTCGTCCAGACGCGTCGCAATGACAACGCCAGCGACGTGCAGAATCGCCAAAACTGGGTAGTTCGGAGTGTTTCTGCGCAACATGTGATGCTTGCGTCAGCCAACGACTCAACGGACCTCCGCAAGATCACTCACGAGTACGCGATATCTCACCTACACCTCGCGTACGCAACCACGGTCTACGGAGTGCAAGGCGAGACGACGGATGTTGCCGTTGTCGGGCCAGGCGTCGATGCTGCTGGCTTGTACGTCGGCATGACTCGAGGCAAGCAGGACAACGAAGCCGTCGTCGTTGCTCGAAACGGATCCTCCGCGGTAACCCAACTTGTCGAAACGATGGAGAGAGTTTCTGTCGAGGAGACGATCGAGAAGTCGCGCGCGGCCGCACGCGTAGAACTCAACCGCGCCGCTCAGTCCGTAACGACTCCCGTACCAACTCCACATCACGCTGCAGACGTCACCCGAAACTGACCCGAACTAGTTGGACGAGAGACCACTGTCTCGCAGCCGGCGGCCCACCAGATTCGCGCCGTCGAGATCACCGCTGAATGGGTCAAATCGCAGGATCCCAATGCCCAAACCATCCGCACCGTCCTGGGCATCTGGATAGACTCCGCCGGCGACGAAGATCAGCGCCCTGCGTCCATCCGCAGCAGATACTAAAGCGGCACGCTTGACTAGTTCGATATCGAGGTTTCCACCTCGATTGTTTACCCAACCCAAGAAACGAGAACTGTAGAGGTCACAGGCCTGTCGGGAGTCCCCCTCCGTCGCAATCGAATCAGCCGCGCCTAGGTACACCATCCACTGCCGACACAGCTCAACTGCTTCATCGTTGGATACCCCCAAAGGCCGCGGAGGCGGAGGCGCTTTCGTTCCCATATGCCTAGTGTCTATCAGGCCGCACACACTTGGACTCGAATCACCCACCTTCGGACGCCAGTTGGCGGCATACCCGTTTTTGGGGGCCGAGGAATCTTGCCCAACTCTGCAATGCTGACTTCGTGTCCTCACCGGCCTTAATGACAACGGCGGTCGTTTCGCGCCGCGTGCGTACTCACCAGCCAGTTCTCGTCGGTGAGTCACCTTCGCGCACATCACCGGGGGCCTTCAAGTGGACGTGATTATTGGCAGCGATCGGGTGACAATTGAGAAGGCGATTTTCTTCGACCTACTCGAGAACTCGGTCGTCAATGGGAGAGCACCCTACCGGCGAGCTCTCGAAACATCGGAGATCACGTACTCAGACCTCCTAGCGCTTTCTCGGAAGGCTGAGGTCCCGCACCCTCTGTTCTTCGCGCCCGTTCCTGTTGTTCAAGCTCAGCTCCGCTTGAAGAACGAGAAGCTGCTTCAAGGCGTCGTACCCGACACATTTACGATCAACACGCGGGCACAAGTCCAGCTTCGTGACGTGGAGCTGATCATCAAGGACCTGCTGCGCAAGCAGTCTTTGGCGAAGAAGCACGACCCGACGTTGACCAAAAACCAAATAGTTGGGCTTCTCAAGCGACCCGGAACGAGTGCGAACGAAGACGCTCAGCTGCTACTCGACGCCCTCCATCTCGACATGGATTCGATCCGCGCCGCACGGACCAAGGATGCCGCACTCGAACTGATCATTGCGCGGCTTGAAGCCAATCAGGTGCTTATCTCAAGGAGCGTACGAGGGTTTATGCCCCAGCTCATCGAGGTTCGCTTCAGCGGAATGACGGTGCGTGACTCGAAGGTTCCCTACATCTTCCTAGCGGGTGGCGATCACGGAGATTTCCAGGAGCCGGTTGGGAGACAGATCTTCACTCTTGTGCTTATGGCGGTGCTTGTGGCTCGCGGAGTCTTCGCGCCGGTGAGCTATAACGCAAGTAGCACAGCAGTCGACGCAGGGCGCGAATACGACATCGTTGGCGAGATCCTGATGCCCTCTGACGAACTAGAACACGTCAAGTTCGCAAGCCTGGAAGAAGTGAAAATCGCCGCCGATCGATTCAAAGTCACTCCGAGCGCCATCACTGTAAGAGCTATGCGCCTTGCCCGGCTCAGCGCCGAACAAGCCATTGGATACCTCGCTGAACTCGAGGCGGAGTTTCGTGGCAGGCCAAAGCCACGTCCGCGACAGCCAAAGCCTGTAAATGCAATTCGAAAGTACAGCGGCAAAGAACTAACGAGCCGCATGCTGCGCGCGGTTGATGAAGGGCGCCTATCCGAACGCGAGTTCTGCCGCGTCGTGTGCTTGAACAGGATCGGCCCGTCAAAGATCAGCGAACTGAAAGCCGCAGTCCAATGAACGAGGAGATGTACCTCTTAGACAACAACGCACTGTCGCACCTCACCCGAGCTCAGAGGTCGAGCGCCTATTTCCGCGAGCGGTGCCGACTCCCTTCTGAGGTACTCCGAGAGGCGACGGGTTATCCAGACGCCGAAGCCTTTGAGGCGGTGGAATACACCACAACCTCCAGCGTGCTCGAGTTCCTTCGCGTAGTCATGGAGACCGAACGCGAGGGCGATACGGCGCTCCTGAATCTTTACGCGAACAAGGGCGCAGCAGACCCGATGATCATTGCCTGCGCGCTGGACGCAACGCGGGAAGCGGCAGCACTCCTCTTTGGTCCAACTTGGATCGTCGTCTCGAACGATAACGCTGTTCGCGCGAGGGCCCGAGAACTCAAAGTTGAGTCATTCACGCGCGAAGTGTTCCTATCGCGAACGAGAGGCGAGTGGGACGCCACGTGAGCACCAACGACGGCCGTTGCTGCTGCGGGATGCGCCCGGCAGGGTCTTGGCCTTTCGATATTCAGCCGCCTAGGGCGAGTGAAAGAGGGGGGGGTGACATCGTTGCCCTACTCCTTCGAATCCCGCCACTGCCCCGTTCCCGTTCGTACGAATCCGCATTCGTCCATTAGACGGCTTGCATCGCGCCGATCTACCCCGAACCGCAGCGCGAGTTCAGAGAACCGCCACTCTGCTTGAGCGTTCACGGGTTCGATCAGTTCTGAGGAAAGCCGTTCGGTTTCAATCCAATCTGCAGCCGCGAGCCGTGACCCGATCTGTCTGCGGCGCGAAAGCACCCCAGTAGCGCGAGATACTCCGGAATAGACGAGTTGCACATTTCCGGCCACGGCCAGGAGATCAACAACGAGTTGCGCAATCAAGCCGGCGTCGCCGAGACCGCCCCATCCAACGAGGAGTCTTGGAGGATCGGCACGCAAGTCCTCGCCGAGCAATCCAGCCACATCGGCCACGGTTAAGCCTGCGGTCGGCACCAACATCCATTGATCTGTCCTGTCGTCGGCTGGCCCCCACCACCACCGCGTGTGCTCGATCGTTGCGGTAACGGGCTTTCCCAGAACCTTGGAGTATTCCGCCCAAATGATGGTGGCAAAGTCGGCTTGGTCGTCGGCGTAGAAGCGGACAATCTTCTCGGGACTCTCAAACCTACAAACGCGGACGTTCACCTCGACTAGCACTATGCAAGCGTATGAGAACTCGGAACGCGAGCACAGCGCCAGCGGCTTGACCGGGGACGGACGCGCGAAACCCAGAGCACTTCGACGGCTTGCGCTCAGTCGCTCTTTCGAGCCTGCGTCGTCTGGGCCGCTTGCTGCGGAGCTGCCGGGGGCACGATCGGCTTAGAACTCGAAGACCGCGCCTGAGGTCTCACTTGGACCCTCGCCGGTTGCAGGCCAAATTCCTCGTGCCGCGCCGGCGGCTCGGGTTTGTTCACTTCTTCGGCGCAGGGGGTGGCTGGATCGCCTGAGAGGAAGGCTGCCGAACAGGTGGCTGGTATTGCACCCGCGCGGGCTGAAGGCCCTTCTCAACCAGTCGTTGTGAGTCGCCAGTTGTTCGCCACTCACCGTTTGCCTTTTCAGCCATGAGTTCCTCCCTCTGCCATTATCTCCTTTTGAGAGGAGAACTGTGCCAACTTCCATCTGGGGCGTCGCCTTCTATGTATTCGCACTGTTCCCTGGCGTAGCGTTCGTCTTCGCCCGCGAGGGGCATCACGCATCGAGCAAGCGGTCGGCGTTTCGCGAGACGGCCAGCGTCGTGTTCGTTAGCGCTGTTTGTGACGCGGTCGTTGCCCTAGTAGTGGTTGCTATCGCTCTATCAGTTCCCGAGATAGCAAACACGATTACAGCGATGCTTGATGGCGACCTCTCGTGGGCACGCTCAAACTTTGGATGGGCGCTGGTGTTGGCGCTGCTAGCACTCGCGGCAGCAACATTTTTGGGCTTCTTCCTTGGTTCGAAATGGGCCCACGACCACGGCATGAAGCTCCTGTGGTCAGCGGCCATCCCAAGGGACGTTTCGGCTTGGCAGAAGGTTCTCTATCCGGACGAACGTGTCGAAGTAAAAGTGGGGCTTACGTTGAAGTCCGGGGCATGGGTCTCAGGTACGCTCTGGGATTTTGACAATGATGCGGACAACAGCCCGCACCGCACAATCACCCTGTCGGGCGACCTCTCCGCCCGATCTAGCGGCTCCGAGGAACCTGTGCCTTTGTCAGAGACGGATTGGGTGGTAGTCGAAGCTGGCGACATCGAATTGCTCCAGGCCTCCTACTACGAGCCGGCGGAAGAGGGCGACCTCGGTACGCGAGATGCGGGCAGGCCTAAGTCGCGAAGGTGGAAGCGTATTGCCTTGGCCGCGCTGGTCGTCGGGGCGGCAGCCGGGCTTGTGGCTGTGCTGAGTCCGAGCCCGTCGGTGTGGATTCGACTCGCTACGGTGGTCGCCCTTGCAGCGTCAGTCCTGTTTGGCATCTTCGCGGCAAGAGGTCGTGCATGATTCGCGGTATCGAGTGCCTAGCTCTAGCAAGGTCCAAAGGTTCGGGTGGTCCTTGGAAATCGGACCTGACGAGGGTCGGCGATAGGTTCGAAGGCTGTTGAAGCACAAGAGGGGCTGCCTCCTGGACAGCCCCTCTTGTGTCGAGCTTAGGCAAGCGTCGGTTGCCCGTAAGTCGACCCGCTCACGATCGGCCCGGTCGCGGTTGCGTCCGGGCCGTCAGCTTTTGGGGCGCGGCGTGTGACCTCCGCGGTGGTGTAGCGGAGTGAGGGGCCGACGCTGTCGGCGACAACTTCGGTGGCGGCTCGGGGTTCGCCGGTGGCCTGGTCGGTCCAGTGGCGGAACTCGAGGTTGCCGTTGACGATGACGGTGTCGCCTTTGGCGAGGCTGGCGCGGACGTTCTCGGCGGTGCGGCCGAAGACGGTGGTGCGGTGGTACTGGGTGTCTCCGTCGACCCACTTGCCGTCCTCCAGCTTGCGGTCGGTGACGGCGACAGTGAACTTGGCGAACTTCGTGCCGTTCTGGGACTCGCCGTAGTCGGGGTCGGCGACGAGGTTGCCTTCGATACTGATCGGGACTCGTGTGCTCATCGTTCTGTTCCTTTCGATTGGGCGACCTTTCGTCGGGTCGCGTTCACATACACGTTCCGATCGGGCCTGGGAAAATGCGCGCTGGAGGCGCGCAACCCCGGGGTTCTACGGCTACGGCTGCGAATGGCTCTGACTGATCCAGTCCGCCCAGCCCGACGGCACTGCGTCGTGGCCGATCTGTTGAAGTTCGGTGTGGCCGTTGTGGCATTCGCCGTTGTACCAAGTCGCGAGTCTCGGTATAGCGACGGCGAGGCGTTCGTGCCAGCCGATAGGTCCGTAGCCGGCATCGAGGCTGTCGAAGCTGACAAGCCAGGCCGTGCGAAGGGCGGAGAGCTCTTCAACGAGCGCGCCGTGCTTGTACCAGCAGGGCGGGATCTTCCGGATCGGGAGGTTGTAGCGGTGGGTGAACCAGGTGACCCAGTCCCGCAGTTCGGCCCAGACCTGTGGGGCGTCGGCGTCGTCGAGGGTTCGCCAGTTGATGACAGCGATGCCGAGCATCCCCGGGGTTCGTCGGGGTGCCTGGTCGTCCCAGGTATCGGGGAGCGAGGCCACGAGTTCATCGAGTGGGATGTCGTCGGTCACTGCTGGTCCAGGGCTTCGATGTAGCGGCCGATCTTTGCGCGGAGGCGCGTGATGGCTTGGAGGGATGCGGTGCGGCGGGAGACGAATCCAGAGAGGGCGCGGTCGCGTTCGATGAGCTGGTGAACGTATTCGTGGCAGCGCGGGTGAAGGGCGGTGAGATCTTCGTGGCGCTCATGAGCGATCCAGCCATGCGGGGTCTGGGTGACGCCGCGGTAGTCGAGGTGGTGCAGCTCGAGGTTTCGGGCGCTGCCTGCGCCGAGGCACAGAGCGCAGCGGATCGTGATGGCACGGCGTGCTTCCTCGATGAACCAACGGTCCCGGCGGCCGAACCAAACTGGCGAATGGAGGTAGCGGGTGCGGTAGTTGTTGTCCCTAGTGGGACGACGACGGTTGGACATCAGTGTTCCTCCCGGGCAGATCCTCGGCGGTCCAGCGCGGCTTGATACTGTTCGGCAAACACGACTTGCTGGTCGAGCTCGGTGAGCTGCTTGCCCGTTCTGACCTGGCGGGCGTCGTCGCGGTCGGTCCAACCGCGCAGGTCTAGAAGGATCCCGCGACGCGTCCTGTATGCGAGAAGCCCGACTGTTTCGGGCATGCGACGAATCTCGTCAATCGTCATGACCGGCACCTTCTCGTTGTTGACGTTGGTGGAGGATCCAGTGTCGTTGTACGAATGGCCCGTGTTCCGGATCCGGCGGAGTCCGAGGAGCGATTCGATGTCGCGGAGGTGGTCGACGTCGGACGCGCCGCCGAGGAGGAGCTTGGCGGTGGCGGCGGACCAGATGGTGTCTGCCTCGGACCTGGACCATGCGGTTTCGGCCTGGGAGAGGGCTTGGAGGACGACGACGGTGGAAATGCCGATGCCGCCACCGTCGGCCATGATCCGCGGCAGTGCGGGCCAGGAGAACATGTTCGCGATCTCGTCCAGGATGAGGGCGAGTGGGAGCTCGAGGCGGGAGCCGGGCGAGGCGAGCGCTTTGCGGCGGGCGGTCTCGACGATGTCGTCCAGGATGGCGCCGAGGAAGCCGCCGACGGACCCTGCGCCGGCACCGGTGCCGACGAGATAGAGACTGTTGGATCCGGCGAGGAACCGGTCGAGGTCGAACTGCTCTCCCGGCCCGGGTGTCATGGCGTTCCGGATCGCGGGAATGGAAAGCGGGCGGAGGGCGCCGAAGACGCCGAACCAGGAGTTGGCGAGGAGTTTCTCGTCGCCGTTGATGATCGCGTCCAGGTCCTCGGACCAGCCTGGCGATCCTTGGTTCGCGAGCACGCCAACTGCTTCCAGCGCGAGGCGCGGGTTGGATCCCCACCGAGCCAATGCGTCGGTGCCGCGACCGGAGACGGCGGCGGCGTGCAGGAGTCGGGAGAGGACTGAGGAGGACACTTGTGCCCATTCCTGGTTGGTTTTCGATGCGCCGAGGGCGGTTCCGGCGACGATCGCCTGGGCTCGCTGGTCGGCGACGAGCGGGTCCTCGCAGCCGGTGACGGGTGAGATCCTCAAGGCGGAGCGGACGCCGGAAAGTTCCTGCGGGTCGAATACGGTCACTTCGCCGATGCGGGCGCGTTCTCGCATCGTGGCGGAGAGGTTGTCGTTGCGGGTGGAGGTGGTGATCAGTGGGCCGTCCCAGTCGAGGATGGCGTTGATGATGAACCGGTAGCCCTTACCGGACCGAGGTGCGCCCTCGACGACGATCGAGTCCTCGATCGATACGTAGACGTCCTGCCCGTGGGCTTGGCCGACTTTCCATCCGACTGCCGACGGTGTCGGATTGGCCAGAGAAGGTCGTAGAGCCTTCGCACGGCGGAGGGCGGTGCGGGCGGAGGTGTGCTTGCGGACTTCACTGGGTTTGGCCAGCCCATCCCGGCCGCGGAGCTCATGGATGAAGTGCCGGTCGGATTGGCGGTAGCGGAGCCACCAGATCGCCGCGGCGGCGACCGCTCCTAGGACAAGCAGGAGCGCCACCACGTCGAGCACCCGAATCAAGGCGACGGGTGCCTCGCAGGTTGACGGGTAAGTGAAACCAGTGGCGCTGCCATCGAGGGCGAGTTGGAGGCCGGCGAAGACGCTCGACGGTTGACCCCCGACCCCGCAGACCTCGTGGATCGTTCCCGCTGCGATTCCCGTTGCGAGTGCACCGGCGACGACAAGGCCGAAGATCGTATAGAGGGCGATGTGTGTCCAGGACGTGCCGTGAGTTCTCATGCCCGTTCGCCTCCGAGGGAGTCGGTGCGGAAGATGCGCAGTTCGTAGTCGGTGCATATGTTGCGGACTTTCGCCACCCGGTCCTGGCCGATCTGCCACAGTCCTTCCCCTTTGTGGAGTTTGCGGACGAGGTCGGCCTGGGTGTCGTTCCAGCCGAGGATCTCTCGCGACCGGGCGATCTCACCTGAGTGTTGGGCGTAGGAGATGCGGGTCTCGCAGTCGGCGAGGAGGCCGAGCGCCCGGGAGTGGAGGGCGCTGTTGCGGTCGCCGAGCGCGTCGAGGTCGGCGACCCGGTGCAGCAGGTACCAGTTGCTGGTGCCGAGGTGGCGGGCCACCTTCTCGTCTTCCACCCGGTCTGCGAGGCCGTCACCGCCGGAGACATCGTTGAGAAGTTCGACGGCGGCTTCCTCGTGGATGATGACCCGAGCCTGCCGGTTGGCGCCGAGCGAGGAGCGGCGGATCCAATTCGCTGTCGCGAGACGGGCGAGAGCCTGTGCTTCGGGGGATGCGCCCTTCAGCGCAGAGGTGTCGACGACCATCATCGGGGCGTCCGCGTCGAAGCGGACCGTGGATGGGCCGTCGAAGAACCCGGTGAGGTCGCCGGATACCATCCGTCGCAGCGAGTGCGCGAGCCGGTGTCCGGCGTCGGCGACCTCAGCGGGCTGGTCCGTGTCGGGGTCGACGAGGCGGTTATAGACGTGGGTGATGGTGACCGTCGACTGGCCGCGGAGCGCGTCGAGCGCGACGTCAAGCGCGGTGTGTTCGACCGGTTCTAGGTTTCCGCCTTCGCGGAGCCGGCGGATGATCGTTTTGACCGTGGCGCGGCGATACTGGAGTACGTTTTGGTTCCAGTCCTCATCGGAAAACGTCGCGTCCCGCGGACCCTCGTCGAGCAGGTTGATGCGGGCGGCTTTGCCGGGGCCAACGCTGATGGAGGTGCCGCCGACATACTCGGCGACCCGCACCCATTCGCCGTTCGGGTCGTGGGGTACGGCGACCTTGCGACCCAGCCGTGCCAGGCGGGAGGACCAGGACTTGGCAAGCATCGACTTGCCGGTGCCTTTGACGCCGAGGATGGCGACCGAGTGCGAGCGGACAGCCTCGGCCGAGTAGGCGTCCCAGGGATCGAAGCAGAACGGGGCTCGGGAGAGTTCGTTCTCGCCGATGTACGCACCGGTCAGGATGTCGCCCGTCTCCGCCAGGAACGGATATGCACCACCGAGGACCTTGGAACTGCAGCGGTGTGCTGGCGGGGTGGCGCGCAGTGGGCCGCGCAGATTGCGCGGCTGCTTCCACCCCCACGCCGGCATCTTCGACGCCGGCAACTCCGTCGACTCCAGCTTCCAACTCGAACCCTTGCCGGCGGATTCCGGCTGGCGGTTGCGGCCGTTGGCCCCAGGCTTCTCATCAGCTGGGATGCGGCCGATGACGGTATTGGGCTTCATCTCACTCCCCCTCTAACGGCACTGGCAGAGCGCCGGTGACGAACCCGGCCGCCTGCTGCCCCGACATCGACGCCAACACCAGCCGAGCCGGGTGTGACGCCTGCTCGATATCCGTGCGCGCCTTGGACAGGGCATCCTTCGATTCGGCGGAGACGGTCACGAACCCGCGGTACTGCACATCACCGAACCCATCGACCAGATCGTGCTCCCGCACAGCAAGGTCCTCTTCCTCGCGGAGGTGTGTGAGCGGAATTCGGGAGGAGAGTTTCATCCGGATGGTGGCTGACGTTTCCATGTCGGACTGGGCGCGGTTCAGCTGGGCGAGCGCCTTATGCGTCGCCACCGGGCGAACCTGCAGCGTGATAACCCGGGTCGCATCTCCGGCGTAAAGCAGCGGCTCCAGAAACCCAGTGCGGACGTCGGTGCGCGGCCACTCGGCCACCCAGAAGGTCTGATGCCAGGACTGGTCCACCCGCATCGTGTCCCAGCCCTCATCGATCCCCATCACCGGCGGTGCAGGGTGCGCCTCCGTCGCGGCGCCTTGCTCGCGTCGGGTCGCCGCCGAAACGGGGTCGGCGGAGAGCGCCAGGAGTTCGTCGAGGTCGTCCGAGGTGAGCCAACCGGCTGGGGTCAATCGGGCGTGTTCCATCGACGCCTCGATGCCGGCGACCCGTTCCTTCAGCACAGCAGCGAGACCGGTCAGGCCCTTGCCCGCGTCGCGGATCGCCGCGTTCAGAATGCCGGTGTCGAAAGTGAGAGTGACGAAATTCGTGAACCCCATCGACCGCTTGGACGCGGTCTGGGTCAGATCCCAATACTGCTGACGCAGCTCGGGGCTGACCTGCGGAGCATGTTCGCTCTCGCGAGCCAACAGGTAGTCGCGCAACTCGTTCGACGACGCGCGGTCGACCCGGATACGGATGGCGGTCTCCCGGACGCCGGGCAGGCTTTCCAGCGAGCTGAGCCATTCGACGAAGCCGTCGTAGGCGGCTTCTTGGGTGCCTTTGTCGCGTAGCGCCCATGCTCGGGATCCGACCCGGACGGTGACGGAGGCGAGGCGGCCGCGGGCGTTGTAAATGAACGCGCCGGCGCCGGGGATCTGTACGACCTGCACGTCGCCGAGCGCACCCGGCAGCAGAAACTTCGAGGTCACTGTCGGTGTGACGGCTTCGATCTGGGCGTGGCCGACCTTCAAGGACGCCATGGTGACTCGCAGCCAGACGTCGCGGCGGAACACTGTCTGTCCGGCGATGCTTCGGTAGGCGTACCGGGCGGCCTGCGCGGCGATGATGAGGACGGGTTCGCGCCGGTATGTGGCGAGGGCGAAGAAGGCGATGAGGGCGACGATTGGCAGCATCACCCAGATCGCGTTGGCATTGATGAACAGGGTCGCGAGCAGAATGGCGATAGCTCCGCCCACCACAACCAGTTGCAGGAACGTCAGCCCGAGGAAGATCCCCCGGCGCTCACGCGCGGCGAACCGGACGCGGGGTGCGCCCTCGTCGCTGATCAATTGGTCGGCGATAAACGTGGTCATGAGCTATCTCCCAACCTTGATGACCCGAGCAGCCGACCGGACGGGTGCTGCGGCGGTGTTGACGCGTGAGAACTGGTCGCGCATTGAGAACCGGTGATGAAGCGCCGTGCCGACCTCGGCTCCCGCGAACGAGACGAGCTTGGTGGCCCAGAGCGGGCTGAACGAGGCGGCGATCACCGCGCCGGCGGCGATCAGGATGACCCCGATGCTCAAGCTGGCCTTGGTCAGCTCCACCGCGAGTAAGACGACGCCCGCTGCGAGCGGTTTAGCGATCAGCAGCCCGACGGTGAGGTTCATCCACCGTTGCGCCCACGCGGTCAGCTTGGGCTGGCCGATCATCATCAGGCCGACCGGAGCCATTGCAGCCAAAGCCAGCAGACCGAACTCGCGGATGGACATGGCGATGAACAGGAACAGCGACGCGACCATCATCAGGCCGACCACGAGCAGCGCCATCACATATTCGCCCACCGAGGCCGGTCCCTGCGCTCCTTCCGACACCATGGTGAAGATGACGCCGCCCTGCGCGAATTGGGAGTCGTGCATGACGGCGTTGGGGGCCTGCTTCGAAACATCGAGGATGCCGATCACGCGCAGCAGCCCCTTGCTGAGGTCGCCGCCTTGAACGGTAGTGGTGAGGCTGGACGTGATGGCGTCGGTGACACCGGACGCCTTCTGCATCCCCCACACGCAGATCGCGGAGAACGGGATGGCGAGCGCAGCGCCGGCGGCGGTGCGGCCGATCCGGTGCCAATCCTGCAAGATCATTGCAATCCCGATCTGGACAAGCGCGACGATCAGGATGACCGGTGCGGTGACGGCGACCCAGAACAGGAATTGGGAGTGGGCGATGTTCCAGCTGCCCTGGTCAATGCTGGTGTTGAATGCCCCGGCGATCATGGTGGCGATGAAGTCGCCGAGATTGCGGATGGTGGAAGCCATGAACCGGGCCACCGTTTGTGAGGCTTGGCAACTGAAGTCGGAGAGGAAGCAGCCGTAGTTCGGCGAGAACGGATCGGGCGGCGCGGAGAGAACCAACATGACGCTCACGCCACCTTCAGCGACTGACCCCAGTTGATCAGTCCGGCGATGCCCCCTGCGACGGCGACGCCGGCGATGCAGCTGACCAGCCCGACCATGCCCATCTTCTGCACCCGGCCATTGCTGGAGATGTGGCCGACCACGATGAATCCGGCGGCGATGAGTCCCCCGATCACAGCGAGCGAGAGCACGATGGCGAACACGACGTTCGCGATCGACTGGAGCGCGGAAACGCCAGGGCCGGAGAAGTCCGGTGACGGGTTGGCCACTGTCAGAACGGTGATCGCGCGGGAGTGCACGGTCACCAGGGCCTCGTTGAGTGCGTTCATGATTCGGTATTCCTTTCCGGGGTGTCTGTGTTCAAAGTGGGTTCGCTCATCTCAGCCATCCGTTTGGCGGTCAGCAGTCCGCTGCCGGCGATGCCGAGCAATGCGATTCCGACGATCAGCAGCAGACCGAGCAGATTGAGCAGGAGGTCCATGAGGTTCACTCCCCGCTCGCGTTCGCGGCGGCGTTCGGTAGTGGAACGATCAGGTGCAGCGGCTGTCCCTCGGAGGGGACGTCCACGGTGAGCAGGAGGCGGTCGACGCCGGCCGGGAGGTACCAGGCGGCGGCGAAGGAGCGTTCCTTGTCGTTCGGTACTGTCCAGTCGGTCTTGCTACCGAAGAGGCCGGTGGGGAGCCAGGGCAGTCCCGCGGCTTTCGCGGCAGCGGGTCCGTCAGCGGTGTCGAGGACGGCCGGTTCGGGGCGCCCATCGAATTGGGTTCCCTTCAACGTGGTGCCGGTGACGATCTGGTAGGTCTGATTGCCCTGCGAAGGCTTCCATTCCCCGGTCATCGTCAGCTTCATGAACACCACGGGGGTCCCGGCAGGGAAAAGCTCCTGGTTCGAATCCGGGACGGTGCACCGGCAGCCGTGCTTCGACTTGAAGGTGCGGCCAGGGAAGACCTGGACGTAGACGGTGTCCACGATGCCGTCCGCAGCCGGTACTGCAGCGTGCGACGTAGTCGGCGTCGGCTTGGCCGGCGCAACGGTCGTGAATGACGGGTTTCGGGTGGGCCCCGTGGAGACGCAGCCGACCAGCGCCAGGCATGGCAGGAGTGCCCCGATTGCGATCAGCTTCTTGTTCATCTCAAGTCACCTCGGTTCTCGTCTGCGCCTTCACCTACATGTTCCGGTTCGGGGTGGGTTTTGGCGCGCATTGGTGAGTTGGGTTGGTCAGGGCACCTGAATGTGCTGGTGGTTGCAGGTATCGGCGAAGGTGTGGGTGATATTCATCAGCGGGCCGACTGCCACGCCCGACTGGGCTCGGCAGTCGCTTTGACCGGCGCTCGACCCGTGCGGGGCGTAGGGATCCAGCACATGGATCAATTGGAGGGAGAGGTCGTCCGCACCGGTGAGCGAGCGACGGTTGAGGGCGTAGAAATCTACGGCTTTGCCCTTCCAGTGCGCCGATTTGGTCCCGGCGCCAGGTGTTGTGCCGGTGCAGCGGCGGTTGAGGTCGCTGATGCCGACCTGCTGGAACGACTGGACGGCGACCACGATGAGCTGAAGGACGTGTCCGTCGATCACGCAGTTCGGGGTCGCGGTCCCATCAGCCATGTTGACGACCTGTTGCTGGTACCGGGCCTCGAGGAAGTTCAGCTTCTTTGCCTGGATCGCCTGCACTAGAACGGCCGCCGCAGCGCGGGCGTCCACCGGGATCTGGCATGCGCCGGCGGTGGCCCCGGTGAGCGCCGCGAGGACGTGTTGGGCAGGAGCCCAGAAGGGTGCGTAGTGATTCCGGTCCGCGTTGATCTGGACGGCGTGGGCGACCAAGGTCGGAGCGGCGGTCTGCCAATCCGGTACGTGGAGCATCCGCGTGTAGAACGCCACGGCTGCAGTGGCTGGGTCCATTCGTTGGGCTCGGGTGCCGTAGCCGGCGCCCTGCTGGAAGACCCCGATGGTGGTGTTGTCGACGGCGTCGCCGTGGTCGAGGTTCCGTAGCCCGGACTCCCCGATTGCAACCATCAGCGCGAGCGTTTGACCGTGCGGTGGAATGTTCATCTGCTGGCCGACGGTGATGATCGTCGCGGCGATCCTCAACTGGTCCGGCCGATACCCGTCGACGCTCTGGCTGGCCGACACGGTGGGAGCGGAGCCGCCACACACTCCCCCACCGCCGCCGAACGCGTTGGCGCCCATCGCGAGCACCATCGTGACCGGCAGAGCTACCAAGCTGGCAGGAACGACGAGGACAAGGAAAGCGACGACAATCAGCAGATTCCGCGTTGCTTTTGGATGGGTGACTGCGTGCGCGGCAGCGGCTCCTGCCGTGATCATGCCGAGGCCTCCTGCTCTAGAACGGTCCGGGCGATCATCATCAGCCGTTTCGCCGTCGCGATCCGCGCTCTCGCCGATCCGGCGTGGATATGCAGTGTCGCGGCGATCGTCTCAGCGTCGTCGTCGATCATCTCGGCGACCTCCCGGAAGCCGCCCCGCTCAGGGACGCATCCCACAATGACGGAGCCAGTGAGTGGAAGGCCTGCATCAGCGGCCGCGAGTGCAGCGCGCACGGCGTGCGCCGCCTGGCTCACGCGCTCGCGAACTGTCCGAAGCCCGCGCGCAGAGAGGTGGTGCGCGTCAGCCACGCGATCGCCGTCACCATCGGTGAGCCCCAACTCGCCCACCACGACCCAGTCGGATGAGCCGACGAAATCGGCGACCAGGCTCATCCACCGGTTGGCTTCGAACCGACCGATCAGCGCATCAAGCGGGTCGATGTCGCGGCCCGACTGAATGTCCGCCGGCAACTCATCGGTCTCAACGACCTTGCGCTGCAGTTCACGCAGGACCACATGGCGGGTGATCCCGAACACAAACGCGTTCGGTGTCCCTTTCGCCGGGTCATACGCGGAACAGCGGCGCCAGACCGACTCCCGCACGATTTGCAGAACGACATCGACATCGTTCGGCCGACCCCAAAGACGGTATCGGACGAATGAGCGCATGCTGTCGACGGTGCGGAGAAGTTCTCCGAGACGATCGTCCACCACCGCGACTTGATTTCCTCCAGCCACGAGATCACAACCTTCCTTGCATGGATGTGGCTAATGCGAAGGACCGGGTTCGAGCCGTCAGGCCCGTTAGAACAGCGGTGCGACCTGGCGCGCATGGGCGCGCGAAAGCCCACCTGGGCAACGGATGGTGGATGAGCCGAGCAGCGCCGAAGTCATGGGGTTCGGGGCGGCGCCCTCGGGTTCGATGGTGGAGCGGCGACTTCGACTCTGAAGTGCGGGAGTCTCAGCCACGATGCGTCACCGCCGCCCTGACTCGAATCGCGAGTCCGGCGTAACGGCAAGTGGGGTAAGAATCAGCCGCTCCATTTGGTGCCGCACGCTACCCCCGAAGGGGGGTCGCGCTGTGGCGGCGCGCCGGGGTGCACCGGCTGTTCTACTGACAGCTCTCGCACTGAACCGCATCCATTGGATCGACGGGCACCAAGTAGCCGTCCACGAACTCCTGAATGGGCCCGGCCGGAGTGTCGACCGATGCCGCTACGCCAGCATCGACGTCGCAGTCTGAATGCCGGATTCCAGCCATGCGATCACCTCCGCGCGCTTGTAATAGACCCGGTGCGATGTCGGCTTGTAGAAGCGCGGCCCCTGGTGGCGGTAGCGAAGCTGTGCCAGCGCCGCCACCGAAAGTCCCGTGAGTTCGGCCGCGTCAGCGGGCCGAATGAATTCCCCAATCATCTCGTATCCTCCGTTTCGACAACGAGAGTTTTCATGTGTTGTGAAACTGACAATACCACTAATCGCTGGATTGACAACAGGGGCTGCATTAGTCTGTCAACATGGCGGATTTTCGAGCAGGGCAGACGGTCGGAGTGCGGATCAAACTGGCTCGGCGACAGCGTGGGTTCCGCACCACACGCGAGTTGGCCGACGCTATCCCAGGCGGCAATGTCACCGAGGCGGTGCTGGAGAACATCGAGTCTGGACGAAAGGCAGACATCAGCGTCAGCCAGCTCCTGAATGTCGCGCGAGGACTCAACGTTCCACCTTCGATGCTCCTCGCCCCAATGGGCAGCCCGAATGCAGAGGTCGATCTCCCTAACCTCAGCGATGACTTCGCTCAGATGACGGCGGCGGAATTTGACTGCTGGTTCGCGGCAATACCCGCGAGTTCGTATCGGCCGCGACTTGCGGCCGAGCGATCCGATATCGAGATGCTGGCCTCAATTCGTGAACTAGGGACTCTCCGGCGAGAACTTGAGCGTCTAAGGATCGTCCTCGAGGTGCAGTCGGCCAGTAACGACCCTGACCTGCGCGATATGGACTTGGAGGTTCGCAACCGCATGGAGCGAATTCGTCAGGAGGTCTCCAGGTTGGCCGCACTACTTTCGAGCGACGGCCTGCTCGATCTAGAAGAGCCGCCCGAGTGAAAGACTCCCCGATGCGGCGGCGAGAGCACCAACAGTCTTGACGGGGTTACTAGTTCAGCCAACACAGTCGTTCGGCTGCCATGCCACAAATTCGTGTCACACGCGTCGATATCCGGGTGGCGGAGCAAAGTCTGGTCCCGGCGACCAAACCAGTTCCGGCCTGCCACCACGCCAGGCCACAAGCTTCAGTGCCGTCAAATGAGAGTAGATTGCGGCGTCCATCGCCCATGCCGTGTTGTCGAAGTTCGCCGTGAACAGCGCTTGTGACGTTGGGTCTTCGTCCACCCATTCGACGTTCGATCCCATCACCGACCGCGACAATGACGGATGAGTCAGGCCGCTGACGAAATGCCAAGTGGCCTTGGGGATGTTGGTGCTTAGGCCAAGAGCGGGAGCTGCTTCGCCAATGATGGAGCCAAAACCAGGCAGTCCGACGTTCACGTCATCGACACTGATGCCAGCTTGAGTGGCGAGGTCTCGTAATTGCCGCTTGGTTTCCCGAGCGCTTTTCTCGCGATCGCGACGCATCTTGTTCTTCCGCGACAGCGTCGGCTTGTCGTCTCCCACTTCGACCTCCGTGGCGGCGACCGAGAAGCTCGTGTCGTGCTTGACATCGTCCATTCGCGCTCGAATCGCCCGTCGCAATCGTTCCGCGCGATCATCTGGCATGAGCAGCCAGATGGCCAGCGAATTCGCCTCCATGACCGTGCGGAGGAGTGGATAAAGTCCGATCATCGGGACGCGGAGTCCGCCTGTCTCGGGATTACGCAGCACGAGCAACACCGTCCGCTGCGCATCGAGTGACACTGCCAGGCAATGGCCGACGAGATGACTGAGCTGAAACGGTCCCAATTGCGCGTCGTCTGCTTCGAGCTCAGATGCCGGAGCAGCAAGGTCAAAGAATGTGGAAGCGTGAGCGTCGACATTTTCGATCAGTCTTGCGAGGTAAGCGAGGCGCTCAGCGGCTGGATCGGTTTCCCCAGTCGCGCCGCTCGAGGGTCGGCGTCGTTGAGAGCCGCTCGCCGAGCCTCCTGCACTGGTCATAGGACTTCACCCTATTGGGTAGTGCGCGATCAGCGGCGGCGAAGCGCCAGTACGAAGGCTGCCTCCTCGCAGACCACTTCCGTGCCCACACTTTGCCCACAAAATACTGAGATCGGGGCAAATCACGGAGATAACAGGAGATGCAACTTCCGCGGAATTCCGCGGAAGTTGGCCGTCCCGCGCGGCACGTGCGGGCCCCGCTGGGGGTTCGAATCCCCCATTCTCCGCCATTTCTTCACCCCGCCGCCCGGAAATCGGCAGCGCGTCGGCGCAGCCGCGCGTCGGCCACCTCCGGCCCGCGGTAGACCATGTCCATCGCGCCGATGCTCTCTCCCGGCGGGACGATCGCGTCGATGCGGTCGAGGATGTCGTCGGACAGGGTGACCTCTGCGCCGGCGAGCGTGTCCTCCAGCTGCTCCATCGTGCGGGGGCCGGCGATCGCCGATGTGACACCCGGATGCGCGATCACGAACGCCATCGCCAGGTGGGTCAGTGGGATGCCGACCTCGTCGGACAGGGCGATCAGCTGCTCGATCGCGGCGAGGCGGCGTTCGTCGTGGAAGTGCCGCATCCCGGTGCTCGCGCGGAAGTTGTCGTTCGCCTGGCCTGCGCGGTATTTGCCGGTCAGTGCTCCGCCGGCGAGCGGGCTGTAGACGAGGGTTCCCATGCCGTGGCGCTGAGCCACCGGGAGGATTTCGCGCTCGATCTCGCGGTCGAGGATCGAGTAGTTGGGCTGCTCGGTGCGGAAGCGCTCGAAGCCGCGGTGCTCGGACATCCACTGCGCCTCGACGATCTCGGAGCCGCGCATCGACGACGTGCCGATCGCCCGCACTTTGCCCTGACGCACCAGGTCGGTGAGCGCGGAGAGGGTCTCGTCGATGTCGGTGTCCGGGTCTGGGCGGTGCAGCTGGTAGAGGTCGATGTGGTCGGTGCGCAGGTTGCGGAGCGAGCGCTCGACCGCCTGCATGATCCAGCGGCGGGATGCGCCCCTGTGGTTGATATCGTCGTCCACCGGCCCCCAGAACTTGGTGGCGAGCACGACATCGTCCCGTCGGCCGGCGAGCGCCTCTCCGACCACCTCCTCCGAGTCTCCGTAGCGGTCGGCGGTGTCGACGAAGTTGATGCCGGCGTCGAGGGCCCTGTGGATGATCCGGATGCCCTCCTGACGGTCGGGATTGCCGAACGAGCCGAGCATCATGGCGCCGAGGGCGTACGGCGTGACCTTGATTCCGGTGCGGCCGAGAGTGCGGTACTGCATGGGGTCCTCCTGTAGGATCGCTATACGGAACGACGTTCCGCATATGCTGACCACTATACGGAACACCGTTCCGTTTACGCAAGAGGACCTCGCCGTGGCTACCGACGCCGACGCTCAACGCCCCGCACGGGCCGACGCACGCAAGAACCAGGAAGCACTGCTCGCGGCCGCCCGCGACGTCTTCGCGCGCTCCGGCGTCGACGCGCCGGCGCGAGAGATCGCGGCCGCTGCCAAGGTCGGCGTCGGGACGATGTACCGCCACTTCCCCACCAGGTCCGAGCTCGTCGCCGCCGTGTTCACCACGGAGATCGACGGCACCGCCGCGGCGGCCGCCGACCTGCTGGCGACCCACGCGCCCGGCGAAGCGCTCGAACTCTGGATCTCGCGGTTCACCCGGTTCGTCGCGACGAAGCAGGGCCTCTCCGCCGCTCTCCGCTCGGGAGACCCCGCGTTCGACGCGCTCCCCGACTACTTCGCCGCCAAGCTCGGCCCGGCCATCCGGTCACTGCTCGACGCCGCGGAGGCGGCCGGGGAGGTGCGCTCCGGCGTCGACGCACTCGGCCTGCTGCAAGCGGTCGGAGACCTGAGCCACCGGGCGCCGTCCGCGGACGGCAGCCCGAACGCGATGGTCCGGCTGCTGCTCGACGGCCTGCGCGTCAACGCCGCCGGATCGGCCGGTTGATCCGGCCGACTCCGCGCGCTCCGCTCAGGCTGCCGCGATCTCCGAGAACAGGCCGGTGAACGTCGTGCCGGTTCCGCCCAGACCCTGGAAGAACTCCCCGGCGGCCGGCGTGGCGACGGCGGCCGACGCGTCCTCGTAGCTGTCGAAGTACAAGTCGAGCGTCCGGTGCGCGGGCGTCGGAGTGCCGTCCTCCTTCGGCCAGACCTTCGCCGCCTCGAGCCGGCGCAGCCCGGGGAGCCGGCGGGCGACTCCCTCCAGCTCCTGGTAGGCCGCCTCGAAGGCGGCAGGGTCGGTCGGGTTGTCGATGATGATGGTGATCTTCGTGGACATTGTGTTTCTCCTTGTGTTTTTCGGTGTTCGCTGATCGGGCAATGCGTGGATGGTCAGCGGGCGGCGCCCGTGGCCGTGCGGTTCAGTCGGATGGCGGAGACCAGGAAGAAGATGCCTCCCAGTGTCGCGTATCCCGCCAGTCCGACGAGCGATGCAGTCGCACTTCCGGACTGCACCGCGAAGGCGACACCGGCGAGCACGGAGATCCCGCCGCTCAGGATCATCGGCCACTGACCACCGAGGCTGCGACGGGAGATTCCGACGATCAGCTGGACCGCGCCCGCCGTCACCGCCCAGAGGCCCCAGACGAGCAGGACAGCGGACCGGCCGGACATGACGGCGACGATGAGCCCGACAGCGGCGAGCGCGCTCAACGCCATGTTCACGTACAGCAGCCCTGCCGGCCGCGTCGCCCGCGACGCCCGGTGGTCGACGACGGCCGCGACCAGGTCGAACACCGGATAGATCGCGAGGAGCGTCGCGCTCAGTGGCGTGATGCTCGCCGCACTGAGCCCGACGATGATCGCCCACACGATGGCGAAGCCGAAGCGGACGAAGTAGAGGCGGCGAAGCGAGGCGGCGATGGATGCTGGCGGCGCATCCGGTGTTGTCGTGGTCATTCTGGTTCCGTTCTTCCGAGAGGGATGTCATGTAGAATGACTAGTCACTCTACATGGATTGACCGTAGCCACCGAATGCCGGGCGCGCAAGAGCACGTGAGGAGAACACCTATGATCGGGAGCGTGAAATCGTCGATGCGGGAGCGACTCATCGAGGCGGCGACCGAACTGTTCTACGCAGAAGGTCTCCGCGCGGTCAGCGTCGACAAGGTCATCGAGCGCGCTGGGACGACGAAGGTCACCTTCTACCGTCATTTCAAGAGCAAGGACGACCTCGTGGTCGCGCACCTGCAGCGCAGGGCGCAGCTGGAACGCGACGGCATCACCGGCGCCATCGCCGCCGCCGGCGGCAGCGCAGACCGGGTGTTCCAGCTGATCGCCGAGCAGCTGGGCTCGATGGCGTGCGAGCAGGGCTTCCGCGGCTGCCCGTTCATCAACGCGGCCGCCGAGTACCCGGATGCGACGAGCCAGGTCCGCATCGAGGTCGACACCCACCGTGCCTGGTGCAAGGCCACGTTCGGCGAGATCGTGCAGCCGCTCGGCCTGAGCGACCCACGCGGGACGGCCGACGACCTCATGCTCATCCGCGACGGCGCGATGGTCGCCGGCTACCTGGACGACGCCGACACGCTCGCCGCCTCCTTCATCCGGAGCGCCAGGGCGCTCACCGGCTCAGGCACCGCGCGCTGAGTCAGCAGCGCACCGCGTCAGCGGCGCGGCGCGGTGCTGTCGCGCACCTTCAGCTCCGGCTGGATGAGCGGGATGGTCTCCGGCGCCTCTCCCCGCAGCGAGCGGAGCACGCTCTCGACGGCCCGACGGCCCACCTCGGTGAAGTCGAGCCGCACGGTGGTCAGCGCCGGAAGGAAGTACGGTGACTCGTCGCGGTCGTCGAAGCCGACGACGCTTACGTCCCCGGGCACCGAGACCCCGTTGTCGTGGAGCGCCTTGATCAGGCCGAGGGCCATCGCGTCGTTGATCGCGAGGACGGCGGTGATCGAGCGGTCAGCGGCGATCCTGACCCCTGCCCGGTAGCCGGACTCCGCCGACCAGTCCGGGGACGTGAACTCGGGAGGCGTCACCCGGCCGGCGAGGGCGAGCTCGGTCTGCCAGCCGCGGCGGCGCGCATCCGACGCCATCCAGCCGTCCGGCCCTCCGACGAAGTGGACGGTCTCGTGACCGAGGTCGAGCAGGTGTCTGGTGGCCAGCTGGGCGCCGAGCGTCTCGTCGACGGACACGGTGGACGGCCCGGCGGGCGAGCCCTGCTCGAACCGCACCACGGGCACATCCGCGTCGAGCCGGTGCAGCACCTCGACGGCGGCGGTCATCGGCGCCAGCACCACGATCGCATCCACGCCGTCATCGACGAGGGAGTCGAGGCCCGCCTCGATGCTCGCGCGGTCCACGTTCGCGAGGCTCACCAGACTCGTGGCGTAGCCGCTCCTGCGCGCCTCCTCCGCGATGCCGAACAGCGCAAGCGCCGGACCGTGCACGGACAGCGCGTAGCTGAGCACGCCGAGGTTCATCGACCTGCTGGTCGCGAGGGTGCGCGCCGCCGAGTTGCGACGGTAGCGCAGCTGGGAGATGGCACGTTCGACCCGTTCGCGGATCTCGGGAGCGACGTTCGAGTGGCCGTTGACCACCCGCGAGACGGTCTGCTGCGAGACCCCGGCGAGGCGGGCGACATCGACCATCCGCGCCGCGCGCGGCGCCTCGTTCTGCTCCGTCACCGGCGGCCCCCGGCGCCCGGCGAACGCACGGAAGAGGAAATCATTCCCCCATTATGGCCGCGAGTACGACCGCGAGCGGCCGGGCGCCGGAAAGGCGCGCCAGACCGCTCGCGATCCTGCCGGATCCCTTGCCAGGGCCTCAGCGGTTGCCGTAGCGCAGCACGGCGGGGTGCTGCTCGTACGGCCACTCGGCCTCCGGGATCATGTAGTCGAGCGTCGTGTAGCTGCCGTCCATCGTCGCGGCGAGCGACGGAGGGCCGGGGAACCCGATGACCCGCCAGCCGACGCGGTTGTCGTTCCCGCCGTAGACCGGGTCGCCGTAGAAACCCTGCCTGGTGTTCAGCACCAGAAGCGGGAAGAACTCGAGGAAGTCCTCGTTGACAGGCTGGTTGCCGGCCGGCGCTCCCCCGCTCCCCTGCCCGTCCGAGTCCGCGAAGGCGAACTTCGCCGGCTTCTCCTTGCGCGAGATGGTCTCCAGCACCGTGTCCTGCTGGTCGTCGTCGAGCTCGACGAACGGGGCGCCGAACTTCTCGGTGGCGATGCCGTCCAGTTCGACGATCCCCTCGCGGTAGAACGTCCGGCGGCTCTCGATGCGCTCCTGCCAGGCCTTCTCCTCCAGCCCCTCCATCCGGAGGAACCCGTTGCCGTCAGCTGCCGGGAAGACGAACTGCGTCCCCGCCAGCATCCGATCGATGAAGCGGACCACGCCTGCTTCTCTCGCTCCTGGATGGTGGTCCGTCGGAATGATGCGCGCAGTGGCGGCCTCGACAGTCGCCCATTCGTGCTCCGTGAAGAACAGCGGCCCATTCGAATCGCGCGTCGAGATCGGCACGGTGACCCATTCTGCCTGTCCCATAGTTATCGTTGTCTCCTCTGAAATCGTGGTTGAGGTCAGTCGGTCCAGCCATGACGGTCCACGGCGATGATGCGGTCGGCGCACCGCCAGGCGTTCGCCATGATCGTCAGTGCCGGGTTGATCCCGGTCGCCGTCGGGAAGAAGCTGGCGTCGAACACGTAGAGGTTCGGCACCTCGTGCGACCGGCACCACCTGTCGACCACCGAGGTGGCGGGATCGTCGCCCATGCGGGCCGTGCCGAGCTCGTGCGAGGTGTTCCCCGTGATGCGCTCCATGTTGACCGGCACGATCTTGGATGCGCCTGCCACCTCCAGGATCTCGCCGTTCTTCTTCACCTGCCACTTCTCCTGCGCGAAGTCGTTGGCGTGCGGCGTGTGGGTGATGCGGGCGACCGGGAGTCCCCACGCGTCCTTCACCGTCGGGTCGAGGTCGACCCTGTTGGACTCGACCGGGAGGTCGTGCAGCAGGATGCCGATCTTCATGCTGTAGTTGAACAGGTCCCGATCGGCGTCCTTCGCCGCCTGACCCCAGGTGGGGCGGCCGGGGAAGCTCCAGTTGACGGGGTGGCCGAGCATCGACGGGAAGATCAGCGAGCCCAGGATGTGCCCCCGCGACTCGTCCGTCTCGTAGAAGTCGAACGAGCACAGGTTCATGTAGTGCCCTGACCAGCCGTAGAGCGGGTCGTGCAGCTCCTTGTCGAACAGGCCGACCGAGAACGAGTACTGGTGGAAGGTCGCGTTCTTGCCGACCTGCCCGCTGCCGTTGCCCAGCCCATCCGGGAACAGCGCCGACTTCGACATGAGCAGGAGCCTGGGCGTCTCGATCCCGCCGCCGCAGACGATCACGGCCTTCGCGTTCTGCACGAACTCGTTGCCGTTTTCGTCCTGGTAGCGCACACCGGTCGCCTTGCCGGTCTTGTCGACCAGGATCTCGCTGACGTAGCAGTCCGGCCGCAGGTCGTAGAGGCCGGTGTTGATCGCATCCGGGATGAAGCTGATCAGCGTCGACGACTTGCCGCTGCCCGGGTCGGGATACTGCTGCCAGAAGCCGTTCTCGCTGAACGGCTTGCGACCGCGGTACGGCTCGGTGACCATGCCCTGGGGCATCGGGAACGTGCTGTGGCCCATTTTGTTCATCGCGGTCGCGAAGGTGCGGCCGATCTGGCTGAGCGGCGCAGGCTTGGTCGGGTAGTCGCGGGTGCGGCGACCCTCCCAGCGGTTCGCGCCGCCGAGACCCGAGGTTCCGAACTCCCACTCGACCCGCGTGTAGTACGGCTCGAGGTCGTCGTAGCTGATCGGCCAGTCCACCAGGCTCGCCCCTTCGACGTCGCCGTGCAGCGAGCGCAGGCGGAAGTCGTTGACGGTCATCCGGGGAACCATGCCGCCCCAGTGCGTCGTGCCGCCTCCCACGACCTGCGGGGTCGCGGAGAAGTTCGTGATGACAGCTTCCTCGCTGTCGTTCTGACGGTATGTGCGGGGCTTGAGCTTCGGGTCCTGCCAGATGAAGTTGCGGTTCAGGTACTTCAGCTCGTCGCCGGATGCGTGCTCCGGCTTCAGCCACGGGCCTCGTTCGAGTCCCACCACGCGCAGGCCGGCTTCTGTCAGCACCTTGGCTGCCGTCGCCCCTCCTGCGCCGGCGCCGACGATCACGACGTCGACCGGCTCAGGGTTCTTGATGGTGGTCATTCTGTGTCCTTTCCTTTCGGGGGTTCGATGGCGGCGCTGCGCCGGCTACGCCAGCACACCGGAGCGGCCGAGGCGTGCGACGGGCAGAAGGGCGTCCCACAGCTCGGCGGGGATGTCGGTGGCGGCGAGCAGGGCGGTCTGCTCGACGCGCTTCGGCTCGGACATCCCGACGATCGTGGAGGTGACGCGCGGGTCGCGCACGGAGAACTGCAGGGCGGCCGCGGCGAGCGGCACGCCGTACGCCTCGCACAGGGACTCCATCGTGCGCACGCGCTGGAGCACCTCGTCGCTGACGGGGGCGTAGCAGTACGTCGGCACGGCATCCGGGCCCTTGACCAGCATCCCGCCGCCGAAGGGAGCAGCATTGACGAACGCGACGCCTCTGGCCTGGGCGTCGTCGAGCAGCGGCTCGGCCGACTGGTCGACCAGCGTGAAGCGGTTGTGGCTGATGACGGCGTCGAACGCCTCCGTCGCGAGGTACTGCAGCTCGAGGTCGATCGGCCCTCCCGCGACGCCGAGGTAGTCGATGACGCCCTCGTCGCGGAGCGCGATCAGCGCTTCGAGGGGACCGCCGGGGGCGACGCCCTCCTCGAAGCTGATCTTCTCCGGGTCGTGCAGGTAGACGAGCGGCAGCCGGTCGAGGCCGAGACGTTCGAGGCTCTCCTCCACCGACCGGCGCACCCGGTCGCCGGAGAAGTCGGTGGTCCCGGGGATGGGGTCGACCTTGGTCGCCACGACCACTCCGTCCGGCACTCCCCCGTTCTCCCGGATCGCCTGCCCGATGCGCTTCTCGCTGTCGCCGCCGCCGTACTCGTTCGAGGTGTCGATGAACGTGAACGGCCCGTCGAACACCCGCCGGATGGTCGCAACGGCCGTCTCCGTGTCCACTTCGTAGCCGTACTGCGCAGGGAAGCTGCCGAGGGCACTGGTCCCGACGCAGATGTCGGAGACGGTGAGTCCCGTGCGTCCGAGTTGTTTGATGGTCATGCGCTTCGCTTTCTCTCTCAGGTGGTGATGGCTATCTCAGGTGTTGCTGGCTGGTTCGCGGCGTCTGGGAGGGCGGCGCCGTGCTCTGGCGCACGACCAGCTCCGGGAGCACCCTGGGCAGCGCGTCGGCATGACCGCCGCGCATCAGGTGCAGGATGCGGTCGACAGCGAGGCGCCCGACCTCCTCGAAGTCGAGGCGGACGGTGGTCAGCGCCGGCCGGTAGTACCGCGCCTCCGGCACGTCGTCGAAGCCGACGACGCTGACGTCCTCCGGCACCCGCACCCCGTATTCGGAGAGGGCTTTGACGACCCCGAGCGCCATCTGGTCGTTGGCGACGAACACCGCGGTGATGTCCGGGTTGCGGGCGATGTCGCAGCCGGCCGCGTATCCGGAGCGCGTCGACCAGTCTCCGGAGATGACCGGGTTGGTCACCCTGCCGCTCGCCGCGAGCGTGTCCGACCAGCCGCGCATCCTGGCGTCCGACCCGAGCCAGCCGCTCGGTCCGGCGACCTGCCAGACCGTGTCGTGGCCGAGGTCGAGCAGGTGCCGGGTGGCGAGCGCTGCTCCTCCCACCTCGTCGGTCGCGACGCTCGTCGTCCCCTCCGGCGCTCCCGGCTCGAAGACCACGAGCGGCACGCCGGCCTCCAGCCCGGTGATCGCTTCGAGAGCGGCCTCGACCGGCGCGAGCACGACGATGCCGTCCACCGCGTCCTCGGCCAGGTGGTCGAGCGCCGCCTTCATGGCCGTGCGGTCGACGTCGCCGAGGGTCACCAGGTTGGTCGCGTATCCCGCGCTTCTCGCCTCGTCGGCGATGCCGCTGAGTGCGACGGACGGACCGTACTGGGTGAGGCCGAAGCTGACGATCCCGAGGTTCATCGTCTGGCCGTTGGCCAGGGCGCGGGCCGCCGGGTTCCTGCGATACCGCAGCTGCCGGATGGCCAGCTCCACCCGCTCCCGGATCTCCGGGGCGACGTTGGTGCTCCCGTTCACCACCCGGGACACCGTCTGCTGGGACACCCCGGCGAGGCGTGCGACGTCGATCATCCTGGCACCGCGAGTCGTCGAATGCTTGTCTGTGCTCGAAGGTGCCGACATCGTGGCTAGCCCGCTGTCCGTGCGCTGCGGCGACCCAGATGGCTGCGGAAGAATCCGGAGATCCGTTGCACGCCGCCCGCGCTGGAAAGGAAGACCGCGATCACGATCACCGCGCCCTTGATCACCAGCTGCGGCTCGGAGGAGATGCCGACCAGGTTCATCACGTTGATGATCGTGGCGAGCACGAACACGCCGATCACGGCGCTGATCGGGTCGCCCTTGCCGCCCATCAGGGATGCACCGCCGACGACGACCGCTGCGATCGCATCCAGTTCGTAGCCGACGCCGATGAGCGAACTGCCCTGGCGGAGCTGTGCGGCGGCGATGAGCCCGGCCAGCCCCGCCAGCAGCCCGGACATCGTGTACGTGATGAGGAGGTTGCGGGCCACAGGCAGGCCGGAAAGCCGCGCGGCCTCCGGGTTGCCGCCGATCGCGTACAGCGAGCGCCCGAAGGTCGTGAACTTCGCCACGAGCGCCGCGAGCACCATGACGATCAGGAAGATCATCACCGGGTTCTGCAGCCCGAGGCTCGTGCCGCGGGCGAAGAGGTCCACGAACGTCTGGTCGGTGATCTGGATGAGGCTGGTCGACTGGATGATGTAGCTGAAGCCCTTGACGGCGCTCATCATGGCCAGCGTGGCGATGAACGGCGGGATGCGGAGCCACACCACGAGCAGACCGTTGATCAGCCCGGCGATCCCGCAGCAGAACAGGGTGAACGCGACCGACAGCCCCGTCGCCATGCCGGCTTGCAGGGTCAGAGCGACGATCACCGTCGACATCGCCAGAATCGAGCCGACCGACAGGTCGATGCCGCCCGTCAGGATGACGAAGAACTGGCCGACCGCGAGCACGGCCACGATGGAGGCCGCCGCGATCACGTTCTCTGCGTTCCTCAGCGTGAGGAAGTCGGCGGAGACGTAATAGCCGATCACGATGATGACGACGAGGACCAGCAGCAGGTAGGTCTTCGGCAGGACGCGCTTGGCCACGCCTCTCCAGGCGGAGTGCGCCGGGGCGGCGCCGGACTCGGTGGCCGATTTGGCCGGCTTCGCCGGCTCGTGGAGGAGTTTGTTCGACATTGTCTTTCCCGTCGTTGGGTTCAGTCAGTTGATTCAGGGGGCGAGCCGGGGGCTCAGGCGAGGAGCTGGAGGATCGTCTGACCCTGGGGATCGATCTCGTCGTGGTCGAGTTCGGCGACCACGCGACCTCTGGCCATCACGAGCACGCGGTCGCACATCATCGCCTCGGAGATCTCCGAGCTCGCGATGATCACGGTTCCGCCCGAGCGGGCGAAGTCGCGGATCAGCTCGTACATGTCCTCCTTGGCGCCGACATCCACGCCTCGTGTCGGCTCGTCGCAGATGAGCAGGCGGGACGATCGCACCAGCCAGCGGGCCAGGATGCCCTTCTGCTGCGTCCCGCCGCTCAGGGTCTTCATCGGCTGGTTGACGCTGGAGACCTTCATCCCGAGCTTCGCCACCATGTCCTGCGCCGTTCGCTTCTCGCGCTTGCCGTCGATCACGGAGAGCCTGCTGAACATCGGCATGCTCGCCAGCGTGATGTTGCCCGCGACCCCCATGTCCGGGATGAACCCCTGCGCCTTGCGGTCCTGCGGGAGCAGTCCGATGCCGAGCCGGATGGCGTCGCGGGGCGAGGCGAACGTGACCTGCTTGCCGTCGATCGTGAGGTGCCCGTCCGTGCTCTTGCGGGCGCCGGCGAGCAGGCTGGCGAGCTCCGACTGGCCGGACCCGATCAGCCCGGAGATGCCGAGCACCTCACCCCGGTACAGGTCGAAGTCGATGCCGGACACCCGGTCGTCCTCCCCCAGCCCGCGGGCGGACATCAGGATGCTGTCCGTGCGGCCGGCGCCGAGGCGCGGGCCGCGTTCGCCGCGGAGGGCGGCGTCGGCGATGGAGCCCTCCAGGCTCTTGCCGACCATCGCCGTCACGACGTCGGCCGGTTTGGTGTCCGCCGTGGCCAGGTCGGCCGCGGTCACGCCGTCGCGCAGCACGGTCACCGCGTCGCAGAGGCTGTACAACTCATCCATGCGGTGCGAGATGTAGAGGAGCGTGACGCCCTCGGCCGCGAGCTTGCGCAGCACCGTGAACAGGCGCTCGACGTCGGGCAGGGGAAGAGTGGACGTCGGCTCGTCGAGCAGCAGCACGCGCGCATCCTTGTGCAGCGCCTTGGCCAGCTCGACGGCCTGCTGCTCCGCCACGGAGAAGCTCGAGACCGGCTGCGTCACGTCGAGGTCGAAGCCGACGCGGGCCAGGGCCTCGCGGGACTTGGCCTGCATCTGCGCCCAGTTCACGACGCTCCCCTTATTGGGAAGCGTGCCGAGGAAGATGTTCTCGGCGACCGAGAGCGACGGCACCAGGCTCAGCTCCTGGTAGATGGTGTGGATCCCGGCCGCCTGCGCATCCGTCGGCTCGCGGAACTTCACGACCTCCCCGCCGAGCCTGATGGTTCCGCCGTCCGGAATCTCCGCCCCCGAGAGGATCTTGACCAGCGTCGACTTCCCCGCACCGTTCTGTCCGGCGAGGGCGTGGATGCTCCCCCGCCTGACCGAAAAGCTCACCCCCTTGAGCGCCTGCACACCGAGGTAGCCCTTGGTGATGCCTTCGAGCTGCAGCTCGTCCATAAGTTCTCCGCACTTCTTCGTGACTTGTCTGTTTCCCAGCGGTCGCTGCGCCCGAACCGATGACATCGGGCGCAGCGACTCCTGGTCGTACCCGCCAGGCGACTAGTCGTTCGCCCGCACGTACGTGTCTTGCGGCTTGTAGTAGTCCTTGGCGTTCTCGGGCGTGACGACGGTGGTCTTGATGAAGACCTCCTTCTTCGGGCACGCCGTCTTGTCGTTGTTGTATGCGGCGACGGCCATCTTCACCGCGGCGACGCCCTGGTCCCACGGCTGGTTGGATGCGGTGGCCTGCAGAGGCCCCGTCGGGTTGTCGACCATCTCCTTCACGACGTTCATGCCGCCGTCGTATCCGGCGACGATCACGCCGTCGCCCCAGATCCCGGCCTGCTGGAGACCCTGCTCGATGCCGCCCTCCATCACGTCGCTCATGCTGTAGACGATCTTGAGGTCGGGATTCGCCGTCGCGACGTCCCGGATGGGCGCGAGGGCCTTGTCCGGCTTCCACTCGCCGTACTTCGTCTCGAGCTTCTTGGTCGTGATGCCCGGGTAGGCCTTCATGACCTTCTCGTAGCCCTTCATGAATCCGTTGAACCGCAGGTCGCTGAGCACATCGCCCGGGAAGCCGCCGATGCCGACGACCTTGATCTCGCCCGTCGTGCCGAACTTCTCGACGGCCTTCTTCGCCGCGACCTCGCCGGCGAGCGAGCCGGTGTATCCCTGGTCTTCCGCGACGTAGCAGTACATGTCCTTGACCAGCGACGGGTCGAGGTTCGAGTTGACGGTGACCAGCGGCACCTTGGCGTTCTGGAGCGCTGCGACAGAGGCTCCGACGCCGATCGGGTCGTTGGGGTTCATGATCACCACGTCGACGTTCTTGGTGATCAGGGTCTGCACGTCGGCGTTCTGGCGGACGGTGTCGCCGTTCGCGTCGAGGAGCTCGATGGTCGCCCCCAGCTTCTTGGCTTCGGCCTGGCCGCCCTCGACGAGGGTCTTCCACCAGTCGCTGCCGCTGATGCCGCGCTGGCTCCAGCCGATGACCAGGCCCTTGCCGGTCTTCTTGTCCGCGTCGCTGGCTGCTGCTCCGTCTGTTCCGCCTCGCGCGCATCCACTCAAGACGAGAGCGGTGGCCGCGACGACGCCGGCGACGGTGAGGATGGTTCGGGTACGGCTGCGGGTGTTTCTCGTGGTGCTGCTGGGACTGATCATGGTTCCACTTCCTTGTGAGGTGATCGGTGCTAGGTACAGCTGGGGAGTGCGAGCGGCGGCGCATCGTCCCGAGGGGACCGACGGTCGGAGGGGCCGCCGCTCGCACGTTCTGGCTCAGTCGAGAGGGGTGAAGACGCCTCGCTCTTCGAGCAGCTTGATGTTGCGGGCGCGGGTCTCGCGCTCGCGGGCCAGCCATCCTTCGCCGGGAGGGGCGTCGAGGTACTGGTTCTTCGGGTAGATCGGCTTCTCGTAGATCGCGGCGTACTGCTCGGTGCGCAGATCCTTGAAACCGTTGAACACGCCGTTCGCCTGACGGTCGCGACGCAGGGCGTCGATGTCGATCGTCGTACTGACGAAGGTGTCGCCCGCCGTGACGCCTGGCGTCTCGGTGATGATCTTGCCTCGCTGGTTGACGATCATCGAGCGGCCGCCGAAGAGGTCGTTGATGACGCCGTCCGGGCCGAGCTCCGGGCCGAGGTTCGGTGCGACGACGATCGCGTTGTTGAACAGCGCGTGCGCCTTGTTCTGCACCTCCCACATCCCCTGCGAGGTCTGCGGCTCGATGAGCGTCGCGCGGATGATGACCTCCGCGCCGTTCATCGCGAGGCCGCGGGCGATCTCGGGGTATGCGCCCTCGTGGCAGATCACGTAGCCGATGTTGCCGATGTCCGGCGTCTTGGCGACCGGGTAGATGGCGTCCATCACATTGCCGTCGCCCTTCTTCTGGATCCACTCGTCCCACAGGTCGTGCGGGTTGGTGGTGCCGAGGGTCCCGCCCTCGAAGCCGTCGCTGGTCGCCTTGGCACGGCGGTAGATCACATCGCCGTTCGGGTCGATCATGAACGCGCAGTTGAAGTAGCGGTCAGGGAAGTCGTCGTCGGCGACCAGGTACAGCTCGCCGGCGATGTAGGTGTTCAGCTCACGAGCGGCCTTGCCCAGCTCGTCGGTCTCCGGACCGGGGATGGTGCGGGCGAACTTCTTCTCCGCCTCGCGGTTGCCTGCGGTGAATGCCATGTGCATTCCCTGGATCGCCATCTCGGGGATGACGACCAGCTTCACCGGGTGGCCCTCTGTCGCTGCCACGCCGACCGCGGTCTTCATGAAGCCGATGATGCGCTTGGTGTTCTTCAGCGCGTCTTCCGGCTCGACGATCGGGATCTGCAGCGGCGAGAGCGCTACGACTGTGTACGGCTCAGTCACGTCCAACTCCTTCGTTGTTTGGGGTGCGTGTGGTCATGTTAGCGCACTATCAGGCGCTGTCAAATGTTTGTTTTCAGCGCGAATACCACTCAAACCCCGCCCAGATGCGGTAGACAATGCTGTCTGGACTTCCAGTAAAACAGCTGATTATTTACCATTTTCCGACACAGAAGAGCCGCCATTAATTCAGCAGCCGACAGGCGAGGAATCAGATCGCAAATTGAGTGAGCGCACTCACAGAGCAGGCTCTATCGCGTGACGGCGAGTGCCGCAACACCCGTGGTGACCGCGAGGAGGGCACCGACGAGGAACAGCGAGAACCGGCTCTTCGCGACCCACCCCCGGACGGCCCCGCGCAGCCGCGCCCCGCGCGGGGTGTCCGCGGCCGACACGATCGGCTGGCTCTCGGGGCGCGGCGCATGCGCGGTCGGGAGGAACTCGACGAAACCGCAGCGCGTGCATCCGGTCAAGTAGCGGTGGACGGCGAGGCCGACCCCGTAGTACGGGTTCTGGATGACCCGGGCGCGGGCTCCGCAGCGCGAGCACCACCGGGGTCTCGTCCGTGCGTTCGACTCGTTCATCGTTCGCGAAGTTCCATTGCCGTCTCCTGGGTGTTCCGTCGGCAGTGCACGCGGAGCACAGCGGAGGAGGCACGGCGGCCTTCCCCACCCGAAGGAGAAGGCCACCGTGCAGGTGCCGAGCCGGGGAGCTGCGACGGAATTCACGGTATGCGGCGGTTCGAGCGGGTCGATATCCGCCCAGCGCGGATCTGTGTCCGTTTTGTGCGGCTCGTCATGAGCCCGTCGACGGCCGTGCTTACAATCACGGGATGCAAGCGAACTCGGCCGAGATGTTCCGCAGCCGACGCATCGTGTCGTGCCGCGGGATCGACCAGGCGCGCGAAGCACTCACCGAGGTCTTCCTGCCGGTCGACTTCCCGACGGCGCGGGCATCGAAGAGCGTCGCGCTGGACCTGAACGCCCTCACCGTCGGCCGGGTCACCGTCGGGTACATGCAGTTCGAGGACGCTGTGCGCATCGAGACGGCAGAGGCCATGAACTTCCACGTCGACATCCCGACGGCGGGGCGCGCGACGATGCGCGCGGCGTTCGGATCGCCGATCTACGGAACGCAGCGCACCGCGGGAGTGTTCATGCCGGGGAGGCCCGTCGACCTCGACTGCGACGCCGGCTTCGCGCAGGTCTCCGTGATGATCCCCAGGGAACACCTCCAGCTCGAACTCGAGAGCATGCTCGACCAGCGTCTGACGCGACCGCTCGAATTCACGGGCGAGCTGGACCTGATGGCCCCGGGCGGCCGCGCGATGCTCCAGACCCTCCGCCTCATCGACGCCGTCTCCGAGCAGCCAGGAGGACCCCTCTCCCATCCGCTCACGCTCCAGCGCCTCGAACAGCTCCTGATGAACAACCTGCTCTTCGCCCAGCCGCACAGCCATTCGGCCCAGCTGACGGGATCCGCCCCAGACCCCGGCGCCCGGCCGGTGTCTCGGGCCGTCGAGCTCCTGCGCAGCAGCCCCGCGCATCCCTGGACGGTGTCGGAACTGGCGTCGGCCGTCTCACTCAGCGTGCGCAGCATGCACGAGGGCTTCCGCCGCTCGCTCGACACCACGCCGATGGCCTACCTCCGCCGCCTCCGGCTGGAGAAGGTGCGCGAGGAACTGATGGCGGCCCCGCCCGGCACGGTCAGCGTGACGGAGGTAGCCACACGCTGGGGCTTCGTCCACCTGGGACGCTTCGCCGCCGCATACGCCGCCGCGTTCTCCGAACGGCCGTCCGACACCCTGCGTTCGACCGGGCAGTGACGCCCGCCGTCGGGAGGCGGATGACGGTCGAACGCTGAGCATCCACGTCGCAGAACGGGGCTAGACAGCTCCTCGGCGTCAATGGTTCGATGGGCCGCACCACGAGCAGGGAGCGGAACATGACCGAGAACGTCACCGGACCGACACCGAACACGAGGTTGACCGAGGCGTACGTGCGCGCCGTCGGCCGGATGGCGTATGTGTGGGGCTGGCCGATGGTCTCGATGATCAATCGGCGCGCTGCGATCACGTCCGTGCCCGAGCCTGGCCTGCGTGGCGGGGTGCTGCCGAACGCTCCGCTGAACCGGGTCTGCATGCTCACCGACTACATCCCAGCGGGGCAACGCTTCATCGCCTGCACCAACCAGGATGTGCTGTACGGGATCGGCTTCGGCGACCTGGATGTGACGCCCGTCATCGTGCAGCTGCCGGACTTCGGCGACCGGTTCTGGGTGTCCGCCGCGTGGGACCAGCGCACGGACTCCTTCGCGCAGCTGGGGAAGCAGTACGGCACGAAGGCCGGCTTCTACGCACTGGTCGGCCCGGACTGGGACGGCGACCTCCCCGACGGGATCGCCGGTGTGTTCCGGTCCTCGACCGCGCTGGTCGCGTTCTGTCCGCGCGTGTTCATCGAGGACACCCCGGAAGACCGCGCGGCCGTGATCGAGCTGATCACGCAGATCAACATCTACCCGCTCGACGAGTTCGACGGCACGGCGCATCCGTACGACTGGGAGCACCTCCCGAGTTTCCCGATGCCCGAGATCGGCGCAGATGAGATCCACTGGGTCGAGCCTGACCGCTTCTTCGACCAGCTGCGGGATGTGCTCGGCATGGTTCCTCCGCTGCCGGGCGAGGAGGCGCTCTACCAGCAGTTCACCGCGATCCTGGATGCGGCCGACAGCGACCCCGACCTGAAGCGAGCACTGCTGGACGTGGCCGCCGAGGCGGAGCGCGAGATCATCACCCCGCTTCTGCGCTGGGAGCACAACGGACCGGAAGCTGGCAACGGATGGTATTCCGCGAAGAACAACTCGGCGTTCGGCACCGACTACGTCACCCGGGCCGCGATCGCCCGCTCGAACATGTTCGAGAACACCCCGCAGGAGACGAAGTACATCTTCACCGACACCGACTCGAGCGGCCGCCAGCTGAACGGCAGCGACGGCAACTACGAGGTGACCTTCGCGGCGGGCGAGCTTCCCCCTGTCGACGGCTTCTGGTCGCTCACCCTCTACAACGAGCACCACTTCTACTACGAGAACGAGCAGGGCCGATACTCTCTCGGCACCAAGAACCCCGGCCTGCACTACGGCGACGACGGCAGCCTCACGCTGTACGTCGGACACCGGCCGCCCGCGGACGCGCCGGAGTCGAACTGGCTTCCCGCCCCGGAAGCTCCGTTCTCCCTGTACATCCGCGCATACTGGCCGAAAGAGCCGATCCTGGACGGGACATGGCTGCCGCCGGAAGTGCTGCGGCGGGGATGAGCAGGCGGGCTGGTCATAACCCGCCTGCCCGTCACCGCCCACCCGTCACCTCACCGCCCGCCGCCCCCGCTGCCGGTCCCGTGCAGCACCGACACCGCAAAGCTGGCCGCGCGCTCGCGCAGGCTCGCCATGCGTTCCTGCCTGGCCGCCTCCACGTCGAAGCCGACGTATGCGAGGGGCGGGCGCTTGCGGACGTTGGCCGAGCAGCCGAAGTCGGTGCAGACGAGCGTTCCGACCGTGTCGCCGTTCTTGCCGGCCTGGCCTGCGCGCTTGGCGCTGAAGAACGACACGTCGTTGGTCAGGTTGACGTCCTGGCACCAGGAACACTGGGGGCGGCTGAGCGCTGACGCCTCCGACTGGCGGAGGAGCAGGCCGACGGGGGCGTCGTCGAGGATGACGACCGTGTACGCGCGCTTCGGCTGTTTGCGGTCGCGCCAGCCGAGATAGTCGAGCGTGTTCCAGTCGATGGTCTGGAAGTCGGCGGGCAGGGTCAGGTCGCTGACCTCTTTGCGGGAGGCGTTGACGAAGGACGAACGGAGCTGTTGCTCGGTCAGGGGAAGCATGGAAGTGTCACCAATCGGAAATGGCGGCGATGGCCGCTGAGGTCGCACAGGCCGGCAAGCCCGGATGCGCGTCGATGTCTGCACGGGACGACCGGCGCCGCGACGGGCGCGCACGATCGAGCCCCGCATCCCTCGCTGGATGCGCGAGGTGAAAGGCAGGGGACGGCGACGCTATCTCACGCCGGCGTTCAGAACGCCGACGACCTCCTGACGCCCGGAGGGCAGCACGGGGATGAGCGAGGTGGACACACGGGCAGTGTAGCAAACGCCCCCGCGTGCGACCCGGACAGCTCCGGATGGGCGCCATACCCCGAAAACCGGACGCTCGTGTCCCCCAAAATGCCGCTACCGGGACGCCTCCGGGTAGGCGATCCTCGAAGGATGGAGGGTCGGCGTGAGCTGAGACAGGAGACGGGCGTGACGCAGGAGGCAGTTGTGCTGCGTCCGCACGCCCACCTTTTCGCACGCGGAATCATCGCCATCCTGGCTCTGACCACCCCGGTTTTCGCCGTCCTCTACTGGCTGACCATCCCCGACGGCGTCTGGCCGCTCGTGCTCGGCATCCACATCGTGGTGATCGGCGCGACGACGGTCGCCGTGCTCGCGTTCTTCAGCACGACCATCCAGGTCGGCCACGATTTCGTGCGGGAGCGCGGCTTCTTCGGCAGGACAGTGGATGTGCGTCCCGGCAGCGTCGGCTCCGTCATCATGGTCAACCTGTACGAGGGCAGCACGCTCGACACGCAGCCGCAGCTGTTCGTCACCGGCACGGACGGCAAATTGCTGATCAGGATGCGCGGGCAGTTCTGGGCGCTCGAAGACATGGAGCGCGTGGCGGAGGAGCTCGACGTGCCCGTCACCCGGCGCGAGGACTCGATGACGCTGGCGGAGTTGCGCCGCGCATCGCCCGGCCTGCTGTACTGGTTCGAGCGGCTGCCGCGCTTCGGGCGCTGAGCCTCAGACCTCGGCGGACGTCGAGATGCCGTATACCGGTCCGTCCGGCCTGCTCGACGGCAGTTCGTGGAACCCGAGCCGCTCGTAGAACGCCCGGGCGCCGTGGTTCGTCGGGGACATCTTCAAGTAGACACCGGGCACCCCGCGCTCGCGGAGGGCGGCGAGCAGCGTGCGGATGAGTGCGCGGCCGAAGCCCTGCCCCTGCAGTTCGGGCAGGAGGTCGATATGCAGGTGGGCGGGGTATTCGGCGAGTTCCGGCACGAGCATCCCGTGCACGTCGAGGCCGAAGCCGATCGCCTCGCGCTCCCTGTCGTCGCGGGCGCTCTCGACCGGGTACTTCTCCGCGAACGCCGGCATCCACTCGCGCGAGTACCAGTCGACGAACGCCGCACTGTCCGCGACGGCGATCACGTACCCGGCCACGTGGTCACCGGTGTCGACGACGAACGCGAGGTCGGGCTGGTACGTCACGTACGGACCGGCGAAGACATCCGGGATGAGGTCGTCGTCCGTGTACGTCCCAGTGGCGTCCCCGCCGCTCGCCCCTGTTTTGATGCACACCGTGTACACGTCGTCGCGGTCGCCGGGCTGGTAGGGACGGATCGAGCTCACCGTGAAAGTATGTCAGCGTGAGCACCTCCGCCGCTGCCGTACCTGCCGTCGACGCCCGCACCGGGCTCGGCGCAGCGCCGGTCAGTCACGGGCACCTGAACGAGAACGGGGCGGCGCCGGTGAGCATCGAACGGCTGTGGCCGGGCGACGACGCCGCGGCGTTCGTCCGCCACTACTGGCTCCCCCGCTGGCAGCTCGCCGACGGCACGTTGCTGCGGCAGCAGGTGCTCGAATATCCGACGGCCAACCTCGTCATCGAGGACGAGGAGGTCGCTCTGCACCGCGCCAGGCGCGGGCTCAGCGTGAAGACACTCAGCGGTCACGGCTGGGCGTTCGGCGCGATGCTGCGGCCCGGTGTGGCGCGCGGGCTCTCCGGCACGAGCGTGCGGACGCTGCCGTCCACCGTGCCGCTCGCCGATGGCCTGCCCGCCGGATTCCAGCGCCACGCGCTCCTGCTGCCGGGGGTGGAGGCGGCGACCGCACGCATCCGGGACGCCATGCGGGCGGGCGACGACCGCGACGCCGTCGATGCGATCGAGGCCTGGCTCGGCACGCTGCCTCCTCCCGGTGCAGAGGCGCGGCTGGTCGACGCGATCGTGGAGGCGGTGGAGGCGGACAGGACCATCACCAGGGTGGAGCAGCTCGCCGAGCGGTTCGGGCTCGGCGTCCGTCACCTGCAACGCCTCGTCGCCGGGCACATCGGCTTCGGCCCGAAGTGGCTCATCCAGCGCTACCGGCTCCAGGAGGCCGCCTCCGCCCTGCGCTCCCCCGCGCCTCCGCTGCTCGCGGACCTCGCCGCCGAGCTCGGCTACGCCGACCAGGCGCACTTCGGGCGCGAGTTCAAAGCGGTGGTCGGCACCACCCCGGGCGCATACGCGGCCGACGCGGGGCGCGGTCGATGAAGCCGGACAGCATCCTCGCTCCCTGGCGCGACCGGTGGAGGCTCACTCCCTCCGGCGACGCGTTCGCCACCCCGTCGAGCGTGTTGCAGCCCGTGGAGTGGCGCGGCCGCCCGGCGTTCCTCAAGCTGGCGACGGTCGAGGAGGAGGTAGCAGGATCCCGTCTTCTCGCCTGGTGGGACGGCCGCGGTGCCGCCCCGGTGTACGAGGCAGAGGGCGACGCCATCCTGATCGAACGCGCGACAGGTGACCGCGACCTGGCGACCATCGCCGCATCCGGGCCGGACGGGGACGACGCGGCCACGCGCATCCTGTGCAGCACGGCGGAGCGGCTGCACGCCGTCGACGACCGTCCGCGACCGGACGGGCTGGTGGGGCTGACGACGTGGTTCCGCGAGCTCTTCGCGGAGGCGGCCGAGCATCCGGACGCGCACGACGGGCTGTACGCGCACGCTGCCTCCGTCGCACGCGAGCTGATCGCGCATCCGGTCGCCGACGTGGTGCTGCACGGCGACCTGCACCACGGCAACGTGCTCGACTTCGGCGGGGAAGCGGACGGCGGGGACGGCTGGCTCGCGATCGACCCCAAGCATGTCGTCGGCGACCCCGATTTCGACTACGCCAACATCCTGTGCAACCCGGATGCGCGCCTCGCCACCGCGCCCGGCCGCTTCGAGCGCCAGCTCGGCGTGATCAGCGCGGCGGCGGACGTCGAGCCCGGCCGGATGCTGCGCTGGGCGTTCGCGTGGGCCGCGCTCTCGTCCTGCTGGACGGAGCGCAGCGGCGAAGGCCCCGGCCACACGCTGCAGGTAGCGCGGCTGGCGCGGGGGTTGCTGCCGGAGCCAACCCGGGACGCGGGCGCGACCGGGATCGGGCTCGGCTGATCGACCCGGCGGCCGCGCACTCCGGCCGCCGCCATCTCGTCACCTTCCCCCGACCGCCCTCAGCGCCGCTTGCGCGTGCCGAAGATCCCCTCCACCACCCCGGTGAGGATGGACGCCGTCGCCTTCGAGCCGAGCACCTGCTCCAGGATGTTGGGCTGCGGTTTCGAGGTCGTGCGCCGTCCGCGGGAGGTGGGGCCGGTCGATTTCAGCAGCCTGTCGTATTCGGCGTCCGCGGCCTTCTGCGCTTTGGCCTGCGCCGCCGCCGCCTTGTCTGCGGCCTTCTGCGCCTCCACGGCGGCCTTCGCCTGCTCGAGGACGCGCTCCTGCTCCTCGGCGGCCGCGGCAGCCGCATCCAGTTTGCGGGTGAGCATTTCGCGGGCGGAGTCGCGGTCGATGGCCGTGCCGTATTTCGCGAGCAGCGGGGATGCTGCGATGGTCGCGTCGAGCTGCGCCTCCGGAGCGGGCGACATGGAGCCCTGCGGTGCGCGCAGCCGCGTCCACGCGACCGGGGTCGGGGCGCCCTTCTCGCCCATCACCGTGACGATCGCCTCGCCGGTGCCGAGCTGCTGCAGCACCTCGGCGAGGTCGTAGCCCGACTTCGGGTAGGTCGAGACGGTCGCCTTGAGCGCCTTCGCGTCATCCGGTGTGAAGGCGCGCAACTGGTGCTGCACGCGGGACCCGAGCTGCGCGAGCACGTCGGACGGGACGTCCTTCGGGGTCTGGGTGACGAAGAAGATGCCGACGCCCTTCGACCGGATGAGCCGCACGGTCTGCGTGATGGAGGCGAGGAAGTCTTTCGACGCGTCCTTGAACAGCAGGTGCGCCTCGTCGAAGAAGAACACCAGCTTCGGTTTGTCGAGGTCGCCCACCTCCGGCAGGTCGTTGAACAGGTCGGCGAGCAGCCACATCAGGAACGTGGAGAACAGCGCAGGCTTGTCCTGGACGCCGGGAACCTCCAGCAGGCTGACCACGCCGGTGCCGTCGGGGGCGAGCTTCAGGAACTCGGCGGTGTCGATCTCCGGCTCGCCGAAGAACGCGTCTGCGCCCTGGTCGGCGAACGCGATCAGTTCCCGCAGGATCACGCCGACGGTCGCGCTGGACAGCCCGCCCAGGTCTGCGAGCTCCGCTTTGCCGTCCGCGCTGTTGAGGAAGGTGAGGACGGCGCGCAGGTCGCTGAGGTCGAGCAGCGGCAGCCCGGCCTTGTCCGCGTAGTGGAACACGAGCCCGAGACTCGACTCCTGCGTGTCGTTCAACCCGAGCACTTTCGACAGCAGCAGCGGCCCAAACCCGGCGACGGTCGCCCGGATCGGGATGCCCTTGCCCGTGCCGCCGAGCGAGAAGAACTCGGTGGTGGTGGCGCGTGGCGTCCAGTCCTGGCCGATTCCCCTGGTGCGGTCGAGCAGCTTGTCGTTCGGCTCGCCCGCCACGGCGATCCCGGACAGGTCGCCCTTGATGTCGGCCGCGAACACGGGAACCCCGTTCGCCGCCAGCTGCTCGGCGAGCACCTGCAGCGTCTTGGTCTTGCCTGTGCCGGTCGCTCCGGCCACCAGCCCGTGCCTGTTCGTCATCGCCAACGGGATGCGCACGGGCACGTCCGCGCGCGCGTCCCCGTTGACCAGCGCCCCCATCTCGAGCGCGGCGCCCGTGAACGCGTAGCCGGCGCGGACCGCGTCCACCTCGGCGTCGGTGAGCGGGGCGGGGGCGGTGGGGGTTGGCTGGGCGGATGCGGCGGGCGCGGGCGTCTGCGACGCCTCCGCGGGCGCGGCAGGAGCCGATGCGGCGGGCGCGGGCGCGGGCGGCGCCACCTCCGTCGCCGCCGCACTGGCCGCCGTTGCGGCGTCCGAGGCAGCAGCGGCCGTCTGCGACGCCTCCGCGCGCGCCTGCGCCGCCTCCGCCTCCGCCTGCGCGGCCTCGGCCTGCGCCTGCGCGGCGGCCGCCGCATCCTGGGCGCGTTTCAGTGCCTCCGTCGCCTCCGACTGCAGTCGCGCGGCGTTCTCCGCTGCGGCTTTCGCGTCGGCCTGGGCTTTGGCAAGTGCATCGGCGTCACTCATGCGCTCACTCTATGGTCCCCATCTCACGCCCGCACCAATCGAGCCGGGAGTTGTGCACGCGACACGCCGGGCGATGGCGTGCACAACTCCCGGCTCGATCGCTTCGGCGGCAGGGCTGGGCGGGTCACTGCTCCCGGAGGCCCCAGGGCTGGCCGTAGCCGCCCTCCGCGACGGGACGCGCCATCAGTTCGAGGAACGGCGCGGCATCGAATGCCTCCGGCCCGAGCACCCCGGTTCCCGACCACGCGCCGGTCGCGAGCAGCTCCAGCGCGATCACCGGGTTCATCGCCGTCTGCCACACCACGCACTGCGACTCGTACTCCGCCATCGTCCACTCGTTGTCGCTCACGTGGTACAGGTAGACCTCGCGTGGGTTCCCATCCACGCCCGTGCCTTTCACCCACACGCCCGCGCAGGTCTTGCCCGTCATGAGCGGCCCGATCGTGGCGGGGTCCGGCAGGGCGGCGGCGACCACATCCCGCGGCGCCACCTCCACCGGACCGTCCTGGCTGCGCACCCGGATGGGCGTCGTCGAGTCCAGCCCGAGCTGATGCAGCGTGCGCAGGATGCCGATGAACTCCTCCCCCAGCCCGTACTTGAACGTCACCCGCTCCGCGTCGATCCAGCGCGGCATCAGCAGCACTTCCTCGTGCTCAACGTTGACGCACTCGACGGGACCGATCCCTTCCGGGAAATCGAACACCTCCGGCTCGCTGAACGGCGGCGTCGTGAACCAACCGGCGTCCTTCTCGAAGATCACCGGAGGGTTGAGGCACTCCTCGATGGTCGTCCAGATGCTGAACGACGGCGCGAAGATCTCGACGCCGTCGCTGTCGCGCACGACCAGGTTGGCTCCGTCGCGCGTGCCGAGCTCCTCGATGTGGGAGAACAGCGTGTCGGCGGCGTACCGGGCGAACACATCGCTCAGGCCGGGCTCCACGCCCATGCCGACGAGCGCCAGCCGGCCAGCCGACTCCCAGTCTCCGCGCTGCGCGAACTGGTCGTCTCCGAGCTTCACCCCGGTCTTCGCATACGGGTCGGTGGGGTGCGGCTCCGACAGGCTCATCGCCATGTCCAGGTAGTCTGCACCGGCTGCGAGGGCAGCGGCGAAGATTGTCGGCACGAACTTGGGCTCGACCGCGTTCATCACATGGGTGGCGCGATGCTCGGTGGCGACCGCCGCGACCGCATCCGGGTCGGACGCGTCGATGGCGGCGGCGACGAACCGCGACGCCACCTCGTTGCCGTGCCGTCCGCGAATCCAGTCGATGGTCCGCTCCGCCCGGCCGATGTCGTAGTCGCTGACCACGATGGTCTCGAAAAAGGTGCGACGCGCCGCGATCTTCGCGATGGCGTCGCCGACACCGCCGGCGCCCACGAGCAGGATTCTCATGGCGCAACGCTAGCGCGCCGGATGCGGCAGCGGTCAAGGACCTCCCCGAAGAGTGTTCGCGCCGTCCAGCCGACCTCCAGCCGACAAGGAGCCGCATGCCCTTCGAACGGACCCATCTCCGCGCCGGTGGAGTGAGCGTGCTCCTCGATCACCGCGGAGGTCTGCTGCCGTCGATCGTGCACTGGGGCGCCGACCTCGGCGACCTGACCGCTCAGGATGCGCACGCCATCGCCCTCGCGAACGTGGCGCCACAGACGCGCAACATCCCGGATGAGCCTGTCCGGGTCGCCCTGCTGCCCGAGCAACGCACGGGCTGGCTCGGGCGCCCGGGCCTGAGCGGAAGCCGCGACGGAGCGGCGTGGTCGCCGTGGTTGTTCCGGGTGGTGGATGTGGAGGTGGGGGGGGCGGAAACACCGGCCCGACCAGGGACACCGGCGCGACCGAGGCCACTGCAGCGACCGAGGCCACTGCAGCGACCGAGAGCACCACCGCGCTCGACCCCGGCGCCCCGCTGCTCGTCCTCGACGGCGGCGGCGCTGTGCGGTTCAACGCCGACGACGACACCGCCCCCCTGCGGCTGGTGATCGATGTCGAGCTCACCGCATCCGGGGTGTTGCGCGCATCCGCGGCCCTGACCAACTTCGGCGATACGTACCGCCTCGATGACCTCGCGCTCACCTTCCCCGTGCCGGCGCGCGCTCGGGAGTTCCTCGATTTCGCGGGCAGATGGGGGCAAGGATCGCACCCCGGGTGTGGGTGTCCGACTCCATCGACCCGCTGGAGCGGCAGGACATGCACCGCTGGACGCAGCAGCTCCTCCCACTGGAACTGCTCGGCGCCCACATCCACTCCGGTGGCTCCCACACCACACACCGGATGCACGACCTCGGCTTCCGCGCGGGCACCGCGGTCTTCGGCCACCTCGGCATCGAGTGGGATCTGACGGAGGCGAGCGAGGCCGAGCTCGCCGAGCTGGCGGAGTGGATCGCGTTCTACCGCGAGAACCGCGCGCTGCTGCACACCGGCCGGATGGTGCGGATGGATGACATCGACCCGACCTTCCGGGTCAGCGGAGTGGTGGCTGCGGATCGCGCATCCGCGCTGTTCTCGCTCGCGCACCTGGGCCGTTCGGACGCGGCGCCGCTCGGACGGTTCACGCTGCGCGGGCTCGACCCCGACCGCCGCTATCGGGTGCGACCGCTGAGCATCGGGAATCCGTCGCACGGCGTGCAGGTGCCACCGTGGTTCGGGACAGCGGATGCGCGGCTCGCCTCGGACGGCGTGACCCCGCTCTCCCCGAGACTGCCGCACGGCGCTCTCGCGGATGGCGTTGTGCTGAGCGGACGGGTGCTGGAGTCGGCGGGCTTGCAGACACCGATGTCGTATCCGGATCAGGTGTGGCTGGTGTCTGTCACGGCGGTATAGGTTGTCGCAAAACGGAGAGGGCCCGGACTGGTATGTCCGGGCCCTCCCTGTTGTCGGGTCACCGCGCTGGGCGGCTCACCTCACCTCAGCTGACTAGCTGATGCTGGTGCTTCCGTTCTCGTCCTCCGCCTTGCGACGGCGTCCGAACAGGTAGGCGCCGAGCCCGAGCACGAGGCCGGCGATACCCCCACCGACGAGCCAGCCGTTGGTGTCGGAACCGGTGCTGGCGAGCGAGCCGTCACCCTTTGCGTTCGCAGCGCTGCTGCTCGTGCCGGACTGCGAAGCGTTAGCGCCAACGGCAGTTCCACCGTCCGTCGACACATCGGTGTTCGCGTTGGCGTTCGTTCCACCCACCGTCGACGCGTTGGCGTTCGTTCCACCCACCGTCGACGCGTTGGCGTTCGTTCCACCCACCGTCGACGCGTTGGCGTTCGTTTCACCCACCGTCGACGCGTTGGCGTTCGTTCCACCCACCGTCGACGCGTTGGCGTTCGTTCCACCCACCGTCGACGCGTTGGCGTTCGTTTCACCCACCGTCGACGCGTTGGCGTTCGCGTTGTCCTTTGCCGAGGCTGCCACGGATGCGTCGGTGGACGCTGTCGCGGTGGCCGCGGCCTCGGCGGCGGCACTGTTGTCGCTTTCAGCGGCGGCAGACGCTCCGGCGTTCGCCGCAGCTGTGTTGTCGCCGTTGGCCGCTCCAAAGGCAGAACCCTGTGAGGCGGCGTTCGCTGCCGTGCTGGTGTCCGCCGACGCATCCGTGGACGCGGTGGTGTTCGCGGCTGCCTGGGCGGCAGCAGCAGCGGAGATGTCCGCGGCTGCCGATGCCTGGGTGGATGCGTCCGCGTTCGCGGCGGCCACCGAAGCAGCGTTCGCGCTCACATCGGCAGCAGCCGAGGCTGCAGCATTCGCGTTACCCTCCGACGTGGTCGACGCGTTCGAGGACGCCGTCGTGTTCGCAGCCGTCTGAGCAGCAGCTGACGTGCTAGCGTTCGCGGCGGCCGTGGCCGCCGCGTTCGACGTCGACGAGTTGTTCGCATTCGCCGCAACCTGAGCCGAGGCGGCCGAAGCTGCGTTGGCGTTCGTTGTCGCGTCCGTCGACGCATCCGTGGATGCCGTCGCGTTTGCTGCGGACTGAGCAGCAGCGGCGGCCGTGATGTCGGCAGCGGCAGACGCCTGCGTGGTCGCGTCTGCGTTGCCGGCAGCGACAGCAGCTGCGTTCGCCTGGCTGTCGGCGGCAGCGGACGCCGACGCGTTCGCGTTCGCCGTACCCGTAGTGGACGCGTCGGTCGATGCGGTCGCGTTGGCCACAGTCTCGGCAGCAGCTGACGCGTCACCGTTCGCGGCGGCCGAGGTCGCGGCGTTCGCGCCGGTCGTGTTGTCTCCGTTCGCGGCCGCGGTGGCGGCGGCCTGAGCCGACGTCTCCGTGGTTGCATCCGTGGACGCATCCGTCGACGCCGTCGTGTTCGCCGCAGCCTGCGCCGCGGCAGCAGCCGAAACGTCGGTAGCGGCAGACGCCTGCGTGGTCGCATCCGCGTTACCTGCAGCAACCGCAGCAGCGTTCGCCTGGCTGTCCGCAGCCGCAGACGCTGACGCGTTCGCGTTCGCGTTCGCGTTGGCAGCACCCAGGACGGATGCGTCGGTCGACGCGGTCGCGTTCGCCGCAGCCTGCGCAGCAGCAGACGCGTCACCATTGGTCGCAGCAGACGCGGCAGCGTTCGCGTCCGTCGTGTTATCCGCGTTCGACGCAGCCTGAGCCGACGCCTGAGCGGCGGTCTCGGTGGTTGCATCCGTGGACGCATCCGTCGACGCCGTCGTGTTCGCCGCAGCCTGCGCCGCGGCAGCAGCCGAAACGTCCGCAGCAGCAGACGCCTGCGTGGTCGCGTCCGCGTTACCTGCAGCAACCGCGGCAGCGTTCCCCTGGCTGTCCGCGGCAGCAGACGCCGACGCGTTCGCGTTGGCAGCACCCAGGACGGACGCGTCGGTCGACGCGGTCGCGTTCGCCGCGGTCTCAGCAGCCGCAGAAGCGTCACCGTTGGTCGCAGCAGACGCGGCAGCGTTCGCGTCCGTCGTGTTATCCGCGTTCGACGCAGCCTGAGCCGACGCCTGCGCCGCAGTCTCCGTGGTCGCATCCGTGGACGCATCCGTCGAGGCCGTCGTGTTCGCCGCAGCCTGCGCGGCAGCAGCCGCCGAAACGTCCGCAGCAGCAGACGCCGTGGTGGTCGCATCCGCGTTGCCCGCGGCAACCGCGGCAGCGTTGGCCTGGCTGTCTGCGGCGGCCGAAGCAGCAGCGTTCGCGTTACCGGCCGACGTGGCAGACGCATCAGTCGACGCCGTCGCGTTGGCCGCGGTCTCAGCAGCCGCAGAAGCGTCACCGTTGGTCGCAGCAGACGCGGCAGCGTTCGCGTCCGTCGTGTTATCCGCGTTCGACGCAGCCTGAGCCGACGCCTGAGCCGCAGTCTGGGTGGTCGCATCCGTGGACGCGTCGGTCGACGCGGTCGTGTTCGCCGCAGCCTGCGCCGCGGCAGCCGCCGAAACGTCCGCAGCGGCAGACGCCTGCGTGGTCGCGTCCGCGTTACCTGCAGCAACCGCAGCAGCGTTCGCCTGGCTGTCCGCGGCAGCAGACGCCGACGCGTTCGCGTTGGCAGCACCCAGGACGGACGCGTCGGTCGACGCGGTCGCGTTCGCCGCAGTCTCAGCAGCCGCAGAAGCGTCACCGTTGGTCGCAGCAGACGCGGCAGCGTTCGCGTCCGTCGTGTTATCCGCGTTCGACGCAGCCTGAGCCGACGCCTGCGCCGCAGTCTCCGTGGTCGCATCCGTGGACGCATCCGTCGAGGCCGTCGTGTTCGCCGCAGCCTGCGCGGCAGCAGCCGCCGAAACGTCCGCAGCAGCAGACGCCGTGGTGGTCGCATCCGCGTTGCCCGCGGCAACCGCGGCAGCGTTGGCCTGGCTGTCTGCGGCGGCCGAAGCAGCAGCGTTCGCGTTACCGGCCGACGTGGCAGACGCATCAGTCGACGCCGTCGCGTTGGCCGCGGTCTCAGCAGCCGCAGAAGCGTCACCGTTGGTCGCAGCAGACGCGGCAGCGTTCGCGTCCGTCGTGTTATCCGCGTTCGACGCAGCCTGAGCCGACGCCTGCGCCGCAGTCTGGGTGGTCGCATCCGTGGACGCGTCGGTCGACGCGGTCGTGTTCGCCGCAGCCTGCGCCGCAGCAGCCGCCGAAACGTCCGCAGCGGCAGACGCCTGCGTGGTCGCGTCCGCGTTACCTGCAGCAACCGCAGCAGCGTTCGCCTGGCTGTCCGCGGCAGCAGACGCCGACGCGTTCGCGTTGGCAGCACCCAGGACGGACGCGTCGGTCGACGCGGTCGCGTTCGCCGCGGTCTCAGCAGCCGCAGAAGCGTCACCGTTGGTCGCAGCAGACGCGGCAGCGTTCGCGTCCGTCGTGTTATCCGCGTTCGACGCAGCCTGAGCCGACGCCTGCGCCGCAGTCTCCGTGGTCGCATCCGTGGACGCATCCGTCGAGGCCGTCGTGTTCGCCGCAGCCTGCGCCGCAGCAGCCGCCGAAACGTCCGCAGCAGCAGACGCCGTGGTGGTCGCATCCGCGTTGCCCGCGGCAACCGCGGCAGCGTTGGCCTGGCTGTCTGCGGCGGCCGAAGCAGCAGCGTTCGCGTTACCGGCCGACGTGGCAGACGCATCAGTCGACGCGGTCGCGTTCGCAGCAGTCTCGGCAGCAGCTGACGCGTCACCGTTCGCGGCGGCCGAGGTCGCAGCGTTCGATGTCGACGTGTTGTCTCCGTTCGCGGCCGCGGTGGCGGCGGCCTGAGCCGACGTCTCCGTGGTTGCATCCGTGGACGCATCCGTCGACGCGGTCGTGTTCGCCGCAGCCTGCGCCGCAGCAGCAGCCGTAATGTCCGCAGCAGCAGACGCCGTGGTCGTCGCATCCGCGTTACCCGCAGCAACCGCAGCAGCGTTCGCCTGGCTGTCCGCGGCAGCAGACGCCGACGCGTTCGCGTTCGTGTCCGCCGCACCCGTGGTCGACGCATCAGTCGACGCCGATGCGTTCGCCGCAGCCTGCGCAGCAGCAGACGCGTCACCATTGGTCGCAGCCGAGGCGGCAGCGTTCGCGTCCGTCGTGTTGTCCGCGTTCGACGCAGCCTGAGCCGACGCCTGCGCCGCAGTCTCGGTGGTTGCATCCGTGGACGCATCCGTCGACGCCGTCGTGTTCGCCGCAGCCTGCGCCGCGGCAGCAGCCGTAATGTCCGCAGCAGCAGACGCCGTGGTCGTCGCATCCGCGTTACCCGCAGCAACCGCAGCAGCGTTCGCCTGGCTGTCCGCAGCCGCAGACGCCGACGCGTTCGCGTTCGTGTCCGCCGCACCCGTCGTCGACGCATCAGTCGACGCCGATGCGTTCGCCGCAGCCTGCGCAGCAGCAGACGCGTCACCGTTCGCGGCGGCCGAGGTCGCGGCGTTCGCGCCGGTCGTGTTGTCCGCGTTCGCGGCCGCGGTGGCGGCGGCCTGAGCCGACGTCTCCGTGGTTGCATCCGTGGACGCATCCGTCGACGCGGTCGTGTTCGCCGCAGCCTGCGCCGCAGCAGCCGCCGAAACGTCCGCAGCAGCAGACGCCGTGGTCGTCGCATCCGCGTTGCCCGCAGCAACCGCAGCAGCGTTCGCCTGGCTGTCCGCAGCCGCAGACGCCGACGCGTTCGCGTTCGTGTCCGCCGCACCCGTCGTCGACGCATCAGTCGACGCCGATGCGTTCGCCGCAGCCTGCGCAGCAGCAGACGCGTCACCATTGGTCGCAGCCGAGGCGGCAGCGTTCGCGTCCGTCGTGTTGTCCGCGTTCGACGCAGCCTGAGCCGACGCCTGCGCGGCGGTCTCGGTGGTTGCATCCGTGGACGCATCCGTCGACGCCGTCGTGTTCGCCGCAGCCTGCGCCGCAGCAGCCGCCGAAACGTCCGCAGCAGCAGACGCCGTGGTCGTCGCATCCGCGTTACCCGCAGCAACCGCAGCAGCATTCGCCTGGCTGTCCGCAGCCGCAGACGCCGACGCGTTCGCGTTCGTGTCCGCCGCACCCGTCGTCGACGCATCAGTCGACGCCGATGCGTTCGCCGCAGCCTGCGCAGCAGCAGACGCGTCACCGTTCGCGGCGGCCGAGGTCGCGGCGTTCGCGCCGGTCGTGTTGTCCGCGTTCGCGGCCGCGGTGGCGGCGGCCTGAGCCGACGTCTCCGTGGTTGCATCCGTGGACGCATCCGTCGACGCGGTCGTGTTCGCCGCAGCCTGCGCCGCAGCAGCCGCCGAAACGTCCGCAGCAGCAGACGCCGTGGTCGTCGCATCCGCGTTGCCCGCAGCAACCGCAGCAGCGTTCGCCTGGCTGTCCGCAGCCGCAGACGCCGACGCGTTCGCGTTCGTGTCCGCCGCACCCGTCGTCGACGCATCAGTCGACGCCGATGCGTTCGCCGCAGCCTGCGCAGCCGCAGACGCGTCACCATTGGTCGCAGCCGAGGCGGCAGCGTTCGCGTCCGTCGTGTTGTCCGCGTTCGACGCAGCCTGAGCCGACGCCTGCGCGGCGGTCTCGGTGGTTGCATCCGTGGACGCATCCGTCGACGCCGTCGTGTTCGCCGCAGCCTGCGCCGCGGCAGCAGCCGAAATGTCCGCAGCGGCAGACGCCGTGGTCGTCGCATCCGCGTTGCCCGCAGCAACCGCAGCAGCGTTCGCCTGGCTGTCCGCAGCCGCAGACGCCGACGCGTTCGCGTTCGTGTCCGCCGCACCCGTCGTCGACGCATCAGTCGACGCCGATGCGTTCGCCGCAGCCTGCGCAGCCGCAGACGCGTCACCATTGGTCGCAGCCGAGGCGGCAGCGTTCGCGTCCGTCGTGTTGTCCGCGTTCGACGCAGCCTGAGCCGACGCCTGCGCGGCGGTCTCGGTGGTTGCATCCGTGGACGCATCCGTCGACGCCGTCGTGTTCGCCGCAGCCTGCGCCGCGGCAGCCGCCGTAATGTCCGCAGCGGCAGACGCCTGCGTGGTCGCATCCGCGTTACCCGCAGCAACCGCAGCAGCGTTCGCCTGGCTGTCCGCAGCCGCAGACGCCGACGCGTTCGCGTTCGTGTCCGCCGCACCCGTCGTCGACGCATCAGTCGACGCCGATGCGTTCGCCGCAGCCTGCGCAGCCGCAGACGCGTCACCATTGGTCGCAGCCGAGGCGGCAGCGTTCGCGTCCGTCGTGTTGTCCGCGTTCGACGCAGCCTGAGCCGACGCCTGCGCCGCAGTCTCGGTGGTTGCATCCGTGGACGCATCCGTCGACGCCGTCGTGTTCGCCGCAGCCTGCGCCGCGGCAGCAGCCGTAATGTCCGCAGCAGCAGACGCCGTGGTCGTCGCATCCGCGTTGCCCGCAGCAACCGCAGCAGCGTTCGCCTGGCTGTCCGCAGCCGCAGACGCCGACGCGTTCGCGTTCGTGTCCGCCGCACCCGTCGTCGACGCATCAGTCGACGCCGATGCGTTCGCCGCAGCCTGCGCAGCCGCAGACGCGTCACCGTTCGCGGCGGCCGAGGTCGCGGCGTTCGCGCCGGTCGTGTTGTCCGCGTTCGCGGCCGCGGTGGCGGCGGCCTGAGCCGACGTCTCCGTGGTTGCATCCGTGGACGCATCCGTCGACGCGGTCGTGTTCGCCGCAGCCTGCGCCGCAGCAGCCGCCGAAACGTCCGCAGCAGCAGACGCCGTGGTCGTCGCATCCGCGTTGCCCGCAGCAACCGCAGCAGCGTTCGCCTGGCTGTCCGCAGCCGCAGACGCCGACGCGTTCGCGTTCGTGTCCGCCGCACCCGTCGTCGACGCATCAGTCGACGCCGATGCGTTCGCCGCAGCCTGCGCAGCCGCAGACGCGTCACCATTGGTCGCAGCCGAGGCGGCAGCGTTCGCGTCCGTCGTGTTGTCCGCGTTCGACGCAGCCTGAGCCGACGCCTGCGCGGCGGTCTCGGTGGTTGCATCCGTGGACGCATCCGTCGACGCCGTCGTGTTCGCCGCAGCCTGCGCCGCAGCAGCCGCCGAAACGTCCGCAGCAGCAGACGCCGTGGTCGTCGCATCCGCGTTACCCGCAGCAACCGCAGCAGCATTCGCCTGGCTGTCCGCAGCCGCAGACGCCGACGCGTTCGCGTTCGTGTCCGCCGCACCCGTCGTCGACGCATCAGTCGACGCCGATGCGTTCGCCGCAGCCTGCGCAGCCGCAGACGCGTCACCATTGGTCGCAGCAGACGCGGCAGCGTTCGCGTCCGTCGTGTTGTCCGCGTTCGACGCAGCCTGAGCCGACGCCTGCGCGGCGGTCTCGGTGGTTGCATCCGTGGACGCATCCGTCGACGCCGTCGTGTTCGCCGCAGCCTGCGCCGCGGCAGCAGCCGTAATGTCCGCAGCGGCAGACGCCTGCGTGGTCGCATCCGCGTTGCCCGCAGCAACCGCAGCAGCGTTCGCCTGGCTGTCCGCAGCCGCAGACGCCGACGCGTTCGCGTTCGTGTCCGCCGCACCCGTCGTCGACGCATCAGTCGACGCCGATGCGTTCGCCGCAGCCTGCGCAGCCGCAGACGCGTCACCATTGGTCGCAGCCGAGGCGGCAGCGTTCGCGTCCGTCGTGTTGTCCGCGTTCGACGCAGCCTGAGCCGACGCCTGCGCGGCGGTCTCGGTGGTTGCATCCGTGGACGCATCCGTCGACGCCGTCGTGTTCGCCGCAGCCTGCGCCGCGGCAGCAGCCGTAATGTCCGCAGCAGCAGACGCCGTGGTCGTCGCATCCGCGTTACCCGCAGCAACCGCAGCAGCATTCGCCTGGCTGTCCGCAGCCGCAGACGCCGACGCGTTCGCGTTGCCCTGCTCGGCGACCACCTCTGTGGACGCCGCGGAGATGTTGTTCGTGAGGTCCGGGTCGTCCTCGTTCGCGATGAGCGTCGCGTTGTTTGTGACCGTCGTCGACGCGCTCGGAGCCTGCGCTGTGAACTCGACACGGTGCACTGCGTTCGGGGCGAGAACCGGCACGTTGCAGGAGATGTCGCCTGCGTCGAGGAGACAGCCCTCAGGCAGCTGGACGTTTGTGAGTCCAGCGGGCAGGGTGTCTGTGATCACCGAACCAGACGACGTGTCCGTGGCGGAGTTGTTCGTCACCTCGAGCATGTACGTGATCGTCGATCCGGCGGTGACCGTCGCAGGTGCCGACTTCACCAGCTGAAGGTCGGTCGAGAGGTCATCGAGCCCAACGAACGTGGCGTCAGACGCAGCGTTCGACCCGGGGTACATGTATCTCCCGACGAGCGTGAACGTGGGATTGCCTGATCCGGGATTGTCGATCTTCAGCTGTAAAGCGGGTCGACCAGATCCGGTGGCGATGTTCGCGTACATGAAGCCGAGGTTGCCGTTCGGGAAGGTCCAAGCGCCTCCCGAGCCGACCATGACTTCCGGAGCCAGATCTGCCGGGCGGGGGAAGATCGTCGTGGTCATGAGCGTCGGATCGATTCGGATGATCGAGGACGCGCTGAGAGCCCAGTAGTACCCTTGCGAAAAGGACAGGTCACCTCCGGTAAAGCTGATTTCCGGAATTTCCTTATGACTACCCTCGAGCGGAGTACCGTCACTGTCGACGGTCAGGACGCCCGTGTAGTACTTGACCTGATCGACGCCCTGGGCGAAGTACTGGAAAACGAAGGTGTTCGCGTACGCACCCTTTCCGAAAGCACCGCCGGCGATGTACACGCCGTTCATGTCCGTGCCGTCGGGGAAGACGCCGCTAGGAATTCCGTACTGGGTGACCGCGCCGTCCGAATCGATACTGGTCCACCAGCCGTTCCTCACGAAAGGCCGCTCCGTGAATCCGAAGATGAACCCGGAGTCTGCGTGATACCCCACGGCCTTATAGCCGTCTTGAGGGTCACCAACAGGCTCGACGGCCAGTCCAGATTCCAGGTTCTGTACCCTGAGTAGCAGCGATTGCGTGTTCGCTTGGTCGAGGGCAAGGCTCGTGTAGATCGCGCCGACCTCCGGGTCGAACGGCTGACCCGGTGCTGCGGCGGCCGGGAGTGCGGCGATGCCGCCGGCTCCCACACCCCCCGCCACGGCGAGGGCAATAGACGTCCTCAGTTTTCGTGAACGCACGTTGTGTTGTCTCCAATCGCCAGCGGATGCGCGAGCCGACTATGTCGGTCGGGTTCTCGCATTTCGCGGGCCGGTTCGAATTCGAATTGTGAAGCCGGAGCCGACGGCCAGGTGAACCAGCAGTTTTCTCCTCAGGAATACCCGGAACGATCCGCTGTGCAGCAGATCGCTAGGTGACCTCATACATTCAGAGTGCGAAACATTGGGCTTATAACGCGAAGAATAAGAAATATTCTGAGGATCAGGTCTTACCGATCCGGTCGGCTCAGTTTCTAGCGCCGCGCGAGGAAGAACGGATGCGGCTCCAGCCGCTCCTTTGCCAGGCGCAGCGCCAGCGGCGCCCACACGATCACCGCGATGGCCGCGCCGAGCAGCAGCCCGCCGATCGTGTCGCTCAGCCAGTGAGCCCCCAGGTAGGTGCGGCTCACCGCCATCAGCACCGCCCAGAGCACGCCAACGATCCACACCCAGACGCGCGGGAAGATGATCGCGAGGACCACCACCATCGTCGCGGCGTTGGCCGTATGCCCGGACGGGAATGATCCAGTGTCGGAGTGCACGAGGATCTCGGTCGGGCGCGCTCTGCCCACCGTGTGCTTGAGAAGTTGGACGCACGCCACCGACAGGACGCTGGCCACAGCGAAGAAGGTCGCGCCCCACGGTCGCCGGAAGGCGAGCAGCAGCAGGAAGATCACGACGGGCACGACGATCGAACCGACGATGCCTCCGCCCGCGTAGTTGAAGAACAGGGCGGGCCCCAGCCAGATCGGCGAGCGGTGTTCGACGATCTCACCCATCCACTCGAGGTCGAGGGAGAACGGCTCCTTGGGGCGGAACGCGATGATCGCGCCGAGCACCACGACGAGCCCGACGGCGACCGACGCGGAGATCACGGGCCAGCGCCTGCTGACCTTCGCAGCCTGCCTGACCTGCTCGTGCGCCGTTCCCATTGCACCAACGTACTCATTCCTAGGCGCGCATCAATCGACTCCGAAGGTATTCACGGGTGCCACCGGCGTGTCGTGTGAATAACTTCGGACTCGATTATCAGGGGGCGGGAAGCGCGGGTCAGTGTGCGAGGGCCGGGACGGTGCGGGGACGGACGATGAGCCAGAGAGCGGCGATCGAGACGGCGGCGCAGATGGCCATGACGAAGCCCATCGGAGTGGCGCTTCCGACGCCGAGGATGCCGACGATCGGCGAGACGATGCCCGCTGTGCCGAAGTTGAGCGCGCCGAGGAGGGATGCGGCGGTGCCGGCCTCGTGCCCGTGTGCGTTGAGCGCGAGCACCTGGACGCAGGGGAAGCCGAACCCGCAGGCCGCGATGAAGAACCACAGCGGGATCGCCGTGCCCCACAGGCCCACGTGCGCCTGGTCGAGGATGACGATGAGCACGCTGGAGACGAACATCACGACCGTCGAGACGGCGAGGATCCACTGCGGCCCGACGTATTTGGTGATGCGCGCGGCCGACTGCACGCCGATGATGATTCCGATGGAGTTCACCGCGAACAGCAGACCGTACTCCTGGGCGTTGAACTTGTAGATCTCCTGGAACACGAACGAGCTCGACGACAGGTAGGAGAACAGGCCGGTGAAGTTGGCTGCGCCGACGATGGCGATGCCGACGAAGATCCGGTCGCTCAAGACGGCCTTGTAGCGCTGTCGCATCGTGGAGTGGCCGGCGTCGTGACGGCGCGCTTTCGGCAGGGTCTCGACGATCCAGAGCGAGACGCAGATGACGACGAAGAGGCCGTAGCAGGCGAGCACGACGAAGATGCCGCGCCAGGGCATGACGAGCAGCAGCCACGAACCGAGCACCGGGGCGAGCACGGGGGCGAGGCCGTTGACGAGCGCGAGGCGGCTGAGCATCCTGACCAGCGGGCGACCGCCGAAGAGGTCGCGCACCATCGCCATCGCGACCACGCCGCCTGCCGCGGCGCCGATGCCCTGCATCGCGCGGGCGAGGCCGAGCAGCTCGACGTTCGGGGCGACGGCCGCGCCGAGGCAGGCGAGGATGTGCACGCAGGTCGACAGGATGAGCGGGAGGCGGCGGCCGATCTTGTCGCTCCACGGGCCGACGAGGAGCTGCCCGACGCCGAATCCGATGGTGGTGGCCGTGAGGGTCAGCTGGATGGCGGCCGTCGAGACGTTGAAGTCCTCCTGCAGCGTCGGCAGCGCGGGCAGGTAGGTGTCGATGGTGAACGGACCGAGCGCGGTGAGCGCACCGAGGATGAGGATGTATGCGAGGCGCTGGCGGCCGGAGAGGGAGTCTCCGGGATGCACGACGGTGGTCACGAAAGTTCCTTGGAAAGAGAAGACGAACACCGCGACCGTGGCCGCGGTGTGTGGAGTGGTGGGATTCTGCTCGCTCGTTCGAATCGATTCGACCGTCGTTGCGTGGCAATCCTATCGGATACCGGACGCGAATGTTACCGTGCACATCCCCCGGTTTCGGGGGGCGTCAGTCGGCGGGAGCGGCCAGCAGCGGCGCGAGGGCGAGTTCGGCGGCGCCGATCATCAGGATGTTCGCCCCGAGCTCTGCCCGCGCGATGCGGAGGTGCTCCCCTGATGCGGCGAGCGCCTCCCGCGACACGAGCAGGATCAGCCGCTCCGGCGCGACGGCGAACAGCGCGCCGAGGAAGCCGCCGAGCACCACCAGCTCCGGGTTGAACACGTTGGTCGCGTTGCGCAGGGCGATGGCGAGGAAGCCGAGCTGCCGCTCGATCTCCGCCAGCACGGCCGTGTCTCCGCGCTCGACGGCGGCGGCGAGCGCCCCGTCCAGCTCTTCGCCGTCCGCCGTCTCCAGCCCGAGGGCGGCGAGGAGTGCTCGCTGGTTCACCTCGGTCTCCAGGCAGCCGACGGCGCCACAGTGGCAGCGGATCCCGTTCGTGTTGACGAGCGTGTGGCCGAGCTCCCCCGCGTATCCCGAGACGCCGGTGAGCGAGACGCCGCCGACGATGACGCCTGCGCCGATTCCGGATGCTCCACCGTTCAGGTAGACCAGGTCGCTCGCTCCACGCCCTGCGCCGAACAGCCGCTCGGCGTTCGCACCGAGGTTGGCGTCGTTGGCCGCGCTGACGCTGAGGCCGGTCGCCTCCGCGAGCTCGGCGGCGAAGGGTTCGTCGCGCCATTCCAGATGAGGGGCGAGCCGGACGACGCCGTCGCTCTCCCGCACCAGTCCAGGCACGGCGACCCCGATGCCGACCACTCTGGTCGCGGCGGACAGGTCGGGGCGGAGCCCGTCGATGACCGCCGCTGCGACGGTCGCCGCCTCCTCGGCTCCCGGCACGTGGTCGAGCGGGAACCGGACGCGGCGGTGCACGACACCGTCGAGTCCGACGATGCCGACCGTCACGGCGTCGATCTCCGGGTTGACGGCGACGGCGACGACGCGGCTGTCTGCGACGACGACGGGAGACGGCCTGCCGACCCTGTTGCTCGTCTCCGGCTCACGCTCGGTGACGAGCCCGAGCTCGACGAGCTCCGCGACGAGCGCCCCGACGGTCGACCGATTCAGCCCGGTCGCGTGCGTCAGAGATGAGCGGGCGGCCGGTCCACCCCGGTGGACGAGCCCGAGCACGGTGGCGAGGTTGTTCCGGCGCACGGTGTCGAGGTTCGTCCCGGTGGTGTTCATGGTCCTGTGTACTGTACCGTTTCGCGCCGGGCCGGACGGTTCACCAGCTCTCGGGTCGCGCTCCGAACGGGACGGGCTCCGGTCGCTCCACCGTCGACGTGAGCGTGACCACCTCGTGGGCGCGCCCAGCGGCGATGATCGACTCCATGATCTCGAGCACGTGGAACGCCAGCTCTCCGGATGCGCGGTGCGGCCGCCCCGTCTCGACCGCGCGGGCGAGATCGGCGAGCCCGACGCCGCGCCCGGCATCCGCATAGCCGGCCGACGCAGGCACCTCGCGCCAGGTGCGGTCGTCCGCGGTGGCGATGGATGCGATTTCCGAGAAGGCGTTCGGGTCGGGCACGGCGATGCTGCCGGTGGTGCCGAACACCTCGAACAGCGGAGCGCGGGACTCCCACACCTCGAACGACACCGTCACCGTGGAGATGACGCCGTTCGCGTGTTCCAGGATCGCGGTCACGTGCGTGTCCACATCCACCGGGATGGGGGTTCCGGCGAGCGGTCCCGTGGCGACGGTGCGCTCGCGCTCTGAACGGCCGACGGCGCCGGAGACCCGCACGACGGGTCCGAAGAAGTGGACGAGGCTGGTCAGGTAGTACGGGCCCATGTCGAACAGTGGCCCACCGCCCGGCTGGTAGTAGAACGCCGGAGCGGGGTGCCACAGCTCGTGACCAGGGGCCGTCCACGAGACGGCGGCGCCGACCGGGCGTCCGATCCTGCCGTCGTCGAGCAGAGCGCGCGCGGTCTGGATGCCGGTGCCGAGCACGGTGTCCGGGGCGCTTCCGACACGCAGTCCCTTCTCGGCGGCGCGCTGCAGGACCGGAAGCGCGTCGGCCGTCGCGAGGGCAAGCGGCTTCTCGCCGTAGACGTGCTTGCCCGCATCCAGTGCCCTGAGCGCGATCTCGGTGTGCGCGGCGGGAATGGTGAGGTTGAGGACCGCGTCGATGCGCGGGTCGTCGATCAGCGCATCCACGGTGAGCGCGTCCACGCCCTGCTCGGCCGCGACCACGGATGCGCGGTCGAGATCGAGGTCGGCGACAGCGGTCAGCGCGAGGTTCGGGAGGTGCGGGAACTGCTCGAAGTACTGGCGGCTGATGTTGCCGACCCCGACGACGCCGACGTTCAACGGGCTGCCCACAGGAGTCCCCTTTCGATGATGGTGCGGACGGGCTGGCTCTCCACGATCTCGAGCCGGTGGCCGGGAGCGGAGACGAAGATACGACCCTTGCCCCACTGGCGGGTCCAGATGGCCGGCGCGGTGACAGGACGGTTCCACGCATCCCACGGCCGCACGGACTGCGTCGTGGTGGCGAGGACGTCGTTGTACTCGTCGCTCAGCACCCAGTACTGCTCGCTGACGAGGTCGAAGTCGTCGATGCCCTGCGTGATCGGGTGCGTGCGGCCGTAGTCGGTGATGTGCACCGTGTACGGGATGTAGTTGTCCGACTGCTCCCCGGTGCGCTCGGCGGGGTCTTTGCCCGCGTGGTGGGCGAACTGGCCGCCGATCATGTGCAGGTAGTCGGCGTTGTCGCGGTACGCGTCCGCGATGCCGCCGTGCCAGCCCGCCATGCCGGTCCCGTTGAGGACGGCGCGCTGCAGCCCGGCGAACTCCTCGCGGGTGATGGTGTTCATGGTGTTGATCTGGAGGATCAGGTCCACGGTGTCCAGATACGCCTCGTCGGTGTAGATAGCCGGGCCGTCCTCGATGCGCACCTCGAATTCGTTCGCTTCGAGGTGCGGGATGAAGAGGTCGGTGGTCTCGACGGGCATGTGCCCGTCCCAGCCGCCGCGGACGACGAGTGCTTTCCTGGTCATGCTTCCTGTCCTGTCGATTCTGCCGTCGTCTGTTCTGTCGCCGTCCATGCGCTGCCTGTCGCGGCGCTGCGCTCGACGGCGGCGAGGACTCGCTGCACGTGCAGACCGTCGGCGAACGATGGCTGCGGGTCGCGGCCGTCCGTGATGTCGTCGACGAAGTCTTTGATCTGGTGGCTGAAGGCGTGCTCGTAGCCGATGGCGTGCCCGGTCGGCCACCAGTTGGCCATGTACGGATGTTCGGGCTCCGTCACGATGATCCTGGTGAACCCCTGCTCCCCGGCGGGGAGGGTCGCGTCGTAGAACTGGAGCTCGTTCATGGCTTCGAGGTCGAACGCGATGGCGCCGCGCGATCCGCTCAGCTCGATCCTCAGGGCGTTCTTGCGTCCTGTCGCATAGCGGGTCGCCTCGAACGCGCCGATGGCCCCGGATGCTGCGCCTCCCCCGCCGAGCCGCGCCGTGAACCACGCCGCGTCGTCGACGGTCACCCGTCCGCGCTCGGACGACGCGGTGCCGGAGAGCCCGACCGTCTCGCCGAGCAGCGGGCGCTCCTCGACGAACGTCGCGAGGGTGCCGGAGACGCTGTCGAGGCGGGAGCCGGTGATGTGCTCTACCAGGTCGATGGCGTGCGCCCCGATGTCGCCGAGCGAGCCGGAGCCTGCTGCGTCCTTATCGAGTCGCCAGGTCATCGGGCCGTCTTCGTCCGTCAGCCAGTCCTGCAGGTAGAGCGCCCGCACCTGACGGATCGTGCCGAGCCTGCCCTCTTCCACGAGCCGTTTGGCGAAGCCGATGGCCGGAACGCGCCGGTAGCTGAACCCGACCATCGAGCGCACGCCGCGCGCCGCTGCACGTTCGGCGGCGGCGACCATCGCCTCCGCCTCCTCGACCGTGTTGGCGAGCGGCTTCTCGCAGAGCACGTGCTTGCCGGCATCCAGTGCCGCGATGGCGATCTCGGCGTGGGATGCTCCCGGCGAGCAGATGTCGACGATGTCGATCTCCGGATCGTCGATGACGCGGCGCCAGTCGGTCTCGGCGTGCTGCCAGCCGAAGCGGTCGCGTGCTACCTCGACGCGGGCACTGTCCCGGCCGACGATGGTGCTCATGACCGGTTCTGCGGCGAGAGGGAAGAACCGAGGGGCGACCCGCCAGCCCTGTGAGTGCGCGGCTCCCATGAACCCGTAGCCGACCATCGCCACGCGCAGCTGCCTGGCAGCATCCGTCATCTCTCGCTCCTTCGCGTCGTTCCGCCGTACGACGCTATTGCCGGAGCGAGGACGGTCACAAGTTTCGATAGATCATTGGAAAACTTTCGCATCCCGATGGTCGGAACGGCCGCTCCGACGGCAGCTGCGAACGCGGCGTCAGGCGGCGGGAGCGGCCGTCGAGTGCCGCACCACGAGCGACGTCGAGAGCTCCAGCCGCGCATTGTCGATCTCCCCGGAGCGCAGGCGCAGCGCCATCCTGGTGGCCTCCTCCGCCATCTCCTGCAGCGGTTGCCGCACGGTGGTCAGGGGCGGCCTGGCCCACAGCGCCGGCCGCACGTCGTCGAAGCCGACGACGGACAGGTCGCCAGGAACGTCGAGGCCGAGCGCCGCCGCGGCGTCGTAGACGCCGAGAGCCTGCAGGTCGTTGCCTGCGACGATCGCGGTCGGGCGATCCGGCAGGCTGAGCAGCCTCCTGCCCTCCCGCTCGCCGACCAGCTGCTCGAAGGCGCCGCCCGCCGAGAACTCCTCCACGATCGGGATGCCCGCCTCGGCGAGCGCAGACTGGTACCCGGCCACCCGGGCGCGCGAGCACATCAGGTCGGCGGGGCCGGAGATCACCCCGATCTTCGAGTGGCCGAGCGCGATCAGGTGCCGCGTCGCCGCGACCCCGCCCGCCCAGTTGGTCGCCCCGACGGCGGGGACGTCAGCGGGCGGGTCGCCGGCGGGGTCGACGACGACGAACGGGATGTTCCTCGTGCGCAGCTGCCTGCGGTGCTCGACGGTCAGGTCGGAGAACTGCAGGATCACCGCGACCGGCTTGCGCTGCAGCACCCCGGTGATCCACTCCTCGTGCGGGCGGTGGTGGTCGCCGAGGGCGGACAGCGCCAGGACGAACCCGGATTCGCGGGTGATCCGTTCGACGCCGCGGATGATCTCCACCGACCACTCACTCTGCAGGTTGTCGACGACCAGTTCGACCAGCCCACCGCGCTCGGGGTCGAGACCGCGCCGGGCGTACCCGGAATCGCGCAGCAGTTCTTCGACACGCTGCCGGGTGGCCGTGGAGACGCCGGGGCGCCCGTTGAGGACCTTGGATGCGGTCGACAGCGACACGGACGCCTGCTGCGCTATCGCCTCCAGGGTCGGCCTGGTTCGATCGGACATGCTCACACTGTGCCACAATGTGGCCCATCCCTTTCGCCCGATCCGGCGAAAACTTCCCAGGAGGATCCGCTCAGCGATGGCTTTCACCGACTTGTCTCCCGCCGAACTGCTCGCTTTCCGCCCGGAGGTGGACGAGCCGGACGACTTCGACGCATTCTGGACGGAGACGCTCGCCGAAGCGCGCTCCGCCGGCGGAGAGGTCACGCTCACCCCGGCGGACACCCCGATCACGCAACTGATCGTCGACGACCTGACCTTCCCCGGCTTCAACGGGGAGCCGGTGCGCGCGTGGGTCTCCCGGCCGAGGGATGCACAGGGTCCGCTGCCCGCCGTCGTCCAGTTCCAGGGCTACGGCGGAGGGCGGGGACTCCCGGGAGAGAACGTGCTCTGGGCGCTCGCCGGCTACGTGCACGTCTTCGTCGACACGCGCGGGCAGGGCAGCAACTGGGGCACGGGAGGAGACACCCCTGACCCGCACGGCTCAGGCCCGGCGACCCCCGGATACATGACCCGCGGCATCCACGACCCGCGCGAGTACTACTACCGCCGCGTCTTCACCGACGCCGTGCGGGCGGTGGATGCGACGCGCGCCTTCCCGTTCGTCGACGCGGACAGGATCGCCGTGACGGGCGGGAGCCAGGGCGGCGGCATCGCCATCGCCGCCGCAGCGCTGGCCGACGGCGTGCGCGCCCTGCTGCCGGATGTGGCCTTCCTCAGCGCCTTCCGCCGCGGAGCAGAGGTCGCGATCGGCGGCCCGTACCTGGAGCTGGCCACCTACCTGGCCGTGCACCGCGACCAGGTGGATGCGGTCTTCCGCACCCTCTCGTACTTCGACGGCGTGAACTTCGCCCGCCGCATCCAGGTGCCGTCGCTGTTCTCGGTGGCGCTGATGGACCGCGTCGTGCCTCCGTCCACCACGATGGCCGCGTTCAACCACCTCGCGGCGGAGGACACGACGATCGAGGTCTACCCGTTCAACGACCACGAAGGCGGCTCCGCCGTGCAGTGGCAGAAGCAGGCGAGGTGGCTGGCCGAGCGGTTCTAGAACCGAGCGGTTCTAGACCGCGTCCACCATCTCCTCTGCCCGCTCGGACAGCAGCACTCCGACCGTGCGCCGGTCGGCGGCGGTCACCTCGTGCACGTCGCCGGTCAGGGTCACGATGGCCCGCCCGGTCGCCGTTCCGGCGATGTGGCGCACGTCTGCCTGCTTCTCGTTGACGATCGCACCTCCGGTGACCTCGTCTCCGCGAAGGCCGGTGGATGCCGCTGCGTGCGTCGCCGCCCACACCTCCACGTCGCCGGGCTCGACGACCCTGACCATCCTGCGGTCGCTGAACGCGAGCCTGGTCGCCGGCACGTCGAAGGTCACCCGCACGGATTCGCCGGCCTCCAGGTCGACCCTGGTGTACCCGAGCAGCTGAGCCACCGGCCGCGTGACCGTTGCCGTGACGTCGTGGCCGTAGAGCTGCACCGTGTCCGTGCCGCGCACGGAGCCGGTGTTGGTCACGGTCAGCGTCGCGGCGAACGCCCCGTCGGTGGATGCGTCCGCGTCGACCTCGAAGTCGGAGTACGCGAACGAGGTGTACGTCAGGCCGAAGCCGAACGGGAGCACCGGAGTGGAGTCGGTGGCCGTCACGTCGGACGGGCCGCCCAGGATCGGGTGCAGGTACGAGTACGGCTGCGCGCCGGCCGAGCGCGGCATCGAGACGGGGAGACGGCCCGAGGGGTTCACCCGTCCGGTGAGGATGTCGGCGATGGCCGGGCCGCCGCCCTCGCCGGGGAAGAAGGCCTGGAGCACGGCGCTCGGGGCTGCGTCTCCGTTCAGCGCCCAGTCGATGGCGTACGGACGGCCGGTGAGCAGCACCATGACTACCGGCGTGCCCGTGGCGATCACCGCGTCGACCAGGCGCCGCTGGGCGCCGGGCAGCTCGAGCGATTCGGAGTCGTTGCCCTCGCCGACCGTTCCGCGGCCGAACAGGCCGGCCTGGTCGCCGACGACGACCACCGCGAGATCGGCGCCGGTCGCCGCATCCACTGCTGCCGCGAAGCCGGACTCGTCGTCGCCCTCCACGGTGCAGCCCTCGGCGTGCACGAACTCCGGAAGGGGCAGCCCTGCATCCGCGAACGCGGTGGGCAGCGCTTCGAGCACGGTCGGGATCTCGAACCCGAGCGGGAGGCCAGGGTGTCCGGCCAGCACGTGGTTGGCGAACGAGTAGCAGCCCTGCAGCGCCTCCGCGCGGTCGGCGTTCGGGCCGATCACGGCGACGGTCGACACGGGCGTCGTGCGTGATCCGAGCGGCAGGACGCCGTCGTTCGACAGCAGCACGACCGACTCCTCCGCCAGGCGCCTGGCCAGCTCGCGGTGCCGCGGAGAGTCGAGGTCGACCTCGGCGGGCGGCTCGTCCTCGAACGCGTCGGCGTCGAGCAGGCCGAGCTCCTCCTTCTGGGCGAGCGCGCGGAGCACGGCGCGGTCGACGTACGCCTCGTCGAACTCCCCCGACCGGATGCGGTCGGCCAGCGGCTGCAGGTACGCGTCGCCGGTCGGCAGTTCGATGTCGATGCCGGCCTCGAGCGCCAGGGCTGCCGCCTCGCCGCGGTCGGCGGCCACGGCGTGCATGACCTCCAGGAACGCCACGGCGAAGTAGTCGGCGACCACCACGCCGTCGAAGCCCAGCTTCTCGCGCAGCGTGCCGGTGAGCAGGCTCGGGTCCGCCGCAACGGGGACGCCGTCGATCTCGGTGTACGAGTTCATCACCGAGCGGGCGCCGCCATCCAGGATGGCCATCTCGAACGGGGGCAGGAACACGTCGGCGATCTCCCGCGGACCGGCGTGCACGGGCGCGTGGTTGCGCCCCGCTCGCGACGACGAGTATCCGAGGAAGTGCTTGAGCGTGGCGTGCACGCCCGACTCCTGCAGACCCCGCACGTACGCGGTCCCAACGGTGCCGACGAGGTACGGGTCCTCGGCGATGCATTCGTCCACCCGGCCCCAGCGGGGGTCGCGGATCACATCGAGCACCGGGGCGAGGCCCTGGTGGATGCCGAGCTGCTTCATCGAGTCGCCGATCGCGGCGCCGACCTCCTCCACGAGCTCCGGGTCGAACGACGCACCCCACGCGAGCGGCGTCGGGAAGGTCGCCGCCTTCCACGTCGCCAGCCCGGTCAGGCACTCCTCGTGCACCAGGGCCGGGATGCCCAGCCTGGTCTCACGCTTCAGCCTCCGTTGCTCGTTCCACAGCCAGGCTGCGCGCTCGGCGGGCTCGACAGGACGCGTGCCGTACACCCGCGTGTAGTGCCCGATGCCGTGCCGGGTGACATCGGCCAGGCTGCCTTTCGCATCCTGCGCAGCGGCCATCTCGCCCTGCATCGGGGCCACGAGGCCGTTCTGATCGAGCCAGTACCCGACGATCTGCGCGAGCTTCTCTTCGAGGGTCATCCGGGCGTGGAGCGCGCGAACACGCTCCGACACGTCTGGCATGGCCGCGGGAAGAACGGTCGCGGACTCAGTGCTTTTCTTCACAGGAACCAATCACAAGAGAGAGAGCTGAATGCAGTGGGACGAAAAACGGACGGCGGCCGCGGTCAGCCCTTGACCGCGCCGGTCAGGCCGCCGACGATCCGCTTCTGGAAGATCGTGAAGAAGATCAGAGCGGGGATCATCGAGAGCGACGTGAACGCCAGGACCTTCGCCGTGTCGACGGAGTACTGCGACGCGAACGCCTGGACTCCGAGCGGCAGGGTGAACGTCGACGGGTCATTCAGGATGAACAGCGGCAGCAGATAGCTGTTCCAGCTCGCGATGAACGCCAGGATGCCCGTGGTCACGACACCCGGGATCGACAGCGGCATCACCATCCGGAAGAAGAACCCGAGACGGCTGGTGCCGTCGAGCGCCGCGGCCTCCTCCAGTTCGACGGGGATGGCCCGGATGAACGGCACCAGGATGATCACCGTCGTCGGCAGGGAGAACGCGATCTGCGGCAGGATGACGCCCGCCAGGCTGTTGGTGAGCCCGAGATCCTTGACCAGGATGTAGAGCGGGGTGATCGCGACCGTCAGCGGGAACATGAGTCCGGCCGCGAACAGCGAGTAGATCGCCCCGCGGCCGCGGAACGTGTAGCGGGCGAGCACGTAGCTGACCATCAGCCCGAGGGCGACGACGCCGACCGTGGTCAGGATGCCGACGATGGCCGAGTTGCCGACCTCCAGCCAGAACGTCGAGCTGGTGAGCACGTCGGCGTAGTTGACCATCACCCAGGGGTTGGGGAGGCCGGCAGGCGACGTGGTGATCTGCGAGTTGGTGCGGAAGCCGCCGATGATCGTGTAGAGGATCGGGGCGAGGCACACGGCGATGAAGACCAGCGCGATGAAGTAGGTGACGGGGCTGCCCCACTTCTCACCGTTCTTGGAGAGACGCTGCCTGCGGCCGCGCTGTTCCCTCACCGGCTGAACCGTTCCGGCTGTCGTTGCTGACATTACTTCTTACCCTCCGTAATGGCGCCGACCATGTCGCGACGAAGCACGAAACGCTGGTAGACCAGGGCGATCACGAGCGAGATGAGGAACATCACGACCGCGACGGCGTTGCCGAAGCCGTAGTTGCCTGAGCCGCGGCCGTTCACGACCATGTACGTCGCCATGGTCGACGTCCCTGCGGTCGCAGCGACGTACTGACCCCAGATGATGTAGACGAGGTCGAACAGCTGCAGGGAGCCGATGATCGACAGGAACGCCCAGATCCGGATGGTCGGGCCGAGCAGCGGAAGCGTGATGCGCCGCTGGATCTGCCAGTAGCTCGCCCCGTCGATGGCTGCCGCCTCGAACAGTTCCTCCGGGATGCTCTGCATTCCGGCGAGGAAGAGGATCACGGCGAAGCCGATGTACTTCCAGGAGATGATGAACATCAGCGACCAGATCGCGATGCTCGGGTCGGACAGCCAGTCCTGCTTGAACGCACCGAGGCCGATGCTCTGCAGCAGGTCGTTGACCGCGCCTGCGCTCTGCAGCATCAGGCTGAACCCGGTTCCGACGATGACCTCGGAGATCACGTACGGCACGAAGATCAGCACGCGGATGATGGTGCGCCCGCGGATCTTCTGGTTGAGGAGCAGGGCGAGCACGATCGCCACCGGCCCCTGCATGACCAGGGAGAGCACCAGGATGATCCCGTTGTGCGTCAAGGCGTCCTGGAACGTCTTGTCCTGGAAGATGATCAGGTAGTTGTTGAGCCCCACGAAGTCGGTCGGGGCTCCGTAGCCCTTCCACTTGAAGAAGCCGTAGTACGCGGCGAGCACCACCGGGAAGATGACGAACGCCAGGAACATGATGATCGCCGGACCGGCCAGCAGGGTGATCTCTGCTCGCTGACGCCAACCACCGCCTCTGCGGCGTCGCGGGGGACGCGACCGCACAGGGGGTGACGCCACGACGGCGTCACCCCCGTTTGTGCGAACGCTCGGAGCTTGTTGCTCGTCGATGACCGACTTTGCACCGAGGGACTCACTCATGATCGAGAACTATCCCTTTGCTCCGGCGTCGTTGACGGCCTTGACGATCGCCTCCGGGCTGCCCTTGCCTGCGAGCATGTCGACGACACCGGCGTTCAGAGCGTTACCGACGCTCTGTCCGTAGAGGGTGTCGAGCCAGACGGACACGTACGGTGCCTTGTTGTACGCCTCGAGGATCTTCTTCAGCGCGGGGTCGGTGACGACGTCCTGGGCGTCCTTGCTCGCCGGGAGGGTCTGGAACGCGGTCGCGTAGCCCTCCTGGTACTTCTTCTGCATGAAGAAGTTGAGGAACTCCGGGCACTCCTTCGGAGCCTTCGTGGCACAGGTGAAGCCGTCGACGCCACCCATCATCGCGTCTGCCTTGCCCTTACCGCCGTCGATCGCGGGGAACGGGAACCAGCTGAGGTCGGCCAGCGGCTTCTGGTCGGGGGTGAGCGATGCGATCACTCCCGGGTCCCAGGCGCCCATCAGTTCCATCGACGCCTTGTGGTTGGCGACGAGACCGGCGGAGCTGCCTGCGCCCTGCTGTGCCGTGGTGGTCAGGAAGCCGTCGTTGAACGGCTTCGTCGCGGCGAAGGACTGGAGGTCCTCACCGGCCTTGAGCCAGCAGTTGTCGTCGAAGCTGCGCGACTTGGCCGCCTTGTTCATCGTGTCCTGCGAGCACTCGCGGAGGGCGAAGAAGTAGTACCAGTGCGCTGCGGGCCATGCGTCCTTGCCACCGAGGGCGATCGGCTGAACGCCGGTCTTCTTGACGGCCTCGACCGTCGCCTCGAGTTCCGGGATGGTGGTCGGGGTCGTGGTGACGCCGGCCGCCTTGTAGAGGTCCTGGCTGTAGTAGATGCCGCCGGGGAGCACGGCGGTCGGCATGCCGTAGATCTTGCCGTCGACGGCGAACGAGTTCAGGACGCCCTCGCTGACCGCCGACTTGGTCGCGGAGTCGATCTTGTCGCTGATGTCCATCGCCTGACCTGCTGCGACGACGTCGGCGAGCTTTCCGCCACCGCGTGCCATGAAGATGTCGGGACCGTCGCCGGAGTTCAGCGCGGTCTGCAGCTTGCCGTCCATGTCCTCGTTCTGGATGGACTGGATCTTGATCGTGACGTTGGGGTTGGCCTTCTCGAAGTCCGCGACCGTCTGCTGCCAGTAGGCCTTGCCCGGTCCGGTGGTGGAGTTGTGCCAGAAGGTCATCGTGACCTTGCCGTCAGCAGAGTAGCCGCCGTCGCCACTACACGCCGTTGCGAGAAGGGCTGTGCTCGCGACGAGTGCGAGCAAGCCCGCCGCTCGAATTTTCCTCTTCATTGTGGAAACTCCTTGGTTGTCCTCATTGACGCACATTCGTCCGCCCGCCGAGAGCTTCGCATCCCATCCTGTGATTTGTCAAACGATGTCGATAACGTTTTCGACAACGTTATCGAAATGTCGCTGCAAACCTGGAAAAGCGCTGGGCGCACGGTACTGTGTCCACTATGTCCACGGAACTCGACCCCGCCGCCTTCGGCAGGGTGACGATCAACGACGTCGCCCGTGCGGCAGGAGTCTCGGTGTCCACCGTCTCCAAGGTGGTCAACGAACGCTACGGCGTCGCGGCCACCACCTCCCAGCGCGTGATGGAGGTGGTGAACGAGCTCGGCTACGAGACCTCGCTCGTCGCGAGCAGCCTGCGCAGGCGCAGCACCAACGTCATCGGCATCCTCGTCGCCGAGTTCGAGCCGTTCTCCGTCGAGCTGCTGAAGGGCATCTCGGTCGCCGCCACCGGCACGGGATACGAACTGCTCGCGTACACCGGGCTCGTCTCCGGCGTGAGCAGCGTCGGGTGGGAGCGCAAGTCGCTGTCCCGCCTGGCAGGCACGCTCATCGACGGGGCGATCATCGTCACGCCCACCACGCTCATCCCGAGTTCCTCCATCCCGGTCGTGGCGATCGACCCGCACACGGGGCAGGGCGGCCCTGCGACGATCGACTCGGACAACGTGGGAGGCGCGCTCGTCGCCGTTCGCCACCTGATCGGGCTGGGGCACACCAGGATCGCGCACATCCGCGGCCGACGGGATCTGGCCTCCGCCCAGCTCCGCGAGGACGGCTACCGTCAGGCACTCCAGGAGGCGGGCATCCCGTTCGACCAGGACCTGGTGCTGTACGGCGAGTACTCCGCGGCACAGTCCGCCGTCGTGGCGCGCGAGCTGCTGGACCGGCCGGACCGGCCGACGGCGGTCTTCGCCGCCAACGACACCTCGGCGATCGGCGTGCTCTCCGTCGCCAGGGAGCTGGGCCTCCGGGTGCCGGAGGATCTCTCGATCGTCGGCTTCGACGACATCCCGGATGCGGCGAACTCCACCCCGCCGCTGACCACCGTCGCGCAGCCGCTGCACGAACTCGGCGAGCGCGCGCTGCAGATGCTGCTCGCCCTGTTGGACGGACAGCCCGTCGCGACCGGCGTGCACCTCCCTGCCGAGCTGGTCGTCCGCGCGAGCACGGGTCCCGCCCCGACCGTCTGAGAAATTCGCATTTCCCATCGGCCGCTCTCGCTGATATGTTCTTAGAAACAACAATTCCCCTCCGAGAGTGAATCAGTGTCGATCTATTCCGCAGCCGAGCCGTCGACCACGGCGCCGGCCCACCGCATCCACGAGGCCGTCGTCACGGTCCTGGATGCGCGAGGAGAGCCGCTGGCCGGCGCCGAGGTCACCGTCGAGCAGACCAGGCACGCGTTCGGCTTCGGCAACATCGGCTTCGACTTCATCGGCCTGGCGAACGGCGAGGGGAACGAGGCGGACGAACGTCTCGCCGAGCTGTACACCGGCGTGTTCAACACCGCGACGCTCCCGTTCTACTGGGGCCGCTTCGAGCCGCGGCGCGGAGAGCCGGACACCGCCAGGCTGCAGCGCACCGCCCGCTGGTTCCGCGACCGCGGCGTCGCGCTCAAGGGCCACCCGCTGGTCTGGCACACCGTGCAGCCGGACTGGCTGCTCGGCCTGCCGCTCGACGAGGTCGAGCGCCTGCAGCGCGAGCGCATCCGCCGCGAGGTGCACGACTTCGACGGCCTGATCGACACCTGGGACGCCATCAACGAGGTCGTCATCATGCCGGTGTTCGACAACGGCGACAACGCGATCACCCCACTCGCCCGCGCCAAGGGACGCATCGCCATGATCCGGATGGCGTTCGAGGAAGCCCGCGCCGCCAACCCGAACGTGAAGCTGCTGCTCAACGACTTCGACCTGTCGACCGCATACGAATGCCTGATCGAGGGCGTGCTGGAGGCCGGCATCCCGATCGACGCCATCGGCCTGCAGACCCACATGCACCAGGGCTACTGGGGCGAAGACGCCGTGCTCGCGACGGTCGACCGGTTCGCCCGCTACGGCCTTCCCCTGCACCTGACGGAGACGTCGCTGGTGTCCGGGCACCTGATGCCGGCCGACATCGTCGACCTCAACGACTACCAGATCACCGAGTGGCCGTCGACGCCGGAGGGCGAAGAGCGGCAGGCCGACGAACTGGTGCGGCACTACCGGTCGCTGGTCGCGCATCCCTCCGTCGAAGCGATCACGTACTGGGGTCTCACCGACGCCGATGCGTGGCTCGGCGCGCCGATCGGCCTGGTCCGCGCGGACGGGACGCCCAAGCCGTCGTACGGGGCGCTGCGCAGGCTCATCGCCGATGAGTGGTGGCTGAGCTCCACCACCACCATCGCCGACGAGAACGGACGCGTCGCCGTCTCCGGCTTCAGCGGCGACTACCTGGTGCGTGTCGGCGACGCGGCCACCCCGATCACCATCGACCGAACCACCGATCGCATTCAGATCTCCATCCCATCGAACAACTGAAGGAAATTGCTATGACTGCCACACCCACCCGCGAGGACAAGTTCTCGTTCGGACTCTGGACCATCGGATACAACGGCACCGACCCGTTCGGCGGCCCCACCCGTCCGCAGCTCGACGTCGTCGAGGCCGTCACGAAGCTCAACGAGCTCGGTGCGTACGGTCTGACCTTCCACGACGACGACCTGTTCGCCTTCGGCTCCACCGACGCCGAGCGCCAGAAGCAGATCGACCGCCTCAAGGGCGCCCTCGCCGACACCGGCGTGATCGTCCCGATGGTGACCACCAACCTGTTCAGCGCTCCGGTCTTCAAAGACGGCGGCTTCACCTCCAACGACCGCGCCGTCCGCCGCTTCGCGCTGCGCAAGGTGCTCCGCAACCTCGACCTGGCCGCCGAGCTCGGCGCCAAGACCTTCGTCATGTGGGGTGGCCGCGAGGGTGCGGAGTATGACTCGGCCAAGGACATCCGCGCCGCGCTGGAGCGCTACCGCGAGGCCGTCAACCTGCTCGGCCAGTACGTCACCGACAAGGGATACGACATCCGCTTCGCCATCGAGCCGAAGCCGAACGAGCCCCGCGGCGACATCCTCCTCCCGACGGTCGGCCACGCGATGGCGTTCATCGAGACGCTGGAGCGCCCCGAGCTGGTCGGCGTGAACCCGGAGGTCGGACACGAGCAGATGGCCGGCCTGAACTTCGCGGCAGGCATCGCCCAGGCGCTCTACCAGGGCAAGCTGTTCCACATCGACCTCAACGGTCAGCGCGGCATCAAGTACGACCAGGACCTGGTCTTCGGTCACGGCGACCTGCAGAACGCGTTCGCGCTGGTCGACCTGCTCGAGAACGGCGGCCCGAACGGCGGCCCGTCCTACGACGGCCCCCGCCACTTCGACTACAAGCCGTCGCGCACCGAGGACATCACCGGCGTCTGGGACTCCGCAGCGGCGAACATGCGCACCTACCTGCTCCTCAAGGAGCGCGCGCAGGCCTTCCGCGCCGACCCCGAGGTGCAGGAGGCGCTCGAGGCGTCGCGCGTCACCCAGCTCGCGCAGACCACGCTGGCCGACGGCGAGAGCTACGACGACCTGCTGGCCGACCGCGCCTCGTACGAGGACTTCGACGCCGACGCGTACTTCGGCGGCAAGGGCTTCGGCTTCGTGCGGCTGCAGCAGCTGGCGCTCGAGCACCTGCTCGGCGCTCGCTGAACCCGCTGAAAAGCGACTGAATCACACCTGAAACACCTCGAGGGGCGCCCGCGAACCGGGCGCCCCTCTCCCCCATTCATCGGAAAGGACAGAGCGGATGACGCTGGTCGCCGGAGTCGACTCATCGACGCAGAGCTGCAAGGTGGTCGTGCGCGACCTCGAAACGGGAGCCGTCGTGCGGTACGGGCGTGCCGCGCATCCCGATGGCACCGAGGTCGACCCCGCCGCCTGGTGGGTCGCTCTGCAGCAGGCCATCGAGGAGGCCGGCGGACTCGACGACGTTGCCGCTGTGTCCATCGCCGGGCAGCAGCACGGCATGGTGACACTGGATGCGCAGGGCCGGGTCGTCCGCGACGCCCTGCTCTGGAACGACACCCGCTCCGCCCAGGCCGCCCGGGACCTCATCGACGAGGTCGGAGCCGCCGAATACGCCGCCCGCGTCGGCGTCGTCCCCGTCGCCTCCTTCACGGCGACCAAGCTGCGCTGGCTGCGCGACGCGGAACCGGCGAACGCGGAACGCGTGGCAGCGGTCGCCCTCCCCCACGACTGGCTCACCTGGCGCCTGCTCGGCTATGGCCCGGAGGGCGAGAGCGAGCTCGGCCCCGACCTCGACGCGCTGACGACCGATCGCTCGGACGCGAGCGGCACCGCATACTGGGGCGCTGCATCCGGGGCGTACGACCTCGACCTGTTCTCGCGCGCCTTCGGTCGCGCGGCCCGGGAGGCAGGCACGGCCGGCGACGGCATCGTGCTCCCGCGGGTGCTCGGGCCGGCGGAGTCGGCCGGACGCACCCCCTCCGGCGTGCTGGTCGGACCCGGCGCCGGCGACAACGCGGGCGCCGCGCTCGGGCTCGGTGCCGCCGACGGCGACGTGGTCGTCTCGATCGGCACCAGCGGCACGGTGTTCGCGGTGACCGATGCCCCCGTATCCGACGAGAGCGGAACGGTCGCGGGTTTCGCCGATGCCAGCGGACTCAGCCTGCCGCTGATCGCGACGCTCAACGCCGCCCGCGTGATCAGCTCCATCTCCGGCCTGCTCTCGGTCGACTTCGACGAGCTCGCCGACCTCGCGCTGTCCGCCGAGCCCGGCGCGGAAGGCGTCGTCCTCGTGCCGTACTTCGAGGGAGAGCGTACCCCGAACCTGCCGGACGCCACGGCGAGCATCCACGGGCTCACCATCGCCAGCACCCGCCCGTCCACGTTCGCCCGCGCCGCCATCGAAGGGATGCTCTGCGGGCTCGCGGACGGCCTCGACGCCGTGCGCGCGGTCGGTGTGCGGGAGAAGCGCGTGCTCCTGATCGGCGGGGCCGCGCAGAACCGCGCGGTCGCCGCCATCGCGGCGCAGGTGTTCGACGCTCCCGTCGTGGTGCCGGCGCCGGGCGAGTACGTGGCGAACGGCGCGGCGGTGCAGGCCGCGTGGGCGCTGACCGGCGAGCGGCCGGAGTGGACAGTGGATGCTGCACCGGCGCTCGCGGTCGACACCCGCCCGGTGATCCGCGAGCAGTACGCGCGCGCGACCGCGGGGGTCTGAGCGCCGGATGGTTCGGGCGCGGTGGCGAGTGCGCGACCGCGCTCAGGCCGCGGCGTGCTGCGCGGCCATCCGCACCGGGGCGTTGCCCGCGCCGTAGCCGTCGTATCCGCCGACCCGCTGGACCAGCTCGATGAAGACGCTGCCGAGCGTCGGCGTGTAGAAGTGCACGAACTCGCCGTCCGCGTCGCGGTCGTAGAGCAGGTCGAGCGAGCGCAGTTCGGCGATCCTCTCCGCGCCGAGGTCGAAGCGTGCGGCGAGGTCCTCGTAGTAGTTGGTGGGAACGGGCAGGAACCGCAGGCCCCGCTCCCGCGCACGCCTGGCCAGGCCGACCACGTCCGAGCAGGAGATGGCGACGTGCTGGGCGAAGGGCCGCGCATCCGGTGTCGCGTCGCGCTCGGACAGCGACGGAGCGACGTTGAGCGCGAACCGCACGCCCCCGTCGCGCGAGCGGACCACCTGGCTGCGGACCAGCCCGACGGGGCCGGCCACCTCGGTCGTGGCCGACGGCCGCAGCGCGAGCAGGCTTCCGTAGAACAGCACGGCCTCGTCGAAGTCGGCGGCAGGCTGGGCGAGGTTGACGTGGTCGATTCCGCGGATGGCCGCGTCTCCGGCACCGAAGCCTCCACTGAACTCGGCCACCCAGTCCGGAGTCGCCGACCCGGGCGTCGGTGTCGACCAGAAGATCTCGGTGCCGTCCGGGGCGACGACGGCAGGGAGGTCCTGATCCTGGGCGCTCGTGCGGCGGAACGCGCGCGGCACGCTCAGAGCCGAGGCCCGCGACGCTGCCGCCGCCGGGTCCGCCACGTCGAGCCCCACCGCGGCGATGGACGGCTCACGGCCACGCGCCTGCTGTTCGTTGAGGATCACCCGCGCGTCGCCCTGCGACCAGAGGCGCACGTCCTTCGTCCTGTGCTGCCCGGCGAACGCGAAGCCCAGCTGGTCCAGCAGGACGGCGACGGCGTCGGTGTTCTCGGCCTTGATCTCCACGAAGTCGAAGCCGCGCGGCTCCGGCACGGCGGTGACGGTGGCGAGGTCGTGCGCTGCGGGATCGGCCCCGGCGGAATCGGTTTCGCCGCCGGGCGCGCTCGCCAGCAGCCGCGCCGTCGCGTCTTCGAGCACGCGCAGCGACCGGTGCGCGTGCCTGGCCGTGCGCCAGGCGTCGGTCTGGCGGAAGGTGTCGTTGAACACCTCGAGCGACAGCGGACCGCGGTATCCGCCACGCACGACGTGGGCAAGGAACGCGGGCAGGTCGAAGCCGCCTTCACCGGGGAACAGACGGTGGTGACGGCTCCAGGAGAGCACATCCAGCGACAGCAGCGGGGCGTCGGCCAGCTGCACGAAGAACACCTTCTCGCCGGGGATGCTCTCGATCCCGGCCGGATCGTGCCCGCGCGACAGGATGTGGAAGCTGTCCAGGCAGACGCCGAGCGCCTCGTGTCCTGCCAGCTCCACGATCCGCCAGGAGCGGCGGTAGTCGTCCACGAAGCGGCCCCACGCGAGGGCCTCGTACGCGATGCGCATCCCACGCGCCGCCGCCCTGTCCGCCAGCCGCGCCAGCTGGGAGGCGGAGACGGCGTCGTCGTCGACGGTCGCCGTGGCCACGTTGCTGCACACGAGCACCGTGTCGATGCCGAGCCGCTCCATCAGCTCGAACTTGGCCTCCGCGCGGTGGAGCACGGCGCGGAAGACATCGTCGCTGACCCCCTCCGCATCCCGGAACGGCTGGTACAGCGACAGCTCGAGTCCGAGTCTGTCGCTCAGCGCGCGCAGCTCCTCCGGCGACTGCTGGGCCACCACGAGGTCCGGTTCGAAGATCTCGACCGCGTCGAAACCGGCGTCGGCCGCCGAGTGCAGCTTGTCGACGATGGTGCCGGAGAGGCAGACCGTGGCGATGGAGGTGCGCATCAGCGGCCCAGCGCCACGAGGTCGAGGAACTGGGCGTGCATCCTGGCCCTGTCCGGCTCACGGCCGGTGATGAGGCGGAACGCGTCCGCCGCCTGTCCGACGGCCATCTGCCCGCCGTCGAGCACGCGGCACCCCGCTGCGCGTGCGGCGGCGACGAATTCGGTGACCACGGGCCGGTAGACGATGTCCGCCACCCAGAGACCGGGATGCAGGAGCGTCGCGTCCACCGGGATGCCCGGATGCGAGTGCATGCCGACGAAGCTCGCGTTGACGAGACCGTCCGCGTCGGCGAGGAGGGTCGCAAGGTCGGCGGGGGTCGCGGAGGAGACCCGTGCCGCAGGGAAGGCGGCGGCGGTGTCCGCGGCGAGCCTGGCCGCGGAGGCGGGGACGACGTCCACGATAGCGAGACGCCCGACCCCGGCGCCGAGCAGCGCGTGGGCGACCGCCCCGCCTGCACCTCCCGCGCCGATCAGCACGACCGAGCCGAGGTCTGCTCCCGGCAGGCCGTCGGCGAGCGCCGACTCGAACCCGGTGACGTCCGTGTTGTGGCCGACCAGCTTCCCGTCGACGATGAGCACCGTGTTCGCTGCGCCCACCGCTGCGGCCACCGGATCGACCTCATCCAGGGCGGAGAGCACCTCGCGCTTGCACGGGTGGGTGACGTTGAAGGCGGAGAAGCCGAGCGCCCTTCCCTCCGCGATGATCGCTCCGACCTCATCGGCGCGCCTGCCCAGGACGGCCAGGTCGAGCGGGCGGTAGAAGTAGCGGATCCCGTGTGCGTCCCCCTCCGCTTCGTGCATGGGCGGGGTGAGCGACGGGAGTACGCCGTCGCCGATCAACCCCACGAGATACGACTCGCCTACCACGCTCATTGCGCCTCCTCGCTGCAGAAATTGGATGTTGGGATTCAGTTGACACCGACCCCGTCACCTTCCTAACGTACCGTATGATTCATGCAGCATTTAAGTTGTGCGAAGCACTCACTCTGACGTACGCGAGGACGATTCAATGACGACAACCGCCCCTCCCCCCGGCACCTCCCCCAGCAAGACGCCGCGGCGTGCGGCCGTGGCCAGCTTCCTCGGCTCCGCGGTGGAGTATTACGACTTCTTCATCTTCGGAACGGCGGCGGCGCTGATCTTCCCGCACGTCTTCTTCCCGGACGCCGACACGAACGCGCAGGTGATGTCGTTCGCGACGTTCGGGTTCGCGTACATCGCGCGCCCCATCGGCGCCATCTTCCTCGGCCACTTCGGCGACAGGATCGGGCGACAGAAGGTGCTCGTGTTCACCCTCGTCCTGATGGGCATGTCGACGTTCATCATCGGCTGCCTGCCGACCTTCTCTGCCATCGGCTGGTTCGCCCCGGTGTTCCTGGTGCTCTGCCGGCTGATGCAGGGCCTCTCCGCCGCCGGCGAGCAGGCGGGCGCCAGCTCGATGACGCTCGAGCACGCACCGGAGAACCGCAGGGCGTTCTTCACGTCCTGGACGCTCACCGGCACCCAGGGCGGCCAGATTTTGGCAGCGCTCGCGTTCATCCCGATCCTGGCCGCGCCGGACGAGTTCACGTACTCGATCGGCTGGCGCATCCCGTTCTGGCTGTCGGCGCTCGTGGTCGTGATCGCCTTCGTGGTGCGCCGCTCGCTGCCGGAGTCCCCGGAGTTCGAGAGCGCGAAGAGCAAGGGCGAACTCGCCAAGCTTCCCGTGGCCGACCTGCTGCGCGACCACTGGCGGGATGTGCTCCGTGTCGTGCTCTGCGCGACCATCGCCGCCGTGTCGACCGTGTTCGGCAGCCTGGCCATCGCATACGGGATCAGCGTCGGCGTCGACAAGGAACTCACGCTCTGGCTCGTCGTCGCGGCCAACGCGGTCGCGATCGCGACCCAGCCGCTGTTCGGGATGCTCGCCGACCGCATCGGCCGCAAGCCCGTGTTCGTCTACGGAGCGCTGGCGAGCGCCGTGCTCATGCCGTTCTATCTCGTTTCGATGTCGCAGCCGAACATGCTCATCGTCTTCGCGCTCTCCGTGGCGACGTTCTCCTGTGGGTACGCGGCGTCGAACGCGGTCTGGCCGGCGTTCTACAACGAGATGTTCTCGCGCCGCGTCCGGTTCTCCGGCGTCGCCATCGGCACCCAGCTCGGCTTCCTGGCAGCCGGGTTCACCCCGAGCATCGTCACCGCACTCGGCGGCACCGGCGAGAACGGCTGGGTGGTCATCTCGCTCTTCACGGCGGGCATCGCCGTGCTGGCCTCCGTCGCGGCGCTCACGGCGCGCGAGACGGCGCACGTGCCGACCGACCGGCTGGGGCTGGATGGCGCATCCCGTGCCGTCGAAGTGCCGGAGCCCGTCGCGGTGCGCTGAGGCGGCGGGTGCGCTGACGCAGCGCTACGAACGAGAAAGGTGCGGCCGGGACCTCCCGACCGCACCTTCTCTGCGTTGTACGCGTGCCTACGCGGTGATCGCCTCGCGACGCCCGCCGGGGCCGACGTACTGCGAGCTGCCGTAGCCGACGATGAAGTAGCCGATGATCGCGAACAGCCAGAGCAGGAAGATGCTGAAGGCGGCCCCCTTGCCGAACGCGCGGCCGACGCCGAGCGCGACGATGATCGCGACGATGATGTTGACGATCGGGATGAAGTACAGGATCACCAGCGCACCGTGGAATCCACCGATCTTCACCAGCAGGTAGGTGTTGTAGATCGGGATGAGCGCGCCCCAGCCCGGCTTGCCCGCCTTGGTGAAGACGGGCCACAGGGCGATGACGACAAGGATGTATCCGATGAGGCCGCCGATGATGGACGGCACCGGGTTGTATGCGGTGGTCTCGGTGGCGATCAGGCCGTCGGCGGCCAGGGCGATGGGGAACATGGGTGTCCTCTCTCTGAACGGAAATGACAGTATCCATTCAGTGTTTCAACAGGGGGACGCCAGGTGAACCGGGCGTGTCGCACGGACGGCGACCGCGTATCGTCGCGGCGGCGGACGGCTGTCGCTCGGCCCCGCGGTTCGGGAGCCGTCCGGCGCCGCCGCGACGAGTCTGAGAGGGTGCGCGTCAGCGGCGCGACACCAGGATGCGCGGCCCGGCGACCCACGACGCCAGGCACAGGATGCCCGTGAAGGCGAACGCCCCGACGAACGGCCACGCGCCGCCCAGCCCGGAGAGCGCGGCGAACACGATCGCGGTCGCGGCGAGCGAGATGGCGGAGCCGATCGCGTCCGCGATGGAGAGCGCAGAACTGTTGAAGCCCTGGTTCTCCGTGGTGGAGTACTCGAGCGTCAGCACGCCGAGGCGCGGGTAGAGGATCCCCATGCCGGCACCGGCGAACGCCCAGCCGACCACCACGACCACCGGGGACAGGTGCAGCAGCGCGGTCAGCAATAGCGAGGCGATCGCGACGCTCAGCCCGATCGAGCCGAGGCGGGCCGCCAGCCGGTTGCCGATGGCGGGGAACCGGCCCTGCACCCACGACGCCGCCGCCCAGCTCACCCCGGCCGCCGTCAGCGCGAGGCCGGACAGGGCCGCGGTGAGGCCGAACTCGGTCACCAGCAGCAGCGGCACGTAGACCTCGGCAGCGAAGAACGTCGCGGCGACGAGGGCACGCACGAGGATCACGCTCGGCAGCCCCCGGGCGGCGCGCAGGGCGCGCGGCGGCAGCAGCGGCCGGATGGCGACGATCGCGACAGCGACCGCGAAGACGGGTGCGATCCACTGCACGGGTCCGCGGGCCTCCGCGGTCAGGTTGAGCGCGAGCACCGCGACGGCGACCAGCACCGCCCAGCCGATGCGTCGCAGGTCGAGCGGCGGGCGCTCCTCCCCCTCGTCCGGCCGGTGCACACCGCGCATGGCGGGCACGACCATCAGCATGGCGAGCACGGCCAGCCCCACGACGCCGAGGAACACCCAGCGCCAGCCGACCGACTCCGCGAGCGCTCCCGCGATCAGCGGACCGACGAGCGACGGGATCACCCAGGCCGCCGCGAACCCGGCGAAGATCTTGGCGTGCAGGTTCGGCGGGTACACCCGCGCGACGATCACGTACAGCGCCACCGTCAGTGCGCCGCCGCCGAACCCGTGGATGAGCCGGCCGGCGACGAAGACGCCCATGTTCTGGGCGGTGCCCACCACGAGCAGCCCGGCCACGAACATCCCGACCGAGGCGAACAGCGCGTTGCGGGGACTTCCCCTGTCGCACCACGCCCCGGCGAGCACCATGCCGACGACGCTCACGGCGAGCGGTCCGGCGAAGGCGAACGCGTAGAGGCTCGCGCCGTCGAGTTCGCGGCTCACAGTCGGCATGATCGTGGTGACCGCGAGCGCCTCGAACGCCGCGAGCATGATGAGCGCGCACATCCCGATGCTGACCCAGCGATAGCGGGCGCTCAGGACACCGCCGGGTGGCGGGAGGTCGGCGACCGCGGCTCCCTGCTGCAGGGGCGTGCTTGTGCGTTCGCGGTCGTCAGTGGTCATGGTGCGAGCCTAGGACCTCAACTACGGTTGAGGTCAATGACTCCTTCCGAACCGATCCTCAGCGTCGGCGACATCGCTTCCCGCAGCGGCGTCGCCGTCTCCGCCCTGCACTTCTACGAGCGGCAGGGACTGATCAGCAGCGAGCGGACGGCGGGCAACCAGCGCCGCTACCGGCGCGATGTCCTGCGGAGGGTGGCGTTCATCCGGGTGTCGCAGCGGGTGGGCGTGCCGCTCGCCGAGATCCGCCTCGCGCTCGACTCGCTGCCGGAGGGCAGGACGCCGACGAAGAAGGACTGGGCACGACTCTCCCGGCTGTGGCGGGATGCGCTCGACGAACGGATCAGAGACCTGGAGCATCTGCGCGACGACCTCACCGGGTGCATGGGATGCGGGTGCCTCAGCCTGCGCACCTGCGCGCTGCAGAACCCGTCGGACGAACTCGGCGGCAGCGGGCCTGGGCCGCGGAGGTGGCTGGACGGCGCGACGGAGGAGGACTGACGCGCTCAGCGCGGCGGCGCCGTGGACGCGCGCACGATCAGCGCGGGCTGCACGTTGCCGGGGTGGGGCTCGGCGGTCGACTCGATCTCGGCCACCAGCCGGGCGACGCAGCGGCGGCCGAGCTCGGCGAAATCCTGCCTGACCGTCGTGAGCGGAGGGCAGAAGTGGGCGGCCTCCGGGATGTCGTCGAAGCCGACCACGCTCAGGTCGCCCGGGATGTCTCTGCCCTGGTCGCGGGCGACGTGCATGATGCCGAGCGCCAGCTGGTCGTTGGAGGCGAACGCGCCCGTGATGGCCGGGTCGGCGAGCAGCTCCTCTCCTGCCGCGTAGCCGGACTGCGCCGTCCAGTCGCCGCGGATCGGGGGTAGCACGTCGAGGCCGGATGCGCGAAGCTCGTCCTGGTAGCCGCGCAGCCTGGCCTGCGCCTCGATCCAGCCGAGCGGCCCGGAGATGTGCACGATCCGGCGATGTCCGAGGTCGATCAGGTGGCGGGTTGCAGCGCGGGCCCCGGCGAGCTGGTCGACGGAGAGTTCTCTCTCCGCATACTGGTCGCCCGCCTGCATGGTCACGTACGGCACATCCAGCCCGGTGGAGGCGATGAGGTCGAGCACCCGCTCCTGCGGCGCGATCACGACGATGCCCTCAACGGCCTGCGCGAGCAGGTGGTCGATCCCGTCGGCGATGCTCTCCTCGGTGAGGTCGGCGAGCTGGGCGACCGCCACGTAGTACCCGGCCTCGCGCCCGGCGGACTGGATCGCGCCCATGCTCGACACCGGCCCGTAGAGCGCGGCGGCGGAGGCGGCGAGCACGCCGATCGTGTTCGACCGGGCGGTGACGAGCGCCCGTGCGGCGCGGTTGGGCCGGTAGTGCAGTTCGTCCATCGCCCGCACGACCCGCTCGCGCGTCGAGTCCCGGATGCTCGGGTGCCCGTTCAGGACGCGTGACACCGTCTGGTGCGAGACCCCCGCCACCCGCGCGACATCGCGCATGCTGGCGGCCCGGCTCGCAGCGTCGTCGTGCGTCATTCCCTCATTATGCGCTCCGCCCACGCGCGCTCCCGCTCCCGCGACGGGGGCGGATGAGGAGGGCGGCGACCGCGAGGACGAGCGGGAAGACGAGGTGCCAGCCGGCGAGCAGGAGGAGACCGGCGGCGAAGACGCAGGAGGCGAGGGACATCCACCAGCCCAGCGACCAGCGCGGCAGCAGCACGAGCGCCGACGCGACGCCGAGCGCATACACGGCCGCCGCGATGCTGGTGTGCACCAGGATGAACGGCTGCAGGTCGCCGCTCGCGAGGACCAGTGCGGAGTACGCGGCCATGATCACCGCGGACAGGAGCAGGCCGCGCCGGGCGATCCCGCCGTTCTCGGCTCCCCTGCCGAACCAGCGCGGCAGGTCGCCGTCTCTGCCCATCGCGGCGCCCAGCTTGCTGAACGCGGCGAGGTAGGCGTTGAACACCCCGGTGACCACGATGGCGGCGATCACGGCCACCACCACCCCGCCGCCCGGGCCGGACGACACCGTCACGAGGTCGAGAAGAGGCACGGCACTCGTCGATGCCGCGTCGCCGAGCACGAGCACCGTCACCGTCTGGATGGCCAGGTACGCCGCGGACACGATCACCAGCGCCAGCGCGGTCGCCCGCGGGATGTCCCGCCGCGGGTTGCGGAACTCGCCGCCGATCCCCGCCACGGCCTCCCACCCGGCGAACGCCCAGATGTAGAGGCTCATCGCGAGCCCGACGCCCTCCCAGCCGTGCGGGAGCAGCGGCTGCAGGTTGGCGGGATCGGAGTGCGGGACGGCGGCGGCGAGCACGAACACGAGCACGGCCACCAGGGCAGCGGACAGGACGAGCTGCAACCAGCCGGCGAAGCGCACGCCGAACGCCGTGACGATCACCGGGATCACCATCAGTCCGATGGCGATCAGCACGGTGGTGAGCGCATCCCCGCCGATCACGGCGACCACGTATCGAGCCGTCATCAGCGCCGCGATGGGCGCACCGATCGGCGTGCCGAAGAAGAACCAGTAGCTGATGACGCGGGCGGCGGTCGGCCCGAACGCGCGGCGGGCGAACGTGGCGACACCACCCGCATCCGGATGCCGCCTGGCGAGAGCGGCGAACGTCGCAGCCAGCGGGATGGAGATGACGGCGAGCGCCGCGACGGCGATGATCGAGCCAGGGCCGGCGACCGACGCGGCGAGCGCCGGCAGCACCAGGATGCCCGTGCCGAGCACGGCGGCGACGTAGAGGGCGGTGCCCCCTGCGACGCCGAGATGCCCGTGTGTGGCGCCAGGCGGTGCGTCCGGTGTCGCGCCGCGGGCGCGCGCGATCGATGGCCCGCTGTCCGTCATTCCTCCATCATGGCGGTGGCCGCCGACATCGGCAGAATGTCGCCGCACGGAGACGTATGCTTGCATTTCGACCGCAGGACCGCACGTGCAAGGAGACACAGGTGTCTGAGACGTTTCACGACTCCACTGTCACGCGCGACGTCGACACGGCCGAGGCGAAACTGCAGGCCACGTACGCCTCCATCGTGCTCGGCACGGACCCGCACACCAACGGCCTCCGGTACGCCGAGGAGGTGCACGGCGAGAATCGTTTCGTCGTCGCCCGCCACCTGTTCGACGGCGACGTGGAGTGCGCGGCCGAGCTGCCGTTCTTCACGGTCGCGTCGGTCGTCGGCAGCTACCTCTGGCGGACGGGTGGTGAGGAGGGCGACCTCAGTCAGGGCCCCGCGATCTTCCAGCCCGGCCGGCGGCTCGACGCCTCGGTCTCCCACGCGGACGTGAGCGCGGTGAGCATCACCCTCGAGAGCCTGGCCGCGACGGCCGCAGCGCAGTTCGGCGACGGAGTGACCATGCGCTTCGATTCGGCGCTCCCCGTCACCAGGGCGCTGGGCGAGCACTGGCTCGCGGTGGCGCGACTGGCCAGGCAGACCGCGCTCACGGAGGCGTTCGAGAACGACCTGGTCCGCGCATCCATCTATCGCCAGCTGGCCATCGCGACCATCGAGGCGTTCCCACTGACCGGCGATCACCAGGCGCGGCGCACGACCGTCGCATCCCGGGCTGTCGCCTTCAAGAGGGCCGTCAGCTACATCGACGACCACGCGTCGCTGCCCATCACCGTCGACGACATCGCCACCGCGGCGGGCACCACCGTGCCCGAACTCGACAGGGCGTTCGACATGCACCTGCCGTACACCGCAGACCAGTACCTGCACAGCGTGCGGCTCTCCGCCGCCCACCGCGACCTGCGCGAGGGGAAGACCGACGTGCACGGCGGGGTGGCTGCGGTGGCGGCGCGATGGGGGTTCGTCGATGTCGACGCCTTCGAGGCGCACTACCGCTTCCGGTTCGGCACGAGTCCGGAGCAGACGCTCGGCTGCTGACTCAGAGCCCGGCGTGCACCGCCAGCACCTCGACCGCGAGCCGCCAGTCCCTGGATGGCGCGGCCCCGGCGGTCCCGCCGTCCTCCTCCTCGCCGGGCAGCCTGGCCACGAACATCGGCCACGCTTCGCCGGCGGTCCGCACCTCCTCGATCAGCCCGAGGTACTCCCCGCCGTAGTAGACCTCCCACGCGGCCGTCGCCGTCGGGCTGTACATGAGCGTGAGCGGCGTCGTGCCATAGCTGTAGACCGCGTGCTGGTGGTCGAGCTGGTTCCCGGTCATGTTCGGAAGAGTATGCGCTATCCCGCCCGCACGGTAGCGGTCGGGCGCACAGCGTCACGCGTTTCCGTTCAGGCGGCCAGGTGGAAGGTGCTCGCGAAGCGGTCGAGCAGGTCTCCGCGCCCCCGCAGCACCTCCACCACGCCCGTCTCGATCGCCCGTTCCGGGGCGAGTTCGCCGGAGATCAGCCTCCGGATGTCCGGGCCAGTGGAGAAGGCGAGGTCGACCGGTCCGTCGCCGCGCGTCACATCCAGCGTCGTGCCGTCCACCCGGATGTGCAGCTCGGCCTCCCCGAACCGCGCACCGTACGCCGTGGTCGGCAGGGCGGCGGCGACCTGCGGGCGGAACGCGGTGCGCAGATCCATCGTCATCGAGTCCGGCGTGATGATCTGCTCCTCCCTCGGCTCGCTCAGGGTCTTGAACCCCCACGCGCCGAGCGCGAGCACCACCGGTTCGAGCTCCCGGCCGTACGGCGTCAGCTCGTAGACGATCACGCGAGAGTGCGGAACACGGTGCAGCACCCCGGCAGCCTGCAGCTCCTTCAGCCGCGCAGCCAGGATGTTGCTCGGGATGCGCGGAAGCCCGGCCGCGAGCTCCCCATACCGGCGCGGCCCCACGAGCAGGTCGCGGACGATGAGCATCGCCCACCGCTCCCCCACCAGCTCGAGGGCCTGCGAGAAGCCGGAGTACTGCCCGTAGTCGCGTGCTGCCATCGCCCTCAGGCCTGCTGGTTCGCGGCGGCGGCCGGTCCCTGCTCGGCGGCGACCGGGTCCATCCAGCCGAATTCGAGGAGGTTGCCGTCCGGGTCGTTGAGCTGGCGCTGGTACATGAAGCCGTAGTCGGAGGCCGGACGTGCCTCGGAGCCGCCGGCCGCGATCCCGTCTGCGATGGTCTTGTCCACGTCCTCGCGGCTGTCGAGGAAGATCGCGGTCGACACGGACGGGTTCACGGCGGGGTCGCCGATCGGCAGGTCGGTGAAGGTCTGGAAGTACTCGCGCACCAGGATCATGAAGTAGCTGTGGTCCTCCTCGACGACGACGCAGGCCGCGTTGTGGTCGGTGAAGAGCGGATTGATGGTGAACCCGACCGCCGTGTAGAACGCCTTCGCGCGTTCCAGGTCGGTCACCGGCAGGTTGACGAACATCGCGGTCATTGTGGTCTCCTCAGGTCGGTCCGTCTGTGGACGCGTTAACACTTGCAAAAAACAAGTGAGGAGTCAATACCCCGGACAATAGCCGGTCAGGAGACGGGCAGATCGTCGCCGGACGGACTCAGCTCGTGCGTCGCATCCACCGCTGCCTGCACCACATCCTCGAGGCTGCCGCGCACCGCGAACGCCGCGCGCTGCCTGCCGGCCCCTCCCCCGGACGCCACGATCCTCGCCAGGCCGTCGTGCACGAGAGCGGCGTCGCCGTTGGCCTCCAGCGCCCTCCGGATGTGGACGACCAGCGCATCCAGTGCGTCCGTGATGTCTGCGCCCGCCCCGTGCTGGGGATGCGGCAGCCGGCCGTGCACGCCGGTCAGCGCCGCCTGCCACCCGGCCAGGCGCAGTGCGGCGGCCGGCAGATCGGACGGCCGCACCCCGGCGTGCCAGTCCGCCGCCGCGGTGTCGACCAGGGCGCGGACGATCGCGGCCAGGACGACGGCATCCCGCGCATCCAGGCAGACGTCGGCGATGCGCACCTCGATCGTCGGCTGCTTGTGCGACAGGCGGGCATCGAGGTAGACCATGCCGTAGTCCATGATCACCTCGGTGTCGACGAGCAGCCGTTCGAATCTGTCGTACTCCTCCACCGAACCGAACACGTCGGTCGGGCCAGCGCTCTGCCACTGGTGCCAGGCGAGGAAACGGAAGCTCGCATATCCGGTGTCCCCGCCCCCGGCGAAGGGCGAGTTGGCGCTCAGGGCGAGCAGCAGCGGCAGCCAGGTCCTGATCCTGTCCAGGATGGCGACGCCCTCCTCGCGCGACTCGATGCCGACGTGCACGTGGCAGCCGCAGACGAGCGTCGTCTGCGCGGTGGCGCCGTAGCGGCGCATCATCTCGTCGTAGCGGTCCTTCTGCGTGGGATGCGGCTGGACCGGCAGCGGCGACATCCCCACCGCGACCGCGCGCGCGCCGAGCGTGCGGGCCAGCCTGTCCGCCCGCTCCCTGCCCGCGACGATGTCCGCCAGCAGCTCGTCCGTGGAGGTGAGCGGCCTGGTCTGCGTCTCGATCATCTCCTGGTGGATCTCGGCCGAGAGCTGGGGACCAGGTTCTTCCGCGCCGTTCCTGGCCCGCGCGTCGTCGGCCTCCGCCGCGGCGAGCGCCTGCGGGGCGACGGCCATCGGAGCGCCGGTGCGCTCGTCGACGAGCAGCAGTTCTTCCTCCACCCCGAAAGTCCTCATAGACCAACTATCCGCGCCAGCACCTGCGGTGGCCAGCCCCTAGCGGGAACCTCCAGGTTGTGACGTAACCGGACGACGCAGAGCTCAGGCGGAACGCTCCGGCTCCAGGGCGGCGGGCTCCTCCCGCTTCGCGAACCGGAACGGAGCGGTGATGGTCGGCAGCAGCGTCCGCCTCCGCACGACGAACAGGGCGACGGCGAGCACGGCGTACACGGCGGACACGATCAGTCGCGCCTCCGTCGACGTGAACACGAACGTCGCGGCGAACAGCACGAACAGGGCGACCGCCCAGCGTCCGCTGAACCGGAGCGTGAGAAGCATGGCGACGCCCAGGATGGTCTGGGTCGCGGTCAGCGTGAACTCCTCCACCTGCCGTGCATCCATCGGCAGGGCCATCCCTCCGCCGCCGATGAGATGTGCGATGGGCAGCGTCCCGACCAGCGCCGTCCACTGGTTGACCTTGCTGGCGAGCAGGATGCCGATGCCCATCGCCGCCTTGCCGCGCAGCGCGAAGAGCACAGCGATCACGAACTCCGGAGCCTCGGAGGCGAGCGGTGCGAGCCACTGCACGAGCAGGAAGTCGTCGATCCCGAGCGCCCGCCCTCCCTCGACCAGGCTGGTGGCGAACGGCTCGGCGAGCAGCAGGATGATGACGGCGGCGAGGACGAAGATCGTCACGACCGTCGCCCGGCGGGCACGGGTCGGCAGCGTGCCGATGCTGTGCGCGACACCGACGAGTTCCGGCTCGTCGCTCTCGCCGGTCGACACCCGCCACAGGTAGTAGGCGAAGAGCGCGAGCAGCAGGACACCGAGCACGACGTGGATCTGCCCGGTCAGCGGGATGACCAGGGTGAGCACCGACGCGACCAGCAGCAGCCCGAGCTCGACGCGGTTGCCGTGCGGCAGCCGGATCGCGAACGGCTTCGCCTGCACATCCGGATCGGCGGCCGTCCGGCGGCGACGCGCTGCCAGGAACGCGAGGAACGCCACCAGCAGGATGAACGGCCAGCCGAACCCGAGCAGCAATCGGTTGGAGCCGGTCATATTGGCGGCGGCGTACGGAGCCTGAGACGGGTCGGAGCCCGCGCTGAACGCGAAATAGAGGTCGATCGCGTACTCGGGCAGGATCGCGATGATCGCCAGCAGCCCGACGGCGAGACCGCCCGAGATGTCGACCTCGGCCGCCTCCCCGGCCCAGGCAAGAGCGAAGGCCGCGGCGACGATGGCGACGCCGAACGACAGCACCCCGATGAGCGGGGGAACGTGCACGCCGGTCAGCGTCAGGGCGACCCCCTGGGCGGCGATCAGCGCCACGATCCCGAGCGGGAGGACGAGACGGCGCCAGACGGACGCGGTGGGAAGGTGTGGATTCGACACGGGGAGACCCTTTCGATCACAGGCGGCGACCGAGAGGATGCACAGGGGTGACTCGGTCGCCGGGAATGGCCGACCGAAGGTCTCGTTCGCCCGCGCGCAGGCTGCACTGTGCGGGTGGTGCGCCGGGCCGGTCTCCGTGACCAGCCAGTATGTCGACGAACCGCGTCGCCGTCCCCGCACCGTGCGACGGATCGCTGCCGGCGGTTCAGGCGGTGGGAACTACTCCCCTTCGATGCCTTCCATCCTGCCCGGGATGCGCGCCCCGCGAGGGGCCGGCCGGGCACTCTCCCAGCGTTTAGGCCCGCCTGACATGCGCGCGCAGGCCGGCCTCATTCCGCCGTTCGGCCCGCCGTCAGGAGAAGCTCGACGATCGGCTCTGGATGCGACAGCGCGGCGAGATGACCGCCGGGCACGCGGTGCGCATCCACGGAGAGGCGCTCGCGGGCGACGCGCTCCTGGAACGCGGCGGGGAACAGCCGGTCGTCGCCGCCGGCGATGACCGTGAGCGGCACGTCCGGCCAGCCGGGGAAGTCGCACGGCTCGGCGAACATCGCCTCGGAGTCCGCCTCGCCCTCCTGCTGTTCGAGCGCATCGCGTTCCTCCTCCGGCACGTCGTGGAAGAAGTAGAGGTCGATGTCGAACTCGGCATCGGGGTCGCGCCCTGCCGCGATGTCGTTCTCGCGCATCGCGGCATCGTGACCGACCGCCTCCCACCAGCCTCCGGCCGACTCGCCGGGCACGGGGATCATCGCGTTGAGGAACACGATCCCGCTCACCGGCAGGCGCTGCGCGGCGACGGCAGCGGTGAAGCCGCCCATCGACTGCGCAACCAGCACGACATCGTCGGCGCCCTCCGCCGCGGCGACGGCTGCGTCCGCGTAATCGGCGAGCCCGTGGCCGTCACCGGTCACGAACTCGACGGCCACCGCATCCATCCCCCTGGCGGTCAGCTGCTCCACCACGCGATGCCAGACGAATGCGGCCCCACCCGCCCCCGGCAGAAGCACGTACCGCATCAGATGGTGAGCGTTCCGTCGTCGTTGACGGTCCAGTCCGGGTTGTACGCGACCTCCCAGACGTGACCGTCGAGGTCGGCGAAGTATCCCGAGTATCCGCCCCAGAACACGCGCTCCGCCGGCTTCAGGATGCTCGCCCCCGCTGCCTCCGCCTCGGCGAACACCCGGTCGACGGCCTCCTCGGACGGCTGGTTGATGGCGATGGTGACGCCGCTGAACGTGCCGTCGATCGGATGCTTCGCGTCCTCGGCGAGGTCATCCCTGCCGAACAGGCCGAGCGCGATCCCCGGCAGCTGGTAGAAACAGACGCCGTCGAGCGCCTGTGTCGGCGTCCAGCCCAGCCCCTCCTCGTAGAAGCGCCGCGCCCGCTCCAGGTCGGCAACACCCAACGTGATCAGACTCACTCGCTGTTCCATGGCTCGACGCTAGCGCCCGCCGCCGACATGCCGCGAGCGCGGCCGACTTGGAACGAGCGCCGCCGCCTACCGGGACAGCGCCTGGTCGATGTCGGCGAGCAGGTCGGAGACGTCCTCGATGCCGACGGAGAGCCGGATGACGTTGTCCGGCACCTCGAGCTCCGTGCCGCGCACCGAGGCGTGCGTCATCTCGCTCGGGTAGCCGATCAGGGATTCGACGCCGCCGAGGGACTCCGCGAGCTGGAACACCTCCGTCGACTCCGCGAAGCTGCGCGCCGCCGCTGCACCGCCGCTGAGGGCGACGGAGAGCATCCCGCCGAAGCCGCTCATCTGGCGCGCGGCCAGCTCGTGGCCGGGGTGGCTGGGCAGGCCGGGGTAGTAGACGGCGTCGATGCCGTCGCGGCCGACCAGGGCCTCCGCGATGGCCTGCGCGTTCTCGGTGTGACGCTGCATGCGCACGGCGAGGGTCTTGATGCCGCGCGTGGTGAGCCACGCATCCATCGGGGACGACACGGCACCGGCCGCGAACTGGATGAACTGCACCCGGCCCGCGAGCTCTTCGTCGGCGAAGACGAGCGCCCCGCCGAGCACGTCGGAGTGGCCGCCGAGGTACTTGGTGGTCGAGTGCGCGACCACGTCGGCCCCGAGCGACAGCGGCTGCTGCAGCGCAGGGGACGCGAACGTGTTGTCCACGACGACGAGCGCTCCGACCGCGTGACCGAGCTCGGCCAGGGCGGCGATGTCGCTCACCTTCATCAGCGGGTTGCTCGGCGTCTCGATCCAGAGCACCTTCGTGCCGTCGGCCTGCAGCGCGGTGCGGACCGCATCCAGGTCGGTGAGGTCGACCGTGGTGTTGCGGATGTCCCACGCACCGTGGATGCGGTTGATCAGCCGGTGGGTTCCCCCGTAGACGTCGTTGCCGAGCACGACGTGGTCGCCCGGCTTCAAGACGGCGCGCAGCAGCGCGTCCTCCGCCGCGAGTCCGGACGCGAACGACAGCGCGCTCACTCCACCCTCCAGCGCGGCGAGCAGCGTCTCCAGCGAGGTGCGCGTCGGGTTGCCGCCCCTGCTGTACTCGTAGCCGCCGCGCAGGCCGCCGACACCGTCCTGGACGAACGTCGACGTCTGGTAGATCGGCGGGATGATCGCGCCGGTCGTCGGGTCGAACTCCTGGCCGACGTGGATGGCGTTGGTTGCGAACTTCATGGGTCTGTCTGCTGTCTTTCTGGAGTCGTTTTTCATTCGCTGAGGAAGTTGAGGAGGTCCTGCCGGGTGAGCACGGCGACCGGTTTGCCGTCCTCGGTCACGAGCAGGGCGTTCTCGGTGGCGAGGGCCGCGCGCGCCGCGCTGACCGGCTCGTTGATGCCGATCAGCTGGAACGGAGCGCCGATGTGCGCGCCGACGTCGTCGGTCATCTGGGCGCGACCGCTGAACACGGCGTCGACCAGCGAGGTCTCGTCGAGCGCTCCCGCCACCTCGCCCATCACCACGGGCGGCTCCGCCGTGAGAACGGGCAGCTGCGAGACGCCGTAGGTGTTCATGATCTGGATGGCGTCGCGCACGGTCTCCGACGGGTGCGTGTGCACCAGGTCGGGCAGCGCGCCGCTCTTCGTCTTGATGACGTCGTGCACCGTCGCCTCATCCGGGACGTCGCTGAACCCGTAGGACCGCATCCACTTGTCGTTGAAGATCTTGGCGAGGTAGCCGCGTCCGCCGTCCGGGAGGATGACCACGACGATGTCGTCCGCCGACAGGTCTTTCGCAGCCTTGAGAGCCGCTGCGACGGCCATGCCGCTCGACCCACCGACCAGGATGCCCTCCTCGCGGGCGAGCCGCCGGGTGACGTGGAACGACTCCGCGTCCGAGATCGCGATGACCTCGTCCACCACGGTCGGGTCGTATGCACCCGGCCAGAAGTCCTCTCCGACACCCTCGACGAGGTACGGGCGTCCGGTGCCGCCGGAGTAGACCGAGCCCTCCGGGTCTGCGCCGATCACGCGCACGGCGCCGTCGGACGCCTCCTTGAGGAACTTCCCCGTGCCGCTGATCGTGCCGCCGGTGCCGACGCCGATGACCACGTGGGTCACCTTCTGGTCGGTGTCGCGCCAGATCTCCGGACCGGTGGTCTCGTAGTGGCTGCGCGGCCCGTTCGGGTTGAAGTACTGGTTGGGCTTGAACGCCCCGGGGATCTCCGCCGCCAGCCGGTCGGAGACGCTGTAGTAGGAGTCGGGATCCTCCGGCGCCACCGAGGTCGGCGTGACCACGATCTCCGCTCCGTATGCGGTGAGGACGTTGCGCTTGTCCTCCCCCACCTTGTCCGGCAGCACGAAAACGCACTTGTATCCGCGCTGCTGGGCGACGAGCGCGAGCCCGACGCCGGTGTTGCCGCTCGTCGGTTCGACGATCGTCCCGCCGGGCTTCAGGAGCCCCTCTTTCTCCGCAGCGTCGATGATGCGGGTTGCAATGCGGTCCTTCGACGAACCTCCGGGGTTCAGGTACTCGAGTTTTACGAGCACCGTCGCCGCGATTCCGTCGGTCAGCCTGTTGAGCTTCACGAGCGGAGTGTCGCCGACCAAGTCGATGATGGTCTCTGCGTAATTCACGCGACCAACCGTAACAGTGCCGCGTGCGCACCGCCCGTAGAATTACGACATGCCAGTGTCCGACCTCTCGACCGTGGCCCAGGATTACCTCAAAGTCATCTGGTCCGCGACCGAATGGGCGGAGACGCCCATCACGGTCAAGCAGCTCGCCGAACGCCTCGGCGTCCGCGCCGCCACCATCTCCGACGGCATCCGCCGTCTCGCCGACCAGGGGATGCTCGTGCACGAGCCGTACGGCGGCATCGAGCTGACGGACGCCGGCCGCCGCCACGCGGTCGCGATGGTGCGCAGGCACCGGCTCATCGAGACGTTCCTGGTGGAGGAGCTCGGCTACGGCTGGGACGAGGTGCACGACGAGGCGGAGGTGCTGGAGCACGCCGTCTCCGACGAGCTGGTCGAGCGCATCGACCGCAGGCTCGGCTACCCGTCCCGCGATCCGCACGGCGACCCCATCCCGAGCGCGGACGGCATCGCGCACCGACCGGATGCGACGCCCATGCTCGCCGCGCACACCGGCGTCCCGCTGACGGTGTCGCGCATCTCGGACGCCGACCCCGCGATCCTCCGCTACCTCGCCGACCGCGGCATCGTGCCGGACGCCCAGCTGAGCGTCGACGAGCACCGCCAGTTCGCCGGGGACATCACCGTGCGGCTGGGAGGCGCAGAGGTCGTGCTCGGCGAGACGGCCGCCGGCGCGGTGTGGGTGACAGAGGCCTGATTCAGCTGGTGGGCGGCATCAGCCGACCCACTGCGCCACCGTCAGCACCACCAGCGCGACGTTGAGCACGACGACGAGCGCCGCGATCCCGATCCCGGCCACGCGCATCCACACGCTGTCCGCACGGTCGCCCATCACGTCCTTCGACGCGGTCAGCCGCAGCAGCGGGATCATTGCGAACGGGATGCCGAGGCTCAGGAACACCTGGCTGATCACGAGCGCCCAGGTCGGCTCGACGCCCAGCGCCAGGATCACGATGGCCGGGATGAGCGTGACGATGCGCCGCGTCAGCAACGGGATGCGCACCGTCAGCAGCCCCGCCATGATCGTCGCCCCCGCGTAGCTCCCCACCGACGTGGATGCGAGCCCGGACGCCAGCAGCCCGACCGCGAACGCGATCCCCACCACCGGTCCGAGCGCCGCCGTGATGGCCGCGTGCGCCCCCTCGATCGTGTCCGTCCCATCCGCCCCGCCGAGGGAGGCCGCGGCGAGCAGGAGCATCGCGATGTTGACGGCGCCGGCGAGCACGAGGGCCGCGACCACATCCACACGGGTCGCGCGGAGGAGGGTGCGTCGCGCATCCGGGGTGGAGGCGTGGCCGTGCCTGTCCCTGGCGAGCGCGGAGTGCAGGTAGATGGCGTGCGGCATGACGGTCGCTCCGAGCATGCTCGCCGCCAGCAGCACCGTCGGAGCCCCGTCGAAGCGCGGCACCAGGCCGCCCGCCGCAGCACCCCAGTCCACCGGGCTCACGAACAGCCCGGCGAGGAAGCCGACCGAGATCACGCCGAGCAGTCCGAGGATGACCGCCTCGAACGGGCGCTGGCCTCTGCGCGACTGCACGGCGAGGATGCCGATGGCGACCACGCCGACCACCAGGCCGCCGAGCGGGAGCGGCAGCCCGAACAGCAGGTTGAGCGCGATCGCGCCGCCGATCACCTCCGCCAGGTCGGTCGCCGCCGCGACCAGCTCCGCCTGCACCCAGAAGGCGCGCCGCCCGCCGGTGCCGAGCCGGGAGCCGAGCAGTTCGGGCAGGCTGCGGCCGGTCACGATGCCGAGCTTCGCCGACTGGTACTGCACGAACACGGCGATCACGTTCGCCGCGACGAGCACCCAGACCAGGAGGTAGCCGTACTGCGCTCCGGCGGTGAGGTTGGCGGCGACGTTGCCGGGGTCGACGTACGCGATGGCTGCGACGAATGCGGGTCCGAGCAACAGGAACAGGCGGGACGATGGGCGCCGGGCGCGCGCCGGACGCGACTCCGTCGTCTCCACGGCCTCCGCCATCGCACGCCCCTAACCCGATTGTTAGCCCAGCCTAACACTGGCGGGCGTGGTGGCGAGAAGGCGTCAGTCGTCGAGCAGCGCGCCCTCCGTCTGCTCACGGTAGAGCCGGGCGTACACGCCGCCCTGCTCCAGCAGCTCCCGGTGCGTGCCGCGCTCGACCAGCTGGCCGTGGTCGATCACGAAGATGACGTCGGCAGCGACGATGGTCGACAACCGGTGGGCGATGGCGATGGTGGTCCTGCCCCGGGATGCGGTGTCCAGCGCCTGCTGCACCACGCGCTCCGAGATGGAGTCGAGAGCGCTGGTCGCCTCGTCGAGGATCAGCACCTCCGGGTCCTTCAGCAGCACGCGCGCGATGGCGATGCGCTGCTTCTCCCCGCCGGACAGCCGGTAGCCGCGCTCGCCGACCACCGTGTCGTAGCCGTCGGGGAATCCGGCGATGGTGTCGTGGATGTTCGCCTTCCTCGTCGCCTCCTCGATCTCCTCCTGCGTCGCATCCGGGCGGGCGTATCGCAGGTTCTCCCCGATGGTGGCGTGGAAGAGGTACGTCTCCTGGCTGACGACGCCGATGTGCGACACCAGTGAGTCCTGCTGCAGCGCCTTGATGTCCGTGTCGCCGAACAGGATGCGCCCGCTCGTCGCGTCGTAGAAGCGCGGGATGAGGTACGAGACGGTGGTCTTGCCCGCGCCGGACGGGCCGACGAACGCCGCGAACTCGCCGGGCCTGATCACGAACGACACGTCGTCGAGGGTGTTCCGCTCTCCGTCGCGCGCATCCGGATACCGGAACACGACGTGGTCGAACTCGATGCGGCCGAGGTCGCGCGCTGGGTCGACGGGGACCGCATCCGGCTGGTCGGCGATCGCGGGCTTCAGGTCGAGGTACTCGAAGATGCGGGCGAACAGGGCTCCGGAGGTCTGCAGGTCGAGCGCGACCCTCATCAGCGCGAGCAGAGGGAAGAGCAGCCTGGCCTGCACCGTGGTGAACGCCACGATCGTCCCGGCCGTGATGTCGGTCGCGCCGCCCAGCACCAGCCAGCCGGAGACCAGGTAGACGATGGCGGGGATGGACGACAGGAAGATGTTCACCATCGCGAAGAACCACTGGCCGCTCATCGACTGCGACACCTGCAGGCGGATCTGGTTGGCGTTCTCGTCGGAGTACCTGCCGACCTCCGCCGCCTGCCTGTTGAAGCTCTTCGACAGCAGGATGCCGGACACACTCAGTGTCTCCTGCGTGATCGCCGTCATGTCCGACAGCGACTCCTGCGTCTTGGTCGCGATCCGCGCGCGCACCTGGCCGACCCTGCGCTGCGCGATCACCAGGATCGGCATCAGGATGACGGCCACGATGGTCAGCTGCCAGTTGAGCAGGATCATCGCCACGAACGCCGCGATCACCGTGACCGTGTTTCCCAGGATGCTCGACATGGTGTTGGTGAGGACGTTCGCGACTCCGCCCACGTCGTTCTGCAGCCGCGACTGGATGATGCCCGTCTTGGTCTTCGTGAAGAAGCTCAGCTCCATCGACTGGAGGTGGGAGAACAGCCGGACGCGCAGCGCCCCCATCACCTTGTTGCCCACCGAGGCGGTCAGATACGTCTGCCAGACACCGAGCAGCGCCGAGCCGACGAACACCACGATCATCACGACGACGATCGTGATCAGCGCCTCCATGTCGGGCTTCCCGCTCTTCGGGAACAGGCCCTCGTCGAACGCCCGCTGGGTGAGAAGAGGAGGAACGACGGACAGCGCTGCTCCGATGAGCACGAGCACCATCGTGACGATGATCGCGGTGCGGTGCGGCGCGAACAGCGTCGTGATGCGGCGGAACAGGTTCGGGATCTTCGGGGCCGTCGCGTTCAGGGCCCGCTGCGCCTCGGCGTCGCCGCCGCTGACCCGGCCACGACCGCCGCCTCCACCGCCGGCCATGCCGCGCATCCCGCTCATGGTTTCAGCGTAGCCCTGGCGTGACCCAACCGTGATGCAAGCGCTTGACGTAAACGCTTGCATTCCACCCCACGACGGGGGTAGCGTCCGTCTCGGGCGCGCCCGCGTCCGCACCAAGAGCTCAACGAGGAGTGAAATGAAAGCAGCACGTCTCTCGGTGATCGCCGGAGTGGCCGTCGTCGGCCTCGCGCTGGCGGGATGCACCGGTGGTGGTTCAGGGGGCAGCGGGGGCGGGGACGCCAGCGCCAACCTCACAGCGAAAGGCCCGATCACCTACGTCCAGGGCAAGGACAACTCGAACGTCGTCCGCCCCCTCGTCGACAAGTGGAACGCGGCCCACCCGGACGAGAAGGTCACCTTCAAGGAGCAGTCCGACCAGGCAGACCAGCAGCACGACGACCTGGTGCAGCACTTCCAGGCCAAGGACTCCGGATACGACGTCGTCGATGTCGACGTGGTCTGGACAGGAGAGTTCGCGGCCAAGGGCTGGCTGCAGCCGCTGACCGGCGACCTCAAGATGGACAACTCGGCGCTCCTGGCCCCGACCGTCAAGTCCGGCACGTACAACGGCACGCAGTACGCGGCGCCGCAGACCTCGGACGGCGGCATCCTCTACTACCGCAAGGACCTCGTGCCGACCCCGCCGAAGACCTGGGACGAGATGCTCAAGGACTGCGACATCGCCAAGGCGAAGGGCATCGGCTGCTACGCCGGGCAGTTCGCCAAGTACGAGGGCCTCACGGTGAACGTGGCTGAAGCCATCAACACCAACGGCGGCACCATCGTCGGCGACGACGGCAAGACGGTCACCGTGGACAGCTCCGAAGCCAACGCCGGTCTCACCCGGCTGACGGACGGCTTCAAGAACGGGCAGATCCCGGCAGAGGCCATCACGTACCAGGAGGAGCAGGGACGCCAGGCGTTCGAGGCAGGCAAGCTCCTCTTCCTGCGCAACTGGCCGTACGTCTACAACCTGGCCAAGACCGACGGAAGCTCGACCGTGAAGGACACCTTCGGCATCGCTCCGCTTCCCGGCGTCACCGCCGACAAGCCCGGCGTGTCCAGCCTGGGCGGCCACAACGCGGCGATCAGCGTCTACTCGAAGCACAAGGCGACGGCGTTCTCGTTCCTGAAGTTCCTGCAGAGCGAAGAGACCCAGAAGTTCTTCGTGACCCAGGGCTCGCTGGCACCCGTGCTGTCGTCGCTGTACGACGACGCCGGCCTGAACACCCAGCTGCCCTACCTGTCGACCCTGAAGACGTCGATCGAGAACGCGGTCCCGCGTCCCGTCTCGCCGTTCTACCCGGCCATCACCAAGGCGGTGCAGGACAACTCCTACGCAGCGCTGAAGGGTGACAAGTCGGTCGACCAGGCGCTGAAGGACATGGCTGCGGCCATCAAGACCGCGAGCGCCGGATAACCGACCGGATGCAGCCACCGGGCGGCGGGAACTCTCCCGCCGCCCGGTCCCTCTTCCCCTGAAATCGTCTCGGAGGCCTCACATGTCAACGTCGAACGTCGTCGCCCCGCCAGGAACCCGCAGCCCCAAGTCGCCGCAAGTGCGCGCTGGGGTGAAGAAGAACCGCCGTCAGCAGAGTCGCTGGGCGCTCTACCTCATCCTCCCCACCCTCGTCCTGCTCGCGATCGTCATCGGCTACCCGGTGGTGAGCGCGATCATCATGTCGTTCCAGAAGGACGCCGGACTCGACCCGGCGACCGGCCTGTTCGTCCAGGGCGGCTTCGCCGGCTTCCAGAACTACGCGCACTGGCTGTTCCAGCAGTGTGCAGGCCCGAACGGCGAGACCATCACCTGCCCGCCCGGCAACCTGGGATCGCAGTTCTGGAACGCCGTCTTCGTCACCTTCTTCTTCACCGTCACCACGGTGGTCCTGGAGACGGTGCTCGGGATGTGGTTCGCCTTCATCATGAACCGCACGTTCCGCGGCCGCGGCCTCGTCCGTGCCGCCATCCTGGTGCCGTGGGCCATCCCCACCGCCGTCACCGCGAAGCTCTGGTACTTCATCTTCTCGGTCGCCGGTATCGCCAACGCCGTGCTCGGAGCGCACATCCTCTGGACGAGCGACGAATGGGCATCCCGGTTCGCGGTGATCATCGCCGACACCTGGAAGACCACGCCGTTCATGGCGCTGCTCATCCTGGCCGGACTGCAGATCATCCCGGAGGAGGTGTACGAGGCCGCCAAGGTCGACGGCGCCACCACCTGGCAGCGGTTCTGGCGGGTCACGATGCCGCTGGTGAAGCCCGCGCTCCTCGTGGCCGTGCTGTTCCGCGTGCTCGACGCCCTCCGCATCTACGACCTGCCAGCGATTCTCACCGGCGGAGGTGGTGGCACCGGTAATGCCACGACCACCCTCTCGATCCTCGTGGTCGATCAGATCAGGCAGGGCTTCAACAGCGCCTCCGCCCTGTCGACGATCACGTTCATCCTCATCTTCCTCGTCGCGTTCATCTTCGTCAGGTTCCTCGGGACCAACGTGGTCAGAACGCAGGAAGCCCAGCAGAAGGGAGCGAAGTGATGACCACCGTCGCAGGCCCGGCAGCGGCCACAGCGGAGGCGAAAGCACTCCCCCGCACCAAGCAGAGGTCCAAGGCGAAGTCGCGCCAGCGCAACGCGGGCATCCGCACCGGCGTCAGCGCGATCATCATCGTGCTGTGGTGCCTCCTCCCGTTCTACTGGATGGTCGTGACCTCGTTCCGCGATGTCGGTTTCACGTTCGACACCACGCCGTGGTTCACCCACTTCACCTGGGACAACTACGCGACCGCGTTCTCCACCAAGCTCGGCAACCATCTCGGCCAGGCGCTCCTGAACTCGCTGTTCATCGGAGCCTGCGTCACGATCATCGCCCTGCTGGTCGGCACGTTCGCCGCGTACGCGCTCGCCCGCCTCGACTTCCGGTTCAAGGGCATCGTGCTGGGGCTCATCCTCGGCGCATCCATGTTCCCGGGCGTCGCGCTCATCACGCCGCTGTTCCAGCTGTTCACGAACATCGGCTGGATGGGCACGTACCAGGCTCTGATCATCCCGAGCATCTCGTTCGTGCTGCCGCTCACGGTCTACACGCTCACCTCGTTCTTCCGCGAGATGCCGTGGGACCTCGAGGAGGCGGCCAGGATCGACGGGTGCACGCAGGCTCAGGCCTTCCGGAAGATCATCCTCCCGCTGGCGGCTCCCGCCGTCTTCACGACAGCGATCCTGGCGTTCATCTCCTCGTGGAACGAGTACCTGATCTCCAGCCAGCTGTCGAGTGACGCCACGCAGCCCGTCACCGTCGCCATCGCCTCCTTCGCCGGCAGCCAGCCGCACCAGGAGCCGTACACCGCCGTCATGGCGGCAGGAACGATCGTGACGGTCCCTCTGGTCATCCTGGTGCTGATCTTCCAGCGCCGTATCGTCGCCGGGCTCACCGCCGGTGGTGTGAAAGGCTGATCACATGCGCTGGGACGATTCGCTCGAACTGGTCGATGTCGGCATCGGCATCGCCGGGTTCTTCGCGTTCGCGTTCCTGATCGTCACGATCGTCTGCGAGCTGACCGGTGTCGACGCCCTCGGCTGGGCGCTGACGCTGCTGGCTCTCGTCCTCATCCTCGTACTCCTCTGGCAGGCGCGGCGGCGCATCGTCGCCTCGCGCCTGCCGGCGGAGGACGGGGAGCGCGTCACTCAGCCCCACCAGGGCTCCTGACCGACGGGGAACGGCATGGCAGGGATCGACGAGGTCGCGCGCGCGACGGGCGTCTCGACCGCGACGGTTTCGCGCGCGCTCCGGGGGCTGCCGAACGTGTCGGACAAGACGCGTGCCGCGGTGCGGAGGGCAGCGGACGAGCTCGGCTACGTCGCGTCGTCGAGCGCTTCCGGGCTGGCGAGCGGGCGAACGCTGGCGATGGGCGTCGTCGTGCCGTCTGTGAGCCGCTGGTTCTACACCTCCGTGCTGGAGGGCGTGGACGCCGAGCTGCGCTCCGCCAGCTACGACATGATCCTGTTCAACCTGGGCGGCCACCGCGGCGACAGGGAGCGGGTCTTCCACCGCAGCATCCTGCGCAAGAGGACGGATGCTCTGCTCGCCCTCTGCCTCGACTTCACGCCGGATGAGCGGCACCAGCTCGCCTCGCTCGGCCACCCCACCATCGTCGTCGGCGGCCCGGTCAAGGGCCTGCGCAGCGTCGGCATCGACGAGCGCGCGACGGCGCGCACCGCGACGGAGCACCTGATCGGGCTCGGTCACACCGACATCGCGCACATCGGCGGCGAGGACGAGGAGGGCCTGAACAGGCAGGTCCCGATCGGCCGCCTGCACGGCTTTCAGCAGGCGATGCGGGATGCGGGCCTCCCCGTGCGTCCGGAGTGGGTCATCCCGGGCGGGTTCTCCCTTCCGCTCGGGCGCTCGGCGATGAACGCCCTGCTCGACCGGCCGGGCCCCCGGCCGACGGCGGTCTTCGCCGGTTCGGACGAGATGGCGATGGGCGCCATGCTTGCCGCGGCGGACCACGGTCTGTCGGTGCCGGGCGACCTGTCCGTGATCGGGATCGACGACCACGATTTCGCCGCGTCGTTCCAGCTGACGACGATGGCGCAGGACCCGTTCGACCAGGGTTCCGTCGCCGCGCGCATCCTGCTGGACGAGCTGGCAGGCGGCCAGCCGCGCAGCCGGTCCGTGCGGTCGACCGCGACGCTGAAGCTGCGTGGTTCCACCTGCCCGCCGCGCTGAGCGCGCATCCCGACACGCGCGGCAGTACAACGTGGTAGGTCGCACGCTGACCGATCTGGAAGAATAGCCGAGCGAACGTCCGGCTGATCGTGCCTTTCGGGTAGGCGCGATCAACTGCTGTCGATGTCGCCTGTTCTCGAGCACCTAACTCGGGAACGGGAAGAGCCGCCCTGCCTAGGAACAGGGCGGCTCTTCGAAATCTCGCGCGTTCGCGCTAGGCGGCGTCTCCGATCGAGACGGCCTCCGCCTCTTCGATCGTGGTCTCCTCGACGCCGTCGACGCGCTTGAGGTGACGGTGGCCGACCACCACCAGGATCACCGCGACCAGCACGGAGACGGCACCGGCGAAGAACGGGGTGGCCGGCGAGATCGTGTCGGCCAGGAGGGTCGCCGCCGGCGGGGCGATGGCGCCGCCGAGGAAGCGCACACCGGAGTACGCACTGGATGCGACGGAGCGCGGCAGGTCCGTCGCTTCCATCACGCACTCGGTGAGCACCGTGTTCAGCACGCCGAGCAGCAGACCGCCGACGATCACGCAGACGATCAGTCCGACGAGCGAGCCGATCAGCAGCCCGGCGACGGCCAGGTCGATGGCGAGCAGCGGCATCACGATCCAGAGCACCCTGGTGCGCGGCAGCCTGCTGGTCAGCAGCGGTGCGCCCCAGACCGAGGTGATCGCGAGGGCGACGCCCCAGCCGAAGAAGACCAGTCCCAGCGAGATCGCGCTGCCCATCCCGAGCGGCACCAGGGCGAACGGCGTGTACGCGAGCAGCACGAAGAACCCGATGTTGTAGAACAGGGCGGCAGCGGCGAGGAAGCCGAGCGCCGGCTTGGCGAGCGCCTTGAACGGCGCGGAGATGCTGGTGGGCTGCGGTTTCTCCGGCGACTTCTTCAGCATCAGGACGATGGCGATGAAGCCGACCGCCATCAGCGTCGCTGTGCCGAAGAACGGTCCGCGCCAGCTCCAGCTGCCGAGCAGGCCGCCGAGCAGCGGACCGATCGCGATGCCCAGACCGAGAGCCGCCTCGTACAGGATGATCGCCGACGACGTGCCTCCGGCCGCCGCTCCCACGATGGTGGCGAGGGCGGTGGAGATGAAGAGCGCGTTGCCGAGCCCCCATCCTGCGCGGAAGCCGATGATCGACTCGACGTTCTGCGAGAGACCGGCGGCGAGCGCGAACAGCACGATGAGCGCCAGGCCGATCAGCAGCGTCTTCTTGGCGCCGATCCTGCTGGAGATCCAGCTACTGAAGAACATCGCGATGCCGGTGATCAGGAGGTAGCTGGTGAACAGCATCTCCGTCTCCGTCGGGGTGGCCTCCAGGCTCTTGGCGATGGCGGGGAGGATCGGGTCGACGAGGCCGATGCCCATGAAGGCGATGACCGACGCGAAGGCGACGGCCCAGACGGCACTCGGCTGCTTGAGGAGGTTGCTTGGTTTGTCGTGGGACATAGAGGTGATGGGCTCCGATTGGTCGGTGGGGAAGCGTGAAGTGGTGACGGTGCCGGGTGTGCGGACGACGGCGGCGAGGGATGCGCTACGGGGCGGTGGCGAGCGCCTCGGCCGGTGCGGCGAGGCCGACGCGCGATCCGATGATGCGCACGGTGGCGCGCAGGGCGGCCAGCTCGTCGTCCGTGAGGTCGTCGAACATCGGCACGAGGGCGCCCGAGAGCTCGTCTCGCCAGTTCTGCAGCGCCTTTTCGCCCTTCGGCGTGACGGCGATCTGCCAGGCGCGGGCGTCGTCGGTGTCTGCGATGCGCTTGACCCACTCCGCCTCGACCAGGTTGCGGACGAGCTTGGTCATGGTGGGCTGCGAGACCCTGCTGTGGGCGGCGAGCTCGCCGAGGCGCATGGCGCCGGAGGACTGCAGGACGCTGAGGGTGCGCCAGGTGGCGGGCGACTCGGTGTTGCCCGTGACGCGGGCGGCGAGGCGTGTCAGCCGGTGACTCGCGACGACGAGGTCGCCGAGGGTCTCCCGGAGATCACTGGGGGTGCTGTGTGTCATGCTTCGATTATATATAGCCACGCTATATAAATCAACTGATTTCGTTTCAGTATTTCAAATGCCTACGTTTTAGTTTCGTGTTTAATGTTCAGATGCCCAGCACCCGACGCACCCCGCACGAGACCGCCGAACTGCTCGCCGCTCAGGACGACGCAGGCTCGTACGAGAAGGGCCTCAAGCGCCGCCACATCCAGATGATCGCTGTCGGAGGGGCCATCGGCACCGGTCTCTTCCTCGGCGCAGGCGGACGCCTGGCCTCCGCCGGGCCGAGCCTGCTCATCGTCTACGCGATCTGCGGCCTGTTCGCGTTCTTCATCCTGCGCGCGCTGGGCGAGCTGGTGCTGCACCGGCCGGACTCCGGCTCGTTCGTCTCGTACGCCAGGGAGTTCTTCGGGGAGAAGCTCGCCTTCGTGGCCGGATGGTCGTACTGGATCTACTGGGCGATGATCGCCATCGTCGACATCACGGCCATCGCCCTCTACCTCTCGTTCTTCGGCACGTACGTGGAGTTCTTCGCCATCGTGCCGCAGTGGATCTTCGCCCTCGCCGCCCTGGTGGTGGTGCTGCTGCTCAACCTGCTGTCCGTGAAGGTGTTCGGCGAGCTCGAGTTCTGGTTCTCCATCATCAAGGTGGCCGCCCTCGTCTCGTTCCTGGTCATCGGCATCCTCTTCGTCGTCTTCGGCACCCCCATCGACGGGCGCACCCCCGGCTTCGCGCTCTTCGCCGAGAGCGGGGGCTTCTTCCCGAACGGCGTGCTCCCCGCTGTTCTCGTCATCCAGGGCGTCGTCTTCGCCTACGGGGCGATCGAGCTCGTCGGCACGGCGGCGGGAGAGACCCCGGAACCGCAGAAGACGATGCCCCGCGCCATCAACTCGGTCATCCTGCGCATCGCCCTGTTCTACGTCGGCTCGATCGCCCTGCTGTCGCTGCTCCTGCCGTACACCGCGTTCGAGAAGGGCACGAGCCCGTTCGTCACGTTCTTCGCCTCCATCGGGGTCGAGGGGGCGGACGTCGTGATGAACATGGTCGTCCTGACCGCTGCCCTCTCGTCGCTCAACGCCGGCCTCTACTCCACCGGTCGCATCGCGCGGTCGCTCGCGCTCCGCGGCACCGCCCCGGTCTTCACCACGAAACTGAGCAGGCACGGGGTGCCGTACGGCGGCATCCTGATCACCGGCGCGATGGCGCTGCTCGGCGTGGGGCTCAACGCCGTCGTCCCTGAGGACGCGTTCGAGATCGGCATCAACCTCACGGCGCTCGGCACCCTCACGGCGTGGGGTGTGATCGTGCTGTGCCAGATCCGGCTGCGCAGGCTCTCCGTCGTCGGCCTCGTCCGGCGCCCGTCGTTCCGGCTGCCGGGAGCGCCGTTCACGGCGTACCTCACGCTCGGCTTCCTCGGAACGGTCGCCGTCCTCATCCTGCTCGACTACCCCACCGGCACGTTCACCTTCGGCACGGCGGTGGTGGTCGTCATCCCCGCCCTCGTCCTCGGCTGGTTCGGCGTGCGCCGCCGCGTCGCCCTCGTCGCCGCGGCCAGGGCCGCCCGCGCGCTTCCCTCCGCCGCCGACCTCACCCCCACCGGCCCCATCCCCACCCCCGAGCCGCCGAGATACCAGTAACTGTCGCGAAACGCCCGGGATGCGCAGCAGTTACTGGCATCTCGGGGTCAGCGGCGGGCCAGCAGGTAGGCCTGGGGCACCTTCTCGGGATGCTCGGGGGCGCGCACGAGGCGGGTGTGCTCGGTGAAGCCCGCGTCGGTCAGCAGGTTCCGGATGCGGTCGGGCGACTGACGGTACGCATCCAGTTCCAGGTCGTGGCCGTACGCATGCCGCAGGGCGACGACATCGTCGCCCACCTGGAACGCCAGCAGCAGCCACCCGCCGGGCCGCACCACCCTGGCGAACTCCGCGAACAGGATGTGCTGCCGCTCGGGCGGCGTGTGGATGATCGAGTACCAGGCGACCGCGCCGGCGAGCGCAGCATCCGGGAGGTCGAGCGCCGCCATCGTGCCCACCTCGAACAGCAGCTCCGGATAGCTCTCCCTGGCGACCTCGACCATCGCGGGAGACAGGTCGATGCCGAACGCGTCGAGCCCGAGCCCGGCGAGGTGCACCGTCACCCGTCCAGGACCGCAGCCCAGGTCGGCCACCTCTCCCCCGCCGTCCGCCACGACGTGCTCCGCGAACGCGGCCAGCATCGCCCGGTCGAGCGTCTTCCCCGCCAGCTCGTCCCGCAGCAGCGCCGCGTAGTCGACGGCGACCGTGTCGTACGCGTTCCTGGTGGCGATCACATCCGGATGCTCGGTCATGCCAGCAGTCTAGAGAGAAGGTCTACCGAGAAAAGGGAAACGCCCCCGGCCACCTGCGATGGACACAGGAACCGGGGGCGTTCTCATGGGGTCGGGGGCTACCGCAGGAACCGCTCGTACAGAGCGGTGCTGCGGTAGAGATCCGGCGGGTGAGCTGAGCTCTCCCTCGTCTCACCCGACAAGGTTGCGACGGTCAGGTCGCGCCAGTATGCGGCGTATGCACGCCACCTGGATCGGTTCATCGTGGTTCTTCCTTACGGTTGTGCGTCCTTGCACACCGATGCACGCAAGCAGGCGCGATCGGACGCGGTGGGTGGTCGAGCATCCACGTCGATCGGCGTCGTTAAACGCACGAAGGGCGTCGCCCCGTTGCGGGGGCGACGCCCTTCACAACGCGGATACTCGTCTTGCGAGGAGTCCGCGTCGCGTTACGGCAGTCAGCCTGCGGTAGAAAGAGCCCCGATGGGGCGCCGACTACTTGAGGGTGATGGTGGCGCCAGCCTCTTCGAGCTGTGCCTTTGCCTTGTCTGCGGTCTCCTTGTTGGCGCCTTCGAGCACGGTGCTCGGAGCGCCGTCAACGAGGGCCTTCGCCTCACCGAGGCCGAGGCTGGTGAGGGCGCGCACCTCCTTGATGACCTGGATCTTCTTGTCACCGGCAGCCTCGAGGACGACGTCGAAGGAGTCCTTCTCCTCGACCTCTTCCGCGGGAGCGGCAGCGCCTGCACCGGCCGCAGCAACGGCGACGGGGGCGGCGGCGGTGACCTCGAAGGTCTCCTCGAACTTCTTCACGAACTCGCTGAGCTCGATCAGGGTGAGCTCCTTGAACGCCTCGAGCAGCTCGTCAGTCGACAGCTTTGCCATGATTTTCTCCTTAGATTTTTCTCGTGTACTCACCGCTGGTAACGCATCCCGGGGGATGGATTACGCAGCGGACTCCTGCTTCTCACGCAGCGCGTCGACCGTGCGAACGGCCTGCGACAGCGGTGCGTTGAACAGATATGCGGCTCCGAACAGCGAGGCCTTGAAGGCGCCGGCCAGCTTGGCCAGCAGAACCTCACGGGACTCGAGGTCGGCGAGCTTGCCTACCTCTTCTGCGGTCAGCGGGTTACCGTCGAAGTAACCGCCCTTGACCACCAGGAGAGGGTTTGCCTTGGTGAAGTCACGCAGCGACTTCGCGACGGCGACAGGGTCACCGTGGACGAAAGCGATCGCGGAGGGGCCAACGAGCTCCTCATCGAACGACGAGATCCCGGCCTTGTTGGCAGCGATCTTGGTCAGCGTGTTCTTCACCACGGCGTACGTCGCGTGCTCACTGATGGACTTGCGCAGCGTCTTGAGCTGAGCAACAGTGAGACCGCGGTACTCGGTCAGCAGAACGGCGGTCGAGCTCGTGAACAGGTTCTCGAGTTCGGCAACCGTGGCTTCCTTGTTCGCCATGGCCTACTCCTCTATATCTACGTCGCACACCGCGGGAGCGATGTGCGCCCAGACCGCCGGCATGAAAAAAGCTCCGGCGCAGAGGCACGGAGCTGGCGACGCAGGAGAACCTGCGAGAACTGCTTCATACACCTGCGCGGGCGCCCACCTGAGTGGAACTTCTCGTCGTGCGAGCACGACAACCAGCGGTCTTTGGCTTCGTACAGCGTACGGGATGCGCGGTGCTCGCGCAAATCCGGCCGGCGAAGCCGCTGCTCACGCGTGCGCGCTGAGGAATCCGGCGATGTCCCGCGCGAAGTGCGGGTGCAGCGGCACCCCGCCGTGCGCACGGCCACGGTAGACGATCTGGCTGGCGCGCCGGATGCGCTCCGCGGTCTCCCGTCCCAGCGTCGGCGGGTAGAACACGTCGCGTTCACCGGACAGGATGAGCGTGGGAGCGGTGATGCGGTCCGCCCGGCCGAGCATGTCGTAGCGGTCTTCGGCGCGGACGAGCGCGATCAGACTCTCCGGGTCGTCCGGCTTGGGAGCGATCCTGCTGGCGAGCCTGACCACCCCGTCGAAGTGTCTCGAGTTCATGGTGGCGCTGGCCAGCTCGGCGTACGCGCGCCGGTCGGCGGCCGTGAGCAGCGAGACGTAGCGGCGCTGGATGGCCCTGCCGCGCGCGCTGAGTCGTCCGGAGCCTGCGGCGACGACGAGCGATTTCACGAGCGCCGGGTGGTCGGCGGCGAGCTGCAGCGCGACGCTCGCCCCCGTCGACAGGCCCATCAGCGCGACGGGGCGGTCGAAGTGCTCGCGCAGATAGCGGGCGTAGATGTCGGCGATCTCGGGCATGTCGAAGTCGGTGGGCAGGTACGCGGGTCGCCCGACCGCGTGGACACGGCTGACGCCGGCGGGACCGCGCAGGATCAGGCGCTCCAGGATGCGGTCGACACCGCGCGGGTTGGCCACCTCGGCGGGGAGGGCGCGGATGAACAGCAGCGGTGGCGCATCCACCCGGCCGTAGGTGGCGGTGGCCAGGATGCCCGGGGTCACGGTTTCTCCTCCCCGTCCGGATGCGCGAGCGGCAGCGAGACGGAGAAGATGGTCTCTCCCGGCTCGCTCCGCACGGTCAGTTCGCCGCCGTGCGCATCCACCACCGCGCTCACGATGGCGAGGCCGAGACCGGTGGAGCCTGTGGCACGGTTGCGGGAGCTGTCTCCGCGGGCGAACCGCTCGAACAGGGTCGACCGCAGTTCGTCCGGGATGCCGGGGCCGTCGTCCGTGATGGAGATGATCGCGCGGTCTGCCGCCTCGTCGACCGCGAGCTCGGCGATCACCTGCGTGCCCTCCGGCGTGTGGACGCGCGCGTTCGCCAGCAGGTTCGTGACCACCTGGTGCAGGCGGGGCTGGTCGCCGATCACTTCGACGGGCTCGTCCGGCAGGACGATCGACCAGGTGTGGTCCGGCCCGGCGGCGTGCGCGTCGCTGAGCGCGTCGATCAGCAGCATGGAGAGGTCCACCGGATCGCGGTCGAGCTCGCGGCCTTCGTCGAGCCTGGCGAGCAGCAGCAGGTCCTCCACCAGCGAGGTCATCCTGGTGGCCTCCGACTCGATCCGGCCGAGCGACCGCGTGACGTCGGCGGGCAGCTCGTGCGGCGAGCGCCTGGTCAGCTCCGCGTAGCCCCGGATGGAGGCGAGCGGCGTGCGCAGCTCGTGGCTGGCGTCCGCGACGAACTGCCGCACCTTCTGCTCGCTCGCCTGGCGGGCGGTCAGCGCGGAGGCGACGTGCCCGAGCATCCGGTTGAGGGCGGATCCCACGGTGCCGACCTCGGTGTGCGGGTCGGTGTCCGCCTCCGGGACGCGCACGGACAGGGCGACGTCGCCGCGGTCGAGCGGCATCTCCGCCACCTGCTGGGCGGTGCCCGCCACGCGCGCGAGCGGGCGCATCGCCAGCCGCACGACGAAGCTCGCGATCAGGAACGCGAAGATCAGCCCGGCGAGCGTGACCAGCGCGATCACCAGGGTGAGCTGAGAGACCGTGGCGTTCACCTCGCTGAGCGGGAGGCCGATGATGACGCTGTCGCCGTTGATGAGCTCGGCGCCGGCCACCCGGTACTCGCCGAGCGACGAGCCGAGGTCGACCGTGCGCGGCTTGCCGTCCGCCGGCATGGAGATGAGGTCCCTGGTCGCGATGGTGACCACCTGCGGTGCTGCCGGATCGGTCGACGATCCGGATGGGCGGGTGCCGAGGATGGCCGGGTAGAGCAGCATGCTGCCGCTGCGCACCACGCCGAACGTCCCGACCGGCTGGCCGGGGGTGTTCACGATCCGGGTCGCGTCCGGGCCGGTCGGCGCCGGGCCGTACGCCCGGTCCGCCGCGCTCTGGCCGCGTGCGACCGCGCTGGTCAGCTGCCCGTCGAGCCTGGTCATCAGGTAGCTCTGCAGAGCGACGACGCTGATCGTGCCGATCACCGCGCCGAGCACGGCGAGCATCGCGACGACCACCAGGACGACGCGGCTGCGGATGGTCCAGGAACGGAACGGCCGGATGCGCGAGAAGAGCGACCGCCCGCCGGACTCTGTCGGTGTGCCCGTCGCGCGGGCTGACGTCATTGCGCCGCCTTGACCATGTAGCCGGCGCCGCGCACCGTGTGGATCATCGGCGCCCTGCCGGAGTCGATCTTCTTGCGCAGGTAGGAGATGTAGAGCTCGACAACGCTGGACGACCCGCCGAAGTCGTAACTCCACACGCGGTCCAGGATCTGGGTCTTGCTGAGCACACGGCGCGGGTTGCGCATCAGGAACCGCAGCAGCTCGAACTCGGTGGCGGTCAGCTGGATCTGCTGGCCGTCGCGGTGCACCTCGTAGCTGTCCTCGTCGAGGACGAGGTCGCCGACGATCAGCACGGGGTCGTTCTCGTCGGCGACGGCGGCGCGCGAGCGGCGCAGCAGGCCGCGCAGGCGGGCGACCAGCTCTTCGAGGCTGAACGGCTTGGTGACGTAGTCGTCTCCCCCGGCGGTGAGCCCGGCGATGCGGTCGTCCAGCGAGTCCTTCGCGGTGAGGAAGAGGACGGGAGCCTCGTTGCCGTCCGCGCGCATCCTGGACAGCACCTGCAGTCCGTCGATGTCGGGGAGCATGATGTCGAGCACGACGACGTCCGGCTTGAACTCGCGCGAGAGCTGCAGCGCCTGCTGGCCGTTGGATGCGGTCTTCACGTCCCAGTCCTCGTAGTGCAGGGCCATCGAGAGCAAGTCCGTCAGCGTGGCCTCGTCGTCGACGACGAGCACGCGGATCGCGCTGCCGTCCGCGCGGCGCAGGAGGCTTCTTGGGTGGCTGGTGGTGCCGGAGGCGGCACGCGAGTTCATGGTCACCTTTCCCATTATGAGGAGCGCTCTTGATGTCGGCTATGCGAAAGCTATGGGAAATCTGTGAGGGGCGGAAGCGGCCCACAGCCAAACCATAGCCACGGCATAGCCGTGCCCAATTCCACGCTCCTAACGTCCAGATCGCCCCCTTGACCACCCCGAGAGAGACGGAAGCACAATGTTCGGGACTTATCTGCGGCGCGAGCTCATCAATCGCCGCAAACAGACAGTGATCATCGCGGTCGGCATGGCCCTCGCGATCGCGCTCGTCATCATCGTCAATTCCGTCTCCGCCGGGGTGAAGGCCGCGCAGGCGAGCGTGCTCCAGTCGGTCTACGGCGTGGGCACGGACATCACCGTCAGCGAGCCGGCCACCGCGCAGAACGCCACCACCGGCCAGGCGCAGGGCGGAGGACCGCGGTTCGACTTCGGCGCGGGCGCGGGAACCGACACCGGAGCAGGCCGCACGGTGAACACCTCCCGCCTCGAACCCACCCGCGGCGCCACGGTGATGGATGCGACAACGCTGACGACGGTCAAGAAGGTCCAGAACGTGTCGGCCGCTGCCGCGGTGCTCTCGCTCACCAACACGAGCTTCTCCGGCACGCTCCCCAACTTCCAGCAGCTGCGCGAGGAGCGGCAGGCCGGCGGCACAGGCGGAGGAGCGGCCGTTCCGAGCCCGGCGCCGACTGGTGGGGCGGACGGTGCGGGCGGAAGCTCGTTCAGCGTCGACTCCTTCTCCGTGCTCGGACTCGACCCGGCAGGCAAGTCGGTCGGCCCGCTCTCCTCGGTGACGCTGTCCAGCGGGCGCGCGTTCACGGCGTCCGACGCCGGCAAGGACGTGGTCGTGCTCGACCAGGCGTACGCCAAGACCGGCAGCAAGGCGGTCGGAGACACCGTGACCATCGGCGGCACGGACTTCAAGGTCGTCGGCATCGTCGCCGCCACGGGCAGCGACTCGACCACGGCGGCCAACGCATACATCCCGCTCGACGTCGCCCAGAAACTGTCCGGCCAGACCGGCAAGATCAGCTCCGTCTACGTGACGGCGTCGTCGGCCAGCGACATCGGCCAGATCAAGACGGACCTGAGCGCGGCGCTCCCGAAGGCGACCGTCAGCACCCAGGCGGATCTCGCATCCAGTGTCTCCGGCTCGCTCGGAACAGCGGGCGACCTGATCGCCAACCTCGGAACCTGGCTGTCGATCATCGTGCTCGCCGCTGCCTTCCTCATCGCGATCCTCTTCACGATCTCCGGCGTCACGCGCCGCACCCGTGAGTTCGGCACCCTCAAGGCCATCGGCTGGTCCAACGGCCGCATCGTCGGCCAGGTGGCGGGCGAGTCCGTGGTGCAGGGCCTGATCGGCGGTGTGATCGGCGTGGCCGTCGGCCTGATCGGCGTCCTCATCGTCAACATCGTCTCGCCCACCCTGTCCGGCCGGGTCGGCAGCACCGCAGTGGAGGCGGCCGCCCGGACAGGCGGAGGCGCGAGGACCGGTGGCACGGGGAGCGGCTTCGGCGGGGGCGGCTTCGGCGGAGGCGGCGCTTTCGCCGGCGCCCGCACGGCCGCGGCCAACGCGACGACAGACATCGCCCTGCACGCCCCGGTCACCGTCTGGGTGATCGTCATCGCCGTGGGCCTCGCCGTCATCGGCGGCCTGCTCGCCGGAGCCATCGGCGGCTGGCGCGCATCCCGTCTCCGTCCAGCGGCCGCCCTCCGCTCCGTCGCCTGAGCCATCCAGAGGAGAGAACGTGTACACACTCACGAACGTCACCAAGAAGTACTCGCAGTCCAAGCGCGAGGTGGTCGCCCTCAACGACGTGACCCTGCACATCCCGGATGGGCAGCTCGTCGCGATCCAGGGACCGACCGGCGGGGGGAAGTCGACCCTGCTGCAGATGCTCGGCGCCCTCGACCGGCCGACCACCGGATCGGTCGAGCTGGAGAAGGCGAGCCTGTCCGGTCTCGGCGACGGCAAGCTCACCGCCATCCGTGCCACGGAGATCGGGTTCGTCTTCCAGGGCTTCAACCTCATCCCGACGCTGACGGCGCAGGAGAACGTGGAGACCGCGCTCGCTCCCCTCAAGATGAGCGCAGAGGAGAGGAAGCGCCGGGCCGCAGAGGCCCTCGCGTCCGTGGGGCTCGCCGACCGCGGCAGCCACCTGCCGTCCGAGCTGTCCGGCGGTCAGCAGCAGCGCGTCGCCATCGCGCGCGCCCTGGTGAAGAACCCCGGGGTTCTCCTCGCCGACGAGCCGACGGGCAACCTGGACGAGGAGACCCGCGACGAGATCATGGACCTCCTGGAAGGGCTCTGGCGCGACCGCGGCCTGACGCTGGTGATCGTCACCCACGACTCTGCGGTGGCCAAGCGGGCGCAGCGCCGGCTGCACATCAAGCACGGGCAGGTGAAAGAGGTCGCCTGACGATCAGGACGGCAGGACCACCAGGCCGAGCGCTTCCACGAGGGCGACGGCCTGGCGGTCGTCCACGATCGCGCCGCGGAGGGTCGCGGTGCGCGGGTCGAGGCCGGTGAGGTCGCTCCCCCGCAGCGTCGCGCCGCTGAAGTCGGCTCCCTCCGACCACGCGGCGGAGAGGTCGCAGTCCGCGAAGGTGGCGTCCACGCAGCGGGCGTAGCCGAGGTCGGCCTCGCGCAGGCGCACACCGGTGAAGTCCGCACCGCGCAGCTCGGCCTTCTGCAGGCTGACGAACGACCAGTTGCCGCCGTCGACCTTCAGGATGCCGAACTCGCAGCCGTCGAACTGGCTGCCGGTGAGCTTGCACCTGGTGAACGTGGTGTCGAAGAAGTTGCAGCGCGTGAAGGTGCAGTTCACGAACGCGGACTCGGTGTGGCTGCTCACGTTGAACTTGACGTTGAGGAAGGTGCACTCGGTGAATACCGCGCCGGAGCTGGTCAGCTCCGTCATGTCGACGTCGATGAACTCGACCCGCTCGAACTCGGCGCCGTCGAGGTCGCGGCCGTACCAGTCCTCTCCTCTGACCGTGGTCTCGGTCATAGGGGTTCTGGCGTTTTCTCGGCTGTCGACCATGACCCCATCCAAGCACCGGCCGCCGACGCTTGCGCGCCGACGGCCGGTGGGATGGAGCTGAGACGAGGTCAGTCCTGGTTGCTGAACGCGGCGTCGAACGACGCGGTCGGCTGCTTCCAGAGCAGGGAGCGGATGTAGCCGACGGCCTCCTTGGCGCCGTGCAGCCTGTCCATCCCCGCGTCCTCCCACTCGATCGAGATGGGTCCGGTATATCCGATGGAGGTGAGCGCGCGGAAGGAGTCCTCCCACGGCACGTCCCCGTGGCCGGTGGAGACGAAGTCCCAGCCGCGGCGCGGGTCTCCCCACGGCAGGTGGGAGCCGAGCACGCCGGCGCGACCGTTCTTCGGGCGCAGCCGCGTGTCCTTGCAGTCCACGTGGTAGATGCGGTCCTTGAAGTCGACGATGAAGCCGACCGGGTCGATGTCCTGCCACATCATGTGGCTCGGGTCCCAGTTGAAGCCGAACGCCTCACGGTGCTCGATGGCCTCCAGCGAGCGGACGCTCGACCAGTAGTCGTAGGCGATCTCGGACGGGTGCACCTCGTGGGCGAAGCGCACGCCCTCCCCGTCGAACACATCCAGGATGGGGTTCCACCGGTCGGCGAAGTCCTGGTATCCGGCGTCGATCACCGCGGCGGGCACCGGCGGGAACTGGGCGACGTATGGCCAGATCTTGGAGCCGGTGAACCCGACGACTGTGTCGACGCCGAGCCTGCGCGCGACCTTGGCGGTGAGCTTCAGCTCCTCTGCCGCACGCTGGCGGACGCCCTCGGGGTCGCCGTCGCCCCACACCTTCGAGCCGACGATCGCCTGGTGGCGGAAGTCGATCGGGTCGTCGCAGACCGCCTGGCCCTTGAGGTGGTTGGAGATGGCCCAGACCTTGAGGCCGTACTTGTCCAGGATGTCGATCCTGCCCTGCAGGTAGTCGTCGTCCTCCGCCGCACGCCACACGTCGAGGTGCTCGCCGGAGCAGGCGATCTCGAGCCCGTCGTATCCCCACTCGCTCGCGTACCTGGCGACCTCTTCGAGGGTGAGGTCGGCCCACTGGCCGGTGAACAGCGTCACCGGGTGCGTGCTGGCGTACTCGCCGGCGTTCGCGCTGTCTGTCATTCTTCTGTTCCCATCTCGATCCAGGTGCCGGACTCCGCGGAGTCGAGCACCGCCTCCGTGACCCGCACGGCCCTCAGCCCGTCGGTGAACCGCGGCAGGCCGTCGGGGTCCGCCCCGGCGATGGCCGCGTACGTGTCCGCGACGAACGCGTTGAACGCATCCTGGTATCCCTGGGGATGCCCGGACGGCACGACACACAGCCGCGCGGCGTCTGCGCTCAGCTGATCGGCGTCGCGCGGGACGAGCATGCTGCCCTTCCGCTTGCCGATCCACAGCGTCTCCGGCTGCTCCTGATCGAAGGCGACGCTCTCCGCGCTGCCCGCGATCTCGAGGAGGAGCCTGTTCTTCCTGCCCGGCGCCACCTGCGACACCAGCAGCGTACCGAGACCGCCGGACCGCGTCTCGATGACGACGGCCACCGCATCCTCGGTGGTGATCGACGAGTGCGACGCCCGCTCGGTGAAGAAGGTCTTCTTCGTGGCGGACACCCTGGACACCCTGTCTCCGCTGACGAATTCGACGAGGTCGACCAGGTGCGAGCCGATGTCGGCGAAGGCGCGGGAACGCCCGCCCGCCGCCGAGTCGACGCGCCAGTTGTCGTCGTCGGCGCCGAGCAGCCAGTCCTGCAGGTACGACGCGTTCACGGTGAGCACACGGCCGGCGGCGCCGGAGGCGAACCGGTCGCGCGCCTCGCGCACCATCGGGTGGAACCGGTACGCGAACGGCACCGTCGCGGTGCGGTCGCCGACGGCGGCGACGAGCGCCTCCGCATCCGGAACCGTCGTGGTGAGCGGCTTCTCGCAGACCACGTGCTTGCCCGCAGCGAGCACAGCCGCCGCCTGCTCGGCGTGCAGCGCGTTCGGCGTACAGACGTGCACCACGTCGATCGTGTCGTCGGCGAGCACCTGGTCGAGCGAGTCGTATGCGCGCTCGATGCCAAGCGTCTCAGCCGCCACCGCCGACTTCTGCGGCGTCGACGACACGATGCCCGCCAGCTCCGCTCGCGCGTTGCGGGCGGCGCGGGAGTGGACCTCCGCCATGAACCCGCCGCCGACGATCGCGACCTTCAGCCGCGGCCCTGCCGCCGTGTCCGTCATTCAGCCGCCTGACCGAGGGTGGCAGCGCGCGGGTCCCAGTCCTCCGGCAGCGCGGGGGCGACCTGCACGGTGCTCTGCACGTCGACCGGGGCTCCGGCGAGGCCGGCCTCGATGGTCGAGACCATGACGTCGAGCACGTGGTACGCCTGCTCTCCGGATGCACGCTCCGGCACTCCCGCGCGGATCGCGCGGGCCAGCTCGACGACGCCCGTTCCCCTGCTCGAGGTCGAACCCGTGGCCGGCAGCGTCTCGATGCCGTCGGCGCCGTGGACGATCAGGTCGCCCTGGAAGGTGTTCGGGTCGGGGACGACGAGCGTGCCCTCGACCCCGGCGACTTCGAACTGCGTGCGGCCGAGCTTGGAGTCGAAGCTGAAGATGCTCTGCGCCGTCTGGCCGCTCTCGAACTCGTAGAGGGCGCTGACGTGCGTGGGAACGGTGACTGCGAACTCCTCGCCGGCGCGCGGTCCGGACCCGATCACGCGGGACTCCTTGGCCTTCGACGCGACGGCGCTCACGCGCGCGACGGGACCGAAGAGCTGAACCAGGGCGGTGAGGTAGTACGGACCGATGTCGAACAGCGGACCGGCACCCTCCTGGAACAGGAAGTCCGGGTTCGGGTGCCACGACTCCGGGCCGGGGCTCTGCATCAGGGTCAGCGCGGTGAGCGGCGCCCCGATCGTGCCGTTCTCCACCAGGCGGCGGGCCGACTGGATGCCCGCGCCGAGGAAGGTGTCCGGCGCCGTCGCGACGCGCAGCCCCTTCTCGTGCGCGGCAGCCAGCAGCGCGGTGCCGCTGACGCGGTCGAGCGCGAACGGCTTCTCGCTCCAGACGTGCTTGCCAGCATCCAGGATCTGCAGCGCCACCTCGACGTGCACCTTGGGCAGCGTGAGGTTGACGACGATCTCGATGTCGTCGTCGGCGAGCAGGTCGGCGACGGAGCCGGAGCCTGCGATGCCGAACTTCTCGGCCTGCGCCTTGGCCCGCGCCTCGTCGATGTCGGCGACGAACCGCACATCCAGGTCGGGGAAGCTGGTGAGGTTGGTGAGGTATTCGGTGCTGATCACTCCGGCGCCGATCACGCCGACGCCGACTTTGCCCGCGCTCATGCGAGACCCTTCGAGGTGAGGAACGCGAAGCTGTCTGCGACGGCTTCGAAACGGTCGCCGCGGGAGTCGTCCAGCTCGATCACGCGGAGGGCGGCGGGGGCTGCGGCGATGATCTGCTCGATCGGCAGCGAGCCCTGGCCGACGGCGACCTGGTCCTTGGTCTCCGTTGTGCCCGGGCCGTCCTTGATGTGCAGAGCGACGACGCGGTCGCCGAGCGTGCCGAGAAGCTCGACCGGGTCGTGCCCGCCGACGGCCACCCAGTACGTGTCGACCTCGAGGACGACCTCGGGGGCGAGCTTGCCCGCGAAGTATTCGAGCGCGGTGACGCCGTCGATGGTGCTCTCGAGCTCGTGCGCGTGGTTGTGGTAGCCGACGCGGACGCCGTAACGGGCGGCAACCTCTGCCGCCTCGTTGAGCTGAGCGGCGATCTCGTCGACGCTCTCCGCCGTCTGCCAGCGCTCGGGAGCCACGTACGGATCGATCACGGTCTCGATGCCGAGCGCCTTGGCGGCCTCGAACACGGGCTCCAGGTCGCCGCCGATGAAGCCCTGGTGGGTGGTGGGTGCCGACAGGCCGGCCTCCTCGAGACCACGGCGGAGGTCGTCTCCGAAGGAGAGGAAGGCGAACGGCTCGACCTGGGTGAACCCGAGGTCTGCGATGCGCTTGAGGGTGCCGACGGTGTCGTCGGTCAGGAGCTCCCGAACGGTGTAGAGCTGCACGGACAGGTTGGACTTCGACACGTTTCTCCTCGTCGAGTGGATTGAGGGCGCGCCTGATGGCGACGTTCCCATTCAAACGAGACTTCTGCCGAATGTCAATCAAAAGTCACATGAAAGAAAACAGACTTTGTTCCGTCCGGGGACGGTGTGGTTCAATAAGCCTCATGACCGACAGCGTGCGTGAGCAGCCGCTCGTCGCCCCGGACGCCGCCGGCCTGCTGGCGATCCTGCGCGACGGCGTCCCCCGCACGCGCGCGCAGCTGGCCGAGCTGACCGGGCTCGCACGCTCGACCATCGCGGTGCGGATCGACAGCCTGACCGCATCCGGACTCGTCGCACCGGCCGGAGACGACGTCTCGACCGGCGGCCGTCCTCCCGCCCGGGTGCGGTTCAACCCGGAGTCGCGCATCGTCATCGCCATCGACCTCGGCGCCACCCACGGTGTGGTCGCGCTCGCCGACCTGGCAGGCAACATCCTGACCAGGGAGTCGAAGCGCATCCTGATCACCGACGGGCCGGAGCCGATCCTGGACTGGGCGCTCGGCGTCGCCCACGAGCTGTTCGCCGCCTCCGGCCGACCGCTCAGCGACCTCATCGGCATCGGGATCGGCGTCCCCGGCCCCGTCGAGCACTCGACCGGCCAGCCGGTGAACCCGCCCATCATGCCGGGCTGGGACCGCTTCGACATCCCCGGATACGTCGGCCGCACCTTCGACGTGCCGGTGCTCGTCGACAACGACGTGAACCTGCTCGCGCTCGGCGAGCACGCCCTCGTCTGGCCGGAGCAGTCCGACCTCCTCTTCGTCAAGGTGGCGACCGGCATCGGCGCCGGCATTATCAACGGCCGCCGGCTGCAGCGCGGTGCGCAGGGCTCCGCGGGAGACCTCGGCCACGTGCGCGTGCCGTTCGGCGCAGACACCCCCAGCCACGGCGCTCAGGATGCGGACCTCGAGGCCCTCGCATCCGGTCCGGCCATCGCGCGCACACTGACGGCGCTCGGCATCCCGGCGCGCACCAGCGACGACGTCGTCGAGCTCGCCCGCACGGGCAACGTGACGGTGCAGCAGACGATCCGCCAGGCCGGGCGCGACCTCGGCGAGGTCATCGCGACCTCCGTGAACCTCCTCAACCCGTCGCTCGTCATCGTGGGCGGCAGCCTCTCCCGGGTCGGCGAGCAGCTGCTCGCCGGGATCCGCGAGGTCGTCTATCAGCGGTCCACCCCGCTGGCGACGCAATACCTCACCATCACGCAGTCGCGCTCCGGGGAGACCGGCGGCGTGATCGGGGCGGCGATCATGGTCATCCAGCACGCGCTCGATCCCGTCGAGAACTACGACAGGTACGCGAGACCCCTGGGCCACTGAGCCCCGCGGCGTCCGACCGCCACCCGCATCCACCGTACGCATCCACCCCGGCGGGATCGAATCGTTTCGACCCACCCGCCGTCCACCACAAGACCACCCACAACACACGAATCGGAAGGACAGTCGTGAGCACTGCGACGAACACCGGCGCCACCACCGGCGGTACAGGCGCGACCATCAAGGCCGCGGTCATCGGACTCGGCTGGGCCGGCCAGCAGCACATGGAGGCGTACGCCACCCTCCCCGGCGTCGAGCTCGTCGCCATCGCCGGCATGGAGGACGGCCCGCGCGCCGAGCTGGGAGAGAAGTACGGCATCACCCGCCTCTACCGCGACTGGCACGAGCTGGTCGAGGACGGCGGCATCGACGTGGTCAGCGTTGCCGTGCCGACGTTCCTGCACGCGCCCATCGCGGTCGGGGCGCTCGAAGCGGGCATCCACGTTCTCAGCGAGAAGCCGATCGCCAGGACGGCCGACGAGGCGCAGGCGATGGTGGATGCCGCCCACGCCGCGAACCGCGTGCTGGAGGTCGCGTTCAACCACCGCCGCCGCGGCGACATCGAGGCGCTCAAGGCCGCGATCGACGCCGGACAGATCGGCCGCCCGTACCACGCACGCGCGATCTGGCTGCGCAGGGCGGGCATCCCCGCGCTCGGCAGCTGGTTCACCAACCGCGAGATGGCCGGAGGCGGACCGCTGATCGACATCGGCGTGCACGTGCTCGACTACGCGCTGCACCTGTTCGGCGAGCCGCGGGTCACGGCCGTGTCGGCCGTCACCCACTCCGAGCTCGGCACCCGCGGCCGCGGCGGTGCTGCGGGCAACAAGCAGGACGTCGGCTCGGCCTACGAGGTCGAGGACCTGGCCAGCCTGCTGCTGCGCCTCGAAGGCGGCGGTTCGATCGTGCTCGAGACGAGCTGGGCGGCATACCGTCCGGCGGGCGATGAGTTCGGCATCACCCTCTACGGCACGGAGGGCGGCGCCGACTTGCGCGTCGTCGACTACGCGCCGGCGGGCGAGCTGACCATCTTCACCGGCGAGGGAGAGGCGACCTCCGACGTGAGCGTCGCCGCCGACCCGGGCCGCGGCCACCTGGCCGTCGTCGAGACGTTCCTCGAGCACGTCGCGGACACCGCGAACTGGGCCGAGTACGACGGCTCGCGTGCCCTCGACCGCGCCCGCGTCATCGACGCGGCGTACGAGTCGGCCCGCCGCAACGCAGAGGTCGTGCTCGAGCCGGCCACGAAGGGAGCATGACCATGTCGGCACTGCGCGTCACCGTCTGGAACGAGGGGGTCCACGAGGCCACCCAGCCGGACATCGCCGCCATCTACCCCACGGGCATCCACGGCGCCATCGCCGACGGCCTGAGCGACCTGCTCGGCAGCGACGTCAGCGTCCGCACCGCGACGCTCGCCGACGAGGAGCACGGCCTCACCGAGGAGGTGCTGGCCGACACCGACGTGCTGCTCTGGTGGGGCCACATCGCCCACGACCAGGTCTCGGACGAGGTCGTGGAGCGCGTCCGCAGCCACGTCCTCGGCGGCATGGGCCTGATCGTGCTGCACTCCGGCCACTTCTCGAAGATCTTCATCCGGATGCTCGGCACGACGTGTTCGCTCGCCTGGCGCAACCCGGAGGGCGGAGAGCGCGAGCTGGTCTGGAACGTCAACCCGACGCATCCCATCGCCGAGGGCGTCGAGCAGCCGATCGTGATCGAGGCGCAGGAGATGTACGGCGAGTTCTTCGACATCCCCACCCCGGACGACCTGGTGTTCATCAGCTCGTTCACCGGCGGAGAGGTCTTCCGCTCCGGCGTCACCTTCACGCGCGGCCGCGGCAAGATCTTCTACTTCAGCCCCGGCGACCAGGAGTACCCGGTGTACTTCCACCCGCAGGTGCGGAAGGTGCTCGCGAACGGCGTGCGCTGGGCCGCCCCTGTGGCGGGCGCGCGGCGCGCGCCCGAGGTGTCCAACCCGGATGCGGGGGTCTGGCCGCGCTAGGTCGCCGATGTGGGGAGCCCGCGGTCATCGTACGATGACCGCGGGCTCCCTGCGTCCCTTTTCAGGGGGTCGGAGGTCCTGGTACGGGGCAGTAGCCGTTGGGCGTCATCACACTGTCAGCGAGTGATTGAGAGCCGCCGATGATCGTCATCGAGGTCACGCCGAGTTCCCTCGCGCTATGGGTGATCTCGATCGGCTGACAGCGCGGCATGGTGACGTAGAGCGGTTCACCGCTTTTCCCTGCGAGGGCGGCCCCGACGAGAGCGTCCGGGAAGTCCCAGCCGGAGGCGAGGTACGCGTGCGCGGCGTTGCCGAATGTATCGGCGATCGCAGCCGACGTTGTGAACCGGTCCCGCCCTGCAACACGCGAGGAGGCAGGAACGATGGACTTGGCGTGAGCGAGAATGCCGTCTGAGACAGCAGCAGGGCCGCCCGCGATGAGGAGTTTGCCCGGCGCGAGCTTCTTCACCGTCGCGACCGTGGCTGCATCGAGCCGATCCGCCTCTCCGTACACAAGCAGAACAGGGCCGCCCGTTGCGGCCGCAGCTGCTCCCGCAGAGAGCGCATCCGGGTAGTCCTTTCCTGTGGCCAGGTACATCGTCGAGACCGGGCCAGTGAAGGTCGCCTCCGCCAGTTGCCGCGAAGTGTCGTAGCGGTCGGCCCCGGCCACCCGGACCACCCGAGCCGCGAGCGACATCATCTGCTTCTCGACGCTGGGCGCGAGTGCAGCCGGGCCGCCGACGAGAACGATCTTCTCGGGCGCGAGCCGCTTGATCTCGGCCGTCGTAACAGCGGGCACCTGGTCCCACTTCGTCAGCAGCACAGGGCCGCCCTGGGTGGCGGCGACCGGTCCCGCCGACAGTGCGTCCGGGAAGTTCACCCCGCTGGTGAGGTAGACGACCGGCGCCGACTTCGGGTAAGCGCTCGTCGAGACGGCGACGGCAGTGGCGAAACGGTCGTCCCCGGCCAAGCGTTCCTTGACGGTCGGCAGAGCTGGGATCTCCGCGTTCGCGGCAGGTGCCGTGAACGCGAGGACAACAGCCCCCGCGATCATCGCGACGGCGATGGGAGTCTTGCGCATTTATCGTTTCCTTTCCATTGTGTTTCTGGGTCTCGCAGGTTCAGCAGATTCGCCCGGCAGCGACATCGGCGTTGAGCGAAGTGGTGCCGCCGATGAGGGTGAGCTGGTTCGCGCCGAGGCGGTCCATCTGCGTCAGCACCTCACGGTTGATGCAATAGCCCGGCGAGAGGAACACCGGAGCCTGCTTCACCGCGGCAAGCGGCGCGGCCACCAGCCCATCCGGGAAGTTCATCCCGTTCACCACGAACACCTGGGGCGTCGCGGTCGGGAAGTAGTTCTTCGCCACCGCCACCGACGTCAGGAACCGGTCGGCGCCCGCCACCCGCTGCGTGTCAGCAACCGACGCCTTCAGCGTCTTCACCGTGCTGTCCGCCACCACAGCCGTGCCGCCCACGACACGAACAGCGGTCGCCTTCAGCGACTTCGCCAGGGCACCGGTCGCCGCGTCCGCCGCGGTCGGACCAGAACTCACCAAAAGCAACGGTGCGCCCCGTCCCGCAGCGCCTGCCCCGCCGGAGAGCGCGTCCGGGAAGGCGTCTCCGGATGCAACGAACGCCACCGACGCGTTCGCGAATGCATAGGACGCCAGCTTCCGCGACGTCTCGTAGCGGTCGACGCCCGATACCCGGACGACCGTCGCGGCCAGCTTCTTCAGTTCCGTGACCACGCCGTCCTTGATCGAAGCCGTCCCTCCGGCAACGATGATCTTGGACGGCTTGAGGCGACTGATCTCCGTCTTCGTCGGCCCCGTCAACGCGGCCCCCTGCGTCAACAGCAACGGACCACCCAGCTTCGCCGCCACCGGCCCGGCCGCCAGGGCATCCGGGAACGACTCCCCGCTTGCCACCACGACAACCGGAGCCGTCGACGGGAACGCTGTGCGCGACACCGCGGCAGAGGACTCATAACGGTCGCCGCCCTGAATGCGCTTCGACGTCAACGCCCCCTTCGACGTGATGGTCTGACACGAACCAGCGGGCGTGAATGTGTCCCGCGGGAAGTTCAACACCGTCATGCAGACCACATGAGAGCCCGCCGAGACATCGAACGTCACGTCGAAGCCGCGGTATGCGTAGTTCGGCAGCTTGTATGCCGTGTTGACATCCGCGCGGTACACGTTGGTGTCGAACTGCTTGACGGTTGTGCCGTCCACCGAGATCCTGACCGTCGCCGCTCTCCACTGATCGGGATCGAACGCCCATCCCGTCGCACGGATTTTGCCCGCGGCTGGAAACTTCAGCGGCTCCAGGACCCCGATCGGCCGCTCGTCCCGTCCCAGGTGGGCGAGACCCGCACGATCCCCATTCTGGAATGTCGCCGAGTCGTAGTTTGAGGAATGCATCACCTGATTCACGCCCTGGAACGGAGTGTCATAGTGCTTCAGCCCGAGCGCGTGACCGATCTCATGGGCCACCACGTGATGCTTGTCTCCGGGTGAGTAACCGTCGACTTCGGGATACATCCATGACTTCGCTGCGGCCACGAGCGCGTCACCGTCCTTGCCACTCGCCCTGACCTGCGGATAGGCGATGGCGCACCCAGCAAAGCCCGCGCCGCAGGGGCTGGAGGGCAAGGTGAAGAAATGGATCTCGTGCTGAGGTGGTACCTCGCTCGACTCGGGGCTCAGCGAGAACTGCCCGGGGGCAATCGTCAGATCGGCGACCCCTGCTGCCCGCAGCTCGTTGGCGATCGCCTGCAGAACCGGACGATATTGCTCCGCCCGTGACGCCGATGCGATCTTCACGGTGAAGCGGTAGGCATTGTCGGCCACATTGGTCAGGAAGCCGCCATTGCCGGTAGCGCCCTCGTACGGAGAGTCCGGAATTCGTTCTCCTGTGTCGAAGTCGTACATCATGAAGTCGTTGGACGCGCCAGCCGACAGAGGCGCGACCCTCTGGCCGGGAACGTCCATCGGCTCACCCTCGGATGGCGCCTCGGTGGAAATCGGCATGGCCGGCGTCTCCTCAGCCCAGGCGGGTGTCACTCCGACACACACCGACGCCATCAGGGTTGCCGCCGTGGCGGCAGCGCCCGCTCTCCACCACCGTCGTCGTTCGGGCTTTCGCATCCCAATCCTTTCTTGGAACCGGCGCGATCTCCGCGCCCGCTCGGTTGTACGGAAACCCACGCTAACGAGTTTGGAATGTTATGTTCTAGTGCTAATATGTTTTGATAACGACTGGCTGATCAGTGGGCCGCGAGCGCGTGCGGCAGACTGTTCCCATGACCACCCGACTCCGCTCGCTTCCCGACCCGCGCCATCCGGACCCGGCAGACGCACCTCCGCTTCGCTGGGGCGTGCTCGCGCCGGGCGGGATCGCCGCCGACTTCACGGATGCGCTGCACGCGCACACACGGCAGCGCGTGGTGGCGGCAGGGTCGCGGTCGGCGGAGCGCGCCGCCGCGTTCGCCGCCGCCCACGGGGTGGAGCGAGCGTACGGCTCGTACGCCGAGCTGGTCGCAGACCCCGACGTGGATGTGGTCTACGTCGCGTCGCCGCACACCCAGCACGCCGAGCACGCCCTGCTGGCCATCGCGGCGGGCAAGAGCGTCCTGGTGGAGAAGCCGCTCGCGGCCGACGCGGAGGACGCCCGGCGCATCGAGCGGGCGGCGAAGGCGGCGGGCGTGTTCGCGATGGAGGCGATGTGGACGCGCTACCTGCCGCAGACCGACATCATCCGGCAGCTGCTCGACGACGGCTCGCTCGGTGACGTGCGCGTGGTGACCGCCGACTTCGGCGGCAGCGCGCGCTTCGACCCGGCCAGCAGGCTCTTCGACCCCGCCCTCGGCGGCGGCGCGCTCCTCGACCTCGGCGTGTACGTGGTCTCCTGGGCGTCGTTCGCGATCGGCCGCCCGGCCGGGATCATCGCGGCCGGCACGCTCGCGTCCACCGGCGTCGACGAGCAGGCGTCGCTCATCCTGTCGTCGGTGACCGGCGCGCAGGCGCTCCTCAGCACCGGCCTGCGCGCGGCGACCCCGTCGCTCGCGACGATCTGCGGGTCGGAGGCGCGCGTCGAGACCGGCAGCCCGTTCTGGTCGGCGAGCGGCCTGCGCTTCGTGCAGGGCGGCGACGTGCTCAGCTGGGACGACCCCTACGGGCGGCCGGGCAGGCAGGGCATGTCGTACGAGGCCGCTGCGCTCGCCCGCTACGTGACGGAGGGGCTGACCGACTCTCCCCTGCATCCACTGGTCGAGGCGGTACAGACCGTGGAGACCATCGACGAGGCGCGCCGCCAGCTCGGCGTCGCTGGCGTGGGGTCGAGCGCGGGGGCGTGATGCGAGAGAGAATGGACGGGTGCTCGATCCTGTCCTGACCCGTCCAGCCTCTCTCGTCGACCTGCGGCCGGCCGAGGTCGTTCAGGCGGAGGCAGTGCAGGCGGAGCTCGAGTTCCAGCTCGAAGCACCGGATGCCGACCGCGTGTACCGCGGGCACCTCAGCAGGGTCGTCGCCCACTCCAGCGACAGGGTCGCCTGGCTGCGCGCCCGCAGCCGCGGGATCACCGCGACCGACGTGGCGAAGCTGTCCACGCCGCGCTCGGTGCAGTCCGCGGCGTACGACAAGCTGCACGGCACCGGATTCTCGGGCAACATCTACACGCAGCACGGCCGCACCCGCGAGCCCGAGATCGCCGCCTGGGTTGCGGCCACCCACGGCATTCACCCCTCGGATGCTCTCTACCACTCCGAGCGAGAGCCCCGCTTCCTGGCGACACCGGATGGGCTGACCGTGCGGGCCAGCGGCACCATCGAGCTCGCGGAGATCAAGACGACGAACAAGCCGTTCCGCAGCATCCCGCGCAACTACCTGCGGCAGATCTGGTGGCAGCAGTTCGTGCTCGGCGCGGAGCGCACCCTCTTCGTCTGGGAGCAGCACTCCGGGTTCGTCCCGCTGCACGAAGAACCGGAATGCCGGTGGGTGGACCGCGACGACGCCGAGATCAGGAAGCTCGTCGCACTCGCGGGCGACCTCATCGACGCCCTGCGCCGCGCGACCAGCCCGCAGCCGTCCTGAGCTGCCAGCCCGCCTACTCCGCCAGCACCGGAACGCGCACCAGCGTCAGCGAGTAGATCGCCAGCCACGCGATGGCCACCGTCGTCCCGATCAGCTCCAGCCACGCTCCGACATCCGTGGCGACGTGCACGATCGCGAGCAGTCCGCCCACGATGGTGATGCCCGCCACCGCGAAACAGCTCACCAGCGAGAACCGCGCCACCCTGGGCACCGTGGAGGCGAACGCCACCTGCAGCATCGCGTAGCAGGCGGCCCCGAAGCCCAGCACCGCCGTCACCGTGTGCACGAGGTCCTGCACCGTCGACCGCGGATCGGCGAGCGGCACGGGGCACGCAGCCGTGCAGGTGATCTGCGACGCCACGACGAAGCAGATCGCGGCGAACCCGAGCGTCACGGCGGGCGCCCACCGGTTCAGCAGCCGCACCGACGACCGGATGTGCCCGCTCGCCAGTGCGATCGAGAAGCCGCCTGCCGCGATGCACAGCAGCGCGACGGCGAACGGCTGAGCGGTCGGCGCGCCCTGAGCGCCGAGCTCGCTGACGTAGACCGGGTACGGCACGGTGAGCCGCGCCGCCCAGATGATGGTGAGCCCGCCGAGCACCGAGATGGTGCCGAGCGCGAGCAGCACGGGCACCGCTCGCTGCCAGCCGCGCGCGAGCAGCGGTGCCGCGAACGGTTGGCGCACGACACGCAGCAGTCTGCTCACGAGGAGCATCCTAACCAGACGCCGCCTGGAAACGTCCTGGGGGTATCCGAAACGCACTGTTCATACGTGGTGACGCCGCCGAAACACCCGCGAATCATTGACGGGCTTGACTGAAGAGCAGCCGATGAGGGGACGACGAATGCAGAAGACGATGCGGGCCGCACTGCTCGCCAGGCCCGGCGACGCCGACGAGCTGCGGATCGGCGAGACCGCGACGCCCGACAGGGTGAACGCGGAGTTCCTGGTCAAGGTCGTCGCCGCGAGCGTGAACCCGATCGACGCCAAGACCAGGGCCGGGCGCGGCGTGTTCGGCGCCATCCGGGACCTGCCCGCCGTGCTCGGACACGACTTCAGCGGTGTGGTCGTCGAGTCGCCGTATCGCGCACATCCCATCAAGCCCGGCGACGAGGTGTTCGGGATGGTGATGGTCCCCCGGTTCGGTGGGACATACGCGGAGTACGTCTCGGTGCCGAGCCTCAGCGTCGTCCGGAAGCCGTCGACCCTGTCGCACATCGAGGCGGCCGGCGCCCCGCTGGCCGCACTCACGGCGTGGGGCATGGTGGTCGAGGTGGCGAAGGCGCACGAGGGCCAGCGGATGCTCATCCACGCGGGCAGCGGCGGCGTCGGTCACTTCGCCGTGCAGTTCGCCTCGTACTTCGGCGCGCAGGTCACGGCCACCGCATCCGGTGCGAACGTGTCGTGGCTGCGCTCGCTCGGCGCGTCCTCCGTCATCGACTATGAGACCACCCGGTTCGAGGATGTCGCCGGCGAGATGGATGTGGTCATCGACCTGGTCGGGAACGTGCACGACGACACCGGCAGCCGCTCGCTGGCGGTCCTGCGCCGTGGCGGCCTCATCGTCAACGCGCCCACCGGCAGCTGGCCGACCTTCGAAGAGGATGCGGCGGCGGCCGGGGTGAGGGGCACCGACTACAAGGTCGCACCGGACGGCAACACCCTCGCCGTCATCGCCAGGCTGCTCGAATCGGGAAACGTCCGCGTGCACGTCGACAAGATCTTCGCGCTCGACCAGATCGCCGACGCCCACCGAGCGATCGAATCCGGCCACACCCGCGGCAAGATCGTGGTCAAGGTGGCCGAGGGCTGACGAACCCCGCTCGCTAGAGCGGCCGCTCCATCACCCAGTCGTCCTCCAGCCGGTCGCCCACCAGGAACTGCTTGGAGCCGACCCGCTCGAACCCGTGCTTGGCGTAGAACTTCTGCGCTCGCGCGTTCTCCTCGTTGACGCCCAGCCACATCCCGGATGCACCGGCCTGCGCCGCCGCCGCGAGGCTCGCCTCCATGAGCCCACCGGCCACCCCTGCGCCGTGGTGGCCAGGCAGCACGTAGCACTTGCTCAGCTCACTGGACGGCCGGATGCGGATGGCCGCGCTCACGTCGGAGTCCGTCGGCTCCCCCAAGTTCACCATCGTGTATCCGATGGCCTCGACGACGCCGTCCGCGTCCTCCTCCTCGGCCACCAGCAGCACGCGGGCGTCGTCGGCGAGGTACTCCGTGAACTTCTCCTCGGAGAGCATGGTGGCGACGAACGCCGCCTTCGCCTCCTCGGTGGTGTGCGGAGGGCAGGCGAGCGGGAAGGTCACGGCGGCGACGGAGGCGAGGCCCCGCGCATCCCGTGCCTCTGCGGAGCGGATGGTGACGGTCACCCGCCCCACTCTACTGAAACGGCCGGCCACCCCAGAAGGGGCGACCGGCCGTTCCGTGCGGTGCAGGCGCTAGTGGCGCCCCGCCGCGACGAGGGACAGCAGGTTGAACGTCACACCGCCGAGGCCGGTGACGTCGTCGTAGCCCTTCGCGGTCTTCAGCGTGGTGTCCTGATCGAAGGACACCAGGTAGCTGTTGCCGCTGGTGGCGCTGGTGTACGCAACGGCCTGCGTCGGGTTCTGCGGCACGACGTCGCGGAACGCGTTCGGCAGGATGCGCTTGATGCCGTACAGCGTCGGGTTCGCGAACCCGATCGACGTGTGCGTCGCCTGCTGGACGATCGCGATCTGAGCCGCCACGATCGGAGACGCCAGCGAGGTTCCGCCGTATGTCTCGTTCACGTAGTCGCCCGTCTCGAGGGTCGTGTCGTCGATGATCGGACGGATGCCGATCGAGAACCCGGTGTACGGGTCGGCGAGGGCAGCGACATCCGGTGAGACGCGGTGCCCGTTCGCCAGGGCGGCGGGCACGGCGTTCTTCTGGTAGTCGGGCTGCGCGAACACGGCGCTCACGCCACCGCCGGCACCGCCGACGAACCGCGTGCCCGGGAGGGGCTGCGCGTATGCAAGCGAACCGTCCGCGTTCTTGACGATCTGGTCGACGGTGTCACCCCAGCCGGTCTCGTACGCGATCTTGCCGTTCTTGTCGATGCCGAGGCTCGTGCCGCCCACCGACGTCACCCACGGGGAGGATGCGGGGAAGTCGGGCGACGCGTATCCGAGGTTCGCGACCTCGTCGCCGTTGTCACCGCTCGAGAAGTACAGGCCGATGCCCTCGCCCGCCGCCTGCAGCTGCAGGTTGACCTCGCCCTGGATCACGTCGGCGGGGACAGCCTCACCCACGTTGCCGTAGCTGTTGCTCACGATCGTGGCGAGCTTGTTGTCGAGGATCTTCGACATGGCGACGTCGAGGCCACCGCTGCAGTCCGTGCCACCCACGTACAGGATGCGCGCGCCCGGTGCGATGCCGTGGACGGACTCGACGTCGAGCGTCTGCTCGCCCTGCCATCCGCTCGGCTGCTGGCACAGCTCCTGGTCGGTGAACTCGCTCGGCTTCGGCACCAACTGCTGGTAGTTCGAGTTGGTGAGGCCGGGCTCGCCGTACTGCTGCGAGTACGAGTTGACGTCCTTCACGATGGACGGGCTCGCGTACGCGTCGATGATGGCGACGGTCTGTCCCGAGCCGTTCACGCCGCGCTTGCTCAGCGAGTCGAGGCCGTATGCCGAACGGAGCTGCGCCGGCGTGTATCCGCAGTTGTACGTGCCGTACTGCGTCTGGCCGTTGTAGCTCGGCGGAACGGTCACGACGTGCTCACCGGTGTAGTGCGAGCACGGGGTCACCACGACGGGGGCGGCTGCCGCCTTGCGGCTCAGCTGCGGAGTGCCGGATGCGCCGAGGTCGCCCTGCTTGATCGAGTCCGGCTTGGTCAGCGTGCGCGACTGCTCGATGCTGATGCCGGACACCTTGGTGCCGACCGCGGCGGGCAGCGACGGTGCACTGGTCGGCGCGACGAGCTTCTTGCCCGCGTAGTCGAACGAGTGCAGCGACGTGCCGAAGATCGAACCGAGCTGGTCCGGCGTGCCGCGGAAGACCACGTACTGGCGGCTGGCGGGAACGGCCGTGATCGACAGGCCGGCCGTCTTCAGGAAGCTGACGACAGCATCCGTGTCCGCCTGGGTCGGCGAGAACCGGTTGATCCACTGGCTCGGGCTGAGCGCCTTGCGGAAGCCCAGGTTGACCGGATTCGAGACGGCCTTCGCGAGCGCCTCGGCGCCTCGCTGGTCGCGCAGGGGGAGGTAGATCTCGCCCTGCACTGTCTGGTCCGTCGGGGCGGCTCCTGCATCGTTGGCTGCAGTCGCCCAGCTCGGTACGGAGTCGGCGAAAGTGACCCTGTCGGCCGCATTCGCTGCTCCGGTCCCCGCCATCGACAACGCCACCGCGGCGGCCGCGGTGGCGATGATTCCGACGGTCCTTTTGTGGAGGACTCGTCTGGTGGTGCGAGTTGTCATGAAGTTGATCCTTACTCGACAGTGAGCGGCGCGCGGCGCGCGCCAATCGCGAGAGTAGACCCATGAGTTCTACCGCCACAAGAGGGGTAGACAGTTCTGTTGCAAAGTTTTACACGGATGAAAGATGATCACGCGTAAACGACGAAAAGGCCGCCTCCGGAAACCGGAGACGGCCTGATCGAACGATTCGGTCGCTGCCTAGATGGCGTTGACGTCCAGCGGGATGCCCGGGCCGAACGTGGTCGACACAGCGCCCTTCTGAACGTAACGGCCCTTCGAGGAGGACGGCTTGAGACGCATGACCTCTTCGAGAGCGGCCTTGATGTTCTCGTCGAGCTGCTCGGCGGTGAAGGCCGCCTTGCCGACGACGAAGTGCACGTTGGCGTGCTTGTCGACGCGGAACTCGATCTTTCCACCCTTGATGTCGGAGACGGCCTTGGCCACATCCGGCGTCACGGTGCCGGTCTTCGGGTTCGGCATCAGACCACGCGGGCCGAGCACCTTGCCGAGACGGCCGACCTGGCCCATGAGCTCCGGGGTGGAGACAGCCGAGTCGAAGTCGGTGTATCCACCGGCGACCTTCTCGATGAGCTCGGCGCCGCCGACCTCGTCTGCGCCTGCTGCGATGGCGGCCTCAGCGGCCGGGCCCGTCGCGAACACGACGACGCGAGCCGTCTTGCCGGTGCCGTGAGGAAGAATGACGGTACCGCGGACCATCTGGTCCGCCTTGCGGGGGTCGACGCCGAGCTTCAGCGCGACCTCGACGGTCGAGTTGAAGTTGCTGGAACCGGTCTCGCGAGCGAGCGAGACAGCCTCAGTGGGGGTGTAGAACTTTCCGGCCTCGATCTTCTCGGCCGCGGCCCGGTAGGCCTTTGACTTGTGTGCCATGTGGTTTCTCCTGTCGAGAATGTGGTGCGAGCCTGGCCGGCTCTGCCACGGATGTGTCTGTGGAGGACGAGGGCTTACGCCTCGACCGTGATGCCCATCGAACGGGCGGTGCCTGCGATGATCTTCGACGCTGCGTCGATGTCGTTCGCGTTCAGGTCGACCATCTTCTGCTCGGCGATCGCGCGCACCTGCTCCTGGGTCAGCTTGCCGACCTTGGTGGTGTGCGGGACGCCGGAGCCCTTGGGGACGCCTGCGGCCTTCTTGATGAGCTCGGCAGCCGGCGGCGTCTTGAGGACGAACGTGAACGAACGGTCCTCGTAGACGGTGATCTCCACCGGGATGACGTTGCCGCGCTGCGACTCGGTCGCCGCGTTGTACGCCTTGCAGAACTCCATGATGTTGACGCCGTGCTGACCCAGCGCCGGACCGATCGGCGGGGCGGGGTTGGCGGCGCCGGCGTTGATCTGAAGCTTGATCAGACCAGTGACCTTTTTCTTCGGTGCCATGTTTCTTCCTTCTTTGTGTATTCGAGCATCCGGGATCTCATCCCGAACGGCTCTCCCGGTTTCTCGGCCTGTCCGAGATCCGGTGATTGAGAAAACTGAGGGTGGGTCGCTCTTATTCCGTTAGAGCTTGGTGACCTGGTCGAAGCTGAGCTCGACCGGGGTCTCACGCTCGAACAGGGAGACGAGGACAGTGAGCTTGCCGCTCTCCGGCTTGATCTCGCTGATCGAACCCGGCAGGCCCGCGAACGAGCCTTCCTTGATCGTGATGGTCTCGCCGATCTCGAAGTCGACCTCGGCGGGGATGACGCGCTGCGCGGCCTTCTGGCCCTTCGCAGCACCCTTGGCCGGAGCCGCTTCGACCTGCACGAGGCTCTTCAGCATCGAGAAGGCCTCTTCGAAGCGCAGCGGGGTGGGGTTGTGCGCGTTGCCGACGAAGCCGGTGACGCCCGGCGTGTGCCGGACGACGGACCAGCTGTCCTCGTTGAGGTCCATGCGCACGAGCACGTAGCCCGGGATGCGCACGCGGTTGACCATCTTGCGCTGGCCGTTCTTGATCTCGACGACGTCTTCCATCGGAACCTGGACCTCGAAGATGAAGTCCTCCATGTTCATGGAGACCATGCGGTTCTCGATGTTCGACTTCACGCGGCGCTCGAACCCGGCGTACGAGTGGATGACGTACCACTTGCCGATCTTGCTGCGCAGCTCGGCGCGGAACTCCTCGTAGGGGTCGGTCGCTGCCTCGTCCTCGTCTTCGACGGCTTCGAGAGCGGCTTCCGCCTCCTGCTCGTCGTCGACCTCGAGGGCCTCGTCGACGGCGCGGTCGGCCTCGGGGTCGACGGCTTCCGCCATCGCGTCGAGGACGGCGTCCAGGTCGATCTCGGTTCCGTCTTCTGCGACCACGTGCAGAGCTTCGTGCTCTGCGGCGTCGACGGATTCCTCGTCGCGGGCCAGAACGTTGCCGGTCTGCGCCTCATCGTCTTCGGAGGACTGCTCGGCTGCGGTCGCCCAGTCCACGTCGTCGCGATTTGTCTCAGACACTGAATTCATTCCATTTCTGTCGGTAGCCGGTCGATCCGCCCTCTGCTGGGGCCGTGACACGGGCGTTGGGTCAGGACGGGTTTCCGAAGACCCAGACGACGCCGAGCCCGAAGACCCAGTCGAGCAGGGACACGAGCGCCATCATGATCACCACGAAGACGAGAACAACTCCGGTGTAGCTGAACAGTTCTTTGCGCGTCGGGGTGACGACCTTCTTCAGTTCGCCGATGACCTGGCGGATGAACAGAGCGATCCGTGCGAAGGGTCCACGCTTTGCGGCGCGGTCCTTCTTCGCGTTGGCGACGATTTCCTCGCTCGGCTCGTCGATAACTTTTCGGGCCACCTTGTTACACCTTTCGTGGGTCGTCACCTGAAGTGACGACTTGCAGGGCGGACAGGACTCGAACCTGCAACCTGCGGTTTTGGAGACCGCTGCTCTACCAATTGAGCCACCGCCCTATGAAAGCGAAATCGCTGAGCGTTCCCGCGCACACCTTCCCGACCAGGCTAGCCGATCACACTCGGAGATTTCTCTGCGAGCGAGGCAGTTCCGCCGGCGGACCTCAATCGAAAAAGGGCGCAAAAAAGCTTGGCAGATTTCAACTACCGCGACCAAGTGTATGTGACCCGGAGCGGACTGTAAAGTTGGGCCCCGTGACCGCACAGCAGCGCATTTCGACACGCATCGCATCCATCGCCGAGTCAGCCACCCTCAAAGTGGATGCGAAGGCCAAGGCCCTCAAAGCGCAGGGTAGGCCTGTGATCAGCTATGCGGCGGGCGAGCCGGACTTCGTGACCCCGCAGAACATCGTGGACGCCGCCATCTCGGCCGTCGAGGACCCGCGCAACTACCGGTACACCCCGGCCGCCGGGCTCCCCGAGCTGCGCGAGGCGATCGCGGAGAAGACGCGCAGGGACTCCGGGTTGGATGTGCCCGCATCCGGTGTCGTGGTCACCAACGGAGGCAAGCAGGCGGTCTACCAGGCGTTCGCGACCCTGCTCGATCCGGGAGACGAGGTGCTCGTCCCCACCCCGTACTGGACCACGTACCCCGAGGCGATCAAGCTGGCCGGCGGAGTGCAGGTGGACGTGTTCGCCGGGGCGGACCAGGGCTACCTGGTGACGGTCGACCAGCTCGAAGCCGCACGCACCGAGCGCACCAAGGTGCTGCTGTTCGTCTCTCCGTCGAACCCGACCGGCGCGGTGTACCCGCCGGAGCAGGTCGAGGAGATCGGCCGCTGGGCCGACGAGCACGGCCTCTACGTGATCGCAGACGAGATCTACCAGAACCTCACGTACGACGGCGTGAAGGCCGTCTCGATCGTGGACGCCGTCCCCGCTCTGGCCGACCGCACCATCCTGGTCAACGGCGTCGCCAAGACGTACGCGATGACCGGCTGGCGGGTGGGCTGGATGGTCGGCCCCTCCGACATCATCGCCGCGGCGGCCAACCTGCAGTCGCACCTGTCGTCCAACGTGTCCAACATCTCGCAGCGCGCGGCGCTCGAAGCCCTCACCGGAACGCAGGAGCCCGAGGAGCAGATGCGGCTCGCGTTCGACAGGCGTCGGCGCACGATCGTGTCCGAGCTGAACGCCATCGACGGCATCCTCACCCCGACGCCGCAGGGTGCGTTCTACGTCTATCCGGATGTGTCCGGCCTGCTCGGCAGGACCTGGGGCGGCGTGACGCCGACAACGTCGCTGGAGCTGGCCGACCTCATCCTGGACCAGGCGGAGGTCGCGACGGTTCCCGGAGAGGCGTTCGGGCCGTCCGGCTACCTGCGGCTCTCGTACGCGCTCGGCGACGACGAACTACTCGAAGGCGTGCGTCGCCTCCAGCGCCTGTTCGCCGCACCGGATGCGTGAGATGCCGCTAACTGTCGCGGATCCCGGGCGATTCGCAACAGATAGTGGAGTCTCGCGCTAGAGGAGGCTAGAGGAGCTTGCGCTCCAGCGCCCAGGCCGTGAGCTCGTGGCGGGACGACAGCTGCAGCTTGCGCAGCACGGCGGAGACGTGCGTCTCGACGGTTTTGATCGAGATGAACAGGTCGGCCGCGACCTCCTTATAGGAGTAGCCGCGGGCGATCAGCCGCATCACCTCGCGCTCGCGGGCGGAGAGCCTGTCGAGCTCCTCCGTCGACTCCGCCTGCTCCCCCGCCGCCGCGCCGAACGCGTCGAGGACGAAACCGGCCAGTCTGGGAGAGAACACCGCGTCCCCGCCGGCGACGCCGACCACCGCGTCGCTCACCTGGCCGCCCGAGCTTCCCTTGGTGAGATAGCCGCGCGCACCGGCCCTGATGACGCCGACCACGTCCTCCGCGGCGTCGGACACGCTCAGCGCGAGGAACCGGGTGTCCGGGCACTCCGCGATGGTCTTGCGCACCACCTCGGCTCCCCCGCCACCCGCTCCGCCGGGCAGGTGCACGTCGAGGAGGACGACGGCAGGGCGTGTGGCCAGGATCGTGGCGACCGCCGCTTCCACGTCGGCCGCCTCGCCGACCACGGAGAGGCGGTCGTCGAGGTCGGCGCGCAGGCCGGAGCGGAAGATCGAGTGGTCGTCGACGATCACCACGGTGATCGGGTTCGGGGCGGCGGGTGCCGGCTGGTCGGTGTGGTCTGTCATGGTGCCTCGTTCGCGTACTCGATGCTCAGCTGGACTTCGGTGCCGGTTGGCCGGGAGGTGACGGTCGCATGCCCGCCCGCCCTGCGCATCCGGCCGATGATGGACTCGCGGACGCCGAGCCTGCCCTCCGGCAGCGCATCCACGTCGAACCCGGGGCCGCGGTCCCTGATGAACACGTCCACTCCGCCCGCCCGGCTCTCCACGTAGACGGACACGTCGCCGCCCGCGTGCCTGGCCGCGTTGAGCATGGCCTCCCTGGCAGCGGCGGCGAGCTCGTTCGGTGCGTGCTCGACGGGCTCGCCGACGGCGACGACATCGATGTGCACCGGATGGTCGACCTCCAGGGCGGCAGCGGTGGCCCGCAGCTCGGAGGCGAGGTCGCGCACCTGCGCATCCCGGTCGTCCGCGGCGTCCGCATAGAGCCACTCGCGCAGTTCGCGCTCCTGGGCGCGGGCGATCCTGGCGACCTCGCTCGACGCTCCCGCCCTGTTCTGGATGAGCGCGAGAGTCTGCAGCACGGAGTCGTGCAGGTGCGCGGCGATCTCCGCACGCTGCTCCTGCTTGATGCGCGCTGTGCGCTCGGCGATCAGCTCGCGCCACAGCCGCAGCGCCCACGGGCCGACGAGCACGGCGGCGCCCGCGAACGTGGAGGCGATGATCCCGAGCCACAGCCAGCCCGTGCCCGCCTGGTCGACCAGCGAACTCAGCGCGATGGCGATGACCACGAGGAAGGCGCCGGCGGCGATGCGCAGCGTGCGGGAAGTGGCCGGCGTGCGGGCGACGTCGCCGACATCGACCAGCTGATCCCAGGCCACACAGGCGACCGCCAGCAGGATGCTCGCGCCGATCGCCGCGAGCAGGCCGAACGGGGAGGACCCCGCCGCGGCCAGGGCGACGGCCGAGATGCCGGCGACCCCGGACACCCCGAGCAGCAGCCACGCGACGGGGATGCGGCGCACGACGCGTTCCTGCGGGTCGGCCACGGTCGCCGGGCGCAGCGGCGTGAGCGCCCACAGCCACAGATAGAGGAGGACGCCTGCGCCGCCGATCAGCGCGAGGGCGACGAACAGCCAGCGCACCATCGTGACCGACCAGCCGAGGTGATCGGCGAGCGCGACGCTCACCCCGCTCAGCTCGCAGGTCCGCGGGCGCGCCAACGGAACCCGCGGAGGGCGTGCTGGCGCGCTTCGAGGCGCGAACGTGTCGGTCACGGTGAAATCCAAGCAGACTCGGCCCATCCCCGACACCCCGGCCGCGACGAATCAGGGATGACTCAGGGTGATACCCGATACCGGCGAACCCGCCGCCGACGCCAGGATCGAAGCATGTCACAGCATGACTCGACCACACCTCCCCCACCCGGCACGCCCGGTGCGCCCTACGGCGGACCGACCAGCGGCCTCTCCGGGCGCGGGACCACGTTCTTCACCTGGATGCGCGGCCTCGGCATCGTGCGCACAGAAGGCTGGCTCGGCGGCGTCTGCGCCGGTGTCGCCAACCGCATCGGCATCGACCCGCTGATCGTGCGCGGCATCGTCGTCGTCGCCGCGATCCTCGGCGCGCCGATGCTGCTGATCTACGCAGCGGCGTGGGCGCTCCTGCCGGACAGGGAGAACCGCATCCACCTGCAGCGGCTGTTCGACGGCGACTTCCAGCCGGCCATCGTCGGCATCGGGGTGCTCGCGCTGCTTTCCCTGCTGCCATGGGCGCCGGGGATCTGGTGGGCGGACGGCGGGTTCTGGGGGTCGCCGTCGGTCGGCGACGTGATCGGGCGAGTGGTCTGGACGCTGATCGTGCTCGCGCTGATCGCCGGGCTGATCGTCTGGGCCGTGCGCGGCAACTGGGGGCGGAATGCGTGGAGCGCCAACCACGGGACCGGCACGGGGGCCGGGAGTGGTGCAGGCGCGGGGGCGTCATCGTCGGGGGCTGCCGCTGCTGGTGGCGTGGCCGGTGGCGTGGCCGGTGCGGCGGGGGCGCCAGGGCCGGGCGTGTGGACCGCCGATGCTGCTGGCACGGCGACGGGACCGGAGACCTCGGCGGACGCGTCCGGGGCCGCTTCCACCACCACGTCGGCACCGGATGCGGCGGGCGCACCGGATGCGCCGGGTGCACCGGATGCGGCGGACACCGTTCCGCTCGACTCCGCGGCCGACGCCACAGAGGCCGACGCCTCGGCGACCAAGCCGCTGCTCGACGTCACCGCCGAGCCGACCGAGCCGCCTGCACCGACCGTCGGCGCCTCGCAGGAGGACGTGGACGGCTGGCGCACCAGGCACGCCAGCTGGCAGGCCGAGCACGCGCAGTGGAAGGCCAGGCTCGACGAGGACATGCGCGCCGTCAAGCGGCAGCGCGCCGCGGAGATGCGCGCTCAGGCGTCCGTCGCGACCGCGGAGGCGGCCGCGCAGCGCAGGGCGTACCGGGCGGCGAACCCGCGGATCGGTGCCGCGTTCGGCTGGGCGACGATCGGGCTCGCCCTGGTGGCCGCCGCCATCGTGTCCGCCATCTGGGAGCCGACCACCGGCTTGACCGGTTACGGCGTGACCGCCGCTCTCGCCGCTGCCACCCTGGTCTTCGGCGTCGCGACGCTGATCGCCGGGTTGGCCAGGAGGCGCAGCGGGTTCCTGATCTTCCTCGGCATCCTGCTCGCCGTGGTCACACTGGTGACGGCGTGGGTGCCGCGCAGCGGTCAGATCGTCTTCGACGGAGCCTGGCTGAGACCGACGGGGAACGCTCAGTACGCTCAGCCGTTCGGTGACACGACGATCGTCTTCGAGGATGCTCTCGAATCCCACCGCGGGACTCCGGTGGTCGACTTCGCCAAAGGCGGGGGCACCACCACCCTCATCCTCGGTGCGGACACGACGGTCTCCATCGTCGCGACCACCCGCGGCCAGGGGATCTCGGTGGGCGACGCCGACGGAGGCAGCACCGAGCACACCTGCACGACGTCCGACGACGACCGGCTCTGCACCGTGGACCTGATGGTCGAGCCGTCGAAGAAGGCGGACGCGATCGTCCGCGTCCAGCAGTTCGACCAGGTGGTCGTCCAGCAGAACACCGAGGAGGTCGCACGATGAGCGAGACCGGCAACACAGCAGGCACCAACGCCGACAGCACCCCGACGGTCGTGTTCGGCCAGGGGCCGGGGTGGGGCGCGCAGCCGCAGCCCAGCGCATCCCGTGGCCCGGCGCAGATCCGCTGGGGCGGGGTGGTCTGGGGGGTCATACTCATCGCCTTCGCCGGCGGCACCCTCGCCGTGCTCTCCGCCCGCGACCGACTGATCGCCGCGCAGGTGTGGTTCGCGTCCCTCACGCCAGCGAGCGCGTGGGCTCTCGGCCTCGCGGTCGCCGGCGGGATCATCGTGGTGCTCGCCGTTCTCGGCGGAGTGAGGAGCGCTCAGCGCCGCCGCCGGGCATGATGGGTGGATGAGCGCTCGTCCCCTCGGAGGTCCAGCCGTCGTCGTCCGTGACCTGCGGAAGTCGTACGGTCCGTTCGAGGCCGTTCGAGGGGTCAGCTTCGACATCGAGCAGGGCGAGACCTTCGCCCTGCTCGGTCCCAATGGGGCGGGCAAGAGCACCACCATCGAGATCCTCGAGGGCTACCGGGATCGCAGCTCGGGCGAGGTGAGCGTGCTCGGCGTCGACCCACACCGCGGAGGGTCGGAGTGGAAGGCGCGACTCGGGATCGTCCTGCAGTCCGGCGGGGAGGCCGCCGATGTGACGGTGCGCGAGCAGGTGGCGCACTTCTCGCGCTTCTACCCGGCCAGGCGGGATGTTGACGAGCTGATCGCGGCCGTCGGGCTCGCGGAGAAGGCGAAGGTGCGCATCCGGAACCTGTCGGGTGGTCAGCGACGACGACTGGATGTGGCGCTCGGCGTGATCGGGCGGCCGGAGCTGCTGTTCCTGGACGAGCCGACCACCGGGTTCGACCCCGAGGCGCGGCGCGAGTTCTGGCAGCTGATCCGCGACCTCAAACGCGAAGGGACGACGATCCTGCTCACCACCCACTACCTCGACGAGGCCGCGCAGCTGAGCGACAGGGTCGCGGTGATCGCACGCGGCGAACTGATCGACATCGGAGCGGTCGACACCATCGGAGACCGAGCGGCGCGTATCCCGATCGTGCGGTGGCGGGATGCGGACGGGCGGCTGCGCGAAGAGCGCACGGACGCGCCGGCGGCGGTGGTCGCCCGGCTGACCGCCGAGGTGGGCGGCGAGCCGCGGGACCTCGAGGTGATCCGGCCGAGCCTGGAGGACGTGTATCTGGGGTTGGTGCAGGCGGCGGAGTCGTCGGCGTCCAGTGCTGCTGGGTCGGCGTCTGCCGGGTCGGAGTCCGCAGCATGAGGACGCTTCCGCTCGGCGTCGTCCGCATCCGGTACGAGGTGCTCACCTACTTCCGCCAGGCCGACACCATCTTCTTCACCTTCCTCTTCCCCGTTGTCATGCTCGGGATCTTCTCCGTCGCGTTCCAGGGCCTCGGCAAGGTGGGCGCGGCCCCGGACGGCTCTGGCGGCATCAGCCAGGCCGCCTACTACCTGCCCGGCATGATCGCGGCGGGCATCCTGCTGAGCGGCGTGCAGAACCTCGCCGTCGACATCGCCGTGGAGAAGAGCGACGGCACCCTGAAACGCCTCGGCGGCACCCCGCTGCCCGTCGTCTCGTACTTCATCGGGAAGATGGGGCAGGTGATCGTCACGAGCATCCTGCAGATCGCGCTGCTGCTGGTGATGGCGAGGGTGTTGTTCGGCGTCGAACTTCCGACCGAGCCGGAGCTGTGGCTGCGGTTCGCGTGGATCTACGCGCTGGGCATCGTGACGTCGGCCGTGCTCGGGATCGCGCTGTCCGCCGTGCCGCGCACCGGAAAGAGCGCGACGGCCGTGATCATCCCGATCGTGCTCGTGCTGCAGTTCATCTCCGGCGTGTACCTGGCGTTCAACCTGCTGCCGGAGTGGCTGCGCAACATCGCGAGCATCTTCCCGCTGAAGTGGATCGCGCAAGGGATGCGCAGTGTGTTCCTGCCCGCATCGTTCGAGTCGCAGGAGCCGAGCGGCAGCTGGCAGCTGGGGTGGATGGCCGTCGTTCTGCTGGTCTGGCTGGTCGCCGGGCTGCTGGCGTGCCGGCTGACGTTCCGTTGGATCAGGAAGGACGGCGCCTGACGGGCGCGACGCGCGCGTTGTCCACACCCGCGAGTTCTCCACCGATCTTCGCCCCCTGGGCCTCGGCGTCGGTGCTCTCTGGAACGATGAGTCCATGAGCACCACCAGCACCACACGAGACCAGGCCGTCGACACCCTCCGCGCCTTGGTCGGCGATTCACAGGCCGACTTCCACGACGGGCAGTTCGAGGCGATCTCCGCGCTCGTCGACGACCGTCGGCGCGCCCTGGTGGTGCAACGGACGGGCTGGGGCAAGTCGGCGGTGTACTTCGTCGCCACGATGGTGCTGCGCTCCCGGGGCGCCGGCCCCACCATCCTGGTGTCCCCGCTGCTCGCGCTCATGCGCGATCAGGTGGCGGCGGCCGAACGCGCGGGGGTGAGGGCTGTCACCCTCAACTCCGCAAACCGCCACGAGTGGGACGACGTCTCTCAGCGCCTCCGCGACGACACAGTGGATGCGCTGCTCGTCTCCCCCGAGCGGCTCAACAACCCGCAGTTCCGCGACGAGTTCCTGCCAGACCTCATCGCCCGCAGCGGCCTGCTGGTGATCGACGAGGCCCACTGCATCTCCGACTGGGGCCACGACTTCCGGCCGGACTACCGGCGGCTGCGCGACCTCATCGCCACGATGCCGGACGGCGTGCCCGTGCTCGCCACCACGGCCACCGCCAACGAACGCGTGGTGGCCGACGTGGCGGAGCAGATGGGAACGGGCAGTCACGAAGACGTGCTCACCATCCGCGGGCCGCTGGCCAGGCGCTCGCTGCGCCTCGGCGTGCTCACGCTGCCGGATGCCGGCGCCCGGCTCGCCTGGCTGGTCAGCAACCTGGAACGGCTGCCGGGCAGCGGCATCGTCTACGCCCTCACGGTGTCCGCTGCGGAGGACACCGCTCGCCTGCTGCGGCAGGCCGGGCACGAGACATACGCGTACACCGGCCAGACCGATACGGCGGAGCGCGAAGACCTGGAAGGGCGGCTGAAGCGCAACGAGGTGAAGGCGCTGGTCGCCACGAGCGCACTCGGCATGGGGTTCGACAAACCCGACCTCGGCTTCGTCGTGCACCTCGGCGCCCCGTCCTCGCCCGTCGCCTACTACCAGCAGGTCGGCCGCGCCGGGCGTGCCACGGAGAACGCCGACGTGCTGCTCCTGCCCGGGCAGGAGGACAGGGCGATCTGGGACTACTTCGCCACCGCATCCATGCCGTCGGAGGCGAAGGCGGACGCCGTGCTCGGCGCGCTGCACTCCGAGCCGCAGTCGACCCGCGCACTGGAGAGCCAGGTCGACCTCAGGCCGTCCACGCTCGAACTGCTCCTGAAGGTGCTCGACGTGGATGGGGCCGTCAAGCGCGTCGCGAAGGGCTGGATCAGCACGGGCACGCCGTGGACATACGACCGGGAGCGGTACGAGCGGATCGCCGCCGCGCGCACCGCGGAGCAGCAGTCGATGCTCGATTACGAGTCCACCGGCGAGTGCCGCATGATGTTCCTCCAGCGCGCGCTCGACGACCCGGATGCTCAGCCATGCGGTCGCTGCGACAACTGCGCGGGCGCCTGGTATCCGGCCGCGATCAACGACTCGGCGAGCTCGTCGGTGGCGTCCGCTCTCGACAGGGTCGGGGTCGAGATCGAACCGCGCAAGCTGTGGCCGACGGGTGCTGACCGGCTGGGCGTGCCGGTGAAGGGCAAGATCGGACAGGACGAGCAGCTGGAGCCGGGGAGGGCGCTCGCCCGGCTCACCGACCTCGGCTGGGGCGGCCCGTTGCGCGAACTGCTCGGGCCGGGAGCCGTCGACCAGCCGTGCCCTCCCGCGCTGCTGGCCGCGTGCATCCGGGTGCTGGCCGACTGGAACTGGGCGGAGCGCCCGGCCGCGGTGGTGGCGATGCCGTCTCGCCGCCGTCCGCAATTCGTGCAGTCGCTGGCGCGTGGCTTCGCCGACGCCGGGCGGCTCCCGTTCGCCGGCACGCTCGACCTGGTCGACGGCGGTCCGTCCGGCGAGGCCGGAGGAAACAGCGCGTTCCGTCTGTCGTCGGTGTGGAACCGCTTCTCCGCCGACGCGTTGGACCTGCCCCAGGGCGTGCCGGTGCTGCTCGTGGACGACCTGGTCGACAGCCGCTGGACGATCACGGTGGCCGGGCGCACGCTGCGGCAGGCTGGCGCGTCTGCCGTGCTGCCGTTCGCGGCCGCGCTGCGGGCGTGATGCGCGCGGGCCGGGTGGTCGCGGGTGCCCTGGCCGTCGGCGTGGCGGGCGCGGCCGCTGTCCTCGCGTGGGCGGAGCTGCTGCACTGGCGGGCGTCGCGGCGCGGGGTCGACCGTCCGGGCGTTCGGGTTCCGCGGTTGCAGGCGGTCGTCGTCCTCGGCTTCCGGAACCGGGGGCGCCGCGCCAACGCCGTGAATCGCTACCGGGTGCGTGCGGGGTTGCGGTCGCTCGATCCGCGGGCGCAGCGGAGCGTGCTCGTGCTGTGCGGCGGTGCCGTGGGCGGCGAGGTCCCCGAGGCCGTGCTGATGGCGCGTTACGCCCGCGAGAGCCGCCGATACACGGGCGCGATCCTGCTCGACACGGAGAGTACGACCACCTGGGAGAACCTCCGCAACGCCATCCCTCTGATCGAGGACGCGGACTCCATCGCCATCGTGTCCAACTCTCTGCACGCCGAGAAGGGGCGCAACTACCTGCGCGCGCTGCGTCCCGACCTAGGCGCGAGGCTGCGCCGGGCGGAGGACTACCGGTTCGGCGAGATCGCCCTGGTGAAGCCGGTCGCCGCCGTCGCCGGGATCAGAGCGAGACGCCGAGCAGCACGGGCTCCGGATGCAGGATGACGCCGAACTCGGACTGCACGCGGGCCTGGACGTACGACGCCAGCTGGGTCACGTCGGCGGCCGTCGCTCCCCCGCGGTTGGTGATCGCCAGGGTGTGCTTGTCGGAGATAGCCGCCCGGGAGCCGGGGAGCGAGAAGCCGCGGCGGATGCCGGACTGCTCGATCAGCCACGCGGCGCTCAGCTTCACCACGTACGGGCCGCCTGCCAGGCCCGGGATGTCGCCGGGCCACACGCCGCCGCCCTCCTGGTCGGGCGCTGCGAGGCCGAGCACGCGGTCGGGCTCCGGAGGCGTCACCGGCCAGCGCGGTGCCGTGGCCGGAAGCGAGCGGGCGAAGTTCTCGGAGACGATCGGGTTGGTGAAGAACGAGCCGGCGCTGACCGAGTCCTGGTCGCCCGGGTCGAGCACCATGCCCTTGGATGCGCGCAGGGCGAGCACGGCGCGGCGCAGCTCGGCGACCGGCACCCGGGAGCCGAGGGCGACGCCGAGAGTATCCGCCAGCTGCGCGTACGCGATCGGGGCGCTCATCGGCGCTCCGAAGCCGCCGGGCTGGTTGCCGTCCTCCAGCTCGAGGTCCACGGACAGCACCACCCCGCGCATCCCCTGCTTCAGCACGGAGGTGCGGTAGCCGAGGCGCAGGTCGGAGCTGGTCATGGTGCGCAGCTCGCCGGTGCTCGCGTCGAGGAACTCGATGCCGGCGAGCGCAGACTCCAGCTCCTGGCCGTACGCGCCGATGTTCTGCACGGGCGCTGCTCCCGTCGAGCCGGGGATGCCGGAGAGGGCTTCGATGCCCGACCAGCCGTTCCTGACCGTGTGGGCGACCAGCGCATCCCATGGCTCCCCAGCCTGCACCCGCAACCGGATGCGTCCGGCCGGGGCGTCGAGGCGGTCGATGCCGCGGGTGACGACGTGGATGATCGTCCCGTCGAACCCGTCGTCGCTCGCGACCGTGTTGGAGCCGCCGCCGAGGAGCGCCCACTCGTCGCCGTCACGCCACACGTCGAGCGCGGTCGCGACCAGCTCGTCGCGGGTGGACGGTTCGAGCAGGCGTTCCGGCACGCCTCCCACCTGCAGGGTGGTGAGCGTGGAGAGGGCGGGGGTCTGGTCTGACATCAGGCGAACGAGACGCGGACCTGCGCCTTGCCGAGCACGGTGCTGCCGTCGAAGGTCACGGTGAGGTCGATGCGGGCGGCCCGCGACTCCGCATCCAGCTGGCCCACCTTGGCCACGACGGAGACGTCGGCGCCGTCGGCAGGGTCGACGACCACGGGCCGGGTGAACCGCACCTGGTAGTCGGCGACGCTGGCGGGGTCGCCCGCCCAGTCGACGACGGGCTGCACCGCGAGCCCCATGGTGAGCATCCCGTGCGCGATGACGCCAGGAAGGCCCACCGAGGTGGCGATGTCGTCGCGGTAGTGGATGGGGTTGAAGTCGCCGGATGCGCCCGCGTAGCGCACGAGGTTGTCGCGCGTCAGGTGGTAGCTCTGCTCGGCGACGACGTCACCGACGGAGAGGGTGTCGAACTCGGGCATCACTCGTCTCCTCGAACGACCAGGGTGGATACGGCGGTGACGACGTGCTCGCCGGACGCGTCGACGATGACGGACTCCGCCGTGACCATCGAGTGCGCGCCGAGCGACTTGACGCTCGTGACCGTCAGCGTCGCGGTGAGCTCGTCACCGGCGACGACCGCGCGCGTGTAGCTGAACCGCTGGTCGCCGTGGACGACCCTGCTGAAGTCGATGCCGGCATCCGGCTCGGCCAGCAGCTGGGCGAGGGTCTGCTCCTGCACGACCACCGGGAACGTCGGCGGCGCGACCAGGTCGGCGTGACCGGCGGCGCGCGCGGCCTCCACGTCGACGTTGATCGGGTTGGTGGCGAGGACGGCCCGCGCGAACTCGCGGATCTTCTCGCGCCCGACAAGATAAGGACTAGTCGGGGCGAACGTCCGCCCCTGCAACTCTGGGTTCACTGCCACCCGCCTATTCTACGGAAGCGGCGCGCGGCCCCCGCCGCGCAGACAAACGCCCCCCGCCGCGCACGTACCGCCGCGCAGACAAAGAAGAACCCCGGCGGCCGAAGCCGTCGGGGTTCTCGTGCTGGTGCTGCTGCCTACTGGCAGCTGTCGCACTGCAGCAGATCCATGGGGTCGACGGGAACCGAGTAGCCGCCAACACTGTCGCTTTCGTAGTCCATGATGGCCTCCCCTAGAAGTCTCGTTGTGCTCCGCATCTTGCGGTGTTCACCCACTATATAACCCGAATGACACGATTGTCATTCCACTACATGTAGTGTTTTCGAACTTTTTTGGCTCTTCCTTGAATTTACGCGGAACCACCGACATTTCCGTGTCGCAGACCGAGGCCGAACCACTCGCGCAACACGCCGATGGCGCCCTGGCGGTCAGCCACCCCGCCGGCTTCGTGCCCTGCTCCCGGCCACTCGCGGAAGATCACGGGGGCGGCGTACGCGGCCGCCGCCGCGCGGGCGGTCTCCGGCGGGCAGATGTCGTCGGCCAGGCCGTCGCTGATCCAGCCGGGGGCGACGGCGTGTCTGGCGGAGGTGACGCCGTCCACGTAGGCGAGCGTTCGCGCGACCGCGGTGGTGCGGTCGGGATGCGCGGTCAGGTAGTCGCGGAGCTCCAGCCACGGGCCGTTCGCCGCCAGCCGGATGCCGTCCGGCGCGTCGGTCAGGAAGGGAGCCTGGGCGAGTACCGCCACGAGGTCGGGGACGAGCGCGCCGACGCCCAGGGCGATGCCGCCGCCCTGGCTGTTGCCGATCGCCGCGACCCTGGTCGCGTCCACCTCATCGAGGGAGCGCAGCGCATCCACGGCACGCGCCGCGTCGACGAAGACGCCGCGGTAATAGGAGCGCCGCGGGTCGTCGATGCCCTGCAGGAGGTGGCCGGTGCTCCCTCCTTCCTGCCCGTGGGTGCCGACGAGCAGCTGGGCGAACCCGGCGGCCGCCCAGGTGAGGTCGTCGATCGGCGACAGCCGCCCCGCGCCGTAGCCGTTGGCGTGCACCACGGCGGGCACCGCACCGCTGCGGTGGTGCGGGATGCGCAGCCAGCCGTGCACCCGCCTCCCCTCCCACCCGGCGAACGACACGTCGAAGACGTCGATCGCGGACAGGCCGGTGTCGACGCGATCGCGCCGGAGGTCGAGAGGGTGCCTGCGGGCCTCGTCCAGGGCCTCCGCCCAGAAGTCCTCGTAGTCGTCCGGTGTCGGCAGCGGCTCGCGGCCGAGGAGCGCGGGGAGCTCGGTGCCGGGGTGGGTGATCGTCATCGCATCGCTCCTGAGGAATTACGAAACAAAGGGATGGGGTGGGCCGGGCGGCGCGCCCGGCCCGCCCCGCGGATCAGCGAACGGTGTATCGCACGGCGTCGGTGCGCATCAGATCGCCCGACTCCTTGACCAGCATGATGGTGTGCTTACCGTTCCGGAGGCCGGACGTGCTGAACACCTTCTGCTGGGTGCGGCGGGTGTCGCTGTGCGTGTCGACGCGCTTGACCAGCTTGCCGTCGATGTACACGTCGACCATGCCCTGGTCGGGGCCGGTGGGGGCCAGCCAGTCGACGCCCGTGCCCGAGAAGGCGTACGAGACCGAGGCGCCCGTGTCCTTCGTCGAGTGGACATCGTCCAGGTAGTCCCCCCGGAAGCCGACGTTCAGCGTTGCGGCGCCGACCGGCAGCGTCGCGAGGTACGCGGTGCTGAGCGTGACGGTCGAGCCGGACACGGTGTAGTCGGAGCGCTGTGCGAGCGTCTTCCCGTTCGCCGTGATGCCGGTGAACTCGCCGGGGTCGCGAAGCACGGAGAACGAGGCGGCGGCCGGGGCCTTGGTGTCGAACGACACCGATGACGGGTCGATCAGGTTCGGCTGCAGCACGTCGAGCCGGTCGATGAGCATGAACTGGCCGGACTTCATCACCACGCGCAGGGTGTGCTGCCCGTTGGTGAGGTCGGTCGCCGTGAACACCGTCTGCTGCGGCACATGCGGAGCGGACGGGGCGCTGGATGCGCTGATCGTCTTCACCAGCGACCCGTCGATGTACACGTCCGCGTCGCCCTCCGACGAGTCCAGCTCGGTCAGGTAGGAGATGCCGGTGCCTGTGAACGTGTACGAGAACGAGTCAGTGCCCGGATGCTCGGCGTAGTGCACATCGTCCTGGTAGTCGCCGAAGTTGCGGCCGGAGCTGTACCCCCACTGACCCGAATACGCGATGCCGGGGTCGGTGTCGTTGATGCTCGTGGTGCGCGTCGGCCCGGTGGACGTGGACGGCGCAGGGGTGCCCGTGTCCGTCACGTTCACCGTCAGCGCCTGGGTGGTCGAGGCGACCTCCGCCCCGCCGTTGCGGGTCCAGGTTCCGCCGTACTTCATCCCGAGCGCGTCGTCGTTGACCGTCACCGTCGCATCCCTGTCCGGCGTCACCCTGAGCAGCCGCACACCGTGGATGGGGACGTCGGAGGCCACGAACGCGTCTTTCACGCGGCCCAGGTTCTTGTGCGACCACAGGTCACGGACGGTGGCAGGGCCCTTCAGCCCGATGTCGGACCAGTTCGCTGTCACGTCCGACTCGGCACGCCCGAGGTTGAACAGCGCGACCGTGTAGCTGCCATCGGCGTTCAGGGCGTACCAGACGTGCTGCTTCGCGGTCGTGGACACCGGACGGGCGGGGACGCCGGCCTGGTCGACGGCGATGATTTCCTTGTTGGTGAGCAGCTCGAGGCCGAGCGTGTCGAGCTTCGTGAGGTCGTTGCCGGTGTACATCGGCACCGCAGAGATCGCCCACAGCGTGGCCGCCGTGCGCCGCTCATCCGGGGTCAGGCCGTCCATCTTCCCGTTTCCGACGTCGAGGGAGTCGAAGTCGTTCCATCCGCCCGGACCGGCGTGCCTCCACCAGTCAGCGGCCCGGGGGAAGAGCCTGTTGATGTTGTCCCACTGCGTGAGGGCTTCGCCGCCGCAGTAGCACTCGACGTCCCAGTCGACGCGCCAGCCGTTCGCGTACTGCTTCCAGTAGTCGGCGTAGTTGATGTCGAGCGCCCAGGAGAGCTCGAACCAGATGCCGTGCTTCTTGAGGGCAGACGACCACGCGGCGACATCGTCGCGCGCATCCACCGATCCGTCGCTGATGCCCGAACCGGGGGTGACACTGTCGAACTTGACGAGGTTGACGCCGAGGTCGGCCAGTTCGTCCGCGATCGAGTCGACGTACTTCTGCGCGCACGGGTTCGAGAAGTCGATGCGGTAGCCGATCTTCCAGTAGTCGGCCTGCTGCGGAGGCTGCTTCATGATGTCGTGCGTGGTGCAGCCCGGTGCGTTCGCGATCGGGTACGCCTTGTCTGCGACCTCCGACGAGATGCCGGGGATCAGGTAGACGCCGAACTTCTGACCGTTGGCGTGCACGTGGTCGATGACCTTCTTGAGCCCCTGCGGGTACAGGGCGGCACTGGGGGTCGGCCTGCCGTTGGCGTCGACGCCGTCGCTCCAGCCGGCGTCGACGTTGATGCGGTCGTAGCCGGCCTTGCCGAGCTTGGCCTTCATCGCGTCGGACTGGGCGATCAGCTGGTCTGCGGTGATCCACTTCCCGTTCCCGCTGTAGACCTGCATGCTGTAACTGCTCCAGCCCAGATACGGCTTGAGCGCCCACGGGTCGGCGGTGGATGCGGCCGGCGGGATGGGCGACGGCACGGCAGCAGCGGATGCTTTCGGCGTGGCCTTGGGCGTCGCCGTAGCCGTGGGCTGCGGCGTGGCCGTGGCTTGCGGCGTCGCCGTGGCTTGAGGCGTGGCCGTGGCCGTCGCGCTCGGCGTCGGCGTCGGCGTCGTGGTCGGATCCGGCGTCGCGGAAGCCGGGACGGCGGCAGCCGCCACCAGTCCCAGCGCCGCGACCGCGGCGACGAGAGCCGGCAGGCCCCGTCGCATGCGTGTCCTGCGAGTCATGCGTTCTTCCTCTCTGAAGAGCCCCTGACGCGTCGGTGCGGGAGGAGCGGTCGGTGCGGTGGGCCGTCTGGGTGGCGTGCCTGGCCTGCGTCCGGCGTCAGGGGATCCTGACGAGGTCGAAGAACATCGCCTGCTGGGGGTTGAGGGTGGGGAGCGGGACGCCGGCGACGGCGAGCACCGATCCGGGGAGCATGGTGCCCGCCTGGTCGAGAGCGGCGGTGATCCAGGACGGGTCGGCGCTCTGGTGGCGGCTGGCCGGACCGAACTCGTCGCGGATGCGCACGCTGTACCGTGCGTCCGGGTCGAGTCCGGGGAAGCGCACGCGGCCGGACTGCCCGGGGGCCGAGGTGGCGAGCCGCGCCCAGGTGTACACGGCGCGGGAGCCGTCGTCGGCGACGATCCCGGTGAACACCGTCGCGTCGTCGGCGACGTCGGCGTTGACGATCCGGCCCGAATGGATGAGGCCGCGCAGTTCCCGGTAGACGGCGCCCCACTGGGCGATGACCGCCAGTTCCTCGTCGTCCGCCTCCTGCAGATCCCATTCGATGCCGGCATGGGCCGTGAGCGCCACGATCAGCCGGAAGGACAGGTCCGTGCGGCGGGTGGTCGTGTGCGACCTCTCGGCGCCGAGGTGGGAGCCGATGAGCTCCGGCGGCACGAGCATCCTGGTCCAGCGCTCGATCTGCAGCCGCTCGACGGGATCGTTGCAGTCGGACGCCCAGACCCGGTCGGTCCGCTGCAGGATGCCGAGGTCGACGCGCCCGCCGCCTCCCGAGCAGGTCTCGATCTCGAGGTGCGGGTGGCGCGCACGCAGCGTGTCCAGCATCCGGTAGAGGGCGATGGTCTGGTCGTGCACGGCGGGGCGGTCGATGCCCGCGTAGCCGCTCACCGCCTCGGAGAGGTCCCGGTTGTGGTCCCACTTGATGTAGTCGACCGCGTACTCGTCCACGATGGCGCTGATCTGCCCGAGCACGTGCTCGTACGCCTCCGGGCGCGTGAGATCGAGCACGTACTGGTCGCGAGCGGCCGCACCGAGTTCGCGCGGCCCGAGCACCCACTCGGGATGCGCGCGCGCGAGGTCGGAGTCGAGGTTCACCATCTCCGGCTCGAACCAGATCCCGAACTGCATTCCGCGTTCCCTGACGTGCTCCACGAGCGGGCCGAGCCCGTCGGGCCAGACGGTGCGGTCGACCACCCAGTCTCCGAGGCCGGCGTTCGCGTCGCGGCGGTCGTGGAACCAGCCGTCGTCGAGCACGAAGCGTTCGACACCCACTCGGGATGCGCGATCCACCAGGGCGGTGAGCCGCTCCAGGTCGTGGTCGAAGTAGACGGCCTCCCACGAGTTGAGGGTCAGAGGACGCGGCGAGCGCGGGTGCGACGGCCGCGCCCGCAGCCGCCGGTGCAGGCGGTCGGCGATGCCGTCCAGTCCAGCACCGGACCAGACGAACAGCACCGTGGGCGCCACGTACCTGTCGCCGGCGGCGAGCGCGATCTCGCCGGGCCGGAGGCCTTCCCCGACGCCGATGACCGACGAGAAGGCGCCCGCCCCCTCGGTGAGCCGCTCGACGACGTACTCGGCGTCGCCGCTCCAGGCGAGATGCGTGGCCCACGCCTCCCCGCGGCCGAAACCGAGGTCCTCCGTTCCCGCGACGACGAGGAAGGGGGCGTCGTGCCCCGGCTTGCCGCGGCGGGCGCGGCGGACATGGCTGCCGAAGGAGAGCTCGCCGCGCTGCGGCGCCCGCTCGCGGCACCATTTGCCGGTGAAGTCGAGCATCTCGACGGCCCGATCGGGCACGGGGAGCAGGACGCGAAGGGCGTCGAGCGTGTACGGGACGTCGGTGGCCGCCGCGTCCAGCGCGACATCGCGCACGACGGAGACATCGATGGAGAGCACCCCGAAGCGGTCGAGACGGATGGTCATGGTCGACCGCAGCCCGGTGACCGCGTCCTCCAGCTCGATCTCGATGCTGCCGCCGCCGTCGTCACCATCGTGTTCGGAGCGCGCAGCGACGGTGCGCGGTCGCGGCGTGGTGGCGGTCCCCGCGGCGTGGCCCTCCTGCGCGGGCGTGCCCGCCCATCCCTCGAACTCGGTGGGCCAGAGGCTGAACGCCCGGGGGATGTCCGGCGCGTTGTTCAGCACGGCGGGGCCGCCGGTCTCCCGGAGGGCCGCAGCTTCCGCGTCGCTGAGCGGGCCGAGGTCGGCTCCCCAGTGCAGGACGCGCGGCACGCGTCCTGCCGCGTCGATCACGATGGATGTGCCTGCTGCACGCAGGGCAAGAACGGCGCCGTAGCCGTCGAGCATGAGGAGCTCCTAGCGAATGGAGGTTACTTGACAATGTAAATTAACCACGCTTAGTGTTTCGAGTGCAACCCCCGGAAGGACGACCGATGACGATCTCCGACGCGACGCCCGAGCAGACGCTCCGGCTCGCTTGGCACGCCCCCGCGACCCGCTGGGAGGAGGCACTCCCCCTCGGAGACGGCTTCCTCGGCGCGATGGTCTTCGGCGGCGCGGCCGGCCGCTACCAGGTCAACGACGCGACCGTCTGGTCCGGCACCCCCGAGACGTCGACGGACGAACTCCGCCGCGTGGTCGCCCAGGGCGCAGGACCGGAACGTCTGACCGAGGTGCGCGCCGCGCTGGCGGCCGGAAACCTGGACAGGGCGGAGGAGCTGCTGCTCACCTTCGAGGGCCGCTACAGCCAGGAGTTCCTCCCGTTCGTCGACCTCGGCGTCGAGCTCCCCGGCGCGCAGCAGGTCGAGGGCGAGCCCGCCAGGATCCTGGACCTCGACCGGCGGCTCGTCACGGAGACGCTGCAAGTCGGAGGCGCCCGCGTCGAGCGCGTCTCCCGCGTGGATGCCCGGACACTGCTGGTGTCGATCACCGCGACGGAGCCGCTGCCCGAGGTGCGCCTGACGCTCACCACGCCGCTGCGCGAGCTGGGGCGCACGTCCTCCGGCGAGACGCTGAGCATCGACCTCGCAGTGCCCGTCGACGGTGCGCCACTGCACGAGCCGTCCGTCCACCCTCCCCTGCGCTACGCGGAGCAGGGGGACGGAGGCTACGACGGCTTCGCCGCCGCGGCCGTCTCCGTGTGGAGCGACGGCACGACGGAGCACGGAGACTCCGGCCTCGTCGTCCGTGGCGCCCGCACACTGCTGATCGCCCTCTCGTCCTCCACCCGCGCTGAGTCATGGTGGGCCGGCGCGGACGACGAGTGGCGGACCGTCTCCACCGAGACGATCCGGGACCGCGCACGGGACAGGGCCACCGGCGCCATCGCCGGCGGTCGCGCCCCGGCCGCGGATGACGAGCCTCGTCATCCGGCGGCGGCGCGGTTCGCGATCGGCGGACGACGCGAAGGACTCTGGGACGTCGACGCCGACGTCCTGCTGGGCGACGACGGGCTGAGGGCGACCGTCGCGGCCGAGTACGGCCGGTACCTGCTCACGTCGTCGTCGCGCGCGGGCGGACCGGCCGCGAACCTGCAGGGCATCTGGAACGGCGAACTGCGCCCGGCGTGGTCGTCCAACTACACGATCAACATCAACACGCAGATGAACTACTGGGCGGCAGGACCGCTCGCGGTGACGGCCTGCGCCGAACCGCTGATCTCCCTCGTCGAGCGGCTGGCGCTCACCGGGCGCGACGTCGCGCGCGAGCTGTACGGCTGCCGCGGCTGGGTGGCCCACCACAACAGCGACCTCTGGGGCTGGAGCCTCCCCGTCGGGATGGGCCACGGCGCTCCCAGCTGGGCGATCTGGATGATGGGCGGGGTCTGGCTCACCCACTCGCTCTGGGACCTCTACGAGTTCACCGCGGACGACGACCTCCTCCGCGAACGGATCTGGCCGCTCATGCGGGGCGCGACCGAATTCTGCCTCGACTGGCTTCAGGTGGATGCGGACGGCGTCGGGTACCTGGCCCCCTCCACCTCTCCGGAGAACTCCTATCGGGACGCCGACGACGTGCCGCGCGCGCTCGGGCTCACGGCGACGATGGACACGGAACTGATCCGCTCCCTCCTGCAGCGCTCACTGCGCGCGCTGGACACGCTCGGACTGACCGACCGGCTGCGCCCGGAGATCGAGGAGGCTCTCGCGGTCATCCCCGAGCCCGGCATCGGCAGCGACGGACGACTGCTCGAATGGTCGGAGGAGGTCGAGGAGCACGAGCCCGCCCACCGCCACCTGTCCGCGCTCGTCGCCCTCTACCCGCTCGAGCTGATCACCCCCGACGGCACCCCGGCGCTCGCCGACGCAGCGCGACGCTTCCTCGACGCCCGTGGTGACGGCGCGATGGGATGGTCGTGGGCCTGGAAGATCGCGCTCCGCGCTCGCCTGGGCGACGGCGAGACGGCGCACGAACTCCTGCAGCAGGCGCTCACGCGGTACGACGGCGATGCGCTCAGGCACGGGCCGGTCGACGGCTCGGAGTGGGGCGGTCTCCTGCCGAACCTGTTCAGCACGCATCCGCCCTTCCAGATTGACGGCAATCTCGGCTTCCCCGCTGCCATGGCGGAGCTGCTGCTGCAGTCCCACGCGGGCGTCGTGCACCTGCTTCCCGCTCTGCCGGCGGCGTGGCCGGACGGCTGGGCCACCGGCCTGGGCGTCCGCGGCGGGCTCACGGCCGACCTGGAGTGGTCGGACGGTCGCCTGGTGACCGCGGTGCTGCGCAACCCCCGGCCGGAGCCGGTGACGGTGCGCATCCGGTACGGGACCACCGACCGCGACGTTCAGATTCCTGCCCGCGGGGAGCACACCGTTCAGCATCCCGTGGACGAGTTCCCCGTACGCTTGGAGATGGAGACCGGTCGACGACAGAGGTAGGCGTGCACGAATCCACGGACGACGAGACGCGCAGACGCGTCGCGCTGCTCGGTTCGTCGTCGGATGCGGCCACCCGCGTCTTCACCGCCGTCCTCACCCGCTCCCCCATCAGCCGGATCGAGGTCGCCAGGCTCACGGGGCTGTCCCAGGCCGCGGTGACGAAGGCGGTCACGCCTCTCGTGGCCGCCGGGATCGTCAGCGACGCACTCGACCCCCAGCTGACGGGGTTGCCCGGCCGTCCGGTCAGCCCGGTCGCGATCGTGCCGGATGCGGTCGTGACGCTCGGCGTGAAGGTGAACGTCGACGAGCTCATCGGCGTCGCCACCGACCTCACCACCCGGGTCATCGCCTCCGAACGCCTGCCGCTCGCCTCGCACGACCCTGCCGCTGTCGCGGACGCCGTCGCCGACCTGTGCGACCGCCTGCAGGAGAGGCTCGGCGCGCTGGCATCCCGGCTGGCCCGGGTGGGCGTGTCGGTGTCCGGCGATGTCGACAGGACGACCGGTGTGGTGCGCGACTCCACGCTGATGGGCTGGCGGGCCGTCCCGTTCGGCGCGATGCTGCGGGAGCGCCTGCCCGTCGACGTCGTCGTCCAGAACGACGTGAGCGCACTCACCGTCGGGGAGCACTGGTTCGGCGTCGGCCTCGGCACGCGGTCGTTCGCGATCGTCACCATCGGACGGGGCATCGGCAGCGGCCTCCACCTGAACGGCGACGTGGTCGAGGGCGCGTACGGCGTCGCCGGTGAGATCGGGCACCTGCCGCTCACCTCCCCCGACCGCATCTGCGCGTGCGGGCGCCGCGGCTGCGTGGAGGCGGTTGCAGCGACCAGTGCGATCGAGGCCGCCGTCTCGTCCGCGCACGGACGCGCCGTGACCATCCAGGATGCGGTGGCTCTCGCCCGCGCGGGCGATCAGGCGGCGGAGCGGGCCTTCGCCGAGGCGGGAAGCGTCATCGGCGCGGCCATCGCCAGCCTGGTGAACCTGGTCGGCCCCGAACTCGTCATCATCGGCGGGGAGGGAGTGGCCCACTTCGACCTGTTCGAGGCGTCGTTGCGCCAGACCTACGACGAGCACGTCTTCTCCTCGGCGGGTCTCTGCCGCATCGTCGTCCGGCCGCACACCTTCGAGGACTGGGCGAGGGGCGCCGCCGCGACGGCCATCCGGTCCCTGGCAGGCTGACCGGCCGACCGCATCCGGAGACGCCGGCGGGCGGGCACCCGTCGAGGTGCCCGCCCGCCGTCGCGCTGACTACTTCCTGGACTTGTCGTACGCCGTCTGCAGGCTGCTCAGGTAGTCCTTCAGCCCGAGGCCGTCGAAGCCCTTCACGTACGCGTTCCAATCCGTGTCGATGTTCTTCGAGCCCGTGATGAAGGCGAGAGCGTTCTGGGTCACGTAGTTGTCGATGTTGGTCTGCTGTGTCGCGATCTGGGTCGCCTTGGCCGGGTCGGGCCACACCCGCCAGGTGGGGTAGACCTGGCTCGTGTCCTCGTGCCCCTTGTACAGCTGGGTCGCATCGAACAGGCGACGCTCGTAGCCCGAGGTGTCGTAGATGTCCGTCGGCACGGCCTGCGATCCGCGGAACGCCGCGTTCTGGTTGTAGGTCGACAGGGCGCCCCACTGCACGGCGTTCGCCGCATCCTGGGACAGCTGCAGGTTGGTGAACGCCGGCTTCTCCGACGGGTCGAGCGCCTTGTCGCTCGCGGCGGCCTTCGCCCAGCCCTTCCCCTCCGGACCGAAGTTGCCGTCGAGCTGGCCCTTCTCGGTGAACAGGTAGTTCACCAACTTGATGGCGGCGACCTGGTCGTTCTTCGAGGCCTTGTTGGTCAGCAGGAACGTCGCACCGGGCGTGCTACCGAAGGCGTATGTCGCATAGTCTGCGCCATCCGGCCCGGTCAGCGGCGGCACGGCGTCGTACTGCTTGTCCCTGCCGTCCTTCGCGCCCGGGCTCACGAAGATGTAGGGGTGAAGGGCGCTGGCGCTGCCCAGTACGACCGGTCCGGCGTTGTTGCCCTCCTGGGCGAGCGCTGCGGGGTTCTGCGTGAACGCCCCCTTGTCGATGAGACCGGCCTGCCACAGCGACCTGATGTACTTCAGGCCATCGCGCCACCCGTCCTTGTTCGCCTGGATGTCGACCTTGCCCTTGTTGAGCACCGTGGTGGACTGGATTCCCTTGTCCGGGTTCTGCGGGTCGTAGATGAACGCGTTCATGAAGTACGGGATCAGCGTGTCGTGCGAGTCACCGCTGAGCGGGATCTCGTCCTTCGCACCGTTGCCGTTCGGATCGCCGTCCTTGAACGCTTCGAGGACCTTCTTCATCTCCTCCGTGGTCTTCGGCATCGAGAGGTTCAGCTTCTTGAGCCAGTCGGTGTTGATCCAGAGCTTCGACGGGTACTGGATGTGCTGCGTCTCGGCCAGCTGCGGGAGGCCGTAGATCTTGCCGTCGGGAGACGTCGCCATCGCCTTGTAGTCCGCGTTGCTGTCCAGCACCTTCTGGATGTCGGGCGCGTACTGCTTGATGAGGTCGTTGAGCGGCACGGCGACGCCCTGCTGGGCGAGCTTCTCGACGTCGACCTGGTTGAACTGGTCCACCCACGGGATGAGGAGGAAGGCGTCGGGGTAGTCGCCGCTCGCCATCAGGATCTGCCGCTTCTCCGGAGCGACCGACGAGTCCTGTGTGGTGGTCTGCCAGGTGAAGTCGATGTTGAACTTCTTCGCGACCTCCTTGGTGAAGGCGTTCGTGGCGAGATCCTGCCCCGTGCCTTGCTGCGCGAAGACGCTCAGGTGCGCCGTCCCGCCGATCTTGTCGTCGCCGGCGGACGCCGAGCTGGGGGTGCAGCCCGCGAGTGCGAGCAGTGCGACGCCGCTGGCAGCGGCCGTGAGTGCTACCGAGAGTCTGCGCCGGCCGGCGCGACTGCCTGTGGTGGACATCATGGTTCGTTCCTCCTTTGGAACCTGAATTGCGTGACGGGACGTGCGGTGTTGCGGTGGGGAGAGAGCGGGGCGGCGGATCGGCCTGGTCAGCCCTTGACCGAGCCGATGAGCACCCCTTTGTTGAAGTAGCGGGCGACGAACGGGTAGATGATCAGCACCGGAACGCTCGTGATGACGATGAGCGCGTACTTGAGCAGGTTGACCAGATCCTGGTTCTGCGCCTGGGCGGCGAGGTCGTTCGTCCCCCCGTTCGTGGCGTTGAGCACCAGGATGTTGCGCAGCACGAGCTGGAGCGGGAACAGATCGGAGCTCTTGAGGTAGAGCAGGGCGTCGAAGTAGCCGTTCCACTGCCCGATCGCGTACATGAGGGCGATGACCGCGATCAGCGGCTTGGAGAGCGGAAGCACCATCGTCCAGAGGAAGCGCCACTCGCTCGCGCCGTCGAGTTCGGCCGCTTCGACCAGCTCCTCGGGGATCGCCGAGCGGAAGAACGTCCGCGCGATGATCACCTGCCAGACGGCGACGGCCTGCGGGAGCAGCAGCGCCCAGCGGGTGTCGAGCAGCCCGAGGTTCTGCACCACCATGTACGTCGGGATCAGGCCGCCGCTGAACAGCATGGTGAACAGCAGGATGGACATGATCACGTTGCGGCCCATGAAGGTGGGGCGGGAGAGCGGCCAGGCGATGCAAACGGTCAACGTCGTGCTGATCAGGGTGCCGGCGACCATATAGAAGAGGGAGTTCGCGTAGCCCAGCAGCACCTGCGGGTCTGCGAGCACGGTCTGGTAGCCCTTCAGCGTGAAGTCCACCGGCCAGAGGAACACCTGGCCTGCCGTGACCGCGTGCGGCGAGGAAAACGAGCTGGCGAGGATGAACAGCAGCGGGAGCACCACGACCAGGGCCGCCAAGATCAGGCCGAGGTAGATCACCACGAGCAGAGCGCGGTCGGAGGCCGACTCCCTGATGCGGCGCGGCTTCGGGATGCGCGTCGTGCCTGCCGGCTTCCGGCGTTCTGTCACACGGTCGATGGTCACCACAGTCCACTCCCACTCACTCGACGTGCCACCCAGTTGACGACAAGGAGCAGCACGAGGTTGACGACCGAGTTGAAGAGGCCGACGGCGGTCGCCGTACCGAAGTCGGCGTTGAGGATGCCCAGCTTGTACACGTAGGTCGCGATGATCTCGGACTGGCCGAGGTTCAGCGGGTTCTGCAGGAGGAAGGCCTTCTCGAACCCGATCGACATGATGTTGCCGACGCTCAGGATCAGCACGATCATCGCGGTCGGCATGATGCCGGGGATGTCCACGTGCCAGATCTTCCGGAGCCTGGATGCTCCGTCCACTTTGGCCGCCTCGTAGAGCGACGGGTCGATCCCCGACAGGGCCGCCATGTAGATGACCGCGGAGTAGCCGGCCGTCTGCCAGACGTCCGACCACACGTACACGTGCCGGAAGTAGTCGGGGTCGCCGAGGAAGTCGGGCGACGGAATGCCGAAGAATCCGAAGACCTCGCTCAGGATCCCGAGCCTCGGCGCCATGATCAGGATCATCATGGAGACCACGACGACCGTCGAGATGAAGTACGGGGCGTATGTGACCAGCTGCACGGTCTTCTGGAACCAGCGGTGCCGCACCTCGTTGAGCGCGAGCGCCAGGATGATCGGGATGGGGAAGCTCGCCAGCACCGCGTAGCCGGAGAGGGCGAGGGTGTTCGTGAGCAGCGTGGGGAACTGCGGGTTCTGCAGCATGAGCTGGAAGTTCGTCCAGCCGACCCACGGGCTTCCCCAGACCCCGAGCACGGGGCTGTAGTTCTTGAAGGCGATGATCGCGTTGGAGATCGGCACGTACTTGAAGATGATGAAGTACGCGAGGGGAAGCACCGTCAGCAGGTAGAGCTGCCAGTGCCTCCTCAGGGAGATCCGCCAGCGCTGCCCGAGGGTTCTGCGTCGGGATGCGACTTTCCGGGGCGGCGTCGCCGGCGACGGCGGCTTCTGAGCCGTCGAGGCGGGCCGCACACTCGTCGCGGGCGGGGCGGCCGTCACGGGAGGCGCCTCTCCTGCTCGCGATGCCGGCGATGTTCGGCGGCGCACGCCCGGGTGTTTCTCACCTTCGTCATCGAAGACTCCAATAGGTCTGTTGTGCCTGCCGACGGGTCGGCCGGCTCGGATCCGTGTACAGCAAAACCTATTTTTTTGCCGTTGTCAATAATCTATTCCGGATGCTCGCCGCGCGGGCCGGGCACTGGCCGGTTCGGCGCATCCTGGGCGGCATGGATGTTCATCGATTAACACACGGCGGCAACAAAATCGTTCGTGTGCGTTAGCCTCGGTGTGTGCCAGACAACATCGTCATGCCCTCCAGCGTCGGCCGCCGGCCGTCTCTCGGCACGGCGAAGTCCGCCGAGATCTTCACCAGGATCATCACGCACGGGCCGGTCAGCCGGCTCGACATCGGCCGGCTCACCGGGCTCTCGCAAGCCAAGGTGACCAAGACGGTCAGCCCGCTCATCGAGAGCGGCTACGTGACCGTCGGCGAACACGCCGAGCACTCGTTCCCCGGCCGGCCGGTGCGCCCGCTGAGCGTGGTCCCGCGCTCGATGATCGCCATCGGCGTCAAGGTCAACGCCGGGGAGATCTTCGCGGTGACCGTCAACCTCGGCAACGACGTCGTCGGCTCGACGCGCCGACGGCTGAAGAGCCACGATCCGGAGACGGCCATCGCGGCGATCGTGAGCTCGGTGTCGTCCCTCATCCAGCAGCTCGGCAGCGACGCCGAGCATCTCAGCGGGGTCGGCGTCTCGGTCTCCGGCGACATCGACACCGAGACGGGGACGGTCAGGCACTCACCCCTGCTGAACTGGAATCACGTCCCCCTCGGCACCGAGCTCGCGTCCAGGCTCGGGCTCCCCGTCACCGTGGAGAACGACGTGCGTGCCCTCGCGAAGGCGGAGCACTGGTTCGGCGTCGGCAGGGATGCGAACTCGTTCGCGATCGTCACGATCGGCGCCGGCATCGGATGCGGAATCTACGTGAACGGCGACGTCGTGGTCGGCTCGCACGGCGTCGCGGGCGAGATCGGACACCTTCCCCTCGCGTCGTCGGATGCCCTCTGTGTGTGCGGCCGGCGAGGGTGCGTCGAAGCGGTCGCGTCCTCCAACGCCATCCGGGACGCCGTGCGCAGCGCGCGCAACGAGCCGGAGCTGACCCTGGACGACGCGATCCGCCTCGCCCACGAGGGCGACCCCAGCGCGGTGGACGCCTTCGAGCGGGCAGGGACGGCGATCGGCGCCGCCCTCGCGGCCACCGTGAACCTCTTCGGGCCGGAGGTCGTCGTGATCGCCGGAGAAGGGGTCATGGACTACGACCTCTACGAGCGTCGCTTCCGCGAAGAGTTCCTCGCGCACGCATTCGGCGCCGCGGCCAACTGCCGCCTGGTCGTGCAGCGCCACACCTTCACCGACTGGGCGCGCGGGGCAGCCGTCGCCGCCCTACGCGAAGCGATCACGGTCTCCGCCGGGCCCGCTGTCGACTGAGGCGGCCGCTGTGTGAAGATTGAGGTCACACAGTGGGAGGGCGCATGGCGGCGACGATCCGGGATGTGGCGCGCGTGGCAGGCGTCACGCCGAGCACCGTCTCCTACGCGCTGTCCGGCAAGCGCGCCATCTCCGAGGAGACGCGCGAGCGCATCCAGCGGGCGATCGTCGAACTCGACTTCACCCCGAACGCCGGGGCCCGGGCGCTCGCCCTCTCGCAGACGAACGTGCTCGGGATGTTCCTGCAGTTCCAGGAGGACGAGTTCGCCCCGGCGATGCTGCAGTACGTGCTCCCGGTCTCGACCACGGCGCGGACGCACGGCTTCGACCTGCTGATGGTCACCGACCCCGACGTGGATGCGGCGATCAGGCGCACCACGTCGTCGGCGATGGTCGACGGCGTCGTGCTGCTCGACGTCACGTACGACGACCCCCGGCTGGACCCGCTCCGGCAGACCAGGCAGCCGGCCGCCCTGATCGGCTACGCGAAGAACGCGGACGGGTTCGACGCGGTCGACCTCGACTTCGGGGAGGCTGCGCGCAGCGCCGTCGACCATCTCGCCGCCCTCGGGCACCGCGCGATCCTGCTCGTCACGCCGCCCAGGCACGTGTTCGAGCGCGGAGGGTCGTACGCCTGGCGGTTCCGGGATGCGGCGGCCGAACGGGCAGCCCGCCACGGCATCCAGCTGCACGTCCTCGAGGGCGAGTCCAGGCAGCCCGCCCTCAGCGAGGCGATGCACGCGGCGCTGGACACGTACACCGACGCGACGGCCCTCATCGTCCACAACGACGCCACGATCGCGGCGCTCCCGTCGCTGCTGCACGCCCGCGGCCTCACGGTGCCGGACGACCTCTCGGTGGTCGGGATGTTCTCCGCGGAGTTCGGCACGGCCTTCTCGCTGCCGTATACCGCCGTGGACACCCGGCCGGAGGCGCTGGGCGAGTGGGCAGTGACCCGGCTGATCGAGCGCATCGCCGACCCTGAGCGGGCGGAGAAGCCGCAGGTGCGGCTGATCGAGCCGGGATTCGTCGACCGTGGGAGCACGCGCGCGCTGTCCTGACGCGCCTCCCGGGCCTGGGCCGTTGCGAGTCGAACCGGTTCACCAGGCGCGGTGAGCAGCCCGGAATCGGGCCGCTCTGCCCTCGATCCACGCCTCCGAGGGGCGCTGGACACCTCTTTTTCGCAGAATCGAAGCGGTTCGACTTGTGCGCTTCGTCGTTCTGAGTTATCTTCGTCGAAGCGGTTCGACACATCCCGAAACGAACCCACTTCTCGATGAAGCGAAGGAGGCGAACGATGGCTGTCACGATCACCGACGTGGCCAGGGCCGCCGGGGTCTCCACGAGCACCGTCTCCTACGCGCTGTCCGGCAAGCGCTCGATCTCGCCGAAGACCAGGCAGCGCATCGACGACGCCATCAACGCCCTCGGTTTCATCGTCAACGCCGGTGCACGCGCCCTCGCCACCTCTCAGACGATGGTCATCGGCCTGCTCACCCAGTTCCACGCCGACGAGTTCGCCCCGGCGATGCTGGAGTACATCCTCCCCGTCTCCGACACCGCCAGAGAGCTGGGCTACGACATCCTGCTGGTGACCGAGATGGACAGCGTCGCCGCCCTGCGCCGGGTCACCAGCTCCGGGATGGTCGACGGCGTCGTGCTCCTCGACGTCGTCCACGACGACCCGCGGCTCCAGACGCTCCGCGAGGCGAGCCAGCCCGGCGCGCTGGTCGGACTCCCCAAGCGCACCGAAGGGCTCGACGTCTTCGACCTGGACTTCGGCGAGTCGGCCAGGATGCTGGTCGACCACCTGCACGCGCGCGGCCACCGCGAGATCATCGTCGTCTCCCCTCCCACCCACGTCTTCGAGCGCGGCGGCGCATACGGCTGGCGATTCCGGGATGCCGCCCAGGAGCGCGCCGCCCGATACGGGCTGCAGATGCACTCGTACTACGGCGAGGCCAGGCAGCCGGAGATCGGCCGGAGCATCAACGCGATCCTGGATGCGCGCCCCTCAGCCACCGCGATGATCGTCCACAACGACGCCACGATCGCCGCGCTCCCGTCCGTGCTCACCGCGCGCGGCGTCAGCGTCCCGGACGACCTCTCGGTCGTCAGCCTGTACGCACAAGACTTCGGAAGGGCGTTCTCGCTGCCGTACACGGCGGTCGAGAGCTCCCCCGATCAGCTGGGCCGTTCAGCGGTCCGGCAGCTCGTCCGGCGGATCACCTCCCCCGATCTCGCCGGACCGGCGGTGACGAGATTCGTCGCGCCGGAGATCACCGACCGTGGGAGCACCCGATGACGGTCTCGCGCAGCCCGGTCGGCCACCCGCAATGCATGATTCAAGGAGGAATACTGTGATCACCAAGAAGACCAGCCGGCTCGTCGGCGCTGCGGTCGTCGCCGCCGCGATCGTCGCGGGCGTTGCCGCCTGCTCCGGCTCGGGCTCCGGCTCGAGCAGCAGCGCCGGAGGGACGTACACGTTCTGGGACCCGTACCCGCAGTTCGACGCTTCGGCCGACTGGACCAAGCTCGTCGAGCAGTGCGGCACCGACGCCGGAGTGACGATCAAGCGCACCGGATACGACACCAGCGACCTCACCAACAAGGCGCTGCTCGCCGGCCAGCAGGGCAACTCCCCCGACCTGCTGCTCGTCGACAACCCCGTCGTCTCGACCCTGGCCGACGCCGGCATCCTCACCGACACCGGCGAGAACAAGCTGGACACGTCCGACATCCAGAAGAACATCCTTGCCGCGGGCGTCGTGGACGGGAAGACGTACGGCGTGCCGATCGGCGCGAACACCCTCGCCCTCTACTACAACAAGGCGGTGCTGAAGACCGCGGGGGTCGACATCAGCACCGTCAAGGACTGGAACAGCCTCACCGACGCTCTCGCGAAGGTCACGGCCGCCGGCAAGAAGGGCATCACCTTCTCGGCCATCGGCACGGAGGAGGGCAGCTTCCAGTTCCTGCCGTGGTTCTGGGGTTCCGGCGCCGACCTGAAGAAGCTCGACTCCGACAAGGCCGTCCAGGCCCTCACGCTCTGGACGGACTGGGTCAAGAAGGGCTACGCGCCCAACTCGGTCATCAACAACACGCAGACCACCAGCTGGCAGGAGTTCGCCACCGGTGACTTCGCGTTCGGCGAGAACGGCACCTGGCAGCTGGGCAACGTGAAGAAGGCCGGTATCGACTACGGCATCCTCACGGTTCCCGGCATCGACGGAGGCGCGGCGGCCGCACCGACCGGCGGCGAGTTCATGACGCTCCCCGTCCAGAAGGACACCGCCCGCTACGCCACCTCCAAGAAGATCGCGGACTGCCTGACGAGCACGAAGAACTTCGTCAAGACGGACACGACCCTCTCCTACATCGCTCCGACCTCGGCAGCGCAGAAGGAGCAGGTCGCGGCCAACCCGGAACTGCAGCCGTGGGTCGACGCGGTCGCGGCCGCCAAGGGTCGCACCAGCGACAACCTCGGCACCAAGTACCCGAAGATCTCCCAGCAGCTCTGGGGTGCGGTGCAGAACGCGCTGAGCGGCGCCCAGACTCCGGAGGCCGCACTCAAGGCAGCCCAGTCCGCCGCAGCGGCAGCCACCAAGTAATCCGAACCGAAACGCACCTGAGGTACAACCGATGACAACCACCCAGACAGTGCCGCCCGGTTCTGTCGGAGACCACGGTGGGGTGGCGCACGTCGCCACCCCACCCCGGTCTCGACGGCGCTCCCGGCGCTCCACGCAGTGGGCCGCCTGGGCGTTCCTCGCCCCGGTAGTGATCTACCTGGCGGTGTTCTACGCCTACCCCCTCTACCGCAACATCGAGCTCAGCGTCCGCGACTACACCGTCCGGTCCTTCGTCCAGGGCGGCGCTCCGTTCGTCGGGTTCGACAACTACGTCAAGGTGTTCCAGGATCCGACCTTCGGGCCGGCCTTCCTGCACACCGCCCTCTTCACCATCGTCTCGATCGTCTTCCAGTTCACGATCGGGATGGCGCTGGCCGTGTTCTTCTACCAGAACTTCCGGCTGTCGGCCACGCTGCGCGCCCTGTTCCTGGTGCCGTGGCTGCTCCCGCTGATCGTCTCGGCCTCCACCTGGTCCTGGATGCTCAACAGCGACTCCGGGGTGGTGAACGCCACCCTCAACGCCTTCGGGCTCTCCGGGGTCAACTGGCTGACGTCGCCGGACTGGGCACTCACCAGCGTGATCATCGCGAACATCTGGATCGGCATCCCGTTCAACCTGGTGATCATCTACTCGGGCCTGCAGAACATCCCGACCGACCTCTACGAGGCCGCATCCCTCGACGGCGCGAACGGGTGGCAGAAGTTCTGGCGGGTCACCTTCCCGCTGCTGAAGCCGGTCTCGGCCATCACGATCCTGCTCGGCCTGATCTACACCCTCAAGGTGTTCGACATCATCTGGATCATGACCCGCGGTGGGCCGGGCACGTCGTCGACGACGTTCGCGACCTGGTCGTACCAGCTGGGCTTCGCATCCACGCTGCCCGACTTCAGCCCGGCGGCGGCCGTCGGCAACGTCCTGATCGTCATCGCCCTGATCTTCGGGCTCATCTACATCCGCACGCAGCGAAAGCAGGACGCCGCATGAACGGGAAGCGACCGTGGTGGAAGACGATCGTCGGGGTCGTGCTGACCCTGATCATGCTCTTCCCCGTCTACTGGATGATCAACGTCTCGCTCACGCCCACCACCGAGATGCGGAAGAGCCCGCCGAACCTGTTCCCGATCCACGCGACGTTCGAGGGCTACCAGGCGGTGATCAGCCAGCAGCTCCCCTACCTCGGCACGAGCCTGCTCGTCGGCCTCGGCACGGTGATCCTGACCGTAGCCATCTCGGCGCCCGCGGCGTACTCGCTGGCGAAGCTGCGTCCGCGAGGCCGCGGAGTGCTCAACTTCGTGCTGCTGATCGCGCAGATGATCCCCGGCATCATCATGGCGATGGGCTTCTACGCGATCTACCTCAACCTCGGGATCCTCAACACGCTCTGGGGGCTGATCATCGCCGACTCCACGCTCGCGGTGCCGTTCGGCGTGCTGATCTTCACCGCGTTCATGTCCGGCATCCCCGACGAGCTGATGAGCGCCGCCAAGATCGACGGCGCGGGGAGCTGGCGGACGTTCCGCTCCATCGTGCTGCCGGTGAGCCGCAACTCGGTGGTCACGGTGTCGCTGTTCGCGTTCCTGTGGGCGTGGTCGGACTTCATCTTCTCGTCGACGCTCAACAGCGGCGGCACGATGCAGACGATCACGCTCGGCATCTACAAGTACATCGGCAACAACAACCAGGAGTGGAACGCGATCATGGCGACCGCCGTCGTCGCATCCATCCCGGCCGCCGTGCTGCTCGTGATCGCCCAGAAGTACGTCGCCGCCGGCGTGACCGCCGGCGCGGTGAAGGACTGAGGCGATGACGCCCCTCGACATCGACGAGGTCCCCTTCTCGACGCGCGGCGCGTGGATCGACCTCTCCCGCATCGTCGGCCTGCACGAGCGAGCCGAGGACGTGCACCTGGTGACGCACCAGACCGGGATGCACCCCATCCTGCGGCTGCTGCCCGAGGCGGGCGGCGCCCTGGTGTCTCCGCGTCTGGTCCTGGCGCCGGAGGTCCTCTCCTGGGTCGCGGAGGGCGGCCGCGTCGATGCCGTCTTCGACGGGCGCAGCACCATCCGCTTCCGGGGCACCGGTCTCGGGATGCGGTTCGTCGCGTCCGGCGAGCTGACCCCGTTCACCGGCGCCTACCTCTTCCGCGATCCGCTGGACGGCGCCGTGGTGCTCACCAGCTACGAGTCCGGACGGCGGTACCGGTTCACGGTGCTCTCCGGCGAGGCGACGGTGGTCGGCGCCGGAACGGTGGGTTCGGCAGAGCGGTCGGTCACGCTCGATTCCGGCGTGGCATGGGAGCTGGCGGTCGAGGAGCTGGACACGGCGGCTGCCGCCTACGACGGCGCAACCGACTTCGACGAGATCGTCGCCAGGCAGGCCCGTGAGTTCGAGGACTACGCGAGCCGTTTGGCCGGGGACGCCGGGAGCGCCCGCGGCGAACTCGACGCCGCCGTCCGCAAGGCCGCGTACGTGATGTGGTCCGCCACCGTCGCGCCATCCGGGTTCGTCGGGCGGGAAGCCGTCCTGATGTCCAAGCACTGGATGGACAAGGTCTGGAGCTGGGACCACTGCTTCAACGCCATCGCGCTCGCGGAGGCCGACCCGGATGCTGCGCTCGCCCAGTTCCTCCTCCCCTTCGACCACCAGGAGGCGTCCGGCGCGTTGCCGGACTCGCTGACCCACTCGGAGGTGCTCTACAACTTCGTCAAGCCGCCGATCCACGGCTGGGCGTTCGCCCAGCTGCGCGCGCGGTCGTCCCGGCCGTTCACCGCGGCGGAACTGCACGAGGTGTACCGGCGGCTGGCCGCCTGGACGCGCTTCTGGCTGGACTTCCGCCGCACGCCCGCGCATCCGCTGCCCTACTACCAGCACGGCAACGACAGCGGCTGGGACAACTCCACGACGTTCGACCGGTCGCGGGTGATCGTCTCGCCCGACCTCTCCGCCTTCCTGCTCCTGCAGCTGCACGAGCTCCAGGAGCTTGCGGCGATGCTGGGGCTGAGCGCACCCGAGTGGAAGGCGGAGGCGGCGACGATCGAGGCCGCCCTGTTCGACCGGCTCTGGACCGGAGACGGCTTCCTCGCCCTGGATGCGCTGAGCGGCGAACCGGCATCGGCGACCAGCCTGCTCAACGCACTCCCCATCGTGCTCGGCGAACGCCTTCCCGCGGAGGTCGCCTCCACCCTGGCCCGGACGATCGCGGCGCACCTCACCGAGTGGGGCCCGGCCACCGAACCCGTCACGTCGCCGCTCTACGAGAGCGACGGATATTGGCGAGGTCCGATCTGGGCACCGTCCACCTTCCTCATCGAGGACGGTCTGCGGCGCGCGGGCCACACCGACCTCGCCGACCAGGTGAGCCTCCGGTTCCGCGCGGCCTGCGAACGGTCGGGCTTCGCCGAGAACTTCGACGCCGTGACCGGCGCCGGTCTGCGCGACCGCGCATACACCTGGACGGCCAGCTGCTTCCTCACCCTCACGCTCGACGCGGCCCGCCGCACCCACTCTCTAGGAGAACGATGACCGACACTCTCGACGCGACCAGGACCGGCGGTCCGGTCAGCCCGTCCCGGTCGGCTCTCCGGCCGCTCGGTCAGGACGAGGTGCGCTTCGTCGGCGGATTCTGGGCGGAGAAGCAGGAGCTGAACGCCTCGGCCGTCATCGACCACTGCCTCACCTGGATGGAGCGCATCGGCTGGATCGGGAACTTCGACAGGGCGGCGGACGGTACCGTCGCCGAGCACCACGACGGCATCGAGTTCGTGGACTCCGAGGTCTACAAGCTGCTCGAGGCGATGGCGTGGGAGCTCGGCCGCACCCAGGATGCCGCACTGGCGGAGACGTACCGCTCGCTGGTGGAACGCGTCGCGGCGGCGCAGGAGCCCGACGGCTACCTCCACACCTCGTTCGGCAGGGAGGGGCAGCGCCCGCGGTTCTCCGATCTGGAGTGGGGGCACGAGCTGTACTGCTTCGGCCACCTGTTCCAGGCGGCGGTCGCCCGCGTGCGCACCGGGCACGACGACCTGATCGTGGACGTCGCCCGCCGCCTCGCCGACCACGTCTACCGCGAGTTCGGGCCGGACGGCCGGGATGCGATCTGCGGGCATCCGGAGATCGAGCCCGCCCTCGCCGAACTCGGCAGGGCGCTCTCCGAACCGCGGTATCTCGACCTCGCCCGCAGCTTCATCGAGCGCAGGGGCCGTAGGCGTCTGAAGACCACGCTCTTCCAGTCGAGCGAATACTTCCTCGACGACGTTCCGGTACGGGACGCCGACACCCTGCGCGGCCACGCTGTGCGCGCGGAGTACCTCGCGGCCGGGGCGGTGGATGTGGCGGTCGAGTTCGGCGACGACGCGCTGCTCGCCGCCGTGGAGCGGCAGTGGGCGCACACGGTGGCGACCAGGACCTACCTCACCGGCGGCGTCGGCTCGCACCACCAGAACGAGGAGTTCGGTAGCGACTTCGAGCTGCCGCCGGATCGGGCGTACGCGGAGACCTGTGCCGCGATCGGGTCGGTCATGCTCAGCTGGCGGCTGCTCCTGCAGAGCGGGGACGCGGCGTATGCGGACGTCATCGAGCGAACCCTGCTCAACGCTGTGCTGGTCTCCCCACGGGAGGACGGACGGGCGTTCTACTACGCGAACACGCTGCATCAGCGCGAGCTCGGGTCCGTTCCTGCGGAGGACCAGCTCAGCGAGCGCGCGGAGGCGAGCCTGCGCGCGCCGTGGTTCGAGGTCTCGTGCTGCCCGACGAACGTTGCGCGCACGCTGGCGAGCGTCGCGTCCTACGTGGCGACGGCGTCGCCGGACGGCGTGCAGCTCCACCAGTTCGGCGACATCGACATCGAGACGTCCGTCGCCGGGTCGCCCGTGCGCATCCAGGTGCGCGCACCCGGCTACCCGTTCGACGGCCGGGTCTCCGTGACCGTGGACGCTGCCGAGGAGATCGAGCTGAGCGTGCGCATCCCGTCGTGGGCGTCCGGCGCAGACGTCTCGCTGGGAGGCGAGCCGGTGCTGCCGAAGGACGGCTACGTGCGGGTGCGCCGGGTCTTCGATCCGGCAGAGCCGCTGCTCCTCGACCTGCCCATGACACCGCGCCTCACCTACCCTGACCCGCGGATCGACGCGCTGCGCGGCACGGCGGCCGTCGAGCGCGGCCCGCTCGTGCTCTGCGTCGAGTCGACCGACCTCCCGGACGGCGACCACGTGGATGCGGTGCGCCTCCGCTCCGACACCGCGCCCACCGCGACGCCCGACGGGGCGGCGGCTCCCGTCGACCTCGTCTCCTCCGCCTTTGGCGGCTGGCCGTACGGGACCGCGCCGCACGCGGACCCGCGCACGGCAGCCGTGGTCGAACTGCGCCCCTACTTCCAATGGGCCAACCGTGGCCCGAGCACCATGCGGGTGTTCATCCCCCTCGCGGGCGCCTAGCTCCTGGCCGCCACCGAAGTCATCGGCGGTGGCGGCCAGGTTCCTCTTCGCCTCAGGGCGTGAGCACCACCTTGATGCAGCCGTCCTCCTTGTCGCGGAACAGGTCGTACATCCTCGGCGCCTCCTCCAGGCCGACGCGGTGGGTGACGAGGTCTTCCGTGCCGAGCGGGTCTGCGGGGTCTTCGACCAGGGGGAGGATGTCGTCGCGCCAGGTGTGCACGTTGCACTGGCCCATCCGGATGGCGACCTGCTTGTCGAACAGGTTCATGAACGGCACAGGGTCTGCGACACCCGCGTAGACGCCGCTGAGGGAGACCGTGCCCCCGCGGCGCACCGCGTCGAAGGCGAGCATCATCGCGGAGAGCCGGTCGACGCCGACGGTCGTCATCAGCTTCTTGGCCACCGGGTCTGGCAGCAGGCCGACGGCGGACTGGGCGACACCGGCCACCGTGTTGCCGTGCGCCTCCATCCCGACCGCGTCGACCACGGCGTCCGGCCCGCGGCCGTCCGTCGCCTCGCGGAGCCAGGCCGCCGCGTCGTCGCTGAGGTCGAAGGTGTCGATGCCGTGGCGTTCGGCCATCTCCCTGCGCTCCGGCACAGGGTCGACGGCGACCACCTGGTAGCCGAGGTGCTTGCCGATGCGGCTGGCGAACTGGCCGACGGGGCCGAGCCCGATCACGCCAAGCGTCCCGCCCTCCGGAACGTTCGCGTACTGCACCCCCTGCCAGGCCGTCGGCAGGATGTCGCTGAGGAAGAGGTAGCGGTCGTCCGGCAGTTCGCTGCCGACGCGGAGGGCGTTGAAGTCGGCCATCGGCACGCGCAGGCGCTCCGCCTGGCCGCCGGGGACGGACCCGTACAGCTCGGTGTAGCCGTAGAGGGACGCCCCGGTGCCGTGTTCGCGGTTCTGGGTGGTCTCGCACTGCGTCGTCAGCCCGAGCCTGCACATGTAGCAGTCGCCGCACGCGATCACGAACGGGATGACGACACGGTCACCGACGCTGAGCGACCGGACGGCAGAGCCCACCTCCTCCACGATGCCCATCGGCTCGTGACCGAGCACATCCCCTTTTGAGAGGAACGGGCCGAGCACGTCGTACAGGTGCAGGTCGGAGCCGCAGATGGCCGTCGAGGTGATGCGGATGACGACGTCGGTGGGCTGCTCGATCCGCGGGTCGGGCACGTCGACCACGTCGACGCGCTTGTTCGCTTGCCAGGTGAGTGCTTTCATACCTGCGTTCTACGCGCGGGAACGGCCGGGCACCACCGGTTGCGGGCTCGGCCGTTCCGTGCGCGACGGGATGCGGCGACTCAGGATGCGGCGCTCACGCTGCGAGCAGCTCCAGCGTGTCCACCACCCGGTTCGAGAAGCCCCACTCGTTGTCGTACCAGGCGACCACCTTCACGTGCTTGCCGCTCACCCTGGTGAGCGCGGAGTCGAAGATCGAGGAGGCGGGCTGGCCCGTGATGTCGGAGGAGACCAGCGGCTCGTCCGCGTACTCAAGCACGCCGTTCAGCGGTCCGGCGGCCGCGTCGCGGTAGGCGGCGAGCACCTCGTCGAGCGTCACCTCGCGCGAGACGGTGGTGTTCAGTTCCACGATCGAGCCGACGGGGACGGGCACGCGGATGGAGTCCCCGGAGAGCTTGCCGTCGAGGTTCGGAAGCACCAGGCCGATCGCCTTCGCCGCGCCCGTGGTGGTCGGCACGATGTTCACGCCGGCCGCGCGCGCCCTGCGGAGGTCGCGGTGCGGCCCGTCCTGCAGGTTCTGCTCCTGGGTGTACGCGTGGACCGTGGTCATGAAGCCGTGTTCGATGCCGGCCAGGTCGTCCAGGACGGAGGCGAGCGGCGCGAGGGCGTTGGTCGTGCAGGAGGCGTTGGAGACGATGACGTGCTTCTCCGGGTCGTACGCGTCGGTGTTGACGCCGTAGGCGAGGGTGACGTCCGCGCCGTCGGAGGGTGCGCTGACCAGGACGCGCTTGGCACCGGCGCGCAGGTGGGCGCGCGCGGACTCCGCAGACGTGAAGCGCCCGGTCGATTCGAGCACGAGCTCCACGCCCAGCTCCGCCCAGGGAAGGTCGGCAGGCTCGCGCTCGGCCAGCACCCGGATGCGGCGGCCGTCGACCACGAGGTCCGTCCCATCCACCTCGACGCTGCGGCCCAGACGGCCGAGCGTGCTGTCGTACTTCAGCAGGTGGGCGAGCGTCTCCGGAGCGGTCAGATCGTTGACGGCGACGACCTCCAGGTCGCTGCCGCGCTCCAGCAGTGCGCGGAGGGTGTTGCGTCCGATGCGGCCGAAGCCGTTGATGGCGATGCGGGTCATGGGGAGGGGTTCCTTTCGTTCCGTCTTCCATGCTCGATCGCCGCGACGGGATGCGACAGTGGCTCGAAAGACAGCGTGCGCAAGGATCTCGCCTAGGCCGAGAACGTGTGCCGGTACTCCGTCGGCGACGTGCCCAGGATGCGCTGGAAGTGCAGCCGCAGGTTCGCTCCGCTGCCGAGGCCGACGCTGTCGGCGATCTGCTCGACGCCGAGGTCGCTGCGTTCGAGCAGCTCGCGGGCCAGGTCGACGCGCGCCCGGAGCACCCACTGCATCGGGGTGTACCCGGTGTCCTCCACGAAGCGGCGGGAGAACGTGCGCGGGGACACGCGGGCGTTGCGGGCGAGCGCATCCAGTGTCAGCGGCTCGGCCAGGTGCTCCAGCGCCCACGCCCTGGTCGTCGCGAACAGGTCGCCGAGCGGCTCGGGAACACTGCGCGGCACGTACTGCGCCTGCCCGCCGCTGCGATACGGGGCGGCGACCAGCCGGCGCGCGACGTGGTTGGACAGGCCGACGCCGTGGTCGCGCCGCACCAGGTGCAGGCTCAGGTCGATCCCGGAGGCGGCACCCGCCGAGGTGAGCACGTCGCCCTCGTCGACGAACAGCACGTTCTCGTCCACCTGCACGAGCGGGTACCTGGCGGCGAGCGCCCTCGTGTAGTGCCAGTGCGTGGTGGCGCGCTTGCCGTCGAGGAGTCCGGCTGCGGCGAGCGCGAACGCTCCCGTCGAGATCGCGGCGAGGCGCGCCCCGCGCTCGTTGGCGGCCCGGAGCGCCGCCACGACCGCTGCGGACGGCTCCGTGGTCGCCGGCTCCCGGTATCCCGGGACGAACACCGTGTCCGCCTCCGCGAGGGCATCGAGGCCGTCTGCAACATGGTACGAGAGGCCGTCCCCGCCGGTCACGAGACCCGGCGCCGCCCCGCAGACGCGCACCTCGTACGGCATGCTCGGCCGGTGCGAGAACACCTGGGCCGGGATACCGACGTCGAGGGGTTTCGCGCCGTCGAGGACGAGGACGGCGACGCGGTGGTTGCGGGACGGCATGGCGACCTCCTGGCGATGTGGATGGCTATCGCAAGCATCCTGCCACGAGGTCGCCGGATGCGCGTCAGCCGGCCGTGAGGAAGGCGTTCATCGCCGATGCGATCTCCGCCGACTTCGTGTGGTGCAGGTAGTGGTCGGCGTCGAGCGGGATGAGTTCGCTGCGCTCGACACTGGCCACCTGCTCCGTGTGCAGCGTCATCCAGCCCTCGACGTCGATGTTGTCCGACTGCACGAACAGCAGGAGTGGGAGGTCTTTCGGGAAGGCCAGCTTCTGTGCGTCGTGGAAGTTGGAGCCGAACCGCTCCATCTCGTCGGCGTACGTGTCGGTGAACCCGTTGCGGAGGGAGATGATCTTCGACTGGTACTTCTGCGCGTCGGTGTACGGGAGCCCGGTGTACGGGTCGTCGCCCAGCGCGGTCAGGACCCGGACGAGGCCGAGGGTCTTGAGGGTGCGGAGTCCCGCGACGTTGAGCTCCTCGTCGATGCCCGGCTGGGTGGGAACGCTGGTGTCGATGCCGACGAAGGCGGTCACCTCGTCGCGATAGGTGTTCACATACTGGAGTCCGTAGATCCCGGCGATGGAGTGGCCGCCCAGGACGTACCGGTCGATGTGCAGCGCCTGCAGGGCACTGTGCACCTCCCTGGCGATGTTCGCGTTGGTGCGCGGCCGGTCGGTCTCGTCGCTCAGGCCGTATCCGAACGGCTCGACGACGACCGTGCGGTAGTTCGCCTTCAGTTTGTCGACGAGGGGTGCGAAGTCGATGACGGGCGAGCCGGTGCCGAAGCCGGGCAGCAGCACGATGGTCTGGGCGCCCGCTCCCTGGATGTCGACGTTGATCTTCTTTCCGTCGACGTCGACCAGCCGGCCGTACTTCCTGATCTCGTTCGCCTCGGAGGCGGTGGCGATGGCGTTGATCGTCGTGGTGGTCGCGAGGGCGATCACCACCACGGAAACGATGCTGACGATCGTCACGATGGTGACGCGAAGGAACTTCCGTCCCCGCTTCCTCGGCGGGGGATTCTGGGCGGCGGACTCGGTGGTCGGACGGGTGTTGTCGCTCATGCTTCGACGCTACGGGCCGGGCGTCTCCTGCTAATCGGGCGGCGGTGCCAGCGCCGCGGAGGCGGTGTGGGACCGGGGCATCATCTTGATCGCGACGGGCTGCTCATCCGTTGCTTGACAGTTTGATTTCTAACTATTAGGTTTCTAACTATGTCATCCCGATCGGAACAGCTGACCGCCCTCATCCGCACGCTCTCGTTCGCCCAGCGAGCGACGGCGGACGCCTGGGTGCGCACCAGCGGCCTGAGCAGGTCGCAGGCGTTCACGCTCGGATACATCGAAGAGCATCAGGAGAACGGCGTGATCGCCCGGGAACTCTCCGAGATGTCCGGCACCACCCCGGCCAGTGTCGCCAGCCTCCTGCAGGGACTGGAAGAACGCGGCTACATCACGCGCACGCCGTCCCCGGACGACTCGCGGGTGAAGCTCATCAGCGTCACCCCGGAGGGCGCAGAGGTCGTCGCTGGATTCCAGAACGACCTCGCCGCCGAGCAGGAACGCACCTTCTCCGTTCTCGACACCGAGGAACAGGACCGCCTCATCGCGCTCCTCCGACGCGTCACGGACACGCTCGACTCGTAGCGCGCACCCTCCCCCACCCTCACACCCACCGAAAAAAGCCGTTACCCGGAACGGAGGTTCCGTCATGTCCTCGAACCGTACCTACCTCGCCTCTGCGCCCATCTGGCGCTCCCTGGTGCACCTCTGCGTGCCCATGGTCGCCGGTTTCTCCGTCGGCGTCGTCTACAACATCATCAACGCCGGCTTCATCGGCGCACTGCACTCCACACCGCTGCTCGCCGCCCTCACCTTCTCCCTCCCGGTGTTCGCCCTCGTGATGGCGATCGGCGGCGTCTTCGGCGTCGGCGGAGGCACCTTCGTCTCGCGGCTGCTCGGGATGCAGGACGACCCGGATGCGGATCAGGCCTCCGCCGCCGGTGCGGCCACCAGGATCAAGCAGGTGTCGTCGTTCACCCTGTGGGGTGCGCTGGCGGCCGGCGTCGTCATCGGCGTGCTCGGCGTGATCTTCGCCGTGCCGCTCGCCACGGCGGTCGGCGCCAGCGGGGCATCCCTCGAACCGACGGCCCTCTACATCGGGGCGATGTTCGGCTTCGCGCCGGTGCTGGTCGCCGCGTTCGCGCTCGAACAGCTGGTGCGTGCGGAGGGCGCGGCCGTCGCCTCGATGACCGGGCTCATCGCATCCACTGTCGCCAACCTGGTGCTGGACGTGCTGTTCATCCTCGTGCTCGGCTGGGGCGTGCTCGGCGCAGGCATCGCGCTCGGGCTGTCCAACGTCGTGACCGTCGGCTACTACATCTGGTGGCTGACGAAGAAGAGCAGCGCGGTCTCGCTGGCCCCTCGCCACTTCCGGGCGGACCCGGAGATGCTGAAGACCGTGTTCGGCGTCGGAGCCTCCGAGTTGCTGATGTCGTCGTTCCTCATCGTGACGACCCTCGTCATGAACTGGATCGCCATCGCATACGGAGACGCATTGCTGGCGGCGATGGGCGTCGCCCTCCGCATCGTGCAGCTGCCGGAGATGATCTGCATGGGCGTGTTCATGGGAGCCATACCGCTGTTCGCCTACGCATACGGTGCCCGCAACCACGCCAGGCTGCGCGGCGCGATCGTCGGCAGCGCGGTGGCCATCGCCGGGATCACGCTCGTGTTCTCGTCCATCGTGTTCCTGTTCCGCGACCAGGTCTTCGCCCTGTTCAGCGCGGACCCGTCCGTGATCTCCGACGGCACGCTCATCCTCACCGCCATGCTCATCTCCACCCTGTTCAACGGGTTCACCGGTCTGGTGATCGCAGTGTTCCAGGCGACGGAGCAGATCAGGAACGCGACGATCATGGCCGTGTCGCAGGGCATCCTGTTCATCCCGGTGGTGCTGGTCGGCAATGCGGTCTTCGGGCTGAACGGCGTGATCTGGGCGATGACGGCGACCGAACTGCTCACGTTCGCGCTCGGCGCCGTGCTGTTCCTCGGGTCGCGGAAGGCGCTGGCTTCCGCGCCGTCGCAGGATGCGGTGGCCGCGGCGAGCGCTGCGGTGGCGGAGGAGGGCGCGGCGGTGACGGCGTAACCGTGTACCGCCTGATTGCCTGACCGCGACGGGCCGCCTGGACATCCGGGCGGCCCGTCGCTAGTGTGGACGGACCACATGGTCTGACCACACGAGGGAGAGCGCGATGACCACCGAGCCCCGCGCCTGGGAGGGCGTGCTCGCCTCCATCGAAGCTCGGCTCGTCGACGGCGAGCTGCGCGTCGGCGACCACCTCCCGCCCGAGCGCACCCTCGCGGCCGAGCTGGGCGTGGCCAGGTCGAGCGTGCGCGAGGCGATCCGCGTCCTCGAAGCGATGGGACTGGTCCGCACCCAGACCGGCTCCGGTCCGAGCTCCGGCGCGATCATCGTCGCGCGTCCCGTCGGCGGGATGCAGGCCCTCATGCGGCTGCAGGTCGCCGCGAGCAACTTCCCCGTCGCCGACGTGGTGCGCACCCGTCTCCTGCTGGAGACGGCCGTGGCGGTCGACCTCGCCGAGCGGCCGTCCGGCATCCGGCTCGACGATGCAGAGCAGCTGCTGGATGCGATGGACGACCCGACGCTCACGCCCGAGGAGTTCCTGGCGCTCGACGCGCAGTTCCACCTGGCGCTCGCCGACGCATCCGGAAACTCCGTGGTCGCCGCGATGATGGCCGGGCTGCGCACCTCCATCGAGAGCTACGTCGTCTCCGGGCTCGGCCGCATCCAGGACTGGGAGGCGATGGCCGCCCGGCTGCGCGGCGAGCACCGCGCGATCGTGGATGCGATCACCTCCGGCGACAGGGCCGGTGCGCAGTCCAGGATCCACGACCACATCAGCGGCTACTACCGCGACGCCTCCTCCGTTCTCCCCGTTCCCGTCCACCACGAACCCCGTTAGGCAGCATCATGGTCACTCGCCAGGTCCCCAAACCCGCCGAGCTTCTGGAGCTCATGAAGTTCAAGAAGCCGGAACTCGACGCGAAGAAGCGCCGCCTGCAGGGCGCGCTCACCATCGGCGATCTGCGCACGATCGCCAAGCGCCGTACCCCGAAGGCCGCGTTCGACTACACCGAGGGCGCTGCGGAAGGGGAGCTCTCGCTCGCCCGTGCGCGCCAGGCGTTCGAGGACATCGAGTTCCACCCGTCGATCCTCCGCGACGTGTCGACGGTCGACACGTCGTGCACGATCTGGGGCGGCCCGTCGTCGCTGCCGTTCGGCATCGCCCCGACCGGCTTCACCCGGCTGATGCAGACGGAGGGCGAGACGGCCGGGGCGGGGGCAGCTGCCGCCGCCGGGATCCCGTTCACGCTGTCGACGCTGGGCACCACCTCGATCGAGGACGTGAAGGCCGCCAACCCGCACGGCCGCAACTGGTTCCAGCTGTATGTGATGCGCGACCGCGAGATCTCCTACGAACTCGTCCGCCGCGCGGCCGCGAGCGATTTCGACACCCTGTTCTTCACCGTCGACACGCCGGTCGCCGGCGCCCGCCTCCGCGACAAGCGCAACGGCTTCTCCATCCCGCCGCAGCTGACGCTCGGCACGATCGTCAACGCGATCCCGCGCCCCTGGTGGTGGTACGACTTCCTCACCACGCCGAAACTCGAATTCGCCTCGCTCTCCGCGACGGGCGGCACGGTCGGCGACCTCCTCAACGCGGCGATGGACCCCTCCATCAGCTTCGACGACCTCGCGATCATCCGCGACCTGTTCCCGGGCAAAATCGTCATCAAGGGCGTCCAGAACGTCGAAGACTCCCGCCGCCTGGTCGACCTCGGCGTCGACGGCATCGTGCTCTCCAACCACGGAGGCCGCCAGCTCGACCGAGCGCCCATCCCGTTCCACCTGCTCCCCCAGGTGGTGCGCGAGGTCGGAGCAGACACCGAGATCGCGATCGACACCGGCATCATGAACGGTGCGGACATCGTGGCGGCCTACGCGCTCGGCGCGAAATTCACCCTGATCGGCCGCGCATACCTCTACGGCCTGATGGCCGGAGGCCGCGGCGGCGTCGATCGCACCATCGAGATCCTGCGCGACCAGATCGTGCGCACGATGCAGCTCCTCGAAGTGGCGAGCCTGGACGAGCTGAGCCCGAAGCACGTGACTCAGCTGCGACGCCTGGTGCCGGTCGCGGCGCCGGATGCGGGGGTGCGGGCGGAGGGGTAGGGCTACCGCTTCGAGGCCTGCTCCTCCTGGGCGGCCTCGACACCTTCGAAACGGGCGACGAAGTCCGGTCAGAACGCGTGGTTGTCGAGGGTGGTGGTCGCCTGGCGCAGGACGCGGATCGCCGTGGCGATCTCCGCGGGGTCGATGCCGTCGAGGGCGACGGCGCGGACGTCGGCGAACGGGTCAGGCACGGTGTTCCACAGGTCGTGCCCTGCGGCGGTCAGGGTGAGGAGTCTCTGGCGCTGGTCACGGGGGGAAGGGGACTGCTCGACGAGACCTTTGCGGACGAGCGTTGTGACGATTCCACTGAGGCTCGCGCGCTCCAGGTGCAGGGCGCGGCCGAGTTCGCTCTGAGCCATGGTGCCGTTGCCGGCGAGTTCGTAGAGCACCGCCCACTGGGTGGAGCCGATCCCGTGAGTGCGCAGTACCGCGTCTACGGCCGCCCGGTTGGCGTAGTAGTAGCGTTTGGCCCACGAGCCGAGCGTCGGCTCCCCGGTATCCGTCATGGGCCCAGTATTCACCAGGGGATGGGCGTGTTCTCCCAGCGGGTGAATGTGCCGCTCGGCCCGTCAGGACCGAGCAGACACACGCGGACCACCTCGCGCGAGCCGTCTTCGAGCGATTCCGTGCCCGCGAACCCGTTGAGATTGGTCGCCGTGAAGGCCGGCGAGACGAGGTTGATCTTGATGTCGGTGGACTCGAGCTCGACCATCATCGCCAGCGTGATCGCGTTCTCTGCTGCCTTCGATGCGGGATAGACCGGGCCGAACATGGAGTGATACGGGTAGGAGGGATCGGCGTTCGCGGTCAGTGACCCCACCCCGCTCGAGACGTTCACGATGCGTGCATCCTGCGACTTCCGCAGGAGCGGCAGCATGGCCTGATACACGGCGAGCGTGCCGAAGACGTTGGTCTCCCACACCGTCCTGATCTCTGCCAGCGATGCGGTGCTCGCCCTGTTCCTGGTCTCGTAGTCCGCCAGGAAGTCGCCTTCGGTCTGGACGGCGCGGGAGATCCCGGCGTTGTTGACGAGCAGGTCCAGCCGCCCGAACTCGTCCTCGACCCAGCGCGCCGCCGCCGCGATGGAGTCGGTGTCGGTCACGTCGATCTGGACGGGGATCGCGCCGTCGCCGATCTGAGCTGCGGCGGCCTGCCCGCGCGCGAGGTCCCGCGACCCCAGCAGGACCGTGACCCCTGCGGCGACCAGTTCTTTCGCAACCTGGAATCCGACGCCCTGATTGGCGCCGGTGATGAGCGCGATGCGTTCGTGTGACATGCCTGCTCCCGTCTGTTCGGTACCGTACTATTTTCATTCGGTACCAAACGTCTGTCAAGCAATCTTCGCCCGAATGCCTGGTCGGGCGCCGTCCCGGGGTCGCCACCACGGCCCGTGCAGCGAGCCCTACCGCCGCAGCGCCTCCGGCCGCGGCAGGCCCAGCTCTTCGAGCAGGTCGCCGAGCATCCTGTCGAGTTCGAAGCCCGCCTGGGTGATCTTGTTGTTGCCGAGGCTGACCAGCTGCGAGCTGGGCTGGTCGACGGTGAGGATGGTTCCTCCGTCGCGGCCGGCGTGCAGTTCGAGTCTGGTCGGCGTGTAGAGCATCGCGGCCGGGTCGTGCCGGAAGACTCTGGATGCCGTGATGTAGTCGCCGATCAGGTAGACGGCACTCGGGATGTCCGCACCGCCCACGCGCATGATCGGCGTCGGGTAGTTGCGCCAGAACGCGACGAACCGGTGGATGCCCGCGCCTTCCGCCTCCTGCGCGAACCGTTTCCACTCCGCCCCGGATGCGACGAGCTGCTCGAACCGGGCGGCGTCGACGAGCGGCACCTCGGCCTCGAACGCGTGGCGCAGCGTCTCGAACGGGATGTGCGCCGTGATCTCGATGCGGTTCACCGTGACGGGCACCACCCGATCGGAGGCGTGGAAGGTCATGCCTCTATTGTGTGTCCCCCGGCCGGAAGCGATGGGCCACAGCGGACCTAGCCCGCGAGCACCACCCTGCGCACCCGCTGGCGCTGCGTTCCGAGCCCGTCGATCGTCAGCTCCATCGTGTCCTCGTCTGCGAGGTACGGGAAGCGTCCGGAGAGCGCGACGCCCTGCGGGGTTCCCGTGTTGATGATGTCGCCCGGGTCGAGGACCATGAACTGGCTGAGGTGCCAGATCAGGTGCTCGACGCCGAAGATCATGTCGGCCGTCGTCGAGTCCTGCCTGGGCGACCCGTTCACCGAGGAGCGGAGGCGGAGTGCGCGGTGGTCGACCTCGTCCGGGGTGACCAGTTCCGGGCCGAACGGGTTGAACGTCTCGCTCGACTTGCCCTTGGACCACTGGCCGCCGGAGACGTCGAGCTGGTATTCGCGCTCCGACACGTCGTTGGAAACGGCGAAGCCGGCGATGTGGTCGAGCGCATCGGCGGGAGAGGAGAGGTAGCGCGCCCTGCGGCCGATGACGACGGCGAGCTCCACCTCCCAGTCCGCGCGCTGGGCGCCCGGCGGCAGCAGCACGTCGTCGTCGGGGCCGACGAGCGTGTTGGGGTGCTTGAAGAAGACGATGGGATGCTCGGGCGGCTCGGCCCCGGACTCTGCGGCGTGCGCCGCGTAGTTCTGGCCGATGCAGACGATCGCCGCCGGGCGGGCGACGGGCGCGCCGACGCGGAGATCCTGCCAGCCGGTCGCGACGGGGAGCTCCCCGGCCTGCAGCGCGGCGCGGGCACGGGCGACGCCGTCCGCGGCGAAGAACGCAGGGTCGATGTCGTCGGTCACGCCGCTCAGGTCGTACACGGTGCCGTCCGTGTCACGCAGGTGGGGGCGTTCGGCGCCGTGGTCTCCGAGTCGCAGGAAGCGCATCCGGTTGTCTCCTCGTTCGAGCGGGTCTGGCGGGCGTTCAGCGCACCGGCTGCGCGGCCGCCGCGTTCACGACGGCGGGCACAGGACGGCCTGCCCAGTGGTCGATGATGTTGTTCGCTGCGTGCACCGGCAGGTCGGCGAGCGCCTGAGGAGAGTACCAGGCGGCGTGTGGGGTGAGCAGCACGTTGTCGAGCATCCTGAGCCTGCTGCTGGACGGGAGCGGTTCCGTCGCGAAGACGTCGATGGCCGCCCCGGCGAGCCTGCCAGCTTCGAGCGCGTCGGCCAGGGCCTCCTCGTCGATGAGCGGGCCGCGGCAGGTGTTGACGATGACGCTTCCCTGCTTCATCGACGAGAGCGCCGTCTGGCCGATCAGGTGGTGCGTCGCGGCGGTGAGCGGGGCGTGCAGCGTGAGCACGTCGGCCTGGGCTACGGCGTCGGCGAGGGTGACGGGCTCCAGTCCGTCCGCCAGGATGCGCGCGGCAGGGACGACCGGGTCCGCCACGATCACCCGGAACCCGAGCGCCCGGCAGCGGAGGGCGACGAGGGAGCCGATGCGGCCGTAGCCGACCACGGCGACGGTGGTCGCCGACGGGCGCATGGCCATCGGGGATGCGGCGACGGCCGACCATTCGCCGCTGCGCACGGCGCGGTCGTAGCCGACCAGGCCGCGGCCGAGCGTGAGGATCATCGCGATGGTGTGCGTCGCGACCTCGTCGATGCAGTACGCCGGGGTGTTGGCGACGAGCACGCCGCGCTCGCTCGCCGCTGCAACGTCGATCATGTCGTAGCCGATGCCCAGCCTGCTGATGAAGCGCACGGAGGGGAGGCGGTCGAGCAGGTCGGCGGTGACCGGCGCCCACTGCACGATCAGGGCGGATGCGTCCTCTGCCGCGGCGACGATGTCGTCGGCGGAGGCGGAGGCGGCCCGGCGCGCTGTCAGGCCCGCGGCGCGCAGCGTGTCGTCCGCAGCGCTGCCCGGCAGGTCGTAGTCGGTGATCACGACAAGGTCGGAAGTCATGTCAAAACGCTATAGCATCTAGCGTTTTATCGCCACATCCCCACGCTCTTCGCGGCAGATCCGGACGAAATGCTATAGCGTTCTGGGTATGAATCCTCGCCGTACACTCGTCACAGGGGCCAGCTCCGGAATCGGCGCGGCGACCGCCGTGCAACTCGCCACCGACGGCAACGCCGTCTGGCTCACGTACACCTCGGGAGAGGCGGCAGCGCTCCGCGTCGCCGAGCTCTGCACCGCGGCGGGCGCACCGGAGGTGCACGTCAGCAGGCTCGACCTCCGCTCCCCCGCATCCATCGACGCGCTCGTGGCGGAGGTCGCGGAGGCGTGGGGAGACCTGCACGTCCTCGTCAACAACGGAGGCGTCTGCCCGTACCGCCACTTCGACGACATCGACATCGACGAGTGGGATGCGGTCATGGAGACCAACGGCCGAGGCACCTTCCTGCTCACCAGGGCTGCCCTCCCCCTGCTGCGCGCGGCCGAGGGCGACCGCTCCGTCATCAACCTCTCCTCCATCGCCGGCCAGGTCGGCGCGCTGCAGACCGGGATGCACTACGCGGCGAGCAAGGGCGCCATCCTGGCGATCACGCGCAGCTTCGCCAGGCACCTCTCCGCCGAGGGCATCCGCGTCAACGCCGTCACCCCCGGACCCGTGACGAGCGCGATCACCGACCAGCTCTCGGACGACGGGCACGACGCGCTCGAATCCTCCATCCCGCTCGGCCGCTTCGGCGCGCCGAACGACGTGGCCTGGATCATCGGCACCCTCGCTTCACCGAAGGCGGGCTTCGTGACCGGCGCGACCTACGACGTCAACGGCGGCGTCCGCATCGACTGACCGACAGCCGACGACCGCGCGACCCGCACACAGAAGGAGACACCGGATGACGGCACTCGCCGCGCTTCAGACCGTGACAGCACAGGTGGATGCGTTCAACGCGCACGACCTCGAGGCCTTCGTCGCCACGTACGCCGACGATGCGGTGGTGACCGGCGTCGCCGACGCGCCGCTGGTGGGCAGGGAGGCCATCCGCGCGTTCTACGCCGGACGCCTCGACAACCCGCTGCTGAGCTGCAGCATCGACGCGACGGCCCTGTTCGGCGACCGCTGGGTGGTGGCCAGGGAGAACGTGGTCAACGACGGCGTCGGCACGGAGACCATCGCGACATTCGACGTGCACGGCGGTCTGATCCGCCGCGCCTCCATGCTCAAGGCCTGAGCCCGAACCGTTCCGCGATGGCGGCGTCGGCCTGCGGTGCGCCGAACGCCGCCGTCCAGGCGCCGTCCACCGCGATCGACTGGCCGCTGAGATACGACGCCTCGTCTCCGAGCAGGAACGCGGCGAGCGCCGCGACCTCCTCGACGGTGGCGATCCTGCGCATCGGCGGCCCGTCTGCGAGGGCGCGCTCCTCGGCGGCCGGGTCGGCGGCCGCGGCGATCTGCGCATCCAGGTGGGGCGTGCGCACACCGCCGGGAGCGACGGTGTTCGCACGGATCCCGTACGGCCCGTAGGTCACGGCGACGCTACGGGTCAGGGCGTCGATGCCACCCTTGGTGAACTCGTACGCCGCGTGGTCGACGAAGCTCGCGCGGCCGTGGATGGAGCCGACGTTGACGATGGCGCCCGGCGTGCCCTGGTCGACGAATGCGGAGACCGCGGCCGAGCATCCCCACAGGTAGCCGAGGCCGTTGATGTCGACGAGCTCGCGCACGGCGGCCTCGTCCAGGTCGTGCAGCGGGGTGCGGCGGGTGATCCCGGCGTTGTTGACCCAGCCGCCGAGCGGCGCGAGAGCTCTCGCTTCGTCGGCCGCGCGCAGGTGGGTGGCCCTGTCCGCGCTGTCTCCGATCACGACGGCAGCGCAGACGCCGTCCTCCACCGATCGGGACGCGCTCCGCTCGACCCCCACGACGGTCCAGCCGTCCGCGGTGAGCCGTTCCGCGATCCCTCTGCCGATGCCTTTGCCGCTCCCGGTGACGACGACGCTGCGATTCATGCGTTCCTCCCGAAGTCGAAGGTACCCGGCGCGAAGGAGAACCCGAGGCCGGGCTCCGCCGTCGGCCGCGCCGTGCCGTCCGCGAAGACCGGACCGCCGACCACCAGCTGCGGCGACGGGTCGTACGGGTTGCCGCCTAGCCCGCGCCCGAACGTCTCGACGCCGACGCCGTGGCCGAGGTGCACGCTCGTCTCCGGGCTGATGTGACAGGACACCGGGAGCCCCCTGTCCTCCGCCCACGCGGCGAACTCGAGCGCAGGGGTGATCCCGCCGATGGCGACGACGTCGAGCCGCGCCAGGTCGATGGCGCCGCCATCGGCGAGAGCTTTGAGGACGCCGGGGTCCGTGACCTCGTCACCGACTCCGACGCGGAGGCCGGTCGCGCTGCGCAGGCGCGCACATCCGGTCACGTCCTCCGGCAGCAGGGGGTCTTCCAGCCAGGCGAGTTCCGGGTCGCCCCACTCGGCGACCTCGGCGATGGCCGTGTCGGCGTCCGGCCAGCCGAAGCCGACGTCCACGACGATGCCGGTGGTCGCCGGCAGTTCCCTGCGCAGCGTGGAGAGCAACTCGCGCATCAGCGCCGTGTCCGGCGAGCGCGACAGCTTGACGAGCGGCCAGCCGTCGGCGGACTGCGAGACGACCTCGTCCACGAGGTCGTTCACAGTGCGCCCCGGTGTCGGGTACGCGGCGACCAGCATCGCCTGGCGCGGGCTGTCGTCTGCGCCGACGAGTTGCCAGACCGGGCGTCCGCTGCGGCGTCCGAGCAGATCCCAGAGCGCGATGTCCACGAGGCCGATCGCCCGGCGCACGAGTCCGACGCGACCCACGATGGCGCTCCCCCGCAGTGCGCGGTCCCAGAGCGCCGGCACATCCAGCTCTCCGCCGACGACGTGCTGCGCGATCAGCCGTTCGACCAGCTCGGCCATCGGAGCCTCGCGGGTGAGCCCGTACGCGATCCCGGTGCTGCCCTCGCCGTCGGAGATCCGCACGGCGGCGTACTCGCGCCGGGTGACGGTCATCGCGCCGAGGTGCAGGGGCCGGGCGAGCGGCAGGGAGACGGTGGAGGTGCGGAGGTCGCGCACCACCGCATCCGGTGCGGAGGAGACGACGGTGCTCACGGCTTCGGCACCGAGGCCAGCGGCACCCCGTAGTCGACCATGAAGCCGCCGTCCACGTAGATGGTCTGGCCGTTCATGTACGACGCCTGATCGGAGACGAGGAACGACACCGCCGCCGCGATCTCCTCGGCCTGGGCGAGACGGCCGGCCGGGATGCGCGCGAGGATCGTCTGCTCGTTCAGGGTGCCAGCTGCCACCCCCTGGCGGAAGACGCCGGTGTCCACGTAGCCGGGCGCCACCGCGTTCACCCGGACTCCGCGCGCCGCCCACTCGGCGCCTGCCGTGGCCGTGAGGCCGATCACCGCCGCCTTCGTCGCCGCGTACGGCGCGCGCCCGGCCGAGCCGCGCGACGAGATCGAGGAGATGTTGACGATGCGTCCGCCTCCCGCCGCGAGCATGTGCCGTCCGGCCGCCTGCAGGCTGAGGAAGACGCCGTGCAGGTTCACGTCGACCACCGCGCGCCACTCGTCCCAGGCCAGGTCTTCGATCGCACGGTGACGCTGGATGCCCGCGTTGTTCACGACCACGTCGATCCTGCCGAACTCGGCCGCGATCCCGTCGAAGACTGCTGCGACGTCCTCCGGGTCGGTCACGTCGAGCCTGCGGTGCACGATCCCGTCGACCGGCGCAGACTCGGTGAAGCCGGGCACCAGGTCGCCGGCGACCACCGTGTATCCGTCCGCTGCCAGGCGGCGGCCGATCTCCCAGCCGATCCCGGCCGCCCCTCCGGTGACGACGGCGACGGGGGTGGATGCGGGGGTTGCGGTCATGGTGATCCTTTCTGGTGGAGCTGATGTGCTGGTGCGTGCCGTGCTGGAGCCGGTGCCGGTCAGACGGAGATGTTGCCCGCGGTGATGACCCGGTCCGAGTCGTCGGGGAAGCCGACGCGCTTCACCGATGTCTCGACGTTCGCCGTATGCAGGAGGGTCGATCCCGACCCGAAGCCTGCGGCGGACAACTCGAGCTTGCCACCGTCGAAGCGGCAACCGGATGCGCGGTAGTGGTTCGTCCCTCCGGTCAGCGACACGTGGGCACCCCCGTTGTCCGAGCGGGCGAAGGTGCTGTCGGCGAAGAGCACGGTGACCGCTGCGCTGCCGCCGCGGCCGATGCCCGTCCCTCCCGCACCGGACACGCGGCTCCCGCCGACGACCTCGACGGTCTGGGCGGCGGTTCCGGCGGCGAGCACGGAGACTCCGTCGAGCACGGTGCCCTCGAAACGGGTGTTCGCGGAGGAGGTCTGCAGGGCGTCGGCACCGGCCGCCGCGCCGAGCCTGCTGTCGCGGAAGGTGATGTCGCCCGCGCCGAGGATCTTCACGCCGCCCACGTTCTCGAGCGTCGTCGCGTCGAACAGGACGGGAGCCTTCACGCTGGCGTCGGTGAGGTTGCCCGGCGCCGCGAACCGGAACCAGGAGTCCCGGATCACGGTGGGCCGCGACGACGCGGACGACGACTGCGTGATCACCAGCGTGCTGTCCGCCGTGCATCCGGTGAGCTGGGCGCCGTCTGCGTTGATCCAGAGCATCCCGGATCCCGCGAGCGACGGTTTGCCGATGACCTTGACGTCTTCGAGGGTGAGGTCGGTGATGCGGACCCTCGCGACGAACCAGGAGCAGACGTGCTTGCGCACCGTGATGCGCTTGGCCGCCGAGCCCCAGGCCGCTCCCGAGTTGGCGAACGTCATCAGCCCGGAGTTGCCCGTGTACGTGAGGTCGTGCTCGTACTGGCCGTGGGTGACGAACGGGCCCTGGTCGTCTCCGTCGCCGTGGCAGTTCTCGACCATCGAGTACGCGCTCGCGGTGAAGTCGTTGAGGTGCCTGGCGTTGGAGGTGTGGCAGTTGGCGACGTAGCCGTAGAGGCAGTAGATCTGCTGGGTCAGGTAGCCCGCCCCGCCGTACGTCACGGATGTGGGGTTCGAGAGGGTGCACTCGATGGTCGAGTAGAAGGTGTTCCAGCGCCGCATGATCAGCGGCCAGAAGGTGAGGGAGCCGACCACCCTCTCCACGTCGCAGCGCACCGCGTACTCGAACGCGATCGGGTGCGAGCCGGTGTACTGGTCGGTGCCCTTGCCCCGGAAGACGAGGTTGCTGATCCGGATGTTCTGCACGGGCTCGACGCGGGTCCAGGTGATGGTGCGGCCCTCGGCGAGCGGCCAGCCGTTCTTGTAGTTCACCCGGATGTGGGTCTGGTCGACGATCTGAGTCACCTGGACGAGCTTCTGCAGCTCTTTCTCCCAGCGCCCGCTGAGCGCGTTCACGTCGGCGGCGTACCAGGAGTCCACGGCGAACCAGCTGGCGTCGGCGACCGGGAAGATGTCGCCGAGATCGGGCACGGCCTCGGCGAGAGTGGCCACCTGGACGTCCTTGGTCACCACCCCGGAGAAGAACATCACGGCGCCGAACGGGTTGTCGTACGTGTTGGCGGCGATGCCCTCCGTGGTCATCAAGTGATCGCCGAAATCGAGTTCGAGTCCGGAGCGGGTGAAGATGTGCCTGCGCACGAAGTTCAGGTCGGTGTGCGCCTCGATGCGCGAGACGGCCGGGTCGCCGACCATCGCATCCAGAGCGTCGTCGGCGGGCTTGTCCGGCCCGAAGACGCCGAACTGCCGGAAGTCGACGGTGCCGGAGTGCTGCAGCAGCCAGACCGTGCCGTTCTTGCCCGCGATGACGGTGCCGCCGTTGGGCTTGCCGTCGAAGCGCGACGCTCCGCGGTAGACGAGATCGCCCGCGTCCCCCGGCACGCTGTACCCGGCGACCGCGATCAGCTCGCCGTCGGACGCCTTGACGCCGGCGAGGTCGCGCACGAGCCGCACCTGGCGGATCGAGCCGGAGCCGCTGCTCTTCGCCGCGACGGCCGCGTCGGCCGGGGTGGCGGCACCGATCGCGGTCGCGCCGCCGAGCACGACGGCGCCGAGGCCGACGATCAGGCCGCGTCTCGTGCCGGACGCCGGGGCCCCTGCGGTGGATGCTGCATCGGTGGTGGTGCCCTGAACACTGTTCATCCGTGGATTCCTTTTCGTGTCAGTCGGCGACGATGCTGTCGCCGACGATGATGCGTTTCGTCTGTTCGGGAACTGTTCGCTCCACGCCGCGCTCGATCGCCGCGTCGTAGAGCAGGGTGGATGGTGCCGCGAAGCCGGCGTCCGGCAAGTGGAGGCGTCCCCCGCCGAACTGGGAGCCGACGATTCTGGCGTGGTTCACGCCGGACTCGATCGCGAGGTGCGGGGTGCCCGTCGGCGCTGAGGAGGTCACGCCGTCGATCCGCCAGGTGACCACGCCGGCCCCCGCCGCCCTGCTCAGCGTCGCACCGCCGGTGCGGTCTGTGCTCAGCCGGGCGCCGTCGACGGTGACGACCTGATCCTTCGCCGCCGTCGCGACCAGCGCGACCCCGGTGAGCGTCCCTCCGCGCACGGTCACCTCCGCTCCCGCGAGCTGGAACGGGTCGCCCTTCGCCGGGCCGCTCAGGTCGCAGTCGTGGAAGCGGACGGCCCCGCTCCCCCTGGCGACGGTGCCGTCGATACCGTCGATGCGGCAGCGCACGAACGAGACGGTCGCCGTCACGGGCGTCTGCACCAGCACCTGCCCCTTCGGCAGCGAGAACGTGCAGTCCTCGATCACCGTCGGGCGGGTGGAGCGCGCGCTGCGCTGGCCGACGGCGAAAAGCCCTGCCGTGCATCCACGCAGCTGGGCGCCGTCCGCGTTGATCGTGAGCGTCGCCTGGGGGTCGAAAGTGGACCGCCCGATGACCCGCACGTTCTCGAGGGTCAGGTCGGTGATCTTGGTACCGGCGACGAACCAGGAGCAGACATGGTCGCGCACCGTGATGCGTTTCGCCGACGTGCCCCACTGCGCTCCGGAGTTGGCGATGTCCATCAGCCCCGAGCATCCGATGAACGTGAGGTCGTGCTCGTACTGGCCGTGCGTGGTGAACGGGTTGCCGCCCTGGTCGTCGCCGTCGCCGTGGCAGTTCTCCACCATGCAGTATGCACTCGCGGTGAGGTCGTTGAGGTGCCTGGCGTTCGAGGACGTGCAGTCGCGGACGTGCCCGTAGAGGCAGTAGATCTGCTGGGTGAGGTAGCCGGCGCCGCCGTAGAAGACGGTCGGCGGGTTCTCGATCGAGCAGCGTTCCGTGACGAAGTGGGTGTTCCAGCGGCGCATCACCACCGGCCACCAGGTGTGCGTCGCGTGGATGTCGGACACGTCGCAGTGCACGGCGTACTCGAAGGCCGTCGGGTGCGATCCGGTGAGTTCGCGGGCGTCGGGGAGCGAGCCGTCCGTCGGCCCGGTGTACGGCCCCGACCCCACGAAGCGCATGTTGCGCACCCGCACGCGCTCCACCGGCGCGACCTTGCGCCAGCTGAGGCTGCGGCCGGCTTCGAGTGGCCAGCCGTTCAGGTAGTCGACCCGGATGTGCGTGGCGTCGAGCTGCTGTGTCACGCGGACGAAGCGCTGCAGCTCCCGCTCGTCCCCTCCTCCGCCCGCGACGGGTGCGCACTGCACCGCCCACCAGCTGTCGACGGGGAACACCGAGGCGTCCGGCACGGAGACCGCGTCCGTCAGCTCCGGCCACGCCTCCGCCAGCGTGTACTGCACGGCAGCACCCTCCGGCGTTCCCGTGAAGAAGAGGACGGCACCGAACGGGTTGTCGTGGCTGTTCGCCGCGATGCCCTCCGTGGTGATGAGATGGCCGCCGAAGTCGAGTTCGATGCGGGAGCGGGTGAAGACGTGACGCCGCACGAAGTTGAGGTCGGTGTGCGCCTCGATCCGCTCGACGGTGGGGTCGCCGACCATCGCGTCGAGCGCGTCGTCCGCCGCCCGGCCCGGCCCGTCGATGCCGAAGACGCGGAAGTCGAGGGTGCCGTCGTGCTGCAGCACCCAGACGGTCCCGTTCTTGCCGGGGACGACGGTGCCGCCGTTGACCTTCGTGCCCTTCGCGCTGGCGCCCCGGTAGATCAGCCGTCCTGCGTCGCCAGGCGTGCGGTATCCGGCCGCGATGGCGAGCTGGCCGTCCTTCGCCTGGATCCTGCCGAGGTCGGCGACGGTCCTCGCCTGCTGCACCTCCCCGGACGCGCCCGGCTTCTGCGGTGCGGTCGCCTCCGCCGGAGCGGCGGCGTTGAGCACGCCGACGCCGCCGAGCGCAGCGGCGCTCAGACCGACGATCAGCCCACGACGCGTGCTTGCGGGGGTGCGAGGTGGAACGGGTGACGCTGTCATTGCTGCTCCTCGATGATCGTGCGGATGGCGGACACGGCTGCCTCCTCGAGCCTGTCGAGGGAGCCGGGGGCGAGCGGGGTCTGCCAGGCCTGGTACGCGCCGCGCTCGTACGCGTCGCGCGTTGGGAGGTAGACGAAGCCCGGCCCGTTGGTGAGGTTCATCACGACGACGGGGCGGCCGGGGAACGCGGAGCGGAGCGTGCGCTGCAGCCGCGAGTACGCCTCTCCGGGATGCGCGACGACCACAGCGTCTCCGAGCAGCCACGTCCACACCGGATGCTCGACCCGGTCGCCCAGGACGTAGCCGTCGCGCAGGTTGCGCGCCCTGCCGAGCCGTTCGGCCCTGCTGCGCGGGTCGATGTCCGCCCACCGCTCTTCCAGTTCCTCGATGGTGGGGAGGGGCGCGAGGTCGAGGAGCACCGCATCCCTGCTGGTCGCGATGGCGTCGCTCCGGGTTTGCCTGGTCTCTGTCCACATCGCGAGCGGGGCGCCGGACTCGACCACCGCGGACAGTTCGAGTTCGTGCGCAGGCGCAGGGAGGAGGTCGAGGGCGGAGAGCACCGCGTGCCCGAGCGCCCTGCCGTGCCGGTCGGCGACGCCGAGGTCTCCCGTGTACTGCTCGCGCGGGGCCAGCTCGCCGGATGCGCCCTGCAGGAAGAGGCAGGCCGCCCCGGTCTGCTCTTCGACGAGTTCGCGCATCGCGCCGACATAGTCCGGAGACACCAGCCTGTTCTGCCAGGCCAGCGTGGTCGGGTGGCAGGCGTAGTTGACGATGGTCGCGAGCGCCGTGCCGTCCGCCGCGCTGACCCTGCCCACCAGCACCGTGTCGTCAGCGGTCTCCGCGTCGGGGTTGAACCCGACGAGCGCGCGTCCGTCGAGGTCGAGTTCGCGGTCGGCCGCGAGCGAGCACCGTCCGGTGGTCCAGTCGATGCTGGCGGGCTCCGCGGACTGCAGCGCCTCGCGGCCGGCGTCCGTGGCGGCCTCGGCGAGCCCGTCCAAATAGCCGGGGATGAGGTCGCCGCCGTCGAGGTCGGCGTCTGCAGAGCAGAGCACCGGACCGGCGTGCGTGTGCGACAGGGCGATCATCAGCTGGTCGTCGCGGAGCCCCAGCGCGTCGAGCACCCGCGAGCGCACCGACCATTCGTCGTCGACCCTGCGCCACCACGTCCCGTCGACCGCGATCAGCAGCACGGGCTCTGCGTCGCCCACGGCGAGCGCCGTCAGCGTCATCGGACGGTGCGCTCCCTCCGAGCGCTCCCAGTCCGCCGGTCCCCAGTTCTTCGCCCTGATCCCGGCCGGGGGCGTGATGTCGCGCCGGGCGATGCCGATCGCGGCGTCCGTGTGCGGCACAGCCTGCCGTGCTCCGAGTGCTGTCACAGGTAGTCTCCCGTCCAGTGGTGGGCCGATGGATGCTCGGCCGTGGCGAGCGCGTCGGCGAGCGTCCCGTCGAGCGGGTGGATCATGCCGGTCCCGTCCGGCTGCCAGACGGCGTCGCCGCTGACCGCATCCACGAGGGCGTCGAACGGCTGGCCGCCCGGCAGGTCGAACTCGATGGTCGCGACTCCTCCGGCCGCCGCGAGATCGGAGCGCACCGTGCGGCCGATCGCGGAGAGGGCCTCGACGCTGCCGCCCGCTTCGAGCACGGCAGCGTCGGCGCCGCCGTGCTGTGTGCCCGCCGTGCGGACGATCGCGTACGCCGCCTCCCTGGCGTCGCGTCCGGTCGCGAGGTAGACGTCGGCGCCCGCATACCAGCCGTATGCGCGCCGCCAGCCGAGTTCGTCGCGCACCGCACTGAGCGGCAGCGCCGCCGTCGCCGCGTCATGGATGGTGGAGAGGCGTTCCGGCGCGAGGCCGGAGATGGGCCGTCTGCCGATCCCGCCCGGGCGCCCGCCGTCGCCATCCGGGGATGCGAGCGACCCGATCCGGCGCCTGCGCTGCTGGAAGACCACGAACCCCGCACCGCGATAGACGTGCGGAGTCCCGGTGAAGAGGAGCGCCCAGTCGTAGCCGGTGCGCCGGCCGTACGCCACGGCCTCGTCGGTCAGCATCCGCGCGACGCCCCTGCCGCGTGCCCGCGTGGCGACGGCGACATTCGCGAGCCCGAGCACGCGCGCGATCCGTCCGCCCGCGCTGCGCAGGCCGTGATCGAGCAGATACACGCTCCCGATCACCCCGCTGCCGTCCTCGGCGACGATGGTGGAGGCGTGCCTGTTCGGATCGAGCTCCCACTGGGCGAGCATCCCCGGCTCCGCGAAGGCCTCCGCCCAGAGCGCAGCGATCGCCGCGTCGTCCGACGTGGATGCGGTCCGCAGCGTCACCGTGCCCGTCATGCCCGCGCTCCCACGGTCTCCGGCAGCGCGCCGCGTGCGACGGCGGCCGCCAGGAGGGCGGTGCGGTACACGGCGAGCGTGCGCTCCCGGACGACCGGCGTATCCCCGCCCGCCGCGAACCGGACCACCGCCGCGGCGAGCGCCGCGTACCCGAGGTCGGACGCGTCGCCGAGCGCGAGCGTGTGCACACCGCTCTCCGCCACGATCCGCACGCTGTACTCGTCCGGGCCCGGCACACCGCTCACCGAGACGGTCACCGGCACACCGCCCGACGTGCGCGCCCAGACCAGGCCGGCCGACTCGGAGCGCGTGTCGAGCGCGCCGCGCTCCACCGTGCCGCCCACGATCTCGATGCCGTCGCCGCCGGTCACCAGGTCGAGCAGTTCGAACGCGTGGATGCCGATGTTGAGCAGGGTGCCGCCCGCGCCGTCGTGTTCGTCCTGCCAGCGACGCTCCGGCGTCAGGAACCCGCCGATGTCGTGCTGCGCGGCGACCTGGATGGACAGCGGGCGCTCTGCGCGCATCCGGTAGCCGAACGCGACGGCCTCCGGCGCGAACCGGAGCACGGAGGAACTGGCCCAGCGCGCGGCGCCTCGCAGCTCCTCGAACCTGCGAAGGCCGGCCGCCGAGGTCGCGATGGTCTTGTTCAGGAAGACCGGCACCCCGGCGGCCGCGCAGGCGCTCGCCACGTCGGCCGCGCGGGCGGTGCGCGGGGTCGCGACGACCACGTCAGGGCGGAGGGAGAGCAGCGCGTCGAGGTCGGCGACGACGGGCGCGCGGAAGCGCTCGGCGAACGCGGAGAGCCGGTCGGCGTCGTCCGCGTCCCAGACCCCGGCGACCTCGGCGCCCAGGGCGGTGAGGTTCGCCGCATCCGTGAAGGGATGCGAGTGCGCGACTCCGGCGAATGCGACGCTCACGCTCACGCCCGTTCCCTCGCCTGCGCCCACGCCCTCACCGCCGCCGCTCACGCTCACGCTCACGCCATCCGTTCCAGGTCGGCGGCGGAGACCGCGTGCAGCAGGCTCTCCCCCGCGCAGAACCGGCCGACCTCGTCGACCACGATCCGTCCCTGGCGCAGCCGCCCTTCGACTGTCCCCGCCGCCTTGTGCGGTACGAGCAGCACGTTCGGAAGCGTTCGCAGTTCGTGGCCGGCGGGCAGCGGCTCGTCGTCGAACACGTCGAGGGCGGCATCGATCCTGCCCGAGCGCAGTTCGGCGATCATGGCGTTCTCGTCGACCAGCCACGACCTGGCCGTGTTGACCAGTGCTGCGCCATCCGGCATCGTCGCGAGCTCCGTCGCGCCGATCATCCCCCTGGTCTCGGGGAGCGACGGGGCGTGCAGCGCGACGATCCTGCTCTCCGCGAGCAGCGTGGACAGGGGAACGAGGGTCGCGCCGAGCGCCTCCGCCTCTGCATCGTCGATGGTCGGGTCGGCCAGCAGCACGCGGGCGCCGAGCGCCCGCAGCATCCCGAGGTAGGCACGCCCGGTGCGCGATGCCCCCACCACGCCGACCGGCGCATCCAGCAGCTCGTGCCTGGCCGGCGCGTCCTCGGCGTCCGCCCACTCTGCGCCGGCGTGCAGCGCGTGGTCGAACCGCGGGATGCGATGCAGCAGCGCGAGCGTGAACGCCAGCGAGACCTCGGCGACCGACCTGGCCATGCCCGCGCCGGCCTGCGTCACGGCCACGCCGCGCTCGAAGCACGCCTCGGACACGAACGGCTTCACGCTCGCGCCGGTGTGCGCGATCAGCCGCAGCGACGGCAGCCGGTCGAGCAGTCCGTCGTCGAAGCGCGGTGCGCCCCAGGCGATGACGACCACCTGCACGGCGGCCAGGTCGAACCGGGCTGCGGCGTCCTCGACGGACTCGGCGACCGCGAGACCGTCGCCGGCCAGACCTGCCGCGGCCGCACCGAGCAGTGCGAGGTCGTCCTCCGTGAAGAACTCGGCGCGGAGCCCGGAGGGCACGGCCACGATGACGGACGGGGATGCGGTCATCAGCGCAGCCACTCGTCGCGGTGCTCCGCGATGAACGCGTCGTCGTTGAGGTGCGGGTACTGCCGCCGCACCCGTTCGATCTCCTCCGCCTGCCCCGGCGACAGCGTCTCGTGCTCGTCGAGGCACCAGATGCCGTCGAGCAGCCCCTGCTGGCGCAGCATCTCGTGCACCCCGGCGATCACTCCGGCGAACCCGTTGGCCGGGTCGAACACGGCGGAGTTGAGGTCGGTGAGGTCGGCGGCGAGGCCGCTGAGCTCCGCTCCGGCCTCGCGGTCGCCGTCCGCCGCCCGGTGGGCGAGCGCCAGCACCTGCGTCGCCGCACGCGTGCCAACCGCCCACTGCCCGAGCAGCCCTCCGACGAAGCGCGCCTCGCGCATCCCGGACGGCGTCTCGACGTGGTGGACGGCGGTGAGGTCGGCGACGATCGCGTCGTCGTTGCCGGTGTAGAGGCTCACGGCGTCCGCACGGTCGGACTCCGAGACGCCGCGCACGAGTTCGGCGGTGCGGTACCGGTCGAACGGAGCGGCCTTGACGGCCACCACCGACGGCAGATCGGCGAATCTGCGCCAGAACGAGCGCGAGAGCACCGGCCCTCCGATGGCCTCCTGCAGGTAGAAGCCGACCACCGGCAGCACCTCGCCCACGGCGCGCGCGCGTTCGATCAGCGCGTCGTCGTCCGCCCCGGCGACCCGGGGGCTGAGCAGCACGGCGTGGTAGCCGAGCCCGGCGGCGAGCTGCGCCTCCCGCACCGCCTGGGCGGTGTCGCCGACAACTCCGGCGATCCTGACCAGCGGGCGGTCCGCCTCCCTGTCGAGCACGTCGGCGGTGAGGGCGAGCACCGGTTCGAGCAGTCCGCGCTCCGGTTCGTGGATCTCGAACTGCGTCGTGTGCACGGCGATGGCGATGCCGCCCGCTCCGGCAGCGAGATAGTAGCGGGTGAGCGCGCGCTGGCGGCGCTCGTCGAGCCTGCGGTGCGCATCCAGAGCCAGTGGATGCGCGGGGACGACCGTGCCGCGCGCGAGCAGCGCCGCGATCTCCTCCGGGAGGGCGGGAGCGGTGAGCGGAGTGGACAGCACCTCAGAACCTCCCGTCCCTGACGGCCCACTTGGTGGGTTTGCCGGAGGTGGGGAGCCCGCGGGAGAGCCAGTCAGCCTGCCACTCGACGAGTGTGCCGGCCGGAACGGACGGGTAGCCGAACAGCTCGAAGCACCTGCCGGCGTTGTTGAGCAGTGCTGTCGGCGCCTCCGTGCCGTCGAACTGCACCTCGCGGTCGAACAGCTCCCCGAAGCGCTGCGCGACCGCCCGCACGGAGAGCTGCTCCGGCCCGGTCAGGTTGACGGTGAACACCGACTCGCTCGCGTGCCGCATCGACCGGAGGACCACCTCGTTGGCGTAGCCCTGCCACACCACGTTCGCCGTTCCCGTCGTCAGCGACACCGGCTCCCCGGCGAGCACGGTCGACGCGATGTCCGCCAGCACCCCGTAGCGGAGGTCGATGGCGTAGTTGAGCCGCACGACGGAGACCGGCGTCGCGCGGGTGAGCGCGGCGAACTCGAACACGCGCTCCCTGCCAAGGCACGACATGGCGTACTCGCCGACGGGAGCTGGCGCATCGGTCTCGACCGACCCTCCGCTCGCCGGCGACACGAACGGATAGACGTTGCCGGTGGACATCGCGGTGATCGCGCTGTCCCTGTACCGCCTGGCCACCCGGTCGGGAAGCGCGGCGTTGACCGCCCACGCCCAGGATGCGTTGGTCGCCGCCCCGAACTTTGCACCGACCATGAACACCACGTTCTGCGCATCCGGCAGCGCAGCGAAGTCGTCGTCGGAGAGCAGGTCGAACGGCACCGTCGTCACCCCCTTCTCCTCCAGGCCGCTGCGCGCCTCCTGGTTCGAGAACCGGGAGACGGCGTAGACGATGTCGGACGAGCGGCCGGCCTGGTCGAGGGCGTTGCGGGCGAGCCTGGACAGGCTCGGGCCCATCTTGCCGCCGGCGCCGAGGATGACGATGTCGCCGGACGACTCCGCCAGGTCGGCGACCAGCTCGGGGCGCGGGGTGGCGAGGGCGTCTTCGAGCTCGATCTCTGAGGTGAACATGGCTGCCTTTCCTGCTGGACGGCCGGTCATCCCTTGATGCCCGCCGATGTGACGCCTTCCTGCACGTAGCGCTGAGCCACGGCATAGGCGAAGAAGATGGGGACGAGGGCGACGACCGAGCCGGCGAGCATCACGCTGAGCGGGACGTTCTGCTGCTGCAGCGACGCGACGCCGACGGTGAGCGTCCACATGTCGGAGCTCTTGGCCATGATCAGCGGCCAGAGGAAGTCGTTCCAGTGCCAGAGGAAGATGAAGACGCCGAGGGTGGCGAGCACCGGCTTGCAGAGCGGGAGCACGATGGTGAGGAAGATCCGGAACTCGCCTGCGCCGTCGATCCTCGCCGCCTCGAACAGCTCGTCCGGGAGACCCTGGATGAACTGTCGCATCAGGAACACCGCCTGCGCGTTCGCGAGCGTCGGCAGGATCAGGCCCCAGTACGTGTCCACGCCGCCGAGCTTCGCCAGCACGATGAACGTGGGGATGAGGGTCACGTGGAACGGCACCATCACCATGGCGAGGAACGACCAGAACATCGTCTCCTTGCCCCGGAACCGCTTCTTCGCGAACGCGTAGCCCGCCATCGCGGACAGCAGCAGCACGGCGACGACGCTGACCAGGGCGTAGATCAGCGTGTTGCCCACCCAGACTAGGATGTTCTGCCCGCCGAGCACCTGCTCGTACGACGCGGTCGACAGGTTCCACGGCATCAGGCTCGCGGGGAAGTCGACGGCGAGGCCGGGCTTCAGGCTGAGGATCACCATCGCGTAGAACGGGAAGAAGCACACGACGGCGGCGATCGTCAGCCAGATGTAGCGCACGACGAGGCCCATCCTGCTCGGCTCGAGCGCCCGGTACGCACGCCTGGTGCGCGGGATGCGTTGGGTCGCGGCGGTCATTTCTGCCTCCCGATCACGCGGCGCTGGATGAGCGCGACGACGAGTGTCATGACGAACAGGGCGACGCCGATGGCGGCGGCGTACCCGTAGTCGGTGTACTTGAAGCCCTGGTCGTAGAGCATGTAGACGAGCGAGTAGCTGCCGTGCGCCGGTCCGCCCTGGGTCATCACGTAGACCAGGTCGAACACCTGGAACGACGCCGTCGTCTCGATGACGGCGAGGAAGAACACGGTGGGCTTGAGGTACGGGAGCACGATGAACCTGAACCGCGCCCACGCGCTCGCCCCGTCCATCAGCGCCGCCTCCTCCAGCTCTCTCGGCACGTCCTGGAGCGCGGCGATGACGATGAGCATCCCGTAGCCGAACCGGGACCACACGCCCACGATCACCAGCGCGGGGATGACCAGGACGGTCGAGTTCAGCCACGAGCCGCCGAGACCGAGCGGCGTCATCAGCGTCGACCACGGGCCGTCGCTGGAGAAGATCCACTTGAAGATGGCCCCCGCGAGCACCAGCGAGGTGATCACCGGGAGGAAGAACACCGAGCGGAAGATCCGCGAGCCGCGGAACGCCCTCCGAACACCGAGCGCCATCGCGATCGACAGGGCCACCGAGATCGGCACGGCCAGCACGGAGTAGATCAGCGTGACCCGCAGCGCCTGCCAGAACACCGGGTCGGCGAACATCCGCTGGAAGTTGCCGACGCCCTTCCAGTCGAGCTCTCCGGAGATGTCGTAGTCGAAGAAGCTCAGGCCGACGCCGGCCAGCGCCGGTCCGAAGCGGAACGCCAGGAACAGCAGGAACGCGGGAAGCACGAAGAAGAGACCGATGCGGGCCTCACGCCTGGCCAGGATGCGCTTGGTCAGGCCTGGCGGTCGCCCGGCGTCTCTGCGCTGCTCACGCTGCTCGCGCTGCTCCGGGGGTCTGGACGCCGCCGGGGCCGGTCTGGTCGTTGTCACGGGGATTCCTCCTCCTTCTCGGGGCGGGGATCGCTCCCCGCCCCGAGCAAAGGGCTTGTTACTTGATGAGGGGCTGGGCGGCGGCTGCCGCATCCTTCAGCGCCTGCTTCGGCGTCTTGGTGCCGAGGAGCGCCGCCTGGATCTCCGGTGCGAGAACACCCATCACCGCACGAGCACTCGGCTGCAGTTCGCCGACCCTGCTGGTCGGGATGGTCTTCTCGATGGCGCTCTGGATGGGGTCGTCCGCGTAGAGCTCGCCCGTGGACTTCAGCGGGGAGAAGAAGTTGGACGCCAGGTCGAACTTCTTGGAGTTCTCCGCGTCGGTCGCGTACGCGGCGAACTCGCCGGCCGCATCCTTTGACGTCGCGCCCTTCAGCATCGCCAGGGAGCCGACGGTGCCGTACGAGACCGACTCCTTGTCGGTGAGCGGCGGGAGGATCTTGATCGCGTCCTCACCCCAGAACGAGGTGACGTCCGCCGGGCCGGACTGCCAGGTGCACGCGACCTTGTTGCTCGCCAGCGCGGTCTGCTCGAGGCTCGGCATCGTGGAGATGAGGTCCTTCTCGATGTAGCCGTCCTTGGCGAAGCCGGAGATCAGGCTGAGCGCCTTCTCGCCCGCCGCGCTGTCGAAGGCGACCTTGCTTCCGTCCTTGTTGTAGACGGAGCCTCCCGCCTGCCAGAGCAGCGGGTAGAAGGTCATGTTGAGGGTCACATCCGGCGAGCCGAAGTAGTTGGTGACGTAGATGCCCTTCTCCTTGAACTTCGGGGCGAGGGCTTCGAGGTCGTCCCAGGTCTTGGGGTACTCCGTGATGCCTGCGGCGTCGAACGCCTTGGCGTCGCACATCAGCGCGTTGGCACTGGTGAGGATCGGCGCCCCCATCAGCTTGCCGTCGATGGTGATCGACTTCGTGACGTTGTCGAGGATGTCCTTCTTCTGTGCGGAGGGAAGGTACGCGTCCATCGGCTCGATCGACTTCTGGTACGTGGAGAGCTGGTCCGGGATGAGATACACCAGGTCGGGCCCCTTGCCTGCCGCGATCGCCGTCGCCAGTGACTCGTCGCGGTTGGCCCAGGGGTAGATCTCGTACTTGACGGTGATGTTCTTGTGCTCGGCCTCGAACGCCTTGATCGTCGAGTCCCAGAAGGTCTTGTGCGCCTTCTCGTCGGCGATGACCGGGTAGATCCACATCGTGACGGTCTTCTTGGAGGTGTCGGACTCGCCGGACCCTCCGCTGCAGCCCGCCAGAGCGATCGCTGCCGTCGCTGCCACGGCGGTCGCCGTGATCATTTTCTTGTACCGCATGCTGCTCCTTCTCGGTGGCGCGACACGGATGTCGCTCGGGTGGGGTGGAACGCTGTCAGGCTCGGGGAACGGACTCCACGGTGCCGTGGTGCCGTGACCGCTCTGCGGCGAAGACGGCGAGATGGCTGTCGAGCGACTCGCGCGGTCCTGACCGGATGTACGACGGGTCGCCGGTGGCGACCGCTGCGACGAAGGCGTTCATGACGCCGCCGTCTCCTCCGCCGTGGTCTCCCCCGGCGTTGGCCGCACCCGTCGGCGCCGTCTCGTAGACGGCGGACTCTCCGGTGCGGAAGTCTGTGACGGTGACCCGCTCCCCGTCGCCGTCGAGCATCCCGTGCGAGCCGAAGAGCTGGGTCTTCCGGTGCTCCTGCTCGCTGAACGCGGTCATGACGAAGGTGCCGGCTGTTCCGTCCTCGAACTGCAGGGCGACGACCTGGTTGTCGACGACCGTGTTGTCCGCGGCGTAGACGCAGACGCCGTACGGACCGGTCCTGAGTGCCTCGATCACTCCGGCCTCCGTCGCGTCGTCGGTGATGACGGTCACCGGCCAGACCGCTCCCTCGTCGCGCACGACCGGGAGGTAGAGCTTCTGCGCCGCATACGGGCAGCTGTTCTGGAGCGGGCAGTCGAGGCACCGGTCCGCCGCTTCCGCCGGACGGTTCTCGTGGCGGAAGTGGTGGCGGGAGCCGAAGCTCGCGACGCCGGCGATGCGCTTGCCGGTGACGTACCTGATCCAGTCGAGGTCGTGGCTGGACTTCGCCAGCAGCATCGGGGCCGCCAGGTCCTCCCTGCGCCACGGTCCGCGCACGTACGAGTGGGCCATGTGCCACCAGCCGACGGGCTCGAGGTGCTGCACGTTGATGATGTCCCCGAGCACCCCGGTGTCCACGATGCTCTTCACCAGATCGGTGTACGGCATGTACCGCATCACGTGACAGACGCCGAACAGCACTCCGCTCGCATCGACGGCATCGACGATGCGCCTGCTCTCCTCCTCGGTGGGGGCGAGCGGCTTCTCCATCAGGATCGCGTAACCGCGCTCGGCGCAGGCGATGGCCGGTTCGACGTGCTGCCTGTCCTGGGTGGCGATGATGACCGCGTCCGCGATCCGCTCCGGCAGAGCGAGCAGCTCACGCCAGTCGTCGAACTGCCGGATGCCCTCATTCCCCTGCGAGACGAGCTCGCGCTGGAACGCCCGCGGGTCTGCGACGGCGACGAGCTGCGCCCTCTCGGGGTTGGCGTGGATCCAGCGCGTGTACGACTGCCCCCTGTTGCCGGCGCCGATCAGTGCGATGCGCACCGGTCGTGTGCTCTCTGGGGTGTTTTCCATCGCTCCTAGGCCTTCTCTTCATCGCTGCGGCTGTGCCCGGGAGGGTTCGCCGTCGAACGCTCCCACGATAGCATTATTGCTATAGCATGTAGCAAATGAAAAGGTCGGGAAGCAAGATTTACCCGCTCGAAACATTGAGAAGGCGCAGAGAGAGATGGCGCGAATCCATCCTCGCGTCCTATAGCTTGTAGCAAAGCATAATCACGGTGGTTCGCAGGAACAGGCCGTCGGCCGGCGTCCGCCAACGGAGGAGAACGATGACACTCGGGAGCGTTTCCGACAGGAACATCTCGGCGAAGGTGGCCGACGAACTGCGCGAGGCCATTCAGAACGGCACGTTCGAACCCGGCGAGAGACTGGTCGAACGCAAGCTGGCCGACCGGCTCGGCGTCAGCCACATCCCGGTCAGGGAAGCCCTCGCGAAGCTCGCCGAGGAGGGACTGATCGAACGGACGCCCCGCCGGGGAGCCCGCGTCGCGCTGCTCACGGACAAGGAGCTCGCCGAGATCTCCAGCCTCCGCATCGTGCTCGAACAGTACGTCGCCCAGCGCGTGCAGCAGACCTGGACCCCGAAGACGGAAGCGCAGCTGCGCAAGGTCGTCGATTCGATGGTCGCCGCCGCGGAGCGCAAGAACATCGACACGATGTTCGCCCTCGACCGCCGCTTCCACGAGACGCTCTGGGAGATGGCGGACAACCGCACGCTCCTCACCATCGCCTCCCAGCTCCGCAGCAGGATCAACGGGTTCCTCCGCGCGGCGAACGCCAGCCTCGCCCCTGACGAGCTCGTGGCCCACGCCCGCTCGCACGACGCCCTCGTGGATGCGCTGGCGAGCGGCGACACCGACCGTGCGGCCCAGGCGATGGCCGACCACGTCGAGATCGCCGCGCGACGCATCACGACGAGCGTGGTGGACGACGAGGGAAATCCGGCGAGCTAACCGTGGGCCGGCCGGCGCCGCTTGCGCGCCGTGCGCGACTTCCGCAGCGCCTCGATGTCTGAGCGCAGCGCATCCATCCGCTGCTGCCGCCCACGCTCGTCGCCGCCGACCGACTGCACGCGCACCGTCTCCTCCACCACAGACGACAACTCCCGCCAGGCGTCCTGGCGGGAGTGCTCGACGATGTCTGCGAGGTAGTCGGGGTCCGCTGCGCGTGAGCGGAGGGCCCGCGCCGTCGCCTTCGCGAGGGCTTCGCGCCTGCGGAGGTTGAGCGAGTCCGCCGTGCGGTAGTCGTGGGTGTGCTCCGCACGGCCGTCCTGCACCTCCGCCCACGCCTGCTCGCGCACGATCCTGGCCTCGGAGGCGTCCGCCTCCTCCGCCAGCCGCAGCACGGCCTCCGCTGCGACCTCACGGTAGTGCTCGGCGTCGAAGGCGCGGTCGGTGGTGAGGAGTTCGGTCATCATCCGGTTGCGGACGGCCATGCGCACCGCGTAGTCGGCGATGAGCAGCCCCTCCTCGAGCGCGTGCTCCAGGGTGGTGGGCCGCGGCGATTCGATGGCTGCCGCATCGAACGGCCGCATGTCCACCCGGCGGCCCCGGCGGAAGATGCCCATCGGAACCCCCTTTATCGCTGCATCCAGTGTGGCACCGGATGCGCGACCGGCGTCAGGCCGCCGGGACGAGCTCCTGCTCCTGCTCGGGTGCGTGCTGCGCCGACCCCGGGATCCCCTGCGCCGGCTCCCCGGCGATCGGCGCGGCAACCGCCGCGTGATCACCGACGGCCGCCGCGATCCGCGATGCCCGCATCAGCACGATCGCCACCACGGTCACCACGAGCGCCCCGGCGGACAGCAGCCCGGCCACGACGAAGCCGTCGCTGTACCCGGCCTCGGTCGGCAGTCCGTCCGCCGCCGTCGACCCGGTGACCAGCGCGGTCATCACGGCAGCGCCGATGGCGGAGCCGACCGTGCGCAGGTTGGCGTTCATCCCGCTGGCCACCCCGGTCTGGGTCGCAGGGACGCTCTGCACGACCACGCTGGTGATCGCCGCGTAGACGAGCCCGAGTCCGATGCCGAACACTCCGGATGCGACGGCCACCTCGGCCAGGCTGCTGTGCAGCAGGCCGAGCGACACCGCGGCCACGGCCATCAGCCCGGCGGCGATCACGATCTGGGCGCGGAAGCCCACCCACCGGGCGAGCGGTCCGCTGAGGAACCCGGTGACGGCCATCGTGACGAGCATCGGGAGCATGAGCATCCCGGATTCGGCGACGGATGCGCCGAGCCCGTACCCGGTCGAGACCGGCGTCTGCACGAAGCGCGGGAAGAAGGCGAACACTGCGAACATCGATGCACCGACGAAGACGGCTGCCGCGTTCATCGTCCACACCCCGTGCTCGCGCATCAGGCGCATGTCGACGAGCGGCGTGCGGGAGCGCAGCTCCACGAGGATCCAGGCGGCGAGCAGCACGGCGGCGAGCACGAGCAGGCCGATCACGGCCGGCGATCCCCAGCCCCACTGCGCTCCCGTGCTGAGCGGGAGCAGGAGGGCGACGAGCCAGCCGGACAGCAGCACGGCCGACCACGGGTTGACCCCTCCCGCTGCGCGGGTGGGCGATTCGGGGATGAACAGCATGGCGAGCACGGCGCCCGCGACGGTGAACACCGCGGGGACCAGGAACAGCCCGCGCCAGCTCAGGACGTCGGCGAGCGGCCCGGCGAGGACGGTGCCGAGCCCGCTGCCGATGGCGATGATGGAGGCGATCGCGCCGATGGCGGACGGCAGCCGGTGTGCGGGGAACTCGTCGCGGATGATGCCGAAGGCGAGCGGGAACATGGCGCCGCCGAGGCCCTGGATGATGCGGGCGCCGATCAGCACGCCGATGGTCGGCGCGACGGCGGCGACCACGCTTCCGAGCGCGACGGCCAGGAGGGCGAGGACGAGGATGCGGCGCTTGCCGACCATGTCTCCCACCCGGCCGAGCAGCGGGGTGGCGACGGCGGCGGAGATGAGCCAGGCGGTCATCGTCCAGGTGACGCCGGAGGTGGTGGTGCCGAGGTCGGTCTGGATGACGGGCAGCACGGGGACGACGAGGGATTGCAGAGTGGCGAAGGAGCCTGCGCTCAGCGCCAGCACGGCGAAAGTGAGGCTGGGGCGGGTTCGAGACATTGAGTTCTTCCGTTCTCGAGGGATGTGCCGAGATATCGGCTAGAATGGAGGCTGGCTCCGATCGGAGGCAACCTCCGCTTTAAGACATTAGCGGAGGGCCCCTCCACTTTGCAACCCTCCCGGAGGAGAAATTGGCCAGCACCACCCCGACCGCCGTGTCGAACCGCCCGCTCAGGGCCGACGCGCGCCGCAACTTCGACGCGCTGCTCGCCGCCGCGCGTGAGGCGTTCGCGGCGAACGGCACCAGCGCATCCCTCGAAGACATCGCGCGCAGGGCCGGGGTCGGCATCGGCACCCTCTACCGCAACTTCCCCACCCGCGACGCCCTCGTCGAGGCCGTCTACGTCGACGAAGTGGATGCGGTCGTCGCCGCGGCGGAGGCCACCACCTCCCTCGAACCGTGGGCGGCCGTCGAGACCTGGGTGCGCAGGTTCGTCAGCTACATCGGCACCAAGAAGGCCCTGGTCGACGGCCTGAACAAGGACTCCCCCGTGCTGCTCACCTGCCGCACGTCCCTGTACGACGCCGGCGAGCCGCTCCTCGAACGCGCCAAGCAGGCCGGCGAGATGCGCGACGACGCGCAGATCCAAGATGTGGTCCGCATGCTCTCCGGGATCGCGAGCGTCGCGTTCGACGACGACGAGCAGCGCGACCGCGTGATCGCCATCGCGATGGACGGCCTCCGACCCCGCTGACCCCCTCCGCGGGCCGTCGGCCGCTGAGGTGACCCTCTAGGATTGGATATATGGAACTCGGCTTCTACGCGGTCATTGCCATCTCAGTGATCGTCGGTGTCGCCGCCTTCGCCAGAAAGCTCGGCGTCGCCGCGCCGATCATCCTGGTCCTGGTGGGTGTCGGGCTCTCCTACCTGCCCGGGGTGCCGGAGATCGAGGTCCCGCACGAGATCATCCTCGACGGACTGCTGCCGCCCATCCTCTACGCGGCGGCGATCAGCGTGCCGCTCACCGATTTCCGGCGCAACCTCGCGCCGATCGCCGGGCTCTCCGTGATCCTGGTGATCATCACGGCGTTCGCCTCCGGCTTCCTCCTCTACACGATGCTGCCCGACCTCAACCTCGCCGCCGCCGTGGCGCTTGGTGCGATCATCAGCCCTCCGGATGCGGTGGCCGCGACCTCGATCGGACGCAAGCTCGGGCTCCCTCCCCGCCTCCTCACCGTGCTCGAAGGCGAGGGACTGGTCAACGACGCGACGGCCCTGGTGCTGCTCCGCACCGCCATCGCCGCGGCAGTCGGCGCACTGGCGACGCCCTGGGCCGGTGTCTTCGACTTCTTCTACGCCGTGGTGGTGGCCCTCGTGATCGGCCTCGTCGCCGGAATCGTCTCGGTCTGGGTGCGCTCCAAGCTGAACGACCCCGTGCTCGACACGGCGCTGTCGATCGCCGTGCCGTTCGCGGCGTTCATGCCCACGGAGGCCGCGCACGGCTCCGGCGTCCTCGCCGTGGTGATCGCCGGCCTGTACACCGGCCACTCCGCACCGAAGCACTTCACCGCCCAGGCCAGGATCACCGACCGCATCAACTGGCGCACCATCCAGTTCCTGCTGGAGAACGGCGTCTTCCTGCTCATCGGCCTCGAGATCCGCACCCTCGTCGCCGACGTCGAGCACCCCGAGATCCTCAGCGTCTGGGATGCGGTGGGCATCGGCCTGCTCGCCACGCTCGCCCTCGTGATCATCCGGTACATCCTGATCGGTCCCCTCGTGCTCGCGCTCCGGCAACGCGCACGGCTGGCGGAGAACGCCACCTTCCGGGAGTGGCTGATGATCAGCTACTTCCGCGACCATCCGGTGCGCACCAGGCGCGAAGCCTTCCGCAAGCAGCGCCTCGAAGCCCGGTACGCGCGACGCCGCGCCGACCTGGAACAGCTCAGACAGGAGGACATCGACTGGCGAGGCGGTGTCGTGCTCGGCTGGTCCGGGATGCGCGGAGTGGTCACCCTGGCCGCTGCGCAGTCCCTGCCGGACGACGGCAGCATCCCGTACCGACCCCAGCTCATCCTGATCGCGTTCACAGTCGCGGTGGTCAGCCTCGTGGTGCAGGGCGGGACGCTGCCCTGGCTGATCCGCCTGCTCAAGATCGAGGGCATCGACACCAAGTCGGACCGCCAGCAGCTCGCCCGTCTGCTCGACGACCTCAGCAACGACGGCCTCGCGGTGCTCGACGACCCGGAGGGCGCCGCCGGCGTCGCAGACCCGATCGACCCCGAGGTGGTCGAACGCGTGCGCCAGTCCTCCTACCTCCGTGCGGAGTCGGCCTGGGAGCGCATCCTGATCAACGACGTCCCGGCAGACAGCCGCCCGCACCAGCTCTACCGCACCCTGCGCCTCGCCGTGGTCAACGCCGAACGCGACAGGCTGCTCGAAGAGCGGACGCGCGGCGCATACCCCTCGCGCATCCTGGAGGAGGCAGAGTCGATGCTCGACCTGGAGGAGACCAGGCTGCAATCCCGCAATGTGCGCCACTGACACGCGCGACAGGCGCGCCCAAGCTCTCGTCACGGTAAACGGTAAAGCTCGCACTAGGGAAACGGGAAACGATTTCCTCGGTAAAAGGGAAGCTATTTATTCGGTAAACGGTAAACTAAAGACTCGGTGAACGGTAAAGTAGAAGCAGTGAGGAGGTGCGGGATGGCGTACGCACGGCGAATCATCGACGACGAGCTGGACGAACTCTTCCCCCACCTCGCGGCCATCGCCATCGAAGGCCCGAAAGCTATCGGCAAGACGGCGACGGCGAGTCAACGCGCCGCCACCACCCTCCGGGTCGACGATCCGGCCGTGCGCGACCTGCTCCGTGCATCCCTCAGCGGGCTCGACCAGTTGCCGACGCCGATACTCCTCGACGAGTGGCAGAACGCACCGGAACTGTGGAATCACGTCAAGCGCCTAGTCGACGCCGACGCGACGGGCGGGCGATATCTCCTCACCGGGAGCGCTGCCGCCACGGGCGGCATCGACCTGCATTCGGGCGCCGGCCGGATCGACATCAGAAGGATGCGCCCGCTCGCGTTCTCCGAGCGCGGCATCCAGGCGCCGACGGTCAGACTCGGCGACCTCCTGGCCGGCACGGCCGAGCCGGACGGCGTCACGGACGTCGACACGGTGACGTACGTGGAGGAGATCCTCGCGTCCGGCTTTCCCGCCATCCGCGAGCTCGCACCTCGCGCGCGCAGATCACAGCTCGATTCCTATCTCACTCGGGCCATCTCCACGGATTACCCCGAGCAGGAAGGAACGGCGCTGCGCCGGCCGGAGGCGCTTCGGCACTGGATGACTGCCTACGCCGCCGCGACCGCCACGACGTCCTCGATGAACCAGATCGCGAGAGCCTCCCAGCCGGGCGAACCTGCATTACCTTCCCGCCCGACGATCGCCCGCTACCGCGACATCCTCGCCGAGCTGTGGATTCTCGATCCCGTTCCCGCGTGGCTGCCGAACCACAATGCGTTCAAGCGTCTCGCCCAGGCCGAGAAGCACTTCCTCGCAGACCCGGCCCTGGCCGCGCGGCTCCTGAAGCTGAATCAGGCCAGACTCCTCGATCTGTCAAGCCCGGCGGAACTGCGCCCCCATGACGGCACGGCCATCGGCGCCCTCTTCGAAGGGCTCGTCGCGCTCAGCCTCCGCACGTACGCTCAAGCGAACGACGCGGAGGTGTTCCACTACAGATCACCCAACGGCGACCGCGAGATCGACTTCATCGTCGTGGACGACAACGGCGCGCACGTCGCGATCGAAGTGAAGCTCGCACGAACGGTCGAGCCGAGACACGTCAAACACCTGCTCTGGCTGAAGCAGCAGCTCGGCGACGATCTTGCGGACATGGTCGTGCTCAACACGGGGCCGTACGCATATCGGCGCGACGACGGCGTCGCCGTCGTCCCGCTGGCGCTCCTCGGCCACTGACCTGCGCGGCACTGACACGCGCGACAAATGCCAACATTTTTTGAATCATTCAAAACAGGCTAGGCTCGTCCGCATGGACACGGCACAGCTCGAGAGCGCACTGCGCGCCTCTGGGCTCCGGGTCACGGCGGGCCGCGTCGCGGTTCTCGGGACCCTTGCCACTCACCCCCACGCGAACGCCGATACGGTCTTCCGCAGCGTGCTCGACGCGCTGCCGGGGACGTCGATCCAGAACGTGCACAACGTTTTGGGCGACCTGACCGAAGCCGGACTCGTGCGGCGCATCGAGCCCGCCGGCTCGCCGGCGCTGTACGAGCGGCGCATCGGCGACAACCACCATCACGTCGTCTGCACCTCGTGCGGAGCCGTCGCCGATGTGGACTGCGTCGTCGGCCACGCGCCGTGCCTCACCCCGTCGGATGCGTCCGGCTTCGCGGTGAGCACGGCCGAGGTGACGTTCTGGGGACTGTGCCCGTCCTGCCAGGAGCGCGCGGCGAAAGCCCCGTCGCGCGTCGAGTGACGAAGGAGATTGCATGTCGGAGAACTACACGACCACCCAGACCGGTACCCCGGTCGGCAGCGACGCACACTCGCTGACCGCAGGAGAGAACGGCGTCACCGCGCTGCATGACCGCTACCTGGTGGAGAAGCTCGCGCAGTTCAACCGGGAGCGCATCCCGGAGCGCATCGTCCACGCCAAGGGCGGCGGAGCGTTCGGCACCTTCGTGGTCACCGGGAACGTGTCGCAGTACACCAAGGCCGCCGTGTTCCAGCCCGGCACCACCACGGAGACCGTGCAGCGGTTCTCGTCGGTCGCCGGCGAGCAGGGCTCCCCGGACACCTGGCGCGACGTCCGCGGCTTCTCGGTGAAGTTCTACACCTCCGAGGGCAACTACGACATCGTCGGCAACAACACCCCCGTGTTCTTCATCCGCGACGGCATCAAGTTCCCCGACTTCATCCACTCGCAGAAGCGCCTTCCGGGCTCCGGGCTGCGGGATGCGGACATGCAGTGGGACTTCTGGACCCTCTCCCCCGAGTCCGCGCACCAGGTGACCTACCTGATGGGCGACCGCGGCATCCCGCGCTCGTGGCGGCACATGCCCGGCTACGGCTCGCACACCTACCAGTGGATCAACGCGGCCGGTGAGCGCTTCTGGGTCAAGTACCACTTCCACGCCATGCAGGGCAACGAGGAGATGCACGGTGCGGAGGCCGAGGCCATCGCCGGCGCGGACGCCGACTACTACCGCCGCGACCTCTACGAGGCGATCGAGCGCGGCGAGTTCCCCGCGTGGAAGGTGTCCGTGCAGGTCATGCCGTTCGAGGACGCGAAGACCTACCGATTCAACCCATTCGACCTCACCAAGGTGTGGCCGCACAGCGACTACCCGCTGATCGAGGTGGGCGTTCACACGCTCAACAAGAACCCGGAGAACTTCTTCGCCCAGATCGAGCAGGCGGCGTTCTCGCCGGCCAACACGGTGCCCGGCATCGACATCAGCCCGGACAAGATGCTGATGGCTCGCGTGTTCTCCTACCCGGACGCCCAGCGATACCGGGTCGGCACCAACTACAACGAGCTGCCGGTCAACGCCCCGGTCGCCCCCGTGCACAACTACTCACAGGACGGCGCGGGCCGTCACGGCTTCAAGGCCGCGTCCGCCCCGGTGTACGCGCCCAACTCGAAGGGCGGACCCGTCGCCGACGCGGACCGCGCCGGTGAGGGCTCGTGGGAGTCGGACGGCGCCCTGGTGCGTGCGGCGGCGACCCTGCACGCCGAGGACTCCGACTTCGGCCAGGCGGGAACCCTCTACCGCGATGTCTACGACGCCGCGGCCAAGGAGCGCTTCCTCGAGACCATCACGGGAGCGGTCGGCGGCGTGAAGAGCGCCGAGATCCGCGAGCGCGCCATCCAGTACTGGACCAACGTGGATGCGACGCTCGGCGCCGCCCTCCGCGCCAACCTGGAGAACGGCGGCACGACCCCGGACGAGTCCGCGGAGTACGTCGGCGTCGCCGGCTAGTCCAGCGCATCCAGCGCCTCCAGCGCCTCCAGCGCCTCCACCGGAACGGCCCCGGATCGCCTCCACGGCGGTCCGGGGCCGTTCCCGTCTGCGGCCGGTGCGGCTAGGAGGGCACGACGTCGGCGAGCGCCCCGGATTCGAGCGCGACCCACACGGTGCCGTCCGCTGCGACGGCCAGGCCGTGCGGCTCGGAGTCCGCGGTCGGCAGGTCGTGCAGCGTCAGCTCGCCCGCCGCCGTGACGTACGCGAGCTGGTTCGCTCCCCAGAGCGTCGCCCACACGCCGCCGTCGCTGTCCGCTGCCACCGCGTGCGGCTTCGCGCCCTGCGCCAGCTGCACCGTGCTCAGTTCTCCCCGGTGGATGCGCGCCAGTGCGTCCCCGAGAATCAGCGCCACCCACACGCCGCCGTCCGAGGCGACCGCGATCCCGACGGGACCGGACGGGTCGCCCGGCAGCTCGGTGAACGCGATCGCCGCATCCCCTCCGCGCACGTGGCCGACCAGCCCGGCGGCGTTGAGGGTGAACCAGAGGCTGTCCCCCGTCGTCGCGATCATCGACACGAACGAGCCTTCCCGCCCCACCGGGAACTCCTCCACCCTGCCGAGGATGTCGATGCGGCCGAGGGCGTCGGCGCCAAGCTCGGTGAACCAGGCCGTGCCGTCGTCGAGCGCGACCACGCCGAACGGCTGAGCATCCGGAGTCGGCACGGCGACCTCGCCGATCAGCTCGACGCGCGCATCCCGCACCCCGAGGTGCACCAGGCGGTTGCCCGTGCTGTCGGTCACCCACACCGTCGACTCGGTGGCGGCGGCCAGCAGCGACGGCTGCGACCCGTCGCCGAGCGACAGGTACGCGACCGTGCCGTCCGGGGACAGCCTCCCCACCCTGCCGCCGTGCACGAGCGTGAACCACACGCCACCGTCGCGGGTGACGGCGACGCCGTACGGGCCGTCACCCGGCTCGCCGACCGGATGCTCGATCACGCGCACCGCCGAAACCTCCGCCGTCACAGCGTCGCGGTGATCGTGCGGTCGTACACCGTGCGGCCGCCGACGCCGATGCGGTCGTCGCCCTCGATGGCGGTGACCAGCTCGGAGCCCTCGCCCTGGCTGATGTGCAGGTCGCGGCCGAGCCGCGCCGTCAGTGCGATGGCGGCGGCGCCGGTGGCCTCATCCTCGATGATGCCCATCGCCGGGGCGAACATGCGCGAGCGCAGGTGGGCGACCGACTCGTCGATCCAGGCGTACGCGTAGTGCTTGCCCTCGGTGAACGCGTACGCGTCGAGCGCATCCACGTCGGCCGGGGACTCCAGCGGCAGCCACTCGAACGTCGGCGCCCACTCCGCCTCCGCCGTGATCCAGGTGGGCTCGTCCTCCGAGCCGTACGTCACATCCACGATCCCGGCGGGCTCGCGCAGCATCGTGATCGGCGTGCCCTGCTCGGAGAGCCACCAGGCGGTGCCCACGCTCGGGTGACCGGCGAACGGCAGCTCGGCGGCCGGGGTGAAGATGCGGATGGTCGCGACGCGGCCGAGTTCGCCGTCCTCGCTCAGCGCATCCAGGAACACCGTCTCGCTGAAACCGAGCGCAGAGGCGATCGCCTGCTCCCGCCCGGCCGTCGCCGTCGAACTGCGCACGATGCCCAGCTCGTTGCCGTTCGCGCCACGATCGTCCGTGAAGACGCGCACCACCACTACCTCGATCGATTCGTCCATGCAGCCAGCCTCCCACGAACGCGGCGCGTGCGGATGCTCCTGCGTATAGTGGGGGTGCTCGAAGCAGTGAGGAAGCGCATACATGGGCCGGAATCCGACCGTCTACGATGTTGCGACGCACGCCGGTGTGTCCATCGCGACGGTGTCGCGCGTGTTCAGCCGCCCGGACACCGTGAAGCAGGAGACGCGCGAACGCGTGCAGGCCTCCGTGGATGCCCTCGGCTACGTCCCGAGCGGAGCCGCCCGTGGACTCGCCGCCCGCAAGACCGGCGTGCTCGGCCTGTTCTTCCCCGGCCTCGACGCGATGGACGACATCTCCGACGTGCCCATCGACGGCGAGGACGACGACGCCAGCCGCACCACGATCATCCGGGATGTCGGCGGCGTCGCGGACACCAGGCCGCTGAACCTGTACTTCGACGAAGTGCTCCGCGGAAGCGAGCTGGAGGCGTGGCGCAACGGCTTCGTGCTGCTCGTCGGCGTCGGCCGCGGCACCACGTCGGCCGAGACGGTCAGGGAGATGGCCGGCCGGGTCGACGGGCTGGTGGTGCTGGCGGGGAGCGCGAGCGAGGACGAGCTGGCGCAGCTGGCCAGGCGCATCCCGGTCGTCGTGATGGCGGGGGCCCGCGGCGGCGACACGTTCGACCACGTCTCCGTCAGCAACAGCGAGGGGATGCGCGCCCTCGTCGGCCATCTCGTCGACGATCTCGGTGTGCACGATCTCGTGTACGTCGCGGGAAGCATCGACTCGCCGGACGACGCGGAGCGCTGGGGCGGCTACCGGTCGGCCCTCGCTGAGCGCGGGATGCCTGCGCCGGACGCCCCGCTGCTCCGCGGCGACTTCACCCGCGACGGCGGCCGCAGGGTCGGCCGCGAACTGCTCGCCTCCGGCACGCTGCCGCGCGCTGTGGTGTGCGCCAACGACCAGATGGCGCTCGGCGTCATCGACGCTGCGCGCATCGGCGGCGTGGAGGTGCCGGCCGACCTCATCGTGACCGGTTTCGACGGCATCGACGCCGGCCGGCTCTCCACGCCGCGCCTCACCACGGTGAAGCAGCCGATGGAGCTGCTCGGCCGCGCGGCCGTGCAGCTCCTGGTGCGGCGGCTCGCCGACCCCACGCGCCCTGCGGGCTCCGTCCGTCTCCCCGTCGAGGTCTACCTCCGCGAGAGCTCCGAGCCCGCCTGACGCCCAGTGACAGCGGGTCAGGCGGCGAGGACGACGCTTTCGAGGAGGAGGTCGGTGACGGTGTGCGGGGTGCGGCCGCCGACGCAGACGAAGAAGACGAAGTCTTCCTGCGCGTCGACCGTGATGACCGCATCCACCGCGTGCCAGACGTCCTCGGGCAGGGCGGCGAGGCTGAGCATCTCGAACGAGCGCCGTTCGGCGTCGCGCGCGGTGCCCTGCACCGTGTAGAACGCGTCGACGCTGGCGTCGTCGCTCGGGTCGGCGAGCCAGCCGACGAGCGGCGTGGCCGTCGCGGCGCTGATCGGGAGGACGAGGAACAGTGCGGCCGTCAGCCGTTCGATCGAGACGCCGCTCGCGAGCCCGGCGCCGCGGGAGGCGTCGAGCGACGAGATGGCGATCCACCGGCCGGGGGCGACGTCGTCGATCACGGACAGGAGGGGTGCGGGCATAGGGGTGTCAGAGATTGTGGACATGGAAGTTCGGGTACTTTCCATTGAATTCACGCCGATTGATGGGTCACGGAGACGCTTCCCTAGCACGTTCCCCCATGCACCGCATCGAACAGACGAAGCGGGTAAACGCTCTCGACGGTGCCGAGAGGACTCCACCGGCTTTTCGGGAAGCCGATGACGTACCCCGACTATAGCGGTCTGTCCTCCATTGTGCGGACCCCCATTCGGGGGCATCTTGCAAAACTTAATGTATGCGCTTACAGTGGTCCGCGTACCAACAAGGATGGTGGCAATGACGCACACGAAACAAACCGGCGCCCGGCGCCGGGGACTCGCGATGCTCGCGACGCTGGCCGCGGCCGCGCTGGCCCTCTCGGGCTGCAGCATCAAGATCCAGAGCCAGCAGGACCCGTCGATCCCGGCGGACACCATGCTGCTGGCCGCAGACAAAGGCACTCCGATGATGGAGCGCAACTTCAACCCGTACCTCGTCAACAAGAGGGCGGCATCGAGCTACATCTACGAGCCCCTCGTGGTCATCAACGTGCTCGACGGCAAAGGAACGCCCTGGCTGGCCTCGAAGATCGAGCTCCCCGACCCGCAGACGATCGACTACACCATCCGGAGCGGTGCGACCTGGTCGGACGGCACACCGTTCACCGTCCAGGATGTGAAGTTCACTCTCGACCTCATCAAGAAGTTCCCGACGCTCGACCTCAAGGGCGCGTGGCAGCACATCAAGAGCCTGGAGGTGAAGGGCGATCACCTGATCGTGCACCTCAAGGAGGCGGACGCCCCGGCATCCGACATCATCTCCCAGACGCTCATCGTGCCCCAGCACATCTGGAAGGACGTCAAGAACCCGGACACCTGGCGCGACCCGAACCCGGTCGGCACCGGCCCGTACACGCTCGGCAACTTCTCCTCGCAGCAGTACACGATGGACAAGAACGAGTCGTACTGGCAGGCGGACAAGGTCGAGGTGAAGCACCTCGTGCTCCCCTCCGCCACCAGCGAGCTCGACATCGCCACCAAGGGCTTCGACTGGGCGTACGCCTTCATGAGCGACGTGCAGGGCACCTGGGTCTCCGCCAACAAGAACAACAAGTACTGGTTCCCGCCGGGCGGTGTCATCAGCCTGATGCCCAACCTCACGGTGAAGCCGTTCGACAACCTGGATGTGCGCCGCGGCATCGCGCTCGCCCTCGACAGGGACAAGATCGCCGACTCCGCCACCGAGGGCTACATGAAGGCGGCGGGACAGACCGGGCTCATGCTGCCCAACCAGCAGGCGGAGCTCGACCCGAGCATCCCGGACCAGGGGATCATGTCCCAGAACACCCAGGCGGCGCTGGAGGCGTTCGCGAAGGCCGGATACACCAAGCAGGGCGACAAGCTGGTGGATGCGAACGGCAAGCAGTTCTCGTTCTCCATCACCACCGCGAACGGATACTCCGACTGGCTGCGTGCCGTGCAGGAGGTCCGCAAAGAGCTCGGCGCCATCGGCATCGACGTCTCGATCAAGCAGCCGCAGCCGCCGGGATATCAGGCGGCCATCCAGAACGGCGACTTCCAGGTGGCGATGGGCGGCATGGGAGGCGGCATCATCTTCCAGGCGTTCAACGGCCTGCTTTCCAGCGAGTTCGCCACCCCGATGGGGAAGGCGACCGCCAGCAACTTCGGCAGGTACAGCAACCCGGCGACCGACCAGCTGCTCCAGGAGTACAAGGTCACCACCGACGAGACCGCCCGCCTGCAGCTCAGCCACGAACTGCAGCGCGTCGTCTACGACCAGCTGCCCGTGATCGGCCTCTACTACGGCGGCCTCTGGGGGCTGTACAACGACGCCAAGTTCACCGGCTGGCCGGATGCGAAGAACCCCTACGCTCCGCCGCAGACCTACGACCAGACCCCGCTGCTCGTGTTCACCCATCTGAAGCTCCGGAAGGACGGTGAGTAGGCCGATGGCGTACGCGCTCCGCAAGCTCGGCCTGTTCGTCCTCACCCTGTGGGCGGCGGTCACGCTGAACTTCATCCTGCCGAGGCTCATGCCCGGCTCCCCCACCGACGCCGCCATCGCGAAGCTCTCGCAGAACGGCCCTGTCACCGCCGCCACCCGCGCGGCCATCGAAGCCCAGCTCGGTGTCCCGGGCGGCAACCTCTGGGACCAGTACGTGAGCTACCTGCACCAGGTGGTCACGTTCGACTTCGGCGTCTCGTACACGTTCTATCCGCAGAGCGTGTCCGAGCTCGTCGGCCAGGCGTTCCCGTACACGATCGTGCTGCTCGGCATCGTGACCATCGTGGCCTTCGTGCTCGGCACCCTGCTCGGCGTGCTCGCCGCCTGGCGCCGCAACACCTGGCTCGATTCGCTGCCGACCCTGACCGGCACGTTCGCCAGCACGTTCCCGTACTTCTGGACGGCGCTGCTCCTGCTGTTCTTCCTCGGCTACGTGCTGCACTGGTTCCCCACCTCCGGGGCGTTCGGCCCGACGGCGACGCCGGCGTGGAGCTGGGACTTCATCGTCGATGTGGCGTACCACGCCGTGCTTCCCGCGATCACCATCCTGATCACGTCGATCGGCGGCTGGATCCTCGGGATGCGCAACGCCATGATCAACACCCTCGGCGACGACTACGTGACGTTCGCGGAGGCCAACGGTCTCAAGGGCCGCACGGTCGCCATGAAGTACGCGGCCCGCAACGCGATCCTGCCGAACCTCACCGGGTTCGGGCTGGCCCTCGGCGGCGTGGTCGGCGGCTCCATCCTGGTGGAGCAGGTGTTCGGATACCCGGGCATCGGCTTCCTGCTGTTCAACGCGGTGATCGGGCAGGACTACCCGCTCATGCAGGCGCTGTTCCTCCTCATCACCGTCAGCGTTCTCGTCGCCAACTTCCTCGTCGACATTCTGTACGGCGTACTCGACCCAAGGACCCGCCGATGACCACGACACAGAGTTTCAAGTCCATTTCCACGGACGCGGCCTCCGCATCCGGAGGGTCGAAGCCGCCGCACAGGCTCGCATTCATCGGGCGGGCGGCGTCGACGCTCTGGTCGAACTGGAAGTCCAGGCTCGGCCTCATCATCCTGGCGTTCTTCGTGCTCGTCGCGATCTTCGCCCCGCTGCTCGCACCGTACGGCGCGACGCAGGACGGCTTCCCCCGCAACGCGGACTCGAGCCCCGAGCACTGGTTCGGCACCACCGCCGCCGGAGAGGACGTGCTCAGCCAGCTCATCTACGGCGCTCGGGTGAGCGTGGCCGTCGGGTTCATCGCCGGCTTCCTCTCCACGGTCGTCGCCGTGCTGATCGGACTCAGCTGGGGCTACATCCGGGGCTTCGGCGCCGAGGTGGTCAACTTCTTCGTCAACCTCTTCCTCGTGATCCCCGGCCTGCCGCTGATGATCGTGATCGCCGCATACCTGCAGAACGGCGGCCTGTTCATGATCGTGACGGTGATCGTGATCACCGGATGGGCGTGGGGCGCCCGAGTGCTGCGCAGCCAGACGCAATCCTTGCGGTCGCGCGACTTCGTCACCGCCGCCCGGTTCTCCGGCGACCGGCCGTTCCGGATCGTGTTCAACGAGATCCTGCCCAACATGACCTCGCTCATCACCGGCAGCTTCTTCGGAGCGGCGACGGCGGCGATCCTGGCGGAGGCCGGTCTGGAGTTCCTCGGACTCGGAGACTCCTCGATCGTCAGCTGGGGCACCATCCTCTACTGGGCGCAGAACTCCAACGCCCTCCTCACCGGCCAGTGGATCCTGCTGTTCGCCCCCGGTCTCTGCATCGCGCTGCTCGCGATGAGCCTCACGCTCATCAACTTCGGCGTCGACGCCATCAGCAACCCGCGCCTCCGCGAAGGCCGCCCCGCGAAAGAAAAGAGCGCACGATGAGCGAGCTTCTCGAGGTCCGCGACCTCTCCGTCATCTACGAGTCGGCCGGGCAGACGCCCGTGCAGGCTGTCGACCACGTCTCGTTCACCGTCGGTGCCGGCGAGTTCATCGGCCTGGTCGGCGAGTCCGGCTCCGGCAAGTCGACGCTGGGCTTCGCGCTCACCCGGCTGCAGAAGCCGCCGGCGCGCACGAACGGCGGCGAGATCCTATTCGGCGGGCAGGACATCCGGGAGCTCGACGCCGAGCAGCTGCGCCGCCAGCGCCAGGGCGGTTTCGCGATGGTGCTGCAGTCCGGCATGAACGCCCTCAACCCGGTCCGCACGATCCGCAAGCACTTCGCCGACATCTTCCGCGCCCACGGCCACGTGCCGAAGGAGCGGTGGGACGCCAGGATGCGCGAACTCGTGGGCAAGGTCGGGCTGACAGAGCAGGTGCTCGCCCGTTTCCCCGGCGAACTCTCCGGCGGGATGCGCCAGCGCGTCTCGATCGCGCTCGCCCTGTCGCTCGAACCCCGCCTGATGGTGTTCGACGAGCCGACCACCGCGCTCGACGTGCTCGTGCAGCACGCGATCATGGACACGATCACCGAACTGCAGCAGTCGGAGGGCTTCACCGCCATCCTGATCAGCCACGACCTGGGCGTCGTGCTCGAAGCGACGCAGCGCGTGCTCGTGATGCACGACGGGCGCATCGTGGAGGACGCGTCGAGCAGACAGATCCTCGAGGCACCGCAGCACGAGTACACGCGGATGCTGCTGAGCCACTACGCCGACCCGCGGGCCGAGGTGGTGGAGCTGCCAGGGTTCCCCGCGAGGCGCGAGGGTGCTGGCGCGACCGGTGCCGGCGCATCCGATGCAGGCGCGACCACCGCGGTGCGCGAGCGCGACGGCCGTGCCGCGCAGGCGGCCATCGTGGTCGACGGGGTCTCCAAGGTCTACCCGGCTCCCCGCCGCGGCGAGAGCGAGGTGACCGCGGTCGACAACGTCTCGTTCACCCTCGAACCCGGCCAGTCGCTCGCGCTCGTCGGCGCATCCGGCTCCGGCAAGTCGACCATCGCCAAGCTGCTCACCGGCGTCGAGAAGCCGACCTCCGGCGCCGTCACCTTCGGTGACGCGGATGTGGCGAAGCTCGGCCGCCGCGGCGTGCGCGACCTGCACAAGAACGTGCAGATGGTGTTCCAGGATCCGTATGCGGCCCTCAACCCGCTGCACACCGTCGAGTACGCCCTGACGCGTCCGGTGGTCAACTTCACCGGTCTGCACGGCTCTGCCGCCCGCGCCCGCGTGCTCGAACTGCTCGAGACGGTCGGCCTCACGCCGGTCGAGCAGTTCGCCTCCAAGTTGCCGCACCAGCTCTCCGGCGGGCAGCGGCAGCGCGTCGTCATCGCGCGCGCTCTGGCCAGCGACCCGCAGGTGCTGATCGCCGACGAGCCCGTCTCCATGCTGGACGTGACGCTGCGCGCCGGAGTGCTCGCCCTGCTCGAAGACCTCAGGGAGCGGTGGGGCGTCTCGCTGCTCTACATCACGCACGACCTGCTCTCCGCGCGGCTCGTCACCGACGACATCATGGTGCTCAACGCCGGTCGCGTCGTCGAGCGGGGCAGGACGGCGGACGTGCTGCGGCACCCGTCGGATCCGTACACGGTCGAGCTGCTCGACGCCGTCCCGAACCCGGCCCGCGCCAGGGAGGCGCTCGCATGACCGCCGCCCGGTTCTCGCCGATCCCCGCGTTCGGTGCGCTGCCCATCCCGGACGGCGTCGAGGTGGTCGGCATCCCCGCCGCGGTCGGCACGCTCACGGCGCTGCACGCTCCGGCACGGGATGCGCGGGGCACGGTGCTCTTCGTCCCCGGCTTCACGGGGTCGAAAGAGGACTTCCGCACCTTCCTCCCGCTGCTCGCCGCGCAGGGCTGGGACGTCTGGGCGTACAGCCAGCGGGGCCAGGCGGACTCCGCCGCCCCCTCCGGCATCGACAGCTACCGGCTCGACGCCCTCGCCGCCGACACCGTCGAGGTGGCGCGCCTGATCGCCGACGGCCGCCCCGTCCACCTGATCGGCCACAGCCTCGGCGGCGTCGTCGGACGCGAGGCGGTCATCGCCGCACCGGAGGCGTTCGCCTCGTACACCATGCTCTGCTCCGGCCCCACCGGCTGGCCCGGCCGCCACCAGGAGACGACGGACACCGTCACCGCCTCCGGTTCGATCGGGATGTGGAACCGCGACAACCCGCACACCGTCGGGCAGCCGGACTCCGCCCTCACCGCCGACGAGGCCTTCCTCCGCCTGCGTGCGGAGCGCACGTCGAGCGAGAACCTGCTCGCCGGGGCCGAGATCCTGCGGGCGGACCGCGACACGACGGACGCGCTGCGCGCATCCGGAGTCCCCGTCCTCGTCGCCCACGGCGAGTTCGACGACGCGTGGCCCATCCCGATGCAGCAGCACATGGCGGAACGGCTCGGTGCGAGCTACGCCGTGATCCCCGGCGGCCACCACTCCCCCCAGCTCGAAGCGCCGGAGGCCACCGTCTCCGCGCTGGACGCTTTCCTCTCGACCATCCACTGAAACAGGAGAACTGTGCTCACCTTCCCCGACGGATTCCTCTGGGGCGCTGCGACCGCTGCGCACCAGATCGAAGGCAACAACATCAACAGCAATTGGTGGGTGCTCGAGCACACACCGGGCACGACCATCGTGGAACCGTCGGGAGACGCGATGGACAGCTACCACCGCTACCGCGAAGACATGAAGCTGCTGGCGGACGCCGGACTGAACACCTACCGGTTCAGCGTCGAGTGGGCGCGCATCGAACCTGAGCGCGGCTTCGTCTCCCGCGCGGAGATCGACCACTACCGCCGCATGGTGGACACCGCCCACGAGTTCGGCCTGAAGCCGGTGGTGACGCTCATGCACTTCACCGTGCCGCGCTGGTTCGACCGCGACGGCTTCTGGCGGGCACCGGATGCGGCGGACCTGTTCGCGAGGTACACCGAGCTCGCGCTCCCCATCGTCTCCGACGGCGTCGAATACGTCTGCACCATCAACGAGCCGAACATCGCGGCGATGCTCGCGGGTGGAGAGGACGCGGCCAACCTGGTCGCGTACGGCCTGCCGAACCCGGACCTCGGGGTCGCGGATGCGCTGCTCGCGTCCCACAAACGCTCCAGGGAGGTGCTGTCGCAGGTTTCCGGGCTGAAGTCGGGCTGGACCATCGCGACCCAGGCGTTCCGCTCCAACGGAGAACCCGGCTCGGAGGAGATGCTGCGCGAGTACGGCTACCCGCGCGACGACTGGTACCTGGAGCAGTCGGCCGGCGACGACTTCGTCGGAGTGCAGGCGTACACGCGCACGTTCATCGGCCCGAACGGACCGCTGCCGGTGGCCGACGACGTCGAGACCACGCTGACCGGCTGGGAGTTCTACCCGCCCGCCGCCGCAGAGGGCGTGCGGAGCGCGTGGGAGCTGTCCGGCGGCGTCCCGGTGATGATCACCGAGAACGGGATCGCGACCAGCGACGACGAGCGCAGGATCGCGTACACGGACGCCGCGCTGCGGGAGCTGCACGCCACCATCGAGGACGGCATCCAGCTGGAGGGCTACCTGCACTGGAGTGCCCTCGACAACTACGAGTGGGCGAGCGGCTTCCGGCCGACCTTCGGCCTGATCGCCGTCGACCGCGAGACCTTCGTCCGCACCCCCAAGCCGTCGCTGGCCTGGCTCGGCTCCGTCGCCCGCGCCAACGCCCTCTGACCCCACCCCTCCACAACAATCGAGTCCGGACTTATGCACGCGACACGCCGAGCGTGACCGTGCATGAGTCCGGACTCGTTTGCGTCTAGCTGGCCGGGATGAGGGTGTACTTCGTCGAGAGGTACTCGTGGATGCCCTCCGCGCCGCCCTCACGGCCGAGGCCGGACTGCTTGATGCCGCCGAAGGGGGCCGCCGCGTTGGAGACGAGGCCCGTGTTGAGCCCCATCATGCCGGTGGCGATGGCGTCGATCATGCGCTGACCGCGCGCCAGGTCCTCGGTGAAGACGTAGCCGACCAGGCCGTACTCGGTCTCGTTGGCGCGGGCGACGCCCTCCTCCTCGGTGGCGAACGTGGTGATCGCGAGCACCGGCCCGAAGATCTCCTCGCTCAGGATGGTGCTGCCCGGCTGCACGTCGGTGATCACCGTCGGCTCGAAGAAGTGCCCGTCGCCCTCCGGCGCGTTTCCTCCGGTGAGCACGCGGGCGCCGCGGGAGACCGCATCCCTCACCAGCTCCTGCATGGATGCGACGGCCTTGGCGTCGATGAGCGGCCCGATGGTCACGCCGTCCTCCGTGCCTCGGCCGAGCCGCAGGGCGTTCACCTTGGCGGTGACCTTCTGCGCGAACTCGTCGGCGACGGACTCGTGCACGATGAACCGGTTGGCCGCGGTGCAGGCCTGGCCGATGTTGCGGAACTTCGCGAGCATCGCGCCCTCGACGGCCTTGTCGACGTCGGCGTCGTCGAACACGACGAACGGCGCGTTGCCGCCCAGCTCCATCGAGGTGCGCAGCACGTTCTGCGCCGCCTGCGCGATCAGTCGCTGGCCGACCGGGGTCGAGCCGGTGAACGACAGCTTCCGGAGGCGCGGGTCGGCGATGATCGGACCGGACACCGTGCTCGACGTGCTCGTCTGCACGACGTTCACGACACCGGCCGGCACGCCGGCGTCTTCGAGCAGCTGCGCGAAGAACAGGGTGGTCAGCGGGGTGAGTTCCGCCGGCTTGACCACGACCGTGCATCCCGCGGCCAGCGCAGGCGCGATCTTGCGGGTGGCCATCGCCAGCGGGAAGTTCCACGGCGTGATCAGGAAGCACGGCCCGACCGGGCGCTGCGAGACGACCATCGTGCCCGTGCCCTCCGGGTTCTGCCCGTAGCGACCGCCGATGCGCACGGCCTCCTCGCTGAACCAGCGCAGGAACTCGCCGCCGTACGTGACCTCGCCGTTGGCCTCCGCCAGCGGCTTGCCCATCTCGAGTGTCATCAGCAGGGCGAAGTCGTCACGGCGCTCCTGCAGGAGGTCGAACGCCTTCCGCAGGATCTCTGCGCGGGTGCGGGGCGGGGTCGCCGCCCACGCCTCCGCGGCCGCGTCCGCCGCATCCAGCGCCCGGATGCCGTCCTCCGGCGTCGCGTTCGCAATGCGCTTGATCACGCGTCCGGTGGCCGGGTCGCTGACCTCGATGGGGTCGCGCGTCCCCTGCTCCCAGCGCCCGTCGATGTACAGGCCGTCCGGCACGCGCGAGAGCAGGTCGCTCTCCCGCTCGGACAGGGTGGATGCTGTGGTCTGCTCTGCGATGCTCATGCGTTCTCCAATGCTTCCGCGACGATGTCGAGTCCTTCGATGAGGAGGTGGTCCGGGATGCTCAGCGGCGGAAGGAACCGGATGACGTTCCCGTAGGTTCCGCAGGTGAGCAGCACGACGCCGACGGCGTGGACGGCGGCCGCGACGGCGGAGGTGAGTGCCGCATCCGGTTCGCCGTTCTCGTCGACCAGCTCGATGGCGACCATCGCGCCGAGGCCGCGCACCTCTGCGACGCGCGGGTCGGCATCGCGCAACGCGCCGAGCTTCTCGAACAGGATGGCGCCGATCTCGCGGGCGCGCGCGGCGAGGTCGTCCGTCTCGTACGTCTCGATCGCGGCGAGCGCCGCGACGCAGGCGAGCGGGTTGCCTCCGTACGTTCCGCCGAGGCCGCCGACGTGCGGGGCGTCCATGATCTCGGCGCGGCCGGTCACGGCGGACAGCGGAAGGCCGCCCGCGATGCCCTTGGCGGTGACGATCAGGTCGGGCACGATGCCGAACTGCTCGGAGGCGAACATCGTGCCCGTGCGGGCGAACCCGGTCTGCACCTCGTCGGCGATGAAGACCACGCCGTTCGCGGCAGCCCACTCCGCGAGCGCGGGGAGGAAGCCGTCCGCCGGCACAATGAAGCCGCCCTCGCCCTGGATCGGCTCGATGATGATGGCGGCGAGGTTGGAGGCGCCCACCTGCTTCTCGATCATGGTGATGGCACGCTTCGCAGCCTCCGCCCCGGTCAGGCCGCCGTCGCGCAGCGGGTAGCTGAGCGGAGCGCGGTAGATCTCGGGCGCGAACGGGCCGAAGCCGTTCTTGTACGGCTGGTTCTTGGCGGTCAGCCCCATCGTGAGGTTGGTGCGGCCGTGATACGCGTGGTCGAACGCGACGACGGCCTGCTTGCCGGTGTGGTGCCTGGCGATCTTGACCGCGTTCTCCACGGCTTCGGCGCCGGAGTTGAACAGGGCGCTGCGCTTGGCGTGGTCGCCGGGCGTCAGCCGGTTGAGCGCCTCCGCCACCTCGACGTACGAGTCGTACGGGGTGATGGTGAAGCAGGTGTGGGTGAACTGGGCGACCTGCGCGGTGACGGCCTCCACGACGCGCGGCGCCGAGTTGCCGACGCCGGTCACGGCGATGCCCGAGCCGAAGTCGATCAGCGAGTTCCCGTCGACGTCGACGAGCACACCTCCGCCGGCGGCGACCGTGTACACCGGCAGCGTGGTGCCGACGCCTGCCGCGACGGCCTGGGCTTTGCGCTCGGCGCGCTTGCGCGACTCCGGACCGGGGATGGACGTGACGAGCCTGCGCTCCTGAGGGAGCGATGGCCCGCCGAGGACGGCGGAAGGGGACTCGACGATGCTCATGCTGGAATCGTAAGGACGCGCCCGACGCAGGCCATCAGCCACGTTGTACAATCGCCTCGCCGGTTTTATACAGACTGGCGGATCGGAGTCGCTCGTGCCCGCCACCGTCGCCCAGCTGCTCGCCCGGCAGGATCTCGGGCTGCGGCTGCTCACCCCGAGCGGGGCCGCCGAGCTGGATGCGCGCATCCACTGGGCGCACAGCTCCGACCTCGAAGACCCGACGCCGTTCCTCGCGCCCGGCCAGGTGCTCCTGATCACGGGGGCGCCGGACGACGTCGAGCCGTACGTGTCCCGCCTGGTCGCGCACGGCATCGCCGGCCTCGGCTTCGGCACGGAGGTGGTGCGCGCCGGGACGCCGGACGCCTTGGTCGACGCCTGCACCCGCCACGGCCTGCCGCTGTTCGAGGTGCCGTACCGCACGCCGTTCATCGCCATCGCGCGGTTCGTCGCCGATCGGGTGGCGGCGGACACCTACGCCCGCAACACCTGGGCGCTCCGCGCATCCAGGGCCATCTCGCTGGCGGCGCTCCGACCGGATGCGCTCGGCGCGGTGCTCGCGGAACTCGCCAGGCAGATCGACCGCCCTGTCGCCCTCGTCGGCGCGGACGGCGAACTGGACAGGGCGTATCCGCCCGGCGGACTGTCCACGCAGGATCGCGCGGCGATCACGACGGCGGCCGAGCCGCTGCTGCGGGCGCGCCGCCGCGCGGCGGGGACGACGGGTGGTGGCGCAGGTGGTGGCGCAGGGGCGGGAGACGACGACGCCGACGACGGCGCGAGCGCGAGCGCGACGTTCGCCCTGCAGACCCTCGGCGCCGCCGGGCGGCTGCGCGGGGTGCTCGCCGTCGGGTCAGCGGCGCTGGACCAGGCCGCGCAGCAGGTGGTCACCGGCGTCGTTGCACTGGCCGGTCTCGCTCTCGAACAGAGCAGGGCGACGGATGCGGCGCGGACCCGCCTGCGCACCGCGGTGTGGCGGGCGCTGCTCGCCGGAGACAGGGCGCTCGCGGAGACGGTGGCGGAGCCGGTGCTCGGCGCGCTCCCCTCCGGCCCCGTGCGCGTGGCCGTGCTCGGCGGCACGGCCATCGCGTCCGCCGCCGACATCCTCGAGTCCCGGCCAGGACTGTTCTTCGCCCGCGACGGGCACGACCTGATGGTGCTCGAAGAGGATGCCGCCCCGTCCGGCCTGCCGGAGCTCGCCGCCCGCTTCGACCTCCGCGGCGGCATCTCGGCGGCCGGACCGCTCACCGAGCTCGCGTCGGCGCTCGCGCAGGCCTCCGCCGCGCGCGACCGGGCGGACGCCGACCGGCCCCTCCGCGGCTTCGACGACATCGCGGGCGGCGGGATGCTCGCCCTGCTGGACACTCCGGACGCCCGCGCCGTCGCCACGGCGGCCATCGCCCCGCTCGGCTCGGCCGACGCCGACCTCCCCCGCGTGCTCCTCGTCTGGCTGGACCACAACGGCGTCTACGACGTGGCCGCCCGCGAGCTCGGGATGCACAGGCACACCCTCCGCACGCGCGTGGCGGAGGCAGAACGCATCCTCGGCGTCGACCTCGGCAGCTTCGCCGCCCGCGCCGACCTCTTCGCGGCGCTCCGCGCCGCGCACGCCTGACCGGCCCGACCAGCCTCCCCAGCCCGACCTTCCGGACGCACGACTGAGCGGGGTGGACGGCTCAACGTCCACCCCGCTCAGGGTCATGCTCGGTGTCGCGGGATCAGCGCGTTCCGTATGCCTTCCTGATGCGAGACTCGTGGCTGCGGGTGTACGCGGCACGCGCCCGTACAACAGAATGGACGGATGACTACTCCCCTCTCCGGAACGCATTTCGGCCTGACCGCCGGCGACTACCACGCCACGATCGCCTCCGTCGGTGCATCGCTGCGCACGCTCGAGTACAAGGGGCGGCCGCTCGTCGTGCCCTTCGACGCGGACGAGGTGCGCCCGGCATACCGCGGGGCGACGCTCGCGCCGTGGCCGAACCGCGTGGTCGACGGGAAGTACACGTTCGCCGGGGTCGAGCAGCAGCTGCCACTCACGGAGCCGAACCGCGGTCATGCGCTGCACGGTCTCGCGACCTGGCTCGACTTCGCCGCCGTCGACCGCTCGGCGAGCAGCGTAACCTTCACCGCCACCATCGAGGCACAGGCCGGCTACCCGCACCGCGTCGACGTCGTGGTGGCCTTCGAACTCGACGAGGACGGCCTGCATACCGCGGTCACCGCGACGAACACCGGACACGACGACGCCCCCTGGGGCACCGGACCGCATCCATACCTGGTGGCGGGCGACGGACGCGTCGACGAGTGGACCCTGACCCTTCCCGCGGCCACCGTCCTCACTGTCACGGAGGATCGCCTGATCCCGGTCGGCCTCGCCGACGTGGCGGCAGAGGGAGACGGCGTCTTCGACTTCCGCGAACCGCGGCCGATCGGCGACACCTTCATCGACCACGCCTTCACCGGGCTGCAGCGCGACGAGACGGACACGGCGACGGTCTGGCTGCGCGCCGCGGACGGAAGCGGAGTCGCGATGAGCTGGGACGACGCCTGCCCGTGGGTGCAAGTCCACACGGCAGACACGGACGACGAGGCGACGAACCGCATCGGCCTCGCCGTCGAGCCGATGACCTGCCCGCCGGACGCCTTCAACTCCGGCACCGACCTCGTCGTCCTCGCCCCCGGCGCCTCCACGACCGCCGGATGGACCATCCGCGGGATCTGACGCAGACATCTGACGCAGGCATCTGACGCAGGCATCTGGCGCAGGCATCTGGCGCAAACGAAGGGATGCCCCCAGCTGAACCCGAAACAGCTGGGGGCACCGACGCGGCGCTAGGACGCTCGCGCAATCCGGACGGTGCCCGTACCCGTTCAGGCGATCCGTCCGTTCGAGGTCCGGATTACTCACGGTCTCGTTTAGTCCATCCTACATGCCGGATGCCAAATTTTACGACCGTGTCCGCGCTATGAAGGCGTTTCAGGTCATCAATGCCCGAAGTCGTCACGCCCTGCCAGGCGCGCGCGCAGCGATCCGAGGAGGAGTTCGACCCCGAGGTCGAAGGCGCGATCGGCCCGCACGTCGCCCGGCTCGCCGTTCTCGACGAGGCGGGCGAGGGCCGTTCCCTGCCGCGCCCGCCACACCTGCGGAGGGGCGGACAGGTCGAGCCCTGATCCGAGCGCGAACGCATCCAGGATCGCCACGATCACCAGCACGTCGCCCTCGGGGAAACCGGCGTCGAGCAGCGCCTCGGCGAGCGCTTCGTAGTAGCCGAGCACGGTCGCATCGGTGACCGGCTTGCCGACCAGCAGCGGCAGTACGAGTGGATGCGCGGAGAACATCGCGCGCTGCTCCCGCACCACGTACTCCACCACCGCATCCCAGGCCAGGCCGTCCGGCACCACGATGGCGGCGCGCTCCGCCAGCCGCCCGCGCATCAGCTCGACGATCGCATCCCGCCCGTCCACGTGGTTGTAGAGCGACGACGGCGTGACGCCGAGCTGCCGGGCGAGCGCGTTCACACCGAACGGCTTGCCGGCGTCGACGAGCTCGATGGCGGCGTCCGCGATGCGGTCGGGGCTCAGGATGGGCGATGACGGCCGTGGCATCTCTGCTCCCCCTCTTCCGTCGGTGACGTCTCCTGTGCATAATAAACGAACACTATTCGTTTTAGCACGTTCCTCGAACGGGATGGCCCAGATGACTTTCGCACTCGTCCGCGCGACGACCCCGCCCACCTCCCTCGCCCGCGTCGCAGGCAGCCGCGACGACGCCGCTCCCCTGCGCATCGGCGTCGTGCAGCACGCCTGGCAGCCGGACATCGCGGCCCTCACCGCCGAGCTGGACGAGGCCGTCGCCCTCGCGGCCGCGGAGGGAGCGCAGATCGTCTTCCTCCCCGAGCTGACGCTCTCCCGCTACCCGGCGGACACCCTGCCGGACGGCCGTGCGGACGTGCTCGCCGAAGACCTCGAGACCGGCCCGACCCGCGCGTGGGCGGCAGCGGCCGCTGCGGCGAACGACGTCTTCGTGCACGCGTCCCTCTACGAGCGCACCGGGGACGACGACGGACGCGGCCTCAACACGGCCATCGTCGTCGCTCCGACCGGTGAGATCGTGGCGAAGACCCACAAGCTCCACATCCCGGTCACCGCCGGATACTACGAGGACAAGTACTTCCGCGCCGGACCGGCAGAGACGCCGTATCCCGTGCACAGCATCCCGGGCATCCCGGCCAAGCTCGGGCTGCCGACCTGCTGGGACGAGTGGTTCCCCGAGGTCGCACGCGCGTACAGCCTGCAGGGAGCGGACGTGCTGGTGTACCCGACGGCCATCGGGTCGGAGCCCGACCATCCCGAGTTCGACACGCAGCCGCTGTGGCGCCAGGTGATCGTCGGGAACGGCATCGCCAACGGCACCTTCATGGTCGTCCCGAACCGGACGGGCTCGGAGACGCGCCCGGACGGCACGCCGGGCAACACCTTCTACGGTTCGTCGTTCGTGAGCGACCCGTACGGCCGCATCCTCGCCGAGGCCCCGCGGGACGAGAAGGCCGTGCTCGTGGTCGACCTCGACCTGCCGCAGCGTTCCGACTGGCTGGAGCTGTTCCCGTTCCTGTCGACCCGCCGCCCGGACACGTACGGCGTGCTCGGCGCCGACGGCACCGGCTCCGCGACCGTGGCCGCGGGGACCGCCCGATGAGCTGGCGGATGCCGCACGAGGGCGCCCGGCACGAACGCACCTGGCTCGCCTTCCCGACCGCGGGATACACGCTCGGCGACACGGCCGAGGACGCCGAGGAGGCGCGCAGCACCTGGGCGGCCGTCGCGAACGCGATTGCCGAGTTCGAGCCGGTGTCCGTCGTGATCGACCCGCGCGACCGCGCCATCGCCCCGCGCTACCTCTCCGGGGACATCGAGCTGCACGAGGCGCCGCTCAACGACGCGTGGATGCGCGACATGGGCCCGACGTTCGTGTTCGGCGACGACGGAGAGCTCGGCGCCGTCGACTGGGTCTTCAACGGCTGGGGCGCCCAGGACTGGGCGCAGTGGGACCTGGATGCGCGCATCGGCAGCGTAGTCGGCTCGCTGGCCGGAGCATCCATCGTGTCGAGCGCCCTGGTGAACGAGGGCGGAGGCATCCACGTCGACGGCGAGGGAACCGTGCTCGCCACCGAGACCGTCCAGCTCGATCCCGGACGCAACCCCGGCATCACCCGCGCGGAGGTCGAGGCGGAGTTCGCGCGCACCATCGGCGCGACCACCACCGTCTGGCTGCCGCGCGGCCTCACCCGCGACTCCGAGTGCTTCGGCACCCGCGGTCACGTGGACATCGTCGCGGCGTTCGCCCGGCCGGGCGTCGTGCTGCTGCACACCCAGCGCGACAGCGAGCATCCCGACCACGCGGTGACGCGCGAGATCCGGGAGACCCTGGAGGCGGCACGGGATGCGGCGGGCAGGCCGTTCGAGATCGTCGAGGTGCCCGCGCCCGCGACCCTCCGCGACGACGACGGCTGGACCGACTACAGCTACATCAACCACCTGCTCGTCAACGACGGCGTGATCGCGTGCAGCTTCGGCGACGACAACGACGAGGAGGCGGCCGGCATCCTCGCCGACGCATACCCCGGCCGTCGCGTGGTGACCGTGGATGCGCGCCCGCTGTTCGCCCGCGGCGGCGGCATCCACTGCATCACGCAGCAGCAGCCAGCCCGCTAGCAGAGCCGGGCTACGCGCGGGCGACGATGGCCGCCGCCGTCTCCCGACCCACCCGGATCGCGCCGTCGACGTGCTGGTATCCCTTGCCTGCCATGTCGCTGCAGGAGAAGTGGATGGGCCCGACCGGCGTGCGCAGATCGGCGCCGTAGCGCGCCAGCCCGCCCATGTCGAAGCTCGCGGCGTACGCGCCGCGTGTCCACTCCTCGCTGCCCCAGTCGCTCTCGTAGTAGACCACCGTGTCGAGCGCCTTCGGACCGTAGTAGTGCGACAGCGACTCCAGGATGCGCGCCTTCCGCTCCTCCGGAGACAGGCGGAACACCGCATCCGCCGCCTCGTCGGACACGAAGCCGACGAGGGTGCCGCGCTGGTCGCCGTCGTAGCAGTTGTCGTACGCCTCGTGGACGAGCTCGTACGGGCTGAACGCGGTGCCCGAGTATCCGTCCTCGCGCCAGAACGGCGTCTCGTAGACCGCGTGCACCTTGATGACGAAGCCCATCGAGAGATGCTGGTGGAGCTGCTGCTGGAGGCGCGGCAGCGGCGGCTCGTAGGAGATGCGGCTGATCAGCACGGGCGGAAGGGCGAGGATCGCGAACCGTGCCTTCACCTCGACGCCGTCCGCGATGGCGGTCACGCCCTCCTCGTTCCAGCGCATCGTGCGCACGGGCGCGTTGAGGTGCAGGTCGTCTCCGAGGCGCTCCGCGAGCAGCAGCGGAACCTGCTGCAGGCCGCCCTTCACCCGCTTGTCCAGGATGAAGTCGGCGTCGACCAGGTGCGAGAAGCTGCCGGCGGAGGCGGCCATCAGCAGCGCCTGCAGCGCGGAGAACGCGTGGGCGGGCTTGGTGAGCATGGCGCCGGCGATGAACATGCCGATGTTGAGGCGGGCCTCCTCGTCGTCGGTCTGGGTCTCCAGCCAGCGACGGAACGAGATCTCGTCCAGCTCCTCCGCCTGCGGGTGCTCCCAAGGCCGGTCTGGGTCGATCTCCGCCACCAGCGCGTCGAGCTTGTCGATCAGGCTGACGATCTCGTGCTCGGTCTTCGGGGGCACGGGGAAGATCTCGCCGTCGAAGGTGCGGCGCTCTCCGGTGGGGCTGATGTAGATGTTGGTGCCGTCGCGGTAGCGCTCGTACGTCTCGAGGCCGAGCTCGTCCAGGGTGGCGATCAGCGCATCCTGGTCGGGTGAGACCCACTGGCCGCCGATCTCGAGGGTGGCGCCGTCGACGTCGTCCGTCCACAGCCGTCCGCCGACGCGGTCGCGCGCTTCGAGGACCGCGACGCTGAGCCCGGCCTTCCTCAGCTCGGTGGCCGCCGTCAGCCCGGATGCTCCTGCTCCGACGATCACGACGTCGCGTTCGATGCTGCTCATGGTGTGTCTCTCGTTCACCGGGCGCGGCGCCCATCCACTGGCCTGGCCGATGGATGAGCGCCGCGACGTTCGTGGACTCAGCCGCCGATGCGGATGAGCTTCTTGTTGACGAACTCGTCGGCGCCGAACCGGCCGAGCTCACGGCCGGAACCGGAGCGCTTGACGCCGCCGAACGGCAGCTCGGCGCCGTCGGCGAGGACGACGTTCACGAACACCATCCCGGCCTCGATGCGGTCGGCCACCCTGTCCGCCTGGGCGGGGTCGGTCGTGTACAGGTAGGAGCCGAGCCCGAACGGGGTGTCGTTGGCGATGCGCACGGCGTCGTCCTCGTCCACAGCGCGGAACACCTGCGCGACCGGTCCGAAGAACTCCTCCTTGGAAGCCGGGTTGTCCTCGGACACGTCGGTGAGGACCGTGGTCTCGAAGAAGGCGCCGTTGCGGCCTCCACCGCGCACCAGGGTCGCGCCGTTCTCCACGGCCCGCTTGACCTGCTCGTCGAGGTTCTCCGCCGCGCGGAGCGACGAGAGCGGCCCGAGCGCCGAGTCGTCGCTGGTCGGGTCGGTGGCCTCGACCTCGGCGAGCTTCTCGGTGAACTTGGTGAGGAACGCGTCGTACAGCTCGTCGGCCACGACGAACCGCTTGGCGGCGTTGCAGGACTGGCCGCTGTTGTCCAGCCGCGCGTCGACGGCGTTCTGCACGGTCGCATCCAGGTCGTCGGTGGACAGCAGGATGAACGGGTCGGAGCCGCCCAGCTCCAGCACGACCTTCTTCAGGTTGCGTCCGGCGATCTCGGCGACCTTCGCGCCGGCACGCTCCGAACCGGTGAGGGAGACGCCCTGGACGCGCGGGTCGGCGATGACCTGCTCGATCTGGTCGTGACCGGCGTAGATGTTCACGTACGCGCCCTCGGGGAAGCCGGCATCGAGCATCATCTGCTCGATCGCTGCGGCGGACTCCGGGCACTGCTCCGCGTGCTTCAGCAGGATGGTGTTGCCGATGATAAGGTTGGGCGCTGCGAAGCGGGCCACCTGGTAGTACGGGAAGTTCCACGGCATGATCCCGAGCAGCACGCCGAGACCGGAGCGGCGGATGACCGCGGAGCCGTCCCCGTCGAGCAGCGTGATCGGCTCGTCCTTCAGGAACTCGGCGGCGTGGTCGGCGTAGTACTCGTAGATGGCGCCGGCGAAGTCGACCTCGCCCAGCGCCTGCTCGATCGGCTTACCCATCTCGCGCACGATGATCTCGGCGAGTTCCTGCCTGCGCTCGACGTGCAGCTCACCGACGCGACGCACGAGGACAGCCCTGTCCTCGACGGTCGTGCTCTTGGCCCAGGTGCGGTATGCGTTGTCGGCCGCCGCGATGGCCGCCTGCAGGTCGGCATCGCTGATGGTGTCGTAGGTCTTGACCGTCTCACCGGTGGCGGGATTGGTCACGGCATAGCTCATAGCGTTCCTCGTTCTCGTGTGGTGGTGCATGGTCGACAGAGACGACACTAGATGCGCGCCGCCGGATGCGCACCTGTCACCCTGGATTGCCGGCGGCCGGGATCAGCGCTTCGCAGCCGCCACGACCGCATCCACGGCGGCTTCCGCTGTCACCGTCTTGGCCTGTGCTTGGGCGTCGGTCGTCTGGTCTGTCGCGATCGTGGTGGCCGAGATCAGCAGGTTGCCCCACACGGCCTGGACGACGGTGCTCACCGCGGACAGGTTCTGCCCTGCAGCCTCGATGGACATCGTCTGGCGCAGTCCGACGGTGGTATCCGCGGTGGTCGTGGCGGTGGCCTTCGCCGTCGTGACCTTCGCGGAGACCGACTTGCCCGCGACCTCGAACGACAGCGACACCGTGCCGCACTGGTCGAGCACGCTGTCGACGGTGGTGGTCCACGACGCCTTCTGCGCGGAGGTCAGCGGTTTGCCGGCGAAGGATGCGGCCGTCGCCGCGCCCGTGGAGGTGCGGAACTGCGCGGCGATCGCATCCTCGGGCACCCCGCCCTGCATCGCCGTCGCCAGTAGGTCGCCGCACGCCTGCGGAGAGTACGTGACGTTCGACCCGCCGAGCAGCTGGGCGAGTCCGGCGGCCCCGCCCACCTTCGCGGCTGCGTCCTTCAGCTCGCTGTCGGTGACAAGGGTGCCGTCGACGCCGAGCGCGGTGCCCGCCCTGTCCAGGATGTTCGCGAGATCGCGGGCGGAGTATGTGCGCTCCGAGGCGCTCGCGCCCGCGCTCGGGCCGGTGCTTGCGCCTGGGTCTGTTCCCGCTGTGCGCCCCGTCGCGGAACATCCGGCGAGGAATGACGCCCCCACCGCCAGCACGCACACAACGAAAACGGACCGACGACGTGTCTTCACCAGATTCTCCCCCGCGAGACGAGCGCCGCCGGGTCGCGGCGCACGGACACCTCCACGCTACCCGAGATGCCCGGCGGGGCCCTGTATCGTGATTCTCCCCATCGCCACTGATCTGGAGAACGAGTGACCTTTCGTACCGTGCCCGCGTTCCTCCTCGCCGCCGCGGCGCTCGTCCTCACCGGCTGTGCTGCGTCCGGAGAGGGCGAAGCAGCGACCTCAGCGCATCCGGCCCCTGCGCATCCGGCCGTTGCACTGCCCGCAGCCGGCGCCCGGTTCGACTACCAGCTGGGCGGTGCGTACACGCCGCCCGAGGGGGTGACCGTCGTCGAGCGCGACCGCACATCCGAACCGTCGGGTGCCGGCTACGACATCTGCTATGTCAACGGGTTCCAGACGCAGCCGGACGCGTCGAAGGCGTTCGCGGCCGAGCATCCCGAGCTGGTCGTGCAGACACCGGATGGTCCGCTCGTCGACGAAGGATGGCCGGACGAGTACATCTTCGACACCTCGACAGAGGACAAACGAGAGTCGCTCGCCGCGATCGTCGGGACGTGGATCCGCGGGTGTGCGGACAGCGGCTTCTCCGCTGTCGAGATCGACAACCTCGACTCGTACACGCGCTCCGACGGCGCCCTTTCGGTCAAGGACAACCTCGCTCTCGCCGCCGACTACGCCCGGATCGCCCACGACGCCGGCCTGGCGATCGCGCAGAAGAACACGGCAGATCAGTCGGTCGAGCTGAAGGCCGCCGGGTACGACTTCGCGGTGACGGAGTCGTGCTTCCAGTTCTCCGAGTGCGAGTCGTACACCGACGTCTACCCCGTGGTGCTGGACATCGAGTACACCGACGAACTCGGCGAGGATGCGTTCGGTCGCGCGTGCTCGAGTTCGGAGCGACCGCAGACCATGATTCTGCGGGACCATTCGCTCGTCACCCCCGACGACGACGGGTACGTGTACCGCAGCTGCTGAGTCGGGGCGGGAGCGTCAGGACCGCGCGAGGAACGGGTCGATCGCCGCCCACGTCGCTGCGGGCGCTTCCAGGTGGGGAAGGTGCCCAGCTGCGGGGATCTCGGCGAACTGCGCACCGGGAATCGCGTGGGCGACCGCCCGTCCGTATGCCGGGGTCACGATCCGGTCGCTCTCGCCCCACACCATCAGGGTGGGCACCCGGATGCCGCCGAGCCGGCCGAGCAGGGCAGGGTCGCTCATCCCGGCGCCCGCGATGGCGGCCATCGTGCGACCGTTCGACTGCTGCACGGCGCGCTGCGCGTCTGTCGTCAGAGCGGGATCCCGGTAGCCGCGCTCCGGATCGTGCCAGGCGAGCTCGGCGAGGCCGCGGGCGTCGAGGGCGAAGAAGTCCGCGACCGGCTCGCCGTCCACCATCGCCCCGACACCGTCGATATCGACCACGGCGCCGATCAGGCCGGCGTACCGCTCGTCCGCGGCGGCCTGCACCGCCATCTCGAGGGCGAGCCAGCCGCCGATGGAGGAGCCGATCAGCACGACGTCCCGCTCACCGCCGGCGAGCAGGCGCCCGAGGTAGTCGGAGGCGAGGTCGGCGACGGAGGCGATGGATGCGGGAAGCGGCGTCCCTTCCCACCCCGGGTGCGTCGGGGCGACAGCGTGCATGGTCGGCGCGAGGTGCCCGACGATCGGAGCGACGGTCTGCGGTCCGCCCCCGCCGTGGAGCACGAGCGCCGTGCGCGACGCGGGGTCGCCGGCCTGGACGAGAGGGAGGTCTTCGAACGGGGAAATGCTCATCATGCTCCTAAATCAACATGTTTATTTACGGATGTTGATACGCTAGCACTGTGACGACGAACCTGGAAGTGCTCGGCCAGACGATCAAGCGCGCGCAGTACCGCAACCACCGCACGATGGACGCCGCCCTGCGCGACGTCGGGATCAGCCTCGTGCAATGGGACGCGCTGCGCGCCATCGAGCGCATGCCCCACGCATCCGGGCACGACCTGGCCCTTGCGACCTTCCAGAGCGACCAGTCCTTCGGCACCCTGGCGACCCGCCTCGTCTCCCGCGGCCTCATCGCCCGAACGGCAGGCAGGGGCCGCCGCATCGAGCACGCCCTGACCGACGCGGGCCGCGCGGCGCTGGCGGACGGCTACCGCGTGGCCTCCGGGGTGCTCGACGACCTCTTCGCGCCGCTCGACGAGGATCAGCGGGCGACGCTGCTCGCGGTGCTGCAGGTGCTGACGGCGGAAGGGGAGGAGTCTCCGGGGCCGATTCTCACGCGTCGGTGATCAGCCCTCCGGGGCCGCGAACAGCGCATCCGGTTCGAACTCGGTGGGCGCTGCCGGACGACGAAGACGAGCAGGATGGCGCGGTAGAGGCCGGTGCGTCAAGCGAGGGCCGCCGCCAGGTACGGGGCAGAAGCGCTGGCGGCCGCACCGGCGACCTCCTGGGGTGTCCCAACGGCGACGACCGTCCCGCCGAGCTCTCCGGCGCCGGGGCCGAGGTCGACGACGTGGTCGGCGGTGGCGACGACGCGCATGTCGAGTTCGACCACGACCACCGTGTTTCCCGCATCCACCAGGCTCTGCAGGTGTTCGATCAGGCGGTCGGCGTCTGCGCAGTGGAGGCCGGAGGTCGGTTCGTCGAGCACGTACAGGGTGTCTGCGCGCTGGGCACGCTGCAGCTCGGAGGCGAGCTTAACCCGTTGCGCCTCTCCGCCGGACAGTTCGGTCGCCGGTTGCCCCAGCCTCAGGTAGCCGAGTCCGACATCCATGAGCGCCGTCAGGGAGCGCATGATCTCGGTCTCGCCGCCGAAGAAGTCGTGGGCCTGCTCCACCGACAGCGCGAGGATCTCGGCGATGTTACGGTCACGCCAGGTGATCTCGAGCGTGTCGTCGTTGTACCGGGCGCCGTGGCATTCGGGGCAGACCGTGTACACCGATGGCAGGAACAGCAGCTCGACCATCACCGCCCCCTCGCCTTCGCAGGTCGGGCAGCGGCCCCCGGCCACGTTGAAGGAGAACCGGCCGGGCCGGTAGCCTCGCGTGCGCGCCTCCGGGGTCTCGGCGAAACGACGCCGGACATGGTCGAACAGGCCCGTGTATGTCGCGACGTTGGAGCGCGGGGTGCGGCCGATGGGCTTCTGGTCGATGTTGACCACCCGGCGGACGCCACGAAGGTCGCCGGACACGGTGCCTTCGAGCAGTTCAGGGCCGTCGGCGAGGAGGAGGTCGTCGGATTCCGGAGCACTGTCGGCCAGGTCTACCGGGCGGCCGAGGTGGTCCCCGAGCAGCGCGGGCAGCACCTGGCTGACCAGGCTGGACTTTCCCGACCCGGACACTCCCGTCACCGCAGTGAACGCCCCGAGTGGGATTGAGACCGACACGTCGCGCAGGTTGTTGCGGGTGATCTGCTCCAGCTTCAGCCACCCTGTCGCCGCGCGCGGAGTCCGTGGAGCGAGCCCGCGCCGGCCGAACAGGTAGTCCCTGGTCACCGACTCCTCGACGTCCACCAGGCCATCCGGTGCTCCGCTGTAGAGGACACGACCGCCCCGCTCGCCCGCTCCTGGACCGATGTCCACCAGCCAATCCGCGTGCCGCATCACGTCGACGGAGTGTTCGACGACGAACAGGCTGTTGCCTCGTTTCTTCAGCCCCTCGAGGATGCCCAGCAGGGCGTTCACATCCTGCGGGTGGAGGCCGGCCGACGGCTCGTCGAGCACATACACGACCCCGAACAGCTCGGAACTCAGCTGGGTGGCGAGCCGCAGTCGTTGCAGCTCCCCTCCGGACAGGGTCGGCGTCGTGCGGTGCAACGACAGATACCCCAGACCGAGGTCGATGATGGGGCGCAGGCGCTCCAGCAGCTCGGCGGCGAGGCGGGCAGCCGCCGCGCGCTTCTCCACCGCCTGGTTCGGGTTCCGCACCAGGTCTGCGAGCCGGACGGAGAGCTCGCGCAGCGGAAGCCGGGAGAACTCGGCGATGTCGAGACCTTCGAACGTCACGGAGAGCGCCTCCGGCTTGAGCCGCTTGCCGTGACACACCGGGCACACGGCGGAGGTGAGATATTCCGCGACCCGCCTCTTCATCGACGCGCTCTTGGTCGTGGCGAACGTGTCGAGCACGTAGCGGCGGGCGCCCACGAAGGTTCCCTGATAACTCGGCTCCATCCCCGCGGAGATCGCCCTCCGCGTCTGCTCGGGAGTGAACCCCGCGTAGACCGGGGCGGTCGGCCGTTCCTCGGTGAAGAGGATCCAGTCGCGATCCTCGCGCGGCAGGTCGCGCCAGGGCGTGTCGACGTCGTAGCCCAGGGACACCAGGATGTCTCGCTGGTTCTGCCCGTGCCACGCCGTCGGCCAGGACGCGATCGCCCGCTCCCGGATGGTGAGCGAGGGATCGGGGACCATCTGCTGCTCGGTGACGGCGTACACCCGGCCGATGCCGTGGCATTCCGGGCAGGCGCCCTGCACGGTGTTGGCCGAGAAGTCCTCCGCGTAGAGCATCGGCTGACCGTCCGGGTAGTCCCCGGCCCGCGAGTACAGCATCCGCACGAGACTGGACAGCGTCGTGATGCTGCCCACCGTCGAGCGGGGGCTGCGCCCACCGCGCTGCTGCTGGAGCGCCACCGCCGGCGGCATTCCGGTGATCGAGTCGACGTCCGGGACACCGGCCTGGTCGATCAGACGCCGGGCGTACGGGGCGACCGACTCCAGGTACCTGCGCTGCGACTCCGCGAAGAGCGTCCCGAAGGCCAGGGACGACTTCCCCGACCCGGACACCCCGGTGAACACGACCATCGCATCGCGCGGGACGGTGAGGTCCACGTTCTGCAGGTTGTGCTCGCGGGCGCCTCGCACCTGAACATCCGGCTGAATCACGGACGGGTCTTCATTCGTCATGGTCTCCCGACCCCTCCTTCACCGCCGGATGCTCACAGCGTCGACGCCCGAGAAGGTGCGCAAGCCGATCCACCCATACTCCCCGGGAGGGCGACGAATCGGTAGGGGGAGACCCCAGACCCACGGGGATGCGACCCGGCGGGCACAAAAAAGCCCCGAGATGGCGAGATCTCGGGGCCAGTAGCGGGAGCGGGACTCGAACCCGCGACACCACGATTATGAGCCGTGTGCTCTAACCACCTGAGCTACCCCGCCGCTGCCTCCCGCTGTCGTGCCGGGAGGAGGGAGCCCCCTGTGGGAATCGGACCCACTACCTCTTCCTTACCAAGGAAGTGCTCTACCAATGAGCTAAGGGGGCGAAGCCTGCGCAGCTTCCGCTTCGCGTTTTTGGCAACCGTACGAGGATACCATCTGCGCGAGGGTGGTTTGTACACGCGCACGCCCCCGGCCCGGAGCGGCGACCACCCCGAGCCGGATGCCGTGGGTCAGGCCGCGTCGCGCTGCTCGGAGGCGCCGGACAGCGCATCCAGTTCGTCATCGGTGAGGTCGAGCGTCACCGACGCGAGGAGGTCGGGGAGCTGGTCGAGGGTGCGCGCGCTCGCGATCGGGGCGACGACGGTGGGCTGTGCCGCCAGCCAGGCGAGGGCGACGGATGCGACGGACACGTCGTGGGCGGCCGCCACGCTGTCGAGGGCATCGAGGACGGCGCGGCCGCGGTCGTCGAGGTACTTCGACGCCCCGGCGGCGCGGGCGCTGTCGACCGTGACGCCGTCGCGGTACTTGCCGGTGAGGAAGCCTGCGGCGAGCGCGAAGTAGGGAACGACGCCGAGGTTCTCGCGCTCGGCCAGCGCGCGGTACTTCTGCTCGAAGTCGCGCTCGACCAGGTTGTAGTGCGGCTGCAGGGCGACCGCGCGGTGCAGGCCCTCCGCCTCGGTGATCCTGAACCACTCCTCGATGCGCTCCGGGGAGTAGTTGGAGATGCCGATGTAGCGCACCTTGCCGGCGTCGACCAGGCTCGACAGCGCGGCGACGGTCTCCTCCAGCGGAACCGTCTCGTCGTCGAAGTGCGCGTAGTAGAGGTCGATGTGGTCGGAGCCGAGGCGTTCGAGCGATGCGTCCGCCGCGCGCAGGATGTTGTCGCCCGCGAGTCCCTTGAAGTCGGGGTGCTGGCTGACCTTGGTGGCGAGCACCACGTCGTCGCGGTTGCCGCGCGCCTGGAACCACTGGCCCAGGATGCGCTCGCTGTCTCCTCCTGTGTTGCCGGGCACCCACGCCGAGTATCCGTCCGCCGTGTCGACGAAGTTGCCACCCGCAGCCACGTAGCCGTCGAGGACGGCGAACGACGTGTCCCGATCGGCCGTCCATCCGAAGACGTTGCCCCCGAGCGAGAGGGGGAAGACCGAGAGGTCGGACGATCCGATGGTGCGGCGTGGTGCTGTCATTCGTATTTCTCCTTCGATGGCGTCGATTGACGGTGCTCTCACGCTAACGCGGAGTGCTGACGGCTATTCCGGGATCGTCTGAAGATGTGGAGAAGTTACGGCGGATGCCTACTGTGGAGAGATGCAGATCTCCGCGCGCCCCGATCGCGCCGACCTGACCGCCGATTGCGCGCGGTGCGTCGGCCTCTGCTGCGTCGCCCTCGCGTTCGCCCGCTCCTCCGAGTTCGCGTTCGACAAGGCGGAAGGCGAACCGTGCGTCAACCTCGACGACGGCCACCGTTGCCGCATCCACCCGGAGCTGCGCGAGCGCGGCTTCTCCGGATGCACGGTCTTCGACTGCTTCGGGGCCGGCCAGCAGGTCACCCAGCACACCTTCGGCGGAGGCGACTGGCGCGAGCGCCCGGAGCTGCGCGGCGAGATGTTCGCCGTTTTTCCGATCATGCGCCAGCTGCACGAGCTGCTCTGGTACCTCGACGAGGCCATCCTGATGCCCGCGGCGACCCCGCTGCGACAGCGACTGGATGCGGCACGCACCGAGGTCGCGCTGGTCGCCGACTCTCCCGCCCACCGCATCCTGAGCGTCGAGGTGGACGACCTGCGGGCGCCCGTCGCCGAGCTGCTGCGGGCCGCGAGCCGTCTCACCCGCGAGGCGAACGTCGCCGCTGCACCGCGCGATCAGCGCATCGCCCCCGGCGCCGATCTTGTCGGGGCGAACCTCGCCGGACGCGACCTGCGCGGCGCCGAACTCCGCGGCGCCCTCCTGATCGCCGCCGACCTGAGCGGGTCCGACCTGTCGTACGCCGAGCTGATCGGCGCCGACCTGCGCGACGCGAACCTCCGCGGCGCCGACCTGCGCACGGCGATCTACGTCACCCAGGTGCAGGTCAACGCGGCAAAAGGGGATGCGCGCACGCTGCTCCCCGCAGGGCTCGTCGCCCCGTCGCACTGGGCGGTCTAGAGCGCGCCGACCCCCGGCAGCGTCCACGCCGTGAACGCCGGTCCGCTGGAGGTGAACCGGATGCCTTCCTCTCCGCCGGAGACGATCGCATCCCCGACCAGCGGCGTCGCGGCGGCCACTCCACCGAGAGCGGCAGCATCCACCGTGAACGACACGTCGGCCCGCGCTGCCAGCACCAGCACCGACTCGTCCTCCGCCTCGCGCACGAAGACGAGCGCGTCGTCTCCGACGTGCAGCCACCGCATCCCGCCGCTATTGAGTGCCGGGTGCGCGCGCCGCAGGCCGATGAGCGTCGCGTAGAGGTCGACCGACGCTGCGGCGGTGGTGTGCTCCGTTCCCCACGGCAGCGGCGTCCGCGACGCCTCCCCGTCGATCCCGGTCAGCCCGAACTCGTCGCCGGCGAACACCACGGGGATGCCGGGCAGCGTCACCGAGAGGCCGAGCGCGACAGGCACGGTGCCCGGCCGGGCGTTGGTCAGGAAGCGCGGGGTGTCGTGGGTGTCCAGCGCGTTCATCGTCCCGAGCCTGGTGCGCCACGGGAATCCGGCCGTGAACTGGCGGTGCGCTGCGAACACCTGACCGCCCGTATACGTCGGGATGGTGCCGAACGGCAGCCCGAAGTAACTGGATGCGCTGCCCTCCTCCGACAGCCAGCCCCAGACCGGCCTGGTGAAGTTCGCGTACGTCATGGCGCCGTGCCAGGCGTCGCCCTGGAAGTCGCTCGACGCGTCGTTGGTCGACTCGCCCAGCAGGATCGTGTCCGGGTTGACGGCGAGCATCGTGGCGCGGATCATCCGGCGGACGGACTCGTTGAGGTCCTGATCCCCGTACCGCCCCGTCATATTGGCGACGTCGATGCGCCAGCCGTCGAGGCCGTACGGTTCCTGCAGCCAGCGGCCGACCACCGAGTCCGGTCCCTCGATGAAGCGGCGGCGCAGCTCGTTCGAGTTCCAGTTCAGCTTGGGCAGGCTGGGGACGCCGAGCCAGGAGACGTACTGCGTGTGCTCCTCGTTCAGCCAGAGGAAGAACTCGCTCTCCGGCGCATCCGGGTTGCCGTACGCAGCCGTGAACCACTCGTGGCCGACGCCGCAGTGGTTGGAGGTGAGGTCGCCGATCACGCGCAGGCCGCGCTCGTGGGCGGCGGCGGTCAGACGCGCGAGCGCCTCGTTGCCGCCGAGCAGCGGGTCGACCATCGCGAAGCTGGAGGCGTCGTAGCGGTGGTTCGAGCTTCCCGGGAAGATCGGCGTGAGGTAGATGGTGCTGATGCCGAGGCGTTCCAGGTGGTCGAGGTGCTCGATCACACCGTCGAGGTCTCCGCCGTAGAACTGCTGCGAGCGGCCAGGCGGCACGTCGTCGACCGGGTCGGACCAGGCCGCGGGGATGGCCCACGCCGGCGCAGGCCGGGAGTCCGCGGCGGCCGAGCGCGCGAAGCGGTCGGGGAACACCTGGTAGAGCACTGTCTCCTTGACCCACGCCGGCGGAGCGGAGAACGCGACGAGCTTGAAGTCCTCGGAGTCGAGCGTCTCGATGTCGTGCACGCCGGTGGCGTTCACCCACACCTTGCCGCCGTCTGCGCGGGAGATGAGGAACCGGTAGCCGTGCACCGGGTTCTCGACGATGACCGGAGCCTCCCACCAGTCCCAGCCGTCCGCGGACGCGACGAGCTGCGCGTCGGAGAACCGCGGCTCGTGGTCGGGGTTGGAGCGGGTGCGCACTGCATCCACTGCTCCCCAGCTGTGCGGGATACGGAGGCGCACCTGCACGTGGTCGCCGAGCGACGGCTCCTGGGTCGACACGTAGAGCGGCGAGCCGTCGTGGTGGGGCAGGTGGAACGAGGTGGTCATTTGACGCTCCCGGCCGTGAGTCCGCCGACGATGTATTTCTGCAGGAAGAGGAAGAGCGCCATCACCGGAAGCGCGGCGAGGACCGCGCCAGCAGCGAAGATACCGTAGTTCTCGGAGAACTGCTGCGACACGAACTGGAACAGCCCGACCGCCAGCGTCTGCTTCTCCGGCGTGATCAGCACGGTGCTCGCGATGACGAACTCGTTGGTCGTGCCGAGGAACGACAGCAGCGCCACCACGGCCAGGATGGGCGCCACCAGTCGCAGGATGATCGTGAAGAAGATGCGCGCGTGCCCGGCGCCGTCGAGCTTGGCCGCCTCGTCGATGGAGGTGGGCACCGTGTTGAAGAACCCGTACATCAGGTAGGTGTTCACCCCGAGCGCTCCGCCGAGGTAGACCATGATGAGGCCGAGCTGGCTGTCCAGGCCGAGCGCGGGGAACACGTTGCCGATGCCGTCGAGCAGCAGGAAGATCGCGACCATCGCGAGCAGCTGCGGGAACATCTGCACGAGGAGCAGCGTCAGCAGGCCGATGCGCCGTCCGCGGAACCGCATCCGGGAGAAGGAGTACGCGGCGAGCGCCCCGAGGAACACGGAGCCGACGGAGGTCGCGATGCCGATGACGAGAGTGTTGCCGAACCACGCGGCGTACGGCTGCTGCGGCAGCTGGAACAGGGTGACGTAGTTGGCCGGGTCGATCACCGAGAACGGCGCGTTCGCGGTCATCAGCGTGCCGCCGGGGCGCAGGGATGCGGAGAGCACGTAGACCAGCGGGAACGCGGAGAAGATCACCATGACCACGCCGACCACGTGCCGCCACCCTGTGGCGCGGAACCATTTCCCGAACGTCGGCCGACGGGATGCTGTCAGTGCTGGTGCGGTCATCAGGTCAGCTCCTCGAGGGCTTTGGTCTGGCGGAAACTGATCGCGGAGATGACGGCCACCACGATGAAGATGATGATCGACAGCGCGCTGGCGAGGCCGTAGTCGCGGTTGGCGCCGACGAAGGCCACCTTGTAGACCATCGAGATGAGGATGTCCGTCGCCCCGACGTTGATGCCGGCGCTCGCATCCTGCGGTCCGCCGTTGGTCAGCATGTAGATCAGGTTGAAGTTGTTGAAGTTGAACGCGAACGAGCTGATCAGCAGCGGCGCGAGCGAGACGAGCAGCAGCGGGAACTTGATCAGCCGGAACGACGCCCAGGCGCTCGCGCCGTCGACGCGTGCCGCCTCCTGGAACTCGTCCGGGATCGACTGCAGCGCCCCGGTGCAGACCAGGAACATGTACGGGAAGCCCATCCACAGGTTCACGAACAGGATGCTCGCCTTCGCCAGCCACTCGTTCGTCAGCCACGGGATCTCCGCCCCGCCGAACAGCACCTGGTTGACGAACCCGAACTGCGGGTTGAGCATCCCGGCCCAGACCAGGGCGGAGAGGAAGGCGGGGAACGCGTACGGCAGGATCATGGCGATCCGGTAGAACTTGCGGCCGCGCATCCGCATGTCGTTGAAGACGATCGCGAGGAACAGGCCGAGCACGAACGTGGTCGCGACGGAGAGGATGGCGAACGCGAACGTCCACAGGGTCACTCCGAGGAGCGGTCCGCGGATGGACTCGGTGGTGAATGCGCGCACGAAGTTGTCGAAGCCGACCGTGATCTGCCAGCCGGGCATCAGCTGCTTGCCGTTCGGCGCCGTGAAGGCGCCCTGCCCGGTGTCCGAGTAGACGGTGCCGGTCTTGCTGTCCGTCATGGTCCCCGCCGCGGCGTCGTAGCTCAGCGTCGACCGGTAGAGGTAGGCGCTGCTGCCGTCCGACGTGCGCAGTGCTCCGTTGTTGGGGTCGCTGCTGACGGCGACGCTCAGCTTCGCGATCTCGTCCTGCTTGTCGATCACCTGCGCGAAGTTCAGGGTGCGGTAGCCGGGAGCGGCCACCGCCGTCCCCTCATCGTCGAGCGTTGCACCGGACACCTTCTCGAGCGGACTGTCCGCCGTGCCGACCTCGACGGAGCCGTCCGGATCCGTCACGAGGAACCCGAGCTGCCCTGCGCGCTCGACGACGCTCAGGCGGTAGGTGGGCGAGTCAGGAACCCTGGCCTGCGCGGACTGCAGGAGGGCGGTGACCGCGTCCTCCTTGGTGCTGTTGTGCCCTGTGCCGTAGTTGGTGAACGCGATGTAGCCGGAGTAACCGATCACGAACACCTGGAACACGAGCAGGAAGATCACGCCGGGGGTGAGGTATTTCGCCGGAAGCTTGCGCTTGCCGAAGTAGATCCAGTTGACGACGAGCGTCACCGCGAGCACGATGCCGAACGGCAGCCAGCTCTTGTTGGCGAAGAGGACGAACAGCGCGTAGAGGCTGGTCGCGTCCACGATGCCGAGCAGCAGGATCTTCAGGATCAGCGTCTTCACGCCGACCGACGCCTCCTCCGCGACCCGCGCAGCGCGCAGGGAGCGCTTCGAGCGGGGAGTGGGGTCGTCTCCGCCGTCCGGACGCGACCGCTCGTCACTGTCCGGTGCTGTTCGCTGGGTTGTCGTCATCGCGCGGCCCTCCTCGACCACGGCGGCGTCCCGGCCGGTCTGCTGACCGGCCGGGACGCGCATCCGGTTACTGGGCGATCGCCGTCTGGATGTCGGTGGTCATCTTCTGCCAGAGCGCAGCCGGGTCGCCCTTGCCGTCGATGATGGCGGCCTGGGTCACGCCCCAGAACTGCCACACCTTGCCCATCGCCGGGATGTTCGGCATCGGCTCTCCGGAGGCGCCGACCTTGCCGAAGCCCTCGATGATGGGGTCGCTGGCTGCCTTGTCGAACGCCGCGGTCAGCGCCGGCGGGCGAGCGCCCACCTTGTAGAGCGCGGTCTGCACCTTCTCGGTGCCGATGTAGTTGGTGAGGAAGTCGTTGGCGGCGAGCTTGTTCTTCGTCTTGGAGCTGACGAAGAAGCCCTGCACGCCCACGAACGGTGCGGAGGGGGCGCTGCCGACCGACGGGATGGGGTCGACGGCCAGCTTGATGCCCGCCTTCTCCGCGTCTGCGACGTTCCACGGACCGGTGAGGAAGTACGGCGCCTTGCCGGAGTTGAACTTCTCCTTGGCGATGTCGCCGGTCACCGACGTGCTGAGCACCCCGGCCTTGCCCTGCTCGGCGAGCCAGGCGGCGAAAGCATCACCGGATGCTCCACCGATGGTGAGCTTTTTCGGGTCGTAGCTGCCGTCGGCGGCCGTGCCGAAGACGGGGGCGCCGAACGAGGCCTGGAACGGGTACAGGTGGTACGGGTCGGACTGCGGCCCGACCTGCACCACGAAGCCCTTGGAGACCATGTCGGCGTACGACGACGCCGGCTCAGGGGCCAGCGCGGTGTTGCGCAGGATCGCGATGTTCTCGATCGAGTACGGCAGGCCGTACGTCTTGCCCTCGTAGGTCATCGCGCTGACGGCGACCTTCTCGAAGCCGGCGGCCTTGTCGCCGAGCTCGATGGGCTGGACGACGCCGTTGGTGACGAAGTTGCCCGTCCAGTCGTTCGCGCCGATGGTGATGTCCGGGCCCTTGCCGGTGGGGACCTGGGCGACGAACTGGTCCTGGATCTTGGCGAAGTCCTTCTGCACGAGAGTGACCTTCACGCCGGTCTCCTTGGTGAAGGAGGCCGCTGCGTCCTTCATCACCTTGGCCCGGTCCGCGTCGACCCAGACGGTCAACGGGGTCTTGCTCTCAGAGCCGGACGTCGAGGAGGAGCCGGCTCCTCCCGAGCATCCGGCGAGCGCGAGCGCCGCCGTGATGGCGACCGCGCCTGCGGTCAGAAGGGTGCGGGGTTTCACCGTCATTGGTGTGCCTTTCGTTGGAATGCTGCAAGCGTTTTCATTGTTACCCGACTTCCGCGCGGTTTGCAAGCGCAGAGAATACGTGGATGTTACGGGTCTCCCGAGTTTGCGCGGGCGATGCTGCACGCATAGGATCGCTCGATCATGGAAACGCTTGCACGATCCTCGCACACCCGGTCCCGGGCGCCGCTAGGATCATCAGCGACCGAAGGCGAGGAGAACATGGCGGGCATCGAAGACGTCGCGCGTCTCGCCGGAGTCTCCACCGCGACCGTCTCCCGGGCGCTCAGCGGGAACGCGCACGTCTCGGATGCGACGCGGGCGCGGGTGGCTGAGGCTGCATCCACGCTGGGCTACGTGGTCTCCTCGTACGCGTCGAGCCTCGCATCCGGTCGCACCAAGAACGTCGGCGCCGTGGTTCCGCACCTCAACCGGTGGTTCTTCTGCTCGGTCATCGAGGGTGCGGAACGCGCGCTGCTGCGCCGCGGATACGACCTCACGCTCTACAACCTGAGCGGCAGCGGCGACGAGCGGCGCACGGTGTTCGAGAACCATCTGCTGCGGCAACGCGTGGATGCGGTCATCGCCGTCTCCCTCGAACTCACCGACGACGAGGTGGGCCGCCTGCTGCGCATCGGCAAGCCGCTCGTCGGCGTCGGAGGGCCGCTGCGCGGGGTGCCGTCGCTCACGATCGACGACGTCGCCGTCGCGGAGCTCGCCACGGCGCACCTGATCGCGCTCGGCCACCGCCGCATCGGCCACATCGGCGGCAGCCACGAGTTCGACCTCGACTTCCACATCCCGACCAACCGGAGGCTCGGCTACGAGCGGGCTCTCGCCTCGGCGGGCATCCCGGCCGAGGACGCCCTCTACCGCAAGGCCGATTTCACCATCGCGGGCGGATACGGCGCGGCGAAGCAGCTGCTCGGAGCCCCGCACGACCGGCCGACGGCGATCTTCGCCGCGTCGGACGAGATGGCCATCGGCAGCATCCTCGCGGCCCGCGACCTGGGGCTCACCGTGCCGAGCGACGTGTCGGTGATCGGCATCGACGACCACGACCTGTCCGACTTCTTCGGCCTCAGCACGGTCGCGCAGTTCCCCGACCGCCAGGGCGAGCAGGCGGTGGAGCTACTGATGCGGTCGCTGCAGCCCTCGGCGCAGCCCTCATCGTCCACAGAGGCGGAGGCGGCTACCATGTCCGTGAGCGCCGACGATGCCGCCACGATTCCGGTCCCATACGAGTTGATCGTCAGAAGCAGCACGGCCGTCCCGCCCGCACACTGAGCGGAACCGCCCTGTCGATCGGCCCGTTCCCAGCGCCGCCATCGCCCGAAACCACCCCATCCCCCTTCCGAGACAGGTGATCGTCATCACGTCCCCAGCATCGTCGCGCGAGCAGCGCACATCCCTCCCCGCAGCATCCACGGGCGCCGCACCCGGCACCGCCCTCGCGCCGAGCAGCCCCGGCAGGGAGTGGTGGCGCTCCGCCGTCATCTACCAGGTGTACCCGCGCTCGTTCGCCGACGCGAACGGCGACGGCATGGGCGACCTGCCCGGCATCACGCACCGCCTCCCCGCGCTCCGCAGCCTCGGCGTGGATGCGGTCTGGCTGTCCCCGTTCTTCACCTCGCCGCAGAACGACGGCGGATACGACGTCGCCGACTACTGCGACGTCGACCCGCTGTTCGGCACCCTCGCCGACTTCGACACGATGCTCGAGCGCGCGCACAGCCTGGGCCTGCGGGTCATCATCGACATCGTCCCCAACCACAGCTCAAGCGCGCACGCCTGGTTCCAGGCCGCGCTGGCCTCCGCTCCCAGCAGCGAGGAGCGCGCGCGGTACATGTTCCGCGACGGCAAGGGCGAGAACGGCGACCTCCCGCCGAACAACTGGGAGTCGATCTTCGGCGGCCCGGCCTGGACGCGCATCACCGAGCCGGACGGCACCCCCGGCCAGTGGTACCTGCACCTGTTCGACAAGTCCCAGCCCGACCTCGACTGGGAGAACCCGTGGGTGTGGGAGCAGTTCCGCGGCATCCTGCGGTTCTGGCTCGACCGCGGCGTCGACGGCTTCCGCGTGGATGTGGCGCACGGCATGGTCAAGGAGGCCGGCCTCCCCGACTACACGCCTCCCGCGAACGCCGGCAGCATGGGCGGCGTCGCCCTCGAACCCGAGATCGGCGCTCACGCGTCCAGCGAGCCGCCCACTCCCCCGTACTTCGCTCAGGACGGGGTGCACGCCATCTACCGCGACTGGCACAAGGTCCTCGAGGAGTACGAGGGCGACCGCGTGCTCTGTGGCGAGGCCTGGGTCGAGCCGCTGGAGAAGCTGGCCCGCTGGGTGCGCCCGGACGAGATGCAGCAGACCTTCAACTTCGGCTACCTGGAGACCCCGTGGGACGCGGCGGCGCTCCGCACGGTGATCGACCGCTCGATCTCCGTCTTCGCAAGCGTCGGCGCGCCGAGCACCTGGGTGCTGTCCAACCACGACGTCGTCCGCCACGCCACCCGCCTCGCCCTGGAGGGCGAGAACCTGCAGGGCCACGGCATCGGGCCGAAGTCCACGGGCATCCCGGACACGGCGTTCGCGCTGCGCCGCGCCCGTGCTGCGACCGCGCTGATGCTGGCGCTTCCCGGCTCGGCCTACCTGTACCAGGGCGAGGAGCTCGGCCTTCCCGAGGCGATCGACCTGCCGGACTCCGCACGCCAGGACCCGACGTGGTTCCGCACCAACGGCGAGCGATACGGCCGCGACGGCTGCCGTGTGCCCCTGCCATGGGAGGGCACGGAGCCGTCCTACGGCTTCGGGCCCGGCGCGGCCAGCTGGCTGCCGCAGCCCGCATCCTGGGCGTCGTACACGCGCGACACCCAGGAGGGCGTCGCCGGCTCGACGCTGACGATGTATCAGGATGCCCTCGCGGCGCGCCGCGAGCACGACCTCGCCTTCGGCACGCTCGAGTGGGCCGACCTGGGCGAGGATGTGCTCGCATTCCGTTCCGGGAATGTGTTCGTGGTGGCCAACGTGGGCTCCGCGCCGGTGGCGCTCCCCGACGGCGAGGTGCTCCTCGCGAGCGCCCCGCTCAGCGGCCGCACGCTCCCCCAGGACACCACGGTCTGGTTGCGCGCCTAATTACACGAGATGCCAGTAACTGCGCCGCCTCCCGGGCGTTTCGCGACAGTTGCTGGCATCTCGCCGTTAGCCGCGCCTGCCTGTGGAGGACGCTAGGAGGCGTTGGCGGTGAGCCAGGCGTACGGGTCGACCTGACGGGTGCCGTCGAGCAGGATCTCGAAGTGCAGGTGCGCGCCGGTGGAGACCCCGGTGTTGCCGACGAGGCCGACAGTCTCCGCCACCTTAACCTGCTGACCGACGCTCACGCGCACCGACCCGGACTGCATGTGGCAGTACTTGCTGCTCACCAGCTGACCGCCGATCATGTGGTCGATGGTCACGTTCACGCCGCATCCGCCGTTGTCGCCGGTGACCACCTCGCGCACGACGCCGTCGGCCATGATCTGGATGGGCACCCCGGACCCCGGCGTGAAGTCGATGCCCATGTGGTTCGTGGATGCGCCCTCGGTCGGTGCCGCGCGCGGCCCGAACCAGTCGGAGATCGGCACCCCGAGCGGGAACGGCCACTGCACGGCCCCCGCCGGGTTGTTGGTGAACGTGTCGGCGATGCGCATGGAACGCAGCCCGGCCACCTTCTCGCGCGAACTCACCTGCATGCCGTCGCGGACGATGGATGCGACGCCCTGCTGGGCGGGAGCCGCGAACCCCTGGACCCCGTCCGACGGGGCGGCGGGGGCGACCTGCTGCGCCTGGATGGCCTGGGCGCGCACATCCTCCTCGGTGAGCAGCGCCATGGCAGGGACGGACGTGGCGACGCCGATCGCGACGGCGAAGGTCAGGGCGACGGCGCTGAGGCCCCTGCGGGAGCGGGAGGTGGGTGAGGTGCGCGCAGCGGGCGTCGCGCGCGTCGGCCCCGCCGCCCCACGGCGTCCGGCTTCCAGCATCCGCTCGCGCTCGCGCAACGCGCGCCGGGTGAGCGGAACCGCATCCGGAGTCGCCGACACGTCGACCGGGCGCTGGGGCACCGGGGAGTTCAGGCGGTCGGGAGTCAACGGTATAGTCGGCTTTCGATCTTTCTCAGACGTTCACAGGGGATTACTCTTGCGCGGCGGCAAGACAACCCTCCCAATGTAACGAATGTGTAACCGACTTCCCAAGCCATTCAGCAAAAATGATGCGAACACATGGGTATTTCAGCGCCAGGCCGAGTAGTAATCCTGAACCAGTGGATTGAGCTTCTGGTACAGCGCGGGCGGTGCGGCCACCAGCAGCTCCGCTCCGGCCTGCAGGTCCCCGAGGCCGCCGACGACCGCCCCCGCCTCCCGCGCGATGAGCGCCCCCGCCGCGTGATCCCACGGGTTCAGGCCGCGCTCGAAGTACGCATCCAGTCGCCCGGACGCCACATTGCAGAGGTCGAGGGATGCGGTGCCGATGCGCCGAACATCCCGCACCTTGCCGATCAGTTGCGCGACGAACGCCGCCTGGCGCTCCCTGATCGTGGCGTCGTAGCCGAACCCCGTGCCGACCAGCGCCAGTTCGAGCGGAACATCCCCGTTGACGTGCAGCTCCCTGCCGTTCAGCCGCGCTCCCCCGCCCGCCGACGCCGTGAACGCCTCGCCGCTGACCGGGTTGACCACGGCGCCCGCGAGGGTGGTCCAGGTCTGCGGGTCCGCGTCGCCCTCGACCACGGCGATGCTCACGGCATAGGCGGGGATGCCATAGAAGTAGTTGACGGTCCCGTCGATGGGGTCGACCACCCAGGTCAGCCCGCTCGTCCCTTCACCGCCGCCCGATTCCTCCCCGAGGAACCCGTCCCGCGGCCGAGACGCGGCGATCGCCTCCCGCACCAGGTGCTCCACCTCACGGTCGGCACGCGTCACGATGTCGGTCAGCGACGACTTGGATGCGGCGATCTCCACCCCCTCCGACCGCCGCAGGTGGGCGAGGTCGGCAGCGCGACGCGCGACAGTGAGTGCGATATCCCGGAGTTCGGCGTTGGAAGGCATGAGGACAGCCTGACAGACGTGGGGTGCCGGATGGGCACGCCACGATCAGATGGCCGGTCGCACCGGATCCGCGTCGTCGGGGAACCCCTGCAGCGTCACCGGCCGGAGGAACCGGTCGATCGCCGCTGTGCCGACTGACGTGCTCGCCGCCGCCGTACTGGCCGGATACGGCCCTCCGTGCGTCATCGCCGGGGAGACGGCGACGCCGGTCGGCCACCCGTTCCAGACCAGCCTGCCGCTGTGGCGGATGGCCTCGGCGACAAGGCCGTCCAGCCCGTCGTCGCCGGCCGACTCGGCCTGGAAGGTCGACGTGAGCGTGCCTCCGACCGCGCGCGCGATGGTGGTGAGCTCGCCAGGGTCTCGGTAGCCGACGATCAGCGCGCTCGGGCCGAAACGCTCGGCGCCGAGCTCGTCGATGCCGGCGAGGAACACATCGGCGGTTGTCGCATACAGGCTCGGCTCGATGGCGTCTCCGTCCGCGCCGCCCCTCCGCACCACCCGCACGCCCTGGTGGTCGTCGTAGCGCGGAGCGAGCGATTCGTACCCGTCGCGGATGCGCTCGTTCAGCATCGCCGCCGGAGCGACGTCGCCGAGGGCGGCAGCAGCCGCGGCGGCGAACGCGTCGGCGTCCGGCACGAACACCAGACCGGGCTTCGTGCAGAACTGGCCGGCACCGAGAGTGAACGAACCGACGAATCCCTGCGCGATGTCTGCCAGTCGTGCCCGCGCTGCTTCGGCGGTCACGTAGACGGGATTGACCGAGCCGAGCTCGCCGTAGAACGGGATGGGAGCGGGTCGGGCCGCTGCCAGCTCGAAGAGCGCCCGTCCGCCCTCCGTCGACCCCGTGAATCCGACGGCGGCGATCACCGGATGCTGCACGAGCGCGGGTCCCGTCTCCCACCCGTCCACCAGGCCGAACACGCCCGACGGTAATCCAGCAGCATCGACAGCAGCCGCGATGTGCGCCGCCGTCGCCATCGACAGTGCAGGGTGCCCCGGATGCGCCTTCACGACCACGGGGCACCCGGCGGCGAGCGCGGAAGCCGTGTCCCCACCGGCGACACTGAACGCGAACGGGAAGTTGCTCGCGGCGAACACGGCGACCGGCCCGAGCGCCACCAGATAGCGCCGCAGCTCGGGGAAGCCGTCCGGATGGTCCACCACGACCGGCGCGGGAGCGCCGAGCAGCCGCGCGAAGGAGCGCAGCTGCCCCGTGGTCCTCGCCACCTCGCCGGTGAGCCGGGCGGCGCTCAGGTGGGTCTCCTCCTCGGCCAGCGCGACCAGGGCGGCGCTGTCGGCGTCCAGCCGGTCGGCGATGTCGCTCAGCAGAGCGGCTCGCACGCCGGGGGACGTCGCCGCGTACGGCGCCGCCGCCGCGGCAGCCGCCTCGCAGGTGCGGTCGAGTTCGTCCGTCGCTGTCATCGTCTCTCCAAGTAGGTCCACGCCGCCCGTCCGGTGGCGACAGGATTCGTCGTCGTCCCGACGCCGTCGACCGTCACGGTCACCACGTCGCCCTCGCGCAGGGTGAAGTCGTCGGGCGGCACGATCCCGGTCCCCGTGGACAGCCAGACGCCGTCCGGGAAGTTCTCCGCACGGAAGAGCCACTCCACCAGCTCCTCCGGCGTGCGGGCGAGGTTCGCCGTCGATGTCTCCTCCGCGAACGCGGTGGCGCCATCCCGTTCGATCGACAGCCGGACGGCGAGATCCGTCGCGTCGACCTCCCACGCCGGACGGATCGTCGCCGCCACGGCGCACGCGCCGGCGAACACCTTGGCCTGCGGCAGGTAGAGCGGGTTCTCGCCCTCCAGCGAGCGCGAGCTCATGTCGTTGCAGACGCCGTATCCGACGATCTCGCCGAATCGGTTGGCGATGACCGCCAGCTCCGGCTCAGGAACGTCCCACGTCGAGTCCCCGCGGATCGCCACCGGCTCCCCGTCGACGACGACACGCCAGGCCGCCGACTTGAAGAACAGCTCTGGGCGTTCCGCCTCGTACACCCTGTCGTAGATGTCCGGGTCGGAGGACTCCTCCATGCGCGCGGTGCGCGACCGGTGGTAGGTCACCCCGCTCGCCCAGACCTCGGTGCGCCCGTCGATCGGCGCGCACGGTTCGAGGTCCGCTCGCGAGCCGTCGTGGTCCGTTGCGTCATCGACCAACCGGCGGATCTCCTCCACCGGGCGGCTGAGCAGGTCGGCGAACGACGAGACGGCGACCGTCGCGACCACCCCGTCCCGTTCCGTCATGACACGACCGTCCGCCGTTCGAAACAGCTGCATGGTGTTCCCTTCGTCAGACCGCCGGTACGCGGTCGAGGTTGAAATAGCTGCGTGCATCCGCCGGCCGGATGTCGGCGACGGCGTCGTCGAAGATCCTCATGGGATGCGGCGAGTACGGATGCTCGGCGATGGCATCCAGATTCAGGTCGATGCCGAATCCCGGCCGGTCGGGGATCAGGATGTCGCCCTCCGGGGTGAGCTGCACGGCCTCGTTCGAGATGTCGCTGCGCCACGGGACGTCGACCGCCATGATCTCCAGGTAGCGGAAGTTGGGCATGGCCGCCCCGAGCTGGAGCGTCGCGGCGGTGCTGAGCGGCCCGGACGGGTTGTGCGGGGCGAATGGCACGTAGTGCGCGGCGGCGAGCGTGGAGATGAAACTGAGCTCGAGCAGACCGCCCGCGTGGGTGACGTCGGGCTGGATGAAGTCCACCGCACCCCTCTGCAGCACGGGCAGGAAGGCGTTCCGGCCGAACCAGCGCTCGCCCGCCGCGATCGGCACAGGCGACTTCGACCGGATCTCGACCAGGGCGTCGATGCTGTCCGGCGGGCTCGGCTCCTCGAAGAACACCGGCTGGAACTGCTCCAGCTCCCTGGCGACCCGGATGGCCGTCGGCACGTCGAACCGCCCGTGGCCCTCGATGAACAGCTCGACGTCGTCGCCGACGGCAGCGCGCACGGCGGCGACCGGCTCGAGCATCCGCTCCAGGTCCAGCCGCCCGACCGTGAGGTCCACCGCCTCGAACGGGTCCCACTTCAGCCCCCGGAAGCCCTGGGCGACCGTGGCCACCGCCGCAGCAGCGAACTCGTCCGGGGTACGTGCGCTGGAGAACCAGCCGTTGGCGTAGGCGCGCACCCTGTCTCTGGTCTGGCCGCCGAGCATCCGGTGCACCGGCACGCCGAGAGCGCGGGCGGAGACGTCCCAGAGTGCGAGCTCGATCGCGCTGAGCGCGGTCATCGAGACCGGGCCGCCGCGCCAGTACGAGTCGCGGTTGAGCTCGTACACGATCTGCTGGATCCGCGTCGGATCCCTCCCGATCAGGCGGTCGGCGAGCTGCCGCACAGCGCCGACGACGGCGAGCTCCTGGCCCTCCAGGGTCGCCTCGGAGACGCCGGTGATCCCTTCGTCGGTGTGCAGCAGCACGAGCACCAGATTGGTGCGGTAGAAATCGACGAGGACGGTGTCGATCGCGGTGATTCTCATCGGGCGGTCATCCCTTCACGGCGCCGGCGGTCATACCGCTGACGACGTAGCGTTGTGCGAACAGATAGAAGGCCACGGCGGGCAGCGTGAACAGGAGCGCGACCGCCATGATGCTCTGGATCGAGGTGTCCTGCTCGCCGATGAACCCCGCGACGCCGACGGACGCGGGCTGAAGACCCTTGTCGAAGACGAAGGTCACGGCGAAGACGTACTCGTTCCACGCGCTGAAGAACGCGATGACGGCGGCGGCGGCGATCGCGGGTGCGATCAGCGGCAGGATGATGCGGAACAGGATGGTCGGCGGTCGGCCGCCATCCACCCGCACCGCCTCGTCGAGTTCCCGCGGAACCCCGTCGATGGCGCCCTTCAGGATGAGCGCGACCACCGGAAGCGCGAAGGCGGTGTCGGCGAGGATCAGGCCGTGCAGGGAGTTCAGCAGCTCGAACCGCCGGAAGATGGAGAACAGCGGCACCACCAGCAGCGCCTCCGGCAGCATCTGGGTGAAGAGCAGCAGCAGCCCGATCAGGACCTTCCCCCGGAAGCCGAACCGCGAGAGCGCGTATCCGAGCGGGATGCCGAGGCCGATCGCGAGCACGGTCGTGCCTGCGGCGACGATCAGGCTGTTGAGGAGCCAGCCGAGCACCTCGCCGTTCTCGAGGACGTCGGCGAACACCCCGAGCCTCGACAGGTCGGGCAGCAGGTTCGTGCCGGAACCGAACAGCTCGCTGTCCGGCGTCAGCGCGGTGACGAACATCCAGTAGATGGGGAAGATCGCCAGACCGAGCACGATCAGCACGGCGAGCATCCTGGCGGTGACGCCGAATCGCGTGGTGCGCATCATGACTCCTTTCCTGCCGCGCGCACGACCAGCCGGCCGCCGACGATGACGATGAGCGCGATCACGATGCCGACCATGCCGATGGCGGCGGCGGTGCCGAGCTGCTTGGACTCGAACGCCTGTGAGTAGAGGTCGATCACCAGGGTGCGGGTGGACCCGAGCGGGCCTCCCCTGGTCATCAGCCAGATGAGCTCGAACCGGCGCAGCGACCAGATCGTCATCAGAACCACGAGCAGGCCGATGGTCGGCTTGAGCACCTGCCAGGTGACGACGCGGAACACGGTCCAGCGCCCTGCTCCGTCGACGGATGCGGCCTCCACGAGTTCCTGCGGCACGGATTGCATCGCGGACAGCAGCACAACGGCGACGAACGGGACGAGCTGCCAGATCGTCGTGATCAGGATCGCCGTGAGCGCCATGTGCGAGTTGTCGAGCACGCCGCTCGGTCCAGGATCGATCCCGATGGCGCGCAGCAGCTTGGTGAGGATGCCGTACTGGGGGTTGAGCATCCACGTGGCGATGAGCGCGACGGCGATGCCGGGCGCCGCCCACGGGACGGTCACGAGCGAGCGGGCGACGGCGCGGCCGGGGAACCGTCCGTTGAGGAGCAGCGCCACGAGCAGGCCGAGCCCCACGGCGCCGACGACGCACGCGATCACGTAGATCGCGGTGGTCAGCAGCGTCTGACGGAAGTCGGGGTCGGCGAAGACCGACAGGTAGTTCGCGAGCCCCACCCACACGCTCGCGGTGGGATTGAGCAGCGTCGTCCTGGTGAAGCTCAGCCAGACCTCCTGGCCGAGCGGGACCAGCTGGAAGAGCAGGATGTACGCGGCGGCGGGCGCCAGGAAGATGTAGGGGGTCCACGGGCTGCCGACCACTCGCCTGCGACGGCGGCGGCTCGGCGACGCGGAGGATGGGGGCGGTGCCGTGGGGTGCGGCGCGGCCCCGGGGACCGCGCGCTCACGCGCGGTCCCAGAGGTCGTGCCACTCACTTGCCGACCAGCTCCTCCGCCTGCTTCTGGGCGTCGCGCATCGCGGTCTTCATGTCCTTCTCACCCTTGAGCGCGGTGAGCACCTGCGTGACGATGATGTGTCGCAGGTCCGGAGTCTGAGCGCCGAACCCGACGACGATCTGCGGAACACCGGTGTCGGTCAGGCTGTCGAGCACCGGCAGGAACGGGTACTTCTCGAGGCTCGCCGCACTTCGTTCGGTGGGCGTGGCGACGCTGCTCGCGCCGAGGACCTCCTGCAGCTTGACCTGCTGGGCCGGCTTCAGAAGCCAGTGGATGAAGTCCAGGGCGGCGTCCTTGTGCTTGCTGTTCGCGTTGACCACGATCGGGGCGATGAGGGCGCCCTGCTTCTTCACCGGGAACGGGATGGGCGCAACGGAGAAGTTGAGGTCGGGGTTCGCCGCCGTCGTCGCGGTGACGTACCCGCCGTTGTTGAGCTCCATGCCCACCTTGCCGTTGGCGAACATCTTGCGGAACGTCGCGGCGTCAGCGCCCTTCGGGATCACGTTGTCGTCGTAGAGCTTCTGGTACGCCTCGAGACCTTCGACCACCTTCGGCGAGTCGATCGTGAGCTTCTTGCCGTCCGACCAGTTGCCGCCGAACCCGAGCACGTAGTTGAAGATGTCCTGCCAGACACCGGCCTCCTCGGCCTGGGTCTGCCGGAAGGCGAGCCCGTACGTGTCGCCGGCCGTCAGCTTCTTGGCCGTCTGCACGAACTCGTCGAACGTCTTCGGTGCCTCGGGGATGAGGTCGGCGTTGTAGAACATCGCGTAGTTCGCGTCCTCGAACACGACGCCATAGCGGTGATCGTCCACCGTCAGGTACTTGTCCGGCGCCGCGATGAGGTCCAGCTTCTTCGCGTCGATCTGGTCGTCCAGGGGTTCGAGCAGCTGCGATCCCGCTGCCGCCTCGAACTCGGGCATGTCGAAGCGCACCAGGTCGGGGCCTTCGCCGCCGCCCATCTGGGTGAGCACCGTCTGCCCGAAGGTGGGATACGGAACGGAGGCCGGCTTGATGGTGACGATATCTTGGCTGGAGTTGTACTCGTCGAGCAGTTTCTGCAGCCCTGGACCGCGTCCGGGGTCGCCGAGTGTCGATGCCGCGAAGGTGATCGTCGCCGGGCTCGGCTTCCCGGAGGAGCCGGACGGCTCTCCCGACGAGGACGAGCATCCCGCGAGAGCGAGGGCGCTCGCGCTGATGCCGGCGACCAGGGCGATCATCCGTGCGCTGCGTCGTGAACGTGCGTGCATGGTCTACTCCTTCGTAAACGGTGCGATTGGCGGGTTGGTGTGCAATTAGTAATAATACTAACAATAGGTCTAAACGCAAATAAGCCTCAGAACGCAGTCAGGGGCGGATAGGGTCGCACTCATGGCTGATCTGCACGCCCAACTCGTCGAGAAGCTCGGGTTGAGAATCGTCCGTGGCGACTACCCACCCGGGACGCGCATCGATCTCGATGCGCTGGAGCCCGAACTCGGCGTGAGCAAGACGGCCATCCGGGAGGCATTGCGGGTGATCAGGGAGAAGGGGCTCATCGACTCCTGGCCGCGGCGCGGCACGATCGTCAACAATCGCGACTCCTGGAAGCTGCTCGACGGCGACGTCATCATGTGGAGGCGGGCCGCCCGCCGTGACGACGACCGGCTGCTCTCCGAGCTGTCACAGCTGCGCGACGTCATCGAACCGGCAGCAGCGCGCCTGGCCGCCGAGTACAGGGACGACGACGACATCGCCGCGCTCCGCACCTCGTTCGCCGAGTTCGAGGCGGCCGGCCACGATGTGGAACGTCTGGCAGCCGCCGACCTGGACTTCCACCTCCGCCTGCTGCGCTCCACCCACAACGAACTCCTGATGCGGCTCGACACGGTGGTCGTCCACGCTCTGGATGCCCGCAACCGCATCCAGCACCATCCGGGAGCAGGATGGCTCGACCCCGTGCCAGACCACCGTCGCGTGCTCGACGCTGTCGAGGCGGGCGACACCGTCGGCGCCGAGGCCGCGATGCGTCACGCGATCCGCGAGTCGGACGAAGACCTCCGCAGCGGAGAGCCGCCGTTCGAGACCCCGGCCTGATCGGTTTGTGGTCCCAAATCTTCTGGTCCCGCCGGGTGGAGCGCCTCAGATCATTTTGCGCGCGACGCGTATGCCTCTAAGACTTCGCTTGGAATGCGTCCGCGAGGAGCGACGCTCAGTCCATTCGCTGCCGCCCATGCGCGAACTAGCGCTCGCGCGCGCGGCGACTTGAGCTCTTCACGCAAGTCTTGGAGCTGAGTCTGCAAGTCAGCCCGCCGGGCGACTGCTATGTAGGGGGCCATTGCCGCCGCGAATACTCGTTCGTTCTCATTCGTGAGATCGATTTCGTAGGTAATTCCCGCGTACATGAATCTGATGGTTTTCCCTTCGCCGTCGGCGATGGGTTGTTTGGTCAGATCATCAAATAAAAGATCGACAGTTTGGCGTGACATAGCCTGCTTCCGGGCAAAAATAGGCAAACTCATGCTTCGAACACATCGGGAAGTCGAAGCACAACTGGTCGGATCGCGTAATCCGCAATGCAATTAATACCATCCGGCCACATTGACTTCCAGTGGCCGAAGCGCAATTGCCAGCATTGACGCAACTCGTGCCTATTGACTCGTGGCTATTTCGCCCTATCGCCCGCGAGTCCTCCTGTATTCGCGCGCCATTCTCGTATATTCCTTATCTTTATCTCGTCGGGCGGGCAACGCCTTTGCGTTATTGAACGCCGACTCGCGCTGCAATTGTTGGTAACTTTCTAGTCTGCGCCGATCGATAGTTCCCGTCTCAACCGCAGCGGAAATAGCGCAACCCGGTTCGTCGGCATGGTTACAGTCGTTGAACCTACATGCGTTCGAGAGTGTGTCGATTTCGTTGAAAACGTCGTCAATGACACCATCGGCTACTGCGAGACCGAACTCTCTCAGCCCAGGCGTATCAATCAGTGTTGATTGCGTGCCAGGAATCTCGAAAAGTTGGCGGGAAGTCGTCGTGTGGCGACCTTTGGCATCTCGCTCGCGCACGCGGCCGAGACGCTGCTGGTCTTCACCCGTGATTGCGTTTATCAGCGCTGATTTTCCTACACCCGAGTGTCCGATGAGCGCTGATGTTGAGGGTTCGGCAAATAATGTCGCGAGTTCGCCTATACCGCCGCTTCCCATCGTGACGGTAGTGGTGCAGAACACGTCGATACCGGCAGAAACGTCCCGAACGGACCGGCGCGCCAACGTGGCCGACTCAGCAGACAGAAGGTCTGTCTTCGTTATGACGAATACCGGTGTCGCACCTGAATCCCAGCCAATGGCGGCAAGGCGCTCCACAAGCCGACTGCGGACCGCTTCGTCGATCGTGACGCATAACCATACATAGTCGATGTTGGCGACCAAGGTGCGCACTCCTTTACGGCCCGCGCGCGTGATCTCGGATAGCCGAGGCACATGTGCTCGTGCCGCCATACTCTCTGCCGGTGGGCACCACATCCAGTCACCCGTCACTGGAGGAAAGCTCCGCCAGTCGCTGTCGACAACGACAGTCGATCCGTCGAGGTAGGAGAGGACCAATTGGGTGGCGTCAACGCGCGAGACGCGCGCTAGGACGTGCTCGGCGGAAGGGCGGAATTCTTCGCAGTGCGCCAACTGGGTGGCGTTGAGGCCAAGAGGCATTCTCTATCGTCTTTCGTTCTCGCTACGGGCCCTTGGAGCGCCGATGACGACCGTACAGTGTCCCGAATCAAGGATCTTCGCGGCGACAACCGCGAGGTCGTCGGCAGAGACCCCAGCAACCTTTTCGAGGGTCACTCGCGAATGGGCGCAGTGTGTCCCCAGCAGTTCAGACAGCCCGATCGAACGCGCCACCCGAGAGTTGTCGTCCCTCGAGACAATCGTGCCTGAGTAGAGGTAGTGCTTGGCACGGTCCAGATCGCTGTCGCTGAATCTTCCGTTCGCGATGTCATGCATGGATTGAAGAAGATTTTCGGCGACTTCTTCCCGGTTGGAGTGTGCGATACGCGCGTAGAGAATGAGAGAGCCGGCGTTCGAATGACGAGAATAGGTGGAGTCGGTGGAGTACGCGATCGCCCGCTGAAGTCTGAGGGTTCTATGCAAGTGAGACCCGTGGCCGCCACTGAGCAAGCAGTCGAGGACTCTGACAACATCGGTCTCCGATGACCGCGCAGGCGGGGCATGAAACCCAACAACGACCGTTGATACATCAGACCCGGAAGTCATCTCGATCGATTTGCTTGCGAACGTTTTGGACTTCTCTCGCTGAGCAGGCAACGCAGCGCGCGGAGCCAGCCCTTGAAGGCGCATTTCAACCGCGTCAGCGATGGCCGAATGATTGACGCGTCCGGACGCGGCGATGATCATGTTGCTCGCCACGAGCGCCCTGGACCGATAGGCGTTGAGATTGCTGAGGTCGAGGGATTTGATGTCCTCTCGGGTGCCGCCCGCCGGCCGAGCGAACGCAGTCGAGGCGAAAATCGATGCCTCGGTCGCCAGCACTGCACGCGCGATGTCGTTTCCGCTCATCTGCGCGAGCTCCAAATCGACCGCCGCACGCTCAGCGTCGAAGACCGTGCCCTGTGTTGCGGGCGTTGACATCATCTCGAGCAGCGAGCCCACGCCGAAATCACTCGCTTCAAATGGGACCGTGGCGGCCAGGCGGATGTGTTCTTTGAACGTGTGCGCGGTGGGGTGGGAAGCCATCCGGTCAAAAGCATCCGCGCGGGAGGCGGCAGCGGATCCGGTGCCACGCATCATGATGTGTTCGAGAAGATGCGCGGCACCATACTCGCCGTGAGTTTCGGCAGCGGATCCCGCACGCAGAATCACTTCAATGGAGACGCTAGACGACATCGGCATGTCGCGCGTGAGGAGTGTTGCCCCGTTGTTAAAGCGAGTGCGGCGCACCGTGAATCTGTCCGCTTCGGTTCTAGTAAAGGTCAAGGGTAGCGCGCTTCCTTGCGAGCGACTCGAGTACTTTCATCCCTACGAGCGCGAGGAGGAGCCAACCAACACCGACAACGAATTCCAAGAGAGTTGACGCCCATGCGGAACCCGCTCCCACGCCAACGGCAAGGCTTCGAGCTGCGTCGATGGCGTGCGCTTGGGGGAGGACGCCACCGAGCAGCTGAACCCAGCCGGGAAGGTCTTGCCTGAGAAAGTTCGCGCCGGAGACAATGAGCAAGAGCAGATAAGCCGCGCCTGCGATCTGGTAAATGTCCCGATAGAGCAGGCCCAAGGCGCTCAGAAAGAGCCCAAGCGCAGTACAGCTGAACGCTGCGACGGCGAGGACGAGTGCGAACAGCAACAGGTGATCAGGTGGAATGGGACTCCCTGTCAACGAAAAGCCCAAAACGGCCGTGAGAGCTGAAACGAGGAAGCCCAGGACGACACCCGGCAGCGTACGACCGATAAAAACTGTTGTCGAACTGCTTGGGGATCCGATGATCGATGACAGAGTTCCGATTTGACGTTCGTCCGCGATGACGCTGACCATGCCGGAGATTCCGGCGGCGGCAGCGACTTGAACCGCGTTTCCGATTACAAAGAACGACGCGTTTTGATAGTCGAAGGCGGCACCGAGAGTTACGAAGAAGAGAACCTGCATGACGGGCGTAACGACCAGTGTCGCAACGAACAACCCCGGTGAGTTCCATGCGAACAGCGCACGGAATCCGAAGAGACCTGAAAGATACACGAGCCTAATTGTGTGCGTCATCGAAGTCGTAGAGTGCCTTTCACACGAGCGCGTAGGTCGACAATACGAAGTAGCCACACCGCAACGATTGAATAGAGGAGCGCGAGCGTTAGGGCCACGCACAGGTCGGGTATCGGGTCCTGGGATGCGAATACACGATCGAGTGCCTGGGTGCTCCAACCCAGAGGCAGCAGCTTGCCGACCCATTGCACGGGACTCCAGAGCGTTGTCGCCGGCGCGAGAACTCCACAGGCTATCCAAATGGGAAATTCAAGTACGTTGGTGACCTCAATTGCCTGCCGGAGCACGACATACAGGGCGGCCAGCAGCATACCGATCGCGGTCAGACCCACAAAGGACGCTAGGAGCGTCACCACCAAGAGGATCGGCTCGTCGACTCGGACGTTCACATGAAAGAAGAGAGCGCACCATGCACCACTGGCGATCAACGAATAGAGTCCGAGCGTCACCGTGGCGGCAGAGAATCCAACTACAGGAGCGACGAGACTTCGCGGGGCGCCGATGAGGAACTCAAGTGTTCCGCTGAACCGCTGCATGAATAGCGCCTCGGCTGCGCCGTAGAGCGTCGTTGACCAGGCGCCGAGTAGCCCCGCACCAAGAACCACCCTCAGCCCATCGTCGGGGCGCGGGCCTGCCATAAAGAACGCTAATGTTCCATATGCAATGGGGGTCAGAATGGCCATGCTGACGAAGAATGGCGATCTTGAGAGCATCTTGAGTTGCAGCGCCCAGGCCTGACCGGCAAGTCTCACTGGGCCGACTCAACAATCGAGATGTAGGCATCTTCGAGAGTGGGGCCCCGGTCTACCAGCGTTCCAACCCGATCACCTTCCAGCATCGGAAGAAAGTCCGCTACCCGCAGCGTGCTGTGCTTCTCCAGTCGGATAACTATCCGACTGAATTGCCCCTGCTCGTCGACTCCAACGAATGCAACCCCGTCAATTCCTCGTATGTGATCTATGACACCGGAGAGGTCACCAGCCACCTCGATCTCAACGATGTTTCCAACCTGCACGGAGCGCTTGATCTCATCTGGGGAACCTATCCTCACAACGCGTCCACCCGAGACGATAGCGACCCTGTCGCACAACTCGTCTGCTTCGAACATCTGATGGGTCGTGAGGACGACCGTCGTACCATCCCTACGAAGCGTCGCCACGAGATCCCGGAGCGATCGAGCGGCAATTGGATCGAGGCCTGTGGAGGGTTCGTCTAAGAAGAGGACCGAAGGCCGATGGACAAGCGCTCGGGCGATGTGCAATCTCTGCTTCATTCCTCGGGAAAAGGTCTCGACGCGCGACTTCTCCTTGTCAGCGAGCCCAACGAGATCAAGGAGCTCGGCAACACGCCTCGCCTGCCCACGACGATCGACTTTGTACAGTTCGCACGCGAATCGGAGGTTGTCCGCCGCTGTCAGTCGGTCGTATAGCCCGCGTTCACCGCCGAAGGCGACGCCTATCGACTGGCGGACAACGGCTGCGTTCGAGACGACGTCCCTGCCATCGATCAGCACCTTTCCAGCTGTAGGAGTCAGAAGGGTGGAGAGGATGCGGACGAGGGTTGTCTTCCCCGCACCGTTCGGGCCCAGCACTCCAAACAGCTCCCCGCCCGCAATCGACAGGCTCACGTCCCGCAGAGCGGCCACATCCGGGGCCCCTTTGCTTCCTCGATATGTGCGCGAAAGATGCTCGATCTCGATCACGGTTCGTACCTTTCGACGGCTCTCGTGCTTCGCCAGAAAAAAGAGGAATCTGCAGCAACCCGTTTTGCCGATGCTTCCGCACCCAGCATCGAATAAGTGGCAAAGAGCATTTTCCTCACCTGGCGCACCACGTTCGGATCATATTCGACGGCTAGTAGATCTAGCGATTCCAGCAGGAGGGGTCTCGCTTCGGCCGCATTCCCCGACTTGAGGTAGGTCAAAGCCAGCGCAGATAGCGTCGTGTGGACCGCAGACGGATCGTATTCGCGAGCGTAGATAAGGAGCGCATCGAGCTGAGCTCGTGCGCCGTCATAGTCTCCGCTTAGAAGGGGCAACTGTGCTCGATTGAGCTTCGCCATCCACGCATACCTGGCCGCTTCGTCGCGAGGAAGGAGCGATGCGTGAGAGGGGTCATCACCGAATTTATCGATCGCGCGATCGACCAGCTGATGCGCGCTCTCAACGTCGCTGTTCCTCAGCGCGAGGAGCGCTTGAAAGTTGTAAGCCATCCCCTGCATTACGTTGCGATCGTAGGAATCTGGAATTTGAGTCTCCATGCGCGCCAACGCCCGATGCGCAATCTGACTCGCTGTGTCCAACCGGCCTCGACGCTTGGCTTCAATGGATGCCCAGCGCAGTCCCCAGAAGAAAGCCTCGCTCGGCAGGGGATGGCCGGTGACGGCTTCCTCGAAGAGGCCGTCGTAGCCATCGGCATTGTTTAGCCCGAGAACGGTCGCCGTCAGCCCGAGAAGCGAAAACCTGCGACCATCGGCGGCGAAGCGCGAAGTGTTCTCGCGAACGTCCTTCGCCACATCGACAGCATCCTCCCAACTGCCAAACACATCGACGTACTTGGCCATAGCTACGCAGTAATCCGGTACCTCCGCAGTGAAGGACAGTGCCGCCCCCGCGGCCCAGGCGGACCCGCGAACGCCTCCTGCCCAAGACACAAGTTCGCCGGCGAGATGGTCCCTCTGCTCGGCGCCAGGCAGTGAACAGAGGACGTCAGCTACCTTCGAGCCCGCTTCACGCATCGCTTCCAAGTTAAGAAGGAGCATTGCCTTCGAGCTCTCATCCTTACGCAATCGCAAGTCTGTCAGCGGGGCGTGACTCCGCTCCGACGCAGATAGGTATTCCATCGGCTCAAGCTGGCTATGAAACATCAAGTCGTTGAAGACGGGGTGGGTCGTACCGCTCGGAACAGTCGCTATTTCGTCAAGGATGGCTTTCGCAGCGCGCGTGGCTGTGAGGTGCATGGCGCCTTTCAAGTTCAGAGGCCAGGCCGACTCGAGCCATCGAGCCGGCCCGGGGTCGAGCTACATCTTCATGGCGTGTGCCCACGAAGCGAAGAGCGTTGCGACGAAGCCCTGCCCGTCATTCATTTCCTTGCTGATGGAGTCAAGGTCAAATTCGGTCATTTGTATCTCCTTTCTCGACTATTCATCGTCTTTATAGACGACTTAGGAGATTACCTGATTAATGCAGATGGTCGCTATATCTGGGTTTTGATTGCTCCAATATTCGCGTAAAGATTTGGCCAAGAGACGGGCGACCGTGAGCAATTCGGTCGATCCGTCGAGGTTGCCGACCCGCGACTCGAATTCTTGACCGCCACTGGAAGGGTGCGGCAGCCACGACGGCACACAACGCGGTCGAGCGAAGACGCATGCTTGCGTTGGAGCGTCTACAGCAGCTACGTCCTTGCCGTCGCCCACGAGCTTCGCTCGCCCTCGGTGAGGTCAGCGACCATCAGCCTGTCCTCTGATAGGGCTTCCGCCAGGACTATGCATCTGCCTGACCAGCGACCGTCCACACCGTCCACAAAGTCCACTCGGCCAACGCTCCCGATGCACCGCCCATGCATGTGCAGGCAGGCGCTTCCCGCAAGCGCGTCCCTTCGACCGGAGGCAGGCGCCCCGGCGGGGTTCGCCTAGTCAACCGGCTGAGACGAGAAGGGCCCGGATACCGAGCGTCCTCAGTGTTTCCGGGCCATTCTCTTTCGGTGGCGAGTGAGGGATTCGAACCCCCGAAGGCTACGCCGGCTGATTTACAGTCAGATCCCTTTGGCCGCTTGGGTAACTCGCCGTTGGCGCTCCCGACCACCAGTGTTCTCGTGATCGAAGGCGCTCGACAAGAATACTGTTCCAACGCCCGCAGACGAAATCAGCGCACGCCCAGCCGGTTCCCGGGCGTGGCAGGGTCGGTGCCCACCTCTGCCGTCGGCAGATTCGCGCCGGGCAGAAACGCTCGCGCTCGATGGCCATCCCTTCGCAGGATGGGCGCATGAGCACCATGACGGACAACACACCGGACCAACTGATCTTCAAACGTCTTCTCGAAGAGCGGATCGTCTTCCTCGGCAGCGAGGTCACCGACGACTCGGCCAACGAGATCTGCGCCCAGCTCCTGATCCTCAACTCGATCGAGCCGGAGCGGGACATCTACCTCTACATCAACTCGCCGGGCGGCTCGATCACCGCGGCGTTCGCGATCTACGACACCATGAACTTCGTGCAGGCCGATGTCGCGACGGTCGCGCTGGGCTTCGCCGCGTCAGCCGGGCAGTTCCTGCTGTCCTCCGGCGCGGAGGGCAAACGGTATGCGCTGCCGAACGCGAGCGTGGTGATGCACCAGCCGCACGGTGGTTTCGGGGGGACGTCGGCGGACATCCAGACCCAGGCGAAGCAGATCCTGTACTTCAAGAAGCGCATGGCCGAACTCACGAGCGTCCAGACGGGCAAGCCGATCGAGCAGATCCTCGAAGACGGCGACAGGGACCGCTGGTTCACGGCCGACGAGGCGCTGGCCTACGGGTTCGTCGACCACGTCGTCGGGTCGACCCGCGCGCTGCCGAGAGGCTGAGCCGTGCTGCACGTCGAGGTGGAGGACGAGACGGCGGCGCAGCACCGACCGGTGGATGCGCGGGATGCGCGGGATGCGCGGCGTATGCGGGGTGCGTCAGGCGGCCAGCAGCACCGCGCTGGCGGGCCCGTCCTGCGGGGGCTCGGCGATGCGGAGGTCGGCGGGCTGCGCGTCGAGCAGGTCGGCGAGGCGGAGGTCGACGGAGATGCCGGGCCCGAAGGCGCCCGCGCTGCCGCTGCTGCTGCCGCTTCCCGCGGGAGCGAGCTCGCGGACCGGCGCTGCCGTGCGGGTCTCGACGGGGCGAAGACCGACGCGGTCGGCGGTGGCGAACTCGGCGGCGACCCTGGTGAGCAGCTCGCCCTCGCTGATGTCGAAGACGCGACACAGCGTGGCGAGGATCTCCGAGGAGGCCTCCTTGCGACCGCGCTCGATCTCCGACAGATACGGGATGGAGACGCTCGCCGTCTCGGACAGCTGACGCAGTGTCTCACCGCGTTCCAGCCTCAGCCGCCGGAGCACGGCCCCGATCGCATGTCTGAGCAGCATGTCCCCTCCTCGTCCGTCGACGTGTCCGCCAGCCTAGGCGCGCACCCCCCGACGCGCCCGCACCTCCGCACGATTCTGCTCAGGGCAGAATCCGCGACCCGGGCGCCGCCGCCGCACGCGCAAGCGCGAGCGCGCCGACCACGAGCGCGCATCCGGTGACCCACCCGGCCACCATCGCCCCGGCCAGCAGGACGACGAGCACCCCGCCTGCTCCGCACGCCACAGAAAGCGCCACCAGCCCGGGATGCGCGGCGACCCCCGGCCGCAGCGCCGCACGTTCCGCGCCACCCCCAGCCGTCGCGCGCCCCGCCGTTCCACGCCGCCCACCACCACGCCCCGCCTCCGCGCGCCCAGCCACCGCGACCAGCGCGGCCACCGCGACGCCCGCCGCCGCCAGCCACATCCCGCGGGTCGCCCACCAGTCCGGCGTCAGCGGCTGCGGCAGCGAGACCCCGGACAGCAGGAGCAGCCCGGCGAGCGCGATCAGCGCGAGCATGTGCCAGGAGTAGATCGTCATCGCGCGGACGTTGACGGCTTGCACGACGGCGGAGAGGATCCGGTTGCCCGCGAGCCTGCGCAGGGTGGGCGTTGCCAGGGAGAACAGTGCCAGCTGGGAGACACCGAGGAGCACCAGGGCGAACGTGGGCGGGTTGAGGTTGGCGAGCAGGTCGAAGGAGTACACCCCGGTCGCCGCGAGCACAAACAGCGTGGCCGTCGCCCCTGCGGCGAGCGCGACGAGCGTGCGGCGCTGCAGGCCGGAGACGGTGCCGTCCGCGAGCCAGAATCCCAGCTGCTGCACCAGCAGCCAGACGAAGAGGAGGTTCGCGAAGCCGACAACCGTGACGCCAGTGGATGCGCGGACCACGTCGACACCGACCGCCAGCGCCGCCAGCACGGCCACCGTCGCAACGGGGAACCGTCTGTGTGCGGCGACCAGCGCCGGCACGGCCGCCGTGCACAGCACGTACACGCCGAGGAACCAGAGCGGCTGGCTCAGCCGGAACCCGGCGACGGCGATCAGCTCCGGCGGAACACCGCACAGCGTCAGCACCGCCAGGACCACGGCCGAGGCGGCGATGGCGGCGGCCGCGGGAAGAAGGAGGCGGCGCATCCGGCCGGCGATGTAGGCGGCGGGCGTGGTGCCGCCGGCGCGCATCCCGGACCAGTGCAGGAAGCTGGAGAACCCGCCGAGCACGAAGAAGAGGGGCATGACCTGCGCCAGCCAGGTGAGCGCGGGGAGGCCTGCCCAGCCGTCGAGGGCGTTCTCGAGCACGGGTGCGCCGTCCTGCACGCTCACGCCGACCATCAGGGCGTGCAGCAGGACCACGACCACGAGGCAGGCGGCCCTGGCGAGGTCGACCGCAGCATCCCGCGCACCCGCACGAGCACCCGCACGGCCACCCGCGGCCGCACCCGCCCGACTCCGCGCTGTGCCGCTCGCGGCATCCCGCACCGCCTCCGGCGCGAACGAGACCGACATAGGTTTCCCCTTCCGTCCGGCCCCCTGTGGGCCGTCTCCGGAAGGTTCTCAGCGGGCTCGGCCGGCGGTCGTCCGCCCGGGGAGCCAACCCGTCCCCCTACCGCGGTAGGGGTCCAGCGGCAGGGTCCCCCGCCGTTACGGCGCCGGTTCCACCAGCCCGGCGTCGAACGCCAGGATCACCGCGTGCACGCGGTCCCGCAGCCCGAGCTTGCTGAAGATGCGGCTCACGTGCGTCTTCACCGTCTGCTCCGCGATGAACAGGTCCGCCGCGATCTCGCCGTTGGACTTGCCTCGTCCGATCAGCACCAGGATCTCGCGCTCCCGCTCGGTGAGGTCGGCGAGTTGCAGCGCGTGCCTGCTTCCGGCCGGGCGCTGGGCGGCGAAGCGTTCCAGGAGCCGTTTGGTCACGCGCGGGGCGAGCAGCGCATCCCCTGCCGCCACGATGCGGACCGCCTGCACCAGGTCGCCGGGGGTCGCGTCTTTCAGGAGGAAGCCGCTGGCGCCGGCCGAGAGGGCCTCGTGTACGTAGTCGTCGGCGTCGAACGTGGTCAGGACGAGCACGAGCGGCTGGTGCGGCTCGCCCCTGCCCGTCGGGTGGATGAGCTCGCGGGTGGCGTCGATGCCGTTCATCCCCGGCATCCTGACGTCCATGAGTACGAGGTCGGGCTTCAGCCGCCGGGCGAGCGTGACCGCCTCCTCGCCGTCCGCCGCCTGACCGACCACCGTGATGTCGTCCTGGGCGTCGAGGATGGCGGCGAACCCTGCCCGCACCATCGCCTGATCGTCGGCGATGAGCACGGTGATGGTCATACTGTTCCTCTCGACACGACGGGGATGCGCGCGTGGACGACAAAACCGCCGTCGTCCGTGCGCTCCGCCTCCAGACTGCCACCCAGCAGCGCGGCGCGCTCGCGCATCCCCCGGATGCCGTGTCCTCCGGTGTCCGGAGCCGGTGCGGAGGCCGGTCGCCCCGGCGCGCGCTCATTGCGCACAGACACGTCGAGGGCGTCCCCACTGCGGTCGAGCGTCACGACCGTGGATGCGCCCGTCGCGTGCCTGGCCACGTTGCTGAGGGCCTCCTGCACGATGCGGTACACCGTCAGCGACACGGCGGGGTCGAGGGCGGCGACGTCCTGTGCGGCCACCCGGTCGTCCAGGCGCACGGCCCCACCGGCTCGGGATGCGCGCGCCACCAGCCCGGCGATCTCGCCGACCCCCGGCTGCGGCGCCGTCTCCACCACCGTGTCCTCGCTGCGGAGCACACCGAGCAGCGTGCGCATCTCGCCCATCGCCGCACGCGCGGTGGCCGCGAGGTCGTCGAATTCCTCCGCGGCCTCCTCGCTCAGCGACGGGATGCGGTACCTGGCACTCGACGCCTGCACCTGGATGGCCGACATGCCGTGGGCGACCACGTCGTGCAGTTCCCTGGCGATGCGGGTGCGTTCCTCCGCGATCTCGCGGCGCGTCAGCTCGGAGGCGGAGATCTGCTGCTCCCTGAGCAGCTGGCGGCGCACATCCTGCCAGTTCACGACCAGCGTCGCGCCCAGCATCGCGGCGGCGGTGATCGACCAGAAGACGATGAGGTCGGCTGTGATCGCGCCGGAGGTCGCAGGCGGCCGGGCTGCGACCAGGGCGACCAGGATGCTGCCGAGGGCGCCGCCCGCCCAGCCGACCAGGCCGACGCGCCAGTCGGAGCGCAGCGTCGCGATCACCAGCACCAGCGCGCTGGCGACGATCGTCGGCACCGCGACGGGCCACGGGCTCGCGCCGTCCGGCACGGAGGCGAATCCGGCCGCCACCAGGGTCACCACCGAGATCACGACGGCAAGGCGCGGCGAGACGATCGCCAGCACGATCGACGCCGCCTGAGCGACACCGAGGCCGAGAGCGATGACCACCGGGATGCCGTACAGCGTCGAACCCAGCGACGAGGTCAGCGCCAGGATCGCCACGGCGGCGGTCGAGCCGATCCCCCAGAGGAGGACGAGCATCCCGTCGAGCCTGGTGCGCAGCGGTGGGTGTTCGGCCGTCATCGTCATCTCCTTGGTCCGTCCGCGCACACCAGCACTCCATCCGGCCGCGTCTCCGCGGCGTCGACCTCATCCAGCACCGCGGCAGGCGCGGCCGCCGCAGCATGCTTCGCGCGCCGCCGGGCTGCGAACCGCATCCCCGCGTCGAGCAGCACACCGGTCAGGAGTCCCATCGCGATGCCCGCGAGCATCCCGAGCAGCGGGTTGCCGTGCAGCCAGTGCCCGGCGAGCAGTCCCACCGTAACGCTGTACGCCGCCCAGGACAGACCGGCGAGGACCGACAGCCCGAAGAACCGGCGGCGCGAGAACCCGGATGCTCCCGCGACGAGGTTCACGGCGACCCGTCCGACCGGGATGTAGCGCGCGGTCAACAGCAGCACGGCGGCACGGCGGTCGAGGCCGTCGCGGGCCCAGCCGAGGGCCGCCTGCATCCTGGGCCTCCGCATCCAGCGGAACCGGGTGAGCCCGACACCGCGACCGATCGCGAACGTGACATTGTCGCCGACGATCGCACCGATGGCGGCGCAGGCGACGATGATGGCGATGTTCGGCTGGCCGAGCGTGATGCTCGCCGCCGCTGCCGCGATCACCACCGACTCGCTGGGCACCGGAGGGAAGAACGCGTCGACGAAGACGACGGCGGCGACCAGCAGGTAGATCCACGGCGACGACACCGCCTGCGCGATCAGTTCGTTCAGTGCGTCCATCCCGTGCTCCCCTCGGATACGGGCGGAGATTTCCGCCCGTATCCGACGTTAGGGAGACGGGATGCCGCAGCGCGTCACCCGGGGGTACCCCCGGCACCCCTACCGGAGGGGGATATCTCCGGATGCCACGGCCTGCGCCGGAGCGAGCGGCGCCGTCTGCTCTGGCGCTGCTGCGGCGGGCTGCGCGGCCGGGCGTCCCGGCAGCAGAGCGGACAGCCCGATCGCCAGCACGGTGAACCCGACCGCCCACCAGAACGCCTGGTCGAACGCGTCCGCGATTCCGTCCAGCGACGTGGCGCCCACCGCTGCGCCCTGCAGGATCACGGCCAGAAGCGCGACACCGAACGAACCGCCGAGCTGCGAGGTGATCCTGGTCAGGATGCTTGCGTGCGGCACCTCGCTGCGTTCCAGTCCGATGAATGCGACCGCCATCAACGGGATGGTGACAGCTCCGAGCCCGAAACCGCGCACGAAGAGAGCGGCCATGAGCATCCACTCGTTCGTGGTGGGGGTGGTGAAGGCGAACGGCACGGTCGCGATACCGACGATCGCGAAGCCCGCCATCGACACCCAGCGTGCGCCGAGGCGGTCGGTGAGTCGTCCGGCCGTCGTGCGGCTGAGCAGGGTGCCGATGCCCTGAGGCACCAGGAGCAGACCAGCTCCGAGCGCATCCGCTCCCCTGACCTCCTGGAAGTAGAGGGGAAGGAGCAGCATCGCGCCGTAGAGCGAAGCGCCGGACAGGAAGAGCAGCGTGGAGGCGGAGGCCACGGGGCGGTGCCGGAACAGCCGCACGTCGACGAGCCCTCCCTCCCCGCGCCGCAGCGCCCAGAGCACGAAGGCCGCGAGCAGCAAGGCTCCGGCGATGAGGGGCACGAGCACGTCGCCGCGGCCGAAGCCGCCGTCCTTGCTCACATTGGACAGACCGTAGAGCAGGCCGACCACCGCCGGCGACAGCAGCACCAGCCCCACCCAGTCCAGTCTCGGCCGGGGGCCGAGGGTGTCGCGGGGCAGCATCCGGATGGCGAGCACGATGCCGACGACGCAGAACGGGACGTTGACCCAGAACAGCCAGCGCCAGTCGAAGTAGCTGAGGATAAGGCCGCCGAGCACCGGGCCGAGGATGGGGCCGAGCACGGCGGGGAGGCTCACCGCAGACATGATGCGGCCGAGGTTCTGGCCGTGCGCCGCCTGCATCACAAGAGTGGACATGAGCGGGAGCATGATGCCGCCGCCGATGCCCTGCACGACGCGGAAGGCGATGAGGCTGGGCGCATCCCACGCCAGGCTGCAGAGCACGGAGCCGAGCAGGAAGATCGCGAGGGCGATGATCCAGAGCCGCTTGCCGCCGATCCGTTGCTGCGCCCAGCCGACGATCGGGATGGTCACGCCGAGCGCCAGCAGATACCCGGTGCTGACCCACTGGATGGTGTCGACCGAGGTGTGCAGGTCGGTGGCGAGCGTGTGCAGGGCGACGCTCACGATGGTCGTGTCGAAGATCACGGCGAGCGCGCCGACGATCACGACGACGGCGATGCGAACGACCCCCGGGTCGAGCTTGGACTTCTCGGTCACCATGTCTCCTTAAGGTACGCGACTGTATCTTATTGGGATCATAGGTCGACGCGATAAGATACGCAAATGGATCTTGTTGAGCAGCCGACCCCGGAGGCGGACGCACCCGCCCGGCGACGCCGAGGGGCCGAGCTGGAGAACGCGATCCTCGATGCAGCCTGGGACCAGCTCGTCGAGCACGGCTATGCGGCCTTCACCATCGACGCGGTCGCGGCGCGCGCCGAGACCAGCCGCCCGGTCGTCTACCGTCGCTGGCCGACCAGGCAGGAACTGGTCAGGGCGGCCGTCGCACGCGCAGGGTTGCGCGACCAGCCGGCGACGCCGGACACGGGCAGCCTCCGCGGCGACCTGATCGCCCTCCTCACCACGGCCAACGAGACCAGGATCGGCTTTGCCGCCGCCATGAGCGTCCACCTCGGCGGCTACTTCGCCGAGACGGGAACGAGCCTCTCCGACCTCCGCGACGTGCTCATCGGCGGAAGGACGACCAGAGTGGACACCGTCATCCAGCGCGGCATCGACCGCGGAGAGATCGACCCTGCACGCCTCACCCCGCGCATCGCGACGTTGCCGTTCGACCTCTTCCGGCACGACGCCATCATGACCCTGCGGCCGGTGCCGGCGGAGACGATCGAGGAGATCGTCGACACCATCTTCCTGCCGCTGGTGCGACCAGTGGATGCGGGTGGTGCTGGGGCGCGCTAGTGCTCGTCGCTTGGTGCTATGCGCTACGCGCTACGCGCTTGGCGCCCTGCGCCCTGCGCTCGCCGCTACGCGCGGCTCGACCGCTCCGCGGCCGCGAGCACGTCCGGCCGCAGCACGAGGTGCGCCCCGAGCACCTCGAACCCGACGAGGAACCCCGCCGCGTCGAACTCCGCATCGATGTGAGCGCCAGCGGCAGGAGCATCCGGGACGGCCGAACGGTCGGGCAGGGACGGATCGGTCGGGACGTCGAGGCGGAAGTGCGCGACGTCGAGCTCCGGGTCGTAGGTGAGTCGCATGACTCCGAGCCTAGGAACCGCGCGGCGGCGTGTCGTCGGACCGTCGTACCACCTCCCGTTCGACCGCAGGAGGAGAAGTCTTCGGCGGCGTCGGCCGATCCGCGACACCCCGCATCCACTGCCCGCTATGTCGGTGGTGCGGCGCAGAATCGTCGGCATGAGAACGTTGGAGATTTGCGAACGGTGCGACGGAACCGGCGCCGACCCGTTCCAGCACGATGAAGAGATCACAGTGTGCGTGGAGTGCAGCGGCGACGGCTGCCACGTGACCTACCTGGCCGAACTGCAGCAGACGGCGTAGCAGCCGCGCCTGCGACCTGTTTGAATTGTCTGGTGCCGCACGGCACCCGTAGTTCTCTCAGGAAGGTGGCGACGAATGGCAGACTCATCGTTCGACGTGGTCAGCAAGGTCGACAAGATGGAGGCCGACAACGCCCTCAACCAGGCTCGCAAAGAGGTGGAGCAGCGTTACGACTTCAAGAACGTCGGCGCATCCATCGAGTGGAGCGGCGAAAAGGTTCTGATGAAGGCCAACACCGAGGAGCGCGTCAAAGCGGTCCTCGAGGTGTTCGAGTCGAAGCTCATCAAGCGGGGCATCTCGCTGCGCTCGCTCGACACCGGTGAGCCGTACCCGTCCGGCAAGGAGTTCCGCATCGAGGCCAGCATCAAGAACGGCATCGAGCAGGATGCGGCGAAGAAGATCAACAAGCTCATCCGCGACGAAGCGCCGAAGAGCGTGAAGTCGCAGATCCAGGGCGACGAACTCCGCGTCACGTCGAAGAGCCGTGACGACCTGCAGGCCACCATGAACCTGCTCAAGGGCGCCGACCTCGACGTCGCGCTGCAGTTCGTCAACTTCCGCTAGACGACCCGGGATGCGCGGTCGCCGGAGACGCGGCGGCCGCGCATCCGGCGCATCCCGCGCATCCGCAGCACCCCGCGCTCAGCGCAGGTAGCCGCGCAGCCACCGCCGCACTTCGGCGTACGCCGCCTGCCGCACCGGCTCGCGCGACAGGAAGATGTCGTGGATCGCCCCGTCGATGCGCGAGACCGTGACCGTCGGCGCCAGCTTGAGCGCGCGCTGAGCGATCTCATCCACGACCAGAACGATGTCCGAGCTCATCATGTCCGGCGTCCACCGCGGGAGGATCGTCGACCGCGCAGAAACCATCGTCAGCACCGGGACGTCGATGTGCAGGCCGGCCGCCACGCGCGCATGCCCCGCCATCACCGCCGTCAGCCACGCCGGCAGCACCGCGAAGCCTCGCACGGGCCGCCAGTCGAGGTTGTAGTCCCACTCGCCCTCCATCGTCGACGACACCGTCCTGGTGTAGAAGCCGAGGTCGACGTTCGGCAGCGGGGCTTTCGGGTCGACGCGCGCCTGCAGGCCGATCAGCGGCGCCAACGCGGCCCGCCCCGCCGAGTGCGCCTGGAACTCGAGCCACGGGCTGTTCAGCACCAGCGCATCCGCTTTTCCGGGATGGCGGTCGGCCCAGAGGCTGAGCGTGAGGCCGCCCGTCGAGTGGCCGAGCAGGATGAGCTTGCGGTCCTTCTGCGCGCTCTCGCGGATGACCGAGATGGCCGCATCCAGTTCCTCGTCGTACGTCGCGAGGTCGTCGACGAAGCCCGGCGTCTGCCACGGACGCAGGCTGCGGCCGTACTTGCGCAGGTCGATGGCGAAGAAGCGCGCCCCGTTCTCGTGCCAGAACCGGGCGAGCTCCTTCTGGAAGAAGTAGTCGGACCAGCCGTGCACGTAGAGCACGTCCGCGTCGGCCGCGACGGCGCGGAGCAGGCGCAGGTCGGCGAGGTGCGGTGGGGGCGCATAGCGGACGAGGGTCGCGACGACCTCGCCCTCCGCATCCGGTTTCAGCGGCAGCGTGAGCTGCTCGAACGGCTCCCCCAGCACATCCGGCGACCACTCCTGCGCGCGCGTCATGACCCCAGCGTGGCAGGCGCGGCGGGTTCGCGCGAGCGTCAGCTCTCGGTGGACGCCTCGACCGGGGTGGCGTTCGACACCCGGACCATCTCGTCGCGCGGGACGACCTTGACGCGGGCACGGCCGCGTTCGGCGCCGAGTGCCTGCTCGTGCGTGTCGAGATTGTGCCAGCCGTCGAGGTTCGTGTACTCCACACCCCGCTCGCGCAGCAGGTTCTCCACAGATTCCTCGGAGGGGTCGGTGGGCGACCACCAGTTCCCTTGATCATTGATCACATGCTTGATCGTTTCCATGGCGTCCGACTTGGTGTGGCCGATGAGACCCACCGGTCCACGCTTGATCCACCCGGTGGCGTACACGCCGTACATGCGCTCGTTGTCGCCCTTGCGCAGCACCTGGCCCTCGTGGTTCGGGATCACGCCGTGCTTCTTGTCGAACGGGATGCCGGGAAGCGGCGACCCGAAGTAGCCGACAGCGCGGTAGATGGCCTGGATGGGCACCTCGCGGATCTCGCCGGTCCCGCGCACGCCGCCCTCGCCGTCCGACTCGGTGCGCTCGTACCGGAACGCGGCCACGTGACCGTTCCCGTCGTCGACGACCTCGAGCGGCTTGGCGTAGAAGTGCAGGTGCAGGCGACGGGATGCGTTCCCCACCTCGCGCTGACGCCACTGCTGCAGCACGCGGTCGATCACCATGACCTGCTTGTTGCTCGCGATGGCGGCCTTCGACTGCTCGTCGTAGTCGAAGTCCTCGTCGTAGAGGATCATGTCGACGTCGCGCAGTTCGCCCAGCTCGCGGAGCTCCAGCGGGGTGAACTTCACCTGGGCCGGCCCGCGGCGGCCGAAGACGTGCACGTCGGTGACGGGAGAGTTCTTGAGGATCTCGTAGACGTTGTCCGGGATCTCGGTGGGCAGCAGGTCGTCGGCGTGCTTGGCCAGGATGCGCGAGACGTCGAGGGCGACGTTTCCGTTGCCGATGACGGCGACGGACTCGGCCTCCAGCGGCCAGGTGCGCGGCACATCCGGGTGACCGTCGAACCAGCTGACGAAGTCGGCGGCACCGTACGAGCCCTCCAGCTCGATGCCGGGGATGTCCAGCTCGGCGTCGTGCACGGCCCCGGTCGCGAAGATCACGGCGTTGTAGTGGCGCTTGAGGTCGTCGAGGGTGATGTCCTCGCCGTACGTGACGTTGCCGAAGATGCGGATGTCCCCGCGGTCGAGCACCTCACGCAGAGCCGTGATGATGCCCTTGATGCGCGGGTGGTCGGGGGCGACCCCGTAACGCACGAGACCGTACGGGGCGGGAAGCTGCTCGAACAGGTCGATGGAGACGTCGAAGGCGCGCTCCGCCTTGAGGAGGATGTCCGCGGCGTAAATGCCGGCGGGGCCTGCACCGACGATGGCCAGTCGCAATTTGGTCATTCGTTGTGTCTTTCTTGCTCAGCTGGAACGTTCGACGATGGTGTCCGCGAAGCGGATCAGCGCCTTCTTGACGGGACCGGTCGGCAGCGGTTCGAGCGCTTCGACGGCCTCGCGGGCCCAGCGGTGGGCTTCCTGCAGGGTGTGGGCGGTCACTTCGTGGTCGCGGAGCGCTGCGATGGCGGCAGTCGCCTCCGGGGTGATCTCGCCCTCCTCCGCGGTGCCGATCACATCGCGTTCGAGCCGATCGAGCAGCTTGCGCGCACCCTGGTCCGTCTCAGCGAGCTCGCGCAGCCGCAGCACGGGAAGGGTGGCGACACCGGCGCGGAGGTCGTTGCCCGGCGTCTTGCCTGTCTCCTTGACGCCCTTCGACGACAGGTCGATCACGTCGTCGATGATCTGGAAGGCGACGCCGATCTTCTCGCCGAACGTCACGACGGGCTGCTCGTACTCTTCCGGAGCCTTCGCGAACACCACGCCCATCTGCGCAGCGACGGCGATCAGCGAGCCGGTCTTGTCCTCGAGCACGCGGATGTAGTGCTCGACCGGGTCTTCGCCGTCCTGGGGTCCGATGGTCTCGTGCAGTTGCCCGAGGCACAGCCGCTCGAAGGTGTCTGCCTGCAACTGGATGGCGCGCTCGCCCAGCGAAGACACCATCTTGCTCGCCCGGGCGAACAGCAGGTCTCCGGTCAGCACGGCGACGGAGTTCCCCCACACGAACTGCGCGCTCGGAACCCCGCGCCGCATCTGCGAGTCGTCCATGACGTCGTCGTGGTAGAGAGATGCGAGGTGCGTGATCTCCACGGCCTCCGCCGCCTGCAGCACCTCGGGGGTGTTCCCCAGCCCGAGCTGCGCGGTGAGCAGCGTCAGCATGGGGCGCACCCGCTTGCCACCGGCTTCGAGCAGGTAGCGGGCGGTGACGTCGGCGAGGTTGTCCGCGAACCGCATCTCTGCGTGCAGGCCCTCTTCCACGAGCGCGAGCCCGGCATCGACGGCGGCGGCGAGCTCCCTGTCCTGACCGGATGCGAAAATCCGCTCGGTCAGACCGATCTGGCTGGACAGCGACGCGGTACGCCGCACAGCGGGGACGCTTGGTGGCACTACTCCCCCTCGGGTGGGACGCCGGAAGCCGACGCCCCCGTGGTGCCCGTCGCTCGGTCGGAGCCGGCGGGCTTGGTGGTTGTGGGCTTGGCGGTGGCGGGCTTGGCGACCGCAGGTTTGGCGGCGGCGGGCTTGGTGGCCGCGGGCTTGGTGGCTGCGGGCTTGGCCGCCGCGGGCTTGGCCGTCGCGGGCTTGGCCGCCGCGGGCTTGGTGGGCTTCGCGGGTGCGGGCTTCGCAGTCGTGGGCTTCGCCTTGGCGGTTGCGGGTTTCGCGGTCGTCGGCTTGGCCGTCGCGGCCTTCGCTGTCGTGGGCTTCGTCGTTGCAGCCTTCGTCGTGGCGGGCTTCTCCGTCGCAGGCTTGACGGCTGCGGGCTTCCCCGCTGCGCTCTTTTCGGCGGGCTTCTCTGCCGCAGGCTTCTCTTGGACCGCGACCGTGGCGGGAGCGGCGACCTCCGCCGCGCGCGCTCCACCCGCATCCCGCGGCTTGTAGCCACGGTGCAGGGCGACGATCCCGGCGGTCAGGTTGCGGTATGCGACGTGCTCGAACCCGGCCTCGCGCAGCCAGTCGGCGAGCACGGGCTGGGACGGCCACGCCTCGATGGAGTCCATCAGGTATTCGTATGCGGCGGGGTTGGAGCTCGCCAGCTTGGCCAGCACGGGCATCCCGAACCGCAGGTATGCGGAGTATCCGGTGCGCACGATGGATGCCGGCGGCTGGGAGAACTCGCAGATCACGACGCGTCCGCCCGGCTTGGTCACGCGGTAGAACTCGGCGAGCGCCTTCTTCGGGTCGACGATGTTGCGGAGGCCGAAGGAGATGGTGACGGCGTCGAACTCGTCGTCGTCGAACGGAAGCTGGGTGGCGTCGGCCTGCACGAAGCGGACGAACGGATTGTCGGCCTGACGGCGCCGCCCCACCTCGATCATCCCTTCGGAGAAGTCGGCCGCGACGACGGTCGCACCGTTCTTCGCGAGGGACGCGCTGGAGGTGCCGGTGCCCGCCGCGACATCGAGGATGGTCTCGCCGGCGCGCGGGCCGACGGCTTTGGTCGTCGCCACACGCCAGAGTGCCGCGTTGCCCATCGAGAGGACGTTGTTGGTCCTGTCGTAGTGCGTCGACACCTGATCGAACATGGCGGCGACCTGGGCGGGCTGCTTGCTGAGGTCGGCCTTACTCACCCCCCTAGCTTAGGCGGCACCGCTGCGCCACGCATTCCAGCTCCCTGTGAGGCGGCAGTGACAGCTGCAGCGGCCCCAGCCGCGGGTGCGCGCAGCCCCGGCACGGATGCCACGCCGCCCCCCAGACACGGCGACCCGCAATGCCCAAGATGGCACCACAGCCCCCGACAACCCCCAGCCCGCGCGCATCCGGCGCCCAGCATCCCGGGCGTAGGCTGATCGGGTGACAGCAACAGCGACCACGCCCCGGACATCGAGCGCAACGGCACTCCTGGTCGAGACCACCCCCATCGACGACGTTCGTCAGCTCATCCCTTTCCTCGACGCCAGGCACCCGCTGCTGTGGCTCCGCAAGGGAGAAGGAATGGCGGGCATCGGCGAGGCGCTGCGGCTCGAATTCTCCGGCAACGACCGGATGCGCGCTGCCGCCGCCGCGTGGAGAGAGGTCGTCTCGCAGGCGTCCGTCACCGACGCCGTCGGCAAGCCGGGCACCGGGCTGGTCGCGTTCGGCACGTTCGCCTTCGCCGATGACAGCACGGCGACGAGCGTGCTGATCGTGCCCGAATTCGTGATCGGCCGCCGTGACGGGCGCAGCTGGATCACGCGCATCCGTCCGGCAGACGACGCAGACGGCGACGGCACCGGCACCGGCGCACAGGGCGCTGGCGCAGCTGCGTCGCGCCTCCCCCGCCCCACTCCGTTCGGTGACGAGTACCGCCTCACCCTGCTTCCCGGTTCGCTCGGCAAGGAGGGCTACCGCGCCGCCGTGCAGGCTGCCGTCGACCGCATCCGGCACGGCGACCTGCGCAAGGTCGTGCTCGCCCGCGACCTCACCGGCCACCTCCCGCACGAGTCCGACGTGCGCCGCGCGCTGGTCGAGCTGGCCCTCGGCTACCCGGAGTGCTGGACGTTCGCTGTCGACGGCCTCGTCGGCTCCTCTCCGGAGACCCTGGTGCGCGTCGACCACGGCACCGTCAGCGCACGCGTGCTCGCCGGCACCATCTCCCGCGGGGCCGACAGCGTCAGCGACCACGACGCCGCCGTCACCCTGGCCAGCAGCACCAAAGACCAGGACGAGCACCGGTACGCGGTCTCGAGCGTCGTCGACGCCCTGCGTGAGCACAGCGCTGACCTCGCGGCGAGCGACCTGCCGTTCACGCTGAAGCTGCCGAACCTCTGGCATCTCGCGACCGACGTTCAGGGCACCCTGAGCGACGGGTCGAGTTCGCTCGACCTGGTCGACGCCCTGCACCCGACCGCCGCCGTCGCCGGCACCCCGACACGGGATGCGATGGACGTCATCCACGAACTCGAACCGTTCGACCGCGGCCGGTACGCCGGCCCCGTCGGCTGGGTCGGCGGAGACGGAGACGGCGAGTGGGCCATCGCGCTGCGCTGCGCTCAGGTCTCCGAATCCGGCGACATCACGGCATATGCCGGCGCCGGTATCGTCGCGGACTCCGTCCCGGAACGGGAGCTGGTCGAGACGACGATGAAGTTCCGCCCGGTGGTCGAAGCGTTCGGCTGATCGGCGTCAGGACGCCGCGAGCCTCCTCTTCTCCTCCTCCACGTCGTATTCGGGCGCTGGCCAGTCGAGGTTCATGCCTTCCAGGGCATCGATGAGCAGGTGTTGCACCGCCAGCCGGGCATACCATTTGCGATCGGCGGGAACCACGTACCACGGAGCGCCCTCCGTCGAGGTGCGGTCGAAGACCACCTGGTACGCCGCCTGATACTCGTCCCAGAGTTGCCGCTCGTCCACGTCGCCCGGGTTGTACTTCCAGTGCTTCTCCGGCCGCTCCAGCCGGTCGGCCAGGCGGGCGCGCTGCTCGTCCTTGCTGAGGTGCAGCATCACCTTCACGATCGTGGTCCCGCTCTCCCGCAGCTCCTCCTCGAAGCCGTTGATCGCGCCGTAGCGCCGCTCGATCTCGTCGGCGGGGGCCAGTTGCCGCACCCGCCCGATCAGCACGTCCTCGTAGTGCGAGCGGTCGAAGACCCCGAGCTGGCCCGCGGACGGCACCTCGCGGTCCACGCGCCAGAGGAAGTCGTGCGCCAGCTCTTCCGGCGTCGGCTTCTTGAACCCGGCGTACCGCACCCCGCCGGGGTTGACCGCCCCGACGACGTGGGAGACGATGCCGCCCTTGCCCGCCGTATCCATCGCCTGCAGGACGAGCAGCAGGCTGCGCTTGTCGCCGACGGTGCCCGCCGCGTACAGCCGCTCCTGGAGGTCGGCGAGGATCCCGGCCCCCTCGGCGAGCGCCAACTCCCCGTCGGACTTGTGCCCGTCGAACCCGGGCTTCGCCGCCGCATCCTGAGCGTCCAGCCGGAAACCGGGACCGACGCGCAACGCGTCCTTCGGGTCCGTCGTCCAGTACCCTTCACGACCCACGGTGACCTCCTCGTTCGCGTGGGCCTCATCCTACGACCAGGTCAGCGACGGGATGCGTCCACGACAGGGTCGAACGCCGAGGGAGGGTAGAACACGACCGTCGGCGCCGCTCCGCCGGGGAACGCATCCTCGAACTCCGCCTCTGCAGCAGCGTCGTCGAACGAGACGTCGAGGATCTCCCTCCACTGCCCGTCCGCCATCTGCTGCACCGTAGCCTCCCAGGTGACCCCCGGCGTCTCCTTCGCCTGCAGCCGGAAGTGGATGCCCACCGCCCTGCGGCGCTTCAGGAGCGACAGCAGGCCGCGGTAGACGGCGAACCGCTCCACCGTGGTGAACCACGGCTTCAGGCTGCGCACGAGCACGTCGGCGTTCCAGAGGATCGTCGTGGCGAACCCCGCCCGCGACTGGTAGACGTCGACGGCGATAACACCCGGGATGCGCCGGAGGGTCTGGCGAAGCGTCCCGCGCGTGATCCCCTCCTGCACCGTGCTGTGCAGGTAGAACGGCACGGACGGCTGCGGACCGAGGCCGCCCGTGCGCAGCATGGCGTGGTCGACGACGGTTTGGCCCTGGCCGAAGTACACCGCGAGCTCGTCGAGCATGGACGCGACGAGCGCATCCGGTGACTGCTCCTCGATGGCTTTCGCCGTATCCGCGTACGCCGTCGACTGGTGCAGCGCGCCGAGCCGGAAGCCGACGGGGAGCAGCGGGCCGGCCTTCACCGTGACGAAGCGGTCCGTCCCCTGCGCGGAGAGCGGCGGGCGCACCGGGTTCTCCCTGCCGTCGATGCGCGGGACGATGTCGAGCACGTGCTCGATGGCGAGCACCCGAACACCGTCCGGGATGTGCACCCGCCCGAGCGGGGTGCCCGCCACCACGAGATGCGCCACGGTGAGGCCGGCGCGGGTCGCACGGTCGGCAACCTGCGCCGCCACCATGCCACCGAGGCTGAACCCGGCGAGCAACACGGGCTCGCCCGGTCGGATGCCCGCATGCAGCATCGTCGCGATGGCGGCGCGGGTGGCGGTCGGCTCCTGCTCTGCGCCGATCACGAGATCGGCGGTGAGGTCGTTGGGGGCGGCGCCGGCACGCGGGTGCCAGGACTTGGTGCTCGGGAACTGGACGATCCAGTGCCGCAGCCCGTGCGCATCCACCCGGCTCGCCACACGGATGAGGCCCACGTCCGCCCGGTCGTCGAGGTCGGGGTCGCAGAGGTCGTCGATCTCACGCTGGCTGAGGAACACCTCGCGCAGACTCCGGATGCTGTGGCGGCGGAGCGCGCCGGCGGCCAGCCCCGGATAGCCGAGCGGGTCGGGATACGGCTGGAGGTCGAGGCCGAGGAGTCCCGCCGGCACATCCACCAGCCCCGGAGACGGCGTGTACTCGCGGGGCGCCTGCGGGTCGCGCCACCAGTCGAGGAAGTCCAGGATGTGCGGGAACGCCCCCGAGAGGAAGGCGTCGTAGCGGAGGATGTCCGCGTCGTGGCCGTCGCGCAGCAGCCCGCGTCTGCGCCCCAGATTCACCACCTTGCGCAGCACGGCGGGAAGCGTGAACACCGCGAGGTACGGGCGGGCACGCCAGCGCGCGGAGAACAGCCCGGCGATGCTCGTCGCCAGCAGCAGCGGTCCGAACAGCACCCCGGCGAGACGCGCGACGCCGCCGACGAGCCGCGGAGCGAGCTGCAGGTAGAGCGAGCTGCCCGCGAGCCGACGCGACCGGCGGGTCTTCGGCGGCAGCAGCCGGAACGGGTACGGGATGCGCTCCGCAAGCACGATCGCGAACCACACCCACGCGATCCCCGCCCAGAGCAGCCAGACGACCAGCGCGACCACGGCGACCGCCACACCGAGCACCAGTAGCACGAGCCCGGCGGCCACGGCCACCGGCACCCCGACCACCAGCCAGAGGACGAACAGCGCTGTCGCAGCAGCGCTCCTGCCGCGCCACGTGTGCGGTGGGATCTGCGGCAGCATGGCGTCAGCCTAACCCGCTGCCTCCGACAGACGGTGTCCGCAATGTATGCATTGGACCGGAATTGCTAGCGCCGTGCCCGACGCGAGCACTAGCGTGTGCTCAGATGCCGCATCGGGCGGCACGTCGGAAGGGCAATCAGACCATGTGGAACAACTTCTGGAACGTCATTTGGCTCATCTTCTGGGCCTTCGCGTTCATCGCATACCTGTTCGCACTGTTCGCGATCATCGGTGACCTGTTCCGCGACCGCGCGCTGAACGGCTGGTGGAAAGCGCTCTGGGTCATCTTCCTGATCTTCCTGCCCTTCCTCACGGCGCTCGTCTACCTGATCGCGCGCGGCCGCGGCATGGCGGAGCGCCAGGCACGGGACGTGCAGCAGACTCAGTCGCAGGCGGACGACTACATCCGGCAGGTCGCCTCCGCCTCCCCCGCCGACGACATCGCCAAGGCCAAGCAGCTGCTCGACCAGGGCGTCATCAGCGCCGGAGAGTTCGACGCGCTCAAAGCGAAGGCGCTCGGCAACAAGTTCTGATCGGCACGCTTCGAGTCCATCCGGGCGCGACGTCCAGCACGTCTGGACGCCGCGCCCGTCGTGCGTTCGCGCCTCCGTATGCTATACTCATATTTGACATGGGAGACTTCACGGTGTGAACTTCCCGCATCCATCACCACAGCGATCTGCATCCCAGACGCTCCGATCCCACATCCGCGACATTCGTTCTCGCAATGGCTTGAATTCGAACTCGGCGGATGTAATATTCATGTATGCCTGTACCCATTACCGAGACCGTCAGCCCACGACGGCTCATCAGAGACGAAGTTTTCCTTCGCCTGCTCGACGCGATCGTCGACGGCGATCTCACCCCCGGCGAGCAGCTCTACGACGCTGAGATCGAGAAGTGGGTCGGGGTGTCCCGCACTCCGGTGCGCGAGGCGCTGAACCAGCTCGCGTCCATGGGCCTCGTCGAGATCATGCCGCAGAAGCGCACGCGCGTCACCCCGATCGACACCGTCCGCCTGCGCGGGCTCATCGAAACGGTCGGCACGCTCCTCCACGGCGTCGTCCGCGACTCCACCGCCCTCCTCACCGACGACGACAAGGCCACGCTGCGCGACTTCGCCGCCAGGGCCACCAGCGGAGACGACCTCGGGGCGCTCATCCGGGACAAGTCGTTCGCCGACGACTTCATCAACGTCTACGTGCGCAGGCTCGACAACAAGACCGTCGCCCGCCTGCTCAACCGTCACCTTCCCGAGATCCGCCGGGCGCTCATCGCGGCCCCGAGCACCAGCGCCTTCGAGGCGAGCCTGCCGTACCTCACCACGATCGTGGAGGCGTCCGTCGCCGGCAACGCCGACAAAGCGGCCACCGCCGTGGACGGCTACTGGTCCGAAGCACTCGCTCAGCTCGTCGACGAGTTCGCCGCGCTCGAGAAGAAGGAGAACTGATGCCGCTCCCCGTCAAAGACACCGCGCCGGTCGAGCGTCAGCTCCTCCGCGATGTCGTGTACAACCGTCTCTACGACGGCATCCTCGACGGCACCCTGGAACCGGGTGAGACCCTCCTCGACGAGAAGCTGACCGCCTGGCTCGGCGTCTCCCGCACCCCGATCCGCGAAGCGCTGATGAAGCTCGCCGAGATCGGACTCGTCGAGATGGCCCCGAACCGGTACACCCGCGTCGCGCCGATCGACATGCGCGCAATCGACGAGGCCGTCTACATCTCCGGGCTCCTGCACGAGCGTGCGGCGCGCAACGCGGTCCCCGCGCTCGACAACGCGGCGGTCTCACGGCTCGACAAGCTGGCCAAGGAGGCGAAGAAGCTCGCCAAGTCCGGCGACCTCCCCGCACTCGGGCACGCGCTCAACGAGTTCTTCCTCGAATTCGAGCGGAACACCGGCAACGATGTCCTGGTGAGCGTGAGCGAGGGCCTCAGCCCGCAGCTGCTGCGCTACATCAGCGTCTGGCAGCGCCCGTTCGACACCGACGACCTCCCCGCGCGCATCGCGGAGATCGCGGCGGCGGCGAAGGAGCGCGACGGCGAGAAGGCCGGCGACCTGGTCAAGGCCCTCTACGCCCCGTCGCACGCCCAGTTCCTCGCGGACTACCGCCGCACGGACGCCGAGATCGACGACACCCCCATCGTCTAGCTCCGGCTCCGGCTCCGGCTCCGGCTCCGAATAATCGAGTCCGGACTTTTGCACGCGACACCCCGTGTCAGCCGTGCATAAGTCCGGACTCGATTGTGTTTCGGCCGAGGCCAGGGGTCAGACGAGGAAGTCGACGGCGGAACGACCGCCGACCACCGACCGGATGAACGCGGCGACCCGCTGGTGATCCGGGTGGTCGACGTAGCGCTGCAGTGCATCCTCGTCGGCGAAGTCGCTGATCAGCACGACGTCGAAGTTGTCCGCGCTCAGCGCGTTCACCCCGACTTCCAGCGCGAGGATCTCCGGGATGGTCGCGGGCAGCGACTCCAGGCCGGCCTTCACGGCCGCGGCCTGCTCTGCGCGCTCGGAATCATCCGAGGTGGCGAGCTTCCACGAGACGACATGGCGAATGGTCATCGGACCTCCAGGAGTGCGGTGCGGAGACGCGCAGGATCGACGCGCCAATAGGTGTGGACCCTGCCATCGACGAGCACCACGGGGATGTCCTCGACGTACTGCGCGTGCAGCTCGGGCTCCTCCAGGATGTTCCGCTCGTCCACCACGACGGTCGGTGCTCCGGGAGGCAGGTCGCCGATCACGGCGCCGATCACCTCACGGGCGTCATCGCAGAGGTGGCACCCCGGCTTGCCGATCAGGGTGAGGGAGACGCTGGACACGCATCCAGCCTATCCGGATGCGGGCAGCCCGGCTCCGGGCAGCAAAAAGCGTCGGTCCCGAGGGGCCGACGCCTGAGCTGCAGACCGAGGTCTACTTCTTGTTGCGACGCTGGTGGCGCGTCTTGCGAAGAAGCTTGCGGTGCTTCTTCTTCGCCATACGCTTGCGACGCTTTTTGATAACGGAACCCACGTAGACCTCACAAAGTTAGGGGGCTGGCCGCGGAATGCGCGGCGACACAAGCCAACAGTCTACCCGACGTCACGCTGTGTCGGCGACGTGATTCTCAAGAGCCTGTGTTACGGCCGATTCCGGCACCCGGAAGGAGCGCCCGAAACGGATGGCGGGGAGTTCCCCCGAGTGCACGAGGCGGTACACGGTCATGCGGGAGACGCGCATCATGTCGGCCACCTCGGCGACCGTCAGGAAGCGCACATCCGAGAGATCGCGTGCCATCTGCCAAGTCCTTCTTCTGCTGTCATGGTACTCGTGTGACACGAGTGGTGACACGAACTCTAGAACCCGCCGGGGCTCGCAGACAAGTGGAGGTCGTGCAGCGGTCAGTCGCGACGCCATTTGCGGGGCGTCACGCGCTCCACGGCGGTGGTCACCCGGTGGCCGGTGTCGGCGAGCACCTTGCCGACCGTGCTCGCGAACTCACGCGTCTCGTCGGCCAGCTGGTCTTCGATCGCCGCGAGGTCGACATCGGATGCCGTGAACGGAATGACCCAGTCCTCGACGGCCTCCAGGGGTGCAGCATCCAGCCGGTAGTAGCGGTGCTGACCCTCCTCGCGAACCGAGACGAGCCCGGCCTCGCGCAGCACCTTGAGGTGCTTGGAGACCGTCGGCTGGCTCAATTCCAGTGTCGACACGATCTCGGAGACCGATATCTCTCCGGAGGAATGGACATCGTCGGCATGGCGGTCGAGAAGCACTCGCAGGATGTCGCGCCGCGTCGCATCCGCGATCACGTCAAAGATGTCGGCCATCACCCCAGGCTAGTCACTCGCCCAGCGGAGTACCATGTCCCAAGCTGTCGGCGGGAGGAACGGTCATGCGAGCGACACAGACGTCCGGGCGGATGAGCCTGACGCCGGCCGGTCGGATGCGCGACGGCATCAACGGTTTCGCGAGCAGGAGCCCTTCGCGGTTCGCGATCCTCGTCTTCACCCTGTTGATCCTGGTCTTCACGCTGCTCTTCTCGCTGCCGATCGCCACCACAGCCCGGTCGACCACCCCGCTCGCCGACGCGCTCTTCACCGCGGTCAGCGTCATCTGCGTGACCGGCCTCTCCACCGTGGACATGGCGACGCACTGGAGCGTCTTCGGCCACCTGCTGGTGTTCTTCGGCGTGCAGATCGGCGCGGTCGGCGTGCTGACGATGGCGAGCATCCTGGGCCTGGTGGTCTCGCGCAAGCTGGGGCTGCGCGCCAAGCTGATGGCCGCGAGCGACAGCAACCCGCTGCGCATCCACGCCGGCCCGGTGGCAGAAGGACAGGCCGTGCGGCTGGGCGAGGTGGGCAAGCTGCTCATCACGGTGGCCCTCAGCATGGTGGTGATCGAGGGCGTCGTCGGGTTGCTGCTCCTGCCCAGGATGCTGATCGCCGGGATCCCGTTCGGTACAGCGCTCTGGGAGAGCATCTACTACGCGGCGATGGCGTTCACGAACACCGGGTTCACGCCGAACGCGGAAGGTCTCGCGCCGTTCGCCGAGGACTTCTGGTTCCTCGGCGCGCTGATGATCGGCGTCTTCCTCGGGGCGATCGGCTTCCCGGTGATCCTCGCCATCGCGACGAACCTGCGCAAGCGTCGCCGCCGCTGGTCCATCCACGTGAAGCTGACCCTGGTGACCTCGGTCATCCTGCTGGTCGCCGGCGCCGTGCTCTACATCGTCCTCGAGGCGGACAACCCGAAGACGTTCGGCCACCTGGATGCCGGCCACACCGTCTTCCAGTCGCTGTTCCTGTCGACGATGGCCAGGTCGGGCGGGTTCTCCACGGTGCCGATCGACGACCTGCACGGCTCGAGCCTGCTGGTGACCGACATGCTGATGTTCATCGGCGGCGGGTCCGCATCCACGGCCGGCGGCATCAAAGTGACGACCCTCGCGGTGCTGTTCCTCGCGGCGTTCGCGGAGGCGCGCGGGGTGGAGTCGATGGATGCGTTCCGTCGCCGCATCCCGATCGACGTGCTGCGGCTGTCGGTGGCTGTGGCGCTGTGGGGTGCCACGATCGTGGCGGTGTCGAGCATCCTGATCCTGCAGATCACCAAGGCGCCGCTCGACCACGTGCTGTTCGACGTGATCTCCGCGTTCGCCACATGCGGCCTGTCGACCGGCCTGACGGAAAAGCTGCCGGATGCGGGAGTGTACGTGATGGCGGCCACGATGTTCTGCGGGCGCGTTGGTACAGTGACACTCGCCGCGGCGCTCGCCCAGAGCCAGCGCAAGCAGCTGTACCAGAACCCTGAGGAGAGGCCGCTCGTTGGTTGACCGGATCAAGCACAACGCTCCCGTCCTGGTGATCGGGCTCGGCCGCTTCGGCGCAGCGACGGCGGGAGAGCTCGACCGGCTGGACCGCGAGGTGCTCGCCATCGACACGGACGCCGGGCTGGTGCAGAAGTGGGCGGACAGGGTGACGCACACGGTGCAGGCCGACGCCCGCTCGATCGAGACGCTGCGCCAGATCGGGGCGGAGGATTTCTCCATCGCGGTCGTCGCTGTGGGCTCGTCGATCGAGGCGAGCGTGCTCATCACCGCCAACCTGGTCGACCTCAAGGTGCCGCAGATCTGGGCCAAAGCCATCTCGCAGTCGCACGGCAAGATCCTGGAACGCATCGGCGCCAACCACGTCATCTACCCGGAGGCGGAGGCCGGCGAGCGCGTCGCCCACCTGGTCTCCGGCCGGATGCTCGACTTCATCGAATTCGACGACGACTTCGCCCTGGTCAAGATGTACCCGCCGAAGCCGATCCGCGGCATCAACCTCACCGAGTCCGGCGTGCGCACGAAGTACCACATCACCGTCGTCGGCGTGAAGAGCCCCGGCAAGCCGTTCACCTACGCGACGGCGGACACCGTGGTCTCCAACCACGACCTCATCATCGTCTCCGGCTCCTCCTCCGACATCGAGCGCTTCGCCGCCCTCGACTCCTGACCGGCGCCGCGCCCCTCGCCCCTCCGCCCCAACCCCGCGCCGCTCGGCCCTGCTCGGCTCCGGTGCCGAAGCCATCGAGCCGGGATTTGTGTACGCGACACACCGGCGCTAGGTGTGCATAAGTCCCGGCTCGATGGCTGGGTTGTGGACAACCTCAGGTGGGGGCCGAAGCGTCGGCAAAGTGGGGGGATGGAACGCGGAACAGACCGAACAGCCAGAACAGCGGGACTAGGCGAAACAGCGGAACTCGGCGGAGAACTCGACGCAGCGGGGTTCACGTACGCGAGGGCCAGAGCGGCAGGATACAGTCGGCGCCGGGTAGACCATCCTGATCTCCAGCGGCCGTTCCGCGGGGTCCGGACAGTGGATGCCGACCCCGACGACCACATCGAGAAGTGCCGGGCCTATGCGGCGCAGCAGCGGCACGGCCACTACTTCAGTCACGAGTCCGCGGCACTGATCCACCGGATGCCGCTGCCGTATCGCCATCACCCGAGTCGCGTGCACGTCGCCGTGTTCGCACCTCACTGGCCACCACGGATGAACGGGGTTGTTCCACACGAGTTGAAGAGTTCCGGCCATCGCGTCGTGACTGTCGACGATCTGGCGTGCGTCTCCCCCGAAGACACCTGGGCTCAGCTTTCGGGGCGGCTCGATGTGGCGGAGCTCGTCGCGATCGGTGATTTCCTGATCACGGGCGACGAGCCGTATTCCGGTCGACCCAGCCCGCTGGGGCGCGCCGAGTTGGAAAGGGCTGTTCGGCACCACGGGCGGCGGCGCGGCGTGCATTCGCTCCGCGTCGCTGTCGAGCTGGTCCGCTACGGCTCTCTGTCGCCGCAGGAGTCCGTCCTGCGAGTCGCGCTGGTCCGCGCTGCACTTCCGGAGCCGGAGCTCAACTTCCGCGTGACCCACGGCGGCCGACTTGTCGCGATGGTCGACCTCGCGTATCCGGAGGCGCGGACGGCCATCGAGTACCTCGGCGACCATCACCGTACGGACGCCGACCTCTACCGGGCAGACATCCACCGGCGCGAGCGTCTCGCATCCATCGGCTGGAACACCGTCTTCATCACGGCTGCCGACCTCGCTGGGCCGGTCCCCCGCGCCGTCCCCCTCATCCGCGCGGCTCTCAAGCGATCGAGCCGGGACTTATGCACGCCCGCGCCCGGCGTGTCGCGTGCATAAGTCCCGGCTCGATGGCTGCGGCCGCAGGTCAGGAGGCGGCGAGCTCGCGGGAGCGGGCGAGGGCGGCGTCGGTGGCGCGCGTGAAGAGGGAGGCAAGGTCGGCGTCGGCGAGGACGGCGATGGCGCGCTCTGTCGTGCCGCCCGGGCTCGTGACGCGGCGGCGGAGCTCTGCGGGGTCCTCGCCGGAGGAGACGAGGAGCTCGGAGGCGCCGAGGAAGGTGCCGTTGACCAGGGTCGCCGCCTGCTCGGGTGTGAAGCCTTTGGCGACGGCGGCGGCGGTCAGCTGCTCGATCAGGAAGAACACGTATGCGGGGCCGGAACCGGAGATGGTGCCGAGCGCATCCAGCTGGGACTCGGGGACCTCGACCACCTCGCCCACCGTCTCGAAGAGCGTGCGCACCAGCGCGAGGTCGTCCGGTCGCGTGCGGTTGCCTCCGCTGATGCCGGTGACCGCCTTGCCGACCACCGCTGGGGTGTTCGGCATCGACCGCACCACGGTCACGGTCTGCGGCAGCAGAGACTCGAACGTCGCCGTCGTCACACCGGCCGCGACGCTCACGACCACGGCGCCGGGGGTGAGGGATGCGCCGATCTCGCGCAGCAGGTCCGGCACCATCGCCGGTTTCACGGCCACGATGACGATTTCGGCGCCGTCCACGGCGAGGCGGTTCGCGTCGGCCTTCGTCTCGGTGGCGTACGCGGTCACCCCTGCTGTGCCGGAGAGTTCCGCGGCGCGCGCCGCCGAGCGGTTGGTCACCCGGATGCCGCCCTGGACGGTGACACCGGGCGCGAGGAGGCCGCTGAGGATGGCGCGGCCCATGGCGCCTGCTCCGAGCATGGCGATCGTCGGGAGCGTGACGTTCTGCGTGTCGGTCATGCTCGCCATCCTAGGATGTTGCCATGAGCGCATCGGGTGGAACCAGGGCAATCGTCGCGGCCTTCGCCGCCAACCTCGGGATCGCCATCACGAAGTTCATCGCGTGGGCCTTCTCCGGCTCGTCGTCGATGCTCGCGGAGGGCGTCCACTCGGTAGCGGACTCCGGTAATCAGCTGCTCCTGCTGCTCGGCGGACGCCAGGCGAAGAAGAAGGCGGACAAGGAGCATCCCTTCGGCTACGGCCGCGAGCGCTACGTCTACGCGTTCGTCGTCTCGATCATCCTGTTCTCCGTCGGTGGCGTGTTCTCCCTGTACGAGGGCATCGAGAAGCTGACGCACCCGCATCCACTCGAGAACTGGTGGCTTCCGCTGCTGGTGCTGGTCATCGCGATCGGCCTGGAGTCGTTCTCGCTCCGCACGGCGGTGCACGAGTCCCGCCCGCACAAGAAGAGCATGTCGTGGCCGCAGTTCATCCGCCGCGCCAAGGCCCCCGAGCTGCCGGTCGTGCTGCTCGAAGACGTCGCGGCGCTCACCGGTCTGGTGTTCGCGCTGCTGGGCGTCGGCCTCACGATCATCACGCACAACGGGGTGTGGGATGCGATCGGCACGCTCCTCATCGGCGCGCTGCTGATCACCGTGGCCGTCATCCTGGGCATGGAGACGAAGAGCCTGCTGGTGGGCGAGGGCGCGAGCGACGAAGACGTCGCGGCCATCGAGAAGGCGATCCTCGACGGCGACGAGGCCGAGCGCATCATCCACATGAAGACGCTGTACCTCGGGCCGGACGAGCTGCTGGTGGGCGTGAAGCTCGCGATCTACGGCGAGCGCAGGCTCTCCGAGGTCGCTGCGGCCATCGACAGCGTCGAGCGCCGCATCCGTGCCGCCGTGCCGTCCGCGCGCGTCATCTACATCGAACCGGATGTGTGGATCGACCCCAACGAGAAGCACCCGGCCACGGACGCCATCGTCATCAAGGGCCTCGAGTGACCCGCCGCGCCGTCGTGCTGCAGCACGACCCCACCATCCACCTCGGCAACATCGGGCCGGTCCTGGCCGAGCACGGCTACGAGGTCAGCGTGGTCGACGCGACGACCGAGGATCTGACGGCAGTGGATGCGGAGACGGCCGACCTCCTCGTCATCCTCGGCGGAGAGATGGGCGCATACCAAACGCGCGAGTTCCCGCACCTGGCGCACGAGCAGGCCCTCATCAGGCAGAGACTCGACACCGAGCTCCCGACGCTCGGGGTGTGCCTCGGCGCGCAGCTCATGGCCGGCGCCCTCGGCGAGCGTGTCTACAAGGGCGGCACGATGCAGATCGGCTTCCGCAGGGTCGAGCCGACGGCGGCGGGAGCGGAGTCGCCGATCAGGCACTTCGACGGCGTCCCCGTCGTGGAGTGGCACGGCGACACGTTCGACCTGCCGGAGCGCGCGACGCTGCTGGCATCCTCGAGCGACTACTCCAACGAGGCGTTCGCCATCGGGGACTTCGCCCTCGCCGTGCAGTTCCACCCGGAAGTGACCGACGAGATGCACGAGCGCTGGGTGTCCGACGGGTACAACGAGCTGGACGAGCATGCGATCGACCCCGACGCCATGCGCCGCGACCGCGAGCAGTACTCGGCGGCGATGCAGGCCGCATCCCGTGCCGCGTTCTCGGAGTGGCTGGCGCAGCTGCCGTAGCGCGCCGCCGGCTGCGTCCGTGCCGCGCGCGCCGCCGCCGCGCCCTCAGCGCTTCGCGCGGAAGAAGTCCAGCAGCAGGTCGGCGCAGTCCTCGGCCAGCACGCCCGCGTACACCTCGACCCGGTGATTCAGCCTGCGGTCGCGCAGCACGTCGTACACCGACCCCGCCGCCCCAGCCTTCTCGTCCCAGGCGCCGAACACCACGCGCGGCACCCGGGCGGCCAGCACGGCGCCCGCGCACATCACGCACGGTTCGAGGGTGACGACGAGCGTGCATCCCTCCAGGTGCCAGTCGTCCCGGGATGCTGCTGCCTCGCGCAGCGCGAGCACCTCCGCGTGGGCGGTCGGGTCGTTGTGCAGCTCGCGCTCGTTGCGGCCGGTCCCGATGACCTCACCCTGCTCGTCGACGACCAGCGCGGCGACCGGGACGTCGCCGGTGTCGAAGGCGAGCCGCGCGTCGGCGATGGCGCGGCGCATCCACTGCTCGTAGTCGTCGGGGACGGCCAGACTCACGCGGGCTCCTCACGGGGGAAACGTCGGTTAGCCTTGAGCCTATGCGAGTGCACGTTGCCGACCACCCCCTCATCACCCACAAGCTGACGGTGTTGCGCAACAAGCACACCCCGTCTCCGGTGTTCCGCGCGCTCACCGAGGAACTCGTGACACTGCTCGCGTACGAAGCGACCCGCGCCGTCAAGGTCGAGCCGGTCGAGATCGAGACGCCGGTCACCACCACCACGGGCGTCACCCTCAGCGAGCCGCGTCCACTGGTCGTCCCCATCCTGCGTGCCGGACTCGGGATGCTCGAGGGCATGGTCCGCCTGATGCCGACCGCCGAGGTCGGCTTCCTCGGTATGGCGCGCAACGAGGTGACGTTCGAGCCGACCACGTACGCGGAGCGCCTGCCGGACGACCTCTCCGACCGCCAGTGCTTCGTGCTCGACCCGATGCTCGCGACGGGAGGCTCGCTCGGCGCCGCCATCGAGTTCCTCTTCAAGCGCGGAGCTGTCGACGTCACCGCCATCTGCATCCTCGCCGCCCCGGAGGGCATCGCCGCCCTGGAGAAGGCGACGGAGGGCCGCGACGTGACCATCGTGCTCGGCGCCCTCGACGAGCGCCTCAACGAGAACGGCTACATCGTGCCCGGCCTCGGCGACGCCGGTGACCGCCTCTACGGCACGGTCTGACCCGTCCACCCCTGCTGACGGCAGCCACGAATGTGACAGAGACGTCGCAACATTCCGTAATGATTTGACACGGGCCGTCACGGGACGCTTTACTTCAATGCATGACTGACAACTCGCGTACCCTGACCTCCTTCGAGGCCCCTGGGGATGCCGGCATGATGATGCCCGGCCGCGACTCGGTCATGTGTTGCCGAATGTGTCGCTAATCTGACGACCCTTCGCCGAGCCAGCCGCCCGCCGACCCACTGAGTCGGGACAGGGCTACCAGCTCCCCGGATGCGCCACACTCACGCATCCGCACACCGGCCGCTCTCAGGCCCAACACACACTCGCGAATCCTCGCACCCCGCCACCTACCTGTACACGTCGAACGTTTCGACGCCACCGGGGACGCCGTATCCGGCAGGGGATTCACCGCATCATCGCAAAGGACCCATCCCATGTCTCTGGCAACCATCGACACCGCTTACTCCCCCAGCCGTCACCTCGCGGCAGCCCCGGCTCCCGCAGCAGCGGTTCCGACGCCGGCCGCCGCCCCCGCCGTCCCCGCCACCCAGATCCGCGCCGTGCCGAACGGCACCGAGGCCCGCGGATTCGTCCTCTACGTCGGCATCGACGAGGCCAAGGCCGCTGCAGCCGGCACCGACCTCGGCCGCATCGTCGAAGCCCTGAAGCGCCTCACCGCCGAGATCGCACCGTCCGCAGAGACGTACGCCGCCGTCGCACTCGCTCCAGAAGGAGCCGGTGGACGCGACGTGGATGTCGTCCGCCTCGCCCTGCAGGACCCCTCCGCCATCGCCAAGCACCGCCACCAGGTGACGCCGGACGAGGACGAGGACCGCGCATCCGGTGGCGTCGTCGTCGACATCTCGCGCAAGCGCCTCCTCCTCGACAACCAGACCGCCGCGCTCACGTACAAGGAGTTCGAGCTCCTGCAGTACCTGGTGCTGCGCGAGGGCCGCACCATCGAGCGCGCCGAGCTGATCTCGTCGCTGTGGGGCTCCGCGGACGACGAGGTGCCGAACGAGCGCACCATCGACGTCCACGTGCGCCGCCTGCGCTCGAAGCTCGGACGGTACGAGGACATCGTCCGCACCGTCCGCGGCGTCGGCTACCGCTTCGACCGTCACGCCGACGTGTCCATCCGGCACGCGTCCGCCCCCTCCCCCGACCTGTTCTAAGCCACCACGCCATCGAGTCCGAAGTTCTTCACGGTGCCACTCGGCGTGGCGCGTGAATAACTTCGGACTCGATTGTTCGGGTCAGGCGGAACGCTGGTAGGCGCGGAAGGCCGAGGTGGCGAGAGCGGCCATCACGACGGTGAGCGCGGCGAGCAGGCCGACGTGCAGCCAGAGCGACGGCCAGTCGGGATGCGCGGAGAGCGCCTGACGGCCGACGATCACCGCCCACTCGAACGGGTTGTACGCCGCGACGTTCTGCACCCACTCCGGGGAGAGCTTCGTGTTCATGATCGCGGAGCTGAGGAACATCAGAGGCAGCGTGATCAGCTGTGAGATGCCGATCAGCGCCGTCTGCTCCTTCGCCAGCAGCGCGACCGCGTTCGAGAGCGAGCAGAACACCGCCGTCAGCAGCACGACCGCGAGCAGCAGCAGCACGATCCCGGTGAACCCGCCCTCGAACCGTGCCCCGGCCCAGAACGCGATCCCGAGCACGACGAGCGACTGCACCACGGCCAGGATCGACTGGTAGACGAGGGTGGACACGATCATCGCCGGACGGCTGGTCGGCGACGTGAGGAACCTGTCCATCACACCGCGCTGCATGTCCTGGATGTAGACCGTGCCCGACCACGCGCTGCCGAACAGCGCCATCATCATCACGATCCCGGGCGTCAGGAACTCCAGATAGCTCTGCCCGTTGCCGAAGCCCGGGATCTGCACGACAGCCTTGAACAGCTGCCCGAACAGCAGCAGCCAGATGATCGGCTGCACCAGGTTCATCACGAGGAACACCGGCATCCGCCAGGCAGCGCGCAGCAAGCGCGCGGTCAGCACGGCGGTGTGGGTGAAGAACGACGGCCCGGACGCCGTGCGCTCCGAGTGGATCCTGGTGGGGGCGATGGCGGTCATGATGCGTTCTCCAATGCTGCGTCCTGCGCGGTCTCCTGAGCTTTCGTGAGGGTGCGGCCGGTGTGCCGCAGGTAGACGTCGTCGAGGCTCGGCCGAGCGACGGTCGCGGACGCGACGGCGATGCCTGCTGCCTCGAGCGCTGCGAGCGCGAGCGGGAGCGTGGCGGCCCCGCTGTCTGCGCGGGCGCGCAGGGTGCGGCCGTCGCCGCCGACCTCGCTCAGCGCATCCACTCGTCCGAGGGCGGTCAGGGCGGCGAACGGGTCGCCGTCCGCGGTGAGCTCGACGATCACGGCGTCGCCGCGGAGGTCGTTCTTCAGCTCCTCCGGGGTCCCGGCCGTCACGACCGTTCCCCTGTCGACGATGGCGAGCCGTTTGGCGAGCCTGTCCGCCTCCTCCAGGTAGTGCGTGGTGAGCAGCACGGTCATGTTCTCGAACGCGGTCATCCGCTCGATCTCCGCCCACAGTTCCGCCCGCGCCTCCGGGTCGAGGCCGGTGGTCGGCTCGTCCAGGAACAGCACGGCCGGTCGGTGCATCAGGCCGATGGCGACGTCGAGCTTGCGGGACATGCCGCCCGAGTACGTCTTCACCTGGCGGGTGGCGTGCTCCGCCAGACCGAACCGGCTGAGCAACTCTGCGGCCCGTGCGCGCGCATCCCGACCGGACAGGCCCTGCAGCCTGCCGGCGAGCACCAGGTTCTCTGCGCCGGTGTCCGTCGGATCCGCGACGGACTTCTGCGCCACGAACCCGATCGAACAGCGCACCCTGCCCGGATGCCTGGCCACGTCGATGCCCGCGACGATCGCGCGGCCGGAGTCCGCACGGGCGAGCGTCGAGAGGATCTTGATGGTGGTGGACTTGCCTGCGCCGTTGGGGCCGAGCAGCCCGAAGATGGTGCCGGTCTCAGCGGTGAAGCTGAGGCCGTCGACGGCGCGCACGGGCGGCTTGCCCCTGCCGGCCGGGTAGGACTTTCTGAGATCGTCGGCGATGAGCGCCGACGGATATTCGGTTGTCACGATGGCTTCCTTTCGAGTGAAGCCGTTCGTGAGAGACCCGCGCGATACCATTGGAAATGGACCCTCGGTGACTGTTGACGCAGGTTCCTCACGGAACGACTGGGGTTTGGATGGCCGGAGAGTTGCCGCTCTCCGGCCATCGGTTCGTTTTCTAGCCCAGCAGGTCGGCCACCTCCTGCCCGAAGTCGCCCGCCGACACCCTCTGCTGGATGTCGGCCATGCTGAGTCCTTCGCGGAGGAGCGCGTGCAGCCCCTCCCACATCTGCAGGCCGCCGATCGACCCGTCCCGGATGCGCGATGCGAGCCCCGCGATGTACGCGCGCTCCGCATCCAGCACCGCCTGGCGGTAGTGGAATTCGACCATGAACAGCTCGGGGAGGCTGTCGCCGATCTCGTCGAGCTGGCGGTGCCGGGAGGCGATCTCGTCGTCGAGCCGCTCCACCCGCTTCTCCAGGAGTTCGAGCGCAGTCTGCGGCGGGAGCATCGGGAGGAGGGAGAGGCCGGTCTCGATGGCCGGGTACTCCTTGACGGGGGTGTCGATGAGCTCGCTCAGCCACTCGTCGGCCTCGCGACGGCCCGCGTCGGTGATCTCGTAGACCACGCGCTCCGGGCGGTTGCCCTCCCGCTCGGTCTGGGTGGCGACGATGAAGCCGTGCTTCTCCAGCGACTTGATGACCGCGTAGAGGGATCCGAAGTTGAGGCGGATACTGTCTTCCTTGCCGCGCTCGCGCATGGACGTGGTCATCTCGTACGGGTACATCGGCCGCTCCCACAGGCAGGACAGCACCGCGAGGGCCAGCGGGTTCGAGATCGCGCGTTTGGACATGTTCACCTCCGAATACTTTGTTTAGAGTATTCGCTTTCGAGTGCTCTGTCCAGCATGCCCGGGAACACGAAGAGCGGGCCTCCCCCGCGACCGTGGTCGCCGGGGAGGCCCGCTCTGTTCGTATGGTGCGTTCAGGCCCTGCTGTTGCGTCGGATGAATCCGACGATCGCGGTGATCACGAAGAAGACGAGACCGAGGATCGCGAGCCACAGGAGTCCCTTGATGGCGAAGCCGAGGACGGCCAGGATGGCCCAGACGACGAGCAGGACGATGATGAGGGCGAGCATTTCGAGGTGATTCCTTCTAGTTGGGGACGGTCGGGAGGTCTAAGAGAGCTAGTGGGCGGCCGAGCCGCGGAACGTCCAGCCGGCGCGCGGTGCAGCATCCGGCGTCGACCAGGTGCGGTAGACCGCGAGCTGAGCGTCGGCGAGGGTGGCGAAGACGCCCAGGTCGCGGCCCGTACTGCTGGTGGCGACGAACCCGTCACGGCTGTGGTCGACCATCCCGAGGTAGGCGGATGGAGTCTCGGCGACCCAGAGTCCCGCCGTGGGGATGCGCCAGGTCACGCACTCCGTGCCTCCCGCCGGCTGGGTGGTGCCTGCGGCGCCTGCTGCGTCCAGAGAGGGTGCCGTCATCGGCGCCGGTGCGTCTCTCGCGATCGTCATGGTGTGCCCTTTCGAGCTTCTCGGTGATGGATAACTAGATTCTCTAGATAGTCCGACGCTGAGACAAATTTGGGCAGGGGGGTTGATTCACGGCTCCGGATACGCTAGTAGCTACAGCAATGAATATTCCCGAACATGCGTAGCTAGACGATCTAGTAATACGCTATCCTCGTGTTGTCGCCATGATGGGCGCACGACGAGATGGGGAGCGTGTCATGGGTGTGCTGGTGTACGACGGCGAAGGATTCGAGTTCGAGGATCGGGTCCTCGCCCATATCCAAGCGGTTATCACGGTCAAACTGCGGCGCAGGGAGCCCTTCCTGTTGAGCTGGACCACGGAGCATTCGACGCCGGGCAGGCACTCGGTCTGGATCGACAACGCCATCCCGCTGCGCTACGAGTTCAGCCGGGACTCGGCCGACCGCCTCAACGACGCCTGGCTCGAGCTGATGATGGAGATGGCCAGCAGGTCGGCCGGAGTCGTCGTTCCTCCGGAGCCCGTCGAGGTCACCTCGCTGTCCAAGCGCAGGCAGCGCACCCCCGCAGCCGCGCTGACGAACGCGTCGGCGATGGCCACGCCGGTGGCGGTCTAGCGGGCATCGCTAGATTGACTAGCTTGTAGTTGGTCTATCATCTAGTGCATGACGACGAACAAACAGGGTTCGACGCCTCATTACTGGTACGGACCGGAGGCGGAACGGGAGAGAGCCGTGGCCGTCCTCGAAGCCATGCGAGCGTACGGAGCCGCTGACGCGGCCATGCAGCGACGCTCGGAGCAGGCGATGCGGATGAGCGAGAACGACATCTCGGCGCTCCGCTACCTCCTCCGGGCGAACGAGCGCGGCGTCAACGTCGGGCCGAAGGAGCTCGCCGACTACCTCGGCGTGCAGAGCTCCTCCATCACGATCCTCCTGGACAGGCTCGAGAAGGCCGGGCACGTCCGGCGCGAGCCGAGCCCGTTCGACAGGCGCGCGCTCATCATCGTGCCCACCGTTCCGACGGACGAGCTGCACAAGGCCATTCTCGGCGACATCCGCGAAGAGCTGGTCGAGGTCGCAGCCTCCCTCTCCGACGAGGACGCGGACACGATCGTGGACTTCATCGACCGCCTGCGCGACGCCGTCGACCACATCGACAGCGCGCGCCCGGCCACGGACCGAGCGGGCGACAGGACCGCCGACAGGGCGAAGCACTGACGTCGCGACACGCCGGGTAAACTGGCGGTCGTATGCCCGAACACCCTTGGTTTGAAACGGCGCCTGCCAGCACGGTGCGCGTCCTCCGCTCGCTGCGCACCTACCGCGCGGTCGAACAGGCGATGCGCAGACGCACCCGCGAGTCCATGAAGATGGGCGAGGCCGATCTGCGCGCACTGCGCTTCCTGCTCCGCGCCGAAGAAGAGGGCCGGCTGGCCACGCCCGCCGATCTCGCTGCCCTGCTCGGCATGAAGTCGTCGTCGATCACGATCATGCTCGACCGGCTCAGCGCATCCGGGCACATCCAGCGGGCGCCGCACCCGAACGACCGGCGAAGCATCGTCATCACCGCCACCCCCGGCGCCGACGTAGAGGTCAGAGAGACCCTCGGGCAGATGCACGACAGACTGTTGGCCGTCGCCGCGTCGCTCGACGAGGATCAGGCGCGCGTCGTCAGCGCGTTCCTCGGGCGCCTCACCGAGACCCTCGACCACCTGAACGAGGACGCTGAGCCGGCTCGAAAGCGCACATAGAAAATTCGCAGCAAAAATAACGAACAGATAACTAGATCCCGTTACCTCTTCGTTATATAGTTCAAGAGCGTTAGTTGTTTGCTGTGGCAGCCAACGCGGAATGTGATTGCAGGACACTCTTGGTGCAAGGGAGAGGGCCGGCCGCTAGCCTCTGCGGCCGGCCCTCAATCTGTTAACGCCGGTCCCGCCACATCCAGGATCCCGTGCTGGCACGGATGGAACTGTCACCGGTTGGTGGAAGGATGCGAATGCATCGAGCATTCGTCCCACCCGAGGAGGCAGCAGCATCATGCGTACAGAGGCGCAAGCGAGCACCGGCGAGCGAACCGGCACGCACGCCGGAACCGGCGAGCGGACGGGCGACGCGCGGCGCGCGGCTGCGCGCGTCAACGCCGTGTCGGCGTGGGAGTCGCTGTTCCGCGCCCAGGTCGCCGTGATGCGCACCCTCGCCGCCGAGTTCCCGACCAGGGACATCTCGTTCAACGAGTACGACGTGCTGTTCAACCTCTCCAGGCAGCCCGACCGCTCGCTCCGCCTGCGCGATCTCAACAAGCACGTGCTGCTCACGCAGCCCAGCGTGAGCAGGCTGGTCGACAGGCTGGTCGCCCGCGGACTCGTCGCGAAATGCCCGGAGCCGTCGGATGCGCGCGGCACGGTGATCCGGATGACGGACTCCGGCTTCGAGATGTTCCGGCGGGTCGCCGTCGAGCACATGCGGACGATCACCGAACGCGTCGGCGGACGGCTCGACCCCGCTGAGCTCGACCGCCTGGCCGAGCTCTGCGACAAGCTCCGGGCCGAGTGACACGGTCCATCCACATCCCGTGCTTCTCCCCAACCTGACGGGTGTCCCGGTGAAACCGCCAACCTCGCCGCGTATCATGACGCCATGAAATCTTCGGGTCGCAGCAAATGGGGATGGGCGCCCGCGCTCCTGGGGTTCGTGGCGCTCAGCGCCGTCGCGGGGGTGCTCGGCGCCGCCGCCGTCACGCCGGCCGTCGCGCTGACCGGGTCGGCAGCCGACTCGACAATCGGCGTCTTCGACGGCCTCCCCGAGTACATCAAAGTCGAGCCGCTCGCGCAGGCATCGACGATGTACGCGAAGTCCGGGGGCAAAGACGTGCCCATCGCGACCTTCTATTCGCAGAACCGCGTGGAGGTCGGCTGGGACGACATCTCGCAGAACCTCAAAGACGCCGCCATCGCCACGGAGGACCCGCGGTTCTACGAGCACGGCGGCGTCGACGTCACGGGCACGATCCGCGGCGCGATGCTCACGGCCCTCCACAAAGACGTGCAGGGCGGTTCGTCGATCACGCAGCAGTACGTCAAGAACATCCTGGTGCAGCGCTGCGAGAACAAGCAGCCGGATGTGACGGCCACGGCCGCCGTGCAGAAGAAGCAGCTCACGGCATACGAGTCCTGCTACAACGACGCCACAGAGGTCGACCCGGTGCGCAAGCTCAAGGAGATGCGCTACGCAATCGGTCTCGAGAAGGAATACACCAAGAACCAGATCCTGCAGAGCTACCTCAACATCGCTCTGTTCGGCGGCCGCACCTACGGCGTTCAGCAGGCGGCCGAATACTACTTCGGCGTCTCTGCGAAAGCTCTCAACCTGCAGCAGGCCGCCACGCTCATCGCCATCCTGAACAACCCGGACAACCTGCGCATCGACAAGCCCACCAGCAAGGAGAACGGCGCGGCCGACGGATACAAGGAGACGCTCGACCGCCGCAACTACGTGCTCGACCGGATGCTCGCCAACGGCAAGATCACCACGGCGGAGCACGACGCGGCGAAGGCGACCAAGGTCGAGCCCAAGATCACTCCGGTGCAGAACGGCTGCATGACGGCCCAGCAGTTCAACGCGGCATTCTTCTGCGACTACGTCGAGCGCCAGATCGAGAACAACGCGATCTTCGGCAAGACGAGCGACGACCGCTCCGGCTTCCTCAACCGCGGCGGCCTGAAGATCTACACCACCCTCAACCTCGACCTGCAGGGGGCGGCCCAGGCATCCATCGCCGCGTACATCCCGCCCGCGAGCCCGTACCTCGACCTCGGCTCCTCCAACGTGTCGGTGGAAGTGGGAACGGGACGCGTCGTGACGATGGTGCAGAACCGGCCGTACGACAACACCGCGGCCCCTGCTCCGGCGACCACGGCCGTCAACTACAACACCGACTACGTGGATGGCGGGTCGGAAGGCTTCCAGACCGGTTCGGCGTACAAGGCGTTCGACCTCCTCGAATGGCTGCAGGAGGGTCATTCGCTGTACGAGTCCGTCAACGGCACGCAACACCTGTTCCCGCAGTCGTCGTTCCACTCCAGCGATCCGTGCCAGGACATCGGCGGAGCGCCGTGGCCGGTCTCGAACGACGAGGGCGAATCGGTCAGCAGCACCACCGTGATGAACGCCACGGCGCAGTCGATCAACACGATCTTCGCCCAGATGGCCACCAAGCTCGACCTGTGCGGCATCAAGCAGCGCGCGCAGGATCTGCTCGTCCACGGCGCGGACGAAGAGGCCAACCGTTTCATGGCCAACCCCTCCTCCGTGCTCGGCACCAACTACATCGCCCCGATCACGATGGCCACCGCGTACGCGGGCATCGCCAACAATGGCGTCGCCTGCAGCCCGATCGCCATCGACAAGATCCTGAACGCTGACGGCACGGAGCACGCCGTTCCGAAGACGCAGTGCTCGACCACACCGATCGATCCCGGTGTCGCGGCGGCCGCGATCTTCGCACTGCAGGGCGTGCTCCGCGGAGGAACGGCCACCTCGGCCAACCCGAACGACGGCATCCCGATCTTCGGCAAGACCGGCACGACGGACGACTCGCTGGAGAACTGGCTCGTCACCTCCACCACCAAGGTCGCCCAGGCCACCTGGGTCGGCAACGTGGAAGGCGCGGTCGCGCTGCGCAGCCAGTCGTTCAACGGCATCGGAGGCGGCAATGTGAAGTTCGCCATCGCCAAGCCGATCCTGGCCGCGCTCAACGCCGTCTACGGCGGGACGGCGTTCCCCGGGCCGGATGCGAAGTTCACGAAGGCTCCGCCTGCGCCGAAGCCGCCGACGCCGACCGCACCCACCGCTCCCGCTCCCCCCGCGGGCGGCGGCAACGGCGGCCAGGGCAACGGCGGCGGTCCGGGCAACGGCGGTCCGGGCAACGGCGGCGGCAACCCTCCAGGACGCGGCTGACGCGGCCCCGAAAGCGATATTGGGATTCCGGTTTTTATACCCTGATTTGCCTTCCTTCGTGAGCGGCGGCTCGCTTATGGTTATCGCGTGGGACGTACACCAGACCCCAGTCGAAAGCCAGAGCTTTTGGGCCGCATCATGGAACATGTTGCGACCGAGCCTCTGTCGCGGATGACCTTTCGCAGTCTGGCGAGCTCCCTCGGGGTCAGCACGTACTCCTTCGTCTACCATTTCGGCTCGCGTCAGGGCATGATCGACGCCATCCTCGAGGAGGGTGTGCGCCAGCAGTCCGAGGCGGCCGTCGGCGTCGACATCGCCGGTTTCGACCGTCAGCAGTTCGCGGACTGGTACAGCGAGGCCTTCCGCCACTCGCTCCGCGAGGGCAACCGCACCGGCCTGCGCCTGCAGTTCGAGGCCGGCGCGCTCGAACCGATCGACCCGGAGATCGGCACACGCATCACCACGTCGTTCACCGACTGGCTCGCGGTCGTGCAGCGCTGGCTCACCAGCAATGGCGTCGAGAAGCGGCGCGCCGCAGTGCTCGCCCACTGGCTCGCCGACACCGCGGCCGGTCTCCACTTCGGCTATCTGCTCACCGGCGACAAGGAGAAGACGGTGTCCGCGTTCGACGTGTTCATCGGCGCGTACCTGAACGAGGCGATCACGGCTTAGAAGCTGCGCGCTCCGCGACCGCCTTCACGCCGGCGAGCATCGTCGTCCAGTTCTCCCGGGAGTGCTCCGCCGCCTCCGCTGTCGGGTTGTTGTCCTGGTCGAGCGTGACGTGAGTACCGGTCGGCGTCTCATCCAGCTCGAACCGCAACGAGTGGTAGTTCTCCGGGACGTCGTCCGACCCGCTCAGCGGGCTGAAGTGCGTGAGCACGATCCTGCTCGGCTCCTGCAACTCGATCACGCGCCCGTGATCCTCGAACGTCTTCCCGTTCCACTCGCCGCGCCAGACGATGCGGCTCCCGATGCGCCAGTCCGACTGCACGTCGGCGCCGAACATGATCTCCGGATGCGCACCGTTGGACGTGAGCACCCGCCACACCGCCGAACGCGGCGCGCGCACATCCACTTCGGCCCGTGCGACGTAGCTGCCCATGACCGCCTCCCCGGCTCTGCCCCGCAGAGCTTCCCTGGGGCTCATCAGACACCCGCCCGCCTCTGGTGGCAAGCGGTGCCTGACTTTTCGGCTCAGGCGTCGTCGCGGGAGAGCACGAGGGCCTGCCACGGCGCGAGCGTCCCGGTGACCCCGCCCCGCGCATCCGGGAGGTTGCTCAGTACGGTCGGCGCACCCGCCCAGGCCTCCGCATCCGGAAGCTCGTAGTCCGCCTGCTCTCCGGTGAGGTTGACGAGCACGAGTAGTTGGCGCGCACCGAGCGTCCTCGTGTACGCGAACACCTGGGGGTGCTCGGGGAGCACCATCTCGAGCGTTCCGCTGGAGACGCGCTCGTCGTGATGCCGCAGGTCGATGAGGCTGCGGTAGTACGCGAACACCGAGTCAGGGTCGCGCCGTTCCGCCGCCGCGTTGACCTCGCGGAAGTTCGGGTTCACCGGGATCCACGGCGTGCCCGTCGTGAACCCGGCGTTCGGCGCATCCGACCACTGCACCGGAGTGCGGGCATTGTCCCTGCTCGTGGTGCGCAGCGCGGCCAGCACCTCCTCGGCCGGGGCGCCGAGCACGTCGACGGCCTCCGCGTAGTGGTTGAGGGTCTCGATGTCACGGAAGTCCTCGATGCCGCGGAACGGCACGTTCGTCATCCCGAGCTCCTCACCCTGGTAGACGTACGGCGTGCCCCGCTGCAGGTGCAGCACGGTGGCGAGCGCCTTCGCCGACGGGATGCGCGCATCCCCGTCGTCGCCGAACCGGCTGACCACGCGCGGCTGGTCGTGGTTGTTCCAGTACAGGCTGTTCCAGCCGCGCTCGGCGAGGCCGTCCTGCCACTTCGCGAACGACCGCTTGAGGTCGAGCACCGACGCCGGGCGGTGATCCCACTTGCCGCCGGGCCCGTGGTCGAGGTCGACGTGCTCGAACTGGAACACCATGTCCAGCTCGCCGCGCGCCGGATCGGTGAACAGCTGAGCCTGGTCGACGGTGACGCCGGGCATCTCTCCTACCGTGAGATACCGGTCGTCGCGCCCCGCGAAAACACGCTCATGCATCTCGTGCAGGAACTCGTGGATGCGCGGCCCCTGCCCGTAGAACGGGTAGCCGTCCCCGTAGAGCGCGCCGGGAGGAACGACGCCGTCCGGCAGGTCCTGCACCTTCGAGATGAGGTTGATGACGTCCATCCGGAACCCGTCGACGCCGCGGTCGAGCCACCAGTTCATCATCTCGTAGACCGCATCCCGCACCTCCGGGTTCTCCCAGTTGAGGTCGGGCTGCTTGCGGGAGAACAGGTGCAGGTAGTACTCGCCGCTCGCCTGATCGAGCTGCCAGGCCGACCCGGAGAAGAACGACCCCCAGTTGTTCGGCTCCGCACCGCTCTCGCCCGGAGCCTTGCCGTCGCGCGGCGGACGCCACCAGTACCAGTCGCGCTTCGGGCTGTCCGGCCCTGCGGACGACTCGACGAACCACGCGTGCTCGTCGGAGGTGTGATTGACGACCAGATCCATCACGAGCTTCATGCCGCGCGCGTGCAGCTCCTGCAACAGCTCGTCGAAGTCGTCGAAGGTGCCGAACGCGGGGTCGATGGCGCGATAGTCGCTGATGTCGTAGCCGTTGTCATCGTGCGGCGACGCATAGATCGGCGAGAGCCAGACCACATCGACGCCGAGCGCATCCAGGTGGTCGAGATGGTCGATGACACCACGCAGATCGCCGATGCCGTCACCGTTGCTGTCCGCGAAACTCCGGGGATACACCTGGTAGACGACGGCGGACTGCCACCATTTCTCGCTCATCTGTTCAGAGTAGCCGGTGGGGTGTGGCGGGCCGGGGCGGGTCGTGGCGGAACGCCGGGCGGGTGAGAAAATGCACCCATGCATCCCGTGGCCCGCGCCGGGCTCTCCGCCCTGATCTCCGTCGCGGCCGCCGCGGGGGCGTGCGCGACTATGTGGTGGATCGCGGTCGCTGTCGGTGGCGGGTACGGCACCGCTGTGCTTGCGACCGTGGTGGCCCTGACGCTGTCGCGGAGGACGTTCGCATCGCGGGGTGAGTTCGCGCGGTCGGCGGCGCTGCTTCCCGTTATCGGGCTGGTGGCGGCGGGAGTCGGGTGGCTGCTCGTCGCGGCGCCGGTGGTCGGCGCGGTCGCGTTCGTGGCCGGGATGAGCGTGCCGATCTGGATGCGGCGTTTCGGCGGGAGGATTGCGCGGCTGGGGGCGTTGGTCACGCTGCCGTTCACAGCGATCCTCGTCGCCCCGGGGGCGGGTGCGCAGACCGGGCGGTGGTGGCTGGATCTGGTGCTGCTGGTCGGCGCGTCCGTGGTGGCTGTTGCGTGGGTGGCGGTCGCCAGGGAGGTTGGGGTGCTGGCGGGGGTTGCTGTTGTGGGTGAGGTTGCTGGGGCGGGCGAGGGTGCACGAGCGGGCGAGGGTGCCGGGGCGGCCGCCGCTGCCGTCCCTGCGCCCCGCCGCCTCCCGGCGAGCACCCGCATGGCGCTGCAGATGGCGGCGGCCCTCGCCGCGGCGTTCGTCGCTGGGTGGCTGCTGTTCCCCGACCATGCGATGTGGACCGTGCTGACCGCGTTCATCGTCAATTCCGGCAACCGGGGGCGCGGGGATGTGGTGCACAAGAGCGCGCTGCGGGTGGCGGGGGCGCTCGGCGGCACGATCGTCGCCGTGGCGTTCACGTTCGTGGCGGAGCCGACCGGGATGCTCGCGGTCGTCGTCATCTTCGCGGCCCTGTTCGTCGGCACCTGGCTACGCGGATACAGTTACGCGTTCTGGGCGCTGGCCGTGACGCTCGCCGTCGCGCTGCTCCAGGGACTGCTCGGCGTCGCGCCGACGGGAGCGTCGCTCTGGGCGGTGCTCGGCGAGCGGGTGCTCGCGATCGTGACCGGTGCGGTGATCGGGATCGCGGCGGCGTGGTTCGTGCTGCCCGTCCGCTCCGACGATGTGGTGCGCAAGCGACTGTCGGAGATGCTGGTGGCGCTCGGTGCGGTGTTCGCCCCGGCCGACCCCGCTGTGCCGCAGGACGAGCGGGTCGAGGCGTTCCGCGCATCCTTGGCCCGCGTCGAACAGCTGGCGCCGGTGCACCGGGCGCGGCGCGCCGTGGGCGGGCGGAAGACGATCAGGGCGATCGACTGCATCGAGGCGGCGCTCGCGCTGGGGCCCGCAGTGGATGCGCGGCTCGCGGGTGATGGCGTGGGAGGCGACGCCACCACTGGGCGGCTGCGGCGCGCGGTCGGGGCGGCGCGGAAGAGCCTCGCGGCGCCGGTCGACTTCGCGCGCATCCACTCGACTCTGCTGGCGCTCGGGGCCGAGCTCGACGGGCGCGGGCGGGATGGCGGACGGTAGCCTGATGGAATGCTCACGCCGCCGATCACGCCGAAGAAGCCGACAGAACGCATCCATCACGGGGACGTGTACATCGACCAGTACGAGTGGCTGCGCGACAAGGACGACCCGGCCGTCGTCGCCCACCTGCACGAGGAGAACGCGTACACCAACGCCCGCACCGAGAACCTGGCGCTGCTGCGCGAGCAGATCTTCGAAGAGATCAAAGGGCGCACCCGCGAGACCGATCTGAGCGTCCCCACCCGCGAAGGCGACTGGTGGTATTACACGCGGACGGTCGAGGGGAAGCAGTACGGCATCCACTGCCGCGCACCCATCGCCGGCGCTGACGACTGGGAGCCGCCGGCGCTCGACGAGGAGGCGCAGCGCAACGGGCTGCCGGGTGAGCAGATCCTGCTCGACGACAACGCCGAGGCGGAGGGGCACGAGTTCTACGCGCTCGGCAGCTTCGACGTGAGCGCCGACGGCACGCGGCTGCTGTGGGCGGTCGACACCGAAGGCGACGAGCGGTACACGATCCGGGTGCGGTCGCTGGTGGACGACGGGGTGGAGTTCCCCGACGAGATCGAGGACACCGCATCCGGTGCGCTGTTCGATCAGGGCGGCGAGTACATCTTCTACACGACCGTCGACGACGCCTGGCGTCCGGACACGGTGTGGCGGCACAGGGTCGGGGACGGCGCACCCGGCACCGACGTGCAGGTGTTCCACGAGCCGGACGAGCGCTACTGGATCGGCGTCGGGCTCACCCGCAGCCGCGACTTCCTGGTCATCGAGGCCGGGTCGAACATCACCAGCGAGGCGTGGCTGCTGCGGTCGAGCGACCCGACCGGCGAGTTCGCCGTTGTCTGGCCGCGCAAGGAGGGCGTCGAGTACGACGTCGAGCACGCCGTGGTCGGCGGGCGCGACCGGCTGCTGATCGTGCACAACGACGACGCCGTCAACTTCGAGCTGGTGAGCGTGGCCGCCGACGACCCGCAGGGCGCCAGGCGCGTGCTGCTCCCCCACAACCCCGACGTCCGGCTCGAAGGGGTGGATGCGTTCCGCGACTTCGTCGCCGTCGAATACCGCAGGGAGGGGCTCACCCGCGTGGCCGTCGCGTGCGTGCCGGAAGACGGAGGCGCCGCCGACGACACCCTGCACGAGCTGCACTTCGACGAAGAACTCTTCACCGTCGGCGCCGGCGGCAACCCCGAATGGACCCAGCCGACCCTGCGCCTCGGCTACGGCAGCTTCGTCACCCCCTCCACCGTGTACGACTACGACGTGCGCACCCGCGAGCTCCGGATGCGCAAACAGCAGGCCGTGCTCGGAGAGTTCGACCCTGCGCTGTTCGCCCAGAAGCGCGAGTGGGCGACCGCGAAGGACGGCACGCGCATCCCGATCTCACTGGTGTACCGGCGCGACCTGGTCACGCCGGGCGAGCCCGCGCCGCTCGTGCTCTACGGGTACGGGTCGTACGAGGCGAGCATGGACCCGTCGTTCGGCATCCCCCGGCTCAGCCTGCTCGACCGAGGCATCGTGTTCGCCATCGCGCACGTGCGCGGCGGCGGCGAGCTGGGACGGCTCTGGTACGAGCACGGCAAGAAGCTGCACAAGAAGAACACGTTCACCGACTTCGTGGACAGCGCGCGACACCTGATCGACACCGGATGGACGGCTCCGGACCGGCTCGCGGCGCAGGGCGGCAGCGCGGGCGGCCTGCTGATGGGCGCCGTCGCGAACCTGGCGCCGAAATACTTCTCGGGGATTTTGGCGGAGGTGCCGTTCGTCGACCCGCTCACGAGCATCCTGGACCCGTCGCTTCCGCTGACGGTGATCGAGTGGGACGAGTGGGGCGACCCGCTGCACGACGAGGAGGTGTACGCGTACATGAAGTCGTACTCCCCGGTCGAGAACGTGCACGACACCCACTACCCGCGCATCCTGGCCGTGACCAGCCTCAACGACACCCGCGTGCTGTACGTGGAACCCGCGAAATGGGTGGCGCGGCTGCGCGAGGTGGGAGCCGACGCGCTGCTGAAGATCGAGATGGCTGCCGGGCACGGCGGGGTGTCCGGCCGGTATTCGGCGTGGCGGGAGCGGGCGTTCGCCTACGCCTGGCTCGTCGACGCGGTCGGCGCGCACCCGACCGGCGAGTAGCGCAGGGCGCGGCGGCGCCGGGGCGGGCGTCAGCCGAGGTCGTCGGGGTCGCGGCCGGTGCGCTCGCCGGACTCGAGGGTGGCGATGGTGGCGAGGTCGTCGGCGTCGAGCTCGAACGAGAAGACGTCGAGGTTCTGGCGGATGCGGTCGGGGGTGACCGACTTCGGGATGACGACGTTGCCGAGCTGAAGCTGCCAGCGGATCACGACCTGCGCCGGCGTCACGCCGTGTTTCGCTGCGATGCGCGCGAGCGGTTCGTTCCCGAGGATGCGGCCGCGAGCGAGCGGCGACCACGCCTCGGTGACGATGCCGTGCTCCGCGCCGTACGCGCGCACCTCCGCCTGCGGAAGCCACGGGTGCAGCTCCACCTGGTTGACGGCGGGCACCGTGTCCGTCTCTCGCGCGAGCCGCTCCAGGTGATGGATGTGGAAGTTGGCGACGCCGATCGACCTGGCTCGCCCCTCATCCCGGATCGTCTCCAGCGCACGCCAGGTGTCGACGTACTTGTCGTGCTTCGGCGCAGGCCAGTGGATGAGGAACAGGTCGACGCTGTCGAAGCCGAGCCGATCGAGGCTTTCGTCGAACGAGCGGAGGGTGCTGTCGTAGCCGTTCTGGTTCCACCACACCTTGGTGGTCACGAACACTTCGTCGCGGTCGAGGCCGCTCTGGCGGATGCCCTCGCCCACCCCGCGCTCGTTCTCGTAGAACGCAGCCGTGTCGATGTGCCGGTACCCGGCGTCGATGGCGGTGAGCACCGCATCCGGGGTCTCCGCATCCGGGATCTTGTACACGCCGAAGCCCAGCTGCGGGATGCGGTTGCCGTCGTTGAGAAGAAGCTCCGGGATGTGCGTCATGGGTTCATTCTGCCGCGTCACAGGCGTACAGGTGGATGGGAGAGAAGGAGAGAAAATGGCACTCAACGGCAAGAAGGTCGCGTTCCTGGTGGCGGAGGAAGGCATCGAACAGGCAGAGCTCGTGGAGCCGTGGAAAGCGGTCGCCGACGAAGGCGGAACGCCGGTCCTGGTCTCCGAGAAGGCGGGAGAGGTGCAGGCGTTCAACCACCTGACCCCGGCCGACACGTTCCCGGTCGACGTGACCCTGGCCGACGCGACGGCCGACGACTACGACGCACTGATGCTCCCCGGCGGGGTGGCGAACGGCGACTTCGTGCGCACGCAACCGGATGCGGTGGCTCTGGTGTCGGCGTTCGCTGCGGCCGGCAAACCGATCGGCGTGATCTGCCACGGCGGGTGGGTGCTGATCGAAGCAGGGGTGGTTGCCGACCGCGCGCTGACGAGCTGGCCGAGCCTGCAGACGGACTACCGCAACGCCGGAGCCCGCTGGGTGGACGAGGAGGTCGTGCTGGACGAGGGACCGTTCGTGCTCGTGTCGTCGCGGAAACCCGACGACCTGCCCGCGTTCAACCGTGAATTCGTGGCGGTCGTCGGGGCTTGACGCGCGGGGCGGCTTTGCTGCGCGACGGCTAGGAGGGGTCGGCCTCCGGGGTCGGTGACGGCGGAGTGGAGCTCGCGGGAGCGGTTGGGGTGGTCGGCTGGAACTGTTTCCAGGCGACCAGCCAGGTCGCGGCGATCGGGCCGAGCAGGAGGCCGAGCACGAACCAGGTCCAGCCGGAACGGCCCTTGGCCTGCGCGAGTCCGCCCGTCATGATGGCGAGCCACAACCAGATGACCGGTATGAGAGAGTCCATTGGTCGAGCCTAGAGGGGGCCGCAGGTGAGTGTTCCCTGGCAATGACGGCGATTCCCCTTGCAGGGTCGCGGCCGGTGCGGGAGCGTAGGCGACTCCTGGAAACAAACGGAAAGGAGAGCACCATGCTCACCCTGACAGAGAACGCCAGCACGATCGTCAAGACGCTCACCGAGCAGGCCCCGCAGGACGAGGCCGGACTGCGCATCAGCAGCAACAACCCTCAGAACACGTCCTTCGCGGCGGCGGTCACCCCCGCGCCGGAGCCCGCCGACCAGGTGGTCGAGTCCGGCGGAGCACGCCTGTTCCTCGAAGAGGGCGCCGCGGTCGCCCTCGACGACAAGATCCTCGACGCCCAGGTGGACGACCAGGGCGCAGTCAGCTTCGCGATCGGCGCACTCGCGTAACGACGCGAACGCCCCGCGCGACGAACGGCCCCCGATGCTCCGGCATCGGGGGCCGTTCTGCGTGCGGTAGCGGTCAGGGCGCGGGTGGGGCCGGTGGGGCTGGCGGCGCGGGCGGCTGCGTCGGCGGCGCGGGCGGCTGGGTCGGCGGAGCGGCAGGCGGTGCGACAGGTGGCTGGGGCGACGATGGTGCCGGCGGCGCGGACGGCGGCGCGGCGGGCTGCGGGGTCTGCGGGGAGGCGTAGAGGGGCTGGCCGCCCGCGGGGCTCGCGTAGGGAAGCGGGGACTCGGGCCAGCCGTAGTCGCGGGGAGGGAGGGCGGCGCCGGGGACGACCGGGACGTAGCCGGGGACCTCGGAGTCCGGGCGGTCGAAGCGGGCGCCTGCCGGGTTCGGCGGGAGGAGCGTCATCACGAAGATGGCGATGCCGCCGAGGCTCGGGATGAGGACGAGGAGGATCAGCCAGCCGCTCAGGTTCACGTCGTGGAGTCGTCGCGCGGTCAGCGCGATGCCCGGGACGATGGTGGCCAGACCCCAGAGGACGAGCAGGACGATGCCGACGGCGAAGCCGGGGCCCGGAACCGAGCGGCCGCTGTCGTCGGTGGTGGCGCCGGAGAGGCCGAGGACCAGCAAGAGGATGTACAGCACCAGGCCGACGATCGCGTTGACGAAGAACCACCACCAGTATTCGCTGCGGCTGGCCCGGCCGTCGAAGCGTGCGTACTTCTTCCAGAACCGCACGAATGCGGCACCGAGCGGTGCACCGTAGTACGGCGCCCAGAGCGGAACGATCGGATTCACGGCATCCCCCTTTGTGCGCCCGGGGCGCCCACGGCCCCGGACGCACACAGCTTAGCTCGCGGGCGTGCTGCCGTCCCCTGCCGGATCGGACACAGCCTCAACGGACACAGTCTCGGCCGACTCAGCCGCAGCCGCCCCACCGAACGCACCCGACTCGACGCCGGGCGGCACGGCGGCCGCTTCGAGGAGCTCGGCCTCCGCCTCCGCGTCTTCGCCACGGAACTGCGTCATGTAGAGGTCGTAGTACGCGCCGCGGCGGCCGAGGAGGGTTTCGTGGTTGCCCTGCTCCACGATGGCGCCGTTCTCCATGACCAGGATGGTGTGCGCATCCCGGATCGTGGACAGGCGGTGGGCGATCACGAACGAGGTGCGGTCGGTGCGGAGGGCCGCCATCGCCTGCTGCACCAGCAGCTCGGTGCGGGTGTCGACGGAGGAGGTGGCCTCGTCGAGGATGAGCAGGGACGGGTTGGCGATGAACGCGCGCGCGATGGTGATGAGCTGGCGCTCACCGGCCGAGACGCTTCCGCCGTCCGCGTCGAGGACCGTGTCGTAGCCGTCCGGCAGCTGACGCACGAACCGGTCGACCATCGTGGCCTTCGCCGCGTCGACCACCTCCTCGTCGGTGGCGTCGAGGCGGCCGTAGCGGATGTTCTCGCGGATCGTGCCGCCGAACAGCCAGGCGTCCTGCAGCACCATGCCGACCTGCTCGCGCAGTTCGGCCCTCGCCAGTTCGGTGATGTCGATGCCGTCGAGCAGGATGCGGCCGGAGTTCAGCTCGTAGAAGCGCATCACGAGGTTGACCAGGGTGGTCTTGCCCGCGCCGGTCGGGCCGACGATCGCGACCGTGTGCCCCGGCTCGACCGAGAACGAGAGATCTTCGATGAGCGGCGTGGCCGGCGAGTAGCTGAACGAGACGTTCTCGAACTCGACGTGACCGTCCGTGCGCTCCGGGAGCTCCGCCTTGACGTCGTCCGGGTCTTGCTCGTCGGCGTCGAGGAACTCGAACGTGCGCTCCGCGGAGGCGACACCGGACTGCAGCATGTTCGCGATGCCGGCCACCTGGGTGATCGGCTGCGTGAACTCGCGCGAGTACTGGATGAACGCCGTCGCGTCTCCGAGCGTCATCTGCCCTGTCGCGACGCGGAGGCCGCCGACGACGGCGATCAGCACGTAGGACAGGTAGGACACGAACGTCATCGCCGGCATGATCGTGCCGGACACGAACTGCGCGCCGAAGGATGCCCGGTAGAGCTTCTCGTTGCGCTCGTCGAACTCGGCGAGCATGACCTCGTCGCGGCCGAAGGCGCGGACCAGCTCGAGCCCGGAGTACGACTCCTCGATGTGACCGTTGAGCGAGCCGGTGTTCTTCCACTGCGCCGCGAACAGCTTCTGCGAGCGCGAGCCGATCACGCCGGCGATGATGCCGGACAGCGGCAGCGCGATCAGGGCGATGAGGGCGAGCTGCCACGAGACGATGAACATCATGATCGTGATGCCGAGCACGGTGAGCACCGACTGGACCAGCTGCGAGAACGCCTGCTGCAGCGCGGCCTGGATGTTGTCGACGTCGTTCGTGACGCGCGACATCAGGTCACCGCGCTGGCGGGTGTCGAAGTAGCTGAGCGGCAGCCTGTTGAGCTTGGTCTCGACGTCGGCGCGCAGACGGTAGACGACGCGCATGACGAGGGCGTTGAGCACGTAGCCCTGCGCCCACATCAGGAACGAGGCCACCAGGTAGATGGCGAGCACGATGAAGATGAGACGGCTCAGCTCGACGAAGTCGATGCCGACGCCCGGGATGGGTTGGGTCTTGGCGAGCATGTCGGCGAACTGGTCGTTGCCCGCCGCGCGTGCCTGCTCGATCTGCTGGTCGAGCGACTGGCCGGCGGGGAGCCCCTTGCCGATCACGCCGCGGTAGATCACATCCATCGCCGAACCGAGGATCTTCGGCGCGATGACGGTGAGGATCACCGAGATGACGACGAGCCCGACCACGAACGAGAACTGCACGCGCTCCGGACGGAGCAGGCCGAGCAGCCTGCGCAGAGACGGCCAGAAGTTCTGCGCCTTCTTGGCCGGGGCTCCGCCGAACATGTCGCCGTCTGCCTCGGTGGGGGTGAACTCGTAGTCTTCGACCTCGGGGGCCGTGACGTCGTCGCGTTCGAGGACGTCGTCCGCACGCTTGCGTGCCATCTCAGGCCACCTCCAGGCTCAGCTGCGATTCGACGATCTCGCGGTAGGTCTCGCTCGTCTCGAGGAGTTCGTCATGGGTTCCGCGACCGACGATGCGGCCGTCGTCGAGGACGATGATGGTGTCCGCCTCGCGGATGGTCGACACGCGCTGTGCGACCACGATCACCGCTGCGTCTCTCGTCGCGTCGGCGAGGGCCGCGCGAAGGCGGGCGTCCGTCGCGACGTCGAGGGCCGAGAACGAGTCGTCGAAGAGGTACACCTGCGGCTGCGAGACCAGCGCCCTGGCGATGCAGAGTCGCTGGCGCTGACCGCCGGAGACGTTGGTGCCGCCCTGGGAGATGCGCGCGTCGAGCCCGCCCTCCTTGGCCAGCACGAAGTCTTCGGCCTGGGCGACGCGGAGCGCCTCCCACAGCTCCTCGTCCGTGGCGTCGGGCCGGCCGAACCGGAGGTTCGATGCGATCGTGCCGGAGAAGAGGTACGGACGCTGCGGGACGAGCCCGAGCACGCCGGCGAGCTGCGCCCTGGTGAGCGAGTCGACCCGCACCCCTCCGATGGTGACGGTGCCCTGCTGCGCCGTGTAGAGGTTGGGCACGAGGTTGACCAGCGTGGTCTTGCCTGCGCCGGTCGATCCGACGATGGCCGTCATCTTGCCCTGCTCGGCGACGAAGTCGATGTCGCTCAGCACCGGCTTTTCCGCACCGGGGTATCCGAAGGTGACACCCCGGAACTCGACCCTGCCGGAGGACGGCAGCGGCGCATCCCCTGCTCGCCCGGCGTCGGACGCCTCGGTCGACAGCACCTCGTCGATGCGCCCGGCGCAGACGACGGCGCGCGGGATCATCATCACCATGAACACGCCCATCATGACCGCGGTGAGGATCATCAGCAGGTATTGCAGGAACGCGGTGAGCGAGCCCACCTGCATCTGACCGGCATCCACGCGCTGTCCGCCGAACCAGAGGACGGCGGCCGTCGCGAGGTGCAGGATGACCATGATGACGGGGAACATCAGGACGAAGATGTTGCCGACCCGCACCGACACCTTGGTGAGTGCCAGGTTGGCCTCCGCGTAGCGCTCCGACTCGAACGGCTCGCGGACGAACGCCCGGATGACGCGGATGCCGACGATCTGCTCGCGCAGCACGCCGTTGACCTTGTCGATGCGCTCCTGCATCTCGCGGAACAGCGGAAGCAGGAGCACGACCAGGATGCCCACCACGACGAACAGGACAGGAACGGACACCCAGACCAGCCAGGACAGCCCGATGTCTTCGCGCAGGGCCATGATGATGCCGCCGATGCACATGATCGGCGTTGACACCATGAAGTTGAGCGTCATCAGCACGAGCATCTGCACCTGCTGCACGTCGTTCGTGTTGCGGGTGATGAGCGTCGCCGTGCCCCAGCGGCCGACGTCGAGGGCGTCGAGGGAATCGACCTTGCGGTAGACCTCACGACGCAGGTCGCGGCCGACCGCCATCGACACCTTGGCGCCGAAATAGATGCCGCCGACGGCGGTCAGCACCTGCGCGAGGCAGACGACGAGCATCGTCATGCCGGTGTTCCAGATGAAGTCGGTGTCTCCGGTGACGACGCCCTTGTCGACGATCTGGGCGTTGAGACTGGGCAGGTAGAGCGCGGCGATCGTGGACAGCAGTTGCAGGACCACGACCCCCACGATCCCCCACACATATGGGCGCGCGTGACGCAGGGTAAGACGGAGCAGGATCAAGGATTCCCCCAGGGGTGGCTTTCGGTACCTGAAGATTGTGGCAGAAGCCTCCGACATTCGTGACACCGCACCTGAAATTTGCGGCGTCGCATTTTTCCCGCTCCTATTGCACGCGAACGGAGGCTTCGCTAGGCGATGCCTCCACCGTCCACGACGAGCGCGGAACCGGTCACGTACGAGGACTCGTCGGAGGCGAGCCACACGACGGCAGCGGCGATCTCCTGCGGCTCCCCCATGCGCTGCAGCGGGCGGTCGGCGGCTTCCGCGAGGAACGACCCGGCCTCCTGGCCGAGCTGGCGGGCCTCGTCGCGGAGCATCCCGGTGTTGACGTCCCCAGGGTTCACCGAGTTGACGCGGATGCCCTGCGGGCCGTGGTCGATGGCGAGCGCGCGGGTCATGTTGACGACCGCACCCTTGGATGCGCAGTACGAGATGGCCTGCGCTCCTCCCTTGAGCCCCCATCCGGAGCCGGTGTTGACGATGGATCCTCCGCCGTTGGCCGCCATGACGGGCACGACGTGCTTGCACATCAGGAAGATGCCTTTGACGTTGACGCCGAAGACGCGGTCCCACTCGTCGGCCGTGGTCTCGACCGCAGTGGTGCGGCGGATGATGCCCGCGTTGTTGAAGACGACGTCGACGCCCCCGAACACGGAGACGGTGTCCGCGACGACCCGCTCGATGTCCGACTCGTTCGACACGTCTGCTGTGAGGGCGATGGCTGTGCCTCCCGCCGCGCGGATCTCCTCCGCGACTTTCTCCGCCGCGCCGGGCGCGACATCCACGACGGCGACGCGCGCGCCCTCCGCCGCGAAGGCGAGGGAGGTGGCGCGACCGATGCCGCCGGCTCCTCCGGTGACGATGGCGGACTTGTCGGCTAGACGCATGTGTGCGCTCCTTCGGTGGTGGCCGCACTGGCGGCACTGACAGGGTAGATGCTCGACGACGACGGACCGGTGGTCACCCGGAGGTGACCGGCGAGGCGTGCGTCGAGGCTGGTGTCGCCGGTGTCGACCAGGAGCGGTCGTCCGGCGAGGTCGATGAGTTTCTGTTCGGTCGCGACAACCATCAGGGGGCCGGCGAGCAGAGGGTCGGAGCCGATGGCGTCGAGCACGGCGGGCGAGAGCTGCTGATTGCCGCGCCCGAGGAGGAAGCCCTGGCCGCCGATCACGGTCACGACGGCCTGCGCGGGGTGTCCGGCAATGGATGCGATGGCCTGCTGCTCCGACACGTCGCGTGCGACGAGCATTCCGTCCTGCACGATGTCGACGCCGAGCGGGGTGGCCGGCACGCCCAGTTCGCGCGACACCGCGGCGAGCGTTCCTCCGGGCCCGAGCAGGTAGCGCACGCCCGGCCGCATGGCGGCGACGGCGCCCGCCGCTGCCCGGCGGACGGCGTCGGCCTCGCTGGTGGGGGTGGGCGCTTTGCGTGCCTGGGTGCGCTCGCGGGCGACGGGGACGCGGACGAGCGCGAACAGGCGAGGGTCCGGCCGGCCGGCGCGCAGGAGCTCCTCGTCAAGGTCGAGGACTTCCGCCTCGCGCGTCGGCAGGCCGCCGGCGGTCAGCCACTCCGCGGCGATCGCGCCCGCTGCGGCGGGAGCGACGGCGAAGCAGCCGGAGTACATCTTGACCCCGGCCGGGATGCCGAGCAGCGCGGTGTGCGCCGGGGCGCCTCGTGCCGCATCCCGTGCCGTGCCGTCTCCACCCGCGAACAGCACGAGGGTGGCGCCATCGGCCACGAAGGCCGCGACGGCACGCGCGGTGTCGTCGCCCGTGGTGCCGTCGCCCGCTAGGCCGACGCCCACGAGGCCGTCGCCCGTTTGGCCGCGCCGCGCATCCGGAGCGTAGACGACGCGCGGGAGGAGACCGGCGGCGCGCACCGCATCCTCGCCGAGCGGCCCGGACGCCGTCAGCACCTCCAGCCCGGGATGCGCGCCCGCCAGCACCGCGAGGGCCGCGGCAGCGCGCTCGGCGGCACGGGCGTGCGAACCGCGCGCGGCGGCCTCGCGCTGCACCGCCTCGCCGTCGCTGCCGACGAGGCCGGCCGGTCCCCCGATCCCGGCGACGGGGTTCACGACCACCCCGATCGCCGGGCGGAGCTGACGGAGGGAGGACATCTACGCAGCAGCCTCGTCGGAGGAGGAGGCCGACGCAGCGCCAGCGGCAGCACCAGTCGCAGGACCAGCGCCAGCCGCCTCGGACGACGGAGCGGAGAACGGCGCGAACGCACCCTCTCCCGCCCCGGCGTACTTCCGCTGGTACGCCCGCCAGGTCACCGCCCAGCGATCCGGGTCGTCCAGGTCGTCGTGGTGGGTGTGGTGCACGGTCTGGTTGTGCGGCGCCGAGCGCACCACCTCCGGCGTCTCGCGGGCCTCGCGGGCGACCTCGGCGAGCACGTTGGCGTACTCGTCCAGTTCGGCCATCGAGTACGACTCCGTCGGTTCGAGCGTGAACGGCTGCGGAACGATGTACGGGTGGTGGCTGGTCCAGTAGTGCATGCCGAAGTCGGAGGCGCGGACGCCGATCTCCTCGGAGCTGATGCCCGTCTCCTCGAACAGCTCCTGCCAGGAGTACCGCACCTGCTCGATGCGGCGGCGGCCGGTCGCGTACGGCGCGCTGGCCCCGGGGATCGCGAGGATGCGCTTCATCAGGTAGTTGTTGTTCAGCACCGCCGTCTCGGCCACGGCGCGCAGGCCCTCCGCGCCGAGCGCGCTGATCCAGGCGTACGTGCGCACGATGTTCGGGGTGACGCCGTAGAACGGGGCGACGGAGCCGATCGACTGCGGCCGGTCGGCATCCAGGACGTAGCGGTCGCCGACGCGCTCGACCACCGGGCCGGGCAGGAACGGCGCGAGCGCCTCGGAGACGGCGTTCGCTCCCGAGCCGGGGCCGCCGCAGCCGTGCGGCGTTCCGAACGTCTTGTGCAGGTTGAAGTGGCACACGTCGAATCCGGCGTCGCGGGCGCGGGTGATGCCGAGGATGCCGTTGGCGTTGGCCTGGTCGTACGAGGCGAGCGCGCCGACACCGTGCGCGAGCTCCACCCACTCCCGGATGCGCGGGTTGTAGATGCCCGTGTCCTCCGGGTTGGTGACCATGATCGCCGCGGTGCGCGGGGAGAGCGCGGTGCGGAGGGCGTCGATGTCGGGGTAGCCGTCCGCATCCGGGTGGATGGTGATGACCCGGTATCCCGCCGCCTTGGCCGCCGCCGCGTTGGACGGGTGGGAGAAGATCGTGGTGATGACCTCATCCCGCTGCTCGGCCTCGCCGCGGGAGGCGTGGTAGGCGCGGATCATCGAGATGTTGGCCCAGATCGCCTCCGATCCTCCGCTGGTCTGCAGGGAGACGCGGCTCATTCCCGAGATCTCGGCGAGCATCCGCTCGGTGCGCCAGACGATCTCGAGGATGCCCTGCGCGCTCGCCGGATCCTGCAGCGGGTGCAGCTCGGTGAGGTCGGGGGTCCGGATGATCGCCTCGTTGACCTTCGGCGCGTACTTCATGGTGCAGGTGCCCTGGCCGACGTCGACGTTGAGGTCGGCGCCGAGGTTCTCCTGGCTGAGGCGCAGGTAGTGCTTGAGCACCCGCATCTGCCCGATCTCCGGCAGCGCGGGCGGTGCACTGCGCCGGAGGGATGCGGGAAGCGCCGCGACGACGTCGCCGACGGCCTCGCGCACGCCGGCCTCCGGGCGGGAGACGAGCACTCCGCGCTCGCCCGGCGTGTGCAGTTCGAACACGACGGGCTCGTCCCAGCGCGCCTGGTGGAAACGCCGCACGGGCGGTTTGGGGGCGATGGGGAGGCTCATGCGCTCTGCTCCTTCTTCTGTGCGCCAGCCGCAGCACCGGCGCCGAGGGCGTCGGAGAGCACGGCGGCGAGGTCGTCGATGTCTGACTGGGTGTTCTGCTCTGTGACGCACACCAGGAGGTGCGTCTCGTCGATGGCGTGGCCTGGCTCGAATCCGGATGCGCGACCTGCGGCGACCAGTTCCGGTGCGGTGAGCGCCGCATCCCGGAGGTCGATGACGAACTCGCGGAAGTGCGTCGCCCCGTCGGCGAGCGCCACGCCGGGAAGGGCGGCGAGGGCGCGGGAGGCGTACGCCGTGCGGGCGAGGACGGTCTCTCCGACCTCCGCCATGCCCTTCGGGCCCATCAGGGAGAGGTAGACGCCCGCCGCGATGCCCCAGAGCGCTGCGGCGGTGCCGACCCACTCCTTCCCTTCCTCGCGGAGGGCGAAGGAGGTGCGGTCGTATGCGACGTCGCCGAAGCCGTACTCGCCCGGCACGTCGGTGGAGGCGAGGCCGAACAGGCGCGACGGCAGCTCCATCACGAAGCGGGGATCGTCGTGCACGGCGATGAAACCGGCGTGCGCTCCGCCGAACCAGGGGTGCAGCCCGAGGGACTGGATGTCGCCGTGGACGATGTCCGCGCCCTGATCGGCGGGCGGGGTGAGGATGCCGAGACCGATCGGGTCGGTGCCGACGATGACGACGGCTCCGACCGCGTGGGCGGCGTCGGAGAGTTCGGCGACGGCGGTCTCGAGTGCTCCGGTGTAGCTCGGGGTCTCGATCCAAATCGCTGCCGTCGCGTCGTCGAGCATCCCGGTGGCCGCGGCGACGTCGGCGACGCCGTCGACGGTGGGGACCAGGACGAGGTCGATGGTCGGTGCGATGTAGTCGCGCACCTTGGACAGCTTGTCCGGATGCGCGTCGCTCACCAGCAGCACGGTGCGGCGGCCGGTGATGCGGCCCGCCATCGCGAGAGAGGTCGCCGCGGCCTGGAAGCCGTCGTACGTCGGCACGTTGACCACATCCTGGTTGAGCAGCTCGCCCATCAGCGACTGGTACTGGAACAGCGCCTGGAACCGGCCGTGGTCCTCGTACGGCTCTCCGGCGTACGCGGTGAGGAACTCGCTGCGGTTGATGACCTCGTCCACCACGGCGGGCACGGCGTGCTGGTACGTGCCGGCGCCGAGGAACAGCCGGCCGGGCTCCACCGCGCGGTTGCGGCGCAGCAGGCCGCCGACGTGACGCACCAGGTCCTGCTCGGCGACGAGCGGCTCCGGCAGGTCGAGCGGGCCGGCCAGGCGCAGGTCGGCGGGCACGTCGGCGTAGAACTCCTCGACGGACTCCGCGCCGACGGCGTCGAGCATCGCCTGACGGGATGCCGGCGCCGTGTTCGGCACGTACGGGTGGACGAATGGTTGGGTCATGGTGGCCTCGCGGTCGGTGGTGGGTGGGGACGATGGCTGCGGCGTCATGCGCCGGCCGGTTCTGTGCGGGTGGGGTGGGCGATGACGGCGACGCCGAAGGGCCCGAGCCGCAGCCCGTCGGCGGCATCGGCGTCGGCGTCGGTGAGGAGGTCGCGGCCGCCCGGGATGCGCGGAGCGGTGAGCGTGCGGCGCCCGTGGTTGAGGACGAACGTGTAGTCGGTGACGCCGTCGGTGCGGGTGACGACCTCGAGGTCGGTGTCGCGCTCGGTGGAGGCGGGGACGGGCACGCCCGCGGCGGCGAACACCCCGGAGAGCACGGCGCGCATCCCGTCGCTGTCGAGACCGGCGCTCAGGTACCAGGCGGCGCCGGCACCGGATGCGCGGCGCGTGACGGCCGGACGCCCGGCGAGGTCGCCGTCGCTGTAGTGGGCGAGCACCTCTGTGCCGTCCGCCGCATCGATCCACTCGCTCCAGACGCGGACGCCGTGGCGCTCGCCTCCGAACGCGACGGACGCCGTCTGCCCGTCCGCCAGCGGCCACCACTCGTCCACCTCGACGCCCAGCAGGTCGCGCAGCGGGCCGGGGGCGCCTCCGTCGTGCACCTGCTCGCTGTGGTCGACGACGCCGGAGAACGGTCCGACGACCAGCTGGCCTCCCTCCGCGACGAACGCCGAGAGCGCATCCGCCTGCTCGGGGGTGGTTGCGTAGAGGTTGGGGACGAGCAGCACGCGGTGCTCTCCGTACGGACCGGCGGCGCGGGCGACATCCACCGGCTGGCCGAGCGCGTACGCGGCGGCGTGCCAGGCCCGCGCCTCCTTCAGCCAGTCGAGGCGCACGGACGGCAGGGACTCCGGTTCGCTGACGCCCCACCAGGAGTCCCAGTCCGCGACGAGGGCGATGGATGCGCGCACGCGGGTGCCCTTGATCGGCGCAAGCTTCTTCAGTTCGGCCCCGAGCGCCTTGGTCTCCTGGAAGGTGCGGCTGCGCTCTCGGCGGTGGCCGAGCATCGCGGAGTGGAACTTCTCCGGACCGAACTTCGCCTGCCGCCACTGGAAGAACAGCACGCCGTCCGAGCCGTGGGCGAGCGCCTGCATGCTGCCGACGCGCATCTGACCCGGCGCCTTCGGCACGTTGACCTCGCGCCAGCTCACCGCGCTCGGCGCCTGTTCGAGCAGCAGCCACGGGCGGCCGTCTTTGAGGGAACGCATGAGGCCGTAGTTGAGGGCGGCGCCGATGTGCGCATCCGGATCGGCGGGGTCGGGGTAGGCGTCGTCGGTGACGATGTCCTCCGCGTCCGCGAAGTCCCAGTAGTCGAGCTCGCGGAACAGGCTCATGAAGTTGGTGGTGACCGCGATGTCGGGGGTGACCTCGCGCAGCACGTCGATCTCGGACTGGAAGAGTTCGAGCAGCGCGTCGGAGGAGAAGCGCTCGAAGTCGAGGAGCTGGGCAGGGTTGATCGGGCCGGTGGCCGTGCGCGGCGGCTCGATCTGGTCGAAGTCGAGGTAGTGCTGCCCCCAGCAGCTGGTGCCCCAGGCCGCGTTGAGGCCGTCGATCGTCTCGTAGCGGTCGCGCAGCCAGCGGCGGAAGTGGCGAGCTGACTCCGGGCACCAGCAGCGGGAGACGTGGTCGCCGTACTCGTTCGACACGTGCCAGAGCGCGAGTGCCGGATGATCGCCGTAGCGTTCGGCGAGGGTGCGCGTGAGGCGGAGGGCCGCATCCCGGAACACCGGAGAGCTGGGGCAGTACGTCTGCCGCGAGCCGAACTCGAGCCGGACGCCGTCGGCGTTCCAGGGCAGCACCTCCGGATGCTCGCGGACCAGCCAGGCGGGAGGTGTGGCGGTCGCTGTGGCCAGGTCGATGCTGATGCCGTGCTCCCAGAGCAGGTCGATCACGCGGTCGAGGCCGGCGAAGTCGTACTCGCCCTCACGCGGTTCGAGCAGCGGCCAGGAGAAGACGGGAAGGGTGACCAGGTTGACCCCGGCCTCGGCCATGAGGCGTGCATCCTCTGCCCAGACGCTCTCCGGCCACTGGTCGGGGTTGTAGTCGCCGCCGTATGCGAGGGCGTCGAGGCGGATGGTCCGCGGCGAGGTGGTCGTCACTGGTCTCCTTGCGGCTGTGCTGGGGCTGTTCTGGGGTGGCGCTGGGCGCGGCGACGGCGTGGTGCTTTACACCGGGCAACCGTCGACTGTATTCTGTATACAGTAACGCTAAAGCGATTCCCGCGGTGGGTCAAGCCCTAAGCTGGCGACGCCGGCCGGCCGGGAGGCCACGCACGAACCGACCAGGAGGTCACAGTGATCGAGCGCAAGAACCTGCGGTCCCAGGTGCGCGAAGAACTCATCGCGAGAATGCGCGCCGGCGACGTGCGCCCCGGCGAGAGCATCAACGAGGTGCAGCTCGCCGCCGAGCTCGGCGTGTCGCGCACGCCGCTGCGGGAGGCCCTGATCGCGCTCGAAAGCGAAGGGCAGATCGAGTCGGAGAACGGCAAAGGCTTCCGGTTCGTGCCGCTGAGCGCCCGGGAGTTCGAAGAACTGTGCCCCATCATCGTGGCGCTGGAAAGCCTCGCGCTCGACCTCAGCCCGGCCGACGAGCTGGCCGGAATCGGCACACAGCTCGCCGCCCTCGCCGCCGAGTTCAACGACGACGTCGCGCAGCACGCGCTGGTCAACCGCCGCGACGACGAGTGGCACAACCTGATGCTGAGCGCCTGCCCCAACCAGCGGCTGCTCGACGAGATCGCCGGCGTGCGCCGCGCCATCCACCGCTACGAGTCGCTGCTGGTGTCCGACGACGTGATGGTCGAACGCAGCGCGATCGAACACGCAGACATCGCGCGCTACTTGGTCGCCGGCGACCTGCCGGCGGCGAAAGAGGCGCTGGCCGCCAACTGGACCAATGGGATGCGCCGTCTGCTCGCGGACGCGGGCATCTCGTGGGAGCGGCTGGGCTGACCGGCGGGGCGATCCGGCCGTCAGCCCGAAGCGCGCACCGCGAGGTCGACGCACAGCGCGGCCGACCAGCCGAACGACGTCGTCGCCGTCTTGGCCCTCCTTCCGATGAGCGGGTTGAAGTACTCGTGCGGTCCACCGGCGTGCTGCACCAGGCGCAGCGTCGCCTCGACCAGCTCGCGGGAGCGGTCCGCGTGGCCGGAGACGGCCAGCCCCTCGGCGATGAGGGCGTTGATGTTGACCCATACCGGGCCGCGCCACATCCGCTCTGCGGAGAAGTCGGCATCCCTGGCGGCGACCGTGGGGATCGCCCACGGCGTCGCGAACCGGTCCGGGTCGTCGAGAGCTTCGAGCATCCTGGACACGATGCGCCCGGGCAGGCGGCCGGTGAGCAGCGGGAGCAGGCTGACGGCGGTCTCCGCGGAGAGCGGTGTGCCCGCTCCGCGGGAGCGGAAGAACCCGGCGGCGTCGTCCCACATCGCCTCGAGCAGCGCGAGGGTGCGCTCGGCTCGTGCGGCGTGGCGCTCGGCTGCCGCAGTGTCCCCCACCGATCTGGCCCGGGATGCGAGCAGGTCGTCCTGCAGGATCAGGTACGCCGCGAGGTCCGGTGACGCGACGGGAAGCTCTCCGTCGAACACTGGGCTGTCGTCGAGGCCGGAGGAGTACGGGTGGCCGTACTCGGGCATCCCGTCTCCGTCGAGGTCGGAATGCGCGAACCACCACTCCTGGCTGCGCGCGACCGTCTCCCACGCCTCGTCGAACCAGGCGGGGTCGTCGATCAGGCCTTCGAGCGAGCGCAGCGCCCAGGCCGCGAGCGGCGGCTTGGTGAGCGGGATCGGCGCCGACGGGTCGGCGATGGAGGAGCCTGCGCGACGCAGCGTGTCCCTGTCGCCGGGCGGGAGGTCGTCGCTCGACGCCAGCACGCCGTCGTCGTGAACGACGTCGGGCAGCTGGCCGTCCGGTGTCGGGAAGCCGAACGCGAGGGCGAGCTGCTCGCGTGCGAGCTCCGGGGCGCCGTGGCGGAGGCCGGCCGCGATGAAGTACGCGTCCCACTGCCAGAGGCCGACGTAGCCGATCTTCGACGGGACGACGGCGCGCGCGTCGCCGCGACCGGGCAGGGTGACGATGTTGGCGCCGAGCACCCACCAGCAGAACGCCGTGAGGTCGGCGAGGTCGGCACGCACCCGCGGTGTGCGGGCGAACCAGTCCGCCCAGACGGATGTGGTGGCTGCGAGGGCGGAGGCGTGCGGGGCACCCGAAGCGTGCGAAGCCTCCGCGTTCTCCGCCGTGGATGCGCCCAGTGCGATCCGCAGTTGCGAGCCGTCTCCGCCGGGGAACGAGAGCCGCACGACGGTGTCCCCGCCCACCTCCCGCATCAGCAGGTCGTCCGCGCCGGTCGCCGTCCAGGACGCCTCGCCGGCCGGCGGCAGCCCGGGCGCCCAGGCACCGGATGCGTCGCCTGCCTGAGCGGCGTCGAGCGCACCGACCGCGCCCGGCACGGTCAGCTCGACCGTCCACCGCGAGCCGCCGCCGAGGCTCAGCGCCCGCTGGCCGTCGAAGGTCAGGGTCGCTCCCCCGTCGAACGCGATGCTCTCCGGGCGCACGTCCGCGATCTCCGCGACGCGCCCGTCCGCACCGAACACCCGCAGCGCCCGCACCACGACGCAGTCGTCGAGCCTGCGCTCGTACTCGGCCAGCCGCACGGTCACGCCGCCGTCCGTCCGCTGCACCAGGATGCGCGACCCCGGCAGAGTGAACGGCGCGTTCTCCAGGTCGAGGAACCGAGCGGCACGGTCGGCCGCATCCTGTGCCGCAGCATCCAGCGCCGCCGCATCCTGTGCCGCCGCGCCCCGCGCATCCCGCGTCGTCGCCGCCGCGCTCATCGGCCGCCCAGTCCGGACGCCGCCATGCTGTTCAGGATGCGACGCTGGCCGATGACGAACGCGATCAGCATCGGGATGGTCGCCACAGCCGACGCCGCCATGATGAGCCCATAGTTGATCGAGCCGAACTGGCCGCGGAAGCTCTGCAGCAGCAGCGGAACCGTGAAGAGATCCTGACTGTTCAGCAGCACCAGGGGAAGCAGGAAGTTGTTCCAGGTGCTGAGCGCCACGATGATCGCGAGCGCTCCGAGGCCCGGGCGCAGGTTCGGGAGGATGATGCTCCAGAAGATGCGCCACCGTCCTGCGCCGTCGACCAGCGCGGCCTCCTCCAGCTCCTTCGGCAGCGACAGCACGAACTGGCGCATCAGGAACACCGCGAACGGGTTCGCCAGGGCGGCGGGGATGATCAGCGACAGGTGCGAGTCCACCCAGCCCAGCTTCGCCATCAGGAAGTAGAACGGGATGAGCGTGACCTGCATCGGGATCATCTGCGTCGCCAGGAACACCACGAACAGCACGCGGCTGCCGCGGAACCGGATGCGCGCGAACGCGTACCCGGCCATGGCGGCGGTGATGAGCGTGCCGATGACGACCAGCACGGCGATGTAAATGCTGTTGACGTACGCCTGCGCGAACGGGGCGTCGTTCCACGCATCCACGTAGTTCTGGAACGTGAACGGGGTGGGGAGGAAGCTGAGCGGGTCGTTCAGGAGCTGGGGCAGCGTCTTGAACGAGGTGATGAGCATCCAGATGAACGGGAACACCATCGCGATGCCGCCGATGGCGAGCACCACATGGAGGAGCGTCTTGCGGACGCGGGAGCCTGCGCGGCCCTCGCGGGCTGACCCGGATACGGCGGTCATGCTGCACCATCCTCGTAGTGGACGAACTTCTTCTGCGCCGTGAACTGGATGCCTGTGATGACGAGCGTGATCAGCAGCAGGATCACCGACGCAGCGCTGGCCGGACCGAACTGGAACTTCCCGAAGCCGAGATCGTAGATGTGGTAGACGATCGTGCGGGTCGCGTTGTCCGGGCCGGCGTTCGCCGTGAGGATGAACACAGTGTCGAACGTCTGCAGCGAACTGATGAACGCGATCACCGACGAGAAGAACATGATCGGCGACAGCAACGGCATCCGGATGCGGAAGAACAGCGTCAGCGCCCCCGCCCCGTCGATGCGCGCCGCCTCGATCACGGCGGGAGAGATGTTCTGCAGGCCGGCCAGGAAGATGATCACGTTGAGGCCGAGCGACGACCAGATGGAGACGATGCAGACCGCGATGAGCGCGAGGTGCGGATCGCCCAGCCAGTCCGGGGCGGGCACGTGGAAGACGCTGGCGATGAAGCCGCTGATCACGCCGTCTTTGCGGAACAGCTGCTGCCAGATCATCGCAACCGCCACCGACGAGGTGACCACAGGCGCGAAGAACAGGATCAGGTACAGCGTCTTCGTCTTCAGCTTCTCCAGCGCCACCGCGATCACGACGGCGAGGCCGAGGCCGACCGGAACCGTGATCACGGCGATCAGCAGGGTGTTGAGGATGGCCCTGCCGAACAGCGGGTCGGAGAGCTGGTTGCGGAAGTTGTCGAAGCCCACCCAGCTGAGGTCGTTGAGACCGTCCCACTGGGCGAAGGCGAGCACCAGGCTCGCCGCGAACGGCAGCACGACGAACAGTGCCATGCCGATCAGCTGCGGGCCGACGAACACATAGCCCCAGCGCCGGTCGCGCCGCCGCCAGGCGGACTCCCCTCGGAGTCCGCCCGGCGCGGTGCCTGCGGGTTTCGCCGTCGCCGCCTGGTCGGGGGCTTCGGTCAGCGACCCTCGGATTGCACTCACGCGTCGATCCCTACTTGCCCGTCTTGTCTTCGATCATCTTCGCGACATCGTCGAGGGTCGCCTTGGTGGACGCCTTGCCCTCGTAGAGCGCGAGCATCTTGTCGCTGATGTCGCTGGAGAGGCCGGGGACGGATGCTTCCGTCGCGTAGTCCTCGAACCCGATGTCGCGCATGTCGAGCAGCGTCTGGGCGTGCTCCGGGTATCCGTCGAGGACGACCTTGTCCGCGCCCTTGATCGACGGGACGGCGTTGCCTCCGCCCTTCAGCCGCTCGGTCTGGCCGGCTGCCGACAGGTAGTTGGTCCAGAACTCGAACGCTGCGGCCTTGTTCTTGGTCTTGGCGTTGATGGCGAGGTAGCTCACGGCCGTGCCCGTCGGCGCGGCCTTGCCGTCCGGGGTCGGCCACGGCGCGACGTCGTAGTTCTCCGGGTCGCCCGCCGACTTCACGGTGCCGATCGTGTAGCGGCCCTGCACGAAGAAGCCCGCCTTGTGGGTGACGAAGACGCTGTCGGCTCCCGCCCCCTGCGGGAGGGTGTCCGCGACGACGAAGGTGCCGTTCTGGAAGTTCTTGGCCAGCACATCCATCGCCTTGACGCTGGTCTGGTCGGTGTTGGCGACGAACTTCCCCGACTCGTCGAACGCCTTGCCGCCCTGCGCCGAGATCCAGCTGTAGTGGGTGGACCAGTAGTTCCAGAACATGGATCCGGTGAGCCCGGCCTTCTTGAGCTTCTCGTTCATGTCGAGGTATGCCTCTGTCGTCCACTTGCCCTCGGCGGCGAGGGTGGCCGGGTCATCGGTGACGCCGGCCTTCTTCAGCGCGACCTTGTCGTACCAGAGCGCATCCGGGTTGGAGTCGTTGGGCGCCGCGTAGATCTGGTCGCCCTTCTTGGTGGCGCCGAACAGGCCCTGCGCGAAGTCCTCCGGCTTGGTCTTGCTCGCGCTGGAGTTCATCAGGTCGGTGAGAGGCAGCAGCGCCTTCGAGTTGACGAACTGGCCGATCTTGTCGTCGCCGATGTAGAACACATCCGATGCTGTGCCGGACGCGAGCTGGGCGAGGAGCTTCGTGTGGTAGTCGCCGTAGTCGGCGACCGGCTGCAGCACCACCTTGATGTCGGGGTGCTCTTTCATGAACTGGTTGTCGAAGTCCTTGTAGCGGGCGATCTCCTCCGGAGTGCCCCAGGTGGACCAGACGACAGTCTTGGAGCCCGAACCCCCCGATCCCGATCCTGAACACGCGGCCATACTGAGTGCCAACGCGACGGCCGCCCCCACAGCCACCAGCCTTCTCATCTTCGAGTCGACGCGAGACATGCCTACCTCATTCCTTGAAGTGTCTCTTGCAATTCGGGGGCCACGGGTACGGGGCCGCTCCTGGTCTGTATTCTGTATACAGTAGGCAGGCGCGTTATGCAAGTGTCCGCGAACCACCAGCAACTGCGGCGCTTCCCGGGCGTTTCGCGACAGTTACTGGTGTTTCGGTCGTAGTAGCGGCGGCGGGGCCGGTGGGCGTATGGTCGCCGCATGGTCACCGACGACCCGCTCGACACCGATCCGGACAACTATCACCTGCTCTGGGAGAACGAGTACGTGCGCGTGCTCGAATACCTGGATGCGCCCGGCCTCCGCACGAACGAACACGACCATCCGAACAGCGTGCTCGTGGCGCTGAGCGAATTCGACCGGCACCTGCGCACACCGGACAAGGAACGCACGGTGCACCTCGATGCGGGCGAAGCCGTGTGGCTGCCCGCGCAGCGGCACTCGGGCGAGAACGTGGGCACGACACCGACGCACACGCTGCTGATCGAGCTCAAGGGGGATGCGGCGGGAGACGCGGGGACCGCGGGCGCGGGGACCGCGGCGGTGGGGCCGAGCACGGCGGAGTGACCGCCGGATCCCCGCCCTGCACCGCCGCGGTCGGCCCGCAGTCACGCCCGCGGGCTGAGGCTCACGCCGCGTCCCACGCCACCGCCACGTCGAGCACCCAGACGACACCGAAGCTGTCGGCGAGCATCCCGTACGCGGGCGAGAACGCGGACGGCCCGAGGTCTTCGATGATGGTCGAGCCCTCGGCCAGCCTTCCCCAGAGCTCGGCGATCTCGTCGGCGGTCTCGCCGCGCACCGAGACGAAGAACGCCGTGTCGCCCTGGTCGTAGCCGACGCTGGCCGGCACGTCGTATGCCATGACCTGGAACCCGTTCGCGCCGATGACCTGGCCGAACTTCACCTGGTCGGCCTCGTCCGGGGTCTCCGCGGCGTGGGCTTCGGCGTTCGTGACGACGACGAGCTGCCCGCCGAAGACGGAGTGGTAGAACTCCAGCGCCGCCCTGGCGTCGCCGCGGAAGTTGAGGTGGGGTGTGGTGGTGACGGACATTGTCTGCTCCTCGCTGACGTTCCGCCCGGACGTTCCGGACGGTCGACGCCCACTCTCACAGCAGTAGAGGACAGCTTCGGTCCTCTACCCGATCTACGCTGGCAGCATGACCTCGACCACCTCCCGGCTGCTCGTGCTGCTCTCCCTGCTGCAGGCGCGGAGGGACTGGCCGGGCGGCCTGCTCGCCGAACGCCTGGACATCAGCCACCGCACGGTGCGCCGCGACATCGACCGGCTGCGCGCGATGGGCTACCGCATCCAGGCGACGAAAGGCCCGGATGGCGGGTACCGGCTGGATGCGGGCGCCGAGCTCCCCCCGCTGCTCTTCGACGACGACCAGGCCGTCGCGCTCGCGGTCGCCCTCCAGGCCGCCGCGGTCAGCGGCGCCGGGCTGGAGGAGGCGGCGGTGCGCGCGCTCACCACGGTGCGCCAGGTGATGCCGTCCCGTCTGCGCCACCGACTGGATGCGCTCGCGTTCGCCACCATCCCGAACGGCCGGAACGCGGCGGTGCAGCCGGTGGATCCGGGCGTCCTGCTCGCCGTGTCCGCTGCCGCGCGCGGGCGGGAGACCCTCCGGTTCGACTACGGGGACCACGACGACCGCCCTCCCCGCCGGGCAGAACCGCACCACCTCGTGGTCGCCGCGGAACGCTGGTACCTGGTCGCCTGGGACCTTGATCGCGACGACTGGCGCACCTTCCGCGTCGACCGGATGCGCCCCCGCACCCCGAACGGCCGCCGCTTCGAACCGCGCCCGGTGCCGGGAGGCGACGTGCGCGCATACGTGTCCGCCCGCTTCAAGGGCTCGGCCGACGCCGACGACTGGCCCTGCCACGGCAGCGCGATCCTGCACCTGCCGGCCTCCGAGGTGCTGCCCTTCGCGGGCGACGCCGTGGTGGACGACCTCGGGGACGGGCGCTGCCGCATCCACGTCGGCTCGTGGTCGTGGGTGGCGCTGGCGGCGTCGCTCGGGCGATTCGACGCGGCGCTGGAGGATGTGGAACCGGCCCAACTGCGGGAGGCGTTCGGGATGCTGGCCGGGCGTTATGCCGCGGCCGGCCGGTAGCCTCCCGCCGGGCTCAGCGCCGAGAGAGCAGTGAGGTGACCCGCAGCTTCTCGCTGTGGATCCACACGTCGGAGTACTCGACCGGACGGTCGTCGGCCAGGTAGGTGACCTGCTGCAGGTATTGGACGGGTGCGCCGATCGGCAGTTCGAGGGCGGAGGCGGCGTCGCCGGATGCCGCCTCGGCGGAGAAGGTGCGGCGGGCGCTGCCGATCTTCAGATGGTAGGTGCCTTCGAGCGTCCCGAAGAGGCTGGTGGTGCGGAAGTCGGTCTTCTCGATGCCGGGCGCGAGGTCGGCGCGGACGTAGTTCACCAGTAGGGCCACCGGGCCGCGGTCCGTGCTGCGCAAACGGACCAGCTTGAGCACCCGTGCTCCTGGCGACACGTCGAGCAGTGCGGCGACCGGCCGGGGCGGCTCGATCAGGCGGCACTCGATCACGTCCGTCTCGGTCACGATCCCCTGGTTGGCGAAATCCTCCGACAGCGTGCTGAGCTTCTGCGCGATGGCCGGCTCGATCGTCGTCGACGTGACGAACGTTCCCTTGCCCCTGACCTGCCGGAGCAGCCCCTCCTCGATCAGGGTGGTGAGGGCCCTGCGCAGCGTCCCCCGGCTCACGCCGAGGTCGTGCGCCAACTCCGGTTCGCTCTTCAGCCGGTAGTGCGCCGGCCACTCACCGGCGGCGATCCTGGTCCGGATGCGCTCGGAAATCTGGCTGTGCAGAGCGACGGGTGCGTCTCTGTCGAGGTCGTCGGTCACTTTCCCCCTCTTTCACTGGCACCCGCCGTCCCGACACTACGGCAGTCGGGACGGCGGCGCTCGTCAGTAGCTGGTCGTGTTCTCGTCGCCGGAGTCGGTGATGATCGACAGGCCGGCGCTCGTCCCGAGCAGGCTGGCTCCCGCGCGCAGCAGGCCGAGCGCCTGCGGGTAGCTCTTGATCGAGCCGGACGCCTTCACCAGCACGCCGGGACGAGCCAGGTCGACCAGGTAGCGGACGCTCTCCGGGCTGGCCGTCTCGATCTGCCCGCTCGACGCGTTCTTCAGGAAGGCAACGCCAGCATCCATCGACAGTTCGACGGCCGCGCGACGCTCGTCCGGGGTGAGCAGCGGGAGCTCGAGCATGACCTTGACCGGGATGCCCGCCGCCTGCACGACACCGGCGATGTCGTCGCGGAACGCGTCGTACATCCCGCTCTTCAGCCAGCCGATCTGCACACCGATGTCCAGCTGGGTGGCGCCGAGCTTGGCGATCGACTCCGCCTCGGCGGCCTTGCCCGCGCTCGTGGTCACCCCGACGGTCGGGAAGTCGAGCGCCGTCGCGATGCCGACGCCCGTGCCCGCGAGTTCTGCGGCGACCACGTCGACCCAGGATGCGGGCACCATCGCGGCGTTGAAGCCGTGCTCGACGGTCTCCTTGGCGTGGGCGACGATCTCGTCGCGGGTGAGGCCGACCTCGATCTTGGTGTGCTGGATGTACGGTGCGAGTTGCGCCGGAGCCAGAATCAGCTCGGTGGTCGAAGTGTCAGTCACGGTTTCTGTTTCCTTTCGCGGGCACCGCGGTCGCGGTGCTTGTGGTGTGGTGCAGGTCTGGGGATGCGCGACCGGGTCAGAGCCGGTCTGCGTAATAGTCGGGCGCGATCACGCCGTCGCCGCCGAACCAGCGCGGAACGTCGACGCCGCAGACGAGGCCGATGTTGCCCCACGGCTCGAAGGCGCCCGTTCGCACGATGACCTTCGCCTGGGCTGCGACATCGCCCAGCATCTCGGCGTGGGTGCGCGTGCTGAACTCGGCCTCGGCGAAGGTGGACTGCAGCCACTCGTCGAGCCGGGGGTTGTTGCTGACGACGTCGTCCGCCCGGACGACGCCCTCGACCACCAATTCGCCGGCGATGAGGCCGAGCACGGTGCGCAGGTCGGGCAGGTTCTCCGCCAGCGCGAGGTCGATGCGGTGGGCGTCGCGCGGGATGGGGAAACCGGCGTCGACGACGAGGATCAGATCGGTGTGGCCGAGCGTCGCGAGTGCGCCGCTCAGTTCGGCGTTCAGGATGCCGTGCTTCTTCATGGTCGGGTCCTTTCCCTGGTGGTCATGCGGCGGAGGAGGCCGACGCGTTCGCGCCGGTGGCGGCGGACATGATCGACTCCTCGGTGGCGTCCGCCGAGTCGAGCACGGCGACGATGCGGCCCTCTGCCATGACGGCGATCCTGTCGGTGATCGTCAGGAGCTCCGGCAGGTCGGACGACGAGCAGACGATCGCGACCCCGCGGGCGGTGAGGGCGTACAGCTGCTCGTAGATCTCGGCGCGAGCACCGACATCCACCCCTCGTGTCGGCTCGTCGAGAACGAGGACGTCGGGCTGGATGGCCATCCAGCGGCCGAGCATCGCCTTCTGCTGGTTGCCTCCGGAGAGGTTCACGATGGGGGTGTCGAGCGACGCGGTCTTCACCGTCATCGCTGCGGAGAAGGCCGCGGCGTCCCGGTCGAACTGGCGGCGGCGCACGAGCCCGAACCTGGTGAGCCTGCGCACCTCGAGCACGCCGATGTTCTCGCCGACGCTCATCGTGCTCAGCAGCCCTTGCGCCCTGCGCTCACCCGGCACGAACGCCAGCTTGCGCCGGACAGACTCCGCGGGCGACCGCTGCTGATACGGCGAGCCGAGCAGGTCGACGCTTCCGCCCGTTCCCCTGTCCGCTCCGAACAGGTTGCGCAGCATCTCGACGCGGCCGCTGTCCGGAAGCCCGGCGAAACCGAGGATCTCGCCCGGGCGCACCTCGAACGTCACGTCCTGATGGGCACGGCCGGCGAGCCCGGTCACGGCGAGCACTGGGGGCGCATCCCGCCAGGCCGACGCGTCCGTCGTGTCCGCACGCCTGCTGAGGTTGCCGAGCTCCCGGCCGACCATCGCGGCCACGGCCTGTTCCGGCGTGGTCTCCGACCGGCGCCAGGAGGCCACGTGCCTGCCGTCGCGCAGCACCTCGATCTGGTCGGCGAGCCGGAACACCTCCGGCATCCTGTGCGACACGTAGACGATGGTGGCGCCCTGCGCTTTGAGCGTCGCCATGAGCGCGAACAAGCGCTCCGACTCCGCGGGCGTCAGCACCGAGGTGGGTTCGTCCAGGATCAGGATGCGGCAGCCGCGGGCGATCGAGCGCGCCACCACGATCAGCTGCTGCGTCGCGAGGTCGAGCGTTCCGACCGGCGCTGCCGGGTCGAGCCTGAGGTCGAGCTGGGCGAGCAGTTCGGTGGCGCGGGCGGTCATCCTGCGACGGGAGGGGAACCAGCGGCTGCCGGGCTCCACCCCGACCAGGATGTTCTCGGCCACGGTCCGCTCCGGCAGCAGCGACAACTCCTGCGGCACGATGGCGACGCCGTGCTCGGTGAGCATGGTGTGCGGGTCGTAGCGCGTCACCGGCGCGTCGCCGACGGTGACGGTCCCGTCGCTCGGCGGCTGCAGCCCCGCGAGGACCTTCAGCAGTGTCGACTTGCCTGCGCCGTTCTCACCGAGCAGGGCCGTCACCTCGCCTTCCGGCACCTCGAAGGTCACATCCTCCAACGCGCGCACCGGGCCGAACCGGCGGCTGAGCCCGGTGATGCGGATGGCGGGGCGCGGCTTCACGGCCGCACCGTCGCCGGACGACGGGAACGTCATGGCCTAGCCCTCCACCGTTGCTTCGGACAGGTTGTCCTTGGTGATGATCTGCGCGCCGGTGTCGACGCCGGAGATCTTGGTGCCCTTCTTCAGGAAGTCGACGAGCACCTTCACCGCCTGGTATCCCTGCTCGGACGGGTTCTGGCTGATGGTGAACGTCATCACGCCGTCCTTGATGAACTCGGCGGTCTGCGGAAGGAGGTCGAATCCGACCGTGGTGATCTTTCCCGCGTTGCCGGACTGCTGCACCCACTTGGCGGATGCGGTGGTGCTGCAGCAGTCGAGGCCGGCGATGGCCACGACCCCGGACTGGCCGGACATGGTCGAGTCGACCACGTTGTACGCGGCGTTCGGCTCGTTGCCGACGTTCACCGGGCCGACGACCTCCAGCGTGGAGCCGCTCATCCCCTCCTTGAATCCGCCGAACCGGTCGTTCGACCAGCCGGCCCCGGTGTCGAGCGAGAAGACGACGACCTTGCCCGTGGCGGTGTCGCCGAGCGCCTTGCGCAGCTCCTCCGCCTCGGACTTCCCCGACGCCTTCAGGTCCTGGCCGACGAAGCCCATCTGCTTGGAGTCCGGGTTGTCGGTGTTGAACGAGATGATCGGGATGCCCGCGTTGTACGCCTCGGCGATCACCGGCTTGAGCGCGTCCGAGCTGGCGGACGAGACGGCCAGACCGTCGACCGACTTCTGCTGGATGAGGGTCTGCAGCTCAGCGACCTGCTTCGCAGCGTCGCCGCCGGTCGGGCCGATGAGCTGGACGTCTGCGCCGAGCTCGGAGCCCGCCCGCTCCATCCCCTGGCCGATCGGCGTGGCGAAGGCGAGCGACGGGTCGTGGTAGCTGAGCTTGATGCGCAGCTTCTCTCCCCCATCCACGCGCTTCTGGATGTAGTCGGCGAGCTGGAAGCCGCCTCCCGAGGTCGAGTCTGCTGTTGCGTTGGTGATCGCGCCGCAGCCGGTGATGGCGATGGCCAGGGCGGCTGTCATGGCTCCCGCCGCGAGGACGCGGCGCGAAATGGTGCGGAATGACATCAATACTCCTTCGTGTGTGATGACGTGCTGCTGGATGGTGCTGATCCGGATGCGTCTGCATCGGCGCATCCGGGTGTCACGCGCGGGTTTTGCGTTTGCGCTGCCAGGTGTCCGCCGCGACCGCGGCGACGATGACGAGACCGGTGACGACGGTCTGCCAGAACGACGAGATGCCGTTGATGTTCAGGATGTTCTGAAGCACTCCGATGAAGACCACGCCGATGACGGTGCCCCACATGGTGCCCGAGCCTCCGAACAGGGCGGCCCCGCCGATGATGACGGCCGAGATGACGGTGAGTTCGAGTCCGCTGCCCGTGACGCCCTGCACGTAGGACAGGAACGAGAGGCCGAGCACACCGGCGACGGCCGCGGTGAATCCGGAGAGCACGAACGCCGCGACCTTCACGCCCGAGACGTTGATGCCCACCAGGCGAGCGGCCTCCTTGTTGCCGCCCACCGCGTACGTGTTGAATCCGAGCCGCGAGCGGGAGAGGAGAACGACCCCGAGCGCGACGATCACGATGAAGAACAGCAACTGCATCGGGATGACGCCGAACAGCCTGCCCTGACCGAGCAGGTTGAATTCGGCGACACCGGGGTTCGACGCGCTGAGCGAGATGGGGGCGCCGTCGGAGATGAGCAGGGCCACGCCGCGGAAGACGCTGAGGCTTCCGAGCGTCACGATGAACGACGGGACGCCGAGCAGCACCACCGCGAGTCCGTTGAGGAGACCGGCGACGACGCCGACGAGCAGGCCGATGACGATCGCGAGCGGCCAGGCGACCCCGGCGGCGATGGCCATGCCCGTGCTGATCGCAGACAGGGCGTAGATGGAGCCGACGGAGAGATCGATCTCGCCGTTGACGATGACGAACGTCGCCCCGACGGCCATGATCCCGATCTGCGAGACCTGCTGGCCGACGGACAGCAGGTTCCCGCCCTGCAGGAAGCTGGGCGAGAGCACGGTTCCGAGGACGAAGAGCAGCACCAGCGCTGCGAACACTCCGGCCTCACGGGCGTGCAGGATCTTGCGGAAGTCGATCGCGCTCCGTTGCGGCGCTGAGGTGGTGGCGGTCATCGAGTCGGTCCATTCGTCTGGGTGAGCTGAGCGCGGGTGGGAAGGGCGGGGATGACCCCGGGGATCGACACCGTGTGGGCGCCGGCGAGCGCGGCGAACCGTGCGGCGTCTGCAAGGGTCTTGCCCTCGGCGATCGCGACGGCGAGCGCGGCGGTGAAGGAGTCGCCTGCCCCGGTGGTGTCCACGACGCGCACGGGGACGGCGGGCGGGATGGCCACGATGGTGTCTGCAGGGTTGTCGGCGCCGGCGTCGGCGTCGGCGTCGGCGTCGGCGTCGCTGTCGCTGAGCAGGGCACCATCGGATCCGCGGGTCAGGATGACCCCGCCGTCGAGCCGTTCGCGGAGCGCCTCGACCAGTTCCCGCTCGCTGCGTCCGTGATCCGGTCCGAGCCCGAGGAGCACGGGCGCCTCGGTCTGGTTGGGGGTGATGATGTCGATGAGCGCCCAGGCGTCGTCCGGCAGAGCTTTCGCGGGCGCGGGGTTGAGCAGGGTGCGAGTGCCTTCCTCCCTGGCGATCCGCAGGGCGGCGGCGACCGCATCCATCGGGATCTCCATCGAGACGACCAGGATGTCGGCGGCGGCGATCTCGTCGCGGAACGTCTCGACGGCGGCCTCCCCCAGCTCATCCAGTGCACCGGGCGCGATCGCGATGCGGTTCTCCCCGGACGGTTCGACCAGGATGAAGCCGACCATCGTCGCGCCAGCGCCGGTCACGACCTTGGATGCGTCGACACCTTCCGCCCGCCACAACTCGCGCGCCGCTCGCCCGAAGTCGTCGTCTCCGACGGCGGTGAGCAGGGAGACGTCCGCGCCGAGCCGCGCGGCGGCGACGGCCTGGTTCGACCCCTTGCCGCCTGGCCCACTGTCGAACGTGCCTCCAGACACGGTCTCGCCGGCTTCGGGCGCCAAGGGAACACGCATGGTGAGGCCGGCTCCGTAGCTACCGACAACGGCAATCTTCATTGATTCGGGTACTTCCTTGTACGTGGACAACTATGAACATGAGCGAGTCTATGTACATAGTTGTCCACGCGTCAAGCCGACGCGTGGAAGCGTGTGCGTCCGGTGCCGCGCGCTACCCGCGCCGCAGGCGCAGCGACGAGTTCAGGTACGCGGCCGCGACCGCCAGCGAGAAGGCGATGGCCACGACGTACAGCGGCGCGTACGCGTCGGCGTTCGCTGCGCTGACGCCGGTCGAGACGGCCTGGAGGGCGAAGAACCCGGCCAGCACGAATCCGGCGGCCGGCTTCGCGGTCATGCGCCAGAGGGGTCGCGGCGCCATAGCGTCCTCGTCCTCGCCCCGGAAGACCCGCGCCCCGAACACGATGACGGCCCCGAGGACCGCGCAGTACAGGACGAGGCCACCCGTCACGCTGAGCGCCAGCGCCCCGAACACGGCGGCGACGACCGCGGCGGCGCACCCGAGGACGACGAACGTCGCTTTGGCCTGCGGGGATGTGATGCGCGGCATCGGGAGCTCCTCGGTGGGGGACGTCGGAGTCCAGCCTGGCAGATCGCCTACCCCCGCCAACGACAAAACCCCCGCCGAAGCGGGGGCCGTGTCTACTGTCTCAACCAGTGTGCGCCCGGAGGGATTCGAACCCCCAACCTTCTGATCCGTAGTCAGATGCTCTATCCGTTGAGCTACGGGCGCAATGCCTTCGAACATTGCTGCTCACGGGCCGGATTAGAGCTTACATGACACCGTCGAGTACCGCCAATTGGCGCTTCAACGCCACCTGGCGGTAGGAGGTTTCGATCAGTTCGGCGACCTCTTTCCAGGTGGCGTCGTCGGCGGCCTGGTCGATGTCGATGCCCAGCCAGCCGGATGCTCCCCAGTATTTGGGCACGAAAAAGCGAGGGTCCTCGTGGAAGGCTTTCGCCTCGTCCGGGTCCGGCTTGAAGACCAGGGAGTATGGGCGCGCGAGGCCGCTTCCGGCGAGGGCGAAGACTTTCTTGCCTGCGCGGAAGGTGGGGCGTCCCCAGGTCTGGACCTCGACGGCGTCGGGGAAGCGGAGGCAGATGGCGCGCATCCGTTCGACGAACGGGTCGCCGTTTTCGAACAGTTCCGGGTGATCCATCTGGCGAGGGTACCGCTCAGGCGAACACCTCGTCGAGGAAACAGACCATCGCCCGCCAGCTGCGCGCGTCCGCCGTCGGGCGGTACCTGTCCGTTCCGGGGATCGTGAACGCGTGCGGCGCACCGGAGTATGTGGTCACCTGCCAGTCGACGTGCGGGGCGGTGCGCAGCTCGTTCTCGAACGCGACCACCGCATCCGGGGGCACCACGGGGTCGTCGCCGCCGGTCAGCACCAGGAGGGAGGCGGCGATCGCCGCAGCGTCGGACGGATCGTGCGCGATCAGCCCGCCGTGGAACGACACGACACCGCGGGCGGGCGCTCCCGTGCGCGCGAACTCGATCGCGGCCGTACCGCCGAAGCAGTAGCCGATGACCGCGAGCCTGGCCGGGTCGACGGTGGGATGCTGCTGCAGCACCGTGAAGCCGGCGGCGACCCTGGTGCGCAGCAGCGCCAGGTCGTTGTAGTACTTCGCCGCCTCCGCGGGCGCCGCGTCACCCTGCGGTCGCACGCCGACGCCGTAGAGGTCGGCCGCGAACGCCACATAGCCGAGGCGGGCGAGCATCTGGGCGCGCATCCTGACCGTGTCGCCGACGCCGTGCCAGTCGTGCAGCAGGAGGACGGCCGGGCGGCGCTCGTCGGCCTGCGCATCCCTCGCCAGGTAGCCCTCGAGGGCCACCCCTTCGTGCTCGTAGCCGAGCGTCTCGGTCTCGATCACCGCCCTGTCGCGGATCGGCACCTGCGCGAGCAGCGCCTCATGGGCGGGCGAGAGGGGCGACGGGGAATCGAACGTCACAACAGCTCCAGAGTCTTCGGTGCACACGCGACGGATGTCGCCTGCGGCCTGGCCTGCTGTGGCTCGAACGCGGAAAGCGCGCGGAAGCCCGATCGGGTGCGGGTCGGGTTCCCACGGCGTCAGCCTACCTCGGGTTCCGTTCGTGCGCGACGGACGTACGATGGGCGCATGGCCACGGAGTTCAGCAATGAAACGGATGCGAAACGGTACGCCATGCACATCGACGGCGAGCTGGTCGGCGTGCTGGACTACAGCATCCTGGGCGGTTCGATCTCGCTGACGAGGGCGTTCACCACCCCCGCGAAACGCGGGAAAGGGTATGCGGCGCAGCTGGTCGAATACGCCGTGAACGACATCGAGGCGAACACCGAGCTGCGGATCGTCCCGATGTGCTGGTACGTCGCCGACTGGTTCGAGGCGCACCAGGAGCGGTCGGGGCTGCTCGCCCGCAGGGCCGGCTGAACCGTGCCGGAGCGCACAGCGGCGCGGATCACCGCGTTCGGCGACGCCGACGTCGTCCAGCTCGTCGACGAGGAGGTGCGCGCACCGCGCGGCACCGAGGTGGTCGTGCGGGTCACCCACGCGTCCGTCGGATCGACGGACGTGCTCGCGCGCCGCGGGGGTTACGTCTTCCACCCGTTCCCCGGGTTCGTCCCCGGATACGACTTCGTCGGCGTGCTCGAGACCGAGTCGGCCGTCTCGGCCGTGCTGGGGCTGCGCGCCGGAGCGCGCGTTGCCGGGGTGCTCCCCGGAATGGGCGCGCACGCCACCCGACTGGTCATCCCCGCCTCGCTCCTCGCCCCCGTTCCGGACGGACTCGACTGCGCGGTCGCCGCGACGGCGCCGCTCGACCTGGTGACCGCATCCCACGCCCTCCGGCTGGCGGAGGTGGATGCAGGCGGCAGCGTTCTCGTCCAGGGCGTCACCGGTCCAGTCGGTTCGTACGCCGCGCAGCTGGCCACGCGCGAGGGGCTGACGGTGTTCGGCAGCGCATCCACCCGGTCGAGGGAAGCCGCGGAGGCACTGGGCGTGACGTTCGTGGACTACACCGACCCGCTCTGGGCGGCGCGCGTCAAGAACGCGACGGACGGCGGGGCCGACGCCGCCATCGACCACACCGGGTCACCGGAGGTGCTGACCGCCCTCTCGCCGCGCGGCACCTGGGTGCACACCGCGTTCGTCGGGCGCAGAGGACACGAGCGCGGCGACTCGCTGCGCGGCTCGCTCACCGCCGCAGCACACCGCTTCGGAGCGCAGCGGCAGCGGGTGTGCTCGGTGCCGGGGCTGGTCGCGACGAGACGCAACGACTACCGCCGCGACCTCACGGCACTGCTCGGGATGCTCGCCGCCGGCGAACTGACCGCCCCCGCCGTGGATGCGGTGCCGTTCGAGCGCATCCGGGATGCGCACCGCGCGGCAGACCGTGCGCAGCGCGGCCGCAAGGTCGTCGTGACGATGCCGGAGTGACCACGGACGGTCGTCGACCCCGCCCGGCGTGTGTGGGAGAGAACGCTCCCTCCCACACACGCAGCGGGTAAGTAGCCGGCGCGGTCGAAAGGGCCCCTGGATCCCAGCGTCTGCGCCAGCCGACCCCTTAAGCAAACCTCTTTGCATACCGGTCGGTCAACACGGACCCCTTCTTCTGGGGCGCTCGCCGCGTCAGGGCTGCGTCAGGCAGCGGGCGGAGCAGGCGGTGCGGGCGGTGTCGGCGCGGCGGGCGCTGCGGCGGCAGGTGCCGGCGCAGACGGCGCTGCATGAGCCCCACCGGCCGGCGTTCCGTCGTGCGCGAGGGCGCGGGCCTTCAGGTGCGCGAACTCCTCCTGGGTGATGACACCCTGGTCGAGGAGCTGCTTGGCCTTGGCGATCTCGTCGGCCGGGCTCGTGCTCGCGACGGTCCGGATGTACTGGTCGGTCGCGCTCTGCACCTGACGCGCTTCCTTCTGGCTGCGCTCCGCCATGCCAGGCCCGCGTGCGATCAGGTAGACCAGCGCGGTGAGGAACGGCACGAAGATCAGGAAGATGATCCACAGCGCCTTCCACCAGCCGTTGAGCTTGTGGTCGCGGAACAGGTCGCCCACGATCGAGAACAGCGCAAACAAGTACGCGATGAACGCGAAGCTCCAGAAGAAGAGCCAGATGATGTTCCAGAAGTTATCCCACATGATTTCCCCACCCTCCGTGACCCCGGCCGAGGCGGGCCTGGGTATGCGCTGAGAGTAGCGCGGGAGGTTCGGCCCGTCTAGACCGCGTTACGACCGGTGTCCTGCAGCGGCGGAACGGTCAGCGACCGGACTCCCGGGCGTCGCGCGCCGCGCTGAGGTCGGCGTACGCGCGCTCCGTCTCGCGGTCGACGCGCATCCCGCGCGCCCGCAGTGCTGCCGGAAGCCACTCGCTCAACACGAACCGCCGACGACGCGGGATGCGGTCGATCGCACTCTCGGCGCCGGTCGCGTGGCCGATCCAGCCGTGTTCCATACCCTGTACGAAGATTCCCTGTGCCATGACATGAACGTTACGGAAGAAAACATTCGGCCACGAGATGGCTTTGGGTCTTCCTTCGCAAAGATTCGGCCAGTATGCTGACGGGCATGATCCGCTCTGTCGCAGTGCCGCTCATCGACGACTTCGCCATGTTCGAATTCGGCGTGGTCTGCGAGGTCTTCGGCCTCGACCGCAGCTACGCCGGCATCGAGCCGTTCGACTTCCGGGTGTGCGCGATCGAGCCCGGCGTCCCCATCCCGAACCCGACAGGAGCGCCGATCATCGCGCCGTACGGGCTGGAGGCGATGGACGACGCCGACCTGATCGCCGTGCCGGCCGCGCGCATCAGGGACGAGTACCCGCCCGAGTTGATCGACGCTCTGCGCCGCGCGGCCGACCGCGGCGCGATCCTGCTCAGCGTGTGCTCCGGCGCGTTCATCCTCGGCGCGGCCGGGCTGCTCGACGGCCGCAAGGTCACGACGCACTGGCGCTACGCCGACGCGCTCGCCCGGCGCTTCCCCGCCGCGGACGTCGACGCCGATGTGCTGTTCGTCGACGACGGCAACCTGATCACGAGCGCCGGCACCTCCGCCGGGGTGGATGCGAGCCTGCACCTGGTGCGCAGGGAGCTCGGCAGCGCGACGGCCAACTCCATCGCACGCAACATGGTCGTCCCCCCGCAGCGCGACGGCGGCCAGCGGCAGTACATCGAACGGCCGGTGCCGGACTGCGCCGACGACACCTTCACCGAACTGCTCGCCCACCTCACGGAGAACCTCGACGAGAACCACACGGTCAGCGGGCTCGCCGACCGCGTGCACATGTCGACCCGCAGCTTCTCCCGCCGCTTCGTCGCCGAGACCGGGGTGTCGCCGATGCAGTGGCTGACCACCCAGCGCATCCTGCACGCGCGGCTGCTGCTGGAGACGACCGACCTGCCGGTGGATGAAGTGGCTCGCCAGTGCGGGTTCGCCAGCGCGACCTTGCTGCGCCACCACTTCGACGCGGAGGTCGGCGTCGCGCCGACGCGCTACCGCGCCGCGTTCGCCCGCCGCGAGCCCGCGCTCACCTCCCCCTGAAAATCGAGTCCGGACTTATGCACGCCCCACCCCGGCGTGTCGCGTGCATAAGTGCGGACTCGATAGTTTCGGGGTGGGGTTGGGGACGCGGCGAGAGGAGCGGTGATGGGGCAGCGGGTGCAGTACGAGCGGTTCGGCGGGCCGGAGGTGCTCGAAGTGGTGGACGTTCCGCCTCTGACGGCGCCGGCGGGCGGCGTGGTGGTCGACGTGCGGGCGGCGGGAGTGAACCCGATCGACGGGAAGATCCGGTCTGCGCTGCGGCCGAGCGGTCCGATCACCGGGCCGCGCGGGCTCGGTTCCGACGCTGCCGGCGTCGTGTCCGAGGTCGGCGACGGCGTCGCGGACTGGGCGGTGGGCGATGAGGTGGTGGTGCGCGGGGCGCACGGTGCATACGCGAGCCAGCTCACCGCATCCACGGCCCAGCTGGTGCGGAAGCCGGGAGCGGTGACCTGGGAGCAGGCCGCCGCGATCGGGGTTCCGGTGAGCACTGCGTACCAGGCGCTGCGTTCGCTGGGCGTCGGGAAGGGGATGACGCTGCTCATCCACGGAGGCTCCGGCAGCGTGGGACGCGCGGCGATCCAGTTCGCGACACGTGACGGCGCCACCGTGGTGGCCACGGCGAGCGCGGGCAACCACGACGCCCTGCTCGCCCTCGGTGCGATCCCGGTGGAATACGGACCGGGGCTGGTCGATCGTCTGCGCGCCGCAGCGCCGCAGGGCTACGACCGCATCCTGGATGCGGTTGGCACCGACGAAGCGCTGGAGGCGTCCTTCGAACTGGTCGACGACCGCTCGCGGATCGGCACCATCGTGATGGGCGCACGCGCCGCCGAGTGGGGCATCCAGGCGTGGGCGGGTGGCAGTCCCGTTCCCCTCACACCGCAGGAGCAGGCGTGGCGGGAGGAGGCGTACGGAGCTGCGCTCGACCTGATCGCACGCGGCGAGTTCGTGGTCGAGATCGCGCGGACGTTCCCGCTGGGCAAGGCGGCGGATGCGCAGCGGCTGGTGGAGTCCGGTCACCCCGGCGGGAAGGTCATCCTGTTGCCGTGACGAGGGGGCGCAGCGGAGAAGAGGCGCCGGCGGGTGCGCCATAACCCCCGTGACGGCGTCGACCAACACCGGCGCCTCGTGCCCAAAATACTAGCATTAACCGGTCGTACGGTTTTTCGCTCCAGCCCTCGCCAGCGGGAGGTCGTCGCCCCGGTAATGACGGATCCTGCGCCAGTTCCGGAGGGCCAGCTGGACGCAGATCGCGACGGTGAGAACACCGCACACGATCACTCCCCAGGCCCGCGGATTCTCGCCCTGCGTCGGGATGGCCACGGCGAGCGCACCGGTCGCGATCGCCGCCAGAACGGCGAACGACAGCCCGATACCCACTCCGCGCCAGGCCTTGGCGCGCTCCACACGGTCGCCCATTCTCCGGAACTTACTCCCGCGGAGCGGTGAACACCAGATGAACGCGCGGTGAAGAGTCTGTGCACCGAGAAACGGCCGCACCCCATTCCGGGGTACGGCCGTTTCTCGTCGTTCGTGGACTATTCCTTGAACGCGTCCTTGACCTTCTCGCCGGCGTTCTTCAGGTCGGCCTTGGTCTGGTCCGCCTTGCCCTCAGCTTCGAGGCGCTCGTTGCCGGTGGCCTTGCCAGCCGCTTCCTTGGCCTTGCCCCCTGCGTTCTCAGCAGCGTTGTGGATCTTGTCGTCGAGTCCCATGACGATCCTCCCTTTCTCACGCATTCGCGTCGGCTGTCCGCCGACCTGTGAACGACGCTCCCACTCCCCGCCCGTCGCTTCTACCCCCTTGCCAGGAACTTCGGAGAATGCGGGCCTTCCCAGCGGGGGCGGACGCGAAGAGGATGACAAACGTGAGCACCAGTAGCTATCGAATCCAGATCACCCCCGAATTCACCCTGCGCGACGCCGCACAACTTCTCGGCTATCTGCGGAGGCTCGGCGCCGGCTGGGTGTACCTCTCCCCTCTGCTGGAGGCGGAGCCGGGCTCAGCACACGGCTACGACGTGATAGACCACTCCCGCGTCGACCCGGCCCGCGGAGGAGAGGATGCGCTGCGCGCGTTCTCCGACGCCGCCCACCGCCGCGGACTGCGGGTGCTCGTCGACATCGTGCCCAACCACGTCGGCATCGCGACCCCGCGCCTGAACGCCTGGTGGTGGGATCTGCTCACGCACGGTCAGGACTCCGCGTACGCCGGCCACTTCGACATCGACTGGGCGGCAGGAGGAGGCCGGGTACGCATCCCGGTGCTCGGCAGCGACGACGACACCGCAGAGCTGCAGCTCGTCGACGGCGAGCTGCGCTACTACGAGCACCGCTTCCCCATCGCCCCGGGCACGGAGGGCGGAAGCCCCGCCGAGGTGCACGACCGCCAGCACTACGAGCTGGTCTCCTGGCGGCGCGCGGACCACGACCTCAACTACCGCCGGTTCTTCGCGGTGAACACGCTCGCGGGCATCCGGGTGGAGGACGAGAAGGTCTTCGACGACTCCCACGTCGAGATCGGCAGGTGGATGCGCGACGGCCTCGTCGACGGGCTCAGGGTCGACCACCCGGACGGCCTCGCCGACCCCGGAGGCTACCTGGAGCGCCTGGCCGCGCTCGCCGACGGCAAGCCGGTGTGGGTGGAGAAGATCATCGAGGGCGACGAGCGCATCCCGGACTGGCCGGTCAGCGGCACGACGGGGTATGACGCGCTGGCGCTGATCGACCGCGTCTTCGTCGACCAGGCGGGCGAGCAGGAACTCACTGAGCTCGCGGGCGACGCGGAGACGGACTGGGCGACGCTCGTGCACGACCGCAAGCGCGCCGTGGCCGACGGCATCCTGAACTCGGAGGTGCGCAGAATCGCCCGCCAGCTGGACGGCGGAGAGGCCGGGGAGGACACGGTCGACGCCATCGCCGAGCTCGCCGCCTGCTTCCCCGTCTACCGCAGCTACCTCCCGTTCGGTCTCGAACACCTCCACACCGCACGGGATGCCGCGCTCGCCTCCCGGCCGGACATCGCCGACGCCATCGGCCGCGTCTCCGAGCGCCTGTCCGACCCTGCCGACCCCGCAGCCGTCCGGTTCCAGCAGACCAGCGGGATGATCATGGCCAAGGGCGTCGAGGACAACGCCTTCTACCGGTACACGCGGCTCATCACGCTCACCGAGGTGGGCGCGGAGCCCGCGGAGTTCGCCGTGTCCGTCGCCACGTTCCACGAGCGGCAGGCCGACCGGCTGGCCCGTCTGCCCGAGTCGCTGACCACGCTGAGCACCCACGACACCAAGCGCGGCGAGGACACCCGCGCCCGCGTCTCCGAGCTCGCGGAGGTGCCGGGGGCGTGGGCGCGGTTCCTGCGGGAGGTGGGCGCCCGCGCATCCATCGGCGACCCGTCGCTGGAGGACGGACTGTGGCAGGCCGCGGTCGGCGCGTGGCCGATCTCGCGTGAGCGGTTGCGCGAATATGCGCTCAAGGCCGCCCGCGAGGCGGGGACGCGCACGTCGTGGACGGACGGGGACGCAGACTTCGAGGAGCGTCTGCTCGGCCTGGTCGACGCGGCATACGACGACGACATCGTGCGCGGGGAGATCGAGGCGATCGTCGCGCGGATCGACGCGGCGGGAGCATCCAACGGCCTCGGCGCCAAGCTGCTGCAGCTGCTCTCCCCCGGGATGCCGGACGTCTATCAGGGCAGCGAGCGCTGGGAGCAGTCGCTGGTCGACCCGGACAACCGGCGCCCGGTCGGCTTCGAGGTGGCGGATGCGCTGCTCGCCAGGATCGACGACGGCTGGCTGCCGGAGATCGACTCCTCCGGGGCCGCGAAGGTGCTCGTCACCTCGCGCGCTCTGCGCCTGCGCCGCGACCGGCCCGACCTGTTCACGACGTACCGGCCGGTGCTCGCGGAGGGCGCTCAGGCCGACCACCTCGTCGGCTTCGACCGCGGCGGCGCCATCGCGCTCGCGACCAGGCTCCCCATCGGCCTCTCCGCTACGGGAGGCTGGGGAGACACCACCATCGACCTCGGAGGACAACGGATGCGCGACGAACTGACCGGTGCGGAGCACACGGGGGTCACCCCGCTGGCCAGGATCTTCGAGCGCTACCCCGTCGCGCTGCTGGTGGCGCTGTGAACCGGCGGTTCCCGGTGTGGGCGCCCGGCGCATCCACCGTCTCCCTGGTGATCGGCGGCGGAGACAGCGGCGCAGAGCACGTCCTGACGCGCACGGACGGCGGCTGGTGGCAGCTCGACGCGCCGCTGCCGGGCGACGCCCCGCTCGACTACGGCTTCGTGGTCGACGGAGACGGGCCGCATCCCGACCCCCGGTCGCTGCGGCAGCCGCACGGCGTGCACGAGCTGAGCCGCGAGTTCGACCCGTCCGCGCACGAGTGGGCGGACGGGGCGTGGCGCGGCAGGGAGCTGACCGGCGCCGTGATCTACGAACTGCACATCGGCACCTTCACCCCCATCGGAACCCTCGACTCCGCCATCGCCCGGCTCGACCACCTCGTCGAGCTGGGGGTGGATGCGGTCGAGCTGCTGCCGGTCAACGCGTTCAACGGCGAGCACGGCTGGGGCTACGACGGCGTGCTCTGGTACGCGGTGCACGAGCCGTACGGCGGCCCCGCCGCATACCAGCGGTTCGTCGACGCCTGCCACGCCCGCGGCCTCGCGGTGATCCAGGACGTGGTCTACAACCATCTCGGCCCGAGCGGCAACTACCTGCCGGTCTACGGCCCGTATCTGGGCGACGGCCACAGCACCTGGGGAGCGTCGGTCAACCTCGACGGGCCGCAGTCCGACGAGGTGCGGCAGTACATCGTCGACAACGCCCTGTACTGGTTGCGCGAGCTGCACGTCGACGGGCTGCGACTGGATGCCGTCCATGCCCTGCACGACGAACGCGCCGTGCACATCCTGGAGGAGCTGGCGACCAGGGTGGACGCGGCGAGCGCCGAGCTCGGCCGCCCGCTCACGCTGATCGCCGAGAGCGACCTCAACGACCCGCGCATCATCCGTGACCGCGCGCGCACCGGCTACGGCATCGGCGCCCAGTGGGACGACGACGTGCACCACGCCATCCACGCGAACCTCACCGGCGAGACCACCGGGTACTACGCCGACTTCGCGGGCGTGGCGTCGCTGGCGAAGGTGTTCGACCGCGGCTTCTTCCACGACGGCACCTGGTCGAGCTTCCGGGAACGCCATCACGGACGGCCACTGGATGCGGACATCCCCCACACCAGGCTCGTCGCGTTCAGCCAGGATCACGACCAGATCGGAAACAGGGCGGTCGGCGACCGGCTCACCGCCACGCTCACCCAGGAGCAGCTGGCGGCCGCCGCGACGCTCACGCTGCTCGGGCCGTTCACGCCCATGCTGTTCATGGGTGAGGAGTGGGGCGCGACGACACCGTGGCAGTTCTTCACCTCGCACCCGGAGAAGGAGCTCGGCGAGGCGACGGCCCGCGGCCGGATCGCCGAGTTCGCGAAGATGGGCTGGGATCCCGACGTTGTCCCCGACCCGCAGAATCCGGAGACGTTCGAGCGTTCGCACCTCGACTGGTCCGAGCCGGAGCAGCAGGAGCACGCGCGGCTGCTCGCGTTCTACCGCGACCTCATCGCGCTGCGCCGCACCGTCCCCGCCGATGCGCGGGCGACGGACATCGTCGCAGACGGCGACGTGTTCTCGTTCACCAGAGGTGGGATGCGCGTGCTGGTGAACCTGCGCGGGAACCGCCTGCCGGAAAGTGCGGGTTCGACCCCGGATGCGCTGCTCCGGTTCGGCGACGCTGTGCGGGTCGCGCCCGCGGGCTAGCGGACGCCCCCGCGCCTGTCAACGGGTGGCGGCAGGCGACGATGTCTAGATAATCTAACGATTCACCACGAGGCGAGGCTGGCATGAACACAACGGAATATCGAGCGGGACGCGCATGACCGAGCAGGCATCCCGTCGGTATCCGCTGGGGGTCACCCTGGTCGATGGCGGCGCCAACGTGGCGGTCTACAGCGAGCACGCGGACGCCGTGTACGTCTGCGTCTTCGCCGACGACGGCACCGAGACCAGGACCGAGCTGACCAAGCGCACGGCGCACGTCTTCCACGGCATCGTGCCGGGGCTCACGCCGGGCACGAAGTACGGGCTGCGGGTCTCCGGCCCGTGGGACCCGGAGAACGGGCTCCGCTTCAACGACAAGAAGGTGCTGCTCGACCCGCACGCCCGCGCGGTCACCGGCGCGTTCGACACCGGTCAGGCGGTGTTCGGGCACAGCCTCGACGACCCGGACCAGCTCGACGAGACCGACGGAGCGGGGCACGTCGCCCTGTCCGTCGTCATCGACCCGAACTCGTTCGACTGGGGAGACGACCGGCCGCCGGCGACACCGCTCTCCGAGACGGTCGTCTACGAGACGCACGTGAAGGGCTTCACCAAGCTGCTCGACGAGGTGCCGGAGGAGGCGCGCGGCACGTACGCCGGACTGGCGCATCCCGCCGCCATCGACAAGCTGACCTCGCTCGGCGTCACCGCCGTCGAACTGATGCCCGTGCACCAGTTCCTGCAGGATGCGCACCTCCAGGAGAAGGGGCTGCGCAACTACTGGGGATACAACACGATCGGGTTCTTCGCCCCGCACGGCGAGTACGCCGCCTCCGGCGACGCCGGCCAGCAGGTGGACGAGTTCAAGGGCATGGTCAAGGCGCTGCACGCTGCCGGCCTCGAAGTGATCCTCGATGTGGTCTACAACCACACCGCCGAGGGCAACGACCTCGGCCCGACCCTCAGCTTCAAAGGCATCGACAACCCCGCGTATTACCGGCTCGTCGAAGACGACGCTGCGCACTACTTCGACACGACGGGCACCGGCAACAGCGTCAACGTCAGCCACCCCGCCGCGCTGCAGCTGATCATGGACTCGCTGCGCTACTGGGTCACCGAGATGCACGTCGACGGGTTCCGCTTCGACCTCGCGACCACCCTCACCCGGCAGGGTGGAGACGCCAGCCTGCACAGCGCGTTCCTCACCCTCGTGCAGCAGGACCCCACCCTCGCGACGGTCAAGCTGATCGCGGAGCCGTGGGACACCGCCGGATACCAGGTGGGCGGGTTCCCCGCCGGCTGGTCGGAGTGGAACGGGAAGTTCCGCGACGACGTGCGCGATTACTGGCGCGGCACGGACGGGATGCTCGCGACGCTCTCGCAGCGCGTGCTCGGCAGCCCGGACGTCTACGAGGACTCCCGCCGCTCCCCGCTGTCCAGCGTCAACTTCGTCACCGCCCACGATGGCTTCACCCTTGCCGACCTCACCAGCTACGACGAGAAGCACAACGAGGCGAACGGCGAGGACAACGCCGACGGCGAATCCGACAACCGCTCATGCAACAACGGCGTCGAGGGCCCGACGGACGACCCGGAGATCACCGCGAGGCGCACACGCCAGCGGAAGAACTTCCTCGCCACCGTGCTGCTCTCCGCCGGCGTGCCGATGGTCCTCGGCGGCGACGAGCTGGGGCGCACCCAGCAGGGCAACAACAACGCGTACTGCCAGGACAACGAGATCTCCTGGTTCCACTGGGACGACGCGGACACCGAGCTGCGCGACTTCACCACCGCGCTCATCCGGTTGCGCAGGGCGGAGCCGGCTCTGCGTCCTGACTGGTACCGGCAGGCGCCGGAGACGGGCGCGACGGACACTGTGCACATCGTGCGTGCCGACGGCGAGCCGTTCTCCGACGAGGACTGGGAGGACGCGGACGCCAAGTCGATCGCGTTCGAGCTGCGCCACGCCGGGTCGGACAGCTTCCTGCTGCTGCTCAACGCGTCGGAGAACGGCGTCGACTTCGCCCTCCCGGCGACCGACGGAGGGGCATGGGAGCTGGAACTGTCGAGCGACCTCGAGCTCGCGGTCGAGCATCCAGAGTCCCTGATCGTGGGCGAGACCTCGTTCGCGCTGCTGCGTTCGCGGGCCGGCTGATGTCCGAGCACGAAGTGCCCGCGCTCCTCGGCCGGTACCGGCCGCACACCCTCATCGGCAGGGGCGGGGAGGCACGGGTGTTCCGCGCGACGGACGAGCTCCTCGACCGCGAGGTCGCCATCAAGGTCTACCGCTCCGGTGGCGAGGAGGAGATGCTGCAGTACCGCAGGGAGCAGGCGGCGCTCGCGCGGCTCAGCCACCACGGCATCGTGTCCCTGATCGACGCCGGCGTCGACTACTCGGCGCTCGACGACCCCCGGCCGTTCCTGGTGATGGAGCTGGTGTCGGGGACCGACCTGCAGACCGCGATCGTGGAGCGCACCCTCGCCGAGCGGGAGATCGCCGAGATCGCCTACGACGTGTCGGAGGCGCTCGAATACGTGCACGCCAACGGGGTGGTGCACCGCGACATCAAACCGTCGAACATCATGCTGGTGTCCTACGGCACCACGACGTTCCGCGCACGGGCGCGCATCACCGACTTCGGCATCGCCAGCGGGATCGTCGGGCCGGAGCCGGACGAGAACGGCACGACGACCGGCACGGCCGCCTACCTGAGCCCGGAGCAGGCGTCGCGGGAGCACGCCACCCCGGCCAGCGACGTGTACTCGCTCGGCCTCGTGCTGCTGGAGTGCTTCACGCGCACGGTCACCTTCCCCGGCTCCGCCGTGGAGTCCGCCCTGGCACGGCTGCGGGCCGACCCGCCCATCCCGGGCGACCTGCCCGGCCAGTGGACGGCGCTGCTGACGGCCATGACCGCGCGCGACCCTCTCGCCCGGCCGCCGTTCGCCACGCTCACCGCCGCGTTCCGCGACGCGGTCATCGAGTCCGACGGCGTTCACGCCTCCGCCGGGGTTTCGCGCGACTAGCCTCAGACCCGGTTCTGCAGCAGGGCGCGAATGGTGTGGGGCACGGTCTCGTCCTGGAGGGACGTGGTGTCACCGAGAGGGCGTCCGTCGAAGAGGTCGACGAGGAGCCTGCGCATGATCTTGCCCGAGCGGGTCTTGGGGAGGTCGGGGACGATGACGATGTGACGCGGCTTCGCGATGGCGCCGATCTCCCGCGTCACCTGATCGCGCAGCACCTGCTCGCTGGGCGGCTGCCCGGTGGACGCCTGGCCGCTCGGCACGACGAACGCGGCGACGGCCTGGCCGGTGGTCGCGTCGTCGACGCCGACGACGGCGGCCTCTCCGACCTGGGGATGCGCGACCAGCGCCGACTCGATCTCGATCGTCGACAGGCGGTGCCCCGACACGTTGATGACGTCGTCCAGGCGGCCGAGCAGCCAGATGTAGCCGTCCTCGTCCACGGCGGCGCCGTCACCGGCGAGGAAGTAGCCGCGGTCGGCGAACGTCGCCCAGTACGAGTCCCGGTAGCGCTCCGGGTTGCCCCACACCGTGCGCGCCATCGACGGCCAGGTGCCGTCGATCACGATGGAGCCGCCGGAGCCGCGCGGGACGTCCACGCCGTTCTCGTCCACGACACGCACCGTCACGCCGGGCACGGCCGTGGTCGCCGATCCGGGTTTCAGCGCGGTCACCCCGGGCAGCGGCGCGACGATGGCGGAACCGGACTCCGACTGCCACCAGGTGTCGACCACGGGAGCGCTTCCCGCACCGAGCTGCTCCCTGAACCACACCCACGCCTCCGGGTTGATGGCCTCGCCGACCGTGCCGAGCAGCCGGATGCTCGACAGCTCCCACCCGTCGCCCAGGCCATGCGGGAACCAGGTCATGAACGTCCGGATGAGCGTCGGCGCCGTGTAGTACGTGGTGACCCCGTAGCGCTCGATGATCTCGAAGTGCCTCCCGGGATGCGGGGTGTTCGGCGTCCCCTCGTAGATGACGGAGGTGGCGCCGTTGGAGAACGGACCGTAGAGCACGTAGGTGTGCGCCGTCACCCAGGCGAGGTCGGCCGTGCACCAGTACACGTCGGACTCCTTGGCGTCGAACAGCGCCCAGTGGCTCCACGACGCTTGGGTGAGGTAGCCGCCCGTCGTGTGCACGACGCCCTTCGGCGTGCCGGTCGTGCCGGAGGTGTAGATGATGAACAGCGGCGTCTCCGCGTCGAAGAACTCCGGCTCGTGGGTGTCCGGCGCCGCATCCACGATGTCGTGCCACCAGACATCGCGGCCCTCCTGCCACGGGATGTCCGGGGTCAGGTCGCCGGTGCGGCGCACCACGAGCACGTGCTCGATGGCGTTGTCCCCCGCGACGGCCGCGTCGGCGTTGGCCTTCACCGGAACCGCGGTGCCGCGCCGGAACTGGCCGTCGGACGTGACGAGCAGCTTCGCGCCGGTGTCCTCCACCCGGAAGCGCAGCGCCTCCGCCGAGAACCCGCCGAACACGAGCGAGTGGATGGCGCCGACGCGCGCGATGGCGAGCGTGATGACGATGGTCTCCGGGATCACCGGCAGGTAGACGACCACCCGGTCGCCCTGCCCGATGCCGAGGGCCGTGAGCGCGTTGGCCGCCTTCGCGACCCGGCGCTGCAGCTCGCCGTATGTGATGGTCTCCGTGTCGCCCGGCTCCCCGACGAAGTGGATGGCGACCCTGTCTCCGTTGCCGGCGTCCACGTGCCGGTCGACGCAGTTGACGGCGGCGTTCAGCCGGCCGCCCGCGAACCACTCGGCGCGCGGGATGCTCAGCTCGCCGTCCGTGCCGGCGGTCGCGGGCTCCCAGGTGTGAGCGGTGTGCCACGGCTCCGCCCAGTCCAGCCGCGCGGCCTGACGCTCCCAGAACGCGACGGGATCGCTGGCGTCGTCGAACGCATCCGCCCCCACGTTCGCCTGCGCCGCGAACGCGTCGGTCGGCGGATAGAGGCGGGTCTCGCGGCCGAGGTTCTCGATGGTGGAGCTCACCCTCCGACGCTAGCGGCGGGGGCCGCGGCCGGGCGCTGGGCGGCGTAAGGGGACGTAACGCTTGACCGCGCGCAAAGAGTGAGTGTACAGTCACTCACATGTCTTCCTCCTCGCGCTCCACCCTCTCGACCGCCGAAGAACGGCGCGAGACTGTGATCGCCAGCGCCATCGACGTGTTCGGGGCGTCCGGCTACCTCGGCACCCCGATCTCGGCGGTCGCCGAGCACGCCCGGATCTCCCCCGCCTACGTGTTCAAGCTGTTCCCCGGCAAGGAGAAGCTGTTCGTGGCCGCCCTGGATCGCTGCTTCGACCGCATCGAGGACGCCCTCGACACGGGCGCGGCGGCGAGCGCGAGCCAGTCGCCCTCCGACATCCTCTACACGATGGGGGACGCATACGCGGAGCTCATCGCGGACCGCTCGCTGCTCATGCTCCAGGTACACGCCCAGTCGGCAGCGGCAGAACCGGAGATCGGTGCTGCCCTGCGGCGGGGCATGGCCAGGATCACCCGCTTCACCAAGACGCGCTCCGGCGCGACGGACGACGAGGTGCAGCGCTTCATCGCCTTCGGGCAGCTGTGCCACCTCATCGTGACCGCCGGGATCGAGAGCGACTCGTCCGACTGGGCCCGCATCCTCACCGCGGGCATCCGGCACCCGTAGCCGTCCCTGCCCCGCTCCCCTCCTTCTCACACTTCTCGTCGCACCATCCGTTTTCCACACCCTCAAGAGTGACTGATCAGTCACTCACTACCGGAAGGAATCGCTCATGTCCCTCGAATCCACCACTGTCGGCGCCCCGGCCGTCACCCGCAGCGCGCATCGCTGGTGGGCGCTCGGCGTGCTCGCCCTCGCCCAGTTCCTCGTCGTGCTCGACGCCTCCATCGTGAACATCGCCCTCCCGGCGCTCGGCACGCAGCTCCACCTCGACACCGCCGCGCTCGCCTGGGTCATCACCGCATACGTGCTGCCCTTCGGCGGACTCCTCCTGCTCGGCGGGCGACTCGCCGACCGCTACGGCCACCGCCGCGTCTTCCTGATCGGCGTCGCCGGCTTCGTGGTGGCGTCCGCCATCGCCGGGCTCTCGGTGAGCGGCGGGATGCTGCTCGCGGCCCGCGCCGTCCAGGGCGCATCCGCCGCTCTGCTCGCGCCGGCCTCCCTCGCGCTGGTCACCCAGCTGTTCGTCACCGGACGGGACCGCGCGAAGGCTCTCGGCGTCTGGGGCGCCGTCGCCGGGATCGGGAGCGCGGCCGGCGTGCTCCTCGGCGGCGTGCTCACCGCGCTGCTCGGCTGGCAGGCCGTGTTCTTCGTGAACGTGCCGGTGGGCGTCGTGGTGCTCGTCGCCATCCCGTTCCTGGTCGGTCGCGATCCTGCCGGCGACCGCCAGCGCATGGACATCGCGGGGGCGGCCACGATCACCGCAGGGCTCACCGCGCTCGTCGCCGCTCTCAGCTTCGCCGGTCAGCTCGGCTGGGCGAGCCCGGTCACCCTCGGCACGTCGGCCGCCGCGCTCGCCCTCCTGGCCGCGTTCGTGCTGGTCGAACGGCGCGCTGCGCATCCGCTGGTGCCGTTCGCGTTCTTCCGCAACAGGGACGCAGCCACCGGAAACATCGTCATGCTCCTCGCCGGCGGCGCGACGACAGCGCTCTTCTTCGCCCTCTCCGTTTACCTGCAGGAGGTGCTCGGCTACGACGCCCTCACCGCGGGAATCAGCCAGCTCCCCCTCGCCGGGTCGCTCGTGGTGATCGCCGCCGTCGTGCCGGCCCTGATCGCCAAGCTCGGACTGCGGCCGACCCTCGTGGCCGCCCTCGTGGTCTTCGCCGGCGGGATGCTCTGGCTCGCCGCCGCAGGACCGCACGCCTCGTTCGTGGGCGGGCTGCTCGGCCCGAGCATCCTGATCGGCGCCGGGCTGGGAGCAGGCTTCATCACGGCCACGCAGCTCGCGGTCGACGGCGCAACCGCCCAGGACTCCGGACTCGCGAGCGGGCTCGTCAACACCAGCCAGCAGATCGGAGGGGCGCTCGGACTGGCGGTCCTCGGCAGCGTGGCGGCCGCCCGCACCACGGCGGGACTCAGCGCCGGCGACCCTGCTGCCACCGCGGTCTCCGACGGCTTCTCCCTGCTGTTCGTCGGAACCGCCGTCCTCGCGATCATCGGCGCGGTCGTCGTCGTCCTGCTGCGTCAGCGCCGAACGGGAGCATGATGGTCTCCATGGATGCTGTCGACGCCCTGAACGAGATCGCCTTCTGGCTGGAACGGGAACTCGCCCCCACGTTCAAAGTGCAGGCCTTCCGGAGGGCGGCGGGCACCATCGCCCCGCTCAGCGCCGACGAGCTGCGGGAGCGCGTGGCGGACGGGCGGCTGAAGCGCACGAAGGGCATCGGCGACCGCACCTTCCAGGTGATCTCGCAGGCGGTGGACGGACAGGTGCCGGACTACCTGGCCGATCTGCGCGAGAAGAACGCGCATCCACTGGCCGAGGGCGGCGACGAGTTGCGGGCGGCGCTGCGCGGAGACCTGCACGCGCACACCGAGTGGTCGGACGGCACGACGCCGATCGAGGCGATGGCCGCGGCGGCCGCGACGCTCGGCCGCGAGTACCAGGCGATCACCGACCACTCGCCCAACCTCACCGTCGCCAACGGGCTGAGCGCCGAACGTCTCGCCGAACAGCTCGACGTGATCGCGGCGCTCGACACCGGGAGCGTGCAACTGCTCACCGGGATCGAGGTGGACATCCTGGAGAGCGGAGAGCTCGACCAGACGCCCGAGCTGCTCGGCAGGCTCGACGTGGTGGTCGCGAGCGTGCACTCCAAGCTGCGCTCGGACAAGGCCACGATGACCGCCAGGATGCTCGGCGGCATCCGCGACCAGCACACCAACGTGCTCGGGCACTGCACGGGACGGCTGGTCTCCGGTTCGCGCGGCACCCGGCCGCCGTCGGAGTTCGACGCGGAGCGGGTGTTCGCCGCGTGCGCGGAGAACGATGTCGCGGTGGAGATCAACTCGCGGCCGGAACGGCAGGACCCGCCGGACGACCTCATCCAGCTGGCCCTGGCGGCCGGATGCGTGTTCAGCATCGACACCGACGCCCACGCTCCCGGCCAGCTCGACTTCCTCGCGTACGGTGCGGCCCGTGCCGCCGCCAACGGCGTCCCCGCCGACCGCATCGTCACCACCTGGCCGCTCCCCCGCCTCCGCGCCTGGCTGGCCCCCAAATAATCGAGCCGGGACTTGTGCACGCGACACGCCGGTCTGGAGCGTACACAAGTCCCGGCTCGATGGCTGCGGGACGGGGCTGAGGAAGGAGCCGGGGTCAGTTGCCCCAGGCGGAGGCGGGCGCCTTGACCAGCTGCACGGGGGCGGTGCTCCAGTGGGAGCCGTTGCCGTAATGGCTGGTGGCCCACGGAGACGCCCAGATGGCCGCGGCGGTCGCGTCGGCGGAGGTGCCGGCCGTGAGGCCCGCGACGATGCCCGGGTAGCCGCGCTGCAGGTTCTTCGCCGCGTACTCGGCGGCGGTGGTGAGGTCCGGATAGCTGCCGAGACCCGCCCCTCCGCCGGAGCCGTAGCCGTTGTTCAGCGGGTTGTTGCGGTTCCACCAGTCGGGAGGACCGTTCTCCTGGCGCATCCAGCGCAGCATCACCTGCACGTTCGCGTCGGTCTGCGGCCACCCGCCGAACATCAGGACGAGCTTCGCCCAGTCGGCGTTCGTGCCGTTGTTGCTGAGGGTCTGCACGCCGTCGGTCGCCGAGAGCTGGTCGCGGGCGACGACCGGGGCGGCGATGGTCGCATCCACGTCGATGCGCTGCGCGGGGGTGTGCTCCGGCGCATCCGTGCCGGGGGCGACGGTGCTGACCGGGGCGGCCAGAGTCGCCGCGAGGGCGGCATCCGTCGGCACGATCGAGAAGCCGGTGATGAGCGCCAGGACGGCCAGCGTCACGCCGATCCTGTGGTGCACGGGCACCCTCGGCCCCGGCGTGCGCAGGGCAGCACGGCGTTCCGCCGAGCGGCGGCCATGACTGCGGGGGCTGGTGGATGCGGACTGCATACCCGTTCGAGGGTAGCAAAGGCCCGCGGAAAGGTCACCGGGATCCGCGGATTCGGTGCACCGCGCGCCTGAGCGTGCGTACATTCTGGGAAGGACCGCTCACGAGCTGTCGAATCGGCCGCACCCCGTTCGACGTGAAGGAGACAGGGCCGATAAGGAGACGACGATGAAGTATCTGCTGACGATCTACAACACCGACGAGTTCGTGACCAGGATGGAGACAGACCTCAAGGACGAATTCGAGAGGGCGCACCAGGGGCTCCAGCGCGAGCTGACGGCGAGCGGCGAGCTGGTCGATACCCAAGAGCTCAGCGTGACGGACGCGCGTGTCGTGAGGACCGACGCCCACGGCGTGCACGTCACCGACGGGCCGTTCACCGAGAGCAAGGAGTTCGTCGGCGGCTACTACCTGGTCGACGTCTCCGGCATCGACAGGGCGGTCGAGCTGGCGGCGCGGTTCGTCGAAGCGCGCTTCGCGCCGGTCGAGGTGCGGGCGCTCGGGGCGTAGCCGCATCCGGGGACGAGATCGGCGGCGGCGCTCGCTACCCGAAAGCTCGCGCCGCCGCCACAAACCGGGAGTGCAGTTCTGCCGTCCGTCCCGAATACGGTCCGGCCTGCCATCCGGCGATCACTCCATACGGTAGACCGCTCTGTGCAGAGCGCATGTCCACTCTTCGGGGGACAGCCGCGAAGGCGTCAGCGCGTCAGCGCATCGAGGCGGCGGCCGGGCAGTCGAACGGGTCGCGCGCGGACAGGCCGACACGGTTGAGGTATTCGATGACGATGCCGTACGAGTTCATCAGCGACGTCTCGGTGTACGGGATGTTCTCGGTCTGGCAGTGCTCGCGCACGATGGCGGCGGCCTTGCGCAGGTGCGGCCTGGCCATGCTCGGGAACAGGTGGTGCTCGACCTGGTAGTTCAGGCCGCCCAGCAGACCGGTCATGCCGAAGCCGACCACGTTGCGCGAGGTGAGCACCTGGCGGCTGAGGAAGTCGACCTTCACGCCGGGGGCGATCAGCGGCATGCCCTTGTGGTTCGGGGCGAAGCTTGCACCCATGTACAGGCCGAAGACGGCGAGCTGCACGCCGATGAAGGCGAACGCCATCCCGAGCGGCAGCAGCCAGAAGATGGCGCCGAAGTAGAGGCTGAAACGGATCGCGAGGAACGCGAACTCCTTGCCGCGCCCATCCACCTTGCCGCGCTGGAACAGGGTGCCGAACGAGCGGCCGTGCAGGTTGAAGCCCTCGAGCAGCAGCAGCGGGAAGAACAGGTAGCCCTGCTTCCTGGTGATGAAGGCGAGGAACCCGGTGCGCTTCGCGGCGTCCTCCTCGACGAACGAGATGGTGTCGACCTCGATGTCCGGGTCTTTGCCGATGGTGTTGGGGTTGGCGTGGTGACGGGTGTGCTTCGTCATCCACCACGAGTAGCTGATGCCGACGACCAGCGTGGCGAGCATCCTGCCGAGGCGGTCGTTCGTGGGGCCGGATGCGGCGATCTGGCGGTGCGACGCCTCGTGGGCGAGGAACGCGAACTGCGTGAAGATCAGGCCGAGGGCTGCGGCGATGAGCAGCTGGAACCAGCTGTCACCGAGCAGGATCATCCCGGCGACCGCGCCGCCGAGGGCGAGGACGAGAGCGCCGGCGACGAGAGCGTAGAACAGCTTCGCCCTGCGGAGCAGGCCCTGGTCGCGGACGGTGTTCAGCAGGATCTTGAAGCTCTGGGTGACCGGGGGCGCCGCTTCGATGCGGGGGCCGGTGCGGCGAATCGGGCCGAGCGTGGATGCCCGGGGTGCGGCGGTAGGGGCGAGCGAAACCATATGCGGGCCGTTCGGTTGGATCGACTTCCCAGCCAATATGGGGGTGGGCTGCTCGCCCGGATGGCCCCACCATATCCCGCACTCCCTGGGAGCCCGGCGCGACCCGGGCAAATCCCCAGCCTCGGTTTTCGCGAGATGCCGGCAACTGTCGCAAAACGCCGGGGATACGCGACAGTTACGGGTATCTCGCGGCGGTGTTCCGCAGGAACAGGATGATCCAGCTGAAGATGAGGATGGCCGCCACGAGCTCGACCGCGGTGAGATTGTAGTAGCCGACGGCGAAGAACACGGCGAGCACCACCACCACGCCCACGTAGACGTAGCCGAGCAGCAGGAACACGCGCGGCATCGCGGGCACCCACCAGCGCAACCCGACCACGAGGGCGGCGAACACCACGGCCATCCCGGATGCGACGGTGTTGTGCAGCACGAAGAACCGGTCGACGGGGAACACGCCGACGCAGCCGAGGAACACCCCGATCAGCACGAACGCCCACCGCACGAGGTCGCGGCCCCTGCGACTCGCGTGATCCGGGGTCGGGATGCCCGCCGTCGCCACCCGCGCGATGATCACGACGATCGCTCCGGCCACGATCAGCGTCAGGTTGAACGCGAAGGCGGAGAGATCGTCCGTCATCCCGAGCGCCGACAGGTTCTTCTGCCACCAGAGCGGGTCGGACGAACTCAGCATGCTCGTGAACACGCCGACCACCAGGAAGACGGCGAGCACGAGCGAGAGCAGCATCGACGTCAGCTGCACGGCGGTCAGGAACACGACGTAGGCGGTGAGCGCCAGCGAGACCCCGGCCAGCACAGCGCCCGGCAGTGTGAACACCACGGCGCCCTGGAAGCTGCGCTCCACCACGTCCGAAATGGCCGTCCAGGCGAGCAGCGCGATCAGCCCGACCGCCACGGCGAGCGCCACCACGTCGAACACGGCCAGGCGCAGCGATGGGCGCGCTCCCGCATCCCGGTGCGGAACCACGTCGATCAGGATGCGCCCGAGCGCGAACACCACAGCGGCGGTCACGGCGCCGCCGATCGCGGCGAACTCGCCGATCGAGCCGCGGCCGGAGATGGGCAGGTCCCTGTCCCAGAACACGAACAGCGCGACGATGCCGCCGACGACGAAGACCGCGGCTCCGATGACAAGCGCAGACGACTCGACGGACTCGACGCTGCCCACCGGCCTTCGCAGCACACGGGACAGTGGATGCGCACCCCGCGTCGGCGCCTCGGCGGTCACTTCCTGGGTCGTCACGGTTCCCCGACCCTAGCCGGCCGGATTCCGCAGGGGCACGCGCACGTCGGCGCCGCCCTCCTCCGTGAGCCTGTCCCGCACCTTAACGAGCATCGGCGCCGGCGCGAATCCCCCGGCCAGCAGCGCCTCGCCCTGCCGGAAGCTGGGCGCGTGCGCGAGCAGCGACGGCGGCGCGAAGCCGAAGATCGTGCCGAGCTCCTCCAGGTCGAGCGGTGAGCTCATCCGCATCAGGGCGAGGTTGTCGCACTGGGAGACGATGTTCGGGTGCACCTTCGACGGCCGCTGCGTCGACAGCAGCAGCCACAGGCCGAATTTGCGTCCCTCGGCCGCGATCTGGATGATCCGTTCGCGCACCGCGCGCTGCAGCGGCCGGTCGTCGTCTGGCGAGCAGAGGTTGTGCGCCTCGTCGATGACGATGAGGAGCGGTCGCCGCGACTCCCGTTTGGCCCAGAGGTCGTCGAGCACGGCGAGGGCAACGACCAGATGCTCGTCCGGGTAGGCGAACCCGCCCAGGTCGAGCACGGTCGCATCCGGCCGGTCGTCGAGGATGTCGGTGACCGCCTCCCGCCCTTCGGCCCAGACCTCCCAGTCGATCAGGCGCAGGTTCTCGATGCGGCGGGCGAGGGCTTCCGCCGCCGGGTCGCCCGAGGCGAGCAGCGCCGGGACAATCCCGTCGGGGCGCCTGGCTTCCTCGCGCACGTCGAGGTGGACGAGGGCGTTGTACTCCGCCCTGTCCTCGATCGGGTCGAGCCGCAGCACCGCCGCCTTCGACCGCATCGGGAAGTCGATGAACCGCGCGAGCAGCGGGTTCTCACTGTCGCCGGGCCGCAGCACCCGGATGTCCTTCCCGGCGAGCGTGCGCTCCGCCTCCGTGTCGACGACGGTGCGCAGCTCGCGAAGCCGCACGAAGTCGCCGTTCGGGTCGAAGATCACCATCGGCAGCTCGGTGTCGACGAGCAGCTGTTCGAGCAGCACGCCGAGCGCGTACGTCTTGCCCGACCCGCTCTGGCCGCACCAGAAGGTGTGCCGGTTGAACCGGTGGGTGAGCAGCCTGGCCCGCACGTTGTCGACGCCGATCAGCGATCCGACGTCGAGGGTGGCCCTCGCCGCGCGGAAGACGAGCTCGACCGCCTCGTCGTCCGCCGCATCCACGGCCGCCCAGGCGAAGGGATGCGTCGCCCCGGTGTCGAGGCTGCCGTCCGCTCTGCGCTCCCCCAGCAGCTTTCCGGTGCCCGCGAGCGTGTCGTCGCCGTCGAAGTCGAGATCGTCGACCTGCCCGAGCTGTTCGCGGGCCTCTGCCGCGCCGCCCGCGGCGCCTCCGTCGCGGAGGGTGACGAACCCGCCGGGCACGAACGGCGTCTCGACGGGGGTCCTGAACCGGAACTGTCTTCCGTCGAGCGACGTTGCAACACCATCGGGCGCCGAGGTCACGTGGTCAGGGTATGACCGCGGGTGCGCCCGCGGCAAGGGCCGAATCTCAGTACTAGACAGCCCCCGATGGCCCGGAGGATAGTCGGGCGTGATGGCCCGCCGTCGGGTGGGACCGCGAGCGAAGGGGACTGGAGATGGACCAGAAGCCGCCGACACCGACCGTCGAAGCCGCACATCGCGAACTCCTCGACTCACTGCCGTTCGACGATACGGACGACTTCGCGGACGCCGACCGCGGTTTCGTCGCCGCCCTCGAACCCGGGGTCGTGAAAGCGCAGGACGGGCGGGTGGTGTGGGACAACGACAGCTACTCCTTCCTCGCCGGCGACGCGCCCACCAGCGTCAACCCGAGCCTGTGGCGGCAGTCGCAGCTCGTCGCCCGCCAGGGCCTCTACGAGGTGACGGACGGCATCTACCAGGTGCGCGGGCTCGACCTGTCAAACATCACGTTCGTGGAGGGCGACACCGGCGTGATCGTGATCGACCCGCTCATCTCCACCGAGACCGCCGCTGCCGCCCTCGGCCTGTACCGGGCCAATCGCGGAGACCGCCCTGTCGTCGCCGTCATCTTCTCGCACAGCCATGTCGACCACTTCGGCGGGGTATTCGGGGTGGCGTCGGTGGAGGATGTGGAGGCCGGGCGCATCCAGGTGATCGCCCCGGAAGGGTTCGTGGAGCACGCCGTTGCGGAGAACGTCTACGCCGGAACGGCGATGAGCCGCAGGGCGGGGTACATGTACGGCGCTGTGCTCGCGCGCGGGCCGCTCGGGCAGGTGGGGGCCGGGCTCGGGCAGACCACGTCGTCCGGTGAGGTCGGGATGATCGTGCCGACGCTGTTCATCACGGAGACCGGGGAGAAGCACACGGTCGACGGGGTCGAGATCGAGTTCCAGATGGCGCCGGGCACCGAGGCACCGTCGGAGATGCACTTCTACTTCCCGCAGCGCCGGGCGCTCTGCATGGCCGAGAACGCCACACACAACCTGCACAACCTGCTGACGCTGCGCGGAGCTTTGGTGCGCGACCCGCACGTCTGGTCCGAATACCTCACGGAGGCCGTCGACACGTTCGGAGACCGCACCGACGTGGCGTTCGCCTCCCACCACTGGCCCACCTGGGGCACGGAGAACGTGATCCGGTTCCTTTCCACCCAGCGCGACCTCTACGCCTACCTGCACGATCAGACGCTCCGGATGATCAACCACGGATACACCGGGGCGGAGATCGCCGAGACGATCCAGTTGCCGCCTGCGCTCGAGAAGGCGTGGAACACGCACGGCTACTACGGCTCGGTCAGCCACAACGTGAAGGCGATCTACCAGCGATACATGGGCTGGTTCGACGGCAACCCCGCGAGGCTGTGGCCGCATCCCCCTGTCGAGCAGGCGAAACGCTACGTGGATGCGCTGGGCGGCGTCGACAGGGTCGTCGCGCTCGCGCAGGAGGCGTTCGACTCCGGCGACTTCCGCTGGGCGGCGACCCTGCTCGACCACGCCGTGTTCACGGACGCCGAGCACGCCGCGGCGCGCGCCCTCTACGCCGACACGCTGGAACAGCTGGCGTACGGCGCGGAGAACGGCACCTGGCGCAACTTCTTCCTGTCCGGGGCGACGGAGCTGCGCGAGGGCGCCTTCGGCACGCCCACGGAGACGTCGGCGCCCGCGATCGTGGCCCAGCTCACCGCCGAGCAGCTGCTCGACTCGATCGCGCTCTCCGTCGACGGTCCGAAGGCTTGGGACCTCGACCTGGCGTTCGACATCACGTTCACCGACCTCGACGCCACCTACCGCGTGACGCTCAAGAACGGCGTGCTCGTCTACCGGAAGCGGCCGGCGGACGGCACCGCCCCCACGACGCTCACCGTCACGAAGGCGCGACTGATCGGGTTGCTCGGAGGGGACAGCGTCTCACCCGGCGTCACCGTGAGCGGAGACGCCGGGACGCTGCCTGCCCTCCTCGCGGTCCTGTCGACAGGAGACCCGGACTTCGCCATCGTCACCCCGTGAGAGTCGGCGTGCGGGCGTCGGCGATCAGATGGTGCGCGGCGCCTTGGCGAGGTTGGCTTCGAGCTCCTCGCGGTTCTGGCGGACGACATACGCCGGGCGGTCGCGCTCGACCCGCCAGCTCTCCGACAGCGGTCCGACGTTGACCGTGTCGTAGCCGAACTCGTCGTAGATCGAGGTGACGAGAGCGGCCGCGTCGTCGAAGTCGCTCGCGGTGGCGAGAGCGCGACGGTTCGGCGTGCCGGCGGGCGAGCCGCTGCCCTGGATGTCGCGGGCGCCGATGTGGTTGAACCCCTTGGCGACCCTGGACTCCGGGAGGTGCTCCTGCAGCATCCCGGACACGGTGGCCGTGCCGTCGTCGAGGGCCGGGATGTGGCCGTCGCGCTCGAAGTAGTAGTTGTTCGTGTCGATGACGATCTTGCCCGCGAGCGGCTCGACCGGGATGTCCGCGAGCGCCTTGAGCGGCACGGTCACCACCACGAAGTCCCCGGCGGCACCGGCCTCTGCGGCGGTCGCGGCTGTGGCGGACGGGCCGAGGTCGGCGACGAGCTCTGCGAGCGTCTCCGGCCCGCGCGAGTTCGCGATGGTGACGGTGTACCCGTGCTCAATGAACGTGCGTGCGAGTGCGGTGCCGATGTGCCCGGCCCCGATGATTCCTACGTTGGTCATGCCGCGTACAACGTCACCGGGGCCGGGGAATTCCTACTTGTAGAAGATGGCGACGCCACCGTGATGCGAGCACGCTCCCTGGTGATGCGCGGCGTAGGAGTACGTGCCGTCATTGCACAGGGCGGTGGCTCCGGCGGGAGGCGCGGGAGGCGCAGGCGGCACCGGAGGCGCCGGCGGCGCGGGAGGCGCGGGCGGCGGCGCGCAGACGGTTCCTGCGCCGACCGCGTTGCTCAGTGCGTTCGGGCCGCCGAGCAGCACCCGGCCGACCGCTCCGTATGTCGCGACCGTCGCGGCCGTGCTCGGCGGAAGGCATCCGGACGGCACCACGAACAGCGGGGAGCCGTCGCGCCCGGCCAGCGCTGCACCGGCGAGCGCGTCGGCGAAGTTCGTTCCCGTCGCGAAGTACACCCGGGATGCGGACGGGAACCGCGCCTGGTTGATCGCGTTCGACGTCTCGTAGCGGTCGCCGCCGGACAGCCTGGTCACCGACCCCACCGAGCCGAGCGACGACGCGATCCCTCCGCTCACCGCGCTCGTGCCGCCCGCGAGGACGATGGAGGTCACGTGCATCCCGCGCAGCAGCGAGACGGTCGCCGCGTCCGCCGCTCCGGCAGCGCCGTCGACGAGCACCACCGGCGATCCGGATGCGCCTGCCGCTGCTGCAGCGGAGAGCGCGTCGGGGAAGTTGCGGCCGGTCGCGATGAAGGCGGTCGCCGCGCTCGGGAACGCCGCGGCGCTGACCGCCCGCGAGGTGGCGAAGCGGTCGTCTCCCGCGATCCTGTCCACCTGCGGCGCGTAGCTGTGCGCCTGCCGCTCGACCGCCGCAGACACCACCGATGTCCCGCCGACGATCACGATGCGCGCCGGCTTCAGCCTGGCGAGTTCGGAGGCCACCGAGGCGGGGAGGCCGCCCGGCGTGGTCAGCAGCAGCGGCCCGCCCTGCGCGGCAGCGGCCGGAGCAGCGGAGAGGGCGTCCGCGTAGTTCGTGCCCGTGGCAAGGTATGCGACCCCTGCACCGGTCGGGAACCCGCTCTGCGAGATCGCGACGGAGGTGCCGAACCGGTCGGAGCCCGCGATGCGCTGCACGCCCGCACCGCTGGACGTGGTCACCGTGGCGGGCAGGGTGAGCGGCTGCGCACCGCATCCACCTGTCGTGAAGATCGAGGCCAGCTTCGCCTGCTCGGCGGGGTCGATCGCCAGACCCCACTTGTACTTCACCAGCACCCAGTCCTGCGCGTACTGGCAGGCGACGGCAGCCACGGGAGGCATCCACGCCGCCGGGTCCTTGTCGCTCTTCGACTGGTTGACGTTGTCCGTCACCGCCTGCAGCGCGTACGGGATGCTCAGATCGTTGGCGTAGTCCTGCCGCTGCGCGGTCGTCCACGCCCAGGCGCCGGAGATCCACGCTTCTTTCAGCGGAACCAGGTGGTCGATGTCGACATCGGAGGCGAGCGTCCAGGTCTGGGCGTCGTACCAGGAGTTCCAGCTGCCGGTGGCGACCGTGCATCCGGTGGCCGTCGTGAACGTGACCGCGACCGTGGTCTGCGCCTGCAGCACTTCGGAGCGCGTGTCGCAGCCGTCGTGGTCGGCGTCGACCCAGGTGGGGAACAGGCTCCGGTTGTACGTGGTGGTCTGCACGGGCGCGGCGACCGGCAGGCCGGCGAGCACGGCGCTGCCGGTGGCGGACGCGGCGGTCGCCGGCAGAGCGACGACGACGGAACCGCAGACGGAGGCGACGACGGCCAGCACGGCCGCCGCGAGGATCGAGCGTCTCACAGCTTTCCTTCGGGTGGAGGCGAGTCGCGATGACTCGGTTCGGGTACGCCACACGCTATCGACGGCCACCGACCATCGCATCACCCCAGTCGTGGGGATCGACGGGCGCTAGGCTCCGTGCTGTGACCCCCAGCTCCTCCCTCACCGACGCCGCATGATGGACGGCGAGGTGCTGGCGATCCTGCTGCTGATCGCGCACGGCGTGCTGGTGATCCTCGCCGCCGTGGTGGTGTCGGCGAACCGGCGGCCGTCCGCGGCCATCGCCTGGCTGCTTGCGGTCGTGTTCCTGCCGGTGCTGGCGCTGATCGCGTTCCTGCTGGTCGGGCGCACCACGCTGCCTGCCCGGCGAAGGGCCGACCAGGCGTTCGTCACCGCCAGGATGCGCGAGCGCGTCCCCAGCCTGGCTGCGGTTGGTCACCGCGACGAGTGGCCGGACTGGCTTCCCGGCATCGTCGCCATGACGGAGCGGCTCGGCGCCCTGCCGATGGTCGGAGGCAACACCGTCGACCTCATCGAGGACTACGTCGGATCGTTCGACGCCATGATCGCCGAGATCGACACGGCGCAGCGGTTCGTGCACGTCGAGTTCTACATCCTCGTGCTCGACGACACCACCCGGCCGTTCTTCGACGCACTCGCCCGCGCTGCCGAGCGGGGCGTCGACGTGCGCGTGCTCTCCGACCACCTCGCCGGGTTCATGAACCCGGGCAGGAAGGCGACCATGCGGTTCCTCGCCGCGCACCGCATCCACTGGCACGGGATGCTCCCCCTCCGCCCTCTGCGCGGCCAGTGGCAGCGCCCCGACCTTCGCAACCACCGCAAGCTGGTCGTGGTGGATGGGCTGGTCGGCTTCACCGGGTCGCAGAACCTCGTCGACGCCTCGTACAACAAGCGCAAGAACGTCTCCCGCGGACTGCACTGGCTGGAGCTGATGGTCAGGATCGACGGGCCCGCCGTGCGGGAGCTGGACGCGGTGTTCGTCACCGACTGGTTCAGCGAGAGCAGGGAACTGCTGCCGATCGACGAGACGCCCGTGACGCTCGGCGGGGCGGCGGTCGGCCGGCGTTTCGACGTGCAGGTGCTGCCGAGCGGACCGAGCTTCGACGCGGAGAACAACCTGAAACTGTTCGCGGCGCTGCTGCACAAAGCGGAGCGGCGCATCAGCATCACCAGCCCGTACTTCGTGCCGGAGGAGTCGATCATGCTCGCGCTCGCCACAGCGGCGGCGCGTGGCGTGGAGGTGGAGCTGTTCGCGTCCGAGGTGGGCGACCAGGCGCTCGTCTACCACGCGCAGCGTTCGTACTACGAGGCGCTGCTGCGCTCCGGCGTGCGCGTCTTCCTGTACCGGTCGCCGACGGTGCTGCACTCCAAGCACTTCTCGATCGACGACGACGTGGCCATCATCGGGTCGAGCAACATGGACATCCGGTCGTTCAGCCTCAACATGGAGGTGTCCGTGCTGGTGCACGGCCGGGAGGCGGTCGACAGGCTGCGCGCCGTCGAGGACCACTACCGGGCGCAGAGCAGCGAGCTGTCCCTGGCAGAGTGGCGCGCCCGCCCGGTGCTCGGCCGCATCGCGGACAACGCCGCCCGGCTCACCTCGGCTCTGCAGTAGCCGAAGAGAGGCGTACCCTTGCGAGTGCCGCGCGCACGCGCGCAGGAGGAAAGTGGGAGGACCGGCATGGCGACACTCGAGGAGACACGAGACACGTTGCATCGCCTCATCTCTTCGGAGACCGGGCTGGATGCGATACTCGCCGCCCGCCCGAACTGGTACGGCCGGCTCCTCACCGGCCTCACCCTCGCCATCGGCGACGACCCGATCGTCTACCTCGGCGCCGCCCTCGAACAGTCGGAGCTGGGCTTCACGTTCCGGGTCGGAGCGTTCACGCCGGAGACGATCGCCATCGGCGAGGCCCGCGGCGGCGCTGTCGGCGAGGCGTCGGTGTCGACCAAGCTGCAGCGGAGGGGCGACCTCGTGCGTCTCGACATCAGCGGCGGCATCCCGGCATTCGACCCCGCCTCGTACACCGAGTGGCCGGGCAAGTTCCGGATGAAGGCGACGTACGGCTCCGGCCTGGAGGTGACCATCCCGTCCAGTGTTGTCGACACCGCGCAGAAGCGGGCGTCGCTCGACCACATCCTGGATGGGCTGCGCAACGACCTGAAGCACTGACCGGCCCCGCCGTTCGGCGACAATGGACTGTGCACAATCTCGGACTCCTCTTCGACGTCGACGGCCCCATCGCCAGCCCGATCACCCGGACCATCAACATCCGGAGCATCGTCACCGACCTGGTCGCGATGACAGCGGCCGGCGTGCCGATCGCGTTCATCACGGGCCGCTCGGGCGACTTCATCCGCAACCAGGTGGTCACCCCGCTGTGCGACGCCGGCCTGCGCGACGCACTCGACGAGCATGGCGCCCGGATGTTCGGCGTGTTCGAGAAGGGCGGAGCCTGGGCGCCGATCACCGGGGATGGGATGGGCGAGGTGACCGTCGACGAGACGGTGGCGTTCGGCGCTGAGGCGGTCGACGGCATCCGGAACCTGGTGCGCGAGCGCTACGCGGACACGATGTTCTTCGACGAGACCAAGCGCGCGATGATCTCCGTCGAGCAGCGCACCGACGTGGACGCTGACACGTACGCCGCGGCGCAGGCGCGTTTCCAGGACGACGCCTTCACGCTGCTGACGGCGCAGGGCGTCGGGCTGCGCTACGGCGACCGCACGGCACCGGATGCGAACGGCGAGCTGCCGTTCCGCATCGACCAGACGATCATCTCCACCGACATCGAATCGGTGCTGCTCGACAAGGACCGCGGCGCCCAGCGCGCCCTCGACTACTTCGCCAAACTCGGCCCGCTCCCCCGCCGCTGGCGCTCCATCGGCGACTCCCGCAGCGACTACAAGATGGCCGACTACGTCCACAGCGCCGGCTTCGACGTCGCCCACGTGGACGTGCGGCCGAGCGACGGCATCCTGGAGAAGCCGTACGAGGTGATCACGATCGGCGACGCGATCCACGACGACGCCGGGGCGGAGTTCCTGGCGCACTGGCGGCAGGAGCTGGGGCTGGCTACGTCGTAGCGCGGGCGCTACTCCCCCTGCCGCCGGCGGAACGCGACCATGTTCATCCGGTTGCCACAGCGCACGCTGCAGAACCGCTTGGAGCCGTTGCGGGACAGGTCGAGGAGCAGGCCGGTGCAGTCGTCGGCGGCACAGACGCGGAGGCGGCCGGTTTCGCCGGAGCGGATGACGTCGACCAGGGCGAGGGCGACCTCCACCCGGATGCGCTCGGCGAGGGGCGCATCCTGGGCTGTCGCGTGCAGGTGCCAGTCGAAGCCGTCGTGACGCATCAGGTACGGCCGCGCGTTGGCGTCGGCGAGCATGGCGTTGACCTCGACGGCCGCGTCGTCGCGGGAGAGGGACCAGGTGCGGCGCAGGCGCTCGCGGGTCTCGTGCACCTCGCGCAGTTCGGTAGCGTCGCGGTCGATGCGGCCGGAGTACTTCTGGGCGATCACGAAGTCGGCCACCTGGTCGGCTGTCGCGAGCTCGTCCTCTCCGCTCCTGGATGCGCTGGGCACGGTGTTGCAGAGGGCGACGGCGAAGACCAGGGCATCCTCGGTGTCAGGGGCAAAATGCAAGTTGACTCCTTATCCGTGACAAGACTAGCGTCAGGACCATCATCCACCTTGACCCTGACCAGGATTCGCCATGAAGCGCAGCCACACCACCCTCGGACTCCTCATCGCCGTCGTCTCCGCGGCCACCTTCGGCCTGTCCGGCGCCTTCGTGAAACCGCTGCTCGAATCCGGCTGGAGCCCGGCCGCCGCCGTCACTGTGCGCGCGTTCACCGGCGGCATCGTGCTCGCCCCCGTCGCGATCCTGCTGCTGCGCGGCCGCTGGTCGGCCCTGTGGCGCGGACGCTGGCGCGTGCTCGGGATGGGGCTGGTCGGCGTGGCGGCGACCCAGCTGCTCTACTTCGCCGCCATCCAGCGCATCCCGGTCAGCACGGCCATCCTGATCGAGTACATCGCACCGCTGCTGCTGGTCGCGATCGCCTGGGCGCGCACCCGGCGTCCACCGAAGGCGGTGGTGATCATCGGCTCTGTGGTCGCGGTCAGCGGGCTCGTCATGGTGGTCTCCCCGGACGGCTCCGGCGGCATCGACCCACTGGGACTCGCCCTGGCCATCGCGGCAATGGTCGGCTGCGCGGCGTTCTACCTGATCGCGGCGCGGCCGAGCGACGGGCTGCCGCCGGTGGCGCTGGCGTCGTCGGGGCTGCTGGTGGGCGGCGTGGCCCTTGCGCTGGTGGGTGCAACGGGACTCGTGCCGTTCCAGGTCAGCTTCGCGCCGGTGAACCTGTTCGGCGGCCAGACGCCGTGGTGGGTGCCGATCCTGGTGATCGGGGTGTTCGCGACCGCCATCGCATACGCGGCGAGCATCACCGCCACGGAGATGCTCGGTTCGCGGCTGGCGTCGTTCACGGGACTGCTCGAAGTGGTGGCGGCGACCTTCTACGCGTGGCTGCTGCTCGGCGAAAACCTGGGGCTGCTGCAGTTCGTCGGCGGTGCGCTGATTTTGGTGGGGATCGGGTTCGTGCGGTCGGAGAAAGGGGAGGTGGAGGTTGTGGGCCGCGACGTCGAGGCTCTCGCGAAGACGTAGGATGCATCCATGGCGGGCATAACCGACCCAGGGGTTGTCGATCTTATCTCGCGCAGGGCCGACGGCACGTATGCTCTGATCGTCGCCTCCGCGGACCGGCGCATCGAGACGAAGAAGGACCTCCGCCTGCTCGACAGCAAGCTGCGGAATTATGCCGCCTTCGTGACCAGCGGTGGCCTCCATGCCTTTCTCGGCACAACGGAAGATCTCCGCGCGGTCGTGCAGGTCGACGTCGGCTCAGAGCCCTCGGACCGCTTGCTCACGTTCCTCGCTTCGGCGTCCGATCGGCTCGAGCACAGTGGGCTGAGCCTCTCGTACACGGTGATCCCGATCAAGGATGACGCAGCTGCGATCTAGGCGCGGCCTCTTCCGCTGAGAACCCGCTCCTAGGTCTTCACGGTTCTCGTGCGCTCCGCGTCTGCCTGCGCCCCAGCACCCCGCCGTACCACCAGCCACACCACATCCCGCCCGAACGACTCCACCAGCAGCCCCAGCGCCACCACAACCCCCAGCACACCCGCGGCCCCCAGCTCCACCCCCGGCGCGGTCCCCGCCACAGCCAGCGCCAGCGCGATGCCGGCCACCGCCGTCACCACCTTGCGCCAGTAGCGGTACGGCAGCTGGGCGCGGAACCACGGCAGCGCCCAGCCGACCGCCACGAACAGATACCGCAGCGCGCCGATGGCGAGCACCCAGGCGCCCAGGTCGGCGGCGACATATGCGCTGAGCACGAGCAGGAGGAACGCATCCACCTCCATGTCGTAGCGGGCGCCGAGGTCGCTGGCCGATCCTGTGCGGCGGGCGACCCAGCCGTCGACGGCGTCGAGGGCGAGGGCAGGGACGATCAGGGCCACGAGCATCCAGGCCGGGATGGGGGCGGTGAAGGATGCGACGACCAGGCCGGTGATCGCGCCGACCAGGGATGAGCGGAGCGAGGTGACCACGTTGGCCTGGCCGAAGCGGGTGGTGGCGCGACGCCGCAGACCGGTGGCGAGGAGGGCGTGCGCGACGGCCAGGTAGACGGCGGCGGCAGCCCATCCGGCCGGGGGTGGGGGTGATGCCGCGTAGACGAGCGCCACCAGTAGCGCGCCGCCGATCGCCCATCCTGCTGCTGCGAGTTGAACCCTTTTCACGTGCGCCTCGTGTCTCCCGTGTATGGCACCTGTCCGTTAACACGCCACGCGCGCACCGATGGTTCACCGAGGAGGGGACGTGGTCGAGGCAACCGCATTCTGGATCGACGGTCCTGGCACCGGATCGTTGCGCTCGGCACCGCTGACGGCGCCCGGCGACGGCGAGCTGCTCGTGCGCACGCTCCACACCGGCGTCAGCAGGGGCACGGAGACGACCGTGCTCGGCGGGCGCGTGCCGCAGAGCGAGCACGACAGGATGCGCGCCCCGTTCCAGGAGGGCGACTTCCCGTGGCCGGTGAAATACGGCTACCTCAACGTCGGCGTCGTCGAGGACGGACCGTCCGCGCTGCGTGGGCGCACCGTCTTCACCCTGTTCCCGCACCAGTCGGCGTTCGTCGTCCCCGTGGATGCTGTCGTGCCCGTCCCGGATGCCGTGCCGGCCAGGCGGGCGGTGCTGGCGGGCGCGGTCGAGACGGCCGTCACCGTGCTGTGGGATGCTGCCCCGCTGCTGGGCGACCGGCTCACAGTGGTCGGCGCCGGGATGATCGGGTGCAGCGTCGCCCGGCTCGCGGCCGGGATCCCGGGTGTGGAGGTGGTGCTGGTGGACACCGACCCGTCGAAGCGCAAGGTCGCCGCGCGGCTCGGGGTCGGGTTCGCCCTGCCGGAGGATGCTCCGCTCGACAGGGACATCGTCGTCAACGCGAGCGGCGCGGAGGCCGGGCTGCGGCTCGCCCTCGAAACCGTCGTCACCGAGGGTGAGGTGATCGAGGCCAGCTGGTACGGGGATCGGCCGGTCAGCCTGCCGCTCGGGGCCGACTTCCACGCCAGGCGCCTCACCATCCGGGCCAGCCAGGTGGGCTCGGTACCCCCGCGGCGGCGGGGCAGCCGCACCACCCGCGATCGCCTCGCGCTCGCCGTCGACCTGCTGCGCGACCCGGCGTTCGACGCGCTGCTGACCGGCGAGTCGTCGTGGCGCGACCTGCCGCGGGTGATGGCCGCGCTCGCCGACGGACGCACGGCCGACCTCTGCCACACGATCGATTGGACGGATGCCTGATGCCATACACCGTGACGGTGCGCGACCACCTGATGATCGCCCACAGCTTCAGCGGCGACCTCTTCGGCCCCGCCCAGCGACTGCACGGCGCCACGTTCATCGTCGATGCCACCTTCGGCGCCGACGACGTGGATGCGGACGGCGTCGTGATCGACATCGGCCGGGCCGGCGCTGCCCTCGCGGAGATCACCGGTTCGCTGACCTACCGCAACCTGGACGACGATCCCGCGTTCGCGGGGATCAACACGACCACCGAAGTGCTCTGCCGGGTGGTGGCCGACCGGCTCGCTGCACGGGTGGCGGAGCGCGAGCTCGGCGGAAACAGCGTCACCACGATCTCCGTCACCATGCACGAGTCGCACATCGCGTGGGCGAGCTACTCGAGGTCGCTGTGAGCGGGCGGCCGGTGTTCTTCCTCGTGCCAGAGGCGGTGGACGACCCAGCACGGGTGAGCGGCGGAAATGTCTACGACCTGCACCTCCGCGACGGGCTGCTGGCCGACGGCTGCGACCTCCGGATGCTCGCGGTCGCCGACGGCGGAGGGCACGCAGGGCGCATCCTGAGCGGGCTGCCCCACGGTGCGCTCGTCCTCATCGACGGCCTGCTCGTCGCGCAGCACCCGGATGCGGTGGCCGACCAGTCCGGACGCCTCCACGTCGTCGTGCTGGCGCACATGGTCGCGCCCGAGCAGGACGACCGCGAACGCGACGCCCTGCGCTCGGCGGAGCTGATCGTCGCCACCAGCGCCTGGACGCGTTCCGAGCTGATCGCGCGCGATGCCGCAGACCCGCGCAGCATCGTGGTCGCGCATCCGGGGGTGGATGCGGCGCCGCCGTCCGAACCGTCCGCAACCGGTGGTCGCCTGCTCTGCGTGGCCGCCGTCGCGCCGCACAAAGGGCAGGACCTGCTGGTGTCGGCGCTCGCCGGGCTGGCGGACATCGACGGCTGGTCGTGCACGTTCGTCGGCTCGCTGGCGACGACACCGGAGTTCGCTGCGGCGCTCACCGCGCGCGCAGCAGCGTCCGGGATCGCAGAGCGGGTCACGTTCACCGGGGTGCTCGCCGGCCGCGCGCTCGACGAGGCGTACGGGCAGGCCGACCTCGTGGTCGTGCCGTCGCGCGTCGAGAGCTACGGGATGGTCGCCGCCGAAGCCATCGCGCGCGGCATCCCGGTGCTCGCCACGGGCGTCGGCGGCATCGTGGAGGCGGTCGGCGACGGGAGGGCGGCGATGATCGTGCCGCCCGGCGACCCATGGGCGCTGCGCGTCGCGCTGCGGCAGTGGTGGAAGGACCCGGCCCGGCGACACCAGCTGCGCGCGGCGGCGATGGATGCGCGGGGCGCCTCCACGACGTGGGCGTCGACCGCGCAGGTGGTCGCCGCTGCGCTCGCCCGGGTGCCGGATGCGGCGAGTGCGGAAACAGCGGTGCGATCGTGAGCGACATCCTGGAGGTCAGCAGCGACTGGCTGGCGCTCCGCGAGGGCGAGGACGCCACGGCGCGTTCCGGCGACCTGGCGGCGCACATCCCTCCACTGCTGCCGCACGGCCGCCACACCGTGCACGATCTCGGCAGCGGGACGGGCTCGATGATGCGCTGGCTCGCTCCCCTGCTGCCCGGGCCGCAGACGTGGGTGCTGCACGACTGGAACGAAGCGCTCACCGCCCGGGCCTTCGACGGGCCGCGTCCGCTCGATACCGACGGCGCGCCCATCGCGCTCCGCACCTCCGTCGGCGAACTCGACCGGCTCACCGCCGCCGACCTGGGCGGAGCATCCCTGGTCACGGCGTCCGCGCTGCTCGACGTGCTCACCGCGGCCGAGGCGCACGCCATCGTGGACGCGTGCGTGCTGGCGGGCGCCCCCGCCTTCCTCTCGCTGAGCGTGACGGGCGAGGTCGAGCTGCGGCCGTGGGATGCGCGCGACAAGGCCGTCGGCGACGCATTCAACGCGCACCAGCGGCGGGAGGTCGGCGGTCGGCGGCTGCTCGGGCGGTATGCCGGACCGATCGTGCGCGGGCTGTTCGAGCAGGCGGGCTGGCGGGTGCGCCAGGCCCGCACCAGCTGGCATCTCGGCGACCACGAACCGCGCCTGCTGCGCGAGTGGTTCGACGGGTGGGTGGGCGCCGCCGAGGAACAGGAGCCCGAACTGGTCGAAACGCTCGGCGGCTACCGGGAGCTGCGCGGCCGCCACCTCGACCGCGGGGAGCTCTCCGCCGTGGTCTACCACCTCGACGTGCTGGCCTGGCCGCGCTGATGCGTGCGATCGTGCGGTCCAGCTGGTTCGGCGTCGCCGTCCGGGTGATCGTCGGCGGGGGCATCCTCGTGGCGGTCGCGCTGCACGTCGGCACCGGCCCGTTCCTGCACGGGCTGCAGAGCATAGACCCGCCGGTGATCGGTGCGTCGATCCTGCTCACCGCCACCGCGACGGCAGCCGCCGCCTGGCGGTGGAACGTCATCGCCGGACGGCTGGGCGTGGGGATGCCCTGGCCGCGCGCGGTCGGGATGTACTACCGGTCGCAGTTCATCAACAGCGTGCTGCCGGGCGGGGTGGTGGGCGACGTGCACCGCGCCGTCGACCACGGCCGCCGTGCGCAGAGCCTCGCGATGGCCGCGCGGGCGGTCGCGGTGGAGCGCACGGTCGGACAGCTGGTGCAGCTCGTGCTCACCGTGATCGTCCTGGCGGTCGCCGGCGCCGGGTTCGGCGGCGTACTCCTGCCCGTCGCCGGGGCGGGCGTCGTGCTCGTCGTCGCGGTGGTGGCCGTCGCCGCCCTGGCGAGCGCGCGGGTGCGCACCGTGCTCCGGCGCGAGGCGGCTGCGGTGCGGCTGGGCCTCGGCTCCGCGACGGTCGCCGTGCGCGTGGTGGGCGCATCCATCGTCGTCGTCGCCTGCCACCTCGCCACCTTCGCCATTGCAACGGCGGCGGTCGGCGCGAGCGTGCCTCCGCTCCGGATGCTCGCCATCGCCGTGGTCGTGCTGCTCGCCGCATCCATCCCCGTCAACCTCGGTGGATGGGGTCCCCGCGAGGGAGCGGCGGGGTGGGCGTTCGCCGTGGCGGGCTTCGGCACCGCGGCCGGCATCTCCGCCGCCACCCTGTTCGGCGTGCTCGCCATCCTGTCCCTCCTACCGGGAGTGATCGCGGCGGCACTCGCATCCATCGTCCACAGAAGGAGCCATCATGGCCGACTCCCCGTACGTGACCATCAGCTGCGCCGTCTCACTCGACGGCTACCTCGACACGGCACGCCCGCCGAGGCTGGCGCTCTCGAACCCGGCGGACTTCGACAGGGTCGATGAGGTCAGGGCGGCGAGCGACGCCATCATGGTCGGCGCGCGCACGATCCGGCTCGACAACCCGCGGCTGCTCGTGCACAGCAAGGAACGGCAGGGCCGCCGCGCGGAGACGGGACGCGGGCGCTCGCCCTGGAAGGTCACCGTGACCGCCTCCGGCGACCTCGACCCCCGGTCGGCGTTCTTCGCCGAAGACGACACCGAGAAGCTCGTCTACTGTCCGCGCGGTGCGGAGCGGCGCATCCGGCGGCGGCTGGGCGGCACGGCGACGGTGGTGCAGCTCGGGGACGACGTGCGGATGGCCGACCTGCTCTCCGACCTCGGCGACCGCGGCGTGCGGCGGCTCATGGTCGAGGGCGGAGGGACGACGCTGACCCAGTTCCTCGCCGACGACATCGTGGACGAGCTGCAGCTGGCGGTCGCCCCGCTGTTCGTCGGGGACAGGAGGGCGCCGCGGTTCGTGGGCGACGCGCTGTTCCCGTGGACGGGCGAGCGGAGGGCGACGCTGGCCGAGGCGCGCACGATCGGGGATGTGGTGCTGCTGCGGTATGCGCTGTCCGGGCGGTTCGCCGAGGGTGTGGGCGCGGCGGGGACGGGAATGGCGGCGAGCGTGGCGGCGAGGCGGCTCTGATGGCGTCGCGCCCCCGCCCTTCTGGCCCCCGCCGCCCTCGCCGCCCCCGGCTCAGGGCCGCCACCGCGACCGTCCTCTCCGCGGTCACCCTGTTCGTCGCCTCCCTCGCGCCCGGCATCGTCGCATCCTGGTCGACGCTCGCCCTCCTGCGCGTCCCGCTCGACGCGGTCGTCGCGCTCGTGCTGCTCGTATTCCTGCCGTGGGCCGCCGCGCGCCGCGTCGTCGCGATCCTGTTCGCGGTGCTCATCGTGCTCGTCACCCTGGGCGCAGCGCTCGACCGCGCGTTCACCGAGACCGTCGGGCGCACCTTCGACGTGCTGACCGGCTGGCCGGAGCTCGCCGACGGCTACGGCGTGGTCAGCGACTCCACCGGCCCGCTGCTCGCCGTGCTCATCCTGGTGCTGCTCGCCGTGGCCGTGGTCGGCGCGACCGCCGCGGTCGCCGCCTCCCTGCTGCACCTGGCCGCCGTCCTCGGCCACCGCAGGGCGCCCACCGTGATCGGCGCATCGGCGGTCACCGCTGGCTGGCTCGCCCTGGCCATCGTCGGGGTGCAGCTCGTGCCCGGCGAGCCGGTGGCCGCGGCGGACGCCGTCACCGTCACCGTGGCGAAGGCCGACCAGGCCGTCGCGGCCGCCCGCGATCAGGCCGCATTCGACCGAGCAGGAGCCGAAGACCCGTATGCGCAGCTGCCTCCGACCGACCTCCTCACCGGACTGAAGGGCAAAGACGTCATCGTCGCGTTCGTCGAGAGCTACGGCCAGACCGCCGTGCAGGGCTCCTCGTTCTCCCCCGGCGTGGATGCCGTGCTCCGCGACGGGGATGCGCAACTCGCGGCCCACGGATACTCCGAGCGCAGTGCCTTCCTCACCTCTCCGACCTTCGGTGGCGTCAGCTGGCTCGCGCACTCGACCCTGCAGACCGGCCTCTGGATCGACTCGCAGCAGAAGTACGACCAGGTCACCTCCGGTCAGCGGCTCACCCTCAGCGACGCCTTCCGGCGTGCGGGCTGGCGGACCATCAGCGACGTGCCGTCCGACACCAAACCGTGGCCGGTGGGGCGCTCGTTCTACCATTTCGACAGCCAGCTCAACGCGAAGAACGTCGGCTACCGAGGCCCGAAATTCAGTTATGCCAGAGTGCCGGATCAGTACACGCTCTCCTCCTTCCAACAGCACGAGCTCGCGAAGCCGCACGCACCGCTGATGGCCGAGATCGACTTCGTCTCGTCGCACACCCCGTGGACGCCGCTGCCGCATCCCGTGCCCTGGTCGGCGGTCGGAGACGGCTCGATCTTCGACGGGCAGCCGGAGCAGGGTCTGCCGCCGAGCGTCGTCTGGCAGGACCCCTCTCACGTCCAGCAGCTCTACGGGCAGTCGATCCAGTACACGATGGGCTCCCTGTTCTCGTTCCTCACCACGTTCGACGACCCGAACCTGGTGCTCGTCGTGCTCGGCGACCACCAGCCTGCGCGCGTTGTCAGCGGCGCGGACGCGACCCACGATGTCCCGATCAGCATCATCGCCAAAGACCCGGCGGTGATGCAGCGCATCTCCTCCTGGGGCTGGCAGCCCGGGATGCTGCCATCACCCACGGCGCCGGTGTGGCGGATGGATGCGTTCCGCGACCGATTCCTCTCGGCATACGGAAACTGACACCGACCGGCCCGTCGGCGCCCTCGTGAACCTCTCGCGCATCCATCTCGTGTTCTCCCTGTGGTCCCCATCCACTCGATCTCCCCGGAAGCAGGTACACCACTCATGAACGACAGCGGCTCGGCCCTCAGGGTCCTTCGCATCATCAGCGCGATCGTGCTCCTCGTGATCGCCGGAATCCACATCTTCCTTCTCTTCGACGGCGTCGGCGGCCTGCTCGGCGTGCTCTTCGTGCTCAACGGCATCGCGGGCATCGTGCTGGCCATCGGGATGCTCGCCCTCCGCGGCCGGTTCCTCGCCATCGCGACGGTGCTGAGCCTGCTGTTCGTCATCGCGAGCCTGGCCTCCCTGCTTCTGGCGCTCACCGTCGGCCTGTTCGGCATCACCGAGTCCTGGAACTTCACCTTGGTGCCGGAGACCGTGATCGTTGAGGCGATCGGCGTGGTGGTGCTCGCGATCACGACCACCGTCGCCCTGCGGCGTCCGCGTGGCGTGCGGGCGGCGTGACGTTGGGCAGATAGGTCGACACCCTGCCCGCTACGCCTTCACCGCGCCATCCAGGTACGCCGTCAGGATGCGGCGGAGGCGCGGTTCGAGGTCGATCAGCGCGTGTCCGAGGCGCGGGTCGGAGCGGTAGAGCTCGGCGATCGGCGGGGGCGGCGTGGAGATCTGCCAGAACGTTCCGGCGAGCGACGTGGCCGTGGCCACGAGGTCGACGGCGGCCGGGCGGGTGAGGCCGGGAAGCGTCGCGGTCGTCGCGTCGACGAGCTGGTCGAGGGAGGCGCCTGTCGTGAGCTTGAACGCGCGGACGGCATCGACGGACACGTTGCGTTCCAGGTTCATGGGGGCCTGGGCGAGCAGGTCGCAGAAGGTGCCGCGCTCGGCGAGGGTCGCGGCGAAGGCAGCGGCGACGCCGGACGTCGACGATGCGGCCAGGATGCGCTCACAGACCGCCGGGGTCCACTCGCGCCAGCCGTCGGCGGTGAGGCGCAGGAAGATCTCCTCGCGGGTCTCGAAGTAGCGCAGCATGGCCGATTTGTGCATCCCGACCTCGTCGGCGATGTCGGTGAGGGTGACCTCGCGGATGCCGCGGCGCGTGGCGAGCGCGCGTGCCGCATCCAGGATCGCCTGCTCTCTGGCGGCCTTCGCCTCGGGGGAACGGGCGCGCTGGAACGCGGTGTCTGCTTGCTCGGTCGGCGTCACGGGACGAGTTTAGCGCAACGAGGTTGCATTAGTTAAAGAAACAGTGTTTTATTAACTGCATGACACAGACATGGTTCATCACCGGCTCATCCCGCGGCTTCGGCCGCGCACTCACCGTCGCCGCCCTCGAGGCGGGCGACAGCGTCGCGGCCACGGCCCGCCGCCCCGAACAGCTCGACGACCTCGTCGCCTCGTACGGCGACCGCATCCTCCCGCTGCAGCTCGACGTCACAGACCCCGCCCAGGCCGGGGATGCGCTCGGCGCCGCCCGCGACAGGTTCGGCTCGGTCGACGTCATCGTCAACAACGCCGGCTACGCGAACGTGTCGCCGATCGAGTCGACGGACGACGACGACTTCCGCACCCAGTTCGAGACCAATTTCTGGGGCGTGTACAACGTCTCCAAGGCGGCGATCCCGCTGCTGCGGGCGCAGGGCGGCGGTCTGGTCATCCAGTTCTCGTCCGTCGGCGGCCGCGTCGGCGGCTCCCCCGGCATCGCGTCGTACCAGGCGGCGAAGTTCGCCATCGACGGGTTCAGCCGCGTGCTCCGCGTGGAGACGGCGCCCTTCGGCGTGAAGGTACTCGTCGTGGAGCCGAGTGGCTTCGCAACGGACTGGGCCGGCTCGTCAATGGAGGTCCGCGATGTACCAGAGCAGTACGAGCAGACGGTCGGCGCGATGAACAGGCGGATGCGCCAGAACACGGACGGCCCGGCAGGAGACCCGGCACGCGCCGCAGGGATCCTGGTGGCCGTGGCCAAGCGCAGCAGCATCCCCGAGCACCTCCCGCTCGGCGTGAACGCCACCGAGATGAGCGTCGCCCAGGACCGTCGCCTGCTCGCCGACGACCTCGCCTGGGCGCCCGTCAGCCGCTCGGCCGACTTCGCGGAGCCCTACCCCGCAGAGTTCCCGCCGGACGCCGCCTGAGGCAGGATCTCCGCGAGGAGGCGCTGCACCCGCTGCTTGATCTCGTCCCTGATCGGGCGCACCTCCTCGGCGGGGCGCCCGGCGGGGTCGGTGAGCTCCCAGTCCTCGTAGCGCTTGCCGGGGAAGATCGGGCAGGTGTCTCCGCAGCCCATCGTGATCACCACGTCGGAGTCCGCCACCGCCTCCGTGGTGAGGATCTTCGGCACCTGATTCGCGATGTCGATCCCCTCCTCCGCCATCACCTGCACGGCCACCGGGTTCAGGTCGGCTTTGGGCTCCGAGCCGGCAGAGAGCACGTCGACCGCCCCGCCGGACAGTTCCCGCAGGAAGCCGGCGGCCATCTGGGAGCGGCCCGCGTTGTGGACGCAGACGAAGAGCACGGTGGGCTTGTCGGACATGGGGTTCCTTCCGGGTCGGGAGCGGAGTCTACGCGGCGGCGGTGAACGGCGGCGTCAGCTGACCACGGGATGCAGTGAAACCGGCGGATCACAACCCGGTTGACTGCATCCGGGGTTGGGGTCACGGTCGGAGCATGACTGCACCGATAACCCCGCGCGGACCCGTCAGCGCGCAGCTGCTCGCCGCGCTCTCCGAGCCGGCGGACCGCGACTCCGCCGCGATGACGCGCGCACTCGACCTCGCCACCGAAGCACTCGCGGGCGAGCCGGACCTCCTCACCGACGACGACCTCCAGCTCACCCTGCTGCTCAGCTACGGACTCTCCTATGGCGGCGTCGTCGACACCGACGACCGCTGGGAGTGGCACCCCACCCAAGTGACCATGCGCACCTCCATCGAGGACCTGTTCGAGCGGCAGCTGCGCGAGCGCATCGACCTCGGCGAGCTTCCCGCCGCAGACGCGGAGGCCGTCGCGTCGTACCTGTTCGCCGTCACCGGCGAGGACTCCGGACCCAGCCTGTCCCGCTACCTGGCGAAGAAGGCCACGAAGGAGCAGGCGATCGAGTTCGTCATGCAGCGCTCCATCTACACGCTCAAGGAGGCGGACCCGCACTCCTGGGCGATCCCCCGCCTCACCGGACGGGCGAAGGCCGCACTGGTCGAGGTGCAGTCCGACGAGTACGGCGGAGGCGACCCCGACCGGATGCACTCCGCCATCTTCGCGAAGACGGTCCGCGGCGTCGGCCTGGACGACACGTACGGCGCATACATCGACAGCGTTCCGGCCGTGACGCTCGCCTCGTTCACCATGATGTCGATGTTCGGCATCAACCGTCGCCTCCGCGGCGCCATCGCCGGGCACCTGGCCGCGTTCGAGATGACGTCCTCCATCCCCAACAGGATGTACGGCAACGGCTTCCGCCGCCTCGGCTTCGGCGACGACGTAACCGACTACTTCGACGAGCACGTCGAGGCGGACGCCGTGCACGAGCAGATCGCGGGGCGCGACCTCGCCGGCGGGCTCGCGGAGGAGCATCCGGAGCTGCTGCCGGACATCGTCTTCGGCGCACGTGCGTGCCTCTATGTCGACGGCCTGGTCGGCGCGCACATGATCGAGTGCTGGCAGGCGGGCCGCAGCTCGCTGCGCGACAGGGAGCCGGTGCTCGCGTGACCGCCGCAGAGCGTCAGCCGACCATCGTCGCCTGCACGGACGGCCCGCTGCTCGTGCGCGGCGAGGTGACGATCCTCGGCTCCGACGGCGAGCCCATCCCGCAGCATCGGCGCACGGTGGCGCTGTGCCGCTGCGGGGTGTCGACCATCAAGCCGTACTGCGACGGGACGCACAAGCTGGTCGGCTTCAAGACCGACCCGCAGCTGGAGGGGTGACGCCGGATGCGGGGGTGGCCTGTACGGCGCCCCCCGCATCCCTCACGTCAGCGACCTCAGCGCTTCCGCGGGCGCAGCTTCCTGCTCAGCCGTCCTGCGGTCACCAGCAGTGCCCCTCCGGTCAGTGCGAGCAGCGCCAGCCACAGCGGAGCCAGCAGGTCGGAACCGGTGGCCGCGAGGCCGGATCCGGTGCCCGAGCCGGTCGATGCCGCTGGAGGGTCGGTCACCGTCGCACAGGCCACTCCCGCGGCGCCACAGGTGCCGGATGCGCTGGACGGATCCCACGGTCCGGTCGGCGTCTCGACACTGGCGCGGTTCGTGGTGGTCACCGGCGCGATCAGCTTCGCGGTCACCGTGACCGTCGCGGACGCGCCGCGAGCGATCGCGGGGATCGTCCAGGCGAGCACACCGTCCTTCGCCGTCGCCGCCGGGGAGGTCGAGACGACGCTCAGGCCCTTCGGCATCGTGTCCGTGACAGCGACGCCCTTCGCGTCGAGCTGGCCGTCGTTGGTGACGACGATCGTGTAGACGATGGTGTCGCCGACCGTGGCCGTCGGCCGGTTCGCGCTCTTCTGGATGCTCAGGTGACCGACGTCGAAGCGGTTGGTGACCGTCACGGTCACCGCAGCGCCGTCGGCGATGGTCACGATGCCATCCGCCGGATCGAGCGTCGTGGACGTGGCGAGCCCGGCGTCCGTCTCCTCGATGGAGCAGGATGCCCCGGCGATGAGGTCGTCGATGGTCGCCGTGTATCCATTGGCCGCGTCGAGCACCACTTTCGAGCGCGCGCCGAGGTCGATCGGCGTGGTGACCCCGTCGACCCGGTACGTGCAGGTCACCTCGACGGTGAACGGTCCGTCGCCGAACTGCTTGACGCCGTCACCGATCCGCTTCTTGTCGATGACGAGGGATCCCGTGTCGAAGGTGTTGGTGATGGTCACCTCCGCAGGTGTGCCCGCCGGAACGGTGACGCCCGCTGCCGGTGCGACGGTGACGGCGGACGCGCCGCCCGTCGCCGACTCCACGGTGTCGCAGTGCGCACCCTGGATCAGCCCGCTGACGGTGGCCGTGTATCCGTTGGCCTTGTCGAGCACGACCTTCCCTCCGGCGGGAAGCGGGATGGTGGAGGTCACGCCGTCCTTCACCCAGGTGCAGGTGAGCTGAGCGGTGAACGGACCATCGCCGTAGGTCGCCGCCCCGTCGCCTGTCCGCTTCTTGGTGATGGTGACAGCACCGGCGGAGAACGTGTTGGTCACATTGACGGTGACGACCGGCACCGTGCCGTCCGCCGCGCCGGGGATCACGACGGTCGGGGTATCGACCGTGCTCGCCGTCGCGCCACCGTCCACGGTCTCGACCACGGAGCACTCCGTGCCCGCGGGGAACACGCCCGGCACGGGCAGCGTCTGCCCGCCGAGGATGGAGAGGTCCCCGTCGAAGAGCGTCTGCGCACCGTCGTAGACGCACTGCACGTGGATGGTGAACGGTCCGTCGCCGTAGCCGGCCGCCGCATCCCCGTCGACCGTCTTGGTGACGGCCAGCGTTCCCGCAGCGTAGTGGTTGGTCACCAGCACGGTGTCGCCGCCCACGGCTCCCGCCAGGGTGACGGTCGCGGTGTCGCCCGCCGTCTCCGCGGCGCCGTCGAACGCGATGCCGACGTGGTTGGGGCTCGTCGCCGCGCCGTCGCTGTCGGTCTCCGTGATAGCGCACTTCGCGCCGATCGGGAGATCGGCGATGGTGCGGGATGCGCCGTCGGCGAGGGTGAACGCCTCGTCTCCGGCGGCCAGCGGGATCGCCGCGCCGAGCGCGCTCGTGCAGGTCAGTGCGAAGGCGAACGGCCCGAACGAGGCGCCCGTCGCCGCGGTGTCGACCTTCTTGGTGACGGTCAGCTGCGTGGTCGCGTAGTCGTTGACGATCGCCACCGACTGCCCGGCCGGCACCGGCTGGCTCGCGTCCGCTGCCGCCGCGATGGTCACGGCCGACGGTGTCACCGTGCGGGTCGACTCCCCGTACGATCCGGGAGCGCCATGCTCGGTCACCGCACAGGATGCGCCGACCGGGATGCCGTCGATGCGCGCGGTGTACGCGTTCGCGTCGCTGAGCGTCACCGTCTTCGCCGCGCCGAGGTCCACGTTCGCGCCGGCGACCGTGCAGGCCACGTCGGCGTCGAAGCTCGTCGGGGCGTACGCCGCGGCTGCCCCGGTGACCGACTTCGTGATCTGCAGGGGGCCGCCGGTCAGGATGACGCCCGCCTTGATCGGCTCCTGCGGTCCGGCCGGCTGCGTTCCCGTCGCGTACGTCGGGTAGAAGCCGAACGAGTTCCAGGCCCGCACACCGGTGACAGGGGCATTCACCGGTGCCCGGTGGTCACCGGATGCGGTGGTCGGGATGTTGGTCGTCGAGTACGTGACCTTCACGCCCGCCCCCGCAGGAAGCACCGCGCCAGGGGCGCCGCTGAAGTCGAACACCATCTTGATGCCGGTCACGTCGGCCGCGTCGACGGACGAACCGACCGCCGAGGACGGCAGCCACGCGCCCGCCGGGCAGGCGCCGGCACCCGGCGAGATCTCCTTGGCGCACGGCAGGGCCGCTGTGGTGACGAACCAGTCCATCCTGGCTCCCGCGGTGCCGCCGGTCGCCTGGAACGCGACGTCGCCGTTGAACCGCGGAGTGAACACCGAGCCGCGCGGGGACGGGTCGACGACGCCGACGTCACCGGGGTACGGGAACACATCCACCGCCGTCAGGTTCTTCGCAGCGACGTTGCCGCCGTTGACCATCTCGAGTTTCCAGTGGTCGGTGTCGCCGATGGCGCTGACCGCCGCGCACGGGTAGCGATAGAAGCCGTCCGTGTCCGCCGTGCACGGGATCGCCGCGTTGTTGACGTTCTGAGCGATGCCGCTGTCGGAGGCGACGCCCTTGGATGCGGTGAACGAGCCCTGCGAGAGAGTGGTCACGACGTTCGTGGTCGAGCAGGTGTTGGCAGCGAACGAAGCACCACGACCGTTTCCGGGGTTGAGCGCCGTGCACGCGGGAGCCGTGAGCGTGCGCCCGGTGCTGACGCCGAAGGTGTTGACGGCGGAGCTGGCCGGGGCGAGCCCCGGCTTGATCTGCAGCGCGATGGTGATGCTGTACGTCTCCCCCGGCGCGAGCTGCGAACCGGCCGGCCAGGTGAACCGGATGGTTCCCGTCGCCGGGTCGAAGGCGCGCGTCACCGTGGCGGGGTCGGTCGGCAACTTTCCACCGGTCGACGTCGAGTAGATCGGCACGTTGGTCGGGACGAACAGCAACGAGCCGTCCGCCGGAAGCGTGTCGACGACGACCGGATCGGGGAGGAGGCCGGTGCCGGTGTTCTTGAACCGCAGCGTCCAGTTGACCTCCTTGCCCGCAGCCGCCTGGCCGGGGCTGGTCTTCTCCACGGCAATGGCTGCGGTTCCCGGGCTCACCGTGAAGGTGGCCGTCGCCTGCGCCCTGGTGGCGTGGACGTCGTTGTACGCGGCGTCGGCGAACACGGTGTTCGTGACCGCGCCTGCCGCGGTCTCACCCGGCATCGGGGTCGGCGAGACCGTGGAGGTGACCGGCCCGGAGCCGTCGCGCAGCGCGGAGCGCAGGCTGACATTCACCCGGAGGTTGTCGACGTTGTTGCTGGCGGCGAAGCTGGCGCCGTCCGCCCTGGTGAAGGTGACGCGCACGCCTGTCACGTCCGCCGCTGACACCCCGGACGGGAGTGCAGCACTGCCGACAGTGGATGCGGTTCCAGCGTGCCAGGTGGCCGTCGAGCCCTGGCCGGTCTGCGCATCCACTGTCACCCGGTCGGCGCCGGTGGGAACGGCCAGGATGCTGAAGCTGCTGAATGTGAACGCGTTCCAGAAGGTCGGAGCAGAGTCCTCGATCGTGACCGACTTCGGCGAGAGGGTCCCCGTCGACCGAGCGCGCAGGTTGACCTGGATCGGGTTGACCGGGTTGGCCTGCAGGGTGCTCGCCGGGTTGAAGGTCTTCGCCGTCGTGACCTGGAGGTTGCCGTTGGCGAGCGTCACTCCGGCCGACTGCGTGTCAGCGGCCACGACCGCCGGGTAGACGTCGTCGTGCAGCGTGCCGAACACGGTGTTGTTGAACATCCCGGCGGCAGGGGCGGTGCCGGCCTCGCGGCTGGCCGGGAGCAGCTGACCGGTCAGGGTGACGGTGGCCTTCTGTCCCGGGGCGATGGTGGCGCCGCTGCCGTCCGTGCCCTGCGCGTTCGTGCCGCGCAGCAGCACGCTCACGCCCACCACATCGGCGAGCTGTGCGGCGGTGAGCGCGGTGGCCTGCGCGACGGTCTTCGTGTCAGTGCTGAGCGTGCCGTCGGAGGCGCGGTGCAGCAGCGATACGACGCTCTGCGACGTCTGCACGCCGGCGGCGGCGCTCAGGTCGACGGCGATCTTGGTCAGGGCCAGCTTGTCGAACGGGTTCGCCGCTGGATCGTACGGCCCGAAGACGCACGGAGCGGTGCTGGCGGCGTTCGTGCAGTCGACCGGGTCGCTGATCCTGAGCTGCCAGGTGTTGCTCGTCGAGGAGTTCGCGATGGTGGTCGTGTACGTGGTCGACGGGTACGACGCGGCGGGCACATCCAGCTGCGGGATCACGAGCGTGGTCGGGTTGGCCGTCTTGGTCACCTTGGTGGTGAAGGTCGGGTCGATGATCGTCACGTGGTCGTCCGCGGTGCGCTGGAACGGCGCCCCGGTGAACGGGATGCCACCGACGAGCACGCTGTTGTCGACCGCGCCGGGCGAGCCGGCCATGTTGTACTCGCGGGTGCCGGTGACCCAGTCGGTCGCCGCCCCTCCGCGCACCGTGTTCCGGATGCGGAGGTCCAGGTGCATCGTGCGCGCCGAGGTGCTGGCACCGGGGAATGCACCGGCCGACGCGCTGGCGACGCCGCTTCCGACGCTCGGGGCTGTCGGGTCGCCGGTGGACGCGATCGCCGCTGCGCGATTCGGGCTCTCGATCACGGTCAGCCGCACACCCTGAGTGCTCGCGCGCTCGGCCGTGCTCAGGGTGTATCCGGGGAAGGTGCCGTCGCAGCTGTTCGCCGACGGGCAGGCCTTGGCCGTGATGTCGTTCCAGCTGGAGCCGTCGAACAGTTCGACCTTCGAGACCTTGTCGTAGCGGATCAGCGGGTCGAACGTCGCGCCGCCGGTCGACGTGGGGGTGATGGCGTCGATCCTCACCAGGTCGAACGCCTGGAAGACGCTGCCGGACACCGGGGAGGGCGTCGCGGAGTCCTGGATCGTCATCGACTGGACGCCCGTCGTCTGGGTGCCCCAGCCGAGGGTGACGCCGGTGGTGGTGCCGGACTGGGCCTGCAGGACCTTGGTGCCGTCCCACGACTTGCTCGCGATCAGCGGGCCAGGGCCGCCGGCGGTCGCCTGCACGTTCGCGGTGGCGCAGTCGACGGCGGGACGGCTCGTGATGGCGGTGCCGCCGTTGACGGTGCCGCTCGCCGTGCTCAGCGCACAGTTCTCGTACGGTGTGGTGGCCGGGTATGCACCGGGGTTCGTCGGCCCGGAGTTGTCGCGCAGCGTTCCGCGGGCGACGAAGACGATGGCGGGGCGCACGTTGGTGGCCTGGCCGAAGCCGTCGGCGTCGGCGAAGGTGAACCGGAGGCCGCGCACGTCGGTGTGCGTGGTCCCGTTCGGGAGCTCGGTGTCGAGCACGGCGGAGTACGTCTTCGCGCTGGAGGTGGCGTCGACGGTGTCGAGGGTCTTCCAGGTCGTTCCGTCGGTCGTGTACTCGACCGTCAGCGTCGAGCCCTCCGGCACGGAGGTCGGGGCGATGGCCGTGGCGTCGAACGCGTTCCAATACGGAGCGGAAGCGGTGTCCTGCGGTTCGGTGACGACGATCGAGGTCGGTCGCACCGAACTCGTGCCGGCAGGAGTCTGCGCGGAGAGCTGCACCAGGCTGGCGCCGCCGGGGATGACCGTCGCGGGGGTGATGGTCTTGTCGAGCGCGAGGTCGACCTCGGGGAAGTACACGTCGAGGTTCGCGGAGGCCGTGTCGCTCGCGCTGCCCGCCGCGTTGCTTCCTGTCACGGTCGCCACGTTCGGGTATGTCGTGAATCCGGAACCGGCCGGCCCGGCCGCCGTCGTGGTGTTCACCGTGACGGGGAGCTTCGCGGTCGCGCCGGTCGCGATGGAGCCGGTGTATGTCACCGTGAACGCGGAGATGTACTGGCCACCGGACAGCGTCGGTGGCGCCGGCAGGCCGGACGCTTCCGTGAACGACGAGTCGGCAGGGGCCGTGCCGGTGTTGACCGACCACTTCACGACCGCTGCCGTCGCGCCCTCCGGCCACGCAGCGCCGGAGCCGAAGCCGCCGAACACGATCGTGTTCGAGAAGAACGTCCCGCTTCCCGGCTCCTGAATCGACAGCGAGCTCAGACGTCCCGTCGAGGTGTTCTTGGCTGTCAGCGTGGCGGTGGTGGACTGACCGGCTGGCAGCTGCTGGATGCTGAAGCTCTTGTCGGCGGAGACGCTGACGGTCAGCGGCGCCACCACCTGGGAGGCCGTGGCGACCGAGGAGGTCGCGTCGCCTCCCCCGGTGCTGACACTCGCGGTGACCCCGTTGACGCGCGTGCCGCCCGTCACGAGCGGGGAGGCGTCCCTGCGGTTCGCTGCGCGCTGCGCGAACGTGACGTCGACGGAGCCGGAGGCGGCCGGCGTGATCGCCGAGCCGCTGCTCGAACTGAACACGAGCTTCAGGCCGATCACGTCTCCCGCGTTCACGGACGAGGGAAGGACGGCGGTCGTGCCGACAGGACCTGGCACCGTTCCGCCGGCCGTGATCGCCACGACCTGCACCCGGTCGGCGCCGTCGGGGAAGTCCACTGCTCCGAATCCGGCGACGTCGTAGAAGTCGAAGACGCCGCCGACGGCCGTCGGGTCGGCCGGCTCGGCGATGGTCATGGTGGTCGCGCCGATGTTGGAGGCGTTGACAGCGGTGATGGTCGCGGTCGACTGCTCGCCGGGCGTGTACTGGGTGGACGACGGTGTCCAGGTCTTCGACGCGGTCGCTCCGATGACGTCGGGCACGTGCAGGGTGACAGGCGTAGATGCGTTCACCGTCGTCGCGTTGGACGCGGTGAAGCCGGCGGTGTTGGTCAGGACCTGTCCGTCGAACGATTTGGCCAGCGCATCCGGCACCTTCACCTGGATCTGCACGGTGCCCGTCGCGCCCGCCGCCAGTCCGGTGCTCGCCGGGGTGGTGTTGGGGACGGGGTCGTTGAAGACGGCCTTCACCGTGCCGCCCGTGACGGTGACGACCGCGCCTCCGCCGACGACGGTGGGGGTGCCGACGACGGTCAGCGGGGCGGGGACCGGGTCGGTGATCGTGGCGTCCACGCATCCGGTCGTAGTCGACGAGCAGCCGAAGTTGAGCGTGTAGATGAACTGCGTGCCCTGGTCGGCGTCGGCCACCGTGGACGTCTTCGACAGGTTGAGGACGCCCGATCCGAGGTCGTCGGCGTTGGCCGCCGGCGCGCCGATGGCAACGGCCCCGACGAGGGCGATGACGACACCGACCGCGACGGACGCCGGAGCGCGAAGTGTACGACGTGCGGCGTGCCGTCCTGCCGCGCGAGCGGACAGACGGGTGGACAGAATGGAGCGAAGGCGCGTGAGCAAGCGTGTCCCCCAAGAACACAGAAGGGATGGGCACGGCGCCGACGATGTCGGGCGAGATCGTCGGCAACGGAGGCCGAGCCAACCTCAGGAATATCAACCGCCGCGACCGCGCGGGACGGTTTTCACCCCGCGATCACCTTCCGCGAGCGCACAGCGCCCGAACATCCCGCCCGTCCACCCCCGAAGGAGGTGCGAACGCGCGTCAGGCCGAGATGCCGGCGCGCGCGAGCCGCGCGGCCAGCACGCGCGAGAGCAGCGACGCGGCCAGCTGCCCGGCGACCCTCGCCACCAGCGTGACGACGAGGATCGACGGGATCAGGTCGCCCGGCGAGAAGACCGGGAGCGACACGAGGAACAGCACGACACCGGATGCGGCCGCCGCGACCGCCCACCGCCACTCGCCCGGTCGCCGGTCACGCCGGATCCGGTTCAGAAGGCTGACGACGAGGTCGAAGGTCAGGCTTCCTGCCACCAGAGGGACGAGCACGAGGAAGCCGATGGAGCTGAAGGCACCGGTGAGAAGCCCGGCGAAGAACGACACGAACGTCGCAGCGAACGGGAAGCCGAGCATCCGCCTGGCCAGGAACGGCAGCACGCTGTTGACGGCGACCACCAGGGCGTAGAGCGGCGGCGAGAACGCGGCGAGCGGTCCCCCGACCGGGATGAGGGCCAGCAGCACGAGGGCGGTGAGTGCACCCAGCGAAGCCAGCACCAGCAGGATGCGCGTCGACGGCGTCAATCCTCCTCCCTGGGCACGACGAGGTGGCGCTCCAGCGCGATCGCGATCGCCTCGTCGCGGCTGGAGACCCCGAGCTTGCGGTAGATGCTGCGGAGCTGCGTCTTGACGGTGTTCGTCGAGACGACGAGCTGCGCGGCGATGACGGAGATCGTCGGCGTATCGACCAGCGCGCGCAGGACGGCCAGCTCACGTTCGCTCAGCACGCTCTCCCTGTCGATCTCGGGCAGCAGGGAGCGGAACGGCATCCCGTCGAACAGGTGCCCGAAGCCGGCCTCGTCGAGCGCGGCGACGAGGCGCTCGACGTCGCGCGGGGGCAGCAGGGCGACCACGAGCCGCTGACCCGTCCTGTCGAGCAGTGCACCGAGCTGCTCGACGGCCGCGCGTGCGCGCATCCTCTCGGAGAACCGCAGCAGTGCTGCCGCTTCGAGCGTGGTGGCGGCGGCAGAGAGGCGCGGGGTGGGCGTCGCGCCCGCCACGTGGCGAAGCTCCTGGAGCGCTGCTCCGTGACGACCGAGCGCGAGCTCCACCCGCGCACGGCCGATGTGGCGTTCGACGCCGGCGCTCAGATCGCGGCGGAGGATCACATCCGCCGCATCCGGGTTGCCGAGGGCGAGTTGGAGGAGGGCGCGCGTCGGCGCGAGTGCGGCCCTGGCGGACGACGAACGACCTTCCGCTGCGCGCATCGCAGCGAAGCCGTCGAGCTCCGCGAGGGCAACGGCGGCGCGGCCGGCGACGAGTTCGGTCATCGCCTCCGTGGTGGCGATGGCGAGCCAGTGTTCGATCGTGCGCCGGTCGTGCACCATCGCGCCCAGCTGCTCGCGCGCCTCAGCTGCATCGAACCGTTCGAGGGCGACGGTCGCCTCGGCGATCCGGTAGAAGGTCCCCGGATACCAGGACCGCTGCATCTCGGTCCATTCGCCGGTCCTCGCGAGTTCGATGTACGCCTCCGACTCGAGCAGGTCGCCCTGCAGAGCACGGATACCGGCCAGCATCGCGAGGTTCCCGAACCCGGGTGAGTACCCCGTCTCGGGCGACTCGGCGAGACCCTTCTCGAAGGTCTCCAGCGCCTCGTCCACCTGACCGGCGTAGTACTGCGTCGTGCCGACGTGGGCGTAGACCCTGCTGAGAGCCTGCACCGACCGGCGCTCCTGTTCCGGGAGGCCGTCGAGTGCCGCCACGGCCGCCCTCGCGGGACCGATGCCCAGAGTCGGCCGGCCGATCAAGCGGTACGCGGCGCTCTCGCTGGCGAGGATCAGCGCGCGGTCCACCTGGTCGACGTCGCGACGGGATGCGCGGGCCGCCCGGGCGGCGGCGGCGAAGTACCGAAGACCCCTCACCCTGCGGTGCGGGACCACGTTGTAGATGATCCCGGCCAGCATCATCAGCAGCGGCCACTCCCTCAGCACCGACGCCGGGATACGGTCGATGATGCCGCCGAGCTCCTCGTCGACGCTCATCAGCAGATCGAACCAGTTCTCACGGACCAGCTCGGACGCCGCCGGGTACGCCCCCGCGGCGATGAGCGCGATCAGTTTCGGCCGCATGGTCCGGTCGACGTGCAGCCGGATGTCGTCGGGGTCCGACGTCTCTTCCGGCGATGGGTCGCGCCCGTCCTGGAACGAGCGCCGCGGATCGGGCGCGCTGAAGGTCACGTGTCAACTCTCGGAGGTTGGTGTTTCCCAGACGAGGCAGCGGCTGGCGTTCCGGCGAGCGGGTAAGGCCGGAATCGCTGCGGTGCCCCATCGGCAACCTAGCACGGGTCGTGGAGGCGCATCCAGCATCCGGAGTCGCGCATGCGGTGTCCGGCATCCGATATCCCGGTGGACACTGTCCCCTACACCGCATCCCCCGCGCAGCGGAACCCGATGTGCGTCGTCGCCGAGTCCTCCGACTCCGGCGAGCGCGCCGCCGGGCGGTAGCGGAGGCAGTAGTCCGGCGAGCACAGGTGGGAGCCGCCCTTGAGCACCCGGCGCGGGATGCGGGAGCCGGGTTCCGCGCTGCCGGGGGCGAGGAGGCTGGGGCGGGAGCCTGCGTCGATGGGGGTGGCAGCATCCGGGGGCACATGGCGGGGCGCGTAGTAGTCGGTGGTCCATTCCCAGACGTTGCCCGTCACGTCGTAGAGGCCGTAGCCGTTGGCGGGGAACGTCTGCACCGGGGTGGTTCCTTCGTAGCCGGCCGCGCCCGTGTTGCGGTACGGGAAGCTGCCCTGCCAGCGGTTGACCATCAGCGTGCCGTCCGGGCGCTCGTCGTCGCCCCAGGCGAAGCGGGCGCCGTCGAGGCCGCCGCGGGCGGCGTACTCGAACTCGACCTCGGTCGGCAGGCGGCGGCCGGCCCAGGATGCGTAGGCGGACGCGTCCTCGAAGCTCACCTGGACCACCGGATGCGTCGGGCGCTCCGCGAGAGCGTCGAACGACTCCGGGCCGAACGGGAAGCGCCAGTACGCGCCCGCTCCCCAGCGCCACCACTGCCGCCAGTCGCGCAGGTCCACGGGCCCTGCGGTGGGCGTGAACACCATCCCGCCAGGCACGAGGTCCGCTGGGTCAGCGCCAGGGAAGTCGGCAGGGTCGAGCGGACGCTCCGCCACCGTGACGTACCCGGTGGCGGAGACGAACGCGGCGAACTGCTCGTTCGTCACCGGATGCGCGTCGATGAGGAACGCATCCACCGTCCGGACGTGCACGGGCTGCTCGTCCGGGTAGAACTCGGCGGAGCCCATGCTGAACGAACCGGCGGGGACAGGAACCTGGCTGGTCAGGGGTGCACTCACCCTTGAAGGGTACTCAGTCGCGGGCCATCGCCGCCGCGTAGTGCGCCTCCACATCCACGTATGCGTCGTCGGCGATGTCGAACACCACCTTGTCGATGGTGCCTCCCTCGAATTCGAACCGGGAGCCGGTGTACTGGCTGGACACCGCATCCCCGCTGTCGTAGCCGATGCAGAGGCCCTCTCCGCAGAGCGAGAAGTGCCCGAGGACCGTGCGGATCTCTTTCTCGCCGACCTTCTGGTCGTCGATGTAGAGCGCCAGCGGGCCGATGCCCTCCCGGTACTCGCCCATCCTCTCCTTGGTGAACTCCACGCCGATGATGTGCTTGCCCGGGCCGGGGACGGGTGCTGAGATGACGTCTTCCGGCGGGATGCCGAGGAAGTTGTACACGTAGTTCACCTGCCCGTCCTTGATGAACAGGGCGTGACCGCCGAAGCGGGAGCCGTGCGCAAAGACGACGCCCTGGCTGTCGGCCGTCAGGTCGAGCTCGGCGAGCACCTTGTACGAGACGCCGTGGGTGTTCGCCGCCGACCGTTCGGGGACCTCGGACGTGCCCGGGTAGTAGGTGTACTGGCCGCTCGGCGGCACAGGCACCTTGAACTCCATGCCGAGGAACGTCTCGTAGTCTTTCGGGTTGCCGATGATCTGCAGATCGTTCAGCGGCAGCACGAGGTTGCGCTTCGCCTCCTCCATCCAGAGCGCCTTCAGCTCCTCCAGCCTGGCCGGGTCGTCTGCGGCGAGGTCGTGCGCCTCCGACCGGTCGACATCGGTGTGGAAGAGCTGCCAGGTGTCGTTCGCGAAACCGCTCATGCCGCTCACCGGCCCGTGCTCGGCGACGGCCTTCCAGCCGTTGTGCCAGATGCCCCGGCTGCCGAGCATCTCGTAGTACTGCGTCTCCTTCGTGGTCGGCCCGTCCGGGTCGGCGTCGAAGGTGTACGTCATCGGCACGCCGTCCAGCGGGCGCTGCTCCACGCCGGCATACGTGTCCGGCATCTCCACGCCGCAGACATCCAGGATGGTCGCGACGATGTCGGTGGAGTGGTGGTACTGGTTGCGCACCTCCCCCGCACTCCGGATGCCCGCCGGCCAGTGGATCACCAGCGGGTCGCAGACGCCGCCCTGGTACGTGTACCGCTTGAACATCCGGTACGGGGTGGAGAACGCGACCGCCCATCCCGTCGGGTAGTGGTTGTACGTGTTCGGCGAGCCGAGCTCGTCCACCATCGTCAGATTCTGCTTCTCGTCGTCCGGGTACCCTCCGAAGACCTTGCCTTCGTTCACGGAGCCGTTGGGGCTGCCCTCACCGGATGCGCCGTTGTCCGCGCAGTAGATGATGAGCGTGTTGTCGAGCTGGCCCGACTCCTCCAGGTGGTCGACGATGCGGCCGACCTGGGCGTCCGTGTACTCGGAGAATCCGGCGAAGACCTCGGCCATCCGGGAGAACATCGCCTTCTCCTCGTCGGTGAGCTCCGCCCACGGGCGCACGGCGTCGGTCTGGGTGAACGTCCCCGGCGGCATCGGGTTGATGGCGGTCAGCTCCGTTCCCTCCGGCAGCAGCCCGCGCTCGATCATCCGGGGCAGCACCCACTCGCGGTACGCCTCGTAGCCGTCGTCGAACGCGCCCTTGTACTTGTCGATGTACTCCTGAGGGGCGTGGTGCGGCGCGTGGTTGGCTCCCGGGCAGAACCACAGGTACCAGGGCTTGTCCGGCTCTGTCTGCTTCACATCCCGCAGCATCCTCAGCGCCTGGTCCGCCAGGTCTTTGGACAGGTGGTACCCCTGCTCGGGGAGGTACGGCTGGTCGATGTAATGGTTGTCCTCCGCGAGCGACGGGAACCAGTTGTTCGTCTCGCCGCCGACGAAACCGTAGAAGCGGTCGAAGCCCTGCGCGAGCGGCCAGTTCTTCTTCGACGCCCCCGCCGTCCACTCGTCGATCGGCACGTTGTGGTTCTTGCCGACCCAGAACGTGGCCCAGCCGGCGTCCCGCAGCACGTTCGCCATCGTCGCGTTCGCCGGGGGGATGTGCGAGTTGTACCCGGGGAACCCGGTGCTCGACTCCGAGATGGTCGCGAACCCGTTGGCGTGGTGGTTGCGGCCGGTCAGCAGCGTCGAGCGTGTGGGAGAGCACAGGGCCGTCGTGTGCCACTGGCTGTACGTGAGCCCCCCGGCCGCCAGCCTGTCCATCGTCGGCATCTGGATGCGCCCGCCGTACGGCGACCACGCCGCCTGGCCCGTGTCGTCGAACAGCACGAGGAGGACGTTCGGCGCCCCCTCGGGAGCTTTCGGCGGGAGGAAGGCGTCCCAGTCCGCCGCCGAGTCCCGCACATCGAGTTCGATCTTGCCTTGGAATTCTCGCGTCACAGCCGGTTCCCCACGTCTCTGCGTACCCCATCACCACACAGGCGGCGCACGACCGTGTGCGCCCTCGGCGTCGGGAAATGCGCATCCGGCGCTGTCGTTCAGACGATTCCGACTTGAACGTAACCCGCGACGCTCCGTCTCGTCTAGGGCCCACGTGCCCCCCCTAGACGCGGGCCCCGGCACTGACTAGCCTTCCTTCACAGTCGCGGTTCCGAGGCAATCGGAGGGGATCGACATGTCAGCACGCCCGCTCGCCGGGCTCACCGGACGCAACGCGGTGCGCGAGATCGTGTCGGGTGTCACTCTGCTGGCCATCGCCGTTCCGTTGAACATCGGATACGCGCAGATCGCCGGCCTGCCGCCGACGGCCGGCCTGTACGCGCTGGTGCTTCCAGGGATCGTGTGGGCGCTGCTTGTCTCGTCCCGCCAGCTGGTGGCGTCCCCGGATGCGGCTGCCGCTGCCCTCGTCGCCTCGTCGCTCGGCGGCCTCGCCGTCGCGGGCAGCGCCGACTACATCACGCTCGCGCTCGCCCAGGCGCTGATCTGCGGCGTCCTCTTCCTGCTCTGCTCGTTCTTCAAGCTCGGGTTCCTCGCCAACTTCCTGTCCAAGCCCATCCTGATCGGCTTCGTCGGCGGCCTGGCGCTCGACATCCTGGTGTCCCAGGTCGCCAAGATGCTGGGGGTGAAGATCGACTCCGGCGGCGAGTTCACCGACAAACTGGCCGGGCTGGTCACCGGCCTCGGCCACCTCAACGTGTGGTCGCTGCTCATCTCCGTGGGCGCGCTGATCATCCTGCTGGTCGGCCGGGTGCTGGCGCGCGCGGTGCCGTGGGCGCTCGTGGTGCTCGTGGTGGCGACCATCGTGGTGGTCCTGAGCGGTGCGGAGAAGGCGGGCGTCTCCGTGCTCGGCGCCGTCGAGGCCGGGCCGCCGAAACTGACCTGGCCGGTGATCGACTGGTCGCTGTGGCTCGCGCTCATCCCGTCCGCCATCGCGCTGACGATCGTGTCGATGGGCGAGGGGCTGCTCGTCTCCCGCTCATACGGGGAGAAACGCGGCTACCCGACGAAGCCCAACAGGGAGCTGCTCGCCTTCGGCGCAGCCAACCTCGCGGCCGGGGTGTCCGGCGGCTTCTCGGTCGGGTCGTCCACCTCCCGCACGGCCGCGATGGACCAGGCGGGATCGCGGACGCAGCTGCCGACCATCGTCACCGCCATCGGCACGCTCGCGCTGCTGATCTTCGGCACGGCGCTGCTCGAGCACATCCCGTCGCCCGCCATCGGCGCGATCGTCGCCGTCGCCGTGGTGCCGCTGCTCGGGATCGCCGACTTCGCCGCCCTGTGGCGCCAGGACAGGTTCGAGTTCGCCATCGGCGCCGTGTGCTTCCTGGTGACGCTGTTCGTCGGATCCATCGCCGGAATCGTCGTGGCCTTCGTGCTCGCCGTCGTCAACGTGACGCGGCGGGCGGCGAACCCGGCGATCGACACGCTCGCAGCCGACGGGGACCCGCAGAGCTCCCTCCTCGACACCGCGCAGCCCGGCGAGCCGACAGCGCCGGGCGTCGTGGTCGTGCGGCTCGCAGCCCCGCTGTTCTTCGCGAACAGCGTCACCTTCGGGCAGGCGGTGCAGCGCGCGGTGACCTCCGCGGACGGCGTCCGGCACGTCGTGCTCGACCTGGAGGCGGTCACGGACGTGGACGTGACCGGCGCAGAGGGCTTTCGCAGCGTGCACGAGTGGCTGACCGACCGGCACGTCGACCTCGGACTGAGCAGGATGCGCCCCGGCCTCCGCGACCGGATGCAGCGCCTCGGCCTGCTCGACGGCGTCACCGTCTACGACACGAACCGGGATGCGCTCGCCCGGCTGACCGACCCCCGACCGCCGGGGAGCACCAGCCGTGCCGGAGCCTGAGAGACGAAGGAGACCACCATGCCTCAAGTGATCGGAGCGATCCTCCCGCTGGCGATCGGTGTCGCCATCAGCCCCATCCCGATCATCGCGGCGATCCTCATGCTGCTGTCGCCGCGGGCGAGGAGCACGGGCGTCGGCTTCCTCCTCGGCTGGCTCGTCGGCGTGATCGTCGCCGTCACCGTCTTCACCCTGCTCGCCGCCGTGCTGCCGGAGAACGACCCGGATGCGTCGAAGCCGATCGCCGGGACCATCCAGCTCATCCTCGGCATCCTGCTGCTCCTGCTGGCGGTGCGGCAGTGGCGGTCGCGGCCGAAGCACGGAGAGGAGCCTGCCCTGCCGAAGTGGATGAGCGCCATCGACTCGATGACCACCGGCCGCGGTCTCCTGCTCGGCTTCGTCCTCGCCGCCGTCAACCCCAAGAACCTGCTGCTCGCGGCGAGCGCGGGCATCGTCATCGGTTCCGCCGGTCTGTCCGTGGGATCGGAGATCCTCGCCATCGCGGTCTTCACGGTGATCGCCGTCATCTCGGTCGCCGCTCCCGTCATCGCCTACCTCGTGGCCGCCGACCGGATGCGCGGCCCGCTCGACGCACTGCGCGGCTGGCTGGTCCACAACAACGCGACCGTGATGGCCGTCCTGCTGCTCGTCATCGGCGTCTCGGTGATCGGCAAAGGCATCGGAAGCTTCTAGCCGGACCCCATGACGACGCAGAACGGCACGCAGAGACCCCCGCGGAATCCCTGGCTGCTGCCGACCCTGTCCGGCTACCACCGGTCGTGGATCGGCCGCGACGTGCTCGCGGGCCTCTCGGCGGGAGCGGTGGTCGTGCCGCAGGCGATGGCGTACGCCACCATCGCGAACCTCCCCGTGCAGGCCGGGCTGTACACCTGCATCGTTCCGATGATCGTCTACGCGTTGCTCGGCGGCTCCCGGGCGATGAGCGTGTCGACCACCTCCACGATCGCCACGCTCACCGCCACCACGTTCGTGTCGGCCGGGGTCGTCTCCGGCTCGGACGACATCCCGCGCGACCTGGTCACGCTGACGCTGCTGGTCGGCGCGATCCTCGCCGTCGCCCGGCTGCTCCGGCTGGGCTCGCTCGTGGAGATCATCAACAAGCCGACGCTGCTCGGCATCCAGGTGGGCGTTGGTGCGACGGTGGCGCTCGGCCAGCTGCCCAAGCTGCTCGGGGTCTCCCAGACGACGACGGGCAGCGGCTTCATCCGCTCGTTCGTCGCCGTGGTGGAGGCCGTGCCGCACGCCAACCTCGCCACGGTGCTGCTGTCCGTCGGCTCCGTCGCCGTGCTGTTCCTGCTCAAGCGCTTCGCCCCGCGCGTGCCCGGCCCGCTGATCGTGGTGGCGGCGGGCATCCTGCTGAGCGCGTTCGCGGGGCTGCCGGAGGCGGGCGTCGACCGCATCGCCCCGGTGCCCGGCGGTTTCCCGCTGCCGGCCCTCCCCTCTTTCGAGCACATCGTCGCCCTCCTGCCCGGCGCGTTCGCCATCGCGGTGATGGCCTTCCTCGAGACGACGGCGGTCGCCCGAGGCCTCCGCGGCACCGGCGACCGGACGATCGACAACAACCAGGAACTCCTCGCTGACGCGGCGGCCAACCTGGTCGGCGGCATCTTCCAGACCCTCCCGGCGGCGGGCGGCTTCTCGCAGAGCGCGGTCAACCGGGATGCGGGCGCCCGCTCCCAGCTGAGCGCCCTGGTCACGGCGGGGCTGGCCGTGCTGGTCGGGCTGTGGCTCGGACCGGTGGTGAGCCTTCTCCCCCAGGCCACGCTCGCCGCCCTGGTGTTCGTCGCGGTGTTCGGGCTGATCGACATCTCCTCCCTCCGCCGCCTCTGGCGGATCAGCCGCCGCGACTTCGCCGTCGCGATCGTGACGATGGCGGTCGGCCTGACCGCCGGGCTCCTGCAGGCAGTGCTGGTGGGAGTGGTGCTGACCCTGATCCTGCTGCTGTCCGCGCTGAACAAGCCGCGCATCCGGGTGGTGGGTGGTGACGGTGGCGGTGGTGAAGGTGGCAGCGGCGGTGGCGGTGGCGGCGAGCTTGTCGTGACACTGCTCGCGCCGCTGTACACGGCGAGCATGCTGGCGACGGAGCAGGCGGTGCTCGAAGCCGTCGACGCCGCCCCGGGCACCCGCCGTGTCACCGTCGACTGCTCGGTGATGCAAGACGTGTCCGTGACGGTGATCGAAGGCCTCCGCGACCTCGACCGCGAACTCACCGGCCGCGGCATCACCCTCGCCCTGACGGGGTTCGCGCCAGCGGTGCTCGCGATGCTGGAACGCACAGACTGGTTCCGGATGCTGCGCGAGGCCGGGCGGGCGGGTTAGGCCACCACCGAGGCCACCGCCACCCCCGCGATCTGCGTGTTGAACGGCAGCAGCGGCGTGTGCACCCGGTACCGCTCCACCTCCACGCTTCCGAAGCCGGCCGCGCGCACCGCGTGTTCGAGGTCGCGCTCGCACGAGCATCCTTCGAACGTCCACGCCCACGGCCGACGGAACAGCCGCTGGGCAGCTCGGGTGAGTGTTCCGTCGTCCGCCGCCACGTGCTCCACGAAGCGGAAGGTGCCGCCCGGTCGCAGGATGCGCCTGACCTCCGCGAGCACGGCCGCCGGGTCGTGAACGGTGCAGAGCACCAGGGAGGAGATGACGGTGTCCACACTGTCGTCGGGGAGGCCGGTCTGTTCCGCCGTGCGTTCGCGCAGGTCGAGGTGCACGTCGTGGCGACCGGCCGCATCCCGCAGCGCCGGGTGCATGTAGCGGTTGGGTTCGATGGCGATGAGGGTCGCGCCGGGCGAGAGGTAGCCGAGGTTGGCGCCGACGCCGGTGCCGAGTTCGACCACCTCGGCAGGGAGGTCGGCGAAGACGCGCTGCTTCTGGTGCCGGAGACTGCGTTCGAGGGTCGGGCCCATCGCGTGGAAGAACGCCGCGTTGAACCGGCCGCGCCCCGGGTGCAGGTCGAAGCCGGCCGGTGCAGGGGCCGGTGCCGGGGTCGGGGCCGGTGCTGTCGTGTCGCTGTCTGTCATGGCTCCAGCGTGCGCCGCCGCCGCCCCGCGGTCAGGCGTGGAACTACCTCAGTTCCCCCGGCCCTGCCTGCTCGTGGCGGGCGGCGTACCACGCGGCAATCTGGGCACGCGACCGGAAGCCGAGGCGCACCCGGATGCGCTCGACGTGGCCTTCCGCCGAGCGTTCGTCGATGCCGAGGCTGGCGGCGATCTCGCGGTTGGTGCGCCCTGCGCTGACCAGCGCCGCCACCTCGTCCTGCCTGGCCGTCAGCCGTCCTGCCGCGGTGCGGGGTGCGCGCAGGCCGATGAATCGGCGGATCGTCGCCACGAGCGCGTGCGTGTCCCCCGCCCACGGCAGGTGCGACCGGCCGGGCAGTACCACGAGCTGCGCGCCCGGGATGCCGTCGGCGAGCGCCACCGCCTGCGCGACGGGCGCGGCTCTGTCGTGCTCCCTGTGCACCACCAGGGTGGGCGCCTGCACCTGCCCGACCACGTCGCCGATGTCGAGCGCGTAGCTCAGTTCGAGCAACGACCGGGCCGTGGATGCGGTCGACGCCGCCCGCTGGTAGCGCGCGAACGCCGCACGGGAACCGGCAGGCGCATCCGGAGCGAAGATGTCGGTGAGCACGTCGGAGCCGAGCCCCCAGTGCGACTCGACCAGCCCGAGCACGCTGTCGCGCACCTCCGGCGTCGAGATGGCGGCACCGGACACCCAGCCGCCGTAGAGCACGAGTCGCCGCACGGACTCCGGATGCGCGGCCGCCCACGCCGCGGCGACGGGCGCGCCCATCGACGCGCCCATCAAGTCGAACGGCTGCGGTCCGAGGGTGGCGGCGAGCGCATCCAGCTGGGCGAGCTCCTGCTGGAGCGAGGGCGGGCGTCCGGACGGCGCAGACAGCCCGGTGCCCGGCCGGTCGTAGCGGACGAGCGTGCAGCCATTGGCCAGTCCTTCGTAGAAGGCGCGCTCCTCCGGCAGCTCCCAGCCGCGTTCGAGGTGGCTGAGCCAGCCGGAGACGTACAGCAGCGGGCGGCCGTCGCCGACCGTGGCGAACGCCATCCGGGCGTCGTCGTCGGTGGTCAGCCAGCCGATGCGTTGCTGCATGCCCCCATTGTGGTCCCGCCGGGCCGTCAGCGGGGTGCCGTCAGCGGGGCCCGAGCTCGACCGCCCGCTCCACCAGCGTTCCGAGCAGATCCGGGTAGCTCAGCCCCGCCTCCGCACAGAGCCGCGGGAAGTGCGAGCGCGCGGTGAGACCCGGCATCGTGTTGACCTCGTTGAGCAGCACCGTGCCGTCCTGCTGCACGAAGAAGTCGACGCGGGCGAGGCCGTCTGCGCCAATCGCCCGGAATGCATCTGCGGCGAGCTGCTGCAGTCGCGGGATGAGCGCCGGATCGACGCGGCCGGGAACCTCGATGGCCGGGCCGCGTCCGCTGTACTTGCCGTCGTAGTCGAAGAACGCGCCGTCGCCGGCGACCGTCACCCGCGACGGGCCGGTGGTGCGGGTCGCGCCGCCCGGCGTCCGGTAGACGCCGATGCTCACCTCGTCCGCGCGCACGGCGGGCTGCACCAGCGCGAGCGTGTCGTGGGCGAGCGCCGTCCGCACGGCGGGGGCGAGAGCATCCAGCTCGGAGACGAGGGATGCGCCGACGCTCGACCCTGCCCTGTTCGGCTTCACGAACAGCGGCAACGGCAGGCCGCGCACCGCATCCGGTAGCGTCCGCACCGCGTCGACCACGCGCGTCTCGACCATCGGCACCCCGGCGGCGGACGCGACCCGCCAGGTCATCGCCTTGTCCATCGCGAGCGCGCTGGCCAGCACGCCGGATCCGACGTACGGCAGCCCTGCGAGCTCGATCGCCCCCTGCACGGTCCCGTCCTCTCCGTAGCGGCCGTGCAGCAGCGGGAAGACGAGGTCGACACCGCGCCACAGCTCGGGGCGGACACCGCGCAGTTGCCGCAGCTGCCCCGGCTGCTGCCCCTGCCCCGGCGCGGCCACAGCGCCCAGCGCATCCACCTCCGCGGCGTGCCACACCCCGGCGCGGTCGATGCCGACCGGCCGCACCACGAACCCCAGCCCGCGCAACGCGGCCACCGCATCCCTGGCCGATCGCACAGACACCTCGTGCTCGGAGTTGGCGCCTCCGTACAGCACCGCGATCGTCGTGTGCGCCCTAAGCAACGCGCGCCGCCCCACGGTGCACCCGGTGGATGCGCCCGCCGAAGCCGGTCATGACCTCCTGCGGGATGGTGCCGGCCCACTGCCCCCACTCGGCCAGCACGGGCTCCCCCGCCTCCGGGTCGCCGAGCACGACCACCTCCTCGCCCTCGCGCACCTCGGCGCCCACCGGGGACGCATCCACGATCAGCTGGTCCATCGACACCCGGCCGACCACCCGGCAGCGTCGACCCAGGATGCTCACTTCCGCCCGGTCGCCCGCCGCGCGCGGGATGCCGTCGGCGTACCCGAGCGGCACGAGCGCCAGCACCGTCTCCGCCGGCGTGCGGTATTCGCCGCCGTACGAGACGGGCGTGCCGGGCGGCACCCTCCGCAGCTGCACGATGCGGGAGGTCAGCCGGACGACCGGCCGCAGGTCGTAGACGCGCCCGTCCACCGGCTGCACGCCGAACAGCGCCTGCCCGCAGCGCACCAGCGAGAACCGGGTCGCGGGATGCGCGAGCGCCGCCCCCGAGCTGGCCAGGTGCAGCACGTCGGGGGTGAGACCGGCGGCGACGGCCACCTCCACGGCCTCGCGGAAGGCGTCGACGGCGACAGCCGTGGCCGATGGATGCGGCTCGTTCGCCCTGGCGAGGTGGGACCACACCCCCACCACCCGCACCGTGCCGAACCGTTCCAGCTCGGCCGCCGCACCGCACAGGCCAGCCCAGTCCGTCGGCTCCGCACCGCCGCGCGACAGCCCGGTGTCGACTTCGAGGTGCACGCGCGCCGTGACGCCGATGGCCCTCGCCTGCGCGGCGACGGCGTCGAGCATCCGCTCGCTCGGCACCCCCAGCTCGACCCCGAGCCGGATCGCGGAGGCGAGGTCGGTGAGCGGGTCGGCGAGCCAGGCGAGCAGGCGCGCGGAGATCCCGGCCGAGCGCAGCTGCAGCGCCTCGTCGACCGTCGCGACGCCGAGCGCGGACGCTCCCGCGCGCAACGCGGTGCGCGCGACGGTCGCCATCCCGAGCCCGAAGCCGTCCGCCTTCACGACGGCGAGCACGGGCACCCCGGCGACCGCGCGCAGCACGCCGACGTTGTGGGCGATGGCGTCGTGGTCGACGGTGAGGGTGGCGAACGGGACGGCCGCGGCGACGGCGCCGGGCGGTGAAGCTGTCGTGACGGAGAGCATGCTCCGACGCTACGGACGCGCTGTGTGCCGCCGCGTCATCCGGTGGTCGCCGCAGCATCCGTCGCTCGATGTATTGCGGGATCGGTGGTCACATTCCGCACGCCCCGGCGGTCTTAAGGGTATGAACATCTCCGCGTTCCTCCCCCGCCCCCTGCACCACCGCGCCGTCCGCGAGCTGCGGCTGGCGGCCGTGTCCGGCGACGCCGACCGGCTGGAGTCGATGCTCGCCCCGGATGTGGCCGTCGTGGTCGATTCCGGCGACGACGAGCATCCAGCGCTGCGGATGGTGAACGGCACCTTCGACGCCGTCTCGCTGCTGCTGCACAGCATGGCGAGGAAGCCGGAGCTGGACGTGGTGGAGCGGCCGGTGAACGGTCAGGCCGGGCTGCTGCTCAGCGCCGGCGGTGAGACGACGGCCGCCATGACCGTCGACGTCACCGGGGCGCTGATCAGCGTGATCTGGGTGCGCCTGCACCCGCAGGCTCTGCGGCGCGGTCACCACGTGTGACCGGCTGCGGAGGCTCGACGCTCCGAGCGACCGGGCTGACCCTGTCTTCGAAGAAGAACCGGGAGATGCCCGCCCGCACCCTGCTGACCATCCCGAGATGCCCGCGCGCGTCCGGCCGTGCCTGATACGGTTCGCCGTCGCTGGTGTTCGCGAGCTTCCAGCGTTCGTGCTCGTCGAGCTGCTGGTGCACCTCGACGTACTCGCCGCCGGGCAGGCGCACGATCCGTCCGGTCTCGAAGCCGTGCAGCAGCAGTTCGCCGTCCTTCTTCTGCAGCGCGAGGCAGACCCGGCTGGTGACGGCGAACGCGACGAGCGGGCCGACGACGACCGCCGCCTGGTAGACGTGCACCACCGTCTCGATGCCGAGCTGGAAGTGCGTCGCGACCAGGTCGGCGCTGCCCGCACCCCACAGCGCGCCATAGAAGACGATCCCCGCCACCCCGATCCCGGTGCGTGCCGGGGTGTTGCGCGGACGATCCAGGATGTGGTGCTCGCGGGCGTCGCCGGTGATCCACTCCTCCACGAACGGGTAGAGCAGCACAGCGGCGAGGTACACCCCGACGACGGCCAGCGGCACGAGGATCGCGAGCGTCCAGGTGCGGCCGAGCCAGACGAACTCCCAGCCGGGAGGCACGAGCCGCAGCGCTCCGTCGAGGAATCCCGTGTACCAGTCCGGCTGGCTGCCCGCCGATGCGTCGCCGCCGGACGACGGGCCGTACAGCCAGATCGGGCTGACGGTCACGGTCGCAGCGACCAGGAACAGCAGCCCGGTCACGATCGCGAACAGCCCTCCGGCGCGCACGGCCGCGTTCGGCAGCACGGGGACGCCGACGACGGCGCGTTCCGTCGCACCCTCCCTGGCGAACTGCGGCGGCCGCTCCACGTACGCGATCCGGATGCGCCAGACCAGAAGCCCGACGAGTGCCGCCGGGACGACGAGCACGTGGACGGGGTACAGATGCTCGATGATCTGCCCGGGGAACTCGCCGCCGAACAGCAGAGCGGACGCCCACGTCCCGACCACCGGGATCCCGAGCACGATGCCCTCGACGATGCGCAGTCCGGTGCCCGAGAGCATGTCGTCGGGCAGCGCGTACCCGCTCCACCCTCCCGCCAGCGCCAGGATCAGGAGAAGGAACAGCAGCACCCAGCTGAGGCGTCTCGGCCGGCGGAACGCTCCGGTGAAGAACGTGGTCAGCAGCTGCAGGATGAGCGCGGCGGGCAGCAGCAGCGCCGCCCAGTGGTGCACCTGCCGCATCAGCAGCCCGCCCGGCACCTCGAACGAGATGGCGAGTGTCGACCGCATCGCCTTCGACATGGTCGCCCCACCGAGCGGGGCGTACGCACCGCCGTAGACGACCGGCGTGCTGGACGGCGCGTAGAAGAACATCAGGAAGACGCCGCTGACGAACACGACCACCACGCAGGCCAGCGAGACGACGCCGAACATGTTCGTCCAGTGCAGCGTGATGTGCCGCTGCCGGAGCTCGGCGGCGAGCGCGGTGAGCCGGCGCCCGAGCGCGGTCCGCGTGGCGAAGCCGGTCGCGGCCCTGTCGGTGATGGAGCGCCTGCGCGAGCGCCGGTCAGAGCGGGACATGATCGCTACCCACCACAAGAATCCTTTGCACGATGTCCTCCTGTCTCACTAGATAAGACAGCTGGGAGGGCGCGAATGTGACAGGTCGGGGCACACGAAGAACCCCCGCCCACCGGGATGGGCGAGGGTTCCGTGCGTGCGACGCTCAGTTCCCCCCGGCAGCGCCCAGCCACTCCTCGAAGCGGGTCGGCCCGATCCGCAGCGCTGTGATGGCCGGGTCGTTCCCCGGCACCAGGGATGTGTCGCTGACCACGCCGCCGTAGTAGCCCGCATCCGGGTCGGCCACCACGGTGCGGGTGTCGCCGCGCGCTTCGAGCACGCGGCGGCCGAGGTCGGCGAGGCGGAGCTGTTCCGGTCCGGCGAGTTCGGCGATGCCGTTGGTCGGCGGCCGGGTGGCGATGTCGGCGAGCGCCGCGGACACGTCGGCGGCGGCGATGGGCTGCATCATCACGGGCGAGAGCCGGATGGTGTCCCCGTCCGCCGCGCCTTCCGCGAGCCGTGGGATGAACTCGAAGAACTGGGTGGCGCGCACGATGCTGTACGGCACACCGCTGGCCGTGACGATGTTCTCCTGCGCGACCTTGGCTCGCATGTAGCCGATGTCGTGCATCCGGTCGGCGCCGACGATGGACAGCACGATGTGGTGCCCGACCCCCGCCGCCTTCTGCGCTTCGACCAGGTTGGTGGTGGACCGCTGGAAGAAGTCGAGCACGTCGTCGTCGGCGAACGACGGCGAGTTGGGGATGTCGAGGACGACGTCCGCTCCGGCGAGCGCGTCGGAGAGCCCCTCGCCGGTGACGCTGTTCACGCCCGTCGACGGCGACGCGGCGACCACGTCGTGCCCCGCCTGCCGCAGCAGGTCGACGAGCGGCCCCCCGATGAGTCCTGTACCGCCGATGACCACGATCTTCATGGCATTCCTTTCGCTGGATGGTTACACCAGCTCTGACCGGGCAGCGGGAACCGTTGTGACAGTTCCGCGCGATCGGGAGCACCTCGAAGAGCAACGCGTCAGGCGGGCGGCTCCTCCGCATCCGGGACGCCCCCTGCGCGCTTGGCGTCCTTCCTGTCCTTCGCCTCCGCGCGCATAATCGCGCGGGTCTCGCTCAGGTCGCCGATGGCCGCGCGCCAGACGCGGGCGCGCGGGTCGGCGTCGACGAGCACCGCGCGGACCAGCAGCGTCAGGGGGACTGCCAGGATCGCGCCGATCGCTCCGAGCACCAACGCCCAGAACAGCACGGAGAAGAAGGTGAGCGTCTGGCTCAGCGCCACAGCGTTGCCGACCACCTTCGGCTGCACGACCGACTGCACGACGGCGTTGATGAGCCCGTAGATCACGATGATCGCGATCACCGTCTCCCACCCGCCGGTGAGGTAGCCGAACACCAGCGGAGGCACGATGGCGATGAAGTAGCCGACGTTCGGGATGAAGCTGCACAGGAACGCGAGGATCGCCCAGAGCAGCGCGGCGGGCACGCCGAGCAGCCACAGCGCCAGACCGTTGATGACGCCCTGCACGATGCCGAGCCCCGTGGTGACGACCATGTACCTGCGCACGTTCGTCGCGAACGCCGAGATCGCGTACACGAGGTTCGGCTTTGTCGGCTTCAGCTGCCGCAACAGCGTCGGCGTGTACGCGGCGTCCGCCGGCATCAGGATGAGCATGGTCAGCACGATCACGCCGAACGACAGCAGGCCGAACGCGCCGCCGAGCAGACTGGTGAAGAAGTTGAGGAACTTGGACGGGTCGAAGCCGCCGGTGATCGCCTTCACGTCTTCCGACCCGATCCCGATGCTGTTCAGCCACGCCCCGACCTGCGCGCCGAACGCCTGCAGCTCCGCCTGATACTGGGGCAGCATCCCGACGAAGTCCGCCATCGCGAAGATCAGCAGCCCGGCGAACGCTGCCAGCAGCGCGAAGGTGGTCAGCGCGACCGCACCCGTCGCGATGCCGGCCGGTGTGCCGTGCCTGGTCAGCCACACCCGCACCGGCTGCGCGCAGATCGTGAGCACGAGCGCGAGCAGGGCGGGGGCGAGGATGCTGCCGATCGCGTGCATCCCGAACGCGGCGACCACGGCGCTGGCGAAACCGAGTAGGATGCGCACCCCGCGGCCGCCGCCCTGACCGGTCGCGCCTGCCCCGGCGTCTGCGTCCGCATCGGCGGGCGGTTGCGTCTGCTGCCGCGCGGCGCGGCGGTGGAACGGCCACCACCGCCGCCGCTTGCCGTCCGCCTGCTGGGAATGATTCGTCACGCGGCGCCTCCCTGCTGCCCGCTCGCGCTGTTTCAGCGCTTGCTGCGAGGGTATTGCGATCGCCGCCCGGCGTCTAGCGGGAGTTCTGCTCCGTGCTCTCGCTCGGCATCGCATGGGCCGCCGTCCGCGACGGCGAGCACATCTTGCAACGCTCGATCCCGCGACCAGCTAGGGTATTTCGCGCCCAACCTCGAACGGGATGCGTGGATATTACTGGCGGTGGAAGTGACGATTCGTTCACCAAGGCGCGGAAGGCGTCGGGCGGGACCCCGAGGCTCTTGAACGCGATTCGTTCGGTGTCCGGGATCGCGAGCCGATAAGTCTCACCGGTCGGAGTTGAACAGCCGGTCGGCAGCCGGGAACGGATGACCAAACAGCTCGGGATGGGCCCGGGAACCGTGGATCTCGAAACGGTCTCCGCCGCGTGTATGGTTCCCCTATGGCAGTAATCGACGGCTTCTGGTCCTATGTTCACGCTGACGACGATGCCGAAACCGGGAGAATCGCTCAACTGGCGCGAGATGTCGCAAGTCAGTTTGAAATGCTCACTGGAGAACCCGTACAACTGTTCCTTGACCGTGACAACCTCGTCTGGGGAGATGACTGGCGTCCAAGGATTGATGAAAGCTTGTCGTCTATCGCCTTCTTCATGCCAATTATCACACCTCGGTATTTCCAGAGCGCCGAGTGTAGGCGGGAACTCAATTTCTTCGCTCGCAATGCTGAGAAGTTGGGCATCAAAGAACTTGTTCTCCCCATTCTCTATGTCGACTTTGCCAACCTTCACAGCGAGCCGCAGACCGACGATCTCATGGCAATGGTCACCCGCTTTCAGTGGGTCAACTGGACAGACTTGCGATTCGCCGACCCGTCCTCGGGCGATTACAAGCGCGCAGTATCTGGGCTGGCGGAACGGCTGGTTGCAGCCAATGCCATGGCGGACAAGGCTGCGGCAGACGGAAGTGTATTGGCCGGAATCGAGGCGGCCGAGGACCTCGATGAATCGGGGACCCTGGACAAGCTTGGGCTCATGGAGGATGCCCTACCGGACCTGTCTGAGACGATCATCGCTGTAGGGCAGACAATCGAAGATATTGGCAACGCCATGGCGTCTGCCACCACGGACATTGAAGCTCAGAACGCCGCCGGAGCTGCAATAGCTGCGCGATTGACCGTAGCCCGACAGCTCGCGCAAAAGCTAAAGGCGCCTGCCGAGGAAATCAGGGACTATGGCAATCGATTTGCAAGTCGATTGCATGACGTTGACGAGGGCGTCCGTGTCATCATCCAACGGGCGCCAGTAGAGGTCAGCGAGAACCCCGAGGCTAGGGAGGAGTTCGTCCAATTCTTCTCGACGGTGCGCACCATGGTCGCTCAGTCCGAGATTGGCCTAGGTGCCGTCAAATCGATGGTCGATGCCCTCAGCCCGTTGGAGAAGAGTTCTCGAGACCTGCGCGCTCCGATTCGGACTCTTCGTGAGGGGCTGACCCTCCTAGTCGAAGGGCTTTCCGTCATGAAGGCTTGGATTGTCCTGATCGACGAAACTGGGCTAGAGAACATTCAAGAGGCCCAAATCAGCAGTTGAACAGCGTCACTACCACCGCGTCTCGTTAACCTATGCGCTGCGTAACTTTTGGTACGGCCGGGCCCTCCGCGCATACCATCCAGGCCGCGGTCGCGGATCCCGCGTCGCAGCCCGCCCTGCAGCCGCTGGCGGCGTACGTCCCCTGACGCTCGCTCCCGCGTCCGGAGTGGTCGGCGTCAGATCTCGACGTCACTGCCCATCGTCACCGTGCGCAACGCAGGCAGCCCGAACCGCGCGGCGGGGTCGGCGGCGTTGTGCGCGAGCGCGACGAACAGCGACCGGCGCCAGCGCACCATGCTGCTCTTCTTGGTGGTGCGGATCGCCCCGCGGGAGATGAAGTACGAGGCTTCCTTGAAGTCTCTGGCGTCGAGCGGGAGCACTCCTGCGTAACAGGCGGCACGGAGCGCGCGCGGGATGTCCGGCTTGTCCGAGAAGCCGAACCGGATCGTCAGGTGCTCGATACCGTCGTCGGTGTATCCGAGCTCGTCGTAGGTGAACGCCTCCAGCGGCGGCACGTGCGGCACGGACGCCGTGCTCATCGAGACGATAATGACGGACTCGTGCAGCACGTGGTTGTGTTCGACGTTCGCGCGGAGGGCGAGTGGCGTGCTGTCCTTGTTCGGGTGCGGGAACACCGCGATGCCGGGGACGCGAGGGAGGTTCTTCGCGCGGATGTCCTCGATGAACTGCTGGAGCGAACCCTCCTTCTTCTTCCTGTCCTCCTGCACAAGCAGCCTGCCGCGGCGCCAGGTCGTCATCACCAGGATGACCGCGCCGGCGATGAGGAGCGGCACCCAGCCGCCGTTGACGATCTTCGAGAGGTTGCCGGCGAGGAACGCCAGCTCGAGCCCGCCGAACACGATGGCGGCCGCCGCCATCTTCCACGGCCCCCAACCCCACAGCGGCCGGGCGACCAGCACGAGCAGCAGCGTGTCGACGACGAGGGCGCCGGTGACCGAGATCCCGTATGCGGTGGACAGCCGGTCGGACGACCCGAACGCGAGCATCACCGCCAGCACACCGATCAGCAGCAGCGCGTTGATGGCGGGCAGGTAGACCTGGCCGCCCTCGCGCCGGGAGGTCTGCCGCACGGTGAGCGGCGGAAGCAGCCCGAGCTGCACGGCCTGCCGGGACAGCGAGAACGCCCCGGAGATGACGGCCTGGCTGGCGATCACGGTCGCGGCGGTCGCGAGGATGACCACCGGCAGCCTGCCCCAATCCGGGATCAGCAGGAAGAACGGGTTGGCCTTCGCCGCCGGGTCGTGCAGCACCAGCGCGGCCTGCCCGAGGTAGTTGATCGTGAGGGCGGGGAAGACCAGGAAGAACCAGGCCCGCCGGATCGGCGAGCGCCCGAAGTGGCCCATGTCGGCGTAGAGCGCCTCGGCGCCGGTGATCACGAGGACCACGGCACCGAGCGCGATGAACGAGATCGCGGGATGGGAGAAGATGAAGACCACCGCGTAGCTGGGCGACAGGCCGAGTAGCACCGACGGGTACTGGATGACCATGCCGAGGCCGGCCGCGGCGAGCACCACGAACCACAGCACCATGATCGGTCCGAACAGCACACCGACCCGGCCGGTGCCGTAGCGCTGCACGAGGAACAGGCCGACGAGGATCACCGCGGCGATCGGGATGACCAGATGCGAGATCGCCGGCACCGTGACGTGCAGACCTTCGACGGCGGAGAGGACGCTGATCGCGGGGGTGATGATCGAGTCTCCGTAGAACAGCGAGACCCCCACGATGCCGATCACGAGCAGGATGCCCGCCTTGCCTGCGCGCTTCGCATACAGTCGCTGCGCCAGCGCGGCCAGGGCCATCACTCCGCCCTCGCCGTCGTTGTCTGCGCGCATCAGGATGCCGAGATACTTGATCGACACGATGATGGTGATGCTCCAGAACATCAGCGAGATGACGCCGAACACGTCGCCCTCGTTGGCGCGCACGGCCCCGCCGTCGAGCAGGAAGACCGTCTTCAGGGCGTAGAGCGGGCTCGTCCCGATATCGCCGAACACGACCCCCAGCGCTGCCACCGCGACGACCATCAGCGACCCGCGGCGGCCACCAGGATGACGGTGAGGCTGCATTGTCGTCACGTTACCCCTCCGCAGGCACGTGCGGAGGAATCTGCCATGCTCAGTTCCAGTGCCGCAGCTTGTCCGGATTGAGCACGACCCAGATCCGGTGCACGATGCGACGGTGGACGGCGACGCTGACGATCCCGATCACCCGGTCGCCTGCGTCGCGCAGGGCGAGCCCGGCCGAGCCGTTGATGGAGTGGATCGTCGTGGTCGCCACCTTCCGCGCATCCAGGATCAGTGCGAGCGTCTGCAGGGCGGAGGTGCGCCCGCAGGCGGACTCCGGCGCGGCGACCCTGCCGCCCGTGTCGACGATCAGGTGGGCGTCCTCGTGCAGCAGCGGGGCCAGCCCGGCGACCTCGCCGGACGTGCACGCATCCTGGATCGCCAGGATCGCGCCGATCGACCGGGCGTACACTCGCGCCGCCGACCGGGTGGGGACGTGCTGCCAGGATCCGGACGGGCCGCCCGTCATGCCCCCACCGGAGCGACGTGGCGCAGCTTGTCCGGGCTCATCACCCAGAGCAACTGCAGGATGCCCTCGCGCGACGCGGTCAGGGTAAGCACGGTGGTGATCGCGCCGTCCTCGGAGACGGTCACCGCCGGCTGGCCGTTGAGCGTGGTCCAGCCGATGCGCTTGCCCGTCCAGAAGTGGGTGGAGAACGCGGAGACGAACTTCGCCACCCGCGAGCGCCCCACCACCGGGATGCGGGCGGCCTGCTTCACGCCGTTGCCGTCGGTGTAGCTGACGATATCGGAGGCGAACAGCTGCTCGAGCTGCTCGACGTCCCCGGTGCGCGCGGCACTGAGGAACGCCTCCAGCAGTCGCCGCGACTCGCTGGCGGGAACCGTCTCGCCGCGACCGGACGCCAGATGCTTGCGGGCGCGGCTCACCAGCTGCCTGGCGTTCGCGGGCGACGAGTCGATGACCTCGGCGATGCGCTCGTACGGGTAGTCGAGCGCCTCCCGCAGCACGTATGCCGCCCGCTCGGTCGGCGACAGCGCCTCCAGGAGCAGGAGGCAGGCGAACTCGAGCGCCTCCGCGTTCTCGGCCCCGAGCGACGGGTCGGCCTCGGTGTTCACCGGCTCCGGCAGCCACGGCCCGATGTACGTCTCCCGCCGCGAGCGGGCGGACTGCAGCACGTTGATCGACAGCCGGGTGGCGATGGTGGTCAGGAACGCCCCGGGCTGGTCGACCTCGGCGGGGTCGACGGCCTGCCAGCGCAGCCAGGTGTCCTGCACGATGTCCTCGGCGTCGGAGACCGACCCGAGCATCCGGTATGCGGTGCCGAAGACCCGCCGCCGTTCGCGGCTGAAGATCTCCAGCGACTCGTCGGCCGCACGTGTTCTCCCGTTCATCCGTTCCCCGTCCCGTCTTCCGATTCTGGTCCGTCGAGCGCTCGGCGGGAACGCCAGGCACAGAACTCCTTCACCAGGGAGACCGGGGAGGGTGCCGGTTTGTGACACCGACGCGACGACATCCCCATTGATGAGTTTTTGTCAGTAGACTGTGCCGCGGACATCACGATGAGAGTCGTCAGCGCGCTGATCAAGACCGCGGCCGTCCTCGCAGTCGGGGGCGCGGGACTCGCGCTCGGCCTGGTGGCCCTCCGTTCACCGTCTGTCGACCTTGCGCGCGGCGACTACGAAGGCATCGTGGTCTGGACGAACGTTCGCGATGCGCCCGTGAAACTCAGAATCACCCTGCAGGAAGACGGCCGCCTCGATCTCTACGTCGTCTCGTCGTTCCCCCAGGTGCCGAGCATCGAGGATGGCCGCTGGACCGTCACCCGACCGGAGCAACAGGCGACCATGGACGGGCCACCCGTCTCCGCCATCGCGGACGTGGTGTACCTCCAGTTCACCTGCAGTTCGCAGCTCGACCCGTCCACCGTCCGGCTCGGGTTCACGCCCAAGGCCACGGTCACATTCACCGGCGGCGGTCGTTCGTGCACGAAACCCACGCAGTCCCAGACCGCGAAGGTGGAGCTCCAGGCCGACGGGCCACCACAGATCAACGCGGCCGGCGAGGAGTCGCGGACCTTCCTGAGCGGAGACAACCTCGCCTCCTTCTCGGCCGAACCGGTCGGTCGATGGACGGACGCGACGATCGACCAACGTGTCGCCCGCACGCCCCCGCTCCAATATGGCCAGTTCATCGACGGCTACGCACCACCCCCCGGAGCAGCCGTGCCCGGCCCGTTCTCCACCCTCGAAGCCTCCCTGGAGGGACGGACCTCCGACCTCGTCGACAAGACCATGCCGGACGAAGGCGTGGGAAACGCCCTCACCCAGTCCGTGACCTGGTCGCGGAGCTGGGCATCCACCGACCCGAAAGGCGCAGACCCCGCAACGCGCACCAGGCTCGACGCGACGATGGTGCGCTGGACCACCTCATCCGGAACCGCGTGGGTCCAGGGGCTCCTCCTCGCAGCGGGTGTCCTTCTCGGTGTCGCGACCTCACTGGCGATCGAGTTCATCCTGCCGAGCAGAACCGCAGCAAAGGCGGACCGTTCGCTCGACCAGGCGAGCGGCATCCTGGGAGACGCGAACGGAGTGATGAGGGAGGCGCGGAGCGTTCTGCGCAAGGCGCGACGCACGCCGAAGCCGCCGGGGTGATGTCATCCCTCAGCTACCGCTCGGCTGGCGCGGCCGCGGACAGGTGCGTCGGAGGCCACGTCGCGTTGCCCAGTGTCGCGTCGGGCAAGTCAGCCGGGTACGTCCAGGGCAATGCAGCCAGCCCGTACCTGCGACCCACTTTGGGTCGCGCGATTTTCACGGACACATCCCCTGTGGTGATGTCGTACTCGACGTCGAGCCGCTTGAGGATCGACGATGCATCCTTGGACGGATCACTGACCTTTGCTTGGAACTGTGTCTTCGGCGGCGTGAACGCGCCCATGCGAAGCCTCAGGACCAGCTCGTTGAGAATCGTCTCGCGAACGGTCTTACTGATCCAGTGGGCGGAGTCATCTGACACATCTATGAACTCGGTTTGAATGACGATTTCTGCGAGGTCGCCCCTCATCAGCGGCTGGCCGAGGTGGACGTAGTACCGTTGCCACCCGTCGATCCCCGGGATCTCGACAGGCAACAACGAGTGCCCGTCGCTGAGAATCGATTGCCGCGGCTTGATCGCGCCCGTCCACTGGATGAGGTCCTGGAAGATCTCGACGTTGTCCCGCCGCGCTTGGATCGTTATGTGCGAAACCATCCGCTGACGTCGAGGATTCACTTGGTCGAATTCGCGGGTCCGTTCAAGCCGAAGCCACCGGTAGCCCAGAGGAGCGTCTCGCTTTCGGAGGACCAAGAGGGCTACGAGAGCACCGGTGAGGGCTCCGAGAACGAAAACCAGGGCGATGAGCAGCGTCTGGAGAAGCCAGGTCGGCAGCCCTCTTCCCCACACCAGGAGCAGCGGAATCGCCGCAGCGCCGGTGACGATCAATGCAAGGAGGTTCCGCACCAGCGAGAGCCACGCGACCACCGACTGGAATGCCTTGCCCTCTGTCATCCGGACCTCCCCGGACATCCTTGCAGTCAAGGTGAGCATTTATCAATAAAATGCCGCAGGAGATCTGGGACGCTCGGACTCTCTGCGCGGAGACATGGCCGATCGCAGGATAGAACGAATTACTCAGTGCGGAGACGGTGGGATTTGAACCCACGGTGCCCTGTAAAGGGCACTCCACCTTAGCAGGGTGGTGCACTAGGCCGAACTATGCGACGTCTCCTGAGCGACCGTGAACGGACGCACGACAGCCATCATAACGGACGATTCAGGCGGGGTCGGACACCGACCTCTCAGGATGCGGGGCGCATCCGGGGTCAGGCGCCGAGGTTCTGCATCGGCAGGTCGTGGACCATCGTGGAGACGAGGGAGACGGTCCAGGCAATGGTGACGATGAGGGAGAGGACGTAGAGGCCGATGGTGACCCAGATCGGGGCGAGGCCTCGGCCGGGGGCGACGCGGCGGACGATGACGCTGCGGCCGATCACGTAGACGAGGGCGCTGAGAAAGGTCCAGGCCCAGTGGAACGGGCGGACGACGCCGATGCGTTCCAGTTCCCGGTAGTCGAGCCAGGAGAAGACGACGCTGAGGGCGTATGCGAGGAAGCCGATGCCGACGATCGCGAAGTACATCGGGCCGAACATCCCGAACGGGTTGCCATAGCTGGTGTAGCCGTGCTCGGTGGCGACGACGTCGAAATGGGGCTGGTAGAACGGCAGGAGGACGAGGCTCACGAACGGGAGCGCGACGACCAGCCAGATGTAGACGTTGTAGATGCGCGCGCCGTCGGCCAGGCGCGGGCGGACCGGGGCGTACGTCTGACCGTATGCGGGCTGCTGGGGGTAGCCGGGCTGCTGCGTGTATGCAGGCTGGGCGTAGACCGGCTGCGGCTGCACCGGCTGCTGCTGCTGTGCCTGCGCCGCGCCCGCCAGCGGCGCGAAGTGCGCCGTCCACTGCGTTCCGTCCCACCAGCGCAGCTGCTGGGCGCCGCTCGGGTCCGGGTACCATCCGGCTGGGACGTGTGCGTCGGTGTTCGTCATGCTCGCGGCTCCGCTCTGCGGCCCGTCGGCCGCCCGGCTCGTATGCTACCGCCGCGTCCTATGGATGCGCCGCATGGCACCCATGCAACCGCTCAGCCGATCCGCGCCTCCACCGCCGTCTCCGGCCGCACGCGCTCCGACTCCGGGATGCCACCGCGAAACGCCAGCCACTGGGCGAAGCGGTCGCCGCGGGCGACGAGTTCCCGGTAGAGGCGGAGGCGCAGGTCGCGGACCGTGGCCGCGTGCCGGGGCACGTCGATCGCGTTGTGAAGCTCGTGGGGGTCGGCGTCGAGGTCGTAGAACTCGTCGATGCCTTCGGGGTTGACGACCAGTTTGTGGTGGTCGGTGCGGAGCATCCGCTGGGCGTACGAGAAGTGGTGGCCGTGGAATTCGGCGATCAGCTCGTCCCGCCATCCGTGCGCAGGCTCGCCACTCAGCAGCGGGAGCAGCGACCGGCCCCGGCAGCCTGCCGTCGGCGCCCCTGCCAGGTCGAGGATCGTCGCGGTGAAGTCGAGCAGGTTGACGAACTCCGCACGCCGCCCCGGTTCTCCGCCCGGGATGCTGACGATGCCCGGGATGCGGTAGATGTCCTCGTACATCGCCGGGCCCTTGTCGTTCAGGCGGTGCGCCCCGGTGAACTCACCGTGGTCGGCTGTGGCGAACACGGCGGTCGTATCGGTGAGGCCGAGACGGTCGAGCTCGTCGAGGACGCGGCCGTACTGGTGGTCGATCATCGCCACGTATCCCCAGTACACCGCCGTCAGCTTGCGCCACTGAGCATCGTCGAAACTGTCAGCTCCCCAGTACGCGCTGTACGTGCGCTGCACCTCCGGCTTCCCCGCGAAGGTCTCCGACATGGATGCGGGGAGCACCACCTCCGACGGGTCGTAGCGGTCGTACCATTCGTCCGGGAGCAGGTACGGCAGGTGCGGGCCGAAGTAGTGCAGTGACAGCGAGAACGGGCGGCCGTCGTCGGCGAAGCGCCGGAGCATCTCGATGGCCCGGTCGGCGAGGTACGCCTCGAAGGTGGCCTCCGTCGGCTGCGCGAGCCTCGCAGCGATCAGGTGGCCCCTGCTGCCGTCGGCCGCGCTGGTGTACACCGGCTCGTGCGCGGCGAAGGGCGGGTATCCGTGTTCGTCGAGCCAGGCCGTGTAGTCCTCGTCGTCGTACGGGTTCAGTGCGCCGGGCAGGTGTCTGCCCTCGAAGCCGTACGCGTCAGGCCCGCGGTGGCGCCCGACGTGCCACTTCCCGACGTGGCCGAGCGCGTAGCCTTCGTCGCGCAGCGCTGCCGAGAACGTCGGCAGGCCGTCCGGCAGCTCTTCGCGGTGGCCGGAGTTCCATTCGTAGTTGCTGAGCAGCCCGTGCTCGAACGGGTGCAGGCCGGTGAGGAGGCTGGCGCGCGCCGGGGTGCAGATCGCGCTCGGCGTGTAGCAGCGCTCGAAGACCGTGCCCCTGGCGGCGATGCGGTCGATGGCGGGCGTCTGCACCGTGGGGTTACCGTAGGCGGGCAGGGTGTCGACGCGGTGCTGGTCCGCCATCAGGAACAGGATGTTCGGACGCGCCCCGCTCACGACGCCGCCCCCATCAGGATGCTGACGGCCCCGAGGATCGCCAGCGCGAGTGCCAGCGCCGCCGTCCCTGCAAGCACGGCGCCCCCGCCCGCGCGCGCCCCGGTGAGCTGCCGGTAATGCTGCAGATACCGCCGGTGCACAACAGCGAGCAGGGCCGCAGACAGCACGACCGCGAGCGCCGACGCGACATACCCCGCCATCCCCAGCTGCCCGGGGAGCACCCGGATGGATGCGCCAGACAGCACAAGAAACGCGAGGCACGTCCTCCGCCACGCCAGAGCCGTCCGCTCCGGCTGCAGGCCGGCGTCGTAGAGGACGCCGTCGCCCACGGCGGTCACCGCAGCACCACGCCGAGCAGCACGAGCACGCCGACCGCCGCGACCACGAGCGCCAGCGGCAGGGCGGAGACCGGGGCGGGCAGCGGCGTGCCGAGGCGGAGGGCACGCTCTGCGCGCATCCAGCCCAGCCACGCCTGGATCGGGACCACGAGCGCTGCGGCGATGAGGACGATGGATGCGGCCGTCCGCATCCCCTGCTGGAGGCCGAGTCCGAACGCTTCGAGCGCGACGCCTCCGGCGAGCAGGGCGAGCCCGGTGCGCACCCACGCGAGGAAGGTGCGCTCGTTGGCCAGGCTGAACCGCGCATCCGGCTCGCTGCCGTGCGCGAAGACCGCGGACGGGAAGCGGCTCACCGGCTCGCCTCTGCCGCGACCAGGCCCTCCCGGAGCAGCCGGGGTTCCGGCTGGCTCGGGTGCGGTTCGTCGCCGAGGTCGTGCTGCAGCCGCCACAGCTCGGCGGTCAGCTCGTCCCGGATCGTGGCGTATGCCGGGTCGCCCCACACGTTGCGGAGCTCCTCCGGGTCGGCGGCGAGGTCGTAGAGCTCCCACTCCGGCGGGTAGCTGAACCCGGACGAGCCGGGGTGGCCCATCCCGTCGTTGTAGAAGTAGATGAGCTTGTAGCGGTCGGTGCGGATGCCGTAGTGCGCGAGCGCGTGGTGGAACTGGTCGTCGTTCTCGTAGTAGCGGTAGTAGACGGCGTCGCGGGTGGGACGGTCCGGCTCTTCGGTCAGCTGCGGGAGGAAGCTGACGCCCTGCATCTCCGGCAGCGCAGGGGTGCCCGCCGCGTCGAGGATGGTCTGGGCGAAGTCGACGTTCGTCACGAGCTGCGTGAGCGGGGCGCCGGGGGCGATCCTGGCCGGGTAGCTCATCAGCAGCGGCATCCTGATGGACTCGTCGTACATGAAGCGTTTGTCGAACCAGCCGTGGTCCCCGAGGAAGAAGCCCTGGTCGGAGGTGTACATCAGGAGGGTGTCGTCGAACTCGCCCCGCTCCCGCAGACGGTCGATGACCCTGCCGACGTTGTCGTCGACCGACGCGACGCAGCGCAGATAGTCCTCCATGTATCGCTGGTACTTCCACAGCGCGGACTCCTCGTATGTGAGCCCTTCCGGCGGGCTGATCTTGAGGTCGTCTGTGGTGAGGTAGTCCGCGATCCGCATGGTGGCGTGGTGCGCGGCCATCGAGCGGGTGCTGTAGTCGTCGGTGAAGGTGCCGGGCACCGGGATGGGGTCGCTGTAGAGATCGGCGTGCTTCTCGTCGGGTTCCCAGGCGCGGTGCGGCGCCTTGTGGTGGATGAGCAGGCAGTACGGGCGGCCGTCGTCGGGGAGCGAGTCGACCCAGTTCAGCGCCAGATCCGTGATGATGTCGGTGGCGTAGCCCTGCACGATCTCGACGCCGTCCTCCGTGAGCACCTGCGGGTCGAAGTACTCTCCCTGGCCGCGCAGCACCGCCCAGTAGTCGAAGCCCTGCGGGTCGTGCCCCTCTCCCTCGCCGAGGTGCCACTTGCCGACGATCCCGGTGTGGTAGCCGGACTCCTTCAGCTGCGACACGAAGGTGGGGAGGGACGCATCCATCGGGGTGTCGAGGGTGGTGACGCCGTTGACGTGGCTGTACGTGCCGGTGAGGATGGTCGCTCTGCTCGGCGTGCACAGCGCGTTGGTGCAGAAACAGTTGTCGATGCGTCGTCCCGCCGCCGCGATCTCGTCGATGCGCGGCGTCTCGTTGACAACGGAGCCGTACGCCCCGACCGCGTGGGAGGCGTGGTCGTCGGTGAGGATGAGCACGATGTTGGGACGGCGAACGGATGGGCGCATGGGCGGAGGAACTCCCCTTCGATGGGTGCGGCGGGCGCGGAGACAGTGGATGCGCGGGAGGGGCACACGCGGCGCCCCTCCCGCCTGGCGGCTACTCGCCGGCCGTGGTGTAGAGGTCGGCGTCGTAGTAGGAGGAGACCTTCTCGGCTTTCTGCAGCTTGCCCGCCTTGACGAAGTAGTCGCTCATGCCGGTGAACCAGCTGTCGACGGTGCCGTCCTTGGTGAGCTTGTCGAGCTCGGCCGCGGTGAACACCTGGACGTTGGTGGCGTCGGCTTTCACGGTCGACTCGTCCACTTTGAGCTGGTCGGCGACGAGCTTGATCGTCTCGCTGCCGTTCTTCGCCCGGTAGTCCATCGCGTCGCGCAGCACGGCGTTGACCTTCTTGGCGGTCTCCGGGTGCTTGGTGACGAAGTCGACGCCGCCGACGATCGCGTTGGGGAAGCTGACCTCCTTGGCGAAGTCGGCGTCCTTGGCGAGCTCCTTCAGGTCGGGGACCTGCTTCTTGATGGTGTCGATCAGCGGGTACCAGAGCCCGGCAGCATCCACCTGCTTGGAGGAGAACGCGGAGACGATGGTGGACGGGTCCATGGTGACGATGTCGACGTCGGACTTGGACATGCCCGCCTTCTCGAGGGCGAGGGTGAGGATCATGTCGCCCGATGTACCTTCGGCGACGGCGACCTTCTTGCCCTTGAGCTGCTTCATGCTGGTGATGCCCGGCTGGGCGATCACGCGGTCCGCCTTGCCGACGCCGTCGACCGTCAGGATCTTGGCCTGGCCGGAGAACGGCATCCACAGGGCGCCGGGGCCGACGTATCCCACGTCGAGGTCGCCGGTCTTGAGTGCCTGCACCTGCAGGGGGCCGTTGGTGAAGGTGCTCAGTTCGGCCTTGAGGCCGTGCTTGGCCCACAGGTCTTCCTTGTCGGCGATGGCGACGAGGCTGGTGCCTGTGTAGTCGCCGATGTAACCGACCTTGACGGTCTCGACCGGGCCTGCGGCCGCTGTGCCGGAGCTCTCACCGGCGGAGGTCGGAGCCGAACAGCCGGCGAGGACGAGCGCCAGGGCGCCGGCGGCGATGCCGGCGAGAGTGCGTGAAATGCGCATAGTGGTACTCCTTCGGGTGGTGGGGAATGTGAGAAGTGGTGCGTCGTGCGTCTGGTGCTGCCGCTCAGTGAGCGACGGGCGTCGGCCTGTCCTGGTGATAGACCGAACGCCAGACCCGGTTGCGCAGGTCTTGGAACTCCGGGCTCAGCCGGACCTCCTCGGTGCGCGGATACGGGAGATCAATATCGACGATGTCGAAGATGCGGCCCGGTCGTGCGGCCATCACCACCACGCGGTTGCCGAGGAACACGGCCTCGTCCACATCGTGGGTGATGAAGACGACGGTCCTCTTCTCCTTCGACCAGGTGTCGAGGAGCTGCTCCTGAAGGTTCACTCTGGTCAGCGCGTCGAGGGCGCCGAACGGTTCGTCCATCAACAGGATGCTCGGGTCGACCGCGTACGCCCTGGCGATGGCGCAGCGCTGCCGCATCCCTCCGGAGAGCATCTTGGGCAGGGCGTCGGCGAACTGGGTGAGGCCGACGAGGTCGATGAAGTGCTGCGCCTTCTCACGCCGCTGGGCGGCCGGCATCCCGGCCGTGCGGAGGCCGAACTCGACGTTCTTCCGCACGGTCAGCCAGGGGAACAGCGCGTACTGCTGGAAGATCACGCCGCGGTCGGGGCTGGGGCCACGCACCTCGGCGCCGTTGACCAGCGCCCGTCCTCCTGTCGGCTGTTCGAGCCCGGCCAGGATGTTCATGAGCGTGCTCTTGCCGCAACCGGACGGTCCGACGATGGTGATGAACTCGTTGTCGGCGATGTCGATGGACACGTCGCCCAGGGCGACGAACTCCTCGCCCTTGAGGTCGAACGTCTTGCGGACGTGCTCGATGCGGATGGTGGGGTTGTCGCTCATCGTCGCTCCTGCCAGCTGGTCAACTTCTTCTCGACGGCCAGGAGGATGCGATCCATCGCCAGGCCGAGCACACCGATCACGATGAGGCCGACGAAGATCGTCGGGAGGTCGTAGTACAACTGCGCCTGCTGCATCCGGTGGCCGATGCCGTTCTGCGCGGCGATCAGCTCGGCGGCCACCAGGGTCGCCCAGGATGCGCCGAGGCCGATGCGCATCCCGACCAGGATGAACGGGAACGACGCGGGGACGACGATGCGGGCGAAGATCGTCCCGTCGCCGGCGCCGAGCACGCGGGCCGCGTTGATGAGGGTCTTGTCCACATTCACCACGCCCTGGAACGTGGAGACCACGCAGGAGAGGAACGCGGCGAGGAAGATCACCAGGATCTTCGGCTGCTCGCCGATGCCGAGGAGCACGATGGCCAGCGGGATGATCGCCAGCGGCGGGATCATCCGGAAGAACTGCACCCACGGCTCGATCAGCGAGCGCACGGTGGCGTACCAGCCCATCAGGAAGCCGACGGGGATGGCGAGCGCCGTGCCGAGCACGAAGCCGCTGAGCACGCGCAGCAGGCTGGCGCCGACATCCTGGAACAGGCTGCCGTCCGCCGCGAGCTGCCAGCCGCGGATAGCCACGGCGGGCGGGGTGGGCAGCTGGGGCGCGACGAGGGAGATCAGCCACCAGATCGCGATGCCGCCGACGAGCGAGACCACGGTGAGCACCAGGTTGCGATTCGAGCGCTTGCGGCCGGCACGTGCGGCGCTACGGCTGGCGATGGCGCCGGTGTTCTGGGTCATGGCGGTCACGTCGCCTCACCTCTCCGCCGGGGGGAACGGGGTGGATGGTTCATCGGATCTGTGCTCCTTTGCGGGATCGCGTACGAAGGGATGGTGCAGGTGCCGCCGTGGGAAGCAGCTGCGAGTTGTGGAAGGCGGCGACCAGGGCGCCGAGCGCTCCGGAGTCGTCGCCGAGGCGTGCCCGCCTCACCGAGGGGACGTGGCCGGGCAGACTGAGCGACTCGTGGTGGAACGCCTCTGTCGCGCGTTCCAGGAAGACCGGATGCAGGCCGACGACCTGGCCGCCGAGCACGACCTCGCTCGGGGAGAGCGCCGTGCCCAGGATCGCCAGCGTCCGTCCGACGACCGCGCCGACCCTGGCGAGCAGCCCGACCACGTCCGGATCGCCGCTCCGTGCACGCTGGGCGAGCTCGGCCGCCGAGGCCACCCCGAAGGGATGCGCGGCCGCCGTCAGCGCGCGGAGGGACGCGACCGTCTCGAGGCAGCCGCGCTTTCCGCACGAGCACGGCTCACCGTCCGGCTCGACCGTGACGTGCCCGATCTCGCCCGCGAAACCGGAGCGCCCGGACACGAGGGCGCCGTCGACGACGAGGCCGCCGCCGCAGCCGTCTGCCAGGCGCAGGTAGATGAGGTCTCTGGTGGGCTGGCCGAGCATCCACTCCGCCTCGGCCAGTGCGGCCAGCCTGGTGTTGTTGTCGATCAGGATGGGCGCGTCGAAGCGGGAGGTGAACGCGTCTTCGATCGTCGCCGTGATGAGCGGACCCCCGGCGAGCGTGCGGTGCTCTCCCGATCCCTCCTCCGGCCGCGAGACCGGGCTGGACACGCCGATGCCGATGCCCTGCAGCGCGTCGTAGTGGACACCGGTGCTGCGTTCGAGGTCGTCGAGCAGGGCGAGCGCCACCTCGACCCGCACCCGCCACTCCGCGCCGTGCGGGTACTCCATCGACCCGGAGGCGATGATCTCGTGCGACGCGTCGGCGACCGCCACATGCACGGCACGGTGGGTGAAGTCGGCGCCGAGGTGCTGCCCGGCCCGCGGGTCGAGCGCGAGCAGCTCGGCCGGCCGGCCCCTGCCCTCGCGCGAGACGGCATCGGTCTTGGTGACGACGATGGCCCGCGTGTCCAGCAGGCTTCCTGTGATCTCGGAGAGGGTCGTGCGAGAGAGCCCGACGAGCGGCGCGATCTGTGCGCGGCTCATCGCGCCCCTGTCGCGCAGCACGGCCAGCACCCTGTCTTCGTGGGTGCGTCGGATGAGTGCTTGCACTCCGACGGGCGATGTCATAGGTCGACCGTACGAAGCTCGATTTTTTCCGTCAACACTCCGACAGAATTCGGCGACAGAAAGTTTCGCAGCTGCGCCGCCCCGACCCAGGGCATCCGGAGTCGGGGCGGCGCATCAGTGCGACGTCAGGACAGCATCAGTGCAACACGCGTGTGACGACCTGATCGGAGCCTGCCCGGTGCACGACGATGGCGACATATCCCGAGCCGCTCGTCGCGTAACCGTGCGAGACCGTGGCGGTGAACGCAGAGTTCAGCGTCATCGCCGCGATGTCGGAGGTGCGCGCCGCCGTCAGCGTGACCGGAGTGCTGGTGCCGTCTCCCCAGTCGACGGTCGCGGTCAGGTCGGCCGCCGCCGCGCCGGGCGCGAGAACGGACACGTCGATGCTCGCGCTGCCTCCCGCGGCCGGGGAGAGCGCGGTTACGCGGGCGCCGATCTGCGTCTGCCAGGACACGTCGGCGGTCGGGAAGAAGTTGACGCCCTCGAGCGTCATCCGTCCGCCGAGCATCGAGACCCGGGCGAGGAAGTCGGCCTGGTCGCGGGCCGCCTGCGGGGTCCAGCCCACCTCCGCCGTGGCGAGCATTCGCGGGAAGGAGTAGTACTCGGCCTGGTCGGCTCCGCGGATGAACTCGCCCCAGAATGCGCCCTCGACACCGAGCACGCTCGCCTCTCCGATGCCGGACACGAACGTCGCAGGGTTCCACGAGTACGCGTTCTGCAGGGTGCACGGTCCGCCGCAGGCCCAGGTCGCCCCGAGCGGCTGCCGGGAGTCCTGCTTCTGCGGATAGTACGTCTTCGACGCCGGGGACATGATCACCTTCGCTCCGCGCTGGGCGACAGCGGTGCTCGCGGTCGCGCCGTTCCCCGTCCAGAGCTGGATGATCGAGCCGGTCGGCAGGTTCGTCGCGCTGGCCTCATTCCAGACGATCGGCGTCTTGCCGAGCGACGTCGCCGTCGAGGTCTCCGTGTCGACGAGATCGACGTATGCGGCCGTCGGCGTCGGCGCCTCGTCTCCGCCGACGTGGAGGTACGGGCCGGGGGTCATCGCCGCCAGCTGGGAGAGCACCTGCCCGATGAACTCATCGGTGGCGGGGTTCGCGTTGCCGAGCGAGGTGTTGCCGGTGTTCACGGGCAGCACGGTCTGGCCCGCTGTGAGCGCGGGCATCGACCCTCCGCCGTTCAGCTGCGGGATGGCGTGCAGCGCCGCCCCGGTGTGGCCGGGCATGTCCAGCTCGGGAACCACGACCATCCCGTTCTGCCCCGCGTACGCGACGATGCTCTGGTAGTCGGCTGCGGTGTAGTAGCCGGGAGTGCCGGGATTGCTGCCGGTCGCCGCCGTGCCGTCGAACTGCACGGCGGTGGCGCCGCTGACCCTGGTGAGCGCGGTGTAGTCGATGCCGGACGGGTTGCTCGCGGGGTTGGTCATCGCGATGCGCCATCCCTGATCGTCGGACAGGTGCAGGTGCAGCCTGTTGATCTTGAACTGAGAGGCGTGGTCGATGAGCCTCTTCACCTCGGCGACCGTGTAGAAGCTGCGGGCCACATCCACTTCGAGGCCGCGGTAGGCGAATCGCGGGTAGTCGCTGATGGTGACGGGGGGCACGGTCCAGGTCGCGGTGCGGACACTCGGCGCCTCGATCTCCGGCGGCAGCAGCTGCCGGAGCGTCTGGACGCCGTTGAGCGCCCCGGCCGCGGTGTCGGCGCCGATGGTCACCCCGGCCGATGTCGCGGCCAGCGTGTATCCCTCGGCGGCGTGGCCGGCCGGGGCGTTGCCTGCGGCGACCGCGACGGTGATCTTCGACGACGCGGTCGACGACGCGACCACCGGGAGCGCGAACCCGGTGGACCGTCGCAGCACCGTCGCGAGCTGGGTCGCAGGCGCGGTCCCCGAACCGGAAGCGACGATCACCGTACCCGCGGTGACGGCGAACGGCGCACCGCTCCCCCTGCTGACGCTCACCGGCTGCGGCACCAGCGCGAGCGCAGACCGGCCGGGAACCCCGTAGACCTCGAACTCGGAGATCGAGTACCCGTAGACGGACTTGCGAGTGATCCCCTGCATCCGGATGTACGACACGGCGCCCGCCGTGTTCAGCTGCACGGTGTCCGTGCGCGCGCAGGTGTCCTGCCCGGTGTAGCTGGCGGCGTTCGTCCAGGTGGCGCCGTCCGTCGAGACTTGCAGACGGTATGCCTTCGCGCACGCGTTCGGCCACGCGATGACGACATGGTCGACCACCGACGGCGTCTGCAGCCGCACTTGGAACCAGGCGTTGTCCTGATACCCGGAGGAGAAGCGCGTGTTCGGATTCCCGTCGATCGCCATCGACGGCTGGAAGTCGGCCCGGTCGAGCTCGACGCTCGATGCGGTGGCCGTGGCTGTCAACGCCAGGTTGGTCGGTTCGCTCGGTACGGCGTCGGCGGCCGGCGCCTGGGAGACCATCAGGGCCCCCAGCAGCACCAGCGCACCCGCCGCGGCGGTCAGCCGTTTCATGCGTCCTCTTTCGTCGGTGAAAGTCCGGGTCCTCAGCGGGACTCCGGATGCTTCGCGACCATAGGCACGCCGAAAACTTCCGGCAATCGGGCGGCAGAATACGGGTGCGAAATCGGTTCCGTCAGTGCGCCGTGCGATCGGTCAGACGAGCTCCCGCACTGCCACGACCGCCTGCTGAACCACCGCATCCACCGGCGCAGACACGTCAATCGTCACCCCGCGCTCGTCCGCCTCGAGCGGTTGCAGCGTCGCCAGCTGCGAGTCGAGCAGCGTGGTCGGCATGAAGTGGTCCGTGCGGCCTTCCATGCGCGCGGCCAGGACCTCGCGCGTGCCCGCCAGGTGCACGAAGACCGCGCCGGGGGCCTCAGAGGCGATGAGGTCGCGGTATGCGCGCTTCAGCGCTGAGCAGGCGATCACCAGGCCGTCGGGGGCGTCCACCAGGGCACGGCCGACCGCGCGCAGCCAGGGGGCTCGGTCGGCGTCGTCGAGGGGGGTGCCTCCGGCCATCTTTCGCACGTTCTCGATGGGATGCAGCGCGTCGCCGTCGAGGAAGGGGAGGCCGAGGTCGGCGGCGATGAGGGCGCCGATCGTGCTCTTGCCGGAGCCGGACACCCCCATCACGACGACGCGCGGGTGCTCCCCCAGTGAGCCGCTCACCAGTCGTGCATCGAACCGTCGAGGAGACGGTTGACAGGGAGGTATGCGGCCTCGTAGGGGAACGACTGCGCGACGATCTCGTCGTAGTCGACACCGATGCCGGGGGCGTCGCTGGGCTTCAGCATCCCGTCTTCGAAGCTGTACGTGGTGCGGAAGACCTCGTGGGTGGTCGGACTGTGCTGCATGTACTCCTGGATCCCGAAGTTGGGGATGGCGATGCCGAGGTGGATGGCGGCCGCGAGACCGACGGGTGAGACGTCGGTGGGTCCGTGGACGCCGGACTTGATCTGATACACGGAAGCGTAATCGAAGATGCGCCGCAGGCCCGTGATGCCGCCGGCGTGCGTGACAGGAGAGCGCACGTAGTCGATCAGCTGCTCCTCGAACAGCTCGCGGTAGTCCCAGATCGTGTTGAACACCTCGCCGATCGCCAGCGGCGTCGTGGTGTGCTCGCGCACCCGGCGGAGCGCCGCCTGGTTCTCGGCGGGGGTCACGTCTTCGAGCCAGAACAGGTCGTACGGTTCGAGGGATTTGCCGAGCTTGGCCGCCTGGATCGGCGTGAGCCGATGGTGCGCGTCGTGCAGCAGCGGCAGCTCGGCGCCGAACTCGTTGCGCACCGCCTCGAACACCGTCGGAGCGTGGCGCAGGTATGCGCGGGTGTCCCACGACTCCTCTACGGGCACGGCGCTGCGGCGGGCGGGCTCGTAGTCGTACCGCGCGTCCGAACCGGAGCCGGCACCGGCCGCCGCATTCTTGCTCGACGCCACCCCGTACACCGACGGCAGCCCCGGGATGCCCGTCTGCACGCGGACAGCGCGGTAGCCCTCCTCCAGGTGCTCGGTGATCGAGTCGAACAGTTCGGGCAACTCGGCACCGGATGCGTGACCGTAGACGAGCAGACCCTCGCGGCTGCGCCCGCCGAGCAGCTGATACAGCGGCATCCCGGCGACCTTGGCCTTGATGTCCCAGAGCGCGGTGTCCACGGCGGCGATGGACGCCATCGTCACCGGACCCCTGCGCCAGTACGCGCCGCGGTAGAGGTACTGCCAGGTGTCCTCGATCTGCTGCGCGTCCCGCCCGATCAGCAGCGGCACGACGTGCTCGCTCAGGTAGGCGGCGACCGCAAGCTCGCGGCCGTTCAGGGTCGCGTCGCCGAGGCCGGTGACGCCGTCCTCCGTCGTGATCCTGAGGGTGACGAAGTTGCGGCCGGGGCTCGAGACGAGGACCTCGGCGGAGGTGATTCGCATGTCAGTGTGCTCCTGTCGGTAGCGGTGGTTCGGTGATGGCTCCGGTGCGCAGCTGTGCGATCCGGTTCTGGATGAGGTCGGTCACGGCGCTCTCGCGCGCCAGGTCGGGTGCGAGTGCGGTGAGGACGCCGGCGGCGAGCGCCGCATCGTCGTCCGGAGTAGCGCGCAGGGTCTCCGCGAGTGCGGCGGCTCCCGGGTCGCGCACGTCGGGGCCGAGCAGGTGCAGTGCCCAGGCGGCAAGCGCGGTTGCCTGCGCCTCGCCGGGCGCGCGTCCCGCCGCCAGCCGCGACCGTAGCGGATCCAGGATGCGCGGGCCGAGCTTCTGCGAGCCGTCCGACGCGATCTGCGCGAGCGTGTGCTCGATGCGCGCGTTGCCGAAACGGTCGCGGAGGGCGGCGGTCGCCGCATCCAGCGTCTCGTCGTCGAAGGGCAGCTCGGTGCGCGCTTCCGCCCAGAGCCGTTCGAGGTCGGCGGCGATGTCGTCGTCGGCCATCGCCTCCGCGATGGTCTGGTGGCCGCGCAGCAGGCCGCGGTATGCGAGCAGCGAGTGCCCGGCGTTGAGCAGCCAGAGCTTGCGGCGCTCGTACGGCTCGATGTCGTCGACGAACTGCGCACCGACGGCCTCCCAGTCCGGCCGTCCGGCGGGGAACGCGCCGCTCAGCACCCACTCGCTGAACGGCTCGGTGACCACGGGGGCCGCGTCGTCGTACCCGGTGAGGGCGGCGGCGGCCGCGCGGTCGGCATCGGTGGTCGCCGGGGTGATCCTGTCCACCATCGACGAGACGAACGAGACCTCGGACGCGATCCAGTCGGCAAGGCCGGGGTCGACCTGGCCGGCGAGGCCGAGCACGGCATCCCGGGCCACCTCCCCGTTGCCCGGCAGGTTGTCGCAGCTGACGACGGCGACCCCGGCGACACCCGCGGCTCGGCGCGCCCGCAACCCGTCGACCAGGCGGCCGGGGGCAGTGGATGCGCCCTCCCCTGCCACCAGCGACGCCCGGTCGGCGTCCAGTGCCTCCGCCGACGGACGGTAGCCCGCCTCGGTGACCGTCAGGGTGACGACTGCCACGGCCGGGTCGGCCACGGCGGCACGCCAGCGCTCGGTGTCACCGCCGTCCGCGACGGTGCTCAGCGCATCCACGATGGTCGCAGTGTCGGAGGCGGGGCCGCGCTCGATCAGTGTGTAGACCGCATCCTGGGTCGCGAGCACGCGCGCAGCCTCCGGGCTGCGGCCGGTGAAGGCCGCGATCCCCCAGCCGTCGCCCTGCCCGCCGTTCCCGCCCTGCCCGCCGCGCTCGTTCGCACGCTGGGTGTACCAGGCCTGGTGCGCCCGGTGGAACGCGCCGAGGCCGAGGTGCACGATGCGGACGGGGTGACGCGCTGAGCGCGGCGGCGGCGTCATGCGGTCGCCGACGCCAGGGAGCCGGTGCGGGATTCGACCTCGCGCAGGTAGGCGAGGTTGTCGCGCGTGCGCTCCGCGAGGGGCAGCTCCGTGGAGAAGTCCTCCACGGTGACCCAGCCGTCGTAGCCGTAGGCGTGCAGCGCGGTGAAGTACGCCTCCACGTCGCCGGTGCCGGTGCGCAGCGGCGCCCACGCGTGGTGCCAGCGCACGGTGCCGTCCGCCTCCGGCTCGCCCGGCAGCCACGCCGCGTTCTTGACGTGCACGTGCGCGAGGTACGGGCCGAGCAGCTGGAAGGCGGACAGCGTCGCCTCCTGGCCCTCGATGATGAGGTTGCCGAGGTCGTGGATCACGCCGACGGTCTCCGGGTCGATGCCGTCGATCAGCCTGAACGCGGCCGACGCCGACGCGGTGATGGTCTCGTGGTGCAGCTCGACCAGCGCCTTCACGCCCAGCTCTCCCGCCCGGGCTGCCGCCCGCTCGACGTCGCGACGGGCGGAGGCGAACAGCTCCCGGTAGTCTCCGGATTCGGTACGCGGCATGGTGACGCGCACCTGCCGGGCGCCGAGCGCCGCGGTGGCTGCGAGCATCCTGTCGACGTTCGCGTGGTCGTCGCAGCGGGCGTAGCCGCCGATGCCGGAGAACTCGAGTCCGGCCTCCGCCGTCAGCCGCGCGATCTCCGGTACGGACTCCTCCAGGCCGGTGAGCGGCCAGGTGGAGCGGTTGCCCGCCCAGAAGCCGGCGGGGGTCGCGTCGTCCTGGTCGATGACGCGCCACTCGATCCCGTCCCAGCCCTGGGCGGCGAGCGTCTCCGCCGCCTCGGCGGGCGTCCAGTCCGGGGTGGATGCGGTGAACACCGAGAACTTCATGGCTCAGGCTCCTGTCGTGACGGTGATGTCGTCGAGCGCACCGGAGAGCACCTCGTCGAACGCGATGGGACGGCCGAGGGTGGCCGACAGGTAGATGGCACGCACGACAGCGAGCGACACGAACGCGTCCTCGACGGTGACGCCCGGCGCGCGGTGCTGCTCGATCGCCTCCACCACGTCCTCGTACTGCCGCAGGTGGCCGACGATGAAACGGTCTGCGCCGCGTTCGCCGCCGCGCACCTCGCTCGCGTCGACGAGCTCCGCCGCCCTGTTCACGACGCTCGCCCCTGTCGGGTCGAACGCCGCGGGGTCCGCGGTGCCGAAGTACTCCAGCTGGTCGTCCTCGATGACCGCCGACCCTCGGTCACCGAGCACCTGCAGGCGCACGGAACCGCCCGGATACGCGGCGGTCGTCGCATGCACGACCGCGAGCGCACCGGACTCGAACCGCACCGTCGCGACGGCGATGTCCTCCACCTCGACGCGCTCGTGGGCGAGCAGCGCCGTCTGCGCGACGATCTCGACAGGGCGGCCGAGGAACCAGACCAGCAGGTCGACGGTGTGGACGCCCTGATTCATCACGGCACCTCCGCCGTCGAGCTCCCAGGTGCCGCGCCACTGACCGGAGTCGTAGTAGTCCTGACTGCGCCACCAGGCCACGGACGCGATGCCGCTGGTCACGCGGCCGAATGCGCCGCTGTGGGCGGCGTCGGCGACCACCACGGAGGCCGGATCGAAGCGGTGCTGGCTGATCACCGAGACCACCAGTCCGTTCCGCTCCGCCTCGCGCGACAGCTCCAGGATGCGCCTGGCCCGCGCCATCGACACGTCCAGCGGCTTCTCGATCACCACGTGCTTGCCCGCGGCGAGCGCCTCCTCCGCGAGCTGCACGTGCAGTCCGCTGGGGGTGCAGATCACGACGATGTCGACCGGTGCTCCCGCCACGGCGGCGGGCAGGGTCTCGAACTCGGCAGGCCGCTGCACGCCGAACTCGGACACGATCTGGTCGGCGAGCGCACTCGCGGCGGCGGGGACCGCATCCACCAGGGCGGTGATCGCGAGGTCGGGGTGCCGGGCGATGGCCCTGGCGTGGTTGAGTCCGATGATGCCGCAGCCGACGATGGCCACGTTCAGGCGAGCGCTCATACGAGCTGCACTCCAATCTGGTCGGTGAGGCGGCGGAACGCGCGGCCCGCGCGGCCGAACGCCTCCGGTCCGGAGAAGCCGCCCATGTTGTTCACGTCGGCGAGGTGGGGTTCGAGCGAGGCGAAGCCGGTGTATCCGTCGTCGCGCAGGGCGGTGAGGGTGGCGAGGAGCTGGCCATCGCCCTCCCCGGCGGGGGTGACGTCTCCGGTGGCGCTGAGAGCGTCCTTCACCTGCAGGTACTCGAGGTGCGGCCGGAGCATGGCGTATCCGTCGTCGAACGGATGCGCGACGCCGACCTGCACGAAGTTCGCGCTGTCCCAGGCGAGCCGGAGGTTCGGAGATGCGACCGTCTCGACGATGTCGAGGCAGCGCTCCGGGGTGTCTCCGTAGATGTCCTTCTCGTTCTCGTGCAGCAGCACGACGTCCGCGGCCTCCGCCGCGTCCGCGAGGGCGCGCATCCGGAGCATCACGTCGTCGCGGATGCTCTCGACCGCGACGCCGTCGCCGTAATAGAAGGAGAACAGCCGGATGTAGCGCGTGCCGAGGCGGTGCGCCGCGGCGATGGCACGGCCGAGACGTTCGACCTCGTGCTCGACGGGGAGGGACACATCCACTTTGCCGATCGGGGATGCGATGGCCGAGACGCCCATCCCCCGCTCGGCGAAGACGCCGGCGAGCCGATCGAGCTGCTCGGCGTCGAGGTCCACGATGTTCACGCCCCAGGCGCTGCGCACCTCGATGTGGTTCGCGCCGAGCGCCTGCAGCACCGCGACCTGCACCAAAGGATCCTGGTCGATCTCGTCGCCGAACCCCGACAGGGCCCAGCTCACCGAATTCTGAGCGTTCTGGCTCACTTCACTCCTCCAGAGGTCAGGCCACCGACGAGGTAGCGCTGGAACACGAGGTACAGCACGACCACGGGCACGGCGCAGATGAGGGACGCCGCCATCATCTGCCCGTAGAGCGGGACCGCGCCACCCTCTTGCGTCGCCCCGAAAACCTGCAGCGCCACGGCGGCGGTGCGGGTCTCCGGGTTGGTCAGCACGGATGCGAACAGCACGTCGTTCCAGCCGAGCAGGAACGCGAAGATGCCGGAGACGACGATGCCCGGCCAGCTGAGCGGCACCACGATGCGGGTCAGAATGCGCCACGACGACGCCCCGTCGATGCGCGCCGCCTCCTCCAGCGCCTTGGGCAGGCCGCGCAGGTAGGTGACCATGACCCAGGTGGAGAACGGGAGCGCGAACGTCAGGTAGGTGATGAACACCGCCCAGCGCGTCCCGATGATCTGCACGCCGAGCAGGCTGGCGGTCGACGAGAACAGCACGAACACCGGGAGCAGCATCAGCGTTCCGGGGATCGACTGCAGGCCGAGGAGCCCACGCAGGAAGGTCAGGCGCCCGCGGAAGTCGTAGCGGACCAGCACGTACGCCGTCGCGACGGCGAGGAACGCGCAGACGATGGCGACCGCCACGCAGACGATCACACTGTTCATCAGCCCGGTGCCCAGATCCACCGTCGTCCACACCTTGAGGTAGTTGTCGAGGTGCAGCTCGGTCGGGAAGAACGCTCCCCCGGCGACGGAGACGTCGGAGTTGACCGACGCGAACAGCATGTAGAGCACGGGACCGAGCACGATCACCAGCAGCACCGTGATCACCACGACGAGCAGCGGCCGAGGGAGCAGGCGGGTGATGTCGGCCGAGGACGGCTTGACGGCGGTCATCGTTGTTCCTCTTCCCCAGAGTCGAGTTTCACGGCCCGCAGGTAGATGAACAGCGGGATCGCGATGAGCACGAGCGAGCAGATCGCCATGGCGGCGCTCAGGCCGAAGCGGAAGCTCTGGAAGCTGGTGACGTATGTGAGCACCGGCAGAACGTCCACATCCTGAGGGGCGGGGACGCCGAACAGCACGAACGGCAGCGTGAACGCGTTGATGTTGTGCAGGAACGCGATGATCAGCGCCAGCAGGATCGGACCGCGCAGGTACGGCAGGATCACCGAGCGCAGCTTGATCCACCAGGTCGCGCCGTCGATCGCCGCCGCCTCGTGCACCTCGTGGTCCACGGACTGCAGACCGGCGAGCACGAGCAGGTAGAAGAACGGCCACGACGTCCAGATCTGCACGACGATCAGCGACCAGTAGCTGAGAGGGCCGTTGAGGAACAGCCCGGTGTGGATGCCCATCCCGCCGAGAACGGAGTCGACGACGCCGCCCGGCTGCAGCATGGTGCGCCAGAGCGTGCCGACCACGAACGCGGGCAGCACGTACGGGATGAGGAAGAGCGAGCGGACCAGCGCACGGCCGCGGAACTTGTTCTGCGTCGCCAGGGCGGCGGCGAGGCCGATCGGCATGGTGACGACGGCCGCGATCAGGGCGAACGAGACGCTGATGCCGATGGAGCGCAGCAGCGACGACGACGTGATCGCCTCGACGTAGTTCTGCAGGCCGATGAACGGCGCCTGCAGCCAGCTCTGCAGCGTGTACTGGTCGAGGTCGAGGGAGGACATCACCGCGGCCACGATCAGCGGCACCACGATGATGATGAGCATGAGGATGCCGCCGGGCAGCAGCATCCAGAGCGGCCGGTTGCGCTCGTACTTGCGCTTGCGGCGGGGGCTCTCGGTTCGGCCGGGGCGGCCGCCCGCGGGGGTGGACCCCGCGGGCGAACCGCTCTCGTGGCCGGTCGCGCCTTCCGGCGCGGCCAGGGTGGAGTTGGACATGATCGGTCCCGGCTACTTGGCCTTGTTCAGCGAGCTCTGCGCGGCGTCCTGCGCCGTCTTGAGCTTGGCGTCGAGGTCGGAGGACGAGACGGAACCGCTCGACAGCGACGGGATGGACTGCACCACCACGTTCACCAGCGCGAGCTGGGTGTCTCCCCACGCGCCGCTGAACGGTGTTCCGTACGCCTTCGTGCCCGCTTCGAGGATCGGGGCGATGAGCTCGTTCCCGTTCTCGATCTGCTTGGCCGCGTCGGCGTTCGTCGGAAGATCCCCGAAGGTCTTGGTGTACTTCACCTGGTTGTCGGTGCTGGTCAGCATCTTGATCAGGGCGAAGGCCAGATCCTGGTTCTTCGAGTACTTGGCCACGACCATGTTGTCGCCCGAGATGATCGTCGCGGCGGCCTTGCCGTCGCTCGGCAGCTTGGTGGCTCCCGGCGGAATGGTCGGCATCACTGCGTACGCGTACTTGCCTGCGACGCCGGATTTGTCGAGCGAGACCTGCGAGGACGACGACACCATCGGCAGGAATGCGGCCTTGCCGTCGGCGAAGGCGGCGACGGCCTGGGCGTTCTTCCACCCGATCGAGGCGGGGTCGACCACCTTGTCCTTGGTGAGCCAGCCGAAGTACGTCTCGTACGCCTTCTTCACGGCGTCGTCGTCGATCGTCGCCTTCTTGCTCTTCAGATCCAGGATGGTGTTTCCCTGCTGCATCGACATCGCCCAGACGAACTTCCACGGGTCGAAGCTGTCCGCGTATGCAATCGCCATGCCGTGCACGTCACCCGTGGTCAGCTTCTTGGCCTGCTCGGCCAGTCCGTCCCAGGTGTCGGCCGGCTTGTCGATGCCCGCGGCCTTCAGCAGATCCTTGTTGTACGCCAGGACGAACGGGCGGCTGAGGAACGGGATGCCGACCTCGTTCTTCTCATCCGGTCCGGAGATGCCGAGGGTCGCGGGGACGAAGCGGTCCCGGCCGCCGACCTTCTTCCAGTCGTCGTCGGTGAGCTTCACGAACGCGCCGGTGGAGTACGCGGTGGGAGTGAAGGTGGTGCCGAGGTCGTAGATGTCCGGACCCTGGCCGCTCAGCACCGAGGTCTGGATCTTGGTCAGCTCGTCGTTCGCGGAGGCGAAGGTCTCGAACTTGACCGTGGCTCCCGTCTCCTTCTCGAACTGAGCCGAGACATCCTTGAACCACTGCTGCTGTTCGGTCGGATAGAGCGAGTTGGCGGCGATCATGACGTCGAGGGTCTTGCCCTTGCCGTCGACGGGGCCGGAGCTGGAGGAGTTGGTGCTCCCCGACGAGGAGCAGCCGCTCAGGGCCAGGCCGATGACGGCCAGCCCGGCGACCGCGCCGAGCGCGATGCGAGATCTCATTCGTGACTCTCCTTTGAGACAGGGACGTGAGTTGTCAGCACCCTCTGCTGGTGCACGGAGGATGGTTGCTGAGGACTCTAGGCACCACGGCAATGTTGCTGCAACCGATTGCCAAAAATTGCCATCGTGTGCTGAGATGGCGTCATGCAACCTCTCGCCGGAGCGGGGTCGGATCGCCCAGCCACCCTCGCAGACGTGGCCGCCGTCAGTGGCGTTGCCACCTCGACGGTCTCCCGCGCGCTCTCCAATCCCGGCCGCGTGAACGCTGCGACGCGCGAGCGCATCGAGGAGGCGGCGCGCGCGCTCAATTACGTGCCGAACTCCCAGGCCAGAGCGCTCACCAGCGGCAAGACCAGAGCCATCGCGGTGCTCGTCTCCGACGTGACCAACCCGTTCTACTTCGGCATCATCCGCGGAACGCAGCAGCAGCTCAAGGCCGCCGGATACACGCAGATCCTGGTGGACACCGAGGAGTCGGACGAGCTCGAGGACGGGATGCTGCACAAGCTCCGCCGCTCGTTCGACGGCGCCATCCTCGCTGCCTCCCGTCTCACCGACCGCCGGCTCACGGTGCTGGCCAACGACATCCCGCTGGTCGCGATCAACCGGCAGACGCGGGGCGTCCCGCACATCTTCATCGACACCCCGAGCGGCATCGAGCAGGCCGTCGGCCACCTCGTCTCCCTCGGGCACACGCAGCTCTGCTACGCGTCCGGACCGGAGACCTCCTGGTCGAACGAGGGCCGCTGGCGGGCGATGGTGCGCGCCGCGGAACGCTACGGCGTGACGGCCACCCGGCTCGGCCCGTTCTCGCCGCGGCAGTACGCGGGAGCAGCGGCGGCGGACGCCGTGCTGCACGCCGGCGTCACCGCGTGCATCGCCTTCAACGACCTCCTCGCCATCGGGATGCTCGCCCGGTTCCGCGAGCGCGGCGTCGACGTGCCGGGCGATGTCAGCATCGTCGGCTGCGACGACATCTTCGGCGCCGACTTCTGCAACCCGCCGCTCACCACCCTCACCGCACCCATCGAGCAGGCCGGCCGCACGGCCGTGTCGATGCTGCTCGCCCGTCTCGACGACCAGAGCACGATCGGGATGCGCCAGGGCGCGACGCTGCCCACCCACCTCACCGTGCGGTCGTCCACCGGACCTGCGCGGGAACCGAAAGGACGCCGATGACGACGCTCGCCCCCCATCCAGACCGCCTGTTCCCGGCCGATCCTGCCGAGCGCGACCTGGCACGACGCCTGCACGCCGCCGTCGCGGACGCGCCCATCGTCTCGCCGCACGGTCACGTCCCCGCTGCGATGCTCGCCGACGACACCCCGTTCGGCGACCCGTCGGCGCTGCTGATCACGCCCGACCACTATGTGACCAGGATGCTGCACGCCGTCGGCGTCCCCCTCGACGACCTCGGGCTCTCCCGCAACGGAGCGGCTACCACCGCATCCGGCCGCGAGATCTGGCGGAGGCTCTGCGAGAACTGGGATGCGTTCCTCGGCACGCCCGTTCGGTTCTGGTTCGAGTCGGAGTTCAGCGACGTGTTCGGCCTCACCGAGCATCCATCGGCCGCCACCGCCGACGCACTCTACGACCAGCTCGCCGAGACCCTGACGCGCCCGGAGTTCCGCCCGCGCGCGCTGTTCGACCGGTTCCGCATCTCGGTGCTGGCGACCACGGACGACCCGGCGGACGACCTGGCAGCGCACCAGCGCCTCCGCGACGACCCGACCTTCACCGGCCGCGTGGTCCCCACCTTCCGCGCCGACCGCTACATGCACCCGGACGAGCCGACCTGGCGCGGCCGCCTGGATGCGCTGGCCGCCCGCGCAGACATCGACACCTCCACGTACCCCGGCCTCCTCGCCGCGCTGCGCGCCCGCCGCGAGGCGTTCATCGCCGCCGGCGGCACCGCGACGGACACCGGCGTGATCGACGCGGGCAGCGAGCCGCTCTCCGAGGCGGAGGCGTCGCGCATCCACCTGGCGGCGCTCGACGGCAGCCTGACCGCCGCGGAGGCCGTCGCCTACCGCAGGAACATGCTCTACCGCCTGGCCGAGATGGCCGCGGAGGACGGCCTGGTGATGCAGCTGCACCCCGGCGTGATCCGCAACCACCACCGCCCGACGTTCGACGCGTACGGGCCGGACACCGGCCACGACCTGCCGGCCGTCGGCGGCTTCACCGCTCCGCTCACACCGATCCTGCGCGACTTCGGCACCAGCTCGACCTTCCGGATCGTGCTGTTCACGGTGGACGAGACGACGTTCTCCCGCGAGATCGCGCCGCTCGCCGGGTTCTACCCGACGGTCTACGCCGGTGCTCCGTGGTGGTTCCTCGACACCCCCGCCGCCATCCTCCGCTACCGCCAGGCCATCACGGACAGCGCGGGGTTCACCAAGACCAGCGGCTTCATCGACGACACCCGCGCGTTCTGCTCCATCCCGGCCAGGCACGACATGTCCCGCCGAGTGGATGCGTCGTTCCTGTCCTCCCTCGTGGTCACGCATCAGCTCAGCGAGGAGGACGCGTTCGCCATCGCGCACCGGCTGGTGGACGACATCCCGCGGGCGACGTTCCGGCTGGGCTGACCGGCTCGGCGCGCGCCCGCTCCTGCAATCGCCTCTCGCCATCGGGGAGTTATCTAGCTAAGCTAGTTAAAAGCCGATCTAGCGAGGCGATCATGTCGAAGAAGCACACGGAAGCGCTGGTCGTGGAGTACGACCGCAACGGCGACGCGAGCGAGCTGCAGCTGCGGAGGCGCCCGCTCTCGCCGCCCGGAACCGGGGAGGTGATGGTCGAAGTCATCGCATCCGGCATCAGCCACATCGACGGCTTCATCCGGAGCGGCACGGAGACCGAGTGGGACGAGCCGTTCCCGCGGAGATCGGGGAGCGACTTCGCCGGGATCGTGGTGGAGGCCGGACCGGACACCGCCGGGTTCCCCGTCGGGTCCGAAGTGATCGGGCACGTGCGGACGGGAGCGCACGCCACCCACCTGGTCGTGCCGGTCGCAGCCCTGGTCCCCAAGCCGAAGGGCGTCGGCTGGGAGGCGGCCGGCGGGCTGTACCTGTCCGGCGCGACGGCGCTGGACACCCTGGACGAACTCCGCGTCGGGCCCGGGGACGTGATCGTCATCTCGGCGGCGGCCGGAGCGGTCGGGAGCGTGGAGGCCCAGCTGGCCAAACATGCGGGCGCGCGCGTCATCGGGACCTGCGGTGACCGGAACTTCGACTACCTCCGTCAGCTCGGCATCACACCGGTGCGGTACGGACCAGACATCCAGGACCGCATCCACGAGGCGGCGCGCGGAGCGCAGGTCACCTGCTTCGTCGACAACTTCGGTCAGGACGGCCGCGACCTTGCGAACCTCCTCGGCGTCCCTGCCGCGCGCTACCGGTCGAGCGACGACCGGCGCGACACCGAGCTGCGGCTGCTCGGCGACGACCCGGAGGCGGTCGAGCACGGCACCCGCCAGCTGCAGCGGCTCGCGCAGTACGCGGCCGACCGCGCCTTCACCCTCCTCATCTCCGGGTTCTATCCGCTGGAGGCCATCGCGGACGCATACGCAGACCTGCAGCACCTGCACGCGAGAGGAAAGGTGGTGCTCGGCACGCATCCGGTGACGCGGTACACCTCCCTCAAAGCGCGCGACGTGCAGGAGTCCCGCGCGTGAGACAGTAAGCGTCGATCAGGAAGACGGGGCGTCCAGTAGGGTGAGCAGCCGGGTGGTCGTGCCCCAGGTGCGCACGGTCATCCGCTTGAACACCGGCATGGCCAGGAGCCGCTGGACGCGGGTCTTGGTCGCCTGCGCCTTGACGCGCGAGAAGTAGAGGACGCCGGAGCCGGGCGTCATGGTGTCGACGCCCGCCCGCAGTTCGGGTAGCTCCGCCATCACCTCGTCGGCGGTCAGTGGATGCTTGAGGAAGTAGACGTCGCTGCGCAGGTCGGCGGAGCCGTGCCCGGGAGGGGCATCGGCGACGATCGCCGCCAGCTCGTCCCTCGACCGGAGGATCACAGGGATCTCCGTGCCGAACCGCTCCTGCAGCATCGACTCCAGCGCCGCCTCGAGGGCAGGCCCACCAGACGCGGCGCTCACGTCGGTCGAGAACAGCACGTTGCCGCTCTGGATGTGCGTGCGCACGTCCTCGTATCCGGCCTCGCGGAAGCTCGCGGCGAGCGCATCCATCGCGACCGGGTTCGTGCCGCCGACGTTGATCCCGCGGAGCAGTGCGACGTATCCGGGCATGTGGTCATGATGGCACCGGCGCGGCCGTCGCGGCGAGCTCTTCCAGGTACTCACGCCAGGTGCGCCCTCCGCACAGCGCGCCGTCGCCCGCCAGGTTCTCGCCTGCCCGGTATGCGCGACCGACCGCCCCGGGGATGCGGATGGGCAGGCGCGCCCGGGTCTTCCGGCCGTTCGCCGCGGCGTACGCCTCCGCGAGCTGGCGGATGTCGAGCACCTCCGGTCCCGCGATGTCGGCGACGCGTCCGGCAGGCTCTGCGAGCGCGAGTTCGGCGAGGCGGACGGCGACCGCGTCGACGTCGACGGGCTCGAACCGCAGGCCGCCGGGGGAAGGGAGCAGCGGCAGCTTCGCCATCCCCCGCACCACAGGCAGCACGAAGTCGTGCAGTTGCGCCGCCCGCAGCACCGTCCACGGCACGCCGGAGCCGGCGATGATCCGCTCGGCCTCCGCCTTGGCGCGGAAGTATCCGATCGGCATCCGGTCGGCACCGACCACCGAGATGAGGAGCAAGTGCCGCACTCCCGCATCCCGGGCCGCGGTCGCCACGTTGCGCGCTGCGACGTCGTCGCCCTTCGCCCCTCCGGCGAGGTGCAGCACCACCTCGACGCCGTCGAACGCCGCGGCGAGTCCGGCGCCGCCGACGGTGTCCGCTTCGACATGCTGGACTCCTGGCTCGCCGGTGCGCGGGTGGCGGGAGAGCACCCGCACCTCGTGACCGGCGGCCTTGAGCAGGGGGACGACGCGGCTGCCGATGGTGCCGGTGCCGCCCGTCACGAGCAGGGGAGCATTCATGGTTGTCTGCCTTTCATGTCACATCCGAGGGCGATCCCTCGTCGACATACCGACGATCACGACCGAGGAGATGTGACATGGCCGACCAGAAATTCCTGGCGAGGCGATTCGAGACGGAGCGGCGGCGGCTGAAGGCCATCGCGATCCGCCTGCTCGGCTCCGACGCAGACGCCGACGATGCCGTGCAGGAGACCTGGCTCAGACTCGCACGCGCGGACGTCGCAGGCATCGACAATCTGGAGGCTTGGCTGACCACGGTGGTCTCCCGGGTGAGCCTCGACATGCTGCGCGCCCCGCGCCGCCTGCGCGAACGCTCCTGGCAGGTCGAACCGTGGCGGGACGAGCCCGTCGCCGTCGAGCTCGACCCCGCGGAGCTGGCGGAGGAGAGCGACCGCATCAGCACCGCACTGCTGGTTCTGCTGGAAACGCTGTCGCCCGCCGAGCGCATCGCCCTGGTGCTGCACGACGTCTTCGGCCAGTCGTTCCACGAGATCGCGACGGTGCTCGACAAGACGCCCGCCGCCGCGAGACAGCTCGCCTCCCGGGCACGGCGCCGGGTGCGCGGTGCGGAGGAGCCTGCGCATCCGGAACGCGGGCATACGCGGCAGGTGGTGGATGCGTGGCTCACGGCCGCCAGCACCGGCGACCTCACCGCGCTGCTCTCCCTGCTCGACACGGGAGCGGTGCTCCGCGCCGACTACGGAACCAGCACGCAGCTCGTCGAGGGCGCGCAGTCCATCGCGGAGCAGGCCGTGCTCTCCGGCCGCCTCGCCGCGCACTCCACGCCGATCGTGATCGGCGGCCGACCGGGCGTCGCCGCCGTGCTGAACGGCGTGGTCGCCTCGATCATGGCGTTCGACATCGTCGGGGACCACATCGTCGGCCTCGACGTGCTGGCCGACCCGGCCCGCCTGGCGGAACTGGATGTGCTGGGCGCGCTCGGCGGCTGAGCGGGACGGCGGACCGGGCGAGACCGCTGACACACGGTCTCGCCCGGTCTACAGTTGCCTCATGAAACGCAGTTGGCCGTTCGTCGTGCCTGGCGCGATCCTGGGCATCGTCGGACTGGTGTGGACACTGCAGGGGCTCAACGTGCTGCGCGGTTCGGCGATGAGCGGGTCGCCGCTCTGGGGAACCGTCGGCCCGATCCTGCTGGTCGTGGGGCTGGCCCTGATCGTGTTCGGCCTCGTCCGTCGCCGCCGGGCGCGGTGACCGATCCTGGCCCGTCAGCGGAAGAGTGTGACCGGTCGCGGGATGCGGCCGATAGTTCCCGGTATGCGCACAGCGATCGGGATCCTCCTCGGAGCCGTCGTCGCTGCGGCCGCGCTGGCGACGACACTCGCGACACCGTCGGCGCCCCGCGCGGCCACGGCGTCGACGGCATCGGCCTCTCCGTCGCCGACCGCTGCACCGACGCCGCCTCCCTCCCCGTCCGCCGCAGCCGCTGCGTTCGGGAAGCGGCTCTACCTCGACCCGTACAGCGACGCCCGCCGGGTGGCCGATCGGTTGACCGCATCCGGCGATACCGCCACCGCCGCCATGATCGAGCAGATCGCGAGCCAGCCGACGGCCGTCTGGCTGGGTGAGTGGTACAGCCCGGCCATGCTGGACACAGTGATCCAGCGGCATCTGAAGGCCGCAGCCGCGCAGGGGGCGACCCCAGTGTTCGTCACATACGCCGTGCCCGATCGCGACTGCGGAGGCTACTCCGCGGGTGGCCTCACGCCGGCGACCTATCTCGACTGGAATCGCCGGGTCGCTGCGGCACTCAGCGGAAGCAGGGCGGTCGTCCTGATCGAGCCGGACTCACTCTCCATGCTGCCGAGCGCGAAATGCGCCGGGGTCGCCGACGTGAGGCTGCCCCTCATCCGTTCGGCCGTCGGGATTCTGGCCGCTGCCGGGCTGAGCACCTACTTGGACGGCGGGAACGCCCGCTGGCTGACCCCGGATGTGCAGGCGGGATACCTCACCTCGGCCGGCATCGCGCAGGCGACCGGCTTCTTCACGAACGTCTCCAATTTCGACACGACGCAGTCCGAGCGCACGTATGCGGGCAAGCTGTCGTCGAGGGTCGGCTGGAAGCACTTCGTCATCGACGTCTCCCGGAACGGCAATGGCTGGACGGGCGGCTGGTGCAACCCTCCTGGCGCAGCCCTCGGCCAGAACCCGCAGATCACGCAATCCCCGACGTCCAAACTCGACGCCCTGCTCTGGGTGAAACATCCGGGCACGAGCGACGGCCAGTGCAACGGCGGCCCGGCGGCGGGCGCCTGGTTCGAGAGCGGCGCGGAGGCGTTGGTGCGCGGCCGCGGTCAGTGACCGGTCGAAGCGGACGACAGTAGGGACGCGAGCCGCTTCTTCTTCCGGTTCTCCGCCGCGATCCACGCGATGTCCGGCTGTGCGGTGTCCAGGGCGATGAAAGCGGGGATGCCCGCTCCGGGGTCGGCGGCGACCGCGACGCTCCAGCAGTAGCCGAGCGCCTGCCGCAGGGTCCGCGCATCCGGTTGCTTGCGACGGTCGTCCGGCAGGGCGGCGAGGCCGGCCGTCGCGGTGCGGCAGGCGTCGACGGCGGCGGCCGCCGCCTCCGGTGCGCGCAACAGCCTCGGCTCACACAGCGCTGCGACCGCTGCGCGCTGCACCAGCGGGTCACCGTCCTCCACCCACTGCCGCACGATCGCGATCAGCTCCGACAGGGCCCGGTCGCCCAGGTGCTGCAGCCCGATCGCGACGCCTTCGCGCACCCGCCACCGCTCGTCCGCCGCCAGCTCGCGCGCCGCCTTCTCGTCGGCCGGGTCGTCGGCGCGCGCGCCCAGCGCGGCGGCCGCGCACATCACGGGATACTCGCCGCCCGACGCGAGGAGCACCTCCACCGCCTCCCGGTCGGCGACCTTCGCGACCGCGTCCGCCAGCGGGAGGTTGGCGCGGGGACCGGGAAGACCCGAATGCTCCTCGAGATACCGGGGCCATTCCGGCTTCCCGAGTTCCTGCAGCTCCCCCACCCAATCCTCAGCGCGCATGGCCAGAGCATAGCGGTGGGGGTCTCTCAGCTGAGCGCCGCCCGTAGCTCCGCGGCGGTCGCCTGCGCGCCCGTCCCTCCGCGCCCGCGCACGGACAGCGATCCGGCAGCAGCGGCCCAGCGCAGTCGCTCCTCCTCGGTCGCCACGCCGCCGAGCATGGCCGCGAGGTAGCCGGCGTCGAAGCTGTCGCCCGCCCCCGTCGTGTCGGAGACCTCCACCACGAGTCCGGGGGCGGTCGCGGACTCCTCGCCGTCGTCGAACGCGATCCCGCCGTCCGCTCCGGCCTTCACCACCACCCGGCAGCCGAGCGCGGACAGCCCGGAGGCCGCGACGCCCAGGGCGGTGACCGGATGCCCGAGCACGGCCGAGCCGATCGCGAGCGCCTCCTCACGGTTGGGCAGGAACACTGCGACGCGGCTGAGCACGTCCGCGAGGCCGTTCCAGTCCTCCGCCGGGTCCCAGTTCGTGTCGATGCTGGCCGTGATGCCCTGCGCCGCGAGGTCGTCGAGCAGGGCAGGCAGCTGGGCGGCGAGGCCCGGCTGCAGGAAGTACGACGCGATGTGCACGTGGCGCGGGCGCAGCGTGGCGACCGCGGCAAGGACCGCCTCCGGAGTGAGCGACGGGATGGTGCCTGGCAGCGTCAGGATCGCCCGGTCGCCCGGCTCGGAGAGCACGACGGACAGCCCGGTCGGCACGGCGGGATCCGTCGCGACGGCCGTGTCGTCCACGCCGGCCTCGCGCAGCCGGTCGCGCACGAACGCGCCGAACTGGTCGTCGCCGACCACCGCGGCGAGCGCCGTGCGCATCCCGAGTCTCGCCAGCCCGCAGGCCACGATCGCCGCACTGCCGCCGAGCAGCAGGTCGGCGGAGTCGAGCAGCTGCTCCGCCTGGCCGAAGCGGGGAACGGTGTCGCCGGTGAGCAGCAGGTCGGGGTTGGCGTCCCCCACCACGAGCACATCGACCGGTGGATGCCCGGCGCTCACCCTTTCAGCCCGGAGAACGTCATGGTCGCGATGAACTGGCGCTGCGCGAACAGGAAGAACAGGATCAGCGGCAGCGTGGCGATCACGTTGCCCGCCATGATCAGGCTCCAGTCCGTCTGGTGCGCTCCCTGGAAGTTCGCGATGCCCAGCTGCAGGGTGAACGACGACTGGTTGTTGATCGCGATGAGCGGCCAGACCAGGTCGTTCCAGGCGCCCAGCAGGGTGAAGATCGCGAGCGTGGCGAGCGCTGGACGGGCGAGCGGCAGCACGATCCTGAAGAAGATCTGCCAGCGGTTGCAGCCGTCGATGGCTCCCGCCTCCTCCAGCTCGGCGGGCAGGCTGAGGAAGAACTGCCGCATCAGGAAGATCCCGAACGCGGTCGCCAGCCACGGCACGATCGCCGCGCCCAGCCCGTTCAGGAGTCCGAGCTTGGCGAAGAGGATGTACGTGGGGATCATCAGCAGCTGCGTCGGGATCATGATGGTCGCGAGGATCATCAGGAAGCCGAAGTTGCGCCCGGCGAACTTCAGCCGGGCGAACCCGTATCCCGCCAGCGAGCAGAGCACGATGTTGGAGACGATCGCGGTCGCGGACACGATCACCGTGTTGCCGAGCCAGAGCAGGATGTCCGTCTGGCCGAACAGCTTCACGTAGCCGTCGATGGTGAAGTGCGACGGCACGAACGGCGGAGGGAACGCCACCAGCTCCTTGGCCGGGGAGAACGACGCGAGCGCCATCTGCAGGAACGGCACCAGGAACAGGATCGCGATCGGGAACAGCACGAAGTGCCACCCGCTCATCTTGGTGCGCTTGCCTGCGCCGCGCGTGGTTTCCCTCGCCACCTGATCGGAGGCCTGGGAGACCTCGTCGAGAATCGTCGCCATCAGAACGCCTCCGAACCGCGGCGCCGCTGGAAGATCACGACGCCGATCGTGATGAGCAGGGTGGCCGCGAACAGCACGTACGCGGCGGCCGAGCCGTAGCCGAACTGCAGGGCGTGGAACGCCTTGTCGTAGAGGAAGTAGACGATCGTCCTCGTCGCATCCAGCGGCCCGCCGCGCGTGGTCGTGTACACCAGGTCGAACAGCTGGATGGCCTGGATGGTCTGCCAGATGCAGACGAACACCGTCACCGGAGCCAGCTGCGGCCAGACGATGCGCCAGAACGTCTGCCACGGGTTCGCGCCGTCGATGCGCGCCGCCTCGATGAGGTCGGCAGGCACATCCTGCAGCGCGGCCAGGTAGATCACGGTGGTGAACGCCGCCGAGCCCCAGAGCGACATGATCGCGATCACGAGCATGGCCTGGTGCGGGTCGTCGAGCCAGCCCTGCTGCGGCAGGTGCAGCACCCTCAGGATGTTGTTGACCAGTCCGAACTGCGGGCTGAACAGGTAGGTGGAGAGGATGCCGGTGGACGCCGCCGATGCGACGAACGGGACGAAGATCGCGGTGCGGTAGAACCCCATCCACCGGATTCGGCGGTTGAGCGCGACGGCGAGGAACAGGCCGAGCAGCACCGAGGCCGGCACGAACAGCAGCGTGAATCCGAGCGTGTTGAGGACGGAGTTGCCGAAGTCGGCGTCCGTCACCAGGTTCGCGTAGTTCTCGCCGCCGACCCAGGTGGCCTCGCTGAAGCCGTCCCAGCTCTGGAAGGACAGGACGAACGCCCACAGTGCGGGGAAGATGGAGAGGCCGAGGATGATGATCGTCGCGGGGGCGACGAACCCCCAGCCGGTGAGCGAGGCGGCGAATCCAGGGCGCTTGGCCCGGCGCGGCCGGGTCGCGTCGGAGGACGCGCCCGGCCGGCCGAGCGTTCGTGCGGTGCTGTCTGTCATGAACGAGACCCCGCTACTTCTTGTTCAGCGCCTGGTCGGCGGTCTTCGCAGCCTGTTCGAGGGCGCTCTTGGGTTCGCCGTCGCCCTGCAGCACGCTGGAGATCGACTTGCCGATGGCCACGGAGAGCGCCGCGTAGCCCGTGGAGGTGGGGCGCGTGTTCTTCACGTTCGCCGAGTTGGCGACGAAGACCTCGTAGCCGGGGAAGGCGGCCGCTTCCTTCTTCACGGCATCCGAGTCGGCCTCGGAGGAGCGGAGCGGCAGGTTGCCGAGGGCCACGTTGAAGCGCTCGTCCTGCTCGGCGGAGGTGAGCCACTGCGCGAACTGGGTCGCCCAGTATGCGCGGTTCTTGTCCTTGTGGTCGAACAGGGCCCAGATGTCCGGGCCGGACACCGTCTGGTGGTCGCCGTCCGTGCCGGGCAGCTGCACCACCCCGTACTTGGTGCCGCCGGTCTTCAGGTCGGAGAGCTGCCACGGGCCGGAGGTGATCATCCCGATGCGGTCGCTCGTGAAGAGCTGCCCGAACTTGGTGTCCGTCTGGTCGAGGTAGACGCTCTTGTCGTCGACGGCCATCGACTGCAGGAAGGTGAGCGCGTCGACACCGGCGGATGACGCGAACTCCGATTTCGTGCCCGCGTCGTTCAGGATGCTGCCGCCGTTCTGCCACAGGTGCGGCCAGAATTGCCAGGTCGTCTCCTCGCTGCCGGAGACGGAGTATCCGTAGCCGTAGACGTGGTTCGCGGGGTCGGTGAGCTTCTTCGCCGCGGCGCGGAAGTCGTCCCAGGTCCAGTCCTTGGTCGGATAGGCCATCCCCGCCTTGTCGAACAGGGTCTTGTTGTAGAGCAGCCCGATGTTGTCGACGACCGCGGGGAACCCGATGACCTTCTTGCCGCTGGGCTGCGCCGTGCCGCGAGCGGCCTCGGTGAACTCGTCCCACTTCACGTCCGGCTTCTTCACCTCGGCGGAGATGTCGAGCGTGCGCCCGGACGATTCGAGCTGGCCGGCCCACGAGCCGAACGCGTACGACATGTCCGGATACTGGTCGCCCGCGAATCCGGCGGACAGCTTCTGCAGCAGCTGGTCGGTCGACGACGCGCCGGGCGAGAGGTCCACGTTGACGTTCGGGTGGAGCTTCTCGAACTCCTTCGCCAGCGACTCGACGATCTTCTCCGCGGCGTCGGACTGACCGGACCACACCTGGATGGTCACCTTGGCCTTGGTGTCGAGAGTGGTCGCTCCCTGCGAGCCACTGCATCCGGCCAGAGCGGTCACCACTGCTGCCGCCGCCAGGATGCCGGTGGTGCGGAGTATCCGCTTCGTGAGTGGAGCAATCATCGTCGGTTCCTCTTCTCGAGTTCTGCTGTTCGGGATGTTCGGGTCTGGGGACGCTCTGTCAGCCCAGCACGATGGAGCGCGTCAGGAGGCGCGGGTTGTCCGGGTCGAGTCCGCGCTGCTCGGCGATCGCGACGGCGAGGCGCTGTGCGTCTGCGAGCTCGACGAGCGGGTCGCCCGTGGACGTGCGCACCAGGGCCCCGGTGCGCTCGATGTCGGCCACCAGGCTCGGCTCCGCATCCCCGAGGATCCAGACGATCGAGCGCTCGTCGGCCACCGCGAGCGGTCCGTGCCGGTAGTCGAGCGCCGGGTACGACTCCGACCAGGCCTGCGCGGCCTCCCTGATCTTCAGCGCTGCCTCCTGGGCGAGCCCGTACGTCCAGCCGCTGCCGAGGTAGACGAAGTGGGAGAGGGCGCCGGTCTCGATGCCGAGCGGGGCGGCGAGGCGCGCATCCACCTCGTCCGGCAGGCCGGACACGTCCTCGCCGAGCGCGTGCCGCGCGAGCAGGAGGAAGGTGGTGGGGAAGCGCGTCTGCACGACCGACTTCTCGTCGGCGAAGTCGAGCAGCAACACATCGTCGACCCTGGCCGCGAGGGGCGAGTCCGCCACGCCGGTCACGGCGATGGTGCGCACGCCCTCGGGGATGATGTCCAGCGCCTCGATCACCTCGGTGGTCGTGCCCGAGCGGCTGAGCAGCACGACGGCGTCGTAGTCGCGCCATGGCCACGGCTCCGACGCGTACGCGGCGTCCGTCACACCGAGTCCGGCGCGCTCACGCAGCGCGGCGTACGACTCCGCGAGGAAGGCGCTGGTGCCGCAGCCGAGCACGAGGACCCGCGAGCCCGGCAGGGCGAGCAGCTCGTCCGCGACGGCGGACCTGCTCTCGATGGCCTCCCGCCAGATGGCCGGCTGGCTGGCGATTTCGACGGACGTCAGTGACACGAGTTGCTCCTGTGGGTCATGGGTGGTGCTGCGCGACGGTGCGCGCTGGCTTCATCCTTGATGGCAAGTGAGCGATTGACAATCACAATGCGCATATCGCTCACTCGTTGTGATTGTTTGTTACAGGGAGGTTTCCAATGTGCCGCCGAGAGCGACAGGGAGGAAGGATGCGTGGCGCGCGGTGAGCTCGTCGCAGAGCTCCCAGATCTGCTCGGGGGTCAGCGACGACGACGCGTTCGGGTCGGTCAGCACGGCACGGCGGACCAGTTCGGGGTCGCCCGTCTTCGCCGCCTCGATCGCCAGCTCGGCGACGGAGAGGTATGTACGGTTGAGCGCTGCGCCCTGCACCGGGATGGCGCCGAACGGCAGGGGATGCACGCCGTCGGCATCCACGCGGCTCGGCACCTCGACCACCGCGCCTTCCGGCAGGTTGTCGATGAGACCGCGGTTCACGACGTTCGCATGGATGATGCGCTCGGTGCCCGTGAGGATCGAGTGGATGACCTGCGGCGCGTACTCCGCAGCACCCTCCTCGAGCTCCAGGTCGTCTCCGACGGCCAGCGCCGCCTTCGCGTGCTCGAACTCCGCGACGTTCTCCTCGGAGATGCCGATGTACTCGAGCGGGCGCAGCCGGAAGCGCTCGATCTGCTCCGGCGACCGCAGGAACCAGTCGAGGTACTCGGACGAGTGCTCGCTCGTCTCCGTCGGGTAGAAGCCGATGCGGCGGAAGATCTCGACGCGCACGCGGCGCAGCAGCTCCGGGTCCTTCTCGATCGCCGCGCGCAGCAGCGGGTAGAGGTCTTCCCCGTCGCGCGACCACTCGACGAGCCAGGCCTGGTGGTTCACGCCGGCCGCGCGGTAGTGGGTGCCCTCCATCGGCAGGCCGATCAGCTCGCAGAGGTCGTGGACCGTCCAGTAGACGCTGTGGCAGAGGCCGACGGTCTTGATGCCGGGGGCGACCACGGACATCCACCAGACGTTCATGGCCATCGGGTTGGTGTAGTTGAGGAACCAGGCGTCCGGGCACAGTTCCGTCATGTCGGCGGCGATGCCGGAGAGCACGGGGAACGTGCGCAGGCCACGGAAGACCCCGCCGACGCCGGTGGTGTCGCCGATCGTCTGCAGGAGTCCGGCCGCCGCGGGGACTTCGAGGTCGACGCGGGTGGCTGCGATGCCGCCCACCTGGATCATGTTGATCACGAAGTCCGCGCCGGCCAGCGCCGCACGGCGGTCCAGCGTGGCGACGATCTCCGTCTCGCGGCCGAAGCGGGCCGCGACCTGCTCTGCTGTGCCGCGGGCGACTTCGAGGCGTTCCTCGTCGATGTCGTGGAGCACGATGCGCAGGGTCGGAAGGTCGTCGAACCGGTAGAGGTCGGCGAGCAGCTGGCGGGTGAAGACGACGCTACCTGCGCCGAGGAAGACAATCTGTGGCATGGAGCGATCCTGCGGTACTGTGTCAACTCTGCGCAACAGAATGAGCGAATCGCGAATAAAGTGCTCAGAACGAGTGATCGTTTCACCGCCGACGCTGAAAGGGGCGACCATGCTCCCTCCGACCACCGAGTCACTGATCGCCCGCGTCACCACGGGACGGCGCGCCGAACGGCTGGTGGCCATCCTGGATCTGGTCACCGAGCACGGCACCATCGGCCTGACCGAACTCTCCGACACGCTCGGGATCTCCGCAGCCACCGCCCGCAGGGACCTCTCCGACCTCGCCGACCAGAACCTCCTGCTGCGCACCCACGGAGGAGCGTCAGCGCTGGAGCGCCGCAGGGAACTCCCCGTCGTGCTGCGGGACACCCGGTTCCAGGAGGCGAAGCGTGCCATCGCTCGCGCGATGCTGCGGCGCCTGCCGTCGGAGCGCCACGTGGTCGCGCTGGGCGGCGGCACGACGACGGCGAGCGTCGCCAGGGCCCTCGCCAACCACCGGGACATCACCGTAGTGACCAACTCGCTCACCATCGCGAACCTGCTCTCCGGCTACGCGGGCGTGCGGCTCGCCATGACCGGCGGGTTCCTGCGCCCCGAGTCCCTCGAACTCGTCGGAGCCCTTGCCGAGAGCACCTTCAACGCCGTCAACGTCGGCACCGCCATCCTCGGGGCGGACGGCGTCAGCGCCTCCGCCGGCGTCACCACGCACGACGAGACGGAGGCTCGGACCAACCGCGCGATGGTCGCGAAGGCCCAGCGCACGGTCGTCGTCGCCGACGGGTCGAAGATCGGCACCGTCGCACTCGCCCAGATCGCCGACGCCGCCGAGATGGAGCTGCTCATCACCGACAGCTCGGCCGACCCCGCCGAGCTGGAACGCCTGCGCACTGCCGGCGTGCAGATCGTCATCGCGGACGAGGAGTGACCGGGATGCGCGTCGGACTCCTCGGCACCGGCCCGATGACCAGAGCCATCGGCGCCCGCCTCGTGCAGGCAGGGCACACCGCCGTGATCGGCAGCAGGGACGCGCAGCGCGCAGCCGCCGTCGCGCGCGACATCGGCGGGGATGCGCACGGCACCGGATACCGGGATGCTGCGGCATGCGAGGTGGTCATCGTGGCCGTTCACGATCCCGTGGCGGTCGACGTGGTCGCCGGGCTCAGCGAGGTGCTCGACGGCGCCGTGCTGATCGACCTCGGCAACCCGCTCGATCCCCCGCACTGGGAGAGCCGATACGCCGGCGGCCCGTCCCTCGCCGAGCGGATCGCCGATGCCGCTCCCGGTGCGCGCGTGGTCAAGGCGTTCAACACCGTGTACGCCGAACTCCTCGCCCTCCCGTCCGCAGCGGGCTCAGAGCCGCCGCAGACGTTCATCGCGTCCGACGACGCAGAGGCCGCCGCCCTCGTCATCGCGCTCGCCCGCGAGCTGGGCACGGCCCCCGTGGATGTCGGTTCGCTGCGCATGGCCAGGCACCTGGAGGCCGTCGCCGGCTTCGAGGTGGCGATGGTCGCATCCGGGTTCGCTGCCGCTGTCGCGACACGGTTGTCGGCGGTGCCCCCGGCCTGACGGGGCCGTGCCGCCGGGGCCGTCGGCTACCAGGGCGCGCGGGTGCCGTCCCAGGACCAGAGCGCTCCCGTCGGGCCGTCGTCCGGGAGGAGTGCGAGCCGCACGGCTCCCGCGGCAGCCTCCGCCGGGTCTCCGCCGACCGACATCCCGGCGACGAGATTGGTACGGCGCAGCCCGGGCGCGAGGGCGTTCACCTTGACGCTCTCGCCGAGCGCCTGAGCCATGAGCAGCGTGACGGCGTTGACGGCCGTCTTCGAGCTCCGGTACGCGATCCCGCCGCCCTTGACCCGCTCCCAGTCGAACTGGGGGTTCTGGCCGCTGTTCCAGGTGAGCGATCCCGTTCCGCTGGACACGTTGACGATGCGCGGGTGCTCCGACCTCCGCAGCGCGGGGAGGAACGCCTGCGTAACGCCGATGAGGCCGAACACGTTCGTCTCGTACGCGACGCGGAACTGCTCGATGCTGGTGCCGTCGATGTCCTCCCCGCCGGGGTTCACGCCCGCGTTGTTGACCAGGATGTCCACTGACCCGACCTGGAGAACGGCCGCCTCGACCGATGACGGGTCCGTCACATCCAGCTGCACGGCGTGCGCGGACGAGCCCAGTTCGGCGGCGGCCGTCTGCCCTTTGCCGAGGTGGCGTGCTCCGACCCAGACGGTCACGCCGAGACCGATCAGGTGTCGCGCTGTTTCCAGTCCGATGCCGCTGTTCGCTCCGGTGACGAGTGCAATCAGGCCGGGTTCCGGCGGCCTGATCGCGTCGGGGAGACGGTCGATGTCTGTCATGATGCTTCCTTTCCAACTCCAACGGTGTGGTTGGATTCTAACCCCATTCGGCTCATCTCCAACCCACAAGTTGGTATTCTGTGAGGATGGCATGGGACACCGACGGCACGCAGCGCCGACTCCGCGACGCCGCTCTCGTCGAGTTCGCCGAACACGGCTTCGAGGGTACGACCGTGGCCGCCATCGCCTCCCGGTCCGGTGTCAACAAGGAGAGGCTCTACCGCTACTTCGGCGACAAGGAGGCCCTCTGGAACCTGGTGCTGACCACCGAGCTGGAGCGACTGTCCGCCGCCGTCACCCTCACCGGGGCCGGGCTGGACGACATCGGCGAGTTCGCCGGTGCGACCTACGACTACCACTCGGCGCATCCGGAGCTCGGCCGCCTGCTGCAGTGGGAGGGCCTGCAGTCCGGGCCGCCCGCCCACGCCGAGGTGCGCACGGAGCACTACCGCGAGAAGGTGGCTCGCTTCGCCGCCGCCCAGCGTGACGGCTTGATCGACCAGGCGATCGATCCCGCTCACCTCGTCTTCTCCCTGATCGCACTGGCGGCGTGGTGGCAGACGGTGCCTCAGCTGGCCGAGATGATCACCGGTGCAGGCCCGGACGACCAGGCTGAGCGCGCGGCACGGCGCGGCTTCGTGGTGGAGGCGGCGCGGCGGCTGGCGTCACCAGCCCGCCGCTGACCATCCGTTCTCCCGTCACTGCGGAACCACGACGACCTTCCCGCGAATCTCCCCGGCCGCGACCTCCGGCAGCTCGCTCAGCGGAACACGCTTGGCGACCTCGACGGCCAGCTCTCCGCTGTCGACGAGTGCCACCAGCTGCGCCAGCTGGTCCGCCCTGGCTTCGACGAAGACTCCGGCCGTGCGCACACCCCGGGTGTCGTCGCCCGGCGTCGTCATCCACGCGGTCGTCGCGACGACGATGCCGCCGTCGCGCACCAGGGGAACGAGCGCCTCGAACTGCTCCTCGCTGATCGGCGCGAGGTTCAGCAGCACGTCGACCGGCTCGCGGACCGACTCGACGATCCCGGATGCGGTGTGATCGATCACCTCGTCCGCTCCGGCCGCCAGCACACTCGCCCTGCTGCGCGGGCTGGCCGTGGCGATCACGTGTGCTCCCGCCCGCTTCGCGAGCTGGATGGCGTACCCGCCGACCGCTCCCCCGGCTCCGACGATCAGCAGGCGCTGACCACCCTGGAGGCCGGCGAGGTCGAACAGGGCCTGCCAGGCCGTGAGCGCCACCGACGGCAGCGCGGCCGCATCCGGAAGCGGGATCCGCGAGGGAGCCGCAGCGAGCACGGCCGCCGGCGCCACGACATACTCGGCCGCGGAGCCGTCCTCCCCCATCGGGAGGAACCCGACGACCGCGTCGCCGACCCGGAAACCGGTGACTCCGTCGCCCAGCTCCTCGACCGTCCCTGACACGTCGTAGCCGGGGACGTGCGGCAGCGTCACCGGGAAGGGCAGCGTGCCGCTCCGGATGCCGCTGTCCGCGGGGTTGACTGCGGAGCCGGCCACCCGGATGAGCACCTGCCCCTCTCCGGCAACGGGCCGGTCCGCCTCTTCGTAGCGGAGCACATCCGGTCCGCCGAACTCGTGGAAACGCACTGCCTTCATGGTGATCGTCCTCTCGTTGGGTGCTTCGAATCCGAAGCACATGAGGGACGATAGCACTGCTTCGAATTCGTAGCAACTACTTTGACTTCGTAGCAACTGTTACAGTTGCCGCATGTCCCAATCGCCCCGCTCCCTCGACCAGACCGAGCTGGGCGCCTACTTCGCGCTCATCGAGGTCAGCAGCCTGCTCCGGCACGCGGTCGAACAGCAGCTGCGCGAAGCCGGCGACCTCAGCTACGTGCAGTTCCAGCTGCTCGCACGCCTCGGCGACTCCCCGGCGGGCAGCCACCGGATGACCGACCTCGCCGACGGCGTCGTCTACAGCCGCAGCGGCCTTACCTACCAGGCGCAGGTGCTCGACGAGCGCGGACTGGTGACGCGCGCACCATCGGCCGACGACGAACGCAGCACCACCGTCACGATCACCGACGCCGGGCGCGACGTCCTCTCCCGCGTCTTCCCCGGCCACATCGCGGTGCTCGACGAGCTGCTCTACGAGCCCCTTGCCCGGGCAGACGTCGAAGCGCTCGCACGCATCCTGGGAGCGGTCCGCGACCACATGCGCTCCGCCCCGCCCCGTTCCGCTGCGCCGCGGCGCCGCGCGGCGCGCTGAGGTCCGCTCCGCGCTCCGGCGATGCTCCCAGGCCAGAAGGTCGCCTGGACAACGGAGGCATAATGAGCGGATGCCGAAGATCTCCGCCCCCACCGTCGCCGAGCATCGCGTCGCGAAGCGCGCAGCCCTCCTGACGGCGACAGAACACCTCCTCGTCGACGTCGGACTCGCCGGGGTCACCCCGCGGTCGATCGCCGAACGCGCCGGACTCGCGCGGTCGAGCTTCTACGAGTACTTCGGCTCCCGCGACGACATCCTGGCCGCCGTCGCCATCGCGGCATTCGATCGCTGGGCGGAGGAGATCGACGAAGCGCTGGCCGGCGTTCCGGAGTCCGACCGGATGCGCGCGTACGTCGAGGCGACCATGCGCATGACGGCGGACGGAAAGCACTCCATCGCGTCCATCCTGCAGCAGGCGGACATCTCGCCGACCAAGTACGACGACATCATGGCCCTGCACACCACGCTGCTGCGACCCATCAACACCCTTCTCCGCGAGACGGGTGTGCCCGACCCGGATGCGCACGCGACCCTCATCCAGGGCCTCCTGAACGCCGGTGTGCAGCTCGTCACCCACGGCGTCGACCCGGATGCTGCGACCGCCATGATCGCCGACCTCCTCGCGAAGGGACTGCCTGCAGACGCGTCGATTTGAGATCAGCGAGGTTTAGTGACAGACTGTCGGTATCTTTACCGACACACTGTCGGTACCCCTCGCCCTCTCCAAGGATGTGTCATGTTCCTCGCTCTGCGCGAACTGCGGTTCGCTCGAGGCCGCTTCACCCTGATGGGCATCGTGATCGCACTGATCGCCGTGCTCGTGGTGCTGCTCTCCGGCCTCTCCTCCGGTCTCGTCAACGACGGTGTCTCCGGCCTGAAATCCATGCCGGCCACCGCGTTCGCTTTCGACAAAGGCACCATCACCGACAACGCCTTCAGCCGGTCGCTCGTCGACAAGAAGCAGCTGAACTCCTGGCAGGATGCCGACGGCGTCGCTCAGGCGGAGCCGATGGGCGTCAGCATCGTCAATGGCGTCACAGACTCCGACAAGCAGGTGGACCTCACTCTGTTCGGCGTCGAGCCTGGCGGCTTCCTCGACCCCGCCGTCTCCAGCGGAACCCGGCTCTCCGGCCCGGCGGGAATCGTCGTGTCCGAGACCGCGAAGGACGCCGGGCTGAAGCTCGGCAGCACGGTGAAGCTGGATCGCTCGAACGTGGAGTTGACCGTCGTCGGCTTCACCGAAGGCCAGGCGACCTTCGGCCACGTGGACGTCGCGTACCTCCCCATCGGCACCTGGCAGCTGATCGCCTCGAACACGGCCCCGGCCGGTGCGCCGACCCAGGCCGCGATCGACCAGGTCGCATACGACTACTCGAGCGTCGTCGCCATCAAGGCGAAAGACGGCGTCACCCCCGACTTCGCCGCGATCGACAAGACGGCGGGCACCATGACGATGACACGCACGGCCGCATTCAACGCCTCCCCCGGGTACGAGGCCGAGACGATGACGCTGACCATGATCCAGGTGTTCCTCTACGCCATCTGCGCCCTCGTGGTCGGAGCGTTCTTCACGGTGTGGACCATCCAGCGCACCCACGAGATCGCCGTGCTGCGGGCGGTCGGCGCATCCACCGGCTACCTCCTGCGTGACAGCCTCGCCCAGGGAACGATCCTGCTCGTCGGCTTCACCGCCCTCGGCGTCGCAGCGGGTGTCGGGATGGGCGCGCTCATGCCGGACGCCATGCCGTTCGACCTGGAGGCCGGCCCGATCGCCATCGCCTCCCTTCTCACCATCGTCCTCGGGATCATCGGAGCCGGGATCGCCGTCCTCCGCATCTCCCGAGTCGACCCCATCACCGCTCTCGGAGGACAACGATGACCGGAAACACCACCACCCCAGCACTCGAGATCGTCGGAGCACGCCTCGAGCTCGGCGACGGAGACGCCCGCGTCACCGCCCTCGACGACGTCTCGCTCACCGTCCAGCCCGGCGAGTTCGTCGCCGTCGTCGGTCCATCCGGCTCCGGCAAGTCGTCCCTTCTCGCGATTGCGGGAGCGCTCGGCCGGCCGGACAGCGGAACGGTGCGCATCCACGGCACGGACATCACCACACTCAGCAAAGGCGCGGCGGCACGCTTCCGCCTGTCGACGATCGGTTTCGTCTTCCAGTCCGGCAACCTCCTGCCCGCTCTGACAGCCTCCGACCAGCTGCGACTGACCGCCCGTCTGGCGGGCAACCGCGACGCGGACCCCGCAGCCCTCCTCGACGCGGTCGGCATGAGCCACCGCGCCGGCAACCGCCCCGGGCAGCTCTCCGGAGGCGAGCGCCAGCGCGTCGGCATCGCCCGCGCCCTGGTGAACAACCCGTCGCTCCTCCTCGTCGACGAGCCGACGGCTGCGCTCGACCGCGCGCGCAGCCACGAGGTGGTGAGCCTCCTGGCCGAGCGAGCCCACGCATCCGGAGTCGCCGTCGTCATGGTCACCCACGACCGCGGCGTCCTCGACTACTGCGACCGCGTGCTGGAGATGACTGACGGCCGGTTGGCGGAGCTCAGCCCGGTGGTGTGAGCGGACGCGCCGTGCGGGTCGCGAGGAACGGCAGATACGACGCCGCGTGATCGTGCCCGCACGCGCACCGCTCCACGTCCCCGTGCAGCAGCTGCCGCGGCGTCAGACCGGTCAGCCGCAGGCACTCGCGGTTGAGGTGGGCCTGGTCGGCGTATCCGGCGTCGACCGCGAGCCCCGCGATGCCGTCGTCTCCGCGCCTGCCGCTCGGGGCGATCCCGGCCTGCGCCAGCGCGAGGAAGCCCTGGAACCGCAGCGTTCGCTGCAGCACCTTCGGGCTGAGGCCCACCACCTGCAGGGAGCGGCGGCGCAGCTGGCTCTCGGAGAGCGCGACGTGTTCGGCGACGTCCCCGATCCCGACGGGATGCCAGGGCATCAGCACCGCCACCGCCTCCCGCACCTGGCGGTCGCCGCCGCGCTCCGCCCTCCTGAACTCGTGGAGGAGCGTCTCTTCGAGCACGGCGACCGCTCGGCGCACATCCCCCGCCTCCGCCATCCGGTCGGAGAGCCGGTCGGCCAGGCCGCCCCAGGCGTCGCGCAGAACGATCCGCGTGTCCACCAGCTCGTCCAGCACCACGGGCAGCGGCGGCGGGGCACCGGGGAAGAACCGCACCCCCACGATGGTCGTGTGCGGCGGGATGCACTCGATGCTGTGCGCTGTGAGCGGCCCGATCATGGTCGGCGCGCCACCGATCGGGATGTGCAGCTCGACACCCCCGGTCGGCAGGTGCCGCTGCACGTACGGAGCGTCGCCGGTGCGGTGCACCCACACGGTTCGGATCACGTGCGCGAGCGCAGGCGATGGCCGCCGCTCGATGTACGACTCCGTCATCCGTGGCACCTCCCCACCCGCGAATACTAACGGTCGTTGCCCGCGCGCCAGGCCACGTAATCGGCCACCGCCGCCCGCAGGTCGAACCGCGGCGCGAACCCGGTGGCGGCCGTGAGCCGCCGGATGTCGAGGTACGGATCGTCGCCCGCGTCGGAGGAACGCCCGTCCAGCAGGTCGACCCTGGTGCCCGGCAGCGCGGCAGCGAGCGCTTCGACCAGTTCCCGGTTGGTGTAGCGCGTGCCGCTCGACACGTTGTACGCCGTGTGCTCGAGCGTGTCGGCGGTAATCAGCAGCGCGATCGCCCTTCCGTTGTCCGGCGCGTATCCCCAATCGCCGCCGTCGTCGGCGTACAGCGGAGGCGGTTGCTCGCCCCTGCGGAGCGCTCCGACGTATGGCGGGATGATGCTGAACGGCGACTCCGGATCCATCAGCGGCCCCCAGGTGCCGCCGATGCGCAGCAGCACGGGCTGCACACCGGTCCCCGCGAGGGCGAACAGGGTGAGCGGCTCGACCGCCTTCTTGAACGCGACGATCGCGTGCGGCAGGTCCGCGAGCGGGAGCGCCAGTTCCTCGTCCCACGGGATCTCCGGGCGCCCGGTGTAGACCCCGATGCTGCTCGCGACCGCGAACCGGCGCACCGACCACGCCTGCGCCGCCTCCAGCATGGTGAGCAGCCCGGCCAGGTCGTGCCGGAAGAATGCGAGAGGGTCGCCGTCCGGGATGCTCCCGGCGAGGTGCACGATGTCCCGGATGTCGTACCGCTCCCCCAGAGCCAGAACCGCGTCCCTGTCTGTGACGTCGATCGTCTCCACCTGCACGCGCCCGGCGAGGAACGACGGGATGCGCGTGGAGCGGTGCGCGGTCACCACCACCTCCTCCCCGCTGTCGGCGAGGGCGGCGGCGGTGTGCGCCCCGATCATCCCGAGCCCTCCGGTGACCAGGATCATCGCTCGACCTCGAAGTGCAGGTGGGTGACGTCCGGCGCGGACACGACCTCCAGGATGCGCAGCCGGATGTGGCCGGGCAGTTCGTGGAAGAAGCGACGGCCGGCCCCGAGCAGGATGGGCACCTGGTGCAGGATCAGCTCGTCCACAACCCCCGCCGCGAGGGCCTCGGTCACGAGCACCCCGCCCATCAGGCCGACGTCCTTACCGCCGGCCGCGCGTTTGGCCGCAGCGACCGCATCCACGATCCCGGTGCTCACGATGGTCTGACGCTCGTTCTCCGGCGGGAACGCCGAATGGCTGAGCACCACGAGCGGGGCGGTGGGGTGCGGTGCCCCTCCCGCGAAGTCGTTGGAATCCGTGTACGTGGTGTGACCGGCGAGGGTTGCGCCCACCCGGGAGGCGAGCTCGTCGAAGACGCGAGCGCTCGGCTCTGTCAGCCGGAACCCGTCGAACACCCTGCTCTGCACCTCGCCGCTGCCGTACCAGTCGAAGAGCGCTCCGCCGTCTCCGAGCCCGCGGCCGGGACCGGGATCGCGCCCGGTGATGTACCCGTCGACGGAGACGGACAGGCCGCAGATGACTTTGCTCATGATCGAACCTCTTTCGTGTCGTGTTTCGTGGTGCCCGGATCGATCGCTTGCGGGAAGCGGAAGAAGCCGTGCGGGTCGTAGTGCCGCTTCACCTCCGCGAGACGCGCGGCGTTGCCCGCGTGGTACGCCGCGACGGGATCGGTCAGGGCGGCATCCGGGAAGTTCGGGTAGACCCGGCCGGACGCCTCCGGATGCGCTGTCGTCCACGACACGTCGACCCAGTCGTCTCCCGGCGCGGCGGCGTGCTCGAGGAGGAAGCGCTGGCCGCGGTGCGCGAAGGCCGTCTCGTGCTCGGCGACACGGTCGTATCCGCCGCCCATCGGGGTGAAGGTCAGCCGGCGCGTGCCGCCTCCCCGCTCCGCGGCGGTGACGGCGGTGGCGGTGAGCGCCGTGGCGAGCCGGACGAGCGTCCCCTCGGACAGCTCCCCGTCGAAGAACTCCGAACGGATGCGCAGCGGCTGTCCGTCCGCTGAGCGCGCGTCGTCGGCGAGCGTGTCTTTGAGAGCCGAGAACGGCATCGGCCCGCTCAGCCGCAGCTCGATCGGCACCGGCGCCGTCGCGGCGAACGCGTCCAGCAGCTCGCGGGTGTGCACCACCGGAAGAGTGGATGCGCCGGATAGGCTCACCAGAACGCCTGGCCCGCCGGATGCGCCCTCGACCGTGAGGCAGACGGTGAGTGCATCCGGAGCACCGGGAGCCCACCGCTGCCACGCCCCGATCAGCCCGGCGGCCGCATCGAGATCGAGGACGTGCGGGCGTGCATCCACCCGCACGGTGTCGGGTTCGGCGATGGTGGCGAACCGGAACGAGGTCACCACCCCGAACTGCCCTCCTCCCGCGCCGCGCAGCGCCCAGAACAGGTCGGGTTCGCGTTCGGCGTCGCAGTCGACCACCGCGCCGTCGGCGAGCACGACGCGCGCGCCGACCAGCCGGTCGGAGGTGAGCCCGGCCGAGCGGCCGAGCAACCCGATCCCGCCGCCGAGGGTGAGACCGGCGATCCCGACACCGGCGCCGCAGCCGCCGGGAAGCGTGCGACCGTGCGCGCAGAGCGCCCGGTACACCTGCCCGAGACGGGCGCCGGCGCCGATCGACGCCGTCCCGTCGCTCCGTACGTCGATCCCCGACAGTGCGGAGAGGTCGAGCACCATGCCATCCGTGCTCGACCGCCCGGCGAAGCAATGTCCTCCGCCGCGCGGGGCCAGGCGAAGGCCCGAGCGGGCGGCGTACCGGACAGCGGCGACCGCATCCCGTTCGGAGCGGCACAGCACGATCGCGCGGGGCCGCACATCGGCGAAGGCGACGTTGCGCGGCCGCCGCACGTCGTCGTATCCGGCGACGCCCGGGGTCAGCAGTTCCCCGTCGAGCGTGGCACCGAGCACTCCGAGATCGGACATGGCTCGACCATAGAAGCGGGCGGGGGTGCCCCTCTTGAACAAATCGTGCACGGGAGCCGAGCCCTGACTGCGCACGCGCGTGGGCGGACGGCTCTCGTCCGGACCTACCCCTGCAAGATCTTCACCCGACGCTGGTGCCACACGATCGGCGTCGGGAGCTCGTCGCTCATCATGGCGAGGACGCGGAGCACGATGATGTCGTGGTCGCCCGCCGGATAGCTGTGCTCCACCACGCACTCCAGCCAGGTGGGCGAGCCCTCCAGGAAGACCGCGCCGGAGCCGACCTCGGCCTTGCGCACCCCGAGGAGCCTGTTCCTCTTGTCGCGAGAGGCGAGCTGGCTGGTCTTCTCGGCGTGACCCTCTCCGAGGATGGACACTCCGATCACCGGCGCCGCCGCGAGTTGCGGCCAGGTGGTCGAGCTGCGCTGCGCTGCGAACGACACCATCGGCGGTTCGTAGGACACTCCGACCGAGAAGGACGACGCGATCATCACCACCGCCTCCCCGTCGATCGACGCGGCGAGGGCGGCGACCCCGGAGGGGAAGCCGGAGAAGGCCGCGCGCATCTCTTCCGGGTCGGTGGTGAAGTCGTACATCATGGTCATGGCGATCACTTCTCTCGAACGAAACCGAGGATGGCGGGTGCCCACGCGGCGACCCACGTGTCGAGCGAGCCCTCGTCCGCGTAGCGCGAATCGAGTTGGTAGAGGCCCTGGGCCGGGCAGATCGCCCCGAGCTCCACGAGCACCGGCTTGAGGCTGAGCTCAGGCGCGAGCGCGTGAGCGGGGCCGGCGCCGAGCATCACCGGCACTGCGACCTGACCGGCCAGGCCGGTCCCCGTCGCGAACTGGTCGAGGAAGAGCTTGAGCAGGCCGGTGTACGTGCCTTTGAACGTGGGCGAAGCGGCGATGACGATGTCCGCGCGCTGCACGTGCGCCACCGCGTCGGCGACCAGCGGGTCGCCGAACCCGAGCAGGCCGGCCCCCAATTCGGACACCTCCACGGTCGTCGACGTGGCCCCGAGGGCTGCGGCGAGACGCTCGGCGGCGTCGCGGGTGCGGGAATGGGGTTTCGGGTTGCCAACGATGACTGCTGCTGTGACCATCAGACCTTCGTCCGTTCTACTCGGTGCTGGATTTCTGTCTCTCCGTGCCGGCTTTCGGCGAGCAGCGACCGGGCGCCGCGCTCGTCCTCGCGCATCGCGTCGATCAGCTCGTCGGCGTTCGCGAACGTCCGCTGGGCGCGGATCAGTCGGTCGGTGCTCACCTCCGCGCGCAGTCCGTACAAGTCGCCGTCGAAGTCGAGGACGTGCACTTCGATCGTGTGCGCGCGACCGGGGAAGGTGTCGTTCGTCCCGATCGAGACGAGCGCAGGCAGTGGGGCCGGCCACGAATCCGCACGGAACCCACCGAAGTAGACACCGTCAGCCGGCGCGGCGACCGGATGCTCGACCGCCAGGTTCGCCGTCGGGTAACCGAGTCCGTGCCCAGCGCCCTCACCGGGCACCACGACGCCCACGAGGAGGCCGCTCACCTCGGGCTTCGGCGGCGTGAGCCGGAGCAGCGACGCTGCCACGACGCTCAGCACCCCCACGGCGGCGAGCACGCCGAGCGCGACGGCGTTGCCCGCGGCTGCGAGCACCACAGCGGTGACCGCGCTGCCGAGGACGGCGCCGAGCTGTTTCAGCGAGTTGAAGGTGCCGGAGGCCGCTCCGACCGACGACCGGTCGACCGAGGTCACCGTCGCGATCGAGAACGGCGACCAGATGAACGAGTTGGCGATACCGAACAGCGCGAACGCGACCGAGATCGTCCAGAGCGGAGCCGCCACCGCGATGAGCGCAGCCGTGCCGCCGATCGAGACGACGAGCGCCACGGCCCCGATGATCGCGACCACCCGCGGCCCGACCGAGTTGTTCATCGCGGCCGAGATCGGCGCGGCGACGAGGCAGACGACCCCCATCGGCACCAGCACGAGCGACGCGGTCAGCACAGCCAGCCCTCGGTCGTCCTGCAGGGCGAGCATGAGCGGGATGGGCGCGGAGCCGACACAGAACGCGGCGGCCGCCGCTCCCCACGACGCGGTGACGAACCCCCGGCTGCGGAACAGCGAGAGGGGAAGGAGCGCACGGTCGGCCGCTCGCCGCTGCAGCCAGATGACCGCAGCGACCACCAGAGCACCAGACACCGCCAGTGCCCAGCGCGGAACGCCCGCCACGGACGCCGACGACGCGACCGTGCCCTGGATCCCGAGCACCAGCGTGAAGAGCCCCAGCGCGTTGCCGACCATCGCCCACAGCGGGATGCGCGCAGACCGGCGCTCCGAGACGGGCACCCAGAGCAGCACCGCGACCGCCGTGATCACCCCGATCGGAATGTTGACCGCGAAGATCGCCGGCCACCCGGCTGTCCCGACCAAGAGCCCGCCGACGAGAGGACCGGCGACCGTCGCTGCCCCGCCGACCGCTCCCCAGATCCCGAGCGCGACCGCGAGTCGCGGCGCGGTGAACAGCGACCGGATGATCGTGAGGCACTGCGGGGTCATCAGCGCCGCCCCGACACCCTGTGCGACGCGCCAGCCGATGAGCCAGCCGACCGACGGGGCGACGGCGCACAGCAGGGATCCGATCGTGAACGCTGCCAGCCCCACGAGATACACGCGCCGGTGCCCGAACCGGTCGCCCAGCCTGCCCGCGATCAGCAGCGGCACTGCGTATGCGATGAGGTATCCGCTGTTGACCCAGATCGCGAGGGTCTGCGTCGCGCCCAGCCCGGTCATCATCGCCGGCAGGGCCACCGACGTGATCGTGCTGTCGAGGAGCAGCATGAAGAAACCGAGGCACAGGCTGCCGAGCGCGAGCCAGTCGCGTGTCCCCTGTCGCACGACGCCGTTCACGTCACACCGCCAGGTTCTCGCGCAGCGTCGCACCCGGATAGCGCGGGGCGAGTGCGCCCCGACGCCGCAGCTCCGGCACCAGCGACTCGCTCAGCTCGGCGAGCCCGGACGGCATGGAGAGCGGGCTCGACAGCATGTACCCGCCGCGCGACCCGGTCAGCGCGAAGTTCTCCTCGAGCGCGTCCGCCACCGTCGCCGCGTCGCCGACGATCGTGTGGTCGAGGCCGGTCGCCGCCTCCCAGCCGTGCTCGAAGAACTCCGTCCTCGACATCGTGTGCTCGCCGCCGAACTCCGCGACCAGTGCACCGACGAATCCGGCCGGGCTGGCGTTGGCGGCGACGATCTCGTCCCGCAGCTCGCCGAGGCGGAACGATGCCGGCAGCGTGGAGAAGTCGTAGCCGGCGTTGTGCGACAGCATGGTGCCGACCGCCTCGTCCGTCCAGAAGTCCACGACGGCGTCGCGGCGGGTCTGCGCCTCCTGCGCGGTGCGGCCGACGATCACCTGGGTCGCCCAGAGGATGCCGATGTGCGCGGGGTCGCGCCCTTCGGCCACGAGGGCTTCGTCGAGCATCCGGCGATGGCGCTGCTGCCCGGCGAGGTTGCCGCCGAAGCCGAAGATCAGGTCGGCGAACGACGCGGAGCCGGCGATCCCACGCGGGGAGTTGCCCGCCTGCACGATCACCGGATGCACCTGCGGGCTCGGCACCGACGCCAGCGGTCCCTTGACGGTGAAGAACTGCCCGTCGTGGTCGATCGCCCGCACCTTCGACGGGTCGGCGAACCGGCCCGTCGCCCTGTCGCGGATGATCGCATCCGGGGCCACCGAGTCCCACAGGGCACGGCAGACGCCGATGAACTCCTCCATGCGCTCGTAGCGCAGGTCGTGGTCGATCAGCTGCGCGTATCCGTAGTTGGCCGCATCCGCGCCGCGGCTCGACGCCACGACGTTGAACGCGATCCGGCCGCCGGTCACGTGATCGAGCGAGTTGAGCAGGCGCGCGACGTAGAACGGGTGCATGAACGTCGACGAGTACGTGAGCCCGAACCCGATGTTCTCCGTCACCGTCGACATGGCGGCGATGATCGGCGACATGTCCTGGCGCGGCCACTGGATGCCCCACTCCACGGCAGGGTCGATGCTGCCTCGCCACGTGCTGGGGATTCCAGAACCGTCGCCGAAGAAGAGCATGTCGACGCCCGCGCGCTCTGCGGTGCGGGCCACCTCCATGTACATGCGCACGTCGGGGAACTGCTGGCCGACCCACGACCCCGGTTGCGTCCAGCGGCCCTCGGTGTGGGTGAAGGAGAGGTCGTACGCGATGTGCATGCCGCTCACGATGTGGCCTTCTTCCAGAGGCCGACGACCTCGTCCACGTCCGAGATCACGGCGACGTTGAGTTCGAGCTGAGTCAGCGCGGCCTCGTGGACCGCCAGGTCGTACGCCGCTGTCGCGTCCCTCGGCACCACGACGGGCCAGTCGAGCTGCATCGCATCCTGTGCCGTTGCGTCGACGCAGCACTCGCTGGTGAGCCCGACGATGGTGAGCCAGTCGTAGCCGTTCGCCCGCAGCCGCTCGTCGAGGTCCGTGCCGAGGAAGCCGCTGTATCCGCGCTTGACCACCCGGAGCTCGTCGGCGGCGGGCTCCATCCGGTACCACTCGGCGCCGGCTGTCCCGACGATGCACGGCTCGGTCTCGCCCATCGGTGCGTCGTAGTCGCCTTCGCGCAACCAGTTGCTGGACTTCCACGGCCGGGCCGGATCGCTGCCGAGCTCCACCCAGACCACCGGCACGCCGAGCTCCCTGGCACTGTCGACCAGCGCCGCGATGCGGGAGACGGTGGCGTCGAGCCCGGCGACGACCTCGTCGGTCAGGCCGTACGCACCGAGCGCAGCCGGGTCGCCGAAGTCGCGCTGCACGTCGACGACCACCAAGGCCGGCTTGCTGCCGGGGGCGGTGAGCCGGCCGAACTGGGCTTCGCGGAGGGCGCTCATCGGGTTCCCGCCTCGTCGTGCGCGCGCAGAGCGGGGAGAACGGTCTCGCCGAACAGCACCATGTCCTGGTCGTATTCGGGGAAGATCAGCATCAGCCCGTCGAGGTCCGCCTCGCCGACGATGTACTGGATGTGCTCCGTCACGGTCTGAGCGGACCCGGCGACGTACGCCGTCTGGAACGCGGCCTCACCGACAGCGCCGGATGCCCAGGCCCGCGCCTGGTCCTCCGGCACACCCCAGGATGCGCGCATGTTGGCCAGCGCTTCGCGGTCGACGCCTGCTCCCCACTCCTTCACCTTCTTGTCGGCGAGCGCATCCGTCTCGTCCTGCACGACGGTGAGCATCGAGTACGTCTTGCAGGTCCGGCCGTTGGCGGCTGCGCGGGCGTGAACGTCGGCGGAGAGTTCCGTCATCTCCTCCAGGCTGTCGCCCGCGAGGAACGCGCCGTCGGCGAAGCGGGCCTGGAACGCCCGCGCGGCCTCCGATTTGCCCGCGCTGATGATGGTGGGCTGCGACGAGGGGTGCGGCCGCGATTCGCAGTCGACCAGGTCGAAGTAGGGGGTGTGCATGGTCACGGAGTCCTCGCTCCAGAGCCGGGTGACCGCTTCGGTCCACAGCTCCGTCATCGCGTACCGGTCGGCGTGACTGAGCGTCTCGTCCCAGATGCCGAACTGCTCGAACTCGCCCGCGTACGCGCCGTTCACGATGTTCATGCCTGCGCGACCGCCGGAGACGTCCTGCAGGGTGGCGTACATCTTCGCCGCGACGGCAGGGTTGTGCACGTTGGCGTGCATCGTCGCCCAGATCTTGACGCGATCGGTCGCTTCGGCGAGCGCCGACATCATCGTCATGGATTCGAGAGAGCGGCCCCAGTGGTCGGTGGTGCCACCGAATCCGCGCCATTTGGCCATCGACATGATGAAGTCGAGTCCGATGTTCTCGGCGTGCAGCGCGGCTCGCTTGTTCCAGGCGTATGAGGCTTCCGGATGCGGGGCGGTGGTCGAGAGCATCCATCCCCCGTTCCCGATGGGGAGGAAGATTCCATAGTCTTTCGCTGACATTCTGCGGGCCTTTCGGTGCGGTTCCGTGCTGGTGCTGAGGCTGGTGGTACCCGGGGCGGGGAGGCGTTTCCCCGCCCCGGGGTCGGTGCTGTCCGGGCTACGGCGCGGGCCAGATGAGGGCGTCGCCCTTGTAGATGGCCTTGATGTACGAGTCGTCGAACCAGTCGGCGGCTTCGGTCCCGGTCACGCCGGCCGGCACGATCTCGAACTGGTGCAGCATGTCGACGAGCTTCGTGATGTTCTCCGCATCCATCCCGCCGAGCGGCTGGCCGGGAGTGGGGTTGTCTGCGACGACCTGGGTCTCGGTCTTCCAGATGGTGGCGTTGAGCTTCGTGTCGTAGGTCGCTCCGCCGGACAGGTCGGCCGCGAAGCCGACACATTTCTCGATGTTCGCGTCATTGGCCGTGCAGTATTCGTAGGCGTGCAGCGCGGCCCGGAGGACGTCCTGCACCGCGGTCGGATGCGCCTTGGCGAACGCCGGGTTCACCGCCATCGCACCGAGCGAGCTCGGGATGCCGTACTTCACCGGCTGCCAGACGGTGACCTTGTCCCCGGCCGCTTTGAGCTGGTTGGGCTCGTTCGAGATGAATCCGGTGAGGGCGGCGAGGCCGTCCTGCTTGCGAGGAAGCACCGACGGGTCGTAGCCCTCCTTGACCAGCTTCAGCGAGTTCCAGTCGACGCCGGCCTTCACCATCATCGCTTCGACGGAGGCGGGCACGTAGCCCTTGTGGCCGACGACCTGACCGTCGAGCTGCGTGAGGTCGGTGATGCCGGGGTTCGTCATCAGGATGTCGAGCCCAGCGTTCGAATAGGAGGAGATGCCCTCGATGTCGATGCCGTTCGCCCTGGCCTGGATGAGGTCCTGCTGGGAGATGGCGGACACGGTCGCCTGGCCGCTCGCGAGGAGCTTGGTGTTCTGGGCCGTGTCGCCGCTGCCCGGCTTGAGCTGCACATCCAGGCACAGGTCGGAGAAGTAGCCGAGCTTGCTCGCGGCGATGTATTCGAGGATCGACGCCGACGACTGGAACTGGTATCCGGAGAGGTAGTTGATCGTTCCGGCTGCCTTGTTCTTCGCGCAGCGGTCGGCGGAGATCGCGCTGCCGGCCGATGCGGAATCTGCCGGGGCGCCGGAGCTGCACGCGGCGACGCCGAGTGTCAGGACGACAGCGGCGACGGTCGCGAGACCGGTCTTGATGAAGCGGTGCTGCATGGGTCACTCCTTCGGGGATGGGTGGTGCAGGGGGGGGTGCAGGGGTGCTGTGGGTGGGTGGAGACACGGGACGACCGCCGTTGCCGCGGGAGCGGCAGCGTGAGGTGGTCGGTGAGCGGCGGTCGGCTAGTCCGTCGAGCTCTCGTGCCAGTGCAGGACGCGCCGCTCGATCAGCGTGATGAGTGCGAGCAGAAGGACGCCCATGACGGCGAGGACGAAGATCGAGGAATACACGACGGCGAGCTGGTTCATCGACGATGCGACGCTGATGACCGTGCCGAGTCCGCCCGTCGAACCGGATGCGGAGAGCTCGGCCACGACGGCGCCGATGATCGAGAGCGGGAAGACGATGCGCAGCGCGGCGAAGATGTACGGCAGGGCGTTGGGCACCCGCAGGTGCACGAGCATCTCGAGCCGGGAGGCGTTCATCGTCTTGTACACCTGCATCACCTGCTGCGGCACGGACCGGAGGCCCACCGCGGTGTTGATCAGGATCGGGAAGAAGCAGATCAGGGCCGTGATGATCAGTTTCGGCAGCGGCCCGAAGCCGAACGCGACGACCAGCGCAGGAGCGATGGCGACGAGCGGCGTGACGTTGAGCACGACGGCGATCGGCATGATGGCTCTCCGCGCCACCGGCAGCTCGCTGATGAGCACGGCGACCACGAAGGCCGCGACGAAGCCGATCGCCAACCCGGCGGTCGCCTCCCCCAGCGTGATCAGCGCGTTGCCGAGGTAGTAGCCGAGGTTGCCCGCCAGCGAATCGCCGATGGCCTGCAGCGGCGGCAGCAGGTACGGCATGGATGCTGCGCCCCACTGCCAGAGGACGGCGAGGACCGCGAGCATCACCACCAGCGGCAGCCAGACGGCCGGCCGGATCCACGCGATCCGCGACCGGGGATGCTTCAGGCTGAACCGCGAGAGCTCGGCAGGCGGCTCGACCTCGACGTGCTGCGACACGGGGACCCGATTCGTTGCGACAGTCATCTCGATCTCCCTCACGCCGCATCCGTCGATCGCCACGCGGTGTGCAGGCGATCTCTGATCAGGTCTTCGTATTCGTGGAACCGGCGCTCTTCGAACAGTTTCTGGTTGCGCGGGCGGGGCAGGTCGATGTCGATCACATCGACGATGCGCCCCGGTCGCGGCGCCATGACGACGACGGTGTCCGACATGCGCACGGCTTCGGAGACGGAGTGGGTCACGAACACCACGGTCGTCTTCAGCTCATCCCACAGGTCGAGCAGCTGGTCCTGCAGGCTCTCGCGCGTGAACTCGTCGAGCGCGGAGAACGGCTCGTCCATCAGCAGCACATCCGGTTGCAGCCCGAACGCCCGCACGATGGCGACCCGCTGCTGCATCCCGCCGGAGAGCTGGGCGGGGAGCTTGTCGGCGGCCTCGGCGAGTCCGGCGCGGTCGAGCAGCTCGAGCATGTCGGGGGCGCCGCTCCCCTCCTGGCGGGTGGCCAGGTCGCCGATGCGCTCCCGCCGCTTGGCAGCGCCAGGGTTGATCTTCCGCGGCAGCGTCACGTTCTTGAGCACGGACAACCACGGCAGGAGTGCCGGGGTCTGCGGAACCAGCCCGATCAGTTTCGCCGCTCCGGCCTCCGCGGGCGTCACGTCGTGCACCCGCACGTCTCCGCGATCGGCGGTCTCGAGGCCGGCCACGATCCGGAGGAGCGTCGACTTGCCGCATCCACTCGGCCCGATCAGGCTGACGAACTTCCCCGGTTCGATGGACAGCTGAACGTCGTTCAGCGCGATCATCGCCGACGGGCCGTATCCGTAGACCTTGCCGACGGAACTCAGCTCTACCGCTGGTGTAACCATTCGCACCCTCCATACCGTGTACGGACACACATGCCCGTTCCCAGATGGCGGAGAGCGTGCGTAGCGAGTTCGATGTCTGCCACGCGGAGTCCGCTTGTTATGACCCCAACCTATTCAGGCCGTGTTTCGTGCAGCAGCACCGCAAGATTGCGCGCACGTTAACTCTGGCGGGGCAGCGAGGCCACCTCACGGCCGTCGAACACGTAGACCTCGACGCCGAGGTCGGCGGCAGCGACGGCCACCCAGCCGTTCAGCGCCTGGGCGGTCAGCGCGGTGACCACGAGCACGGCGCGCTCCACCTCGGGAACGCTCGACCGCAGCCAGAGGAGCTTGAACATGTCGGCCATCACCTTGTTGCGATACGACGGCTTGTACGCGCCCTGGTTCGCCACGAGCTGCACCACGACGGTGCCGGCCGGATCCATCCCCTCGACTTCGACCCTCGTGCCGCCCGCCAGGGTGAGCGACCGCGGGCGCAAGGCCACGCCGACGCGGTGACTGAGTGCGACGAGCATCTCCCGCTCGATCGAACCGTCGGTGAATCGCCGCCACTCCCCAGACCCGCTCGTATTCGACGAGGACATGGCGCAAGCGTAGATGCGCGACGTTTCACGGGTGTTTCCGCCCGATCGCGGCCGCCGCGCTATCGTCGTACCGTGTCAGAGTCAGCTCCCGTCATCGTCGAGTTCACTCACGCCGGTGCGACACTGATCGCCGAGGAGCGCGGCGACGGGCGCCCGGTCTTCCTGCTCATCCACGGGATCGGGATGGGCCGCAAAGTCTTCGACGGACTCGTCGACATCCTCGCCACCCACGGCCGCGTCGTCGCCATCGACCAGCCCGGATACGGGGACGCCCCCGAGCCCCCGCGCACCCCGACGATGGAGCGGACGGCCGACCTCCTCGCCGCCTACCTCCGCTCGCGCGACCACGGCCCCGTCGTGGCGATCGGCCATTCGATGGGCACGCAGATCGCCACGGAACTGACCGTGCGGCATCCCGCACTCGTCGAGCGACTGGTGCTGGTCGCGCCCACGGTGGACCCGAGCGCGCGCCGGCTGGCGCCCCAGCTCTGGCGGCTGCTCCGCGACCTCGCCCCGGAGAAGCCTCTCGTCCTCTACCGCGGCGGCCGCGAATACCTGCGCGCCGGCCCGAACCTCCGGCGCAAGCTGCACGCCATGCTGGTGCACCGTCCGGAACTCGCCTACCCACGGATCGCGGTGCCGACGCTCGTGCTGCGCGGCGCCGACGACCGGGTCTGCCCGCGGCCCTGGTGCACGGAGGTGGCGGAGACCATCCCGGGCGCCCAGTACCTGGAGGTTCCCGGCCACCGGCACGAGACGATGATCCGAGAACCGCGCGAAGCCGCGGTGAGGATCCTGGCGTTCCTGGCGCGTGCGGCCGACGGTGCTGCGTGACTATCGGCGAACGCGCTCGGGCTCGGTGACGGCGACGCCTGCCTGGATGAGCTGACGACGGAGGCCGGCGACGCCCTCGAAGAGGTGGGTTCGTATCGAGAGAGCGTCGGCGCCCACCAGTTTCGAGGCGGAGTCGTCGGTGAAGAACACGTCCTCCGCCCCGACCCCGAGGGCGTCGAGGACGTGCCCGAAGGCACGGACGTCGGGCTTCACGTACCCGATATCGGCCGAGTTGAAGACGGCATCGAACCTGTTGCCGATACCCATCGCGGCGATCTCGGCGTGGATGGTGTCCGTCCCGTTCGTGAGCACGGCCGTCCTCAGCCCCACGGCGCGGATCTCGTCGGAAAGCTCCAGAAGTTCCTCATCGACGACCGGCGATTGAGAACCCCATTCCTCCGCGGCCGCCGCGCTGCCGACCAAGGCGCCGACCCGACGCATCCAGTCGGCTCTGCTGATTCGACCGGTTGTGACGTCGTCGATCAGTGGCTGCGCGAACGCGATGCCTTCGAGCGTTCCCGCCTCAAGCCCGTGTCTCTGTTCGATGTCTGCGGCGTGCGCCGGGTCGAAGTGCCGAATCACGCCGTCGAGGTCGAAGAGCACTACGCGGATCATCCAACGATCCTCTCGCAAACGCCCGGATCGGTGAAACGGCTACTGACGGTGGGCGCCGCGGCGACGGGACAGGACGAGCGTGAGGAGGGTGCCGAACACGACCAGGGCGGCACCGCCGACCCACCAGACACCGTCCGCGTTGGAGCCGGTGTTCGCGAGTTCGCCTGCGCCGGTTGTCGGGGTGGCAACATCCTGCGGGGTCACTGGGGTTGCCGGCGTTCCTGGCGTTCCCGGCGTTCCCGGGGTTCCCACGACGGCCGCAGGGGTGATCGTCGTCGTGTAGATGGCCGACACGTCGGGCGCGACCCCGTTCGTCGCCGTGATCGTGTACGTGCTGCTGCCCGCCCCTGTCGGGGTGCCGGAGATCTCACCCGTCGCCGTGTTCAGCTGAAGCCCGGCCGGGAGGGTGCCTGCAGTCACGGCGAAGGTGGCTGCCGGCGTTCCGGATGCGGTCACGTCGAACGTGTACGGCGTTCCCACGACCCCGTCCGTCGGTGTGCCCGAGGTGATCGCCGGGCTGCCGGTGACGACGGGCGCGGCGGGAGCCGCGCATCCACTGGGCAGCGTGACCGTGTTGTCGTCGAGGGTGACGGCCGCGGTCCGAGCGAGCAGGCGTCCGCTGACGGCGGCGCCGTTGGTCGCGGTGATCGACTGGTCGGCCATGATCGTTCCGACGAAGAGAGACGAGCTCCCGAGCGTGGCCGAGCTTCCCACCTTCCAGAACACGTTGCACGACGAGGCTCCGCCGGTGAGCGTGATCGTGCTCGCGGACCCGGTGATCAGGGTGCTCGCCGCCTGGAACACCCAGACCGAGTTCGCGCTCCCGGCGAGGGTGAGGTTGCCGGTGAGAGAGAGCGCGCCGCCCGAGTAGACGCCCGGTGTGAGCGACTTGCCCGTCAGATCGCCGAGCCCCGACGTGGTCGGCGTCAAACCGGCCGCCGAATTGAATGCTGTCGTCAGGTCTGCCTGCGCCTGACCCGCGAATGCGTCGGTCTGGTGCAGGGTGCCCGTGAAGCTGCCAGCGGGAGGCCCGGTGAAACCGGTGACCGATGTGCCGGGGCTGACGCCGACATCCGCGTTGATCACGGAGGGGCCGGTGTTGGTCACCGCGCTCCCGCCGAGAACGCCGAACGACGTGGCGTCTCCCAGGTCGATGGGGCCGCTGATTGTGGTCGCGGCCTGGGCCGCGCCTCCGGCGACGAGAGCCAGACAGCCGCCGGCCGCGATCGAGAGCACGATCAAACCGGAACGAATACGACGAGAACGATGCATAGTCACACGCAATCCCTCAGTTGGGAAAGGGTTATGAACAGAATGCGATACCGCCCGGTCTGCCTCTACTAACTGATGTCTATCATGTAACGCTCTGGTCGCCTAGCAAAGGAGAGCAACTCTCAGGAACCGTCCGACGACCGCCCGCGAGGATCAGAAGTCGAAGAGGCCCCGAACGGTTCTTCGTCGTCTCCGGTATCCCGCGGATCGAACTGGACGGTCTCGACGGAGATCACACCTGGCTCCGCAGGGTGATGAGCACACTCACCGCTCGATTGCCGACCACGGTGAAGCTCACGAACCGCCCTGGCGAGGCACTGGCCGCCTCTATCCGGTCCTGCAGATCCTCAATATCCTGGCCCTGCGCCAGCAAGTAGCCGGTTCGACTGATGGCCACGGTCGTCCGAACCTGGACGACGTCGTGTCGACCATCCGCATCGTCAGCTGACTGCGCTTCTATGCCTTGCGATCCGCCTGCGCCGAACGTCACGGCGGAGGGCGTGGGATTCGAACTCTAGCCGCGGGTCAGCGGACAGCTTCTCGTCTTCCAAGATCCCCGGAACCACGGTGATTCGTAGTTGTCCTCGATGTTCTTCAATTGGCTCCAGTTTCGCCCGAGTGTTGTCAAATTGTTGTCATACGGGCCCGCTAGGCAGGGCTATCACTGCCTCCCTTACCCGAGGACCGCGTAGCGCAAATAGGCGATCCAGCAGTGGGTGCCGATAACCTCCATTTGGAGAAGTCACCAAAGGGGTATGTTATGGATCTTTCGCAGGAAGAGGCGCGCCGGCTGCGGATCCTGGCTGCATTATTCGAGCTTGCTGGGCACCACACGGCGAGCGATGTTTCACTCGCCGAGTTGAACGACAAGCTCATCCAAATGCGTGACCTCGGTTCGTTCGATCTGCAGGACGAGTGTCGCCGCATGAAGTACCGTGGGTGGGTCGACTTCTTTGACTCCCTTGCCGGAATCGGTGGGGTAATCGTCACCCCGAAAGGAGCCGACGCCTATCAGCAATTCGATACGTTCCGCAGATCGGTGGTCGCTCGACGCAAGCAACTCCGCGACACGTACTTACGTTGGATCTACGAGGAACAGGAGGAGGGTCGCGCCCCCACGCCGGCTGGCTTCTTGAATGGGGAACCAAACTTCCTAGGCGTCGTTTATACCGAAGACGACATCCAACGTGTAGGTGACTGGCTGGAGCAGGAAGGCTTCGTCGAGGGGCCGGGAGCGTGGGGCCATGGCGGGCCGCTGCGCCCACGAGTGACGACCAAGGGCTCACGGAGGGTAGAGAACGGGACAAGCGTGAATGATGAATCCCAGGATGGAGTCGTGCATCACTCAACGGTGATTAACGGCAATGCAAACATCGCCAATAACAGCTCGCATTTCTCGCAGACCATCCATACACCCCCGAGCGAATGGCTTTCGGGAGCGATGGAGCTTTCGTCGCTCCTTCAGCAGTCCATGCCTGTACTTCCCGAGAGCGTTAGGCGTGACGTCTCTTCCGAGCTCGAGCTTCTTGATGGGGAGATCGCAGGGTCAGCTGACCTGGGGAGAGTCCACAGTATTGTCTCCCGGATTGGCCAGTTCCTCGATAAGGTCGGCACTAACGTTCTGGCGGCAGTTATCAGCAGGCAGGTGAACGACTTTCTTTCTGGTTTACCCCAGTAGGCGACAACTCACCGAAGCGCGGCCGCAGGGTTCTCTGCAAGTCTGCGCCATGCTGCAAGAGCGGCTTCAAGGTACGTAACACCGATCTCGTAGACAGTTGCGAGCAGGTCGACATTGTTCGCTATTCGAGAGAGGCCTCCGTCCTTGTCAATCCAGGTGTGCTCGAGCAGAGCGAGGGCAACCTGAGGGTTTGAATGCGCAATTCCGCTGCAAATCCGCCAAGCTTCGAGCCCCGAGATTTGGCCGGTATTGACGTGCCGGTCGGCGATCATCAGCACCTCGGTGATCGAGGGCATGTTTTCGATCGAACCTTGGCGAGCCGGACCGGCTGCCTGGATCTCGAGAAGGCGATCCTCGATCTCTAGAAGGTGGTTGCGATCGTCGCCGGCGACACGCATCAACGCGGCGGCGTCGCTTGCCGAATCCCAGGACAACCGGAGTGAATTCTTGACTCGCTTGATGCGAGTACCCCCGGTCGCTAGCCAGACCGCATAGGCGCTAGCTTCAATCGCGCTGCGGATAACGGAGTACTCGGCCATTACTGCAAGATCCTGTCGGGTACTGATCGCGTCTCGCACGAATCGTAAATGATCTACGGAAACGAGTGCGAAGTAGGCGAGCTGGTAGCTAATCGGGTTGTACGGCGTGAGTTCGTCATCGCGCTCCAACGTGGAACCCGAGGCGTTCGATACGACGGTCCGCCCGGACTCGATGAGGCTAGTCAGCCTGTCGAACGCATGTTGCAGCACCGCGCCGGCGGCTTGAGCTGCGGCGGACTCGAACGCGTCTAGGCGTGTGTACCTTGGTGAATACTGCTCCTCCATGCGGTCCCAACTCCGACTGACCGGTATCTGCGCGGCGGATGAAAGCTTATGAATTTGCCCGTCAGTCGTCTAAGGCTTCTGCCATTGCGCGGGCGAGTTGGCCGGCGTTTCCGCTTCGCTGGGCGCTCAACGCCTTCCGCACGCGATCGCGGCTGAAATTCGACGGGGCCCCAGCGGATACCGCCACCCAGTATGGGTGAGATTCGAGGGCCGCATCAATGCGGGCGATTCTGCTTAGTATCCAGTCGATCTCCTCGGCAGTCAGGCTCGGCTTCCAGAGCATGAACTGGTCGGTGGGTGAGCCATCCTCCGTGGCCAGAGCGACCACGTCAGGAAGGACTTCGACATACATTCCGTCGGCGGCGCGACCGGCGCCTCCATGCAAGAGGGGGTTTCTGAATCGGGAAGCCATGAGACTCAGGTCGCTCTTCGCGCTCCCGATCGAGACATCAGCGAACGCTACGTCGAATTTGACGGCCCATGATTCTCGCAGTAGCTCGCTTACGGCGAATCCATCTTCGGAAGCGGCAGACGAGTACGCGGCGAGGAGGACCGATACATGCTCGATGTAGGCGAAGTAAGACGCTACGAGAGCAGTAGCCACGTGTGCAATCTCCCCGGCCCTTTGCTGCTCATTCTGAAACTCCGAAAAGTAGCTCATTGTGTCTGCAATGAAGTCGGGTGCCGGGACCTGTTTTCCACTCTCGAAGTCGTGAACCGTAAACGTCGACCTGTCGACCTCAGGCATCGGTGCACCTCGGAGGCCTCGCAGCTGCGCAATGAAGTAGTTGACCATCCCCCGGTAACGGAAGAACTGGTTGACAACCTCCACTGCATTGACGCTGATTCCAGCATCGATAGCATCCCTCAGACCGTTCTGATGCAGGAACCTCAAAGCCTTCGTCAACTGCTTGCCGAGTTGGTCTGCGAGCCGCGCGCCTTCATCTTCCCCAATCCAGAAGTCGGCCCAGAGGCCGGATCGACCAAGCTGAAGTCGACATTCCTCGCCACGGTACCGCAGTCGGTAGACCCAGTCGATTTTGTCGAAGCGTCCTTCGTAACGTGCCCCTACACCGGCGCGAAGCATCAGAGCGACGAGGTCTCCAGCTGATGCGAGAGGCGTCGGTAACGAGTGTCTGGCGGGTTCGCCATCCGGGTCTTCTCGTGGTCGGGCAAAGTTCCGGAGGAAGTTTGATCTCAGTCTCATCAGCCCTTCAACTAGCCCCCGCACATGCGAAGGAATTGCTGGCTGGCCATCTTGTTCGGAGCTGGTTAGCTTTGCTTCTGCTGCCGGCTGATCGTCAGCATCTAGCTGTAAGCGCGCCTCTCGATATCGAGTCCATCCCGTCGTCGCAGTTGCGATCACTGACCCGAAGGTGACCAGCGGGATAGCGAACACGAGCGGGTCAAATTGCTCACCGCTGCCGAGCTTGAGGCCGCTCGCGCTCCAAGCTAGGGTCGCGGCCAACAACAAAATCCATGCCCAAAGCACGCCTCGGGCGACTTCGGTCGCTTTCGCGTACTCAGCCGACGGAAGGTTGCGAAGCTTGAACGCCCAGACTGTGAGGACAATTGCTACGGCAAACGCGGGCACGAAAAGCGTCAGAACGACAACAAGCTGCGTGCGGTCTCCTGAGGTGGAAAGCTGCAGCAACATCCATGCGTCCAGAGCGACCGGCAGCAAGAATGCGAAAGGTATGTACTTGCCCGGATAACGCTCCGCAAGTCCAACCGCGAGCGCGGCGGTCGCAACGCTCAACCCCGCCGCCCACCAACCAGGTGCGACAAGGGCTGCGAGTATACCAACGGTCGCGGCAGCTGCTCCGGACAGCGCAAACGCAAATATGTATACTCGACGCCGCGGTGAGGCTGACGCGTTCCCACGGTTCGGCATCAGCTGATATGCGAGACCGATGAGAACTCCAGCGGTAAAGGAGTATGGCAACCGTTGCCAACCGCTCAGATTTGGCACGACGAACATCGCGAGGCCCAGGGCGACACCGACCACGCCGACGATCCAGGCACATAGGATTCGCCACTTACGAGATCTCCGCCATCGTCGAACTATCGCCTTCGTCGCCCAATCAACGATTTGCCGCTGCTCCGCTTGGGAAGTACGCGCCATCATCTTCTCCAAGTCAGCTATGGCCGTCATCACCACCCTGACACGACACGACGGTGGAAGATCAGCGACCCACTACCCGCTTACTGGGGTCAATCCGGGGCCGACGTCCGCAACTTCTGCGAACTCAGTACCGCGTTACAACGGATCGCATCTGCAGGCCCGTGCGGGGATCACGCCCGACCTGCCAACGAGCCTTCTGCTCTTCTGGGCTCACGATCGAACCGTCAGGAGCGGTAATCGGAGCCAGGAAATTCGGCATCCCCAAGCTCAGCGCACATGCGTCGATCGCGTGTTGAAGCTCGTCGTAGTATCCGAGCGGCCACCGCTCGGCGCGCTTGATCGTGAAGTGGTCGACCCGGTACATCATCAGCGTTTCGTGGGTGCGCTGATGCACCGCCGGCCCGTACTCGATCACGAAATGGATGCGCGTTCCAGCGTCGGCGACGACTAGCCAGACGCGCTCTCCGGCCTGCAGAACCCTCATGACCCACCACCCAAACATTCGAACATATGTTCTATTGTGGCCAGTAAGACCGACACCCGCTACCCGATCGGAGGAACTGGTCATGAGCATTGCTCCCGCCGCTGACATCGTCCACATCTGGACCGATTCCGGGACCCCGAACCGGCTCGTTTGGCGCGATCACCGCTACCGCGTCATCGCAGCTGAACCCGTTCGCTCTTCCGCAGTACACGACGCGCTCACCCACCCCGCCGAGCGGCTCGTCGGGTGGTCAATTGTCGCCATCTCAGACCAGGACCCCTCCGAAGTCCGTTCGATGCAGTTGCAGTCCGTCGGCACCGGCTGGGTGCTGGTCGACGTCGACCCCGCCTGACGGTGGGACAGAACAGCCGCTACCCGGGATCCGGGATGGACCGAGTGATCGAGCAAATCGTCACCCGGCCCCGACCCGTCTGGCTGACCGAAGAGGAGGTCGATCTCGACCACGACCCGGCCGTCGTTGCTACCGTGCCAGCGCCGGCGATTGCGTACGTGCGCTTCCACGAAGCGGTTGTGCGACCGGAAGTTGAGGTGGTGGCGTGGAACGAGCACGCCGTCCGCGTTCGGTTCACCGCCCGCGATGGCCAGACCCACGAAGGGTGGGTGTGGAAGGACGCCGTCCGCTCGAAACCACCGCGGACGATCGAGCGTCGACGCTGACCCCACTGTTCGATGCACCTTGTCACCTCACCTGGTTGGTTGGTGTGCCGTGAAGCCTGCGGCGATCGTTCGGTCGCGCACCCTGCGCGCAAGCCCCTGACGGGGCCGACTGGCGTCGCCCTACCGGGTGGCACTCCGGGCGGGTCTCCCTGATCGGCACTGCGTGCCTTCACGGCACACCAACCAGCAGGGAGGAAACGATCATGAGCACCCTCATCAGTGACAGCAACGAGCTCATCCACTTCACGGCCGTGTTCAGCAAACACGACCTCACAGCCGACCTGGCACCCCGGCTCAGCTGCATCGAAGTCGAAGCCCTCGCCGGCCTCCTCCGAGCACTCGGAGAACCCGCCGCCGCCAACACCTGGATCCAAGAACACGCCACCGACGACGAACTCGGCGACGCCCACTATCAAGGCGACACCCTCGAGTATCTGGTCCCGATCGACCCGATGGACGACCTGGGCTGCGACAGCTGCCAATAACAACCCGCGAGCCCACGCCAATCTGGCGCGGGCTCGTCTCATGTGACGGGCAGAGGTGAATGAGCCGCGAGCGGCGCCGTGTTTGTTGGGTTGTCCGTCTGCCTGGCCGTCGATCGTAGTTCACTCCCGCGGGCTGCGTTCCGGGCTTTCGCGGCATATCCTCACTCGCTGCGCTCCCTGCGGTATTCCACTGTGAGTCTTGGACTGGCTGGTCTGGGACTGGCTGGCAGGGTTGATGTTGGTCGTCTCGCCCGGTTCGTGACTCATATTCCACGTGGCCTCGACAGAGTGCCTTCGGGTCGACTTGTCCGTTCGGGGCGGGGCGGCTGGCGTTGGCCCGGCCCACGTCGGTGGCTTGATTAGAAGCTTGTCCAACCCCGTCAGGGTTGTGGCCCCTCACAGTGTTGCCCCGAAGTGATTTCCTCCCGGATCAGCGCCGGCCGCGTCGCGGCCGTTCGAAGGACCCCTAGAGAGAGGAGGCGGCCGCTGTGACTATCGTTGCGCACTCCCGCCCGTATGTCGTCGGGGTGGACTGCCACGCCCGCACCCACACCTACGTCGTCATCGACACCAGCACCGGGCAGCAGCTGGGTTGTCAGCAGTTCCCCACCAGCACGGCCGGCATCGCCCGAGCGATCGCATGGGCCGGCCGCGGAACCGGCGGTGACGCCGAGACGTTATGGGTGATCGAGGGCGTCGGCAGCTATGGCGCCGGCCTGGCCCGCGCGGTCACCAATGCCGGCTATCAGGTAGCCGAGGCGCCGCGGATGAACGCCCGCGTCCGCCGCGGAATCGGGAAGTCCGACCCGTTGGATGCCCACACGATCGCCGCCACCGCCCTCAGCCTCGAGGAGACTCAGCTGCGGACGCCGCGAGAGGGCCAAGGCGCCCGCGCTGCGCTGCGGACGCTGGTCGCCGCGCGTGACCAACTGAGCCACGAGCGCACGATGAACATCAACGCGCTCACTGCGCTGCTTCGCGTGAACGACCTCGGAATCGATGCCCGCAAACCTCTCAGCGCAGCGCAAGTGAGCACCGTGACCCGATGGCGGGAACGGGATGAACCCTTGGAAGCGGTGATCGCTCGGGAAGAGGCCGTCCGTCTCGCCCGTCGCGTTCACGAACTCACCGAGCAGCTGGCAGCGAACCTGAATCGCATGACCGGACTGATTCAGACCAGCCCCGCCGCTCCGCTTCTTCAGATCACCGGGGTTGGGCCGGTCACCGCTGCAATCGTGCTCACCGCGTGGTCCCACCCCGGCAGGGTGCGCTCCGAGGCCGCCTTCGCTGCCCTCGCCGGCGTCAGCCCCATCCCCGCATCCTCGGGCAACACCACCAGGCATCGTCTCAATCGCGGAGGCGACCGACGTCTCAACAGGGCGCTCCACACGGCCGTGCTCGTCCGCATGGTCCACGACCCCGAAACCCGCGCCTACGTCGAAAACAGGCTCCAGGAAGGACGCAGCCGACGCGAGATCCGACGGGCACTGAAACGCTACCTCGCCCGAAGCGTTTATCGATCACTCAACGCGCTCCACCAGCCAGTGCTGACGACTTGACAGATATAGAAGCGTCGCTGCGCTCGCTCCGGTATTTCACGGTCTCTTGCTCATTCACCGTCGGCGCTGTTTCGGCAAGAGCGCCGAACGGCAAATGAGTTGATATGAGAGAGGAGTGCGCCGTGACCGCGAACGTCACCTTGTATGTCGAGTCCGGGTCCGCAACAAGCGACAAAACCAGAGCAGCAATAGACAGCGCCGGCATCGTCCATGAGATGGTACCGGTGAGCGCGAACGACTGCCCCCTGCAGGCCGCAATCACCCGCAGTGTGCCCTTCTCCCACCATTCGGAGTCGCGACGTGTGAACCGCCACGCGACAGCCGCCGCAGACAGAATTTCGATTGTCGAGTCGAGACCGAAGCCGATCAGCGCCGCCGATGATGCGGCGGCGCCCGCGGCGATCGCGACAACGGCCTCGACCAGTTATAGATGATGGTCGCAGCGACGATCCCGGATTCGGTGCTGGAGGACGTGCCGGCGCTCGTCGGCAAGTGCGGGACTCATGGCCGTCATGCGAAGGTGCAGTTCTCTTCGGCGCAGCAGCCAGATTCGACGTAGAGCACGACACGCAGTAGCTCGTCGAGCGCTGGCGTGAGATGACCGTCAGCGAGCCGGTACCAAGTGCGTCGACCGTCCGGACCGAAGTTTTGCCAAAAGGGAGCGGTGGCGGCTGGTGTGACCTCGTTCTGGCCAAAAGTGGTCGGCACGATCAGCTTCGGGCGCGGTTTCGTTTCTGCCTGATGCGTCCTTTGTGTCGGGCTTCAGACGTAGCTGCAGATTAGTTCCGCGTCACACCGGGTTGGATCCCCGGCGTTGGCGGCCTCGTGGAAGCTGGCGACCGTGGCGCGCAGCGCGGTGAGCTCGGCGATCTGAGCGTCCAGGCGCTCGAGTTCGTTGCCGAGCAGCGTCACGACGTGGCGGCAGGGCGCCGTGCCGGCGTCCCGCAGGCGGAGGATCTCGCGGATCTGGGCCAGGTTCAGTCCGGCGGCCCGCCCTCGGCGGATGAACTGCAGCCGGCCCACGGTTTCCTCTCCGTAATCCCGATAGCCGTTCGGGGCCCGCTCCGGATACGGAAGCAGTCCCTCGACTTCGTAGAACCGCAGCGCCTTCGTTGTCATGCTCGCCGCTGCCGCGGCCTCACCGATTCGCATCTGACCCTCCCGGAGCCCCACCTGACCGTCCAGTATAGGGGAAAATGGGGGATGTCGTGCGCGCGTGCCGAATACGTTGAGGAACGGCCAGGCGGTCACTTCCTTGGCGCACGATGTTGCGACGGGGACCGCGATCGTCACGACCCGGCGCTGCGCAACCCGAGAGGCCTCGACGTGAACACGGTGCGTGGCCTGGGACGGGAGCGAGGTGGGCATCATTTGAGCCGCCCGAGCTGCTGCTGGAGTTCTCGCAAGTGCTCGGCACGGGGGGTTGACCTTGCCTTATAGGGCAAGGCGCATGATGGGGGAAATCGAAGCATCTGCACCTCGTATTCAGGAGTCCTCATGACCAACAGCGCACCCGCCGAGTTCGATCTGGCGGTGATCGGCTCCGGAGGCGGTGCCTTCGCCGCCGCGATTCGGGCGACCAACCTTGGCAAGCGAGTCGTGATGATCGAGCGGTCGACCGTCGGCGGTACCTGTGTGAACACCGGTTGTGTGCCCTCAAAGGCACTAGTCGCGGCCGCCGAGGCACGCCACGTCGCGTTGGACGCCGCCCGGTTCCCGGGGATCGACGCGTCCGTGGAGCCGGTGGATATGCCGGCGCTGATCGAGGGGAAGCGGGTGCTGGTGGAGGGGATGCGCTCGGAGAAATACGTCGATCTGATCGGCGAGTACGGCTGGGAGCTGCTGCAGGGCGACGCCACCTTCACCGGATCCCCCGACGACCCGGCGCTGACCGTCACGGACTTCGAGAGCCGCCAGGTTCCCGTTCGTGCTGAGCAATATCTGGTCGCGACCGGATCACGGCCGTGGGCACCGACGGTCGAGGGGCTGGCGGAGGTCGACTTTCTGACCTCGACGACGGCGATGGAAGTGTCGGAGGTTCCGGAATCGTTGCTGGTCCTCGGTGGCGGACCGGTGGCGATCGAGATGGCGCAACTCTTCTCCCGCCTCGGATCGAAGGTGACCATGCTGGTCCGGTCGCGACTGGCCTCCACGGAGGAGCCGGAGGTCGCCCGCGCACTTGCGGCGGTGTTCGCCGACGAGGGTATCCGGGTGGTGCGTCGCGCCGCGCTCACCTCCGTGAGCGCCGACCCGACGACCGGCGAGATCCTCGCGACGGCCACCGTCTCGGGCGGCCGCGAGGAGTTTAGGGCGGCACGGCTTCTCGTCGCCACCGGTCGCCGGCCCGTAACCGAGGGACTGAACCTCGAGGCAGTAGGTGTGCAGACCGGGGATCTTGGCGAGGTCGTCGTCGACGATGAACTCGCGACCTCGAACCCGCGGATCTGGGCAGCGGGCGACGTGACCGGGCATCCGGAGTACGTCTATGTCGCCGCGGCGCACGGTGCACTCGTGGCCGAGAACGCGTTCAACAACGCCGGCCGCAAGATCGACTACGGGCACCTGCCCCGCATCATCTTCTCCAGCCCTACTGTCGCCGCTGTCGGGATGACGGACAAGCAAGCCAACCACTCCGGGGTCCGCTGCCGCTGCCAGGTGGTGCCGCTGGAGTACGTGCCCCGAGCGATCGTGAATCGCGACACCCGCGGCTTCATCAAGATGGTCGCCGAAGCAGACACCGGCCGCATAGTCGGACTCACCGCTGTCGGGAAAGAAGCGGCCGACCTTGCCGCGGCCGGGGTCTACATCCTCGAAGCCGGCATGACGGTTGACCAGGTCGGCAAGCTCTGGAGCCCCTATCTGACCATGGCCGAGGGTATCAGGATCGCCGCGCAGTCCTTCAGCACCGACGTCAGTAAGCTCTCCTGCTGCGCCGCGTAACCCCTTGTTCCTTCATCACACCAACAACGAAAGCGGGTCACAATGACCGAGAACGACACGCTCGCAGAGCGCCTCACGTCGAGCGAGACCGGGCAGGAAGCCTCTCTCTGGCTGCCGCTGATGAAACTACTTGCCCAAGGCGACCCGGTTGAGGTCAGCACCCTCGCGACGGTGACCGGGCGCAGCGAAGCCGACGTGCAACAGGCGCTGGCCGCGGTTCCCGACATCGAGTACGAGTACGGCCGCATCATCGGCCAGGGCCTCACCCTGCGTCCCACCCCGCACCGCTTCGAGGTCAACGGTGAGCAGCTCTACACCTGGTGCGCACTGGACACCCTGATCTTCCCCACCCTGCTGGACGCGTCAGCGCGGGTCGAGTCCGTTAGCCCCGCAACCGGCGAGCCGATCGCCGTCACCGTCGGCCCCCACGGGGTTCAGTCGGTCTCGCCCGAGACCGCCGTGGTTTCCCTCGTCAATCCCGAGGACATGACCTCGATCCGATCGGCGTTCTGCAACCAGGTGCACTACTTCACGTCCGCCGAGGACGCGCAAACCTGGCTCGAGACACACCCAGGAGGAGAAGTCATGCCCGTGGCCGACGCCTACGCCCTCGGCACCCAAATGGCTCGAACCATGATCGAGAATGCCCAGGAGGGAAGCGGCCCGTCAGGCGCCGACAGCTGCTGCTAGAACACAGGCGGCTCAGCGACCCGACGATCAGCAAGAGCCAGCCGACGCCCAACGGCACCCGAAACGATCAATGACGACAACACAAGGAGTAGCTAATGAGTGAACGTGTCGATGTTGCGGTGCTCGGGATGGGCCCCGGCGGTGAGGTCGCGGCGAGCCGGCTGATGAAGGCTGGCAAGAAGGTTGCCGTGATCGAGCGGGAGCTGATCGGCGGGGAATGCGCCTACTGGGCCTGCGTCCCCTCGAAGACCGTGCTGCGGCCGCCGGAGGCGCAGACCGAGGTCCAGCGAGCGGCCGGAGTCAGCGGTGCGGAGTTGAACTGGTCGGAGACTAGCGACTACCGCGACTACATGATCCGGAACCTCAATGACGCTGGCCAGGTCGAGGGCTACAGCAAGCGAGGTGCCCTCGTCATCAAAGAGGATGCCCGCATCACCGGCCCTGGCCGTATCCAGGCCGGCGAGCAGGAAATACTGGCCGAGCACATCATCATCGCCACCGGTTCCGATGCGGTCGTGCCGCCACTGGAGGGTCTGGAGGACATCACCGCCTGGACGAACCGGGAGACCTACACCGCGACGTCACTGCCCGGCAGTGCCGTAATCGTCGGCGGGAGCGCCGTCGGGGTGGAAACGGCGACGTTCCTCTCCCGGTTCGGTGTGAACGTCACCCTGCTGCAGCGTGGCCCCAGGCTGATCGACCGCGAGGATCCGCGCGTCGGGGAGCTTGCCAAGCACTACCTTCAGAGCGCCGGGGTCGACGTGCGGCTGAACGCGGTGGTCCGAAGAGGGCGCCGCGATGGCGGCGCGAGCGTGATCGAGCTCGAGGACGGCAGCACGGCCACCGGAGACGTCGTGATCTTCGCCACCGGCCGCAGCCCCCGCAGCGGCGGCCTCGGCTTCGAGGACGTCGGCGTCTCGCTCGGTGAGCACGGTCAGGTGCTGGTGGACGACCAGTGCCGGGCGGCCGAGAACATCTGGGCGATCGGCGATGTGACCGGGGTCATGCCGTTCACCCATGTGGCGAAGTACCAGGGCCGCATCGCCGCCGAGGCGATCCTCGGCGGGACGCGGAAAGCGTTCTACGACGGCATCCCTCGCGTCGTGTTCGGGGAGCCGGAGATCGCCGCGGTGGGGCTCACCCAGCAGCAGTCCGATCACGCCGGTTTGCACACCACAGCCACCGAGCTCGACCTCGCCGACGCAATCACCCGGCCCTGGACTTACGAGAAGGACCCCGTCGGCAACCTCGGGCTCCTGGTCGATACCGAGGCGAAGGTGCTGGTCGGCGCCTGGGCCGTCGCACCCTTGGCCGGGGAGTGGATCCACCACGCCTCGCTCGCCATCCGGGCACGGATACCGCTAGACACCCTCCGCGACCAGGTCGCCCAATACCCCACCTACAACGAGGCCTACCTCGCCGCCCTCGACCACATCAAGGCCTGAGCTCGTGCGCGGGAGGGGCGGTCTGAAGAGCTGCCCGAGCTGGTTTCGTTCCCTCAAGAGCCGTGAAAAGATCAGCGTGAAGATCCCAGGAGCGATCGAAGACGTACTCACCGCGTAAGTCGGCGGCTACGTCGGCACGAAAGTTGCGGAGCCGGTGAGCACCAAGCTCAACGAAGTGCAGCCAAGCAGGCCCCGGCCGATGGAGGACGCTGTCCGACCCGGGGGCAACTGATCGCCGACGACATGGTGACACCGACGGCCGGCTTCAGCGCCCCGAATCGCGCCTACCGCTGGTCACCCACCTGCACGGTTTCCTCGCCCACCAAGTCTTCGGCCTCGCTGCCGTGGTCACCCTGCGAAGCCATCTAGCCACACGGTGGCGCCGCCGCTGAGACTGTCGGATCGGCCACTTGGAGCGACGTCCGGGCCCCGCGGCTACGCGCACGCCAGGCGGGCCGAATTCGGACCGTCCGAGCGGTGTGGACGGAATTCCGGGTCGGTGTCGAACTGTCGGCGCTCTTGCATGATGCGGTCAGTAGCCGCTCGGCCAGGCGAACCTGGGGGGCAACCGGACTGTTGCCGCCGTGGGTCACGATGATAGCGATGTCCTCCTTGCTTGACAGCGCGCCGCCTGCCGGCGGTCGTTGTTCGATAGCATCGATCTCCTCGGTCCCTCGTCCAGCGCGGCCACCGTCCCACGGCGGCCTCGAATTTCCCGGCTGCGATTACCGTGATCGCGGCTCGTCATCGTCGGCCGTCACTGTGTTCCGGGATCGGTTCCGCGCGCGGACGAGAATTGCGCTGATCAAGATGACCGCGACCGCGGCCAGGGCGGAGCCGGTGACCAGACCTATGTTGCTGCTGAGGAAAGCGGTCATAGCGGAGGAAATGCGGCTGCCGGTCGTGGCCAGGCTCTCATTCGCGCCCCCGGCGACCAACGCAGGTGCCCAATAGGCGACGAGGTAGATCCCGGACAGCAGCAGCACCGCCCCGGCGATCCGGGGCACATACCTTGCGGTGCGGTGCAGGATCCGCGCCAGCAGGCCGCTGGCCAGGGCCGAGGACAGAGCCAAGAGCACCAGCACCATCGCCGCTCCGGCTGCGTACGCGGCGAACACCACCACCAGGCCGACCGCGCTGCCAGCTGCCAGAGCCTGGCCGATCACCGCAAGCAGCACCGCGAGGGTGCAGGACAGGGACGCCACCCCGTACGCGGCACCAAAGGCGAGCATCGCGCTCGGGCCGCGTCCTTGCCGAGCGATCCGGCTGGAGTTCATGGTGAACCCGACGTGCCGGCCGGCGAGCAAAGCGGTGCCAAGCCCGACAAGCAGCACACCGACCAGCACTGCTACCCACGGCACCGCTCCGATCAGGCTGCGCATTCCAAGTGCGACCAGCAGCCCGGCCACGCTCAGCACTCCGGCGAATCCGGCGCTGACCAGCAGCCCGGCTCCGAGCCCGACCAGCGCACGCCGTACGAGGCTCTGCTGCGCGCCGGGTTCGTCGCGGCCAATGTAGTAGGCGAGGAACGCGGGCAGCATCGCGAATCCGCACGGGTTCACCGTCGACAGCATGCCCGCCGCGAAGGCGAAAGCGAAGGTACCCAACACGCCTCCTATGAGCCCGCGGCCGCGATGGCCTGGGCCGTCTGGGCCGCTGAGGGGTCCACCCCGCGGTAGACCACCCGCCCGGCTTTATCCAGCACCATCGTCAACCCGAGCGCGTCCACGTTAAACCGCTTCAGCAGGGTCCCGTCGTCGCGTACCACCGACAACGGCGGATTCCCGACGTCCTGCATGAACCCGTTGATTATGTTCACCGGCTCGCCGGGGTCCAGATCGACCGCGACGGCCTGCACCCCCGAGCCAGCCTTCGCCACACCCGCCCCGACGGACTTCGCGCCCGTCACGCAACTCGAACACGAGGCGGTGAAGAAGTAAAACAGAGCCGGCTTGTTGTTCGGCACCGTCAAATTCGTCCCGGACACCGTCCGCACCGTCGTGGACGGGAACGAGGACCCGGCAGCTGAGCCACCCGACGGGCCCGTTGCCGCGCCCGGCGACGTCTGCGCTCCGCACCCGGTAAGCAGCAACGCCACCGCGATCCCTGCCAAGGCGACGGCGAAACCACGACCTCGACGGCTTCGCAACAGGCTGGATCCCGAACCGCGCCTCACTTGCGCGCCGCCCGCTGGCGCCGCTCCTTATTCGGCGGCACCACTGCAGGGCTCGGCACAGCACAGCAGTCGTCAACCATCACTGGCAACACCTGCTCACCAGCACCCTCGCGGCCTGCGCTGTTGGTTTCCGCTGAACGGGCGGCCGAACGACGCCGCGCCCGAAGCACCGTGTACACCACGGCGGCGGCCATCACCAGGGCCGCCACAGCCAAGACCGGCCAGCTGCCCAGCACTCCACCAACCAACGCGAGTCCACCCGCCGCGATCAGCGCCGGGCCGCCGCAACACGCAACTGCCAGCCCCACCGCGCCGATGGCGATCAACGCCACGCTCATCCCGCCTCCACGATTCTCGGACATCGCACTCTCCATCCACGGTCAGACAATCCCGGCCATACCCGACCGGTCTGTATTCATCTTTCACGTTTCCCTATAGGGGAATGTCAACCCACCGGGCGCGAGCTGCTGCTGCTCTGCGCTGGTCATCCTCACATCCATCGAGGTGCGGGCTACAGTGCGGGAGGCCGGCCTTAGCAGATGAACCCTTGGAAGCGGTGATCGCTCGGGAAGAGGCCGTCCGTCTCGCCCGTCGCGTTCACGAACTCACCGAGCAGCTGGCAGCGAACCTGAATCGCATGACCGGACTGATTCAGACCAGCCCCGCCGCTCCGCTTCTTCAGATCACCGGGGTTGGGCCGGTCACCGCTGCAATCGTGCTCACCGCGTGGTCCCACCCCGGCAGGGTGCGCTCCGAGGCCGCCTTCGCTGCCCTCGCCGGCGTCAGCCCCATCCCCGCATCCTCGGGCAACACCACCAGGCATCGTCTCAATCGCGGAGGCGACCGACGTCTCAACAGGGCGCTCCACACGGCCGTGCTCGTCCGCATGGTCCACGACCCCGAAACCCGCGCCTACGTCGAAAACAGGCTCCAGGAAGGACGCAGCCGACGCGAGATCCGACGGGCACTGAAACGCTACCTCGCCCGAAGCGTTTATCGATCACTCAACGCGCTCCACCAGCCAGTGCTGACGACTTGACAGATATAGAAGCGTCGACCCGGCACTGCGCTCCGCTCCCGTTCACCCTCGATCCCCTTGCCAGACAGGCGAACAAGAACAGTTGAAGGGATCCCAGAACCATGAGCGACACCACCACCGTTGCGGGCACCATCGAACACCTCGACCCACACGCCCTGATCATCGAAACCAACGTGCGCCCCTCCGCACCCATCACCCCCGCGTTCGTGCAGAGCATCCGCGAGAACGGCGTTCTCACCCCGGTCCTCGGGCATCGAAGCGACGACGGCCAGGTGACCGTCCGAGCTGGACAGCGCAGGGTGTTCGCCGCCCGCGAAGCATGACTTGCCACCATTCCCGTCTACCTGGTGGAGGCTGACGAGGTGACCGCGGAGCGGATCGTGCAGCAGATGGTCGAGAACGACCAGCGCGAAGCCCTCACCGACGGCGACCGGGCCGCCGCCTTCCAACAACTCGCATTCGAAGGACTCAGCGTCACCGCGATCGCCCGACGCACCGGCACCAAGCAGAAGGAGGTCAAGACCGCACTCGCGGTGGTCGAGAACCAGGTGGCGGCGAGCGCAATCCAGGAGCACCAGCTGACCCTGGATCAGGCGGTCGTGCTGATCGAGTTCGACGGCGACGACGAAATCCGCAACGACCTCATCCAGGTCGCCACCACCGACCCAGCCCAGTTCGCGCACGCGGCCCAGCGGGCACGCGACGACAAAGCCCGCGCCAAGACCAAGGCGGATGCGGAAGCCGACCTGGCGGGACGTGGCTACCTAATCCTCGACGCGAACCCCGGCTACTACGACACCGAGTACACGCGCATCAGCGAACTCCTCACCGCCGATGACCAACGCGTTACCGTCGAGCACATCGAGAACCTGGACGGGCGAGCGGCCTTCGTGCGTGTCTACGCGGACGGCGACGCCACCATCAGCTACTTTCTCCGGGACGCGAGAGCGGCAGGCTTCCACACCTACGGCGGTACCCCGTCCAAGTCGGGGCCGATGACCGACGAGGAGAAGGCCCAACGGCGCATCCTGATCGCGAACAACAAGGCGTGGGCGTCCGCTGAGATCGTCCGCCGCGAATGGCTCGCCACGCTGCTGTCCCGGAAGGCTCTGCCCAAGGACGCGGCGGTCGTGATCGCCAAGGGTCTGACCGTCCACCGGCAGGCGATCAGCACCGCCACCCGTGAGGGCAACGAGCTCGCCCACCAGTTGCTCGGCCTGGAGCCCTCCGGCTACTTCGAGAACGACAAGCTCGTCGCGTTGCTTGAGCAGACCCCGGCAAAAGCGCAGCATGTCGCGCTGGCGGTCGTCCTCGGGGCGTGCGAGTCGGTCACGAGCAAGCAGACCTGGCGGTACCCCTCCCCCACCGATAAGGACTACTTCACCCAGCTCGCCGCGTGGGGCTACAACCTCAGCGATGTCGAGCAGATCGCGACAGTAGGCGAGGCCGTCCAGACGGCAGAAGAAGCTGGGGCGGTCAGCTCGGACCCTGGCGTGAGCGACTGATCCTGCCGGAGGGAAGCGGGCCTGCGCACCAGGCCCGCTTCTCGCTTGCGCTGTCAGGACAGTTCGCGAGTCGCCGCTTGCACCGTCGACGGCCCGACCACTGGACCTCCGCGCTGGGATACCCGGTTGAAGGCGACGAACGGCACACACGCCGTCTCAGCCGTGAGCGCCGCCAGACGGCCGATCGGTGTGCGGGGATCGGCGGCGATCGCCCATCCATCGACTGCGTACCGGCTCACCGTCTCGACGCACTCCCGCTTCTCCTCCGCCGAGGGGCTCGTCGAGCCGACCACCCCGACCAGACCGCCCCGCAGTTCCGGACCCATGTTTCTCGTATCGATGGCGAATACCCGCATCCTGATCACTCCCCTGGTTGATCGTTTTGTTTGCCTTTCCGGCGGGGAGATCAGTGGCGAGTGGGAGGTGCGCAGTGCCGGGACCGTGGAATACCGGACTGGAGCGAAGCGGAAGGAGGATATGCCGCGAAAGCCCGGCACGGAAGCACCGGGAACGAGCTACGATCGGGCGGCGGAAAGACACACAAAGCTCTGGGAACAGCGCCGCCGGGGGCGGCTCCTCCCGTCGTTGCCCGAGCGGTATCGCACGAGGGGGCCATCCAGTCGATCTCCGACGCCCGTCACCGACTTATTTCTCCGAGATCGGCTGGTCACAACGGCACCGGTCGACCACCGAGGCGGGAGTATCCCTTGCGCGAGCGGTTCGATGGCCGGCCGACCCGAACGGCGCGGCCATCGAACCATGCGCGCTGACAACCGGCTGGGGGGAGGCGGCGTCAGATGCGTGCCACCATACCCGGAGGTTCGCTAAGAATCCACCAAGGTCAGGGCCGCCATGAAAGCTGCCAGCCTTAGTTGACCTGGATTAGGGGACTTCCGAAAGAGTTCGCGTTCTCCATCACGGGTGCGCGAGCTCATCCGCGACCGCGGTCTGCGCCTGGGCGTGCGTGCCCAGCCCGTGCGCGGCGAGATAATGCTCCGCATCTAGGGCGGCAGCGCAGCCGGTGCCCGCTGCTGTGATGGCCTGCCGGTAGCGACGGTCGACGAGGTCGCCGCACGCGAATACGCCGGGCAGGTTCGTCTCGGTGGTCGGATGCTGAACCTTCACGTAACCGTCGGCGTCCAGATCGATCTGACCCGCGACCAATGCGCTGCGCGGGTCGTGACCGATCGCCACGAACAGGCCGGTCGCATCCAGGGTGCCCGGCTCGCCCGTGACGGTGTCGCGAACAGTGAGCCCGTTCAGCTTGTCGTCACCGTGGGCTTCGGCGATCTGGGTGTTCCAGCGGATACTGATCTTGGGGTTCTCTTGCGCCCGATCCTGCATGATCTTCGATGCGCGCAAGGCATCACGCCGGTGGATGAGGGTTACCGAGTTGGCGAACCGGGTGAGGAACATGGCCTCCTCCAGCGCCGAGTCGCCGCCGCCGGCGACCGCGATGTCCTGATTCTTGAAGAACGCGCCGTCGCAGGTGGCGCACCAAGATATCCCGTACCCGGAGAGCCGATCCTCTCCCTCGATGCCGAGCTTGCGGTGCGCCGACCCCATCGCAAGGACCACGACGTGTGCCTCGTACACGGTTCCGCTTCCGGTGGAGATCGTCTTGATCTCGCCCGTCAGGTCGACCGCGGTCGCATCGTCGTAGACGAGCCGGGCGCCGAAGCGCTCGGCCTGCTGCCGCAGGCTCTCCATCAGGTCCGGGCCCTGGATGCCGTCAATGAAGCCGGGAAAGTTCTCGACCTCGGTGGTGTTCATCAGCGCCCCGCCGATCTCGACCGAGCTGGTCAGCACGATCGGGTCAAGGCCGGCGCGGGCCAGGTAGATCGCGGCGGTGTATCCGGCGGGGCCGGAACCGATGACGACGACGTTCTCGACGCTCACGCGGGCGTGACCTCCAGGCTCTTCAGCAGCTCGCGCACGTGCTGCTCCACCTCGGCTCGGATCACCCGCACAGCCTCGACCGGCTGGCCCTGCGGATCAGCGAGCTCCCAATTCTGGTAGCGCTTGCCGGGGTAGATCGGGCAGGCGTCGCCGCAGCCCATCGTGACAACGACGTCTGCGGCCTGCACGACATCGTCGGTCAGCGGCTTCGGGAACTCGCGACTCATGTCCAGCCCGAGCTCCGCCATCACCTCGACCACAGCTGGATTCAGTTCGTACGCGGGCATCGACCCCGCGGAGCGGACGTGGACGCGTCCTCCGGAAAGAGACTCGGTGAGGACCGCCGCCATCTGTGAACGCCCAGCGTTCTGCTCACACACGAACAGCACCTCTGGCCAGATCACCGGCAGCGCACCCTTCGCTTGCGCCAGGGCGGTCAGCCGCTCCGTCGCGAAGTGGATCGTGCGCGTCGTCAGATGCGCCTTGACCTTCGCGGTGCGTAGCAGCGCGGTGTAGGACTCGAGGACATACCGCTCCACCGTCTCCCGGTTGAACACCCCGTCGAACTTGGCGGCCAGATCGTCGGCGAGCCGACGCAGGTACGCCTCCGGATAGGCCAGCTCAGGCTGGCTACGGCGCCCCGTTGCGTCGATAGTCATGATCGTCACACCACCGCGGGCAGGAGCTCAGCGAGCAGGTTCTCGACGCGCTGCTTGATGTCGTCGCGGATCGGGCGGACCTCGTCCACCGGGCGCCCGGCGGGGTCGGTGAGCTCCCAGTCCTCGTACCGCTTCCCCGGGAAGATCGGGCAAGTGTCGCCACAGCCCATCGTGATCACGACATCGGACTCCTTCACCGCAGCGGTGGTGAGGATCTTCGGCTGCTCGCCCGCGATGTCGATACCCTCCTCGGCCATGACCTGAACCGCGACCGGGTTGATCTGGTCCTTCGGCTCCGAACCGGCGGACAGTACCTCGACGCGGCCTCCGGAGAGCTCACGCATGAACCCGGCGGCCATCTGGGAGCGGCCGGCGTTGTGGATGCAGACGAACAGGACGGTGGGCTTGGTATCAGTCATGGTTCTCCTCGGTTCTCAACGATCTTCGTTAAGCATAGATGTAGGTCAATGCTTTTTCCAGTCGTCTATCGCCGAATTCGGCAATCGTTCACTTTTCGATCCGCTCGAGAAGGTCGCGGACGCGACCCTCGATGTCGTTTCGGATCTCGCGGACGCGGGCGATCGGTTGCCCGACGGGGTCGGGGATGTCCCAGTCCAGGTATTCGCGGCCCGGGTAGATGGGGCAGGCGTCACCACAGCCCATGGTGATCACGTAGTCGGCTGCGCGGACCGCCTCGTCGGTGAGCGGCTTGGGGAACTCGCCGCCGAGCGGGGTGCCGATCTCGTCGAGCACGGTGACGATCGTGGAGCGCACGGCCTCCGCCGGCTCCGAGCCGGCCGTACGGACGATGACCCGGTCGCCGGCGAGCTGGCGCAGGATCGCAGAGGCGAGCTGGGAGCGGCCGGCGTTCTGCACACAGACGAACAGCACCTCCGGCACGGTGTGGGTGGTTTCGTCGGCCCGTAGGAGCGCGTCGAGCCGATCGATCGTGAAGCTGCTGGTCTGGGACGCTCGGGTCGGGTGCGAGCCCGCACGCTCGCCCAGCATCCGGTAGCTGTCCTGCACGTACGAGCTGACGATGTCCGGTGCCAGTACCCCTCGGTATCGCGTGGTCAGGTCGGCGACGATGCGCTCCAGCGCCGCCGCGTCGTCGCGTGTCTCGCCGTCGCGGACCAGGTTGGCGACGCGGTCGAGCTGGGAGGGCGTGATCGAATACCACGCCGTGCGGCCGATCTGTTCGCGCTCGACCAGTCCCTCGTTCTTGAGCATCCGCAAGTGGTGAGACACGGTCGGTTGCGTGAGCCCGAGGGTCTCGGCCATGCGGGTCACCGACCCCCGGCCCTCCTCGGAATCGAGGATGATCCGGAGGAGGGCGGCGCGGGTGGGATCGCTGATGCGCTTGAGGCTCTGCAGGTCCGGGCTAACCGCTTGCGCTCCGCTCATAGATGGGAGTCTATGCGCGAGAATTGTGCAATGAACGTAATCGTGCTCCACATCGATGACTGCCCGAATTGGGTAGAGGCGTCCGACCGAGTTCGAGCAGCTCTTGACCTCGTGCGGCCGACGGCGCATCTGGAGACGCGAACGGTGACCACCCCCGACGAAGCAACGGTGCTCGGATTCGCGGGCTCGCCCACGATCCTTGTGGACGGACAGGATCTGTTCGACGGCATCCCCACCGACGCTCTCGCCTGTCGCGTGTACCGGACGCCAGAGGGCCTTGCGGGAGCTCCGACGACTGGAATGATCATCGAAGCCCTCCGCGAGAAGGGCACTGCTTAGGAGCAGCAGGACGACCCGCTCGCGCCGGTCGAGCACACGCCTGTGGCCGGGAGCACCAGTTGCACGTTGCGTGCCGACGCGATGTCGCCGGCGAGGTAGGCGGTGATGGATCGGACCTGCTCGTATCCGGTGGCGAGGAGGAACGTCGGGGCGCGTCCGTAGGACTTCATCCCGGCGAGGAAGAAGTTCGGCTCGGGCTGCTGCAACTCGGCGAACCCGTGGGGCTCGACCGTGCCGCAGGAGTGGATGTTCGGGTCGATCAGCGGCGCCAGCCGGACGGGAGCCTCCACGATCTCGTCCAGGTCGAGCCGGATCTCGCGCAGCATGTCGAGGTCGGGCCGGAACCCGGTCGCGTTCACCACGATGTCGGTGTCGTGCTCGACCCGCTCGCCCGCTCGCTGGCCGATCAGCTTGACGCCGTTCTCGGTTGCGGCGAGGCGAAGGATTTCGAACCGGTCGATCTGCTGGATGGCGCCGGTGGCGATGAGACGGTCGACGCGCTTGCCGATAGCGGCGCGCTCGATCAGCTGGTCGTCATCCGAGGTGGTGACCCGGACGGCGCTCGCGTTGCGGATCAGCCAGGTGATCCGCGTTTCCGGCACCTCACGCTTAAGGGCGGCGAGGTTCAGGAGGGTGTTGGCGGCGGAGTGTCCAGCGCCGACGACGGTGACGCGCTTGCCGGCGAACCGGGCGCGCTCGCGCCCGACCACATCCGGCAGCGCGTGCGAGACGTGCCCGGCGACCGCCGGCAGCCCGAGAGGGTCGAGTCCGGACGAGGCGAGGCTGTTCGGGGTCAGGTAGGTGCCGGATGCGTCGATGACGGCGCGGGCCGTGACCTCCCGCACGCCGTCCGCATCGCTGATGCGCAGCAGGAAGGGGGTGTCGGCGCGGCCGGTGCTCCGGGTGCGATCCATGCCCTCGCGACTGACGTCGGTGACGGTGACGCCGTAACGGATGTGCGGACGGATCGAGTCGATTGCAGCCAGCGGCGCCAGGTAGTCATCCAGGAACTGGCCGCCGGTGGGCAGCTGCTTCTCGTCGGGACTCGCCCACCCTGTTTCAGCCAGGAGCCGAGCGGCGGCCGGGTCCACCAGCATCTTCCACGGCGAGAAGAAACGGATATGCCCCCACTGGGAGACGGTGTGGCCGGACGTGTCGCCGGTCTCATAGATCTCGAACGGGATGCCCCGTTCGACCAAGTGGGCGGCGGCCGCGAGCCCGATCGGCCCGGCGCCGATGATCGCCACCGGGAGCCCGTCGAGGCGGCTGCTGCGGATCGTGGGGACGGTCAGGTCGACGAGAGTCATCCCTCATTCTCCATTCATTGAAGGTTTTCGATTTACAGTGTGCCTGCTTCATCGAAATCTGTCAATGTACGGCTAGACTAGTCGCATGGCCGTTCTCGAAGCACTCCCGATCACACCCGTGAACGCCTGCTGCACTCCTGTGACGAGCGAGACCCTCTCCCTCGACGAGGCGGAGTCGATGGCGGCGGCGTTCAAGGCTCTCGGCGACCCGACCCGACTTCGCCTGCTCTCGATCGTGGCCAACTCGGAGGGCCAGGAAGCGTGCGTCTGCGATCTGACCGAACCGATCGGGCTCAGCCAGCCGACGGTGTCACATCACCTCAAGCTTCTGCTCGACGCGGGCTACATCACCCGGTCGAAGCGTGGCACCTGGTCGTACTACAAGCTCGTCCCAGGAAGCCTGGAGCGCGTGTCGAAGGTCCTCACGACAGCGCTCTAACCGAGTGGCCCGACCGTCGTGCGCTATGCGCTCCGCGTCAGGTGTGCGGCGAGGGAGCCGACCCGGCGTGCGATCTCGTCGAAGGCAGCCTCGAACGCTTTCGAGCTGCCGTCCGGCACCGGATCGGGAATCGACCAATGAGCGTCGCCGTACCCGAGCTCCTCGTGCGCTCGGTCACAGACCGTGACGACATAGTCACCAACCTCGACGACATCCGCGTACAGCTTCGGTCGTCCCGCCAGAACGACACCATGTCGCGCCGCGACCTGCACCGCACCCACCGCGACCCCGGGCGCCGGGTGCGTCCCCGCGGAAAGGGCCGGGACATCGCTGGAGCGCGACCAGAGCGCCTCCGCCAACTGAGACCGCGCCGAGTTCGCCGTGCACACGAACACGACCCGACGCGCGGCATCATCCGCAGACGGCCCCAGCGCAGTGAGCGCGGCCGGCCGCAGGCGCACGTACGTCCTGCGGCGATCGCCCTCCGAACGCTCGCGCACGATGATGCCTTCACGCTCCAGGACCGCAAGGTGGTGCGCGAGCAGATTGGTGGAGACCGCCAGCTGCGCGACGAGCTCTCCCGGAGTCAGATCGCCGAGCACGAGAAGGTCCACGATTCGCAGACGCAGGGGATCCGCCAGAGCCGCGTGCAACGCGGCTCGCGTCTCCAACGGATTTCGCCCAGTGTTCATTACCTCAATGTTGACTGAGGTATCTCCTACCGGTCAAGATGAAGCCAATGAACACGCGCCTTCTCTCTCGCCTGCTCGCCGAATTCCTCGGAACCGGACTGCTCGTCACGGTCGTCGTCGGCTCCGGGATCGCCGCCAGCCGCCTCTCTCACGACACCGGCCTGCAGCTGCTCGAGAACAGCATCGCCACCGCCCTCGGCCTCGCCGTGCTGATCCTCTTGTTCGGCCCCGTCTCCGGAGCCCACTTCAACCCGGTCGTCTCACTTGTCGACTGGATCGTCGGCCGCTCCGCCCGCAACGGACTGACCCTCGCCGAGGCGGGGGCATACATCCTCGCGCAGGTCGTCGGCGCCATCGGCGGAGCCCTACTCGCCAACGCGATGTTCGAGCTGCCCACGCACGTCGCCACCACCGAGCGGGTCACTGCCGGGACGCTCATCGGCGAAGTCGTCGCGACGGCCGGGCTCATCATGCTGATCCTCGCGCTGGCGCGATCCGGCCGCAGCGCCGCTGCCGCCCCCGCGATCGGCGCCTACATCGGCGCCGCCTACTGGTTCACCAGCTCCACCTCGTTCGCGAACCCCGCCGTTACGATCGGCCGGATCTTCTCCGACTCGTTCGCCGGGATCGCCCCGGCGTCCGTCCTCCCCTTCATCGCCGCCCAACTCGTCGGCGCCGCCATCGACGTCGGACTCACCCTGGCGCTATTCCGCTCGGAGAAGGTCTTGGCCGAGGCCGCAGCGGACGTCGTCATCCCGCAGACCACCGATCGCTGAACGGAACCATCCCATGCATCTCGTCGCCATCGGCGGCAGCGACGCCGGAATCTCCGCCGCGCTGCGCGCCCGCGAACTCGACCCGGCGACTGACGTCACCGTCGTCGTCGCCGACGAATACCCGAACTTCTCCATCTGCGGCATCCCGTACTACTTCTCCGGTGACGTGCGCCCGTGGCAGTCGCTCGCCCACAGGACCCACGCCGACCTCGAGGCGACCGGGATGTCACTCAGGCTCAACACACTCGCCACCGGCATCGACGTCGCGGGTCAGCGATTGAACGTCCGGGCGGCGGACGGAACCGAGTCCGTGATCGGCTACGACGAGCTGATCGTCGGCACCGGCGCGCTCCCCTCGCACGCGGGCATAACCGGACTCGACCAGCTCACCCCCGCCGATGGGCTGCACGTCATCCACTCGATGGGCGACACCTTCGCCCTGGACCGCGACCTAGAAGCACGCGACCCGCGCACCGCGATCATCATCGGCGCCGGCTACGTCGGTCTCGAGATGGCCGAGGGATTCAGCGCGCGCGGCATCGACGTCACCGTCCTGCAGCGCGGACCCGAAGTCCTCTCCACCCTCGACCCGGAACTCGGCTCCTCCGTCCACGAGGAGCTGACCAGCCACGGCGTGCACGTGCGCACCCGCACCGTGGTTCGCTCGGTCGAGAAGGACACCGACGGTTTGCTTGTCCGCGCCGACCACGACGGCCAGCCCGTCAACCTGCGAGCCGACATCGTGCTCGCTGTTGTCGGTGTCCGCCCGAACACTCAGCTCCTGGAATCCGCCGGAGCCACCCTCGGCGCCGGCCGCGCGGTCGTCGTCGACGAGCAGATGCGAACCGGCCTGCCCCACGTCTACGCGGCCGGCGACGGGGTCGTCACCCACCACCGGCTGCTCGGGGTCACCTATCTCCCGCTCGGGACGACCGCGCACAAGCAGGGACGCGTGGCCGGGGAGAACGCAATCGGTGGCGACGCCCGCTTCGCCGGCTCGGTCGGAACACAGGTCGTCAAGGTCTTCGACCTCGTCGCCGCGCGAACCGGTCTTCGCGACCACGAAGCGCACGCCGCCGGCTTCCAGAGCGTCACCACCCAGACCACCGCCGACGACCACAAGCGCTACTACCCGGGCGCCCAGCCGATCAGCATCCGCATCACCGGAGACGCCGACAACGGACGCCTCCTCGGCGCTCAACTCGTCGGCCGCCTCGGCACCGAGACCGCCAAGCGCGTCGACACCTACGCGACGGCGCTGTTCGCCGGCCTCACCGTGCAGCAGATCAGCGACCTCGACCTCTCCTACACGCCGCCACTCGGCTCACCGTGGGATGCCGTCCAGGCGGCGACCCAAGCCTGGACACGAGCCACCATCGAAACCGAGATCACGGTATGAACGACGCCCCCACCGTCCTCTTCCTCTGCACCCACAACGCCGGCCGGTCGCAGCTTGGATCCCACCTCTTCCGTCGCGTCGCCGGCGATCGCGCCCACGCCACCAGCGCCGGCACAGCACCGGCCGACGGGCCAAGCCAGCCTGTGGTTCAGGCTCTCGCCGAGCTCGGTATCGACAGCTCCGACGCGCAGCCTCGAGCGGTGACGGTAGAGGACCTTGCGGCCGCTGACATCGTCGTGGCCATGAAGCCCGGGCTCGAGCTCCCCGGCCCTGTGGCGGGTCAGTTCGTGCAGTGGGAGTTCCCCGACCCGGCGACCTGGGACCTCGACGGCGTTCGGGAGCTCCGGGGCACGATCTTGGTGCAGGTCGAGGAGCTGGTGGAATGGGTGGCACCCGCTGAAGAATGATCCGGTGACGACTCTGGGAAGCACGGCAGCCGAATGATCATTCGCACGCTCACGCTCGCGGACTGGTCCGAGGTCGAGCGGATCTACGTCGAGGGGATCGCGACGGGCAACGCCACGTTCGAGTCGGAGCCTCCATCGTGGGAGCAATTCGACGCGAGCAAACTGCAGGTTGGGCGACTTGTCGCGGTCGATGAAGGCGGCGTCGCCGGCTGGGCAGCCGTGTCTCCGGTCTCCTTACGCGAGGTCTACCGGGGCGTCGTCGAACACTCCGTGTACGTTGCCGACCGCGCGCGCGGCCACGGACTTGGACGGCTGCTCCTGGACGAGCTGATCAACGCGTGCGACAACGCGGGCATCTGGACGATCCAGTCGAGCATCTTCCGCGAGAACACCGCCAGCCTCCGTCTCCACGAGCAGGTCGGCTTCCGAGTGGTCGGACATCGCGAACGCATCGCCCTGATGACCTACGGGCCGTGGGCCGGGCAATGGCGCGACACCATCCTCATCGAGCGGCGACGGGAACAGTAGTCCGCACCCCCTTGCGCAGCGCTACCCTGAGCGCACCGGAGGGAGGCCTCTCATGCGCACGGAACCCCTGCTCGGACTGGACGTAGCCTCGCTCTCCGCCGTCTTCCTCGCCCTGCTCGGAATCCACGTCGCGGCGGCTCTGGTCGCAATCGCGAGTGGGCTGGTTGCCATGTTCAGCCGAAAAGGCTCCGGCCGGCACGTTGTCAGTGGCCGGTTCTACTTCGGAGCGATTCTGATCGTCTTCGCTTCCGCGTGCGCGATGTCCGCCTTCCGGTGGCCCGCCGATCTGCCCCTTGTTGCGGCGGGTGCCGTCGCTGCCGTCGCGGCCTCCTTCGGGTTCATCTACCGTCGGCTCCACCGACCCGGCAACGCTCCACACATCATCGCCATGGGAGTCTCCTACGTCGCCATGCTGACCGCGTTCTACGTCGACAACGGACCCCAGCTCCCCCTTTGGCGCCTGCTGCCCTCGTGGTTGTTCTGGTTTCTTCCCGCGATCGTCGGGGCTCCGCTCATCATCCGCGCCGTGCTCAAGCACCGCCACCTCAGTTCCGACAGTGACAACCCGAGTATCAGGAATCCCGCGTGACGGGTCGCCGTGCCAGTGTGCCAACGCCCAGGTCGCTGGCCGCGGCGGTCGTCACGGAAGGAATCAGTCGAACCCTCAACGAGAAACGTCAGCGCGGTCTCCGCGCCAGAACACAGCTATCCAAAAACCGCAGCGCCGACACACGTACACGTCATTGCGCTCACCAAGCGCGTGAACCTGACGCCGGAGCCGCTCCCGGCCGCAGCAGGAGCACTCCACTGACTCATTGGTCGACATAGTTCACGATAACTCCGTGACACCGCTCCCGGTATGCGCGCAGATTTCTTCGCGGGTCACCGTCCTGGGCGCTTAAAGCCGTATCGTGCGTGGTGGTTGTCGGCGTGAAACGCTCGTGTTCGTGTTCACCTTCCTGTGCGACACTCGGCGCGTGGCGAAAGACGTATCCGACGAAGACACCATCCAGCAGGTAACTGAACGCCTCCAGGCGAAGTTCCCGGACATGTCCCGGGAAGAGATCGAGAACGCCACGCGCGCCGAGTTCGACGACTTCGTCGGCCGACCGGTGAAGGACTACCTGGCCATTCTGGTTGAGCGCTCTACGAAGAAGAGGCTGAAGAAATCGGCCAACGCGAAGGACTGACTGCCGAAACCCGTCAGCCCGGGGCCGATCTACCAACTTCCTCCTTTGCTGCCTGCCTTGTCCCTCCCGTGGGCGTCAGACACATGGATCATCGGCAGCGCTTGAGTTCAACGCCGCCCTAAGTCGCCATCCCATTTGCCGTCTACCTGCGTGATCGGATCGCACAACTCAGGGGACGTTGATAGAGCTCGCCCACGCAGGGTTGACTCAGGTACGAGTTTCTGCGCGGAGCCGACTACGTCGGCGCGAGCCGTGTCTTCTCCCCGCTCCGGCCTGCGATCGTAACGGCCTCCGGCTGCTCCGCGACCGACCCTCACTATTTGCAGACTCCGTCGCTGCGCTCCTCCACTTAGCAACCGCTCCTGCCGGTCACTGCTCAGCCTCCACCCGTTCTTGATCTTCGTGCCGGGACGGCGAGAAAGACGAGTGGACAAAGGAGCAACCGACATGACGCACACGACCATCACCCGATCCGCGGAGGCACGCCAGACGGAAGCAGAGGCACTGCACGCGTCGATCCTGGAGCAAGTCCAACAACTCGCCGACAGCGGCCAGTGGCGGGCATTCCTCGAGTTCGCCCGCTCCTTCCACAACTACAGCCTGAACAACCTCCTGCTGATCCTCGCCCAGAACCCCGACGCGACCATGGTCGCCGGTTTCCGGCAATGGCAGGCCAAGGGGCGCCAGGTCCGTAAGGGTGAGAAGTCGATCAAGATCTTCGGATACCGCGAGCGGAAGACCGAGACCGCTGCCGACGATGAGACCCCAGCCGACGACGAGCGTGTGGTCCGATACTTCCCGACTCTGTCCGTATTCGACATCGCACAGACCGACCCGATCGAGGGAGCCGACCCGGTCCCGAGTGATCCTACTCACCGACTCGTCGGCGACGACGACCACGGAGTCATTGCTCCGCTGACCGCTCACCTTGAGTCCCGGGGATGGAGGGTTAGCCGCGAACCGTTGGCCGATGCGAGCGGATACACGGACCCCGAGACGCTGCGCGTGATCCTTGCGGAAGGTATCAGCGTCGAGCAGTCCGCGAAGACTCTGATTCACGAGACGGCGCACATTGAGCTCCGCCATATCGACAGCGTCGAGGAGTACCGCCTGCACCGCGGACGCATGGAGGTCGAGGCTGAGTCGGTCGCCTTCGTGGTCGCAGGCCTGTGCGGCTTCGACACCAGCGCGTACAGCATCGGCTACATCGCCGGATGGAGCGACGAAGACGTCACCATGATTCGCGAGTCGGCTACGCGAGTCCTCGCGGCGGTTCACGACATCGTGGGGATGCTCGACCAGTAATCGCGACCGGACGAAAAGAACCCCGACCCAACTTGAGTGGGTCGGGGTTCTTTCGCGCTCGGGGGCGCGAAGTGCGGGCCGGCGGAAGAGGCGGCAAATGTTGAGCGGGAGAGATGGCCGTGACAAGAAAAGGACGAGACGAAGGGACGAGAAGCAACGAATGAAACCAAGGCGAAGGAGACCAACGAGAGAACGAGACCAGAAACGAGAGAGAACGATAAAGACGACAAGCCAAAGGGAAAAGAGCGAATGCACGTAGGCACTCTTCGAGTGTGCGCGCTCCGTGCGCGCCAAAAAGCGCGCGTAACCGGAAGTTCTAAGTGTGAGAGGTGGAGTGGCGCGCTGGAAGCGCGGGCAGGCGGCCCAGGGGGTCAAGCAGGCGGTGCACTACGCGTTCGGCGGCGTCTGCGACGCGACGCTGACGGCCAAGACCGCCGATGGCGCACTGGCCGCCGCGGGCTATGCGGACGCCGTGATGACCCGGTACATCGTTGAGAACGGCGCGATCCGTGACGACCTCCTCACCCGGTCCCAACTGAAGGATTGGGTCGATGGTGTCGACCCTCTGACGGGTGAGCGTCGGGGTCGGGATCTGGAGTCGCCGGTCGCGGATCTGATTTTGGATGCGACGATCAACGCACCGAAGTCGTTCTCGATCGCGGCGATGCTGGACCACGAGTTGGCGGCAGCGTACGAGGATCTGCAGGACCGGTTGCGGGACCGGATCATCAAGCTGTGGCAGACCGAGCTCAACGCCCGCCGCGGAAAGCAAGGTGCTATCCGAGAAGACCTCGCCCGCATCGAGGTCGTCGAGTTGCGACACGAACGGTCCCGCTCACTGGACCCTCATAAGCACCGCCACCTGTGGCTGAACGTCAAGGTCGAAGGACTCGACGGGAAGTGGTCCAACGTCGACACTCGCGTCGCGCTCCGGTTCCAGAACATCGTGAACGCCGAAGGCGACCTCGCCTGCAAGACCGACCCAGCATGGGTCGCTGCTCTCGCGTCGAAGGGCTTCACGCTGAATTCGGACGGGGAGATCGCGCAGCTGCAGCATCTGGTGCGGCCGCTGTCGAAGCGGTCCGCTCAGATCGAGTCCAACAAGGCTGCCCATCTTCGCCAGTGGAGGGAACAGCACGCGGACGAGGAGCCATCCGCCTCCGTCCTGAACCAGATCGATCAGTGGGCATGGGCGGCTGGCCGGCCGAACAAGCCGGGGCAGCTGGACGAGAACGATTGGGCGTCCGTTGTACTGACCGAACTCCTAAACGCCGACCCGCAACTCGTACAGCCACGAGGCGCGAAGGTGGCGCGCCCGATCGCCATCGAGGACCTGGACATCGAGCTTCTAGCGGCCAAGGCGATCGTCGATGCGGACGGTCGATCGACCGGGACGGGAGGACGATTCAGCGACATGGACGTCCGGGCAGGAGCCATCCGAGCGATCGCAGCATCAGGCGTAATCAATGATCGGACCCAGCTAGGTGTGGTCGTCGACGAAGTTACTGCCTACGCCGCCAGCACATACACGGTGACACTGCTGTCAGAGGCCAGCACTCCCCCACACATCAAGAGCCGGATGGCCATTGCCACTGCAACTCTCAAGGCCACAGTCGCGCATCGCACAGAGTCCCTCGCTACGCCTGGCACCGTGCCTTCCGTAGGGGAGATGACCGAAGTAGCGAAAGCCATAGATCCCAACCGCGCGCTGGACGAAGGGCAACTGGAGGGCGCCTCCTCGATCGCAGGTTCCGACCGAGTCGTGACGATCTCCGGTGCCGCTGGCACAGGCAAGACGACGATGCTCAAGGTGGCCGGAGCGGCTCTGCGTCGTGGCGGTCGAGCCATGATCATCGTCGCGCCAACGAAGAAGGCTTCCGCGGTCGCTGGACGCGAAACCGGGAGCGAGTCGTCATCTCTCCATCAGTTGCTATACGACTACGGATGGCGATGGATCAGCAATCCAGCCGGTGCCACCGAGTGGTCATGCCTAACGATCGGCGAGCTCGATCCGTCGACGGGTATGCCCTACGTCGGTCCGCGCATCGGCGTTCGACCGGGAGACCGTATCGTGGTTGACGAAGCTGGAATGCTTGACCTCGAGGCAGCGAACGCCCTGCTCGACGTCGTCGCCCGCACCGGCGCTTGCGTCGCCCTCGTCGGAGACCAGCATCAAGCTCTTCCGGTCGGTCACTCGGGCGCCATGGCCCTCTTCTGGCGACGCGCAACCCGCCAGGTCGAGCTCTTGACTATCCATCGATTCAAAGACCCAGCGTGGGCCAACCTGAGTCTTCGACTTCGGCAACCAGATGACCTAAAGGAAGCCGGTCATACGGCCGACGAATTGATCAACACGGGACACGTAGTGCTCTCAAACAGCCAGACTGACGCGCACGATGCCCTCGTAAGTGCCTGGTTTGAAGCCTCCCGAGAGCGACAGTCCATCGCCATAGTCTCCGCGACCCACGCCGAGGCGCAATCGGTGAGCGAGGCCATTCAGGCTCGCCGGATCTCGGTCGGCGAGGTCGACACCAGCGCAGCCGTTTCGGGTCAGGCCGGACAGGCGATCTTTGTCGGCGATGTCGTCCAAACGCGACGGAACGACAGCACGATGGACGTACAGAATCGCCAGAACTGGACGGTGAAGAACGTGACTGCGCAACATGTCATGTTGGCGTCCGCAAACGACTCGACAGATCTGCGAATGATCGATCACGAGTATGCAGGAACCCACCTCCACTTGGCATACGCCACGACCGTTTACGGCGTGCAGGGCGAGACAACGGACCGATCTATAGTCGGCCCTGGCGTCGACGGCGCCGGCCTGTATGTAGGAATGACGAGAGGCACGTCCAGCAACCTAGCGGTAGTCGTAGCTCCCACCGAGGCGTCGGCTCGGGCTCAGCTAGTCGAGACCATGCAACGGCAACCTGTGGAGGAGACGATCGAGATCTCTAGGGCCGCCGCACGAGCCGAATTCAACCGCGCGGCTCGTTCTCAAACGGGGCCCGCTACGAGCGTCTCGCCTCTCAGCTCTACAGGCCGTGCCCTGCACTAACCGGAACAGCTATCCCACAAGTCCACTCGCGAGTATCTGCCGACCAACAGCATTCGCGCCATCCAAAGCGCCCGTTCGTGGGTCGAAACGAAGCAGACCCACCGTTAGATTGTCTGCTCGGTCTTGTACCGTTGGGAAAACACCTCCCCTGAGGAAAACAAGTGATGAGCGGCCATCAACCGACCCGACGGCTGCAGCGCGCTCGACAACACCAAGGTCAAGATTTCCTCTGCGGCTTTGAACCCATGCAAGATACCGCGAGCTGTACAAATCACAAATGTCGGTGGCGGAGCCTTCCGCCACAACAACGTCGACTGCGCCCAGGTAGGCCATCCACTGGCGGCAGATCTCTACCGCTTCGCGTCCGGTAGCTCCGGACGGCGCTGGCGCTGGCGCATCGAGACTCATGTCACCAGTGTCCACCAGACCACGGCGGTTGGTGCGGTTCCGACCGGAAGGGCCATCCCCGGCAGCCGACCTTGGGAGCCAATAGCATCGATGAGTGATACCTTCGCTTCTCCCGCTCGCGCCCTTACTCATCTACTGGCACCCGGAGTGACGATGCGGCCATCCGTCCGATCATTTGTCCCAAATCGATCCGGCGCTTCCGCCTTCGAGGTCCATTCGAACCTAGGATTCGGCTGTGGACTTCTGGCAGCAGTTCTGGGCGACAATGTGGGGCGCGCTCGCGGGTGCGATCGTGGCCGGCGGGGTGACCGTGTTCGTCGCGTGGAGGAGCTGGGCGGTCTCGAGAGACTCCCAGTACCGGGACCGCTTCGATGATGCGTTGAGTGGCCTATTCAGTCACATCCGAGACCTTGTAGATAAGAGCTTTCGCGACTCGACTGACGTGATCCGAGTTAATTGGCCGCCGAAAGCTAGGGGGCTGCTAGTCGAGGTCGATCGTGTGCACATGCTCGCGCGGGGCCAAGACGCCCACATGATGGTTTTCGTTGGCAAGGTCGTGTACCGGCTGCCGAGACGTTCACACACTTGGATCGTTGCTAATCTTCCGGACCTGGTCGCATCCCTCCGAATGTGGCGAACCGGTGAAGTCGGCTTTGCAGAGACGATGCGCGCAGTCGAGAGCTTGGACGGATAGCCCTTCGCTCGATGCCGAGCAACCCGACCCTTCACTGCTTGCCCCCCCCCCCCCCCCCCCCAAAAATGGCACCTACCAGAACACCCGCTGCCTGAGGCAGGATACGGTGCCAGTGTGGATCGTGCTTGGAGGTGTCGTGGGAAAGGGACAACCCGGGGGCGCTAAACGCGAGGCTTTGAAGCGCCAACGCCAACGGGAGGCGCGCGCCGTCAGTTTGCTTTCGGAAGAGTCTTCCGATGAACTCTTTGCCCGGCTCCGAAGCGGAGCGGCGAACGTCGCGGGGGTGACCTATCAGATCAACCTTGCGACCCTGCTCCTCGGTTCCGGGAGGCTGTCGGACTCTCCACTTCCTCGGGTGTCCGCTGTCCGTCCTGAGGGTTTTGAGGACATTGATTGCCGCCTTCAGGACGGCAGCTGGCTTCTTGTCCAGAGTAAGCAGCGGAGCGCGCGGACCATGAGTCGCGCGGAGACTGCGTCTGTAATCGCGCATGCCGCTCAAGTCGAGGCGGCTCGCGACTACGACGGAAGCGTCGCCGGGTACGCCATCGTCAGCAATGCAGGCTTCGCCGCGGGCGCTACAGGATGGGGTTCAACAATCCCCCAAGGCGACGCTGAGCTTACGCGAGCGGTGCGAGACCAGCTATCAGCCAGTCGTCGCGACCCGGACACAGCGGAACGCCTAATTGGCCGAACCCACCTTGTCGTTGTTGAGGACCCACTTGTGGTCGAAGTCGAGTCGCTACTCGCAAGGGCCTACTCGATTCCTCCCGCGGTTGCCGTTATTGCGCGATCGCACCTTGCTGCAGATCTTGCTTTGGTATCGTCAGCGCAGCGTGGCCGCGACGTCGCGACTGCCCATCTTCGAACCCTCGCTGACGTGGACTCGATGATCTCCCGGTTGCGCGAGACTGTCGACCAACAGAACTTCGAGGCCGCGCTTCGGGAAGGTGTATGCGAGTTTGCCGACTTCTCACGCATAGCAACCGAAAGCGAGGAGCAGTTCTTCTCCGGCGTAAGGGTCGTCCCCAGCCACGTCGGGGCAGACCTCGACGTGGTCCGCGTCCCTGAGTGCGAGTCAATTCTGTCTTCACTCGAGTCGAGCCGTCAGGTCCTAATCGTCGGCGCGAGTGGCACAGGGAAATCAGGCCTGCTTTGGCGATCCGCGTCGCTGCTTCAGGACGGCCCAATGCTCATACGTGTGCTTCGGGTCTCGAGCGATTCAGACGTGCAAAGCCTGATCCGACTTGTGCGGATGCTTTCTCCGACGCCTGAACGCAGAGTAGTTGTTTGCATCGACGATCTAGGGCGCGCGGCAACCGAGCGTTGGCCAGAGGCTCGAGACCGGCTGCTCGAATTCTCAGGGGTTTCGATCCTGGCGGCATGTCGGCAAGAAGACCTTCTTCCGTCGATTGCTGAGGGTGCACACCTGGTGGACTCGCGGCTTGCGCGAGAGTCGGCTGCGCGAATATACGCTCGTCTCCGTGCCGCTGGGTTCGAACTTGCTACCGAACCCGAAGAGGCAATCCACCGCGCAGATGGACTTCTCATGGAGTTCGTGGCGATCGCCACGACAGGACGTCGGCTGCGCGAAGTGTTGCGCACTCAGCTGCAGGGACTCGATGACACTGACCATGCTGATTCAAGAGAACTCTTGGCAGTAATCACCGCCTTGCACACTCTCGGTCGATCCGTGCCCGCAGACGAATTGCCACGTTTAGTTGGGGAGTCTCCTGCGATCGTCGCGCGTCGTTTGTCACGACTGCGAGATGAGCATCTGATCGTCTCCGACGACGGCACCTCGTGGCGCGCCCTTCATGACCTGCGCGCGGAGGTGCTGCTGGATTTGCTCCACGAGGTCCCCCCGCCCACACTGGCCACAACATACGCACGGAGCATCGCCGCTGCTCCGGCGGAGGTGAGGCCAATGCTGTACCGGCGCGCTGCAACCCGCGTTCTGCGTGCGGCTAGGCTCGAAACCGTGTCGTCGGTTGCGGATCGACTCACTTCGGCCCGCCGCGTTATAGACCCGCTCGTGAAGTCAATTGCTGATCGCGTAAACGACCTCGCAAACGCGCCGGGCCCGACCTCGGCTAGGGAAATTGCAGCGCTTGTCGATGCTGCCGAGCGGCTAGACGTTTCGGCTTATGTGGCTGCGACCCTCGGATACGTCAAGCAAATCACGCCGCCGACGATTGATGTGTCTTCCTATTACCTCTTGGCCTATACCTCCAGGTTCAGCGACATCTTTACCGGCAATGATCTGTTCCGGCAGATTGCGTCCGCCGGCGCACGCCTTCCCGAGTGGGATTCTTCAGCCCGCCAAACGGTAGTCTCGAAGATTTCGGACGACGTGATTCTGCAGACACTCATGGAGGCCCCACTCGATGTTGCTGTGCGGTTCTCTGAACGGCTTGAGGGATATCGGACGCTGCCGCTAGCCGCTGCTGCCGCTGTATTTGCGAAACACTCGGCTCGAGTGGCAGACCCACTTCGTGTTGATGTAGTGGATGTATTCGCTCAGTTGATCGCCACGTTGGCCGTGGTTGCCGAACTTGAAGGGCCCAGAGTCGAGCAAGCATTTGGCCCACCTCGCCAGCGGGCAAGATGGGCCGTTGAGGCTGACGATTCCGGTTTTGCTGTGGATGTGGTCCTCTCGGATCGAAGAGAACTGCCCTCGTCGTCGAGCAACCTTGCGCGGGCCTCGACCTACACTTCGGACACATTCTGCGAGGTGTCCGCTAGGGCAGTGGCCCGATTTGGCACCGTGGATGTTCAGCGCGGATATCAGCCTCAAGCAGGTCAAGATCCGACCTCGCTCAATTCACAGGCAGTGTTTCTCGCGCAAAGACTGTTTGATGCGTGCCCAGAAGCTGACGTCGTTTCGGTTGAAGTCGTCGTGCCAGCCCGAGGCGCGTCTGCGCCAATCGACGGGAAGAAGCGAATGCGGGTCGGCGCTCTCCCAAGACGCATCGCGACGGAACGCTCCATCGCTTTGCAGATCGCAGTGACAGAGCTTCTGAGTACTGAACGATGGACCGATCGTTGCCGTAGACAAGCAGACGCGAGTGCCCAGCTTTTGGAACTCTTGATGGCGCTCCCTGCTCGTCTTTCCGAGCGAGACAGTTCGCGTGGGCGTCGAGAGTGGATCGAGAAGGTCGTCTCTGTTGCCGCGCTGGTTGCCCAACTTCCGGGACCGCCGCTCGATCCCCAACTCATTGGGCGACTTAGTGCCGAGCTACCGTTTGCCGCCGACTTCGATCTGCGGCTTCGCGAAACGACTCGTGATCCCTCCAAGGCCGCTCTCGACCTGATCGCCCAGAGCCTCCTGCAGGTTAGTCAGGGACTGAACGATGCCGCCAACCTCGGGGGCGCGGGCCTGCGCCTCGCCGGAGCCCCTCAGGCGCTGGCGGGGGCGCGGGCTGAGGATACCCTTCCGGAATACGCAGGGGTTGGACCGCTGCTTCCGAACGAACTCGGCAGTCTCGCCTCGATGGCTGCCCGTATTTTGGTTGCGCGTGGGCAGGGAGCGCTGTCGCCCGGGGACATTCGCGGGCGATCCTTGGAGGACACTAGCGCTCTGACGCTAACGAGTGCAGTCAGCGCTGCGGACGGATCCCTTGCGGCCGTTGAACAGCGGCTAACAGAGTCAGGTGTAGAGGTGTTCGCGAGTTCTGTGCAGGAAATCCTGAATCCGACCGATCCGCTGCTTCCACTCGAGCTAATCATCGCAGTCGACGCCTCTGCATGGGCAGCAACTGAGGAGTCCCTTCGGTCGTGGGGACCGTCGGCACGCGAGGAAGCATGCTTCCAGACCCGCACGCGGTTCGTCGCAATGCACCTCGGCCGACTTGTCCAAGTCGGCGCAGTTCTCGATGATGCCGAAGGTCCGCTGCGAGACATCGACCCCACTGACTACCCCGACATCGCGCGGCGCTTAGGAGCCCTACTGGCCCCGTCCGTGTTCCAGGAGCGAGCAGACAACTTAATCGGCTCGCTTATCTCTGCCTCGTCGGCGAACGGGTGGAGTCGTCGCCGTCCTGATGGATGGCGCGGTGTCCAATCCACCGCCCGGATTCCATCCGCCGAAAGCATTGACGATGATCCCCAAGCTTGGGCCGACGCGATCGTTATCTACAGGGAGCTCGAAAGTCTCGTGGCCAGCGAAGGGGATGATGGCGGCACGTTCGCGGAGGTGCTCGCCGGCGTAGACCTTTCTATCGCCGACACGTTCGCGTCTCCGATCGTTCAGGCCGTAGGACACCTGCGCGCTCTCGCGATTGAAGCAGATCTTCATTCGCTCTCAGCTGACGACGCCTCCTGAAGTCGGTTCCCATCGAAGCGTCAATCGAAGCACTCACTGGAGGCGGTGGGACCCGCCCAACGATTCACTTCGCACCGGGCGTCGACGGTAAGCGGACGTGGCGAGGCACATTCGACCGGCGTCACGTTGGCGCAACTCGCCATCTGAGTCCGACGAGACCTTGGTTGCTGCCGGGTGAGGGGAGAACGCTACCGGAACGCGCTACTGGTAGCTCCGATTGTTGCCGAGTCGCGTATTCGAGGTTCTCGACTCTGAATGATTAGTCAGCGCCTGCTGTATAGTTCAGTAGATGCTGACTATTGCTTCACGCCTCGACGTCATGAACCGGCTCGGCCGGGCGATGGCGGACCCGACGCGTTCCCGGATCCTGATGACTCTGCTCGGCGGCCCAAGCTACCCGGCCGTGCTCTCGCGTGAGCTGGAGCTGACCCGCTCGAACGTCTCCAACCACCTCACCTGTCTGCGTGACTGCGGGATTGTGGTTGCCGAGCCCGAGGGGCGGCAGACGCGCTACGAGATTGCCGACCCGCATCTCGCGGCGGCGCTGGCCGCGCTTTTAGATGTCACGCTCGCGGTGGACGAGAACGCGCCGTGTGTAGATGCGTCGTGCACTGTGCCGGGCTGCTGCGGAATCGGGGCGGGCGCATGAGCGATGTGACGAAGTCCCAGGTGGAGGGCGTCGAGCGCGACGATGACGATGATGACCACGACGGTCCTTGGTGGACCGATCGCGGGATCATGGTCCCGGTGCTCTCCGGCGTCGCGTTCCTGACCGGTCTGATCCTGGAGTGGTCCGGGATGGAGATCCCGGCGCTGGTGGCGTTCTGGATCGGCCTGCTGCTGGGTGCGTCGACCTTCACCCCGGGCGCGATCCGGAAGTTGTTCAAGGGCAAGCTGAGCATCAGCCTGCTGATGACGATCAGCGCGGTCGGCGCGGTCATCCTCGGGTATGTCGAGGAGGCCGCCGCGCTGGCGTTCCTGTACTCGATCGCCGAGGCGCTGGAGGACAAGGCGATGGACCGCGCCCGCGGCGGGCTGCGGGCGCTGCTCAAGCTCGTCCCCGAGACCGCGACCGTCCGCCGCGACGGCGTCTCGGTCGAGGTTGCCGCGAAGGACCTCCAAGCAGGGCAGCTGATGCTGGTGCGGCCGGGCGAGCGGATCGCAACCGACGGCGTCGTCCGCACGGGACGTTCCAGCCTGGACACGTCCGCGATCACCGGGGAGTCCATCCCGGTCGAGGTCGAGCCCGGAGACACAGTGTCGGCCGGTGCGATCAACACCGCCGGGGCGTTGGAGGTCGAGACGACCGCGGCGGGCACCGACAACTCGCTGACCACGATCGTGGAGCTCGTGGAGCAGGCGCAGGCGGAGAAGGGCGACCGGGCGCGTCTCGCGGACCGGATCGCGCGCCCTCTCGTCCCGGGTGTGCTCATCCTCGCTGCCCTCGTCGCGATCATCGGGTCGCTGCTCGGCGACCCGGAGCTGTGGATCACCCGCGCCCTCGTCGTGTTAGTTGCGGCGTCTCCATGTGCGCTGGCGATCTCGGTGCCGCTGACGGTGGTGGCCGCGATCGGGTCGGCGAGCAAGTTCGGCGTGATCATCAAGTCCGGTGCCGCGTTCGAGCGTTTCGGCGTGATCCGTCACGTCGCCGTCGACAAGACCGGCACCCTCACCCGCAACGAGCCCGCCGTCACCGCCGTGCTCACCGCCGACGGCATCACAGAGGAGGAGGCGCTGGCTTGGGCTGCCGCGCTGGAGCAGCACAGCACCCACCCCCTCGCCGCCGCGATCACGGCCGCCGCACCGGGAGCCGCCGCGGCCGAGGGTGTGACCGAGCAGGCCGGGCACGGCATCGAAGGCACGCTCGGCGGTGCGCGGATCACGGTCGGCAGCCCGCGCTGGCTCGACGCCGGGACGCTCGGAGACCGGGTCGCAGGGCTGGAGGAGCAGGGCATGACGGTCGTGATCGTGCACCGCGACGGTCTGTCCGTGGCTGCGATCGGCGTCCGCGACGAGCTGCGCTCTGAAGTTCCGGAAGTGGTCCGCACCCTCGCTGCCCAGGGCGTCGGTGTCACGATGCTCACCGGCGACAACGCCCGTACCGCCCGCGCGCTGGCCGCGCAGGCCGGGATCGAGGACGTGCGCGCCGAGCTGCGCCCCGAGGACAAGGCCGCCGCGATCGGCGAGCTCGGCACGCACGGGCCAGTCGCGATGATCGGCGACGGCATCAACGACGCGCCGGCCCTCGCGGCGGCGGACATCGGGATCGCGATGGGCGCGACCGGGTCGGATGCCGCGATCGAGTCCGCCGACGTCGCCTTCACCGGGCACGACCTGCGCCTACTGCCGCGCGCGTTCGACCACGCCCGCCGAGGACGGCACATCATCAACCAGAACATCCTCCTGTCGCTGCTGATCATTACTGCCTTGCTCCCGCTGGCCCTGTTCGGCGTCCTCGGTCTCGCGGCCGTGGTGCTGGTGCACGAGATCGCCGAGGTCGTCGTGATCCTCAACGGCCTGCGCGCCGCCCGGACGCGGAAGGTCAGCGCGTGACCGCGCAGGATGTCGTTGTTGTCGAGAAGACGAGTGAGTCGTCCAGGGGCAGCGGGCGGGCGCTCGGTGTCACCCTCGCCGTCGCGGTGCTCGCTCTGGTGATCGACCAGGGCTCCAAGGCCCTCGCGGTGGCGCAGCTGACGCAGGGTGAGCGGATCCCGCTTCTCGGTGATCTGTTCGGCCTGTCGCTGGTCTACAACCCCGGAGCCGCGTTCTCGCTCGGCTCCGGGGCCACCTGGATCATCACCCTCATCGGCGTGCTCGCGTCCGCCGCGGTGGTCGCCTTCGCCGTGCGGCTGCACGGCGCACGGTGGGGTCTTGCGTTGGGACTGATCCTGGGAGGCGCGGTCGGCAACCTCGTCGACCGGCTCGTGAACCCGCCCTCGTTCGCGCGCGGGCACGTCACCGACTTCCTCGCCTACGGCGACCTGTTCGTCGGAAACGTCGCCGACGTCTTCGTCGTGGTCGGTGTCGGCCTGGTGTGCCTGAACCTCCTGCTACCGATCGCGCGCGAGACGCTCAACGGCTGAGGACGTCAAGGAGGTCGTGGGCCAGGCCACCCACTCACTTCAGCCGGGCACTGCGCGGACCTTCGGGTAGTCCGACCAATCGCCGCTGGCGAGGCGCGACCACGCGGCCGCGGATGCTGGTGTGATACCGAGCAAGTCGGAGACGATCCGGGGGTGCATCTGACGGGTGAGCTCGATCAGGGCCGTGGTCCGGGCGCTCCCGGAGCGGAGTCCCTCCGCACGGAGACGGCGGCTGATTGGCCCCGGGGTCAAGTGCAGCCCCGGGTTTCTGCCAGGGAAGAGCCACCCCTCGGGATGGCGCATCGATGCGTCGACGAGGTCGACGATCGCGTTCCCGAGGGCCTCGGGGAGTTCGATCGGCTCGGTTCCGACGGTGAGTTTCACCGGGCGGGAGGTCGCGTCGACCTGATCGCGGGTGAGGGTGACGATGCGGGTGAGCTGGATACCGTAGAGGAGCACGAGCAGGCCCGCGGTGCGGGTCCTCGAGTCCATGTCCGCGTCGGTGAGGAATCGGCGGGCCATCTGCCACCGATGGTCGGACTCGTAGTGCCGGCCCTCGAGGCGACTCATGCGGAACTCGACGCGGAGGGTGCTCAGCCGGTGCCGTCGCAGCCAACGAGTGAATGGAGCCAGCGCGTCGCGCTGGCTCGGCGAGTCGGTGAGAAGCGCGTCGAGGCGGCGTTGCGGGAAAGTGGCGATCGTCTCGTGCTGCGATCGGATCTCGTGAAGGAGCGCGGCGCAGTGCTTGAGTGCTGCTCGTTGCCGCTGGAAGCCGACGGCGGGGCTCGATGGGCTGCGGGACACCGCCCGGAACGCACGGGTCGAACGGAGCAGCTCCCAGGTGCAGTACCGGCGCAGGATCAGCCGGTCCTCGGCATGCTCGACGTTGGCCAGCCATTCCTCGAGCCAGTGGTCGAAGCGCGCGGCCTCGACGTCGAGCTCCGGCAGAACGCCAGAGCGGACCAACAGTGAGAGGAGGAACGCCGCGGACTGCCCCGACCTGGCTCTGATGATGATTGCGTCGGCGGCAAGGGGCAGGGTCCCGTCTGCGAGCTCGCTGAGCACGGCTGCGCACTTGCTCTTGTGCAACCACCGCTCGAGCGAGATCGCTTTGCCATGGTGCGTGATCAGGTAGTCCGCGAGAGGTTGTAGTTCCGCACGGATCACTCCAGTGTCGTCGGCGAGGAGCCGGCGGATTGCGATGGGCCGGCGGCACTCGACGCACAGGCGGTGCTTGCGGACCTCCTCGATCGAACCGCAACCAGGACACGCCATCGTGACCGGGGTGCCCGCGCAATCGGCGCACACCTTCTGGTCGTTCATGAACCCGGTGAGGAACACCTTGCGCCCGCACTCCGGACAGGGCTGCGGAGTGCGCATCGCGTAGTAGCAGCGGGCGCAGACGCGTCGCCCGTCGAGGTGGGACGCGACTCTGCCGGGCTCCCCGCAGACCCCGCAGGTCTTGATCGGCGCGGTGTAACAGGCCAGGCAGACGAGCTCGGGGCGACGGACGACGATGGTCGCGTGCTGACCACACCGCGAGCAGTGGCCGAACGAGCGGGGGTCGGCGCGCCAGCATTCGCGGCAGTACCGCTTTCCGCTGATGGTGCGCTGCACTGGCCTCTCCCGCCCGCATGTCGCGCACGCGACGGATCTGGCATTCCTCTCGCACCGGGAGCAGCGACGTCCGCCGCTCGGCGTCTTGTGCGGCATGCGGACAGCGCGCCCGCATGTCTCGCACGTCGGCAGGACGACCCGGCTCGCCCCTTCCGCGATGAGCGCGTGCGCGAGGTCCTGGACCGTCACCGGCACGTTCTGGTGACGGCCTTCGAGGACTCCAGGCTGCTTGAGGAGGGCAAGCTCAAGAAGGCGTTGCGTGAGCGGTACCGGAGCGACTGTGCTCACGATCTCGGCGAGGCGTTCCGCCGGGATCTCGAGCGCGCCCCACTGGATGAGCATCACGACTTCCGCGACCCTCGGCTCCTGCGGCAGCTTGGCCACGACGGGCCTAATTCGTGCGTGGACGGCGGATCGTCGCGCGAACGGGGCGGAGATCACCGATTGACCCGCGCGTCGCCTCCTCGCCCACAGCCACCGGGGCCGCGGCCTCGCGGCGGGTGATCGTCACGAGATCGTCGAGAGAGCACCCCAGTGCGTCACAGAGCGCGGCGAGGACGTCAAGACGCACCCGCTGCGGCGGCTGCGTCACCAGCCGATACACCTGCTCCCGGGAGAGGTCGATGCCGCGCTCCTCGAGCAGCGGCTTCAGCTTGGAGGTCTGGAAGATCCCGCGCGACGCCATCACGCTGCGCAGGTTCCAGCCAGTCTCGAGTTCAACGGTCATCCCGCTTCTCCTTCGATGAGGGACTTCAGCGCCTCCGCGAGCACCCGGTTCTTGTAGTCCGAGCTGACAGAGGCATAGATCGAGGTCGTCGACGCGTGCATGTGCCCGACCTGCTCCTGGACGAAGCGCTCGGCGTAGCCGAACTCCAGCAAGTGCGTGACGTAGGAATGTCGGAGGCTGTGCAGCGTCAGATCCTTCGACAGGCCGGCCTCGTCACGCAGCTCCGCGAACCTTCGGTCGAGGTAGCCGGCGGACAGGCGCGTGCGGCGCTCGGTCACCCAGAGCGCGTCGAGGTCGTCGCCGGGAGCGAATCGCTCCCGAGCCTGCTCGAGCCATTGCTGCATGCCCGGCACCCACCAGTCGAACTCCGGCACCAGCAGCACTGTACGACGACGAGGCGCACCGCCTCCCGCGGCCTTCGCCCACCGCACGTGGATCGCGCCGTAGCGCCGCCACTGACGCATCTCGGCGTTGTGGTGCAGGTCGACGGTGTCGAGCATCACCGCCTCGGTGCGGTGCAGCCCGAACGCGTAGACCGTCTTCAGCAGCTGCGCGTCCCGCAACGCCCCGAGCGCGCCCTTCCGCCCGGAGTTCACAAGCAGCTCGACACGGGCGTCGGCGGTGTCAAACAGGCGCTCCACCTCGTCGTAGGTGAACGGGCGGCGCTTCCCGTCGCCCTCGAACTCGAACCGGTGCGCAACCGTGTTCCACGGCAAGCACACCTGCGACGGGATCTCGCTGAACTCCCGTTCGCAGATCTCCATCCAGTCGTACAACGGGTTCGTCAGGTAGTCGCAGAACCCGCGGATGGCTCCATGATGGTGGCGCAGCGTCGACAGGGTCAGCGTGCGATCGGTGGCTTCCCTCGTGAAATCGTCGACGTCCGCGACCGTCCACTTCCACGGCGGCTTGTCCACGAAATCCCGGAACCGGAGCACCGTCGCCGTGCGGTTCTGAATCGTCTGCTCACGGAGCCCGCGTGAGAGCTGCTGATTCCGCCAGCCGTCCATCATCGCGTCGAAGACCTGCTGCTCCGGGTTCAGTCAATATGGAATGTCCGATGACACCTGGACCCGCGCGACGAAGGAATTGGAGGCATTGGGGCTTCTGACGATATCGATCGAGTCCTGGGGCGACGACGAGCGGATGCGGCGGGTCCGGCGGAGGTATCTACTTACCGATCTCTCTAGCATTCCAGGGCCAAGCTGATGCAACGCGGCGAAGCCCCATGGGGCACGCGAAGGTGGGGTGGCCAAAGGACCACCCCACCTACTGTTTCGGACTAGACAACGGCCGGCGCTCGCCCGGCTGACGCGACGGTGGCGACTGGCCCGGTCACGTATGTGTCCGGGCCTTCAGCTTTTGGGGCGCGGCGGGTGACTTCCGCGGTGGTGTAGCGGAGGGAGGGGCCGACGCTGTCGGCGACGACTTCGGTGGCGGCTCGGGGTTCGCCGGTGGCTTGGTCGGTCCAGTGGCGGAACTCGAGGTTGCCGTTGACGATGACGGTGTCGCCTTTGGCGAGGCTGGCGCGGACGTTCTCGGCGGTGCGGCCGAAGACGGTGGTGCGGTGGTACTGGGTGTCTCCGTCGACCCACTTGCCGTCTTCGAGCTTGCGGTCGGTGACGGCGACGGTGAACTTGGCGAACTTCGTGCCGTTCTGGGACTCGCCGTAGTCGGGGTCGGCGACGAGGTTGCCTTCGATGCTGATCGGGACTCGTGTGCTCATCTTTCTTCCTTTCCATTTGGCGGCCATCTGTTGGGTCGCTTTCACTTAGAACTTCCGGGTCGGGCTCGGAAGATGCGCGCAGAGGGCGCGCAATCAGCGGCGTTCGGCTTGCGGATTGGCGTGGCTCTGGCGAATCCAATCGGCCCACTCCGTGGGGATTGTGTCGTCGCCGGTTTGTAGGAGTTCGGTGTGGCCGTTATGGCATTCGCCGTTGTACCAAGTCGCCAGTCGGGGCAGCGCGACGGCGAGGCGTTCGTGCCAGCCGATGGGTCCGTAGCCGGCGTCGAGGCTGTCGTAGGAGACCAGCCAGGCGGTGTGCAGGGCGGAGAGTTCCTCGACGAGCGCGCCGTGCTTGAACCAGCAGGGCGGGATCTTCCTCGGAGCGATGTTGTAGCGGTGGGTGAACCAGACCACCCACTCCCGCAGGTCGGTCCACACCCGTCGGGCGTCCTCGTCCTCCAGAGTGCGCCAGTTGATGACGCGGATGCCGAGCATTCCAGGACTCTGCCGGGGCGCTTGGTTCTCCCATCCCTCGGCGAGGGAGGCGACGAGGTCGTCGAGGGGGATGTCGTCGGTCACGGCTGCTCCAGGGACGCTTCGATGTAGTGGGCGATCTTGGCCTGCAGCCGGGCGATCGCCTGGACGGAAGCGGTGCGGCGCGAGACGAACCCCGAGAGGGCACGGTCGCGGTCGATCAGCTGGTGGACGTATTCGTGGCAGCGCGGGTGCAGCGCGGTCAGGTCTTCATGCGGCTCGTGGGCGGTCCATCCGTGCGGGGTCTGGGTGACGCCGCGGTAGTCGAGGTGGTGCAGCTCGAGCGAGTGGGAGCCACCGGCGCCGAGGCAGAGGGCGCAGCGGATTTCGCCGTTGCGGGTCTGCTCGTCGAGGAACCATCGGTCGCGGCGGGCGAACCAGGCTCCGGAGTGCAGGTAGTTGGTGCGGTACGTGTTGCCCCGGGCGGGACGGCGACGGTTGGACATCAGTCTCCCTCTCCAGCTGATCCTCGGCGATCGAGCGCGGCTTGGTACTGTTCGGCGAACACGACCTGCTGGTCGAGCTCGGTGAGCTTCTTGCCCGCGCTGACTTGGCGGGCGTCGTCGCGGTCGGTCCAGCCACGCAGGTCAAGCAGGATTCCGCGCCGGTTGCGGTAGGCGAGCAGTCCGACGGTCTCGGGCATGCGGCGGATCTCGTCGATTGTCATCACCGGGACCTTCTCGTTCTGCACGTTCGTGGACGACCCGTTGTCGTTATAGGAGTGCCCCGTGTTCCGGATCCGCCGGGTCCCGAGAAGAGATTCGATGTCGCGCAGGTGGTCGACGTCGGATGCGCCGCCGAGGAGGAGCTTGGCGGTGGCGGCCGACCAGATCGTGTCGGCCTCAGACCGCGACCAGGCGGTCTCGGCCTGCGAGAGGGCCTGGAGGACGACGATGGTGGAGATGCCGATGCCGCCACCATCGGCCATGATCCGTGGCAGCGCAGGCCAGGAGAACATGTTCGCGATCTCGTCCAGGACCAGCGCGAGCGGCAGATCCAGCCGCGACCCGGGCGAGGCAAGAGCTTTCCGTCGTGCGGTCTCGACGATGTCGTCGAGGACCGCGCCGAGGAACCCGCCGACGGATCCGGCGCCGGCGCCGGTGCCGACAAGGTAGAGGCTGTTAGATCCGGCGAGGAACGCGTCGAGGTCGAACTGCTCCCCCGGCCCCGGCGTCATCGCCTTCCTGATCGACGGGATGGACAGCGGTCGGAGCGCGCCGAAGACGCCGAACCAGGAGTTCGCCAGGAGCTTCTCATCGCCGTTGATGATCGCGTCCAAGTCCTCCGACCAGCCGGGGGACCCCTGGTTGGCGAGCACGCTCACGGCTTCGCGTGCGAGGCGCGGGTTGGAGCCCCACCGGGCCAAGGCATCGGTGCCACGTTGGGATACTGCTGCAGCGTGGAGCAGTCGGGAGAGCACGGAGGAAGACACTTGCGCCCATTCCTGGTTGGTCTTCGAGGCGCCCAGGGCGGTGCCGGCGATGATCGCCTGACCGCGCTGGTCCGCCACCAGGGGGTCTTCGCACCCGGCGACCGGCGAGATCCGCAGCGCCGAGCGGACGCCGGTGAGCTCCTGGGGATCGAACACCGTGACCTCGCCGAGCCGGGCGCGTTCGCGCATAGTGGCGGAGAGATTGTCGTTGCGAGTGGAGGTGGTGATGAGCGGGCCGTCCCAGTCAAGGATGGCGTTGATGATGAACCGGTAGCCCTTTCCAGAGCGGGGCGCGCCTTCCACGACGATCGAGTCCTCGATCGACACGTAGACGTCCTGCCCGTGAGCGCTGCCAACCTTCCACCCCGCAGCCGACGGATCCGGGTTCACCAACGCTGGGCGCAGCGTCTTGGCACGCTGGAGCGCCGTGCGTGCGGAGGTGTGCATGCGAACCTCACCGGGCTTGGCGAGCCCGTCACGGCCGCGGAGCTCGTGGATGAAGTGCCGATCAGACTGGCGGTACCGAAGCCACCAAACCACGACCACCGCCACGAGGCTCAGAAGCAGGAAGACCGCGAGGAGGTCGAGCCCTCGGACCAAGGTCACCGGTGCTTCGCATCCGCGAGCGAGGGCGAAGCCGCTGGGGTCGCCGCCGATGGCCAGTTGGAGGCCGGCGAAGACGCTCCCAGGCTGGCCTCCCCCGCCGCAGGTTATGGTGATGGTGGCGTTGGCGATGCCGGTGGTGAGGGCGCCGGCGGCGACGAGGGCGAAGAGGCAGTAGACGGCCAACTGGGTCCAGGTGGAGCCATGGGTTCTCATGCCCGCTCACCCCCCATGGCGTCGGTGCGGAAGATGCCGAGTTCGTAGTCGGTGCAGATGTTGCGGACCTTCGCTACCCGGTCCTGTCCGATCTGCCACAGCCCTTCACCCTTATGAAGCTTGCGGACGAGGTCGGCCTGGGTGTCGTTCCAGCCCAGGATCTCCCGCGACCGCGCGATCTCACCGGAATGTTGCGCGTAGGAGATGCGGGTCTCGCAGTCGGCCAGGAGGCCGAGAGCGCGGGAGTGGAGGGCACTGTTGCGGTCGCCAAGCGCGTCCAGGTCGGCGACTCGATGCAGGAGGTACCAGTTGGAGGTGCCGAGGTGGCGGGCGACCTTCTCGTCCTCCACGCGGTCGGCGAGGCCGTCGCCGCCGGAGACGTCGTTGAGAAGTTCGACTGCGGCCTCTTCATGGATGATGACGCGAGCTTGCCGGTTCGCGCCCAAGCTGGAGCGGCGGATCCAGTTCGCGGTCGCCAGCCGAGCGAGCGCCTGCGCTTCCGGCGACGCGCCCTTCAGTGCGGAGGTGTCGACGACCATCATTGGGGCGTCCGCGTCGAAGCGGACGGTGGAGGGCCCGTCGAAGAAGCCGGTGAGGTCTCCGGACACCATTCGACGCAGCGAGTGAGCGAGGCGGTGGCCAGCGTCCGCGACCTCTGTCGGGATGGTTTCGTTGGGGTCGACGAGGCGGTCGTAGACGTGAGTGATGGTAACGGTGGAGTTCCCGCGGAGGGCGTCGAGGGCGACGTCGAGGGCCGTGTGCTCGACCGGCTCCAGGTTCCCGCCCTCGCGGAGCCGGCGGATGATCGTCTTCACCGTCGCACGACGGTATTGGAGTACGTTCTGGTTCCAGTCCTCATCCGAGAACGAGAGGTCCCGTGGACCCTCATCGAGCAGATTGATCCGCGCAGCCTTGCCGGGGCCGACGGAGATGGAGGTGCCGCCAACGTACGCGGCAACGCGCACCCACTCCCCGTTGGGGTCGTGCGGGACGGCGATCTTGCGACCCAGCCGGGCGAGCCGGGAGGACCAGGACTTGGCCAGCATCGACTTGCCGGTGCCCTTGACGCCGAGGATGGCGACGGAGTGGGAGCGGACGGCTTCGGCGGAGTACGCGTCCCAGGGGTCGAAGCAGAACGGAGCCCGGGAGAGCAGGTTCTCGCCGATGTACGCGCCGGTGAGGATGTCCCCGGTCTCGGCCAGAAACGGATACGCACCACCCAGCACTTTGGACGAGCAGCGGTGTGCGGGTGGGGTGGCGCGCAGTGGGCCACGCAGGTTGTGCGGCTGTTTCCACCCCCACGCCGGCATCTTCGACGCCGGCAACTCCGCAGTCTGCAGCTTCCAGGACGAGTTCTTCTCCGCCGTGGCGGTCTGGCGGTGGCGGCCGTTCGCTCCCGGCTTCTCATTCGCCGGGATGCGACCGATGACAGCTGACTGCTTCATGTCATTCCCCTTCCAGCGGGACCGGGAGTGCCGCGGTGACGAACCCGGCTGCCTGCTGCCCTGACATGGACGCCAGCACGAGACGTGCCGGATGCGAGGCCTGCTCGATATCAGTGCGCGCCTTGGCGAGAGCGTCCTTGGACTCGGCGGAGATCGTCACGAACCCGCGGTACTGGACGTCGCCGAACCCGTCGACAAGGTCATGCTCCCGCACCGCGAGGTCCTCCTCCTCCCGCAGATGGGTCAGCGGAATCCGCGACGACAGCTTCATCCGAATCGTCGCTGCGGTCTCCATGTCCGACTGGGCCCGATTCAGCTGGGCCAGCGCCTTGTGAGTCGCCACCGGCCGCACCTGCAGGGTGATCACCCTGGTCGCATCGCCGGTATAGAGAAGTGGCTCGAGGAATCCGGTGCGGACGTCTGTGCGCGGCCACTCGGCGACCCAAAAGGTCTGGTGCCAGGACTCGTCCACCCGCATCGCATCCCAGCCCTCGTCGATCCCCATCACCGGCGACGGCGCAGATACGATCCCGGAGTCCTGCTCACGTCGCGTCGCTGCGGCCACGGGGTCGGCGGACAGGGCGTTCAGCTCGTCGAGCTCGTCCGAAGTCAGCCATCCGGCCGGGGTGAGCCGGGCGTGCTCCATGGACGTCTCGATGCCGGCGACCCGCTCCTTGAGCACGGCGGCAAGGCCGGTGAGTCCTTTCCCCGCGTCGCGGATAGCGCCGTTGAGCGCGGCGGTGTCGAAGGTGAGGGTGATGTAGTTCGTGAACCCCATCGACCGCTTCGAGGCCGCCTGGGTCAGCGCCCAATACTGCTCGCGCAGCTCGGCGGTGACCTGCGGGTCGTGTTCGTTCTCCCTAACGACCAAGTAGTCCCGCAACTCATTCGAGGACGCCCGGTCGACGCGGATCCGGATGGTGGTCTCACGGACACCGGGCAGGTTCTCCAGCGAGCTGAGCCATTCCACGAACCCGTCGTACGCGGCCTCCTGGGTGCCCTTGTCGCGCAGCGCCCAGGCTTTCGATCCGACCTTGACGGTGACGGAGGCGAGTCTTCCGCGGGCGTTGTAGATGAAGCCGCCGGCACCGGGGATCTGGATGATCTGCGCGTCCCCGAGCGCGCCGGGGAGGAGGAACTTGGAGGTCACGACCGGGGTGACCGCGGCGACCTGCGCGTGCCCGACGTCGAGGGAGGCGACGCTCACGCGGAGCCAGACATCTCGGCGGAAGATCGTCTGTCCAGTCAGACTGCGACGCACGTAACGCGTAGCTTGGGCGACGATCACGATGACCGGTTCGCGCCGGTAGGTGGCGAGGGCGAAGAACACCACGACGGCGACGATCGGGATCATCACCCAGATCGCGTTGATGTCGATGAGGAGGGTGGAGAATAGGACCGCGACGGCGACGCCGATTACGACCAGTTGCAGGAACGTCAGGCCGAGGAAGATCCCTCGGCGTTCTCGGGCGGCGAAGCGGACCCTGGGTGCGCCTTCCTCGGTGATGATCTGGTCGGCGGTGAGGGTGGTCATGAGTTATCTCCCAACCTTGACGACTCGTGCCGCGGTGCGGACGGGTGCGGCGGCGGTGCTCGCCCGGGAGAACTGATCGCGGACGGAGAACCGGTGGTGGAGCGCGGTGCCGACTTCAGCACCGGCGAACGAGACGAGCTTGGTCGCCCAGAGCGGGCTGAACGAGGCGGCGATCACCGCCCCGGCGGCGACGAGGATGACGCCGATACTGAGGCTGGCTTTGGTCAGCTCGACCGCTAGGAGGACGACGCCGGCGGCCAGGGGCTTGGCGATAAGCAACCCGACGGAGAGGTTCAGCCAGCGTTGCGCCCAGGCTGTGAGCTTGGGCTGGCCGATCATCATCAGCCCGACCGGAGCCATCGCGGCCAGCGCCAGGAGCCCGAACTCGCGGATCGACATGGCGATGAACAGGAACAGCGAGGCGATCATCATCAAGCCGACGATGAGCAGCGCCATCACGTATTCGCCGACGGAGCCTGGACCCTGTGCCCCTTGGGTGGCCATACCCCAGATCACGCCGTCCTGGGAGAACTGCATGGTCTTCATGACGGCGCCGTGGATCTGCTTCGGGGCGTCGAAGAGGCCGACGACCCGGAGCAGGCTTTGGCTCAGGTCGCCGCCTTGGACTGCGGTGGTAAGCGCGTGCGTGATGTCGTCGGTGATGCCGGAAGCCTTCTGCATCCCCCACACGCAGATCGCGCTGAACGGGATGGCAAGGGCGGCACCGGCGGCGGTGCGGCCGATGCGCGACCAGTCCTGCAGGATCATCGCGATGCCGATCTGGACCAGCGCGACGATCAAGATGACGGGTGCGGTGACGGCGATCCAGAACAGGAATTGCGAGTGGGCGATGTTCCAGCTGGCCTGGTCGATGTTCGTGTTGAAGGAGCCGGCGATCATCGTGGCGATGAAGTCGCCGAGGTTCTTGATGGTGGACCCCATGAACTGGGCGACGGTTTGGGAGGCCTGGCAGCCGAAGTCGGCGACAAAGCAGCCATAGTTCGGGGCGAACGGATCCGGCGGTGCGGAAGCGAGAGTGGCGATCATGATGGTCACGCCACGTGGAGCGACTGGCCCCAGTTGATGAGTCCGGCGATGCTGCCGGCGACTGCAACCCCGGCGAGGCAGCTGAGCACGCCGATGATCCCAGCCTTCTGCACACGGCCGTTGCTGGAGACGTGGCCGACGACGATAAACCCGGCGGCGATCAGGCCGCCGATCACACCGAGGATGAGCACGATGGCGAACACGACGTTCGCGATCGTCTGCAAGGCCCCGACGCCGGGCCCGGAGAAGTCCGGGCTGGGGTTCGGCACCGCCGCCACGGTAATGATGCGTGCGTGGACCGTGACGAGGGCTTCGTTGAGGGTGTTCATGATTCTTGGTTCCTTTCCGTGGGATCGGTCGACGGTTCGGGTTCTTGTGCTTCGCACATTCGCCGTGCGGCGAGGTAGCCGGAGGCGGCGATGCCGAGCAGAGCGATGAAGATCAGGCCCAGCAGGCCGAGCAGGTTGAAGATCAGGTTCATGACGGTCACTCCCCGCTCGCGGAGGCTGCGCCGGTCGCGGAGGCCGGAAGGGGGACGGTGAGGATGTTCGCCTTGCCCTCTGACGGGATGTTCACGGTGAGTTCGAGTTGGTCGACTCCGGCGGGGACGTAGTAGGCGGCGGCGAACGATCGGCTCTTCTCGTTCGGGACCGTCCAAGTCGACTGTCCATGGAAGAGCCCCGCGGGCAGCCAGGGCACGCCAACGGCTTTGGCGGCGGCGGGTCCGTCGACGGTGTCGAGGACGGCGAGTTCGGGGCGGCCGTCGAACTGGGTGCCCTTAAGGGTGGTGCCGGTGACGTCCTGGAAGTCCTGGTTGCCCTGGGAGGGGATCCACTTGCCGGTCATAGTGACCTTCAGCAACAGCACTCGGGTTCCGACCGGGAAGAGCTCGGAAGGCGAGTCCGGGAGCGTGCACCGGCAGCCGTGCTTGGCCTTGAAGGTGGTGCCGGGGTAGACGTCGACCCAGACGCTGCTGACGATGCCTGATGCCGCCGGCATCGCATCCTGTGCGGACGTCGACGTCGGCGTTGGTTTGGCCGGCGCGACTGTGGTGAACGACGGGTTCCGTGTTGGCGTCGTGCCGACGCAGCCGGCGAGGGCCAGGCATGGAAGGAGGGCAACGAGTGCGATCAGCTTCTTGTTCATCTCAGTTCACCTCGGTTTCGTATGCGTCCTTCACTTAGAACTTCCGGTACGGAGCGATTTGTGGCGCGCATTTGGGAGACTCGTTTGGTCAGGGCACTTGGATGTGCTGGTGGTTGCAGGTATCGGGAAAGTCGCTGGTGAAGTTCATGAGCACACCGAGCGTCATGTGCGCACGGGACCGGCAGTCGCTTTGACCGACCGATGACCCGCGCGGCGCGAAAGGGTCCAGGGCGTGGATCAGCTGGACGGAAAGCGGGTCGGCGCCGGTTAGGGATTGGCGGTTGATCGCGTAGAAGTCGACAGCCTTGCCCTTCCAATGGGCGGACGCTGTTCCCGCTCCTGGGGTTGTGCCTGTGCAGCGCCGGTTGAGGTCGCTGACTCCGACCTGCTGGAAGGCCTGGACAGCTACGACGATCAGCTGGAGGACGTGCGCGTCGATCGTGCAATCCGGCGTCGCGGTACCGTCAGCCATGTTGATGACCTGCTGCTGGTAGCGGGGTTCGAGGAAATTCAGCTTCTTCGCCTGAATCGCACCAACCAGGACTACAGCGGCAGCGGCAGCGTCTGCCGGCACCTGACACGCACGGGCGCTCGCTCCCGTCAGTGCGGCGAGGACCTGCTCGGCGGGAGTCCAGAACGGGGCGTAGTGGTACGGGTCGGCGTTGATCTGGACCGCGTGGGCGACCAGGGTCGGCGCGAGGGCCTGCCAATCCGGGACGTGCAGCATGCGTGTGTAAAAGGCGGCGGCTGCGGTCGCCGGGTCCATCCGCTCCCCAGGGGTGCCATAGCCGGCGCCCTGCTGGAAGACACCGATCGTGGTGTTGTCCACTGCGTCGCCATGGTCCAGGTTGCGCAGGCCGGACTCCCCGATCGCGACCATCAACGCGAGCGTCTGCCCGTGCGGGGGCACGCTCATCTGCTGGCCGACAGTGATGATCGTCGCGGCGATTCTCAACTGATCAGGCCCGTACCCGTCCACGTTCTGACCCGCCTCGACCGACGGGACGGATCCGCCGCACACTCCCCCGCCGCCACCGAACCCGTTCGCCCCCATCGCGAGCACTAGCGACACCGGCACGGCGACGAGAGCGACAGGGACGACCAGCACGATGACGGCCGCGACGATCAGCAGGTTCCGAGTCGTTTTCGGATGCGTCACGGCATGAGCTGCCGCCGCGCCCGCACTGATCATGCCGCCACCTCCAACTCGAGGACGTCCCGGGCGATCATCAGCAATCGCTTGGCGGTCGCGATCCGCGCTCGCGCCGAGCCGGGATGGATGTGGAGGGTGGCGGCGATGGTGTCTGCGTCGTCGCCGATCATCTCGGCGACTTCCCGAAAACCGCCGATCTCGGGCACGCACGACACGATCACCGAACCGGTCATCGGCAGTCCCGCGTCCGCGGCCGCGAGCGCGGCGAGCACGGTTCGGGCGGTCTGGCACACCCGCTCGCGGATCGTGCGGACACTGCGCTTGGACAGGTGATGAGTTTCCGCCACGCGCTCGGCGTCACCGTTTGCCAGGCTCAGGTCGCTCATCACATGCCAGTCGGATGGGCCGACGTAGTCGGCGACCAACACCATCCAGCGGTGAGCGTCGAACCGGCGGATCATCGTCTCGAGCGGGTCGATGTCCGAGTCGGACTCGATGTTGACATCGATGGTGATTTCGTCCATCGGGCGATACTTCCGCTCGATCTCCCGAAGCACGACGTGACGGGTGATGCCGAACGCGAAAGCATGCGGAGTCCCCAGCTCCGGGTCAAAGGTGGAGCATCGGTGCCAGACCGTTTCGCGGGCCTGCTGTAAGACGGCGTCGACCTCATTCGGCCAGCCGCGCAATTGGAAGCGGACGTACGGTCGCAACGTGTCGACTTCACGGAGCAGCTCGGTGAGAAGAGCATCTGTCCGCGCGCGGACTTTGGTTCCTCCAGCCACGAGATCACAACCTTCCTTGCATGGAAGTGGCTACTGCGAAGGACCGGGTTCGAGTCGGGGACGGCTCGTCAGAACAGGGCTTTGTCAGCGCGAATTGGCGCGCAGGAGCCCCGCCTTGGATTAGGAAGGTTGGATGTTCCGAGCTGCGCCGGGGATATGAGCTTCGGGGCGGCGCTCCCGGATTCGATGGTGGAGTGGCGACTTCGACTCTGAAGTTCGGGAGTCTCAGCCACGATGCGTCTCCGCCGCCCGGACTCGCCCAGCGAGGCCAGCGTCACGGTGAAGAGGGTAAGAATCGACCGCTCCATTTGGTGCCGCACGTTACCCCCGAACAGGGGTGGCGGGTCGGCGGCTCGCCGGGGTGAACCGGGTGTTCTACTGACAACTCTCGCATTGCAGATCATTCATCGGATCGACGGGCACTAGATACCCGTCGACGAAGTCCTGAATGACCCCCGGGACAGATGGCGCTGACTCGGTTAGGCGAACACTCCGGTCTTCGTCCGCACACTCGCTTCCACCCATGCCAACACCTCCGTCCGCTTGTAGAGCACAGTGCGTGGGGTCGGCTTGTAGAAGCGCGGGCCCTTCCCGTGATACCGGAGTTGGGCGAGCGCTGCGACCGACAGCCCGGTGAGTTCAACCACCTCAGCGGGCTGAATGAATTCTCCTGTCATCTCATCTCCTCCGTTTCGACAACTCAGGAGCTTTCCAATTGTTGAAACGACCATACCAAGAAATCCGTGACTTGACAACAGAGGTGGAGATAGGCTGTCGAAATGGCAGACTTTCGATCGGAGACCAGCATCGGCGCGCGCATCAGGTTGGCGCGTCGCGAACGCGGATTTCGCACGACGAGCGACCTGGCAGATGCGATTCCCGGCGGGAACATCACCCCCGCAATCCTGGAGAACATCGAATCGGGCAGGAAGGCCGACATCAGCGTCAGCCAGCTCCTGAACATCGCGCGCGGCCTCGACGTGCCGATCAGCATGCTGCTCTCGCCCATCGGCCGGCCCGACTCCCAACTCGACCTGCAAAACCTCGGCGAGGACTTCGACGGAATGACCGCGGCCGAGTTCGATTGCTGGCTTTCAGCGACTCCATCGAGTTCGTATCGGCCACGACGGGCCGCCGAACGCGTGGACATCTCCGTCCTGAGTTCACTCCGCGAGCTCGGCACCCTTCGACGCGAGTTCGACCGCCTTCGGATCGTTCGCGATGTCGGAGCGGCGTCCGGAGACTCTGATCTCACACTCGACGCAAGCGTCGAGGCACGCCTGGAGCTGGTCGAGCTCGAGCTGGAGCGAGTGGCAGCCCTTCTCACCTCTGCGGGCATCCAAGAGGTGGCTGCGACCTAACAGGAGGGCGAAATGGGCAGCGTTCTGTCATATGAGTCTGCCGGGGGCCGACGCTATCGCGTCATGTACCGAACCCCCGACCACCGCCAGACCACGAAACGAGGATTCAAGACCAAGCGCGAAGCGGAGCTCTACCTCGCCACCGTCGAGACGAACAAGGCCCGTGGCGAGTACATCGATGCAAGCGCGGCGAGGGTGACTATCGCATCCCTCGGAGTGGAGTGGCTGGCGAACCAGACGCACCTCAAGCCTTCCTCACTCCGCCCGCTCGAGATTGCATGGCGGCTCCAGGTCGAGCCACGCTGGGGAAGAGTTCCCGTCGGCGATGTTCGGCACTCGGATGTCCAGGCATGGGTAACCTCACTAAGCGCCGGCAGGTCGGCTACGACTGTCTTGCGGGCGTTCGGTGTCCTCGCCGGAATCCTCGACATCGCCGTGAAGGACCGGCGCGTGCCTGTCAACGTAGCCCGTGGATCGCGACTGCCGCGCAAGGTCCCCCGAGCTCACCGGTACCTCACCCACCAACAGGTTCACGACCTCGCCTACGCGAGCGGCAAACACGAAGCCCTCGTTCTCCTCCTGGCTTACACTGGCCTTCGCTGGGGCGAAGTCATCGCCCTCCGCGTGCGCGACGTTGACTTCACTCGTCGCCGACTCGCCATCTCGGAGAACGCGGTAGAAGTCGGTCCTGCCACCATCGTCGGAACTCCGAAGAGCCACAAGCGTAGGTCGGTACCGTTCCCGGCGTTCCTCATCGACGCGCTGGCCGGCGCAGCTGCAGGCAAGGAGCCGAACGACCTGCTCTTTTCCGGCCGGTTCGGTGAACACATGAAGCGCGCGACACGCGGGCAACGGACGTGGTTCAAGAGCGCACTCGACCGGGCCGGCCTAGAACCGATGACCGTCCACGACCTGCGGCACACCGCCGCCAGCCTCGCCGTGAGCGCAGGAGCCAACGTGAAGGCGGTGCAGAGGATGCTCGGCCACGCCTCCGCCGCGATGACGCTGGACGTTTACGCGGACCTCTTCGACGACGACCTCGACGCAGTAGCTGAAGCTCTGGACGGCGCAGCCAGACGCTCTGTCGAACGATCGCATCTCGCCGAGCGTCCGTCCTCAGTGATGAGAAGACCAGTAAGCGCCGCCAACGTACTTAGCTAGCTTGCCCAGCCCTTTGACGCCGGCCCCTAAAACAAGGATTGCGAGCACGAGAGCGAACCACGGGTAGGCAATGACATCTGCCACGATCGCGTTCCAGATCATGACGATCGCTTCCCACTTCGCAGCGCGCCACGTATCGAGAAGCCAGCCGACATCGATCATGTCCACATTGAAGCGGTAGCCGCCGCCAATCGAGCTTTCCGACGCTCGCGATCACACAAACATGCCCCGGATGACCGACTTCCGCCAGCGTTTGTTGTCAGTTTGTTGTCAAATCGAGTGGAGCCAGTCCGGCGCCAATCGCTCGATCCCAGTGATTTACTGGGATCGAGACGCATAATCTGTGGCGGAGGGCGTGGGATTCGAACCCACGAGACATTTCTGCCCACCAGTTTTCAAGACTGGCTCCATCGGCCGCTCGGACAGCCCTCCTGGCGCCGGGGTGAACCGGCGTCGCCCGATTCTATCGGAACCGGTTGCCGCTCTCAGTCGGTGAAGGGCTTGGAGCAGGTGTACTGGTTCGCCGTCTGGCCGTGGACGTCGGACGGCAGGTCGACGGCGCCGGAGGACGACTGCGTCGGAGCGTCGCTGGTCGGCGTGCCCGGCGTTCCGGTCGCCGGCGGAGGCGTTGCGGCGGTTCCGCCGGCCGGGGTGCCCGTCGCCGGAGCGTTCGGGTCGGCCTCGGAGCCGACGCCCGTGTCGCCCGTGAGCGTGATCGGCTGATCGTTCTTCAGCGCGGTGAGCAGCGCATCCGCGGCATCGGTGGTCGGGGAGACGCCGTCGCCGTCGTAGTGGTTCGGGTACTGCACGAACACCATCTGGTTGAGGTCGATGTTCTTCAGCGCCGCCGCCATCGAGGCGATGGTGGTCACGTTGTTGAGGCTCTCCGAGAGCTCGATGTTGGTGGTCGCCGCCTTCGCCAGGCCGTAGACCTTCACCGGGTTGGAGAGGGTGTCCGAGCTCTTGATGGTGCGCACGAGCGACGAGAGGAAGACCTGCTGGTTGCTGATGCGGCCGAGGTCGGAGCCGTCGCCGACGCCGTGGCGGGTGCGGAGGAACGCAAGAGCCTGGGAGCCCTCGAGCGTGTTCTGGCCGGCCTTCACATCCAGGCCCGTGTACGGGTCGTTGATGTCGCCGGCGACACAGACGGGCACGCCGCCGACCGCGTTGGACATCTCGATCACGCCGTCGAACTCGATGACGCCCGCGTACGGGATGTCGAGGCCGGTCAGCTTCTGCACGGTGAGCACCGTGCAGGCCAGGCCGCCGTAACTGAGGGTGTTGTTGATCTTCTGCCTGCTCATCGCGTCGAAACTGCCGCCCTTGGGGTCCGGGCAGGACGGGATGGAGACGTACATGTCGCGCGGGAAGCTGATGACCGTCGCTGTCTTGTGATCCGCCGAGACGTGCAGCAGCATCGTCACGTCGTTGAGGACCTCGCCGCGGTCGCCGTATGCTGCATTGCCGCCACCGCTGTCGCTACCGGCGAGGAGCACGTTGAACGCGCCGTTCATCGCACCGACCTGCGGCACGACCTCCTTGCCCTTCGCGTCGACCAGCTTGACCGACTGCTTGAGGCCGCTCGCCACATCCCACACCGCGTATGCGGCGACGGATGCTGTGCTCACGCCGACGACGGCGAGCACGGCTGCGAGCATCCCGAGGAGGAAGCGGAACGGGTGACGCTGCTTGAGCCGACCGTGGCGTGCGATGCTCGGACCGGCCGATACTTCTTTCGCACGCGCCTGGGCGCGGGTGGGCAACTCGCTCATTCACTTCCTTCCGGGTTTTCGGGGATTCGTGCACCGAAAAGCCGGTGATCACTACCCTCCAGAGTTGCAGATCACCCTGGCAAACTTCTGGACAGCCACGCCGGAAATGCTGATCAGAGGCTGTCGAGCACGCGCGCCAGGCCGTCCTCGACGACCGGCTCGGTGACCCGGTTGGCCACCGCTTTGACCTCGTCCGGCGCCTGGCCCATGGCAACGCCGAGCCCCTCGTCCGCCGCCCAGGTGAGCATGTCGATGTCGTTCCTGCCGTCGCCGACCGCCACCACGCGCGCCCGCGGGATGCCCAGCTGCTGCCGAACGCGCTCCAGCGCCGTCGCCTTGTTGACGCCGTCCGGCGCGATGTCGAGCCATGCCGTCCAGCCGATGGCGTAGCTGACCTTGTGCAGCCCCATCCGCTCCACGATGTCGAGGAACTCGTCCTCGTCGTGCTGCGGAGAGACGACGACGACACGGGTGGCCGGATGCTCGGTCAGTTCCTCGAAGGAGACCTGCACCGCGTTCACCAGCTCCCAGTCGGTCATGCCCTCGGTGTACCGGCGGAACCCTGCAGCGTCCTCGACCATGAAGCTGCCGCTCGGCAGATACGGCCGGATGGTCTCCAGCACCTCGGTCGGGTCGAACACCTCCACGAACTCGCGGCGGTAACCGTCTTCGTGGGTTTCGTCGCGCTTCATCGTGAGCGCGCCGTTCGCGCAGACCACGTATTCGCTGGTCAAGCCGAACTTCTGGTGGATACCCCTCGCGGTCTCCCAGCTGCGGCCGGTGGCGAGCATGACCTCGTGACCGGCGTCGCGGACGCGGGCGACCGCATCCAGGACGGCGGCGCCGATCGTCTCGTCCTCGTGGATCAGCGTTCCGTCGACGTCGAGCGCGATCAGCAAACGGCCGTCGTCCTGGCGGTCGGTGGCGGTGTCAGCGGCGCTCACCGGGCGATCGGTTCCAGGACCTCGAGGCCGCCCAGGTACGGGCGGAGCGCCTCGGGCACGATCACCGAGCCGTCCTCCTGCTGGTGGGTCTCGAGGATGGCGACGATCCAGCGCGTGGTCGCCAGCGTGCCGTTCAGCGTGGCGACCGGCGTGGTCTTGCCGCTCTCCGTGCGGTAGCGGATGTCGAGGCGGCGGGCCTGGAACGTGGTGCAGTTGGAGGTGGAGGTCAGCTCGCGGTACGCATCCTGAGTGGGCACCCACGCCTCGACGTCGAACTTGCGGGCGGCGCTCGAACCCAGGTCGCCCGCCGCCGTGTCGATCACGCGGTAGCTGAGGCCGAGGGCCTGCAGCATCTCCTCCTGGTACTGCAGCAGGCGCGCGTGCTCCGCCTCCGCCTCCTCGGGGAGCGTGTAGACGAACATCTCCAGCTTGTTGAACTGGTGCACCCGGATGATGCCGCGGGTGTCCTTGCCCGCCGAGCCCGCCTCACGGCGGTAGCAGGTGGACCATCCGGCGTAGCGCAGCGGCTCCGTCACATCCAGGATCTCGTCGGAATGGTATCCGGCCAGGGCGACTTCGCTGGTGCCGGTGAGGTAGAGGTCGTCGGCCGGCAGGTAGTAGATCTCGTCCGCGTGAGCGCCGAGGAAGCCGGTGCCCTGCATGATCTCCGGCTTGACCAGCGTCGGGGTGATCATCGGGATGAATCCGGCGGCGAGCGCCTTGTCGAGCGCCATGTTCATGATGGCGAGTTCGAGGCGCGCACCGATGCCGCGCAGGTACGTGAATCGTGCGCCGGACACCTTCGCGCCGCGGGCCATGTCGATGGCGCCGAGGAGTTCGCCGAGCTCCAGGTGGTCGCGAGGCTCGAAGTCGAAGGTGGGCTTCTCGCCGACGGTCTTGACGAGCACGTAGTCGTCTTCCCCACCGGACGGGACGCCATCGATGATCGGGTTGCCGATGCGGCGGAGCACCTCATCGAAGCGCTTCTCTGCGTCGTTCGCCGCCGCCTGCGCCTCCTTGACCCTGCCGGCGAGGCTCTGCGCCTGCGCGACCAGTTCCTTCTTCTCCTCCTTGGGAGCAGCGGCCACCTTCTTGCCGAAGGCGTTCTGCTCCGCGCGCAGCTCCTCGAAGGCGGAGATGGCCGCGCGGCGCTCCTTGTCGGCCTGCAGCGCCTCGTCGACGACCTCGACGGAGTCGCCCCTGGCCTCCTGCGAACGCTTGATGACGTCGGGGTGCTCACGGAGAAGAACTGGATCGATCACGGGTTCAGCTTATCGAGGCGACGGCGCCCGGTCCGGGCGTTCCCTGTGGAAACAGGTAGCGTGAGCTTCGTGAACGATCGGCGAGCGGGGGCGGCGACGACGGCCGCCGTCGTCTACAACCCGATCAAAGTCGACATCACGCGGCTGAAGGCGGCGGTCGCGACGGCGGCGGCGAGCGCAGGGGTGCGGGACATCCTCTGGTTCGAGACGACGGCCGACGACGGCGCGGGCGCGGGCGGAGCCGGTCAGCAGCAGACCAGGGATGCGCTGGCCGCCGGAGCGACGCTCATCCTGGCCGCGGGCGGAGACGGGACGGTGCGCGCCGTCGCGGAAGCCCTCCGCGACAGGGACGCCGACCTCGCGATCGTCCCCTCCGGCACGGGAAACCTGCTCGCCCGCAACGTCGGCGTGCCGTTCGCGCGGCTCGACGACGCCTGCACCGTCGCCTTCGGCGGGGCCACCCGGCAGATCGACCTGGGCATCGCCTCCATCACGGCGAAGGACGGCGGCATCCACGAGCACGCGTTCCTGGTCATGGCCGGGCTCGGCATCGACGCCACCATGATCGCCAACACCCGCCCCCGGCTGAAACGCCGCCTCGGCTGGCTGGCATACGTGGATGCGGGCTTCCGTGCCCTCCCGAAAGCCCAGAAGGTGCGCGTGCACTACACGCTCGACGCCGGGACGACCCGCACGGCGCAGGTGAGCACGATCCTGGTGGCGAACTGCGGCAGCCTGCCGGGGAACATCGAGCTGATCCCGGATGCGTCCGTCGACGACGGCGCGCTCGACATCGCCGTGCTGCAGCCCCGCTCGCTGTTCGGCTGGCTGCTGATCTGGCGCAAGGTCAGCTGGGAGAACCGGGTGCTGCGCCGCAGCGCCGTCGGCAGGAAGATCATCCGGTTCACCGACAGGGCGATCCGCACCGAGCTGACCTACCTGCGCGGCGAATCCGTGCGGCTGACGGTCGAGCGGCCCGAGCCGTTCGAGCTCGACGGCGACGGCTTCGGCGACGTGGTCGCGGTGGGGCTGACGGTCGACCCTGGCGCGCTGCGCGTGCGGGTGCCCGCCTGAGGGTTCACGCCTCCTCGGTGAACTGCCCCGGACCCTTACGGACCCGCCGATCTACTGCGCGCGAACGCCGCCCAGGTCAACGCCCCGCACACGGCCGCCACTGTCAGATCCGCAGCGACGAGCGCGAATCCGGTGAGTTGCAGAATCGTGGTGACCATGACGATGACGACGATCTCCAGAACGATCGAGAGCGCCGAGGTCGCGAACATCCCGAGCGCGGCCCGCTCGTCGAACGGGATCACCGCGCCGGCCAGCGTGGCGATCGCGAAGATCGCGAAGAACAGCGAATACGCCTCCGCGATGCGCATCGGATCGTTGTCGATGAGCCCGGTGGCGAACATGGCCGCCGTGAAGACGGCGGTCAACGCGACACCGACGACACCGACGCGCAACCAGAGGACGGACGCGTCGCGCATCCCGATCGCACGCAGCGTCCAGTTGATGTCGCGTGAGCGCCCGATGATCAGTTCTCCCCCGGTCGCAGAGACCAGGACGAGAAACAGGAGCACGATGCCCGGATCGAGCATGTGACTCCGCGCTGCGACGACCAGCCCGGCATCGATGGCGATCATGGCGCCGAACGAGACACGCGATGTGGAGTCGCGCATCCACGTCGCCAGCTCCGTGACGACGAGCTGGCCGCCGAACGAACGCAGTGCCGGAACCCGCACGGCGACGGTGCCCGCACGCAAATAGCCTCCCGCCGGGTCCGACGAGCTCAGAGCGGCCCCGAGCACCAGCAGTAGTGTGGACAGCCCCGCCAGGGCCAGCACGGCGAGCCAGCTCTGAGGCAGCATCCCACCCCACCAGCCGGTGATGGACGCCACCAGGGAGAACCCGCGGGGACGACCACCGTCGGCCGCCCATCGGACGAGGTCGACAGCGACGAAGGACATCCCGAGCGCTGCGACGATGACTCCCCACAACCGTCGCTCGCGCGGCGGCACCCGGAGAAGTCCGAGAACGCGCTCGACAGCAAGGGTGACGACCTGGCACAGGAAGCCGAAGGCGACAGCGAGAAGCATGAGCGAGAGGAACGTCGCGACGGGAACCGCGCTGATGCCGGCCAGGAACACGAACGATCCGCTCAGCCCGAGGGCGGCAGCGACAGCGACGGCGCCGGCGATGGGGAGGAACTCGGACACGGCGCAGTACCAGCGCGAGGCACCCAACAGCCTCGCCTGCAAGGCGAGCGGGGACTCGACGGGCAGGAGCATCGTGAGGATCAAAGCAATGCCGTACGCGGGCAGCGTGAGGATGATCGGCAGCACCGGCACGATGGTCGCTGCCGCCGCCGGATCGTCGATCAGGCCGCCCAGCAGGCTGGAACTCCACACGTACACCCCGGAGTTGTAGGCGAGGAGCAGGATCGCGCCCGCCGCCAGGACGACGTTGCGCTGAACGACGCCGCCGAGTTGGGCCGTGAGGTGATTGCGCGTCGACGCGACGTGCGCGCGAGCAAGGATCGGGAGAACGGTCATCGGCGCGTCCGGATGCCGTCGAGGGTGCTGAACAGCTGCTCGGATCTCATCGCGTGCCGGTCGTCCGAATTGACGATACCCGCGAAGGTGTCGGCGAGGTCGGCAGAACCTGTCGCGCTCTCGCTGAACGCGCCCAGGAATCGGATACGTCCTCGGTCGAGAACCAGAACGTTGTCGCTGATCCGCGCCGCGACCGCAAGGTCGTGCGTCGAAATGAGAACGATGCTTCCCCGCTCGGCGGCCGCGTTCAGAACGGTGCGCATCACCACCTGCGCTTCCGGGTCGAGGCCCCGGAATGGTTCGTCGAGGATCAGGAGGCTCGGTGAGTGCAGGATGTTGGCGAGCAGCATCAGCTTGCGCTTCATCCCGTGGCTGTACTCGCGGATCATCCGGGTCTCCGAACCGGCCATGTTCGTTGCTTCGAACAGGTTCGCCACATCGCCGTCGGAGAGTTCGACCTCGCGCGCAACGGCCGAGAAGCGCAGGAACTCGCGGCCGGTGAGCAGGCTCGGCAGCGGAAGATCGTCTGCACAGAAGCCGACGTGCGTGCGCTGGACCGCTGTGAGCGGCTCACCTCGCAGCCGCACGCTTCCCTGTCGCACGGGAATGAGGCCGAGGAGCGCGTGCAGGAGGGTTGATTTGCCCGAGCCGTTCGGCCCGAGCATGGACACCATCGTGCCCGGCTCGATGTCTGCATCGATGCCGTTCAGCACGGCCGGTCGACGCCCGTAGCCCACGACCAGGTCACGGACGATCAGGCCCGGATGGTTGCTCATGTGTTTTCCTTCCGTTGGAACGCGTCCAGAAGGGCACGCCCGTCCTTGCTGAATGGGGTGAGCGCCGCAAGGTGGCTGACAAAGGGGACAGAGAAGAGCAGTGCGAGCGGGCTCGGCTCCTCGATGCAGAGCAAGGCGATTCCGATGACGATCACGCCGACGGATGCTCCGGCCGCCGGCCCGCACATCGTGATGAGCGCATCCCTGCGCGGGGCGAAACGCGGTCGCCTGATCTCGGCGGAGAACCAGTCGCCGTGCGCTTCGACGCGGTCGGTCCCGCTTCGCGAGTGGAGCAGCCTGATCGACCGTATGGCGGGTAGCGCATGACCGTACTCGTGCACGAGGATCGACAGAGGAAAGAGCACGATCGACGCGAAACCGCTGTACGCCACGGGCGGTCCGAACATCGCGCCGAGGAGCACGATGCCCGGTCCGCCCACGATGGCCAGCGTCGCCAGGCAGAGCAGACTGAACCGCCACGACGCGCTGACCGCGAGCCGGAACGCCCGCGGCTGAACCATCACGGCTGAGCCATCATCGACGACGTCGAAGTGCCCAGATCGCGACACCGATCGATGCCCCCACCACGGCACACACCAACGCGGGAACGACAAGACCGTCCCCCGACTCTGCGCGCACGGTGCCATCGACCACGGCGACGTCGATCACCAGCGGCACGTGTGCCGACGCCTGGGAGTCGACAGCGTTGAAGATCGCCCAGCCGACCGCGATCGCGGTGCCGACGGCACCCACGACGAGCCCGGTCACCAGACCGATCGCACCAGCCACGAGGGCGCCGCGCTTGGTGGACGACGGCGCGGAACTCAGCTGATCACCGAGAACTGTCATTTCTTGCAGGCGACCTTCACTTCGAACCAGCTGGTGTGGACGTACCACTCGAAATTCATGCCCTTCTGCGAGCAGAAGATGAGAACGGCGATGCTGATGGCAGCAGCGAGCAACGCGAGCACGGCGACAAGGACGATGAACGCCACGACCGGCGCCACCCCGTTCGCTACGCCACCGGCGCGCCGTTCAGCGAGCGCTGCCCGCCGCGACGCCAGCGCGCCCAGCGGATCGCTCGTCGCAACGCGCGAGGCCAGTTCGAGGACCGCCTCTCGCCTTCTGGAGAGGGAGACCTGCTGGCGGTCGAGAGTGATTGACATCGGAACTCCTTTGAATCCAAACGCCAGATGATACATTTTGTATCTGGAACCTGGCCTTTCAAAGAAGGTACGGTCTGCCCGCGTCCGCTGCAATGTTGTTATTGCATCTATAAGGAACGCGGGGGCCGCCTCACCAGGAGGCGACTCGAGCCGATCAGTCCGACTGTTCCGGTCCGTGCGTCGCCTCAGCGACAGGCTCAAGCGCAGGCCGCCCGGAGAGCAGGGTCAGCGCGAGCAACACCACCAGGGTCGCGAGGCCGACCGTGATCAGCGGGCCGGCGAGCATCCAGCCCAGCTGGCTGAAGACGAGGCCGGTGACATCGGCGCCCGACGTGGGGTTGGTGTACGAGGTGAAGACCGACATCACGTAGAGCAGGATGCCGAGCGCCACCAGGCCGCCGCCGACCAGCCAGAGGGTGAGGACGGCGCGGTTGCGGCGGGGGGAGAAGTCGACCGTGGCGAGGACGCCGCCGCGGGCGGGATACGCGAGGGCTGGAGCGGCGGTGAGGGCGGGGGCCGCGGCCGGAGTGGGGGCCGCGCCGGTCGGGGGCGCGTATGGCTCCGCCTCCGCCTCCACCTCCGCCTCCACGACGTCGTACTCAGCGTCCGCGGAAGGTTCGGCCCGATCGGCCCGATCCGCCCGCTCCACCGGGTCGACCGCCCGCGGTGCAGGGCGCTGGAACGCGGCGGTCGCAGCCGCATCCCGCATCCTGGTCGTGGGTCGCTCCCCTGGCTTGGGCTGGTACCCGCGCTGGAAGGCCGGGTCGTAGCGCGGGTCGAAATCGCCGCGGTCGGCGGTCTCGCGGTTCGCTTCGTCCACGGCCATCGTGTGCTCCTCGCTCGGGACTCGGAACGGTTCTGGCTCGCAGCCTACCCCTGGTGGCCCGCGCCGGCGCCGGCGTCGGTGTCCCTGGGCGCCGTGAGCGACGCCAGCCAGTCGCGCGCCTCGGTGAACACCTCGTCGCGGTATCGGCGGTCGTAGTCGACGGAGACCTTGTCGGCACGCGGGTACGAGCCGAGGAAGATCACGGCCGGGCTGAACCTGCGCAGGCCGAGCAGCGCATCCGCCACCCGCTCGTCGTGGATGTGTCCGTCGGCGTCGATCACGAAGCGGTAGCGGCCGAGGGCGTCGCCGATCGGCCGCGACTCGATGAGGCTCAGGTTGATGCCCCTGGTGGAGAACTGTTCGAGCAGGTCGAGCAGGGAGCCCGGGCGGTCGTCGGGGAGTTCGGCGATGAGGCTGGTCTTGTCCGCGCCGGTCGGGGCCGGGACGCTGCGCTCCGTGCTGACGAGGACGAACCGGGTGACCGCGTTCGGGTTGTCTCCGATGTTCTCGGCGAGCACCTCGACGTCGTGGTGGTCGACGATGCCGGGGGGCGCGATGGCCGCGTCCGCCGTGCTGCCCTCGAAGAGGGAGGCGGCCGCGGCGACGTTGCTGGACGCCGGCAGGTGACCGTGCTCCGGCAGGTGCTCGTCGAGCCACAGGTGGCACTGCGCGTACGCCACGGGATGCGCGTTGATCGTCTTCACGTCGGCGAGCGTCGTTCCCGGGCGGGCCACGAGCACGAAGTTGACCGGGACGAGGTATTCGCCGACGATGCGGAGGCCGGGCACGGTGGCCAGCGCATCCTGAGCGACGGAGACGCCGCCCTCGATCGAGTTCTCGATCGCGATCATCGCTGCGACGCTGCGGCCGGAGACCACGTCCGCGAGCGCCTCCCCCACGTTGTTGACCGAGCGCCAGTGCTTGCCGCGCGCTTCGGGGACCTGCGCGAGCGCCGCCTCGGTGAACGTGCCGGACGGGCCCAGGAAGCTGTAGACCTCGTCGACGGACGCGGGCAGTTCGGCGGTGGGCTCGGCGGCTTCAGGCATGGCGATCAGCTTAGCCAACCCCCTCTGCACAGGATGAAGTTCTCCACAACCTGACGTAACCCTCTGGCGCGGCGCATCCCGAGTGGAAGTATGGAGCCATGAACGAACGAGCCGGCACCCCAGCCCAAGCCTCCGACCTGGTCGACATCGACGCTCTGCGGCGCGCGTACTACGACCTCAAGCCGGATGTGAGCATCCCGGAGCAGAGAGTGGTGTTCGGCACGTCCGGTCACCGCGGCAGTTCGCTGAACACGGCGTTCAACGAGAACCACATCGCCGCCACCACGCAGGCGATCGTGGAGTACCGGGCGTCGCAGGGCATCACCGGACCGCTATTCCTCGGCGCGGACACGCACGCGCTGAGCGAGTACGCGATGACCACCGCTCTCGCGGTCCTGGTCGGCAACGAGGTGCGCGTGCTGGTCGACGAGTTCGACGACTGGGTGCCCACGCCCGCCCTGTCGCACGCGATCCTGCGCTACAACCGCGCCGGTCACGACGACCAGGCAGACGGCATCGTGGTCACCCCGAGCCACAACCCGCCGGCCGACGGCGGCTTCAAGTACAACCCGCCGCACGGCGGCCCGGCAGACACAGACGCCACGAGCTGGATCGCCAACCGCGCCAACGAGCTGATCGCCGACGACCTCCGCGGCGTCCGGATGAGCGAGCCGAGCGCGGTGGAGACGTACGACTTCCGCGGAACGTACGTCGACGACCTCGAGAACATCATCGACGTGAAGGCCATCCGCGACAGCGGCATCCACATCGGCGCAGACCCGCTCGGCGGCGCGAGCGTCAACTACTGGGCAGCCATCGCGGAACGGTACGGCCTCGACCTCACGGTCGTGAACCCCACGGTCGACCCCACCTGGAGCTTCATGACGCTCGACTGGGACTCCAAGATCAGGATGGACCCGTCCAGCCCGTCGGCGATGGCGTCGGTGCTCGCGCACAAAGACGACTACGACATCCTCACCGGCAACGACGCCGACGCCGACCGGCACGGCATCGTCACGCCGGACGGCGGCCTGATGAACCCCAACCACTACCTCGCGGTGGCCATCGACTATCTCTATCGCACGCGTACCGAGTGGCGGAAAGACGCAGCGGTCGGAAAGACCCTCGTCTCCTCCTCCATCATCGACAAGGTGGCTGAGTCGCTCGGCCGCCGGCTGTGGGAGGTGCCGGTGGGCTTCAAGTGGTTCGTGCCCGGCCTCATCGACGGCTCGGTCGGCTTCGGCGGAGAGGAGAGCGCGGGAGCGAGCTTCCTCCGCTTCGACGGCTCGGTCTGGACCACGGACAAAGACGGCATCCTCCTCGCGCTGCTCGCCAGCGAGATCCGCGCGGTGACCGGCAAGACCCCCTCCCAGCTCTACGCGGAGCTCACCGAGAAGTTCGGCGACCCCGTCTACGAACGAGTGGATGCTCCAGCCAGCCCCGCCGAGAAGTCCGCCCTCTCCAAGCTCGACGGCGAAGCCATCACGGCCACCGAGCTGGCGGGCGAGCCGATCACGGCCAAGCTCAGCCGCGCCCCCGGCAACGATGCAGCCCTCGGTGGCGTCAAGGTCGAGACGGCGACGGCCTGGTTCGCCGCGCGGCCGAGCGGCACCGAGAACGTCTACAAGATCTACGCCGAGTCGTTCGCCGGCTCCGACAACCTGCGCGAGGTGCAGGAGGAAGCGAAGCGGATCGTCGGCGACGCGCTGGCGGGAGCGTAGCGGCGGGACTGCTTCGCCGGGTGGTGTTTCCGGGCCGTCGCCCAGCTGGCGGCGGCCCGTCATAATTGACGATTCTTCAACTCACTGAGGTCGAGAGCCGCGTTCTCCAGGGCTCTCGTACCCGAGTTGGAGTCCCGAAATGCTTCCCTTGCTGTTCCAGCGCGCGAACCGACGGTCGCGCGTTTCCTTTGCTCGCACCACCGCGGCGCTGGCGGCCGTCGCCGCCGCCCTCGGTGCGACGGCGCTCGTGCTCGCACCCGCTCAGGCCGCTTCGGCCACGCCGGTGGATGCAGTCACCGCCGTGACCATCCAGGCGCCGGATCCCGCGCATCCGGACACCCCGTTGACCGTGGGTCAGCGGTTCCGCGTCGACGCTCAGTGGGCGTTGCCGTCCGGCGCGCAGCCGGGCGACACCTTCACGCTCTCGTTCCCGTCGCCGGTGAGCGGCTATTCGTCGCAGTTCGAACTGCGGGACTCGACCGGCGCGGACGTCGGCAGCTGCGCGGTCGTCTCGACGAGCGTCACCTGCACCGTCGGCCCGTACGCCGCCACCCACTCCGGCATCGCCGGTTCGCTCTACTTCTACGCGACCGCTGCGTCGGCCGCGACCGGCGACGTGCTGTTCAGTGCTGGGTCGACGGCGACGATCACGGTCCCGCTGCCGGGCGGCGGCATCCAGCCGGGCACCGGGGGCGGCGGCTGGCCGGCGCCGACGACGCTGACGAAGGGCGGCTGGCAGAACGCCGACGGCACGCTCGGCTGGAACGTCAGCGTGCCGGGCGCCCTCCTCGCGAACGGAGGATCGGAGGTCGAGCTGACGGATACCTACGACAGCCGCCTCACGCTGCACCCCGGCTCGCTCGAGGTGTACCGGGTGCCGATCGCCGGCTGGAACAACGGCGACTGGGGCGCTTCGGCGACCAGGCTCGCCGAAGGTACCGGCGCAGGCACCTTCTCGTTCACGCCCGCAGCCGCGTCGTTCGCCCTGACCGTGCACCAGCCGGACCCGGCCAGTGTCTACTCCATCTACTACCGGCTCGACGTCCCGGCCGGCATCCCCGACGGCACGGTCTTCGCGAACACCGCAAGCGGCCGCAGCCTCGGCGACGCGCAGGCGTCGGTCGACTACGTCACAGCGGGCGGCGCAGCATCCGGGATCACCCTCCGCAGCATCGCGGTCACCAAGCAGGTCACCGGCGACGGCGGCGCACCCTCCGGCACCTTCCCTGTGACGGTGACCTGCACGTCCGGCGGCTCCCCCGTCAGCGGATACCCGGCGACAGCCGCGATCGCCGCCGGCCAGACGAAGACGTTCCCCGGCATCCCGGTGGGCGCGCAGTGCACGGTCACCGAGACGGACAGCCGCGGCGCCACCTCGGTCGCATACGCCCCCACGGGCGACATCGCGGTGACGCAGGACTCCCCGACGACGATCCCCGTGACGATCACGAACGACTACGCCGCCGTGCCGCCGACCTCGACGCCGACGCCCACGCCGACGCCGACGGCGGTCGTGCCGCCGACGACCCCGGCGTCCCCGGCGTCCGGCGCGGCGCCTGTGGCAGGGAGCCCCGCATCCCCGAGCGGCACTCTCGCGCACACCGGAAGCGACACGACCGGGGCCGGGATGCTCGGGATCGCGGCAGCAATGGCCGTCGCCGCCGGGCTCGGGATGCTCGTCCTCCGTCGCGTCCGCCGCCCGGCCACCCGCCGCTGAGGCCCTGAGCCGCGGGGCGGCTGGTCCCCATCCCAGCCGTCCCGCGCCGCGTGGTGTGGTGGTGTGGCGCAGCGGGCACTCCGCTGAGGCCGCTCGTTGCGGCGACTGCCGGTCAGTCGGCCGCGTGAGCCTCCGCCGCCGGTCCGACGCGCCCGTCGCCCGCGTACCTCACCTCTCCGAGGAAGTAGCCGTGCAGCGGCAGCCACAGGTGCCGATCCGACCAGCGGCCGTCGGCGTCGAGCGCGGCGGCGGTCCAGCCGGTGCCGCCCCACACTCGCAGTTCGATGTCGGCGCCGGGGATGCCCGTCGCGGTGGCCGTGACGGCAGGACCGTGGTCGGGCCACCAGGAGCAATCGACCGAGAGCGCGGGCGCGACCAGCTGCACATCGACCGTCGACGATGCCGACTGTCGACGGGCCTGGTCCGTCTGCCTGACCGTGAGGGTGCTCGTGCCTGCGGCGAGACCGGTGACCGGTGGTGATGTCCACGCGCCGGTCGCATCGGCGGCGAGGCTGACCGGACCCACCCCACCCGGCCCGGAGATCGCCACGGTTGCTCCCGGCTGGGCCGTGCCGCTGAGGATCGGGAAGTACCGTCCGTCCGCCGTGTCCACTGCGGTGACGACCGGAGCAGCGGGTGTCCGGTCGATCGTGACGTTCAGCGACGCGGCGGCCGACGTGCCCTGCGCCGTCTTCTGCACGAAGGTCAGAGCGTGCCGCCCATCGGAGTATGCCGCGAGAGGAATACGGATCGTCCACGAACCCGTGGCATCCGCCGGGAAGGTGGAGAAGACGCTGCGGTCGACGGCGGCGGTCACCGATGAGCCGGGCACGGCGGTGCCCGAGACCGTGATGACGTCGGCGTCGGTGAGCACCGGAGCGCTGGGGGACGGCGACAGGATCACCGGCGCATCCGGCACGGGAGTGGCAGGCGTCGTCGGCGAGGTCGTCGGGGTGGGGGTTGGGGTCGGCTTCGGCTTTGCGGGCGCGGTCGGAACGCTCGCGGGTCGCGGCTGTCCTCCGGCCTGCGGCGTAGAAGCTGCGACCCCCGGTGTGGCCGCCTGGTCCACCGCGGGAGGGACGACGGGAGCAATCGTGGGCGCAGGCGCGACCGGGCGTGCGGGTGGCGCCGGCACCGCCGCCGTCGCGGGCGGCACATCGGGCTGGGAGGGACCGGACGCCGCCGCGACCTCCTGGTCGCTCGGCGTCGAGGAGATCGTCGAAGTGAGCGCGAAGCCTGCCACCGCCACCGCACAGAGCACGAGGCCCGCTCCGACGAGCACGGGAAGACCGGATGCGGTCCCCGCGCTGGCCGCGCCGGCGGTGTTTGCGCTACCAGCACTACTGGCACCCCCCAGCGTCGCCGCCGTCGCCGCCGAGGCGGCACCGACGCCGCCGCCCGTGGAGAGCCACGCCGTGTACGCGATGGCTCCGCCGATCCCGGCGGTCAGGGGCAGGAGGATGAGGCCGACCTGACGGCTGGCGTCTGTGGCTTCGGCTGCCGCGAGGCTGCACTCGGCGCACGTGTCGAGGTGCGCGTCGATGCGGGTGCGCGTGCGCTTCTGCGCCTTGCCGCGGAGGTATGCACCGAGGTGGTCGATGGTCCAGCGGCACTCGGAGTCGGCGGGGACCGAAGCGAGGTGGGCCTGGATCCAGGCCTGGCGGAGGCCCTCGCGGGCGCGGTATGCGAGCGCGGCGGCCGAGTTCGCGCTCAGGCCGAGAAGCGGGGCGAGTTCTCTCGGCGCCAGCCCCTCGACCTCGGTGTACCAGAGCACCTCTTGCCATTCTGGGGAGAGGGTTCGGAACGCGGACATCGCGAGCGTGCCGTTGAGCGCATCCAATTGGGCTTCCTCGCTGAAGCGGGGGTCCTCGATGAGGTCGGCGTCGTCGACCGCCACCTCGCGGCGCGCGCGTCCCCAACCCGCTGCCGTGTTCCTGATCGTCGTGAACAGGTACGGCCGGAAGCCCGACGTCGGGCCGCCGCCCGCTGCGATCGTCTTGAAGATGCGGGCGAAGGACTCGGAGACGAGGTCGTCCGCGTCGAGTGTCGGGCTGTGCGAGCGCGCGACCGCGAGACCCGCCGACGCGTGGCGTCGCCACAGCTCGGCATACGCGTCGCGATTGCCAGAACGGCTGAGCTCGACGAGTTCGCCGTCAGAACGGGTAGAGAGGGCTCGTCGGGCGCTGAAGAGCGCTTTCGGCATGGTTTCGACCTCCGGGAACAGGTGACGACCGACCGGATGCCCCTTCGGGAGGACACCTGGTCTTAACCGAGAGAGAGTCCCCAGCACGCGGAACATGACGCGACTGCTGGGGAATTCTCAGATATTTCTCTCCGGCACTGCGCCGGACTAATCGCCGTGCCCCAGGACCAGATCCTCCACCGCTTCGAACGCGCGCGCGACACCGGAGCAGCGCTGCACGTCTCCCGACATCGCCAGGTCAGCGGCGACCTGCGTGACCGCTGTCCGCGCATCCAGCAGCCCACGATGGTACGCGTCGCGCTCGCCCTGCGTCCGCTCGGCGTCGAAAGAACGGTCGGCGCCGCGCATCCGCCGGCACTCCACAGCGGGGACCAGGATGCTCACCTCGCGCAGCGCGTCGGTGAACAGCAGGATGCTGTCTCTGTCGTCGTCGTAACCGCCCGCGAGCCCGACGAGCACGTTCCCGTCCCTGGACCAGCGGATCAGTTCCCCGATCAGCGGATGGTCGATGGCCGGCACGGTCACACCGAGGTAGCGACGAGGGCCGCCCACATGGCCACGAGGGCGCCGACCGAGATCACCGCGGCAGCGCCGATCACCACCACCGGCGACCGCCAGAACGGACCAGGGCGCGCGGGTGCGCCGGCGGGCACCCGCTCGAGCTCTGCCCGGAGTTCAGCGAGCGTCATGCGCTGCTGGCCGAGCACGTATGGTGCGTCGTCGTCGGCGATAGTCATCGAGTGCCTTCATCGAGTCGGGGGTTTCGGTAACGGGGGCAGCAGGTGCGGCCGCCGTCACCAGAAGAGACGCAGAATGTGCGCCTCGATGACGCCACGCTCGAAGAAATACGTGCGTCAGCTCGTCAGCGAGGTCAGCAGCTCGCGTCCGCGGCGCACCTCACTGGTACGTCGTACCGCCCGGCACTCCGAAGAACTCCTCCAGCGTCGTCACGCCGGTCGCGTGCAGCTGGGCCGCCAGCGGCGCACCGATGTAGCGGAAGTGCCACGGCTCGAACGTGAACCCGGTGACCGGCACCTTGTCGGCCGGATACCGCAGCAGGAAGCCGAACCGCCAGGCGTTCGCCGCGAGCCACTCCCCCTGCGGCGTCTGCGCGAAACAGGCGGCGAGGGAGCATTTCGCCTGGACGGCGCTGATGTCGACGGCGAGCCCGGTCTGGTGCTCGCTGTGCCCCGGCCTGGCCGTGTCGGTGTCCGCGTACGCCTGGCCGTTGCGTGCCACGTCGTCGTTGTAGACCCGCACCTGCGACTCGTACGACCGGTATGCGCTCTGCACCGAGAACTCGAGGCCGGCCTCCGCCTTGCCTGCGGCGAACATCGCGACCAGCGCCGTCGCCACCTCCTGCCGCATCGGCTGGCGGTTCACGTACGTCACGTCCGGGTAGACCAGGTCGCCCGGGACGTACTCCGGCGGCTTCAGCCCCCGTTGCTTGTTCGCCACGACCCAGGTGCTTGCCGGATCGTCGACCGACTGCGCCGCCTTGTCGAAGCCGACTGCTGTCGGCGTGGGCGTGACCGTCGGCGTCGGGCGCGACGACGCAGACGGGTCCTCCGTCGGGCGCGACGGCTTCGAGTGCGGTGTGCCGGAGCGCCGTGGATGGTCGGCCGCCGTCGCCCCGCCCGTCGCGCATCCACTGAGTGCCGCGACGACGATCAGCGCGCCGCCGAGAAGCGCGGCCGCCGTCGCGCGGGCACGACGCGGTCGAAGCTCCCCCATGTTCACGCGATGAGCATATCTCGGCGCGGTGCAGCGGAGCGGTACTCCCAGCCGCGTCGCGGCGGGCATGCAGGCTACTTGGAGAGGCTCCAGAAGTGGCCGATGGCGCCGGGGTGGTCGACGGTGATCGTCGTGTCGAGGTCGCGGTAGTCGGTGTCCTCGTTGTGGCCGACCATCTTGATGACGACCTTGCCGTCGACCTTCTGCACGGAGGAGACAATCTGCACGTGGTCGAGGGAGTCGTTGTCGTTCCAGTCGAACATCACGATGTCGCCGACCTTGATGTTGTCGCGCTGGTCGAGCGGGTACTCCGTGAGGCCGAGAGCCGCGGCGTTCGCCTGGAAGTACGCATCCATCGACGGCACGTAGCCCCAGGCGGGGCTCCAGTCGGCCGCGGCGTCCTTGTTGTACCAGTCGGCGTTCATCTGCCAGCCGCGGGCGATGAGGGACTGGCTGACGAAGTTGGCGCAGTCGCCGCCCACCGGGTTGAGGTCGCCCCACTCCGCGGTGTTGTAGTTCTTCCAGTAGGTCATCGCGTATGCGAGCTGCTTGTCCACCGGCGTCGCGACCTTGTAGTCGTACGCCTTGTCGCTGCTCGCGATGGCCTTGCCGTTCTTGCCAGTGAGCGCCACATCCACGGCGCCGGCCTGGTAGTTGGCGGCGGGAGGGACGACGGCGACGACCTTGCTGTCGCTGGTGTGCGTGACCGTGGCCTGCTGGCCGCCGATCTGCACGCTCTTCACGTCGTCGAGGTTGTTGCCGGAGATGGTGACCGTCCCTGCACCGGAGACGCTGCCTGCTGCCGGGCGGATCGTGGAGATGCTCGTGCTCTCCGACGACGGGGATGCGCCGGCCACGGCCTTGGTGATGGGCGACGGTTCGCCCGCGCATCCGGTGAGGATGAGCGCGGTGGCTGCGGCGAAGCCTGCTGCCACGATGAGGCGGCGCGAAGAGGTCGTACGGGATTGGCGGAACATGGGACCTTCAGATCGAATGTCGAATGGGGGGCGTCGGATTCGGGTCTCCTTTCACGGTACGCCTGCTTTTTCGGTGACACCTGTGCGGGGGGTGTGGTTCGCGTGGATTCGATCCATACATCCGCATGAATGCGCGGAATCCGGGATGCGCGTTCGCTTGTGGCGAACGTTTACATATGACAACTACTTCACGTTGCTGAAACAGTCGCACCGGGTGTAACTTTGCACTCTCCGCAAATTTTTTTGTGCCCCACACCGGTGTGACTCCCGTGGCTCGGGCGTCCCCATCAGACTCTCGACTCGGAGATTCATGTCAAGCCAAGCATCCGCGGCGCCCGCCGCACCGAGGAACGCGATCATGACGCACCGTCAGATCCTGTTCGTCATTTTCGGCCTCATGGCCGGTATGTTCCTGTCCGCCCTCGACCAGACGGTCGTCGGTACCGCCATCCGCACCATCGGCGACGATCTGCACGGTCTGAGCCAGCAGGCGTGGGTCACCACCGCCTACCTCATCGTCTCCACGATCTCCACGCCGATCTACGGCAAGCTGTCCGACATCTTCGGCCGCCGCCCGCTGTTCATCCTCGCGATCGTCATCTTCGTGGTCGGCTCGATCGCCGCCACGTTCTCGACCTCGATGATCGAGCTCGCGGTGTTCCGCGCCATCCAGGGCCTCGGCGCCGGTGGCCTGATGTCCATGCCGCTCGCCATCATGGGCGACATGCTCGCCCCGCGCGAGCGCGCCAAGTACCAGGGATACTTCCTCGCCGTCTTCGGCATCTCGAGCCTCATCGGCCCGCTCGTCGGCGGCCTGTTCGCCGGCGCCAACGAGATCCTGTGGATCGCCGGATGGCGCTGGGTGTTCCTCATCAACGTGCCGATCGGTGTCATCGCACTCTTCATCGTGATGCGGTTCCTGCACCTGCCGAAGCGAGAACGCGGTTCCGCCCGCATCGACTGGTGGGGTGCGACGGCGGTCGTCGTCGCCCTGGTGCCGCTGCTGCTCGTGGCGGAAGAGGGACGCGACTGGGGCTGGGACAGCGCCGGGGCGATCGCCTGCTACGTGGTCGGCGCCATCGGCATCGTGGCCTTCATCCTCGTCGAGATGGCGATGAAGGACGACGCGCTCATCCCGCTCAAGCTGTTCCGTTCCTCCACCTTCTCGATGGCCACCATCATCGGTGTGTTCGTCGGCTTCGGGATGTTCGGCGCCATGCTGACCCTGCCGCTCTACCTGCAGCTCGTGCTCGGCGCGACGCCGACGGAGTCCGGCCTGCAGATGCTCCCGATGATCCTCGGCCTGATGATCTCCTCGATCGCCTCCGGCCAGATCATCTCGCGCACCGGCCACTACCGGCAGTTCCCGATCATCGGCACGGCGCTGCTGTCCGGCGGGTTCTTCTACCTGACGTTCCTCAAGTTCGACAGCTCGTACTGGTTCATCGCCGGCGCCATGCTGCTCATCGGCCTGGGCCTCGGGCAGCTCATGCAGACGCTCACCATCGCCAGCCAGAACTCGGTGGGGCTCAAGGACATGGGTGTGGCGACCAGCGCATCCACGTTCTTCCGCCAGATCGGTGGAACGCTGGGCACGGCCGTGCTGCTGTCGCTGCTGTTCACGGTGATGCCCGGCAACATCCAGACCTCGCTGAGCGACAAGCCGACGCTGACCAATGCTCTGGATGCGGCACTCACGCCGTCCGTGGCGAGCGCGCCGGAGAACAAGCAGATCATGGACACGATCTACAACAAGATCGTGACCCCGCTCGAGGCGAACGCGCAGAAGGGCGCGCACGACGCGGCCGTCGCACAGCTGGTCGCCCAGGGCGTCCCCGCCGACATCGCGGCCACGAAGGTGCCCGCTGCCCCGATCGACTTCTCGAACGCCGACCAGCGTTCGCAGGTGGTCGAGAAGGCGGTGCCCACGCTGCAGACCCAGCTGAAGAAGTCCGACTCCGCCGGTGGCGCCAGCCTCGACGACACGTCGTTCCTGAACGGCGCCGACAAGCGGCTCTCCAAGCCGTTCCTCGTCGGCTTCAACCAGTCGGCCATCGAGGTCTACTGGGTGGCGCTGATCGTGGTCCTGATCGCGTTCGTGCTCACCTGGTTCTTCAAGACGCCGCCGCTGCGGGCCAAGTCGGCCCTCCAGGAGGCCGCGGACGACGCGGCCGACGCAGCGGATGCGGCTGCCGACCGCGAGCGCGTGCTCGCCGGCACCGTGGCTGCGGAGAGCGACGAGGAGTACGACACGGGCATCCTCGCCCACCGAGCTGCCGACGACTTCGGCGCACTGATCGAGCCGGGAGCCGACACGGCCTCCCTGCGCGCGCAGCGCCCGAAGCCGGCAGCGGAGTAGGTTCCAGCGCACAGCGGCCGTCGCCCTCGCGGGCGGCGGCCGCTGTGCGTTGTGGGTGCGCGAGCCCCGAACCGCGCCCCGCGACGGTAACGATTCGGTCACGACGCGACGACCGCGCAGAGTCGCCATGACAGCCTCACGACGGCCGTCCGTGCGTCCCGAACCCCCGGAATTGTTGGGCAAGACGCAGAATCACCCACGGCGCGAGCGGCAGAATGACACATCCGCGGATTGGTGCGGATGAGAGCGCGACCACGCTCGCGCTTGACACCGCCCGCAATGCCTGCATATTCTCTGTGGCAACGCGTGAGAGCGCTCTCACACCAGTGGTTGAGAGCGCTCTCAGCGCCCCACCACCAGACCACGCACACAAGGGAGTGACCGTGAAGTTCTCACGACGCACCAAGGTTGTCGCCGCCGTTGCAGGCGCCGCATCCTTCGCCCTCCTCGCCGCAGGATGTTCATCCAGCGGTGGAGACAGCGGCAGCAGCTCGAACCCGATCACGTTGACCGTCACCACGTTCGGCACGATGGGATTCGACAAGCTCTACTCGCAGTACGAGAAGGAGCACCCGAACATCAAGATCAAGGCGACGAACATCGACACCGGTGACAACGCCCTGACCGACTGGCAGACCAAGGAAGCGGCCGGAAGCGGCCTCCCCGACGTCCAGGCCGTCGAAGAAGGCTGGCTCAGCAAGGTCATGCAGGTCTCCACGGACTTCAACGACCTGAAGGACTACGGAGCCGACAAGATCAAGGACCGCTGGGTCGACTGGAAGCTCAAGCAGGCCACCGACAAGGACGGCCGCATCATCGGCTACGGCACCGACATCGGGCCGGAGGGTCTCTGCTACAACAGCAAGCTCTTCGCCGCCGCCGGTCTGCCGAGCGACCGCGACTCCGTCGCCAAGCTGTTCGGCGGGGACAACGCCACCTGGGAGGACTACTTCAAGGTCGGCCAGCAGTACAAGGCCGCCAGCGGCAAGCCGTTCTACGACCAGTCCGGCTTCCTCTGGAACGCCATGGTGAATCAGCAGCCGGAGGGCTACTACACCAAGGACGGCAAGCTCAACATCGAGGACAACTCCACGCTCAAGGGCCTGTGGAGCCAGCTCGCCGGTGGAGCGGCTGCCGGCCTCTCCTCCAACCAGACCCAGTGGGACTGGGGCAAGGGCAAGGCGTTCACCGACGGCTCGTTCGCCACGTTCGTCTGCCCGGGCTGGATGCTCGGCGTCGTGCAGGGCCAGGTCAAGGCCGGCGGCGGAGACGCAGCGACCGGGTGGGACTTCGCCAACGTCTTCCCCGGCGGCGCAGCCAACTGGGGTGGATCGTTCCTGACCGTCCCGAAGCAGTCGAAGCACCCGAAGGAGGCCGCTGACCTTGCCGCCTGGCTGACCACCGCCAAGTCGCAGGTCGCCACCTTCCAGGCCGCGGGCACCTTCCCGTCCGTGACCGCCGCGCAGTCCGACTCCGGCGTGACCGGCGAGAGCGACCTGACGAAGTTCTTCAACAACGCTCCGATCGGTCAGATCCTCGCCGAGCGTGCGAAGGGCGTCGTCGCCCAGTACAAGGGACCGGACGACTCGGTCATCCAGTCCCAGGTCTTCGGCCCGTCCGTGCAGGAGCTCGACTCCGGCAAGGCGAACGGCGACCAGGCCTGGGCCAACGCGATGAAGCTGCTCAACCAGCTGGTCGTCAACAAGTAACATCCAGCACCGACCGGGCCCCCGCCGCGCAGGCGGCGGGGGCCCGCACCCTGGGGAGAACCAGCGCATGACCTCCGTGACAACACCGCCCACCGCGGCCGACGCCGATGGCACAGGCGCCGCCGACCGCACAGACCGCAGCGACCGCCGCAAGCAGGATCGGGATGCGCGCCGCGCCCTGACCCCGCGTCAGAAGCTGAGCCGCTTCGACGTCAAGGCGTCCCCCTACTTCTACATCGCACCGTTCTTCGTGCTGTTCGGCCTGGTCGGACTGTTCCCGCTCGTCTACACGTTCGTCGTGTCGCTGAACAAGTGGAACCTCCTCACCGGCCCCGGCGAGTGGGTCGGCCTCGGCAACTACGTCGCCGAGCTGAGCGACCCGTTCTTCTGGAACTCGCTGTTCAACACCCTCAGCATCTTCCTGCTGTCCGCGATCCCGCAGCTGATCGGCGCCGTGCTGATCGCCGCGATCCTGGACCAGAACATCCGGGCCAAGACGTTCTGGCGGATGAGCGTCCTCATCCCCTACGTCGTCACGCCCGTCGCTGTCACCCTCATCTTCTCCAGCGCCTTCGACGAGAAGTACGGCCTGATCAACAACCTGCTGCAGTCCGTCCACCTCTCCCCGATCAACTGGAAGACGGAGACGTTCCCCGCGCATGTCGCCATCGCATCCATGGTCAACTGGCGCTGGACCGGCTACAACGCGCTGATCCTGCTCGCCGCGATGCAGGCCGTGCCGCGCGACATCCACGAGTCGGCCGCCCTCGACGGCGCAGGCGCGTTCCGCCGCTTCTTCTCGATCACGCTGCCGAGCATCCGGCCCACGATGATCTTCGTCATCGTCACGGCCACCATCGGCGGCCTGCAGATCTTCACGGAACCCAAGCTGTTCAACCCGTCCAGCGCCGTGCCGGGCGGACCGCAGCGGCAGTACCAGACCACCGTGCTCTACCTGTGGGACATGGCGTTCAACCGCCAGAACTTCGGCAAGGCATCGGCCATCGCCTGGCTGCTGTTCATCATCATCGTCGCGTTCGGGGTGCTGAACTTCCTCATCTCCCGGCGCATCGCATCCACAGAGGCCCGGATGGGCGCCAAACGCACCGCACGTCGGCTGGCGGCTTCGCGCGCCACGGCGGGGGCGGGTGACGCGGGCAGTGGGAACAGTGACGACACGGCCACCGAGGGCGACCTCGCCCTGGTCGCCGCAAGCGAGGAGAAGAGATCATGACCGCCACCGTCGACCGCAACGGCCAGGCAGAGCAGCGCTCGCCCCGGGCGGCAGCGCCGAAGGCCGGCTCGCAGAAGGGCCGGGCGCCGAAGCGCCGCGCGCTCGGCATCGACCGCCGCCCCGGTTTCCTCACCTACGGGCTGCTGATCGTCGTGTTCATCGGCGGCGTCTACCCGCTGTGGTGGTCCGTCGTCGCCGGGTCGAGCCCGAGCAGCGTGCTCACCTCCACATACCCTCCCCTGCTTCCCGGCGGACAGTTCTGGACGAACGTGGCGCAGGTGCTCGACACCGTGCCGTTCTGGCTCGCTCTCGGCAACTCGCTCATCGTCGCGAGCATCATCACCATCTCAGTGGTCGGGTTCTCGACGCTCGCCGGCTACGCGTTCGCGAAGCTGAAGTTCCGCGGCCGTGAGGGGCTGATGGTGTTCGTCATCGCGACCCTCGCCGTGCCGACCCAGCTGGGCATCATCCCGCTGTTCATGGTGATGAAGCAGTTCGGCTGGACGGGCACCCTGGGCGCGGTCATCATCCCGACCCTGGTGACCGCGTTCGGCGTGTTCTTCATGCGGCAGTATCTGGTGGACGTGATCCCGGAAGAGCTGATCGAGGCCGCGCGCGTCGACGGCGCCAACATGATCCGCACGTTCTGGCACGTCGGCGTCCCCGCCGCGCGTCCCGCGATGGCGATCCTCGGCCTGTTCACCTTCATGACCGCGTGGACGGACTACCTGTGGCCGCTGCTCGTCGTGCCGCAGAACCCGACCCTGCAGGTCGCGCTGAGCCAGCTGCAGTCGGCCAAGTACGTCGACTACTCGATCGTGCTCGCCGGTGCCGTCATGGCCACCATCCCCCTGCTCATCCTCTTCGTGCTCGCCGGCAAGCAGCTGGTCTCCGGCATCATGGCCGGCGCGGTGAAAGGCTAAGAATGACCTTCCAGACCACCGACTGGCCTGCTGGTTTTCTGTGGGGGTCGGCGACCGCCGCTGCCCAGATCGAGGGCGCAGCGCACGAGGACGGCAAAGAGGACTCCATCTGGGACCACTTCGCGCGCATCCCGGATGCCGTCGCCGGCGGGGACACCCCCGAGGTCGCCGTCGACCACTACCACCGGATGCCGGCGGACGTCGCGCTGATGAAGCAGCTCGGCCTGCAGTCGTACCGGTTCTCGATCTCGTGGGCGCGTGTGAAGCCGGGCGACCGCTTCGTGAACCGCGCAGGACTGGACTTCTACAGCCGCCTGGTCGACGAGCTGCTGGATGCGGACATCCTGCCGTGGCTCACGCTCTACCACTGGGATCTGCCGCAGACGCTCGAAGACGCCGGCGGCTGGGCGAACCGCGACACGGCGTACCGTTTCCGTGACTATGCTGCCGCGGTCTACGACGCTCTCGGCGACCGGGTGAGCCACTGGACCACCTTCAACGAGCCGCTGTGCTCGTCGCTGATCGCGTACGCGGCCGGTGAGCACGCTCCCGGTCGTCGGGAGCCGCGCGCAGCGCTGGCGGCGCTGCATCACCAGCACCTCGCGCACGGACTCGCGGTGCAGACGCTGCGGGATGCGGCGGGCGCGGGCACAGCGTCCTCCGCCGCTTCCGCCGCTGCGCTGCGCGTCGGCATCACGCTCAACCTCACCAACGCCGTGCCCAACGACCCGTCCGACCCGGCAGACCGCGAGGCGGCGCGCCGCATCGACGGCCTGTGGAACAGGATGTTCCTCGAGCCGCTGCTCCTCGGCAGCTACCCGGACGACGTGCTCGACGACCTCCGCGAGCACCGTTTCGAGGAGCTGGTGCACGACGGCGACCTCGCCACCATCGCGCAGCCGATCGACTTCCTCGGCGTGAACCACTACCACGACGACAACGTCTCCGGGCATCCACTGCCGGCGGATGCGGTCCCCGGCCTCACGCCGACGGACCGGCCGAAGTCGTCGCCGTTCGTCGGCAGCGAGTACGTGACGTTCCCGTCGCGGCACCTGCCGCAGACGGCGATGGGCTGGGAGGTCAACCCGGACGGGCTGCGCACCCTGCTCGTCCGGCTCGGCCAGGAGTACCCGACGCTGCCCCCGCTGTACATCACCGAGAACGGCGCGGCGTACGACGACACGGTCGCTGACGACGGACGCATCCACGACACGGAACGCGAGGCGTACATCCTCGCCCACGTGGATGCCGTCCGCTCCGCCATCGCGGAGGGTGCCGACGTGCGCGGCTACTTCGTGTGGTCGTTCCTCGACAACTTCGAGTGGGCCTGGGGATACGAGAAGCGCTTCGGGATCGTGCGGGTGGACTACGAGACGCAGGAGCGTACCGTGAAGGAGTCCGGCCACGCGTTCGCCCGGCTGATCGCGGAGGCACGGAGCACGGCCGCCACGCCCAGCCGCTCCGCCGAGCCCGTCGGCTCTAGCATGGGTCTTGCGGTAGAAAGGTGACCCGATGACGTCGGAGCAGGTGGACGGTCGCGCCGTTCCCACCCTCGAAGCGGTGGCGGCGCGTGCGGGAGTCTCGCGCGCCACCGTGTCCCGCGTCGTGAACGGTTCCACGAAGGTCACGCCCGAGGTGACGGAGGCGGTCACCAAGGCCATCGCCGACCTCAACTACGTGCCGAACCGCGCCGCCCGCTCCCTCGCATCCCGTCGCACGCAGGTGATCGCCCTGGTCGTGCCGGAGTCGACGGCGAAGGTCTTCGCCGACCCGTTCTTCGCGTCCATCGTCCAGGGCGTCGCCCTGCACCTGGCCGACACGGAGTACACGCTCAACATGGTGATCTCGTCGGAGCTGAACCCCGACAAGACCAGGCGGTACCTGATGGGCGGCAACGTCGACGGCGCCCTCGTCGTCTCCCACCACTCCGGCGACCACTCGTACGCGCAACTCGGCTCGACACTGCCGATCGTCTATGGCGGCCGCCCGGTGAGCGAGACAGAGCACAACGCCTCCTTCGTCGACGTCGACAACGTCGCCGGAGCGGCGGGCGCGACAGAGCACCTGATCGAGCGCGGCCGCCGCAACATCGCCCTCATCACCGGCCCCCAGGACATGCCGGCCGGCCTCGACCGCTTCACCGGCTGGCACAGGGCGATGGATGCGCACGGCCTCGACACCTCGTTGGTCGAGTACGGCGACTTCTCCCCCATGTCCGGCATGGAAGCCATGCGCCGCCTCCTCGCCCGCGGCGTGCCGATCGACGGCCTGTTCGCCGCCAACGACCAGATGGCTGCCGGCGCATACTCGGCCATCCTGGAGGCCGGCCTGAGCATCCCCGGCGACATCGCGGTCGTCGGCTACGACGACGACTACTTCGGCCTCACGGCGACGCCGCCCCTGACCACCGTGCACCAGCCGTCGGTCGGGCTGGGCGAGACGATGGCGGAGGTCCTGGTGCGCCGCATCGAAGGCGAACCGGTGGACAGGGTGACGCTGCTGCCGACGGAGCTGGTGGTGCGGCAGAGCTCGTAGGGGGCTAGGCGCCCGGCTTGGTGCGGCGCGTCCGGCGGAGGAGGAGCATGGCGGCGCCGGCGAGCGCGATCATCGTGGCGATGCCTGCCGCGACCGTGCTCGATGAGCCGGTCGCGGCGAGCTCGTCCTCCGACGTTGTCGAGGTCGGGGTGGAGGTCGGGGTGGAGTTCGAGGTCGACGGCGCGGGCGGCGCACTCGGCACGGCGACCGACGGTTCGGGTTCGGGGGTGGGGGTCGGTATACCGGAGTCGAGGACGGTGAAGTGCACCGGCTCCGAGTCTATGTCGTCGCCACCGAAGCCCATATCGAACATGGAGCACATCCAACCCACCCTGTAAGTTCCGGGCGAAGCATCGCTGGGGATGGCTATGTCCGCATCGATGCGACCGGTTGCCCCGTCGATGGGCACATCAAGAGCGAAATCCACGTAGTTGTTGTCGAATACGACCTTGTTCAAGTAGACCCCGACCAAGGTGGCTGCGCGTCCCTTGAGTGTGCACTCGCCTGTGACATGGACGAGCCCGCCGGGAAGCGCCTGGAGCGGTGACACGGCGATGTGCGTAATGCGATCGGGAGCCGGTTCAGCCTCGGCAATCTGATCGGAAGGCTGTTCGTCAACTGCCCACGCAGCGGCCGGCGCGAGCACGACGCCGGAGACTGCCGCGCCCACGCAGACCACGAGAGCCACACGAAGGGTGCGAAGAGATAAGAGAATCCGCCGATTTACGCAGCCAGAATGTTTTTTTGTTACGTCAAACATATGCAAAGCTTACTCACTAAAGTACCCATCGCAGCTTCGGAGACACATGCATAAACGACCCGCGCGGGCGACAGCACTCGCCGCCTCAACTTTTCTGCTGGCTGGTTTCATCGCCTTCTCGTCGTCCGCCGCGTCGGCCGCCCCCGGCGATGAGACCGGGGAGTGGTTCACCGCGGACGCCCGGCTGGGGCGTGATGTCGCCAGTCCGACGCCGCCGGGCACCACGCAGAGCCGCACCGTCGCGCTGGATGCCGACACCGCGGTACGAGCAGTCGTGTCCACCGAGTCCCTCGCGCTGGCTCAACCCGGCGAGCGACTGATCGTTCCAAAGGCTGGCGACCTCGCGCTGACGCTGTTCGACGGAGAGAGAGTGTCGATCGAGGTCACGGAGGTCGCGGTCTCTCTGGACGTCGAGGGAACCGACGCGATGCCGACCGTCGAGGTGATCGGCCACCGCTGGGTCGACGGAGCCGCCGCCGAAACGGCGGCGTTCACGTTCATTCCCGACGAGTCGGGACGGTATGCCCTCTACGGCGGGATCGATCGCGGCGTCGAGCCGCGAGTGGAGATCGATCAGTCGTCCAGTGGGGTCGTCCGCCTGAACGAACTCGGTCACGCCGCGCACGACCCGTCAGAAACGGACGGCGTTCTTTCCGCGCCAGGTTCAGTCCCAGCTCCCGATCCTGGCGAACAAACGTCCCGCAACCGAGCCACGGCCACTCCGGCCACCATCGATCTCCTCGTCGGGTACGTCAACTCGCTCGGCGCCGCTACAAAGGCGGCAGTCACCCAGCGCGTCACGGAAACGAACACCGCACTCGTAACCTCGGGCGTCAACATCAGGGTGAACCTCATGTCCATGGCCCCGGTCGCCTACACACAATCTTCAGTAGGACTCAGCGACGACGCCCAAAAGTTGAAGAAGGGCGACAATGGCCTCGATATATTGCACAACCAGCGCGACGCCGTCGGCGCCGACCTGATCGCACTCATCGTCCCCAAATCGATCGGCGCATGGGGCTGGGGCTTCCTGCCTGCAGCGCAGGGCACTCCCACTCTGGGCGTCAGTGTCACCGCGGCCGATCGCCTGGATGGGTTCACGCTCGCTCACGAGCTCGGCCACAACTTCGGGAGCGACCACGACTACGCCCACTCCGGCAAGGAGAACATCCCCTTCGCGTTCAGCTACGGCCACCAGGTCGCCGGAAAGGCGCGCGACATCATGTCCTACGACTGCCCGAACGTCGACTGCGCACAAAAGGCGCAGTACGCCAACCCCAACGTCAAGTTCATCGGACACCCGACCATCCCTTCTGGCACCGCCACGGCCGACGCCGCTCGCAGCTTCAACCTCATGGCGCCGGTCATCGCCAACTACCGCACAAAGACGACCATCACCCGCCTTTCCGGCGGCGACCGGTACGAGACCGCCGCCACCATCTCCCGGCATGGATTCAGTGATCCGGCCAAGGTCGCCACGCTGGTCGTCGCGACCGGCACCGACTTCCCGGACGCACTCTCGGCCGCACCGCTCGCGGCAAAGCTCGGCGGTCCGCTCTTGCTGACACATCCCAGCGGTCTGCCGGCGGCCACCACGAACGAGATCAAACGACTGAAGCCGTCGAAGATTCTCGTGATCGGCGGCACGACCGCTGTCCCCAGTGCCGTGGAGTCCGCCCTCAAGGGGCTCGTCGTATCCGGAGGCAGCGTGCAGCGGATCTCCGGGGACGACCGGTACACGACCTCCGTCGCCATCGGGAAGTACGGCTGGAGCGCGTCCACGACCGCGTTCATCGCGACCGGTCTCGACTATCCGGATGCCCTCTCTGCCGGTGCAGCGGCGGGGAAGCTCCGCGCACCCGTCGTGCTCGTTCCCGGAACCTCTGCAGCCGTGCCGGCCACCACCTCGGCATACCTCACCGGGATCGGTACGAAGACCGCATACATCGCCGGTGGAACGACTGTCGTATCCTCCGCCATCGAGACGGCATTGAAGTCCAAGCATTCCGTCGTCCGCTACGCGGGAAGCGACCGCTTCAACACGTCGAACCTGATCGCCAAGGCACATCACACCAAGGGCGGCAGCGTGTACCTCGCCAGCGGTCTCAACTTCCCTGACGCCCTGGCGGGCGCAGTGATCGCGGGGCGTCAGGAGGCGCCACTCGCTCTGTCGCCTCAGGCGTGCGTGCTCCGGACTCTCAACGACGTGCAGCGCACCATCGCTGCCAAGGAAGTCGTCCTCCTCGGCGGCGCGTCACTTCTCTCCGACGCGGTCGGGCAGGGAATCATCTGCTGATGACTCCCGGGTGTTCCGGCCGCTACCCCAGCGCCCGGAACACCCGGTTCCCCAGCACCGCGAGCACGAACCCCGTCGCCACGATCGCCGCAACACCCCCGGCGTACGCCACGAACAAATGCTGGCTCGCGCCGTCCTGCGCGGAGAAGTACGTCACCAGCAGCGCCGCGACCGCTCCGACGGCGCAGACCACCGCGATCCAGAGCAGGGTCCACAGCTTCGTGCGCACCGGGCGTTGCGCGGTGGGCACGCGAAGCCAGGAGTAGAGCAGGCCGGCGATGCAGCCCCAGAATGCCACCACGAGCATCCCAGCGACCACGTCGCTCGGCCGGTGCCACTGCTCCACCAGCGTGGATGCGCCTGCCGCGATCGTGAAGATCGAGCCGATCACCGCGGCCAGCGGGCGGAAGCGCGGGGATGCGACGAGGAAGACGACGAGCGCCGCCGACGCAGCGACGGTGGTGTGCCCGGACGGCAGGGAGTTGGCGAGGCCGACGTCCACGCCTTTCGACGGGCGGCTGAGCACGGTGTACTTGAGCAGCTGCGTGCTGCCGTTGGCGAGTGCCGCGGCCGCGACGGCCACGAAGAAGACCGCCCAGTTGCGGCGGAACGCCACGATCGCGAGGGCGGCAATACAGCCCAGGATGACCGAGGCGGCCGGCAGCGCGTTGAGGAAGGTGTGGGCGAACTCGATCAGGTCGCCCTTCCACGCGTCTGCCCCCGCGAAGGCGCGCTCGTCGATGACCTGGCCCATGTAGCTCTGCACGAACACCAGGTAGATGAGGGCGAACACCACGGCCGTGCCCAGCGCACCCCAGACGAAGGGCAGAGGGCGGAGCGCGGTTCGCATAGTGCCCCAGCCTCCCATACCGTTCTTGGTGTTCTCCGGACGGGTGCTCCGGGGTGTCTGGAATCGTGTCAGGAATCCGTCGACGGACAGTGGATGCGCGCCCGCTACCCCTCCACGAACCGCACGGCGGGCTCCGCGGCGGCGAACCGCGCCCGCATCACGCCGATCGCGTCCGGGTTGCTGTCGACCAGCAGGAACCGTCGCCCGAGGGCGGCGGCGACCGCTCCGGTCGTCCCGCTTCCCGCGAAGAAGTCGAGCACCCAGTCGCCTTCGCGGCTCGACGCCTGCACGATGCGGCGGAGGATGCCTTCCGGCTTCTGGGTGGGGTACCCGGTCTTCTCGCGGCCGGTCGGGGAGACGATGGTGTGCCACCACACGTCCGTCGGCAGCTTGCCCAGCTCCGCCTTCTCCGCGGTCACCAGGCCGGGCGCCATGTACGGCTCCCTGTCGACCGCCGATGAGTCGAAGAAGTAGCCTGCGGGGTTCTTCACGTAGACCAGGATCGTGTCGTGCTTGGTCGGCCACTTGTTCTTCGACTTCGCGCCGTAGTCGTAGGCCCAGACGATCTCGTTGAGGAACGATTCGCGGCCGAACAGCGCATCCAGCAGCACCTTGGCGTAGTGCGCTTCGCGGTAGTCGAGGTGCAGGTAGAGCGTGCCGTGGTCGGCGAGGATGCGCCACGCCTCGATGAGGCGCGGCTCGAGGAACGACCAGTAGTCGTCGAAGCGGTCGTCGTAGCGCAGCAGGTCGCCTTTGATGCGCTCGTAGCTGCGCCCTTTGAACCCGGTGACGCTGCCCGCGCCGCCCGCCGACCGTACAGACGTGGTGCTCCGCCTGGTCTGCGACCGGCCGGTGTTGAACGGCGGGTCGAGGTAGATGAGGGTGAACGACTCGTCCGGCAAGGCGGCCACGATGTCGAGGTTGTCGGCGTGCACGACGGTGCTCGGCGCATCCGGATGCCAGGCCACGGGAGGGAGGGCCGCATCCGCGGTGGCGTCGTCCTGCATTCCACCATTCTCGCAGTGTGTGCGCCGGGTCGCCGCCGCGTCGCCCGTCGGGGTTAGCCTGGCGGCATGAGTCTCACCGTGGTGAAGCAGCCGGAGTCCTCCCGTTACGTGCTCGTCAAGGACGGAGAGCAGATCGGCGTCGCCGAGTACGACCTGCGCGACGACGCGATCGTGTTCACGCACACCGTGATCGACGAGGAGAAGCGGGAGAAGGGGATGGCGTCGACGCTGGTGCAGGAAGCGCTCGACGACGTGCGCGCGAACACCGACCTGCGCGTGGTCGCGACGTGCCCGTACGTGCGGCACTGGCTCAGGGAGCATCCCGAGTATCAGGACCTGCAGTCGCGCTAGACGGCACATCGATCCGGATCGTGCCGCCCTCCCAGATGCCCTTGTCCCCGTCGCCGGGCAGCGGGGCGGGAGCGGGGAGCATGGACTGCCGGTCGAGCTCGACCTGGGCCTCGTGACGGGTCGGCGCGAACACCTCGTCGCCGATGCCGACGATGCTGCTCGACGACCCTCCCGACGTCTTCGTCTTGTCGGAGAAGTCGATCCAGCCGAGCCTCGACGCCACGACAACGAGCACCACTGCGGCCACCACGGCGCCGACGATCCACCAGTTCACGCCGGTCAGGCTACCCGAAAGCACTGAGAATGTCCCCCATCCGGGGGCGAACAGCAGTGGATGCGCGCACCGGCAGCACGAGCAGCGCGCCGGTCACCGGGTGGTCGACGGTCTCGACCGGGTGCCCGTAGACAGCGCTCAGCCGATCGCCGGTGAGGACGTCGCGCGGGGATCCGTCCGCGACCACACGGCCGCCCGCGAGCAGCACGACCCTGTCCGCGTACGCGGCGGCGAGGTTCAGGTCGTGCAGCACAGCGAGCACGGCGGCGCCGTCCGCCGCAAGCCCGGCGGCGAGCGCGAGCACCTGCTCCTGGTGGCCGATGTCGAGCGCGTCCGTCGGTTCGTCGAGGAGCACGACACGGCAGCGCTGGGCGAGCACCCTGGCGAGGGAGACGCGGGCGAGTTCTCCGCCGGAGAGGGTGGTCACATCCCGGTCGGCGAGGTGGGCCGTGTCTGTGCTGGCGAGCGCGGCGTCGACGATCCCGTCGTCGGTGGCATCTGCGCCGTCCGACGGGAGACGTGACCACGGCATCCGCCCCATCGCGACGACCTCGCGCACCGGGTAGGAGAACGACACCCCCTTCTGCTGCAGCAGCACGCTGCGCAGGCGACCGAGCTCCTGCACCCGGATGCGCGACAGCGGCCGTCCGTCGATGGTCGCCGTTCCGGCATCCGGCGTCACGTCGCCCGCCAGCACGGAGAGCGCCGTCGACTTGCCTGCGCCGTTCGGGCCGATGAGGGCGACGAGTTCGCCGGGACGTACCGCGAGATCTACGTCGGACAGCAGCGCCCTGCCGTCGACGGCGAGGCTGACGCCGCGCAGTTCGGCGCTCACGCTGCGCCCTCCTTGGCGGCGATGGTGCGCCGGAGCAGCACGAAGAAGACCGGGCCGCCGACGAGGGCGGTGAACATCCCGATGGGTAGGTCGGCGAACGGCACGACCGTGCGCGCGGCGAGGTCGGCCGCGCTGATCAGCAGGGCGCCGCCGAGGGCGCTGGCCGGGATGAGTGCGGCGTGCGCCGGTCCGATCAGCAGCCGCAGCAGGTGCGGGATGATCAGGCCGACGAACGCGATGATCCCCGCGAACGACACGGCGACGGCGGTGAGCAGCGCCACCAGGAGGATCGCCACCAGCCGCACCCGCTCCACCGGCACGCCGAGGTGCCTGGCGCTGCGTTCGCCGAGCGCGAGCGCATCCAGTCGCCTGGCCAGCAGCCACGCGCAGCCCACGCCGACGACCAGCAGGGGCGCGGTGACGGCGACGGCCGCCCAGGTGGCTCCGTTGAGAGAACCGAGCTGCCAGAACATGATCTGCTCGCGGCTGGCGGTGTCCGCCTGGAAGACCAGGAAGGCGATGATCGCGTTCGCCACGGCGTTGATCGCGATGCCGGTGAGCACGAGCATCAGCACCTGGGTGCGGCCGCGGGCGCGGGAGAGCACGTAGACGAGCACGGTGGTCAGCACGCCCATGATGAAGGCGGCGAGCGGGATGCTCGCCGGGCCGAGCTGCTGCAGGTCGAAGACGATCACGGCGCAGGCCCCGACGGCGCAGCCGGCGGAGACCCCGACGACGGCCGGCTCGGCCAGCGGGTTGGCGAAGACGCCCTGCATCAGCGCGCCGGCCACACCGAGCGCTGCGCCGACGACGATCCCGAGCGCCACCCGCGGGAACCGGATGTTCCAGAGTGCGCCGTCCGCGTAGGTCGCCGTGCCGGTCGCCGCGGGGCCGATGCCGATGCGGCGGCCGATGGATGCGACGATCTCGGCCGGAGAGAGCGCGAACTGGCCGACGGCGGAGGAGAGCAGCACGGCGGCGGCGAGCAGCACCACGAGGGCGACGAGCACGGGGACGCGGCGGCGGCGCGCGCGGGTGACGGCACTGAGACGCTGGCTCTGCTCAGCGCGCTGCCGCTGCCGGGGGTGCGTGGCGGCCTCGGCACTCGTCACCTACCGGCCCCCGGCCGGTACAGCGCGTCGGCGAGCGACAGCAGCACGGCGGGCGTCGTCGGGCCGAACGACAGCAGCTGGCCGTCGTTCATGTCCACGATCCTGCGGTGCTGTCCGGCCGCCGTGTCCGCGACGCCCGGCCGTTGCAGCAGACCGTCGACGCCGCCCGTGGAGGCGAGGCCGTCCGTCATCATGAGGAACACGTCCGGGTTCGTCGCCAGCAGCGCCTCGCTGTTGGCGGGCTTCGCCCCCGTGATGCCCGCCTCGGTCGCCACGTCGACGGCGCCCAGCGCTCCGATCAGGTCGTCAGCGCCCATCCCCTTCCCGAACAGGAAGAACACTCCAGCGCGGCCGCGCACGTAGAGCATGGCCGCACGCAGCCGGTCGTCGCCGGTCGGGGCCATCTCCGCGATGGTCTTCTTGGCCGCCGCGAGGGTGCCCGCGACGCGAGCGGCGAGCCGCTTGCCGTCCGCGTCGAGTCCGACCGCGTGCGCGACCGTCTCGATCTGCGAGCCGATGGCGCCGATGCTGCGTTCCGCGTCGAAGAACACGACGGTGACCCCGGATGCGCGGAGCTGGTCCTGCACGTCGCGCGGCCCGAGCGTCGTGTCCGTGAGCACCAGCGTCGGGTGCAGCGCGAGGATCGCCTCGCCGTTGAGCTCGTGCCCGTTCTGGGTCACCAGCGGCAGTTTCGACATCACCCCGAGCGTGTTCGATGCTCCCCGGCCGACGAGCGCATCGCCGAGCCCCAGGCCCACGACCGTCTCTGCGAGGGTGCCGTAGACGTCCAGCGCCAGGATGCGGCTGGTGTCTGTGACCGTGACCCTGGTGCCGGAGGCGTCGTCGACCGTCACAGGCAGCTTCGGCTTCGGCGCGGTGGTGATCGGCACGACGTCGGCGACGGGCGCGGCGGTCGACGGACCGGTGATGGTGCGCGGGTCGGCGAGGCCGCTCAGCGCATCCGGTGCCGTGGCCGTGCTGCTCGGCGCTGGTGATGCGGCCGACGTCGCCGCCGTCGCGCCGCATCCCGAGAGCGTCGCGACCACGGAGACGACGGCGGCCAGCCGCAGGAGTCGGGCGGACCGCGACGGCCGCCGACGCCCGTGGGCGGAGCCGACGGCCCCGCCCACGGCTGCTTCGGTGCTGGAGGTCACGCCTGCGCCACCGCCTGGGTGGACGCGCGGCGCCGCACGGCGACGACCGCCGCGACCCCGACCAGGACCATCAGGCCGCCGAGCAGCGGCCAACCGCCGGCGTCTCCTCCGCCGGTGGTGGCGAGGCTGGACGCTGTCGCGCTGTCGCAGGCGACGGATGCGCCGAGCGGCAGGCTGAACGAGACGGGATCGAGGGCGGTGCCCGCCTCGTAGAACCCGGCGAATGCGGATGCGCCTGCCGCGGTGAGCGTGACGGGAGCGTCCGTCGCGGTCACCCGGGAGCCGGATGCTCCCCCGTTCAGCGCGACGGAGGCGAACGCGATCCCGGAGTGGTCGCTGGCGGCGCCTCCCATGTCGGTCGAGTGCACGTCGGCGACGATGGTGGCCGAGTCCGGCCCCGTCACGCGGAGGGCGATGTTGGAGAGCACGAGGCTGAGGACGCCGCCGTGACCGGAGAACGAGACGCTGCCGGGGAAGCGCGCGATGCCCTTCTCGCCCTCGGTGTTGTAGCTGCCGGAGCCGTTCGACCAGCCGAACCGGCCGTCGGCGTACGTCACGCCGGAGAGGGTCCACGATCCGTTCGCGATCCCGCCGGAGATGTAGGTGCGGAAGCTCGACTTGAGGCCCCAGCTCATGGTCGCGTCGTCGATCGAGCGTGCGACGCAGACCGGCTCTGCGACCGCGGTGGGTGCGGTCACGACGGCGGGGACGGCAGGGTCGACGGGCGGGTTGACCACCGGCGGCGCCGTGACGGTGTGCGAGACGGGAGCGGCCGTCGAGCCGGCGAACGCGGAGGGGTCTGCCGGGGTGAACGTGGCCGACAGCGTGCGCTCGCCCTGGGGAAGGGTGGAGATGCGGGTGGTGGCCTGGCCGTCGCGGAGCACGAGGTTGCGGGCGACCACGGTGCCTCCGTCGAGGATGCTCACGGTGCCGTCGGCCTTCGGCGAGACGGTGACGGTCACATCCACACCGGCGCCCGCAGCCGAGCTGACCGACGAGGTGGTGAGGCTGAGGGTGGTGGCGACGGGCGTCACGGCGGGGACGCCGAACGCGATCGGCGTGTACGTGTCCTGGCTGCGGTCGGCCGAGCCGTGCGCGGCGAAGGTGTACACGCCGCACTCCTCGGTGGAGCAATCGACCTGGCGGCCATTCGAGGTGAAGACCTGCGCGATCCCGCTCAGTGTGGTGGTGAACGCGCCGTCCGCTCCGATCGTGCGCACCCACGCGACGCCCTGGAAGAGCGAGGCGGTGAGGTTCCAGGCCGGCTCGTTCGCGGCCGACTTGGGTCCGACGCCGACGTAGACGCCCGGCACGGCTCCGCCGGTCGCGGCGAAGCCCGCGCCCGTGACAGTGATGGATGCGCCGGCGGGGTCGAGCCCGGTGGCCGGGGCGACGGTGACGGAGGCGGAAGCGGGCGCGCCGACGGCGGTGACCGTCACGCTCACGGCCGAGGCGGTGGATACGGCGAAGGCGGTGGAGTCGGACGGGGCGAACGACGCGGCGATCGCGTGCGAGCCGACCGCGAGACCGCTCGTCGTGAGAGCCGCGGTGGCGCCGGAGACGGTCGCCGTCCCCAGCGTCGTCGCACCATCGGTGAAGGTGACGACGCCCGCGGCGGCCGGGCTGACCGTCGCCGTGACGGTCACGGGCGAGCCGTCCGTGACGCTGGCGGCGCTCGATGCCAGCGCGAGCGTGGTGGAGGCGGGCGGGGCGGGAGCGTAGACCAGCGGGGTAGTCGAGTTCTGGCTGGTGTCGCTCATCCCCTGGCCGTGGCCCTTGGACGTGTAGACCGCGTACGCCGGGATGGATGCGCTGGCGGCGGGGACGGTGACCGTGACGGAGAACGTTCCGTCCGCGTTCATCGGCGCTGTGCGGCCGGACGGGCTGGTGCCGTCGACGTTGCCCGGCGCGATCCAGACCGTCTCACTGCTGATCAGGCTGCTCGCTCCGAGGTAGAAGCCGGGCAGTCCGGCCGGGCCGACGCCCAGGTAGATGCCCTGCGTGCTCGGGGTGAAGCCGCTGCCGCTGAGCGTGATCGTGCCGCCCGCTGCCGGGACCTGCTGGGCGGAGATCGCCGGCCCAGCGGCGTGGGCCGGGGTGGCGACGGCGGTGACGCCGAGCGTCGCCAGGGCGGTCGCGACCAGGGCGGCGAGCAGGCGCGTGCCGCGTGGTCTGGCCGGTGCCGTGGCGGCTGTGGGCGGGGAACTCATCGATCTCATGGCGCTCCTGTGAGCGGGTCGGCACACCGCCGACCCGCTGGACTCTGAATGGTGTGGTTAGGTAAGGCTTAGCTAACTAAGCTTTGCCTAACCTAACAAGATCGCCGCTCCGAACGCAATCAAGCCCAGGCTTTTTCCTCGCAAGACGACGACGAAAAAGCCTGGGCTCGATGGATGCGCGGGGCGCGAGAGGACTACGGCACGCGGTACAGCCACTCCGGGGTGCCGAACTTCTCGGCGACCAGCTTCTCGGCGGCGGCGTACTCCTCCGGAGTGATATCGCCGGGGGTGGCGCCGTAGAGTTGCGTGAAGGTCTGCTTCATGCGCTCGATGATCTCGGCGCGGGTCATGCCGGTCTGGCTGCGCAGGGGGTCGACGCGCTTCGCGGCGCTGGTGATGCCCTTGTCGCTGATCTTCTCGCGGCCGATGCGCAGCACCTCGGTCATCTTCTGGCCGTCCATGTCGTAGCTCATGGTCACGTGGTGCAGCACGGCGCCGGAGCCGAGACGCTTCTGCGCCGCCCCGCCGATCTTGCCCTTCGGGCTCGTGATGTCGTTCAGCGGCTGGTAGAACGCGTCGATGCCGAGCGACTTGAGGGCGACGATCGCCCACTCGTCGAGGAACGCGTAGCTGTCGGCGAAGCTCATCCCCTGCACCAGGTCGGCGGGCGCGTAGATCGAATAGGTGACCACTGAGCCGGCCTCCATGAACATCGCGCCCCCGCCGGAGATGCGGCGCACCACGTCGAAGCCGTACTTCTCGGCGTTCTCCGCATCCACCTCGTTCTTGACCGACTGGAAGCTGCCGATGACCACGGCGGGCTCGTCCCACTCCCAGATACGGAGGGTCGGACCGCGACGGCCCTCCCCCACCTCGGTGGCGAGCACCTCGTCGAGCGCCATCTGCATCACAGGAGGCACGGCCTTGGAGTGCACGATCTGCCAGTCGTAGTCGCGCCAGCTGGTCGCGCGGGCGAGCGAACGGCGCACGGCGACGGCGACACCCTCCGGCGAGAACCCGAGCAGCGTGGCGCCCTCGGGCAGCGCACCGCGGACGGCGGCGGCGATGGTCGCGGCGTCCGCCTCGGCGGGGAGGCCGTTCACCGCGTTGTCGATCGCCTCCAGCGCGGTGTCCGGTTCGAGGAAGAAGTCGCCGGCCAGGCGGAAGTTCGCGAGTCTGCCGTCGATCACATTCAGGTCGACGACGACGAGCTTGCCACCAGGAACCTTGTATTCACCGTGCATGACTACAGCCTAGATCGCCGCAGGGCCGATCGAGCGGCTACACCCGGGACGGGATGCGGGCATCCAGCCAGGCGGTCAGGTCGGCCATGACCTCCGCCTTGTTCGTCTCGTTGTAGATCTCGTGCCGGGCGCCCGGGTAGACGATGGTGGTCACGTCGGTGAGCCCCGACCGCTTCCGGTATGCCTGCTCGAGCCTGCGGGCGCTCGCCTCGCCGCCGAGCGGGTCGTCTCCACCCACCTGGATGAGCAGCGGCAGGTCGCGCGGGAACGAGCGGGCCGGGCGGCCGAGCAGCCGGGAGGCGTCGAGCAGGCCGAACAGCTTGGCCAGCGGGACGGACGTGGTCAGTGGGTCGTCGACGAAGGCCTGGGCGACCGCGGGGTCACGGCTCAGCCACTCGACGCCCGTGGTGCCGAGGTGGGCGTGCCGCTTGTTCAGGTCGCCGCTGTTCATCGAGCCGAGCACCCGGTATGCGGTGCCGGAGAGCACGGCGGCGTCGTAGTCGCTGCTGTGTTTGTTGAGGATCATCTGGCCCATCAGCGAGCCCCAGCTGTGGCCGAAGAACACGAGTGGGAGGTCCGGGTTCTGGTCGCGGATGATCCCGGAGAAGGCGTGCAGCGCATCCACGGCGGCCCGCAGACCGCCGACCCCCAGGTGCCCGAGCTTCGCCGGGTCGTTCCACTGGGCCATGCCGGTGCGCCCGTGGCCGCGATGGTCGTCGGCGTACACGGTGTACCCGTTGGCGTTGAGGTGCGCGGCGAGCTCCCGGTATCGACCGGCGTGCTCGCCGACCCCGTGGGCGACCTGGACCACCGCCCGTGGGGAGTCGACCGGATACACGTCGTAGGTGATCGGGATGCCGGCGGCGTCGTCGTAGGTGGGCACGTCGCCATTCTGGCGCACGCCGCAGGCGAACGGGATTTATTTAGCGAGACTAATTTGTTAGGCTAACGATGTATGGCTCAGCGACTCTCCACCCACGACCTCAGCACCGCCGTCCGCATCGCGGTGGCGCGCCTGTCCCGTCGGCTGCGCGCGGAGAAGGCGGACGACGAGCTGAGCGACACGCAGACCTCGGCGCTCGCGTTCCTGGTGCGCGAAGGTTCGGGCACGATCGGGCAGCTCAGCGACCACGAGCGGGTCAAGCCGCCGTCGATGAACCGCACCATCAACTGCCTCGAAGAGGCGGGCTACGTGCGCCGCACCCCGGATGCCGACGACGGCCGCAAGGTGGTCGTCGTGCCCACGGAGCAGGGCCTCGCCCTCGTGGCGGAGACCAGGCGGCGACGGGATGCGTGGCTGCACAAGCGACTCCGCACCCTCACGCCGGAGCAGCGCGCGACACTGGCGGACGCCGCATCCATCCTGCGTGAGCTGGCCGATTCGTGAGTGCGATGTTCCGTTCGCTCTCCGGAGTGAACTATCGCATCTGGGCCGGCGGCGCGATCGTCTCCAACGTCGGCACCTGGATGCAGCGCACGGCCCAGGACTGGATCGTCCTCACCCAGCTCACCCACAACAACGCGGCCGCCGTCGGCTTCGTCATGGCGCTGCAGTTCGGGCCGCAGCTGCTGCTCCTGCCCGTCACGGGATGGGCGGCCGACCACCTCGACCGCCGCAAGCTGCTCATGGCCACCCAGGGGATGATGGGCACGCTCGGCCTCGGGCTGGGCATCCTGACCGTGACCGGCGTGGTGCAGCTGTGGCACGTCTACGTCTTCGCGCTGCTGCTCGGCTGCGTCGCCGCCTTCGATGCGCCGGCCAGGCAGACGTTCGTGTCCGAACTGGTGGCAGGGCCCAACCTGTCCAACGCGGTGGCCCTCAACTCGGCGTCGTTCAACATGGCGCGGCTGCTCGGTCCGGCTGTCGCCGGCCTGCTGGTGGCAGTGGTCGGTGCTGGATGGGTGTTCCTCATCAACGCGGCGACATTCGGAGCCGTGCTGCTGTCGCTGAAGTTCCTGCGGGTGGAGAAGCTGTACCGGTCCGAGCGCGCGAAGAAGCAGCGCGGCGGCCTGGTCGAGGGCTTCCGGTACGTGCGCCGCCGCCCGGACATCATGGTGATCCTGGTGATGGTGTTCCTGATCGGCACCTTCGGCCTCAACTTCCCGATCTTCATCTCGACGATGTCGGTGTCCGTGTTCCACGCCGGGGCGGGCGAGTACGGCCTGCTGTCGTCGATCATGGCGATCGGCTCCGTGGTGGGTGCGCTGCTCTCCGCCCGCCGCGAGCGTCCCCGCGTCGCCCTGCTCTTCGCCGGGGCAGCGTTCTTCGGCTTCGGCTGCGCCCTCGCCGCCGTGATGCCCGACTTCTGGCTGTTCGCCGTGGCGCTCATCGTCATCGGCGTCTCCTCGCAGACCCTGATGACCACGGCCAACGGCGTGGTGCAGATGACCACGGACCCGAAACTCCGCGGCCGCGTGATGGCGATCTACATGGCGATCTTCATGGGCGGCACCCCGGTCGGCGCCCCGATCGTCGGCTGGGTGGCCGACACGCTCGGCCCGCGCTGGGCGATGGGCGTCGGTGCAGCATCCGGTTTCGCGGCGGCGATCGTCGGCGTGTTCTACCTGGTCAAGTACCGCCACCTGCGCCCCCGCTTCGCGGCCTGGCGCCCGCGCTTCACCCTCTCGCCGCGCGAGGTCGCCCGCGAGGACCTCGCCGACACCGAGGCCACCGCCGCCCGCGCCTCCTGACCCCCGGCGCCCGCCGCGAGATGCCAGCAAATGTCGCGCATCCCGGGCGTTTCGCGACAGCTAGTGGTGTTTCGCGAAGGCGGGCGCGTACTCGACCGGGGCGTGGGTGCGCAGCACGAGGGCGCGCAGCGCCTCCAGCGAGCCGCTGACCAGGCCGTGCGCCCGCGCCTGCACCAGCACGTTGCCGATGGCGGTCGCCTCGACCGGCCCGGCGAGCACCGGCACGCCGCAGCGGTCGGCGACCAGCTGGCAGAGCAGCCGGTTCCGCGCCCCACCGCCCACGATGTGCACCACGTCGACCCGACGACCGGACAGTTCGGCAGCCGACCGCACCGTCGCCGCGAACGCCTCGGCCAGGCTCTCCACGATGCTCCGCACGTATTCGACCGGCCCGACCGGTGCGGCCACACCGTGCTCGGCGCACCACTCCGCGATCCGCGCCGGCAGGTCCCCCGGTGCCAGGAACCGCGGGTCGTTCGCGTCGAAGACCGGCACCGGCACCCCCGCACCCAACGCCTCCGCCCGCCCCAGCAGCTCCACCAGGTCCACGTCCAGCCCTGCGTCGCGCCAGCTCCGGATGCTCTCGCTCAGCAACCACAGCCCCATCACGTTGTGCAGGAACCTGACGCGCCCATCCACCCCGCCCTCGTTGGTGAAGTTGGCGTCGCGCGCAGCAGCAGTCAGCACCGGATGCTCCAGCTCCACGCCCACGAGCCCCCACGTCCCGCAGGAGATGTACGCCGCGTTCGAGCTCCGCATCGGAACCGCCACCACCGCAGACGCCGTGTCGTGCGAGCCGACCGCGGTCACCACCGGGCCGCCACGACCACCGCCATCAGCACCATCCGGGGTGCGCACCTCGCCCCGCACACTCGGCAGCAGCGGACCGAGCACGGTCCCCGCATCCACCACCGGCCGGAACACTCCCCGCGGAAGCCCCAGCGTCTCGATCAGCGCCGCGTTCCACGCGCCATCCACCCCCAGCAACCCGGTCGTCGACGCATTCGTGCGCTCGGCGACGCGTTCGCCGCTCAGCCAGTACGCGATCAGGTCCGGGATGAGCAGCATCGTGTCGACCCCGTCGAGCCGCCCGTCCACCCCGTCGAGCCGCCCGACCGCGCGGTCGACCGCCAGCTGGTACAGCGTGTTGAACGGCAGGTACTGCAGCCCGTTCTGCCGGTACAGCTCGTCGGAGGGCACGCGCGCGTGCACCGCAGCCACTCCCGCCGCCGTCCGCTCGTCGCGGTAGTGGTACGGGATGCCCTGCAGCACTCCGCCGCGCAGCAGTCCGTAGTCGACGGCCCACGCATCCACCCCCACACTCACGATTCCCGGCTCGGCGCGCAGCGCAGCCCGCAGCCCGCCGATCACGTTGCGGTACAGCTCGGGGATGTTCCAGTGCAGCGCCGTCCTGTCGCCCTCCCAGATGCTGACGGGCGTGTTCGGGAACCGTGCGGCCTCGGTCAGGTCGAGCGTGTCCTGCCCGACCCTCCCGATCATGACCCGCCCGCTGGTCGCGCCGAGGTCGACGGCCGCGACGGCCCCCGTTCCGTTCATCGCAGGAACGCCGCCGCCACGCCGGCATCCACCGGGATGTGCAGCCCGGTCGTGTGATCGAGGTCGGACGAGCACAGCACGAACACCGCGTTCGCGACGTGCTCCGGCAGCACCTCCCGCTTGAGCAGGGTGCGCTGCGCGTAGTACTGCCCGAGCTCCTCCTCCGGAACCCCGTACACCGCGGCGCGTTTGGCGCCCCAGCCGCCCGCGAAGATCCCGGAGCCGCGCACGACGCCGTCCGGGTTGATCCCGTTGACGCGCACCCCGTGCTCGCCGAGCTCGGCCGCGAGCAGCCGCACCTGGTGCGCCTGGTCGGCCTTCGTCGCCGAGTACGCGATGTTGTTCGGTCCGGCGAAGATCGAGTTCTTGGACGAGATGTAGACGATATCGCCGCCGAGCTTCTGGTCGATCAGCACCCGCGCGGCGGCGCGGGACACCAGGAAGGAGCCCTTCGCCATCACGTCGTGCTGCAGCTCCCAGTCGGCCACGGTGGTTTCCAGCAGCGACTTCGACAGCGACAGCCCGGCGTTGTTGACCACCAGGTCGAGCCCGCCGAACGCCAACAGGGACGCATCCACTGCTGCCTGCACCGCGCGCTCGTCCGTGACGTCCGCCTGCACCCCGACGGCCACATCCGTCCCGCCGATCGACGCGGCGGCATCCTGCGCCTTCGCGAGGTCGAGGTCGGCGATGACGACGCACGCACCCTCCGCCGCGAGCCGGGTGGCGATGGCCTTGCCGATGCCGGATGCCGCCCCCGTCACGAGCGCGATCCGTCCGGCCAGCGGTTTCGGCTTCGGCATCCGCGCCAGCTTCGCCTCCTCCAGCGCCCAGTACTCGATGCGGAACTTCTCGGCTTCGTCGATCGGCGCGTAGGTCGACAGCGCCTCCGCTCCGCGCATCACGTTGATGGCGTTCACGTAGAACTCGCCGGCCACCCGCGCCGTCTGCTTGTTCGCGCCGTAGCTGAACATCCCGACGCCGGGGATGAGCACGATCGCCGGGTCAGCGCCGCGGATCGCGGGCGACTCGGCGGTGGCGTGCCGGTCGTAGTAGGCCTGGTAGTCGGCGCGGTACGCCTCGTGCAGTTCTTCGAGCCGCGCCACCGAGTCCTCCACGGACGCGTCGGCGGGCAGGTCGAGCACCAGCGGCTTCACCTTCGTGCGCAGGAAGTGGTCGGGGCAGGAGGTGCCGAGCGCCGCCAGCCGTGGATGCTCGGAGCGCGCCAGGAAGTCGAGCACCGTCTCCGAGTCGGTGAAGTGCCCGACCTGCACCCTGTCCGTCGACGCCAGCGCCCGCAGGTGCGGGGCGAGCGCCGCCGCCTTCGCGCGCCGTTCCGCCTCCGGCAGGGCGCTGTAACCGTCCAGGACGGTTCCGAACGGCTCGTCCCTCCCGTGCTCCTCGATGTACGCGGCGGCCGTCTCGATGATCCACAGCGAGTTCGTCTCCGCCTCCCCCGAGGTCGCGCCCCACGCGGTGATGCCGTGACCGCCCAGGATGCAGCCGATCGCCTCCGGATGCGCTGCCTTCAGCTCCGCGATGTCGAGCCCGAGCTGGAAGCCGGGACGCCGCCACGGCACCCACAGCACCCGTCCTCCGAACGCCTCAGCGGTCAGCCGCTCACCATCGGCAGCCGTCGCGAACGCGATCCCGGAATCGGGATGCAGGTGGTCGACGTGCGCTGCATCCACCAGCCCGTGCATGGCCGTGTCGATCGACGGAGCGGCGCCGCCCTTGCCGTGGAGCGTGTAGTCGAACGCCGCGACCATCTCGTCCTCGCGCTCGACACCGGGGTACACGCCCACCAGCGCGCGCAGCCGGTCGAGCCGCAGCACGGCCAGCCCCGCCTCGGTCAGTGTGCCCAGGTCCCCTCCCGAGCCTTTCACCCAGAGCAGTTCGACCGGTTCGCCCGTGACGGGATCCGTGTCCGTGCCCTTCGCCGACGTGTTGCCGCCCGCGAAGTTGGTGTTGCGCGGGTCGGCGCCCAGCCGGTTCGACCGGGCGATCAGCGCCTCCGCCGCTTCGCTGGCCATCAGGCGCCCCATCCCGCCTGCACGCCGCCGACCCTGTCCGCCTCGATCCGCTCCTGGTATCCGGATGCCGCATACGCCTTCATCGGATCGGCCGGGAGCCCGCGGGACTCGCGCCACTCGGCGAGCGCCGGGCGCACATCCGTGTAGAACGCGTCCATCAGGATGCCGTTGGCGCCGAGCACGTCGCCGGCGGCCTGGGCGGCAGAGAGCGCCTCCCTGTCGATCAGCAGCGCGCGGGCGGTCATCTCCTGCACGTTGAGCACCGACCGGATCTGGCCGGGGATCTTCTTCTCGATGTTGTGGCACTGGTCGAGCATGAACGCCACATCCGGGTTGTTGAGCCCGCCGCCGCGCACCACCTCGGCGATGATGCGGAACAGCTGGAACGGGTCGGCGGCGCCCACGATCAGGTCATCGTCGGCGTAGAACCGCGAGTTGAAGTCGAACGAGCCGAGCTTCCCGAGCCGCAGCAGCTGCGCCACGATGAACTCGATGTTCGTGCCGGGAGCGTGGTGCCCCGTGTCCAGGCAGACGTACGCCTTGTCGCCGAGCGCGACGGTGTGCGCGTAGCTGGTCCCCCAGTCCGGAACATCGGTGTGATAGAACGCCGGCTCGAAGAACTTGTACTCGAGCACGAGCCTCTGGTCGTCGCCGAGCCGCGCGTAGATCGCGGCCAGCGACTCCGCGAGACGGTCCTGCCTGGCCCGGATGTCGTCCTGGCCCGGATAGTTCGTGCCGTCCGCGAGCCAGATCTTCAGATCGCGGCTGCCGGTCTGGTCCATCACGTCGATGCAGCGGAAGTGGTGGTCGATCGCCTTCTGCCTGATCGCCGGATCGCTGTGGGTCACCGAGCCGAGCTTGTACGCGTCGTCCTGGAACGTGTTCGAGTTCACCGTGCCGAGCGACACCCCGTTGTCCTCCGCGTGCTTGCGCAGGTCGGAGTACGAATCGACCACATCCCACGGGATGTGCAGCGCCACCTTCGGGGCGAGCCCGGTGTGCTTGTGCACCTGCGCGGCGTCCGAGACCTTCTCGAACGGGTCGCGCGGGGTGCCTGGCGATCCGAACACCTTGAACCGGGTGCCCGAGTTGCCGAACGCCCAGGATGGGAGCTCGATCGCCTGGTCGGCGAGGTCCGCTGCGATGGCGGTGAGGTCAGTCATGGTGCCTGGTCATTTCTCTGAAGCGGTGGCTGCGGCGAGCGCAGGAGCAGCGAAGGGGACGGTCACGGAGACGGGGCCTCCGCTGAGCTGCCGGTCGTCCTGGCCGGGCAGGCGGAGCACGCCGTCCACTCCGGCCGGGAGCTCGGCGTCGACGGTGAGCTCGTCGCCGTCGACGGTCCAGTGCACGGCAACGCGGCCGTGTGGGGTGTCGAGCGTCGTCTCCGCCTCGGTGATGCCGCCTCCGGGCTGCGGGGCGACGAGCACCTTCGCGTATCCGGGGGCGAGCGGGGCGAGACCGCCGACGACCCTGTGCATCCAGTCGGCGACCGCGCCGAGCGCGTAGTGGTTGAACGAGGTCATCTCGCCCGGGTTGATGGTGCCGTCCGGCAGCATCGAGTCCCAGCGCTCCCAGATCGTGGTCGCGCCCATCGTCACCGGGTAGAGCCACGACGGGCACTCGCGTTCGAGCAGGAGCCGGTACGCCGCATCCAGGTGCCCGGTCTTCGTGAGCGCGTCGGTGATGAACGGGGTGCCGGCGAACCCGGTGGAGATGCGGTAGCCGGCCTCGGCGCTGAGCTCGGCGAGCCGGGCGCCGGCGGCGGCCTCGTCGGAGGCGTCGAGCAGGCCGAACACGATGGCCAGCGCGTACACCGTGGTGCAGTCGCTCTTCACGACGCCGTCGTTCACGTATTCACGGTTGAACGCCTCGCGCAGGCCGGTCGCGATCCGCTCGAACTCCGCCTGCTCCTCCGTGCGGCCGAGCAGCGCCGCCGTCTCTGCGACGATCCGCGCAGAGTGGTACGCGCACGCAGTGGCCACCACACCCTTGTCCGCCTTGGCCTTCGCGGGGTCCTCCGGCGGAGCATCCGGGTCGAGCCAGTCGCCGAACTGGAAGTTGCCGTCCCAGACGCCTGCGGGAGACAGGAGCGATTTCACCCGGCGCACGTGACTGGCCATCGAGTCGAACTGGCGGCCGAGCACATCCTGGTCGCCGTATGCCTGGTAGAGCGTCCAGGGCACCCAGACGGCCGCGTCGCTCCAGATCGCCGTGGAGTCGGCAGGGCCGAACTCGGTCGGGATCTCGCCGTCGGTGTACTTGAGCACATCCGGGATGACGAACCCGACGATGCCGTCGTGGTGCCGCTGCTCCGCATCGAGGTCGATCAGCCAGTCCGAGAGGAAGGAGTCGACGTCGAAGAGGAAGGCGGCCGTCGGCGCGAACGCGGCGATGTCGCCTGTCCAGCCGAGTCGTTCGTCGCGCTGCGGGCAGTCGGTCGGCACGTCGACGAAGTTGCCGCGCATCCCCCAGACCACGTTCTCGTGGAACTGGTTCAGCATCGGGTCGGAGCTGCGGAAGGTGCCGATGCGCTCCAGGTCGGAGCCGATGGCGACGGCGGTCAGGTCGTCCGCCGTCAGCTCGCCCGGCCATCCGGAGACCTCCGCGTAGCGGAAGCCGTGGAAGGTGAACGTCGGTTCGAACACGTCGTCGCCGCCGCTCAGGATGTAGCGGTCGGTGGCGAGCGCGGAGCGCAGCGGCCGGGTGCCCAGCTCGCCGTGCTCGAGCACCTCCGCGTGCCGGATGGTGACCTCGGCGCCCTCGGCGCCCCGGACGGAGACGCGCACCCAGCCGACGAGGTTCTGCCCGAAGTCCACCAGCGTATTGCCCGACGGCGATGTGCTGATCTCCACGACCGGCAGCTCGTTCCAGCGGTGGACGCGCGGCCCGACGTACGGGGTCAGGATGGCCGTGTCGAAGTCCAGAGCGTGAACGCCCACCCAACCGTCGCCCGCGAAGCCGGCGGAAAGCCAGGAGTCGTCCCTGCGGCGGGCGTCGATGGTCTCCCCGTCGTAGAGGTCGTTGGCGAGCACCGGGCTCGGTCCTGCGGTCCATGCGCCGTCGGCGTCCGTCACGACCGTCTGCGTCGAGCCGTCGGCGAAGGTGACCTCCAGCTGCGCGAACGCGCCGAGCTCCGAGCCGTAGAAGCCGGAGCGTCCCGTCCAGCCGAGCCTGCCGCGGTACCAGCCGTTTCCGAGGGCGATGCCGAGCACGCCGACACCCTCCGCACTCCCCGCGTCGCCGGCCAGCAGGTCTGTCACGTCGTACTCCGCATAGCGCAGGCGCCACTCGTAGCTGCTCCATCCGGGAGTCAGCAGGTCGTCGGAGACGGGGCGGCCGTTCAGCCACGCCTCCACCACGCCGAGCGCGCTCAGGGTGAGGGTCGCGGTCGTCACGGCGCCGTGGCTGCCGTCGAGGTCGAACTCGCGGCGGAGCAGCGGTGCCCCGTCGAAGTCGTCGTCTGCGGCGATCATGCGAGCTTGCCAGTTCATTGATGTCACTCCAGTGTTCTCGTTCGTGGTCACGGTGATGTCAGCCCTTGACGGCGCCGCTGGTGATACCGGCGACGATCTGCCTGTTGAAGAAGATGTATGCGATGAGCGGCGGGATGGTGATGAGGAAGATGGCCATGAAGAGCAGGTTGTAGAAGCTCAGGTTCTGGCCGGAGAAGGTGTACAGCGCGAGCTGCACCGTCACGTTCTGGTCGCCGGGGAGGAAGTAGAGCGGTCCGGCGAAGTCGTTGAAGACGAACACCGACTGCACGACGATCACGGTCACCACGACCGGGCGCAGCAGCGGGAGCACCACCCGGAAGAAGAGCCGGATCGGGCCGGAACCGTCGAGCACCGCCGCCTCGTCCAGCTCCCTCGGGATGTTCCCGACGAACGCCCGGAACAGCAGGATGCAGAACGAGAGCCCGAAGGTCGCCTCGACCAGGATCATCCCGGGCATCGTGCCGAAGAGCTGCAGCCCCTGCAGCACCCAGATGGTCGGGACCACGGCGGGAGGCACGATCAGCCCGGCGAGCACGAAGAAGTTGACGACGGGGCCCCACTTGCTCTTCTTGCGGGCGAGAACGTACCCGGCCATCGCCGACAGCACCACCATGATCGCGACAGCGCCGATGGTGAGGATCGCGCTGTTGATGATGGCGCGCCAGATGACGCCGTCGTTGGAGTTCAGCGTCTCCCAGAAGTTCTGGAAGAACAGGAACTCCTTCGGCCAGGAGAACGCGAGGTTCGATGCCTCCGCAGGGGACTTCGCCGCCTGCAGCAGCACGAAGACGAACGGGACGAGGAAGACGACGACGGAGACGACGATCGCAATGATGCCGACGATCCAGGCCCTGGTGCGCTCGCGGCTCACAGCTCCACCTGCTTTCTGTTGAGGAAGTACGAGAGCGGCACCATGATCACCGTGACGACGAGGAACAGGACGACGTTGCCGGCGGTCGACAGACCGTAGAAGCCCGCCTGGTACTGCTTGTAGATCACGGAGGCGATCACGTCGCTGGTGAAGCCCGGGCCGCCTCCCGTGGTGGCCCAGATGATGTCGAACGACCGCAGGCCGCCGATCAGCGACAGGATGATGACGGTCGCCGTCGCGCCGCGGGTCAGAGGCATCGTGATCTGGCGCAGGATCTTCCAGGAGCTCGCCCCGTCGATCTTGGCCGCCTCGAAGTACTCGTTCGGGATGGCGACGATGCCCGCCATGAAGATCAGGGTCGCGATGCCGACGCCCTTCCAGATGTCGACGCCGGCGATGGAGTAGAGCGCGAGGTTCGGGTCGGTGAACCAGCCGGGCTGCGGGAGCCCGAAGAACCCGAGGACGGCGTTGACCATCCCGTGGAAGGGGTCGAGCAGAGACTTCCACATGATGCCGACGCCGATGGTGGAGAGCAGCACGGGGAAGAAGACGACGGCCCTGAGGTAGCCGCGGCCGACGATCGGCCCGGTGAGCAGGATCGCGAGGAAGAAGCCGATGATGACCTTCGCACCCGACGTGATCACCGCGTAGATCAGGGTGTGGATGAAGCTCGTGTACAGCTGAGGGTCACGGAAGAACTGGACGAAGTTGTCGAAGCCGATGAACTGCGAGTCGAACAGCGACCAGCGGGTCAGCGAGAAATAGAACGACGAGAACGTCGGGATGGCGAAGAACACGACGTAGAGCGCGACCGCCGGGATGAAGAACCAGGTCGGGTAGTACGACTTGATCGGTCGCCGCTTCTTCGGTGGCGGCGTGATGTCCGCGATGATGTCGGCCGCTTGGATGGCGGTCGCTGGGTTGGCCGTCGACATGTTTTACTCCTCGTCGAGTTCAGTGCGATGGTGCTGTGGTGCTGTGCGGGGCCGACGGCCGTGGCCATCGGCCCCGCGGTGCTGCGCAGTGCTGCGTCGTCCCGGGTTACCAGCCCTTGAGGCCGAGCTGCTGCGCCTGCGCCTTCACATCGTTGTCGTAGAGCGCAGCGCCCGCCTTGGCATCCGTGATGCCGGAGCCGACCTGGATGAGGATCTTCTCGAGGTTCGGTCCCTTGATCGGGGAGAGGAACTCGAGCGCCAGCCCGGTCTGCTTGGCCTCCTGGTACTTCAGCTCGTCCGCGACGAGGGCGGGAGCGTCATCCGGGAGCTTGCAGCTGCTGATCGCGAACGGCCCGGCGGGGACACCGGCCGAGTTCTGCACGTCGCAGCCCTTCGGCGAGTTGATGAACGCCACCAGCTTCTTGGCCGCGGTCAGCTTGTCGCCCGTCGTCGACTTCGGGATGTACGCGCCGTTCGCCTCCCAGACCGTCGCCTGGCCTTCGCCGGAGTCGGCGGGCATCGCGAAGTAGCCGATGTCGTTGACCTGGTCGGGGTTGCTCTGCACCACGTTGCTGATCACCGCGGTGATCATCGGGTACTGCGCCGCTTCGCCGGTGGCGAGCAGCTTGAGCGCGTTCACGTTGGTCAGGGACGCGTAGTCCTTGTTCATCAGACCCTTGTCGAAGACCTCCTGCGTGTGCGTGAAGCCGGCGAGCGCGGGCGGGTCGACGTACTTGGCCTTGTTCTCGGTGTACTTCGTCGCCCACTCGGGATCCTGCTTGCTGATGTTGGCGAAGTCGGCGAGGACGAAGAGCTGGCTGGTCCAGGTGTCCCCGTACGACTGGAGCACCGGGATGATGCCCGCCGCCTTGATCTTCTCGCTGTTGCTGATGAACTCGGCCCAGGTCTTCGGCACGGTCAGACCGAGCTTCTCGTAGACCTTCTTGTTGTACATGATGCCGCCGTTGAAGGTCGTGCCCCACGGTGCGCCGTACGTCGCCTTCGACGTGCTGACGGTCTTCTTGAAGTCGGGGGTCAGTTCCTTCACCCATGCCTCGTCGGTGAGGGGCTGAAGCTGCGTGTCCGGGTTGAGCGCCTGGAACAGCGATCCGGAGTTGTAGAGGAAGACGTCGTCCATCGTGCGGGTGGAGAGCCTGGTCTTGATCAGGTTGTCGCCGTCCGTGCCGCCCGGGCGCGTGTTCACCTTGACCTTGATCGACGGGTTCTCCTTCATGAATCCGTCGGCGATCGACTTGGCGAACTTGGTCGCAGCTGGGTCGTTTCCGCCGGCCATGAGGGTGATGGACGATCCGCCGCCGCCACTCGATGAGCAGGCGACGAGGGTGGCGGCCAGCACGGCTGTGCTGGCGACTGTGGCGGCAACGCGAGCTGCCGTCCTTCGAGAGAACATGAATACCTCCTTGTATTGGCGCTGCAGGTCCCAGAGTGCGCGCTGGGTTCGCATTGAAACGCTTCATTTGAAGATAGGGGGCGGGTGGAGGGACGTCAACACGCGATTGTAACGATTCAGTAACGAGCCATTGTTTGTTGTCTTCCCCGGCAATTCACACGGGATGCGGGGAAGGACTATCGTTCAACCCATCGGCAGCCCGCGCCGCCAGCGATTCGTCGCAGGGGCGACGCGCGTTAACGATTCAATGTCCTAAACTGCGATCGGGAGGGCGATCATGGCATCGGCGAGCGTGAAGGATGTGGCCGCACTGGCCCGCGTCTCCATCGGCACCGTCTCGAACGTGCTGAACCGCCCGGAGATCGTCTCCCCGGAGACGGTGGAGCGGGTCACCCTGGCGATGGAGAAGTTGTCGTACGTGCGCAACGAGGCGGCCAGGCAGCTCCGCGTGGGCCACAGCAACGCGCTCGGCCTGATCACCCTGAGCGGCAGCAACCCGTTCTTCACCGAGCTGACCACCGCCGCAGAAGACGGCGCAGCCCTGGCCGGATACTCGGTCATCGCGGGCAACAGCGACGAGAAGAAGGAACGCGAGTCCGGCTACCTCACCCTGTTCGAGGAGCTGCGCGTCCGCGGCGTGCTCATCTCCCCGGTGGGCAACGTGGCGCCCAGGCTGCGCCGGATGCGCGACCGCGGCATCCCGTCGGTGCTCGTCGACCGGGTGAGCAAGGACGTGTCGATCAGCTCGGTCTCGGTGGACGACATCGCCGGCGGAGCGCTGGCCGCCCAGCACCTGATCGACACGGGCAGGCGACGGATCGCGTTCGTCGGGGGCCCGCTCGAGATCCGGCAGGTGAGCGACCGTCTGCAGGGCGCCCGGCAGGCCGTCGCCGCGCATCCGGGTGTCACCATCGAGGCGATCACGCTCCCCGCGCTGACCGTGCAGGAGGGCCGCCGGGCGGGCGACGCCATCGTGGACCGCTCCCCCGCCGAGCGCCCGGACGCCGTCTTCGCCGCGAACGACCTCCTCGCGATCGGGCTGCTGCAGGCCCTGTTCATGCAGGGCAAGATCGCCATCCCGGATGAGATCGCGCTGGTCGGCTACGACGACATCCTGTTCGCGAGCGCATCGGTGGTCCCGCTCACCTCGATCCGTCAGCCCAGCCGCCTCATCGGAGAGACCGCCGTCGACATCCTGCTCGAAGAGGCGGACGACCCCGACCTCGAACCCCGTCAGATCCTGTACCAGCCGGAGCTGGTCGTCCGGGCGAGCAGCTCGGACTGACCCCGGCCGTCGCCGCCCCGGGCGCCACCACAGTCGTCCGCGCATTGAAGCGATTCACCCCGAATGGAGACCCACCGTTGCTGCACCATGACCAGGCCATCGAACGCTACCTCGCCCGCGAGACGGCACGGCCGGACACCGTCGCCGTCATCCTCACCGGCTCCGTCGCCCGCGGCACGGAGCGCGTCGACTCGGACGTCGACCTCTACCTCGTCGTGACCGAGGAGCGCTGGGCGGACGCCGACGCCGCCGACCTCCTGATGTACACCGAGGACGACGACATCGGCTACGACGGCGGCTACTTCGACATCAAGCTCGCCACCCTGACCTACCTCGACGATGCCGCCGACCGCGGCGACGACCCGGTGCGCGACTCCTTCGCCGCATCCCGGGTCGTCTTCAGCCGCGTCGACGACCTGGATGCACGCATCGCCCGCATCCACCCGTCGTCCCTTCCTGAGGCCGAATGGGACGCCAAGGTGGCGTCGTTCCTCGCGCAGGCCAGGCTGTACGGAGGGTATTTCCTGCAGCAGGCGGCCGCGAGCGGCGATCAGCTGCTGCTGCGGCACGCGTCCGTGCACCTCGTCACCTCGGCCGCGCGGGCGCTGCTCGCGGCCAACCGCGTCGCGTTCCCCGGCCCCAAATACCTGACGAAGCTCGTCGCCGGGCTGGACAGCAAGCCCGACGGTTTCGACGCCCTGCTCACGGCCGTACTCGCCGATCCGACCCCCGCCACCGCCGACGCGCTCCTCGCCTCGCTGGAAGCCTTCACCGGAGACCTGCTCCCGCCCGCGCACACGCTCTCCCGTTTCGCCCGGGACAACGAGCTCGCCTGGCGCTACCGCACCGCTCCGCCCGAGTACTCCTGACGTGCACGCACGCGCTCGCGCACCGCGCACCGCACCCTGGCCTCGATGCCCGAGAATGAGGGGATGAGCGAAGCCGGGGCAGCACGGGCGGAGGAGCTGCTGCTGGCAGCGCAGGGCGAGCGTGTGCTGCTCGGGATCGCCGGCAGCCCCGGCTCAGGCAAGACGACGCTGGCCCGCGCCATCGTCGAGCGGGTGAACGAGCGCGCGGGCGGCCGCCCGCTCGCCGCGCACCTCCCGATGGACGGCTTCCACCTGGCCAACACGACACTGGATGCGCTGGGCCGCCACGACCGCAAGGGCGCGATCGACACGTTCGACGCCTGGGGTTTCGTCGCCACCCTCCACCGGGTCGCCGCCGAGCAGACGCACACCGTCTACGTGCCGGCGTTCGAGCGCGCCGTGGACGAGCCGGTCGCCGCCTCCATCGCCATCGAGCCGGAGACGCGGCTGGTGGTTGTGGAGGGCAACTACCTGCTGGCCGACGCCGAGCCGTGGTCGCGCATCCCGAGCCTGCTGGCGGAGAGCTGGTTCGTGTCGACGCCGGAGGACGTGCGGCTCGCGAGACTGATCGACCGGCACACCCGCCACGGCCGCACCCCGGAGGCGGCGGAGGCGTGGGCCCGCGAGGTCGACGGCGCCAACGCCGCCATCATCGAGCCCAGCCGGATGCGCGCGACCCGCCTCGTGGACGGCTCCCAGCCGGAAGCGCTTAGGCTCGATGAATGACTTCCGCTGAAACCTACGACAAAGTGACCATGTTCGGCGCGGACTGGTGCCGCGACTGCATCCGCTCGAAGGCCCTCCTCGACCGCCTCGGCGCCGACTACGACTACGTCGACCTGGTCGCGACCCCGGAGAAGGCCGACGTGGCCCTCTCGATCAGCGGTCGCACGAACATCCCGGTCATCGCCTTCCCCGACGGCTCCTACCTGGTGGAGCCGACGGACCCGGAGCTGGAGGCGGCGCTCAGCCGCTAGGCCAACCGGTCCGGGGCTCCGTGCCCCGGGCACACCAGCCGCGGGCGACGGGATGCGATCAGCTCGGTCGTCGCCAGCGCCTGCGCTTTGTCGCTGATCAGCAGCCGCGGCATCTGCACGAGCCTGCCCTTCGAGACGCGCACGGCATCCCCGGCGAAGATCACGCCCCGCCACTCCACGACGACGTGGCCGTCGGTGTGCCCGGGAGCGGGGATGGCGACAAGGCCGGGCAGGATCTCCGTCTCGGCAGCATCCGGGAGTTCGTGCAGGTCGGCCGGCGCCTCGGTCTTCGGGTAGACGCGGCCGAGGAACCTCCGGAAGCCGGTCGACGGCGGCGTCTCTCCGCGCAGCACGGCGGCGTCGGCGCGGCCGATCCAGACCCGGGCGCCCGTCTCGCGCTGCAGCGCGGCGGCCGATCCGGCGTGGTCGGGGTCGTAGTGCGTGAGGACGATGTCCGTCACCGGCGGCAGGCCGCGCGCCTCGCGGAGCTCGGTGGCCAGTTTCGCCGCACCGCCCGGGGTTCCGGTGTCGATGACGACAGCGGCGTCTCCGGTGTCGACGAGGTACGCGTTGGCGCCGGTGGCCTTCTGCAGGCGGTAGACGCCGTCGGTGAGGAGCTGCATGCGCTCAGCTTCGCACCGTCGCCCGGGAGGCGCATCCATTCAGTTGCCACCCTGCACAATGTCATCCACATCTCCTGTTGGACAGCTGACTCGGGCGGGCGGATGCTGACGGTATGGAGTACACACATCTGGGCCGGTCCGGCCTGAAAGTCTCTCGACTCGCACTCGGCACGATGAACTTCGGTCCGCAGACCAGCGAGGACGACTCGTTCGCCATCATGGATGCTGCGCACGGGTACGGCATCAACTATTTCGACACGGCCAACGTCTACGGGCAGCACCGCGGCAAGGGCGCGACGGAGTCGATCATCGGCGACTGGTTCGCGAAAGGTGACGGCCGCCGCGAGCGCACGGTGCTGGCCACCAAGCTCTACGGCGACATGGGCGACTGGCCCAACGACGGCAAGCTGTCCGCGCTGAACATCCGGCGCGCGCTGGACGCCAGCCTCAGCAGGCTGAAGACGGACTACATCGACATCTACCAGTTCCACCACGTCGACAGGGACACCCCGTGGGACGAGATCTGGCAGGCGATGGAGGTCGCCGTCGCGCAGGGCAAGATCCTGTACGCGGGTTCGAGCAACTTCGCCGGCTGGCACATCGCCACCGCGCAGGCGGAGGCCCGCAAGCGCAACTACACCGGCCTGGTCAGCGAGCAGTCGATCTACAACCTCCTGACCCGTCAGGTGGAGCTCGAAGTGCTGCCGGCCGCTCAGGCGAACGGTGTGGGCGTCATCGCCTGGTCGCCGCTTCACGGTGGCCTCCTCGGCGGGGTCGTGCGCAAGCAGAACGAGGGCAAGCGCCGCCTGGAAGGGCGCGCCGCGGAGACCCTCGAGAAGCACCGGGATGCTGTGGAGGCGTACGAGGCGTTCGCCGACGAGCTCGGCCACGAGCCGGGAGACATCGCGCTCGCCTGGCTGCTCGCGCAGCCGGCCGTGACAGCGCCGATCATCGGGCCGCGCACGATGGAGCAACTGGATGCGGCGGTCCGTGCCGTCGACGTCACCCTCGACGAGGCCGCACTTGCGCGCCTCGACGAGATCTTCCCTGGCCACAAGACAGCACCGGAGGACTACGCCTGGTGAGAACACGCAGAATCGCCGACGTCGAGGTGAGCGCGATCGGCCTGGGCGGCATGCCCATGTCGATCGAGGGCCGCCCGGACGAGGACCGCTCCATCGCCACCATCCACGCCGCGCTGGACGCGGGCGTCACCTTCATCGACACGGCGGACGCATACCATCTGCACGCCGACGAGGTCGGTCACAACGAGTCGCTGATCGCCGGTGCCGTGCGCAGCTGGGGCGGCGACGCATCCACTGTTCTGATCGCCACCAAGGGCGGCCACCTCCGCCCCGGCGACGGAAGCTGGTACGTCGACGGCCGCCCGGAGTACATCAAGGAGGCCGCGAAGGCGTCGCTCGCGCGGCTCGGCGGCGACGCGATCGGGCTGTACCAGTTCCACCGTCCGGACCCCGAGGTGCCGTACGAGGACTCGGTCGGCGCGATCCGCGACCTGCTCGACGACGGCGTGATCCGCCTCGCCGGGATCTCGAACGCGAACCCCGAGCAGATCCGTCAGGCGCAGGAGATCCTCGGCGGCCGTCTCGCGTCGGTGCAGAACCAGTTCTCGCCGGCCTTCCGGTCGAGCGAGCCCGAGCTGGAGCTGGCCGACGAGCTGGGCATCGCGTTCCTGCCGTGGAGCCCGCTCGGCGGCATCACGTCCGCCGCGTCGCTCGGCGACAGGTTCGCGCCGTTCCAGCAGGTCGCGGATGCGCGTGGCGTCAGCCCGCAGGTCGTCGCGCTCGCCTGGCACCTCGCCAAGAGCCCGCACGTCATCCCGATCCCCGGAGCATCCCGCCCAGAGTCGATCCGTGACTCGGCGACGGCGGCCGACCTGACCCTCACCCCCGAGGAGCTGGCGGCGCTCGACGCGGCCTGACCCGCGCCGCCTGATCCGCGCCGGGTGATCCGCGCGGCACATTCGGGTCCGGCGTCATTCGCGACACCTCGGTGTCACCGGCGAGTGGCGTCGGGCTCGAGTGCTGCGTTTACGCGGCGGCTCCGACGGGCTGCAACTGCCGCAGGAAAGCGCCGGCCGCCGGGCTGGGCTCCTCGGCCACCGCCACCGCCACATTCCACGCCGGCACGTCGCCGCGCAGCCCGACCGCCTTCAGCTGCTCCGGGCGCTTGCGGGCGAAGCTCGCCGGCACGATCGCGACGCCGAGGTTGTAGCCGACCAGGTCGAGCAGCGGATGCACGTCATTGACCTCCATCGCCGCCCGGTAGTCGAACCCGGCCGCCGCGAACGCCCGCCGCGCGAGCGCCTGCGCACCCCACCCCTCCTGAAAACCGATCAGCGCCTCACCGCGCAGACTCTCCAACGGGATGCTCGACTCAGCCGCGAACCGGTGGTCGGGGTGGCAGAGCACCAGCATCTCCTGCGTGCTCAGCTGTCGCAGCTGCACCCCGGCGGGCGTGTGGCCGGTGTCGACGACCAGGGCGACGTCGACGCGGCCCCCCGCGACCGCATCCACCAGCTCGACGGATCCGGAGTAGCGCAGCCGCACCTCCACGCCGGGGTTGGCCGTGCGGAACGACGCGAGCTCGGCGGGGAGGTCGACGGAACCGAGGCACGGCTCGGCGCCGATGGTGAGGCGGCCGCGCACCAGACCGCGCACGGCGGCGACCGCGTTGCGGGCCGCTGCCGCGCTGGCGAGCGTGCGCACGGAGTCGGCGAGCAGCGCTTGTCCTGCGGTGGTCAGCTCCACGCGACGCGTGCTGCGGATGAACAGGGAGGTGCCGAGCTCCTGCTCAAGCGACCGGATGGACGCGGACAGTCCGGACTGCGAGATCTGCAGCAGTTCCGCCGCGCGTGTGAAGTGTCGCTCCTCCGCCACCGTGACGAAGTGCTCGAGCTGCCGGAGTTCCATTCAGCAATGGTACGACTGAATCGGGGGCGGCTTGACCGCATCCACTGATGGTTGCCGCCGCGCGGGACGATCGGCTAGGAATGACCCATGCTTACTGGCAGCACGGTGGGACTGAGGGCCCGGCACGAAGAGGACATCCCGATCCTGCTGAAGGAGATGTGGGACGACGTCGTCGTCGGCTCCCGCGCGGAGGGCAGCCCGTGGCGTCCGATCTCTCCCGGTTCGGACGACCCCCGACTGAAGGTGGGCACGTCCGACGACGATGTGGTGCGGTTCTCGATCGTCGAATTGGCCGGAGGAACGCTGATCGGCGCTGCCACCCTCTGGGGCATCGACACGCACAACCGGTTCGCCCACATCGGGCTGGGCCTGACCCCCGCGGCGCGCGGGCACGGCTACGGCACGGACGTGGTGGCGGTGCTCACGCACTACGGTTTCGTGGTGCGCGGACTGCACCGGCTGCAGATCGAGACGCTGGCGGACAACACGGCCATGCTGCGGGCGGCGGAGAGCAACGGCTACGTCCGTGAGGGGACGACCCGCGCGTCAGCGTGGGTGCTCGGCGAGTTCATCGACGAGGTCATCCTGGGGCTGCTCGCGGCGGAGTACGCGCCGCGAGCCTGAGCGCCGTCAGCCCATGCCGATCACGCGTGCGCTGCGTGCGCCGCGTGCACGTGCACCGCGAAGGCGGCGATCTCGTCGGCGCGCGCCGCATCGTAGAAGAAGCTGAGCTTGCCGCCGTGGGTCGGCGTGATGGACACCATCTTCGTGCCGACCGTGATCGTCGGACGGAACGCGATGTGCATCCTCTGAACGTCCGCGAAGCCGAACACCTCCAGGATGCGCCCGTCGAACGCCAGCAGCGTCGACTCGCTCGCCCACGCCTCGACAATCTCAGTCACTCCGCTCGCCCCTGCCGCCTGCGGCACCTCGACTACCTCGGCCGCCTCTCCCTCGTCGCTCACACCCTCACCCGCGCAGCGATCTTCCGCATCGCCACCACCATCTCAGGCACGAGCGTCACGCTCCCCGCGCGCTCTGCCGCTTCGAGCGCATCCACCTGGTCGGCGTCGGCGGAGGTGAACCAGGAGGCGACGGTCACTCCGTGTCCCGGCCGCGACACGACCTCGATGCTGTCGCCCGCGCCGATGCTCCCGGACTTGACGATGCCCAGGTATGCGCCGGGCAGCCCCACCTCGGTGAAGCGTTTGACCCACTGCCGCTCCCCCATGCGCCGCTGGAACGTCGCGCAGGGCTCGCGCGGACAGGTCACCTCGACCACCAGCTCGTCGCCGATCCTCCACCGCTCGCCGATCTCGGCGCCGTTGACGTCGAGGCCCGCCGTTCGGAGGTTCTCGCCGAACAGTCCGGCGGGGATGTCGCGCCCGAGCGCATCCGCCCAGTACTCCGCGTCCTCCTGCGCATACGCGTACAGCGCCTTGCTGAGGCCGCCGTGATGCTTGCGGTCGGCCTGCACGTCTCCGTAGAGCCCATACGGTCGCACCCGCAGCGAACCGGCGACGGGTCGCTTGTCGATCGCGGTCACCCCGATGCTGCCCGAATCCGGGATCAGCTTGTCCACCCTGCACAGTTCGAGCAACTCGGCCATGCGACCAGTCTGCCTCACCGAGCGGCACGCACGGGCGGCGCGATCAGCATGGGTACCAAACCGTAGGCCCACGACGCGAAGTGCACCAGAATCCACGCGCCGAGAACGGCATCAGACCAGTGCCCGGCCACCATTGTGAGATGTGTCGGGATGAGCCACTGAGTGGCCGCGCCCGCCGCGACGCCTCCGAGCGCGAGAAGCGTGATCCGCGTGACCATCGCGCTCAGTGCGGGCACGGCGAGGATCACGCAGCCAGCGACGAGTGCGCAAATCATCACGGCGAGCGCGCCAACGAAGACCTCCGATTCCTCGCTCGACCGGTCTGCGCCACCGGGAGATGACCAGCGCGTGCCGATCTGGCGAGGGATCTCGGAACCCCACGCCCAGCGCGCCACCACTGTTGCACCGAGTGGGAGGGCGAGCGAGACGGCACTGAAGGCGAGCCGAGTGCGGGATGGCCGCGACGGCGGCGTCATTCGTGGTTCTTCAGGATCGTGAAACCGAGCGCTATCGCCCGACCGATGACCGTGAAGGCGAATGCACCGCGAGCACAGCGATCGCGACCACTCCCGTCAACGCGATCGAAACGACACTCTTGTTCTTCACCAATTCACCCCCGGCACTTCGACGTACCGGTATAGCGTATCAAAACTCTTCGGTGCTAAATACTAAATACACACAGCTGCCTCACCGCACGCCGCGCATCATCTTCAGCACCCACGGGCTCATCACGGCCAGCACCACGCCGATCGCGATGGCGACCGCGCCGATGATCCCGAAGTAGACGCCCTCCGTCGCCGGCGAGTACAGCTTCGCGAGCTGGCCGGCCATCGCGGTGCCGAGCGCGACGGACAGGAAGTAGAGCGCCACCATCTGCGCACCGAACGCGTGCGGCGCCAGCTTCGTGGAGGCGGACAGCCCGACCGGCGAGATCAGCAGCTCCGCGACCGTGAACACGAGCAGGATGCCCACCACAGCCAGCAGCGGCGTGCTGTTCTCTCCGCCGCCCGCCCAGAACAGGAACAGCCAGAACGCCAGCCCCATCACCACCGTGCCCGCCGCGAACTTGAGCGGCGTCGACGGCTGCTTGTCTCCCCACTTCGTCCAGATCGCCGCGAAGACACCGGACAGGACAATGACGAAGATCGGGTTGATCGACTGCACCCAGGAGACCGGGAAGTCCCAGCCGAACAGGTTGCGGTCGAGTCGCTTGTCCGAGTAGATCGTGATCACCGTGAACTGTTGCTGGTACAGAGACCAGAACGCCGCGTTCGTGATGAACAGCGGGATGAACGCCACGATCCTGCTGCGCTCCTCCGCGTTCACCAGCTTCGACGTGAGCAGCAGCGTGAAGTACGCGATGGCGGCGACGATCACCACCCCGATCACGATGAGCGCCAGGTTCTGCGCCGTGATCACGCCGAGGAGCACCAGCGCGACGACCACGATCACCCCGGCCACCGCGATCCCGATGACGAGCGGGCGACGGGATGCCGGCAGCGGGTTGGGCACGTCGTGCGCCTCCTCCGGCAGCCGCTTGCGCCCGAAGGAGTACTGGATGAGCCCGATCGCCATGCCGACCGCCGCCAGCCCGAAGCCCCAGTGGAAGCCCAGCTCGGTCTGCAGCAGCCCGGTGAGGAGCGGCCCGAAGAACGCGCCGAGGTTGATGCCGAGGTAGAAGATCGAGAACCCGGCGTCCCTGCGCGAGTCGTGCTCCGAGTAGAGCGTGCCGACGATGCGGGTGGCGTTCGCCTTCAGCCCGCCACTGCCGAGCGCCACCAGCAGAAGGCCCACGATCACGCCGGACACACCCGGCAGCAGGGCGAGCGAGATGTGCCCGGCCATGATGACAACGGCGCTCCAGAACAGCACGCGTTCCGACCCGAACATCCGGTCGGCGAGCCACGCGCCGAGGATCGTCGAGAGGTACACCGCCCCTCCGTACGCGCCGACGATGCCGGCGGCCGTGGCCTGGTCGATGCCGAGGCCGCCGTCGGCGACGGAGTGATAGAGGTAGATGAGCAGGATGCCCTGCATCCCGTAGAACGAGAAGCGCTCCCACATCTCGACGCCGAAGATGTTCGCGAGCGAGCGGGGTTGCCCGAAGAACGTCTTGCCGCCGTCTGGCCGTTCAGGGGCCGTCGCCTGTGTGCTCGGATCACTCATGGCGCCCATGCTTCCACTCGGGAGCACCCGGCGCGACGAAAAAACCCGAAGCTGTGGATAACTCCTCCGCTCACAGGCGGAGGCCGTCAGCGGGCGGACAACTCCTGCAGCACCGCATCGAGCTGGTCGACCGCCCAGTCCAGGTCGGCGGGATCCACCACGATCGGCGGCGCCAACCGGATGGTCGACCCGTGCGTGTCCTTCGCCAGCAGCCCGCGCTCCATCAGCAGTTCGCAGACCTCCCTGCCCGTCGCGAGCGCCGGATCGATGTCGATCCCGGCCCACAGCCCCGCACCGCGCACCGCGAGCACGCCGTGCCCGACCAGCCGCGAGAGCCCGGCGTGCAGGCGCTTGCCGAGCAGCGCGGCGCGCTCCTGCGGTTCGCCGGTCGCGAGCATCCCGACCACGGCCCGCCCGACGGCGGCAGCGAGCGGGTTCCCACCGAACGTCGACCCGTGCTCCCCGGGGTTCAGCACCCCGAGCACATCACGGTTGCCGACGACAGCGGAGACCGGCACGATACCGCCGCCGAGCGCCTTGCCCAGGAGGTAGAGGTCGGGTACCACTCCCACCAGGTCGCACGCGAACGTCGCACCGGTGCGGCCGAGGCCGGACTGGATCTCGTCCGCGATCAGGAGCACGCGTCGTTCGTCGCAGAGCGCGCGCAGTTCGGGAAGGAAGGAGGCGGGCGGCACGACGATGCCGGCCTCGCCCTGGATCGGTTCGACGAGCACGGCGACGGTGTCGTCGTCGATGGCCTCCGCGACCGCGGCGGCGTCGCCGTACGGTACCGTGCGGAATCCTGGCGTGTACGGGCCGAACCCGTCACGCGCATCCGGATCGTCGGAGAAGCTGATGATCGTGGTCGTGCGCCCGTGGAAGTTGCCGGCCATCACGATGATGTTCGCCCGTCCGTCCTGCACACCCTTCACGCGGTACCCCCACGCGCGCGCCACCTTGATGCCGGACTCGACGGCCTCGGCTCCCGTGTTCATCGGCAGCACCATGTCTTTGCCCGCGAGCGCGGCGAGCGCCTCCACGAACGGGCCGAGCTGGTCGTTGTGGAACGCGCGGCTCGTCAGCGTGATGCGGTCGAGCTGGGCCCGCGCCGCATCCAGCAGCACGGGGTTGGAGTGGCCGAAGTTCACGGCCGAGTATGCGGCGAGGCAGTCCAGGTAGCGCCGGCCGTCCACGTCCGTGACCCAGGCGCCGTCCCCCTCCGCGACCACGACGGGCAGTGGATGGTAGTTGTGCGCCGTGTGCTCCTCTTCCCGCTCGATCGCCTCGGCCTGGCGCTCGGTCGGGGCGACGGTGCTGGGGTGGATGCGGTGGGCGACGGTGTCCGCCTGGGCGACGGTGTCGGCGCCGGTCGTGTCCGCGGGTGCGACCGTGTCTGTGTCGTTCATGCGCTGTCCTTTCAGCGTCGCAGTTCGAGGGTGCAGCACTTGACGCCGCCGCCGCCGAGCAGCAGCTCGGAGAGGTCGACGCCGATCGGGTTGTATCCGTGCTCGCGCAGCTGCCGCTCGAAATCGACGGCGCTGGATGCGATCACCACGTTGTATCCGTCGGAGAACGAGTTGAGTCCGAGCACGGCGGCGTCCTCGTCGTTGACGACGATCGCGTCGGGGAACCGCTCGGCGATGACGGCCCTGCTGGCGTCGTCGAACGCGGACGGCAGATAGGCGATGTGCTCCTGTCCCGGCGTGCCGTCGAGCACGGAGAGCGCCGTGTCCAGGTGGTAGAAGTTCGGGTCGATCAGCCGCAGCGAGACCACCTCGCGCCCGTACAGCTCGGCGAGCTCGCCGTGACTGGCGTCGGTGCTGCGGAAGCCGGTGCCCGCGAGGATCGTGTCGCCGACGAGGAGGAAGTCGCCTTCCCCCTCGTTGACGCTGCGCGGCTCAGCGACCTCGAACCCGTGGCTGCGGAACCAATCCATGTATGCCGGGCCTTCCGGCTGCCGCTCCGGGTATGTGAAGCTCGCGCCGTACGCCACGTTGTCGACCACGAACCCGCCGTTGGCCGCGTAGACCATGTCCGGCAGCCCTTCGATCGGCTCGATCAGCTGCACGTCGTAGCCGAGGTCGACGTAGGTGCGGTAGAGCACATCCCACTGCTGCACGGCCAGCGACGTATCGGTCGGCAGGGCGGGGTCCATCCACGGGTTGATCCGGTAGACGACCACGAAATGCTCGGGACGGCACATCAGCACCGACCGCCGCGTCGGGATCCGCGCCGGCCGGTCCGTCCGCGGCTCAGCGTCTTCGTGGGTGATCGACATGGGGATAGTGTCACACACGATTGTCGGCGAATGGATGCGTCCGGGCGCACGTAATCGCCAGGATCGGGCCTCGCCGCGCAGAATGTTTGCGTGCCTGTTCGGCGAGAGCAGATCGTTATACAGCCCGCGCAACGATTCCGCGTAACACCAGGCGCTCACGCAACGATCCACCGTATGCTAGCGCTCGTGGACAACCTTGATCGCAGCATCCTCGACCTGCTCCGCCAGAATGCCCGCGCCGGATACGGAGATATCGGCTCCGTGGTCGGGCTGTCCGCGTCCGCGGTGAAGCGCAGGGTCGACCGCCTGGTCGCCGACGGCGTCATCCGCGGGTTCACCATCCAGGTCGACCCGGCGATCGACGGGATGAGCACCGAGGCGTACGTCGAGCTGTTCTGCCGGGGGACGGTCGCGCCCGACGAGCTGCTGCGCATCCTGTCCGCCGTGCCGGAGGTGGTGGATGCGGGAACCGTCACGGGCAGCGCGGACGCCATCGTGCACATCCGGTCGCGGGACATCCCGAGCCTGGAGGCTGCACTCGAGAAGGTGCGGCTGGCGCCGAACGTGGACCATACGCGCTCCGCGATCGTGCTCTCGCGCCTGATCAGCCGCGGCAACGCCTGACCGGCACGCGTCGCATTTCTTCAAGCCATCCGCGCCCTCGAAGCGCACGATGGTGAGATGAGCGAGACAGCAGAGGCCACCATCCTCATCCACGCCGACCGGGATGCGGTCTGGCACGCCATCACCGACCCCGACCTCATCGCGCAGTACCTCTACGGCACGCGCGTCGAGTCCGGGTGGACGGTCGGCAGCCCCATCGTCTACCGCGGGGAGTGGGAAGGGAAACCGTACGAGGATCACGGCACCATCCTGGAATTCGTGCCGGGCGAACGCCTGGTGAGCAGCTATTACAGTCCGCTCAGCGGCAAGCCGGACGTGCCGGAGAGCTATCAGGACGTCGCGTACACCCTGGGCTCCGACGGCGACGACACCCGCGTCACCATCACCCAGAGTGGCTGCGCCGACCGCGCGGAAGCCGACCGCATGAGCACCAACTGGGCCTCCACCCTGGAGGGGCTGCGCGCCGTCGTCGAGCGCTGATGCGCATCCGGATTTCCGTGACGACCTGCGAGAACCTACAGGAAACGCCACACCCGATCCGCCGCCATCGGAGCACGACCACGGGAATCGGTGGCACGATGTCAGCATGAAGCTGCTCGTTGTCGAAGACGATCCCGACATGGGAGGCCTCGTCGAACGCGGTCTCACGGCCGAAGGCTACGACGTGACCCTGGTCACGAACGGTGTCGACGCGCTCATCGCCCTGCGCGCCGAAGGCTATTCCGCCGCCGCGATCGACGTGATGCTGCCGGGGATGAGCGGCTTCGAGCTGTGCCGCCACATCCGCGAGGCCGCCAACCCGATGCCGATCCTGCTGCTCACCGCGCGGGACGCCATCGAGGACCGCGTCCACGGCCTGGATTCGGGAGCGGACGACTACCTCACCAAGCCGTTCGCGTTCGCCGAGCTCGCCGCGCGGGTGCGCGCCCTGCTGCGGCGCGAGCCGTCCGGGATGCGCCCCCAGGTGACGGTCGGACGCCTCACCATCGACTCCCACGAGCACCGCGCCCTGGTGTCCGGCCACGAGATGCCGCTCAGCCGCCGCGAGTTCACGCTGCTGCGCCTGTTCGCCACGAACCCGGACAAGACGCTCGCCCGCTCCGACATCCTCGAGACGGTGTGGGGCACCACGGAGAACATCGGCACGAACGTCATCGACCAGTACGTGTCCTACCTGCGCAAGAAGCTGGAACTCGCCGGCGCCGGGCTCGCCATCGTCACCGAGCGCGGCCGCGGATACCGGCTGGACGCCAAGAACGCCGAGGTCCCGACCCCGTGACGCGCGCGGCGGTCAGCGCTGTTCCGGGTTCCGGCTTCGGCTCCGGATGCGCGGATCGCGCGTGACCAGCCCATGAACCGTCTCAGACGCCTCTCGATCACTGCCCGCATCACCATCGGCAGTCTCATCGTGGCGACCCTGTTCGGCCTGGTCGCTGTCGAGGTGGTGCGCTTCGGCGTCGCCTCCATCCTGCACAACGCCACGGTCACCCTCCTCGACAACGACGTCGCCGCGCCCGCCGCGGCTCTCGGCAACAACCCGTCCGGCCCGTTCGATCTGCCGGGCGGCGGCCAGGAGCTCGCGATCGTCGACGCGTCGGGCGCGGTGCTCGCATCCACTCTCCCCGGCTCGCTGGAGGCCGACATCGGCGGGCTGCTGCGGCTGGGCGAGCAGGCGGCGAGCGTCAAAGTCGGCGACGACCAGTATCTGGTGCTGGTGCGCGCGGTCTCCACCAGGAACGGCGTGATGCACGTGGTCGCCGCCCGCAACAACGAGACCACCGACCTCATCCTGGACAGGCTCACCGGCGCCCTCGCGATCGGCGCCGTGCTGCTGGTGATCGGCTTCGGCGCGGCATCCTGGCTGCTGACACGTGCAGCACTGCGCCCGGTGAGCCGGATGCGGGAGCAGGCGGAACGCATCGCCGGCGTGCAGTCGACGGGCCTGCTGACGGTGAACCCCGCCCGCGACGAGCTGGCCGAACTCGCCGGGACGCTCAACGAACTCATCCGCAGGCTGCGCGCGTCGGCGGAACGCGAACGCCAGATGGTGTCCGACGCCAGCCACGAGCTGCGAACGCCACTTGCTGTCCTCCGCGGCCAGCTGGAACTCGCGGAGCTGGATGCCGGAGACGCGGAGGCCCTGCTCGCGGACATCCGCTCCTCCCGCAGCACCGCCCTCCGCCTCGGCCAGCTGGCGAACAACCTGCTCGAACTGTCCCGCATCGAGGCGGGCCCGGCGAGCGGCCGCACCGACTGGCGCACCCTCACGGACGAACTGGCCGACGCCATCGACCGCGCCCGCCTCCTGGCCGCGAGCCCGGAAGAGAACACCCCGCCGATCTCGATCGACTTCGACTACAACCCGCGCAAGACCCCACCGGGCGACGGCCTGGTCGGCCTCTCCCCCACCGACTTCGGCCGCATCCTGGACAACCTGATCGGCAACGCGATCACCGCGATCGCGGGTGCGAGTGGGGGCGCGGGTGACGCGCCAGCGCGCGCGGGTGACGCGGCGGCCGACGCGGCGACGGAACCCGAGACAGGCGCCACCACCCCTCCCGACCCCACCACCCCCGACGCTCTCACCCCCCGGGATGCGACGGTCACCGCCGAGCTGACGGCCACCGATGCCGAGGTCATCCTCACGGTCCGCGACACCGGCCCCGGGATGCCCGCGGACTTCATCCCCGTCGCTCTCGACCGCTTCACCCGGGCCGACGGCGCCCGCACCGCTCACTCGGGCGGCGGGCTCGGTCTCGCGATCGTCGGCGCGCTGGCGGGCTCGGCGGGCGGTAGCGTCGTACTGGCGAACGCCGAAGGCGGCGGACTCGTCGTCACCGTGGTGCTCCCGCTCGTCGGCGCACCCTCACCAGTGAAGGCGGAACAGTGAAGGCGGAACAGTTGTGAGCGAATCCTCCGGCACGAACGGCGCCCCTGGCTTCCTGTCCGCCCCCATCGACGCCTCGGCGACGACCCCACCGTTCGAGCAGCTGAAGGCCCACATCCTCGCCGCCGTCAGCACCGGCGACGCTCCCGTCGGCACCCGTCTCCCTCCGGTACGGGCGCTGGCGGACTCCCTCGGTCTCGCCCCGAACACCATCGCTCGCGCCTACCGCGAACTGGAGCACGTCGGCGTCCTGGAGACCCGCGGCCGCGCAGGAACGTTCGTCGCCGCCGCCGACGCCACCCAGCGCGAGGCCGCCACCGCGGCCGCAGCCTTCGCCGAGCGCGCCGCCGACCTGGGCCTCACCGCGGACGAAGCCCTCACCCTCGCCCGAGCAGCCCTCGAGTCGCGCCTGCGCCCCTGACCGAAGGTCTCGCCCGTCTACCTCGGTCCGCGCCCCTGACCTCAGTGCCCGCTGCGGTCCGAGTCGACTCCCGCATCCGGACCCTCGTCGAGCGTGTCGATCCCGGCCAGGTCGGCGGCGTCCAGTTCGAACCCGAACACGTCGAAGTTCTCGGCGAGGCGCTGTGCGTTGCTGGATTTCGGGATCACGACGAGCCCGTTCTGGATGTGCCAGCGCAGCACCACCTGTCCCGGCGTCTTGTCGTGCTTCTCGGCGATTTCGGTGAGCACCGGCGAGCGCAGGAGGTCGCCTCCCGCGCCGAGCGGGCTCCACGATTCGGTGACGATGCCGTGCTCGCTGTCGTACGCCCGCTGCTCGCGCCGCTGGATGGCCGGGCTGAGCTGGATCTGGTTCACGGCGGGCACGACACCGGTCTCCGCGATCAGCCTGTCGATGTGCGCCGGCTTGAAGTTGGAGACGCCGATCGCGCGCGCCTTGCCTGCTTCCCGCAGCCGGATGAACGTCTCCCAGGTCGACACGTACTCATCCCGGGCGGGCAGCGGCCAGTGGATGAGCAGCAGGTCCACGTAGTCGAGCCCGAGCCGGGCGAGGGACGCGTCGAGTCCGTCCAGCGCGCGATCGTCCCCCTGGTACGTGCCGTCGAGCTTCGTCGTCACGAACAGCTCGTCCCTGTCGACGCCGCTGTGCTTCACGCCGAGCCCCACGCCGACCTCGTTGCCGTACTTCACCGCCGTGTCGATGTGACGGTATCCGATGGCCGCCGCCTCGATGATCGTGCGTTCGACCTCCTGGTCGTCGAGGGGCCACGTGCCGAGGCCGAGCTGCGGGATGGTGGTTCCGGAGTTGAGCGGGAGCGTCGGTGTCGTCATGGTGTCAGGCTACGCGCGCCTGCCTCCTGTCAGATGACTGTTTCGGAAAGCTGCGTGGGGTTTCCGAACCGGTGGTTGGTGATCGAGATGGCCTGCTCGTGCAGGAACGGCAGCACCTCGATGCGTCCGGACGGCGTGACCTCGTTGGCGTAGACAGCCACATCCGGACTTCCGCCGAGCGCGGCGGCCAGGGCGGATGCGTCGCCCCCGATCAGCCGAATGCGGTGCGGCCACGTCGCGTGCGACCGGATGCGCGACAGCCAGTGGGCGTCCGACTCCACGACCACCTCGAGCTCACGCTCGCGCAGCAGCTGGTGCATCGCCCGCGGCAGTTTCACAGCCGTGCTCACCGTGAACGGGGAGTTGGCGACCGTTCCTGCCGCCATCACCCGCAGCAGCTCGGGCAGCCCCGAGCCCTCCGAGAGCCGGATGGTCACCGGGACCGGACGGTAGCGGAACAGGTTGCGCTCCACCCTGATGTCCGACACGTCTTTGACCGTGTGGTACTCCGTCGCCGCCGCGATGGCGTCGCTGAGTGCCGACCGCCGCACCACGTCGAACGCCGCGTAGTCCATCGACGATTGCCCGGACTCGATGAGGTCGGACACGCGCTTATCCAGCCCGCGCAAGTGGAGGCTGGCGCTGGAGTTGCCGGCGTCCGGCACCCACGATCCGAGCCCGATCAGGTAGTTCGGTCCGCCCGCCTTCGTGCCTGCACCGACCGACGAGCGCTTCCACCCGCCGAACGGCTGCCGCTGGACGATGGCCCCGGTGATCCCACGGTTGACGTAGAGGTTTCCCGCTTCGACGGTGTCGAGCCAGACGGTGAGCTCGTCGGAGTCGAGCGAGTGCAACCCCGCGGTGAGCCCGTATTCGATGGCGTTCTGGTAGCGGATGGCCTCGTCGAGGTTCTTTGCGGTCATGATCCCGAGCACTGGACCGAAGAACTCGGTCAGGTGGAAGTACGACCCCGGCTGCACCCCGGCCCGGATGCCCGGCGACCACAGCTTCCCTGTCTCGTCCAGCTGCTTCGGCTTCACCAGCCATTCCTCGGAGGCGCCGAGCGTGGTGAGCGCGTGCAGCAGCTTGCCGGAGGCCGGCTCGATCAGCGGCCCCATCTGGCTCGTCGGGTCTTGCGGATAGCCGACGCGCATGCTCGTCGTCGCGTCGATCAGCTGGTGACGGAACCGGTCGGAGTTCGCGACGGACCCGACCAGGATGACCAGGCTGGCCGCCGAGCACTTCTGGCCGGCGTGCCCGAACGCGCTCTTCACGATGTCCGCGACGGCGAGGTCGTAGTCGGCGCTCGGCGTGACGATGATCGCGTTCTTGCCGCTCGTCTCCGCGAGCAGCGGCAGGTCGGGCCGCCACGACCGGAACAGCTTGGCCGTCTCGTACGCACCCGTGAGGATCACCCGATCCACTCGGGGTTCGGAGATGAGCGACTGGCCCAGGTCGTTCTCGGCCACGTCGGCGAGCGCCAGCAGTTCGCGCGGGATGCCCGCCTCCCAGAGCGCTTCGACCATGACGGCGCCCGAGCGCCTGGCCTGGGGAGCCGGCTTGATGATGACGCCGCTTCCCGCGGCGAGCGCCGACAGGACGGAACCGGCGGGGATGGCGACGGGGAAGTTCCACGGCGGGGTGACCACCGTGAGCTTCGACGGCACGAAGCGCGCGCCCTGGACGGCATCCAGCTCTCGCGCCCTGCTGGCGTAGTAGTGGGCGAAGTCGATGGCCTCGCTCACCTCCGGATCGGCCTCGGCGATGGTCTTGCCCGTCTCGGCAGCCATGACCTCGATGAGCCTGTCGCGGTTGGCCGCGAGGGCGATCCCCGCTCGGTCGAGCACCGCGGCGCGGTCGAAGCCACTGCGCGCGCCCCAGGCCTCTCCGTTGATCCGGACGGTCTGGATGAGCGTCTCCAGCTGGGCGGCGTCGGTGACCGCTGCCGCCGCGATGGTGTCGACGCCGAGCGACGAGCCGGCCGACCTGGCCAGGATCTTCCGGCCCCACGACCGGTTCGCGGCCAGCGACGGGTCGGTGTCCGGCGCATTGTGGAACCCGCGGGTCACCTCGACGGTCACAGGCTCGCCGGCGACGATCCCGTCCCCGCTCGACCCGCGACGCAGCCCGAGCACCACGCTCGTCAGCCCCTCGTCGCTGCCGGCGACCGGCTCCGGCGCCGCCGGGCGCGTGAACTCGTCCGCGCTCGCCTGGTCCCACTCGCGCGAGCGGTCCTGCTGACGGTTCGGCAGCGGGGCCACTCCCCACGGCTGCTGGTCGGCTTCGAGGTCGGCGATCGACGCGAGGAAGCGCTGCTTCTCCCGCTCGAATAGTCCCGCATCGGAGTCCAGTTCGAACACCGCAGACATGAAGTTCTCCTGGCTCGCGTTCTCTTCGAGCCGGCGGATCAGGTAGGAGATGGCTACGTCGAACTCGCTCGGGTTTACGACCGGCGTGTAGAGGAGCAGGCTGCCGACGGTCTTCTTGACCGCCTCGGCCTGGGCGGTGGCCATGCCGAGCAGCATCTCGAAGTCGATGCCGTCGGTGACCCCGCGGCGCGAGGCGAGCAGCCACGCGTATGCCACATCGAAGAGGTTGTGACCGGCGACCCCGATCTTCACCGCGTCCGTGTGCTCCGGGGTGAGCGCCCAGTCGAGCACCCGCTTGTAGTTGGTGTCCGTTGCCTGCTTGCTGCCGTAGGTGGCCAGCGGCCAGTCGTGGATGGCGGCGTCCACGCGCTCCATGGCCAGGTTGGCACCCTTGACCACGCGGACCTTGATGGGCGCTCCGCCGACCACGCGGCGCTGGCTCGACCACTCGGTGAGCGTCTGCAGCGCATCCAGAGCATCCGGCAGGTAGGCCTGCAGCACGATGCCCGCTTCGAGCTTCACGAACTCCGGCTTGCTCAGGATGCCCGTGAAGACCGCCATCGTCAGGTTGAGGTCGCGGTACTCCTCCATGTCGAGGTTGATGAACTTCGGCGTGGGCGACGACGCGGCCAGCTGGTACAGCGGCGTGAGCCGCTCGACGACGCGCTCGACCGTCTCGTCGAACGACCACATCGACAGCTGGGACGCGATCGACGACACCTTGATCGACACGTAGTCGACATCGTCGCGAGCGAGCAGCGCACGCGTGCCCTCCAGTCGCCGCGCGGCCTCCTTCTCGCCGAGCACGGCCTCGCCGAGCAGGTTGAGGTTGAGCCGTGCGCCGTGACCGTTCGGGTCGTCGGGGTTGCGCAGGTGCGCGATGGCGGGGCCGAGCTTCTCCGGCGTCGCGTCCACGACGAGGTGGCCGACCATCCCGCGCAGCACCCGGCGTGCGATCGGGATGACGATCCACGGCAGCACGGGGCCGAACACGCCGCCGAGCCAGATGGCGAACCGCATGTACCAGGGCAGGAACGACGGGATGTTCTTGGCGACCTTCTGCAGGTTGTACCCGGCGACGAACAGGTCTTGCGGCCGGGCGACCCCGTCCACGAATCCCACGGCGAAATCGAGCCCGTTCGGGTCTTTCAGCACACCGGCGAGACGCTCGGCCGCCGGGTCTTGCTTCGGCGTGGCGCCGTCGACTGTCGCGGTGCTCTGGGCGAGCCAGGTGCGCACGAGCTCGACCGCGTCTCCCGCGATCTGCGACGGGCGCGTCTCGTTGCCATCCGTGTGATTGACCATGTCCACGACTGTATTCCTCGCTGCTCGGGTGATCGCTGAGGCCCGTGAAATCTGTGCAGAAGTGACCCCTGTGGAAACAGTGTGCGGCCCAAGTATCATCAGGAAAAGCGAATGTTTTCGAACGATATCGTTCGACTGAACCGAATGAAGGCACCGGATGCTCGACGTGCGCAAACTCCGCCTGCTCCAGGAACTCAAGGTGCGCGGCACCGTCACCGGCGTCGCCGAGGCGCTCTCCTACTCTCCGTCCTCGGTTTCCCAGCAGCTCTCCGCCCTGGAGAAGGAGTCCGGCGTCACCCTCCTCGCCAAGGCCGGCCGCCGCGTCCAGCTCACCGCCCAGGCGGAGATCCTGGTGCGGCACACCGCGGAGATCCTCGACCTGCTCGACCGCGCGGAGGCCGAGCTCACCGCATCCCTCACCACGGTGGCCGGGGTCGTGCGCGTCGCCGTCTTCCAGTCCGCGGCGCACGCCATCCTCCCGCACGCCCTCTCCACACTGGCCGCCGAGTACCCGGAACTCCGGGTCGAGGTCACCGAGCGCGAGCCGGAGCAGGGCCTCTTCGAGGTCTCCGCCCGCGACTTCGACCTCGTCATCGCCGAGCAATACCCCGGCAGCACCCGTGGTCTCCGAGCCGACCTCGACCGCGTCGAGCTCGCGACGGACGCCATCCACCTGGCGAGCAGCGCCGACCCGGATGCGCGGGTCGCCACCGAGAGCCTCGCCGGCGCCGCCTCCCTCCCCTGGGTGATGGAGCCGCAGGGAACTGCTGCGCGCACGTGGGCGGTGCAGCTGTGCCGCGCCGCCGGTTTCGAGCCGGATGTGCGCTACGAGACGGCCGACCTCATCGCGCACATCCGCCTGATCCGTTCCGGGAACGCGGTCGGCATCCTCCCGGATCTGGTGTGGGCGGGCGACGCCCCGAGCGTCCGCCTGATCGACCTTCCCGGCTCTCCGCGACGCACCGTCTTCACCTCGGCCAGGCGCTCGTCGGCCGAGCGGCCAGGCGTGGTCGCGTGCCGCGACGCCCTCGCCCGCGCCGTGCCGTCCTGACAGCCGACGGGGTTCAGACGCGTGGGGAGCGCCATCTCCGGTACTGCATCGCCTGAGTGCTTCAGTGCGCTCGGAGGTCAGGCGAAGGCGGAGCAGCCAGTGTCCGGTCCGAGTGTCGTTCCTTTGCTTCTATGTTTCTGTTCAAGGTGAAGGCGTTGAGGCACTTCTTGCAGCCCTGTCGGCAATCACGCCCGCGCAGATCAGGACTGTGATGAGCGCAGCGAAACCCGACACCATGACCAGGGCGACAACGCCCTCCGAGGGACTCTGTGAAATGAGTGCCACAGCTCCGCACACGACGCTCGCTGTGTACGCAGTCAATGCAGAGCTCCTGAGCCACGGCCTAGCGGCATCGTGCCCGGCACGCCAAGCCTCATCCGAAGCCAACGTCGCGCGAGTCTTGATCCCGAGCGAACGATTCCGCGGCAGGCCTCTCCGAATGGAGGCGTGCACAACGCTGAAAGCAGCACCAGCTACACCGAAGAGAGCCGCTCCGACTATCAAGACCAGCACGTTCCTCAACACCTCCGCTTCTGTTAAATATTGAATTTCTAAGATTAGACGGTACTATCATCGCTGTCCGGAGCGCAACCCGGCCCGGTTGTCCTGACCCGATGACACCCCGCGTTGAAGCCGGATCGGCCGTCCGAATAGGCTCAGACGCATGACCGCCACTTCCTCCCCCACCACTGCGCCAGAGCAGGCGCCGACGCACGATGTCGTGATCGTCGGCGGTGGCCACAACGGACTCACCGCCGCCGCCTATCTGGCACGAGCAGGCAAGAGCGTCATCCTTCTGGAACGCCTCGAAGCGGTGGGCGGCGCGGCGGTCAGTGCCCAGGCGTTCTCCGGCGTCGACGCCTGGTTGTCGCGGTACTCGTACCTGGTCAGCCTGTTGCCGCAGCGCATCATCGACGACCTGGGGCTGCGCATCCGGTTGGCGCGCCGCCGGTACTCCTCCTATACGCCCGTCCCCGGCGACGAGTCCGGGGCGGCGCTCCTCATCGACAACACGGACGCCGACGCGACCGCCGCCTCGTTCGCCCACATCGGCGCGGCCGACGACGCCGCCGCCTTCTCCGAGTTCTACGAGGCGACCGGAGCCCTCGCGCAGTCCCTCTGGCCGACGGTCACCGAGCCGCTCCTCACTCGCAGCGAGGCAAAGGCTCTTGTCGGCGACGACGAGCTGTGGCAGAGCATCTTCGAGCGCCCGATCGGCGAACTCATCGAGTCGAGGATCTCCAACGACCTCGTCCGCGGTGTCGTGGCGACGGATGCGCTGATCGGCACTTTCGCGAGCGTGAGCGACCCGTCGCTCGCGCAGAACCGCTGCTTCCTCTATCACGTCATCGGCCAGGGCACGGGGCAATGGGATGTGCCGGTGGGAGGCATGGGCACGGTCACCGGAGAACTGGCCAGGGCGGCACGCGAGGCGGGCGCCCGCATCGTGACCGACGCCGAGGTCACCTCGATCAGCCCGGACGGCGCCGTCCGCTACGACCGCCACGGCCACGAGCGCCGCGTGGTGGGGCGGCACGTGCTCGTCAACGTGGCCCCGGATGTGCTGGACGCCCTCCTGAGCGAAGGCGAAGCCGACACCGACACCGACACCGACACCGACACCGACACCGACACCACCCCGCCCCGACCCCGCGCAGAGGGCGCCCAGGTGAAGGTCAATCTCCTCCTCTCCCGTCTCCCCCGGCTCCGCGACGAGGCCGTCGATCCCGCAGCGGCGTTCGGCGGCACCTTCCACATCAACGAGACGTACACGCAGTTGGAGGAGGCGTTCGCCGGGGCGGTCCGCGGCGTCATGCCCGACCTCATCCCGTGCGAGATCTACTGCCATTCGCTCACCGATCCGAGCATCCTGGATCCGGAACTGGCCGCATCCGGAGCCCAGACGATCACGGTCTTCGGCCTGCACACGCCCGACCGCTGGCTCACCGACGACAACAACGATGCCACCAGGCAGCGGCTTCAGGATGCGGTGGTCGCCTCGCTGAACTCCGTCCTGGCCGAGCCCATCGAGAGCCTGCTGCTCACCGATGCCGACGGCAACCCGTGCATCGAGACGAAGACCACGCGCGACATCGAGCACGCCCTCAACATGCCGGGCGGCAACATCTTCCACGGCCCGCTGTCCTGGCCGTTCGCCGAGGACGACGACCCTCTCGACACTCCCGCCCGGCGCTGGGGTGTCGCGACCAGGCATCCGCGCATCCTGATGTGCGGCTCGGGGGCGCGGCGAGGCGGAGCGGTCAGCGGTCTCGGCGGGCACAACGCTGCGATGGCGGTGCTCGAAGGCTGACACCCGCCGCGCCAGCGCGCCTCGACGTGTGAGGACTCACACCGCACGCACTGCCGGAAACGGCACAACGTGACTAGTGTGAGGATTCAGCGGGAGGTGCACCATGATGCCGCAACCAACGGGTCGACTCGTTCGCAAAGACGACGGGGTCTACGTGGTCCTGGACAGGATCTTCAAGGCGCCGATCGAGGATGTCTGGTCGTATTTCTCCCGATCTCCGCGCCTCAGCGAGTGGATCGGGCAACTCACCGGAACACCGTCCACCGGCGCAGCCCGGTTCCGGATGAACGCGGCGGGTGACGACGCCGACTGGGAGAACGTCACCATCCTGGAATGCGACGCCCCGCACCGTTTCGCCGCCGACATCGGGCCGTCGAACACGTCGCGGCGGGTGTACGTGCACCTCACCGAGGCCAGCGGTCACACGACCGTGACCCTCGGCCAGCGCCTCCGGTCGTTGAGGGAGGAGGCGGACATCGGCGTGAGCTGGGACTACTACCTGGACCGCCTGCTCGCGGCCCGCACCGGCAAGCCGATGCCGGACTGGAACGACTACGACCCGGCGATGCTGGAGCACTACGAGAACCTGTGCAGGGAGCTCGACCACGACATCAAGGCCGAGCAGGCGACCCTGCACGCGGTGGACAGGGCGAACGGCACGGACGGCTAACGCAGTCCTGCGGTCAATGCCAGCGGTGGTCCTGCAGCGTGATGCGCGGGCCGCGCCGCTCGAACCGGTGCCCGCTGGCCAGGATGAGCCGGATGACCCTCTGACGGTGTCCCGCCCACGGGGCGAGCAGTTCGAGCATCCCCTCGTCGTCGACGCGCTGCCCGGTGAGCGCCTCGCCCACGTAGTGCGCGAGGTGATAGTCGCCGACGCTGACGATGTCCGGGTCGCCCGTCGCCCGCTGCAGAGTCTCCGCCGCCGTCCACGGGCCGATGCCCGGGATGGTCTGCAGAGCGCGGGCGGCCGCATCCCGCGTCTCGGCCCGCTCGACAGCGCGTTCGAGGGACGCGGCGACGGCGAGCGCCGCCTGCGCCGTGCGAGCCCTTCCGGGGTCGACTCCCGCGCGGTGCCAGTCCCACGACGGGATGCCCCGCCACTGGATCACGGTCGGAACGACGCGCATCCCGTCCGGCGCCGGCCCCGGCGCGACCTCGCCGAACCACCGGAGCAGCCTCGCCCACGAGCGGTACGCCTCCAGGCTGGTCACGCGCTGTTCGATGATGGCGGGCAGCAGCGCTTCGATCAGCCGGTTGGTGCTGGACAGCCGCATCCCGGAATTGCGTCGCCGGCTGTCGTGCAGCAGAGGCGTGCCGCTCACGTCCAGGCCATCCCAGTCGTCGTCGCGGCCGAGCAGCGCGGGCACGGCGTGGATCGCCCACTCGGCACCCGGCCCCCAGGCCGTCGCGCGGACGCTCCCGTCCGCCCCGGGATACCGGATGCGCACGGTCGCCGCCCCGACCGGCGTGCGGAATGTGCGCCACACGCCTCCCGCATCCCACCTGGTCGTGGGGTCGTGCGGGCCGCGGCCGAGGACGGAGAGCGTGCTCCGCACATCCACCGGCGACGCTGGACGGTACACCGTCTCGACAGCGCCACCTGCGGCGGCCGGCGCTGTCGGAAGGGCGGTGCTCATGCAGGAATGCTACGTCAGCCCGCTGACGATATCGGCTGTGATTCCTTCTGTCGGCGGTCTCCCATACATTCACGTCATGGGAATCGAAATCAACGACGATGCCGTCGCGGCACTCCGCGGCGCCATCGCAGGAACTGTCTACCTCCGGGGAGAAGAGGGGCTCGCGGCCGAGGTCGCGTGCTTCAACCCGGTGGTCGTCCACGATCCGGACATCGTGGTCGCCGTCACCGACGAGAACGACGTCGCCGAGGCCGTCCGCTTCGCGCGCGACGCCGGCATCCCGGTGCGGCTGCAGGCAACCGGTCACGGCTCGGAGACCCCGATCGTCGGCGGCATGATCATCTCCACGCGTGCGCTCGACACCATCGCCATCGATCCGGATGCGCGGCTCGCGGTCCTCGGCGCCGGCGTGCGCTGGGCGCCGGTGATCGTGGCGACGGCGGAGCACGGACTCGCGCCGGTCACCGGTTCGTCCACCAGCGTCGGCGCCGTCGGATACACGCTCGGCGGCGGCGTCGGACCGCTCGCCAGGAGCCACGGCTTCACGTCGGACTGGGTGCGCGGCTTCCGCGTGGTCACGGCCGACGGAGAGACGGTCGTCGCCGACGCGGAGACCAACCCGGAACTGTTCTGGGCCCTCCGCGGCGGCAAGGGCGGCCTCGGCGTCGTCACCGAGATGACGCTCGAACTGGTTCCGCTGCGCACCCTGTACGGCGGCAGCGTCTTCTTCGAGGGCGACGCCATCGTCCCGGCGTTCCAGGCCTGGGTGGACTGGTCATCCGCGCTGTCCGAGGAGGCGACCACCTCGGTGGTCTTCCTGCAGATCCCGGACATGGAGGGCCCTCCTCCCCCACTCCGTGGCCGCTCCGTGCTCAGCGTGCGCTTCGCGTACCCCGGCGACGCCGCGGAGGGCGAGAAGCTGTTCGCCCCGATGCGCGCCGCCGCCCCGGTCTACCTCGACGTCGTCGCCGAGATGCCCACCACCGCGGTCGCCACGATCCACAACGATCCGGAGCAGGGGGCGCCGAGCTGGATCCGCGGCCTGATGCTCGACACGTTCGACCGGGATGCGGCAGACGCCCTGATGGCGGCGGCCGGCCCCGGAACGGACTCACCGTTCCTCGCGCTCGAGATCCGCCAGCTCGGCGGAGCGACAGCTCGGGATGTGCCGGGCGGCTCAGCCGTCGGCGGCCGGGACAGCAGGTACACGGTGTCGACCCTCGCGGCGAACCCGGCCACCTTCGCCGAACTCGCGCCCGCCCGCGCCGCAGCCGTGACGGCCGCCCTCGCCGGTCACGTCTCCACGATCACCAACGTGAACTGGTCCGCCGGACTCAGCGACGAGGTGGCGTTCGAGCACACTTGGCCCCTTGCGATCTTCGACCGCCTCGCCGCCGCCCGCGCCACCTGGGATCCTCGCGGCGTCTTCGCCTTCGGCCCCACCCCGGCTCCGGCCTCCGCCCCGACCCCCTGATAATCGAGTCCGAACCTGTTCACGCGACACGCCGTACCGCCGCGTGTACAGGTTCGGACTCGTTCAGCGCACCTAGCGCGAACGGGCCGCATGGCCCCGCATGGGCCGCTCGGGCCGCCCGGCTTCCGCCCGGGCCGCCCGGCTCACTCGGCCCAGACGCTCGGCGCTTCCGCCTTCGTCGACGGGAGCGCCGCATCCGCGCCCCACTGCACCAGCCACTCAGGCACAGACACGTCGGAGGGTGCGACGCCCACCGCATCCAGCAGCTCGTCGTTGGTCACGATCCCGCCGCTGCGCTTCAGGAACCGCCCCCGGATGAACGCCTGCGTGTAGATCTCGCCGTTCACCGTGAACCGCTGCTCCACATACACGGCCCGTTCGTCGAACCCCAGGATGCGCGACTCCACCACGAACGGCTGCCACAGTTCCAGCGACTTCCGGAACGAGATGGTCTCCGACGCGACCACCGGATACCAGCCGCGCTCTTTGAAGATCGCCCACACCCCGCTCCGCGTCAGCAGGTCGAACCGCCCGATGTCCGCGATCGACAGATACACACCGTTGTTCATGTGCTTCAGAATGTCGAGGTCGGTCGGCAGCACACGGAACCGGGTGCGGGCAACATCCCAGTGCCCCAGCCGGGCGCCGAACCGCGAGATCAGAGCATGAAGCATCGTCCGAAAGATCATGTGCACCCGACGATGCTAGCCAAGCGCCAACGCCCGCTCACTTTCGTTGTCGACGGCCTCCAAAACCCGGGCACGTGGTGCGGCGGTGGGTTGTGCATTCCGTCGCGAGGGCGCGCGCCCGGATCGAGCGGCCCGAACCGCGCCCGCGCCCCACGTCACCGCCCCAGCGGCACCTCGACGATGCTCACGCCGGCGGGCGGTGCGGACAGGGCCTGGTCGAGTTCGCCCTTCGTCCGCACGACGCTGTACGCCCACCCGTACGCCTGCGCCAGCAGCGCCAGGTCGATCTTCTGCGGCGTGTACAGCACGCGGTCGAACGCGTTCGCGGGGGCGCTCGACGCCACCTCGAGTCCGTCGAAGATGGTCCCGCCGCCGTCGTTGCCGACGATCACCTGCAGGTGCGGTCGCCGCTCGCCGTCGCCGAACAGTAGCGAGCCGACGTCGTGCAGCAGGGTGATGTCGCCGAGCAGCACGCGGGTCACGCCGGAGGGCGCTCCTGCCGCCTCCGCCGCCACCTGGCTTTCCAGGGCGATGCCGATAGCTGTGGCGACGGTGCCGTCGATCCCGGCGAGTCCGCGGTTGGCGTGCACGCGCAGCTTCTTCCCCGGCACGATGCGGTCCGCATCCCGCACCAACCGGGATGCGCCGAACAGCAGCCGGTCGTGCGGCCAGGTGTAGCGCCACAGCGCCTCGGCCAGCAGCGGCCGCGTGATGGGTGCGCGCACTGCAGCGAGTTCCGCTTTCGCGAAGGCGAGCGCGTCGGCGCGGTCGTATGAGCGCGCCTTGTCGACGTCGGGCGCCGTCGCGGCCGGGTCGGCCGCCTGCTCCGCCGCCTCGATGAGCCGCCGGCTGCCGAACACCCAGCTGCCCACCCAGGCGCGCACCTCCGGCGAACGCAGATCGACGGATGCTGCCGGCAGCACGCGCCCGACGATCCGCGCCCGATGGCCGGGGTTGTACGCCTGCTTCCCGCGCGGTGCCACGACGATCACCTCGACGTCGGCGCGGGTGAGCAGGGCGGGAACCTCGCGGCTGAGCGTCGGATGCCCGAAGATGACAGCGCGCTCGACGCGCCCGCCGAACGTGTCCTCCTGCAGCAGTTCCCGGTATGCGACGACGAGGTTCGGCCCGAACCGCGACCCGCTCGACACCTCTGCGAGCAGTGGTGCTCCGGATGCGCGGGCGAACTCCTCCGCGTCCGGTCCGGCGTCCGCTCCCGCGATCACGACGGTGCGGGGCCCGTCGGCGAGCTCGATGGTCTCGCGGCCGAGCGCATCCGGCCCTGCTGGTGCGGGATGCTCGCCGGTCTCGATCCGTCCCAGCTCGGGGACCGCCACCGACAGTGGCTCGCGGAACGCGACGTTGAGGTGCACCGGGCCGGGGTCTCCGCTGTCGGCCCCGACCGCCTCGCGCACGGCGGCGAGCGCGATCGCGGCGGCGGCATCGAGTTCGCCGGCTGCGCCGTCCGGCGCGGGGATGTCGCGCGTGGAGCGCACGGCCACGTCGTAGAGGCCGTCCTGCTGGGTGGTCTGGTTGGCGCGGATCCCGCGCAGTTCGTCCGGCCGGTCGGCGGTGAGCACGATCATCGGGATGCCGGATTCGTGCGCTTCGAGGACGGCCGGATGCAGGTTGGCCGTTGCGGTGCCGCTGGTGGTGATGACGACGGCGGGTGCCCCGCCTTCACGTGCGAGGCCGAGCGCCAGGAATCCGGACACGCGCTCGTCGATGCGCACGTGGAGCCGGGCGGAGCCGGAGCGTTCGAGTTCGGCGGCGACGAGCGCGAGGGCCTGCGAGCGCGAGCCCGGGCTGACGATCAGGTCGCGGACGCCGGCGCGGACGAGCCCGGTGAGGAGTGCGATGGAGTAGTCGGTGGCGGGGTTTCCCGTGGGTGCGGGTCTGGTGAGGGGTTCACCCATCCCGGCGGCCGGTTTGGTCGTTGTCTGGTCCGTTGTCATCGAGTTCGGCGAGTTCCTTCTCCAGCTGCCGGATGCGCTCCTCCTGGTCGTGGTCGACGCGGAGGCGCTTGAGGAATTCGGGGTCGTCGTCCGGTGCGACGGTGCGGCGTCCGATGCCGCTCTTGCGTCGACCGCGTCCGATGAGGAACCAGAGCACCCCGCCGATGACCGGGAACAGGATGATGACGAGAAGCCAGACGGGCTTGGGAAGGCCGCGCACTCGCGAACGGTCGAACAGGGCGCAGTCTGCCACGGAATAGATGTAGAAAACCGCGGCAGCGACGCCGAGGACTATCCAGAGGCGAACCATGTGTCAATCGTAACTCTCAGAGAGTGTCTCTAAGCTGGGAGGGTGAAACGCATTCCCTCGTGGGTCACCTATACGGTGCTCAGACTGCTGTTGTTCGCGATCCCGCTCGCGATCCTGCTGGTGCTGCGCATCGAATGGTGGATCGCGGTCATCGCGGCAGCCCTCATCGGGCTCTGCCTGTCGTACATCTTCCTGAGCAAGCCGCGCAACGCGGTCTCGAGCGACCTCTACGCCGCCCGCCACCGCGACAAGCCGGCGACCACGGTCGACGACGATGCGGAAGACGCGGTCGTCGACGCCGTCGACCACCCGGACAAGTCCGCCTGATCAGTCCTGTCCAGGCGCGACCGCGCCTGCGCCAATGCGTGCGCCTGCGCCTGCGTCTGCGTCTGCGTCTGCGTCTGCAGGAATCCCTGCGCCTGCGCTAGAACGCGTACGCCGCCCCGAGCGCCAGCGCGACCAGCAGCCCAGTGAAGCTGGTGAGCTGCAGCGCGGTGACCAGCTCCCGCGGAGTCTTTGCGAACAGTGTGATCGCGCACGCGGGCAGCGCGGCCAGCAGGGCGAACATCCCGAACCAGGCGAACGGGTACAGCAACGCGAGCACCGCGAGGATGCCGAACGGCACCAGCAGGAACACGCAGAAGACGATCCGGGCTGCGACGTTGCCGAGCAGCACGGCGAGCGTTCGCTTGCCCGCCTGCTTGTCCGGCCCGATGTCCCGGATGTTGTTCACCATCAGCACGGCGCACGCGATGAGCCCCGCGATGACCGCGCCGAACCAGGCTTCCTGGTTGACGACGCCGGACAGCATGTAGGTGGTCCCCGCCGTCGCGACGAGCCCGAAGAACACGAAGACGAACACTTCACCGAGGCCGAAGTAGCCGTACGGCCGCTTTCCTCCGGTGTAGAACCACGCCGCGACGATGGCGGCCGCGCCCACGAGGATGACCCACCAGTGCTGGGTCAGCAGCACGAGCGCCAGCCCGGCGACCGCCCCGAGCGCGAAGAAGACGAGCGCGACGGTGAGCACCCGCTTGGGCGCCGCCCGTCCAGAACCGGTCAGCCGGCTCGGCCCCACCCGGAACTGGTCCGTGCCCCGGATGCCGTCGGAGTAGTCGTTCGCGTAGTTGACACCGATCTGCAGGAACACCGCGACCGCGAGGCAGAGAAGCGCACGAACCGGATGCCAGATGCCCGCTCCGTCAGCGACCTTGGCGGCCCCGACACCGATGATGACGGGCGCGATGGCCAGCGGAAGCGTGCGCAGGCGCGCCCCGGCGATCCAGTCGGATGCGGTAGCGGGCTTGACCTTGACCTTCGCCGCCCCCGGCCGACCGCTCTTGCCGCCGTTGCCGCGCTGAGCGGGCGTCATCCGTTGCATCCGTGGCTTGTTCTGACTCATCACAGAGCGAATCGTAACAACAACCGCTATGCCGTTTCGTCCGCCCCCGTCGCTCGTCGCATCGCGCGCACCGTGCCGCGCCTCACCCCCGCCTCGCCCGCTCGCCCCGCGCGCTCTCCGCGATCCGCCGCGCAGCCACCCGGTCCGGCTTGCCGCTGCTGAGGTGCGGAAGCACATCCACCTCCACGACCTCCGCAGGCGCCGCCGCCCTCCCGACCTGTTCCGCCACATGAGCGCGCACTGCGGCGAGCTCGGTGGCCGCTGCAGCCCCGCCACTCTCGACGACCACAACCGGCACCTGACCCCACTCGGCATCGTCCGCCGCCACGACGACCGCGCCGCCGAACCCGTCGAGAGCCCGAACCGCCCCCTCGACAGCGTCGAGCAGCACCTTCTCCCCACCGGAGATGATCACGTTGTCCGCACGCCCGAACACCCTCACCAGCCCGTCGTCCACCGCGCCGAGGTCTCCCGTGCGATACCACTTCTGCCCATCCGCCTCATGGAACGCGGCCGCCGTCCTATCCGGGTCGCCAAGGTAGCCTTCCGCAAGCACCGGCCCCGCGATCTCGAGCAACCCGTCCACCGACCGCACCGCGGTCGTGCCGATCGGACGCCCGTCGTACACGCACCCGCCCGCCGTCTCACTCGACCCGTAGGTGCTCAGGATGCGCGCCCCCGCGTCCAGCGCGCGCTCGCGCAGCTCCGTGGTCAGCGCCTGGCCGCCCACGAGGATCCCGTCGAATCGCCGCAGAGCGTCCGCCACCACCCTGTCGCCGGCCTCCGTCGCCGCGACCAGCCGCGCCAGCTGCACCGGCACGAGCGAGACGAACCGCAGGTCGTGGGTGAGGTCTCGCGCCACCTCGGCGAACCGCCCGGGGTCGAAGTGGCCATCGCCATAGAGCACCGGCTCCGTCTCGGCCGCAATCGACCGCACCAGCACCTGCGCTCCCGCGACGTAGTGCGCCGGCAGGGCGAGCATCCACTGTCCCTGCCCGCCCATCGCGCCCGCCGAGGCCGCCGCACTGGCCAGCAGCGCGTCCGCGGACAGCGCCACCCGCTTCGGCACTCCCGTCGACCCGGAGGTCTCGATCACGAGCGCGACGTTCTGCCCCACCCGCTCGCTCTCGCCCGGCCACACGCGATCGACCCGCCCATCGTCGAGCCGTCCACCATCGAACCGCCCACCGTCGACTCGCCCACCGACGCGCCGACCGCCCCCGCCTTCCCGCGGCACCACCGCCGGCCCTCCGCGCCCGAGCGCATCCCACAGCGCCTCGAACACCTCATCCACCCGCGCCGAGTCCACCACCCTCAACGCCCTGGTCACCGCGTCCTCCGCCTGCACACCACGCTCACCCTGCCGCGCTCAGAACTGCCACGGGAACGGCGACCAGTCCGGCTCCCGCTTCTCCAGGAACGAGTCGCGTCCTTCGACGGCCTCGTCGGTGCCGTACGCCAGCCGCGTGGCCTCACCGGCGAACACCTGCTGCCCCACGAGTCCGTCGTCCACAGCGTTGAACGCGAATTTCAGCATCCGGATCGCCGTCGGCGACTTGGTCAGGATGTCGTTCGCCCACTCCAGAGCGGTCGTCTCGAGTTCCGCGTGCGGCACGACCGCGTTGACCGCGCCCATCTCGTACGCACGCTGCGACGAGTACTCCCTGGCGAGGAAGAACACCTCGCGCGCGTTCTTCTGCCCGATCTGCCTGGCGAAGTACGCGCTGCCGTATCCGGCGTCGAACGAACCCACATCCGCATCCGTCTGCTTGAACCGTCCGTGCTCGGCGCTCGCGATGGTGAGATCGCAGACCACGTGCAGCGAGTGCCCGCCTCCGGCCGCCCACCCGGGAACGACCGCGATCACCACCTTCGGCATGAACCGGATGAGCCTCTGGACCTCGAGGATGTGCAGCCGCCCACTGCGCGCAGCGTCGATGCCCGTCGCCGTCTCCCCGTCCGCATACTTGTAGCCGTCTCGCCCCCGGATGCGCTGATCGCCTCCCGAGCAGAACGCCCACCCTCCGTCTTTCGGACTCGGCCCGTTGCCGGTGAGCAGCACGACGCCGATGCGCGGGTTCGTGCGCGCATCCTCCAGTGCGGCGTAGAGCTCGTCGACCGTGTGCGGTCGGAACGCATTGCGCACTTCTGGCCGGTTGAACGCCACGCGCGCCACCCGTCCGGCGACATCGTGGTGGTAGGTGATGTCGGTCAGCTCCTCGAAGCCGGCGACCTCGTTCCACGCGCTCTGGTCGAAGATCTCTGAGACTGCTTTTGCCATGAACCCAGCCTACGGTTCGCCATCCCGCCGCGGACCGGTCGTGCCAGACTTGTGGAATGTTGCCCGAGCTCGCCGACCTGTTGAAAACTGCACGCGTCGTCGCACTGCCGATGACGGCGAAGTTCCGTGGCATCACGGTCCGCGAGGCGGTGCTGTTCGAGGGCCCAGAGGGCTGGACCGAGTTCTCCCCGTTCGTCGAGTACGACGACGCGGAGGCCGCGCACTGGCTGCACGCCGCGATCGATTTCGGCTGGCACGCCGCCCCACCCCTGCTCCGCGACCGCATCCCGGTCAACGCGACCATCCCGGCTGTCGCCGCGGATTCCGTGGCCGAGATCCTCACCCGCTATCCCGGCGCGCGCACGGCCAAGGTCAAGGTGGCCGAGCCCGGCCAGACCCTCGCCGACGACGTCGCTCGCGTCCGCGCGGTCCGCGACCTTCTGGGGCCGGAGGGGCGCATCCGGATCGACGCGAACACCCTGTGGAACGTCGACGAGGCCGAGCACGCCATCCACGCGCTCGCGCCGTTCGACCTCGAGTACGTCGAGCAGCCCTGCGCGACCGTCGGCGAGCTCGCCGAGATCCGCCGCCGGACGAAATACATGGATGTTCCGATCGCCGCCGACGAGAGCGTGCGCAAGGCGTCCGACCCGCTCGCGGTCGCGCGCGCCGGCGCAGCGGACCTCCTGATCGTCAAAGCACAGCCGCTCGGCGGCATCCACTCCGCCCTGCGCATCGTCGCGGAGGCCGGCCTGCCGATCGTCGTCTCGAGCGCGATCGACACCTCGGTCGGCATTGCGATGGGCGCCCACCTCGCCGCGGCCGTTCCGCGCCTCGACTTCGACTGCGGCCTCGGCACGGCCGCGATGTTCGTCGAGGACGTGACGGACGAGCCGCTGCTCCCGGTCGACGGCAGCATCCCCGTCGTCCGTCCCTCGGTGTCCGGCGCGCGACTCGACGCCCTCGCGGCCGACGACGACCGCCGCGACTGGTGGCTCGACCGCGTTCGCCGCTGCTACCGCCTGGTCGAGCGCGCAGCAGCGCTCTGACCGCTCAGCTGTACAGCTTCTCCGGGACTTCGAGTCCGTAGATCGCCCGCCCAGAACCCCAGATCACCGCGCACGCCGCCCGCAGCAGGTTCAGCTCGTCGCCGCCCTCGCTCAGGATGCGCACGTCGTTGCCCTCGATCGCCACCGAGGCGTCGCCGACCGTGGCCGTCCGCCCGTCCTTGCTGAACTCGGTGACCGGATACGGTTCGCTCAGCCCGCGCAGGTCGGCGAGGATGTATGTCGGCCGCGAGTTCGCATCCGCAGCGATCAGCTGCTTGGCCCGATCCACACCGGTCAGCACGAGCACCGAGTCGATCCCCGCGCGATTGGCGCCCAGGATGTCGGTATCCAGCCGATCACCGATGAACAGTGCTTTCGACGAACCGAACCGCGTGACGGCCTCCTCGAAGATCGCCACCTCCGGCTTGCCCGCCACGATCGGCAGGCGGCCGGCGGCCGTGTGCACAGCGGACACGAGCGTCCCGTTGCCCGGGGCGATCCCGCGCGCGACCGGGATGGTCCAGTCGGTGTTCGTCGCGACCCACGGCCGCTCCTCGTCCGTCCGGCCCTGCAGCGCGAAGGCGGCCTCAGCGAGCTGGGTCCAGCCGATCTCCGGCGCGAAGCCCTGGATCACGGCGGCCGGGTCGTCGTCGGCGGAACGGGTCACGGAGAACCCGCCCTTCTGCACCTCGTCGACCAGCCCGTCCCCGCCGATGACCAGGATGGTCGCGCCGGCAGGGACATGCTGGGCCAGCAACCGCACGGCGGCCTGCGGCGAGGTCACCACGTCGCTCGGCGCCACCGTCAGGCCGAGGTCGGTGAGGTGTCCCGCGACGGATGCGTCGGTCCGGGATGCGTTGTTCGTGATGTAACCGACTCGCACGGTTTCGGCGGCCTGGTTGAGGCTCTCCACGGCGTGCGGGATCGCATCGGCGCCCTTGTAGACGACCCCGTCGAGGTCGGCCAGCACCAGATCGACTCCGTCGAGCGGCGTCACGGTCTTAGCGCTCCGTCGAAACAGGGCCATCGGTCGCGTCATCCTCCGTGTCGTCGCGGTCATCGTCGCCGGCGCTCACGGGCGCGGCTTCGGTCGAGTCGTCTTCGTCTTCGTCCTCGTCGGCGCCGTTGTCATCGGCCTCAGCGTCGGAATCGTCGTCATCGTCATCGTCGTCGTCCGACTCCTCGTCCTCGTCGTCATCAGAGTCGTCGTCCTCGTCATCGGAGTCGTAATCGTCGTCGTCCTCGTCGTCCGAGTCCTCATCCAGGTCCTCGTCGTCCGCCTCGTCGAGCTCGACGTCGTCCTCGATCTCGATGACCACATCCGCATCGTCGTCGAACGTTCCGGCGTCGCCGATGGCGATACTGTCCTCACCGTCGATGTCGAACTCGTACTCTTCCTCGACGACGTCGACAGTCTCGTGTTCGTCCATCGAGAGCGCCTCGCCGATCGCCTCCTCGGCACGGGTCGCACGTTCCCGCCAGGCCTCGGATTCCTCGGTGCGTCCGACTTCGCCGAGCACGTCCGCGTAGGCGTGGAACAGGTCGGGACTCCAGCTGTACGCCCGGTTGGGGTCGAGCTGCGGAATCTCGAGCTCGGCCAGTGCGGCATCCGGCTGCTCAAGGTCGAGGCGGGCGCCGGACATCGCAATCGCCAGGGACACCTGCACGTCGTTCGGCAGCGTGGAACGGTCAACGGACCGACCCAGCTCAAGCGCGCGATCGGGGCGTCCGACGCCACGCTCGCTGTCCACCATCAGCGGCAGCTGCTCGTTGGATCCGGAGATCCGGCGGTACGTGCGCAGTTCCCGCAGCGCGAGTGCGAAGTCGCCCGTCGCGTACGCGGTGATCGCGAGCGTCTCCCGCACGACGGCGATACGACCCGCCCGCCGAGCGGCCGAAAGCGCGTGCCGGTGCGCGAGCTCCGGGTCCTCTTCGATCAGCTGCGCGGCCATCACCAGGTGACGCGCAACCCAGTCGGCGTTGTCCTTGCTCAGGGTCTTCAGTTCGACGCGGGCACCCTTGTCGAGGTCGCGCGCCTGCACGCTCTCCGGGATCTCCGGGTCGTCGTGGCGCGGACGAACCGATCGCAGTTCCCGCGCCATGCGCTCTTCTTCGGTGAGCTCGCGCTCGTAGTCGCGCGCATCGCGGTCGCCACGAGCCGGCCGGCCGTCCCTGGTCCACAGCTTGTCGCCGCGTCCGCCGCCGTCGCGTCCAGCTCCGCGTCCGCCGCCGTCGCGGTCGTAGCCACGGGATGCGCCCCCACGGTCACCCGCCGGAGCCCCGCCGCGCTGCCCGTCGCGCCTAGCGCGATAGCCATCGCGCGGGGCACCCTCGCGGGGTGCACGGTCATTGCGGTACCCGTCACGGGGCGCGCCCTCGCGCGGCGCCCGGTCACTGCGGTAGCCATCGCGAGGAGCACCGTCACGTGACGCTCGGTCACCACGGTACCCATCCCGCGGAGCACCCTCACGCGGCGCGCGGTCACCTCGATACCCGTCACGCGGAGCACCATCGCTGGGGCGCCGGTCGTTGCGATAGCCATCGCGCGGAGCACCCTCGCGAGGTCCGCGATCACTGCGATACCCGTCACGCGCACCACCATCGCTGGGGCGCCGATCGTTGCGATACCCGTCGCGAGGAGCACCATCACGCGCGCCCCGGTCACTCCGGTATCCGTCCCGCTTCTCGCCATCACGCGGCGCACGGTCATTTCGATATCCGTCTCGTGACCCACCGCTGCGCGGAGCACCGGCAGCACTGCCGTTCGCGCGGTAGCCACCCGAACGCTCGCCGTCCCGGCCACCGCCTGCTCGGTATCCACCCTCGCGGGGAGCGCGGTCGCTGCGATATCCGTCGCGTGGTGCACCCTGACGCGGAGCCCGGTCACCGCCGCGCCCACCGTCGTTCGCGTCGCCACTCCTGCCGCGATATCCGTCGCGCGGCGCCGAGTCGCGGTTGCCACGGTAGCCGTCGCGCTGACCGCCGTCCCGCGAGGCAGAATAGCCGCCGGAACGCTCGCCGTCGCGCGGCGCACGATCATTGCGGTACCCGCCGGAACGCTCACCATCCCGCGGCGCACGATCATTGCGGTACCCACCCGAGCGCTGACCGTCGCGGCCGCCTTCTCGGGGTGCGCGGTCGCCGCGATAGCCGCCGTCGGAGCGCTGGCCATCGCGCGAGCTGCCGCCGCGTCCACCCTGGTACGGGCGACCCGATCCGCTGTCGGAGCTGCGCGGTGCGTTGCCTCGGTCACCACCGGAGCGTGCACCGGATGCGCCGCCCCGATCGTCGGCGCTGCGCGCGTCTCGCTGGTCGTCTGCCGGTGTATCGCTCACGACTTCTCCTGTTGGGTGGCGGGCCTGTCGCCCAGCCTATGTCGTTGGTGGTGTGGTCTGTGTGGTGTTGTGGTGGTGTTAAATGCGAAAGAGCCACCCGGTGTGGGGTGGCTCTTTCTAAAAGGAGTCCGGCGGTGTCCTACTCTCCCACAGGGTCCCCCCTGCAGTACCATCGGCGCAGAGAGTCTTAGCTTCCGGGTTCGGAATGTGACCGGGCGTTTCCCTCTCGCTATGGCCGCCGAAACACTATTGATGTATCAAAGTGAACGGACCAATCAGCTGATTGGTTCGGTTCTCGACCGTACATCGAGAACCACATAGTGGACGCAAGCATTCTTCAGGCCTCACACACCAGCCTTACAACATGTGTGTGAGTAGTGATTGTCAAGTTATCGGCTTATTAGTACCGGTCAGCTCCATGGGTCTTTAGTCCCCACTTCCACATCCGGCCTATCAACCCAGTAGTCTAGCTGGGAGCCTCTCGCCCGAAGGCATGGAAATCTCATCTCAAGGCCGGCTTCCCGCTTAGATGCTTTCAGCGGTTATCCATCCCGAACGTAGCTAATCAGCGGTGCTCCTGGCGGAACAACTGACACACCAGAGGTTCGTCCAACCCGGTCCTCTCGTACTAGGGTCAGATCCTTTCAAATTTCCTACGCGCGCAGCGGATAGGGACCGAACTGTCTCACGACGTTCTAAACCCAGCTCGCGTACCGCTTTAATGGGCGAACAGCCCAACCCTTGGGACCTACTCCAGCCCCAGGATGCGACGAGCCGACATCGAGGTGCCAAACCATGCCGTCGATATGGACTCTTGGGCAAGATCAGCCTGTTATCCCCGAGGTACCTTTTATCCGTTGAGCGACAGCGCTTCCACAAGCCACTGCCGGATCACTAGTCCCGACTTTCGTCCCTGCTCGACTTGTCAGTCTCACAGTCAAGCTCCCTTGTGCACTTACACTCGACACCTGATTGCCAACCAGGTTGAGGGAACCTTTGGGCGCCTCCGTTACTTTTTTGGGAGGCAACCGCCCCAGTTAAACTACCCACCAGGCACTGTCCCTGAACCGGATTACGGTTCGAAGTTAGATATCCAGAGTGACCAGAGTGGTATTTCAACAATGACTCCACGAACACTAGCGTGCCCGCTTCACAGTCTCCCACCTATCCTACACAAGCCACACCGAACACCAATACCAAGCTGTAGTAAAGGTCACGGGGTCTTTCCGTCCTGCTGCGCGTAACGAGCATCTTTACTCGTAGTGCAATTTCGCCGAGTTCGCGGTTGAGACAGCTGGGAAGTCGTTACGCCATTCGTGCAGGTCGGAACTTACCCGACAAGGAATTTCGCTACCTTAGGATGGTTATAGTTACCACCGCCGTTTACTGGGGCTTAAATTCTCAGCTTCGCCTTACGGCTAACCGTTCCTCTTAACCTTCCAGCACCGGGCAGGCGTCAGTCCGTATACATCGTCTTGCGACTTAGCACGGACCTGTGTTTTTAGTAAACAGTCGCTTCCCACTGGTCTCTGCGGCCGTCAAACGCTCCCGGAGCAAGTCCGTTCACGCCTCAGGCCCCCCTTCTCCCGAAGTTACGGGGGCATTTTGCCGAGTTCCTTAACCACGATTCTCTCGATCTCCTTGGTATTCTCTACCTGACCACCTGAGTCGGTTTGGGGTACGGGCGGCTGGAACCTCGCGTCGATGCTTTTCTTGGCAGCATAGGATCACCGATTTCGTCACTTAAGACTACCCATCGTGCCTGGCCCTTCATGAGAGACGGATTTGCCTATCTCTCGGGTTACACACTTAGACCGGGACAACCATCGCCCGGCTCGGCTACCTTCCTGCGTCACACCTGTTAATACGCTAGCCGCACCAGCATAGGGTCGTGTGCTAGGCCCACTCGTCTCAACCCGAAGGCCTCGATCAAGGGGATTCAGACACTTAGCATTACTGGATTAGCTTGGGCGGTTCTTCGCCGGTACGGGAATATCAACCCGTTGTCCATCGACTACGCCTGTCGGCCTCGCCTTAGGTCCCGACTTACCCAGGGCGGATTAGCCTGGCCCTGGAACCCTTGGTCTTTCGGAGGACGGGTTTCTCACCCGTCTTTCGCTACTCATGCCTGCATTCTCACTCGTGTAGCGTCCACGGCTGGTTCACACCGCCGCTTCACTCGCCACACGACGCTCTCCTACCCATCAACACGGCTGGACCACGAAGGCCTACCACTAATGTCAATGCCACAACTTCGGTGGCGTGCTTGAGCCCCGTTACATTGTCGGCGCGGAATCACTTGACCAGTGAGCTATTACGCACTCTTTCAAGGGTGGCTGCTTCTAAGCCAACCTCCTGGTTGTCTGTGCAACTCCACATCCTTTCCCACTTAGCACGCGCTTAGGGACCTTAGTTGGTGGTCTGGGTTGTTTCCCTCTCGACGATGAAGCTTATCCCCCACCGTCTCACTGCTGCGCTCTCACTTACCGGCATTCGGAGTTTGGCTGACGTCAGTAACCTTTTGGGGCCCATCGGCCATCCAGTAGCTCTACCTCCGGCAAGAAACACGCAACGCTGCACCTAAATGCATTTCGGAGAGAACCAGCTATCACGAAGTTTGATTGGCCTTTCACCCCTATCCACAGCTCATCCCCTCAGTTTTCAACCTAAGTGGGTTCGGTCCTCCACGACGTCTTACCGTCGCTTCAACCTGGCCATGGATAGATCACTTCGCTTCGGGTCTAGGACATGCGACTGAATCGCCCTATTCAGACTCGCTTTCGCTACGGCTACCCCTCACGGGTTAACCTCGCCACATATCGCTAACTCGCAGGCTCATTCTTCAAAAGGCACGCTGTCACCCCCTACAAGGAGGCTCCAACGGTTTGTAAGCAAACGGTTTCAGGTACTATTTCACTCCCCTCCCGGGGTACTTTTCACCTTTCCCTCACGGTACTTGTCCGCTATCGGTCATCTGGGAGTATTTAGGCTTATCAGGTGGTCCTGACAGATTCACACGGGATTTCTCGGGCCCCGTGCTACTTGGGATACTCTTCACGCCATCAGAACATTTCGGCTACGGGGTTGGCACCCTCTATGACTGGCCTTTCAAAACCATTCGCCTATATTCCTCTGTAACGTTCGCTGTTCGGCAGAAGCAGCAGAAAAGTCCCACAACCCCGACCATGCAACGCCTGCCGGCTATCACACATGATCGGTTTAGCCTGATCCGGTTTCGCTCGCCACTACTAACGGAATCGCTTTTGCTTTCTCTTCCTGTGGGTACTGAGATGTTTCACTTCCCCACGTTCCCTCTACCCGCCCTATATATTCAGGCGGGAGTCACTGGGTCACCTTACGGGCCCAGCGGGGTTTCCCCATTCGGAAATCCTCGGATCAAAGTTCGTTTATCAACTCCCCGAGGCTTATCGCAGATTACTACGTCCTTCTTCGGCTCCAGATGCCAAGGCATCCACCGTTTGCTCTTAGAAACTTGGAAATCACATGAGTTTATGAATCGATCGGCCCACCCGAAGGTGAGCAGATTGACCAATGATCTACCAACACTCCAAAGGAGTGTCGATTTGATCTTGTGATCCGAGACTCGAAAGTCTCGAATCTAAGATGCTCGCGTCCACTGTGTAGTTCTCAAAGTACGGGCGGTACCCTCTCCGCCAGCCAATCATGGCCAACAAGAAAAGGTCCAGAGGTTCGATTCCCACCCACTTACGGGTGAGGCCCGGTCCCTCAGGACCCAACAGCGTGCATATGCGGAACATCCGGGTCCGAACCGTTCCAACTCCCCGAAAGAAGCGTACTGAGTCCGAGCCGATCAGCTCCGCACCAATGTCAATGTTCCACCCATGAGCTACCAGCGAGAACATTCGTCTCGATCTGGCGCCTGGACACCACCAGCGTCTTTCAACACCGGGATGCCAGATGCTCCTTAGAAAGGAGGTAGATCCAGCCGCACCTTCCGGTACGGCTACCTTGTTACGACTTAGTCCTAATCACCGATCCCACCTTCGACGGCTCCTTCCACAAGGGTTAGGCCACCGGCTTCGGGTGTTACCGACTTTCATGACTTGACGGGCGGTGTGTACAAGGCCCGGGAACGTATTCACCGCAGCGTTGCTGATCTGCGATTACTAGCGACTCCGACTTCATGAGGTCGAGTTGCAGACCTCAATCCGAACTGAGACCGGCTTTTTGGGATTCGCTCCACCTTACGGTATTGCAGCCCTTTGTACCGGCCATTGTAGCATGCGTGAAGCCCAAGACATAAGGGGCATGATGATTTGACGTCATCCCCACCTTCCTCCGAGTTGACCCCGGCAGTCTCCTATGAGTTCCCACCATTACGTGCTGGCAACATAGAACGAGGGTTGCGCTCGTTGCGGGACTTAACCCAACATCTCACGACACGAGCTGACGACAACCATGCACCACCTGTTTACGAGTGTCCAAAGAGTTGACCATTTCTGGCCCGTTCTCGTATATGTCAAGCCTTGGTAAGGTTCTTCGCGTTGCATCGAATTAATCCGCATGCTCCGCCGCTTGTGCGGGCCCCCGTCAATTCCTTTGAGTTTTAGCCTTGCGGCCGTACTCCCCAGGCGGGGCGCTTAATGCGTTAGCTGCGACACGGAAACCGTGGAATGGTCCCCACATCTAGCGCCCAACGTTTACGGCGTGGACTACCAGGGTATCTAATCCTGTTCGCTCCCCACGCTTTCGCTCCTCAGCGTCAGTTACGGCCCAGAGAACTGCCTTCGCCATCGGTGTTCCTCCTGATATCTGCGCATTCCACCGCTACACCAGGAATTCCATTCTCCCCTACCGCACTCTAGTCTGCCCGTACCCACTGCAGGCCCGAGGTTGAGCCTCGGGTTTTCACAGCAGACGCGACAAACCGCCTACGAGCTCTTTACGCCCAATAATTCCGGACAACGCTTGCACCCTACGTATTACCGCGGCTGCTGGCACGTAGTTAGCCGGTGCTTTTTCTGCAGGTACCGTCACTTTCGCTTCTTCCCTACTAAAAGAGGTTTACAACCCGAAGGCCGTCGTCCCTCACGCGGCGTTGCTGCATCAGGCTTGCGCCCATTGTGCAATATTCCCCACTGCTGCCTCCCGTAGGAGTCTGGGCCGTGTCTCAGTCCCAGTGTGGCCGGTCACCCTCTCAGGCCGGCTACCCGTCGTAGGCTTGGTGAGCCGTTACCTCACCAACTACCTGATAGGCCGCGAGTCCATCCTTGACCGAAATTCTTTCCACGCACAGGAGATGCCTCCGTACGTCATATCCGGTATTAGCTTCCGTTTCCGGAGGTTATCCCAGAGTCAAGGGCAGGTTACTCACGTGTTACTCACCCGTTCGCCACTAATCCCCCAGAGCAAGCTCCAGGTTCATCGTTCGACTTGCATGTGTTAAGCACGCCGCCAGCGTTCGTCCTGAGCCAGGATCAAACTCTCCGTAAATGTTTAGCTCCACAACCACCCGAAAGCGGAAGGGAAACACTGTGCGAGAAGCGGACCGGAAAAAGGTCTGTTCTCCCCGCGAGTTGATCTGACTAGTTTCGAATATCTACTGACATTCTGTATCTAATCCAAAGGAATCTCTTGCCTAGCCGAAGCTAAACACGAGGTTTTTGGCATTTGACATTGTGCACGCTGTTGAGTTCTCAAGGATCGGACGCTCCCACCATCCCGCATCACACGGTCAAAATGGGGCAACCTGTCAACCTTACCACTTTCAATCTGAATGTCAACTCGGCCGTTTCGCGATCCTCAGCGCACCACGAAGGTGCAACCGAATCACACGAGCCGAGCAACAAAACCAGCTCGAAGAGTGAGGGTTACCATCCTAAGCCGAACAGGCATGCTTGAACAAGTTCAAGCGACTGCTAAGTTTTAGGAGTTGGTCCCGCTTGAGGCCGGGGAGCAGTTCCGCTCTCCCGCACCTTTGGGGTGACAAGTAAGTACTTTACGGACCTCTTGACGGCCTCGCAAATCGCGCCTGCAACTCGGGCGTGTCGCGCCTGGGGATGCGAAACGGCCGACCAGCTGGGGCACCGGGGTGCGCCAGCCGATCGGCCGGTTGTCTGCGTTCGGGCGGGAATCGACCGCCGTGCAGAGAAGTGCGCTGAGGCCTACAGGCCTGAGTACGCGTGGAGTCCCTTGAAGAAGACGTTGACGATACCGAAGTTGAACAGGACGGCGGCGAAGCCGATGATGGCGAGCCAGGCCGACCGGGAACCGCGCCAGCCACGAGTGGCGCGGGCGTGGATGTAGCCGGCATAGATCACCCAGATGATGAAGGTCCAGACTTCCTTGGTGTCCCAGCCCCAGTAACGGCCCCACGCCTTCTCGGCCCAGATGGCTCCGGCGATGAGGGTGAAGGTCCAGGCGATGAACCCGACGATGTTCACCCGGTATGCGAGGTTCTCGAGTGCGGTCGATGTGGGAAGAGTCGCCAGGAACTTGAACTGCTGCGGCTGGGATTCTGCGACCTGCCGTTCCCGCCTGACCTGCAGCAGTTGCAGACCGGACAACGCGAAGCCCAGGGCGAAGAACGCCGTGCCGAGCACGGCCACGATGATGTGGATCACCAGCCAGTACGACTGGAGCGCCGGCTGCAGCGGGACGACCGGGACGTAGTACCGCAAGAGAGCGATGCCCTGCAGCACGAGCACGAGACCCATGACGAAGGTGCCCAGGTACTTGATGTCCCACTTGAGGTTGACCGCCAGGAACACTCCGACGATGACGAGGGTTCCCGTCATCGAGAACTCCCACATGTTGGCCCACGGCACCCGGTCGGCGGCGATGCCGCGGAGAACCGTCGCCACCAGGTGGAAGGCGAAACCGATGATGGTGAGCACGAACGCCCACCGGATCGACGTCGACGACTCCGACCCGTAGAGCAGGTCGTCCTCGACCCTGTTGCTGATCTTCGCGGAGATCCTGCCCAGGGTCGATGTGCCCGCTCGTCCGTTTGCGCCGCCTGAGCCTTCGGCCGTGATGGTCGCCGTGGTCGAGCGCGCGGGCTGTGCGACCTCGGTTCGACGGGCGACCGCGCTCGGCACGGCGGCGGCCTCAACGGCGGTCGCTCGTGCTCCTCGCCGCGAGAGGTCGAGTGCGAACGCGATGAACGCGGCCGCGTAGATTCCCATGGCCGCGTAAATGAACACGGTCGATAGCTGAGCCAGGGTTTCGGTCACAATGCAAGCCTAAGTGTTTCGGGGGCGGGTGAGGGCGTCGGCGTGATCGTCGGCGATGGATTGGACGGCGGCGGCGAGGTTCGGGTCCTCGCCTCTGGCCAGACCGGCGTACTCGAGCGTGAGCGAACCATCCGGGTTCTCGATGGCCTTCACCCACAGCCGGCGGCGCGGGACGAACAGGGCAACGAGCAGACCGGCGAAGATCAGGACGGCGAACGTGAGGACCCAGCCCTGCGCGGGGTCGTGGTGCACATCCAGGGATGCGTAGCGCTTCACGTTGTCGAGCGTCACCGTGCCGAGTCCGTTCGGGAGGTCGACCGTCTCGCCCGGCCGGATCTTCAGCGCCTCGGTCTTCGTCGGCGGGCCGGCCAGCTGCTTGAGCGAGTCGGTGTTGAGGCTGTAGACGGACTGCGGGACTCCGCTGTCGACGCCGAGGTCGCCGGCGTACACGTTCAGGCTCAGCAGCGGATCCCTAAGACCGGGGAAGGTCGAGGTGAGCGCGCCCTTAGCGGTGTCACTGTCGCCGACCGTCGGGTAGAAGAAGCCGATCATCCCGAGCTGCTCCTTGAGACCGTCGGGGACTTTCACGAAGCCGAGGGAGGTGAGCCGCGCATCCTGAGGCAGGAACGGGATGGTGTCGGTGAAGGCGACCTTGCCGCTCGGGTCGCGCACCGTGATGGTCGGCGCGTAGCCGTTGCCGAGGAGGTAGACGTTCGTGCCGCCGATGGCGAGAGGCTCGTTCACCTTGATCGTGGTGGTGCTCGAGGTGTCGCCTGGGCCGGTCGTGGTCACGTGGGCGGTGTAGTCGAGCGGCTGGCCGAGGGCGTTGACGTTCTTGGTCTCGTAGTCGACGACGAGCTTGTCGACCTTGATGGAGAACGGCTGCAGAGACGCGTCGCTGAAGAAGCGGCCGGGGTTGAACGAGTTGTACGACGGCAGGCTGTTGACGAAGCTCTGTCCCTCGACGACGACCTTCTGGCCGGTGAAGCCGAAGCCGCCGCCGAGGCCGATCGCGAGGAGCACGCCGACGAGAGCCGTGTGGAAGACGAGGTTGCCTGTCTCGCGCAGGTATCCGCGCTCGGCCGAGACCGACGTGGACCGCGCATCCTGGTACATGGCGACGCGGTAGCCGGACTTGCGCAGGAGGTCGCGTGCGGCGGCGATCGGCTCAGGGCCGCCCTCGCGCAGTTCGGCGGGGAGGATGCGCGCCTGGAAGCCCGCCATGCGCGTGAGGCGCACGGGCGTCTTCGGCGGCTTCGCGCGCAGCGCCGTGAAGTGGTGCTTGGTGCGCGGGATGATGCAGCCGATGAGGGAGGCGAACAGCAGGAGGTAGATCGCCGAGAACCAGACGGAGGTGTAGACGTCGAAGGCCTGCAGCTTGTCGAGGAACGGCGCGATGTCCGGGTGATCGGTGAAGTACTTCGTCACACCGTTCGGGTCGGAGCTGCGCTGCGGGACGAGCGAGCCTGGCACCGCCGCGATCGCGAGCAGGAGCAGCAGGAAGAGCGCCGTGCGCATGCTCGTGAGCTGCCGCCAGAACCAGCGCAGCCAGCCGACGAAGCCGAGCTTGGGTTGCTCGACCTCCGGCTGATGGCGCGGGGGCGCGGAGTCGATGTGGTCAGAGGGCCGGCTCAAAACCTTGAATCACCGCCAGGAATTGGGACATGAGCTGGCTCCAGATGCCGGACGCCATGAGGATGCCGATGATGACGAGCAGAACGCCGCCGATGATGTTGATGGCACGGATGTGCCGCTTGAGGAAGGCGACGGACCCTGCCACCCAGTCGAAGCCGAGCGCGACGAGGAGGAACGGGATGCCGAGGCCGATGCAGTAGAAGAGGCCGAGCAGCGCTCCGCGCCACGGCGACCCACTGCCGACGCTGAGCGCGCTGATGGCCGCGAGGGTCGGGCCGATGCACGGCGTCCAGCCGAGGCCGAAGACGATCCCGAGCAGCGGGGCGCCGATGAGGCCGGTCGCCGGGCGCCAGGTGGGCTTGATGGTGCGCTGCAGGAAGGAGAACTGGCCGATGAAGACGAGGCCCATCGCGATGACCAGGACCCCGAGGATCCGAATGACGACTTCCTGCCAGCGGACGAGCCAGAGCCCGAGCGCGCCGAACGCCGCACCGTATGCGATGAAGACGATGGCGAAGCCCAGGATGAACAGGGCGACGCCGGTGAGCAGCCGCGAGCGGTCGCGCTTGGCGCCCAGGTCGGTGAACCCGCCGACGTATGCGAGGTAGCCGGGGACCAGCGGGAGCACGCACGGAGACGCGAACGAGACGAGACCGGCGAGGACGGCGACGGGCAGCGCCAGGAGCAGCTGGCCGCTGAAGACGATCTCTCCGACTCCGCCCACGTCAGTTGGTCTCGGCGATGGCGTCGGAGATGAGCGAGTTGAGGGTGCTCGCGTCGGGGAGCGCACCCAGGATGCGCGCGGCGACGCGGCCCTTCTTGTCGATCACCAGAGTCGTGGGCGTCGCCTTCGGCGGCACGGTCTTGCTGAACGCGAGGAGGACGGAGCCGGTATCCCGGTCGAGGACCGACGGGTATGTCACGCCCTTGTCCTTCTCGAAACTGGCTGCGGTGCTCTCGGTGTCGTAGAGATTCACGCCGAGGAAGTCGACGCCGTCACCCTTGTACTTCTGGTAGAGCGATTCGAGGAAGGGGGCTTCGACACGGCACGGCGGGCATCCCGCGTACCAGAAGTTGACGACGAGCACGTCGCCCGCGTAGTCCTTCGACGAGACGGGGGTGCCGTCCGCGAGTTTCCCGCTGAAGTCGACGGCGGCACCGCGGCTGCCCGCGGCGAACTCGGTGACGGTGCCGTCGCCCGCGATGTAATTCTGGCCGGTGCCGGCGCGGTACTGGCTGGCGAGACCGTCGGAGGACGTGCATCCACTGAGGACGAGTGCTGCGGACGCGGCGACGGCCGCGAGCGGGACCAGGAAACGGGAGCGGCGGTTCACACGGCCCCCACATCGGTGGCTGCTGCGTTCAGTTCGGCAGCGGGTTCGACGTAGCCGACCTCGATGATGCGCACGACGGGCGCTCCGTTCTCGGGATGCTCGGAGGAGGGAGGCTGCGTGCCGGCCTCGACCTCGGTGGAGGGGTTCGGGGTGGTCGCCGCGTCTGCCCCGCTGGTGGCCTCGGTTGCCGGCTCGACCAGGGTGCGCTCGAACGTCGTGATGCTGGACAGAGCACAGCGGCGCTTGCGCGGGTCGTGCCAGAAGCGCGCTCCCGCGACGGACAGGTGGGTGACCCAGATGGGCAGTTGGTGGCTGACCAGGATCACGTCTCCGGACTCGACGGAGTCGAACGCGTCGTCGATCGCCGCGAGCATCCGCTTCTCGATGTGCGAATATGCCTCGCCCCAGCTCGGACGCGCCGGGTTGATGAGGAACGGCCAGTTGACGGGCTTCTTGAGCGCCCGGGACATCACGGTGCCCTCGAAGTGGTTGGTCGGCTCGATGATGCGCTCCTCGATCTGCACATCCAGAGCGAAGGCTGCTGCGATCGGCGCCGCGGACTCGCGCGTGCGCTGCAGAGGGGACGCCAGAAGCGCGGAGATCGGGCGTTCGCGCCCGAGGAGTTCGTCCGCTGCCGCAGCGGCCATCCGGTGACCGAGTTTGGAGAGGCCGAAGCCCGGCAGCCTGCCGTACAGGATGCCGTCGGGGTTGAACACCTCTCCGTGACGGACGAGGTGAACCTGGCTTGCTACCACGCGACCAGTCTACGGAGGCGTTTCCCTTGAATTCACTGAGCGCTGGCACGGGAGGCTTTCGGACGGGCCGCCCGGGCTGTAGTGGCGGACGGTAGGCTTGTGGCTCGTGACCGCACGAGTATTGATCAAGGACCTTGCCGCCTCCCCCGACGGCCCCGTGAGCGTAGCCGGCTGGGTGGAGACCGTTCGCGACCAGAAGAAGGTGCAGTTCGTCGTGCTCCGCGACGAGACCGGCGCCGTTCAGCTCGTGAACCCGCGCACCGTGGATGCGGACGGCGCGGTGATCGCCGACGAGCCGGCCACCACGATCTCCGGCCTGTCTCAGGGCTCGTTCGTGCGCGCCACCGGCGAGCTCAAGCACGACGAGCGCGTGAAGCTCGGCGGCATCGAGATCAAGCTGTCGACCCTCGAGGTCGAGACGGCGGCCATTCCCGAGACCCCGATCGCCGCGGACAGCGGCATCGACAAGCGCATGGACTGGCGCTTCCTCGACCTGCGCGAGCCGAAGAACAACCTGATCTTCCGCATCCAGACCACGTTCGAGCACGCGCTGCGCGAGTACTGGGTGAACAACGACTTCGTCGAGATCCACACCCCGAAGCTGATGGCCAGCCCGAGCGAATCGCGCGCAGAGCTCTTCGAGGTCGAGTACTTCGACACCACGGCCTACCTCTCGCAGAGCCCGCAGTTCTTCAAGCAGATGGCGCAGTCCGCCGGCTTCGGCAAGGTGTTCGAGATCGGCCCGGCGTTCCGCGCCGACCCCAGCTTCACCAGCCGCCACGCCACCGAGTTCACTAGCGTGGACGCCGAGGTGAGCTGGATCGACAGCCACGAAGACGTGATGCAGCTGCACGAGAACCTCATCGTGGCTGGCTTCACGGCGGTCAAGGAGAAGCACGGCGAGCAGATCAAGGAGCTGTTCGACGTGGAGGTGACGGTTCCCAGCACGCCGTTCCCGCGCATCCCGTTGGCGGAGGCGAAGCGGATCGTCGCCGAGCGCGGCTACGAGGTGCCCCGTCATGACGACGACATGGACCCGGAGGGCGAGCGCCAGATCTCGGCGTACGTGAAGGAGACATACGGGCACGAGTTCGTGTTCCTGACGGACTACGCCTCGAGCATTCGGCCGTTCTACCACATGCGCCACGCGGACGACGTGACCCTGACCAACAGCTACGACCTCATCTTCAACGGTGTGGAGATCTCGACGGGCGCTCAGCGCGAGCACCGCATCGAGGTGCTCGAGGAGCAGGCGCGCGACAAGGGGCTCGACCCGGAGGAGCTCGGCTTCTACCTCGACTTCTTCCGGTACGGCGTTCCACCGCACGGCGGATTCGGCATGGGCCTGGCGCGTGTGCTGATGCTCATGCTTCACCTGTCGAACCTGCGCGAGACGACCTACCTCTTCCGCGGCCCGACGCGCCTGCTGCCGTAGCGTTCGCCGCCGGCATGGCCATCCACTGGTCGCCGGCGACGAGGATGTGCCCGAGGAAACGCAGGCCGATGGTCGCTGCCGCCTGATCGAGGCGGCGCGTGAGCATGAGGTCGGAGACGCTCGGGTCGAGGGTACCGCCCGGATGGTTGTGGGCGACGGCGAACGACCTGCCTCCTCTGGTGAGGACAGCCTGCAGCACGTCTGCCGGCTGGACGGACACGTCGTCGACCCCGCCGTCGCGCACCAGCACGAGTTCGAGCGGGCGAGACGCCCGGTCGGCCACCACCACGACGAACCGCTCGCCGTCCCTGTGCAACAGCTCGGGCCGGACGATGCGGGCGACGGCCTCGTGGTCGACCAGCCTGGTCCAGGACGACGAAGCGCCGGCCCTCCGCCAGATCTCGGTGATGGCGACGAGCCTCCCCGCTGTTGCCGGCCCGACGCCCGGGAGGTTCTCGAGCCGGGCGAAGTCCATCGTGGCGAGGCCGGGGAACCCTCCGGTGCGCCCAAGGATCGAGCGGGAGAGCCCGAGAACGCTCCTGCCGGACTGGCCGGAGCCGAGCACCAGGGCGAGCACTTCGTCGTCGGTGAGGGACCCGACCCCGATGCGCCGCATCCGTTCGCGTGGTCTGTCGTGGTGGGGAACATTCGCTAATGGCTCCTCTTCTTCCTGGTCGGACATGAGCCCAAGCTAGAAGCGCCGACGGCATCGGAAGCCAGCGATCCGAAATCTGTGGATAACCGCAGGATGTGGATGAAGCGCCGCGCACGCGTCGGCGCGGCGGTGTGAGAATGGGAGGGAGCCCGGCCACAAGCCGAACCAGAGCAGAGAAGCCGCACCACGGCAACGAAGGCAACGAAGGAGTCGCCATGACCAGTCCTCAGGACGTCGTCATCCTGTCAGCAGCCCGCACACCGCAGGGCAAGATCCTCGGGGCTCTGGCCTCGCAGACCGCCGTGCAGCTGGGGGCGGTCGCGCTGAGGAAGGCGATCGAGCAGTCCGGCGTCGGCGCCGACGCTGTGGACACCGTGATCTTCGGGCAGGTGCTGCAGGCGGGCGCCGGCCAGAACCCGGCGAGACAGACGGCCATCGCCGCCGGGATCGGCTGGAACGTGCCGACGGTCACGATCAACAAGGTGTGCCTCTCCGGGCTCGCCGCGGTGATCGACGCCGCGCGGCTGATCCGTGCCCGCGAGGCGACCGTGGTGGTCGCCGGAGGGCAGGAGTCGATGACCAACGCTCCTCACGTGCTCCCCGGATCCAGGAAGGGCTGGACATACGGGTCGATCAACGCGCTCGACTCCGCTGCGCACGACGGGCTGACCGATGCGTTCGACGGGATCTCGATGGGCGCATCCACGGAGGGGTACACGTCCCAGCTCGGGCTGACCAGGGAAGCTCAGGATGCGTTCGCGGCGGCCTCCCACCAGCGCGCGGGGGCTGCGGCAGCATCCGGAGTGTTCGCGGACGAGATCGCGCCGGTGAGCATCCCGCAGCGGAAGGGCGACCCCGTCGTCGTCAGCGCGGACGAGGGAGTCCGCCCGGATTCGACCGCCGAGACCCTCACCGGGTTGCGGCCGAGCTTCGCGGACGGCGGGACGCTGACCGCCGGGAACTCGTCGCCGCTGAGCGACGGGGCGGCGGCACTGGTGCTGACCAGCCGGGAGAACGCGGAGCGGCTCGGGCTGGAGTGGCTCGCGGTGGTGGGGGCGTCCGGGCAGGTCGCCGGGCCGGACAACTCGCTGCACTCGCAGCCGTCGAACGCCATCTCCGCAGCGCTCGGGCGCGCGGGGTGGAGCGTCGGAGACCTGGACTTCGTGGAGATCAACGAGGCGTTCGCCGCCGTGGCGCTGCAGTCGATGACCGATCTGGCACTGGATGCGGAACGCGTCAACATCCACGGAGGCGCGATCGCCCTCGGGCACCCGATCGGCGCATCCGGAGCCCGGTTGGCCGGGACGGCGGCACACGAACTGGCGCGGCGCGGCAGCGGCAAGGCGGCCGTGGCGCTGTGCGGAGGCGGCGGGCAGGGCGAAGCACTGCTGCTGTGGCGCTGAGCGGGCGCGCGTAACTGCGGAGAAGTGGGCGGACACGCCGCGCGGAAGTCCGCTTGAGCGGAGAATCCGGGCTTGGGGGCTGGATTCTCCGCTTGAACGGAGGGCTAGCCGTTCGGGAGGTGGCGCTCCTCGGCCCCGTTGTAGAGGGAGAGCGGGCGGATGAGCGAGTTGGAGGCGTACTGCTCGAAGACGTGCGCGGTCCAGCCGGTGACGCGGGCGGCCGCGAAGAGCGGCGTGAACGTGGCGGTGTCGAAGCCCATCAGGTTGTAGGCCGGACCGGACGGGTAGTCGAGGTTCGGCTTGATGTTCTTGCGGTCGTTCATCGCCTTCTCGAGGGCGTTGTACAGATCGAGCATGTCTGCGCGGTCGTAGTGCTCTGCCAGCTTCTCCAGCGCGGCCTTCATGGTGGGAACGCGGGAGTCCCCGTTCTTGTACACCCGGTGCCCGAAGCCCATGATCTTGCGCTTGGCGGCGAGCGACTCGTCGAGCCACGCCTCCGCGCGCTCCGCGACCTCGATCTCGTCGAAGGCGTGCATGACGGCCTCGTTCGCTCCACCGTGCAGCGGGCCTTTGAGGGCGCCGACCGCCGCGGTGACCGCCGAGTACACGTCGGAAAGCGTGGAGGCGACGACGCGGGCGGTGAACGTCGACGCGTTGAACGAGTGCTCCGCGTACAGCACCAGCGAGACGCGGAACGCATCCACCACCACGTCGTCCGGCACCTCGCCGAACGTCATCCAGAGGAAGTTGCTCGAATAGTCGAGGTCGTCGCGCGGCTCGACCGGTTCGAGGCCGCGGCGGCGGCGCTGGTCGTACGCGACGATGGTCGGCAGCTGCGCCAGCAGGTAGACGGCGCGGCCGAGGTTCAGGTCGGGGTCGAGGATGCCGTCCGTCTGGCCGAGAGTGTCGTCGAGGCTGCCGAGGTGGCTGACCGCCGTGCGCACCACATCCATCGGGTGGGCAGCGACCGGGATGTCGTCGATGGCGCGCTTGGTGCGCTCGTCCAGTGCACGCAGCGAGCGTTCGAGCGTCGCGAACTCGGCCAGCTCGGCATCTGTCGGCAGTTCGCCGTGCCAGAGCAGGAAGGCGACCTCCTCGAACGAGCAGTTCGCGGCGAGCTCCTGCACCGGATATCCCCGGTAGAGCAGCGAATTCGTCTCGGGGTTGACGCTCGAAATGGCGGTGGTGTCGACCACGACACCGGCGAGGCCCTTGTGGATCTCGGGGTCGGTCATTGCTGCTCCTTCGCTGCGGCGGGTCCGGCGCTTTTAGCGCTTGACCTCGAAATTGAACACGGACGTGTCGAACGCGTTGTAGCCCTCGTAGTCAATCAGTTCGTAGAGGTCGGCGCGATGCTGCATTTCGCCGAGTTTGGGCTCCAGCGTGCCGGTGTCGAGCAGCTGGTCGAGGCCGCGCTCTGCTGCGCCCATCGCCAGACGGAGCAGCGAGACCGGCCAGATCACGATGTTCACGCCGACGTCGCGCAGCTGGTCGACCGTGAACAGGTCGCTCTTGCCGAACTCGGTCATGTTGGCGAGCATCGGAACGTCGATGGCGTTGCGGACGGCCTCGAACTCGCCGAGGTCGCGCATCGCCTCGGGGAAGATCGCGTCTGCACCCGCATCCACGAGGGCCTTCGCACGGTCGATCGCCGCATCCAGCCCGTCGACGGCGCGGATGTCGGTGCGCGCCATGATGAGCAGGTTGGGGTCGCGACGGGCGTCGGAGGCGGCCCGGATGCGCTTGAGCGCGGTGTTCTCGTCGACGACCTGCTTGCCGTCGAGGTGGCCGCAGCGCTTGGGGTTCACCTGATCCTCGATGTGCAGCCCGGCGACACCGGCGTCCTCGAGGGTCTGCACCGTGCGCGCGACGTTCATCGGCTCGCCGAAGCCGGTGTCGGCGTCGACCAGCGCGGGGAGGTCGGTCATCCTGGCGATCTGGGCGGAACGACCCGCCACCTCGGTGAGCGTGGTGAGGCCGATGTCCGGCAGGCCGAGCTCCGCGCTGAGCACCGCGCCGGAGATGTAGACGCCCTCGAAGCCCTTGCGCTCGATCAGCCGGGCGCTGAGCGGGTTGAACGCGCCGGGCATCCTGACCAGTTCGCCGGACGCGAGCCTGGCGCGGAAGGCGGCACGCTTCTCGTGCGCCGGGACGGAGGAGTACAGCATCAGAAGAGTCCCTTCGGGGCGGGGATGCTCGCGAGCAGGCCCGGCTTGGCCGTGATGGTGAGGCCGCCGAGCTCGTCGGCGGTGAGAGACGGGAGGCGTTCTGCGACGCCGAGGAAGCGCTCGATCTCGGCCTCCTCGAGGACGTCGGCAGCGAGCATCCGGAACTTGGCGATGTAGTCGGCGCGCTCGAACGGGCGTGCGCCCAGTGGATGCGCGTCGGCCACGGCGATCTCGTCGGTGATGACGCTGCCGTCGGCCATGCGGATCTCCACCCGGCCGCCGAACGCCTTCTCGGCGGGGTCGATGGAGTGGTAGCGGCGCGTCCACTCCGGGTCTTCCGTCGTGGTGACCTTGCCCCACAGCTCCACGGTCTCCGGGCGCTGGGCGCGCGCAGGCAGGTAGGAGTCGACGTGGTGCCAGCCGCCGTCCTGCAGTGCGACGGTGAAGATGTACGGGATGGAGTGGTCCAGCGTCTCGCGCGAGGCGGTGGGGTCGTACTTCTGCGGGTCGTTCGCGCCGGAGCCGATCACGAAATGCGTGTGGTGCGAGGTGTGGATGACGATGCTCTCCACCCGCGACGGGTCGGCGGCCTCCGGGTGCTCGCGGTGCAGCTTGCGGGCGAGGTCGATCCAGGCCTGCGCCTGGTACTCGGCCGAATGCTCCTTCGTGTACGAGTCGAGGATGGCGCGTTTGGCCTCGCCGCGCTCGGGCAGCGGAACCTCGTAGCGCGCATCCGGCCCGTCGAGCAGCCAGGCGATGACGCCGTCCTCCCCCTCGTAGATCGGGGTGGGGCTGGTCTCGCCGCGCATCGCCCTGTCGATCGCCTCGACGGCCATCTTGCCCGCGAAGGCGGGGGCGTGCGCCTTCCAGCTGGAGATCTCCCCCTTGCGCGACTGCCGCGTGGCGGTGGTGGTGTGCAGCGCCTGGCCGATGGCCTGGAAGATGACCTCCTTCGGCAGGTCGAGGAGCGTGCCGATGCCGGCAGCGGCGGACGGGCCGAGGTGGGCGACGTGGTCGATCTTGTGCGCGTGCAGGCTGATCGCCTTCGCGAGGTCGATCTGGATCTCGTACCCGGTGGCGATGCCGCGGACCAGGTCGCGCCCGGACAGGCCGAACGCACGACCGGCGTGCTGGGCGACGGCGGTGATCGGCGGGATGTTGTCGCCGGGATGCGAGTACTCGGCGGCCAGGAAGGTGTCGTGGTAGTCGAGCTCGCGCACGGCGACCCCGTTCGCCCACGCGGCCCACTCCGGGCTGACGCGGGTAGCAGCCGGCTCGCCGAACACGGTCGAGCCGTCCTGCCGGCGTTCGTCGGTCAGCTCCTCCAACTGCGCTGTCGGCAGCGGATGCGCCAGTGCCTGCGACCGCGCGGACACCACCGGCCGCCTGGTGAGAGACGCCGCCGCGACGGCGGCGTTGTCGATGACGCGGTTGATCACCATGTCGGTCACCTCCTGCGTGACCTCGACGGGGTCGGCCGCGACCTCGGCGATCTGCCACGCGAGCTGATCCTGACGGGCGAGATTCTCTTCGCTTCTGTGCACACGAACGTTGTGGAGCTTCACGTATCGAACCTACCTCGGGGCGGCTACGCTGTGCGCATGGTTCCTGGCCCATCGCTGCTGGCGTTCGCGATCGCATCCATCGCCCTGATCGTGATCCCGGGTCCGAGCGTGCTCTTCGTGATCGGCCGGTCGCTGTCGCTCGGACGGGTCGGCGGCCTGCTGAGCGTGCTCGGCAACGCGCTCGGGATGCTGCCCCTGGTGATCGCCGTCTCCCTCGGGATCGGGGCGGTCGTCGCGCAATCCGTGGTGGTGTTCACGATCATCAAGTTCGCGGGAGCGGCGTACCTCGTGTATCTCGGTATTCAGGCGATCAGGCACCGGAGGCACACGGCGGTGACGCACGAGGCGACGCCGCCCGCGCGCTCGCGGGTGCGCATCCTGTCGGAAGGGTTCGTGGTCGGGCTGACCAACCCGAAGACGCTGGTGTTCTTCGTGGCGGTGCTCCCGCAGTTCGTCGACTACCGGGCGGGGAGCATCCCGCTGCAGATGTTCGAGCTGGGGACGGTGTTCCTGGTGCTCGCCCTGGCCTGCGACAGCGTGTGGGCGCTCGCGGCCGGGACCGCCCGAAACTGGTTCGGGCGGTCGCCGAAACGCGTCGAGCGGCTGGGTGCCGCCGGGGGCGTGATGATGATCGGGCTCGGCGGGGTGCTGGCGCTGACGGGGAACAAGCACTGAAGGGTGCTGGCAGCGTTCTGCCCTGCCGCGTCGTGCTAGATGTCTCCGGCGGTCGCGACCGGGGTGACGACGGCGCGGGCCAGCGTGTGGAAGTGCGCGTTGAAGCCGAGGACGGCGGGGGTCGACTCCGGGTCGAGGTCGAGGTGGTCGACGTCGAGGGCGTGCACGATCAGGTTGTAGTGGTGCGTGCCGGTTCCGGGAGGCGGGCCTGCGCCGGTGAAGCTCTTCGAGCGCAGCTCGTTCGAGAGCATCGCCGCGCCCTGCGGGAGGTTGGCGCCGCCCTCAGCGCCCGCGTTCGCGTCGAGCGAGGTGACGTCGGCCGGGATGTTGAAGACGGCCCAGTGCCAGAAGCCGGAGCCGGTCGGCGCATCCGGGTCGTGGATGGTGACGGCGAAACTCTTCGTCTCCGCGGGGAAGCCGGACCAGGACAGCTGCGGCGAGATGTCGCCGCCGCCACCGCCTGCGCCCCACTGCGCCTGCGCGAGCGGACGGCCGTCTGCGACGTCGTCGCTGGTGACGGTGAACTGAGGGACGGCGCCGAAACGCTCCAGAGGATCTTTGACGGTCATGAAGTAAACGGTAGACCCGTCAGCCGACGTGCGTCTTGACCGGAACAGGAACCCGGGTGCGGCGGAACCGCTGCGGGAGGCCGGAGACACCCCAGACGGTCACGCGCCACATGGCCTCGCGGACGATGCCGCCGCTCATCTTGGATGCGCCGTGCTCACGCTCCACGAACGTGATCGGCACCTCGGCGACCGAGAGGCCGGCGCGGTATGCGCGGCGGAGCATGTCGATCTGGAAGCAGTACCCCTGGCTCTCGACATCGGCGAAGTGGATGCTCCGGAGCGCCTCGGCGGTGAAGGCACGGTAGCCGCCCGTGACGTCTTTGGCCGGGATGCCGAGGGCGATGCGCGAGTACGCGCTGCCGCCGCGGGAGAGCAGGCGGCGACGGGCCGGCCAGTTGACGACGCCACCGCCGGGGACCCAGCGGGAGCCGAGGACGACGTCGGCGCCGGGGGTGGGGGTGGGTGCGTTGGTGGATGCGCCGGACGCGGCTGCGGGTGCGCCGATCTCCCTCGTGCCCGGCTCGCGGAGCGCGGCCAGCAGGCGGTGCAGTTCCTCCGGGCGGTGCGAGCCGTCCGCATCCATCTCGACGATGCGGTCGTATCCCGCATCCAGAGCCCAGCGCATCCCGTCGCGATATGCGGCGCCGAGGCCCTCTTTTCCGGCGCGGTGCATCACGTGGATGCGCTGGTCGGCCGCGGCGAGCGCGTCGGCGAGCGCCCCCGTTCCGTCCGGGGAGTTGTCGTCGACCACGAGCACATCCACGTCGGGGGTGGCCGCGCGGACGCGTCCGACGATCGATTCGACATTCTCCCGCTCGTCGTAGGTCGGGATGATGACCAGGGTGCTCACCCCACAAGCATCGCCGATGTTGGTGAATGAAAGGAAACCGAGCGCCTGGGTAACGGCGCCGGGGTCGCTGAGAGAGCGCACAGCCTGGGCGGCCTAGCATGGTGCGGTGCCCGTGCCGAAAGTCCTCCTCTACTACGTCTTCACGCCGCTCGCCGACCCGGACGCCGTGCGGTTGTGGCAGCGCGACCTCTGCGAATCGCTCGGCCTGCGCGGACGCATCCTGCTCTCGGGCGACGGGATGAACGGGACGCTCGGCGGTGAGCTCGGCGCATTGAAGAAGTACCTGCGCAAGACGAAGGACTACCCGGCGTTCAAGGACCTCGACGTGAAGTGGAGCGAAGGGACCGGGTTCGGCGACGACGGGATGAGCCTCGACTTCCCGCGGCTGTCGGTGAAGGTGCGCGACGAGATCGTGAGTTTCGGGGCGCCTGCCGAGCTGGTGGTGGACGGATCCGGCGTCGTCGGTGGAGGCGAGCGGCTCGACCCCGCCGGGCTGCACGCGCTGGTGGAGGCACGGGACGACGTGGTGTTCTTCGACGGCCGCAACCGCTTCGAGGCCGAGATCGGGCGCTTCAAGGACGCCGTGGTGCCGGACGTGTCCACGACGCGGGAGTTCGTCGCCGAGCTGGACAGCGGGAAGTACGACCACCTCAAGGGCAAGCCGGTCGTGACCTACTGCACCGGCGGGGTGCGCTGCGAGGTGCTGTCCGGACTGATGCGGTCGCGCGGCTTCGGCGAGGTGTACCAGCTCGACGGCGGTGTCGTGCGCTACGGCGAGACGTTCGGCGACGACGGACTGTGGGAGGGCTCGCTGTACGTGTTCGACAAGCGGCAGTCCGTCCGGTTCAGCGATCACACGGCCGTGATCGGACGCTGCGTCGTGTGCGACGCCGAGACCGAGCGGATGCGGAACTGCGCGGACGCGTCATGCCGCGAGCAGCTGGTCGTGTGCGAGGCGGAGGACGCGGTGTTCTGCGCGGCCCACGGAGGCCCGATCCCTGCACTTCGCTCCTAGCGGACGAGTTCTCCACAGCCTCCCGGGAACCATTGGCACCCTGCGCGCGTTGCGGCCATCATGAACAGCATGGATCCGGTCGCAACCATTGTCTGGATCGTGTCGTTCGTTCTCGTCACGGTCACCGTCACGGGTTTGTCGCGCCGTGTCGGGTGGTCGGCGCCGGTGGTGCTGGTGGTCGTGGGGGCGGTGGTGTCGTTCATCCCCGGGGTACCGCACATCGAGCTCGAGCCGGAGCTCGTGCTGTTCGGGCTGCTTCCGCCGCTGCTGTTCGCCGCGTCCATCCAGACGTCCTTCGTGGATGTGCGGGCCAGGCGAGACGGCATCCTGCTGCTCTCGGTGGGGCTGGTGGTGTTCACGGTGATCGTGGTGGGGTTCGCCACGTGGTGGGTGGTGCCGTCGCTCACGCTGGCGGCCGCGTTCGCGTTCGGGGCGGTGGTGGCGCCGACGGACACGGTGGCGGTGACGGCGATCGCCGGGCGATTGCATCTCCCCCGCCGACTCGTGACCGTGCTCGAAGGCGAGAGCCTGCTCAACGACGCGACGGCCCTCGTGGCGCTGAACGCGACCATCGCCGCGATCGTGAGCGTGGTGAACCCGTGGGCCATCGCGGGCGACTTCGCGCTGGCGGTGGTGGTCGGAGTGGCGGTCGGGCTCGGGGTCGGCTGGGTGCTCGCGATCATCCGGAAGCAGCTGCGGGCTCCGGTGCTGGACACCTCGCTGGGGTTGATCACTCCGTACCTGGCGTTCATCCCGGCGCAGTTCCTGCACGGGTCCGGCATCCTGGCGGTGGTCGTGTCCGGGCTGTACCTCGGCTACCGGTCGCCGACCATCCAGACGGCGGAGGCGCGCATCGCGGAGTCGATCAACTGGCGCACGATCCAGTTCCTGCTCGAGAACGCGGTGTTCCTGTTCATCGGGCTGGAACTGTCCAGCATCCTGAGCGGCGCGTTCCGGTCGGGGATCACGGTCGGCCAGACGGTGGTGATCAGCATCGTGGTGCTGCTCGCGATCTCGGCGGCCCGGTTCGTCTGGATGGTGCTGACCACGACGCTCTACCGCCACGGCCCGAAACGGCTGCGCGAGCGCGGGTGGAACTGGCCGACGGGGATCGCGGTGTCGTTCGCCGGCATCCGCGGGGTGGTGACGCTCGCCGCCGTGTTCCTGTTGCCGGACGCGACACCGCACAAGGAGTTCCTGCAGTTCCTCGCGTTCGTGGTGGTCGTCGGAACGCTGCTCGAAGGGCTCGCGCTCCCCTGGGTCATCCGCCGGCTGAAGCTCCCGCCGCCCGACTTCGCCCAGGAGGCGAGCGAGATGCAGCGGCTGCTCGCCGAGGCCCAGACAGCCGGGCTGGAACACCTCGACTCCCAGGTGACGGGCGACGAAGACGAACGGGTGCTGGAACGGCTGCGGATCAACGCGGTCTTCCTCTCCGACGCGCTCGAGAACCCGTCACCGAACGAAGACGAGAACGTGCCGGTGGAGTACCAGAAGCTGCGGCGGTCGATGATCAAGGCCGAGCGGAAGGCGGTGCTGGATGCGCGGGCCGAGGGGCGGTATCAGGAGCTGGCGGTGCGTTCGGTGCTGGCGTTCCTGGATGCGGAGGAGTCCGCGTTGAAGTCGTCGGGGCCGCGGAAGGGGCTTATGTAAGGGGGATTATGTCGCGGGGTGGGCGCTGGAGGCTCGGGCGGTGCGCGATGCGCGCGACCCGCGCGGACGCGGGCGGCGGGCCCAGAGGCGGGAGCGCTGGGAGGAGAGGGCCAGGACGACCAGGATGTCGAGCGGGAGGCCGAGGACGTTGTTGTGGAGGGTGACCTGGGGGCCGCCGTTGAAGAAGTCGATGGCGGAGATGATGATGAGCAGCGAACTGTAGGACATCGAGGCGATGCGTGCCCAGTTGCTGCCGCGGAAGACCAGGATCGCCAGCAGCAGGTAGAAGAGCAGGCCGACCGTGAACAGGGCCATCACCACGACGAGGACGAGCTGCACGATCGGCTTCTCGTCGGCGGTGAGCGCCGCCGCCGGGTCGTCCATCTGGGCCTGGACGAACTGGCGCCAGTCGATCACGGTCAGCGCGACGAACACCGCACCCGCGACCGTTCGCAGCAGCATCAACAGGAAGCCGAGTGACGTGGGGATCGGCCGGTCCTCCGCCCTCGCCGCGCGTCTCGCATCCGCCTGGTCCGCGACCGCGATCGCAGCCGCATCCACCGGGACAGCGCGCACGTCGATCACCGGGAGGTTGCCGTCGGTCTCGATGCTGTCGCCGCCGCCGTTGCGGGAGTGGTAGCCGGTGGAGAAGTCCTCGATGACCTCGACGTCGACGCCGATCCGCGCATCCATCAGGGTGGAGACGATGTGGTCGCGCTCGACGTCGGTGTTCGCGTCGATCTTGTGGGTGATCTGCAACGTGAACAGCGAGAAGCCCACGGAACGGTCGAACGTGCCGGCCGCCAGCCAGTCCGCGTTGTGACCGCCGGGGAGGAGCCAGCCCTCCGGGCACCGCCAGAAGCGCACATGGTGGCGCTTCGACGGGTTGCCGCGGACCTCCTGCTGGTAGGCGACATCCTGCTGATGGCCGAACAGGAACAGCGGGCTCACGGGAGCCTCGTCGTAGCTGCGGCGCAACAGAGTGGATGCGACGATCCGCCAGCTGGTGCGCAACGTCACGTCGTCCGCCCTGGTCCAGCCGGCCTCCGTCATCGCCTTATCCAGCTGGGCCTCGGTGCCGAGAACCGCCAGGTTGATGGGGTCGCCGAGCAGGCCGTCGCTGGTGCGGGCCCTGCCGATGAAGTAGTCCGGGACGTAGATCGAGGTCAGTATGCGGTGCAGGCGCGGCAGGACCAGATAGGCGACCACCACCCAGAACAGCACGAAGAACGCGACGAGGAACCAGCCCCACGAAAAACTCTCGGTGAGGACAATCCAGGCCAGCCAGACCACGGCCGCGCCGCCGAAGACGAAGAAGAGGTTGTCGACGACGACGTTGGTCGACCGGCGCCGGCCCGTCGCCGACCGGGTCTTGGTCACCGCCGTCTCGGCCATGCGCTCATCCTAGAGCCGCCGGGCGCGGGGTCGTATGGTGACATCGTGAACGCGAACAACGAACTCGGCGCCGAGCTGCGCCGACTGCACGACGCCCCCGAGCTGCTTCAGGTGGTGAACGTGTGGGATGCGATCAGCACGCGCGCGATCGCCGCACTCCCCGACACCCGCGCCATCGCGACGGCGAGCCACTCGATCGCCGCATCCCACGGCTACGACGACGGCGAGCGCATCCCGCTCGACCTGATGCTCGCGGCCATCGGGCGGATTGTGGATGCGACCGACCTGCCGGTCAGTGCCGACCTCGAAGCGGGATACGGCGACCCGGGCGAGACGATCCGGCGCGCGATCGGCGTCGGCGCGGTCGGAGCGAACCTCGAAGACGGGACGCGCTCGTTCGAGGAGGCGGTCGCCGCCGTGCGGGCCGCCATCGCCGGGGCGGAGGCCGAAGGAGTGCCGTTCGCACTCAACGCGCGCACCGACGTGTTCCTGCATGACGACCAGCGGCCCACCGAGGAGAAGGCGCGCGAAGCGATCGAGCGCGGGCGCGCGTTCCTCGACGAAGGGGCGACCTGCGTGTTCGTACCCGGGCGGCTCGACGAGACAGCGATCGAGCTGCTCGTGGGAGGGCTCGGGGTGCGGAAGCTCAGCGTGATCGGAGTGCCGGGGTCCGTGGCGCCAGCGCGGCTGGAAGAGCTCGGGGTGGCGCGGGTGTCGTACGGTCCGTGGACGCAGCGGCTGGCGTTGACCGCGCTGCAGGATGCGGCGAGCGCGCTGTACGCGGGCGGGGTGCTGCCGGGTGGGGTGCGGGTGTTGAACTAGCGCGGGCGCGCGGCTCGCGCAGGGTCGGGTGGCGCGGTGACGGGCCAAGCGGGCCAGGCGGCCCAGGCGGGCCGCCCCGGCGACCCGGGTGGCGCATCCACTGGTCGGCGTATGGTGAAAGCCATGACTGACTTTCGGGCCATCGTGATCGAGCAGGACGCTGAGGCGGGGCGGATCGTGGCGCATACCGCCGAGGTGCGGCGGGTGACGGATGCGTTCCTGATGCCGGGGGATGTGACCATTGCCGTCGAGTACTCCGACCTCAACTTCAAGGATGCGCTCGCCATCGCCGGGCGGCCGGGGGTGGCTCGGACGTCGCCGCTGATTCCGGGGATCGACCTGGTGGGCGTGGTGGAGGAGTCCGCAGACGAGCGGTGGGTGCCCGGGGACCGGGTGGTGCTGAACGGCGACGGGATCGGCGAGTCACATCACGGGGGGCTGGCGGAACGGGCTCGCGTGCGCGGGGATGCGCTGGTGCGGGTGCCGGAGGTGCTGAGCAGTGCGCAGGCGGCGGCGGTCGGGACCGCGGGATTCACCGCGATGCTGTCGGTGCTCGCGCTGGAACGGAACGGGCTGGATCCACAGGTTGTCGCGGACGCCGGGTCGAGCGTGCTGGTGACGGGAGCGGCAGGGGGTGTCGGGTCGGTGGCCGTGGCCGTGTTGGCGAAACTGGGTTACCCGGTTACCGCATCCACGGGACGGCCGGAGGAGCAGGCCGACTACCTGACCGACCTCGGCGCGACGACGATCATCGACCGGGCGGAACTCAGCGATCCCGGCAAGCCGCTGCAGCGTCAGCGCTGGGCGGGGGTGGTGGACGCCGTCGGCAGCCACACGCTCGCGAACGCGCTCGCGCAGACGACGTACGGCGGGACGGTGGCGGCGTGCGGGCTGGCGCAAGGTCCGGAGCTGCCCGCGACGGTGATGCCGTTCATCCTGCGCGGGGTCACTCTGGCCGGGATCAACTCGGTCGAGGCGCCCATCGCGCTGCGCGAAACGGCGTGGCGGCGGCTGGCGGTCGACCTGGACACTGAATCGCTTGCGGCGATGACGGCGTTCATCCCGCTGGCCGAGACGATCGCGGCTGCGGAGGAACTGCTGGCCGGGAAGCTGCGCGGGCGGACGGTGGTGGAGGTGCGCGCCTGACCGTGCGCGCCTGCCGCCTGCGGGCGGGGTGTCACCGTATGCTGACCGCATGATCGTCCTCGCGACCGTGGTGGTCACCCTTGCCGCAGCCCTGCACATCGCCATCTTCGTCATGGAGAGCGTCGGCTGGACGCGGCCGGCGGTGTGGAAGCGGTTCGGGGTGGCGTCGCAGGAGGCCGCGGACACCACGCGGCCGATGGCGTACAACCAGGGGTTCTACAACCTCTTCCTCGCCATCGGAGCGATCGTCGGGCTCATCCTGTTCGGGGTCGGGATGCACGATGTCGGGCTGGCGCTGATCCTGTTCAGCACCGCGAGCATGTTCGCCGCGTCCGTTGTGCTCATCACCACCGGGCGTGGGTACATCCGGCCGGCGCTCATCCAGGGGATCCTTCCGTTGATCGGATTCATCCTCATGCTGCTGTCCTGACGGCAGGGCCAAGCAGCAGCCGTCAGCGGCCGTCAGCGCAGCTCGGGCGCGATGTGCTCCGGGAGGAAGCCGCGGCCGACGATCCGCGCTGACGCACGGCGCGCCACCGGCATGGCAGCGGTGAGGAGCGCCCGGAGCGGAGCGGGCAGCGGGTTGGGCAGGCGGGCAGCGCCTCCCGGGCGCGCGATGAACTCGTGCGCCGCGAGCTGGAGGCCCTGCATCCTGGCGACGGGAGGCAGGCGGCGGTGCTGCACCGCCTCCAGCACCCGGAGGTCGACCGGGCCGGAACGCAGCGGGGCGGCGACCGCGTTGGCCGTCGCAACCGCATCCTGCACCGCGTAATTGACGCCGACGCCGAACGCGGGCGACATCGCGTGGGCGGCGTCGCCGATCGCGAGGAAACCGGAGCGGAACCAGCGGTCGAGGCGGTTGATCTGGACCGAGAGGAGCTTGACGTCGTCCCACGAGGCGATCGCGTCCACCACCGGCGCCAGCACGGGTGCGACCTCGCCGAGCATCCGGTGGAAGTGCGGCAGCCCGGCCGCGCGCAGGGTGTCGAAGCCGCCCTTCTCGATGATCACGCCGGTCTGGAAGTAGTCACCGCGGTCGATCGTGATCACCATCGAGTGCTGGTCGACGTACGCGAGCGTGCTCGGCGGCACACGGTCGGGCTTGGGAACGCGGAACCAGAGCACGTCGATCGGGACGCCGAACCGGCGAGGGCGCAGGCCGGCAGCATCCCGGAGCGTCGAATCGCGGCCGTCGGCGGCGACCGTCAGGGATGCGCGCACCTCCAGCTCCCCGTCCGGCCCGTGCGCCGTCACACCGCGCACCGCACCTTCCTCCCGGATGAGCCCGACGGCGTCGGTCTCCATCAGTAGGTGGAAGCCCGGGAACGCCGCGGCCTCCTGCGCGAGGAAGGAGAGGAAATCCCACTGCGGCGCCATGACCAGGAAATCGTCGGGCGGTGGGAGCATCCCGAAGTCGATCGGGTGCAGCCTGGTGCCGTTGACCACCGCATCCAGTGTCCGGATGCTCGTGTGCGGCATCCCGAGGAAGCGGTCGCGCAGCCCGAGCTCGCCGAGCACGGTGATGGTCGACGGGTGGATGGTGTCGCCGCGGAAGTCGCGGAAGAAGTCGGCGTGCTTCTCCAGCACCACCACATCCAGCCCCGACCTCGCCAGGATCAGGCCGAGCATCATGCCGGCGGGACCGCCGCCGGCGATCACGCACGAAGTCTCCACAGTGTGCATAGTCCCCAGCGTATGCTCACACGCATGGCCATCATCGGTTCCATCCTGATCGCCGCGGCCGCCGTCGTGCACCTGGCGTTCTTCGCGATGGAGAGCGTGTTCTGGTCGTCACCCGGCGTATGGCGCAGGTTCGGGGTGGCCAGCCAACGCGACGCGGACACGATCAGGGCGATGGCGTACAACCAGGGGTTCTACAACCTGTTCCTCGCCGGGGGCGCGGCGGTCGGGCTGGTGCTCTACTGGACGACGCTCCGGGATGTGGGGTTCGGGATCGTGTTCTTCTCCGCCGTATGCATGGTGCTCGCGGCGGTGGTGCTGATCACGACCGGGCGGGCGTTCCTGCGCGCCGCGCTGCTGCAGGGCGCGCTGCCGCTGGTGGGACTGGTGCTGCTGGTCCTCGGCTGACGCGCGGGCGGCGGCTGGGTGGCGGCAGCCGCTACAGCGAGGTCTCGCCCTGCGCCGGGGTGCCGGCCGCATCCACCCGGAGCGCCTCGATGAGCTTGGTCGCGTGCGGCGTCGAGACGATGATGCGCGAGTACTCCTCGCCCTCCAGGTCGATCACCACGGCCGCGCGCTGCTTGCCCTTGATGAGCAGGAAGTCCTTGCCGCCGTGGAACTTCCAGGTTCCGACGGAGAGCGTCAACGGCACGGCGGCTCCCGGCGCGCGGATGCCGCGGATCCAGATCCACGGGTCCTCGGTGATCGCCACGGACCGGATGCTCTCTCTCGGCACGATGAGGTCGTCGCGCTTCAGAGCGAGCACCTTCTCCGCCGGCGTGAGGTGGATCTCAAGTCGGTCCGGGTGAACGTGCATGTCGGCCATGCTTCTATCCTGCCAGCGAGGGCGGCGTCGTGCGGGTCCGTTCCTCACAAAGAGATAACCGTTCGGCCGACGGTTTCCCACACTCCCCACCCCCTCGACCGCGGGGCATGTATCCTGCTGATCGTGGCAACGCAGCGGCGAACCCCGGGTTCGCAGACTTCACTTCGTGAAGCCAACCGGGCGCGGATTGTCGACGCCATCAAGAAGCACGGCGGGCTGACGCAGGTCGAGCTCGCCGGCGCCACCGGCCTCTCCCCCGCCACGGTGTCCAACATCGTGAAGGAGCTGTCGACCTCGGGCGTCCTGCATACCGCTCAGAGCATCCGGAGCGGCAGGCGCGCCCAGCACGTCACGCTGGCGCACGCGCTCGGACTCGTGGTCGGCGTGCACTTCTCCACCAGGCACATGCGGATCGCGCTCGCGGACGTCGCGCACACGGTGGTTGCCGAGAACCACATGCCGCTCGCCAAAGACCACAGGGCGGACAACGAGCTCGACAAGGTCTCGCTGCTGCTCACCGACATGCTCGAATCCGTGGATGCGGGCCGCGACGAGGTGCTCGCCGTCGGCATCGCGCTCCCCGCCCCGCTGGACAGGGCGAGCGGCACCATCGCCCGCAGCGGCATCATGCGCGGCTGGGACGGCGTGGACGTCGCCGAGGTGATGGAGCGCAGGCTGAAGCGCCCGGTGTTCATCGACAACGCCGCGAATCTGACCGCCCTGGCGGAGTCCAGGCTCGGCGCAGGGCGCGGAAAGCGCAACACGATCACGCTCGAACTCGGGGACGGGATCGGCGCAGGGCTCATCCTGAACGGGCAGGTCTATCGCGGGTTCCACGGCGTGGCCGGCGAGTTCGGGCACACCACCATCCGGGAGAACGGCCCGCTCTGCCGGTGCGGCAACCGCGGCTGCCTCGAAGCCATCGCGGGCGGTCCGGCGATCCTCGACGAGCTGCGCGACCACCTGGGCAGTCTGAAACTGGGCGATGTGGTCATCCAGGCGATGGCCGGGGATGCACGCTGCATCAGGGCCATCGCCGACGCGGGCAAGCACATCGGTATCGCGACGGCGAACCTGTGCAACCTGATCGACCCGGAGCGGGTGGTCGTCGGCGGCGAGCTGGCCAGGGCGGGCGAGCTGCTGCTCGGGCCGATGCGGCACGCCGTCGAGCGGTCGATCATCGTCAACGAAGACCTCATGCCCGACATCGTCCAGGGGCAGCTCGGGACGCGTGCGGCGACGCTCGGCGCGGTCGCATATGCCGTGGACTGCGTGAACATCACGCCGATCGACTCGCCCGCCTGACCCGGCGCGCAACACCTGCGGTGCCACACCCCCCGAATGCGTGTCTATTCGTTATCGAATCCGTTGGCTTCAACTCTTGACGACAACCTCACCACCTGCAACACTCAACCCAGCCGCCAACGATGGCGGTCTCGAATCGGAGGTTTTTCAATGAAGATCGCCACCACGAGAGCGGTCATCGCGTCGGCCGCGATCCTGCTCACAGCCGCAACACTCACAGCCTGTTCCAACGGGTCCGGAAGCGGATCCAGCTCCACCGCCGGTGCCAGCAGCGCCCAGATCGGCCTCCTCCTCCCCGACTCCGTCACCGCCAGGTACGAATCGGCAGACAAGCCGTTCTTCGAGGCGAAGATCAAGGAACTCTGCCCCGACTGCAAGGTGCTCTACTCGAACGCGGACGGCGACGCCAGCAAGCAGCAGCAGCAGGCGGAGTCGATGCTGACCCAGGGCGTCAAGGTCCTCGTCCTCGACCCGTTCGACGGCGAGGCCGCCGCATCCATCGTCGGAGAGGCCAAAGCCAAGAACGTCCCGGTCATCTCCTACGACCGCCTGATCAACAGCCCGGACAGCAACTACTACATCTCGTTCGACAACGAGAAGGTCGGGCAGCTGCAGGCCACGGCGCTCGTCGACAAGCTCAAGAAGGACAACGTCGCCTCCGGCGCCGGCATCCTGATGGTCAACGGCTCGCCGACGGACAACAACGCGACCCTGTTCAAGAAGGGCGCGCACAGCGTGATCGACTCGAGCGGATACAAGGTGCTCGCCGAGTTCGACACACCAGGATGGGACCCCGCGAAGGCCCAGGACTGGGTGGCAGGCCAGATCACGCAGTTCGGTAGCCAGATCAAGGGCATCTACGCGGCGAACGACGGAACCGGCGGCGGCGCGATCGCCTCGCTGAAGGCCGCCAACGTCAGCCCGATCCCGCCGGTCACCGGACAGGACGCCGAGCTCGCGGGCATCCAGCGCATCCTTGCCGGCGACCAGTACATGACGGTCTACAAGGCGCTCAAGCCCGAGGCGGAGAAGGCGGCAGAGCTGGCCGTCGACCTGGCCAACGGCAAGAAGCCGAAGGGTGACACGACGGTCAACACGGCGGGTGGCGCTGCCATCCAGTCGTTCCTGCTGACCCCGGTCGCTGTGACGACGGACAACATCGAGAGCACGGTCGTCAAGGACGAGTTCTACGGTTCCGACTCCGCCGCCAAGATCTGCACCGCGGACTACAAGGCCGACTGCGACAAGTACGGCATCAAGTAGCCCATCGAAGACCCGGCCGGGGATGCGGAAGCGCACCCCCGGCCGGGCCGATTCCGGCCTACCCTGGAACCGCGCAATACCCGCACTACCAGCACCGAGCACCACCCGCTCCGCCCTTTCAGTCCAAAGGAGAACACCGTGACGATGGAATCCGCCGTCGCAGAACCCGAACGGTCGACGCGCCAGCCCGTCCTCTCCCTCCGAGGGATCTCGAAGGGCTTCGGCGCCGTCCAGGCCCTCACCGACATCGACCTCGATGTCTACCCGGGAGAGGTCGTCGCCATCGTCGGCGACAACGGCGCAGGCAAGTCGACCCTCGTCAAGATCCTGGCGGGCGTCCACTCGCAGGATGCGGGAACGGTGACGTTCGACGGCGACAGGGTGAGCATCCCGTCGCCGTCCGCGTCCCGCGAGCTCGGCATCGCGACGGTGTTCCAGGACCTCGCGCTCTGCGACAACCTGGATGTGGTCTCCAACCTCTTCCTCGGACGCGAGATCGCCAGAGGCACGCTCGACGAGGAGGAGATGGAGAAGCGGTCGTGGAGCCTGCTCCGTCAGCTCTCCGCGCGCATCCCGTCGGTGCGGATCGCCGTGGCGTCGCTCTCCGGAGGCCAGCGCCAGACCGTGGCCATCGCCCGCTCGCTGATCGGCGAGCCGCGCGTCGTCATCCTCGACGAGCCGACCGCCGCCCTCGGCGTCGCGCAGACCGCCGAGGTGCTCAACCTGATCGAGCGCCTGCGCGAGCGCGGCCTCGGCGTGGTGCTCATCAGCCACAACATGGCCGACGTGCAGGCTGTCGCCGACCGCGTCGCCGTGCTGCGACTCGGCCGCAACAACGGCACCTTCCGCGTGCCGGACGTCAGCTACGAGGAGATCATCTCGGCCATCACCGGCGCGACCGACAACGTCGTCACGCGCAGGGCCGAGCGCCTCAGCGAAGAAGTAGAGCAGCTCACCGAACGGAGTGCGGACGCATGACCAAGACCGAGACGCCCGCGGAGGTCGCCGCCGACCTCCAGGACGAACGCCTGATCCGCTCCGAAGGACTCAGCGGCGCCGTCAAGTCGTTCGGGATGCGCGTGCGCGGTGGCGACCTGGGCTCGCTGCCCGTGGTGGTCGGCCTCGTGGTGATCTGGGCCGTGTTCCAGATCCTCAACCCGAACTTCCTGTCCGCGAACAACCTCGTCAACCTCACGCTGCAGTGCGCCGCGGTCGGCACGATCTCGATCGGCATCGTGCTCGTGCTGCTGCTCGGCCAGATCGACCTGTCGGTCGGGTCGGTCAGCGGTCTGGCCGCCGCGATCATGGGCGTCGGCCTCACGCAGCTGCACTGGCCGCTCATCGTCGCGGTGATCGCCGCGATCATCGCCGGTGTCGCCGTCGGCTACCTGTACGGGTTGCTGTTCACCCGGTTCGGGGTGCCGTCGTTCGTCATCACCCTCGCCGGCCTCCTCGGCTTCCTCGGGCTGCAGCTGTGGGTGCTCGGCCCGAACAGCTCGATCAACATCCCGTTCGACTCGTGGATCGTGCAGTTCGCGCAGCAGACCTTCCTCCCGCCGTGGGCCGCGTACGCGCTGGCCGTGATCGCCGCGGTCGCGATGTTCCTCTCCGACTGGCGCCGGTCGGAGCGCCGCCGCAAGGCCGGCCTCTCGCAGGGGTCGATGACGGTGATGCTGGTGAAGTCGGTGCTCCTGCTGCTGGCCCTCGGGGTGAGCGTCTGGTACCTCTCCACCGACCGCGGCACGGGCGCGATGTTCCTGCTGTTCGTGATCCTCGTCGTCGTGATGAACTTCTTCCTCACCCGCACCCGCTGGGGCCGGTCGGTGTTTGCCGTCGGCGGCTCCGTCGAGGCCGCGCGCCGCGCCGGTATCAAGGTCAACCGGGTCTACATCTCGGTGTTCATCCTGTGTTCGACGTTCGCGGCGGTCGGCGGCCTGCTCGCTGCGGCCAGACTCGCATCGGTGAGCGCGGCCAGCGGCGGGACGGACACCAACCTGAACGCGATCGCCGCCGCCGTCATCGGTGGGACGAGCCTCTTCGGCGGACGCGGAAGCGCCTGGTCGGCCCTGCTCGGCATCCTGGTCATCCAGTCGATCTCCAGCGGCCTGACGCTGCTCAACCTCGACTCGTCGATCCGCTTCATGATCACCGGCGCCGTACTGCTGCTCGCGGTCATCATCGACTCGCTCTCCCGCCGCTCCCGGGCGTCGCACGGCCAGGCATAGCTCCGGCCGCGCGCGGCGGCGAGGCATGTGAGATGGTGGTCGTGTGACCCGCACGACCACCTTCCGCGCCCGGCTGCTGCGACGGGATGCTCCCCCGCAGACCGTCACGGTCCGCGCGGCCTCCGACGCCCCGCCGCGCACGCTGCGGCGACCCGCGGGCGGCGGTGGCCAGCTGACGTTCGACGTTTTCGCCCTGGTGGATGCCGACGGCTGGCCGAACGAGGCGACATACTCCTTCGTGGAGTCTGTGCAGAGGGCGGCGGCCGACGCGGACGTGTGATGGCCGGTTGCGAGGAAGCGATGCGGAGGGAAGGCACATGAGCACTGCGAGTTCTGCCGATGGCACCACCATCGGCTACGAGGCCGTCGGCAACGGGCCGACACTGATCCTGGTCGAGGGCGCGATGTCATCCATGGGAGGCTCGGCGAGCCAACTCGCCCCCGAGCTCTCCGCCGCGTTCACGACCGTCGCGTACGACAGGCGCGGGCGCGGCGGGAGCACGGACACGCTGCCGTTCTCGGTGGACAGGGAGATCGAGGACATCGACGCGCTGATCGAGGCCGTGGGAGCCCCCGCGGTCGCGTTTGGGATGTCGTCCGGCGCGATGCTGCTGCTGCGAGCGGCCGCCGCACTCGGTCCGGAGCGGATCTCCGCCGTCGTCCTGTACGAACCTCCGCTGATGCCGGATGCCGCGCTCGACGCCGCCAGGCAGTACACCGCCGACCTCGCCGAGACGCTGGCGGACGGCCGCCGCGGCGACGCCGTCGCGCTGTTCCTCGCCAGGGTGGGGATGCCGGAACAGGCCATCGACGGGATGCGCCACTCCCCCGCGTGGCCGGGCATGGAGGCCATCGCCCCCACGCTGGCGTACGACGACGCGGCGATGGGAGACAGTGCGGTGCCCGACGATGTCGTGCAGCGGGTGCGCATCCCGGTGCTGACGCTGGCGGGCGGGGCGAGCCCGGCGTTCCTGCAGTACGGCGCGCGCGAACTCGCCGCGGCGATCCCCGTCGCGGCCTTCGAGGTGGTCGAAGACCAGACCCACAGCTTCGCCCCGGACGCCGTCGCGGCTCCCGTGCGCCGGTTCCTGGCGACGAGACTCCAGTAACTGTCGCGCATCCCGGGCGTTTCGCGACAGTTACTGGTATCTCGCCAGGTCGGGCGGGGGTCAGGCCCCGGCGCGGGTCAGGCGGGGCGGGCGGAGGCGGCGGCAGCCGCGGCGCGCGGGAGCGCGGCGAGGATGCGGTCGACGGCCGCGTCGTCGTGCGCGGCCGTGACGAACCAGGCCTCGAAGACGCTCGGCGGAAGGGAGACGCCGGCGTCGAGCATCGCGTGGAAGAAGTCGCGGTAGCGGTACGCCTCCTGGCGCTGCACCTCGGCGTAGGTCCGCGGCGCCTCGGCGAAGTCGCCGAACACGAAGCTGAACAGGTTGCCCGCCCGCTGCACCCGGTGGGCGACGCCCGCCGTGCTCAGCGCGTCGGACACCGCGGACGACACCGTGTCCGCCACGCGGTCGAGCCGGTCGTAGACCGCCTCGTCGGCGAGCGCCAGCGTGGTGAGCCCGGCGGCGACCGCGACCGGGTTCCCCGACAGCGTTCCCGCCTGATAGACCGGGCCGGTCGGCGCGAGGAAGTCCATCAGCTCGGCGCGACCGCCGAGAGCAGCCAGCGGCATCCCTCCGCCGATGACCTTGCCGAACGTGACCAGATCGGGCGTGTACCCGCGGTCCAGTCCCCAGAATCCGGCGTCACTCACGCGGAAGCCGGTGAGCACCTCATCCAGGATCAGCAGCGCGCCGAACTCGTGGGCGATGTCGGCGAGTGCTGCGTTGAAGCCCGCGTCCGGTGGGACGACACCCATGTTCGCTGCGGCGGCCTCCGTGATGACGGCCGCGATGTCCGGGCCGTGCGTCTCGAAAACGGCGCGGACCGCATCCAGGTCGTTGTACGGCAGCACGAGTGTCTGCGCGGCCGTCGCCTCGGTGACCCCGGCCGAGCCGGGCAGCGCCAGCGTCGCCAGGCCGGAGCCGGCCTCGGCGAGCAGGCTGTCCGAGTGGCCGTGGTAGTGCCCGGCGAACTTGATCAGCAGCGGGCGGCCGGTGAAGCCGCGGGCGAGCCGGATCGCGGTCATGGTCGCTTCCGTGCCGGTCGAGACGAGCCGCAGCTTCTCCACGAACGGCACGCGGGCGAGCACCGCTTCCGCCAGCTCGGTCTCCGCCGGAGTGGATGCGCCGAACGACAGCCCACGCGCAGCGGCGGCCTGCACAGCGGCGACCACCTCGGGATGCGCGTGCCCCAGGATCGCGGGACCCCACGACGCGACGAGGTCCACGTACTCGCGGCCCTCCGCATCCGTGATGTACGGACCGCTCGCCGACACCATGAACCGCGGGGTGCCGCCGACCGAGCGGAAGGCGCGCACCGGCGAGTTCACACCGCCGGGGATCACCCGCTGGGCGCGCTCGAACTGCGCGAGGTTCACGTCGCCGATGGCTGCGCCGTCCGCCAGGGCATCCAGGTCGCTCATCGCAGCCACCTCGCGACCTCGGTGGCCCAGTAGGTCATGACGGCATCTGCTCCGGCCCGGCGGGCGCCGATCAGCGTCTCCTCGACGATGCGGCGGCGGTCGACCCAGCCGTTCGCTGCGGCGGCCTCGACCATCGCGTACTCGCCGGACACCTGGTACGCCCACACGGGGACGTCGCTGATCGCGGCGACGTCGCTCAGGACGTCGAGGTAGCTGAGAGCCGGCTTCACCATCAGGATGTCCGCGCCCTCCTCCAGGTCGAGGCGCGCCTCGCGCAGGCCCTCGCGGCGGTTGGCCGGGTCCTGCTGGTATGCGCGGCGGTCGCCGGACAGCTGGGAGTCGACGGCCTCGCGGAACGGGCCGTAGAAGGCGGAGGCGTACTTGGCCGCGTAGGCGAGGATGACGGTGTCGGTGTGCCCCGCCCCGTCGAGCGCGTCGCGCACGGCGGCGACCTGGCCGTCCATCATGCCGCTGAGGCCGAGCAGCTGCGAGCCGGCGTCGGCCTGCGCGACGGCCATGTCGCGGTAGCGGAGGAGGGTGGCGTCGTTGTCGACGCGGCCCTGTGCATCCAGGACGCCGCAGTGGCCGTGGTCGGTGAACTCGTCGAGGCAGAGGTCGGTCTGCACGACCAGTGCGTCTCCCACCTCGGCGGCCAGCGCGGTGGTGGCGACGTTGAGGATGCCGTTCGGGTCTGTCGCGGCCGAGCCGGTCGCATCCCGGGTCTCCGGCACTCCGAAGAGCATCACGCCGCCGACGCCTGCCTCGGCCGCCTCGGTGGCTGCACGCTTGAGGGAGTCGATGCTGTGCTGCACGACGCCGGGCATCGACTGGATGGGCAGAGCCTCGCCGATCCCCTCGCGTACGAACATCGGAAGGATGAGTTCGCCGGGATGGAGCCGGGTCTCGGAGGTCAGACGGCGCAGGGCAGGAGACTGCCGGAGGCGTCGTGGTCGGACAACAGGATGCGTCACGTCACTCACGTCACAAGCCTACGCGCCCGCGTCTGAGCCCCCTCCCAGCTTTCGGAGGGCGCCCCAGGGCGCAGAAGCTATTCGGAGGCGTGGGCGGCGTCGACGAGGGACTCGATGAGGGAGGTGGCGGTGCGCTCGGCGGCGATCACGTCGACGCGGAGGCCGAAGGCGCGGGCGTCGCGGGCGGTCTGCGGGCCGATCGCGGCCACCAGGGTCGATTCGGGGATGGGGCCGAGCTGCTGCTGCACCTGCTCGGCGACCGATCCGGAGGTGACGAGGATGGCCTGCACGAGCCCGTCGGCCACATCCCGCACCACGTTCTCCGGCACCGGGACGCCGATGGTTCGGTAGGCGACCACGGATTCGACGTCGTGGCCGATGCGCTTCAGGCCCTCGGTGAGGAGCGGCTTCGCGATCTCAGAGCGCAGCGTCAGCACGCGGAGCGGAACGATGCCGGCGGTGGCGGCCTCCCACTCCTCGAGCAGACCGCGGGCCGAGTTGTCCTCGGAGGGGACGAGGTCGACCTTGTAGCCGGCGGCGGCGAGAGCGGCCGCCGTGGTCTCTCCGACGGCGGCGACCCTGGTCGACGGCGGGACGACGGCGCGCTGCGCGCTGAGCACATCCACCGTCGTGGCGCTGGTGACCGTCATCCAGTCGAACTCGCCCGCCGCCAGCCGGGCGAGCGCCGCTTCGAGCGCGGGCGCATCGGCGGTCGGCGCGAAGTTGATCATGGCCGCGACGATCGGGGACGCACCCTTGGACCGCAGATCGGCGGCCACCGAGTCACCCCACGGCCCGCCGCGCGGCACGAGGACGCGCCAGCCGGCGAGCGGTTTGGGTGAAGCGGAAGGGGTGGTCATCGCGTGCTCCCGAGCGGTGCAAGGTCGGCGGCCCCCGCGCCGAGCAGTTCGTCCACCACCCGTTGGCCGACGTCGCGTGCCGCCTCGTCGAGGTGGCGTGCGCTCATCGATTCCGGGGTGGCGGCATGGGATGCGGTCAGCTGCTCCGAGCCGTCCGGCCGGTAGACCGTGGCGGTGAGGAAGAGCAATCCGTCGTCCACGATAGCGGTCGCGCCGATCGGTGCGGCGCATCCTGCCTCGAGTCCGGCGAGGACGTGTCGCTCCGCGGTCACGCAGGCGCGCGTCGTGACGTGGTCGACGGCGGAGAGGGCCTTGGCGATCGGGCCCTGGGCCTTCTCGTCTCCCGCGCGGACCTCGATGGCGAGAGCGCCCTGTCCGGGCGCCGTCGGAACGGTCGACAGTGCGAAGAAGTCGGTGACGGCCTCGGAGCGGCCGAGCCGGGCGAGACCGGCGGCGGCGAGCACGACGGCGTCGAGGTCACCGTCGGCGACGCGGCCCAGCCTGGTGTCGACGTTGCCGCGGATGTCCACGACGTCGAGGTCCGGGCGCCTGGCCTTCAACTGGGCGACGCGGCGCGGCGAACCCGTGCCGACGCGGGCGCCGTCGGGAAGCGTCTCGAGCGTGAGGCCGTCGCGGGCGCACAGGGTGTCGCGCGCGTCTGCCCGCTTGGGCACAGCGCCGATGACGAGGCCGGCGACGGGCGAGGTCGGGAGGTCTTTGAGCGAGTGGACGATGAGGTCGCACTCGTCGGCGAGCAGCGCATCCCGGAGGGCACTGGCGAACACGCCGGTGCCGCCCAGTTCCGAGAGCGAGTCCCTGGAGGTGTCGCCGTGGGTGGTCACGGTGATCAGCTCCACGTCGCGGCCGGTCGCCTTGGCGATGGCGTTTGCGACGACCGTGGTCTGCGCCACGGCGAGAGCGCTGCCGCGGGTGCCGACGCGGAGCACGCCGTCACGCCGCTCGACAGCTCCGGATGCGCGGCTCACCGTGCCGGTCACGGCGCGAGCCCCGCGGCGGCCGGCTTGAAGCCGAGCCTGGCGTTCTCGCAGCACCCTGGACGGCAGACGTCGTACCAGGGACCGATCGAGGTCATGGCCGGACGCTGGTCGACGGGCACGCCGTCCCGGCGTTCGAGCACCAGGTCGACGAGACCGGAGACGTACTTGTGGTGGGTGCCGGGGGTCGGGACGCGGACGGCGACGAGGCCGTTCTCCTCGCTGGACTCCATCGCCTCGTTGTCGAGATCCCACAGGACCTCCATGTGGTCGCTGACGAACCCGAGGGGCACGATGATGACCGCACGGATGCCCTTGGCCGGGAGTTCGGCGATGGCGTCGTTGATGTCCGGCTCCAGCCACGGCATCGACGGAGGGCCGGAGCGCGACTGGTAGACCAGCTGCCACTTCACGACGCCGTCCGTCGCCGCCTGGGCGACGACCTCCGCCACGGCCAGGTGCTGCGCCGCGTACGCGCCGCCCTCGCCGAACCCGCGGGAGGCAGGGCCGGACTTGGCCGCATCCACCGAGGGGATGGAGTGGGTCGAGAACAGGATCTCCACCTCGGTGGCCGGGTCGATGCCCGGCACCTTCTGCTCGATCTCGGCCAGGCCGTTGCGCACGCCCTCGATGAACGGCTCGACGAAACCGGGGTGGTCGAAGAACTGGCGCACCTTGTCGATCTCGATGACGCCTTCGAGGCCGGTCTCCTCGAGCGCCATCGCGAAGTCCTCGCGGTACTGGCGGCAGCTCGAATACGACGAGTACGCGCTGGTGGCGATGGCGATGATCTTCGTCAGCCCGCGCTCGTTCGCCTCGGTGAGGGCGTCCTTGAGGTACGGGTCCCAGTTGCGGTTGCCCCACAGCACGGGCAGGTCGATGCCGCGGGATGCCAGCTCGGCTTCCAGCGCCGCCTTGAGTTCGCGGTTCTGGTCGTTGATCGGGCTCACGCCGCCGAAGTGGCGGTAGTGGTGGGCGACCTCTTCGAGGCGCTCCTCCGGGATGCCGCGGCCACGCGTGACGTTGCGGAGGAACGGGATGACGTCGTCCTGTCCCTCCGGACCGCCGAAGCCGGCGAGCAGGATCGCGTCGTAGGCGACGGGCTCGGTCACGTGCTCGGGGCCGGAGGCCGCTGCCGGCGTCGCACCGAGGACGCGGGCGGTGGTGTCGACGTCGGTCACTGGAGCACCTCCACGAGCTCGGCGGGCTGCACGCGACGGCCGGTGAAGAACGGGACTTCTTCGCGGACGTGCAGGCGCGCATCCGTCTGGCGCAGGTCGCGCATGAGGTCGACGAGGTCGGTCAGCTCGTCGGACTCGAGCGGCAGGATCCACTCGTAGTCTCCGAGGGCGAACGACGCCACCGTGTTTGCGAGGACGGAGCGGAACGCCGCACCCTTGCGTCCGTGCTCGGAGAGCATCCGGCCGCGCTCCTCGTCGGGCAGCAGGTACCACTCGTAGCTGCGCACGAACGGGTAGACCGTCAGCCACTCCTTCGGCTCCTTGCCGCGGAGGAAGCCGGGGACGTGCGATTTGTTGAATTCCGCATCCCGGTGCACGCCCATGGCGTTCCAGGTGGGGAGGAGAGCCTTGAGGAGCTGAGTGCGGCGCAGCTGGCGGAGCGCCCACTGCAGGGTGTGCGCCTCCGGGCCGTGGATCCAGATCATGACGTCGGCGTCGGCGCGGAGGCCGGAGACGTCGTAGAGACCGCGGGTCGTCACGTTCTGCAGTTCGAGGTCGGCGATCACGCCCTCGAGCTCTCGGACCGCCCGGGGCACGTCTGTGCCGTCGAGGTCGTCCGGGCGGGACGGGTCGCGACGCAGGACGGCCCAGAGCGTGTAGCCGCTGGGGGTGACGGCGTCAGCGTCTTCGTGTGTTGCCGGTGTTTCGTTGGGGGTGCTCGAATCTGCCGGTGCGGCAGCCGGGTTAGTCATACCTCACAGTCTCCCTCCCAAACCTGTGAGAGCCAAAACAGCCCTGTGAGAGCCGGATGCGTCCCGTCCCGTCACTTGGTGACGGAGCGGACGATCAGCCAGACCACCCCTGCGACCGCCGCTGCGGCGGCCACGGCGATGCCGACCAGCGCGAGGGGGTTGTCCGTGCGCAGCCGCTCGATGCGCTCTGCCGTGCGCTTGGGGACGTTGAGCTTGTATTCGATCGCGTCGAGGGTGGCCGCGAGTTCGTTGCGGGCCCGCTGCACGTCGCTGGTGTCAGTTGTCATACTTGCCCATCCCCTTGAACGCCTCGGTGTCCTCCTTGATGCTGTCGATCGTCTGGCTCGGAGCGACACCGTTCATCTTCTTGAACGACTGCACCCCGATCAGCACCAGGATGCCCGCCAGCAGCAGCAGCGCCACGAACACGATCAGCGCGGCCAGCCAGCCGGGCAGCACGACGGCCAGGCCCAGGACGGCGGCGGCCACGAGGGTGCCGAGTGCGAAGAAGCCGAACCCGGCGGCCACGACCATCAGGCCTATGCCGACACCGGCATATTTCGCCTTCTCGGCGAACTCCGCCTTCAGATGGGCGAGTTCGGCCTTCAGCAGCTCGATGAGCAGCCGCGGGAGGTCGGCGATCAGCGCGAACAGCGATCGCGAGCGTGCGCGTTCGTCGTCAGTCATATCGGTCACCGTACTCCTGCTTCACTCAAACCCGATCGGCATCCGGTGCTGAGCCGTCCGCCGCCTTCAGTGCGGCCTCCGCGGCCGGTGCGGGAACGGGCGCCTTCGACTCCTGGCGGCGCTGGTTGGCCTGCACGATGAGCTTCTTCGCGCTGTCGATCACCGCGCCGGGAACCTCACCGGCCTTCGCGGCCACGAAATCCTCGACCGCGTGCACCTGCTTCTGGATGCCGTCGGACTCCCAGACCTTGGCGGCGGCCGCCTTGATCTGCTCGTAGCGCTTACGTCCGGCACGCGTGCCGAGGACGTAGCCCACGCCAGCGCCCGCGATGAAGAGAAGCTTTCCGCGCATTGCGCACCCCGTTCGTCAAAGGTTCTCGGTCAGTGCCTTCCAGCGTAGCCCCCTGGCGCGCTCGGCCGAATGGCGCGCATCCGGGACCACGGAGGCGAGCCCGGTGCCGGTCAGCCACGAGCCGGTGACCTCCAGCCCCTCGACGGCATCCGCGGCCTCGCGGACCGCTGCGATGCGCGCCCCCTCGCCGAGCGCGGCGTACGGGAGCGCGTTCGTCCAGCGGGTGCGGGCGAAGGCGGCGACCTCGGATTCCGTGAGCGGAATGTCCAGCAGGGTGGATGCGTCGGACACGGCGAGCGCACGCAGCGCCGCGTCGTCGAGTCCTGCGGTCTCCGACGACGTGCCAGCCCGCCCGTAGGAGAGGCGCACGACGTGCCTGCCTGCGCCGACCGCTTGGGCGAGCCAGGCCCACTTCGCCGTCGAGTGCGTCATGGCCTTCGCGGACACGTCGGAGCGCTCGGCGTCGGAGACGAGGACTCCCGTGCCGCGCGGGGCGGAGGAGAGGCGTTGGTCGGTGAGGACGAGCGTCACCAGTTCGACACTGGATGCAGGCGGCCAGTCGAGCTCGGAGAGCCGCGCGAGCTCGGGCGACGCCGTCGCCAGCAGGGCGAGGGCCGCGGGGGCCGGGGTCGCGAGGATCACCGCGTCGGCCGGCAGCTCTTCGCCGTCGGCGAGGCGGACGGTCCAGCGAGCGGGGAGGGCGTCGGCTGCTTCGGCGGCAGCGTCGGTCTGGGCCGGGTCTGCGCCCTGCCGGGTCGTATCGTCCGTCTCCGCGGACTCCGGGTCTGGGGCGACCCACGGCTCGACGGAGACCACCTGCGCTCCTGTCCGCAGCACGCCGCCGTGCTCCGCGATGGCGGAGGCCAGCGCGGCGGGGAGGCGCCACATCCCGCCGTCGATGCCGCCGACGGCGCTGCCCGCCTTCGCGTTCGCGCGCAGCTCGCCGACCGCTCCGGAGAGCGAGCCGAGCCGGGTGAGGGCGTTGTTGAGTCCGGGAGCGACCACATCCACGTCGAGGTCGTCCGGCTGGGCCGAGTACACGCCGGTCGCCACCGGGGCGACGAGGCGGTCGAGCACCTTCGCGCCCATGCGCTTGCGCACGAGTGTGCCGAGGCGCTTCTCCTTGCCGATGGTGAGCACCGGCATCAGCCGGTCGAGGTATGCGCGGAGCGCGCCGCCCCAGCCGATCGCGGCGACGACGTCGCTGGCGAGAGGCGAACTGGGGATGCCGAGCAGCCCGGCCTTGGGCAGCGGCACGGTGCGCGACCCGTAGCGCACCCACGCGCCCGCCGGGTTGGGCTGGACGACGTCGCCGGACAGGCCGAGCTCCTCGATCAGCGCGGCGACGTGTCCTCCGCGGGTGGCGAAGCTCTCCGCGCCCGCGTCGACCGTGATGCCGCCGACGTCGAGGGCGGCGACGGAGCCGCCGAACGCGTCAGACGCCTCCAGCAGGGTGACGGAGAAGCCCGGCCGCGCGCAGTCCCGCGCAGCGACCAGGCCGGCCATGCCGCCGCCGATCACCACGATGCGGGTCGGTGGAGCCTCGACGACGCTGCGGAGGTCGTCGCGGAGGTCGTCGCCCTGCGCGGCGTTCATCGGCTGTGGACGAACTCGACCAGGCGAGTGAGCACGGCGGGGTCGGTCTCCGGCGGCACGCCGTGGCCGAGGTTGAGGACGTGCGACGGCGCATCCACTCCCCGCTCCAGTACGTCCACGACGTGGGCTTCGAGCACCTCCCACGGTGCGTCGAGCACGGCGGGGTCGATGTTGCCCTGGATGGGGACGACATGGCCCAGACGACGGCTCGCCTCGTCCAGCGGGATGCGGTAGTCGACGCCGACCACGTCCGCCCCGACCTCGTGCATCGCCTTCAGCAGCTCGCCCGTGCCGACACCGAAGTGGACGATCGGGACGTTGCGGGTCTGCGCGTCCTCCGCCCCGTCGGCCGCAGGCACGTCGTACGTCAGGTCGCGCACGTGCGACAGCGCCCTGGTGGACGCGGGGGCGACGTGCTCCGTGTAGTCCTGCAGCGACAGCGAGCCTGCCCACGAGTCGAACAGCTGCGCTGCGCTCGCACCGGCGAGCACCTGCGCGCGGAGGAAGGCGCCGGTGATGTCCGCCGTCCAGGCCATGAGCTTCGCCCACGCTGCCGGATCGGCATGCATCAGCGTGCGTGCCCGGATGTGGTCCTTCGACGGGCCGCCCTCGACCAGGTACGCGGCGAGCGTGAACGGGGCCCCCGCGAAGCCGATCAGCGGGGTGTCCCCCAGCTCGGCGATGGTGATGCGCACGGCCTCGGCGATCGGGGCGAACACCTCGGCGTCGAGGGAGGCGGGGTCGACGGCGGTGAGCCTGTCCACGTCCTCCGCCGTGCGGACCGGGCTGCCGAGCACGGGTCCCTTGCCGGGCACGATGTCCACATCCACGCCGGCGAGGCGCAGCGGGATGACGATGTCGCTGAAGAAGATGCCGGCGTCGACGCCGTGACGACGAACGGGCTGCAGCGTGATCTCGCTGGCGAGCGCAGGGTCGAGGCAGGCGTCGAGCATCCGGGTGCCGACCCGCAGCTCGCGGTACTCGGGGAGCGATCGACCTGCCTGGCGCATGAACCAGACGGGTGTCACCGCCTGCCGTTCCCCTTGGTATGCGCGGACGAGGCGACTGGATGCGGTGCGTCCGGCGGCGAGTGGATGGGTAGGGTCGAGGGTGTTCACCCCCTGATTCTGCCAAAGTGCAGGGAATCGAACCTGAGCGCGCGGCATGAGCGGCTTCCGATTCGAGGTTCTGCCCGGGCGAGCGTAGGCTCTCTGGCGTGCTTCTGTGCTTCTCGTCGAGTCATCGCACTGCGAACTTCGACCTCCTGGAACGGCTCGAGCGAAACGCTCCGGCCGTGACCGCCGCACTCGCGGAGCACAGCGAGGTCATCAGCGGGTCGGTCGTCCTAGCCACCTGCAACCGCTTCGAGGCGTACCTCGACATCGACGAGCCGCTGCCCGCCGCCCGCGCCGTGTCCGCGGAGACGGTCATCGAGGCCGTGAGCGCCGCATCCGGGATCGACGCGGACGAACTGCGCGCGTCGAGCACCGTGATCTGCGACCACGGCGTCGCCGAGCACCTGTTCGCCGTCTCCTCCGGGCTCGAATCCGTCGTGGTCGGCGAGGGCGAGATCGCCGGGCAGGTGCGGCGTTCGCTCGAGGCCGCCCGCGCATCCGGCACGGTCACCAGCGAGCTCGAACGACTGTTCCAGGGCGCATCCCGCACCTCCAGGGGCGTGAAGAACCGCACCGGGATCACCACGGCAGGCCGTTCGATGGTGCGCCTGGCCCTCGACCTCGCGGAGAGCCGCGTGACCGACTGGTCGGCGACCCGCGTGCTGCTGGTCGGCACCGGCGCATACGCAGGAGCGAGCCTCGCCGCCCTGCGCGACCGCGGCGTGACGGACGTGCGCGTGTTCTCGCCGTCGGGTCGCGCGGCCAAGTTCGCCGTGTCGCACGCCATCGAGCCCGTGGAGCCCGGCTACCTGTTGGATGCGCTCGCCACCAGCGACCTCGTCGTCACCTGCAGCATCGCGACAGACCCCATCCTCACCAAGCCGCAGCTCGCCCAGGCGCTGCTGCGCCCGGAGGCCGTCGAGCGCCGCCTCATCATCGACCTCGGTCTCCCCCGCAACGTCGACGCCGCCGTCGCGGAGCTGCACGGCGCCGAACTGCTCGACCTGGAGACCATCAGCAGGCACGCACCGCTCGAAGAGCTGAACGCCGCGGAGGATGCGCGCAGCATCGTCGGGGCAGCCGCCGCCGAGTTCGCCGCCCAGTCCGCCGAGCAGGCCGTGACGCCCGCCCTCGTCGCTCTGCGCGGCCACATCTTCGACATCCTGGATGCGGAGATCGAGCGGGCCCGCGGACGAGGGGACTCCAGCGAGCAGACCGAGGCCGCACTGCGGCACCTGGCCGGAGTCCTCCTGCACACCCCGTCCGTCCGCGCCCGCGAACTGGCCCGCGACGGCCAGGCGCAGTCGTTCGTCGACGCCGCGAACGCGCTCTACGGACTCGACATCGGCGATGTCGCCGAGCGCCGCCTGCGCGCGGTCGGCGACGAGAGCGCCGCATCCTGACCACAACCACGAGGAGGAACCGTGAGCGAAGCGGCTGACGACCCCCACGGCGCGACAGGGCTGCCGTACTCCGCGGAGGAGCTGCGCACCGAACGGCTGCTGCTGCGCCCGCTCAACACCGGCGACCTCGACGACGTGCACGAGTACCAGAAGCGCAAAGACGTCGTCCGCTACCTCTACTGGGAGGTGCACGACCACGAGGAGTCGGCCAAGCACCTGAAGAAGCGGCTCGCGATGAACCAGCTCTCGGAAGACGGCGACGGCCTGGTCTACGCCGTCGAGCTCCCCGACCCGGAGGGCGGGCATGGCCGGGTGGTCGGCGACATGAGCATCTTCCTCAAGAGCAAGGAGCACGGACAGGTCGAGATCGGCTGGGTGTTCCATCCGGCCGTGCACGGCCGCGGTTACGCGACGGAGGCGGCGGAGCGCGTGCTCGACATCTGCTTCGGCACGCTCGGCGCCCACCGCGTCTTCGCCCAGCTCGACCCCCGCAACGAGGCGTCCGCGCGGCTCTGCGAACGACTCGGGATGCGCCAGGAGGCACTCCTGCGCCAGAACGAGATCTTCAAGGGCGAGTGGGGGGACACCGCGATCTACGGGCTGCTGGACTCGGAGTACCGCGCCCGCTGACCACCGCGCCCCGTGCATCCCGGGCATGGTCGATAGGATTGTCGGGCGGGCCGCGTCCCGGAACACCCCACAACTCGCAGGACACAGGGAGCACCATTGGCTGAACAGTCACGACTCGATTCGGTAATCACGCTGGCGCAGCACCGCGGCTTCGTGTTCCCCTCCGGCGACATCTACGGCGGAACGCGCTCCGCCTGGGACTACGGCCCCCTCGGCGTCGAGCTCAAAGAGAACATCAAGCGCGAGTGGTGGAACGCGTTCGTGCGCGGCCGCGGCGACATGGTCGGCCTCGACTCCGCGATCATCCTGCCGACCGCCGTGTGGGAGGCGTCCGGACACGTCAAGGTGTTCAGCGACCCCCTCACCGAGTCGCTCATCACCCACAAGCGCTACCGCGCGGACCACCTGTTCGAGGCGTACGAGGCGAAGCACGGCCACCCGCCGGAGAACGGCCTCGCAGACATCCCGGACCCCGACCACCCGGACAAGGTGGGCCAGTGGACGGAGATCCGCCAGTTCTCCGGTCTGATGAAGACCTACCTCGGCGTCGTCGACGACGAGTCCGGCGTGCACTACCTCCGCCCGGAGACGGCGCAGGGCATCTTCACCGACTTCGCCGCCGTGCTGCAGACGGCGCGCAAGAAGCCGCCGTTCGGCATCGGCCAGATCGGCAAGGCGTTCCGCAACGAGATCACGCCGGGGAACTTCATCTTCCGCACCCGCGAGTTCGAGCAGATGGAGATCGAGTTCTTCGTCGAGCCCGGCACGGACGAGGAGTGGCAGCAGACCTGGATGGACCTCTGCTGGAACTGGTTCATCGAGCTCGGCATGACTCCGGAGAACATCCGCTGGTTCGAGCACCCCAAAGACAAGCTGGCGCACTACTCGAAGCGCACCGTCGACATCGAGTACAAGTTCAACTTCACCGGCAACGAGTGGGGCGAGCTGATGGGTGTCGCCAACCGCACCGACTACGACCTCAAGACGCACATCGAGAACTCGGGCAAAGACCTGAGCTACTTCGACCAGAACAAGAACGAGCGCTACGTCCCGTATGTGATCGAGCCGTCGTTCGGTCTCACCCGCGCGCTGATGGCGTTCCTGGTCGACGCGTACGACGAGGAGGAGGTGCCGAACGCCAAGGGCAAGACCGACAAGCGCACGGTCCTGCACCTCGACCCGCGCCTCGCGCCGGTGAAGGTCGCCGTGCTCCCGCTCTCCCGCAACGAGGCGCTCTCACCGCTGGCCCGTTCGCTCGCCGACCACCTGCGCAAGCGCCGCAACGTCGACTTCGACGACTCCGGAGCGATCGGCCGCCGCTACCGCCGCCAGGACGAGATCGGCACGCCGCTCTGCGTCACGGTCGACTTCGACTCGCTCGAAGACAACGCCGTCACGGTCCGCGACCGCGACACGATGCAGCAGGAGCGCATCCCGATCGACCAGCTCGACGAATACCTGGCGAAGCGCCTCAAGGAGATCTAGGCGCGCCACGCCCGGCGCCGACCGATGGCCGAGCCGTTCGTGGCACCACTAGGGTGGTGCCACGAACCGCGAGGAGATCGGGAGAGGGGCGATGGACGTCCTCTGGGGCATCCGCATCATCGACGGACCGGTCTACGCGACCTTTCTGGTGGCGAGCGCCGCCTTCGTGCTGTACCTCCTCATCCGGAAGCCGACGCCGCGCTGGATCGTCACCGCACTGCTCGGGATGCTCGGGGGCGCGGTGGTCGCGGTCGCCCTGTTCTTCCTCGTCAACGCTCTCGACGTGTTCGGGACCCCGCTGCCCCGGCAGGTGGCCTTCTGGCTGATGGGCACGTTCGCCGCGCTCGGGCTTGCGCTGGTGAACCTGTGGGCGTCGCACTGGTGGCGCAAGGTGCTCGCGCTGATCGGGATCGTGATCTTCGCCATCACCGGAACCCTCGGCGTGAACGCGTACTACGGCCTCGACCCGACGCTCGGCTCGCTGTTCGGGATAAGCACGGCCGGGAAGATCGACATCGACCAGCCGGTGAACACGTCGGCGCCCGACCCCACGCAGCCGCTGTACGAGACGTGGAAGCCGCCGGCGGACATGCCGAAGAAGGGTCAGCAGGGCAGTCAGGTCATCCCGTCCAGCGGGTTCGACGCCCGGCCGGCTGGCATCTACCTGCCGCCCGCCGCCCTGGTGAAGAACCCGCCACGGCTACCCGTGGTGATCTTCATGATGGGCTACCCGGGCAACCCGGACCCGGAGTACATCGGCGGCGTGCTCGACACGTACGCCGCCGAGCACCAGGGGCTCGCTCCGATCGCGGTCGTCGCCGACCAGATCGGCACGAAGGGCGACCCGGCGTGCGAGGACTCGAGCACGTTCGGCGCGGCGGAGACGTACATCACCAAGGACGTCCCCGCCTGGATCCGGACGCACCTCAACGTGCTCCACTCGCCGGCGGCGTGGACCATCGGCGGGTACTCCAACGGAGGGGCGTGCGCGTTCAAGTACGCGGCCGAGCATCCGGACCAGTACGGCAACCTGCTGGTGGTCTCGGGCGACGAGTACCCCGGCGTCGAGATCCAGCGGCAGACCATCGACCAGGTGTTCGGCGGGAGCACCGCGGCGTTCGACGCGGCCAAGCCGACCTCGATCCTCGCGGCGAACCCCGGACGGTACGCGAACCTGACGGCGGTGTTCACGGTCGGCGGCAACGACCCGACCTTCATCCCCGGCGTGGAACGGAACGCGCAGGCCGCCGAGGCCGCCGGGATGCGCACGACCTACTACGTCGTCCCGGGCGCCGGCCACGTGGTCGACGCGCTCGACGGCGGCCTGACCAAGGACTTCGAGATCCTCTACCCGCTTCTCGGATTGAGCCGACAGTGAGATCGTGACGGAGGAGACCATGAGCACCACCGACACACAGACCACGACAGCCCCGGATGCGCCGGATGCGCGCAGCAGGAAGGGCCGCAGACCGCCCGCGCCGTTCTGGCAGGCGGTCATCCGCTACGCCGGGGTGGCCCCGGCGAGCATCGCGCTCACCCTGATCGTCATCGTCACCTCGATCGTCACCGGCACGATGTGGAGTCCGGCCACCGGCGGAGACCAGACGATGCTGTGGGCGGCGGGCGTCGGCCCGACCATCGACTCCGGATACTGGTGGACGCCGCTGACGGCGCTGTTCGTGCCGGAGGACCCGGCGCAGCTGGTGATCGTCGTCGTGCTCGCGCTCACCCTCCTGGCGACGGCCGAGCGACTCATCGGGACGCTGCGGGCGAGCATCGCCTTCCTCGCCACCGGCGTGGTCGGGATCACACTCGGTGTGCTGCTGCAGTGGTCGGCCGCCTCGTTCGGCGAGATCTGGGCGACGACCACCGAGTTCGACTTCACGCTCGACCCGACCGTCGGCATCATCGGTGCGCTCATCACGGCGAGCGCGTTCGCCTCGGCACTGTGGCGGAGACGCATCCGGTTGCTGACGTTCGCGGTCGTGCTGATGTTCGTGCTCTACAACGGCGACCAGAACAACGTCTTCCGCCTGATCGCTGCCCTGCTCGGCCTGGGCCTCGGAACGCTGCTGCGGCCGGGCACGGTCAAGCGCATCCGGCGCAGCTCCCACGCTGAGACGCGCAACCTGATCGCCGCCCTCGTCGCGATCACCGCCATCGGCCCTCTGGTGGCGCTGCTGCCGCCCGGCGGGTTCGGGCCGCTCTCGTTCGTGAGCGCACTGTTCGAGCACAAGCAGGTGGATGCGCAGACCGTCCTCGCCCAGTGCGACAAGGACTTCACGGCCAACTGCCGCCTCGACCTCGCGCTCGTCTCCGTCGACGGGATCGGCCCACTGCTGCTCAGCCTGCTGCCCCTGGTGCTGCTGATCGTCACCGCCATCGGGCTGCGGCGCGGACGGCGGTTCGCGCTGATCCTCGGCTTCGTGGTCAACGCGGCCATGATCGTGCTGCCGTTCACCGCCCTGCCCGCCGGAAACCTCAGCATCGACGCCAACGACATCGAAGACCTCGCACCGGCCATCGAGCTGCTGTTCTGGGTGGCCGCGGCCTTCATCGTGCCCGTCGCGTCGATCATCCTGCTGATCGTCACTCGCCGACAGTTCCAGATCCGGGCGCCGCGGGCCGCCATCGTGCGGTTCGCGATCATCATCGTCAGCGCGTTCGTGATCCTCGCGATCTCGTACCTGATCGCCGGCCTGGCGTCGCTCACCGAGTTCGTGCCGGACGCGACCATCGGGGAGGTGTTCGCGTCGGCGCTGCGCCGGTTCGTCCCCGCCGGGTTCGAGTCGATCACCGGCACCGTGATCGTTCCGACGTCGGCGTTCGTCAGCATCCTGTACCAGTGGGTGGGGCCGGTGTTCTGGGCGGTGTTCGTGCTCGCGACGCTGCAGCTGTACCGGGCGACGGCGACCGGGCGCACGGTCGGAGACGAGGTGCGCTTCCGCGAGCTGCTCAAGCGCGGAGGCGGAGGAACCCTCGGCTTCATGGGCACCTGGCCGGGCAACGTCTACTGGTTCAGCGAGGACAGGGAGGCGGCCGTCGCGTACCGGGTCATCAACGGCATCGCGATCACCCTCTCCGACCCCGTCTGCGCCCCGGAGCGCGCAGAGCGCACCATCGCCGAGTTCGTCTCGTTCTGCGACGCCAACAGCTGGGTGCCGGTGTTCTACAGCGTGCACGGCGAGTACCTGCCGGTGTTCGACGCGCTGGGCTGGCAGTACATGTCTGTCGGCGAGGAGACCCTGATGCACCCGCAGACCTTCGACATGGCCGGCAAGCCGTGGCAGAAGGTGCGGCAGGCGCACAACCGCGGCATCAAAGAGAACATCACCACCCTGTGGACCACGTGGGATGAGCTTCCGCCCATCCTCGCCACCCAGATCACTGCGATGAGCGAGCAGTGGGTCTCCGAGAAGGAACTCCCGGAGATGGGCTTCACCCTCGGAGCGCTCGAGGAGCTGAAAGACCCGGACGTCGCGCTCTACCTCGCGCTCGATCCGGACGGCGGGCTGCAGGCCATCACCAGCTGGCTGCCCAGCTACCGGGACGGCCGGGTGGTCGGGTACACGATCGACTTCATGCGGCGCGGGGACGCATCCATCCCGGGCATCATGGAGTTCATCATCGCGTCGGCGGCGCTCAGGATGCAGGGAGAGGGCATCGAGGTGCTGAGCCTGTCCGGTGCTCCCCTCGCGACGAAGCCCGTCGTCGACGGAGAGGCTTCGGCGGACCCGACCACGATGGACCGGCTGCTCGGCTTCCTCGGCCGCACGCTCGAACCGGCGTACGGGTTCGCGTCGCTGTTCAAGTTCAAGAGCAAGTTCAACCCGACCTACGAGACGATCTACATGGCTTACCCGGACCCGGTGGCTCTGCCTGCGATCGGGAGCGCGATCGGCAAGGCGTACCTCCCGGATGCGCACGCCCGCGAATACCTGGCGCTCGCCAGGACGCTGATGAAGTGACGTAGGTTGGTGCCATGCAGGCCGACACCACCCGCACCGCCATGATCATCGGAGGCACAGGGCAGATCGGCGCTGCCGCCGCCCGCCGACTCGCCGCCGACGGCTGGTCGGTCCTCGTCGCCCACCGCGGCAGCCACTCCGGCGACGCGGCCCTCGCCGACCTCGACGTCACCACCATTCGCCTCGACCGCGACGACACGGATGCGCTGCTCGCCAAGGCGCGCGGCCACGACCTGGTGCTCGACACGGTGGCGTACGAACCGCGGCACGCCGACCAGCTCGTGCGGCTGGCCGGCGACATCGGCTCGCTCGTCGTCATCTCGACCGGTTCGGTGTACACCGGCAGGAACGGCGGATACCTCGACATCGTGACCGGGCCGGAGGATTTCCCCGACTACCCGATCCCGCTGCGCGAGGACGACGCGACCGTCGACAACCGGAAGCGCACGTACTCGCCGCTCAAGGCGGCGATGGAGCGGCGGCTGCTCGCCGCGGACGACCTGCCGGTGAGCATCTTGCGGCCGGGAGCCATCCACGGCCCGTTCAGCCCGGCGCTCCGCGAATGGTTCTTCATCAAGCGCGCGCTCGACCGCCGCACGCGCGTGGTGCTGTCCGACGACGGAGCCAACCGGTTCAGCACGTCGTCGACCGTGAACATCGCCGAGCTCGTCGCGCTGTGCGCCGAACAGCCGGGTCACCGCATCCTGAACGCGGTCGACGACGACAACCTGAGCGTCGCGGAGATCGCGCAGACCGTGTTCGCCGCTCTCGACAGGGAGGTCGAGATCGTCACCTTCCCCGGACCGCCGGTGGACGGGTTGGGCTCGACGCCGTGGACGGTCGCGCATCCACTGGTCCTGAGCATGGCACTGGCGACGGTCGAGCTGGGCTACCGCGCTCCGGTGACCTATGCGGAGTCGGTGCGCGCGGCGATCGACTGGGCCGTGCGCGAGGCGCACGCGGCGGAGCGCCGCGACGAGAGCTGGGAGGCGGTGTTCCCCGCGCTCGCGGACCGGGCAGCGGCCGACGGGTGGTTCGACTACGCGGCGGAGGATGCGTTCCTCGGCGGACGCTAGAAGACGTACTCCAGCAGGTCGGCGCCGACGGTGCGCATCCCGTCGATGACCGAGAGGCGGGAGGCGAGACTCGCGTCGTCGAAGTACATCGACACCGCGTACGTGACGCCGGCGCGGGGCCCGCGGAGCACGCCGACCTCGCTGCGGACGCCGTGGTCCACTCCGGTCTTGTTGACGAGCAGGATGCCGTGCTCGGAGGTGCGGTGGGCGTGCGGGTCGAGGCCGAACGCGCTCGACACCAGCGAGAAGTCGCTGTTCAGCGACAGCCAGGAGATGACGCGCTGGCTGGTGGGGGCGTCGACGATCTCGCCGCGGGCGAGGGAGGAGAACAGCCAGGTGAGCTCGTTCGCACTGCCGACGGAGAGCTGAGGCGCGTCGTCCGGGCCCCGGTGGTCGCGGACCAGGTCGAGCAGGGCGGTGCGGGTGAGGCCGAGCGCCTCGGTGCGGGCGCTCACGGCCTCCAGGCCGACACGGCGCAGCAGGACGTTCGTGGCCAGGTTGTCGCTGGTGGCCCCGACGAGCGCGGCCAGGTCGGCCACCGGAAGCGCGGGTGCCGCGAGGTGCTGCCAGATGCCGGAGTTGCCCACCGCATCCTGCGGGGAGCGGTCGAGCAGGGCGAGCGGGCTCAGCTCGCCGGACTGCAGGCGGGCCGCCACCTCGACCAGCAGCAGCACCTTGCCGATGCTCGCGGTCGGCATGACGACGTGGTCGTCGACGGAGAACAGCACGGCGCCGGTGGTCAGGTCGGTCGCGCGCGCGGACACTTGCACGCCGCTGAGCGCCAGCTGACCCAGGGAGGAGAATCCTCGGCTGAAATCCTCCGGCGTCACCGCCCCCCGATGCCGGCCGCGCCGAGGCGATGCATGCCTGCTGCGGCGTTCGGAATCCTGGGTCTGGATCGTCACGGGGATGGGTGGTCCTTCGTCCGAGTCTGGTCTTTCGGGTGCGGTCCCCCCGGATCCGCGTACGTGCGCCCGGTGGGTTCGCCCGGCACAACACGCTCGATGTTACCCCGCGAAGAGGGGGCGGCGCTCACCCTCTTCGCGGGGTATCGAGACGGGCTACCAGATGGTGACGCGCTCCTCCGGCGCGAGCCACAGGGCGTCGCCCTCCGACACGCCGAACGCCTCGTAGAAGTCGTCGATGTTGCGGACGATCTGGTTGCAGCGGAACTCGTTCGGCGAGTGCGGGTCGATCGCCAGCAGACGGATGACCTCCTCGTCGCGGCCCTTCTGCTGCCAGGCCTGCGCCCAGCTGAGGAAGAACCGTTCGGCGCCGGTCAGGCCGTCGACCACGGGAGGCTCCTCGCCGTTCAGCGACAGCAGGTAGGCCTTCCAGGCGATGCCGAGACCGCCCAGGTCGCCGATGTTCTCGCCGATGGTGAGTGCGCCGTTCACGTGATGGTCGGGCACCTGCGCGGGAGCGAGCGCGTTGTACTGCTCGATCAGGCTGCTGGTGCGTTCCTCGAAGGCCGCGCGGTCCGCCGCCGTCCACCAGTCCTGCAGGCGGCCGTCTCCGTCGAACTTGGAGCCCTGGTCGTCGAAGCCGTGGCCGATCTCGTGCCCGATGACCGCGCCGATCGCGCCGTAGTTGGCCGCAGCATCCCGCGTCTCGTCGAAGAACGGGAACTGCAGGATGGCCGCCGGGAACACGATCTCGTTGAAGCCGGGGTTGTAGTAGGCGTTGATGGTCTGCGGCGTCATGAACCACTCATCGCGGTCCAGCGGCTTGCCGATCTTGCCCAGCTCGCGGTTGAACTCGAACAGGCTCGCAGCGCGCACGTTGGCGACCAGGTCGGTCGGGTCGACCGTGAGCGCCGAGTAGTCGCGCCACTTCACCGGGTACCCGATCTTCGGCGTGAACTTCTCCAGCTTGTCGAGCGCGCGGTCGCGGGTCTCCTCGCCCATCCACTCGAGGGTCCGGATGCTCTGGCGGTACGCCTCGATGAGGTTGGCGACCAGCGCATCCATCGCCTGCTTGGCGGTGGGCGGGAAGTGCTTGTCGACGTAGATGCGGCCGACGGCCTCCCCCATCGCGCCCTCGACGAGCGAGACGCCGCGCTTCCAGCGCGCACGCATCTGCGGGGTGCCGGTGAGGGTGCGGCCGTAGAAGTCGAAGTTCGCCTCGACGAAATCGCCGGACAGGTACGGGGCGGCTCCGTGGATGATCTGCCAGGCCAGCCAGTCCTTCCACGACTCGAGGCGCTCCTCGGTGAGGAGCCCGGCGAGGCCCGCGGTGAACGACGGCTGCCGCAGCACGACCTCCGCGAGGGCGCCCTCCGGTGCACCCAGCGCCTTCTCCCAGATGCTGAGGTCGGCGCCGTCCGCGGCGTCGCCGGCGAAGAGGGAGGCGGCGTCCGCCCAGTCGTACAGGTTGTACGTCTTCTCCGAGTCGCGCGACTTCACGTTGTCCCAGTGCTGCGCGGCGATCTCCTTCTCCAGGTCGAACACGCGCTGCGCACGCTCCGGCGCATCCTGGAACCCGGCGAGCTCGAACATGCGCTGGATGTGAGAGACGAACGCCTCCCTGATCGGCGCGAAGGTGTCTTCACGGAAGTACGACTCGTCCGGCAGCGAGATGCCGGACTGCTCGACGAACACGAGGTAGCGCTCCGGGTTGCCCGGATCGTTGTCGACGAACAGCTGGTAGAAGCCGGCGAGGCCGTGACGCTCCAGTTTGCCGATGGTCTCCAGGAGGCTCGGGATGCTGTCCACATCGCTCGCGAGCGCCAGCTGGCTCTCGATCGGCTTCGTGCCGAGGGCTTCGATGCGGTCCTCGTCCATGAAGCTGGCGAAGAGGTCGCCGAATTTACGCTCCTCCGTGCCCTCCTGTGCATCCTGGGCCGCTTCGATGATCTCGCGGACGGCCGATTCGGCCTCCTCCGCCAGGATCATGAAGGAGCCCCAGCGCGCCTTGTCCGCTGGGATCTCGGTGCGGGAGATCCATTTGCCGTTCACGTGCCGGAACAGGTCGTCCTGCGGCCGGACGGCGGGATCGAGTTCAGAGGTTTCGATGCCGGAAGTCAGGGTCATTCCGCCAGCCTACGGGGTTCGCGGCGCGGTGCCGAGAGCCCTGAGCCGGACGAACGTGGTGAGGAACAGCGCGGCGAGCACGAGCTCGACCAGAACGGACACGGTGCCGGATGCGCTGCCGAAGCCGACCACCGACAGCACGAGGTTGACGAGGGCGACCAGCAGGTAGCCGGCGCCGAGCACACCGCTGAGCAGCGGGCGCGCCGTCATGCGCCACCACGGGCGCGCGGCGGCCACCGGCTCGCCCGGCCCGCGGAAGACGCGGCTGACGAGATACCACCCGATGAGCTGCAGGATCGACACGGCGATGGAGCCGGGCTCCCAGCGCAGCGCGTTGAGGGCGAGCGCCAGCACCGCGTTGATCGCGAGCAACACGACCACGACGACGGTCTTCTGCACGGGTGTGGTGAAACGCATGGTCCAGCCAGCATCCCACCCGGCCACGCCGCGCCGCCCCGCGACGCGCGTGGCCCCCGGCGAGATGCCAGTATCTGTTGCCGACACGCCGCGCGGCGGCGCAGCTATTGGCGTCTCGCGGCGCGCGGCTCAGCCGAGGACGCGGATGGGGAAGGCGGTCAGCGCGCTGGACGGGATGGGCGCGAACAGGTCGCGGTGCCAGAGGCCGTCGTTGTGGCGGACGAGGATGTCGCCGCGGCCGTCCTGCTCCGGGTACGGGGCGAGGATGCGGCTGCCGGCGGGCAGGGAGTCGAGCTCGGACGGAGTCCAGGCTTCGGCGATGGGGTCGTGGGAATCGAAACGGATCCCGAGTGTGGTTGTCGTTGACATAGCTGTACTTCTTTCAAAGCGTGTGGGTGACCCGCCTCCGTCACGCGTCGACGCGTGACGTCCGCGACCGGCGCTCGGGATGAGCTGCCTCGCGATGGGGCGGTGGCGGACAGGTGGTCCGCGGTGGGAACGGCGCGTCTTCGGGGCGACGATGAGAGGAGCGTCAAGCCGACCGAAACGGTGTGTTCCGCATCCAGTGTAGCCGATCCAGTGGGAAACCGTGCTGGGAGGCACTCAGGAACGGGACGCGCGGACCTGTTCCCACTCGTCGATGAGCTCGGGCAGGCGGCCCTCCAGGAAGCGGTAGAAGCCCGCCATGTCGCGGAGGCGCTCGGTGGCCAGGGAGTCAGGATCGTCGACGGCGGCGATGCCGGCGTCGGCCTGGCCGGCGAGCACCGCATAGACCGGCGACTGCCGCACCATCGACGCGTACCAGTCGCTCGGCAGCTCGTAGCGGTCGCGGCGGCTGCCGGTCTGGGAGACACGTCGGATGATGCCGATGGTCTGCAGATACCTGACCGCCCCGGAGATGCCTGCCGGGCTCGCGGACAGGCGTTCGGCGAGTTCGGAGGCGGTCATCCCCTGCTGCTCGGTGACGGTGAGAGCCATCAGGACGCGCGCGGGCATCTTCGGGAATCCGGCGGCTGTGAGCACCGAGGCGGCGTGCTCGAGCACATCGTTGAGGGCCCGCTCGTCTCTCGCCACCCGCCTATCCTTTCATTTCCGTGCGCCGCACCACCCGCGCCGCATCACCCGATCGCGAAATCCCGACGACGGATGAGCACGGCGGCGCCGGCCGTCGCGACCACCGCGATTCCGAGCATCCAGTAGCCGCCCGTCCAGTCCGGGGTGCCGACCACCACGGGCGAGTGGGCGAACGGCGACAGGTCGTGCACCCAGGTCGGCAGGCCGATCAGGCCGCCGAAGATGCCGATGAACGCTCCGAGGCCGAGCAGCGTCCAGCCGAGCGGGATGGTCCAGGAGGGCAGCACCACGAACACCAGCGCGAGCACACCCAGGTAGACGAGCGCGACCGGCAGCTGGGCGGCCGCTGCGGCGAACGAGCTGTTGACGGTCGAGGCATCCTCCCCCGCGGAGACGGCAGCGAGTCCGGATGCGATGGCCGCGGCGAGCAGCACCAGCACGATCGCGATCACCCCCACCAGCAGGAACTGCAGCAGCCAGCGCACCCGAGACAGCGGCGTCGACATCAGCACCTCGGCCGCTCCTCCCGCCTCCTCCTGCCGCAGCCGGATGACCGCCTGGGTGGCGCAGGCCGCTGCGAGCACTCCGACGATGGAGAAGATCGCCGAGATGAAGATCTGGGTCATCGGCCCCGAGCCTCCCGCGCCGATCTGGCCGACGGCCTTGCGGATGTTGCCGAGGCTCGGGTCGTTGGCGATCGACGTGCTGACCACGCTGCCCAGCGCACCGGCGAGCAGCCCGGTGAACAGACCGCCGACGGTCCAGCCGAGGATGGTCGGCCACTGCAGGCGCCAGGCGAGGCCCAGCGGTCCGGCGAGCGTCGCCCGCGCATCCCGTCGTCCCGCCCGCTCCGGGATGAGGCCGGCACCGCTGTCGCGCACCGACTGCAGCGCGAACACCACCGCCATGAGCACCACCGCGAGACCGAGTTGCAGCAGCAGCGGACGCCAGTCGTTCGCACCGTACGGGTCGAACTGCTCCCCCCAGCCGATCGGGCTGAGCCAGGTGGGCCAGGCGCTCACCAGATGGCTGCCGTCCCCGGTGATCGTGCCGGAGGCGTCGCCGATGCCGCGCAGCAGGTACGCGAGCACGACCACCGCGGAGGCGAAGCCGTTGGCGCCGCGCGAGGTCATCATCAGCTGCGCGAGCAGCAGGCCGACCGCGAGGAACGCGATCCCTGCGCCGCCGACCGCTGCTCCGGCGGCGAACGACCCGGAGGCCGGCAGCCCGGCCGCGATGAATCCGAGACCGGTCGCGACGGCGAGCAGCACGTTCGCGAGCACGCCGTGGATGAGCGTGGCGACCGTCGGCAGGATGCGCGCAGCAGGAGTCGACGCGATCAGCTCCGCTCTGCCCGATTCCTCCTCCGCGCGCGAGTGCCGCACGGCGAGGAAGGTCGACATCAGGCCGGCCAGCAGCGCGAGGAACGTGAAGATCTCGAAGAACGTCACGGCGGCGAGCCCCGTGCCCTGCGGGAGCCCGCGCAGCATCAGGACGGCCGGGTTGGCGATGGCGAGCTGCATCAGCTCCGCGCGGCTTTTCGCATCCCCGTACGTGTTGCTGATGCTCGCGGCGGAGAACAGCGCAAGGAGCGCGATGCCGAGAATCCAGATGACCAGCTGCCAGCGGTCGCGCCGGATGCGCTGCCGCAGCAGCACGGCGAGCGTGCGACCCGTGCTCTGGTCGCGGCGGGCGGCCGAGTCTCGGTGCGTCGCCGGCCCGGCTGGACGACTCGTGGACTGCGTTGCGGTGGTCATCGTTCGTTCGCCCCCGCGAGCTCGTCGCCGTAGTGGCGCAGGAACAGCTCCTCCAGCGACGGAGGGGCGACGGTGAGGCCCTGGGTGTCCAGCTCGGCGAGCGCGGAGAGTACGCCGGAGAGCTTGTCGGAGTCCGCGGTGAAGCGCACCCGCCCATCGGAGGTGTGCAGGTCGTGGGCGTTCGGGATGCGCGCGAGTTGCGCATCCGTGATCCCGTCCGCCACGAAGGAGACCTCGGTGCGGGTCAGGTGCCGCAGTTCGGAGAGCGTGCCGGACTCCACGGTCCTGCCCGCCCGGATGATGCTGACCCTGTCGCAGAGCTGCTCCACCTCGGAGAGGATGTGACTCGACAACAGCACCGTGGCGCCGTCGCCGGCCACCCGCGCGATCTCGCTGTTGAAGGTGGCCTCCATCAGCGGGTCGAGGCCGCTGGTCGGCTCGTCCAGGATGTAGAGGTCTGCCGGGGTGGCGAACGCCGCGACGAGCGCGACCTTCTGCCGGTTGCCCTTGGAGTACGCGCGGCCCTTCTTGGTGGGGTCGAGCTGGAAGACGTCGATCAGGCGCTTCTTGCGCTCGGCGTACACGGCCTTGTCCGCGGTGCCTCCGCGCAGCCGGGCGAGCAGGTCGATGGCCTCTCCTCCGGACAGGTTGGGCCAGAGGCTCACATCGCCTGGGACGTATGCGATGCGCCGGTGCAGGTCGACGGCGTCCTTCCACGGCTCCCGGCCGAACAGGGTGGCGCGACCGCCGCTGGCCTTGGCCAGACCGAGCAGGATGCGGATCGTGGTGGACTTCCCCGCGCCGTTCGGCCCGAGGAAACCGTGCACCTCGCCCGCGGAGACGGAGAGGTCGAGACCGTCGAGTGCGCGCACCCGGCCGAACCGCTTTTCGAGGCCGACGGCCTCAATGACTGTGTCCATGAGCGATGACTTTACGCTTGTTTCAGTAATTTCCGAATATTCCTAACGGAATCTTTACGGGGAGGCGCCTGTGCCATATGGTCGGTCCGTGCCTCTCGCTCTCATCACCGGAGCGGCGCGGGCCGACAGCATCGCTGCCGGGATCGTGCCGCGGCTGCGCAGCGACGGCTGGGAGGTCGTCACCAGCGATCTCGCCGACGTCGACTACCCGTGCGATCTGTCGACCGCCACGGGACCGGGCGAGCTGATCGCCGCCGTCACGGCGGAGCGCGGTCCGATCGGGGCGCTCATCCTGAGCCACGCCCACGACGTCGAGTCCGGAATCCTCGACACCACGGCCGAGAGCTTCGACAGGCACGTGGCGATCAACACCAGGGCGAGCCTCCTGCTGATCGCGGCGTTCGCGCGCCAGGTCGCGCCGGGCGGCGGCGCCATCGTCGCGCTGACCAGCGACCACACCACGGGCAACCTGCCGTACGGCGCATCCAAAGGGGCGCTCGACCGCATCGTCATCTCGGCGGCGCGCGAGCTCGGCCCGCTCGGCATCTCCGCCAACGCCGTCAATCCGGGGCCCATCGACACGGGCTGGATGAGCGACGAGCTCCGGGCGACCCTCACCCCCGCGCATCCACTCGGCCGCCTGGGCACACCGGCCGACATCGCCGCCGTCGTGTCCTTCCTCGTCTCCGACGAAGGACGGTGGGTCTCCGGGCAGCTCCTGCACACCGACGGCGGGTTCTCCGCCCGGTTCTGAACGGGAGACGGAACGGTGGCGGGGTGGCAGCCGGTGCGGTTCGGTAGCATTGGGGCGTCGTGACGTCATCCTCCCTCCGCCCGGTCGACCGGGACATCCTCCGCCTCGCCGTGCCCGCGCTCGGCGCGCTCGTCGCCGAGCCCGTCTTCCTGCTGGCCGACTCCGCGATGGTGGGGCACCTCGGGGTGGCGCCGCTCGCCGGGCTCGGGATCGCGAGCGCGATCCTGCAGACGATCGTCGGGCTGATGGTGTTCCTCGCGTACAGCACCACCCCCGCTGTCGCCCGGCGGCTCGGGGCCGGTGACCTGCGCGGGGCCGTCGCATCCGGGGTCGACGGATGCTGGCTGGCGCTCGGGCTCGGCATCGTGCTCGCGGTGGGCGGCTGGTTCGCGTCACCGGCGCTGGTCGGCCTGTTCGGCGCATCCACTGCGGTGTCGGAGGCGGCCACCCGCTACCTGGAGATCTCGATGCTCGGGCTGCCGGCGATGCTGCTGGTGTTCGCGGCGACCGGTCTGCTGCGCGGGCTGCAGGACACGAAGACCCCGCTCGTGGTCGCGGTGGCCGGGTTCGCGGTGAACATCGTGCTCAACTACCTCTTCATCTATGTGGCCGGGCTCGGCATCGCGGGGTCCGCGGTGGGCACGGTCGCGGCGCAGTGGGCGATGGCGGCCGTGTATCTGGTGATCGTCGCCGTCAACGCGCGGAGGGTCGGAGCACCGCTGCTCCCCCATCACACCGGACTCACGAGCACCGCCCGCTCCGGCGGCTGGCTGCTGCTGCGCACGGCCAGCCTGCGCGCGGCGATGCTGCTCGCGGTGTTCGCGGCCACCAGGCTCGGGCCGGACGAGCTCGCGGCGTTCCAGGTGGCGATGACCGTGTTCGCGACCCTGGCGTTCGCCCTGGATGCGCTCGCCATCGCCGCGCAGGCCCTGGTCGGCAAAGGACTCGGCGCCGGTGACCTCGACGGGGTGCGTGCGGTGCTGCGGCGGTGCATCCAGTGGGGAATCGGGGCAGGGGTGGTGCTCGGCGCCGTGGTGCTGCTCACCAGCCCGGTCGCAGCGGGACTGTTCACCGGGGACGCCACGGTCGCCGCGCTGCTGCCGCCGGCGCTCGCCATCGTGGGCATCGGTGCACCGCTCGGCGGCTACGTGTTCGTGCTCGACGGCGTGCTGATCGGCGCAGGCGACGCGCGCTACCTGGCGCTCACCGGGCTGGCGAACGTGGCGTTGTTCGTGCCGCTCGCGGTGGCGGTGGTCGTCTGGGGAAGCCACGACGCCGCCGGGCTGGCGTGGCTCACGGCGGCGTTCGCGTTCGGGTACATCGGCGCGCGCGCCGTGACGCTCGGACTCAGGGCGCGCACCACCCGATGGATGCGCGCCGGAGCAGTGGTGTAGCGGAGGCCGCTCCGTCCGCTGCTACGCCAACCACTCCCGCGCGGCCACGACCAGGGCGCGCACGCCGGTGTCGATGGTCGGCTGGGCGAGCGGCGCGAAGTGCGGGGAGTGGTTGGACGGGATGTCCGTCTCCGCCGTGCCCGCCGCCATCGCCGCCGCGACCTTCTGGGGGTCGCCGCCGCCGAGCATCCAGTACACCAGCGGGACGCCGACCGCGGTCGCGAGGTTGCCGACGTCCTCGCTGCCGGAGATCGCGCCGGGGTCGAAGATGCGGTCCTCGCCGAACTCCGCCGCGAACGCGCCGTTGGTGCGGGCGGTGGCCTCCGGGTCGTTCACGGTGACCGGGTAGCGCTCCCCGTACTCGATGTCGGGCGGCACGTCGGCACCGGATGCGGTGGCCTCCGCCCTGATGATGCGCTCCACCGACGAGAGCACGCGGCCGCGCACCTCCTCGCTGAAGCTGCGGATGCTGATGCCGAGGGCGGCCTCGGCGGCGATGATGTTGTTCGCCGTGCCGGCGTGCAGCGAGCCGACCGTGACCACCGAGGTGTCCTGGGCGGCGACCTCGCGCGACACCACCGTCTGCAAACGCATCACGGTCGCCGCGGCCATGACGACCGGGTCGATGGTGGTCTCCGGGCGCGAGCCGTGGCCGCCGCGGCCGTGCAGGACGACCTGCATCGTGTCGACCGCCGCCATCGCCGGGCCGGAGTGGGCTCCGAGCATCCCGGCGGGAAGAGGGGTGACGTGCTGACCGAGCACGATGTCGGGCGTCGGGACCTTGTCGTAGAGGCCGTCCTCGACCATCACCTGCGCGCCGCCGCCGTGCTCCTCGGCCGGCTGGAAGACGGCGACGAGCGTTCCCGACCAGTCCGCGCGGTCGGCGACCAGGCGCTCGACCGCTCCGAGGAGGCAGGTGATGTGGATGTCGTGGCCGCACGCGTGCATGACGGGGACGGTCGCGCCGGTGTGGTCCACGCCGGTCTGGGTGGACGCCCACTCGAGGCCGGTGTCCTCCAGCACGGGCAGCGCATCCATGTCGGCGCGCAGCAGCACGGTGGGGCCGTCGCCGTTGCGGAACACCCCGGCAACGCCGGTGACGCCGATGCCGGTGACCACCTCGACCCCCAGGTCGGTGAGCGCGTCGGCGACGACACCGGAGGTGCGGTGCTCGGCGAAGGAGAGCTCAGGGTGGCTGTGCAGGTCGCGGTACAGGGCTTCGAGATCCATGAGGCTCAGCCTAGGCGGGGAGGGCGGGTGCGCAGGAGGTTCGACGCGCGATGGGTGCGCCCGGTTCGGGATGCGCGCCCATCAGTGCGCGCGCGGAGCCGCCGTGGTGTTGCCCAGGTGGAAGACGCTCGTGAACGTGGCGGGGTGCGCGACGCCGCCCTCCAGCATCTCCACGATCGCCACCCCCGCCGCCCTGCCTTTGTCGATGGCCGGCTGGACGAGGGTGGTCAGGTCGTACGGCCAGAGCCCGTCGACGCGGACGCCGTCGAAGCCGACCACGCTGAGGTCGGCAGGCACGGCCAGCCCGACCTCCTCCGCCGCGCGGATCACCCCGGCGGCGAGCAGGTCGCTCTGGGCGATGATCGCGGTCGGACGGTCGTCCGGATCGTCGAGCAGTGCGTGCCCGGCGATGCGGCCCTCCTCCACGAAGGAGCCGCGGGTGACGTAGCCGCCCGCATCCGGGAACACGTCGCGGACGCCGGACAGGCGCTCCAGGGTGGTGTTCGAGCTTCCGGCGGCGAGACGCTCGTCGGTGAGCGGGCCGCGGGCGCGGTCGCGGGTGAGCGAGAGGGTGACGACGGAGACGTCGGTGTGGCCGAGGTCGGCGAGGTGCTGTGCGGCCACGCGGGTGGCCTCCCGGTTGTCCTGGGCGATGGTGAGGACGTCGTCGGCCGGGTCGCCCTCGATCGCGACCAGCGGGATGCCGCGCTGGCGGAGCATGGCGACCGACTCGTCGAGGCGGGGGCTGCAACCGATGAGGACCACGGCATCCATCGGGGCGTCCTCGATGCGCTGCGCGGCCTCGCCGGCGTCGGTGAGGATGAGGAGTCCGGCGTCGATGACGGCGATCTCGTCGGAGATGCCGTCGAGGAGCGCGATCTTGATCGGGTCGCGGAAGGCGTCGCCGACGCGCTCCTCCATCACCACGCCGACGATGCCGGAGCGGCCCCGCCGCAGGGAGCGGGCGCGCGGGTCTGGACCCGCGTAGTTGAGTTCTTTGGCGGCGGAGAGGACGCGCTCCCTGGTGGCGTCGGACACCGGGCCGGTGCCGCTGAAGGCGAGGGAGGCCGTCGAGTTGGAGACGCCGGCCAGCCTGGCGACGGCGGCGAGCGTCGGACGGACGCTGCCGGCCGCTCCTGCTTCGGGGGTCGTGCTCGTGTCGTTCACGTGTGGTAGCTTAGTCGAATCGTTTCGATCGAAACGATTCGAGTACCATTTCGCCCCTCTCACCCGCAGGATAAGCCGATGTCGCAGACGACCCCGACCAGCACCAGAAGCCGCCGCGAACTGCTCGCCTGGCGCAATGCGGTGTTCGTGATCTTCATCCTCAGCGGCCTGTCGCTGGCCAGCTGGGTCGCCCGCATCCCGGGAGTGCGCGACGGCCTCGAACTCGGCAAGGACCCCTCGGCGGTCGGGCTGCTCATCCTCGGGATGTCCATCGGCGCGATCGTCGGCCTCGCCGCGTCGTCGCCCATCCTGATCCGCTTCGGCCCGCACAAGGGCATGGTGGCCGGCCTGTTCATCGTCTCGGTGGGACTCGTGCTCGTCGGCGTCGGCGCATCCGTCGCCCACTCGGTGCCCGTTGTGGCCATCGGGCTGATCCTGCTCGGCTTCGGCAACGGGATGGTCGACGTGATGATGAACGTCGAAGGCACGGCCGTCGAGCGCGAGATCGGCAAGACGCTGATGCCGCTGATGCACGCCTGCTTCAGCCTCGGCACGGTCATCGGCGCCGGCGTGGGAGCCGCGGCCGCCGCGCTCGGCATCGACGTGTCCTGGCACCTCGCCGTCATCGCCGTGGTGGTCGCCGTGTCCATCGTGATCGCCGTGCGCTACGTGCCGCGCGAGGCCGATCTCGGCGACGAAGTGGCGGAGAAGCCCGCCGTGCCGTTCCGTCAGCGGATGCGCGACGGGCTCGCCGTGTGGGCGGACTGGCGGCTCATCCTGATCGGCGTCGTGATGCTCGGCATGGCCTTCGGCGAAGGATCGGCCAACGACTGGATCTCGCTCGCCGTGGTCGACGGACACGACCAGAGCAACTCGACCGGCGCCCTCGTCTTCGGGTTCTTCGTGGCGGCCATGACGCTCGGCCGCGTGCTCGGCGGACCGATCGTCGACCGCATCGGCCGCGTCCTCGCCATCCGCATCACCGCGGGCCTCGGTGCGGCGGGGCTGCTCATCTTCATCCTCGGCGGGCCGCTCTGGCTGGTCGTGATCGGCACGGTGCTGTGGGGCTTCGGCGTCTCGCTCGGCTTCCCGCTCGGGATGTCCGCCGCGGCCGACGGCGCAGCCAACCCGGCCGCCCGCGTCTCCGCCGTGGCGATCATCGGCTACTGCGCGTTCCTGGTCGGGCCGCCGGTGATCGGCTTCCTCGGCAAGGAGTTCGGCCTGCTCAACGCGCTCTACCTGGTGCTGGTGCTGCTCGTGGCGGCGTTCGTCGCCGCGGGCGCCGTGCGCCCCTCCACGACCGCGGCGCCCGCCGCCGCAGCAGACCCCGCGTCCTGACCCTCTTCCTCCGCCCCGCAGCCATCGAGCCGGGAGTTATGCACGGCCGCACTCGGCGTGTCGCGTGCATAACTCCCGGCTCGACTATGCAGGGAGGACGTAGAGGGAGACGGGGGTGGGGACGGGCGTGGTCGCGAGGTGCGTGAGGGCCCGGGAGTCGGGGTCGTAGGCGAAGACGGAGACGTCGCTGCTGTCCTGGTTGGCGACCAGGATGCGCGACCCGCCGGGGGCGACCACGAGGTCGCGCGGGGCGCGGCCTGCGGTGGAGACCACATCCACGAGGGCGAGGGTTGCCGTCTGCTCGTCGAAGGCCAGCACGGCGATCGTGTCGTCTCCGCGGTTGCTGACGAACACCGTGCGGCCGTCCTCCGCCACGCGCACGGCTGCCGGGCTGTTGGCACCGGACGCGCCGTCCGCCCGAGTGGATGCGCTCGAGGCCACCTCGAACCGGTCGCCGGCGCGACGCAGCACGGCGACGGTGCTGTCGAGCTCGTTCACCACGAACGCGTGCCGCGCATCCGGTGCGAACGCCAGGTGCCGCGGCCCGGACGAGCCGAGAACGATCGTCGCGTCCGCGCGGAGGGTCAGCGTGCCGTCGTCGCCGAACGCGTACCAGCGCACGTCGCCCAGCCCGAGGTCGACCACCACGAGATCGCCGGTCACCGGGTCGAAGCTCAGCTGGTGCACGTGCGGGCCCTCCTGGCGGGAGGCGTTCGGTCCGTTGCCCTCGTGCTGCACGAAGGCGGTGCGGGCGCCGAGCGACCCGTCGGCGGCGAGCGCGAACACCGACACCGACCCGCCGCCGTACGTCCCGGCCACCAGGTAACGGCCGGACGGGTGCAGCGCGAGGTGGGCGGGCGTCGCACCTCCCGACGACGCGGACGAGAGCAGCGTCAGCGCGCCGTCCGCTCCGCGCGCGAAGGCCTCGACCGCGCCATCCGGCTCCGTCTCCCGCACCGCGTACACGCGCGTGCCGTCGGTGGACGCCGTGACCCAGGACGGGTTCGTGCACTCGCCGACGAGCCGCGCATCCCGCACCGTGGTCCCGTCGAAGTCCGCCTGCAGGATGCCGCGGGCGCTCCCGGAGACGTGCGGGAGGATTTCGGTATACGTGCCGATGAGGAGTTGGCGGGTCATGTGCCCATCCTGCCAGCGCCGTAGGATGATCCGGTGCGTCTCGTCATTGCCCATTGCTCCGTCGATTACGCCGGTCGCTTGAGCGCTCACCTGCCGCTCGCGAACCGGCTCCTCATGCTCAAATCCGACGGCAGCCTCCTCGTCCACTCCGACGGCGGCTCGTACAAGCCGCTCAACTGGATGAGCCCGCCCTGCACCCTCAGCGTCATCGAGCCGGACGACGCGCAACGGGATGCCGGTGTCACCGAGGTCTGGAAGGTCACCCAGGCGAAGACGGCGGACATGCTCGTCGTCTCCATCCACGAGGTGCTGCACGACTCCGCGCACGACCTCGGCGTCGACCCCGGCCTGCAGAAGGACGGCGTCGAAGCCCACCTGCAGAAGCTGCTGGCCGAGCAGATCCACCTCCTCGGCGACGGGCACACCCTCGTGCGCCGTGAGTACATGACGGCGATCGGCCCCGTCGACATCCTGGCCAGGGATGCGGCGGGCGGCTCCGTCGCCGTCGAGCTGAAGCGCCGGGGAGACATCGACGGCGTCGAGCAGCTCACCCGCTACCTGGAGCTGATGAACCGCGATCCGCACCTCGCCCCGGTGCAGGGCGTGTTCGCCGCGCAGGAGATCAAACCGCAGGCGCGCACCCTCGCAGAGGACCGCGGCATCCGATGCCTGGTGCTCGACTACGACGCCATGCGCGGCCTCGACGACAGCGACAGCAGGCTGTTCTGATGAAACAGCCCCGCTTCCCGCAGAGCTACGAGAACGTCGCCGTCCGTACGGCGCTGGCCGCCATCGCAGCGGAGCCGACCCTCGAGAACCTGGATGCGCTGCTCGCCGCCGCGGTGAAGGGCGGCCTGGTCGTCGACGTCACCGGCTCCACCCCGCAGGACACCCGCCTGCGCACGCTCACGTCCACGAACGGCGAGCCCGTGCTGCCGCTGTTCACGTCGATGAAGGCGCTGCGGGATGCGGTGGGCGCCACGGAGGAGGGCGCGGGCACGCAGGTGCAGGCCGTGATCGTGCCGGCGACCGAGGCGCTGGGCTTCATCCGGTCGGCCGAGTTCGTGGCCGTGCAGTTCAACCCGGGCACCGAGCAGACGATGGTCGTCGCCCGCTCCCACATCGAGTCAGCTCTCAGCGAGCACTGAGACGTTTCTGAAACACCTCACATACCATAGGACAGCTATGACCAACCCGACCCCCACCACCGTCACCCGCACCTGGACCTGCGTCCTGTTCGACCTCGACGGCACCCTCACAGACTCCGCACCCGGCATCACCTCCTCGCTCGTCACCACCTTCGAGACCCTCGGCCTGCCCGTGCCATCCCCCGCCAAGCTCGTCGAGTACGTCGGCCCTCCCCTCCTCGAATCCCTCCAGGAGTTCGCCGGGATGACCGAGCAGGAGGCGCGTGACGCCCTCACGGTCTACCGTGCCGACTACCACGAGAACGGCGCGTTCGACTCTGCAGTCTTCCCGGGCATCCGGGGGCTGCTCACCCGGCTGCAGGCCGCGGGCATCCCGCTGGCCGTCGCGACGAGCAAGCCCGAGCTGCAGGCCAAGCGCATCCTGGAGCACTTCGACCTCGCACAGTACTTCGACGTGATCACCGGCGCATCGGAGGACGAGACGCTGAGCGCGAAGGCCGACGTCGTCGCCGAGGCGCTGCGCCGCCTGACCGCGCAGGGCGTGGACCTGGCGCACACCGTGATGGTAGGCGACCGGTCGTTCGACGTGGAGGGCGCAGGCGAGAACGGACTGCCGACCATCCTGGTGGAGTGGGGATACGGCTCCCCCGCCGAGGCTGCCGGCGCCATCGCGGTCGTGCACTCGAGCGACCAGCTGAGCGCGCTCCTGCTCGGCTGATCCCCTTTCCTTCTGCTGTGGGCAGACCAGCTGTCAGCCCTCGCGAGTAAGCTGAATGTTTGCAATTCCGGACACACATACAGCACTAGGAAACAAACATGCAGTCACGTAAGAAAATGCTCGTTCCGGCCGTCATCGCGGCGGCCCTCACCATCGGTTCCCTCGCAGGCTGCGCCAGCGGCAGCGCGAACGACACGTCATCCAGCCCCTCGGCTTCCGAGACCGCCGCAGCTTCGGCCACGCTCCCCGCGAGCTTCCCGAAGAAGGACGTCCCGCTCGTCGACGGGATCCTGCTCGTCGCCCGCGGCGACGAGGCCAACGGCTGGTCGGTCACCGTCCAGCCGAAGAACACGTCAGGCTTCGCCGACGCGAAGTCCGCCCTCGAGAAGGCCGGATACACCGTCCAGTCGGGCGCAACCGACTCGAAGGCCGTCTTCACCAACGACAAGTACACCGTCGCCGTCGGCACCCCCGGCGTCTCGGTGACCTACGCGGTCACCGCCAACTAGCGACACCATCGAGTCCGGACTTGTTCACGGGCGCGCTCGGCGCGTCGCGTGAACAGGTCCGGACTCGTTTCTTTGCGGGGCGGGCTACCAACCCCACCGGCAGGAGGTGACCTTGCCCGAACCGCTTACGGCCAGCGATTGCCAGTTCTCAGACGAGCAGGAGTGAAGACAGCGCAAATGTGGAATTTTGCTTGACAGATTTGAGTTGAGCGCGAAATACTCGTGGCACGTTAGGAGCGTGCATGGAGCGAAACCCCCTCATTCCCACCGGCATAGACGTGCTGGTGCTCGCCGTGAATTACGGCCTCATGGCCGTCGCGGCCCTCGGCGTCTCCACGCTCGTCTGGGCACTCGCCGTTCCTCAGCGGCGGAGGCAACTCGCTCTCCTCGTGAGTGGTCGTCCTGAGCCGTGGAAGGCTCCGGAAACCGTCACGTCGCGGTCAGACGAATCCCGTTAGCCGCTCACAAGAAGGGGCGAGGCGGGGCGGCGCTCACGAGTCGATGATGCGGACGAGCTCGTCGATGAAGGTGGGGAACGTCGCGGTGCGGCGGATGAGGGAGAGCACCGTCTCGCGGTCGGAGAAGACCTCGACGAACTGGTCGAAGACCGTCTGGAAGGATGCCCGGCCGCCCGCGTCGAACGCGATGTATGCGATGACGTTGACCCGCGCATCCCCCCAGTCCATCGCGGCGTCGTTGACCACGATGGCGATGGCCGTGCGCTTGGCGCTCATCGTCATCGCGTGCGGCACCGCCAGCGAGTCGGTGAACGCCGTCGACGACATGTGCTCGCGCTCGATGGTCTGGTCGACGTAGTCCTGGTCGATCGCGCCGGCCGCGATCATCCTGTCGCCCAGCGCCCTGATCATCGAGTCAGGGTCGCGGGCGTAGAAGTTCCGCAGGAAGAGCCGCTCGTCGAAGTACTCCAGCAGGTCGTTCTTGATCCGCGCCCGGCGACGCTGACGACGGATGCGCGCGATGGCCTGGCGTGTGTGCTCGATGTCCGCCTCGGTCAGGAACGGCTGCACGATCACCGTGTTCTCTCTGCGGCCGCGCGGCTCGATCGTGCTCAGCACGAGGTCGGCGTCGATCGCATCCCAGTCGGCCTCCGTCGAGGTGATCACGCTCGTCACGTCGAGTTCGTCGCCGAGCGCGCTCTCCAGCCGCTCCCTGAGCAGGATGTGCATGTCGTAATAGTTGGGGCAGATGACCGCGCAGGTGACCGCATCCCTCCGGCGGGACTGCTGCTCCAGGTATGCGCCGACGTGCATCGCGATGTACGCGATCTCGTCGTCGTTGACCACGATGTCCTCCGCGGCCTGCAACCGGCTCGCGATGTAGACGGCCAGCTCGTAGATCATCGGGTACGAGCTCTTGATCGAGCGGGTCAGCGGGTTGCGCGAGTACGTCTTCTCGTGGGCGCGCGCCACCAGGTTCTGCACGTGCAGCGTGAGGCGCACGATGAAGTTCTCGTCCCGCAGGTCCACCAGGTACTCGGTGGATGCGCGTGCCACGATCCCGCGCACCACCTCCAGGTCGTCGTCGCTCACGAACTCGGCGACCGTGTCGGATCCCGCCCCTGGCGCGATCACCCTGGTGCGCAGCAGGATCGCCAGGTACCGCAGCTCCGTGGGGTCGAGCACCACGTCGAAGTGCGTGGTGACGAGCGTGCCAAGGTCGTCGGCGAGGGTGCGGATGGTCTCGCTCACCTCCGGATCGGCTGCGGCGGGGAGCACCCGGTTCTTGGCGACGCGGTCGAGCGCGACCGCCATGTGCAGCAGCACGTCGTTGATGCCGTACTCGTTGACGAAGAAGCCCCGGGCATCCAGCATCTCGACCAGGTCGGACTTGAAGCTCGCCAGCCCCTCGGACGCGAACGCCTCCTGGATGCGCGCGATGTCGACGACCCCCTGGCGCATCTCGTCGCGGAACAGCCGGCTCAGCAGCTTGCGCCGGGCGATCTCCGGGCCGGCCAGCCGCACGACGGGGCCCCTGCGCGTGAGCGTGAGCTCGGTGTCCGCGAGGAGGCCGCGCATCCTGGTCAGGTCGGACTCGATGGTGGAGTCGCTGACGAACAGGCTCTCCGCCGTCTCGAACACGTCGATGCCGTCCGGCTCGTCGAGCAGGCGGCGCACGAGGAAGACGAGCCGCTCCTGCGGGGAGTCCGCTGTGTCGCCGCTACCCGCTCCCGCTGCCGCGTCGGCGAGGAAGGCGTCGTACGCCTCCCGGTCGAGCCGGTAGCCGCTTGCACCGGACTCGACCAGCTCCTTGAGCGCGGCGGTGTAGCTGCGGATGCTGCGGGTGGTCACACCGAGTTCGCTCGCGAGGTCGGCGGCCGTCACCCAGGCAGCACGGCGCGCGAGAATGTCCAGCATTCTCGTCTGCTTCGCCGAGAGGGCCACCGCGACCACCTTTCTCCCCGAGTCAACCACCTCCTGACCGCACGGTGGCCGCTCCCCGACGATCTTTCCGCACAGGAGGAAGAAACGCTGCTGGCACGACCGGTGGATGCGGACAAGCATCGAAGAGGCTCCATCCGCACCATCTCGAAAGGCAAGGCAGGTCAATGAAGATCCTGGTCGTCTGTGGCGCCGGCGCGTCGAGCACGTTCGTCGCCCTGAAGCTGCGCACAGCAGCTGCCGCTCGTGGTGTCGAGGCGAACGTCGTCGCGGGGAGCGCCAGCCAGCTCGAGTCGTACGCGGGCGTCGACGTCGTCCTCGTCGGTGCGCACCTCTCGCCGCAGCTGCCCGCCCTGCAGGAACTGGCGGCATCGTCCGGCGCCGCCGTCGCCGTGCTGCCCGCCGTCTCCCCCGCTGCCATCGACGGATCCGCGGCCCTCGACCTGGCTCTCGACGCAAAGGCTGCGGCCCTGTGAGCAGCGAGACTATGAATATGGGAAGCCGGGAAACGTTCCCGAGCGACACCGAAGGAGCACAGAATCATGGCTGAGCGGATCATCACCGTCGGATCGACCCACGGGCTGCACGCGCGCCCGGCGAAGCTGTTCGTCGAGGCGGTCGGCAAGTCCGGCGCGCAGGTCAAGCTGACCAAGGAGGGCGGCAAGACCGTCGACGCGGGAAGCATCCTGGGCGTCATCTCCCTGGGCATCGACCACGGGGACAAGATCGTTCTTACCACGGACGCACCAGGCGGCGAGGCCGTGCTCGACGACCTGGCCGAGATCCTCGCGACGGATCACGACGCCTGATCATGTCCGACACCACCGCCACTGACGTCCTCACCGGGGCAGGCATCGGCCAGGGCATCGCCATCGGCCCCGTGCTCCGGATGTCCGACCCGCTTCCCGAGCCCGCTGACACCCCGAGCACCAGCACCCCGGACGAGGAGCGCGCACGCTTCGCCTCCGCGGTCGCCGCCGTCGCAGACGACCTGCGCGCCCGCGCCGCGAAGGTGGACGGCACCGCGGCCGACGTGCTCGAAGCCCAGTCGATGATGGCGGAGGACTCCACTCTCGCCTCCGACGTCTCCGACCGCATCGAGTCCGGCAAGACCGCGGAACGCGCCGTGTTCGAGGGCTTCGCCGTCTTCCGCGACATGCTCATCGGCCTCGGCGGATACATGGGCGAGCGCGCGACCGACCTGGACGATGTCGCCCAGCGCGTCATCTCCGCACTGTCCGGCCGCCCGGCGCCCGGCGTGCCGCAGTCCGACACCCCGTACATCCTGGTCGCGCACGACCTCGCGCCTGCCGACACCGCCCTGCTCGACCTGACCAAGGTGCTCGGCCTGGTCACCCGCGAGGGCGGACCGACGTCGCACACCGCGATCCTGGCGCGCGAGAAGGCCATCGTCGCCATCGTCGGCGTCGCAGGGGCGGACGCCATCGCCGACGGCACCGAGATCGTTGTGGACGCCGCATCCGGAACCGTCACGGTCGCACCGGACGCCGAACGCCGCGCCGATGCAGAGCGCCGCATCGCCGACCGCGAGGCCGCCCTCAGCGGGGGAACCGAACCGGGCACGCTCGCCGACGGCACCGCCATCCCGCTGCTCGCCAACCTCGGTTCGGCAGACGGCGCACAGAAGGCAGTGGATGCGGGGGCCGAGGGCGTCGGCCTGTTCCGCACCGAGTTCCTCTTCCTCGACCAGCGCATGGCCCCGACCGTCGAGCAGCAGCGGGCGGAGTACATCCGGCTGCTGTCGGCGTTCCCCGGCCAGAAGGTGGTCGCGCGTGTGCTGGACGCGGGCGCGGACAAGCCGCTCGAATTCCTGAACGACGCTCACGAGGACAACCCGGCGCTCGGCCTGCGCGGCCTGCGCGCGCTCCGCGCCAACGAGGACCTGCTGCGCGAGCAGCTGACGGCCCTCGCCGAAGCCGACGCCGCGACGGACGCCGACCTCTGGGTGATGGCGCCGATGGTCGCGACGGTCGAGGAGACCCGCTACTTCGTGCAGCTGGCGTCCGAGTTCGGGCTGAAGACCGTCGGCGTGATGGTGGAGATCCCGTCGGCAGCGCTGACAGCGGACCGCATCCTGCGCGAGGCGGCGTTCGCCTCCATCGGCACCAACGACCTCACCCAGTACTCGCTCGCCGCCGACCGCCTGCTCGGCTCCGTCGCCGGGTTCCAGGACCCGTGGCACCCGGCCGTCCTCCGCCTGATCGGCGAGGTCGGCAAGGCGGGAAGCGACCTCGGCAAGCCGGTCGGCATCTGCGGAGAGGCCGCGGCCGACCCGCTGCTCGCCGTCGTGCTCGTCGGCCTCGGCGCGACGACCCTCTCGATGTCGCCGGCGGCGATCGCCGACGTGCGCATGTCCATCAAGCGCTTCACCCTCGACCAGGCGAAGAACCTGGCCGAGATCGCACTGGCCGCCGATGGCGCGGCAGAGGCCCGGGATGCGGTTCGCGCCGCCATCTCCGGGCGCCCCCCACAGTAACCCCGACAAGAAACGAGGCACCACAATGTCCACGGCGTCAGAGACGACGACACGGAAGCCGAACGGCGCGCGCGTTCACGTGCAGCGCTTCGGAACCTTCCTCTCGAACATGGTCATGCCGAACATCCCTGCGTTCATCGCCTGGGGGTTCATCACGGCACTCTTCATCGCGACCGGCTGGCTGCAGAGCACCAACTGGGCGATCAGCGGCATCCTCGGCGGTTTCGGGGACCAGGCGAAGATCGGCTGGGAAGGCGCCGCCACCGTGCTGGCGCAGGACCCGAGTGGTCACACTTTCAACCAGTACGTGGGCCTCGTCGGCCCGATGATCACCTACCTGCTGCCCCTGCTGATCGCGAACACCGGTGGCCGCATGGTCTACGGCGTGCGTGGCGGCGTGGTCGGCTCCATCGCCACGATGGGTGTGATCGTCGGCAGCAACATCCCGATGTTCATCGGCGCGATGATCATGGGCCCGCTCGGCGCATACGTGATCAAGCAGGTGGACCGCATCTGGGACGGCAAGATCAAGGCCGGCTTCGAGATGCTGGTGAACAACTTCTCGGCCGGCATCGTCGGCATGCTGTTGTCGATCGGTGCGTTCTTCGGCATCGCACCGATCGTCGAATGGCTGAGCAGCGTGCTCGGCGGTGCGGTGAACTGGCTGGTGTCCCTGCACCTGCTGCCGCTCGCGAGCATCCTGATCGAGCCGGGCAAGGTGCTGTTCCTCAACAACGCGATCAACCACGGCGTGCTCACCCCGCTCGGCATCGAGCAGGCGCAGCAGACCGGCAAGTCGATCCTGTTCCTCCTCGAGGCGAACCCCGGCCCCGGTCTCGGCATCCTGGCCGCGTACTCGTTCTTCGGCCTCGGCGTCGCCCGGGCGAGCGCACCCGGCGCGATCATCATCCAGTTCTTCGGTGGCATCCACGAGATCTACTTCCCGTACGTGCTGATGAAGCCGATCCTGATCATCGGCGCCATCGCCGGCGGTATGACCGGTGTCGCGATCAACGCCGCGTTCCAGACCGGCCTCCGCGCTCCGGCCTCCCCCGGCTCGATCATCGCCGTGCTGCTGCAGACCCCCGGCCCGAGCCTCGTCGGCGTGGTGCTCTCGGTGATCGGAGCGGCCGCCGTTTCGTTCATCGTCTGCTCCGTCATCCTGCGTGCGAGCCGCAAGCGCGACCTCGCTGCGGGCAACGCCGGTGACATGACGGCGGCCGTCGCCGCGACCCAGGCCAACAAGGGCAAGGAGTCGAGCGTGCTGCAGAGCCTCGTCAACGAGGGAGAGCACGACACCGGTGACGCCCAGGGCGACGCGACGTCGCGGCTCGTGCGCAACATCGTGTTCGCGTGCGACGCTGGGATGGGGTCGAGCGCGATGGGCGCCTCCGTCCTCCGCAACAAGATCAAGAAGGCGGGCATCGACGGGGTGACGGTGACGAACCAGGCCATCAGCAACCTCGACGGCACCGCCGACCTCGTGATCACCCAGCGCGAGCTGACCGACCGCGCAAAGGGCCAGTCCCCCGCGTCGCAGCACGTCTCGGTGGACAACTTCATGAACAGCCCGCGCTACGACGAGGTGGTCGACCTCGTGAAGGCGCAGCAGAACACTCCGGAGGACGCGAACCGATGACAGACACAATTCTCGACAGGGCCAACGTGGTGGCGGCGGGGACCGCATCCACCAGGGAGGACGCCATCCGCGAGGCCGGCGCCCTGCTGGTGGCCGCGGGAGCGGTGGAGCCCGCGTACGTCGACTCGATGCAGGACCGCGAGAACACCGTCTCGACCTTCATGGGCAACGGCCTCGCGATCCCGCACGGCACCAACGAATCCAAGGACGAGATCAAGCGGTCCGCCCTGTCGTTCATCCGGTACTCCTCCCCGCTCGACTGGGGCGGCGAGGAGGTGCGGTTCGTCGTCGGCATCGCCGGGCAGAACAACGAGCACCTGGAGATCCTGTCCAAGATCGCGATCCTCTTCTCGGAGGAGGACGACGTGCAGAAACTGCTCGACGCACCGGATGCGGACGCCCTGTTCGCGCTCCTCGGCGACGTGAACGAATAGGACGGGTGAGGAACGCATGAAAGCCGTCCACTTCGGTGCGGGCAACATCGGCCGCGGCTTCGTGGGGCTCCTGCTCCACGAAGCCGGGTACGAGGTGGTGTTCGCGGATGTCAACGCCGAGCTGATCGACGCCCTGGCCGCTGCGGACTCCTACAGCGTCCACGAGGTCGGAGAGCAGTCGAAGACCACCGTGGTGGACGGCTTCCGTGCGATCAACAGCGCGACGGACGAGGCGGCACTGGTCGCGGAGATCGCGTCGGCCGACATCGTCACCACGGCGGTGGGCCCGCGCATCCTGCGCTTCGTCGCGCCGGTGATCGCCGCCGGGCTCGCCGCCCGCGCAGACGACGCCCCGCGGCTCGCCGTGATGGCGTGCGAGAACGCGATCGGCGCGACCGACCTGCTCGCCGCCGAGCTGTTCGACGGCCTGCCGGACGACGAGACCCGGGATGCGCTGGCCGCGAAGGCGATCTTCGCCAACACCGCCGTCGACCGCATCGTGCCCGCCCAGGCACCCGATGCCGGGATCGACGTGACGGTCGAGGCGTTCTACGAGTGGGTGGTCGACCGCAGCCCGTTCGCGGGGGCGGAGCCGAGCATCCCCGGCGCGCACTTCGTCGACTCGCTCGCGCCGTACATCGAGCGCAAGCTGTTCACGGTGAACACCGGGCACGCGACGGTGGCGTACACCGGCTTCCTGGCGGGAGCGACGACGATCAGCGAGGCCATCGCGATCCCCGCCGTGCGCTCCGCGGCCGAGGCGGCACTGGAGGAGACGTCGGCGGCGCTGGCGGCCAAACACGGCCTCGACGCAGCCGACCTGGCAGCGTACCGGGCGAAGATCCTGGACAGGTTCACGAACCCGTACCTGGTCGACGAGGTGACCCGCGTCGGCCGCGAGCCGCTGCGCAAGCTCGGCCGCGACGACCGCTTCATCGGCCCGGCCGCCGACTACGTGCAGTACACGGGAGGGATCCCGGATGCGCTGCTCACGGCCGTCGGCGCCGCCCTCCGGTTCGACGTGCCGGAGGACACCCAGAGCGTCGAGCTGCAGCAGCTGCTGCGCGAGGCGACCGCGGAAGACATCGTGCGCGAGATCACCGGGATCACGGACGACGAGCGCCTGTTCGCGCCGCTGGTCGCGACGGTGCGCGGTGTGCAGGAGTCGGCCAGGTAGAGGTCAGCGAGCTGCGGTCGTGCCCTTCCGCAGGGCACGACCCGGCGTCTCGCCGGTGCGCATCCCGTCAGCCATCACCGGCCGCCCCGCGACGAACACCCACGGGATGCCCGCTGCTTGACTCCGCGGCTCCGCGTAGGTCGCGCGGTCGGTCACGGTGGCCGGGTCGAAGAGCACCAGGTCGGCAACCATCCCGGGCGCGATCCGCCCGCGGTCGGTCAGCCCCAGCCGTGCGGCCGGGCGGGCGGAGAGGTGCACGATCGCGTCTTCGAGGGTGAGCACGCCCTCCTCCCGCACGTAGTGGCCGAGGTAGCGCGGGAACGTGCCCCACGAGCGTGGATGCGGCTTCGCGCCGACCAGGATGCCGTCGCTTCCTCCGGTGTGCCGGGGGTGGCGCATCATCGTGCGGACGTTCTGCTCGTCTCCGACGTGCTGCAGGATGCTCGTGCCGAGCCGGTCGGCGACGAGCAGGTCGAAGTACGCCTCGGTGGGCGGGACGCCCTGGTCGGCGGCGATGGCGGCGACGGTGCGGCCGACCGCAGCGGAGAGCGCGGGGTCGCGCACACCGGAGATCTCGATGGTGGCCCAGTCGACGGGCACGCCGTGGCAGCCGTCCGTGCCGAGCACGTCCAGTTCGTGGGCGACGCGCGACCGGACGGCGGGGTCGGCGAGGCGGGCGATGGTCGCCTCCGGGCCGCCGACCGCCGACCAGCTGGGCAGCAGCGCGGCGAGCGTGGTGGAGCCCGCGAGGTATGGGTATGTGTCGATGGTGAGGTCGACGCTGTCGGCGATGGCGCCGTCGATCAGGTCGATCAGGTCGCCCGCCCTCCCGCGGTTGACGCCGAAGTTCATCGTCGCGTGGGTGAGATGGAGCGCGCATCCCGTGTCGCGGGCGATGGCGACCATCTCGGCGTAGGCGTCGAGCGCTCCAGCGCCGTACGAGCGCTGGTGCGGCGCGTAGAAGCCGCCGTGCTCGGCGACGACGGCGCAGAGGGCGGCGAGCTCGGCGCTGTCGGCGAACATCCCGGGCACATAGGTGAGGCCGGAGGACAGGCCGAACGCTCCGTCGCGCATCCCGGCGGCGACGATGGCGCGCATGCCGTCCAGCTCGGCGGGGGTGGCCCGGCGGTTCTCGGTGCCGACGACGGCCATGCGGACCGAGCCCTGCGGGATCAGGTAGGCGACGTTCGCGGCGGTGCCGCGTGCATCCACGGCCGCGAGGTAGTCCGCGACACTGCGCCAGGAGAAATCGAGGCCGTCCGGGACGCCGTTCCAGCCGGCCAGCTGCTCGCGCAGGATCGGCATCGTCTCGTCAGTCGCCGGGACGTAGGAGAGGCCGTCCTGGCCGAGAACCTCGGTCGTGACGCCCTGCGAGACCTTGGCGAGGTGCGCGCTGTCGGTGAGCACGGCGAGGTCGGAGTGCGCGTGCATGTCGATGAAGCCGGGCGCGACGGCCAGCCCGGATGCGTCGATGATGCGGGCGCCGGGAGCGGTGAGGTGCCGGCCGACCTCCGCGATCCTGTCGCCGTGCAGCAGCACGTCGGCGACCCGGCCGGGGCTGCCGGACCCATCGAGCACCAGGCCGCCGCGGAGGAGAGTGGATGCGCCAGTGGATGCGCCGGGCGCGGCTTCCCCGCTCACGGCCGGAGTGCCGCCGCCCGGAACTCCGCCGCCCGCTCGGTGATCGCATCCCAGTCGGCGGCCTCGATGGTCGCGGCGGAGACCACGCTCGATCCAGCGGTGACGGCGAGCGCCCCCGCCTGCACCCACGCGGCCGCGTTGTCGGCACGCAGGCCGCCGGACGGCACGAACTCGACGCCGGGGAACGGGCCGCCGAGGTCTTTCAGGTAGCCGGGGCCGACGAGTGTCGCCGGGAAGATCTTCACCGCGGCGGCTCCGGCCTCGACGGCGCGCATCACCTCGGTCGGGGTCAGCGCGCCCAGTAGGAACGGGATGCCCGCCTCGCGGCAGATCGCCGCGACCCCGTCGTGCAGGCCGGGGGTCACGATGAAGCGCGCTCCGGCGGCGATGGCGGCCTCGGCCTTCGCCTCGTCGGTGACGGTTCCGGCCCCCACCAGCGCTCCGTGCCCGGACGCGGCCGCTGCGGCCTCGGCGACGATCCGCTCGACGCCCGGGGTGGTGAAGGTGAACTCGACGGCGCGGATGCCCCCGGAGGCCAGGGCGGCGCAGAGCGCGGAGGGGTCGTCGATGCGCGGGGCGCGGACGACGGTGATGGCGCGGTCGGCACGGAGGGTGACGAGGAGGGCGGGGTCGGTGTGGCTCATGGGCTCCTGCGCTGGGTGGTCGGTTGGTCGGTGGCTGGGTGGCGGCGGAAGCGCGGGTCCTCGGTGGCCGCTGTGACGGGGCGGGGTCAGCCGAACGCTGTCTCCAGCAGGCCGATGACATGCGGCATCTCCGCCGTGACGTCGTCCAGCACCGGCAGCGCCCGCCATTTGTCGAAGGTGGTGCACGGGTGCGAGAGGCCGAAGCGGATCACGTCGCCCACCTCGACAACCGCCGACTCCGGGACGCGCACGAAGGTGTGCTGGTCGTTCATCGCGGTGGCGATGGCGTCGGGGAACCGGGTCACGGTGCGCTCGCCGAACCGTCGAAGTGCCTGCGGCACCGGCAGCCCCTCGTCGTACGGGAAGTCGCGCTTGCCCGCATCCACCAGCACCAGGCCGGGCTCCGGACGGGAGACGACGGTCGCCCAGCCGTGGATCGCCGAACGGAACTCACCCCCCGGGCCGCGGCCGAGCGGAGTGATGCCGCTGTAGAAGCCGTCGTCGTGGGTGATGTACGCGCCGGAGCGCAGCAGCACGTCGACCGCCCGCCCGCGCTCCCCGGCCAGGTCGCGGCGGGGCGCGAGCACCTCGGCGACCACGTCGAAGTATGCGCTGCCGCCCGCCGTGAGAATCGTCGGGGCGTCGTCCGGGTAAAGCCCGGCGGCCTCGATCGCGTCGTGCAGGGCGAGCATCCGCTGGAGGTAGGAACGCACGACCCCGAGCGCGGCGTCCGTGCCGTCGTGCGCGAGAGCGCCCTCGTACCCGGCAACCCCCGCCAGCCGCAGGCTCGCGGATGCGGCGACCGCCTCGGCCACGGCCAGCGCGTCCTCCACGCTGCGCGCCCCGGTGCGCCCTCCCGGAGCGCCGAGCTCGACCAGCACCCCGAGCGGCGAGGTTCGGTCGTCCGCCGTCGCCAGCACGGCATCCATGATCTCCACCGCGCGCACCGAGTCCGCCCACACCAGCACCCGCTCGGCGTGCGGAGCCACGAAACGCAGCGCATCCGGTTGCACCAGGGCGTTGGCGAGCAGCACGCGCGGGATGTTCCACTCGAGGGCGACCGACAGCTGCCACGGGGTGGCGACCGTGATTCCCCAGGCGCCGGCGTCGAGCTGGCGCTGCCAGAGGTCGCGGTTCATCGTGGTCTTGCCGTGCGGGGCGATGCCCACTCCGGCCGCCGCGCACCAGGCGGCCATCGTGTCGAGGTTGTGCTGCACGGCGGCCTCGCTCACCGTGACGAGCGGCGTGGGGAAGTCGGTCAGCGGCGGGCGGCGCTCGGCGAGCGCGGCGACCTCGTCCGCGGTGTATGCGAGCGGCATGGCCTTGCTGGCGAGCACACGACTCCTTCGCGTTGCACAGAGCGCAACGTAGATTGCATAAACTGTTCTCCCTGTTCTAGCATGACGACCATCCCCGGCGAAACCCCGGCGCAGCGCCGACCATCCCAGACGGCACGGGACGACACGAGACGAGGTGCGCGTGGGCAGACTGGTGACCATCGGAGAGGCCATGGTCGTCCTCTACCCGGACGCGCACCGGCCGCTTGCCGAGGCGGAGACGTTCGGCTCCGACGTCGGCGGGGCCGAGTTCAACGTCGCCACCTCCCTCGCCAGGATGGGCATCCCCACCGCGTGGATCTCGCGCCTCGGCGACGACGGCTTCGGCGAGCGCATCCGCGCCACCGCGACCGACGCCGGCCTCGACCTGTCCGCGGTCGAGACGGACGACAGCCGCCCGACCGGCATCTACGTCAAAGAGACCACAAGCGGCCCGCACGGGGCAGGCACCAGGATGCACTACTACCGCAGCGGGTCCGCCGCGTCCGCCATCGGGCCGGGCACCCTCGCGGCAGACCCGGCGGCGAGCATTCTCCGCGACGCCGCCATCGTGCACACTAGCGGCATCACCGCCGCCATCTCGGACAGCGCAGCTCAGGCGGTCGCGTCCCTCCGCGAGACGACGGGGCCGGCCACCACCATCAGCGTCGACCTCAACCACCGGCCGCGGCTCTGGCACGGCAGGGACACGGCGCCGCTCGACGCGCTCGTCGGGCAAGCCGGGACGCTGTTCGTCGGCGCGGACGAGGCGGAGGCATATTTCGGGCACAGCGACCCGCAGCGGCTGTTCGACGCGCATCCACTGCTCGAACGGGTGGTGCTCAAAGACGACTCTCGCCGCGCATCCAGCTACCTGCGGGAGGGGGAGGAGACGCACGTCGCCTGCCTCACGGTCGAGGTGGTCGAGCCGGTCGGGGCGGGCGATGCCTTCGCCGCCGGCTACCTCGCCGGGCTCTCCGAGGGCAGGTCGGCCGCCGCGTGCCTGCGGCTCGGCCACGCCCTCGCGGCGCTGACGCTGATCGGCCACGGCGACCGCCCGCTGACGGTCCCGGATGCGCGAGAGCGCGACCTGCTCGCGGACGCACCGGACGCCACCTGGTCGGCGTGGCACGTGCATCCCGGCGACATCCCCTGGCGGACGTCGTCGTGAGCCAGTCCCTCTCCCGCGCTCTCGACCTGCTGGACCTCGTCTCGAACGGCACCCGGACGCTCGACGCCCTCGCCGAGGCTGTCGGCGTGCACAAGACCACGGTGCTCCGGCTGCTCAGGACGCTCGAAGAGCACGGGTACGTCACCCGCGACTCCGAGTACCGCTACCACGTCGGCTCGACGGTGTTCACGCTGGCGCAGACCGCGCTCGACACCCGGGATGTGCGGGGCGTGGCCTCCCCGGTGCTGCGCGCGCTCGGCGCCGCCACCGGCCAGACCGTGCACCTCGCCGCATACGACGGCGGGACGGTGACCTACATCGACAAGGTCGAATCCCGGCAGCCGCTGCGGATGTACTCGCGGGTGGGGCTGCCGGCCGCGCTGCACGCCACGGCGGTGGCCAAGGTGCTGCTCGGCGGGCTGGACGATGCCGAGCTGGCGCGCGTCGCATCCACGGTCGACTTCGAGCGCTTCACCGGCAACACCATCGGGTCGGCCGCCGAGCTGATCGACGAGGTGCGCCGCAGCGCAGAACGCGGCTGGGCGCAGGACCACGAGGAGCACGAGACGTTCATGAACTGCGTCGGCGCCCCGGTGTTCGGCGCGGACGGGCGCATCGCGGCCGCTGTATCCGTCTCCGTGCCGAATGTCGTGCTGCCGTACGAGGGCGTCCTCGGCCTGCTTCCTGCGCTGCACGACGCGACCGACCGCATCTCGGCGGAGCTCGGCTTCACCGGCGATTCCCCTTTCCTTCCTCCGACCACCCCATCTCGACCGTCTCGAAAGGACACCGATGACTGACCGCACCGCGATCTCCACCACCGACGCCCCCGCCCCGGCGCACACCTTCTCGCAGGGGGTGAAGCGCGGCCCGTTCGTGCAGGTCTCCGGCCAGGGTCCCGTCGACCCTGCGACGAACGAATACCTCTTCCCCGGCGACGTGGCCGCGCAGACCACCCGCACGCTGCAGAACGTCGAGGCGATCCTGGCGGCGGGCGGCGCGACCTTCGACGACGTGATGATGCTGCGCGTCTACCTCACCACCCGCGACGACTTCGCCGCGATGAACGACGCATTCGGCGCCTTCATCGCCCCGCGCGTCGCCTCCGGCGTCCTCCCGGCCCGCACCACCGTCTTCACCGGGCTCCCCCGCGCCGAGATGCTCGTCGAGATCGACGCGCTCGCCGTCCTCGCCTGAGCTGAGCTGAGCTGACCTGACCCGTCCCGCCCCCGGCCCGGTCCGCGCCCGGCTGAAATGCATGCATTTGCGGGGGCGGGGGCGGGCAGTATGGTCAGGGTGTGAACGACATCGCGGTGACGATGGTGATCCTCGGCGTCACCGTGGTCGCCTTCGTGAGCGGCAAGGTTCCGACGGGGCTCGTGGCGGTCGGCGCGGCACTCGCGCTCCTGGCCACGGGCATCCTCGACCTGCACGAGGCGTTCGCCGGATTCGCCGATCCAGCCGTCGTGCTGATCGCCGCACTGTTCGTGGTCGCCGAAGGGCTCGACGCCTCCGGACTCACCGGATGGGCCGGGCAGCAGCTCGTGGCCCGCGGCGGCACCAAGACGGCGGTGCTGACCGTGCTCGTGATGCTCGTGGTCGCCCTGCTGTCCGCCCTGATCAGCGTGAACGGCGCGGTCGCCGCCCTGTTGCCCGTCGTGGTGGTCGTCGCCTCCCGGATCTCTGTCGCCCCATCGCGCCTGCTGCTGCCGCTCGCGTTCGGCGCCCACGCCGGTTCGCTGCTCACCCTCACCGGCAGCCCGGTCAACGTCATCATCTCCGAACTGGCGGCGACCACCGGGCACGGAGGGTTCGGCTTCTTCGACTTCACCGCCATCGGCGCCGTGCTGGTGGTCGGCACGGTGCTCATCACCGTGCTGTTCGGCCGCTGGCTCATCCCGGATCGCCGCCCGGCGACCATGCCACGCGACCTGAGCGACCACGCCAGGACGCTGCTCGGCGAGTACGCGTCCCCGCAGCCGTTCGCCAGGGTACGGGTGCGCGGCGGCTCTCCCCTGATCGGCCGCCCGACGGCGACGCTCAGCCTCGGCGACCAGTCGGCCGTGCAGCTGATCGCCGTGCAGGGCACGGACCACCGCCCGGCCGGGGACGTCGTACGCCCCGGCGACCGCCTGCTGCTCCGCGGTGACACCGCGAGCATCCGCATCCTGAAACACGACAACAAGCTCGCGGGCCTGGGCGTCAACGGCGCGCTCGGGCGCACGGACGCGCTCATCGACTCCACGTACGGTGTGGCGGAGGTGGTCGTCGCCCCGCGGTCGAGCATGGTCGGCGAGACCGTGTTCCCGGGGATGGTCACCGAGAGCGGCGACCTCGTCATCCTGGCCGTGCAGCGCTCCGGCGAGCCGATCGACGCGCAGACCATCGTGCTCGAATCGGGCGACACCCTCCTGGTGCAGGGCCGCTGGGACAAGCTCGACCTCAACCTCGCCGACCCGGCAGTGCTCGTCGTCGACGAACCGGACCAGCTGCGCAGGCAGGCCGCCCCGCTCGGCGCCCGGGCCTGGATCGCCCTGGCCGTCCTCGTGCTGATGGTGGCCGCACTGGCCACCGGCGTCGTGCCACCCGCCGTGGTCGGCCTCCTCGCCGCCGCCGCGATGGTGCTCGCCCGCGTCGTCACCGTCGAGCGCGCACACCGCTCCATCTCGTGGACCACCCTGCTGCTGGTGGGCGGCATGATCCCGATGTCGACGGCCATCACCAAGACGGGCGCGGCCGAGCTGATCGCCAACGGCCTGGTCTCCGCGGTCGGGAGGTACGGCCCTCTGCTGGTGCTGGCGTCGCTGTGCGTGGTGGCGCTCATCTTCGGCCAGCTGATCAGCAACACGGCCACGGCGCTCATCATCGCTCCGATCGCCGTCTCCGTCGCCGGGGAGCTCGGCGTCTCCCCCCTTCCTTTCCTGATGGCCGTCGCCGTGGTCTGCGCCGCCGCGTTCCTCACCCCGGTCGCGACTCCGGCCAACTTCATGATCATGGGACCGGCCGGCCTGCGCTTCGGCGACTACTGGCGCTACGGCCTCGCCCTCGTCGCCCTCTTCCTCGCCGCCGCTGTCTTCCTCGTCCCGCTCATCTGGCCGTTCTAGCCCGCGATTGCTGCCACGATGGAGGCGTGGAAGAGCGAGTCGTGTTGCAGGTGGACGGTGTCGGCTTCGTGCGCGGGGGCAGGACGATCCTCGACGACATCGGGATGCGCGTGCACGCCGGAGAGCACTGGGCGCTGATCGGTTCGAACGGCGCAGGCAAGAGCACCATCCTGAGCATGCTCGGCGCCGTCGTGCACCCCACCCGCGGCACCGTGGAGGTGCTCGGCCGGCGCCTCGGACGCGTCGACCTGCGCGAGCTGCGCGGCCTGATCGGGCACGTGAACCCGCGCCACGAGGTGCGCTCGCCGCTCACCGTGCGCGACGTCGTGCTCACCGGAGCGACGGGCACCACCGAACGCATGATGCGCTGGGAGCCGACCGCCGAGCAGGAGCGCAGAGCGGACGACCTCGTCCAGCTGCTCGGGATGCGCGACCTCGCCGACGCCGTCTGGCCGGTGCTGTCGCAGGGAGAGCGCGGTCGCGCCCTGATCGCCCGCGCCCTCCTGCCCGACCCGCACCTGCTGCTGCTCGACGAACCGAGCACCGGACTCGACATCGCCGCGAGGGAGCACCTGCTCGACAGGATCGACGGTCTGCGCGCCGAGCATCCCGACCTGGCGAGCGTGCTCGTCACGCACCACCTCGAGGAGCTTCCGGCGACCACGACCCACGCGATGCTGCTGCGCGACGGCCGCATCGTCGCGCAGGGCTCCGCCGACGACGTGCTCACCAGCGAGCTCATCTCGGAGACCCTCGACTACCCGCTCTCGCTCACCAGGACGGACGGCCGGTGGGCGGTGCGCACCGCGGCGCGACGGGCCGTGATCACCGGCTGACCGCAGCCAAAATGGGAATAGTCCGCAACCCGGTCTCGCGGCCTCCACGCGGTGGTACGTTGCGCTTGTGAGCCGCATCGTGTCGGTGGCTCCGGTCGTGCCCGACCGGAGTTACAGCCAGGGCGAGATCACCGCGGCTCTGCTCGCGATGATCACCGCCGATCCAGGGCGCCAAGCGGTCATGCGCCGCATCCACGCATCCAGTGGGGTGGAGACGCGGAACCTCGTGATGCCGCTCGAACGGTACAGTTCGATCGCATCTTTCCAGGAGTCGAACGACTTCTTCATCGCCGAGGGCACGACGCTCGCCGAGCGCGCGCTCACCGGGGCCCTCGCCGCGGCCGGGCTGCAGCCGACGGATGTCGACTTCCTGCTGTTCACCTCGGTGACCGGCATCGCGGCACCGTCGATCGACGCGCAACTCGTGCAGAGACTCGGACTCCGCAGCGACGTCAAACGGCTGCCGAGCTTCGGGCTCGGCTGCGTGGCCGGCGCGGCCGGGATCGCCCGGGTGAACGACTACCTGGTCGGCCATCCGAACGAGGTGGCCGTGCTGCTGTCCGTCGAGCTCTGCTCGCTCACGGTGCAGGCCAGCGACGACTCGATGGCGAACATCGTCGCCAGTGGCCTGTTCGGCGACGGGGCCGCCGCCGTGATCATGGTGGGCGACCAGCGCGCGAAGCAGCTGGGTCTACCCGGCCCCGAGGTGGTCGACACCCGCAGCCGCATCTACCCGGACACCGCGGACGTGATCGGCTGGGACATCGGAGGCACCGGGTTCCGCATCGTCCTCAGCGCCGGTGTTCCCGAGGTGATCGACCGCAACTTCGCCTCGGATGCCGAGGGCCTGCTGGCCGCGCACGACCTGACCATCGGCGACGTCGGGGCCTGGGCGGCGCATCCGGGCGGCCCGAAGGTGCTCGAAGCGTTCTCGCGGGCGCTCGACCTGCCGGACGGCGCGCTCGACGCCAGCTGGCGGTCGCTGGCGCGCGTCGGCAACCTGTCGTCCGCCGCGGTCCTGCACGTGCTGGCCGAGCTGATGGATGCGCACCACGCGCCGGGCACGAACGGCCTGCTCTTCGCGCTCGGCCCCGGCGTCACCGCCGAGCTGGTGCTGCTGCGCTGGTCGGACGACGCCATGCCTGACGCCGCGCCCGCCGCCCCGGCGATCGGCGCCGCGGCGTGATCCTCTACACGATCCTGGTGCTCGCCACCGGCGGCGAGCGCATCGCCGAGCTGATCGTCTCCTCCCGCAATGCCGCCTGGTCGTTCGCGCGCGGAGGGGTCGAGTTCGGCCGGGGGCACTTCCCGCCGATGGTGGCGCTGCACACCGGCCTGCTGCTGGCCTGCCTGGCCGAGGTGTGGTTCGGCGACCGTCCGTTCATCCCGTGGCTGGGCTGGCCGATGCTGGTGCTCGTGCTCGCCAGCCAGGCGCTGCGCTGGTGGTGCATCGCCGCGCTCGGGCCGCGCTGGAACACGAGGGTCATCATCGTGCGCGACCTGCCGCTGGTGACGCGCGGGCCGTACCGCTGGCTGAAGCACCCCAACTACGTCGCCGTGGTGGTCGAGGGCTTCGCGCTCCCCCTCGTGCACACGGCGTGGATCACGGCCATCGCCTTCACCGTGCTGAACGCCGTGCTGCTGCTGGCCGTGCGCATCCCGTGCGAGAACAAGGCACTGGCCTCGGTGGAGCCGGCGCGGGCATGAGCGACCGGCCCGGCCTGATCGTCGTCGGGGCGGGCCCTGTCGGGCTGGCGTGTGCGATCGAGGCACGCCTGGCAGGCATCGAGGTGCTGGTGATCGAGGCGAGGGACGACCCGATCGACAAGGCGTGCGGCGAGGGCCTGATGCCGGGAGCGCTGGCCGCGCTGCACCTGATGGGGGTCGACCCCGCCGGCCATCCGCTGTCCGGAATCGCCTACCTGGACGGGTCGCGCAGGGTCGAGCACGCGTTCGCCCAGCGGACGGGCCGCGGCGTGCGCAGGACCGTGCTGCAGCAGGCGCTCGCCACCCGCGCCGTCGAGCTGGGCGCCACCGTCGAACGGGCCCGCGTCGTCGGACTGGACAACGGCGCGGACGCGGCCACCGTGACCATCGCGACCGATGCGGCGCACCCGTCCGGCGGCACCCGCACGGCCCCGTGGCTGATCGCGGCGGACGGCCTGCACTCCCCGCTGCGCCGCCTGGCCGGCCTGGAGGGCAGGCAGCAACCGGATGCGCGCCGCCGCTTCGGCGTGCGCCGCCACTACGCCATCCCGCCGTGGACCGACCTGGTCGAGGTGCACTGGGCCGACGACGTCGAGGCGTACGTGACGCCGGTCGACGACAACCTCGTGGGCGTCGCCGTTCTCGGCCCCCGACCGCTCGACCAGGATGCGGCCCTCGCGAGCATCCCGCAGCTGGCCGACCGGCTGGCGGGGGTGGATGCCGTCAGCTCCGTGCGCGGCGCGGGCCCGCTCCTGCAGCGCACGACGAGACGCACCTCCGGCCGCCTGATGCTGGTGGGAGACGCCTCCGGATACGTGGATGCGCTCACCGGCGAGGGGATGCGCGTCGGCTTCGCCCAGGCGCGCGCCGCCGTCGGCGCCGTGCTCGCCGCAGACCCGTCGCAGTACGAGAGGGCCTGGCGAACGACGACACGCGACTTCCGGATGCTCACCTCCGCCCTGGTCACCGCCGCCCGCTCCCCGCTGCGCGGCCGCATCGTGCCGATGGCCGCGACGCGCCCGCGGCTCTTCGGGTCGATCGTGGAGCGGCTTTCACGCTGACAACGGGATTCCGTATAGTATGTGACACGGTCGATAGTCAGATGCGGTATTTTGCGAGGTGCGCGGTGGTCGATGCGGTCCAGTCCGACGGGGATGAGACGGACGACAGCGCGGCGGACGTCACCTCCGAGTTCCGGCTGCAGCCCACCACCGTCGCCGGGGTGACCGGGCTGTCGCGTCGCACCACGATCACGTTCTACCTCACCGAGGGTCTGCGCAACCGCGCGAGGACGGCATACCGGGCCACCTCGTTCGAGGAGAAGGACAGCAGCTGGTCCGAGATGCTCAACAAGGCGCTGGTCGCCGAGATCGAGCGCCGCGAGGTCGCGTACAACGAGGGCGCGGAGTTCGCCGGAAGCGACGAGCCGCTCACTCCCGGCCGCCCGATCGGGTTCTAGCGCTTGTCGAGCGTTCCCAGCTTGTCGCCGCCGTTCTTGTAGACGGTGAGCGTGTCGCCATCCACCTTCGCGGTGTGCGCGAGATTAAGCCACGGCGTGACACCCTCGCAGGCCTTCAGCGTGGAGGCGAACGGCCCGAACGTGAACGTGTCTCCCGAGATGGTGCCCTTGCCGCTCATGTCGTTGCACCCGTCGTTCCCGTGGAACGTGCCGTCGGACTCGATCGTCAGGGACGGCTTGCCCGCCGTGTCCTCTCCCCACGAGCCGGTGAACGATGAGCCGGACGACGAGCATCCTGCGAGGGCGGTCAGCACCAGTGCGGCGGCGACGGCGATGGCGGGGCGGACGAACCTGACGGTCTTCATGGCTAAAACCTAGTGGTGGTGAGCTTCCAGCGGAATGCTTGCGCACTCTCGTTTCCGTACCGATTGCGTCGCGCCGCTGCGGGGGTAGCGTGACGGCAATGACTGACGACCAGAGCACGCACGAGGACGACCTCGCCACCATCGCCGAACTCATCTCGGCGTCGCGGGTGGCGCTGCTGACCACGCAGACCGCATCCGGGGCATTGCACTCCCGCCCCCTCGCCACCCAGAAGGCCGAATTCGACGGCGACCTGTGGTTCTTCACGCAGGATCCGAGCCCGAAGGTGGCCGACATCCACGCGCATCCCCAGGTGAACGTGTCGTACGACACCGGCAAGGGCTACCTGTCGCTGGCCGGCACGGCAGAGCTCGTGCACGACAGGGACAAGGTCGACGAGCTGTGGACCCCGGCGATGGACGCCTGGTTCCCCGACGGCAAAGACGACCCGTCGGTGGCACTGCTGCATGTGAGCGCAGAGTCCGCCGAATTCTGGGCGTCGCACGAGCCCGGCATCGTGAAGGTGTTCAAGATCGCCAAGGCGACCGTCACCCGTACCCGCCCGGACATCGGGGAGAACAAGACGGTCGAGCTCTAGAGCACGACCCTGGTGGATGCGCGCAGCGACTCCCGCGCGGCCAGCGCGACCCGGAGCGCGTCCACCGCTGCGCTCGTCGGGCAGCGGTCCGGGGCGGCTCCCGCGCGTACGCAGTCGAGGAAGTATGCCGCCTGCGCCACGAACGGTTCGCCGTCGGCGGGGAGCAGCGCATCCACCCCGTCTGTGCCGACGACGTCGAGGCTGGTGCTGAACGCGAAGCCCTCCGGCAGGTCGCCGACGGTGAGGACGGTGGCGATGCCGCCGCCGGCGTACTCGATCGTGGTGGAGACGGGGGCGCCGTAGCCGCCCGGCGAACGCACGGCCGTCACGGCCAGCGGGGTGCCGAGGTGGAGGTTGGCCTGGTCGAAGTCGTGGATGGCGAGGTCGACCACCAGGCCGCCGGACCGCTCCTCGTCGGCCATCCACTCCGGCCGGTGCGGCGACGAGGTCATGCGCGTCGCCCGCAGGGCGCGCACGGTGCCGACCCCTCCGGCGGCGATCCGCCCGGCGAGCGCGGCGTATGCAGGGAAGAATCGCACGACGTGCGCGACCATCAGCACCCCGGATGCGCGGGACGCGGTCTCCTGCACGGCCAGCGCGTCGTCCAGGGTCAGCGCGATCGGCTTCTCGAGCAGCACGTTGCGGCCGGACGCGAGCGCACGGATGGCGAGGTCGGCGTGCGTCGGCGTCGGGGTGCAGACCGACACGATCGTGACGGCGGGATCGGCCAGCGCGTCCTCGAGGGTGGTCGCCCAGCGCGCATCCGGAGCTGCGGCGAGCGACGGGCGGCGGCGGGGCGACACCACGGAGAGCACCGGGATGCCGAGCGCGGACCAGGCGCGGGCGTGCGCCTCGGCCATCCGCCCGGCGCCGACGATCGCGACGCCGTGCGCCACAGCGTCGGTCACCGCAGGGCCGGTCACCGCACCACGCGGTTGATCTCGGCGGCGTCGAACAGCTTGTCGAGCACCAGGCGTCCTGCGCCCCGGATGCCCGCCCTGTCCTTCGCCACCGACACCGCGATGTCGAGGTCGTCCGTGACCATCGGCAGGCACTCGAAGTAGATGGTCGAGCGCACGCCGGCGACGAACGCCTCCGCCTCGCCCAGGATCCCGCCGAGCACGAGCCGCTGCGGGTTGAAGAAGTTCATGATCGTGGCGAGCACCCCGCCGACCCGGCTGCCGGCCTCGCGCAGCATCTGGGTGGCCAGTGGATGCGCATCCCGCGCCAGGGCGAGCACCTCGCTCGTGTCGGCGACCTCCACCCCCGCGTCGCGCAGGGCCTGGACGATCGCGGCGCCACCGGCCACCGCATCCAGGCAGCCGGTGCGGCCGCAGGAGCACAGCACGGGCGGGGCGCCCGGCACCGTGACGTGGCTGATGTCGCCGGCCATGCCGTGGTAGCCGTGGTACAGGCCGCCGAGCGCGATCACGCCGCAGCCGATGCTGGATCCGGCCTTGACGAAGACGAGGTGCTGCACGTCGTCGCCGAGGCTGTCGTGCTCGCCGAGGGCCATCAGGTTGGCGTCGTTGTCCGTAGCGGAGGGGAGGCCGCTCAGCTCGGTCATGGCGGCGGCGACGTCGACGCCGTTCCAGCCGGGCATCCTGGACGGGGAGACCATGCGGCCGGTGGTCGAGTCGACGGGCCCGGGGAGGCCGATGCCGTAGCCGCGGAGGCGATGGCCGGGTTCGGCGTGCTCTGCGACGAGTTCGTCGGCCACGGCCATGATCCAGGTGAGGATGCGCTGCGGCCCCTGGCCGATGTCCATGTTCTCGTTGCGCACCGCGATGAGGCGGCCGGAGAGGTCGATCAGGCCGAAAGTGGCGTGGTGCGAACCGAGGTCGACCGAGCAGACGACGCCGCTGCTCGGGTCGACTTCGAGGGTGCGAGGGCGGCGGCCGCCCTGCGAGACGCCCTCCCCCGCCTCCCGGATGTATCCGGAGGCGATCAGGGCGTCGATGCGCTGGGCGACCGTGGACGGCGACAGTCCCGTGCTGCGGGCGATCTCGGCCCGGGAGCGGGAGTGGCCGGAGCGGATCAGGTCGAGGATGACGCCAGCGTTCGAGCCGTGGCCGGGCTGTGCGTCGATCGTGCTCGTCGCGTCAGTGATTCTGCTCATGGCGCCGATCGTTCTCCTCTGAAGACGTGTGAGTTGAGGATACTGTACCGACTTTCTCCGAATTTGGATTAAGTAATTCCAATATTGCGTAAAAGCAGGATTACTTAGTACGCTTTCCGCAACCCGACCGCCAGGCCACTCGACCAGGCCCCATCAATGACGACGCGAGGAACCCGCATGACAGCAGCACCCGAACAGCAGCTCATGGTGAGCCTGCGTGCCGTCGACAAGCACTTCGGCGAGCTGCACGTGCTGCAGAACATCGACCTCGACGTGCAGAAGCGCGAAGTCGTCGTGGTCGTCGGTCCCTCCGGCTCCGGCAAGTCCACCCTGTGCCGCTCGATCAACCGCCTCGAGACCATCGACTCCGGCGAGATCCGCGTCGACGGCGAACTGCTCCCCGTCGAGGGTGCGGGGCTCGCCCGCCTCCGCGCCGATGTCGGCATGGTCTTCCAGTCGTTCAACCTGTTCGCCCACCGCACCATCCTGGACAACGTGACCCTCGCCCCGATCAAGGTGCGCGGCACGAAGAAGGCGGAGGCGGAGAAGGAGGCGATGGTCCTCCTCGACCGCGTCGGCATCGCAGACAAGGCGCACAGCCACCCCGCCCAGCTCTCCGGCGGCCAGCAGCAGCGCGCCGCCATCGCCCGGGCGCTCGCCATGCACCCCAAGGTCATGCTCTTCGACGAGCCGACCAGCGCCCTCGACCCCGAGATGGTCGGCGAGGTCCTGGATGTGATGGCCTCGCTCGCCAAGGAGGGCATGACGATGATCGTCGTCACCCACGAGATGGGCTTCGCCCGCCGCGCAGCCGACCGCGTCGTCTTCATGGACCGCGGGCAGATCGTCGAGCAAGCCGCACCCGCCGAATTCTTCGACTCGCCGCGCTCCGAGCGCGCCAAGTCGTTCCTCGCTTCCGTCCTCTCGCACTAGCGAACGGAAGGCTTCGCCCTGCACCACCCGATCGCATCCCGATCGAACCCATTGGAAAGGACGCACCACATGATCCGCAGCATTACCCGCAGGAAGGCAACGGCCGCCGGAGTCCTGCTGGCCGCTGTGACGCTCGCCGTCACCGGCTGCTCATCCGGCACCACCAGCCTCCCCGGCAGCAGCTCGAGCAGCAGCTCGTCCAGCGCAGACTCGCCCTTCGCCGACGCCCCCGTCGCGAAGGCCGACCTCATCCTCCCCGGATCCACGATGGAGAAGATCAAGAAGCGCGGCAAGCTGATCGTCGCAGAGGCGCTCGACGCCCCGCTGCTCTCGCAGCAGGACCCGACGAACCCCGACCAGGTGACCGGCTTCGACGCCGACCTGGCCAAGCTGCTCGCCACGTACATCCTGGGCAAGCCGAACGTCGAGATCGTCCCACCGGCGTCCGAGACGCGTGAGGCGATGCTGCAGAACGGCACCGTCGACGTGGTCTTCAACACGTACACGATCACCGAGGAGCGCGCGACGCAGATCGACTTCGCCGGACCGTACTTCGAGTCCGGCCTGGCCGTCGCCGTGAAGAGCGACAACACCTCGATCAAGTCCGTCAAGGACATCGACGGCAAGAACGTCATCGTCGGCGCGAACACCCCCGCCGTCACCGAGGTGCCCAAGGTCGCCCCGAAGGCCAAGGTGACCGCGTTCGCCACCGACCCCGCCGCCGTCCAGGCGCTCATCCAGGGCCGAGGAGAGGCGTACGTGCAGGACTACACGCTCCTCGCGAGCGACGCGGCCAGCGAGAAGCAGATCAAGGTCGTCGGCGAGCCCTTCACGAAGGAGCCGTACGGCATCGGCCTGCAGCACGGCGACTCGGACTTCAAGTCGTTCATCAACGACTGGCTGAAGACCATCCAGAAGGGCGGCCAGTGGGGCAAGGCGTGGAAGACCACGCTCGGCACCGTGACCGACTCGGCCATCCCGACCCCGCCGGAGATCGGTTCCGTCCCCGGCTCCTGACCGGAGCCCCCGGGTTCCCCCGGCTCGGGGACTCCCTCAGCTCGGGATGCGCGCGGTGCGACCACACACGCCCGCGCGCATCCCGACCCACCCTCCCCTCTCCTGCGCAGTGAGTGAGCAATGAATCCCCTGATCGACAACCTCGGAGCGATCGTCCAAGCGCTCGGCACGACGCTGATGATGGCGCTCATCGCCGGTGTCTGCTCGATCGTGCTCGGCGTCCTCGTGACCGTCGCGCGGGTCAGCCCCATCCCGATCCTGCGCGCCGCTGCGTTCCTGTACGTGCAGTTCTTCATCAACGTCCCGCTGCTCGCCCTGCTGCTGCTCGCCGTGTTCGCGCTGCCGGATGCGGGCCTCCTCCTCCCCCTGACGCCGACGGCGATCATCGTGCTCACCGTCTATGAGGCCGCGTACGTCGCCGAAGCCGTGCGCTCGGGCGTCAACACCGTCTCGGTCGGCCAGGTCGAAGCGTCCAGAGCCCTCGGCTTCACGCTGAGCCAGTCGCTGCGGTTCGTCGTCATCCCCCAGGCGCTCCGCGCCGTCGTGCAGCCCATCGGCAACGTGATGATCGCCCTCGCGATGAACACGGCGCTCGCGGCGGCCGTCGGCGTCGTCGAGCTGACCGCCGAGGTCAACAAGATCAACCTCATCGCCGCGCAGCCCATCCTGATCTTCTCCGGCGCAGGCATCATCTACATGGCCATCGCCCTGGCGATCGGCCTCGCGGCCGGCTGGGTCGAACGAAAGGTGGCGATCGTCCGATGACCGCTCAGCTCATCCCCGACCGTCCGGCCGCGCGTCCGGCGAAGGCGAAGCGCGCGAAGAAGCGCACGTACGCCGCCTCCTTCATCTACGACCAGCCCGGCCCCCGCGGCCGCAGGAACATCCTGATCGGCTCGATCGTCAGCAGTGTGGTCTTCGCGCTGATCATCGGCGCCGGCCTCTGGCAGTTCGCGGCGCACGGTCAGCTCGATCCGGCGCGCTGGCAGCCGTTCACCGACTGGGCGATCTGGCAGTACCTGCTCGTCGGCCTCCTCGGGACGCTCCAGGCCGCGGCCATCGTCGCCGTGCTCGGCGGGGCGCTCGGCGTGCTGCTCGGTCTCGGCCGGATGAGCCACCAGCGCTGGCTGCGCTGGCTCTGCTCCGCGTACATCGAGATCGCGCGCACCATCCCGGTGCTGCTGATGATCTACCTGATGCTGTTCGGCCTGCCCCAGATCGGCATCAACCTGCCCACCCTGTGGAAGCTCGTCGTGCCGCTCACCATCGCCAACTCGGCCGTCTTCGCCGAGATCGTCCGCGCCGGCGTCGGCAGCCTTCCCCGCGGCCAGCGCGAGGCAGCGCTCAGCCTCGGGATGCGCGGGGCGCAGGCCATGCGCTTCGTGGTCCTCCCCCAGGCGTTCCGCAACGTGGCGCCGTCGCTGATCACCCAGCTGGTCAGCCTCCTCAAGGACACGTCGCTCGGCTACATCGTGGCGTTCACGGAGCTGCTCTACCGTGGGCAGGTGCTCGCCTCCTTCCTGCACCTCCTCATCCCGACCTACATCGCCGTGACGTTCATCTACCTGGTGGTCAACGGCAGCCTCTCCGCTCTGGCGTCGCGTCTGCAACGCGGCTCACGCCGACGCCCTTCGACACAGCCGGCGCTGCCCGGCCTGCCCGCAATCGATACGAAAGCCGCGAATGTCTGAGTCACCCACCGCCGTCCACACCGCCCCCACCGTCGGTTCGCTCGCCGAGCTGGCGACCGTCACCCGCTCCGGCCTGATCGAGAGCCGCCACTTCGGCAGCCTGGTCGCCGTCGACCCGTCCGGCGCGACGGTTCTCGAACTCGGCACCCCGGATGCGGCGATCCTGCCCCGCTCGACGGTCAAGCCGCTGCAGGCGCTCGCCTGCCTCACCGCGGGCGCCCCGCTGTCCGGTCCTGAGCTGGCCATCGCAGCCGGCAGCCACACCGGCGAGGACGAGCACGTGCGGGTGGTGCGCGCGATCCTCGACCGCGCAGGACTCGACGACTCCGCTCTCGGCTGCCCCGTCGACCGCCCGGAGGACGAGGCGACGTTCGAGCGCCTGGTCCGCGCCGGCGAGCCGCGCGCCCGCGTGCGGATGAACTGCTCCGGCAAGCACGCCGCGATGCTGCTGGCCTGCGCCGTGAACGGCTGGTCGACCCACGACTACCTGGGCACCGCGCATCCCCTGCAGCAGCACGTGCGGGCCACGATGGCCGAGCTCACCGGCGTGCCGGTCTCCCACGACGCGATCGACGGATGCGGCGCCCCGCTTTTCGGCACCACCGTGCGCGGCGTCGCGCAGTCGTTCCGCGCCCTCGTGCAGGCCGAGGAGGGGACCCCGGCCGCGCAGGTCGCCGCCGCGATGCGCGAGCACCCGTTCTACGTCGGAGGCTCCGGCCACCAGAACTCGGCCCTGATGGAGACGGTGCCCGGCGCCCTCGCCAAGGGCGGAGCCGAGGGCGTCATCGGCGTCGCGGCCGCGGACGGCACGGCCGTCTCGATGAAGATCGTCGACGGCAGCCCGCGCGCCACCACCCTGCTCGCCCTGCGCGTGCTCGAAGCGCTCGGCACCGACATCTCGGGCGCCACCGCGCTCACCGCGCTGCCGGTGCTCGGCGGCGGAGTGCCGGTCGGCGCCATCGGCGTCGGCAGCGACCTCGCGGCAGCGCTGGAGCGCGTCGCGTGACCCTGGTCGAGATCTGCCTCGACGACCTCGACGGCGTCGCGGCGGCCGAACGCGGCGGAGCCGACCGCATCGAGCTGTGCTCCGCGCTGAGCGAGGGCGGCATCACGCCGTCGCTCGGCACGGCCGCGGCCGCACTGCGCCAGGTGACGAGCATGGGGATCAACGTGCTCGTGCGGCAGCGCGGGGGCGACTTCATCTTCAGCGAGGCCGAGGTGTCCGCGATGGTCGACGACATCGTCGCCATCCGCGGTCTGCCCAACCCGTCCGGTGTTCCGCTCGGGTTCGTCATCGGCGCGCTCCGGCCGGACGGCACCATCGACGTCGCGGCGACGGCCAGGATGCGCGAGGCCTGCGGCGACGCGCCCGTCACCTTCCACAAGGCGTTCGACCAGACCCCGGACCTGCCGGCCTCGCTGGACGAGCTGATCGGCCTCCGCGTCGACAGAGTGCTCACCTCCGGCGGGGTGGCGACCGCCGCCGACGGCGCGGAGAAGCTGGCCGAACTCGTGGTGCGCGCGCGCGGACGCGTGACCATCCTCGCGGGCGGCGGTGTACGCCCGGCCAACGTTGCCGAGCTGGTCCGCCGCACCGGCGTCCCCGAGGTGCACCTGCGGGCGAGCGAGGCCAGGCCCAGCGCATCCCGGGCTGCCGGTGGTGCTGCGACCGTGTACGACTCCGGATTCCGGATGGTCACGTCCTCCGCCGTGGTCTCCGCCGTGGTGGCCGAGCTGGAGCAGGTGACGGCATGAGCGCATCCACTGCCGCGCAGGTCGAGGGCGGCCCCGTCGAGGCCGTGCTCGCCGTCGACCTCGGCGGCACCGCGATGAAGGGCGCCGTCGTCACGGCGAACGGTGACGCCATCGCCGAGCTGACCATCCCCACCCCCGCCACCGACGTCGTCGACGCGCTGGTCGCCCTGTTCCATGCCCTGCGCTCCCTGGCCGACGACGCCGGATGCACGGTGATCGGCGCCGGAGTCGCCACCCCCGGCATCGTGGATGAGGAGCGCGGCGTCGTGCTCTACGCCTCCAACCTGGACTGGCGGGACGTCCCCCTCCTCGACACCCTCCGCGCCGAACTCGACGTCCCGGTCGCCCTCGGCCACGACGTGCGCGCCGCCGGGATCGCCGAGCGCCTGATCGGTGCTGCGCGCGGCTCGGACGACTTCGTCCTCGTGCCCATCGGCACGGGAGTGGCCGCCGCGTTGATCACCCGCGGCGGAACGGTCACCGGGGCGACGGGCGCCGCAGGCGAGTTCGGCCACATCCCGGTCATCCCCGGCGGCGAGGAGTGCACCTGCGGTCAGCGCGGCTGCCTGGAGGTGTACGTGTCCGGCGCCGGGCTGGCGCGCCGATACGCGGCGGCAGGCGGCGACGACCTCAGCTCGCGCGAGATCGTCGCACGGCTGGGCACGGACCCGACCGCCGACCGCGTCTGGTCGGAAGCCGTCGACGTGCTCGCTCAAGGCCTCAACATCATGACCCTCCTGCTCGACCCTGCTGTGATCGTCCTCGGCGGCGGGTTCTCCCGCGCCGGCGACGCCCTGATGGTGCCCCTCACGGAGCGGATGAGCGCCGGGCTCGCCTGGCGCTCCCGCCCCCGCGTGGTGCGCAGCGAGCTGGGAGGCGACGCCGGACGGACCGGCGCCGCCATCCTCGCGTTCCGCGCGGCAGGCCGCAGCGACCTGCCCGCATCCTGGGCCGAGAGGTTCGAGAAGCAGCCCGTCCTGTCGGACTAGGCGGCCTCCCGAACCCCGTCGGCCTCAGGGATGCGGCGGTGGTGCTCCGCAGCCTCAGTGGATGCGGTGGTGGTGCGCAGCAGCCTCGCGGTTGCGGCGGGCGAACAGCAGCACGACTCCGGCCAGCGCGAGCAGCGCGGCCAGTGCACCGAGCCCGCCCAGCCCCGACACGTCGGAGCCGGTGGATGCGAGCATCCCGGCGGCGGTCGATGCGGGCCCGGCCAGGGCCGTCGCCGAGCCGACGCCAGCGGCGACGGTGGTCCCGTTGCCGTTACCGGTCGACGGGGTCGTTCCGGGCGTTCCCGGGCCGGTGGGCGTCACCGGGGTGCCGGGGTCGGTCGGGCCGGTGGGCCCGGTCGGCGTGGTCGGTCCGGTCGGGGTGGTCGGGGTGGTCGGGCCGGTCGGCGTGGTGGTGGCGCCGGTGGTGCTGGTGTCGCCGATCACGCTGATGGCGTTGCCGCCGAGGGTCACCGGGATCCCGAGATCCACCGGCAGCTGGATGCCGCCGAGCAGTCCCCCGTCTCCGGTGGTCGTCGAGCCGCCGGTCGAGCCGGTCCCGCCGCTTCCGCCGGTGGTGGCTGCACCCGTGGAGCTGCTGTCACCGACCACGCTGATCGCGTTGCCACCCGCGGTCACCGGAACCCCGGCGCCGATGGGGAGCTGGATGCCCGAGAGCGCGCCGTTCGCGCCCGTGGTGCTGGGCGCCCCGCCTCCGGTGCTGCCAGCGGCCGGGGCGGTCGCGGTGGAGCCGGAGCTGGTGGAGTCACCGAGCACGCTGACGGCGTTGCCGCCGGCGGTCACAGGAACAGCGGCGCCGATGGGCGCCTGGATGCCCGAGGCGATGCCGTCAGAACCCGTGGTGGTCGGCGCTGAACCGCTGCCCGAGCCGGCCACAGGAGCGGTCGTCGTCGAACCGGAGGTGGTGGAGTCACCGAGCACGCTGATCGCGTTGCCACCGGCGGTCACCGGCAGCGCGGCGTCGATCGGCGCCTGGATGCCTGAGGCGATGCCATCGGCACCGGTCGTGGTCGGCGCTGAACCGCTGCTCGTGCCCGCCGCAGGAGCTGCGGCGGTTCCGCCCGAGCTGGACGAGTCGCCGAGCACGCTGATCGCGTTCCCGCCGACCGTCACAGGCACAGCGGCATCCACCGGCACCTGCGCACCGGAAGCGATGCCGTCGGCACCCGTCGTGGTCGGCTCGGAGCCGGCAGCACCGGCACCGGCTGCGGGAGCGGCGACAGCCCCCGAGCTGGACGAGTCACCGAGCACGCTGATCGCGTTCCCGCCGACCGTCACCGGCACAGCAGCATCCACCGGCACCTGCGCCCCGGACGCGATGCCGTCCGAGCCGGAGGTCGTCGCACCGGTCGGCGCTGCGGCCTCGGGAGCGGCGGCTGCCGGAGCGGCGGTCGTCGAGTCGGCGCTGGCCGTGTCCCCGACCGCGCTGATCGCGTTGCCGGTGACCGTCACCGGCACGTTCACGTCCAGGAGTGCCTGCGTGCCCGAGAGCACGCCGCCCACTCCGGATGTGTCGACCGTGGCCGACGGGGCCGGTGCGGCAGCCGGAGCGGCAGCGGGTGCAGCGGTCGCCGCGTCCGCGCTGCTCGAGTCGCCGAGCACGCTGATGCCGTTTCCGCTGATCGTGACGGGGACCGTCAGGCCGACGACGGCCTGGGTCCCGGAGGCGGTGCCGTCAGATCCGCTGGTCTCGGCCGCGTTCGCGACACCGACACCCGCCAGTGACAACCCGCCGAGGAAGAGGGTGAACCACAGCCCCCTCGACACGTACTTGTTCATGGTCTTGCCTTTCGATTGAGTGGTGTGCTCCCTCACGGGAGACTTTGGTCGCGTTCTGCCGCAGAAGGGCAGAGGCGACCCACTCAGTCGGGGCTGATGTCGTGGTCGGCGACGGGCGACGCCGGAAGACGGTCGTCGCTGTTGGCACCCAGCGGACCGCCGATGGCGGCCACGGGTGCGATGAAGCTCTCGGGGATGGCCGCACCCGGTGCGGCACCGCCTGCTCCGGATGCGCCCGCCCCGCTGCCCGAAGACGGCGCGAGAGGCGCGGCAGGAGTCGGCCCGTACGGGTCGGCAGGGTCGACCGGCGCACCGTCAGGAAGCGTCGCAGAGCCAGCGCTCGCGAACGCCACGACCAGTGGATGCGCGCCGCCGCGTCCCGCAGCGAACGCGCCGAACCCACTACCGTCACCGAGGGCGGCGGCGTCGGCGGGAATCCCGCCCGGCCGACCACCGGCATCCACACCGGGAACGCCCGGAAGACCGGGCTCCCCCGGACCGCCGGCACCGGGCACGCCAGGACCGCCGGGCAGGCCGGGTCCCCCGGGAGTTCCGGGGAGTCCCGGCGGCAGCACGATGGGCGTCCCGACCACCGGGTCGACCGCCTTCGTGGTGCCGTCGACCACCGTGGTGACCGTGTCGTCGACGGTCTTCGTGACCGGCGTGACGACGGTGGCGACCGGGTCGTCGCCGAGAAGATCGTTGGTGAGCGGAACCGAGTTGAGCACGTCGTCCACGACGCCGACGACCGGCGTGACGGTGGACGTCACGGGCGCCTGGTCCGCGATGCTGTCGAGGGTGTCCGTCACCGGCGTCGTCACGGTGGCGACCACATCCTGCACGGGGGCGGGAACCGCAGGGGCGACCGCCTGGGTCACCGACGCCGCCGTGTCCGTCACGCCGCCGACCACCTCGCCGACCGACTCGTCGACGCCGGAGACGAGGCCGCCGACCGCTCCGAGCACCGAGTGCACGGGCTGCGGAGGTGCAGGCTCGGCGGCGGATGCCTGCGACGAGCCGAGGAAGAAGCCGAGGATCGCGAGACCGGCACCGCCGATCAGAGACCCGATCAGGATGCGGGCAGGGGAGAAGGCGGTGGGCTGTTCAGCCGTGCGTACCAACCCGATCACCCCCTGACCGTTCGAGACAATCGGGACTGTACTCCCCCGTCTACCCGATCGGAAGAGTTTCTGTCGAGGATTCTTTCGAGGGGACTCCGGCCGCATCCAGGGCATCGGTGCGCGAACGCCGCGCCGCCAGCCCGGCGAACACCATCACCACCACGGCTCCCAGCGTGATCGCGGCCCCCGCCCAGAGCGGGGATGTGTAGCCGAGACCGGCCGTGATCGTCACCCCGCCGATCCAGGCGCCGAGCGCGTTTCCGACGTTGAACGCGGCGATGTTCGCGCCGGACGCGAGGGTCGGAGCATCCGGGGCGTAGTTCATCACCCGCATCTGCAGCCCTGGCACGGTCGCGAACCCGAACGCGCCCATCAGCACCAGTGCGATCACCGCAGCGACCGGGTTGCCTGCGACCAGCGCGAACACCGCGAGGATCACCGCCAGCCCGGCGAGCACCACGGTGAGCGTGAGGTCGAGCGCGCGGTCGGCGAAGCGGCCGCCGAGCGCGTTTCCGGCGAACAGGCCGACGCCGAACAGGATCAGCAACCACGGCACAGCACCGGATGAGAACCCGCTGACCTCCGTGAGGGTGAACGCCATGTAGGTGAACGCCCCGAACATCCCGCCGAATCCGAGGATGGTCACGACGATCGAGAGCCAGACCTGCCCGGAGCGGAACGCCCGCAGTTCGCTGCGGAGGCTGGGTGCTGCGTCGTCGGACGGGGCGCGAACGCCCGTCCCGGACGGCACGAGCACGGCGACGCCGATGGTCGCGACCACCCCGATCACCGCGATGGCCCAGAACGTGGAGCGCCAGCCGAGCGCCTGCCCGAGCAGGGTGCCGAACGGGACGCCGAGCACGTTCGCGGCGGTGAGCCCGGTGAACATGATCGCGATGGCGCGCGCCTTCTTGTCCGGGGCGACCATCCCGGCCGCGACCACGGAGCCGATGCCGAAGAAGGCGCCGTGCGCGAGCGCGGCGAGCACCCGGCCGGAGAGCATGAACGCGTAGGTCGGCGCGAGGGCGGAGGCGGTGTTGCCCACGATGAAGAGCACCATCAGGCCGAGCAGCGCCGCCTTCCTGGGCAGCCGGTTGATCGCTGCGGTGAGGAACAGGGCGCCGACCACCACGCCGAGCGCGTATCCGGAGATGAGCCAGCCCGCCGCCGCTTCGTTCACGCGGAAGTCGGCCGCCACCTCCGGCAGCAGACCGGCGATGACGAACTCGGTGAGGCCGATGCCGAAGCCGCCGAGGGCGAGGGCGATGAGGCCGATGGGCATGAAAACTCCTGTGCTGGTAGTCTGTTAGTTGCAGGCGCGTCATAAATAGTTGCACATGCAATTACTTTCTGCAACCCGTGGATGCGCGCGCCGCCACCACAGAACAGGGAGGCCCGCCGATGGGAATCACCGACGACGCCGTCGAGGTGCGCGCCCAGGGCTGGCGCACCCTCGCGGCGCTGCACAACTTCATCGAGAGCGAACTCGAACGCGCGCTCACCAAAGAGGTGCAGCTCTCCGTGGTCGAGTACACGGTGCTCGACGCCCTCAGCCGCCAGGACGGCTGGCACATGCGCATGCAGCAGCTCGCCCGCGCGAGCGCCCTCAGCCCGAGCGCGACCACCCGCCTCGTCAACCGGCTCGAGGAGCGCAGCCTCCTCACTCGCGTGCTCTGCGACGACGACCGCCGCGGCATCTACACCGAGCTCACGGCCGCCGGCCACCACCTGCTCGACGCGGCCCGGCCCATCCACGACGCCGCCCTCGAACGCGCGCTCGCCGAGGCGCACGACGTGCCCGAGCTGGCCGGGCTGATCTCGGCGCTGCCGCAGCTCGCACTGGTGCACTGACCACTGGTGCACTGACCCTCGCGGCACCCGCCGCCCCGCACCCCCTTTCGACGAAAGACCCTCCGATGCTCCGCACCATGTTCAAGTCCAAGATCCACCGCGCGACCATCACGCACTCCGACCTGCACTACGTCGGCTCCCTCACCGTCGACCTCGACCTGCTCGACGCGGCCGACCTCCTCCCCGGCGAACAGGTGAGCGTGGTCGACATCGCCAACGGCAACCGCTTCGAGACCTACCTCATCGCCGGCGAGCGCGGCAGCGGCGTCATCGGCGTCAACGGCGCGGCAGCCCACCTGGCCGAGGTCGGCCACCTGGTGATCGTCATCTCCTACGCCCAGCTGACGGACGAGGAGGCCCGCGACTTCGAGCCGACGGTCGTCCACGTGGATGCGCAGAACCGCATCGTCGCGGTCGACTCCGACCCGGCCTCCGCGATCACCCCCGGCGTCGAAACCCCGCCGTTCGCGGTGCGCTGAGCCGGGCGGCAAACGCGACAACGCGCGCCCCAGCCGTCAGCGCAGGCGGTCCGCCCCAGCCGTCAGCGCAGGATCTCCACCAGCGCGATCCAGCTGAACAGGGCAGCGCCCAGCAGCGCCACGATCGTCCCGATCGCCACGAGGTAGAGCGCGGCGGGCAGCGACAGCACCCCAAGCACGCCTCCGACCGCGAAGATCACCAGCGGCAGCACGAACGACACGATGTGCTGCACGTCGTACCGGTGATACTCCGCTCCCCCCGGATCGTGGACGATCGCCCGCGACGCCATCACCGCGATCACCACCCCGATCGCCGTGCCGACCAGCGTCACGATCCCGTACCCCCACAGCGCCTGACCGGGGATGAGGGCCACGCACGCCAGCACGATGCCGAGGATCAGCGCAGCGACGGCGGCACCTGCCCGCGCGGCGAGTCCGCGCGATTCGGCGATCTGCTTGATGTTGACGGACAGCGCCACGATCAGCAGCCCGCCGAGGGCGGCACCCGCCCCGGCGATGGCCACGTTGAACTCCGCCCACGGCTCGAGCTGCGCATCCATGCCCACATGCTAGCCAGGGGACGCGCCGGGGGCGTATAAAGAGGCCATGAGCGAACCGATCGAGCAGTGGGTGGAACTCTATCGGCGGGCCTGGGAGTCCAACGATCCGGACGACATCCGGGCGCTGTTCACCGAAGAGGCCAGCTACCGCACCGAGCCGTTCGCCGAGCCGTGGGACGGCCACCTCGAGATCGTCGAGGGCTGGCTGGATGCACAGGACGATCCGGGAGCAGCCACCTTCGAGTGGCGCGTGGCGGGCCGCGACCAGCACACCTACTTCGTCGAGGGCGTCACCGACTATCGCGACGGCCCCATCTACAGCAACCTCTGGGTGGTGAAGCTCGCCCCGGACGGCCGGGCAGAAGAGTTCACCGAGTGGTGGATGGAGCAGGAGCCCGCGCAAGACTGACCCGCCTGCGAGACACTCGGCGTCGGCGGGCCACCTCCCGCACGTCCCGCCGCCTTCCGCTCAAGCGGAGAAATCTCCACCAGCGCGCGCGAACTCCGTTCGGGCGGAGGGACGCGCCGCGCTGACGCTCAGACTTCCGCTGAAGCGGAGCCGCCGGGCGGCGGGCCGGTTGAGCCGGAGTTTCCGGCCGACACGCCGCCAGGATCTCCGCTCAACCGGAGCATCCCGAAGTCGCGGGCTGGATTTCCGCTTAGACGGAACCTATGGAGTGCTGGATGGAGCAGGAGCCCGCGCAGGACTGAGCGGCACCCGACGAACGGCCTAGAGCGCGCCGAGCCAGAGGCCGAGGCCCGCTGCGGCGAGCGCGAGCAGCATCATGCCGAACGCGTTGAAGGCGGCCGCCCGGTAGCGGCGCTGCTGGGCGAGTCGGACGGTTTCGTAGCTGGCCGTGCTGAAGGTGGTGTATCCGCCGAGGAAGCCCGTGCCGATGATCGCGCGCCATTCCGGCGGCAGCCCGTTGGCGATGGCGAGTCCGGTGACCAGGCCGAGGAGGAACGAGCCCGTCACGTTGATCACGGTGGTGCCGAGCGGGAAGGCGACAGCGATCCGGCTGCGCAGCACCCCGTCGAGCACGAGACGTGCGACGGCGCCGAGGCCGCCCGCGACGGCCACCCCGACCACCAGTAGCGGCGTCACCGCGTCCGCCCGATGCACGCGCCGAGCGCGATGCCCGCCACCGACGCCACCGCGCCGACCAGGATCGTCGCGATGGCGTAGAGGATGCTGCCGCCGAGGTTCTGTGCTGCGATCAGGCCGTCCGCATCCACCGCGAACGCACTGTACGTGGTGAAGCCGCCCAGGATGCCCGTCCCGGCGAACAGGCGCACGCTGCGGCGCATCCCGTGGTCCGGTCCGCGCCTGGCGAGCGTTTCGAGCAGCCAGCCGAGCAGGAATGCGCCGACCACGTTGATCCCGAACGTCGCCACCGGCAGCCCGGCCAGCGGGGGGATCGCCGCCGAGATCAGGTAGCGGGCGGTCGTGCCGAGCGCCCCGCCGACGAAGACCAGCCCGAGGTACTGCCAGCGCAGGTGCACGGGAGCTTGTCCGGTCGCGGCCATGCGGTATCCACCCTTCGGTCAGGAAGCGTAGGAACTATCAGCGGACGACGCGGTTCGGGCGCGAAGCGGTCGCGGCCCCGGCGAGATCCATCGCCGTTCGCCCACTATACCGGCGGCCAATACCACACCGGCGGGCTATACCGGCGGGTCTTCCCACGGCAGCGCGCCCTGCCCGGGCACCGGCGCGAGCGGCACCACGATCACCGGGCGGTGCTGCCGGTGTGCCAGGTGCACCGCCACCGAGCCGTTGAAGAACTCCCGGATGCTGCCCCGCAGCCCGGCCTCGCGCGTCCCGACCACGATGTAGCGCGCATCCACCTCGTCGGCCAGCCGGGTGAGCGCCCACGACGGGTCGCCGGCCAGCTGCTTCAGCTGGTACGGCACGCCCGTCCCGTTCAGCACCGACCGGATGCGCTCCTCCAACTCGGGGTCGAAGGTCTCGTCTTCGACCTCCGGGAGGTCGGGGTCGTACGGCAGCGCGACCACGGTGCCGTCCACGTAACTGGACACCAGGTAGCGGTTCGGGTCGACGTTCGCGCAGATCAGGGGAACGTCGAGATCGTCGGCGAGGGTGAGTGCGTGCTGCAGGACCGTCACCGGCTGGCCGGGGACGACCGCGACGAGGATTCCTCCGCGCAGAGTGCTGTCATTGCCGCTCATGTCCCTAGTGTGCACCACGCCTGCCCTCGACGGCTGCAGGATGCTGGGGTACCGTCGCGGTAACGCGGCCGTACCGATCGCCGTGCAGAGAGAACGGGAGCCTGATGAGTTTCGACAAGCCGCCGCTTCCCCGCGAGCGACGCAGGACCACGAAAGGCTTGCGGCCTCTGCCCGAGCTGACGAAGGACCTCGTCGCGCAGCTGCGGAGGCTGGTGGCGAGCGAGCTCGCCCTGTTCAAGTCGGAGATGGCGGCGAAGGCGAAGGCGGCCGGTGTCGGCGCCGGGCTGCTCGTCGCCGCGCTGATGTTCGTCTTCTTCGCGCTCTGCGCGCTGGTCACGACGGCCGTTCTCGCGTTCGCGCTGATCGTGCCGGCCTGGCTCGCCGCCCTGATCGTCGCCGGCATCCTGCTCGTGCTCGGCATCATCGCCGCCCTGATCGGACGGGCGAGCCTGAAGCGGGGCGTCCCGCCCGTGCCGGACGACCTCAAGCAGGAACTGGGCGACGACCTGCGCGCCCTGAAGGGAGAGCGACCGTGACCGACCGCCGACCCGAGCGGCCGCCGCTCCCCCAGGGCGCAGGCATCCCCACGATCAAGCTCGACCTGGAGCAGACCAGGGACGAACTGGCGTCGACCCTCGACGACCTGTTCGCCACGTTCAACCCCGGCGTGCAGATCCGGTCGCATCCCGTGCTGTTCGCCGGCCTGTTCCTCGGCGCCGTGGCCGCCGCGGCCGGTGCCGTCGCCCTGCTGACGCGAGGCCGGTCGCGTGGCCGCTGAGCGCGGCCCTGTCGGGGTCGGCGTCGGTTCGTCGCGCGCGGAGGCGGTAGGCCGGATCGAGCGGATGCACCACGTCTCGTGGTTCCGTCTGCCGTGGGGATTCATCCTCAAGCGCACGTTCCGCAGTTTCTCGCTCGACGCCTGCACCGACCTCGCCGCCGGCCTGACCTACTTCGCCGTGCTGTCGCTGTTCCCGGCGATGATCGCGCTGGTGAGCATCCTGGGCCTGATCGGTCAGAGTCAGGCGGGGATCGACGCGCTCTTCAAGGTGGTCGAGGAACTGGCGCCCGGCACCCTGGATGCGGTCAAGGGCCCGATCGAGAACCTGGCGGCCTCCCCGGCGAGCGGGTGGGGGCTTGTGGTCGGCATCGTGGGCGCCATCTGGTCGGCGTCCGGATACGTCGGCGGTTTCGGGCGAGCGCTGAACCGGGTCTACGGAGTGCGTGAGGGCCGCACGGTCTTCACCCTGCGACCTGTGCAGCTCGGCGTCACCGTCGCTGCCCTGGTGCTGATCGCGCTGATGGCCGTGATGCTCGTGGTGTCCGGCCCGGTCGCCACCGCCATCGGGAACGCCATCGGCGTCGGCACGACGGTGGAGGTGGTGTGGTCGATCGTGAAGTGGCCCATCATGATCTTCGCCATCGTGCTGCTGGTCGCCCTGCTCTACTCGGCGACGCCCAACGTCAAGCAGGCGAGGTTCCGCTGGCTCACCACCGGATCGTTCGCCGCGATCATCGTGCTCGGGATCGCGTCGGCGCTGTTCGCGTTCTACGTCGCCAACTTCGGCAGCTACGACAAGACGTACGGCGCGCTCGCCGGCATCATCGTGTTCCTGCTGTGGATCTGGATCGCGAACGTCGCCCTGCTCCTCGGCGCGGAGCTCGACTCCGAGATCGAGCGCGCCCGCCAGCTGGTCAGCGGCATCGAGGCGGACACCGTGCTGCGCCTGCCGCTCAAGTCGGACAAAGCCATCGTGAAGGCACGGGATGCGGAGTCCACCGACATCCTCGCCGCCAGGGAGATCCGCAAGCGCTACCGTTAGGCTCGCGCCATGAGCGAGGAACGACCGGCAGGGGAACGGACAGCAGAGCAACGACCAGGCACGAGCATCCCGGACTCCCGTGGGCGGACGGGGCTGCACCGGGTGGGCGCCGACCTCGACCGCAACCCGGATGTGCGCATCCGGAGCGTGGAGGTCACCTCCGACGGCTGGCACGTGCTGCGCCGCACCACCTTCGACTACCGCGGCCGCGACGGCGCGTGGACCACCCAGGCGCGAGAGACGTACGACCGCGGAAACGGCGCCACCATCCTGCTCTACGACCCGGATGCGCGCACCCTGCTGCTCACCAGGCAGTTCCGCTTTCCCGCTTATGTGAACGGCCACCACGATGGGATGCTCGTGGAGGCCGCCGCCGGTCTGCTCGACGACGACTCGGCCGAGGAGGCCATCCGGCGCGAGGCCGCGGAGGAGCTCGGCGTGACCGTCGGCGAGCTGACGCACCTGTTCGACCTCTACATGAGCCCCGGATCGGTCACCGAGCGCGTGCACTTCTTCGCCGCGCCGTACTCGGCGGGCGAGGTGCGCGGCGGCGGCGGCGTCGAGGAGGAGGGCGAGGAGATCGAGCCGGTGACCATCGGCTACGACGAAGCGCTCGACCGGATCGCCGACGGCACCATCGTGGACGGCAAGACCGTCATCCTGCTGCAGTGGGCGGCGCTCACCCTGTTCGGCGTGTGACCCCGGTCAGTGCGTGAAGCTCGACACCTGGCCCTCGGTGGGCATGGGGGCTTCGAGCGCATCCAGGTAGTCCGTGGCCTCCCGGATGTCGATCACCAGGCTCTCGGCGAGGTTGCGGCTCAGGCCGTTGCGCACGACGATCCGCTGCACCACCAGGTCGGAGAGGTCGTCCGGCATCGGGTACGCCGGGATCAGCCAGCCTTTCAGACGCAGCCGCTCCGACAGGTGGTAGAGGTTCCACTTGTCCGTGTGGCCGGGGGTTATCTGCCAGGCGAACACCGGGATGTCCGTTCCGTCGTTCCAGAGGGTGAACGCGTCCATCGCCGCGATCTCGCCGGACAGGTAGACGGCCACATCCTGGCAGGTCTTCTGCACCCGGTAGTAGCCGTCCCAGCCCAGCCGGAGGAACAGGTAGTACTGCAGCAGCACCTGCGCGCCCGGCCGGGAGAAGTTGAGCGCGAACGTCGGCATGTGGCCGCCGAGGTAGGTGACGTCGAACACCAGGTCCTTCGGCAGGTCGTCCACCGACCGCCAGATCACCCAGCCGAGCCCCGGGTACACCAGGCCGTACTTGTGCGCTGATGTGCTGATCGACGCGACGCGCTCCACCCGGAAGTCCCACGCCAGGTCGGGCTGCAGGAAGGGCGCGATCATGCCACCGGATGCGCCGTCGACGTGGATCGGGATGTCTAGCCCCGTCTGCTCCTGGATGCGGTCGAGGGCTTCGGCGATGGCGGCGACAGGCTCGTACATCCCGGTGTACGTGACGCCCATGATCGCGACGACGCCGATGGTGTTCTCGTCGACGTACTTCTCCAGCTCGAACCCGTCGAGCACGCGGTGCTCGTCGCTGATGGGGACGAACCGCGGCTCCACATCCCAGTAGTTGCAGAACTTCTCCCAGCACACCTGCACCGCACTCGACAGCACCAGGTTCGGCTTGTCGGTGGAGGCGCCCGCCGCGCGCTGGGCGTGCTGCCAGCGCCGCTTGAGGGCGAGACCGCCGAGCATGCACGCCTCCGACGACCCGATGGTGGAGGTGCCGATCGCCTTGTCCCGGTCCGGCGCGTTCCACAGGCCGGCGAGCATCGTCCAGCAGCGTTTCTCGATCGCGGCGGTCTGCGGGTACTCGTCCTTGTCGATCATGTTCTTGTCGGCGGACTCGGCGTAGATCCTGTCGGCCTGCTCGTCCATCCAGGTTCCGACGAACGTCGCCAGGTTGAGCCGGGAATTGCCGTCGAGCATCGCCTCGTCGTGCACGATCTGGTACGCGGTCTCCGGAAGGGACTCGCTGGGCGGGAAGTTGTTCAGCGGGAAGTCGGTCGCCTCCCCCGCCCGCGCGAACACCGGGTTGAGCTGGTCCTGGTCGCTGATTCCGGTGTGCGCGTGATGCGTCTCGCGCGGCGTGCCGGACGCCGAAGTGGTCATGGGGCCACGCTAGGCCCGTCGCGCGGCGAGCACCAGAGCCCCGGGGGGTGTGTGGTCAGGCGCTGATGGTCCTGGATGCGCCGAGAACTTCGCCGTCCGCATCCAGTGCCTGAACGGCGACGCGCTGAGCCCGCTCGATCAGGAGGGAGGTCTCGAACCCGGAGCGCTTCACGGTTCCCACCGGCACCGGCTCGCCCGAGGTGGAGGCGAGCACGCGCCACGATCGCACCTCCGTCGCGCCGTTCCAGCTGGCGAACACGCGCGTCTTCTCGCCCTCCTCGCGCACGGCGACCGCGGGCGCGGTGGTGGGATGCGCCGTCCAGGGGTGCCGCGAGGCGCGGTACGAGATGGCGCCGAGCGTGGCCTCGTACACCGCGTCGCCCGCTGCGGTGAACTCCGTGACCGATGGGTCGGTGCCCCAGCCGACGATGACGTTCCCGTTGGGGAGCACCTCGACGCTGCCCATCGCGGTCCCGAGGTGACCGTCGTAGCTGTACGACTGTTCCAGGGTGGCCGTCGTCTCCGTCGCGTCGAGCGAGAACCGCATCCCCCTGGATGCGCCGTCGGTGCCCGAGTAGAGGTGGTTGTCGAAGAGGGTGATGCTGCCGTCCTGGTGCCTGCGCACGTCGTGCTGCCAGGCGAACACCGCATCCTTCGCCACGGCGATGTCGCTCCTCCTGCCACCGAACCGCCATTTCACCTCGCCGGTCACCCGGTCGATCGAGTAGATCGTGTGCGTGTGCCTGGCGGAGACGAGGATGCGGTCGCCGTCCTCCTCCACCGCGTTCAGGTGGTAGGCGTCGAACGCGCGGCCGGCGGTCTTGCCGTCGTGCCCGGGATCCTGCGTCAGCCCGAGGTAGGTCTCCGCGACCGGGATGTGGTCGAGCGCCGACCAGTCGAGCAGCACCTTTCCGGTCTCCACGTCGATCTCCTGCACGTGGCAGTCGAAGACGTAGCCGTTCTTGGGGCCGCCGATCGAGCTGAGGTCGGCGGGCTTCGTCACGTAGACGGTGATGAGGGCGGTGCCCCGGTCGGTGAGGTTGAACTCGTGCAGGTCGACGTCGAGGTCGTTTCCCGCGGAGACCGTAGCGATGGTCGCGTAGGTGGAATCGAGGATCCTGCCGGTGCCGGAGCCATGCCCGCCCGTGCTGGTGCCCGTCCAGTACGTGAGCACGGGTTCGCCCTTGTAGGTCTGCACCTTGAGGTCGGTGACGTTGGCCTTGGTCGGCTCGATCCAGACCGGCTCGCCGCTCTCCCGCACGATCGCTCCGTTGAAGCCCTTCACCTGCTGCGTCACGAACAGGAAGCCGGGCGCGGTCGTGCCGGTCTTCCAGGAGGTGATTGCGGGGACGGTGAGGTCGGTGCTGACGAACGAGCGGAGCACCGGCTGAGCGGTGGCCGTCGGCGACGGCGTGGCCTGGCGCGTTGCGGCGGACGAGCCGGAGCCCGGCCGGGTGGCGGCGAAAAGACTCGCGGCGACGCCGACGCCGAGCATGCTGCCGCCGGTGATCAGCGCGCGGCGAGAGAGCGCAGGTGTTTTCTGATCGGGGGTCACCCCTCCACTATCCGCGCGGAAATCGGCGGACGCTAGGCCGCAGCTATGAGCGGGCTGGACGCCCGTGCCCGGCCCCCCGGCCGCGCTACGCGTGGAGCGCGTCGATGACGCCCTGCACGCGCCTGGCCCTGGTGTCCGCGCTCTTGGCGCCGTCGATGGAGAGCGCGTGCGCACGCTGCTTGCTGTACGACAGGGCTGCCCACGCCTGCGCCGCCGCCGGATCGGCCTCGAACGCTGCGGCGAGGTCGGCCGGCACCTCGACCGTGCGCGGTGCGTCGTCGACCTCGAGCGTGACCTCGACCTCGTCGCCCGCGCCGCGGCCCGTCGCCGCCCTGGTCTCGGAGTTGAACGAGATCAGATAGCGGCCGCCCATCGACGCGATGGTGTTCCGGTAGCTGTACCCGCCGTCGATGGTCACCACGACGGGGACGCGCTTGCCTCGGTCGAAGCCGAGCACGACCTCTTCTGGCACGACGATGCCGACGTTGTTCCCGCCGCCGGCCGACAGGGTTGTTCGGAAGCTGACCACGGGTGTCCTCTCGCTGATGCCGGTGCCGTGCCGGCTACGGCCAGCGTAGAGGACGGCGCGCGGTGAGGCGAGGGCGCGATCGGCTGCGGCGATCAGCGGCGGCGATCAGCCTCCGGCGAGCGTGGGCCCTGTGGCGTTGCCGAAGTCGATGTGCAGGTGGTTGCAGGTGTCGTCGAACGGCTTGAAGTTCTCGACGCTGATCGACGACCGGCAGTTGATCTGGCCGAGGCCGGAGCCGTTCGGCACCAGCGGGTCGAGCAGGCGGATGAGTTCGAGAGAGCGCGAGTCGCCGCCGGTGAGCGGGGCGCCGTCGAGGAGGTAGAAGTCGACGGCGTGGCCGCCGCCGTTTGCGTAGTGGGACGATTCGGTCCCGGCGCCCTCGATCTGGCCGGTGCAGCGGCGGTTGATGTCGCTGACGCCCACCTGCGAGAAGTGCTGCAACGCCACGGAGATGCTCTGCAGGACGCGGTAGTCCACACCGCATCCCGGAACGGCGTTGCCTTCGGCGAGGTCCGCGATCTCCGGGATGTGGTTGGGGGTCGAGCCGACGAGCCGACCGGATGCGACAGCGCCCATGAGCTGGACGGCCAGCGCTTCGACGCTCGGCGACACCGAGGTGTTCATGGTCGAGTCGAGCATCTGCGGCGACTCGGCGATCTGCAGCCCGTCGCGGGAGACGACCTGTGCGGTGACGTCTCCGCTGGTGAGGGTCTGCACGGCGAGGGCGGTGCGGGCGTTGCCCATCGGCGACGCCTCGTTGGTGCTCGCGTATGCGGGCAGGGCGGCGGTGCCGAAGAACGCGGTCAGCGCGAGGAGCACGGCGGCGTGGAAGCCGAACCGCTTGCGGTGCGTGACGTGCACCGTGCGGAAGATGCCCCGCGTGGGAGCGGCGGCGGGTCCTGGCTGTGCGGCAGCGCGCGCGGCGGCAGCAGCGGATCGCCTGGTCGGCTTGACCACGATGCGCTCGCGCTTCGCGGGCCGCTGACGCTCGTGCTCGACGCGTGCACGACGGCTCACGAATACCTGTCCGGGGTCCGTCGAGAGCTCCGCCGGCTCCTGGACGTCGACGACGACCGGAGCCCGATAGGTGCGGCGAGACCGCGACGGGGCACTGGACTGGGGCAAACCGTAGGCTTTCTGAGCGGGGGTAATGCGCCGGGCCTGGCGCAAACGCGTACTGACTAGTTTTACCCGATTTCGCCTGAAGGTTCCATCAACATGCATGGATTTCCCGGCCGCAGGGGCCCGTCCCGCGCGTTCGGGTCACGCAGGAATGGGCCCCTGACCGGGGGTTTCAGCACGGATCGCTCCGCGTTGATGCATCCAAATCTACGATGTCCGCGTTTTGGAGGACCGGCGGGGTACGGCTGTTACGACAGAGGCGCGTGAACACCCCTGATCGCGACCGGAATCAGCGGATCGCGACGGCCAGTTCGACGCCGCCCGCGCGTTCGCGCAGCGCGACCTCTGCGCGGCCCGCGAGGTCTTTCAGCCCGATGCCCGCGCCCGGCGAGGCGAGTTCGCCGCCGGAGGTCACGAGCACCAGTACGCCGTCGTCCTCGCCGCGTTCGAGCTCCAGGGTCACCGGGGATCCGTCGCCGTGCCGCACCGCGTTGGCGAGGCCCTCGGACATCGCATCCACCACCGCCTCGCAGCGGCGGTCGTCGCCGTCGAGGCGACCCCAGACCTCGTCGTCGATGCGCACGTCGAGGGTCATCGCCGAACGCCAGCTGTCCGCGAGCATCCGGATGCGGGTGCGCGCGTCCGTCCTCGGCCGCGCGCCCCGCAGTTCGCTCCGGATGCGGTCGACGGCGTCGCGCACGGCGGCGGACGCGTCCGCGGGGGTGCCGCCGCTCATCCCGACGGCGAGGGCGCTGGCGATCAGCTCGGACTGGACGCCGGAGTGGAGCAGCCGGGCGATGCCTTCGCGCTCGTGGTCGTATTCGGCCCGCGCCCGAGCCGCGGAGTCGACCGCGGCCTGCATAGACTCCTCGATGGCGCTCTGGTCGGCGCGCACGCGTACGGAGAGCGACGACACCAGGGCGACCGCTGCCGCGACCACCGGGTAGACGAAAGCCTGGAACGCGATCAGCGTGGTCGAGTACCCGGCCGCGCGCAGGAACAGGGAGCTCTCGACCGTCAGCAGCACGCCCACCGCGATGTAACCGGTCAGCACGGTTGCAACCCGGGCTCCCGCACGTTTCACCCGCGAGGAGAGTTTGGCCACGGCGATGTTTCCCAGCAGCAGGATGATCAGGGAGGCGGGCGTCTGCCCGAGAGCCACCCCGATCCCGTACTCCCCGACGGCGAACGGCGCGACCATCCCGACGAACAGCACGGCTGTCGGGAGCGCGGGAGCCGGCCGGATGCCGCTGACCACCGAGCGCAGCCAGCCGATCCGTCCCGGCGCCGGCGCCGGCGGCTCAGCCGCAGCCTCCGCGCGCGACTCCGCACGAACCTCCTGGCGCGCGGGCTGCGCCTCCTCGGCGACGTACAGCTCGTGGCTCGCCGGACGCACGATGTCGTTCGCCAGCGAGCGCAGCAGCCGCGAGGCGTCCGCCGGTTCGATGCCGGCGAGCATCGCGGGGGCTGCGGCGTCCTCGATCTGCGCGAGCACCGCATCCACCGACACCGCCCGCAGGTTCCGGATGCGGCCCAGAGCGGCCAGCTCGTCGGCCTCCGCCGCCTGCCGCACGGCGTTGAGACGCCGGAACACGCCGCGGTGGTCGCGCACCAGGTCGACGCCGATGGCGATGAGGGAGAACACCGACAGGCAGGTGACGACGTTGATGGCGACGCGGACGCCGAGCTCCCCGACCGTCACCGGAATGCCGAGCAGCGCGGCCGACCCGAGGAACACGAACGGCCGGGCGGCGCCGACCGCTGCGAACAGCAGCAGCGCGACGACGGCGCGCATCCGGTCGGGCGTCACCTGCAGGATCCCGTACGCCGCCGCCAGGAGCACGCCGATGCCGATGTGCTCGACGCCCGCGACGGCGGCGGCGCGCCCGAGCGACCGGCCGCCGTCGACGTACTGCAGGCCCGACATGACCGTCATGGCGAACGGGAAGGTGATGATCCAGGTCCACCAGGTGATGGCGTTGCGTCCGGTCGCCCTGGCGAGCAGGCGGCGGGTGGAGACGAGGTTCATCGGACGCTCACCCGCCCTCAGCCGAGGCCCGTGCGCGGGTCGCCGAACGTGGCCGTGTAGAGCGTCGCCGCTGCGACCCTCGGGGTCACGCGGTCGTCTCCGGAGACGCCGAGCGCGCTGAAGATCCGCTCGACGCTCTTCTCGACGGCGCGCACGGTCACCCCGCGGCGGCGGGCGATCTCGGCGTTCGAGAAGCCCGCGGCGAGCAGCCGCGTGGTCTCCAGCTGCGCTTCGCTCAGCCGCAGCATGGCGGCCCGGCCGTCGCCCTCCGGCGCCTCCCGAGAGAGCGGACGCTCCGCCAGCGCCGCCTCGGCGGCGGCGACCAGTTCGTCGATGTCCTCGATGGCGCCCTTGTTCACGAACGACGCGCCGCTCACCGTCTCCCGCGCACGCGCGACGGCCGCCTCCCTCGACAGGTTGCTGAGGAACACGATGGCGATGTGCGGCGCGCGCTCGCGGAGGATGGTCGCCAGCTCCAGGCCGTTCGGCCGCTCCCCCAGGTCGATGTCGGTGACCAGTAGATCGGGGTCAGCCGTGTCGGCCAGGCGCAGCGCTTCGGCGGCGGACGCGGCGGGCGTGACGTCGAACCCGCGCCGTTCGAGCGCCTCGGCGACGAGGGAACGCATCAGCGCGTGGTCCTCGACCACCAGCGCTCTGCGTCTCCACCCGTTGATCGTCATTTCCGACAGGATAACCGGGCGCGGAGGGGGCTTCGGACCGCGCAGTGCACCCCAGTTCGGGGACGTGAGGATGCCCGCCCCGGGGTTCGCGCGGCCCGGGGCGGACAGTCTGGGGTCAGCCTCGCGCGAAGCGGAGGGTGACCAGCTGGAAGGGCCGGAGGGTCAGCTCGACCCGGCCGTGACCGGCGCCGTCTCCGGTCGTGCCGACCACCGCATCCGTGGCCGTCTCGCGTTCGAGGAGGTCGGTCTCCGTCACCCCGGCGTGCGGGAAGTGCACGCCGATGCTCGCCGTGGTGCGGCTGCCGTGCGCCTCGTACAGTCGCACGACCACGTCGCCGGAGCCGTCCTCCGCCAGCTTGACCGTCTCGATCACCGCTGCGGGGCTCGACGACGACACCAGCGGCTCGACCGCTGGCGCCTGCCCGGCGCGCACGGGGAGGTTGAGCCGGTAGCCGGCCTCGATCGCCGCATCCAGACCGCCGACGACGATCGAGGTGCGCAGCGTGTGCTCGCCCTGGTCCGCATCCGGATCGGGGAACATCGGCGCCCGCAGCAGCGTCTGCCGCACGAGCGAGTACGTTCCTCCCCCGTCGCGGGCGTGGCGGGTGATGTCGTGACCGTACGTCGCGTCGTTCGCGACGCCGACACCGAAACCGGCCTCGGCGACGTGCACCCAGCGGTGGGCGGGCGTCTCGAAACGGGCGGTGTCCCAGCTGGTGTTCGTGTGCGTCGGCCGGTCGATGTGGCCGAACTGGATCTCCGACCGGGCGGATGCGGTGTGCACGTCCACGGGGACCGCGAGCTTCAGCATCCGCTGCTTCTCGTGCCAGTCGACGTGCGTGACGATGTCGAGCGCGGCCGAGCCTGCGTCGAGCGTGACGGTCTGGGTGACCACCGACGACCCGAAGCTGCGCACGATCCGCAGCCCGACGCTGTCTCCGCCGTTGCTCCCGCCGTCGGCGACCACCTCGAGGCTGTCGAGAGCGGTGAGGTCTTCGCCGAACCGGCGGTATTCCACATCCACGTCCCAGGCATCCCACTGCGTCGGGGTATCGCGGAACAGCTGCAGCAGGTTGGCCCGCGTTCCGGGAGGCAGCACCTCGCGGCCGGACGCCGCATCGACGATGGAGGCCACCAGGCCGTCCCCGTCGACCGTCACGGTGAGCAGCGCGTTGGCGAGCACGTAGCCGTCTCCGGAGCGCTCGATCCGCGCATCCCCCGTCCGAGATGCTGCCCCTGCACCGAACGCCGGCACGCCGTCCACCAGGAACGGCGAGGCGTTGAACACCACGTCGCCTCCGGATGCGGCACCGGATGCGCCCCCGGATGCGCCGCCCAGCGCCGCCACCGAGCGCGCGATCACGCCCTCCAGCGCCTCAGCCACCGCCGCGTAGTTCTCCACGGCCTGGTCGTGCACCCAGCCGATCGACGAGCCGGGCAGGATGTCGTGGAACTGCTGAAGCAGGACCGTCTGCCACGCAGCGCGCAGCTCGTCCACCGGGTAGTCGGCCCCTGCCCGCACGGCGGCTGTGGTCGCCCACAGCTCTGCCTCGTGCAGCAAGTGCTCGCTGCGGCGGTTGCCGTGCTTGGTGCGCGCCTGCGAGGTGTACGTGCCGCGGTGGAATTCGAGGTACAGCTCGCCCGCCCACACGGGAGCCGGTGAGAACTCGGCCGAGGCGGCCTCGAAGAACGCGGCCGGGGTGGCGACGCGCACGATCGGCGAGCCCTCCAGGTCGGCGGTGCGCTTGGCCGCCGCGACCATCTCCCTGGTCGGGCCTCCCCCTCCGTCGCCGAACCCGAACGGCACGAGCGAGGTGTTCGCGCTGCCCTTGTCGGCGAAGTTCTGCTCGGCGTGCGCCAGCTCGGCCCCGGACAGCACGGAGTTGTACGTGTCGACCGGCGGGAAGTGGGTGAAGATCCTGGTGCCGTCGATGCCTTCCCACTCGAAGGAGTGGTGCGGGAACTTGTTGACCTCGTTCCAGGAGATTTTCTGCGTGAGGAAGTAGTCGGCGCCCGCCGCGCGCGCGATCTGAGGGAGCGCGCCGGAGTATCCGAACGAGTCGGGCAGCCACACCTCTTTCGGCTCGAATCCGAACTCCTCGAGGAAGAACCGCTTGCCCTCCACGAACTGCCTGGCCATCGCCTCCGACCCCGGCATGTTCGTGTCCGACTCCACCCACATGCCGCCGACCGGCACGAACCGCCCTTCGGCCACGCGTGTCCGGATGCGCTCGAACAGCTCGGGGTAGTACTGCTTCATCCACGCGAACTGCTGCGCCGACGAGCACGCGAACACGAAGTCCGGGTCCTGGTCCATCAGGTCGAGCACGTTCGAGAACGTGCGGGCGCACTTGCGGATCGTCTCGCGCACCGGCCACAGCCAGGCGGAGTCGATGTGCGCGTGGCCGACGGCGAACACCTTGTGCGCCGTCGCCGCCGCCGGGGAGGCGAGCACCTCGGCGAGCGCCGCGCGGCCGTCCGCCGCCGTGCCGTGCACGTCGGTCGGGTCGACGGCGTCCACCACCGCATCCAGTGCGGCGAACAGGGATGCGCGCCGCGGCGACTGCTCGGGCAGCACGGCGGCGAGGCCCCGCGCCGTCCACACGTCCTGCACCAGCTCCCACACCTCGCGGTCGCGGTGCACGACGGCCAGTCGGCGCAGCGCGTAGATGGGATGCTGCGGCGCCGTGGACTTGCGGCCCAGCTTGGTGGGCACGAAGTCGACGAACTCGCTGCCCACATCCGGGTTGGCCGCGGCCTCGATGTACAGCTCGAACGGCTGACCTGGTGCCAGCCGCAGCCGCACGTAGCCGTTGAGCGGTTCGATCGCCTTGATGATCGTGCCGTCCGTCGCCCAGACCAGGCCCTCCGCCTGGAAGCCGACCTGACCGGCGGTGAAGCCGAGATCGACCACCAGCTCGACGTCGTCCGGTGCAGCATCCCAGTCGGCGGGCACCGTCCCTGTCACCCGGAACCAGACGGTCCCCCACGGCCGTCCCCACGCCTGCCCGATCTCGAACGGCGCGAACGTGTTCGTGACGGCCTGCGCGAACGGCACCGGCTCATCCGGCACCTCCCACGCCTCGATCGTCACGGGCGCCGATGCGAACTCCAGGGCGGGTGCGAGACGCTCGCGCACAAAACGGTCGACGCGCATCTCGACGAGCTGGTTCTGCTGATACAACGAGACTCCTTATATAAGAGGAACGGGTTAGCCCTTGACGGCCCCGGCGAGGGCGGACGAACCGCCGAGCACCCGGGAGACGAGGACGTAGAGGGCGATCACGGGCACGGAGTAGATGAGCGAGTACGCCGCCAGCTGGCCGTATGCGACCGCGCCGTACTGCCCGAAGAAGGTGAAGATGCTGACGGCGGCCGGCTGGTTCTCCGGGCTCAGCAGCAGCACGAACGGGACGAAGAAGTTGCCCCACGCCTGCACGAACACGAAGATGAACACCACCGCGATGCCGGGGCGGACCAGCGGGACCACCACCGTCCACAGCGTCTTCATGCTGGATGCGCCGTCGACCCACGCCGCCTCCTCCAGGGAGAGCGGCACCGAGTCGACGAAGTTCTTCGTCATCCAGATCGCCATCGGAAGCGACGATGCCGCCATGAACAGGATCGTCCCACCGATCGAGTCGATCAGGTTCAGCGACACGAAAAGGCTGTAGACCGGCACCATCATGGCGGTGATCGGCAGGCAGGTCCCGAACAGGATCGCGTAGAGGAACGGCTTGTTGAACCGGTTGCGGTAGCGGGACAGCGGGTACGCGGCCAGGATGGCGACGATCACCGTGATGAACGCGCATCCGGCGGACAGCAGCAGGCTGTTCCACAGCGGGACGAACGCCAGGTCGGGCGTGAGCACCTTCTGGAAGTTCTCCAGCGTCCACTGCTTCGGCCAGCTGACGGCGAGCGTGGCAGACCCGTCGAACGACGCGAACACCACCCACACCATCGGCAGCACGAAGATCAGCCCGATGAGGAGCAGCAGGATGTTGGCGGTCCACTTGAGGGCCAGACCACTCGGCGATGACAGGCGCATCAGTCCACCTCCGTCTTGAGGGCGCGCACGTAGACGATGGCGAACACCGCGCCCACGAGCAGCAGGATGGTCGCGATGGCCGTGCCGTAGCCCAGCTCGGAGAACTTGAAGGCCTCCTGGTAGGCGAGCACGGGGAGGGTCATGGACTTGTTGCCTGGCCCGCCTCCCGTCATCACGTAGATGAGGGTGAAGACCGAGAGGGTCTGCAGGGTGATCAGCATCAGGTTCGTGGAGATGCTGCGGCGGATCATCGGCAGCGTCACCAGGAAGAACCGTTTGACTCCGTTGGCGCCGTCGACCTCCGCCGCCTCGGTGATCTCCGGCGGCACCTCCTGCAGCGCCGCCGAGTAGACGAGCATCGAGAAGGCGGCGCCGCGCCAGGTGTTGGCGAGGATCACGGCAAGCATCGGGAACGCGAACAGCCACGACGGCCCGGTGATCCCGATGGCGCCGAGCATGGCGTTCAGCGTGCCCTTCTGGCTGAAGAACGCGTACGACGCGAACGCCGCCACGATCTCCGGCAGCACCCACGCGCCGACGACGAACGTCGACACGATCGCGCCGACGACGCGCCCGCCTGCCCGCATGAGCAGCGCCAGGACCATCCCGACGATGTTCTGCCCGATGACGGCGGAACCGATCAGGAAGACCAAGGTGAGGACGACCGCGACGGGGAAGTCCGGGCTGTTGAAGAGGTCGATGTAGTTCTTCAGGCCCACCCATTCGCTCGACGCCGCGGCTGCGCCGGTGAGCGAGGAGTTGGTGAACGACCCGTAGAAGGAGGAGAGGATCGGACCGACCAGGAACACGACCAGGAGGCCGATGGCCGGGATGAGCGGGACGGTCCGGGCAACGGAACGGCGCACTCTGCGCGAACGTGCCGTGCGCTCCGGGCGCGGCGGCCGGGGGGTTCCCCGGCCGCGCACGCCCTCGGCGACGGCGTCGACTGTCGACGTCACTGTCTCGTTACTCCGACTTCGTCTTGTCCTTGCCGACGATGCCGACAACCGTGTCGTCGTAGGCCTTGGCGGCTTCTGCCGGCGACTGCTGCCCGGTCATCACCGACTCCATCGCCACCTGGATGCCGTTGGAGATCTTGGAGTAGTCGGGTGTGGCAGGTCGGAACTTGGTCACATCCACGAGTGAGGCGAAGAACGTGGAGGTGGGGTTCGACTTGGCGTACGACGGGTCGGCCGCGACATCCTTGCGCACCGGGATCTGGCTGAGCGAGATGTCGAAGTCGAGCGAGTTGGCCTTGTTGAGCGCGTAGGAGATGAACTTCCACGCCTCGTCCTTGGCCTTGCTCTTCGACCCCATCGAGAGGGTCCAGCCGCCCGACATGCTCACGCTGCCCGGCTCCTGCCCGTTCTGGGTGGGCATCGGTGCGACGCCCATCGTCTTGTCCCACTCCGGCCAGTTGGTGTCGCCGGTGGACTGCCAGGTGCCTGCGACCCACGAGCCGTCGAGGTTGATGGCGAGCTTGCCCTGCGGGATGAGCTGGCTGGTGACGATGTTCTGGTAGTTGGTGTCGCTGGTGATCTCCTGCGACGGGCCGAGGCCGCCCTGGTAGACCTCTTTCAGCACATCCAGCGAGTCGGTGAACGCCTTGGACCCGGTGATCCACTTGCCGGAGGAGGCGTCGTAGAGCCCGTCCTTGCTCGCGCCGTAAAGCAGCATCTCGAAGCCCTGCATCGAGCTGGCCTCACCGCCGGCCTTGCCGGAGAAGATGTTGATGGGCGTGACGCCGGCAACCTTGTCCTTGATGGTCTTGGCCGCATCCAGGACGTCGTTCCAGTCCTTCGGCTTCCAGTCGGCCGGCAGCCCGGCCTTGGCGAAGATGTCCTTGTTGTACCAGAGGGCGCGGGTGTCCGTGCCCATCGAGACGCCGTAGATCTTGCCGTCGTCTCCCTTGCCTGCATCCTTGGCGTTGTCGTAGAACTGCGACCACTCATCCCACTTCTTGACGTACGGGTCGAGCGGTTCGAGGTAGCCGGCCTGTGCGTCCGAGCGGATGAGGAAGGTGTCCTCGTAGAGCACGTCCGGTGCGGTGCTCGCGCTGCGGTTCATCAGCGAAAGCTTGGTGTAGTAGTCGTTCTCGGCCGCCTTGATGGGGACGAGCGTGACCTTCTCCCCCGGATTGGCCTTCTCGAACCCGGCCTTCGCCTTGGCCATGAACTTGGCCATGAGGTCGGTGCCGAAATCCTGGTAGGCGACCTTGATGGTCTTGCCGTCATTGGACCCGGACGACGAACATCCGGCCAGTGCGACGAGAGTGGATGCGGCCACCACGGCGGCCAGAACTCTGCTGCGTTTCATCGATGCTCCCTTGCTTCGACGTCCGGTGGGCGCCCTTCATGCCCCTGCGGTGCCGGACCTTGGGTAATTTATAAATCAATTTGATTTATTTGGCAATGCTTGCAAGGAAAATGGCTGATCGGTGCCGTCGGTAAACTCGCGCCCATGACCGCCAACGCGCCCATCGACCTCGTGGCCGCCGACCGGATGTGGCGGGAGTACCTGGCCGCGCATCCGGAGTCTGCGGTCGTGCCGGAGCAGCCGGACGAACCGGCCGTGGAGCGTTTCGGCGACAGCGCCGAGCTCACGGATGCACTGCTCGCCCTCGTGCTGGACGGCACGAAGACCGCGACGTCGGCGCTCGTGGCCGAGTATCGCGGCGAAGCGCAGCCGCTCCCCCGCGTCGGAAGCCACTGGATCGCGTGCGACTCGGCGGGGCGGCCGCGCGCCGTGCTGCGGAGCGTCGAATTGCGCGTCGGGCCGATGTGGAGCGCTGACGAGGCGTTCGCCGCCGACGAGGGCGAGGACGATCGCAGCCTGGCGTCGTGGCGGGTCGAGCACGAGCGGTACTGGCGGCGTTCCTGCGACAGGCTCGGGATCGAGTGGAGCGACGGGCTCGAGGTGGTGTTCGAGCGGTTCGCGGTGGTGTGGCCGGCGAGACAGGGCGACGCCGTCTAGCACAGGCCGAGGAAATCACACCAAATCACACGCGAATCACGAGCCGGAGCAGTGATGAACGGCTCCTCGGTCAGCGCGACCACCGTGGGGCTTGCAGTGAGGCCGGCGACGAGGGCTGCGGCGACGAGAATGCGGGACATGGTGTTCCTTCCTGTGGGGCGAGGGCGATGGTGATCTCGCCTGACTCCCACGATCGTGCCGCCATCGACGCCCCAGGGAGATAGACAAAAGACCAGAAGTATCTGACATTGTTTTGGTGCTGTAGCGTTGTCCGAGATATGTCCAGACTGTCGGTGCGATTCTTGAGTTCCATCGAGCCGCTCCCCTATCGCTGGGTGCTGCGGCCGGTCATCGTTGTCGGGACGATAGTGATGCTCTTGGCCGACTCAACGACGCCGTATGTGGACCTGTCGACCACGGCTGGCTGGATATTGTGGCTCGCACCGTACCTGCCGCTCCTTGCGCTGCTGTTCGGGGCGGTCCCCGGCGTCGCCGTGTGGTTTGCGAGCTATGCAGCGATCATCGTGCTCGGTGCCCCGAGCTCGGCGTTTGTCGGGACGATCTTCAGCAATGTCATCGTTGTGGCGCTGGGGACGTTCCTCCTGCCGCGGAGGGCTGCAATCGGGTTCGCGTGTGCGATTCCTGTAACGATGCTCGGGGCGTTCATCAGAAATCCCGCCTCCGGCCTCGCGCTCACTCTCGTGGGGATCCTCGCCTTGATGTCCGCAGCCGCCGGCCTGAGTCTGAACACGTTTCGCAGCAGGCACGAGCAGAGCGCCGAGCGGGTGCGCGATCTGGAGCGCGAGCAGCAGCGTGTTCGCGAGGAAGAGCGGACGCGACTGGCGTACGAGCTTCACGACATCGTCGCGCACGACGTCACAGTGATCGCCATGCAGGCGCGACGCGCGGAATTCGTCGACGACGCCGAGAAGACGGCGCGCATCCTGGATGGGATCGGGCGGGCCGCGCAGCAGACGCTCCTCGACCTGCGAAGCCTCGTCGCCCTCCTCCGCGACGGGCACGACGAGGCTTCCGTGAGCGGCGACCCGTCCAACGACGTGACCGACGAGCGCGACCTCTCGCGTGCCACACCGTCGGACGGCCAGACCACGTCCGCGGTCGGGCTCATGCACGATCTCGACGGCGTGATCGCTGCCCTCACCCAAGCGGGCTTCGCCGTCGCCTTGAGCGTGGAAGGTGAGACCAGCCGCATTCCCACCAGCGTCCGGCACGCGCTGCGTCGCACCATCCGCGAACTCGGCACCAACATCCTGAAACACGCCGACCCCGCGAACGATGTCGAGGTGGTCCTCGCCGTCGAGGGCGAACACGTGACCCTCGGCTCCACGAACTCGATCGCATCCGGACTGCCCGTCATGTCGTCGCGGACGGGGCTCGAGGCGATGCGGGCGCGCTGCGAGGTGTTCGGAGGGTCGGTCGAAGCCACGAGCGAGGACGGGCGGTGGACGACGAGCATGTCGATCCCGCTCGAAGGACTTTCCGCCGTCCGCCGATGATGCGCAACGGTGAATCAGCGAACAGAGGGATGAAGGAGCACGAATGCCGACGATACTGCTGGTCGACGATGAAGCCTTGACGCGGGAGATCCTGCGGGACTACCTCTCCTCCGATCCGACGTTCGAGATCGTCGGCGAGGCCTCGGACGGACGTGTGGCCATCAGCCAGGCCGCCACTCTGCGTCCGGAGGTGATCCTGATGGACATGCAGATGCCCGTGATGGACGGAGTCGCCGCGACGGCGCAGATCCATGCCGAGAATCCCGAGATCGTCATCCTGGGGTTGAGCACCTTCGCGACCGACCGGTACGTCGTGGACCTCCTCCGGGCGGGGGCGTCGGGCTATCTGGTCAAAGACACGCTGCCGAAGACGATCACGGAGGCCATCCACGCTGTGCTGGGGGGCGAGTCAGTTCTCTCGCCCGAGGTGACCAGGCATGTCGTGAAGGGGCTGGAAGAGTCCGTCCCGGCGGAAGTCGTTGCCGATCCTGAGCTGGTCCAGCTCCTCACCGACAAAGAGCGTGAAGTCATCCACCTCCTCGCTCTCGGGATGAGCAACCGCGAGATGGCGGCGGCGCTGTTCGTCACCGAATCCACCATCAAGGCGCGGTTCGTCAAAGTCATGGAGAAACTTCACGTTCGCGACCGCGTGCAGATCCTCGTTACGGCAGTCGAAAAGGGGCTGGTGGATCTGAACGCCCGCCCCGGTCCTGGGCACTGAGGACCAGGCTACGTGCGGCCGAGAACCTCGTTGATCGGCCGGACGATGCCGGCGATGGCCCGCTCCAGCTGCATCGCATCGACGCCCGCGAGTGCTGCGTCGGGGTTAAGGATCAGCGACCCTCCCCATCCCCTGGCTTCGTAGAGCACGAGCGTCCGGGCGAGCTCGATCGGGGACCGCCAGGCGCGGTTCAGGTTCCCCGCTGCGAACGCACGGGCCCTGGCTCGAGCATCGACGTCATTCGCGATGTTCGATCGAGCCACCGCGCTGAGAATCAGGTCGAACGTCGCCTGGCACTTCTCACCCGGAGCGGTCGTCGTCCAGCTCAGTGCGGGAAACCCCGCCCGCAGCACGCGAGCGAACTGCACCGTGGCGCCGATGTTCGCCGCCTCCACGACGGAGGGCACCAGCGCTCCGGGACCGGCAGCGATCAGGCAGACGGCCAAGAAGGTGGCGGCCGCACCGACATCGCGCGATGGATCACGACCGACGATGACGATCTGCTCGTGGCCATGCGCGGTCGACCGACGGAGGCTACTGGGAAGGGATTCGGACGCGGAGAAGGAGGACACGGAGACGAGGTCGCCGAGATCGGATGCGACGCCCGGGCGGGCGACCACGCCGACAGTGGGGGCTCCGGACAGGCCGGCCGCTTCGAGATCCAGCCCGCCGACGACGATCCCCGTCCAGGCGACCGCGATCCGTTCCGGGAGGACGGCGGTCAGGCACGCCACGTCGCCCTCGCCTGTCCATTCGATCGACACCGGCTCAAGCTTGTCGTGGTCGGCGACCACGACCGACTGTACATAACGCCGCAGGTAGGTCGCGTGCCGCGCTCCGAACCCGGGGGCCGTCGGCCAGCACACCCCGATCGTCGCGAACCGGGAACGTCCGTCATGGATGATCAGCGATTCTGTCCGCTGTTCGGCACACATCGTTGTCATGGTGCGCCCCCTCCGTCCTCGATGACCAGCGATGAGAAGACCTGGTTCGCCAATCGCGATGCCGAGGCCCGAAGCGCATCCCGGGCGCGGCGTTCGTCCTCAGAGGCGGTCTCGAGAACGGCCACGAGTTCCGAAGCGAAGCCGGGCGCGCCGTAGAGAAGAAGATCTCTGGTCGTCGCCCGGGCGAGCCGCTCATCGTCGTGGATGAGTGTCTCGGCCCGGTGCAGAGCCAGGAGTGCGGCTCGGCCGACATTCACTTCGTCAGACACAACGAGCGCCCTGAGCCGGTCGGCCGCGCGAACACCCTGGCCGGTATCGTCGACCAGCACGAAGAGGTCGTCGTCCGCGACGTCGCCCGGGCCGAAAAGCCCGGCACTCGCGTCAAGACCGGCCTGATCTTTGAGCGCCTCGGCGACGAGCAGATCGCCGACGAGATCGACCGAACGGGCCGAGGCGGCTGCAGTTACGGAGAGGCGGCGCAGACGTGCGCCGGCAACGGAGACCGAGCTGTCCGTTCCTCTGCCCACGACGGCGCGCGGACCCGGTGGCATCTCCGCCGAGCGGCACTCGACCGACAGACCACTGAGGCTGGCTGCGATGATGGCCAACGCGGCGTCGGGATCGCCAGGTGTCAGGACCGTCATCACGGAATCAGCAGGACGATAGAGGCGACGATGCAGGGCGAGCAGCCTCTCGGGAGTTGCCCGGCCGGCCAGGTCGAGGTCGCCGGAACCGTCGTGACCGTGTGCGTGATCCGTCCAGTACTGCGTCGCGAGATGCGGCCACGGCCGGATGCCCCCTGGCGCCGAGGACAGCCTGGTCGCGCGCTCGAGAGCGACCGCGCGGATCTGGGACGCGACCTGCTCTTCCCTCAGTGCCGGATGGAACACCTGCTCGACCATGCGTTCGCAGATGCGGCGGAGCTGGCCGGGTGATCCCGTCTCATAGAACTCGGTGTACTCCAAGTGCGTGTGACCCCCGAGGACCCCCGCTGCGCGGTCGAGCTCGTGCTCCCTGTCCGACGCCGTCCGGGAACGGCTGTCCTGATAGACCATGTGCTCGAGGAGGTGGAGCATCCCCTCTTCCGTCGGTGCTTCGTGGCGCATCCCTGCCGGCAGGCCGAGACTGACGGAGACGTTGCGGGCGGTGGGGTCGTGAACGGCGACGATGCGGGCGCCGGAGTCGAGCGCGGCGCGATGAGTCCCGCGGCGCACCATCGGCTCCGTTCGGAGGTCGAGCACCGTCGATGTCACAGACCCACCTCCTGTGCGTTCCGGGCATCGAGCTGTCGCCGAGCAAGGTGAAGCAGCGAACGGGTCTGTGCGTCATCCGCGCCGCCGTAGTGATTCCAGTCATACGCATGCTGGGCGAGCCGGAAGGCGACTGCGGAGCCGATGGACGCAGCGGGAGGGATGATTCCGCACTCGTCCAGGAACCCTTTCAAAACGGTGCCGAGCCCGGGGCGAAGCGACGGGTGGAAGGCATGCAATTCGGTCAGCTCGCCGATCACCCACGCGGTGTCGAAGCCCGGATCGGCGATCCCGGTGTCCTCACCGGTGAGAAGCGTGCCGTTCCCGTCTGCCTCGACGACCCAGTGCGCCATTCCGGGATGACCATGGACGACGGCCGAAGACCTCGACGAGATGGTCGACTCCACCCACTCCCGGATCGCCGCGAGGCCGCTCGCACCGATCACCTCTGCGGACGGAGACCACCCGCCGCCGAGCCAGGCTTCAGCGCGGAGCACCGTGCGGGGGCGTCGATCGCCCGGATCGCCCGGATCCGCCACGAGCCTGGCGCGATCATGCAGAGTCCTGAGGGACGCGCCCCATCGCCGTCCCGTCTCTTCGAGAACGGCCGGATTCTGACCGCGTACATGGTCGAAGACCATCCGGCCCGCGGTGGTCACGTAGGAACGGACGGCCCCGTCGCCCACACCCAGGGCGATGTTGCTGGAAGCGGCGGACGGGTCGAGCACGATCCGGTGCGGCGAGAAGGAGCGCGGCGCATCCGCGCCGAGTCGATGAGTCCAGGTGAACGCGCCTGCTTCCCGTCGTGTCTCTGTTGCCAGCAAGCCGGTGGAAAAGGAATGGATGAGGCCGGAGCCCGCGTGGGGTGCGCTGGTCATGCCGACGCCGCCTCCGTGCCTGGAACAGCGACGCTCGGCCGGCCCGACGGTCGTTTTCCTGTCCGTCGCACCCGCTCCTCCTCGATGCGGCGAAGCACGTCGGGAAAGGGCGGCGGAACCCAGGCGAGGGCGATGTCGCTCGACTCGCTCGGGCCGGGAACCGGATCGATGACCAGGAAATTCGATGGCGCGCGGAGTCTGTCAAGGATGCTGTCGATGAGGGGGTTGCCGACCGAGCGCGGTGGGAGCGCTGGGGCCACACAGACCTGCGCGTGCGTGGTGAGCGCTGCCAGGAGCGAGGGAGAGTCGGCGAGCCCGTTGGCCAGCCTGGACGCGTAGTCGAGAGTGGCGGGGTAGATCAGGATGAGATCGGCCCACTCGGCGAGCTCGATGTGCGCGGCTATCAGCTCGTCTTCCCAGGCGTCGACCTGGATCCGGGCCCGAAGCCTGGCCTCGATGTTGTGCCGAGTCGCGAAGCGGAAGGCGGATGCTCGCATGACCACGCGGAAGGTCGTCTCCGGGGCGGCGGAGCGTGCCCAGTCGATCCAATACGGCATGACCTGCGTGACGGCAGATCCGGTGAGGACGATCGCCACCCGCTCGAATCCGAAGCTCTCGAGGGCGAGTTCGGCCAGGAGGGGTGGGCTGCTGTCAGCGGCGGTCATGTGAATCGATCCTCGCAATCGAAAGGTCAGGGTCGGGGACGGGGCGGCGCCGGCACGAAGGAATCGATGCCGGCGCCGCATCGTCGAGAGACGGGCTGGTCAGCAGCCGGCCGTCAACGTTGCACCGATGATGATGCCCACACAGAACGGGGTCGTCGCGGGCGCATCCGTGGCGGCGTCCGCACCGAGTTCGCCCGCGGTCGCGAACGCGTTGTGCGCTGCAGCGAGGTCGGTCAGGTCGGCGTGAACAGCGGTTGTGGTGTGCATAGTGCGTTTCCTTTCGTGGAGAAGCGCCCCGGCCGGGGTGCTTCCTGGTTTTCCTCGGTTCGAGGAATTCTGTGACCGGCGTTCAGCCGATGAGATTCCGGGCGGGATGGTCGGGATCGATGTGCGCCTGACGCGCTTCGACCTTCCACGCGGCTTTCAGCGAGCACCCTTCGCTCGCTGCGCGCAGCACGGCGTCGGCGAGCACCCGGGAACGGTGCTGACCGAAGCTCAGCCCGCGGTGCGAGGCCCGGGAGTCGGCCGGCTCGGTGGCGGTCGTGATCCGAGCTGTCACGGGGAGGGTGAAGATGGACGCCGGCGTCGGAAGAATGCGAACCGCGGGCAGGAGTGGCGTCAGGGCCTCCGCGACCGTAGTGGCTACCGAGGCCGCGACGTAGACCACGACAGCGTCGCTGCGAGGGTACGCGCGAGAGGCGGACAGCGCCTTCGCCTGATAGGCCACCCCTATCGACGCGAGTGCCGTGAGCAGCTCCGGCCACACAGGGAGCACGTCGTCTGCGGAGCCGGCAGCGATGTAGAGGCGTGCGACCGCGGTGGGGTCAAGGCCTCCAGAGGCTCCGAGTGCCACGAGGTAGCCCGGAGTCGCCCGGGTCCGCCAGCTCGGGATACGGACCCCAACCTCTGATCCGTCCTGCGCCCTGGCGATGTCGTCGAGGGGGACCAGAACACGCACCCCGGCGAGTTCCGCCGTGCGATGCCTGGCACCGTTCACGAGATGGATCTCTGGAGCGAATGCCGTGGCCCGGTGGACGACGTCAGGATGCGGGATGCCCGCGATCAGGGAGTCCGCCAGATCCTGCGGCCCCGTGGTGTGCAGGTTCTCGATCCCCGGGTGATCGATGTGGAGGTGCGTATAGATCGTCGCTGCGAGCTGTGCGCGCAGCTCCATGATGCTCATCGCGGCGAGCTGCGTGGAGTCGACGGTCGCGCCGAGGCGGCCGAGGTCGACAGACACTCTTCCATGGAGGGCCGAGAGCGTCGCGTCGAAGGCGACGGCCGGGTCGGCGATGGTCGCGGTCATGTTGTCGTCCTTTCGAATCCGAGGCTGCGGGCGAACGCGGCCGGGTTGATCAGTGCTCTGCGGCCGATTCCGGCCGCCGCACGCTCGATGCCGGGAAGTTGGGCCACCTGCGCGGCTCTGGCGATGGAGCGGTCGACCAGGTGCCAGCCCAGGTGCGCTGTCGCGCGCACCGCCAGGCCTGGGTCGACGGCACGGAGCTTGTCCGAGTACGCCGTCCACATCTCCCTGACGAACGGCACTCTGGACGACATCCGCTCGGCGATGCGTGACGTCGCCGTGTCGTCGTCGAAGGACGGCGGCGGAGCCGTCGCACCCCCGCGCGTCGTCACCGTGTCGAGGACGGCTCGGTAGATCCACTCCCCCGCGAGCATCCCGAGGTCGCGGGCGGGATCTCCCCTCCCGAACTCCTCCCAGTCGAGGAGGAAGAGGTTTCCCTCATGCACGTGGAACTGGTCGAGACGGAGGTCTCCATGGACGGGACTCGTCTGATTCTCCTTCTCCAAGGTCCGGAGATCGGTGACCGCGGCGATGAGCTCGCGATCACGCTGCAGGTCCGACCAGAGGGCGTTCTCTGCAAGCGTGAAGTCGAGGTATCTCGTCACGGGGATACCGACCATGAGCATTTCGACCGGCGGGCTTGCTGGAGTCGAGGTGACAAGTCCCTCAACCGGCACCGAATGCAGCCCGGCGAGCATCCGCCCCGCCCGGACGGCGAAGTTCCTTGGGACGTTCTCGTCGACCAGCAGATGGGCCAGGCTCGTACCGGGGCAATGCTCGAAGACCAGGAGGGACTGATCCCGATCGGTGGCGATCAGACGTGGTGTCTGACCGCCCCACTCGGGATTTCGTCCAGCGAAGTCATCGAAGGCGATGGAATTCTCGTATGCACGCGGACCCGCGATTCGCTCAGTCACCTTCTTCACGAAAACGCGCTCGCCGCTCTCGAGCGTCATGCTCCAGGCTTCGTTTCGGCCTAGAAAGACCGGTGAGGTGACGGACGACACCGGCCCGCTTCCGTGATCGGCGAGAATCCGGCTCACGAGTTCTGCTGTGTGCAGACCCGACGACGAGGCAGGTTCAGCCGAGGCGGCTTTCACGATGGAAGTCATGGTGTCTCCGTCTCCGGCCGGGTTCAGAACAGGTACGTCGTGACGAGGTAGGCGACGAGGATGCCGCCGGCGAGAAGCAGGATGTTCTTGAGCAGCTTCTTGGAGGAGGACGGTCGGCGGGTGTCAGAGTCGGACATGGTGTTCGGTTCCTTTCGATGGGGTGGACGGCTGGTCGTCGCAGGGACGGCTCACGCCGCGTTGTCGGTTGACAAGGACTTGTGGAGCGGGACCCGCGATCCGGTGCGCAGCGCGTTGTTCCGATAGAGCACCGTGCAGAGCCGGAACAGGACCGGGATCGTCACTGCCGCGATCCCTGCTGCTGCGGCCATCTCCCAGGCGGAGACGTCGCCGAGCGCGAAACGCATCGGCATGAGGTAGGACGAGAAGAGCGGCACGTACGACAGTCCCTCCAGCCAGGCGTTTCCCTGGTTCGTCGGCAGGACGTAGAGCGAGAGCACCAGCAGCACCATCTGCAGGACCGAGAGCGGCATCACCGCGGAGCTCAGGTCTTCTTGCCGGGAGACAGTGGATGCGAGGGCAGTGTTCAACGCGGCGAACAGCATGTAGCCGAGGAGGAACCAGAGCAGGAACCACAGGAGGCTGGGGCCGAGTTCGACATCGATCAGCGACCAGCCGTCGACGACCGTGAAACCGATCACGCCCGCTCCGCCGATGATCAGCAGCTGGACGAGAGTGACCAGACCGATGCCGATCATCTTGCCCGCCAGGAGAGGGCCGACGCCGATCTTCGTCAACAAGATCTCGACGATTCTCGAGGACTTCTCCTCGACCACTCCGGATGTGAGCGTCGACGCGGAGTAGACCAGCGACACGAGTAGCGCACAGATCATGGCCGTGGCGAACAGCACATTCGGGTCGAGGGGAAGCGAGCCCGCACCACCGACGGAACGCACCAGGAACCATCCGCCGACTCCGGCGACTGCTCCGAAGAAGACCGCGAGCAGTATGGACGAGAGCAGAAGGGTCCTGTTCTTCGATCGCACGAGCATTTCTCTCCGGACGACGATGTTCGTCTCGCGAATCGTGCGGGCGAATCGCCCTGTGGATCGGGTGATCGAGTGATCGCGTGTCGTTGTCATCGTCGGCCTCCGGCAGATTCGTTTGAACGGATGAAGCGCTCGGACAGGAGATCGCCGAGCGACGTGTGCACGGCCTCCATACTCCTGAGCCCGCCGTGACGTTGTGCCGCGACGAGGAGCTCGGTGGGGATGTCCCTGCCGGACCCGTCGACTTCGATCCGCACGGACGCTCGATCGGCGTCCACGGCCACGGACGCATCGCGAATCAGGGACACTTCGGCGACGAAGGCATCGGCGGGCCGCGAGAACAGGAACCGCCAGCGGCTCATCCCGTCGTCCCGCAGATCCACCACGCTGCCGCTCGCCATCACGCGGCCTCTGTCGAGAACGCACACGGTGTCGCAAAGACGCTCGACCAACTCCAGCTGGTGGGACGAGAAGAGAACGCCGACTCCTCGCGCGGCCTGCTTTCGGATGAGCTCGGCCATCGTGTCGACCGCGACGGGGTCGAGCCCGGAGAACGGTTCGTCAAGGACGAGGAAGGCCGGATCCCCGACGAGCGAGGCAGCAAGCTGGACCCGCTGCTGGTTCCCGAGTGAGAGGTCTTGAACGAGCGTGCCCTCACGACCATCGAGTCCGATCGAGGCGATCAGCTCATCGGCGATCGACCGCGCTCTCTGGATGCTGTTGCCTTCCAGGAGCGCGAAGTGCACGATCTGCTCGCGAACCGGCATCTGCGGGTAGAGCCCCCGCTCCTCCGGCATGTACCCGATGCTCCGGCGGTGCTCTGCGGTGATCGCTTCGCCATCCCAGCGCACGTCGCCGCTGTCCGGGTCAAGCAGACCGAGGATGAGCCGCATCGTCGTGGTCTTTCCGGCACCGTTGCCGCCGATGAAGCCCACGATCTCTCCGCGGCGAATCGTCAGGTCGAGGCCGTGGAGCACCTGGCGGCCACCGAAACTCCGGCTCACGCCGGTCAGCTGCAACCCGTTCATGTGTCCTCCTCGTAGTCGTCGTTCGATGTTGATACGACGCTACGGAAAGGCCAAGACGGCGACCCTGTACTCGAGTACAGAGCTCTACTGCACGAAAGTTCAGACGGAGCGACCGCCCGCTACACCCCGCCGCGCGGCGAGAACGTCGCGTCGAGCACCAGGCAGGCGGCGCCGACCGCGGCCACGTCTTCGCCGACCGCGCTCGATTCGGTGATCACCGGGTGGGTGAGGATCTCCATGTCGAACTCGCGCAGCCAGCCGCGGAGGCGGTCCGCGTAGAAGGGTTCGACGCGGGCCCAGGATGGGCCTCCGAAGACGACGCGGTCGATGTCGAGGAGGGCGGAGAGGTTGGAGAGGTAGTAGGCCGTGTTGCGGATGGACCGGTCGAGGATGCGGGTGGCTGTCTCGTCGCCGGCGGTCGCCGCGGACGTCAGTTCGGTGAACAGGTCGTCGATCGTCTCCACGTCGAGGCCGAGGTCGACGCCGTCCGGCACCTTCTCGCCTCCCGGGGCGGTGAGGACTCCGGCCCAGATGGCCTGCATCACCAGGCGGTACGGGCGCACGGATTCGCCGTAGCAGCCGCGGCGGCCGCAGGCGCAGAGGGCGCCGCCCGGGTCGACGATCGCGTGGCCGACGTCGCCGGCGTTGTGGGAGGCGCCGGTGTAGACGTCGCCGTCGAGGACCATCCCGACGCCGACGCCCGTGCCGTAGTAGACGAACACGTAGTCGCGGCTCGCGCCCGCCGGATCGTGCCAGCGTTCGGCGACCGCCGCCGCCGTCACGTCCTTGGCCACGAGGGCGGAGAGGCCCGTCGCCGCCGTCAGCTCGTCGCGCAGGTGGAAGTCGTTCCAGCCCGGGATGAGCGGAGGGCGCACCACGACGCCGGTGTCCGTGTCGATCGGGCCGGGCGCAGCGACGCCGACGCCGCTGACCTTGGCGCGCTCGACGCCGGAGTCCGCCAGGACCGTGTCGATCGCCTCGACCACGATGTCCAGCGTCTGCATCGCGTCGCCGGAGACCGGGGAGTGGCGGCGCACGTCCGCGACCACCTCGCCCTCCAGGTCGAGCAGCACGCAGGTGATCACCGTCGGGTCGAGGTGCACCCCGACCGCGTACGAGCCCGTCGGCTCCAGCTGCAGGATGGTGCGCGGCTTGCCAGGACCGTCGATGCGTTTGCCCGCCTCGCGGATGAGGCCCTGCTCGATCAGCCGCCTGCTGACGTTCGACACCGTCTGCGCGGACAGGCCGGTCTCCCCGGCGAGTTCCACCCTGCTGAGACCCCCGGAGGAACGGCGCACGGCGTCCAGCACGACCGTGTCGTTGAATGCGGCGATCGCGGGGAGGTTCGCTCCTCTGGGCATACGCCTCCTTCAGTGTGCGCCGGGTCGCCTTCGTAGGATACATACCGAGCCGCACTCGGCCGGGCGGCGCGGCACCAGGGCGCCCGGCGCCCATCCGTTCCGTAGACTTGCTCCGAACCACGGACGACGGAGGGACACAGCATGGGATCGAGGTGGGCTCGCGTCGCGCGCGGGTTGCTCGCATCCGGTGTCGCCATCTTCGTCGCCGCCCTGTTCCACGTGGCCGGCGGCGGCGCGGCGCCGGGAGTCCTCCCGCTCGCGCTGAGCCTCGCGTTCTCGACCATCGCATCCATCGCCCTCACCGGCCGGTCGCTGTCGCTCTGGCGGCTGACCGTCGCTGTCGGCGCCAGCCAGTTCCTGTTCCACCTGCTGTTCGGGCTCGGCACGGGCGCCGCGACGTTCACCGCGCCGGCCGGCACCACCCACCTGCACGCGGGGTCGCACCTCACCATGAGCATGTCCGGCTCGATGCCGACCGCCATGCCCGCCGCCCACGACGAGTTCAGCCTCGGGATGTGGGGAGCCCACCTCACCGCCGTGCTGGTCACCGTGATCGCGCTGCGCTTCGGCGAGCAGGCCTTCTGGGGACTGTTCGACACGGCCAGGATGCACGTGGCCCGGTTCGCCGACCGCCGCATCCTGAGCAGCCTCGCCGTCCTCCCCACGACGCTCGCGCACTCCGCAGCGGCGTCCGCCGCCAGCGCGTTCTCCCGGGAACCGGTGCGCCTGCTCGATCTGGGCGTCCCCCTTCTCCGGCTACGTCACCGCGGTCCGCCGCTCGCCGCCGCGTTCTGACGGAGCGTTCCACGAGTCTGCGTGGCGCCATCCGTCTGCGCGCACCCGCACTCATCGAACGCTTCCGAACAAGGACGAAGAACTCCCATGAAGAAACGCACCATCGCCGCGTCCATCGCGGCCGCATCCACCGCCATCCTGCTGCTGTCCGCACCGCTCGCCGCCAGCGCGCACGTGCACGTCACCCCCGACCAGGCCGAGCCGGGCAGCTACGCCACGCTCACCTTCAAGGTGCCGACCGAGTCCGCGACCGCGGGCACCGTCAAACTCGTGGTCGACCTGCCGACGGCCGACCCGTTCACCTCGGTCAGCTACCTTCCGCTCCCCGGCTGGACCACCGCGGTCGACACCGAGAAGCTGGCGAAGCCGGTCAAGACCGACGACGGCACCATCACCCAGGCTCCCGTGCGCGTGACCTGGACGGCCGACAGCGGCGTGCAGGTGGCTCCCGGCCAGTTCCAGGAGTTCACGATCTCGGCGGGCGCCGTGCCGAAGACCGGCCAGATCCTGCTCCCCACCCACCAGTTCTACAGCGACGGCAGCGTGGTCGACTGGAGCGAGAAGACCCCGGCATCCGGCGCGGAGCCCGAGCACCCGGCGCCCACCGTGTACGTCACGGACCCCGCTCCGACGGAGGGCGGCGGCCCGCTCGTCGTCGACTCGACGCCCGCCCCGGCGGCAGCATCGTCCGGGATGGCGGCGGACGCGCTCTCGATCGGCCTCGGCATCGGCGGTCTCGCCCTCGGCGCCATCGCGCTCGTGGTCGCGGTCTTCGCGGCCACCCGCCGCGGGCGTGGGAAGGTGGAGGCATGACGCACCGTCTGCGCACCGCATCCATCGGGCTGCTCGCCGCCGTCGGGCTGGCGCTGCTGCCCGTGGCGAGCGCCTCCGCCCACGACTACATCATCAGCACGGACCCGGCGAAAGACGCGACCGTGACCACCCCGCTGCAGACGGTCTCGCTCACCTTCAACGACCGCGTGCTCGACTACGGCGGCAACAACCTGGTGACGGTCACGGGCCCGGATGCGGCAACACGCCACTTCGAGACCGGATGCACGACGGTCGCCGACACCGTGGTGTCGGTCCCCGTCGCCCTCGGCGGTGCCGGGAAGTACACGGTGAGCTACCAGGTCGTCTCGGCCGACGGCCACACGGTGTCCGACCAGTACGCGTTCACCTACCAGCCGCCGGCGGGCACGGCGGCGGCGGAGGGCACGGAGAAGACGGCGTGCGGCGCGAGCACCGCAGCGCCCGGCGGAGAGGCGACCACCGAGCCGACCACGCAGGCGACGCAACCCGCCGGTGCCCAGCCGACGGAGACCGCAGGGTCCCCGAAACCGACCGCAGCCGCATCCACGACCGACGTGGGCCTGGTTATCGGCATCGCGATCGGCATCGTGGTGCTCGCGCTGATCGCGGTGGTCATCGTCATCCTCACCGCCCGCCGCAAGCCCCGCCCCAAGTCCGACTCCGAGCCGAAGTCGGACTGATCCCGGCTAACGGCGCTATCGAGCCGGGACTTGTGTACGCCAACGCCCGGCGTGTCGCGTACACAAGTCCCGGCTCGATAGCTGGGGTCAGGGCGTGGGCATGCCGCCGTTGACGTTGAGGGTGTCGCCGGTGACGTAGCTGGACTCCGGGGAAGCCAGGAAGACGTAGGCGGGCGCGAGCTCGGTTGGCTGGCCGGCGCGGCCCATCGGCGTCTGCTCTCCGAAGTCGGGGAGCGCATCCTTCGGCTGGCCGCCGGACACCTGCAGCGGCGTCCAGATCGGGCCGGGCGCCACCGCGTTCACCCGGATGCCGCGCGGCGCGAGCTGCGCGGCGAGCGCCTTGGTGAACGTGTTGATCGACGCCTTCGTGGTGGCGTAGTCGACCAGGATCTCGCTCGGCGCGTACGCCTGGATGGACGTGGTGTTGATGATGCTCGACCCGGGAGCCAGGTGCGGAAGCGCGGCCTTGGTGATCCAGAACATCGCGTACACGTTCGTGCGGAACGTCTCATCGAACTGCTCGTCGCTCAGGTCTTCCAGCCGCTCGCAGAACTGCTGCTTGCCCGCGTTGTTCACCAGGATGTCGAGGCCGCCGAGCGCTTCGACCGCGTCGGCGACGAGGGTACGGCACGCCTCCGCAGTGGTGATGTCGTACGCGAGCGTCGCGACGGTCGAGCCGCTGTCCTCGAGCACGGCAGCGACGCGGCGGGCGTCCTCCTCCTCGTCGGGAAGGTAGGCGATGGCGACGTCGGCGCCCTCCCTGGCGAACGCGATGGCCACGGCGGCGCCGATGCCGGAGTCTCCCCCGGTGACCAGCGCCTTGCGGCCGGTCAGCCTGCCTGTGCCCCGATACGACTTCTCGCCGTGGTCGGCGTGCGGAGCGAGGTCGGCATCCAGACCGGGCGCATCCTGGTCCTGCTTGGGCGCGTCGACCGGATCGAAGCGGTCGACGGGATTCTGGAAAGTCAGTTGATCGGTCATGCCGGGGACGGTACGCGTGCCCGCCGGCGTTCCGAAGGGGGTTTACGGCCGCCTGGCAGGGGGCGTAACGTCGCCGCATGGACAAAGACGCCCAGAACCAGCCGGCCGCGGTCCCCACCGAGCAGATGGACCCGGACATCGTGCCCGCCCCGCTCCCCGACCCTGCCGCCGTCGACGACGGGGACGAGGAGGACGGGCGCGCCTGACGCCCGGCCGGCGCACCCGCTCCGTCGGGTACCCGCTCAGTCGGGAGCGCCGCCCGACGCGGTGTCCTCTTCGGTCTCCGCGTTGTGGTGCTGCTGCTGCGACGGCTCGGACTCCTTGCCGTGGTCAGGATCGGACGCGGTGAAGTCGTCGTTCGTCATCTCCCGCTCGCCGTCGTCGAGGTCTGGGCGGTTCTGCTGGTCGCTCATCCGGTGATCCTTTCGTCGTCTGGACGCGGCTGCGTCCCTCTGGCAACGGACGGTAGCCCTCGCATCCACCCGGTGGAAGGGGGCGACGGGATGGTGCGGAGGACACACACGTGGGGTTGAGCCCGCGCACAGCCTGGTGGGGCATGGTGGGCGGGTGGAGATCGTTGTCGACGTGGTGCTCGTGGTGCTCGCCGTCGTGGCGATCGCCGCCGGCTGGAGCAACGGCGCGATCCGCGCTGCCGGTTCGCTCGTCGGTCTCGGCCTCGGTCTCTGGGGCGGACTGACCCTCGCCCCTGTCGTCGTCACCTGGCTGGCAGACGCCGGATGGGGCAGCGTCACCGAGCGCTCCATCGTCGCCGCCATCGTCATCCTGATCTGCGCGGGCGCCGCGTACGCCATCGCCGCCGGCATCGCCTCCGTGATCGGCAAGCTGGTGCGGCACGGACCGATCCGCTGGCTCGACTCGCTCGTCGGCGCCGTGCTCGGGCTGCTCACCTGGGCCGTGGTGGTCTGGCTCATCGCCGGGTTCGCGATGGCGACCAGCCTCGCCACGGTCGTGCAGGCCGCGAGCTCGTCGCGCGTGGTCGCGGCCCTCGACAGCATGGCCCCCTTCCCCGCCAGCACCGTGCTCGGTGCCGTCGATGACGCCCTCGCGGGCGCCGGACTGCCGCAGGTCTTCGAGGGCGGGGAGCCGATCAAGACCATACAGGCGCCCGACCCGTCCGTCCCGGCCGCCGTGGCAGCGTCCCAGGCCTCCGTGGTCACGGTCCTCGCGTCGAAGCCCGCCTGCGGCGTCGACTCGGAGGGCAGCGGGTGGGTGGTGCAGAGCGGACGCGTGGTGACGAACGCGCACGTCGTCGCCGGCGCATCCAGCATCGTGGTGCGGGAGCCGGGCGACGACAGGGCGGAGCGCGCCACCCTCGTCGCGTTCGATCCGGAGCGCGATCTCGCAGTGCTCGACGTGACGGACATCATGGCGCCGCCGCTCGACATCGGCAAAGACGTCACCGCCGGTGCGCAGACCTACGCCGCCGGCTATCCGGGCAACGGGCCGTTCACGATCAGCCCGGAGCGCGTGCGCGACCGCATCATGGCGCGCGGCACCGACATCTACCAGAGCGGTTCGGTCGAGCGAGACATCTACTCGCTGCGCGGCAGCGTGCGGCCCGGCAACTCGGGCGGCCCGCTGCTCGACACGTCGGGGGATGTGGTCGGCGTGGTGTTCGCGCGCTCGACGGTCGACCCGGACACCGGATACGCGCTGACGCTCGCGGAGCTGCGTCCCGTGCTCTCGTCGGTGAGCGCCGCGCCGATCAGTTCGGGCGCCTGCTCCACCGGCTGACGCGCGGCGAGTCAGCGACCGCGAACGACATTCGTGGAAGAGATTCGGGCGACGGGTGGTTTGCTGGTCACATGAAGGCTGTCACCTATAGCTCCACCGGATCATCGGACGTTCTGCAGTACGGCGAGCGCGAGGAGTCGCACGCCGGACCGGGCGAGGTGCGCGTGCGCATCCGGGTGTCGGGGGTGAACCCCACCGACTGGAAGGCGCGTCGCGGCAGTGGCGACGATCAGCTGCCGCGCCCGCAGGTGCCGAACCAGGATGGCGCGGGCACCGTGGACGAGGTCGGCGACGGCGTCACCGGGTTCGCCGTGGGCGACAGGGTCTGGGTCTGGGATGCGGCCTACCAGCGTCCCGACGGCACGGCGCAGGAGTTCGCGGTGCTTCCCGCGCGCCAGGTGGTTCCACTTCCGGATGGCGCGTCCTTCGATGTCGGCGCCTCCCTCGGGATCCCGGCACTCACCGCGCACCGGGCGCTCACCGTGCACGAGGGCGGCCCGTCGGAGCTCTCGCCCGGCGCGCTCAGCGGTCGTACGGTGCTGGTCGCCGGGGGTGCGGGAGCGGTCGGGCACGCGGCCATCCAGCTGGCCGTCTGGGCGGACGCCACGGTCATCGCCACCGTCAGCAGCCACGAGAAGGCCGAGCTGGCCAGGGCGGCCGGCGCGCACCACGTGGTCAACTACCGCGACGGGGACACCGCCCAGGCCATCGGAGCGCTCGCCCCGCGCGGCGTGGACATCGTGGTCGAGGTGAACGCCACCGCCAACGCCGAACTGGATGCGCGGATCGCCGCCCCGAACGCCTCCATCGCCATCTACGCCGACAGCCCCGGCGAGCCCGCCGTCACCATTCCGGTGCGCCCGAGCATGGGCAAGAACCTGCGCTTCCAGTTCGTCCTCACGTACACGACGACCGCGGAGTCGAAGGACGCCGCCGTGCGGGCCGTGTCCGCTGCCGTCGCCGACGGAGCGCTGCCGGTCGGCGCGGAGCACGGGCTGCCGCTGACGCGGTTCCCGCTCAGCGAGACGGCCGCTGCCCACGACGCCGTCGAGGACGGCATCGTGGGCAAGGTGCTCATCGACGTGGAGTGACCGCGCGGGCCCGCCCGACTTGAACCACCAGGGCGATCACCGCGGCGAGCGCGATCGCCACCGTGTAGCCGAGCGCTGTCGGCAGCAGGCCGACCACGCTGATCAGCTCGCCGGCGACGAGCGCTGGCACGCCGTACGCGATGTAGCTGACCAGGAAGATCCCGGCGAACAGTTCTGCGCGCTGGTTGTTCGGGGCGAGCGGGGCGAGCATCCTGAGCATCGAGGAGAACCCGGCGCCGAACCCGGCGCCCGCGATCACCGCTCCGGCGAACAGCAGCCAGAGCACCGCGAACCCGATGCCGGCCGCGGCGACTGCGATGCCGACGATGATCGCGCCCATCGAGACGATGGCCGTGGTGCGGGCGGGCGCCCGGGTGAGCAGCAGCCCCGCCGTCGCTCCGACGGCGGGCGGCACGGCCACGATGGCGCCGTTGAGCAGACCGCTGTCGAGGTGGAAGACGCCGCTCAGGATGGACGGCGAGAGCCCGATGAACAGCCCCGCGAGCATCCACGTGGCCACGAACAGCGGGATGGCGCCGACGAACTCCGCGCGGGCGGCCCGGGGCACGACGAGCCGCGGGATGAGCGAGTTCACCGCTCCCGGCCGCCGCGTCACCGTCTCGCGGGAGCCGATCACCACGAGGAGTCCGGCCACGAACAGCACGACGAGGCTGACGAAGACGAGCGTGGTCGGCTGCGGCACGAACTGCACAGCGAGCCCGGTGAAGAACGCTCCGAGGGCGATGCCGCCGACCGGGGCGGTGCTGCCGATGGTGGCGCCGAGCTTCTTGTGGCGCTCGGGCGCCAGCTCGACGATCGCGGCGGTGAAGGTGCTCATCGCCGCGCCGGTCGCGACGCCCTGCACGGAGCGGGCCGCGATGATCCAGCCGATGTCCTGCGCGAACAGGAACATCAGCATCGCGACCACCTGCAGCGCGAGCGCCCCGATCAGCACGGGTCGCCGGCCGATGTGGTCGGAGAGCGAGCCGGCGACCAGCAGGGTCACGAGGAGGGTGATCGCGTAGATCGCGAAGGCGACGGTGAGCAGCCACGGGGCGAAGCCCCACTCGTGCTGGTAGAGCACGAAGAGCGGGCTGGGGGCGCCGACAGCGAGGGCCACGGCGACGAACGCCAGGGACGTGCCGACGAAGGCGGGCATGGGGCCCCGGCCGCGCCGGGAGGCGCGGGTGGCGGGGATCGCTGCGACCGGGATGGTGCGCGTCTCTTCGGCTGTCGTCATCATTCCTCCAAAAGCAAATCTGATTGCTTTAGGGATGCTAGCCCCACGCGCACTTCAAAAGCAACAGTTTTTGCTTTAAGCTATTCCGTATGGAAACAACGACCACACCGTCGAGGCGGACGGGCGGACGCAGCGCCGCGGTCATCCACAGCGTCAGGACGGCCGTGGAAGAGCTCGTCAAAGAGCGCGGCCAGGACCGCGTGACCGTTCCGATGATCGCCGAGCGCGCCGGCGTCAACCCCACGAGCATCTACCGCCGCTGGGGAGACCTGCCCACCCTCATCAACGACATCGCCACCTACCGGCTCGACCCGGAGCGCCCACTGCCCGCCAGCGGCAGCCTGCGCGACGACCTCACCGCCTGGGCGAGCGAACTGGTCGCCCACTACCGCAAGCCGGTGAACGCCGCCCTTCTCCGCGGCGGGGCGGGCGCTGCGGGCGAGCGCACCTCCGACTGCCTCCGCAACCGGCGCGAGGAGGCGACCATGTTCGTCGGACGCGCCGCCGAGGAAGGCCTCACGGCCGACGACATCGTGGACGGCGTCGTCGCGCCCATCGTCTACCGCGCCATCTTCCAGCCCTGGCGGCTCGACGACGACACGGCCGGCGAGCTCGTCGCCCGGCTCTTCCGCCACGCGGCCTGAACTGCCACGCACCTGAATCCGCACGCCCCCTGAACCTCCGGCATACCACGGGCTAGGGTCGGGAGGGTGAGTCGGGAACGCAGCCAGGACGAGCGCGCCGCTGCGCGCTCCGGCTGGGCCGTCGGCATCGCCACGGCGGCGTACGGGGTCTCGTTCGGGGCACTGGCGACCGCATCCGGGCTCGACGTCTGGCAGGCGTGCGTGCTCAGTCTGCTGATGTTCAGCGGGGGCTCGCAGTTCGCGCTGATCGGCGTGCTCGCCTCCGGTGGCGTCGCGGCCGGCGGATCTGCTATCGCCGGGGCCGCACTGCTCGGCGTGCGCAACTCGTTCTACGCGCTGCGTCTCTCCCGCATCATCGGGCCGGGCTTCTGGCGGAGGGCGGCGGCGACGCAGCTGACCATCGACGAGTCCACCGCCGTCGCGACCGCGCACCAGGAACCGCGGGCACAGCGCATCGGCTTCTGGACCACCGGCCTCGTCGTCTACATCGGCTGGAACCTGACCACCCTCGCGGGCGCCCTGCTCGGCAACCTGATCGGCGACGTCAAGGCGTACGGGCTGGATGCTGCTGCGGCCGCCGCGTTCCTCGGCCTGCTCTGGCCGCGGCTCAAGGCCCGCCAGACGCAGGCCGTCGCCGTCGCGGCCGGGTTCGTCGCCACCCTGCTCACGCCCTTCCTGATGCCGGGTCTTCCCGTGCTGGCCGCCGCCGCGGTGGCCATCCTAGCCGGCGTCCTCAACGTGTTCGGGCAGCGCTCGGACCCACCGCATCCCGAGGCCATCCCGATGGAGAGGGAGGTGGAGCCGTGACCACGTGGAACATCATCCTGCTGGCGTCGATCGCGGTCCTCACCCTCAAGGCGGTGGGCTGGCTGGTCCCGCCGAAGGCTCTCGACCACCCGACGGTCGCCCGCGCCAGCGACCTTCTGACGGCCGCACTCCTCGCCGCCCTGATCTGCGTGCAGACGTTCGGTGCAGGCCAGGCCCTCCAACTGGATGCGCGCCTCCCGGCCGTCGCCATCGCCGCCGGCCTCTACGCCCTCCGCGTGCCCTTCATCGTCGTCGTCCCCGCCGCTGCGGTCGTCGCCGCGCTCATCCGCCTGCTCACCTGACCGCCGCCGCGCCCGCGGTGTCGGCGGCGGTTCGTATGCTCAGGACGCAGCGGGCCGGGCTGCGGACCCGAGAAGGAGAGCAGTGGGCGCGTGGCACCCGGTGACGAACGCGCAGGCGAGCGAGTGGCTCCTGCGGCAGGGGACGCTCGGCGGCCCGTACGCGGTGGTGCGCCGGTTCGCGTTCGGCGACCCGAACCGGCCGGATGTGTGGTTCCGGGTGGTCACCTGGGCGCCGACTTCGGAGGGTCGCGAGCTGATCGGCTGGTGCCGCACCCTCGAGGCGGCGGCCGCGGCGGGCTGGGACTTCCGCTGCGCGGAGGAGTCGTGGCGCCACCACCTGGCGGCGAAGCGGGTGGATGCGGCGTCGATGGCCCGCCAGCGTCCTCCGGCTTCGGAACTGGTCAGGTTCTATCGCGCGGCATTGCGACGTCGGCCGAGCGGGAGCACGATGGACCGCACACCATCCGGAAGGCGGACATGAGCGAACCCGACGACGTCGACCCGGCCGACGGCAGAACCGAGAGCGCACCCCAGCGTGCAGACCGCAACTGGGTGGAGATCCTGCAGGAGCTCCGCGTGACGCAGACCGGCACGCAGATCATCAGCGGCTTCCTGCTGACGATCGTGTTCCAACAGCGTTTCAGCGAACTCGACGGCTTTCAGGTGAGCTTCTACCTGGTGCTCGTGGTGCTCTCCGCGGCCTGCACAGCGCTCGGCCTGGCGCCGGTCGCGCTGCACCGCCAGCTGTTCCGCCACCACGAGAAGGTGCAGACCGTCGCGATCGCGAACCGGCTGCTGCGGACGACCCTCGCCCTGGTGGCGCTGCTCACGAGCGGTGTGGTGTTCTTCGTGTTCGACGTGACGGTCGGCCCGACGGCCGGGATCGTGGCGGGCGGCGTCGTGCTCGCCGTGCTCGTCGTGCTGCTCTACGTGTTCCCGCGGGCCGTGCTCCGCCGGGTCAGCCCGCGGCAGCCATCGGAGTGACACCCCTGACCACGGCTCCGACCGGGGCGACCGCGGCGGCGGCGGCAGCGGCCCCCGGGGAAGCCGCGGGCGTCACGTCACCGATCACCGCGGCCACGTCGTCGAGCACCGTCTCCACCGTGCGCACGGCGGCATCGTCGCCCGACGCCACGGCACGCGCGAAGTCGAGCACCCGCTCGCGGCAGAGGATGTGCTGCGCGTCCGGGGTGAGGTAGAGGTAGCGCAGCACGCGGAGGTGCACCGTCTCGATGGCCTCGGCCAGCACCTGATTGTCGATCGACGCCAGCGCGATCAGCAGCACGCGCTGGAACGTCTCGATCGGCGAGACACCCTCGTCGCGCTCCAACCGCCCGGCCACCAGGCGCAGCTCCAGCTCGTCGCCGTCCGTGCGCAGTCTCAGGGCCTCGGCGATCGCATCCGGATAGAGCCTCCTCAGCACCATGATGGCGTCGGCGATCTCGGCATCGACCAGCGGAGCGACACAGGTGAAGCGGTTGGGCGCCGTCTTGACCAGTCCCAGCGTGACCAGACGGCTGAGCGCCTCGCGGACCGGGGTGCGGGAGACACGCAGCCAGGAGGTGAGCTCGGCGTCTTTGAGTCGTTCGCCCGGAACGAAGCCGCCGTTCAGGATGCGCGTGAGCAGCACCTCGAAGACATCGTTGCGCAACAGCCTGCGGTCGGCCGTGAGCGCCGGCATACCGGTCGGGAAAGTCGAGACCTCGTCAATTGTCATGGGTTGGTTGATTCTTCCTGTTCACGGATACAGAGGAGAGCCACTGCGGTCAGAGGGTCGGGTTCTCTGGTTTTGAATTGGGCCCCGGCCGGTAACAGCCGGGGCCCACCGCGGCCACGAGGGGGGAGTCGCAGCCGCGCACTGGCCGGATACCCGAATCACGGCCAGAGTCTAGAAGTGGCGAGCTATCGCCAGGTTATATTTATAGTTTATCATTGAGCATCTAAGCTTCACAACCTCTTATTGAATAAGGAGCTCCCATGCCGATGCCGACAGATCACGTCGCCCGGGTTTCCCTCTCCGACGAGGCGTATACGCGCATCGAGGCGGCGATCATGGACGGCACGCTCGAGCCGGGCGAGCGCCTCCGCGATCCCGAGCTCGTGCAATGGCTGGGAATTTCGCGCACCCCCATCCGGCACGCGCTCGACCGCCTCCTGGAGCAGGGCCTCGTCGAGATGGAGCGCAACCGGTACACGAGGGTCGCCGCCTTCGACGTCGACGGCGTGCGCTCCGCCATCGAGGTGGCTGGCGACCTCTGGGCCGGCGCTGCTCTCCGCAGCCACGGGTTCTGGCCGGACGACGACCTCCACCTCCTCGACGACATCGCGGAGACCCTGGTCGAGGCGGCAGGAGACAACGACACCAGCCGCTACGTACGCGCCTTCGAGCACCTGGCCACCATGTACGTGCGGGTGGAGGGCAATCCGGTGCGGCTGCGCACCCTCTCCAACGTCATGCCGCAGGTGCGCCGCATCGCTCGCAAGCTCAACAACCAGGTGAACACCGAGGCCGTCCGCGAGTTCGTCGGCGGCCTGAGCACCGCGACCAGGGCAGGGGACGGCCCGGCGGCCGCCGCGCAGGTCAGTGCGTACATCGCCCGCATCGGCGGCGTGCTCGGCACCTTGAAAAGCTGACACGCGCATCCCGGGCTGGCACGGTCGGGAAGATCCGTGCCAGCCCCGATGCCTCGGCTGCACACCCCCGAATAGCCTGGCGTCAGACGTTCGACCGGGGGCGAACATCCGGGGGGAACCAGAGATCGAGGTCGGAGCGGGAAACCGCACCGGCCTCGATCTTCGTCTGCTAGCGCTCGACCACGAATGCGACGTGACGCCGGAGCACGGTCATCGCGTTCCGCAACGCCCTGTCCGTTCCACAACTCGCCTGCGCGACGAGCCCCACTCCCGCACCGGCGAAGACGCGCACCAGCGCTGCGTCGTGCCGGGTGACGCCGGAGTCGACGGGCGCGAAGACGATGCGCAGCACATCCATCGTCCTGCCAGCACCGGATGCTGCGGTGTCGTTGAGCGCGACGACGGAGCGGGCGCGCAGGGCCCGGTTCTCGTGCAGGTCGCTGGTCGCGTCCACGAGGGCGGCGGAGGAGCGGGCGTCGTCCCCGTCGATCACGTAGTCCTCATCGGCGACGTCGAAGCGGTCGAGGCTGACCAGGCAACCGGTGCCGCGCTGCCGGTATTCGATGTACTCGGCGTCCCCGCCGGGCTCGACCGCCCATCCGGAGACGCGGTCGAGGTCGGTGTAGAAGGAGATCGCGCCGGCGTCGGCCTCGCTGAGGGCCGAGCCGTCCGCGAAGGTGAGGGACGCGGGGCGCCCGGCCATTCCTGGCATGCAGCCTGCCAGCAGCACGGCGACGGCGACGGCCCCGGCGCACGCCGCCACGACCCGGGATGCAGCACGACGGGATGCGGTTCTCGCGAGCACGTCCAGCCCCCTTCCACTCGTCCCAATCCTCGCACGCACCGCCCACGGCGGACAGCACGAAGGCCGGACCCCGATCGGGGTCCGGCCTCGTGTGTTTCGCTGCTGGGGACTACTTGGTCAGCGGCTCGAGGGTCGGGTCGTTGGCGTACGCCTTCGCCGCGTTCTCCTTGGTGACGACGACCGGGGTGAGCAGGTAGGCCGGGACGACCTTCACGCCGTTGTCGTACGACTTGTCGTCGTTCGTCTCAGGCTTCTTGCCCTGCTGCAGGTCGGAGACCATCGCGATGGCCTGCTTGACCAGCGCGCGGGTGTCCTTGTTGATGGTCGAGTACTGCACGCCGGCCATGATCGACTTGACCGACTCGGCCTCGGAGTCCTGACCGGTGACGATCGGGACCGGCTTGCCTGCGCCCTGCACCGAGGTGATGATGGCGCGGGCCAGGGTGTCGTTCGGCGACAGGACGCCGTCGAGCTCGGTCGAACCGTAGTTCGCGGCGAGCAGGGTGTCCATGCGGGTCTGCGCGTTCGCCGGCAGCCAGCCCTGGGTCGAGGTCTGCTTGATGTCGGTCTGCTTGGAGACGACCGTCAGCGTCCCGTCGTCGATCTTCGGCTTGAGGATCTTCATGGCGCCGTCGAAGAACACCTTCGAGTTCGCGTCGTCCGGCGAACCGGAGAACAGCTCGATGTTGTACTTCGTCTTGTCCGGGTACTTGGCCTTCATGCCGTCGAGCAGGGCCTGGCCCTGGAGCTCGCCGACCTTCTCGTTGTCGTACGCGACGTAGTAGTCGACGTTCGGCGAGTTGAGGATGAGGCGGTCGTACGCGATGACGGTCGCGCCGGCGTCGTGCGCGGCCTTGGCCTGCGCGGCGAGCTGGCCACCGTCGACGGCGCCGATGATGACGACCTTGGCGCCGTTGGTGATCATCGACTGGATCTGCGACTGCTGGTCGGAGACGCCAGAGCCACCGGCGTACTGGACGTCGCCCTTGAAGCCGGCGTCCTTGAGCCCGTTGGTGAACAGGTCACCGGCGAGAACCCAGTTCTCCGACGTCTTAGTCGGGAGGGCGACGCCGATCGTGGCGCCCTTGTCGAAGCCGGCGGCTCCGGTGGAGTCGCCCGACGAGCCACGGCTCGAGCAGCCCGAGAGGGCCAGCGCGGCGGCAGCAGCGACAGCCACTGTCGCGAGTGCGATTTTGCGCATCTGTGTATTTCGCTTTCTCTTGTTGAGGTGGTGCAGGGATGGAACAGACGGGTAAGTCTTAGGGGGGATGGATCAGTTGGTCAGCGAGCGCGAGCTCGCTTCGGCGGAGTCGGCGTCCGGCACGACGGCCGGCTGGTCGGCTCCGGCGGCGTCCACGCTCTTCTCGCGGCGCTGCGTGAGTCTGCCGATCAACGACGGACCCCCTCGGCGCTTCGAGTAGACGTCGATGCCGACGGCGATGAGGAGCACGAGGCCCTTGATGATCTGCACCTTGTCGGAGGTGACGCCGAGCAGCTGCAGGCCGTTGTTGAGGACGGCGATGACGAGACCACCGACGATGGAGCCTGCGACGGTTCCGATACCACCGGAGACCGCTGCACCACCGATGAACACAGCGGCGATGGCGTCGAGCTCCCAGCCGAGGCCGTCCTGCGGTCCGGACGAGATCGAGCGGGCGACCGAGATCATGCCGGCCAGTGCTGCGAGCACCGACATGTTCATCATCACGAAGAAGTTGATCCGCTTGATCTTGACGCCGGACAGCTCGGCAGCGTGCCAGTTGCCGCCGACCGCGTAGATGTGACGGCCGAAGATCGTGCTGCGGGTCACGAACGAGTAGACGATCACCAGGATGCCCAGGATGATGCCGGAGACGGGGAAGCTGGTGCCGATGCGGCCGCCGGCGAAGAGGAACGCGGCGTAGATGACGACGGCGTCGAGCACGAGCACCTTGAAGACGCTGACCCAGAGCGGCGCCTTCTCGGAGCCCATCTTGGTCTGGTTGCGGCGGGTGCGCCACTCCATCACGGCGATCACGATCGCGATGATGAGGCCGAGCAGCAGCGTCGAGTTGTTGTAGCCGAAGTCGGGTCCCCAGTCGGGCAGGAAGCCGCCGCCGATGAAGGTGAAGCCGTCGGGGACCGGGATGGTGTTCGCGTTTCCGATCAGCTGGTTGAGGCCACGGAAGATGAGCATGCCGGCCAGGGTCACGATGAACGCGGGAACGCCGACGTATGCGACCCACCAGCCCTGCCATGCGCCGATCGCGACACCGATCAGGAGGCCCAGGATGATCGCGAGCGGCCACGGAACGTGCCAGTCGGTCATCGACTTGGCGACCACGATGCCCACCACGGCGGCCACGGAACCGACCGACAGGTCGATGTGGCCGGCGATGATCACCATGACCATGCCGATCGCCAGCACGAGCACGTATGCGTTCTGGTTGACCAGGTTGATCAGGTTCACCGGCTCGAGCGTCTTGCCGCCGGTCAGGATCTCGAACAGGATGATGATGACGACGAGGGCGCCGAGGATGCCGAACTGGCGTCCGGTCGACTGGCCGCTTCCGAACATCTTGCCGAGGTCGCGGATACCCCCGGACTTCTTCTTTTCGGGAATCTGTGTGGTCATTATCGGGCAACCCTCTTCTTGGCGGATGTCATGCTTTTCAGGAGCGTTTCTGGGGTGGCCTCCGCGATCGGAAGCTCATTGGTGATCTGGCCCTCGAAGATCGTGTAGATGCGGTCCGAGATGCCGAGCAGCTCCGGCAGTTCGGAGGAGATGACGATGACGCCCTTCCCCTGCGCTGCGAGCTGCTGGATGATGCCGTAGATCTCGAACTTGGCGCCGACGTCGATGCCGCGGGTGGGCTCGTCGAGGATGAGCAGGTCGGGGTCGGTGAACATCCACTTGGCCAGGACGACCTTCTGCTGGTTGCCGCCGGACAGCGTGCTCACGCCGCGTTCGACATCCGGGGTCTTGATGCGCAGGCTCTTGCGGTACTCCTCCGCGATCGCGAACTCCTGCTGGTCGTTGACCACGTTGAAGCGCGAGATCTTCTTGAGCTTGGCGGAGACGATCGACTCCTTGATGTCGTCGAGGAGGTTGAGGCCGAGCACCTTGCGGTCCTCGCTCACGTACGCCATCCCGTTGTCGATGGCGTCGCTGACGTTGCGGACCTGGATCTGCTGACCGTCCTTGTAGAGCTCACCGGAGATGAAGTTGCCGTACGAGCGGCCGAAGATGCTCATCGCGAGCTCGGTGCGTCCCGCACCCATCAGCCCGGCGAAGCCGACGATCTCGCCGCGGCGGACGAAGAACGACGAGTCCTTGACCACCAGGCGCTCCGCGACCTGCGGGTGCTGCACGACCCAGTTCTTCACCTCGAAGAACTTCTCGCCGATGTTGGGCGTGTGCTCGGGGAAGCGGCTCTCGAGCGTGCGGCCGACCATCCCGCGGATGATGCGGTCTTCGTCGACGCCGTCCGCCTTCACGCTGAGGGTCTCGATGGTGCGGCCGTCGCGGATGATCGTGATCTCGTCGGCGACGCGCTCGATCTCGTTGAGCTTGTGGCTGATCATGATCGAGCTGATGCCCTTGCTCTTCAGCCCCAGGATGAGGTCGAGCAGGTGGGCGGACTCCGCCTCGTTGAGCGCAGCGGTCGGCTCGTCGAGGATGAGGAGCTTGACCGACTTGTTCAGAGCCTTGGCGATTTCGACCAGCTGCTGCTTGCCGACGCCGATGTTCTTGATCGGGGTGTCAGGGTCGTCGCTGAGGCCGACGCGCGCGAGCAGCTCGGTGGCGCGGGTCTTGGCTTCCTGCCAGTTGATGACGCCGCCGCGACCGGGCTCGTTGCCGAGGAAGATGTTCTCGGTGATCGACAGCTCCGGGATGAGCGCCAGCTCCTGGTGGATGATGACGATGCCCTCGTGCTCGCTGGACCGGATGTCCTTGAAGCGCATCTCCTGGCCGTTGTAGACGATGTCCCCGGTGTACGTCCCATACGGGTACACGCCGGAGAGGACCTTCATCAGCGTGGACTTTCCTGCACCGTTCTCGCCGCAGATCGCGTGGATCTCATCGGCCTTGACGGTGAGGGAGACATCCTCGAGTGCCTTCACACCAGGGAACTCCTTGGTGATCGCGCGCATCTCCAGGATGACTGCGTTCGACGGCATCGTCGCTCCTTCGGGTTGTTGCTAACTGCGAACCATCTGCCTAAGTAGTAAACGCTAAGTTCGGGCTTGGCGTCAAACAGTGAACACAACAAGTAAATAACGGTCTGGATGTTTGCGGCGCGGTCTGCGTCGGTCGCGCGTCAGTCTCGCCCGGCGAGCGAGGCCTGGATCACCAGCGCGGCAGCCCCGAGCGACTCCGCCCTGTCGCCGAGGGACGACATCCGGACGGTGGTGGTCTCGCCGATCACAGGGATGGCGTTCTGCAGGATCCCGTGCCGGATGGGGTCGAGCAGCGCATCCCCGAGCCCGGCGAGCGGGCCGCCGATCAGCACCAGCTCCGGGTTGATGACGTTGGCGATGTTGGCGATGGCCTGGCCGATCGCCGAGCCGGCGTCGCCGACGACGCGCAGGGTGGCCGGATCGCGCTGGAGGCCCTTGCGGAGGATGTCCTCGGTGGTCACCGGCGTCTCGGACCCGCGGCCGAGGGATTCGAGCATCACCGTGGTGGACGCGACCGTTTCGAGGCAGCCGCGGTTGCCGCAGCGGCAGATCACGCCGTGCTCGGTGACCGGCGTGTGCCCGAGCTCGCCGGTGATCCCGAGGTAGCCGTAATACGGCTGGCCGTTGAGGATCAGCCCTGCGCCGATGCCGGAGCCGATCTTCACGAAGATGAGGTTCCGCACGCCGCGGTTGGCGCCCCAGGTCACCTCGGCGAGCGCTCCGAGATTGGCGTCGTTGTCCACGACGACGGGGAAGCGGAAGGCGTTCTCGAGGTCGCGCAGGTTGACGCCGACCCACTCCGGCAGGATCGCGCCCTGCAGCACGGTGCCCGTCCTGCGGTCGATCGGGCCGGGGATGCCGACCCCGACGGACAGGACCGACTCGCGCTCCCAGCCGTTGGCGGCGAGCATCCTGTCGATGAGGTCGGAGGCGGCCTGCAGGCTCTCGTCCACGTCGTAGCCGAGCGGGAGGGCGATGGCCTCCTCGGCCAGCACCTCGTAGCCGAGCGTCGTGAGCACGATCCTGACGTGCCTGCGACCGAAGTCGACGCCGACGGCGATGTCGCCGGTGTCGGTCAGCTGCACCAGCAGGGCTCGACGGCCGCCGCTGTTCACCGGGGAGGTGGCGACCACACCTTTGGCCGCCATGTCCCTGACGATGTTCGAGACGGTGGCGGTCGACAGTCCCGTTCCGCGCGCAAGCTCCGCCTGGGTCGAAGGGCCGTTGGCGAGGAGGAACTCGAAGAGTCGCTCCTGGTTCAAGTGCCTCAGTGCGCCTTGCGACCCGGGGTTGCGTGCGCCACGTACGAGAGAGCCCGAAGTGGCGGTCATGCGATAAGGGTGCAGGAGAGGAGTGTTGTAGTCAAGTTGTGAACGTAACCCCACGGTTGGGGCACAACGTGACTTCAGGTTTCTCAGGGGGTGGGCGCGCCGGACGCCTCCCGTTGCGCCGCCAGGCTCCAGACCTCGCCGACGATCATCCCGGCCGGGCCATCGCCGGTGCTCACGAAGTGGTCGACGTACGGGCCGATGAACGCCTGCCAGCGGGCGTTCGCCTCGTCGTTGTCGAGCGCATCCATCGCGGCGGCGAAGTCGTCGCAGTCGACCAGGTGGAAGAGGTCCCTGCCACTGCGCCAGATGGTCCAGTCGCGGATTCCGACCCGCGCGAACGACGCGACCAGGTCGTCCGGGATCGTGGCGTGCGCCTCCTCGTAGCCGGATTCGTGGCCGTCGCGGACGACGGAGTGGAGGGCGACGCGCATAGTGTTCTCCGTGTTCTCCTGCAGTGTTGGAATACTATAGGAAATAGTAATAGGGTTCATGGACGAGCGAAAGGACCCTCGATGCCCACTCTGCCGACCCCGACGATGCGATTCCAGAGACTCGGCCAGCCAGGAGCGGAGATCCCCGTCGTGAGCGACGGGACCACCACCTGGGATCTGCGCCGGCTCACGGCCGACATCGACGGCGCTTTCCTCGACGCAGACGGCCTCGCGCGTGCGGCGGAAGCGGCCGGCGCGGGCGAGCTGCCGACGGTCGACCCCGCCGGGATGCGCGTCGGCGCGCCGATCGCCCGGCCGACGGCCGTCATCTGCATCGGGATGAACTACGCGGCCCACGCGCGCGAATCCGGCTCCGAGCCGCCCAGCGACATCGTCGTGTTCTACAAGCACCCCAACACGGTCGTCGGGCCGGACGACGCCGTCATCATGCCACCGGGATCGACCACCACCGACTGGGAGGTGGAGCTCGCCGCGGTGATCGGGAAGCGCGCCAGCTACCTCTCGTCGCCGGCCGAGGCGCTCGACTACGTGGCGGGTTTCACTGTCGCCAACGACGTGTCCGAGCGCGAGTACCAGCTGCAGCGCTCGCTCGGGCAGTGGAGCAAGGGCAAGAGCTTCGCGACGTTCAACCCGCTCGGTCCGTGGCTGGTGCCGACCGCATCCATCGGCGACGGCTCGGGACTCGGCATCTGGTCGACGGTCAACGGCGAGCAGCGCCAGAAGTCGACCACGAGCGACCTGATCTTCAGCGTGGCCGAGATCGTCTACCGGCTCAGCCAGTTCACGGTGCTGGAACCGGGCGACCTGATCAACACGGGGACCCCGGAAGGCGTCGGACTGTCCGGCCGGTTCCCGTACCTCGCGCCCGGCGACGTGGTCGAGCTGGGCATCGACGGACTCGGACAGCAGCGCACGACCGTGCGCGCGGCCGACTGACGCAGGGAGAGACGACGATGTCGCAGAACTTCGCAGGACTCGTGGCCGCGGTCACGGGAGGCGCATCCGGGCTCGGCAGGGCGATCGCCGACGAGCTCGCATCCCGGGGGGCACGGGTGTTCTGCCTCGACCTCGACGCCGCGGCCGTCTCGGCGCCGCACACGGGCATCCGGTGCGACATCGGCGACGACGCCAGCGTGCGCGACGCGATAGCCGCCGTGGTGGCCGACGCAGGGCGATTGGACGTGGTGGTCGCCAACGCGGGCATCGGAGCGCAGGGCGACGTGCTCGCCAACGACGACGACGAGTGGATGCGCGTGCTCAACGTGAACGTGATCGGCTCGGCCCGCACGATCCGCCACGCGCTGCCGCACCTGCAGCAGTCACCGTCCGCCGCCGTGGTGCTGACCAGCTCGATCGCGGCGTGGGCCGGGCTCCCCCAGCGCGTGCTGTACTCGGCGTCGAAAGGCGCGGTCTCGGCGATGACGCTCGCCATCGCCGCCGACTGCCTGCCGCTCGGCATCCGCGTCAACGCGGTCGCCCCCGGCACGGCCGACACCCCATGGGTGGGCCGCCTGCTCGACGCAGCCACCGATCCGGATGCGGAGCGCGCAGCCCTCGCCGCCCGCCAGCCGAACGGCCGCCTCGTGCAGCCGCAGGAGGTCGCGGAGGCGGTCGCGTACCTCGCGTCGCCGACCTCGGCGTCGACGAACGGCGTCATCCTGGCGGTCGACGGCGGCATGTACTCCCTGCGCCCGCGGCGCTAGCGGCTGCGCCGGACCGGCTGCCCGAGGGCTAGACGGCGGCCGGGACGGCGAAGGTGTGGGCGGCGAGGGAGGCCTCGTGCATCTCCATGCCGATGCCGGGCGTGAGCGGGGCGCGGTAGCGGCCTCCCGTGACGTCGACCGGCGAGACGAAGTGCTCGTGCAGGTGCTTGGTGTACTCGATCATCCGGCCGTCCTGGCTGCCGGAGACCGCCACGAAGTCGAACATCGAGAAGTGCTGCACGGCCTCGCAGAGGCCGACACCGCCCGCGTGCGGGCAGACCGGCACGCCGAACTTGGCGGCGAGCAGCAGGATCGCGATGTTCTCGTTGACGCCGGCGACGCGGGTGGAGTCGATCTGCACGATGGAGGCTGCTCGCGCCTGGAGCAGCTGCTTGAACAGCACCCTGCTCATCCCGTGCTCCCCCGTCGCGACCGGCACCGGGGCGATGGCCGCGGCGATGGCGGCGTGGGCCAGGATGTCGTCGGGGCTGGTCGGCTCCTCCACCCAGGCGAGGCCGAACGGTTCGAGGGCGTGGATCCACTCGATGGCCTGGTCGCGGTCCCAGCGCTGGTTGGCGTCGATGGCGATCCGGATGTCCTGGCCGACGGTCTCGCGCGCGATGCCGAGGCGCCGGATGTCGTCGTCCAGGTTGTCGCCCACCTTGAGCTTGATCTGCTCGAAGCCCTCCTCGACGGCCTCGCGCGCCAGGCGGCGCAGCTTGTCGTCGGAGTAGCCGAGCCAGCCGGGCGTGGTCGTGTACGCGGGGTAGCCGACGGCGAGCAGGTCGGCCTCGCGCTCTGCGCGGCCGGGGAGCGCATCCCGGAGGATCGCGATGGCTTCGTCGCGGGTGAGCGCGTCGCTCAGGTAGCGGAAGTCGACCAGGTCGGCGATCTGCTCCGGCGTCATGCGGGAGAGGAGCTGCCAGAGCGGGAGGCCGGCACGCTTGGCCTTGATGTCCCAGAACGCGTTCACGACGGCGCCGATGGCCATGTGCATGACGCCCTTCTCCGGGCCGAGCCAGCGCAGCTGCGAGTCGTAGACGAACTCGCGCCAGAACCCGCCGAGGTCGTCGAGGATCGCCTCGACGTCCCGCCCGATCACCCGGTGGGCGACGGCGTCGATGGCCGCGACCTGCACGTCGTTTCCACGACCGATCGTGAACACGAACGCGTGGCCCTCGTGGCCGTCCGGGGCGTCGGTGGTGACCCGCAGGTAGGCGGCCGAGTAGTCCGGGTCCGGGTTCATCGCGTCGGAGCCGTCGAGCATGGCCGACGTCTCGAACCGGACGTCCAGTGTTTCGAATCCTGTGACGATGCTCACGCGCATCCCTTCCCATCCATCGCCGAGCACCCTCGCGTCGACTGATAGACAACATCCTATTGGATATAGGTGGATATGCGCGAATTTGCCATCGCTGGACGTGGTGGCTTCGTGCGGAGAACGCGCGCGAAGGCCCGGCGTGTCCTCCGTTCGAGCGGAGTTTTCGGGCGCGACCGGCAGGAACTCCGCTTGGACGGAGATACTGGATGGGGATGTGGGGCGCGGGTCAGCTGTGCTGGTCGGCGTCTGCCAGGCTGGCGGAGATGCGCGTGTACGACTTGGTGATGTGGTCGAGCATCGCCTTCTCTGCGGCTTCGGCGTCCCCCACGCGCAGTGCTTCGAGGACGGCCTCGTGCTCGCCGGAGGTCTCCTCGACCACGCCGTGCTTGAAGTAGACGCGGTACTGGTGCATGTGCGACCGCAGCCGCGCGATGGCGTCGGAGAGCAGCGCGTTGCCGGAGTGCTCGGCGATGATGCGGTGGAATGCCGCATCCTGGTCGGCGAAGTCGCGGTAGTCGCGGAACCGGTCGTCCCCGCTCTGCGCCGCCTCTCCGCTGGCGTGCATGGCGTCGCAGAGCTCTTCGAGCTCCGCGAGCGTCTCCGTGGTGAGCTCGCCCACCGCCTTGCGGGTGGCGTACGGCTCCATCAGACGCCGCATCTCGAAGAGCTGGCGCAGGCCCTCGCTGTCGAGCAGCGGCGCGGCGGTGTAGCCCTTGAGCGCCTGCTTGACCACCAGGCCCTCCGATTCCAGGCGTGCGAGGGCCTCGCGGACCGGGGTCGGGGAGACGTTGAGCTGGCGGGCGATGCCGTCGATGCTGGCCCGGCTGCCCGGCTCGATGATCTGGTCCATGAGCAGGCCGAGGACGGCGTCGTACACGTCGTCGGCGAGCGCCCTCCTCGCGGGGAGGAAGTGCGCGCCTGGTGCTGATTCGGTGCTCATGCAGACATCGTATGGCTTCGTCGGAGGGAAAGAGAGGATAGAGGATGCAGGATTCTCACGGCAGAAGTCCCGCCTCGGAAAGCTCCGCCCAGAGCGCGTCCGGCACGGGAACAGCGGCCAATCCGGCGTTCCGGGTGATCTGCGCTGCCGAGTCCGCGCCGAGCACGACCGTGGCGACGGCCGGGTGGCGCAGCGGGAACTGCACGGCCAGCTGCGGCACGGTCACGCCGTGCGGGGCGGCGATGTCGGCGATGCGGGAGACGTGCGCGAGCAGCGCATCCGGGGCGGCACCGTAGTCGTACGTCGCGCCCGCCACCGGGCGGTCGGTGGCCAGGATGCCCGAGTTGAACACCGCGGCGACGGCCACGGACACCCCGCGCTCCGCGGCGGCCGGCAGCAGGTCCTGCTCGGCCGACGGGTCGAGCAGCGTGTACCGGCCGGCGCACATCACGATGTCCAGGTCGGTCTCCCGCACGAACCTCGTCAGCATCGCCGACTGGTTCATGCCGGCGCCGTACGACCGGATGACGCCCTGGGCGCGCAGCTCGTCGAGTGCGGGGAACGCGCCGTCCAGCGCCTCCCGCTCGTGCTCATCCGAATCGTGCACCAACACCACGTCGATGCGGTCGAGGCCGAGCCTGGTCAGCGAGTCCTCGATGGACCGCAGCACGCCGTCACGCGAATAATCCAGCCGGCGGCGCAGGGTCGACGGCACCGCGAACAGGTTTCCGAGGTCGGTGTCCCCCTCGCGATAGTCCGGGTTGGGCTCCAGCACGCGACCGACCTTGGTCGACAGGACGAACGCATCCCTCGGGTACTCTTGCAGACCGGCGCCCAGCCGCTTCTCCGCGAGGCCGAGGCCGTAGTGCGGGGCCGTGTCGAAGTACCGGATGCCCGCCTCCCACGCCGCGGGCACGATGCCGGGCCACACGTCGTCGGCGAGCGGCCGGTAGAGGTTGCCGAGGGCTGCGACGCCGTAGCCGATCGGCCCGACCGTCAGGCCGCCCCGGCCGAATGTCCGGGATGCGGTGGCGATGTTCACAGTCTCCATTCTGATCAGCTCACCCTCAGATCGTCGATCGCGTCGAGGTCCCACTCGATGCCGAGGCCCGGCGTGGTCGGCGCGACGCCCGCGCCGTCGCTGACGGTCATCTCGCTGCGCGTCACGGCGCGCAGCTGCGGGATGTGCTCCAGGTAGAGGGCGTTCGGGATGGCGCAGCACAGTGAGACGTGCAGCTCCATCAGGAAGTGCGGGGCGACGGCGACGTTGAACGCCTCGGCGAGGTGCGCGACCTTCAGCCACGGCGTGACCCCGCCGACCCTGGCCACATCCACCTGCACGATCGACGCCGCACCGGACTGCAGATACTCGCGGAAGTGCCCGACCGAGTAGATCGACTCCCCCACCGCCACCGGCAGGCTGGTCGCCTCCGCGAGCCTGCGGTGCCCTGCGACGTCTTCGGCGGGCAGCGGCTCCTCGAACCAGAAGATGTCGAGCTTCTCGAACAGGGCCGCTCGCCGGATGGCCTCGGCGGCCGTCATCGACTGGTTGGCGTCGACCATGATGTCCATGCCGGGGCCGACGGCATCCCGCACGGCGGCGAGGCGTTCGAAGTCCTCGTGCCCGCGCGGCTTGCCGACCTTGATCTTCACCCCGTGCATCCCGCGCGCCTTCGACTCGACGGCCTGCGCCACCAGCTCCTCCGCGCTGAAGTGCAGCCAGCCGCCCTCGGTGTCGTACAACGGGATGCTCGGCCGCGCTCCACCCGCCGCCACCCACAGCGGCAGGCCGGCGGCGACGCAGCGCGCATCCCAGACGGCGGTGTCGACGGCGGCGAGCGCGAGCGACGTGATCGCACCGACCGTGGTGGCGCGGGTGGACGAGAAGAGCGCGTGCCACACCGCCTCCGGACGGTTGGCGTCCATCCCGAGCAGCACGTCGAGCAGGCCGGATCGCAGCAGGCTGAGCACGGCGCCGCCTCCGGTGCCGATCGTGTAGCTGTAGCCGATCCCCTCCACGCCGCCCGCTGTCCGGATGCGCACGAAGATCGTCTCCTGCTTCACGAACGACTGCACGGCGTCTGTGCGGACCGTCTCCACTTCGAGGTCGCTCAGCCAGGCCTCCGCGAAGACGATGGTGCCGTCCACGGCGATGCGGTCGATGGGCGGTGCGAAGGTCATCTGCTCTGCTTTCGGGGTGGGGTGGGTGCCGGAGGGGCCGGTGCCGGCGGTGCCGGTGCGTGCGACGACGGCCATCACCGGCCGCCGAAGCCGCCGAGCGCGACGCCCTTGATGAGCTGGCGCTGCAGCACGGCCACGATGATCAGCGACGGGATGATCGCCAGGGTGGATGCGGCCATCATCAGGCTCCACTGGGTGCCGTGCTCTCCGGTGAACATCGACAGGCCGAGGGGCACGGTCGCGAGCTCCTGGCTGTTGATGATGATCAGCGGCCACAGGTAGGAGTTGTAGTAGCCGACGAACGAGAACACGCCGAGCACGGACAGCGGTGCCGTGAGCTGCGGCAGCAGCACCGACCAGAGCGTGCGGAACCGGGAGGCGCCGTCGATCAGCGCGGCCTCCTCGAACTCGATCGGGATGGTCAGGAAGAACTGCCGGAGCAGGAACGTGCCGAACGCGGTGAACGCGAACGGGATGATCAGGGCCGCGTACGTGTCGACCAGGCCCAGCTGGTTCATCATGATGAACAGCGGGACGACCAGCACCTCCTGCGGCAGCACGAGCGTGAGCACGTAGAGCAGGAACAGACGGTCGCGGTACTTGAAGCGCAGCCGCGAGAACGCGTAGGCGGACAGCACGGCGACGATCACCGACAGCAGTGCGCCCATGATCGCCACGAAGAAGCCGTTGAAGATGAAGCGCCCGAACGGCACCAGGGTCCACGCATCCACAAAATTGGACCACTTCACCTCGGAGCCGATGAACGACGGCTTCGCCGAGAACACCTCGGACTCCGGCTTGAGGGCCGAGAAGAACATCCAGATGAACGGGAAGGTGAACACCAGCGCCACGACGGCCATCACCAGGGTGTTCAGCCAGGTCTTGGCGGCCGTGACCTTCTGGGCGCGGCGCAGGCGGGGCTTGCGGGTCAGCGTCTCACTTGTCATAGTTCACCCACTTCTTCTGCCCGGCGAACTGCAGGGCGGTGATCAGCATCACGACGATGAACAGGATCCACGCCAGCGCCGACGCGTAGCCGAGCCTGTCGAAGACGAAACCGTTGCGGTACAGGTAGAGCACGAACGTGTTGGTCGACTCCCCCGGACCGCCCTGGGTCAGGATCTGCGGCTGCACGAACACCTGGAACGCACCGATCATGGTCATCGTCATGGTGAAGAACAGCGACGGGGAGATCATCGGCAGGATGATCGACCGCAGCCGCTGCCAGGCGCTCGTGCCGTCCATCCTGGACGCCTCGAGGATTTCCTTCGGGATGCTTCCGAGACCGGCGGAGAGCACGATCACGTTGTAGCCGAACGACTGCCACACCGACATCGCGATCACCGAGAACAGGGCGAACGACGCGTCCGACAGCCAGCTGGGACCCTGGATGCCGACGGATGCGAGCGCCGAGTTCACGAGGCCGTTGTCGCTCAGCAGCAACCGCCAGACCAGGGCGTTCGCCACCATCGGCGTGATGGCGGGGAGGAAGAAGATCACGCGCCAGAAGCCGGAGAACTTGATCCTCGTGTTCAGCCACAGCGAGACGGCCAGTGCGAGCACCAGGTTGAGCGCTGTGTAGACGAACGCGAAGATCACCGTGTTGATCAGGACCGTGTAGAACGTGGGGTCGGAGAACAGCTTCTGGTAGTTGGCGAACCCGACGAACGTCGGCGAGCCGAACAGCGGCCACTCGAACAGGCTGATCACCAGCGAGCCGAGCAGCGGCACCAGGATGAAGAACGTGAACCCCGCGAGGCCGGGCCACAGATATGCGAGGGCGACGAGGCCGTCGCCCTTCCGCTTCCTGGTGCCCCGCGGCGGGGTGGGGTGGGGCACGCCGAACGGGCGCGTCTCCGTCGATTCGGGCGCGGCGGACGCCGCCGTCTCCTTCGAGACGACGGCGCCCGAGATCAGCGGGGAAGCCATGCGGCTACTGCCCCACCGAGTTCTGGATCGTGTTCATCACGTCCTTGGCCGTCTTGTCACCGCGGTACCCTTCGACGCCGTACTGGGTGAACAGGGTCTCCACCTGGTTCCAGGTGGGCGTGGTGAGCTGCGCGGTGGCGTTGCCGAGCAGCGCCTGCACGGCGGCAGCGGCCTCGGGCGTCTTGCCCTCCGCCCAGGCGGACTGTGCGTCAGCCCTGGACGGGACGATGCCGCGCTTCTCCGCCTGGCCCTTGAGCACGCTCGTGTCCGTCATCGCCTGGATGGCCTTGAACGCGCCGTCCGGGTCCTTGCAGTTCTTCGCGATGCCGAAGCCGGAGCCGGCCGTCATGCCGTGCGCCTCGCCCGACGTGCTCGGGACGATGGTCACGCCCATCTGGAACTTGGCCGCCGAGGCGAAGGTGCCGTACATCCACGGTCCCTCGATCAGCATGTCGGTCGAGCCGCCGGTGAACGCGGCCTGCGCCACATCGGAGCCGTCCGCCGCGTTCGGCGCCGCCGCGATGCCCTCCTTGCTGACCAGGTCGAAGTACGACTGCACCTGGTCGACCAGCTTGGAGTTGGTCAGGTCGAGCTTCCCGCCCTTCACGGCCTCTGCGCCGTCGGCGATGGCCCAGGCGTTCGGGATGAAGAAGCCCGGCTCGATCGCGAGCGCCTTGTGGTCGCCCGTGGTGAGCTTCTTCGCGTCGGAGAGGAACTGCTCGCGCGAGTACGTCGTGCTCGGCAGCTCCAGACCGGCCTTCTTGAACGCATCCACGTTGTAGTAGAGGACGATCGGCTCGGCGTCGTACGGGATGGCGCGGATCGTGCCGTCGACCGTCATGCCCTTGAGCATGGACGCGTCGAACGCCGAGGTGTCGAGCTTGTACTTCTTGATCAGGTCGTCGAGCGGCATGAGCAGCCCGCCGAGTTCCTGGGCCCGCGCGGCCTGCGTGGTGAGCAGGCAGGGCGGGTTGGAGCCGCTGAGGCGGGTCTTGACCTTCGTCCAGTAGTCGTTGAAACTCGGGCCGTCGATGGTCACGTCGAGCTTCGGGTCGACCTTCTTGCCGAGGTCGATGAAGCCTTCCCACTGGTCGCGGTCGCTCTGACTGCTGACCCAGGTGTACATCGAGATGGGGCCGCCGGACGCGTTGCCCCCGCCTCCGCCCGCACATCCTGCGAGCGCCGTGAGGGCTCCTGCCAATACGATTGCGGTTCCGATACGTCCCGCCGCGCGCGTGGTTCGTGGTGTCACTTGCTGTGCCTCCTCCATTGGATTCATCAAATGTGATCGCCTACTGAGCCTGCTGTTCCGCGGTCTCGCTCCGAGGGGCGGATCCGCGATCCTATAGGGTCTTTGATATAGGTTATGGGGAGCATAAGCTGCTGCGCCCCGGCCGGTCAAGTAGTCGACCCGGTCTGTGCCGGTCAGGCGAAGTCGATCGCGATCACGTCGACGACGGCCCCGGATGCGGCGGGCGCGGGGATCAGCAGCTCGCCCAGCGGCTCGGCATCCCGCGACGCCTGCTCGTGCACCTCGTAGTTGACCTCGTACGGCAGCTGCTCGCCCGTCGCCAGCAACCGGATGCCCGTGACCCGGCCCACCGGGATGCCCCGCACGATCACCTGCTCGATCGGCCGCATCACCAGGTGCAGGTAGATCGTCCCCGGCCGGGCGGTGGACGGCCCGTAGTAGTCGACGCCGACGGTCGGCGAGACGCCGACGACGCTCTCGGCATGCGCATCCATCCACTGGCCGATCTCGTCCAGCGTCTGCACCTGCGACTCGTTGAGGCTGCCGTCGCCCTTGGGGCCGATGTTGAGCAGCAGGTTGCCTCCGCGGCTCGCCACCTCGATCAGTGTGGTCACGAGCGAGGTGGTGGACTTGCTCTTGGTGTCTCCCGGCCGCCACGCCCACATCTGGCCGATGGTCAGGCACAGCTCCCACGGACCCGTCGGCGCCGTCACGGGGAAGCCCTGCTCCGGCGTCTTGTAGTCGCCCTGGCCGAGCAGGCGGTCGTTGATGACCACATCCGGTTGCAGCGACTTGATGAGGGCGCGCAGCCCCGCGCTGTCCCATTCCTGCTCCGAGCGCTCCCACTCACCGTCGAACCAGAGCAGGTCGATGGTGCCGTAGCCGGTGAGCAGTTCGGTGAGCTGCCCGCGCAGGTAGTCCTGGTAGCGCGCCCAGGCCTCCGGCGTCGGCCGGCGGTGCTTGTCCTCCGCGACAGGAGTGCCGGCGTTGGCCGGGTCTGCCGCGGCGGGCCAGTGCTCCAGCGGGTACGGGCGGTCGCTGTCCTGGAAGGCCGGGTAGTCTGCGTGGTTCCAGTCGGGGAGGCTGTAGTAGATGCCCACCCGGATGCCCTCTGCGCGGATCGCCTCGACGAACTCGCGGGTGATGTCGCGACCGAACGGCGAGTGCTCGATGCCGAAGTCGGAGTGCGCGGTGTGGAACATCGAGTATCCGGCGTGGTGGCGGGCGGTGAACACGACGTAGCGGGCACCGGCGCGCTTGGCCAGGCGGGCGAGGGCGACCGCATCCCAGTCGACCGGGTTGAAGGTGGGCGCCGTCGACTGGTATTGCTCGACGCTGACGGTGTCCTCGACCGCGTCGGAGCCGGGGATGATGGACCGGCCGACCAGTGGCCAGGAGATCTCGATGCCCTGCTGGCTGGCGTGGTCCCAGTGCACGAACAGGCCGAATCCTGCGCCGATGAACCACTCCCCGCCTGGCAGCTGGAAGTCGGCGGGACGCACGAACGAGTCGGGTAGAGCGGTGAGGGTCGAATCCACGGGGAGAACTCTCCTTTGAGTAGGGATGCTATTGCCTATAGGATATGGACTTGGGATGCGTCCCACAATCCATTCAACGAAGAAGGAGAATCTCAGCGTGGCCATGTTCACTGACGACCCCGTCCGCCCCGAGAACTACCAGCGGTTCCAGCACGAGCTCCCGTCCTGGTTCAGCGACGCCAAGCTCGGCATCTTCGTTCACTGGGGCCCGTACTCCGTTCCGGCCTGGGCTGAGCCGATCGGCGAACTCGGCACCATCGAGAAGCAGTACTGGTTCGCGCACAATCCTTACGCAGAGTGGTACTTCAACACGATCCGCATCGAGGGCAGCCCGGCTGCCCAGCACCAGAAGGACGCGTTCGGCGGCGCTCCGTACGACGACTTCCTCGACGCCTGGAACCCCGACGAGTTCGATCCGGAGGCGTTCATCGCCCTCGTGAAGAGCACGGGAGCAGGCTACTTCGTCCCCACCACCAAGCACCACGACGGCGTCACCCTGTGGGATGCTCCCGGCACCGACGGCCGCAACACGGTCGCCCGCGGCCCGAAGCGCGACCTGATCGGCGCGTTCGAGAAGGCCACCAGGGATGCCGGCCTCCGCTTCGGCGTCTACTACTCCGGCGGGCTCGACTGGCACTTCTCGCAGCTGCCGCCGATCACCGACGAGGGCCAGGAGTTCGGCCGCCCCGTCGACGCCGCATACGCCGAGTACGCGTACAAGCACGTCGAAGACCTGATCGAGCGGTACTCCCCCGACGTGCTCTGGGGCGACATCGAGTGGCCGGACGCCGGCAAGCCCTCCGGGCCGTTCTCGATGGAGAACCTGTTCGAGAAGTTCTACGCCACCACCCCGGACGGCGTCGCGAACGACCGCTGGGGCACCACCCACTGGGACTTCCGCACCAGCGAATACCAGCAGGGACTCAGCGTGGAGGGCGACGGCGGCTGGGAGAACTGCCGCGGCATCGGATACTCGTTCGGCCACAACACGCTCGAAGACGAAACCCACCTGCTGAGCGGCCCGGATGCGGTGAAGACGTTCGTCGACATCGTCTCGCGCGGCGGCAACCTGCTCCTCAACGTCGGTCTCACCGCCCGAGGGACGGTCCCGGACCTGCAGCGACGCACCCTGGAGCACCTGGCAGCGTGGAACGCCGTGAACGGGGACGCGGTGTTCGGCTCGACCACCCTGGACACGTCGATCGCGGCGGCGGGCTCCGACCCGTGGGTGCGCTGGACGCGCAGCGGCGACGTCGCGAACGCGTTCGTCGACGCATCCGGCGCTGTCACCATCGGCGGGGTCTCGCCCGCGGTCGACGCGGCCTCCGCCCGCCTCGCCGACGGAACCCCCGTCGCCGTGACGCGCGACGGCGACACGCTCGCGGTGACCCTGCCGGACGCATCCATCGCCGGTCCGGCGCTCATCCGCTTCGAACTGGACGCCTGAGCATGACCGTCGACGCCCACCTGCACCTCTGGGATCTCGAGAAGGTCGCGTACCCGTGGCTCACCGACGCGCTGGCGCCGATCAACCGCACGTTCGCGTTCGCCGAGGTCGAGCCCCAGTTGCGTGCGGAGGGCGTCGACGGCGCCGTGCTCGTGCAGGCGGCGAACTCGGTGGAGGACTCCGAGGCGATGTTCGCCGTCGCCGCCTCCTCGCCGCTGGTCGCGGGCGTCGTCGCCTGGGTCGACCTGCTCGACCCAGCCGCGACCGCCGCCCAGCTGGAGACGTGGTCGGCGCATCCCGGGTTCGTGGGGGTGCGCCACCTCATCCACGACGAACCGGACGCCGACTGGCTGGCACGGGATGCGGTCCGCCGCTCCCTAGCCGTCGTCGCCGTCCACGGCATCGCCTTCGACGTGATCGGCGTGCTTCCGCGCCACCTGGAGCTCGCCGTCTCGCTCGCGGAGGAGCAGCCGGAACTGCGCATCGTCGTCGACCACCTCGGCACCCCGCCGGCCGGCTCGGCGAGTTCGGCGGCAGAGAGGGAGCCGTGGGCGTCCCTGATGACCGCGCTGGCCGCGCACCCCAACGTCTCCACCAAGCTCTCCGGCCTCACCACCATCGGGGACCACCTCCAGCCGTACGCCGACCACGCACTCGACGCGTTCGGCGCATCCCGGGTGCTGTTCGGCGGGGACTGGCCGGTCTCCACCCTCGCGGGAACGTATGCGGAGACCACCGCGGTCGCCCGCGCACTCACCGCGGGGCTGAGCGAGCAGGAGCGCACCGACGTGTTCGGCGGGGCCGCACGCCGGGCGTACCGCCTGGGCTGACCTGCGAGAATTGGCGCATGCCCATCCTGAACAAGGACATGCAGGTCTGCATGTCGCTCGCAGCCCGGCCGAGCAACATCGGAACCCGGTTCCACAACTATCTCTACGACGAGCTCGGCCTGAACTTCATCTACAAGGCGTTCACCACCACCGACCTCGAGGGCGCCGTGCGCGGCATCCGGGCTCTCGGCATCCGCGGCTGCTCGGTGTCGATGCCGTTCAAGGAGGCCATCATCCCGCTGGTCGACGTGATGGAGCAGTCCGCTCTCGCGATCGAGTCGGTGAACACCGTGGTCAACGACGACGGTGTGCTGACCGCGTCCAACACCGACTACGAGGCCGTCGCCGCTCTTCTCGCCGAGCACGAGGTCGACCCGGCGCAGCGCGTGCTGCTGCGCGGCTCCGGCGGCATGGCGAAGGCGGTCGTCGCGGCGTTCCGCGGCGCCGGCTTCGACGACCTGACCATCGTCGCCCGCAACGAGGTGGCGGGCTCCTCGCTCGCCGAGAAGTACGACTACGCCTGGGTGGCCACCGACCCGGAGCCCGGCTTCGACGTGATCGTCAACGTCACCCCGCTCGGGATGCGCGGCGAGAGCGAGAGCGTGACGGCGTTCGGCGACGACCACATCGCCTCGGCTTCCACGGTGTTCGACGTGGTGGCGTTCCCGTCGGAGACGCCGCTGATCGTGGCCGGACGCGCATCCGGTGCGAAGGTCATCACGGGCGCCGAGGTGATCGCGCTGCAGGCCGCGCGCCAGTTCGAGCGGTACACGGGCGTCACCCTCACGCCCGACCAGGTGGCCAGGGCGTCGGAGTTCTCCCGCGCTGACTAGCCGACGTCGCCCCGCGAAGCCGACCGGAGTAACGTGAGCCGCACGTCGACCGAAGGGAAGCGCTCATGGGCATCGGCAGTGGCATCTTCTTGGTGGTGGTCGGCGCCATCCTCGCGTTCGCGCTGAACGTGCAGGTGTCGTGGATCGACGTGCAGCTCGTCGGCTACATCCTGATGGGCGCCGGCGTGGTGGTGTTCATCCTGTCCCTCATCTTCATGCTGCGCAGACGGCAGACCACGACCATCCGGCGCGGTGGCGTCGACCCGGCGACGGGCGAGCGCATCCAGGAGCAGCGCACGCGCTCCGACGACTTCTGAGCCGCCCGAACGCGAGGACGCGCCGCCGCCGGACGTAGACTCGAATCGTGTCCGATGACCTGCTCGCCCTGGAGAACCAGGTCTGCTTCGGCCTGGCGGTCGCCGCTCGCAGCGTGATCGCGCTGTACCGCCCTGTGCTCGAACCGCTGTCGCTGACGCATCCGCAATACCTGGTGATGCTCGCACTGTGGGAGCGGGACCCGCGGTCGGTGAAAGAGCTGAGCGAGGCCATCCAGCTGGAACCCGCGACGCTGTCGCCGCTGCTGAAACGGCTCGAAGCCACCGGCTACGTGGAGCGCAAGCGCAGCACGACCGACGAGCGCACGCTCGAGGTGACGCTCACCGAGACCGGCAGGGCGCTGCGGTCGGAGGCGGAGAAGATCCCGGGCCAGATCGTGGCGAAGCTGGGGCTGCCGGTCAGCGAGCTGGAGCACCTGCGCGAGGGGCTGCACGCGATCATCGCGGCGGCGCTGCGCACGGCGTAGGCGCGTCCGCGGAAGGCGCGAGGCGCGCAGACGCGAGCCGCGTTACGGGCAGACGAGCCGCGTGGCGTCGCGCTGGCCTTCTGGCCGGAGCACGGTGTGCTCGGTCATCGGGCGGCCGCAGATGGGGCAGGGCGACGCGGCGGAGCGGTGATCTGGACCTTCCGGGTGACCTGCGCCGAGCTGCGCTGGGCCGGCGACGCTGATCAACTTCTCGTTCATCCGCGTGTACCAGCGCATGAAGCTTCCGGACATGATCTCCTCACTTCGTTAGTGCACTAACTAGTGTACGCCCGATTGACCTTGACCCGCGGGTCAGGGTTTACGCTGTGGGCGGAGGAACGCGGAGGAACACCATGCAGATCAGCGAACTCGCCGAACGCGCCGGGGTCACGGTGAAAGCCGTGCGCTACTACGAGAGCCTGGGCCTCGTGCTCCCCGACCGCCTGCCCAACGGCTACCGCGACTACACCGACGACCAGCTGCGTGCCGTCGCCGAGATCCGCGAGCTCGCCGACTCCGGCATCTCCCCCAGCAAAGCGTCGCCGTTCATCGACTGCCTCGGCACCGGACACGCGTACAGCGACGAGTGCCCCGCATCCGTCGACGCGTACCGGGACAGCATCGCCGACCTCGACAGGACCATCGCCGCCCTCACCCGCCGCCGCGAGACCCTCGCGCACCGGCTCGACGCGAGCGCCTCCCGGGGCTCAGCCCAGGACTGACCCGGCCGAGCGGAAGGCACGCGTCAGGCGTGCCGCCCCTGCACCATCTCCCGGATGCGCTCGATCGCGACCTTCGGGCGGCGGTCGTCCGTCACCAGGCCGTTGGTCTCCTGGCCGGTGTCGGCGAGCTGGGTGTAGCAGAACCCGGCGAGCACCGAACTGGCCAGCGTCGCCTCCAGCAGGGCGCCGACGCGCTCGGCGAAGTCCTCCGGGCTGGAGGCGGCCGAGTATCCCCACGCGCCGTCCACCTCGTGCGCGCGGTCCACGAACGAGACGCCGCCGAACTCGGTCAGCATCACCGGCGCCTGCCGGTCGCGTTCGCCGCGCACGAGCATCCGGCGCCCGGCCGGTCCGAGTCCGTCGAACAGCGCGTCGACCGCCTCCGGCGTTCCATAGCGCGCGGCGACGACCTCTCCGGACGCCTCGTAGTCGTGCACGGAGAGGATGTCGGAGTCGACGTGCTCCCAGCCGTCGTTCGAGATGACGGGACGGGTTGGGTCGAGCGCCTTGGTCAGCGAGACGAGCGCCGCGGCGTAGTCGCGCATCCGGCCGTCGTGGGCGAGGTGCTGCACCCCCCAGCTCTCGTTGGTCGGCACCCAGGTGACGATGGAGGGATGCGAATAGTCGCGGTCGACGATGTCCGCCCACTCCCTGGTCGTGCGGGTGATCGCGGTCGGCGTGAACTCGTATGCAGCGGGAGACTCGCCCCAGATCAGCAGGCCGAGCGAGTCTGCGAAGAACAGGAAGCGCGGGTCCTCGTACTTCTGATGCAGCCGCGCCGCGTTGAAGCCGAGGTCTTTGATGAGCTGCGCCTCCGCGCGCAGGCCGTCGACCGACGGTGCGGCGAGGTGCGACTCCGGCCAGTAGCCCTGGTTGAGCACAGAGCGCACGTAGTACGGCCGGTCGTTCAGCAGGAACCGCCCGCCGGCGACCGCCGCCGAACGCAGCCCGAGGTAGGAGCGGACGGTGTCTGCGCCGACGGTGACCACCGCATCCACCAGTCGCGGGTGCTCCGGCGACCAGAGCAGCTCCTCGTACGCCTGCCCGTTGCGCTGCTGCGGCAGCGGCACCGTCGCCTCGATGGTGCGCCCGACCGCCGGCATCGTCACCGAGCCGAGCGCTCGCCCGTCGTGGCTCAGAGAGATGGCCAGCGTCTCCCCGTCGCGGGCCGGACGGTTCAGCCGGATGCGCGCCGCCACCGTTCCCGAGATCAGGTCGGGGGTCCAGTGGATGCGCTCGATCGCCACCGCCGGCACCGCTTCGAGCCAGACCGGCTGCCAGATGCCTGTGGTGCGGTGATACCAGATCGAGTGCGGCTCGCGGTGCCAGTCCTGCTTGCCCCTCGGCTGGGAGAGGTCGGCGGGGTCGTCCTCCGCGCGCACGACGATCGACACGTCCGCTCCACCGGATGCGCCACCCGCCGCGAGCAGGTCGGTCACGTCGAACGAGAACGGCGACCCCCCGCCCTCGTGCTCGCCAGCGAACCGGCCGCCGACCCAGACGCGGGCACGGTAGTCCACCGCTCCGAAGTTGAGGATCACGCGCGGTGCGTCGTCGCTCGCGCCGATCGTCTCGAGCTCGGAGGCGCCGATGGTGCGCCGGTACCAGACCACCGGGTGGAAACCGGTGTCGCCGATGCCGGATGCGGGCGACTCCGGGGGGAACGGCACCACGATCGAGCGGTCGAAGCGCGTCGCCTCAGCGTCCGAGTACCAGCCCTGCGCCTCGCCGGCGTCTGCGTCGTCGTACGCGAACGCCCACGTGCCGCCCAGGTCGCACCAGTGCTCCCGCACGAGCTGGGGGCGCGGGTATGTTCCATCGAGCGTGCCTGCGGCTGGAAAAGTCATGGTCACTATGGTGCACCAGAAATGCAGCGCTGTAAAACGGTGAGGCGAACACGGCGAGCCGAGCGGGCGGAGCGGGGGACTCAGAGCGTCGGTGCGCTCTCCCTGGTGACCAGCCGATACCCGACCAGCTCGTGCCTGCCCATCGAGGTCAGCCCGTCGATCCGCTCGCAGAGCATCGTGATGGCCCGCGTCGCGAGCGCCGTGAGGTCGGGTGCGATGGTGGTGATGCTCGGGAAGGTGACCGAGGTCATCAGCGTGTTGTCCCATCCGGAGATGGCGACGTCGTCCGGAACCCGCAGGCCGCGCTCCTGCAGGGCGCGCAGGGCGCCGATGGCGGCGAGGTCGTCGCGGCACATGATCGCGTCGAACCGCAGGCCCGCGTCCAGTGCGGCGCCGATCGCCGCTGCGCCGTCCACCGGCGAGATCGCGTTGCTCGGGATGAGCAGCCCGGGGTCCGGGGTCACGCCGGCGGCCTCGAGCGCGGCCTGGTACCCGGCGATGCGGAGCTCGGAGGTGCGCGAGATGCGCTGCGGCTCGTGACCGGCGAACGCGATGCGGCGGCGGCCGAGCGCGAGCAGGTGCGTCGTGGCCTCGCGGGCGGCGGCGACGTTGTCGATCATCACCCGGTCGATGCTGAGCGGAGCGGCCCCCTCGCCCAGGATCACCATCGGGAGGGAGCTCCTGGTCTGCGCCAGCTCGGATGAACTCATCACGCTGGGCTGGAAGATGATCCCGTCGACCATGCCGGCCTCGATCCCGGAGACGGCGGCGCGCTCCCCCTCGATGGTCGAGTCGGTCTGTTCGAGCAGCACGCGGTATCCCTGCTCCTCCGCCACGTCGGACACACGGCGGGCCAGCTCGGCGAAGTACGGCAGGGTGACATCCGCGAACGCCAGCGCGATCAGGCCCGTGCGCCCGGTGGCCAGCCTGCGGCCGAGCAGGTTGGGCCGGTAGCCGAGCTCGTCGATCGCCTTCTGCACGCGTTCGCGCATCCGGTCGCTGACGTGCGGGTAGTCGTGGACCACGTTGGAGACGGTCTTCATCGACACCCCGGCCAACTCCGCGACATCCTGCAAGCGCACACCGGCCACAGCGTCTCCTTCCGTCGTGAGAACTCTACTTTGCGTCGCTGCTCCCGCCAGTCCACCACCGCTCGCCGCTTGACAGCAAATTTCTAGCGCTGTAATTTCGAAGGGCGCGGCCCGGCCGCGCACTCGTGCCTGTCACTCAAGGGAGAGAAATCACATGAAGAAGCGATCTGCCGTGCGGGTCCTGGCCGCCGCGGTGGCCGTGGGCTTCGGCCTCGCACTGACCGCCTGCGGCAGCTCCGGCGGCTCGGGCGGAGAGGTGGCGTCCGGGGACTACTCGGGCCCCAAGGTCACCGTCACGTTCTGGAACGGCTGGACCGGCGGGGCAGCACCCGTCCTGGTCCCGAAGCTCGTCGACAAGTTCAACTCCGAGCACAAGAACATCGTCGTCAAGAACGTCCCGATGGAGTGGGCCGATCTCGCCAAGAAGATGCCGCTCGCCGTCAAGGCGGGCAAGGGCCCGGATGTGGCGGTCGCGCACGGCGACGACGTCGCCACGTACGCCGCCCAGGGCCTGCTGCTCAAGAGCGACTCGATCGTGAAGTCGCTCGGGTACAGCGCCGGCGACTTCCCCGAGGGCCTGATGAAGGCCGGCGAGTACAAGGGAGCCCAGTACGGCATCCCGTGGAGCGTCACCCCGCTCGGTCTCTACGTGAACAAGGACGTGCTCAAGCAGGCGGGCATCGACCCCACGACCATCCCCGCTGACAAGACCTCGTACATGGATGCGCTGGCCAAGCTCAAGACGGCGGGCATCCAGGGCGAGTGGGTCGACGGCTACGTCTTCACCGGCACGTTCGAGTTCCAGTCGCTGCTCTGGCAGTTCGGCGGCGACCTCTTCAACAACGACGTCACGAAGGCCACCTTCAACTCCGACGCCGGCGTGCAGGCGCTCACCCACATGACCGACCTCATCAAGCAGGGATACAGCCCGGCGAACGTCGCGCAGGACGGCAACATCAACGCCCTGATCGCCGGGAAGACGGCCTTCAACTGGAACGGCGTCTGGCAGACCACGAACACCGCGTTCGACAAGCTCGACTGGTCGGCCGTCGCGGTGCCTCAGATCGGCACGGAGAAAGCCGTCTGGTCCTCGTCCACGCACTGGATGTTCATGGCCAACAAGGGTCAGGACAAGAACAAGACGTCGGCCGCGGCCACGTTCGTGAAGTGGATGAACGACAACTCGGCCAGCTGGCCGGACACCGGTGAGCTGCCCGCGAGCAACAGCGTCCGCAACGACCCGGCTCTGGTTCAGAATTACCCGAACCTCAAGCCGTTCCTGGACGAGCTCCCGTACGCGCACTACGAGACCTCCGCCCCCGGCATCACCAACGTCACGGCCACCGTGACCACGGCCGTCAACGAGGCCATCACCGGCAAGAAGTCGCCGAAGCAGGCTCTCGACGACGCGGTCGAGAAGGCGAACACGCTGCTGAAGCAGAACAAGCAGACGTATGGCGAATGAGCTCGCAGTAGAGGCGGCATCACGGCGTAACGCCGTGGTGCCGCCTCGGCGCGCCCGGCGCAGCTCGAACCTGGCTGCGCCGCGCCGTACGAAGACGGCCTACCTGTTCCTGGCGCCGTTCCTCGTCCTCTTCCTCGTCTTCGTGGCGGGCCCCGCGGTCTTCGGCCTCTGGATCAGCCTCACCAACTGGAGCCCGTTCCGCGACACCCAGCAGTTCATCGGGCTCAAGAACTACATCGACCTCTTCACCCCGGACTCCGCGACCTCCGGCGACTTCTGGCAGTCGATGGGCGCCACCGGCATCTTCACGGTCGCCAGCGTGCCGTTCCTGCTGGTCATCCCGCTGCTGATCGCCCAGCTGCTCAACCGCAGGATCCGCGGCGGCACCGTCTTCCGCGCCGTGTTCTTCGCACCGTACGTGCTCGGCGTCGCGGTCATCGGCGTCATCTGGAAGTACCTGCTCGACACCCAGTCCGGCATCGTCAACCACGTGCTCGGGATGCTCGGCCTCCCCTCCGACATCCCCTGGACCGTCAACGTACCCTGGGTCTGGGTCTCCCTGGTCGGCGTCACCGTCTGGTGGACCCTCGGCTTCAATACGGTGATCATCCTGGCCGGGCTCAAGGGCATCAACAACGACCTGTACGAGGCGGCCGCGCTCGACGGAGCCGGGCCCATCCGGAAGTTCTTCAGCGTCACGCTGCCGGGCCTCCGCCAGGTGATGACGTTCGTCGTCACCGTGACCATCCTCGCCTCGGCGAACATGTTCGGTCAGTCGTACATCATCACCAAGGGCGGTCCGGGCAACCAGACCCGCACGGCGATCATGTACATCTCCGACCAAGGCCTCTCGCAGAACAACATGGCCGCGGCGTCGGCCATGAGCTATGTGCTGTTCGTGTTCCTCGCGATCATCAGCATCGTCAACTTCCGCCTGCAGCGGGAGCGCACGGAAAGGGCACCCCGATGACCGCCGTCACCTCTCCCACGCAGAAGCCGACACCGGATGCCGACGGCGAGCGTCAGCTCGCCCGGGCACAGCGGCGCACGTCGCCACGCCGCACCGCCGGGCAGGTCGTGCTCTACGTCGTGCTGTCCCTGGTCACGCTGCTGATCGTGCTGCCGCTGGTGTGGATCGTGCTCACCTCGTTCAAGACGGACAGCGACGCCATCCAGAACCCGTTCTCGGTGTTCCCGACGCCGTGGTCGATCGACGCGTACGTCACCCTGTCGAGCGGCCAGCAGCCGATCTTCCGCTGGTTCCTCAACAGCCTGCTCGCCGCGACGCTGCAGACGGCGATCATCCTCGTCACCGCCTCCGCCGCCGCGTACGCGCTGGCCCGCCTCGAGTTCTGGGGCAAGAAGATCGTGTTCGGCGCCATCGTCGCCACGCTGCTGGTGCCTCCGGTCATCTTCCTCATCCCGAACTACCTGATCGTGCAGAACCTGGGCTGGCTGGACACCATCTGGGCCATCTCCATCCCGGGTGCTGCGAGCGCGTTCGGCGTGTTCTTCCTCCGCCAGTTCTTCATCGGGCTGCCGGTGGAGATCGAGGAGGCCGCGCGCATCGACGGCGCGGGCGACATCCGGATCTTCCTGCAGATCGTCGTGCCGCTGGCGCGCCCGGCGCTGGCGACGCTCGCCGTGCTGAGCTTCCTCGCCAACTGGAACGACTTCCTCTGGCCGGTCTACGTGCTGCTCAGCCCGGAGAACCTCACGCTGCAGCCCGGCCTCGCCCAGCTGCAGGGCGCGTACTCGACGCACTTCGCCATCGTGATGGCCGGCGCGGTGATCGCATCCATCCCGGTGCTGATCCTGTTCTCGTTCGCGCAGCGCCACATCGTGGACAGCGTCGCCAGCTCGGGCGTGAAGGGGTGAGGTCGTGAGGTCCGCCGGGGTCGCGGCGGTGGCGGTGGTGGCTGCCGCCGCCCTCGCGGCACTCGCGGCACTCTCCGGATGCGCATCCGGAGCAGGCTCGTCGTCGCGCCCCGCCTCGGGCCCACCGTCGGCGAGCGCCGGCCCGGCCTTCGCGATCGACCAGGACTTCGCCGACCCGGATGTGCTCGTCCACGACGGCACCGCGTACGCCTTCGCCACGAACACCCCCGGCTTCCTGGTGCGGTCAGCGACCTCCACGAATATGCGCGACTGGACGGTGTCGCAGAAGGACGCCCTCAGCGCCCTCCCCGGCTGGGCGCAGCCCGGCCGCACCTGGGCTCCCGAGGTGGCGGAGGTCTCCCCCGGCGCGTTCGTGATGTACCTGACGGCCCAGGATGCGGCATCCGGTCGCCAGTGCATCGGCACCGCCACCTCCGCGACACCGGGCGGGCCCTTCACCCCCGCCTCGGATACGCCGCTCGTCTGCCCGGTGGAGGCGGGCGGCGCCATCGACGCCGCCACCTTCCGCGACGACGACGGCAGCCTCCACCTGCTGTGGAAGACGGACGGCAACTGCTGCAGCCTCGACACCTGGATCGAGACGGCGCCGCTCTCGGCGGACGGTCTCACCCTGACCGGGCCGCCGGTGAAGCTCCTCAAGCAGGACCGCGCCTGGGAGGGCGCGCTGGTGGAGGCGCCCGACCTGGTGAAACGTGACGGCGTCTACGTGCTGTTCTTCTCCGCCAACGACTACGGAGGAGACGACTACGCGATCGGCACGGCAACGGGCACGTCGCTGACGCAACCGTTCACGTCGCAAGAGAAGCCGTTCCTCACGTCCGCGTCGAAGCTCGGCACGTTCCACGGTCCCGGCGGCCAGAACGTCGTCACGTTCGGCGGCCACGACTGGCTCGTCTTCCACAGCTGGGACGACTCGTACGCCTACCGCGGGATGCTCGTCCGTCCCCTCACCTGGGACGGCGCCACCCCGCACCTCGGCTGACGCCCGGAGCGCCGCCCGGTCCACCGGCTCCGCTCCGACGGAGAACCGGCCGCGTTCCGCATGAACCTTCCGCTCCTACGGAGAATACGGCGACGTGTCGGCCGAATCCTCCTGCGTTACGACCAGCGGATGCGGGCCCGACCCTCGCATCCCCTGGCCTCCGCAGTACAGGAGGTGCACCGCGACACGCCGTCGGAGAGTCCGCTTCTGCGGAGATGGCGGCCGATCGGGCCGGGCTCTCCGCTCGAACGACGCGGTGGCGGCCTCCGGGTCAACTGCCCTCGGACGAGCTGCCGGGGCCCCAGGTGACCGACTGGAAGACGGCGCCCGCGTCGCCGAACGACGAAACGGAGCCCTCCACGTCCGCCTCGATCGGAGCCGTCGACGTGATCGTGCCGGAGTCGCCCGTCGCCGGGAACGAGAAGTCGGCGTGGAACGTCACCGTGCCGGGGGTCGCCGTCTTCACCGGCCAGCAGCCGCCGGCGCTCACGTCGGCCTGGTCGGGAAGGTGGCAGCCGAAGTCCCACGGCCCCACCGTCAGCTCCGGGCGGCTCTGGATGGTCCAGGCGGCGTTCGTCCACACCTCGCCGGCCTCCGCTCCGCTGGAGAGCCCGAAGGAGCATCCCGCCGGCTGGGCGTCCTGCGATGCAGCGCAGCCGTCGAGCCAGCCCTGGGCGGCGGCCTTCGCCGCGTCGAGCCCCTTCGGCGTGAGCACGGCCGCATCCCGCAGCTGCGCGTCTGCGCCGAAACCGGCCACCGTCGCCTTCGCCCCGGCGAGCGTGAACCAGTCGGTGCTCGCCCCGGCGGTGAGCGTGTACGTGCCAGGGAAGGCGTTCAGCCGGAGGGTCGCGCCCTTCCAGCCGAGCGGCACACCCGCGAGCGTCGCATCCACTCGCCCTGGCGCTCCGATGGTCACGGTGACCGTGCCGAGCGTGACCGGCGCGAGCTTCCACCCGTCGACGCCCACCATCGACGCCGGTGTCCACGCGTCCCGACGCACCGCGAAGTCGCGGGTGGTCGTCTTGCCGCCGCCCGTCACTTCCGCGGTGACCGTCGCGTCGCGCCCGTGCGACCGAACGCCCAGGATGCGGTAGCCCGTCAGCTTGTCCGTCGCGTTCTTGTACGCCTTATTGGTGAGCAGCACATCCACTGCCCGGTGCTGACGGCCTTCGAGCTTCGTCGCCGCCTCCACGTCGCCGCGCTTCACGTCCGCGAGGTAGGTCGACACCACCGCCTGCGGGGTGGCTGCGGCACGAGCCCCGATCACCAGCACCAGTGCCGTGATCCCCACGCCGAGGGCGAGCGCCGTACCGACGGCAACCACCACGATCCACAGCGACCTGCGCGTCTTCGCCATCACAACTCTCCCCCGTGGCCGCCCGCTGCCGGCCGATCGTCCCGCCCCGGGAATCATACCGGCGGATGACCCACACACGACCCACGGCTGATGCCGCGCGCCGCGCATCCCGGTTGACTGGATACATCGGCCACACCAAGGGGGAAAACCATGACGACGCTGAACCACCAACTCCCGTTCACGGGGTCGGTTCCGCAGGTTCCGCGAGCTCGAGGGGTGCTCGCGGCCGTTGCGGAGAACGCCTATCTGCGGCTGTTCTCCGTGCTCGTCGTCATCGCGGCCGGTGCCGTGGCGCTCGCCTTCGGAATCGCATTCGTGCTCGACATCGTCGTGCCGGTGTTCTTCGGAGGCGAGCTCCGCGCGCTGGGGGCGCTGTTCCCGCAGGTGGGCTGACCGGGACGGCTCTGGCGCATCCCGCACCGACTGCTTAGAGTCGGTGCGGGAGGTTCCACCGATGCCACGTCTCGTCTATTTCGCCATCGCTTCCGTCGACGGCTACACCGCCGACACGTCGGGAGGCTTCGACTGGGCGGCCCCGGATGCGGAGGTGCACGCCTTCGTCAACGACCTGGAACGCGACGTCTCCACCTATCTGTACGGCAGGCGCATGTACGAGACCATGCAGGTCTGGCAGACGTTCGGCGACGACCCGGACGAGGAGCCGGAAGTGGTCGACTTCGCCGGGATCTGGCGGAGCGCCGACAAGGTCGTGTACTCGTCGACGCTCGCCGAACCGGTCACGCCGCGCACGACCATCCAGCGCCACTTCGATCCGGATGCGGTGCGTGCCCTGGTCGCGGACGCTCCGGGCGACGTCGGCATCGGCGGCCCGACCATCGCGGCCGCGGCACTGAGGGCCGGGCTCGTGGACGAGGTGCAGCTGATCCTGGTGCCGGTGGCTGTCGGAGGCGGGACGCCGGCCTTCCCACTCGACCTGACGCTCGGACTGGACCTGCAGGAGGAGCGCCGTTTCGCGAACGGGAGCGTATTCCTGCGCTACCTGGTCACCCGAGGGTGAGCGTCACGCTCGGCCGCCGAAGCGCCTCGGCCAGCACATCGAGTGTCACCCCGTGCTCCGCGAGGATCGCCACCGGGTAGAAGAACGGGTCGTAGCCGTGCTGCGAGGTCGGCAGCACCAGGCCGTCGCCCTCGAACGGCAGCGGGTCCCCCGCGGTCCTGGTGACCAGGTCGCCGTCGTCCCCCAGTTCCACGGACACCGTCCGCGTCGGGGCTCCGCCCTCGAGGTGGGACCAGCTCATCGCGGGCAGGCGCACGTCGATCATCGCCTGGAAGACGCCGATGCCCTCGCTGAGCACCGCGGCAGCGGCGCCGACCGTCTCGCTGGCGCCGAGCAGCATCACCCAGCCGTTGACCGGCGCGGTGAGCACGAGCAGGCCGGGACCGTCGCCGATGCTGGGATTCTCGGCGAGGCGGAACCGGTCGTCGGTGATCCGCGCATCCAGTGCGGCGGCGAGCGCCTCGGGCGTCGTGGCGGGGAGGAACGCCCAGCTTCCGCTCCCGAACGTCTCGAACAGAGCGTCGCTCAGTACGGGGATGTCGTCGGGCACAGCACGAGTCTAGGCGTCGGGACCCGGCCGGTGGATGCGGGGATCAGCCCACGAGATTTTCTCACTTTCCCTTCCGCCCCACCCCCGCTCAGGGCTACCCTGAGGCCAGGCCCCTCCAGGGCCTCTGCCTCTGCGGGGGCATGCGCCCCGTGGCAGCAGAGCACAGACGTGAGCTGCGAAGGAGCGCTCCAATGCCTGCTCGTCGAACCCTCACCGCCGCGATCGTCGGCCTCACCGTCGCCGCGCTCGCGCTCACCGCCCCCGGCGGAGCGCTCGGGATCGCGCCGAACGCCACCAGCGTCCACTTCACCGCCTCCGGCGACTACGGCACCTCCGCCAACGCGCAGGCCGTGCTCGCGGGCATCGGCGCACTGCATCCCGACCTCCACCTCGCCGTCGGCGACCTCTCCTACGGTGCCGTCGGCGACGAGCAGTCGTGGTGCGACAGCGTGACCCAGGCGGTCGGAGCAGGGTTCCCGTTCGAGCTCGTCTCCGGCAACCACGAAAGCAGCGGACAGAACGGCAACATCAACGACTTCGGCGCCTGCCTGCCCAACCAGCTCCCCGGCGCGGTCGGCACATACGGGCGGCAGTACTACGTGGACGTCCCGCAGGGCGCTCCGCTCGTCCGCTTCGTGATGATCTCCCCCGGCCTGCCGTTCGCGGACGGCACCTGGACCTACAACGCGGGCACCTCGCACTACAACTGGACGGCGGCGGCCATCGACGGCGCACGCGCCGCGAACATCCCGTGGGTGGTGGTCGGGATGCACAAGCCCTGCCTCTCGCTGGGCCAGTACGGCTGCGAGGCGGGCGCCGACCTGATGAACCTGCTCGTCGGCAAGCGCGTCGATCTCGTGCTGACCGGCCACGAGCACCTCTACCAGCGCACGAACCAGCTCGCCACCGGAGGCGCGTGCACGGCGATCGTGCCCGGAACGTTCTCGGCCAGTTGCGTCGCCGACAGCGACGCTTCGATGGTGAAGGGCGCCGGCACGGTGTTCGTGACGGCGGGCACGGGAGGCAACGGCCTCTACAACGTCAACGCCGCGGATCCGGAGGCCAACTACTTCGGTGCGGCATCCGGTGCCAACCAGACGCCGACCTACGGGTCGGTGGATGTGACGGCCACGGCGACGCAGCTCAGCGGGTCGTTCGCACGTGCGGCGGGCAGCAACTTCGCGGACTCGTTCACCATCGCGCCCGCCGGGGGCGGGGGCAACCAGCCGCCGACGGCGAGCTTCACGTCATCCTGCACCGACCTGGCCTGCACCTTCGACGGCGGTGCGTCGACGGATCCGGACGGCACGATCAGCACGTTCGCCTGGGACTTCGGCGACGGCGCGACCGGGACGGGCGGCACGGTCAGCCACACCTATCCGGCAGCGGGCACGTACACAGCGAGACTCACCGTGACCGACAACGGAGGGGCGAGCGGGTCGACCACCAAGACGATCGCGGTCACCGCACCGCCGCCACCCACCGGCTCGCTGGCGACGGACGGGTTCGACCGCGTCATCTCGAACGGCTGGGGAACGGCGCCGACCGGCGGCGCGTGGACGGTCGCCGGCAGCGCATCCCTCTACTCGGTCGGGGCGAGCACCGGCCTGATCCAGCTGCCTGCCGGTTCGGGAGGCACGACCAGGCTCACCGGCGTGAGCTCCGCCAACACCGACCTGCGACTCAACGTGTCCGCCGACAAGCTGCCGTCCTCCGGCAACGTCTACATCTCCATCTCCGGTCGGCGCGTGGTGACGACGGGCTCGTACCAGGCCAAGGTGATCGTCTCGTCGGTGGGCAAGGTGACGCTGCAACTGGTCCGCGTCGACCCGAACGGCGGAGCGGAGGTGGTGCTGCAATCGTCTGTCGCACTCCCCGCCACATACGCGGCAGGGACGAAACTGGCCGTGCGGCTGCGCGTCACGGGCACGAGTCCCACGCTCATCCAGGCCAGGGCCTGGCCGGACGGCACGACGGAGCCGACCACCTGGCAGCGATCCATCACGGACACGACGGCCGGACTGCAGGCGCCGGGCGGCCTGGCGATCACCGGGTATCTGTCCGGCGGCGTGGCCAACGCGCCTGTGGTGATGGGGGTGGACGACCTGGTGGCGGTGACGCCGTAGGCCGCGACGACGCGGGAGCCCCGCTCAGTCCGGCAGCCGCTCCGCGCGACGGCCGAGCCGGTCGCCGACCCGCCCGCGGATGAGGAACAGGGCGACGATCCCGAACAGCATGACGACGTAGTTCCCTGTCCCCGCGATCACCTGCAGCCCGTTCTGCGGACCGGCAGCCGCGGTGTCGATTCCGCCGGTGGCGAGGAACAGGGTCGGGTCGGTGAGGGCGTGGGCGACGATCGCCCAGACGATGCTGCCCGTGACGCGCATCACCAGGTACATGCAGACACCGAACAAGAAGGTGTACGGGATGGTGATGAGGACCGTCGGCGTAAAGCCGGTGCCGATGGCGTTGGCAGTATGCATGAGCGCGAAGATCGTGGACGACAGCACCGCGACCACCAACTCGCCGTATCCCGCGTTGCGCAGTAGCGTCACCGCGGCACCGCGCGTCACCAGCTCTTCCGCCACACCGATGAACACCCCGGCCAGCAGCGTCAACGGCACGACGCCGGGCGCGAACGAGCCGTAGTCGATGCCGATGAGTCGCAGCACGATCGGGTAGGCGACGACGGCTACGGCGATCCACATCCAGCCCCTCGCAGGAACGACCCTGGATGCGAACACCCGCGGCAGCAGCCCGGACACCGCGAGGAACACCACGATGATCACCGCGCCGATCCCGATCGGGAGGATGAGCTCGAGGAAGACGTTGATCGCGCTGCTCAGCGGGCCGCCGTCGGTGAGCGCGTCGCCCCACAACAGCCCGATGAGCCGGCCGACGGCGAGGTACAGGGCCATGTAGACGGCGGCGACGAGCACCGCCTTCCACCATCCGCCGCGTGCCCAGAACGCCTGCCAGGCCGAGGTCCTCTCGGCTGTGCCCGCGCCGCTCTCGTCGTGTTCGCCCGTCATCGTCTTCCCCGTTCGAGAGTGCGGTGTCGGAGCGACCCCGGCGTCACGACCATACAGGCGAATGCACGCAATCACACCGCACGCGCTCGGTGCGCACACATCTCGGTCAGCAGACCTACAGCGAAGCGCGGAACGCGTCCACGATCCGTGTCGCCCTGTCGTCGCCCGCCTCCATCCAATTCGTCACGAACGAGAACCCTGCCTTCGCCCGGCGGTCGGCGAACGCCACCTGGCCGCCGGCGCCGTCGTGGCCGAAGCTCGCGTCGCCGAGGTAGCGACGGGCCTCGGAGTCGAGCTGGAAGCCGCGCGCCCAGCGCGGCCACGGGGCGGGGCTGGGGAAGACGGGCTCGCCATCGCTCATGGGGATGAGCGCCGCATCCAGTGTCGCGTCGTCGAGCAGGGTGCGCCCGTCTGTCTCCGTGACGGTGGCCGACCAGATCGCCGAGAGTGCGTCCGCCGTGGCGATCCCGCCGGCGCCCGGGATCTCGGCCGCCCGAATGCGCGGGTCGTTGAAGCCGCCGTCGGGCGTGACCAGCTGCGCAGGAAGCGCGCCGCCCAGCGTCATCGCGAGCGCCGTCCAGGGCGACGGCGCCTCGCCGAGTTCTTCGCCGGCCTCGACCTGCGAGTCGGACGCCTGGAGGTGCGCGACCCGGGATGCAGCAGCGTCCGGCAAGCCGATCCACGCGCCGGAGGTGTGGTCGCCCGCGAGTGCGGCGAAGTACTGCCCTGCGCTCTGGCCGGTGGTGCGGCGCACCAGCTCACCGGCCAGCCAGCCGTGCGTGACCGCGTGGTACGCGTATCCCGTCCCCGGCTGCCACAGCGGCTCCTCTGCGGCGAGCAGCGACGTGACGTGATCCCAGTCGACCAGCTGGTCGATGGTGAGCGGCTCGCGCAACGCGGACAGTCCGGCGCGGTGGGACAGGAGCTGGGCGACCGTGACGTCCGCCTTGCCCGCTGCCGCGAACTCGGGCCAGTACCGCGCGACAGGAGCCTCGTAGTCGAGCAGGCCATCCTGCACCAGCCGGGCGACCAGGATGGACATCAGCCCTTTGGTGCACGAGAACACCACAGAGGCGGTGTCCTCCCGCCACGGCGAGCGCGACCGCTCGTCGGCCAGGCCGCCCCACAGGTGCACCACCCTCCTGCCGCCGACCCGGATGGTGAGCCCGGCTCCCATCGTCGGGCGTCCGTCGAATGCGCGCTCGAAGGCGTCCGCGACCCGTTCGTACCCTGGCTCGACCGTCCCTGCGATGTCGACCGTCATGCACGTTCTCCTTCTCGTTCGCGCGCGCGGAGCGTGAGGCGCGCGTCGTCCCAACCGATGTCGTACGGGTCGCTGACCCTCCCGCCGAAGCCGCCCGCCGCATCCACGTTCTCGAACGCGAGGAAGACGGAGGCGCCGCTGCGGTCGGTGGTCACCCGGCCGGCGTACAGCGACTCCGGCGTCAGGAGCGTACTGGAGGCGACGTCGAACGGCCCGGCGGCAGACGGGGCCGCCGTGAACCAGACGCCGCCGGTGCCCCCGGTGCGCCGACCTGCGAGGTGTGCCGCGTCGCAGGAGAAGAGCAGGATGTCGCGGCCGTCGACCCGCACGAACTGCGGAACCTCGACGTGGGCGAAGCCGCTTCCCGGTGCGCTCACCGGCGGCTGGACGATCCACTCGTCCAGGTCGGCCGACCTGGCGTGCCCGATCACTCCCCGGTCGCGCACGTCGCCGCCGTCGCGGGAGCGGGCCGTGATCAGCATGTGCCATCCCTCACCGGCCGGATCGCGGAACACCCACGGGTCGCGCCACGCTTCCTCGTGCCACGTCCGGTCGGTGAGGAGTTCGTACCAGCGCGGGTCGGCCTGCAGGTTGACCCGCGGTTCCTTCGTCCAGGTGAAGAGGTCGTCGGAGGTGGCGACGCCGATCGACTCGACGTTCGCGATCTCGTGCGGGGAGAGGAAGACGGAGCCGGTGTAGAACATCCGCCAGCGTCCGTCGTCGCCGCACACGACGCTCCCCGTCCAGGTGGCCGAGCTGTCCAGGTCGCCGGGAGGCCCAGCCGTGAGCACCGGCCCGTGGTCCTCCCAGTCGGTCAGGTCGGTCGACGTCGCGTGCCCGATCGACGCGTTCCTGTGGCGCAGATCAGGATCGCCGAGCGAGGTCGGCGCGTGCAGGTAGAAGAGGTGATGCGTTTCGCCGTCGTCGGCGAGCCAGAAGTCCCAGACCCAGTGATCCCGTTTGCTGAACACCATGCCCGTCAGCCCTTGACCGCACCCTGGATCAGCGCCTTGATGAACTGACGCTGGAAGATCACGAAGACCAGGATGGTGGGAAGGATGATGATGAGGGCGCCCGCGTTCAGCAGCGGGATGCTCAGGCTGTACTGCCCCTGGAAGAAGGTCAGCGCCCCGGCGACGGTGCGCTGCAACGGGTCGGCGATCAACACCACGGGCAGCAGGAACTGGTTCCAGGTCCAGAGGAACAGCAGGATCGCCAGCGCGGACAGCGCAGGCCGGGCGAGCGGCAGGTGGATGTGTCGCAGCTCCTGCCACATCGTCGCGCCGTCCACCCGCGCGGCCTCGGAGAGCTCGGCGGGCACGCCGACGAAGTGCGCGCGCATCCAGAACACGCTGAACGGCATGAACAGCCCGATCAGCGGCAGGATGATCGCCCACTGCGTGTTCAGGACGTTCAGCGACTGCATCTCGTAGTACAGCGGGATGATCAGCGCCTCGAACGGGATGGTCAGCCCCAGGATGAAGAGGATCAGCAGGGCGCGACCGCCCCGGATCTTCAGGCTGCCGAGCGCGTATCCCGCCAGGCTCGAGATGACCAGGCTGACCGGGACCACCCCGAGCACGATCAGGCCGCTGGAGCCGAGCAGCTCCCAGACGTGCCCGGTGACGAAGGCTTCGCCGAAGTTCACCCACTGCGGGTCGCTCGGCCAGGTGAGGCCGGTCGGGTTGAGGTCGGCGGGCTGCAGGGCGGCGGAGAGCATGCTCACCAGCGGGATGACGGTGAGCACGAGGACGACGGAGAGCAGCACGCGCCCCGTCCACTTCTCGACGGGATGGACGATCATGAGTCACGCACTTTCGAGAGACGCTGAATCGGGAGGACGACGATGAGGACGAGGACCATCAGCACGATGCCGAACGCGGATGCCAGCCCGACCTCGCTCTGGGTGAACCCGATCCGGTAGATCGAGATGCCCGGCACCAGGGTCGCCCGGCCCGGCCCGCCGAGCGTGGTCGTATAGATGATGTCGAAGCTGCTGAGGGCCGCGATGATCGTGATGGTGATGAGCACCGCGAGCTCCTGGCGGAGGCCGGGGATCGTGATGGTGAAGAACTCCCGCCACCACCCGGCGCCGTCGAGGCGCACGGCCTCGTAGAGAGATGCGTCGATCTTGCCGATCCCGGTGAGCAGCAGCACGGTGCAGAGCCCGGTCAGCGTCCACGAGCCGATCAGGCCGACGGCCGGCAGCGCGGTCTGGTAGTCGCCGAGCCACGGACGGGCGAGCCCGCCCAGCCCGACCCAGCCGAGGATCTGGTTGACCGCGCCGGTTTGGGCGTACATCCACGACCAGGCGATACCGGCCGCGGCCAGCGGGATGATCTGCGGGAGGAAGAGCACGGTCTGCGAGAAGCTGGAGAAGAACCCGGCCTTGATCGACCGGATGAGGGTGGCCAGCACCAGCCCGGCGATCACCGGGATCACCGTGAAGAACGCGATCAGGATGAACGCGTTCCTGATCGCCCCGAGCAGGTCGGGGTCGGTGAACACGGTCAGGTAGTTCTGCAGTCCCACCCAGGTGGATGCGCCGATCCCGTTCCAGTCGTAGAACGAGAACTGCACACCCTGGATGAGCGGCCACAGCACGAAGGCCGCATAGAAGAGGACGGCGGGCGCCACCAGCACCCAGCCGATCCTGCTGCCGTACCCGCGCGCCCGAGCGCGGGTACGGGCAGGCCGAGGTGCGGCCCCGGATGCGGTTGCGCCATCCGCCCGCCGCACAGCAGGGGCACTGCCGACGGTGTCGTCGCTGATCCGGGGCCGCACTGTGCTCATCGTTACTTCTTCACTTCCTGCTGGTAGAACGCCTGCACCTTGTCCACGAACTCCTGGCCGGTGATCTTGCTGGTCACCAGGAGCTGGGATTCGGGGATGATCGCCCCGGCGTAGATGCCCGCCGTGGTGTTGGCCATGAAGTCGACCTGGCCGTCCTCCTTGGCGATCTGCGCTGCCGACTCCAGGACCTTCTCGGTGAGGGAGCCCTTCTCGACCTTCGGCTGCGCCTGCGACGGGTCGCCGCCGGGGGCCGCACCGGTCACGTCGACGACGATCTGACGCGCCTTGTCGTTGGTGTGGATCCAGTTGAGGAAGTACGCGACCTCGTTGAGGTTCTTCGACTTGGCTGCCGCGGAGAACGAGTTCGCCGCGCCCATCGCCACGTGGTCTCCGCCCTTCTTGGCCGGGGGAACGAGGAAGAACGACACGTCCTTGCCCAGCTTCTTGGCGTAGTTGGCCGCCTCCCAGTTGCCGTTGAAGGTGAAGACACCCTTGCCGTCCTGGAAGTTGCTGACGAAGGTGAAGTAGTCGACAGCGTTGATGTCGGACGGGAAGTAGCCGGCGTCCGCCCACTTCCGGATGAGGTCTGCACCCTTCACGATGCCCGGCTGGTTGTACGTCGCGCCCGGCTTGTTGAACATCCAGTCGAGGAACTCGGTCTTGTCCGCGTACTGGTTCATCGCGGCCTGGACGGTGAAGTTGACCACGCCGTCCTTGTCGCCCTCGACGAGCGGGGCGATCCCGGCCGCCTTGGCCTTCGCGAAGTCGGCCTGCAGCTCGTCCAGCGTCTCCGGCGTGGAGGTGATGCCCGCCTGAGCGGCCAGCTTCGTGTTCATGTAGATGCCGGTCACGCTGTAGCCGAGGCCGAGCTGGTAGAGCGAGCCGCTTCCGCGGACGCCCTCGTCCGTCATGCGCAGCGGTGCGAGCTGCGCGGCCGACCACTTGTCCCAGCCGTATGCCTTGAAATACGGGTCGAGGTTGGCGACCAGGCCGTCCTTGACCGTGTCGCCGAGCGTCGGCAACCGGATGAGGTCGGGCGGCGTCGAGCTGGCGAGCAGCTTGGGCGCGTTGGCCGTGAGGTTCTGGAACGTGTCCCTCGTGATCTTGAAGGTGATGTTGGGGTGCTGCTTGGTGAACTCTTTGGCCAGGTCGTCGGTGAGCGGGAAGCCGGTCTCGTCGGCGATGGTCAGCTGCACCTTGTCTTTGGTGAGCGTGGTGCTGACGTCGGTGGCCGTCGTGGCGCCGGGGGTGCTCGACCCCGGAGCGCATCCGGTGAAGACGACGGCGGTGATCGAGGCGATGAGGCCGGCGGCTGCTGCGCCGCGGAGCCGTCGCCTGCGCGAGGTGGGGGACATACAGGACTCCTTTGTCGAAGGGCGGGATTCGTTGCCCGAAACCCTCTGCTAAATGCTTTCAGCAGGCCCTATACTGAGTGACGTCGCACAGATTGTCAACTAGGTCTCTCGATTGGCCACGTGAGCGGCTAACATCCCGCAAGGAGGAGGACCGCTCGATGTTGAGTAAGCGCGTGACTTTGGCAGACGTGGCCAGGAAGGCCGGATTGTCGGTGTCTGCCGCGTCCATGATCCTGAACGGCCGCCCGGATACGCGGCTGTCTCAGGATGCGCACGACCGCGTCCACGCCGCCGCGAGCGAGCTCGGCTACCGCCCGAACGTCGCAGCACGCGGGCTGAAGACCGACAAGACCCACACCATCGCGTTCATCTCCGACGTGGTCGCCACCACCCGCTTCGCGTCCGGCCTGATCAAGGGGGCGCTGACCGCGGCCGAGAAGGCCGGTCACGTCATGATGGTGCTCGAGACCGGCGGAGAGCCGAAGCGCGAGACCGAGGCCATCGGCGCCGTCCTCGACCGCCAGGTCGACGGGATCGTCTTCGCCACCATGCGCGCCCGCGAACTGTTCCTGCCGGAGATGGCGATCGAGACGCCCGTGGTCATGCTCAACGCGACCAACGCCCGGTTCCCGCACGCCGTGCTGCCGGACGAGTACGGCGGCGGCCGATCCGCCGTCGCCGTCCTGACCGACGCCGGCTTCCGCGACGGCATCGCCCTCCTCGGCCAGAGCGACGAGAAGGAGCGCGGGCTGTTCCGCTCCGCGACGGTGGCGCAGCGCGTCGCGGGCATCAGGGATGCGATGGCCGAGAACGGTCTGACGTTCGCCTCCGAGTCGTCGTCGTGGCTCTGGGAACCGGACGAAGGCTACGAGGCGACGAAGAAGCTGCTCGCCAGGAAGGTGCGCCCCACGGCCATCCTGAGCATGAACGACCGCCTCGCGTTCGGTGCGTACCAGGCGGCGCTCGAAGCCGGGCTCAGCATCCCGGACGATCTCTCGATCGTCTCCTTCGACAACGACGAACTGGCCGCCTACCTGCGCCCGGGGCTTACCACCGTCGCGCTCCCCCACGAGGCGATGGGCGCCAGGGCTGTGGAGATGCTGCTGAACGACGACCCGGTGCGCGAGGCCCTCATCCCGATGGAGGTCGTGCACCGGGACTCCGTGCTGAGCAGGTGACCGGGCTGCGCGACCCGGAGACACGGAACGGCGCGACCAGCCATGCCGGTCGCGCCGTTCCCTCCGAGGACGACTACTTCTTGAACGCGTCCTTCACGTCCTCGACCGTCCCCTTGGCCTTCGCCGCCGTCTGATCGGCCTTGCCGTCCGCGACCTTGCTGTCGTCGTTGGTGAGCTTGCCGATGACCTCCTCGGCCTTGCCCTTGAGGTCCTGCGCGGCGTTCTTGATCTTGTCTTCTGCACTCATCTGCTTCTCCTTCTTTCTTCTTCTGGTGTCACGACGGCCGGACGGCCCTTGTCGTGGTGTCGACCCGCACCGCTGAGCGGAGGCGGGACCGGAATCCGCCCGTCAGCTGGGCGTAGACCGCCGGCTGCGATCCGAGTGCCTCGCCCAGCAGGCGGACGGTGTCGTCGATGGCGTCGACGATGGTGCGCGGCGCGGCTCCTCGTCGGCAGTCGACGGCGATCTTGAGCGCCACGACCTTCCGAACGCGGTATGCGCTGACGGCCACCCTCGCCACGCCGGGAACGGTCGAGAGGCGCTGCTCGATGAGAGCGGCCGCGACGGACACGTCGACATCGAGGTCGCCGTCCCCTGTCCGCGCGCTCAGCACCGTGGACTCCGCCCCGTGTCCCTGCCGCACGATGAAGACGATCAGCAGCACCAGGAGCACGACGGCACCCGCGATTGCGACGACCGCGGCCAGGCTGACCGTCGTGCCCGCCCAGAGCGGCGTGCCGAACACGCTGTCCGTCCACGTCCTCGCGGAGCGTCCGGCGTCCAGCCAGGCCCGCGCGGCCGACGGGGCCACGAGCGTCCAGGCGATGGCCACGGCGACGACGATGGATGCGAGCCCGAGAACCACGAGGAGCCCGCGGTTGAGAGCCCGGTTGGTGCTGTTCACGATCCGACCCTCCCCGTCTGTGCGATGTTCACGGACACGCGCACGGCCTTATCGGCACCGGCGGCCGCGAACTCCTGCTCGACCGCGCGCCGTACCGCCGCCTGGTCGACGCGGTGCCCGGACACGGGGACGATCTGCACCGCAGCGCTGCGCCGGCCGAGGGAGACGCGCACCGCGTCCGGATCGACCCGCGCGGTCCTCGCCGCTGCCCGGGCGAGGGCAGACGCCAGCATCCCGTCGTCGGCGACGACCGCAACACGGTTCGCCGTCAGCGCTCGGCGCGCCCGCCGTCCGGGGAACACGGCCAGCCCGAGCAGGACGAGTCCGATCACCGCGGCGACGACCGCGACGCCGACACGCAGCGCGGCCGGGGCGTCCGGGAAAGTGAGGACGGCGAGGAGCGTGCCGCGCGGGGCGGCCACCAGGGGCCGCATCCCGAGCAGGTGCAGGATGCCCTCGGTCGCGAGCAGCACGATCAGGAGTCCGAGGACCGACGCCACGACGATGGCGGACGTCGACCGCGGCGAGTGCGTCTCGCGGCGGACGACGCGTGTCTCCACCCCGTTCATCGCACCCTCCTCTCCGTGATGATGGCCTTCGTGGCCCGCATGTCGACGCGGGCCACATCCAGGCCGGTCAGTTCGGCGAATCTCGCCCTGGTGTCTGCGGCGGCTGCCGCCAGGCGCTGGATCAGATCCTGGCCGTCCGCGCCGGCGTCGCCGTCGCCGAGGGGCGGCATCGCCACGGGCGACCGCACGGTCACGGCGAGTGCTCCCGCCGCGTCGCTGATGCGCACCGCCGGGTCGCGCGGAGCGACACCGAGCGCGTCTGCCGCGATCGCCTGCACCAGGTGCTCCAGCGCCCGGGGGGCGAAGCGGTCGCGTCCGCCGGTCACGATGACGAGCGGCGGCCGCGGAGCGCGTCGATCAGCCGGGCTCCGTCGATGTCTCCGCTGACCAGGCGCCCGACGAGCCATCCGACCAGCATCGCGACGGCGACACCGACGAACGCCCAGAATCCGAGGGCAGCCCAGACGACGGCGAGCACGGCGCCGACGAGCAGGCCGAATCTGGCGGTGGTCACTGGACTCGCGCCTCCTGCTCGTCCGCGTCGTCGGACGGGACGTGCACGTCGTTGACCGTGACGTTGACCTCGGTGACCTCCAGGCCGATGATGTGCTCGATCGCCTGCGAGATGGAGGCGCGCACCTCCGCTGCGACCTTCTGCAGCGGCACGGGGTACTCGGCCACGATGGTGACGTCGGCGGCGACCTGGGTCTCGCCGACCTCGACGCTGATGCCCTGGCCGAGGTCGGAGGCGTTCATCGCATCCCGGATGGCTCCGAGTGCGCGGGCCGCCCCGCCGCCGAGCGCGTAGACGCCGGGAACCTCGCGGGCGGCGATCCCCGCCACCTTCGCGACGACCGCGTCGCTGATGACGGTCTTGCCCTGCGTGCCGGATGCGGCGCTCGCGGTCGTGATCCCTGTGGTTGCGGGGGCAGTGGGTGTGGTTGCCATGCGCTTTCCTTCCGTCTCGTGGCGGGGTCTCCCGCCGCGGTCACCGTTGTGACCTGTGCTTCTCAGACGAGCCGAGTCCGGGATTCGTCACGTCCTATTTCGAAAATCTTCAGAAGAATCTCGCTTGGCTTGCTATTCGACTGTCTAACATGATGTTGGTCAGCGCTCAAGGATGCGGATCGGGAGGGGGCGCCGTGCGGAAGTCCACCCTGGCCGACCTGCTGGATGCGGCGGACGACACCCTCGTCGGTCGCGCAGCGGACGGAGACACCGTCGCATTCGAAGTGCTCGTGCGCCGCCACGGACCGCTGATGCGCGCATACGCCGCCCGGATGCTCGGCTCGACCTACGAGTCCGACGACGTCGTGCAGGAGACCTTCGTGACCGCGTGGCGACGTCTCGGCGAGCTGGAGAACGGCGCGGCGGTGAAGAGCTGGCTGATCCGCATCCTGAGCAGACGGTGCATCGACCGCATCCGGGCGCGGCACGAGCACGACGACGTCACCGAGCTGGACGTGCCGACGCAGCAGAAGGACGATCCCGGCCATCTCGCCGAGGTCAGGACGGCCTCTGCCGCACTCGGCAGGGCGCTCGACGGTCTGCCCGAACTGCAGCGGAGGTGCTGGGTGCTGCGCGAAGTGGGACAGTACAGTTACGACGACATAGCGACCGAGCTCGGCATCCCCGCATCCACGGTGCGCGGCCAGCTGGCGAGAGCTCGCAAGAATCTGCTCGAGGCGATGGAGGACTGGCGATGACAGACCCGCTCCTGCCCGAGGACGAACTCATCGACGGCCACACGCTCGACGAGCTGAGCGACTACCTCGCGAACGGCCGCCGTCCGGCCAACCCGGCCATCGACGACTCCCCCGAATGCCAGGCGGCTCTCGCCGCGCTGGAACGTCTCGGCCGCGCCACCACGCAGCTCCTCGAAGCCGAGGCCGCCGCCACCCCGGCAGACGACACCTGGGTCTCCCGCATCCTCACGGGCATCCGGTTGGATGTGCAGGCGGGCAGGCGCGTCCCGATCGTGCACGACGACCCCGCCGCGGACCTCTCGCTGACCGAGGGGGCGGTCCGCGCCCTTGTGCGCAGCGTCGGCGACGACGTCGACGGCGTGATCGTCGGCCGCTGCAGACTCGACGGCGACATCGAGACCCCTGGGTCCCCGATCGCCGTGCACCTCGAGATCTCGGTGCGTTTCGGCCTCCCCCTGGACGGCACGGCCGCTGCGGTGCGCAACGCCGTGGCGGCGGAGCTCGTCAAGCACGCCGAGCTGACGGTCGCCTCAGTGGATGTGGTGGTCACGGACGTGCGCGAGCCTCGCGCGGGCAAGGAGCAGGGATGAGCGCGACGCACGCCTCCGACGAGACACCGGCGGACACGAGCGGCCTCTCCGATCACATCCTCGGCGTGCCGGGCGTCTCCACCGTCTACCCGGCGGCTTCGCCGGTCGCCCAGGTGGTCTCCGCGATCGGCGCTGCGCTCACGCCGGCCGACGCGGACCGCGAGGGCATCGCAGACCGGGTGGACATCGCGGTGAGCGACGACCGGATCCGGGTGCGAATCGGCGTGGACGGCGTCGAACCGGCCGGCGAGGTGTGCCGCACGGTGTACGCGGTCGTCCGGGCGTGGGCGGACAGGACGGGCCGCACCGGGTGCGTCGTCGACGTCACCGCGGCGACCATCGGGGACTGACGGGGTCCTCGTCCGGCTGAGCCGTGAGCTCCGCCGCGTGCTCGCGCGCGTAGCGCTGGGCGCGGCCGATCCGCACCGCGTAGTACGGCACGAGGAACACCAGCATCGCGACCAGCAGCACCGCGAGCCCGACGGAGAACGCCGCGTTCCGGCCGTCCACGATGGAGCGCACCTGCTGCACGGCGATGCTGAGGTAGAGCAGCGTCGTCCAGCCCAGGGTGAAGCCGAGCACCGTGGGGACGATCGCCGCGTATTTCGCCGCTGCGACGCGCTCTGCGGGGTCCAGGTCCAGGTCCTTCTTACTGAGGACGACCCTCCCGACCTTCCTGACCGTCCCGAGATCCCCGCCCACCGTGCTCCGCAGCCGCCGGTTGAGCGGCACAGTGAACGCGATGCACGCCACAGCAGCGGCGAGCGAGGCGAACTGGAGGGCGATGACCAGCGCCCCGCCGATGTCGGGTGACAGGAGCGCGCCGAATGCGACGACCCCCACCGCGTACGCCGCGACGAAGATCCCGGCCACGATCAGCACCTTCCGCTGGATCTCCCGGCGGCCGACGGGCATCCACTCGTCATCGGCCCGTGGATGCGCCCGCTCGTGCCGCTGGAGCAGCCCGCCGACGGCGAGCGCCAGTGGCGTGAGCACCGCTCCTCCCGCGATGAACAGGATCGGCAGCCACACCGGCGCCCCGGCCAGCACGGCGAACAGCACGATCGCGACAGCCGCGAGCACTTCGAGGCCGACCACGACCCACAAGTAGCGGAGGAAGAACGACCGGCTGCCCTGCGACCCGCGCACATCCCAGTACGACGTCAGCGAACCGAGGACCAGGGGCCCGTAGATCAGGATCGTCAGGGCGAAGATCGCCAGCAGGTCGAGTCCGGCGGAGTGCCTGGACGACTGGGTGACGATCAGCAGCACGCCCCCGGCCACCAGCGCGGTGCCGAGAACGGTGGAGAGAATGAAAGCCAGAACCTTCACAGCGATGCCCTTTCGCGAGGCTGACCGCGACACAGCGGCCCTTCGCATCAAACGCCGCCACGCGCGGCAACACAAGGTCGATCTGACGATTTCTCACTTCGCCGCGACCTATTCTTGACCGGTGAACGCTGACGCGAAGGACCCGGCGCCGCCCCGGCGTGCGGCGATCGTCTACAACCCGACCAAGGTGGATGTGGGCACACTCCGTGCTCTCGTCGCGCGCGAGGAGGCCGGAGGCGGCTGGGCGGAGTCGTACTGGTTCGAGACGAGCGCTGACGACGACGGCCGGGCGGCCGCGCAGAGCGCTCTGGCCGAGCATCCGGAGTTGGCCGTGATCGTCGGAGGCGATGGGACGCTCCGCGCGTCGGCCGAGGTCCTCGCCGGGACGGGCATCCCGCTCGGACTGGTCCCGGCGGGCACCGGCAACCTGTTCGCCCGCGAACTGCGCCTCCCCGTCTCCAACGTCAAGGCCGCGGTGACCACCGCGTTCACCGGGGTGGATGCGAACGCCGACCTCGGTCTCGCCGTGCTCGACCGGCCGGACGGCACGCAGACCAGGCGCGCCTTCCTCGTGATGGCCGGGATCGGACTGGATGCGCACATGGCCGGGCACACGAATCAGCGCCTCAAGAAGCGCATTGGCTGGCTGGCGTACTCGGACCCGATCGCGCGCAGCATCCTGGGCAACAAGCAGTTCGACCTCCACTACGCGCTCGACGACGAACCGGAGGTGGCCCTCCGGGCGCACACGGTGATCGTCGGCAACTCGGGCAGCCTCACCGCCGGCCTGCTCCTGATCCCCTCCGCGACCATCGACGACGGCCTGCTCGACGCTGTCGTCCTCCGCCCGCGCGGAGGCGGCGGCTGGACGAACATCGGCTACCGCCTCACCTTCAACCGGATGCTGCACCGCACCGGCTTCGGCCGCTTCGTGTCGCGCTACAGCCCTACGCCGCGTGCGATCCGCTACGCGCAGGCGAAGACCATGCGGGTCCGGTTCGACGAGCCGCAGGAGATCCAGCTCGACGGCGACCCGAACGGCGTGGTGGTCGGGGCGACCCTCACGGTGCAGCCGCACGCGCTGACCGTGCGGGTGGACCCGCAGCGGGCAGCGCAGCGCCGCAGCGCCGCTCCCGTGCTGGCGTCGTAGCGGCGGCTGCTCCGGTCGCGCTGCCCAGCGCGGGGGATACACTGCCGCCATGCACGCTGGGTCTTCCCCGCCGCGGGCCACCGACGCGACACCGTCGCGGACCCTCGCGCGCCTGTCGGCCTGGTACACGCGCCACGATCCCGGCCACGCAGCCCTCCGCCGCGCCGCCCGCACGGCGATCGTCATGCCGGTGCTGTTCGCCTTCAGCAGCGTCGTGCTCGGCGACGCCCAGGTGGGCACCTTCGCCGCCTTCGGCTCGTTCGCCATGCTGATGCTGGTGGATTTCGCCGGCCCGATGCGCGAACGCCTCCAGGCCCAGCTCGGCCTCGCGATCACCGGCGCTGTGTTCGTCTGCCTGGGAACCCTCGCGTCCTCCCCGATCTGGCTGGCCGTCGCCGCGATGGCGGTGGTGGCGTTCGCGGTGCTGTTCGCCGGGACGGTCAGCTCGGTGCTCGCATCGGCGAGCACCTCCCTGCTGCTGGCCTTCATCCTGCCCGTCACTCTTCCAGGGACGGTCGCCGACATCCCACCGCGCCTCCTCGGCTGGGGTTTGGCGGCGGTCGTCGGCCTGGTGGCCATCGCGGTCCTCTGGCCGGCGCCAACCAGGGAACCCCTCCGAGCCCCGGCCGCCGCGGCGTGCCGCGCGCTGGCCGCCCGCCTCCGCGCCGACGTCGCCTACCTGCACGGCGACGGCGACCCGGCCCTGTCCTCGGCCCGCGCCACTGCCGTCACAGCCGCCGACGCCGCGGTCGACGCGCTGCAGACCGTCTTCCTCGCGTCGCCATACCGCCCCACCGGCCTCAGCACGTCCGCCCGCACCATCGTGCGCCTGGTCGACGAGCTCACCTGGCTCAACATCCAGATCTCCCAGTCGGCGCTGTCCCCTCCCCTCGGTTCCACCCCGGCCTCCCCGCTCCGCGAGACCGCCCTGCAGTCGAAGCTCGCCGCGGCGGCAGCACTGGATGCGGGAGGCCGGCTGCTGCTGACATCCGGCGGAGACCCCGCCCCCCTCGAGTCCGCCCTGGCGGGCCTCCGGCAGGCACGCGCCGCCATGTACGCGGCCGCCATGTCGATGCCCGCGCTGCCGGGCGGCGCATCCACCCCGGGTGGCGCCTCCCTCACCACTTCCGCCCCCAGCCCCCTCGTCTCCGCACTCGACCCCGGCTTCCGCGCCCAGGAGCTCAGCCACGCCGTCGACCAGGCCGCCCGGAACATCGCACTCACCGCGAGGGCGGAGCGCCGCACCTGGTGGCAGCGCGTCCTCGGCAGGCAGCCCGGCGACGTGCCCGGCCCGCTCGCGGCCGCCGAGGAGCGCGCGAGCGGCTACTTCACCTGGCATTCCGTCTGGCTGAGGAACAGCATCCGGGGCGCGGCCGCCCTCGCGCTCGCGGTGTTGCTGGCGGACCTCACGGGCGTGCAGCACTCGTTCTGGGTGGTGCTCGGCACCCTCTCCGTGCTCCGCTCCAACGCGCTCAGCACCGGCCAGACCGCCCTTCGCGGCGTGCTGGGCACATCGCTCGGTGTCGTGGCCGGAGCGATCCTGCTCCTCGCGATCGGCACGAACACGGTCGCGCTGTGGGTGCTCCTCCCCATCGCGGTCCTCTTCGCCGGAATCGCCCCCGCAGCCATCTCGTTCGCCGCGGGCCAGGCCGCGTTCACGATCACCCTCGTGCTGCTCTTCAACATCATCGCGCCGACAGGCTGGACCGTCGGCCTGCTCCGCATCGAAGACATCGCCATCGGCTGCGGCGTCAGCCTCCTGGTCGGCGTGCTCTTCTGGCCCAGGGGAGCCTCCGCCGCCCTCCGCCAGGCCCTCGCCGAGGCATACGCCGACGGCCTCCGCTACCTCTCCGCCGCCGTCGCATACGGCCTCGGCCGTTGCGCCCAGTCACCAGACGCCCTCCCGCGCCCCACCCCGCAATCGACGAAAGCCGCAGCCTCCTCCCGCCGCCTCGACGACACGTTCCGCACCTACCTGGCCGAGCGCGGCACCAAACACCTCCCCCTCGCCCAGGTCACCGCCCTGGTCACGGGCGTGGCCGGCGTCCGCCTCGCCGCCGACTCGATCGTCGACGTCTGGCAGGGCCAACTCCCCGTCCCGGCCGACGTCACGGCAGCCCGCCACCCCCTCCAGCAACTGGCCGCCCGCCTCACCACCTGGTACGACCAACTCGGCGCCGCCCTCGTCACCCACGCCACGCCACCACTCCCCCTCCACCGCGACCCCGCCGCCGAGCGCAGCCTCGCCGAGGCGATCACGCCTGACCTGGATGCGGTTGTCTCCGATGCCGCCGCCCCCACCTCCCCAAGCGCTGCCACCACCGTCCGCCTCATCTGGACAGCCGACTACCTGGATGTGGTCCGCCGCCTCCAGGCACTCATCACCTTCTCCGAGACCGCGGCCCGCGACACGCCCCAGCGCACACCCCCCGGGAACGACGAAGGGCCGACCTGATTTCCATCAGATCGGCCCTCGTACGTTATGTCCGTGCGCGAGGGGGGACTTGAACCCCCACGCCCTTTCGAGCACTGGCACCTGAAGCCAGCGCGTCTGCCAATTCCGCCACTCGCGCGAACTAGGAGAGACTAACACGACCTCCGCATCCATTTCGAATCAGGGCCCCTTCGGTGCCTTCTCACCCGTTCCGACTAACATGCTCATAGTCGACGAGCCGGGAGCGGGAGACCTGTGGGCATTCTGGACAACTTCGAGAGGGGTCTCGAACGTGCTGTCAATGGCGCGTTCGCCAAGACCTTTCGGTCGGGGCTGCAACCGGTCGAGCTCACCAGCGCGCTGAGGCGGGAGCTGGACACCAAGGCCGCCGTCGTCACGCGGGACCGCATCCTGGCTCCCAACCGGTTCGCCCTGCGCATGTCGCCCGCCGACTACAAGCGGATGCGCGGGATGGGGGCGGCGCTCACCGATGAGCTCGTCTCGTTCGTGCAGCAGCACGCGACCACCCAGCACTACCAGTTCGCGGGCGGCATCTCCATCGACCTCGTCGAGGACTCCTCCATCACCGAGGGCATGCTGCAGGTCGACTCGGAGAACGTGAAGGGCGCCGTCGCGTGGACGCCCGTGCTCGACATCGGCGGCAAGCGGTACCCGCTCACCCGGTCCACCACTGTCATCGGGCGCGGAAGCGACGCGGACATCACCGTCGACGACACCGGCATCTCCCGCAAGCACGTGCAGATCATCTGGGATGGGCAGCGCGCCCAGGTGCAGGATCTCGGCTCCACGAACGGCTCCCAGCTGAACGGCCAGCCGGTGCGGAAGGCGATTCTCGAGCCGGAATCCGTCATCACCATCGGTCGTACCCGTATTGTGTTCCGGGTGCTGCCGCAGGCGGCGCCAGCCCCGTCCGCCGGTCAGGGCTTCGCCGACGACGTGACGCGGCGCAACGACATCGGGAATTTCTGGAGCGAATCGTGAACCCCAGTGAGCTGACGCTGCTCGTGCTGCGGTTCGGCTTCCTCCTGCTGCTGTGGCTGTTCGTGTTCGGCATCGTCTACGCGCTGCGCACCGACCTGTTCGGGCAGCGGGTCCGCAAGCTTCCGGATGCGCAACAAGCCGCATCCCCGTTCGTCGCGGCCCCCGGCGGCGTGGCACCGGCGGGTGCGGCAGCGGGCGCAGCGGCAGCCGGCCGCCCCATGCAGGCCCCTCCCGTCTCCAGCCTCCCGTCCGGCGCGAACACCGCCACCGGACGCCCCAAGGCCACCACGCAGTCCGCCGGCCGCCTGGTCATCACCTCCGGCCCGCGCCAGGGCACCGAGCTCGCCCTCGGCCGCGACCCGATCACCATCGGCCGGTCGAGCGATTCCGGGCTGGTCATCCGCGACGACTACACCTCCACCCACCACGCCCGCCTGCTCCTCTGGAACGACGAGTGGATGGTCCAGGACCTCGACTCCACGAACGGCACCTTCCTCGACGGCCGCCGGGTCACCGTCCCCACCCAGATCCCGCTCGACACCCCGATCAAGATCGGCACGACGACGTTCGAGCTGCGACGGTAGACGTGGCGGCGAATCGGGCAGCGGCCGTCTCTCACGTCGGGAAGATCCGCTCCAACAATCAGGACTCCGGCTATGCCGGGCATGACCTGTTCGTCGTCGCAGACGGGATGGGCGGTCACGCGGGCGGCGACGTCGCCTCCGCCATCGCCGTCAACCGCATCCGCGAGGCCGACAAGGAGTACGCGACGGCCACCGAGGCGGAGTTCGCCCTGCAGTCCGCGCTGATCGCCGCCAACTCGCTGCTCGCCGAGACCGTGTTCGAGCATCCGGAGCTCACCGGCATGGGCACGACCGTGAGCGCCATCGTGCGGGTCGGCGACCAGCTCGCGCTCGCCCACATCGGCGACTCCCGCATCTACCTGTTCCGCGATGGAGAGCTCAAGCAGGTCTCCATCGACCACACCTTCGTGCAGCGGCTCGTCGACAGCGGCCGCATCACCGAGGAGGAGGCGATGGTCCACCCTCGCCGGTCCGTGCTGATGCGCGTGCTCGGCGACGTGGATGCGTCCCCCGAGATCGACACCTGGATCCTGGACACCCGGCCGGGAGACCGCTGGCTGATCTGTTCGGACGGCCTGAGCGGCGTGGTCAAGCACGACGACATGGTCGCGGCCCTGTCGTCGAGGGATGCGCCGAAGCAGGTCGCCGAGAAGCTCGTGCGTCAGAGCCTCGACGCCGGAGCGCCGGACAACGTCACCGTCGTCATCCTCGACATCGCGGACACGGCTCGCGGCGAGACCATGAAAGACCCGGTCACGGTCGGCTCCGCCGCCTCCCCGCTGTCCTTCGACACCGAGGCCAAGCCGACCACCCGCACCACGCGCCTGCCGTCGCTGCGGTTGCACCCCATCCGTCCGGCCACCGGACCGACGCACTTCGAGCCGCAGTCCGAGGACTATCTGGACGAGCTGATCGAGGAGGATCAGCGCCGCGTCCGCCGTCGCCGCGTCACCTGGCTCGTCGGCGTGATCGTCCTCGTGCTCGCCATCGCCCTCGCCGCCCTGTTCGGCTACCAGTGGACGCAGTCCCGGTACTTCGTGGGTGCGTCATCGTCCGGAAACGTGGCCATCTTCCAGGGGGTCCAGCAGAATCTGGGCCCGATCTCCCTCTCGCACGTCTACGAGGAGTCGAGCGTGAACGTCGACGAACTCCCCGCGTACGACAAGCAGCTCGTGGAGCAGACCATCAACGCCGACAGCCTCGAGTCGGCCAAAGCGATCGTGAATCAACTGTCCGATGCCGTCAAACAGTAACGCTGCGACGCTCGACCAGCCCGCGCCGGCCACCGGCAGGGTCAAACGACTGCGCCTGCCCGCCAAGCTCCGCAACCTGGAGCTGGCGCTGCTCATCGTCGCCTGCGCCATCAACGCTGTCGCCGTCGTGCTCGTGCAGCTCGGCGCCCTCGGCCACGTAGACCTCACGCTGCTCTACCTCGGCGTCGGCCTCTCCGTCCTGGTGTTCGGGATGCACATCGCGCTCCGCTACGTCGCCCCCCAGGCGGACCCGTTCCTGCTGCCCATCGCCACCGTGCTCAACGGCATCGGCATCGCCGAGATCTACCGCATCGACATCCACTACCAGGACACCGGCTGGAACAGCGCCGGCGTGCGCCAGATCGTGTGGAGCGCCATCGCGATCATCTGCGCGCTGGCGGTCATCGTCGTCATCCGCAACCACCGCGTCCTGCAGCGGTACACGTACATCTTCGGGTTCGCGGCGCTCGTCCTGCTCCTGCTGCCGATGCTCCCCGGCATCGGCAAGGAGATCTACGGCGCGCGCGTCTGGATCGGCATCGGCCCGTTCAGCTTCCAGCCCGGCGAGATCGCCAAGCTCTGCCTCGCGATCTTCTTCGCCGGCTACCTCGTGCAGCACCGCGACTCGCTCTCGATGGTCGGCAAGAAGTTCCTCGGGATGCGGTTCCCGCGCGCAAGAGACCTCGGCCCCATCCTGATCGTCTGGCTGATGTCGATGGCGGTCATCGTGTTCCAGCGCGACCTCGGAACCGGTCTCCTGATCTTCGGCCTGTTCCTCGTGATGCTGTACGTCGCGACGGCCAGGATCAGCTGGGTCATCCTGGGTCTGCTGCTGATCGTGGGCGGCGCCGTCGTCGCCAGCCAGGTGCTCGTCTACGTGCACGACCGGTTCGAGAACTGGCTCAACCCGTTCGCGCAGAAGGTCTACGACGCGGACGGCGGCAGTTTCCAGCTGGTGCAGGGCCTGTTCGGGCTCGCGCACGGCGGGCTCATCGGCACCGGCCTCGGCCAGGGTCAGCCGTGGGTGACGCCGGTCTCGCAGAGCGACTACATCATCGCGAGCATCGGCGAGGAGCTCGGCCTGGCCGGCCTGTTCGCGATCTTCGCGCTGTATCTGCTGTTCGTCGCGCGCGGTCTGCGCATCGGGTTCGCCGGTCAGGACGACTTCGGCAAGCTGTTGGCCGTCGGCCTCGCGTTCACCGTGGCACTGCAGTGCTTCATCGTCATCGGCGGCGTGACCAGGGTCATCCCGCTGACCGGTCTGACCACGCCGTTCCTCGCGGCGGGCGGTTCGTCGCTCGTCGCCAACTGGATCATCGTCGCTCTGCTGCTCCGGCTGTCGGACACCGTCCGCAACCAACCCCGTCTGGTGGTGAGCTGAGTGAATCGCGAGATCAAGCGGATCAGCACGATCGTGCTGCTGATGTTCGTCGCCCTGCTGGTGTCGACGTCGATCCTCGCCGTGTTCCAGGCGGACGCCCTGACGGCGGATGCGCGCAACAGCCGCGCGCGCAACGACAGCTACGCGCAGCAGCGCGGCGCCATCCTGGTCGCCGGACAGCCGGTCGCGCAGTCCGTCCCGTCGAACGACGTGTACAAGTTCCAGCGCGTGTACAGCAACGGCCCGCTCTACTCCTCCGTCACGGGCTTCTTCCCGGTCAACGGCGAGCCGACGGGCCTGGAGGGCGCCCTGGACGACAAGCTCTCCGGTTCGTCGAACTCGCAGTTCTTCGACCGCGTCAACGCGATCCTGACGGGCAAGAACCCGCAGGGCGCCTCCGTCGAGACCACCATCGACCCCGTCGCTCAGCAGGCGGCGTACGACGCGCTCGGCAGCTACCAGGGCGCCGTGGTGCTCATGGAGCCGAAGACCGGCCGCATCCTGGCGATGGTCTCGAAGCCCGATTTCGACCCGAACACCTTGGCGGGCCACGACGGCGACACGGTCAACGCCAACTATCAGGCCCTCCTGGATGCGCAGGGCAGCCCCCTGACCAACCGCACCATCGGCGGCGACCTCAACCCGCCGGGCTCCACCTTCAAGCCCGTGATGAGCGCCTCGGCGTTCGAGTCGGGCAAGTTCACCAAGGACAGCCAGCTGCCCAACCTGTCGTCCCTGCCGCTGCCCGGATCGCCCACGGTCGTCAAGAACGACAACTTCTCCACCTGCGGCCCCGGCGCCACCGTCTCGATCGCGACCGCGCAGATCCTGAGCTGCAACATCCCGTTCGCCGAGCTCGGGATGCAGCTGGACCCGCAGACGATCCACACGCAGGCCGAGAAGTTCGGCTTCAACCAGTCGCTGAAGATCCCGATCCCGGTGGAGAAGAGCGTTTACCCGCTCTACGTCGACGACGCGAAGCGCGCGCTCGGCTCGTTCGGTCAGTACAACGACAAGGCGACTCCGCTGCAGATGGCGATGGTGTCGGCGGCGATCGCGAACGGCGGCAAGCTGATGTACCCGAACCTGGTCGACTCGATCCGCTCGGCCGACCTGCAGACCCTCGAGAGCTTCCAGGCGAAAGAGTTCAGCCAGGCGCTCAGCCAGCAGAACGCCGACACGATCAAGCAGATGATGGTCGACGGCGTCGATCACGGCGTGGCGAGCAATGCAAGAATAGACGGGGTCGAGGTCGGCGGTAAGACCGGAACGGCGCAGAACGGGGACAACGACCCGTTCACGCTCTGGTTCACAGGTTTCGCGCCGGCGAACGATCCTCAGTTCGCTGTGGCGGTTGTTGTTGAAAATGGCGGTGGACAAGGTCAGAACGGCACGGGTAACTCCATCGCCGCTCCGATCGCGAAGAAAGTACTAGAGGCGGTGCTGAATAAATGAGACCCACAGCAGGGCTCACCTTCGGGGGACGTTACGAGCTGCAGTCGCGTATCGCGATCGGCGGCATGGGCGAGGTCTGGCAAGCGACAGACCTCGTCATCGGACGCACCGTCGCCATCAAGATCCTCAAGGACGAATACCTGGGTGACCCGGGCTTCCTCGAGCGCTTCCGTGCCGAGGCCCGCCACGCCGCCCTGGTGAACCACGAGGGCATCGCGAACGTCTTCGACTACGGCGAGGAGGAGGGCAGCGCCTTCCTGGTGATGGAGCTCGTCCCCGGCGAGGCGCTGTCGACCATCCTGGAGCGCGAGCACGTGCTCAGCACGGACAAGACGCTCGACATCGTCGCGCAGACCGCCGCCGCGCTGCACGCCGCCCACGCCGCCGGGCTCGTCCACCGCGACATCAAGCCGGGCAACCTGCTGATCACGCCGGACGGCCGCGTCAAGATCACCGACTTCGGCATCGCGCGCATCGCCGACCAGGTTCCGCTGACGGCCACCGGCCAGGTCATGGGAACCGTCCAGTACCTCTCGCCGGAGCAGGCGTCCGGTCACCCGGCGTCTCCGACCACCGACATCTACTCGCTCGGCATCGTCGCGTACGAGTGCCTCGCCGGCCGTCGCCCGTTCACGGGCGAGTCGCAGGTCGCCATCGCGATGGCGCAGATCAACGAGGCTCCGCCCGAGCTCCCCGCCACCGTCGCCGAGCCGGTTCGCAACCTGGTCTTCGCGTGCATCGCGAAGAACCCGGCCGACCGTCCGGCATCGGCAGCGCACCTGGCGCGCGCAGCTCAGGCCCTCCGCCGCGGCGACGTCCAGGCGGCCGCCGCCTCCGTGCCCGCCGTCCTCGGCGGTGCTGCTCTCGGCGGCGCGACCACGATGCTCATGCCGTCGGCGAACGCCGGCGCCACCGAGGCGACCACCGTGCTCCCGTCCGCGGGCGCGAGGACCATGCAGACCGAGGTGCAGGAAGCCGAGCCGTCGACCACGACGAAGAAGCGCAGCCCGTGGACGTGGCCGCTGATCGCGCTGATCGCTCTGCTGGCGCTCGTGCTCATCGGAACGATCATCGCCCTGGTCGCACAGCCGAACACGCCGGCGCCCACCCAGACCAAGACCACGACGAGCCAGCCGCCGGCGCCCAAGCCGACGACGCCGAGCCCGACCCCGACGAGCAACACCGTGCAGATCACGGAGGCCGACTTCGACGGGCTGACCGCCGACGCCGCGCGCGCCAAGCTGCAGGGCCTCGGGATGGTCGCCGACGTGCAGACCGGCAACGCCGCCACCGCGCAGGCCCAGGTGAACACGGTTTACTCCGTGAACCCCACCGGACCCGTGCAGAAGGGCGCCACGATCACGGTCAAGGTGTTCGGACCGGTGACCCCGATCCCGACGCCGACGGACGAGGTCACGGCCAACCCGAGCGAGGTCGACAACTTCGACCCGAACAACATGCCCAAGGTCACGGTCACCTTCGGATCGGCCACCTGCCCGGCCGGACAGGACCTCAAGGGCCGCGCGCTCTACGTCAACGGCACGCAGCAGACACCGGTGAACGCCACGTCCACGACGTGGACCCCGAACGCCGTCGGCACCTACCAGCTCTCGTACACGATCTTCTGTGGGGAGTCGATCGAGTCGGCGCAGTCGCCCGCGGTTCCGTACGTGGTCAAGGCCAGCGCATCCACCGGGGGGAACAACAATGGAGGAACAGGGACGGGGACGAACGGCGGCTGATCGCGCGTCTTCATCACGGGGATATACCCAGACTGAGACCGCTACACTAGCCGGAGCCACCACCCAGAAGGAGTCCGCATTGAGCCCAGATAGCCGCCTGCTCGCAGGCCGATATCAGGTGGGCGAACTCATCGGACGGGGCGGCATGTCCGATGTGCACCGAGGCAAAGACACCCGCCTCGGCCGCACGGTCGCGATCAAGCTGCTCAAGCCGTCTCTGGCCACAGACCCAGCTTTCCGCACGCGTTTCCGCCAGGAGGCGCAGGCCGCGGCCCGCATGGCGCATCCCACGATCGTCCGCGTCTTCGACGCCGGCGAGGAGACCGTCCGCGAGCCGAACGGTCACGAGGCGCAGCTGCCCTTCATCGTCATGGAGTACGTCGACGGCGTGCTCCTCAAAGACCTGATCAAGAAGGGGCCGCTCGAGGTCTCCGAGGCCGTGCGCATCACCGAGGGCATCCTCACCGCGCTCGAGTACTCGCACCGTGCAGGCGTCGTGCACCGCGACATCAAGCCGGGCAACGTCATGATCACCAAGTCCGGCCAGGTCAAGGTGATGGACTTCGGGATCGCGCGCGCGATCAGCGACTCCTCGGCCACGGTGGCGCAGACCACCGCCATCCTCGGCACCGCCAGCTACTTCTCTCCGGAGCAGGCCAAGGGCGAGTCCGTGGATGCGCGCACCGACCTCTACTCCACCGGCGTGGTCCTCTTCGAGATGCTCACCGGCCGCCCGCCGTTCCGTGGGGACACCCCGGTCGCCGTCGCGTACCAGCACGTCAGCGAGGCGCCGGTCAAGCCGAGCTCCATCAACCACAAGATCTCCCCGGCGATGGACGTCGTCGTCGCCCGCGCGCTCACCAAGGACCGGTTCGAGCGCTACCAGACGGTCACCGAGTTCCGCGACGACCTCGAATTGGCCGCCTCGGGCAAGGTGCCCGTCCACAAGACCCCGGATGCGCTGGGCGAGACCCTCTTCGGCGCCCCGCCGAGCGTCGTCTCCGGCCCGGAGGCCGCGTTCCGCCAGCTCGCAGAAGACCAGACGATGGTCCGCACGCAGCGCCGCCCACCGGTCATCTGGATCTGGGCCGGTGTCGCGATCATGGCCGTCGTCATCGTCGCCGTGCTGGCGTGGGTGCTGCGGCTCGCGCCGAGCACCACGATGCCGGAGACCTCGCGCGAGGTGCCGAACCTGTCCGGCCAGACCCTCGACAAGGCCACCGCGCAGCTGCAGGACATGAAGCTCAAGTGGACACAGGCGTCCGAGGCGAGTTCGACGTATCCGCAGGGCGAGGTCATCCGCACCGATCCTGGCGCAGGCATCGTCGTCGCCACCGGTGACACCATCACCGTCTACGTCTCGACCGGCAAGAAGACAGTCAGCGTGCCCGACGTGCACAACATGACCACGGATGCGGCCAAGGCGGCCCTCGCCGCTGTCGGCCTCTCCGTCGGCCCCGTCACCACGACGAACTCGTCGACGGTCCCGGCCAACGTCGTCATCACCACCGACCCTGCCCCCAACGCCAACGCGCACGAGGGCGACGCCATCGCGCTCACGGTGTCGAGCGGCAAGGTCACGGTCACCGATCTCACCGGTCAGTCTCTGCAGGCGGCGACGGGCATCCTGTCGGATCTCGGCCTCACGGTGAACCCGAAACCGGATGCGACCTGCCCGCAAGACAAGGGAGCGCCCCTGGTGCACACCCAGTCGCAGGTGGGCGACGTGCCGCAGGGCTCAGCGGTCGACCTGACCTACTGCTCGGGCTAAGTCAGCCCGGCTAGACCAGGGGTCTAGACCAGCTTCACGAGCGGGTTCAGCGCACGGGATGCGTCGGCGGCGCCGTGCAGTCCCGCCACCTCGAGCCAGTTGCCGAGCATCCGGTAGCCCCCCTCGGTGAGCACGGACTCCGGGTGGAACTGCACACCGTAGATCGGGGCCTCGCGGTGCCGAAGCGCCATGATCACGCCGCCGGGCGTGCGCGCGGTGACGATCAGGTCGTCCGGCATCGTGCCGTCGACGACCGCGAGCGAGTGGTACCTCGTGGCGGTGAAGGGCTGACCGACGCCGTCGAAGAACTGGCTGTCGTCGTGGTTGACCTCGGAGGTCTTGCCGTGCATGAGCTCTTCGGCGTTGGTGACGACGCCGCCGAACGCCTCGGCGATGGCCTGGTGACCGAGGCAGACGCCGAGCAGCGGCATCCCGGTCTGCAGTGCGAGCTTCACGATCGGGATGGAGACCCCGGCGTCCGCGGGCTTGCCAGGGCCCGGCGACACCAGCACGGCGTCGTATTCGGCGAGGCGTGCCGGCAGGTCGGCTTCGGCGATGTCGTCGTTGCGGACGACCTCGGTCTGCGCCCCCAGCTCATGGAGGTAGCCGTTCAGCGTGTAGACGAAGCTGTCGTAGTTGTCGATGACGAGTACGCGGGTCACGGCCCCACGGTACCTTCCTGGGGGCCCAAGAGCGAATCAACCCAAGGGAACACCCAGGTGACGAGCGCTGCGAGCACCGCCACGAACAGCACGATCAGAATCAGGATGCGCACCCACACCGGTCCAGGCAGGATGCGCCACAGTGCGCCGTACATCGTCGTCACCCTCCGTTGGCCGCAACGGCGGCCGCGATCTCGCTGGGCACCTGCTGCATCGGTGCGTAGTCCTGGAACACGGTGTATGCGATCAGCCGCTCGCCTGCGTGGAACGGCGGGTTGCAGGTGGTGATCGTCATCAGGCGGTCGATCGGCGTCGCATCCGGTTGTCTCGGCACGGGCAGGATCACCTCGACGGCGCTCGGCTGCACGTACTCGAAATTGCGGAACGTGTACGTGTACCAGCCGTCTTTGGTCTGCACGTAGATACGGTCGCCGATGTGCAGCTTGGACAGGTCGATGAAGGTGTTGCCCCATCCACTGTCGTGCCCGGCGACCGCGAAGTTGCCGACCTGGCCGGGCATGGCCGTTCCCTTGTAGTGGCCGACGCCGGCGTCGTAGCTGTTGAGCACCCGCTCGGTGTCGACGGTTTCCCGGATGGTGCGCTTCCAGTCCGCACCGAGCCGCGGGATGTAGATGACGGCGAACGGCTCGTAGTCCGCGGGCTCGGCCTGCACGGGAGGTGCGGGAGGTTGCGCGGTGTCCGTCGGTGTCGGCGTCGGGGTAGGGGCCTTCGCCGCCTCATCCAGCCAGCGCTGGCTCTGCGCCTGCGCTGCGCCGGTCTGCTGGCCGGCAAGCACGAGGCTGTTCCACCAGATCTGCCAGCCGAGGAAGAGGAGCACGAGCACGCCGGCCGTGATGAGCAACTCGCCCAGCGCGCCGAAGAAGGTGACCCTTTGACGCGGGCGTCGACGTCGCCGGACCCGTCCGGGGGACGCAGTGGCGTCCTGCGGGAGGTTCGGGTCGGTCATATGTGTGATTCTAGGAGACTCCGCCTGTGTAATGGCACCGCGCATCCCTCGGAAAGTCCCCTGAAAGCGTGGGGAGGCTGACAGCGGAGTCCCACAGCCTCTCCCGCTACACTATGGAGCTATGGCACGCACCAAGTCGAAGACCAAGCCCGAGCGCACTGTCGCCCAGTCGGGCGAGGACGCCCCCAACCCTGTCTGGTTCAAGCCGGTGATGTTCGGCTTCATGCTTCTCGGGCTGGTGTGGATCATCGTCTTCTACGTGAGCCAGAACATGTATCCCATCCCGGCTCTCGGCGCGTGGAACATCCTCGTCGGCTTCGGCATCGCCTTCATCGGCTTCCTCATGACCACCCGCTGGCGCTGAGCCTTCGGCATATTCTCCACCCGGGATCGGCAGCAGCCGGTCCCGGGTTTTTTCATGCCCCGGCGGCCATGACGACGGAGTTATTCACAGGTGTCCTCCACAGTGAGGACAATCACACTGGTGTGGTTCTCCCCAGTGTTAATAAGCCTGTGGAGAGTTACACGGGTGTAATTATCCCCATTGTTAATAAGCCTGTGGATAACTTATCCACGCGTTGGGGAGGAATTACAGGAATCGGATCAGGCTCAGCGCGACGAGCAGCACGCACAGCACGATCAGGAGCGGCAGCTGCCAGCGACGGCGCGCGATGCTGCGCGTCTCGACGTAGATCAGCCCGACCAGCGCGCCGCCGATGAGGCCGCCGATGTGCGCCTGCCACGCGATCCCGAACTGCGGGATGAACCCGATCACCAGGTTGATGCCGACCAGCACCAGCAACTGGGTCGCGTTGCCGCCGAGGCGCCGCTGGATGATGAAGAACGCTCCGAGCATCCCGAAGATGGCGCCGGATGCGCCGACCACCGGCTGCAGCGGATTGGCGATCAGCAGCACACCCACCGAGCCGGCGAAGCCGCTGATGATGAACAGGGCGGCGAACCGGGCTCGGCCGAGCAACGGCTCCAGCATCATGCCGAAGATCCACAGCGTGTACATGTTGAGCGCGATGTGCAGGATGCTGCCGTGCGTGTACACGGTGGTGAGCATCCGCCACGGCTCGAACGCGATCGGCGTCGAGTAGACGCCCGCGTACTGCAGGGCACCCGTGACCGTCGAACCGAGCACGGGAAGCTGCTGCAGGATGAACACGACCACGCAGAGCGCGATGATCGCGTACGTGACGACGGGCGCGCCGCTGCCGGTCATCCTGGTGACCCAGGCCGGCTTGGTGCGCGGAGCCTCAGCCCGCTGCTGGGCCATGCACTCCGGGCAGATCACACCGACAGCGGCGGGCGTCTGGCATTCGGGGCAGATCGTGCGACCGCACCGCTGGCAGAGCACATAGCTCTGCCGGTCGGGGTGCCGATAGCAATAGGTCGCCCTCGCGTCGACGGGCTGAGACATCGTTCGACCCGCCCCCGCCGCTGCTAGACCTGCTCGACGGTGACCGACTCGATGACGACGTCGTCGAGCGGCCGGTCGCGTGCATCCGTCGGCAGCTCGGCGAGCTTGTCGACGACCTTGCGGGAGGCCTCGTCTTCGACGGCGCCGAAGATGGAGTGCTTGCCCTGCAGCCACGTGGTGGGTGCGACGGTGATGAAGAACTGCGAGCCGTTCGTTCCGTGGCCGCCCTGGATGCCGGCGTTGGCCATGGCGAGGATGTACGGCTGCGTGAAGTCGAGCTCGGGGTTGATCTCGTCGTCGAACTGGTAGCCCGGTCCGCCGATGCCCTGACCGAGCGGGTCGCCGCCCTGGATCATGAACCCGGGGATGATGCGGTGGAAGACGACACCGTCGTAGAGCGGGTCGGTGCTCTTCACTCCCGTGCCCGGGTGCGTCCACTCGATTTCACCGGTCGCCAGGCCGACGAAGTTCCTGACCGTCTTCGGTGCGTGGTTGCCGAAGAGGTTGACCTTGATGTCCCCGTAGTTAGTGTGGAGGGTGGCGACAGCGGTGTGCTTAGACATGGCACCAATTCTTGCACAGGGCTTCTCGGCTCTCGGGCCATCCACAGGCCTTTAGGTGGCAAGATGGAGTGAGTTCGCTACACGACGCAATGGAGGTCCAGATGAACCTGACACGGAAGCGGAAGAAGGAGCTCAAGCGACTGCGCAGTAGCGCCGAAGAGCTTTGGGGGCAGCAGCAGGACGTGCTGGCGAATGCCAATGCGGTTGCCGCAGAGGCCCGCAAGCAGGCTGCCTACTACACGCGTGAGGAGATCGCTCCGCGCGTGCGCGACGGGTACGAGCACTACGTGCGCCCCGCGACGCAGACCGCCGGCCGTGTCGCCGGCGTGGCACGCGAGCGCCTGGTCACCGACGTGATCCCCGCTGTGGGAACCGTCGTCGGCACGGCGATGTCCGTGGTCGACCACGCTCGGGATGCACGAGCACGCGCCTTCATCGGCGACGTGAAGAAGGCGGGCAAAGACGTGTCGAAGAAGGTCAAGGCCGCCACCAACGACTCATCCGGACCGGGAGCAGGCACGGTCATCGCGGTCGTCCTCGGGGCCATCGCCGCCGTCGGGCTGCTCTACGCCGTGTGGCAGACCTTCCGCGCAGACGACGAGCTCTGGGTCGCCGACGAAGAGCCGACGGCTCCCGCAGCCGAGTAGCAGCGACGTCGAAAGGGGTGGTGCCGGAGGGCGCCACCCCTTTCGCGTGCCGTCGAGCGTCCGCGACCTGGTGCTTTCCTCAGGGTCGATTGGGGGGATTCCCCGATACCGGGTCCGGCGGCGCACGGCCAGAATCGAAGCATGAACACTCTCTACCGTCCAACCTCCGGCCGCGTGCTCGGCGGGGTCTGCGCGGGACTCGCTCAGCGCTTCGGATGGAGCGCCACCACGGTGCGCGTCCTGTTCCTGCTCTCCTGCCTGCTCCCCGGCCCCCAGTTCATCGCGTACCTCGCGATGTGGATCATCATCCCGTCGGAGCTCAAGCCCCGCCAGGCTTAGGCCAGCCCGGCCATCCCGAGCGCCACGTTGACGAGTTCGACCCTCCGCGACGGGATGCTGTGCAGCGGGAACCAGCGCGCCTCGTCGGTGGTGCCGTCCAGCTCGTTCGCGAGCGTGCCGCCCACCACGGATGCGCGGTAGACGATCCTGAGCGCGTGCAGCGGTCCGGCGTCGGCCGCGAACCGCGCTTCGGCGGGCACGATGTGCGAGTCGATGCCGAGCAGCTCGCCGGCGACCGCCTCGTAGCCCGTCTCTTCCGCGATCTCGCGGACCACCGCATCCACCGGGTCTTCGCCGGGGTCGATGCCGCCGCCGGGCAGCGTCCAGCCGGAGCGACCGCCCTCGTTCCAGTGCGCGAGCAGGATCTTGCCGTCGTCGACGATGACCCCGTAGGCAGCGACCCTGATATCCATTCCGTTACCCTACTGCGCTTGTCGGTCGCACGCGGCAGACTGGATGCGTGCCTGAACTCCCCGAAGTCACGGCCCTCGCAGCCGACCTCGACGCGCGCCTCCGCGGCCGTGTCATCGACTCGCTGCGCATCGTCGCGTTCGCGGCACTCAAGACGTTCGATCCGCCGGTATCGGCGGTCAGCGGCCTCACCATCGGCGGCGTGACGAGGCACGGCAAGTTCCTGGACATCTCCGCCGGCGACCTGCACATCGTGATGCACCTGGCCAGGGCGGGCTGGGTCCGCTGGCGGGATGCGCCGCCTCCCCCTCCGTCCGGACGGCCCGGCAAGGGCCCGCTGGCCGCGCGTCTCGTCCTCGACGACGGCACCGGGCTCGACATCACGGAGGCCGGCACCAAGAAGAGCCTGTCGATCTCCGTCGTCCACGATCCGGCCGATGTGCCCGGGGTGGCCAATCTCGGCCCCGACCCCCTCGCGCCGGAATTCACGGAGGAGGTCTTCGCGGGCATCCTGGCCGGCGCCGGCCGCGCCCAGATCAAGGGTGTGCTGCGCAGCCAGTCGATCATCGCGGGAATCGGCAACGCGTACTCGGACGAGATCCTGCACACGGCACGCATGTCGCCGTTCAAGCCGGCCTCGATGTCTCCGGAGGAGGTCTCCCGCCTCTACGCCGCCATGCAGAGCACGCTCCGGGATGCGCTCGCCCGCGCCGACGGCCTCGCCGCCTCCGAGCTCAAGGGCGAGAAGAAGCTCGGGATGCAGGTGCACGGCCGCACGGGTCAGCCCTGTCCGGTCTGCGGCGACACGGTGCGCCAGGTGATCTTCGCCGACTCCACGCTGCAGTACTGCCCCACCTGCCAGACCGGGGGCAAGCCGCTGGCCGACCGCGTGCTGTCGCGGCTGCTCAAGTGACGGTCAGCAGTCGCAGCTGATCGCATCCACCGCCAGGGGCGCCGTCAGCTCGTCGGTGGGCCGCTCCACGGGGCCGAGGTCGTTCTCGATGCCGAGCCCTTCGCGTGCCCAGTACTCGAACCCGCCGATCATCTCCTTCACCGGGTATCCGAGCAGGCTGAACGCGAGCGCGGCTCGGGTGGAGCCGTTGCAGCCCGGACCCCAGCAGTAGACGACCACCGGAGTGCCCTCCGGGATGAGCGCTGCCGCCCGCTCCCGGATGTCCGCCGTCGGCAGGTGCACAGCGCCCGGGATGCGCGCCTGCGACCACGCAGCGTGCCCCCGGGAGTCGACGAGCACGAACCGCTCCCCCGCATCCCGTGCAGCCTTCACGTCGGACGGGTCGGTCTCGAAGTCGAGCTTCGCGGCGAAGTGGCGGGCGGCATCTGCGGCTGAAACGGTCATGAGCAACAGATTAGGGATGCGCGTGGCCGGTTTGAAGAGACGATCACCGGCATTCGGCGCTCACCGCCGGGGATCTGATGGCAGAATCGGCGCATGACCGCGAATCCCCCATACGTGACCGATTCGGTCGACGACGCCCTGCTCGCCGAGCTGCAGCGCGACGGCCGCCAGTCCATCGCCGAGCTGGCGCGGCGGGTACACATGTCGAACTCCGCGGTGGCCGAACGGGTGCGCCGCCTGGAGGAGGCCGGAGTGATCGGCGGCTACCGGGCGCTGATCGACCCGGAACGCCTCGGCTACGGCATCCTCGCGTTCCTGCGTCTGCGCTACCCGAGCAGCGTGTACACGCCGCTGCACGACCTGCTCGCGGACACGCCGGAGGTCGTGGAGGCGCACCACGTCACCGGAGACGACTGCTTCATCCTGAAGGTGGTTGCCACCTCGATGCGGCACCTCGAACAGGTGAGCGGCAAGATCGGAACCCTCGGCAGCGTGACGACGAGCGTCTCGTACTCGAGCCCGTTCCCGACGCGGCCGATCGTGCCGCCGGCGGGCTGAACGCGGGAGGAGAAGCAGGGGAAAAACTGTGGAGCCTAGGAGATTCGAACTCCTGACATCCTGCTTGCAAAGCAGGCGCTCTACCAACTGAGCTAAGGCCCCGAGGGGCTGCGATTCCGGAAGAACATCGTCTTCCGAATCACAGTGGTGGGGATACGAGGACTTGAACCTCGGACCTCTTCGTTATCAGCGAAGCGCTCTAACCGCCTGAGCTATATCCCCGATTGGGCAGATTAGAGACTACCTGATCTGCCCGGCCAATGCGAAATCGGCGGGTGCTGCTAGTTGTTCGTGAAGCCGACGAGCAGGCCGCCGGTGATCTTCACAGAGAGGTTGTACAGCAGGGCGAAGACAGCGCCGAGCGCGGTGATCACGATGATGTCGAGGATCCCGACGACGAGCGAGAAGCCCATCACCTGGCCGAGGCCGAGGATCGACTTGAGGTCGCTTCCTCCTGCGCCCGAGATGTCCTTGAACAGGCTGTTGATCTGGTCGAAGATCCCCGTGCGGTCGAGGACCGTCCACACCAGGAACGTTCCGACGATCGCGATTATCGCCAGGCAGATCCCGGCCAGGAACGACAGCTTCACGGTCGACCAGAAGTCGATGTACACCAGCTTGAGTCGCACCTGCTTAGCGGACACGGGTCTCCGGGATGACTTCTTGGCGAGCTTTTCGGCAACACTACTGCTCATCTACGGTTTCTTCCTTCCCGACGTCACCAGATTCTTCGTCATCTTCCTGAGAATCAAGGTTTCGTTCGGTGTTCTTGGCCAGAGCGATGATCTTGTCGGACTCGGCAAAACGTGCAAAGACGACACCCATCGTGTCGCGGCCCTTGGCGGGTACCTCGGCCACGGAGGAGCGTACCACCTTGCCGCTGGCAAGAACCACAAGGACCTCGTCGTCGTCATCCACGATCAGCGCGCCGACCAGGTCGCCCCTGTCGTCGCTCAGTTTCGCGACCTTGATGCCCAGACCGCCGCGGTTCTGCAGGCGGTACTGGTCGACGGAGGTGCGCTTCGCGTACCCTCCCTCTGTCACCACGAACACGTATCCGTTGTCGGAGACGACGGATACGTCGAGCAGGGTGTCGTCGCCGCGGAAGTGCATCCCGATCACACCGGAGGTGGACCGGCCCATCGGGCGCAGCGCCTCGTCGGTCGCGGTGAACCGGATCGACATGCCCTTGCGGGAGACGAGGAGCAGGTCGGAGTCCTCGTCCACGAGCAGTGCGGAGACGAGCTCGTCCTCCTCGCGCAGCTTGATCGCGATGATGCCGCCGGAGCGGTTGGTGTCGTACTCGCTGAGCGCCGTCTTCTTGATCAGGCCGTCGCGGGTGGCGAGCACCAGGTACTTCGCCGCCTCGTAGTCGGGGATGTCGAGGATCTCGGCGATCTCCTCATCCGGCTGCATGGCGAGCAGGTTGGCGACGTGCTGGCCCTTGGCGTCGCGCCCGGCCTCCTGCAGCTCGTACGCCTTGGCGCGGTAGACGCGGCCCTTGGTCGAGAAGAACAGCAGCCAGTGGTGCGTGGTGGTGACGAAGAAGTGGTCGACCACGTCCTCGCCGCGCAGCTGGGCGCCCTTGACGCCCTTGCCACCGCGGTGCTGGGAGCGGTAATTGTCGCTGCGGGTGCGCTTGATGTAGCCGCCGCGGGTGACCGTGACCACCATCTCCTCTTCGGGGATGAGGTCTTCCATGCTCATGTCGCCGTCGAAGCCGAACATGATCTCGGTGCGGCGGTCGTCGCCGAAGCGGTCGACGATCTCGGTGAGCTCGTCGCTGACGATCGTGCGCTGGCGCACCGGGTCGGCGAGGATGGCCTGGAAGTCGGCGATCTCACGCTCGATCGCGTCGTGCTCGTCGATGATCTTCTGACGTTCGAGGGCGGCCAGGCGGCGCAGCTGCATCGCGAGGATGGCGTCCGCCTGGATGTCGTCGACGTCGAGGAGGTCTTTCAGGCCGGTGCGGGCGTCGTCCACCGTGGGCGACCGGCGGATGAGCGCGATGACCTCGTCGAGCGCATCCAGTGCCTTGAGGTAGCCGCGCAGGATGTGCGCCCGCTCCTCCGCCTTGCGCAGACGGTAGCGCGTGCGCCGGACGATGACCTCGATCTGGTGGTCGACCCACGCGGTGATGAAGCCGTCGAGGGCGAGCGTGCGGGGCACGTTGTCCACGATCGCGAGCATGTTCGCGCCGAAGTTCTCCTGCAGCTGCGTGTGCTTGTACAGGTTGTTCAGCACGACCTTGGCGACAGCATCCCGCTTCAGCACGATCACGAGGCGCTGGCCTGTGCGGCCGGAGGTCTCGTCGCGGATGTCGGCGATGCCGCCGATCTTGCCGTCCTTGACCAGGTCGGCGATCTTGATCGCCAGGTTGTCCGGATTCACCTGGTACGGCAGTTCGGTGACCACCAGGCAGATGCGGCCCTGGATCTCCTCGATCGCCACGACGGCACGCATCGTGATCGAGCCGCGGCCGGTGCGGTAGGTGTCCTGGATGCCCTTGACGCCCAGGATCTGCGCGCCGGTCGGGAAGTCCGGTCCCTTGATGCGCTTGATCAGCTCTTCGAGGAGTTCCTCGCGCGGCGCATCCGGGTTGGCCAGGTACCACAACGCACCGTCGGCGACCTCGCGGAGGTTGTGCGGCGGGATGTTCGTGGCCATGCCGACCGCGATGCCGACCGAGCCGTTGACCAGCAGGTTCGGGAAGCGGGCGGGGAGGACCGCCGGCTCCTGGGTGCGACCGTCGTAGTTGTCCTGGAAGTCGACGGTCTCCTCGTCGATGTCCCGGACCATCTCCATGGCGAGCGGGGCCATCTTGGTCTCGGTGTAACGCGGGGCTGCAGCTCCGTCGTTGCCGGGGGAACCGAAGTTGCCCTGGCCGAGCGCGAGCGGGTAGCGGAGGCTCCACGGCTGCACCAGGCGGACGAGCGCGTCGTAGATGGCCGAGTCGCCGTGCGGGTGGAACTGCCCCATCACGTCGCCGACCACGCGGGCGCACTTCGAGAATGCCTTGTCCGGACGGTATCCACCGTCGAACATCGCGTAGATCACGCGGCGGTGCACCGGCTTGAGACCGTCACGCACCTCGGGCAGCGCACGCCCGATGATGACGCTCATGGCGTAGTCGAGGTAGGAGCGCTGCATCTCGGACTGCAGATCGACCTGGTCGATCCTGCCGTGGACGCCGAATCCGGCCCCTGCGGTGTCGTCGGTCACGATGTCGTCTCCGGGAATGCCGTCGATGTTGTCAGATGTCAAGGAAACGCACGTCCTTCGCGTTCTTCTGGATGAAATTACGGCGCGATTCGACGTCCTCGCCCATCAGCGTGGCGAAGATCTCGTCTGCGGCGGCCGCGTCGTCGAGGGTGACCTGCAGCAGCGTGCGGGTCTCGGGGCTCATCGTGGTCTCCCACAGCTCCTTGTAGTCCATCTCGCCGAGACCCTTGTAGCGCTGCACGCCGTTGTCCTTCGGGATGCGCTTGCCCGCCGCGATCCCCTCGGCCAGGAACGCGTCGCGCTCCCGGTCGGAGTAGACGTACTCGTGCTCGGCGTTCGTCCACTTGAGCCGGTAGAGCGGCGGCTGCGCGAGGTAGACGTAGCCGAGCTCGATCAGCGGGCGCATGTAGCGGAAGAGGAGCGTCAGCAGCAGCGTCGTGATGTGCTGGCCGTCGACGTCGGCATCCGCCATCAGCACGATCTTGTGATAGCGCGCCTTCTCGGGGTTGAAGTCCTCGCCGATGCCGGCGCCGAACGCCGTGATCATGGCCTGGACCTCGTTGTTGGCGAGGGCGCGATCGAGTCGCGCCTTCTCCACGTTCAGGATCTTGCCGCGGAGCGGGAGGATCGCCTGCGTCTCCGGGTTGCGGCCCTGCACGGCCGAGCCGCCTGCCGAGTCTCCCTCGACGATGAAGATCTCGGAGATCGACGGATCCTTGGACTGGCAGTCCTTGAGCTTGCCGGGCATCCCGCCGCCCTCGAGCAGCCCCTTGCGGCGTGCGGTCTCGCGGGCCTTGCGGGCGGCGAGCCTGGCGGTCGCAGCCTGCAGCGCCTTGCGGATGATCTCCTTGGCCTGGTTGGGGTTGCGATCGAACCAGTCGCCGAGCTGATCGCCGACGACCTTCTGCACGAACGCCTTCGCCTCGGTATTGCCGAGCTTGGTCTTCGTCTGGCCCTCGAACTGCGGCTCGGACAGCTTCACGGAGATGACGGCGGTGAGACCCTCGCGCACGTCGTCGCCGGAGAGGTTGTCGTCCTTCTCCTTCAGGATGTTCTTCTCACGCGCGTACCGGTTCACCAGCGTGGTGAGTGCGGCACGGAAACCCTCTTCGTGCGTTCCGCCCTCGTGTGTGTTGATCGTGTTCGCGTACGTGAACACGCTCTCGTTGTAGCTCGTCGTCCACTGCATCGCGACCTCGAGCGCGATCTTGCGCTCGGTGTCCTCCGACTCGAACGCGATGATCTCGTCGTGCACGACCTCGGCCTTCTTGGCGGAGTTGAGGTAGTGCACGTAGTCGATCAGGCCCTGCTCGTAGAGGAAGACCTCGGAGCGCGGCTCCTCCTGCCCTTCTTCGAGGCGCTCGTCCGTCAGCGCGATACGAAGCCCCTTGTTGAGGAACGCCATCTGCTGGAAACGGGTGCGTAGGGTGTCGTAGTCGAAGACGATCGATTCGAAGGTGTCCGGGCTCGGCCAGAACGTGATGGTCGTACCCGTCGCATCCGTCTCCTCGCCCATCTCGAGCGGAGCCTGCGGAACACCGTTGCGGTAGCTCTGGCGGTAGACGTTGCCCTGGCGGCTGACCTCGACGTCGAGCCGGGAGGACAGTGCGTTCACCACGGAGCTGCCGACGCCGTGCAGACCACCGGAGACCGCGTATCCGCCGCCTCCGAACTTTCCGCCGGCGTGCAGGATCGTGAGGACGACCTCGACGGTCGACTTGCCCTCGACGGGGTGGATGTCGACCGGGATGCCGCGACCGTTGTCGACGACGCGCACGCCACCGTCGGCGAGGATCGTCACATCGATGTTGTCGGCGTGACCGGCCAGTGCCTCGTCGACGGAGTTGTCGACGATCTCCTGCACGAGGTGGTGGAGTCCACGGGGACCGGTCGAACCGATGTACATTCCGGGTCGTTTGCGTACGGCTTCGAGACCTTCGAGAACCTGGATCTCATTGGCGCCGTAGTCGTGTTCCGACTCAGCCTTGCTCGGTTCCATCGTCATATGAAATTAGGCTCCTGACCGCACTCAGTAGTGACCTATTCATTCTACCAAGCAAGGCGCGTCGATATGGCCGAAATCGCCCGTCTGACGCGTTGTTTTCCGCCTATTGACCTCTTTTGTGCACTCAACCGTAAGTATCGCGCGGGCCACGCCCTGGAATCGACCTGGGGCCTCTTTTCCAGGAGGGGGCGTCTGGGCCTTGAAAACGGATCGACTGGATGTCCGCATCCGGGAACCGATCCGCGATCCTCGCGAGCAGGTCGGAGCGCATGATCCGCAGCTGCGTCGCCCACGCCGTCGATTCGCAGCGCACGGTGAGCACGCCGTCGGTGATGCCCTCCGGAGTCGCGTGCTTCGCGGTCTCCTCGCCGGCCAGTTCGAGCCATCCCTCGAGGAGGTCGGACTGAGCCAGCGGCGAGACCCAGCCGAGCTGCACGGCGAGCGCATCCACCACGTCTCCGAGTCCGCGGGGGTCGCGGCCCTTCCCGAACGGCTGGCTCGCGGACGGGTCGACGTCCTTCTTCTTGACACGACGGCTGCGGGTGGTGGGTGCACCGCCGAAGAGCTCGCGCATCCTGAGATAGGTGGCGGACGCATCCGAAAGCGGAGCCGGGTCGAGCGATGCCCTCTGCTCAGCCATCGGTCTCTCCCTTCTCCTTCTCTGCGTTCTCCGAGCTTCCGTCCACGACGGCTCCCGCTTCGATCCGCACGGTATGCGCGGTCAGACCGTCGGGCACGTCGTCGAACACCGCCGCCGTGATGAGCACCTGCTCGTAACCCTCTACGGCGGTTGCAAGCATCCTACGTCGCGCCTGGTCCAGCTCGGCGAACACATCGTCGAGGATCAGCACAGGGTCGCCGGTGTTCGACTCGCGCCTCAGCAGCTCGGCGGATGCGAGCTTCAGGGCGAGTGCGAACGACCAGGACTCACCATGGCTGGCGTAGCCCTTCGCCGGGAGCCCGTTGAGCTCGAACAGCACATCGTCGCGGTGCGGGCCGATGAGGGTGAGCCCGCGGTCGAGCTCCTTGCGTCGCACGGCGGCAAGGGCCTGACGGAAAGCATCGGCCGTGGCGACACCGGATGAGTCGGTTACAGCGTCGGCCGGCCCCCCGTCGTCGGCATCCTCCACCTCTGCGCCGCGGACGGTCAGCAGCGGGATGAGCCGCGGGTGGTGATCGTCGCCGGCTACCGAGCGGTAGGCGGTGGTGAGCGGATCGGTGAGGCGCGCGATCAGGTCGAGCCGCGCATCCACCAGTTCGGAGCCCAGTGCGACCAGCCGCTCGTCCCAGATCTCGAGGGTTCCGAGCTGGTTCTCCTTGACCCCGGATGCGCGCGCCGACTTGAGCAGCGTGTTCCGCTGCTTGAGCACCCGCTCGTAGTCCGACAGCACCCCGGCGAACCGCGGGTTCCGCTGCACCAGCAGCTGGTCGACGAAGCGACGCCGGATGCTCGGCTCGCCTCGCACCAGCGCCAGGTCTTCCGGGGCGAACAGCACGCTCGAGAAGTAGCGGGGAAGCTCGCGGGTCTTGATCGCCGACCTGTTCACCTGCGCCCGGTTGGCCGAACCGCGGTTCAGCTGCAGCTCGACCAGCAGTTCCCTGCCATCGTGCTGGATGCGGGTGCGCACGATCGCGGACTCCGCACCCTGCCGGATCATGGCCTGGTCGCTCGACACCCGATGGGACCCGAGGGTGCTCAGGTAGCCGAGCGATTCGACCAGATTCGTCTTGCCCTGGCCGTTGCGGCCGACGAAGAGGTTCGCGCCGGCCGCAAGCGACACTTCCGCCGTGCGGTAGTTGCGGAAGTCGGTCAGGGAAAGATGTGTAACTCTCAAAGAGGGTTAGTCCACGGCCTTCACGGCGTGACCGCCGAACTGGTTGCGCAGGGCAGCCACGGCCTTCATCGCCGGGGAGTCCTCCTGGCGCGAGACGAACCGCGCGAAGATCGACGCGCTGATCGTGGGGACGGGCACCGCGTTGGCGAGTGCCTCCTCGACGGTCCAGCGACCCTCGCCGGAGTCCTGCACGTATCCCTCGATGTGCTCGAACTCGGGGTCCTGCTCCAGCGCGCGCACCAGCAGGTCGAGCAGCCAGGAGCGGACGACGGTTCCACGCTGCCACGCCTTGAACGTGCCGGTGACGTCCTTGACGATGTCCTTGCGGGTGTCGAGGAGTTCATACCCCTCGGCGTATGCCTGCATCAGCGCGTACTCGATGCCGTTGTGCACCATCTTGGCGTAGTGCCCAGCGCCGACCTCGCCCACGTGGACGAAGCCCTCGTCGCGCGGCCCCTCCGGACGGAGTGCGTCGAAGACGGGCATGACACGCTCGACCTGGTCTTTGCTGCCGCCGACCATCAGGCCGTAGCCGTTGTCGAGGCCCCAGACTCCGCCGGAGACGCCGGCATCCATGAAGTCGATACCCTTCGGCGCCAGCTGCTCGGAGTGCTTGAAGTCTTCGGTGAAGCGCGAGTTGCCGCCGTCGATCACGAGGTCGCCCTTTTCGAGGAGCGGTTCGAGATCGGTGATGACCGCGTCCGTGATCTTCCCGGCCGGGACCATGACCCACACCGTGCGCGGTGCGGGGAGCGCTGCGACGAGGTCGGCGAGGGTGGCGACGTCCGAGACCTCGGGGTTCGTGTCGTAGCCGGTCACCTCGATGCCGTTCTTCTCGAGGCGGGCGCGCATGTTGTTGCCCATTTTTCCGAGACCGACGAGGCCGATGTGCATGATTGTCCTTCTTCTCTGTTCGAGCGGACGGCGGGTTACCTGAGCAGCAGGTTGGGCTGCAGGAGGTACTTGTAGTTGTCCGCGCCTGCCTGGTCCTTTGACGTCTGGCTCGTGATCAGCACAGGACCGGGCTTGTTGGGGTTTTCGGTCTTGGTGAAGGAAATGCGCACGAATTCCGAGTGCACGGCACCGAGACCATCGAGCAGGAACTGCGGCTTCAACGAAACCACCGTTTCCTGGCCAGTGAGGAGAGCGTCGATGCTCTCGGATGCTTGAGCCTGCTCCGAACCGATGGCTTCGAGCGTCAGCCCGTCGGCGGAGAAGGTGTAACGGAGGGCGGCCTCGCGCTCGAGCACGAGGGAGACACGCCTGGTCGCCTCGATGAGCTCGGCGGTGTTGATGACCGCGTAGTTGTCGACCTGCTCGGGGAAGAGCCGGCGCACGGGCGGGAAGTTGCCCTTGATCAGCAGGGAGGTGACGGTCTTCTTGTCTGCCGTGAACGCGATCAGCTCGCGGTCGTCCCTGTTCGTGATCGAGACGGCGATGGTGCCGCTGTGGCCGAGCGTCTTACCGATCTCGGTGAGGGTGCGCGCGGGAACCAGCGCGGTGACGGGCTCGCCCGAGGTGGTGCCGTTGTCCCAGTTGATCTCCCGGACGGCCACGCGGTAGCGGTCCGTGGCCACGAGGCCGAGCGTGTTGTCGCCGACTTCGAGCTGCACGCCGGTGATGACCGGGGTGACGTCGTCCCTGGATGCTGCAACCCCGACCTGAGCGACGGCCTCGGCGAACTCTTCGGCCGGGACGAGCCCTGCATCCCCGCTGACCTGCGGGATGCTCGGATATTCCTCGACCGGCATGGAGAGCAGGGTGAAGTTGGCCGATCCGGCGCGGACGACGATCTTGGAGTCCTCTGTCGAGAACTGCACGGGAGCATTCGGAAGCTTCGATGCGATCTCGGCCAGGAGGCGCCCGGAGACGAGCACACGACCCGGTTCTTCGACCTCGGCCGCGATCTCGGTCTGTGCGGAGACTTCGTAGTCGAACGACGAAAGCTGCAGTCCCGTCTCGGTCGTCTCGATCAGCACACCACTCAGGATGGGGAGCGTCGTCCTCTGGGGAAGGAGCTTCACGGCGAAGGAGACGGCTTCACTGAATACATCCCGGTTGGCTTGGAACTTCACGAAGTCACCTCTGTCGTCGGCGGGAAATGGATCGTGACAAATCCTAGCGCCTGCCCTCGGCGCGAGAAATTGTGATTCGAGCGATCGGGGTTCAGGTTGTCGGCCGCCCTATTCAGAAGACTTAATGATTAATGGTGTTAACCGCTGTGGAAACTGTGGATAACTCTGTCGATGCCAGTCAACCACTGGGAACTACACGTCTGTGACTTGTTGATGACCTGGGGATTCCTGTTGTTTACAGGGAACCCGAGTTGCGACCCGAGAGGCCTCAATTCACAGGCATCCATGATTCGTCCCCATTAACGGGCCGACTTTCCGGAGATTCTCCACAAGTTATCCACAGGTGTTAATAATCGACTGTCCCCACTCTGGGGACAGATTTGTGGATAACTCGACCGAATGGATGTGCGCGAAGCGCGTGTCCCGGGTGCGCTACTTGCTGTAGCGGTGGTTCTGCTTGATGCGGCTCGTGAGCTCTGTCACCTGGTTGTAGATCGAGCGACGCTCCTTCATGAGCTCGCTGATCTTCTTGTTCGCGTACATCACCGTGGTGTGGTCGCGGTTGCCGAAGAGCTGGCCGATCTTGGGAAGGGAGAGGTTCGTGAGTTCGCGGCAGAGGTACATCGCGATCTGGCGGGCGGTGGCGACTGCCTGCGACCTGCTCGACCCATAGAGGTCGTCAACGGTGAGCTTGAAGTAGTCGGCCGTGTTCGTGATGATGTCCGTCGGCGCGATCACGTTGTCGTCGTCGAGCGTGATGAGGTCTTTGAGCACGGTCTGGACGAGCGGCATGTCCACAGGCGTGCGGTTGAGGCTGGCGAATGCGGTGACCCGGATGAGCGTGCCCTCGAGCTCACGGATGTTGCTCGATACCTTCGACGCCATGAATTCCAGGATGTCGTCCGGTACCTGGATCTTCTCGCTCTGCGCCTTCTTGCGGAGGATCGCGATGCGCGTCTCGAGGTCGGGCACCTGGACGTCTGTGATCAGGCCCCACTCGAAGCGGGACCGCATCCGGTCTTCGAATCCGGTGAGGTGCTTCGGCGGCAGGTCGCTGGTGATGACCACCTGCTTGTTGTGGTCGTGCAGGGTGTTGAACGTGTGGAAGAAGGCTTCCTGGGTCTCCACCGCTCGCTGCAGGAACTGGATGTCGTCGATCAGCAGGATGTCGATGTTGCGGTAGCGCGCCTGGAACGACGAGCCGCGGTTGTTCGCGATCGAGTTGATGAAGTCGTTCGTGAACTCCTCACTACTGACGTAGCGCACCCGGATGCCCGGGTAGAGGCTCATCGCGTAGTGGCCGATGGCGTGCAGGAGGTGGGTCTTGCCGAGTCCGGAGTCGCCGTAGATGAAGAGCGGGTTGTACGCCTTCGCCGGCGCTTCGGCCACGGCGACCGCTGCGGCGTGGGCGAAGCGGTTGGACTGGCCGATGACGAAGTTGTCGAAGCTGTACTTCGGGTTGAGGCGTGTGTCGTTGTTGCGCGGCGGCGCGGTGATCTCGGTGGGCGGCGCGATCATCTGCGCAGGAGCCTCGATGTATGCGGCGTCGGCCGGCTCGGTGGGCCCGGCCATCGTCTCCTGCTGGATCTCCGGGTTGACCACGATGGCGAAGGTGTTGACCGCGAGCGATTCGTCGAGGCCGCCGATGGCGTTGAGGAGGGGGACGCGGCTGCGCTGCTCGATCATCCCGCGGGTGAACTCGTTGGGCACCTCGAGATAGAAGGTGCCGGCCATGATGCCTTTGGGCTCGACCAGGCTGAGGAATCCGTGCAGCTGCGGTGTGATGCGGTCGTCCGACTCCAGTGAGTCGAGCACGCTCTGCCATGCCGCAGAAATGGACTCTTCGCCGCCTGCCAT